>OZ242011.1:0-2265000 GCA_965204755.1 Candidatus Marinacidobacterium sp. | reverse complement strand
TCGCCATAGCCGCGGCCCGGGCGCTCGCGGACCGGACGGAGTTGGGCGCCCGCGCCATCGCCGAAGCGGCGATGGCGGTCACCGGCACGATCTGTATTTTCACGAATGGCGAAGTCGTCTTCGAAGACATCTGATCCGGTGGTCCGATATCTCCCCGCCGTGGGGACGCCCCCTCCGGCGCGGTTCGACGAGCCGACGCCGCGCGAAATCGTCCGGGAACTCGACCGGTTCGTCGTCGGCCAGGAAGCCGCCAAGCGAGCGGTGGCGGTGGCGCTCCGGAACCGCGCCCGCCGGCTGCATGTGGATCCGGGCATCGCAGACGAAATCGCACCCAAGAACATCGTCCTCATGGGGCCTACGGGTGTCGGAAAGACCGAGGTCGCCCGGCGGCTGGCCCGGCTCGCGCGTTCACCGTTCCTCAAGGTGGAGGCCTCCAAGTTCACCGAAGTGGGCTATGTGGGAAGGGATGTGGAGTCCATGATCCGGGACTTGGTGGAGATCTCGGTAGCCATGGTGCGGGAGGAACTGGTGGACGAAATCCGCGACCGGGCGGAGGGCAGCGCGGAGGATCGCGTGCTCGACCTGCTCTTCACCGGGAAGGAGAGCGCCGCGCCGCCCGGGGCCGCCGGCGGCGCCGACGGCGAAGAGGGCGACAACGGATCCCGGGTGAACGAGGAAGCGCGGCGCCGGTTTCGCACGGGCGAATTCGACGACCGCCGGGTCGAGGTCGAGGTTCGCGAGCCGCCGCCCCCGTTTCTGGAGGCGCTCGGCGGCCACGGAGAGGACTTCGATGTCCAGATGGTCGAGTCGCTGCGGGGGTTGTTCGGCCCGCGCTACCGTCGGACGGAGATGGCCGTGCCGCAGGCGTACGACTACTTCGTCCAGGAGGAGGAGGACCGGCTGGTGGATGCCCGCAGCCTCTCCCGGTCGGCGCTCGAACGCGCCGAGGATCACGGGATCGTGTTCATCGACGAGATCGACAAGGTGACCAGCCCCAGGGACTCGGCGGGGCCCGATGTCTCGCGGGAGGGGGTGCAGCGCGACCTCCTTCCCCTCCTCGACGGCACCGCCGTGACCACGCGCTACGGCAGCGTCCGGACGGACCACATCCTGTTCATCGCCGCCGGCGCGTTCCAGGAGAGCCGGCCGGCGGACCTGATCCCGGAGATCCAGGGGCGCTTCCCGATCCGGGTGGAACTCGACCCCCTCTCGGCCGACGAGTTCGAACGGATACTGACCGAGCCGGAGTCGGCGCTGCTCCGCCAATACGAAGCCCTCCTCCAAACCGAAGGCGTCGAGATCTCCTTCGAGCCGGAGGCGATCCGGGAGATCGCCGAGACGGCGGCGCGGGTGAACGAGTCCATGGAGGACATCGGCGCCCGGCGGCTGCACACCATCCTGGAGCGGGTGCTGGAAGAAGTCCTCTTCGAAGCGCCCGATCTCGAGACCGCGAAGCGGACGATCGATGCCGACTATGTCGAGCAGATGCTCGAAGGGGTCATGGAAGACGAAGACCTCTCCCGCTTCATCCTCTGAGTCCGCCGCCCCGAGCGTCCGCCGCGTGGATCCCGGATTCGGATTCGGCGTTCGATTCCGGCGGGCGCGGCTGCCGGCGGCCCTCGGCGTGGCCCTCGCCTTGGCGGCGTTCGCCTGTGGACGCCGCGGGCCGCCGCTCCCGCCGGTGCGGGTGACCCCGGAAGAGCCGCGGCTGCTCCCGCTGCAGCAGGAAGGCGGGGAGATCGTGATCCGGTGGGCCGCGCCTGCGCGGGCCGCCGGGGGCGACAACGCGGAACTCCGGTTGCGCCGAGCGGTGGTGCTGCACCGGGTCGTGGATATCCAGCGGCGGATCGGCGAGGCGCGCGTCGCCCGCCGGGCGGAGACGGCGCCGGCCGAGAGGGAACCCGGGCCGCCGGAGAGTGAAGACGCGCCCGCTGAGGACCTGACGGAAGAGGAGGCGCCGGCGGCGGAGCCGGGAGACCCGTCGCCGCCGGACGAACAAGCGCTGTCGGCGCCCGATCCGGCGCATCCGGCGGCCGCGACGACGCCGGGCGGCGAGGGGACGGAGGACGCCGCGCCTCCCGAGGGAGCGGGGCCGGCTGCATCGACGCGGGGAGCCGCCACCTCCGGAGCAACCGAACCGGGAGTGGATCAACCGGCGGGGACGGGCGAGGAGCAACCCGTGGAGTCGGGCGAGGAGCGAACCACCGACGAGCAGACGCTCACGGGACCAAGTGCGCAGCAGCCGGCGGGAACCGGTGGCGAACGACCCGCGGAACCGGACGAAGAACAACCCGCGGAACCGGGCGGGGAGCAGCCCGCGGAACCGGGGGGCGAAGGGCCGGACGAGACGTCGGAGACCGGGTCGGAGGAGCCGGTGGGCGAACTTTCCGAAGAGCCCGAAGCGCCGACCGGAGTGATGGTGGAGTACGACGACGAAGGGGAAGAACTCCAAGTGCTGACCGAGGTGGAGTCGGAGGTTCCGGGCGAGGAGCGGACCTTGCGCCTGCCGGTGCAGCCGGACTGGGTAGGGCGCCGGCTGGTCGTCGCCCTTCGGTACGAGTCCGGAAGCGAGCCGAGCGGCGAAAGCGAGCGCCGGGAGATCGATGTGACCGCGCCGCTCCCCGATGCCGGCCCGGTGACCGCAACGGTCGAAGCCGCCGGCGTGGCCCTCGCCTGGCCCGATGTCCGACCCGAAGCCGCCGCGGCCGCGCCGCTCTCGAACCCGTTGTTCGAGGTCGTCCGGCGCCGCGGAACCGACTCCGCCCAGGCTGCGCGGATTCCGGTCCCCCGCTGGACGGACGGTTCCGTGGTCTGGGGTGAAGAGGTGTGCTACTCGGTGCGGCTGGTGGTCGTCGGCGACGACGAACCGCGGACCGTGGAGGATCCGGGCCCGGAGTTCGACCCGGCGCCGCCGGACTCGACGGACGCCGAGACCGACCCGGCGGCCGCGGCGCGCGGGGCTTCCGCGCCGACCGAAGGAGAGCCGGCATCCGACCCGCCGGGCGGCGGAGGCCCGGAAGCACTCGGTGACGAAGGCCGAGACGCCGGGGCCGCCGAGGAAGGCGCCGACCGAGCGGGAACCGCGGCGCCCGAGGCCGGCGAAGACCCGCCGACCGCGGCCGACCCCGCCGGCGCCGACGAAGAAGCCGGAGCGGAAGGCGCCGACGCGCCCCCCGGAGGAACGCCCGGCGAAGCGCCGGGAACGGATGCCGCCCCGAGTTGGCGGCCGGTCCCGGTGCTGGCGCCCCCCACCGGGTCGCGGACGATGAGCGTCGGGACGCGCTCCCGGGAGGCGTGTCTCGTTCCGGAGGACACCTTCGCCCCGCCGGCGCCGACCGATCTGCGCGCCTTCTGGCGTCCGGAAGCGACGGAACTGAACTGGCGGGCGGCGGACGCCCCCGATGTGGGCGGCTACATCGTCTATCGCTCCGAGGCGGAGGGCTCCGGATTCGAGCGTCTCACACCCGAAGCGGTCGCCGCCGCCTCGTTCAGCGACCGCGAGCGCGACCCGGAAACCCTCTACTTCTACACGGTGACGGCGCTGGACACGGCGGACCCGCCCAACGAGAGCCCGCGTTCCGCGCCGGTCCCGGTTCGACCGCGGAGCCGCTGAGCGACCGGCGCCGGAAGTAGAATTCCGCGCCCCAGCCGGAAGGGGATCCCGCGGCGCGCGGCGAAACCCGGGTCGCCGGGCTTCGCCGCATGCAGATCTTCCTCGACACCGCCAACCTGGAGGCGATCGCCCGCGGAGCGGAGATGGGCCTCGTGGACGGCGTCACCACGAATCCCTCGTTGATGGCGAAGGAGTCCGGGGATCCGCGGGACATCCTCGCCCGCATCTGCGAACTGGTGCCGGGGGATGTGTCCGCGGAAGTGGTCGCCACGGACACCGACGGGATGGTGGCCGAAGGACGCGACTTCGCGGCGATCGCCGACAACATCGTCGTCAAGTGCCCGCTGACCCCGGCGGGGCTGCGCGCCGTACGGCGACTGAAGGAAGACGACATCCGCGTCAATGTCACGCTGTGTTTCAGCGTGCCGCAGGCGCTCTTCGCGGCCAAGGCGGGCGCTTACATCGTGAGCCCCTTCGTCGGGCGGCTCGACGACATCTCCCTGCCCGGGATGCAACTGATCGCGGACATCCGGGAAGTCTTCGAGAACTACGCCTTCGACACCCGGATCCTGGTGGCGAGCATCCGCAACCCCCTCCATGTCGTCGAGGCGGCCCGACTGGGCGCGGACATCGCCACCATGCCGGCGGCGGTCCTCGACCTGCTGATCCGGCACCCCCTGACCGAAATCGGCCTGGAGCGGTTCCTCGCGGACTGGGCGGCGGCGAAGGCCTCCCGCTAGTCGCGGAACGACCTCCTTCGGCGGTTTCGGCGATGCCCGGCGAGGAGGCCGCACCCCGGGATCCCTCCTCGGCGCTTTCGGCGCTCGCCGAACGAAACCGCCGCGCCGAAGAGGGCGGCGGCGCGGCCCGAATCGAACGCCAGCGGAAGTCGGGCCGACTGACCGCCCGGGAACGGATCGCCGCGCTGGCGGACGCGGGTACTTTCGAGGAGACCGGGCGGTTGGTCGAGCATCGCGCCACCGACTTCGGCCTCGACGACCGGCGGTACCCCGGCGACGGAGTCATCACCGGCTACGCCCGCATCGACGGCCGGCTCGCCTACCTCTTCGCGCAGGACTTCACGGTCCTCGGCGGCTCGCTCAGCGAAGCCTGCGCCGGGAAGATCTGCCGGATCATGGACCTGGCGCTGCGCCAGGGCGCCCCGATCATCGGGCTCAACGACTCGGGCGGCGCCCGGATCCAGGAAGGAGTGGTCTCGCTCGCCGGTTACGCCGACATCTTCCTGCGCAACACCCTGGCGTCCGGCGTCGTGCCGCAGATCTCCGCGATCCTCGGGCCATGCGCCGGCGGCGCGGTGTACTCCCCGGCGATCACCGACTTCACGATCATGTCCCGCGGAGCGAGTTACATGTTCGTCACCGGGCCGGAAGTGATCCGGGCGGTGACCCGCGAAGAGGTGACCAAGGAACGCCTCGGAGGAGCGGAGACCCACAACCGCGTCTCCGGGAACGCCCACTTCCTCGGCGAAGACGACGCCGACTGCCTGGCCATCGTCCGGCATCTGCTCTCGTTCCTGCCCCTGAACAACCTCGAGGATCCCCCGGCGGGAGCGGCGAACGACGCTCCCGATCGGGATAGCCCGGCGCTGGACCGGATCGTGCCGGAAGAGCCGGATCTGCCCTACGATGTGAAGGACATCCTCCGGGAGGTCGTGGACGACGGTGAGTTCTTCGAGGTCCAGGAACTCCACGCCGGGAACCTCGTGGTGGGCTTCGCCCGCCTCGACGGGCGCCCGGTGGGGGTCGTCGCGAACCAGCCGGCCGTGCTGGCCGGCGTGCTCGACATCGAAGCCTCCGTCAAGGGCGCGCGTTTCGTGCGGTTCTGCGACGCCTTCAACCTACCGCTGGTCGTGTTCGAGGATGTCCCGGGTTTCCTCCCCGGGACCGAACAGGAGTGGGGCGGCATCATCCGGCACGGGGCGAAACTGCTCTACGCCTTCGCCGAGGCCACCGTGCCCAAGGTCACGGTCATCCTGCGGAAGGCGTACGGCGGCGCCTACTGCGTGATGGCGAGCAAACACCTCCGCACGGACCTGAATTACGCTTGGCCCGGCGCCGAGATCGCGGTGATGGGCCCCGAGGCGGCGGTGAATGTGCTCTACCGCCGCGAACTCGCCGCGGCCGAAGATCCGGATGCGGAACGAGCGAAGCGAGTCGCCGCGTACCGGGAGAAATTCGCCAACCCGTATGTGGCCGCCGAGCGGGGCTATGTGGACGAAGTCATCCCGCCCCGGCGCACGCGACGGAAATTGATCGCCGCGCTCCGTTCCCTGCGGACGAAGCGCGATCGAAACCCGCCCAAGAAACACGGCAACATCCCGCTGTGACGGCGGACCTCCTCCCGCCGCCCCTCCGCCCCGCGTGTTCCGCCGGGTCCTGATCGCGAACCGCGGAGAGATCGCGGTGCGCGTGATCCGCGCGTGCCGCGACTTGGGGATCTCGCCGGTCGCCGTCCACTCCGAAGCGGACCGCGACGCCCTCCATGTGCGGCTCGCGGACGAGTCCGTCTGTCTCGGGCCGCCGCCCGCCGCAGAGAGTTACCTCGCCGGAGAGCGGGTGATCGAAGCCGCCCGGGCGCTCGGCGCCGAAGCGCTCCATCCCGGCTACGGCTTCCTGGCGGAAAACGCGGACTTCGCCGCCGCCTGTGCGGCCGCGGGAATCGTCTTCGTCGGGCCCCCGCCCGAAGCCATGCGGCTCATGGGCGACAAGGCGCGGGCCCGCGCCGCGGCCGAGCGTTCCGGCGTCCCGACAGCGCCCGGCTCCGGTGTGCTCGAAAGCGGAGAAGAGGGCCGGCGCGCGGCCGACGAGATCGGGTTCCCGCTGCTCATCAAGGCCGTCGGCGGCGGCGGCGGAATGGGAATGCGCGTCGTGCGCGAACCGGCCGCCCTCGAGAGCGCGATCGCGGAGGCGCAGTCCGAGGCCGAATCCGCGTTCGCCGACGGCCGCGTGTTCCTGGAACGACTGATCGAACGGCCGCGCCATGTGGAAGTACAGGTGTTCGCGGACGCCGGCGGGACGGTGGTGCATCTGGGCGAGCGCGAGTGCTCGATCCAGCGGCGCAACCAGAAACTCCTCGAAGAGAGTCCGTCCCCGGCAGTGGACTCCTCTCTCCGGGACGAACTCGGCGCCGCTGCGGCGCGCCTCGCCGAACGGGCCGGGTATGTCGGCGCCGGCACGGTGGAATTCCTGCTCGACGCCGGCGGCTACCACTTCCTCGAGATGAACGCGCGGCTCCAGGTGGAACATCCGGTCACCGAGGCTCGGACCGGCCTCGACCTCGTGGCGCTCCAACTGCGCGTGGCCGCGGGGGAGCCGCTCGGCTTCCGCCAGTCCGAGGTGACCCACCGCGGCGCGGCGATCGAGTTGCGCATCACCGCCGAAGATCCGTTCGCCGGCTTCCTGCCGGCCTCCGGGAGGCTTCGCGAGTTCCGCGCCCCGGGCGGGCCCGGTGTCCGGTGCGATTCGGGCGTGGTCAGCGGGAGTTCGGTACCGGCCGACTACGACTCCCTGCTCGCCAAGGTCATCGCTTGGGGCCCGGACCGCGAAACGGCGCGCCGGCGCGCCCTGCGGGCGGTCCGGGAGACTCGGCTGGTCGGCGTCCCGACCTCGCTCCCTTTCTTCGAGCGGGTCCTGGAATCGGAAGCATTCCGGCAGGGCGCGATCGACACCGGCTTCATCGGCGAGCACTGGCCGGGCTTGACCGAGGGCCCGGCCGGCGGGAGGCGCGATGCGCGCGAAGCCCTGCTGCCTTTCGCGGCGGCGGCGGCCGCCGCCGAGTTGGCCGGGAGACGGCCGCCGGCCGCTCCGGCGCCGGGCTCCCGCTGGCGCGACGCCGCCCGCCCCGGCGGAGCGCCGCCGTGGTGAGACCTCTCCGACGGCGGCGGACGCCTCCGTCGGGCCCGCATCCCGGAGTCCGCTGAGCCGCGATGCGCCGGATTCTCCGCCTCTACGGGCGCGATGACGGACGCGACGACGGGCGCGACTTGGCCGTCGAGATCTCGCAGCCCGAAGAACCGGGCGCCGGCGTCGAAGGCGAGACGCTCGTCCGGGTCGATGGGGTTGCCGGCGAGGCGCGAGTGCGGCCGGCGCCGGGCGGGTACTCGGTCGTCCGCGAACGAACGACCCGGGAAACGGGAGTGACCCGGAGCGCCGCCGGGGCGGTCACGGTCGTCGTCGAAGGCGAGACTTTCCGATTCGCGAGCGCCGCGGTTCGCTCGTCGGCGAACGCCGACGCCTCCGGCGGGCGTACCGAAGTGCGGGCGCCGATGCCCGGAAGGGTGGTGCGCCTCCTGCGGGAGGAGGGCGATCCGGTAAGGGCCGGCGAAGGCGTGCTCGTCCTCGAAGCGATGAAGATGCAGAACGAGATCCGCGCTCCGGTGGACGGCGTCGTGGCTAACATGAGGGTCGCTCCGGACGCCTCGCTCGGGGGAGGCGAGGTGCTGTTCGCCGTCCTTCCCGCCGACTCGCCGACCGATTCGCCGACCGATATGCCGGCCGATACGCCGGCCGGCTGAACCCCGCTTGTCAGACCTCCGGCCGCCGCGCCGCCATCGCACCGCAGCGATCCTCGCCGCGGCGGCCCTGGCCACCGCCATCACCATCGGCGTCGGCGTCGGCTGGATGTCCCTCGTACTCACGCCCGAACGGGTCCGCGAGGCGCTCACGACCCGGCTGGCCGCGGTCCTGGCCCGGCCCGTCGCGCTCTCCGACCTCGCGTTCTCGCTAACGGACGGTGAACTGCGGCTGCGAGGACTGCAGATCGGCCGCGTCGGCGGCGGGACCGCGCCGGCGCCGCCCGCGGTCTCCGTCGACGAAATCCGAGGGCAATTGAGTTGGAGGTCGCTCTTCCCGCCGCACCTCCACCTCGAGACCCTGGAACTCCGCGGCGTCGCGGTCCGCGGTCTCGACGACGGCGGAACGCCGCCCCCGCCCCGGCCGCCGGTGTCCCCCTGGGTCGAGCGGGTGACCTCCTGGCTGTCCTTCACCAGCGACCGGCTGACCGTCACCGGGACCACGATCGGCTACCGGAATCGGCCGACCCCTTGGGAGATCCGCGCGGACGACTTCGACCTCGCGATGCGGTCGGCGGAAGGAGCGGTGGAAGGCCGGATCTCCTACGGGCAGGGCGTCATCCGGCTCTGGCAGCAGGCGGACCTGCCGATGGCGCTCGAGGCCGAGTTGCGCCTCGAGGGCAGCGTGCTCCACCTCGACCGGGTGGACCTGCGCTCCGACCTGCTGACCGTGGCGCTGGACGGCAGTCTGGACCTGGCGAACGACCTGGCCGGCGCGATGGGACTGCGCGGCCGGGGTGATGCCGGAGCGCTCGGAAGATTCCTCTTCGAGTTCGACGGGCTGGACACCGAAGGCGAGCCGCGCTTCGCGTTCGAGGGCGCGGCCGGATTCCAGGAGAACGGTCTCGCGGTGGACGGGGACTTCACCCTGCCGCGCGGCCGCTTCTACGGCGTTCCGTTCCACGACTGGACGGGCGAGGTGCATTGGGACCCCGACCGCGTCGAGATCCTGTCCTCCGAGGGGGTCGCCGCCGGGGGCGAGGGCAGCCTCCGCTTCCGCCAGGTGCAGCCGCGCGAGGAGAATCCGGCCGACATCCTCCTCGAACTGCGGGACAGCGCGCTCTCGGAGGCTCTCGCGGGGCTCTTCGGCGGCGAGACCTCGCTTCGCTCGCGCCTCGCCCTTCGCGCCGACCTGCGGCTGCCCCTCTCCGAACCCGGCCTCATGACCGGCGAAATCACGGCGACCGGGACCCTCCCGGCAGGGGGCGCCGCGGAAGGGGAACTGCCGCTCGGGCTCGAAGCCGCCCTCACGCTCGACGACGGCGGCGTGACCGTCCATCGCCTCTCCTTCGACGGGGCCGCCTACCGGGCGTCCGCCGAAGGCCGCTATCCGCGCGTCGGCCCGGCCGAGTTCACCGCCCGAGCGCTGGCCGGCGAGTCCGCCCAGGTGGATGCGGCGCAACAGGAACTGCGCCGGGTGCTTTTCGGGGAAGCGCCGGAGACGACCTTCTGGGATGTCTCCGGAGAGGGCAGTTTCGAGGGCGCGATCACCGGGCGGTGGCCGCGCCTGGTGATCGCCGGCGAAATCGAAGGCCGCGGGATGCGCTTCTCGACGATCCGAACCGAAACCCTGCTCGCCGCCGGCCGCATCGGCCGGGACACGATCTGGCTCGACCGGATGGGCGCGCGCGCCGGCGAGAGCCGGCTGGCGGTCTCCGGCGTGTTCCGGCGCGGGACCGAGACCTGGCCCGACATGGAGTTCGACGCGGAGTGGGAAGACTGGGACATCCGGCAGATCGTGGACTTCCTGGAGTGGGATGTGGTGGCGGAGGGAACGGCCACCGGAAGGAGCGAGACGGTTCGTCGAAGCGAGCGCTACACCGGGAGCGGGACGGTGACCGGGTGGAACGGCGCGTTCCTCGAACAGCCCTTCGACGAGGCCCGGGTGGACTGGACTCTCGACGGCGAGACCGCCCGCCTCGCGCCGATCACCGGAGCCTTCGGCGCCGGAACGGCGGCCGGCGCCCTGGACATCGGGCTGGTCGAGTGGGAGATGGACGGACGGATCACCGGCGCCGGCTATCCCCTCACCCCGGGACTGGCGCCGGAGTGGATCTCCATTCCGTCGGACTTCACCCTGGACATCGGCGGCGACCTGTTGGTTCCGGCGCTCGACTTGGAAGCCCGCGTCACCGAGGCTTCGGTCGTCGGTCTTCCGCTCGGGCCGGGAACCATCAGCGGGGAGGTGCGCGGCGAGACCTTCGTCGGGCGCGGCGCCGTGGACTCGGGAAGGGCGTCGTTCCGGGTGGAGGGGGCGGTTCCCTTCGGAACGGAGGGCGCGGGAACGGTCGCCGTCCGGGGCCTGGAGATCGGCCCCCTGGTCTCCGAATCTGCCGCCGCGCAGGGGCTCTCCGTCGTCGTGAGCGGCGATGCGGATTTCCACATCGAAAACCCCTACGACGAATGGATGACCGGGAGCGCGACCCTCTCCGGGCTCGAGATCTCCGCGCCGGACTTCACGGCGTCGATCGTTCGGCCCGCCGGCGTAAGGCTCGAAAACGCGCGGGTCGAACTCGAAGAACTCGAAGTCCGGCGAGGCGAAGACCGGCTCCGAATCGCCGGGGCAGCGGAATTGAACCGGGAGGAGATCGACCTCTTCCTGTCCGGCGAGGTGTCCCTGGCTGCCGCCGAACCGCTGCTCGAGGGGCTGGATGCGGAGGGCGAGTTGGCGCTGGATGTGGAGATCGTCGGCCCCTGGGAGGCGCCGGGGGTCGTCGGCAGCGGGCGGATTCGGGACGGGGATTTCCTGGTCGCCGGCTTCCCCCACGCGCTGCGGGAAGTCTCCGGCGAGATCGCGTTCGACCGGAATACCGTCCGGGCGGCGGAAGTCGCCGGGCGCCTCGGGTCCGGCGCGACGGTCCTGTCCGGCTCGGTGTCGTTCTCCGAAGCCGCCGTGGACGCGACGGACCTGCGGCTCCGGATCACCGACGCGCGGCTGCGCTATCCGTCCGACCTCTCGGCGACCGTGAACGCCGACCTCCAGGTGCTGGGGAACCGCGACCTGAGGCTGGTCACCGGCGCGGTTCGACTCGACGAGGCGGTGTGGAGCCGGGAGTACGAACTGTTCGCCAACATCCTCGCGGACTTGAACGCGGTGAGCGGGACTTCGGAAACGGAAGATGGCGGCTTCGACGACCTTCGGATGGATGTCCGGGTGGAGACCGGCTCACCTTTCCGGGTGAGCAACTCCCTGTTCGAATTGCAGGCGGCCGCCGACTTCGAACTGCGCGGAACGGCAGGGTCGCCGGCGCTCCTCGGGCGGGCGGACCTGGTCGGCGGGGATGCCTTCTTCGGTGCGCATCGTTTCTCGATCGTCTCCGGCCGCGCGGACTTCATCGATCCCGAAGGCATCGAGCCGGTGTTCGATCTCGAGGCGGAGACGACGGTGCGCAGTTACCGGGTGCAACTCCGGGCTTCGGGGACGACGGAGCAGATCCAAGCGAACCTGACTTCCGAACCGCCCCTCCGGGAGACGGACATCCTGCGCCTCCTGTCCGGCGCCCCGGAACAGGATCTGCTGCGCGCGGGAGGCGAAGACGAAGTCGCCGCCGCCTCGGCCGCCACCCTCCTCAGCCAGCAACTCAGCAACATGATCGGAAGGCGCGCCGGGCGCGTGTTCGGGATCGACCGGTTCAGCATCGATCCGTTCCTGATCGGGCGCTTCAGCAACCCGACGGCGCGAGTGACACTCGGCAAGCAACTCTCGCCGGATCTGAGCGTCCGCTACTCCTCGAGCCTCTCGGCGACCGAGGAAGCCATCATCGTCGTCGAATACACGCCCCGCGGCCCGGTGTCCTGGATCTTCTCGCGGGATCGCGACGGCTCGCTGGGAGTGGATGTCCGGTTCCATCGCACCTTCTGACGGCCCGTGGAAGAAGCGCCCTGCCCTCGCCTCCTCGACCGAAGAGCATGAAGTGCCCCGCCCGGTTTCCCGGCGGGACGCTTCCGGCGCGGGCTGATCGGGGGCCCCGTCGCCGGCGGGCGCGCGGGCCCGGCCGCGCCCGGGCCTCTGCCGCGGCGCTCTGCTCGGTGCTCGCCGCGACGGCCGCGAACCGGGCGGCGTCGGAACCGGCCCCCACCTCCGCCGGCGTCGGCCGGCAATCGGGACGCGCCCGGTCGGCGGACCTCGACGGGCAGCGGATCGCGTTCGTCACCGTCGCCTGGGCCGACGGCCGTCCCGACCCGGTTCCGGAGGCGGCCTCCCGCCTGGTGTCCCTCCGTCCGGGGGACACCTACCGCGCGTTGGCCGTGCGCCAGTCCGTGAAGCAGATCTTCTCGCTCGGTCGGTTCCGCGATGTGCGCGTGCAGGCGGCGCTGGACGCCGACGGAAACACCGGGCTCCGGTTCGTGCTCGACCCGGCGCCCCGCGTCCGCGAGATCGAAGTCCGCGGCGCGCCGCCCGGCCTCGAACGGCAGATCGAGGAAGCGCTGGGCGTCGAGACGGGGGAGCCCGTTCCCGACGCCGCCGTCGCGCGGACGGCGGCGGAGGAGCGGCTCCGGAGCCTCGGTTACCTCGACGCCTCGGTGCGAGTCGAGGTGGAACCGGTGGGGAGCGATGCCGCGGTCGAGGCCGTGGTCGAGCCGGGTCTGAGGGTGCGGGTCGGCTCGTTCCGCGTGGAGACCGCACCCGATGACCTGACCCGTGACATCACGGACGACCTGGAGATGACTCCGGGCCAGGTCTGGTCGGAGCCCGAATTCGTGGAGCGGCTGGCCCGCGCGCGGCGGCTCCTGCGGGAGCGCGGGTACCTGCTCGCGGAACTCGACTTCGCGTTCCGCCGGGGGGACCCCTCGCTGGTGGAGGTCGTCCTGCTGGTCGAAACCGGGCCGGAGGTCGTCCTGGAGGTTCTCGGCTTCCCCGGCCTCGGGGAGGGCGCGCAACTCGCCCTGTGGTCGCTGACCGAACGCCGCCTCACCGACGACGCCCTCGAGGGCCTGCGCCAACAGCAAGAAGCGCTGCTCGTCGCCGACGGCTACCGGGACGCCGCGGTGACGGTGGAACGGTTCGCCTCCGACTCGGACGAGCGGCTGACCGTCCGGCTCACGGCCGAACCCGGGCCGCGCTACACCATCGGTTCGGTGCGTGTCGAGGGACTCTCCGCGGAGGACGCCCCGCTCGCGGAAGCGGCGCTCGGCCCGCTGCGCGAGGGACGCGTCTTCCGCGAGGAAGAGTGGACCGCCGCCACCGGCGGACTGCGGCGCAGCCTGCTGCAGGCGGGCCACTACCGGGCCGAGGTCTCCGCTTCGGTCACCCCCGGCGGCGGCGATCCCACCGCGCTCGCCCTGACGGCGCGCGTCCGCCCCGGTCCGGCGGCGACCGTCGGCTCCGTCCGCTTCGAAGGAGAGGCGCCGGACTCCCCCGAGGAACTCCGGCAGGCCGCGATGCTCTCGGCCGGTATGCCGTTCGTGGCGGAACGGGTCGTCGGCGCCCGGGAGAGTCTGGAAGCCCGGCTCCGGAATCGCGGCTTCCTGGACGCCGTCGTGGAAGTGGAGGCGCCGGTGGACCCGGCGACCCTCCGGGCGGAGGTGGTGTTCCGCATCCGCCCCGGCGACTACCTCACGGTCGGGGAAGTCATCGTCGCCGGGCTGGCCGCGACCCGCGAGTCCTTCCTGCGGGCGCGGCTTCCGTTCCGGGAAGGGGATCCGCTCTCGAACGACGACCTGGTCGAGGTGAGGCATCGGCTGGTGTCCATGGGGATCTTCCGCACGGTGGAGGTCGTGTTACTCGAGCCGGAAGAATCGGTCAACGAGCGCAATGTGCTCATCCGGGTCGAGGAGTCGTCGCGCACCAGCGTGGGTTACGGCGCCGGCTACAGCGAACGGGAGCAGGTGCGGGGCGAAGTGGAGTGGGCCCGCCGCAACCTCTTCGGCAGGAGCCACACCCTGAGCCTCTTCGCCCGGCTCTCGGTGCGCGGCAGCCGCATGATCGCCACTTACCGGGGCGCGGAGAACGAGGCCGGCACGGTTCCGCTCTTCGTGAGCGCCTACCGCGAGGCGCAGGATCGGGAAGGCTTCGATTTCGTCCGCACCGGCGTCGGGGTGCAACTGTCCCGACGGGTGTTCGGACGGAGCCTCTTCCTCCGCTACGACTTCACCGCGAACGAACTGTCCGACCTCAAGATCCATCCGAACCAACTCGACCGCAACTTCGCCGAGAGCCTGTGGCTTTCGGCGGTATCCGCCTCCGTGGTGGAAGACACGCGCGACGACCCGGTGAATCCCGGTCGGGGGCGGTTCGGAATCGTGGACCTCAAGTGGTCGTCGGCGCTGCTCGGCTCGCGGGCCCCGTTCGTGAAGGCCCTCGGACAACAGTTCGTCTATGTCCCGGTGGGCGGGCGGGTGGTGTTGGCCGCCGCCCTCCGGCTCGGCGCCGGTTGGACGCTCGGCGAGGGACAGCCGGCGCAGTTGCCGCTCATCGAGCGGTTCTTCGCCGGCGGCGCGACCACCCTCCGCGGCTTCCGGCTCGATCGCGCCGGCCCGCTCGACCGCAGCGGCTATCCGCTCGGCGGCAACTTCCTCGCCGTCGGTAACCTGGAGTTGCGCTTCCCCATCTTCGGAAGCCTCGGAGGCGCCCTGTTCTCCGATCATGGCGGGGTGTACGCGGAGGTGGCGCCGCTCGGGGACATCGACTGGAACCACAACGCCGGGCTCGGACTCCGGTGGGCGACCCCGCTCGGCCCGGTGCGTTTCGACTACGCGTTTCGGCTCGGGGACATCGGCGGCCTCCGGCGGCGGCAATGGCACTTCACCATCGGCCACGCCTTTTGACCCGCCCGCGCCCGGCGGCTCCCCGCCGGACGGTTTCCGCCGCGGCGGCGCCTCGGCCCGCGGATCGGGCGTTTCGGCGGCGGGCCCGGCGCCTCCCACGGTGGCGGAGGCTCCGTTTGTCCGGGGTTCTCCTGGGCGGAGGCCTCCTCACTTCCGCCGCGGCGCCGGCGAACGCGGTTCCGCGGATGCCGCTGCAGCAGACCGGCCTGCTCGACCGGGTCGTCGCGGTGGTGGACGGGGCGCCGATCACGCTCTCCGAAGTCGAGGAGGCGGTCGCCCTCGACCCGGCGGGGGCGGCCCTTCCCGACCTCCGCGGCGCGGTCGAGAACTTGATCGCGGCCCGGCTGATGGAGCGCGAAGCGCGCCGGTACCCGGCCGATCCTCCGACCCCGGACGAAGCGGAAGCGACCTTCCGGGCTCTCATGGAGAGGTTCGGGACCGTGGACGGGTACCGCGACACGCTGTTGCGGCTCGGCATCCGGGAGGACTACCTCCGGCGGCGCATCGAACGGGAACTGGTCGTGGACCGCTACCTGGAACGCCGCTTCCGCCCGCTCGTCCAAGTCAGCCAGCAGCAGGTGCAGGAGTACTACCGCGAGGTCCTGCTCCCGGATCTTCCTCCCGGCGCGCCCCCGCCCCTCGAACGGGTGGAGGACTCCATTCGCAGGATCCTGGAGGAACGCGACCTGAACCGGCGGATCTCCGCTTGGGTGGACGAACTGAAGGGGGCGGCGGAGATCGTACGCCTGCCGCTTCCCGGGGAGTCGCGCTGACCGCTCTCCGGCCGCGACGCCTGCCGACCCGTGCGCTCCGCCGGCATCCGTCGGCCGGGACTCGCCCCGGGAGGCCGGGAGACGGCCGCCGACCCCGGACGGCCGGCCCGGTCCCCGGCTCTTCGTCGTTCCGGGCGCCGAATCTCCCGCAAGGGAACCTCGCGCCCGGGTGGCGCGTTAACCCGGTTTGTCCCGCCCCGATTTCGTGCGCGATGCGCGTGACCGCACGCGAGGTGGAGCCGGCGGCGGGGGTGACGAATTTTGGCATGTTCTCTGCATATAATCTTGCCGAGAACGACGAACCGAAGACGCGCTGTCGATGGCGCCGATACCCCGGGAGGTTTTGACATGGACACCACCACCGACTACGAGACGATCGAATTCGTCGACGGCTCCTTCGAGGAGGAAGAGGAAGAGGAAGAGTCCACCGAGGAAGAAACGGAATCCCGGAACGAAGAACTCGGCCTCGCGCCCGATACGCACCAGACGGGCGACCTCGACTCGATGGGGTTGTACCTCCGCGACACGCACCGCCACCGGCTGCTCACCAAGGACGACGAGCAGCGCTACAGCCGGGCCATGCGCAAGGCGCTCGAAGGGATCGAGGACGCGGGGGAGGAGCCCGTCGCCGAACGGCTCGACGAGTTCTACGAGAACCGCCGCAAGATGATCGAGGGGAACCTCCGCCTGGTGATCTCCATCGCCAAGCAGTCGCGCGGCAAGGGGCTGCCGCTCGGGGACCTCATCCAGGAGGGGAACATCGGCCTCATGCAGGCGGTGCGGAAGTTCGAGCCGGAGCGCAACCTCAAGTTCTCGACCTACGCCACCTGGTGGATCCGGCAGGCGATCTGGCGCGCCCTCTCGCAGAAGTCGCGGACGATCAAGGTTCCGATCAACAAACTCGACCTGCACCGGAAGGCGGCCAAGGTGCGCGCCGAGTTGGAGCAGCGGTTCCGCAACGACCCGACCCGCCGCGGCCGCCGGCAGTCGCCGACGACCGAGGATGTCGCCGCGGAGATCGGGGTCAAGCCGGAGGTGCTCCGGGACACGCTGCGCTCCGTGCCGCAGATCGACTCGCTCGACGCGCCGCTCGTGCCGAACGGAACGCCGCGGATCGCCCTCACGCCGGACCCGAAGCAGATGAACCCGATCGAGGATGTCACCGACGCCGAGCAGCGCCGGCATGTGCGGGACGCGATCTCCGCGCTCCCCGACCGGCTGCAGCGCGTCGTGACCCGGCGCTTCGGGATCGGCGGCGAGACCGAGGCGAATCTCGAGGACATCGGGAGGGAACTCCACCTCACTCGGGAACGGGTGCGGCAACTGGAGAGCGAGGCGCTCCGGATGCTGCAGGACAACCCGACCCTGAACGAGGAGTTCCGCCGGAGCCTCTCCGCGAACTGAGTCCGCCAAGGTCGTTCGGGGCGCTTCGGCCCCGGCGCCCCCGCGAGCCCGGCGCCGCGAACCGGAGCAGGTATTCGGGCCCGGCCCTTCTTCGCTGACCCTCTCGTTTCCTGCGGGGACCGGCGCGCCCCCGACGACGGCAACGACGGGAGCGGGGGCGGAGGGCGTACGATCGCGCTCATGAGTCCTCCCCCATCCGCGCGCCGACCGCCAGCCGCCCGGCGCCCGGTTCGCGCCGGAAGCGTCGGCGCGCTGGCGCTCGCCGGGCTGGGCGCGGCGAGCGCGGCGTGGTCCCAGCCGCCGCTCGACCTTACGACCGCGACGATTTCCGAGATGGCCGCGGCGATGGACGACGGCCGGGTGACCGCCGAGCGCCTGGTGGAACTCTGCCTCGCCCGGATCGAGGCGTACGACGACCGCGGACCGCGCGTCAACGCGGTCATCACGGTGAATCCCGAAGCCGGGGCGCGGGCGCGCCGGCTCGACGCCGAGCGGCGGGAGTCGGGAGCGCGGTCGCCGCTCCACGGGATTCCGGTCGTGCTCAAGGACAACCTGGACACGGCCGACCTTCCCACGACCGCGGGTTCCTTCCTGCTCCGGGACTCGCTGCCCCCGGACGACGCCTTCCTGGTCCGCCGGCTCCGGGAGGCGGGCGCGATCGTGCTGGCGAAGGTGAACCTGAGCGAGTTCGCCTCCGGCGGAGCGATGTCTTCCCTCGGCGGGATCACGCGAAACCCGCATGACCCGACGAGGTCGCCTTCCGGCTCCTCCGGCGGCACGGGCGCCGCGGTGGCGGCCGGTTACGGCTTCCTCGGACTCGGCACGGACACCGGCGGGTCGGTGCGGGGCCCGTCCACCGCCAACGGGATCGTCGGCCTGAAGCCGACACTCGGCCTGTTGAGCCGCGACGGGATCGTCCCGCTCGCGCTGTCGTTCGACACGGCCGGGCCGATGGCGCGGAGCGTCGCCGATGTAGCCGCCGCCCTGGGGGTGCTCGCCGGCGTGGATCCGGCGGACCCGGCCACCGCCCGCAGCGAAGGGAAGTCTCACCGCGACTACGCGGCGTTCCTGGACGAAGACGGGCTCTCCGGCGCCCGCCTCGGCGTCGCCCGCGACTTCCTGGGGTTCGATTCCGAAGTGGACTGGGTGATCGAGGCCGCGCTCGACGCGATGCGGGACGCCGGCGCGGAAGTCGTGGAGGTCCGATTGCCTTCGTGGCTGCTGGAGATCGAGAGCGACCTCTACACCGCCGTTCGCTGGCCGGAATTCCGGAAACAGGTCGCGGAGTACCTGGCCACGCTCGGCGGCGAGTATCCCGCCAGTCTCGACGAACTCGTGGAGCAGTCCATGCGGCTTCCGTCGCGGGAGGAAGACCGGATTCCGAATCCCGGGCGATGGAGTCTCTTCCTTCGCGAAAACGCCAGCGGCGAAGTCACCGACCACGCCTACCGGGCGGTGCTCACCCACGGCCTGCCGCTCGTGCGCGCGGTCGTCGAAGGACTGCTGGACGAGCAGCGCCTGGATGCCCTCGTCTATCCGACCTCGCCCACGCGGCCGCCGCCGCTCCATCGCGAGCCCGGCGCCGGCGGGCGGAGCCGGTCTCCGGTCCGGTTCGCCAACATGAGCGGGTTTCCCGATCTCATCGTCCCGGCGGGGTTCACCGGCGCCGGCCTGCCGGTGGGGATTTCCTTCCTGGGCCGGGCGTTCAGCGAACCGCGGCTTCTCGCCCTGGGGTATGCCTTCGAGCAGCGCGTCCGCGCCCACCGGGTTCCGGCGCACACGCCGCCGCTTCCCGGCGAGCGGATCGAGGCGCCGCCCGGCCGCTGACGGCCCGCGGGGCGGGCGCCCCGCCCCCGGCGGTCCCCGCTCCGGGCTACGGGAGGCTCAGCGAGCCTTCGGCGACGAAGACCGCCTGTCCGCCGACCCGCACTTCCGAGGGCGCGCCGTCGTCGTGTTCCACCTCGACATGGATGGTGCTGGGACGACCCATTTCGTAGCCCTGTTCGATGATCAACCGGACCGGCCCCGAATCGTTCGCCACCGCCCGCCGGTGGCGGACGAGCCAGGCGCCCAGCGCTCCCGCGGCGCTCCCGGTGGCGGGGTCCTCCACCACGCCGAGCCCCGGGGCGAACATGCGCGCGTGGGCGGCGCTCTCCCGGCGCACGCATTCCGTGGAGAAGACCATCAGGCAGTCGGAACCGATCTCCTCCCGATTCAGCAGCGAGCGAGCGGCGCCGGCGTCCAGTTCGATCCGCTCGAGGCTCCGCAGGGAGCGGACGGGCACCATGAGTTGCGGCATCGCCGTGGAGACGACCTGGGCGGGCGTCCCGTCGGGCAACAGGTCGTCCTCTCCCAACCCCAGGCAGGCGGCCAGCGCCGCCCGGTCCGCGAACTCCCCGAAGAAGCGGGGAGGCGCCTGGGTCATCACCACCTGTTCCACCTCGCCGCCGCGGACCCGGATGTCCACCGGCAGCACGCCGGCCCCGCATTCCTGGTGGATTCGACGGACTCCGTCGCCGACTCCGGAGAGCGCCTCGTCCAGCCCGTACTCGCCGCGCGAGGCGAGGACGAAGATCGTCCCCACGACCGGATGGCCGGCCAGCGGCAACTCGGTGACCGGGGTGAAGATCCGCAGCCGGAGCAGGGCCTGGACCTCGGTGGGGGACAGCACGAACGCCGTCTCCGACAGGTTCATCTCCGCGGCGATCCGCTGCATCTCATCGCCGGAGAGCCCGTCGGCGTACGGAAAGATCGCCAGCGCGTTCCCGGTGAACACCCGGTCGGTGAACACATCCGCTTGGTAGAAGCGGTAGCGGCGCACGAAATCCAGTCTATCCGGCGGCGGCGAGAGCGAAGGCCCGACCGGTCAGTCGGCGTACGGGACGGGGGGGCGCAAGAGGCCGGCGGTGGCTCGCTTGGCGCGCCTCGGTCGGGCTTGCCGCGTCCCTCCGCCGGCGGCGCTCGCCTCCCGGAACGCCGCCCGGTCCGCCCGTTCGTTCGCTTCGTGGCCGGCATGCGCCCGGACCCACTGGAACCGGACGAAGGGCTTCTCCGCCGAGGCGGCGGCGAGCCGGCGCCACAGGTCCTGGTTCTTCACCGGTTTCCCGGCGCTGGTCTTCCAGCCCCGCCGCTTCCAACCCGGAAGCCAGTCCCGGAGCCCGTTGACCACATACTCGCTGTCGCAGAACACGATCCCGTGGCAGTTCTTCGGGATGGACGCCAGCGCTTCGATCGCGGCGGTCAACTCCATCCGGTTGTTCGTGGTGTGCGGTTCGGCCCCGGTCCGCGTCGTCTCGTTGCCGGCGGTGTCCGTGATGATGACCGCCCAACCGCCGGGCCCGGGGTTCTCGAGGCAGGAACCGTCGCAAGCGACCCGGTACATTCGGCGGAGTATCGTAGTGGCCCGGCCGCGCGGGGGCCGGCAGCGGCCCCGCCCCGGAAGACCTCCTCCGGCCGGTCGGGGATCCGGAGGCCCGCGGCGACGGCGGCCGGCTACGGCTCCGCGAACCGGCCGGCGAGCGGTTTCGGGGTAGCGCTCGAGCCCCCGGCGGCGACCGCCTCCGCCGCCTCTTCGTCCAAGCGGGTCAGTTCTTCGTAGAGGCCGGGCAGGCGCCGCTGAAGGTCGGCGTGGGTCGCGGCGATGCGGCCCGCCCCTTCGCGGTCCTCCCAGAATCCGGGCGCGGCCATCCGGGCTTCCAAACTCTCGATCGCCGCCTCGGCGTCCGCGACCGCCTCGAACGCGGCTCGCCAGCGCCGTTTCCGTTCGCGCTGCCGGTTCTTCCCGCCCTTGGGTTTCGCGGCGCGCGGCGGCTTCCGGCCGGTTTTCGACCCTCCGGCGGCATCGCCGCGGGCCGGGGCCTCGTTTCGCCGCGCCGCGGCGGCCTTCGGCTTCCGCTCGGCGTCCCGGTCGCCCTCCTGCCGCGCCAGGTAGTCCGAGTAGTTGCCCCAATACACGGCGGCGCCCCCTTCGCCGACGACCGCGACGCGGGTGGCGAGGGCGTCCATGAAGTAGCGGTCGTGGGCGACGAAGACCACGGTCCCGCGGTAGTCGCGTAGCGCCGACAGCAACGCGGCCTTCGCGTCGAGATCGAGGTGGTTCGTCGGCTCGTCGAGGAGGAGCAGGTTCGCCGGGCGCAGGAACAGCCGCGCGAGCGCCAGCCGGCAACGTTCGCCTCCGGAGAGGACGGCGGTGCGTTTGTCCACGGCGTCGCCGGAGAAGAGGAACGCCCCCAGGATGTTCCGGATCTCCGGGAGCCGGGGAAGCGGCGCGGCGTCGCTCATCGTCTGCCGGACGGTCCGCTCCGGATCGAGGTCGTGCCGATCGGGGCCGTACCAGGCGATCTGCGCCTCGTGGCCCGGCTCGCGCGTTCCGGCATCCGGCCGTTCGGCGCCGGCGAGCAGCCGAATCAGCGTGGACTTGCCGGCGCCGTTCGGCCCGACGAGCGCCAGCCGCTCGCCGCGCTCGACGACGAGGTCGAGGCCCTCGAAAACCCGTAGGGCGCCGAACCGCTTGGCCACGCCGTCGAGCGTCACCAGCACCCGGCCGGACCGCGGCGGCCGGGGGAGCGAAAGCCGTACGCGCCGCCGTTCGGGCGGCGCTTCGATGCGCTCCATGCGTTCGAGCGCCTTGACCCGGCTCTGGACCTGCCGGGCGCGGCTCGCCTGGTAGCGGAAGCGGTTGATGAACCGCCGGTGGCGTTCGATCTCCGCTTCCTGCTCGGCGGCCCGCTTCCGCAGTTCGGCGATCTCCGCCGCGCGGCGGGTCTCGTAGTCGCTGTAGCCGCCCGGGTAGCGGCCCAGCCGGCCGGCGCCGATCTCGGTGATGCCGGTGACGACCTGGTCCAGGAAGTACCGGTCGTGCGCCACCAGCACCAGCCCGCCGCGATGCTGCGAGAGGAAGCCGAGCAGCCAGGTTCGCGCTTCGAGGTCGAGGTAGTTCGTGGGTTCGTCGAGGAGGATGAGGTCGTTCGCCTCCAGCAGCAGCCGCGCGAGCGCGATCCGCATCTGCCAGCCCTGGGAGAAGTCCTCCGCCGGGCGGGCCTCGTCCCCTTCGCCGAAACCGAGGCCGGAGAGCACTTCCCCGACCCGCGCATCCAGTTCGTACCCGCCCCGCCGCTGCCACTCCTCTTCGATCTCGCCGTAGCGGTCCAGCAGACCCGGCTCCTCCGGGCGCCGCGCCAGCCGGTCCGCCAGGACTTCCTGGACGCGCCGTTTCTCGATGAGGTCGGCGAAGGCCATCTTCACTTCCTCGCCGACCGACCTCCCGGCGAGTCGCAGCCCCTCCTGGGGCAGGTACCCGATCCGGGCGGCCCGCGCGCGGACCACCGCGCCGTCGTCGAGGGGAGCGCGCCCCGCCAGGATCCGGAGCAGGGTGGTCTTCCCGGATCCGTTCGGCCCGACCAAGCCGATCCGCTCTCCGGCGCCGACCCTCCAGTTCGCCCGGCGCAGCAGCACCTGCTCGCCGTAGGCCTTCGAGGCGTCCACGAGTTGGATCACGGGCGGGCGGTATTGTCGACGGGAACCGCCGACGACCCGCCGGCCCGCCTCCGGAGGCGGGCCGATGCCGGCGCCCGCGCGCTCGGCGTGCTCTCCGGGAGGCCGGGAGCGCTCCGGGGGTTCGTCATAATCAGCGCCGCCATGGACAGCGGCGCCGGCCCCTCGCGGTTCGTTCGGCGCCTTCCGGCCGCGGTGCTCCCGGCCGCGTTCTCGGCCGCCGTCGCGGTCGGCTCCCCGCCCGGTCTCCTCCCGGCGGGCGAGGAGGCGGCGAACCGCATGAGCCGCGGGGTCGCGCTGCTCGAGCAGTTCCGCTTCCGGGATGCCGCCGACGAGTTCGCGCGGGTGGTGGAACTCGCTCCCGATTCCGTGGCCGGTCATGTGAACCTCGGGATCGCCTGGTTCAACGAGCGCCGTTTCGACCGGGCGCGGGGCAGTTTCGAGCGGGCGCGCTCCCTCGACGCCGAGGCGCCCCACGCCCTCTACAACCTGGGCCTGATCGAGAAACTCGAGGGGAACACCGAAGCCGCGCTCGAGGCGTTCCGCCGGGTGGCGGAAATGGATCCGGACGATGCGATGACCCAGTACTACCTGGGCGCCGCGTACGCCGCGGTCGGCCGGCTGGACGAAGCAGAAACCGCGCTTCGCGCGGCGCTCGAACTGCAGCCGGAGCACGAGT
Source organism: Candidatus Marinacidobacterium sp. (assembly GCA_965204755.1). Taxonomy (GTDB): domain Bacteria; phylum Acidobacteriota; class Vicinamibacteria; order Marinacidobacterales; family Marinacidobacteraceae. Next base: position 2,241,679 of record OZ242011.1, on the reverse strand, counting down.
CGGCCCGGTTCAGCCTCGGCAATGTGCTCGTCCGCGCCGGGCGCCGCGAGGAGGGCCGCCGGGAACTGGAGGAATTCCAGCGCCTCCGGGAGGTGTTCGCCGGCGGCGGCGTGAGCGCCGGGCTCCAGTACACCGAACTCGGCCCTTACGCCGAAGCGATGGAGGAGTCGCCGCCGCCGCTGCAGGAAGCGCCCGCCCCCCGGCCCCCGACCGGCGCCTTCGCCTTCAGCGAACGGACGGAGGCTTGGGGGCTCGGCCTCACGCCGCTTCCGCCGCCCGCCCCGCCGGTGTCGGTGTCGGCCTCCGACTACTCGCCGGAGTGGGCCGCCCGGAACCTGCTGCCCGACCTCGGCTCCGGAGCCGCCTTCCGCGACTTCGACGGCGACGGGCGGCCCGACTTGGCCTTCGTCCGCGGCGGGCGCGTGGTCCTGTTCCGGAACCTCGGCGGGATTTTCGAACCTTGGGACGAACTCGCGGTTCCCGGCGCGGTGAGCGTCACCATCGGGGATGTGGATCGGGACGGCGACCCGGATCTCTATGTGGCGGCGAGCGGCCCGAACGCGCTGCTCCTGAACCGCGCCGCGGAGGGAGGAACGGGTTTCGACGCGGCAGAGGGCTCCGGCGCGGAGGGCGGCGAGGTCTCCGTTTCCGCGACCTTCGCCGACTTCGACCACGACGGCGACCTCGATCTCTACACGGCGAACTACGCGCCGGGGGCCCTGGTCGGCCTCGCCGGTGAGATTCCGGTTCCCGAGGGGATCCCGGGAGCGCCGAACCGCCTCTACCGGAACGACGGCGACGGCGGTTTCACCGAGGTGGGCGGCGAGACGCGGACGGACGGGGGCCCGCGCCGCAGTCTGTTCTCCCTGTTCTCGGACTGGGACGACGACCGCGATGTGGACTTCCTGGTGGTGAACGACGGCAGTCCGGTCCAGGTGTTCTCGAACGACCGGGTCGGGACTTTCACCGAGTCCGCGGAGGCTTGGGGCGTCGAGACCGCGGCCCGGATGCGGGGCGCCGCCTCCGGGGACTTCGACCGCGACGGCGCCTTCGACCTCGCCCTGACCGCGGAGGGCGGCGCGCTGAACCTGCTGCTCCGCGGCCCGGCGGGAGAAGGCTTCTCGCCGGACCTCGCCTCCCCGCTCCTGCTGCAGGCCGGCGTTCCGGGGGCCCGCTACGGCGTCTCGTTCCTGGATGCGGATCGGGACCTGGATCTCGACCTGGCGCTGGTGGTGAACGAACCCGAGGCCGTGCTCGCGCTCTACGAGAACACCCCGGGCGGCTTCGTCCGGGCGGCGTCGGTCGGCGCCGGACTCGAGGACGGAGAGGAGGCCCGGGCGCTGGCGCTCGCCGATGTGGACGGGGACGGCGACCTCGACGCGGTCGCCGGGACGACCTTCGGACGGCTGCTGGCGTTCCGGAACGACACCGCCCCGGAGGCCAACTGGATGGCGGTGCGGGCCCGCGGGCTCCGCAGCAATCTCGACGGCCTCGGCGCCAAGGTCGAGGTCCGCGTGGGCGCGGTCTCCCAGCGCCGGGAGGTCCGTTCGACTTCCGGGTACCTGTCGCAGGACGACCTGCCGCTCCACTTCGGGCTCGGCGAGGCCGCGGCCGCCGACTATGTCCGCTTCCTCTGGCCGGGCGGGGTGAAGCAGATCGAACTGGAGGTTCCCGCCGCCCGGGTGGCCTCCATCGAGGAACTGAACCGGAAAGGGACTTCCTGCCCGGTGCTCTACGCCTGGGACGGCGAGCGCACGCGTTTCGTGACGGACTTCCTGGGAGGCAGCGCGATCGGCAACCTGCTGGCGCCCGGCGTTTTCAACACGCCCGACACCGCCGAAGTGGTGAAACTGGAATCGTTCTCCCCGGCGCCCCGGAACGGGGCCTACGAGTTCCGTTGGGTGAACCAACTCGAAGAGGTCATCTTCTACGACCGCGCCTCCCTGTGGATCGCGGACGCGCCGGAGGGGGTGGACCTGTTCCCCGACGAGCGCCTGATGCCCGCCCCCCCCTATCCGCCGCCGGCGCTGGTCGCCGTGCGGAACCGGCGCCCGCCGGGCCGGGCGGTCTCCCGCGCGGCCGGCCGGGATGCCCGCGAAGTTACCGACCGGCTCCTCAGCGTGGACCGGGACTATGTGGACGACTTCGAGAACCTGCCGTTCAAGGGCTACGCCGAGACCCACCACCTCGACCTCCACTTCGAGGGAGTGCGGCCGAACCCGGCGCCGGTGCTGCTCCTCTACGGGTGGGTGGACTACGCGGACTCGAGTTCGAACCTGGCCGCCTCGCAGGCCGGGGTGGCGGCGTCCCCGCCGTCACTCGAGATCGCCGACGGCGACGGGTTCCTGCCGCTGGTCCCTTCGATGGGGTTCCCGGCCGGTCTGCCGAAGACCATGGTCGTCCCCCTCCCGAAACGCGACTACGGCTCGGCGGTCACGCTCCGCATCTCGACGAACATGCGGATCTACTGGGACCGGATCGAGATCGCCGAGGCGGCCCCGGACGCCGGGATCCGGCGATTCGAGTTGGATCCGGACACCGCGGAACTGCGGTTCGCCGGCTACCCGGAGCCCCACCGCCCCTCCGGGCGGCCTCCGGTCGAGTACCGCTACGAGCGCCGCCGCGCCTCGGACACCTGGGGCGCCCACGAAGGGGGCTACACGCGATACGGCGAGGTCCGCCCGCTGCTCACCGCCGTGGACGACCGGTATGTCATCGCGCGGCACGGCGACGAGATCCTCCTGCGCTTCGACGCCTCCGCCGCGCCTCCTCCGCCGCCCGGAAGCCATCGGGCTTTCTTCCTGCTCGCCGACGGCTTCGGAAAGGACATGGACCTGAACTCCGCCCGTCCGCACACCGTGGCGCCGCTCCCGTTCCACGGGATGAGCGCGTACCCCTACCCGGAGGACGAGTATCCGGCGAACGAAACGCTCCTCCGCTGGGCGGAGGAATACAACACCCGCCGCCTCGGGCCGGAGGTGATCCACGGCTTCCTGGACGACCGACCCGGAGAGTCTCCGACCGACGCCGAGGGCGGCGGTAGAGGGCCTCGGGCGGGAGCGAACGACTCCCGGGAGCGTCGGCGGTGACCGGCGCGACGATCGACGGCCCCGCCGGGTCGGGCGGTTTTTCCCGCTTCAGATCCCGCTGATCGCGGCATCCGGGAACCCCTCCATGCCCCACGGCGCGCTGCGGGCGGCGCTCCACCGGCTGCTGCTCGACGATCGGGAGAGCGCCGCCGCCTTCCTCGCTCCCCGGATGCTCGGGGATCCCGAGTCCCTCACGCCGGAAGTGCGCTGGTGCCTGCTCTACCTGCTGCGGGGGGTGGCCTCGGTGGCGGCGGCCGGCCGCCTCCTGGAGCCCGGGTCGCTGCTGCAGGTCGTCGCGTGCTCGCTGGAAACGGCGCGGAAGACCACCGCCGAGGCGGACCACCGCTGGTTCGAGGTCGCCAGCACGCTTCCGGGCCACTGGCTCGGGCGCTACCGCAGCGGCGGGGTGCGTTACTCGCTCTCCGAACTCCGCTACCTCAACCTGCTCCTGGCCCGGATCTGGGGAGTGGAGCGCCAGCGGCTGCGCCTCCTCGGAACCCCGCTCCTCCCCCGCTACCTGCGGCGCCCCGCCGGGGCGCCTTTCGGCGGCAGGTCCCTCGAGGCCCCGCCGGCCTGAGCGGGGGCGGCCGGCGCGACCGGCCCGGCCCCGACCGAGGTCAGTCGAGGTCAGTCGAGGTCAGTCGCCGGGTTCGCAGATCCCGTCTTCGAAGTCGAGGAGGATGTCCTCGACATACGCGGCGTTCTGGCCGCTTCGTCCGCCTTGGGCCATGTAGCGCCGGTAGTAGCGCTCCGCGGTGTTGCAGTCCCGGCGCTGGAAGTAGTACTCGCCGACCCGGAAGTTGACATCGGCCGCGCGAGGGTCGCTCGGAGCGCGTTCGAGGAACGCCCGGTAGTGCTCCATGGCCAGGGCGTTCTCGTTGTCCCGGATCGCGATCTCCGCCACCATGAAGTGGGCGTCGGTGGCGTACTCGCCGTCCGGTTGGCCGGACAGGTACTTCGTCAAGCGGGCCATGGCGGCCGCGTATTCCTGCTCGTTGAAACTGTTGGCGCCGAACCGGAAGATCTCCTGGTAGATGCTCTCCAGGACTTGGGGGTTGTCGGCGTTGAGGCCGATCGCCGTGTCCAGCGTGGCGTCGGCGCCTTCGTCGTCTTCCTCCAGGAGGACGAGACCGAGGCGGGTCTGGAGTTCGGGGTCGCCCGGACTCGCCGCCGCCGCATCGCGAAGCACGGGCAGCGCCGCCGCGCGGTCCCCGGTCGTGAGCAGCGCGATCCCCAGACTCTTCTGCGCGAAGGCGACCTGCTGGGCGAGTTGCGCGGCCATTTCCGGATTCCCCTGCACGCCGTCCAAAAACGCGCGGAACGACGCGACCGACGCCTCGGTGTCCTGGGCCGCCTGATGGCCGAGCGCCAGGTAGAGTTGGAACTGGAACGCATCCGGGTAGCGCTCCGCCGCCGGGCCGCAGTTCGCGATAGCAGAGCCCCAGTCCTGAGCCTGCGCCGCGCCCTCGCAGAGCATCCGGTAGGCGTAGTCCACATTCTGCTTGGTGGTCTCCACATTGTCCTTCGTGGGGGCCCAATCCCGGCTGCTCTCGTCCATCTCCGCCAAGGCGGCTTCCCGGACATCGAGAAGCGCCTCGCAGAGGGTGATCACCTCACCCCAGTCCTGCGCCTCGATGGCGTCCCGGCAGGGGGCGCCTTCCTCGTCGTCGTCCTCGACGACCCGCTCGATGGTGAGTTGCGGAGCGGCCTCGGCGGACGCGAGCGCGGAACCGGGCAGACCGGGCAGACCGGGCGCTGTCAGTAGGAAGGCGGCGAACCACAGGAACATGGGGAATCTCCTTGCGTCGGAAGCGGCAGGCCGACGAGGAACAGGCCGAAGGGACTGGCCGAGGCAACGGGGCCTGCAGGCAGCGAACACCGAACCTGACGGAGCCGGCCGCCCGCATCACGACCGTCGCGGGCCGAAACCCGCGAATTTCAGCCGGTCAGATTAGCACACGCCGCGCCGCTCACGGCCCGTCCGAAAGCCCTGCCTGCCGACCGTCGGCAGGCGATGGAGTTGTCCGATAGGGCAGCGATCAGCAGCGGTCGCCGCCGCACGCCCCCTCGGCGATCGACGCGAGGATCTCCTGGACCTGGGCGGCGCGATCATCGCTCGAAGCGACCTCGATGAAGCGCTGGTAGAAGGTCTCGGCATTCGCGCAGTCGTCGCCGTTGTAGTAGATGGTGCCGGCGGCGTAGGCCGCATCGGCGACCCGTGGATCGTCCGCGGCGCTCCCGGCCCGGTCGAGGAAGCCGCGGTAGTGGGTCGCGGCCTGCGCGGTGTCCGAGCCTTGGAGGGCTTGGCCCAACATGTAGTGGACATCGGCAGCCCGCTCGCCGTCCGGGTCGGCGCCCAGGTACTCGCCGAGGCGTTCCGCCGCCTTGGCGAAGTCGCCCGCCTGGTGGTTGACCTGTCCGGCCATGAAGAGCGCCTGCATGCGCGCCGCGGATCCCGCCGGCGCCGCGTCGATCACCGCTCCGAGCGCCCGTTCGCCGCCGTCGGTGTCTCCCATGCGGAGAAGGGCGACTCCCAGCCGGTACTGGACCTCGACATCGTCGGGTTTCGCTCGCGCGGCGCCTTGCAGCAACGGGACGGCGCGGTCCGGAGCGCCGGCCCGCGCGAGGGCGATCCCGCCGCTGCGCTGCGCGAGCGCCACCTGTTCCGCCTGGCCGCCGCCGGCGTTGACGAACGCTTCGAAGTAGGGGCCGGCGTTGGCCCAGTCCTGCTTGGCCTGGTAGGCGAGGCCGATGACGAAGTTCAATCCGGGATTCATCGGGGCCGCCGGCACGCAGTAGGTGAGCACCGAATCCCAGTCCTGGGATTGCGCCGCCGGGGTGCACCGCTGCCCGAAGGCGTAGTTCAGGGTCTGCTGGAAGTGGTCGTAGAAGGGATGATCCGTCGGAAGTTCCTCCAGGGCGGCGGGGCACGCGTCGATGACCCCGTCGAGATCCTGGGCGTTGACGGCGACGCTGCACCGCGCGGCCGGCGTGTCCTGGGCCTCGGCCGGACGGACGGACGCGGCAGTCAGGGCGGCGCAGCAGACGACGAGCGCCGCAAAACGGAAATTCGATGCCATGGGTGGATCTCCCCGTGAAGATGTTGGGCCGGCGCGCCCGGCGCGCCATCGAGGACGGCGGAGAGCCCGCGGCGCCCGACCGGCGGGGAAAACTACCATCCCGACCGGCCGTTCGTCGGGATTCCGGCGCGGGGCGCGCAGGCCGGACCGGCCTCCCGAAGATAATCCTCGACTTCGCCCGCCCGTTCGTGCCCCGGCGCGAGTTCCAGGAAACGCCCGTAGTGGCGGGCCGCCCCGGCGCAGTCTTCGCTGTCGGCGGCGAAGGCGCCGAGGAAGTAGTGGGCGAGCGCGGAACGCTCGCTCTCCGCCTCCCGCTCGAGGAATTCGCCGAAGCGGGCCACCGCTCGCTGCCCCGCGGATTCCGCCGCTTCGGGCTCGGCGGCGGCCGAAGCCCGCAGGGCGATGGAACCCGCCATCCAGAGCGCGTCCGCGGCCAGCCGGCTCTCCGGGGCGGCCTCCAGAAAGCGGAGCAGGTGATCCTCCGCGGCGGCGTAGTCCTCCGCGTCGTACCGGACCTGCCCCACGAAGAAGAGCGCCTCGGGGAACTCCGGGGCGTCGCGGACTACGGACGAGAACGCCTCCTCGGCGCCCTCCGGATCCCCGGCGGAGAGCAGGGACAGCCCCAGGTGGAAGCGGACTTCGGTGTCCGCCGGGTCGGAGGCGGACGCCCGCCGCAGCAGGGGCAGGGCCGACTCCGGCGCCCCGGCGCGGGACCGCGCGAGCGCGGCGGCGCGTACGGCGACGGCGATCTGCTCCCCGAACCGGGAGTCCGCGTCCTCCGCCGACTCCGCCTCCCGCAGGAACGCCTCGAACGCCTCCGCCGCCTGCGGCCAGGACTCGAGCGCCCGGTAGGCGAATCCCAGGAAATAGTGGATGCCGAAGGATTCGGGGAACTCCCCGAGCGCCGTCTCGCACTCCCGGGCCGCGGAATCCCACTCGGACGCCTGCGCCGCGCGCTCGCACCGCGCGGCGGAGTTCTCCGGTTGGCCGGCGGACGCGAGGGACGCGGCGAGGAGCCCCGCGGCGAGTGCGGCGCCGGTCACCGAGCGGGCCGCGCGGTTCGTCGAACCACGGACGCGGCGGCAGCGATTCCCGCCGAGCCGTGCTGACCCGGTTTCGCCGAGCGGCGGCCGCCGGAGCCCGCAGCGACCGGGACTCGCGATCCCGGCTGCGCGGCCGGGATCGCGGCGGCAGGACTCAGGAAGCGGCGCCGGCCCGGCTCTCGGTGCGGGAAGAGCCGCCGGACGAGTCGGCGCGCGCTCCGCCGCTCGCGCCGGCGGGGCGCGCCGAGCCTCGATCCTTGCCCCGGTCCGCGCCCTTACCTCCGGCTGCCGGGCTCGACGAGTCCGTCGCGCCTTCTTTCCCGGAAGAGCCGGCGGCGCCGCTCTCCGCCTTCTTCCCCTCCCCGCCGTCCCCGTCGCCTTTCCCGTTCTGGTTCTTCCGCGCGTAGTCGGTCACATACCAACCGGTTCCGACGAAGTGGATCGCCGGAGAGGAGACGATCCGCTTCGCCGGCCCGCCGCAGCGCCGACACGAGTCGAGCGGCTCGTCCGCGACTCGCTGGAGGGCCTCGAAGACCTCGGAACACTCGTCGCAGCGGTACTCGTAGATCGGCAAGGGAAGGGGCTCGGCGGCGGGAGAGTGTAGCCACCGGGGGCCGCACCCGACGCCGGGGGGCAGCCGGCGAATTCCGGCGCCGGCGTCCGGTCGAGACGCCGCGAAGAAGCCGCGCCTCAGTCGCGCAGGGGCGGCGTCGCTTCCGGCGGTCGCCGGTGCTCCGTAGCCTGCTCGTAGGCGTAGGCGATCCGGAACAGGGTGGACTCGCCGAACGCCCCGCCGAGCAACTGGAGCCCGGCGGGCAGGCCCGCCGGCGTGAAGCCCATGGGCGCGGTGACCGCCGGGAATCCGGTGGGCGGCGAGAGTTGGTAGGAGTTGTTCCCGTCCGGCGTGGTGAGGTCGCCGAGGAGCCGCGGGGGGTTGCTCCAACTCGGATAGGCCAACGCATCGAGCGACTCCGCCCGCAGGAGCGCCTCCACTTCGGCTCGCAACTCCGCGGCGCCCTCGAGGGCTTCCGCGCACTCGGCTTCGGGGGGCTCCTCCACCGCCTGCGCCCGCTCCAGCCGCGACTCGATCGAGGGGTGGAAGTCGCCCCCGTCCAGGATTTCGGCGAGCGCGTGAACCGGCGCGCCCGAACCCAGACTCTCCAGGTACGCCTCGAGATGCGCGCGGAACGGGTTGCACCAGAGCGTCCGGTCTTCGTCCAGGCCGGGGATCTCCGCCGGGTCCACGATCTCCGCTCCCAACCGCTCGAGGTCCGCCAGGGCCTGCGCGAAGAGGGCGCCGATTTCGGGGTCCGCCGTCTCCGTGTCGGAGAGTTGGCGAACCACGCCGATCCGGAACCCGGTCAACGGGGAGGCGTCGAGCGCCGCCCGGTAGTCCGCTTCCCGGGCCGCGCCGGCGGTCGCCGGGTCCGCCGGGTCCGGCCCGGCGAGCACATCGAACACGCGAACGGCGTCCTCGACGGTCCGGGCCATCGGGCCGCCGATGTCCCGGTAGAGGTTCAGGGGGACGATCCCGTCGCGGCTGGTGAGGCCCATCGTGGAGCGGATGCCCACGAGGGCGGTGTGGGAGGAAGGGCCGCGGATGGAGTTGCCGGTGTCGGTGCCCAGGCCGACGGCGCCGAAACTCGCGGCCACGGCCGCCGCCGTCCCGCCGGAGGAACCCGCGGGGACCCGGTAGGGGTCGTAGGGGTTCCGGGTGTGGCCGGGAACCACCGACCCGAGGCTCTCGAAGGGGCTGAACGCGAACTCCGCCATGTTGGACTTGGCGAGGACGACCGCCCCCGCTTCGCGTACGCGTCCCACCTGGAAGGCGTCGTCCGGCGGCCGGGACTCCCGGAGCGAGGCGGACCCCGCGGTCGTGGGGAGGTCCGCGGCGTCGTAGTTGTCCTTCACGATCATCGGGACGCATTCCAGCGGCCGGAGGGCGCCGCCCGATTCGGCGATCCGGCGGTCGAGCGCCCGGGCCTCCGTGACGGCCTCCGGATTCACGGTGACGATCGCGTGGAGCGCCGGCCCCCGGCGGTCGTACGCCTCGATGCGCGCCAGGTAGGCCTCCACCAGCGCTTCGCAGGTGAACCGCCCGGTTCGCAATCCGTCGTGGATGCCGGCGATGTCGAGTTCCACCACCTCGACCGCGTCCGGGCTCGCGGCCTCCCGGTCGGCCCCGCCGGAACACCCGGCGAAGGCCAGGGCGGCGAGCGCGGCGAACCCGGCGTTCCGGCCGAACCGGTCCGCCGCGACCCGCCCGGCCCGCGAAACACACCGGTTTCCCCGGCCGGGAGACTCTCGCGCCACGAAACTATTGTAGGAGCCGGCCGAGGCCGACCGCCCGCGGGGAAAGAGCCCCGGCGGGCGTGGAACGGACGGGGACTTCATGCCCTCCGGTCGAGGAAAAGACGGCGGGGCGCATTTCCCGCGGGCCGATAGAATCCGCGCCCCATGACGAGCACCCGGCCGAGCCTCCGAAGCGCGGCGCCGTCGGGCTGCCTCCGGCGATGGCGTTCGCGGTTTCGGCCGAGTCCGCCTCGCGACCCGCTGATTTCCTGACCCGGGACGGGAGGCGGCCCGAGCGGCGGGACGCTTCCCGGAACCGAGGCAAGGCGCGTTTGCGGCGCCCGCTCCGGCTCCTGACCTCCCACCGGTTCGAGCCTGCCGAATCGTCCCCCGACTCGACACCGACCCGACAAGGAGCCCCGTTCCATGATCGCCCCCCTGCTCGAGACCCTGCTGTCCGGCGAAACCGCCGATTCGGGCGCCCTCGAGGCCGCCCTGCACCGCATCCTCTCCGGGGAAGCCGATGTGGCCCAGACCGCCGGCCTGCTGGTCGCGCTCCGCGTCCGCGCCCCGGACGCCTCGACGCTCGCCGCCTGCGCCCGGGCGATGCGCAGCCACCGGAAGGCGGTCACCTCGCAGATCCGCCCGCTGGTGGACACCTGCGGAACCGGCGGCGACCGGAGCGGCACCTTCAACATCTCCACCGCCAGCGCCCTGGTCGTGGCGGCGGCGGGAGGCGCGGTGGCGAAGCACGGGAACCGCAGCGTCTCTTCCATCACCGGCAGCGCCGATGTCCTCGAGGCCTTCGGGGCGCAACTGCACCTCGAACCCGAGGCGGCGGCGCGGATCCTGGACGCGACCGGGTTCGTGTTCCTCTTCGCGCCGGCGTTCCACCCGGCGATGGCCCATGTCGGCCCGGCCCGGCGCGCCCTGGGGATCCGGACGCTGTTCAATGTGCTCGGCCCGCTCGCCAACCCGGCCCTCGCCGACCGCCAGTTGATCGGGGTCTATGACCCGGCGCTCACCGAGACGGTGGCGCTCGCCCTCGCGGACCTCGGCTGCGAAGCGGCCCTGGTCGTCCACTGCGAGGGGCTCGACGAGATCGGCCTGCACGCGCCGACCCGGGGCCACCGGCTCGACCGGGGCGAAGTGGCGCCGCTCGAGATCCGGCCGGAGGACTACGGGGTGGAGCCGGCGCCGGTGTCGGCGCTCGCCGGCGGCGCGACGGACGAAAACGCCGACATCCTGCGGGCGGTGCTGGGCGGCGAGGAGCAGGGCCCCAAGCGGGAAGTGGTCGCCTTGAACGCGGGAGCGGCGTTGACCGTCGCCGGCCTGGCGCCGGACCTCGCCGCCGGCGTCGGAGCGGCGCGCGAAACACTGTCCTCCGGGCAGGCGCTGCGGACCCTCGAGCGCTATGTGGAGACCAGCGCCCGCGTGACCGCCCGCGCGAGCGCATGACGAGCGGATCCCTGCTCGACGCCCTGACCGCCGCCGCCCGGGAGCGGGCGTCCCTGCTGCCGGCCTCCGCCCCGGGACCCCCGCCGGCGCGGCCTCCGTCCCTCGCCGCCGCGGTCGCCGGACGGCGGACGGTGTCCGTGATCGCCGAGTTCAAGCGCCGCAGCCCCAGCGCCGGCGCGATCCGGGAAGACGAGGAGCCGGCGGAACGCGCGGTCCGCTACCGGGACGCCGGCGCCGCGGCGCTCTCCGTCCTCACCGAACCGACCCGCTTCGGCGGCTCGCTCGGAGACCTCAGCGCGGCGGCCCGCGCTTCGGGGCTCCCGGCGCTCATGAAGGACTTCGTGGTGGCTCCGGCCCAGGTCCGCGCCGGCCGGGACGCCGGCGCGTCCGCGGTGCTCCTGATCGTCCGCTGCCTGGACGACGGGCAACTGCGCGCCCTCTACGAAGAAGCGGTGGACGACGGCCTCGAGGCGCTGGTGGAAGTCCACGACGCCGCCGAACTCGACCGGGCGCTCGCCCTCCCGAACGCGCTCATCGGCATCAACAACCGGGACCTGGACACGCTCGCGGTGGACCGCCGACGGGCGGCGTCCCTCCTGCCCCGAGTCCCCGCCGACCGGATCGCCGTGGCCGAGAGCGGGTACCTCGAACCGGAGCACCTGACCGAGTTGCGCGGCGCCGCGGACGCCGTCCTGATCGGCGCCGCGCTGATGCGCGCAGCGAACCCCGCGGACTTCTTCCGTCCGCTCTCGCGGCCCGCCCCGGCCCCCGCCGAGGCGGTCTGAAGATGGGCATCGCGTCCGGCGCCGGGATTCCGGAGGTCAAGATCTGCGGGCTCCGCCGCCCGGAAGACGGCCGGCTGGCAGTCCGGTTGGGGGCGCGCTGGATCGGGATCGTCCGGGCGCCCGATTCGCCCCGCTCGGCGAGCCTCGACGAGGCCCGGCGGGTCATCGCCGCGGCCCTCGAAGAGGACGACGAGGTCCAGCCGGTGCTCGCCACCGGGCGGCGGACCCGGGCGGAAGTCGCCGCGGACGCCGCCGCCCTCGGCGTCCGGCGGGTGCAGCCGCACGGCCTCTCGGACGCCGGGGTGCGCGCCCTCGAGGCCGCCGGGCTCATCGTCCATCGCGTGGTCACCGTCCCGGAGAGCGCCGACCGGCTGCCCGACTTCGCGGTCTCGAACGAGCCGCGCGGGCCCCTGGTCTTCGATGTGGGCGGCGGCGGCAGCGGCCGCTCCTTCGACTGGCGGATCCTGGGGGAGCAGTCACCGCCCCGCGCCTTCATCGCCGGCGGGCTGCGCCCGGAGAATGTGGGGGCGCTGCTGCCGTTCCGTCCCTGGGGGGTGGATGTGTCCAGCGGGATCGAATCCGCCCCCGGGGTCAAGAGCGGCGACCGGATGCGCCGCTTCTTCGACGAACTCCGGGGCGCCGCGTGACCGGCGGCGGCCGGCCGCGGATCGGGGCCTTCGGCGGCTTCGGAGGCCGGTTCGCGCCGGAACTCCTGATCCCGGCGCTCGAGGAACTCGACGCCGCCCGGCGGGAGATCGTCCGCTCGCCGGAGTTCCGCCGCGAACTGGAGCGGGAGGCCGCCGAGTGGGTCGGCCGGCCGACGCCGCTGACCCGCGCGCCGGCCTTCTCCCGCCGGGCCGGCCTCGACCTCGTCTTCAAGCGCGAGGACCTGCTCCACGGCGGCGCCCACAAGGCGAACAATGTCCTCGGACAGGCGCTCCTCGCCCGGCGGATGGGCAAGACCCGGCTCATCGCGGAGACCGGCGCCGGCCAGCACGGGACGGCGACGGCCATGATCGCCGCCCGCTTCGGGATGGAAGCGGTCATCTACATGGGCGAGAAGGACATGGAACGCCAAGCGCCCAATGTGCGGCGGATGGAACTCTGCGGCGCCCGGGTGACGCCGGTCGGGACCGGCGCGGCGACGCTCAAGGACGCGATCAACGAGGCGCTCCGGGACTGGACGGCGAGCCTCGAGACCACCCACTACCTGCTGGGGACCGCGGCCGGGCCGCATCCCTTCCCGCTCCTGGTGCGCGGTTTCCAGGCGGTGATCGGCCGCGAAGCGAAACGGCAGTGGCGCCGGGAATTCGGGGGGCTGCCCGACGCGGTCGCGGCCTGCGTGGGCGGCGGGAGCAACGCCATCGGCATCTTCCACGCCTTCGTCCCGGAACCGTCGGTGGCCCTCGTCGGCGTGGAGCCGGGAGGCGCCGGCCTCGACAGCGGGCGGCACGGGGCCACGCTCGCGCGGGGGACTCCCGGACTGCTCCACGGCGCCCGGACGATGGTCCTCCAGGACGAGGACGGGCAGATCCTGGAGCCGCACGGCATCTCCGCCGGGCTCGACTACCCGGGCGTCGGCCCGGAGCACGCCCATCTCCAGGCGACCGGGCGGGCCCGGTATGTGGCCGCCACCGACGAAGAGGCGCTCGAGGCGTTCGAGGTCCTCTGCGAGACGGAGGGCATCGTTCCGGCGTTCGAGCCGGCCCACGCGCTCGCGTTCGCGCTCCGGGCGGTGCGCCGGGGGGAACTCGCGGCCGGTTCCCGGGTGCTCCTCAACCTGTCCGGCCGGGGAGACAAGGACCTCGAGACCTATTTCACTCTCGGGCGGCGGCGGCCGCGCCGGAAGTCCGGGGCGCCGGCCCGGTGAGCCGCGCCCGCCTCCGGGCCGCGCTGCGGCGGGGGCCCTCCGTTTCGCCCTTCGTAGTCCTCGGCCATCCCACCCCGGAGATTTCCGTGGAACTCGCGCGCGCGGCCGTCGCCGCCGGCGCCGGAATGCTGGAGATCGGGTTCCCGTACAGCGATCCGGTGGCCGACGGCCCGGCGATCCAGCAGGCCGCCCGCCGGGCGCTCGCCGCCGGCGTGTCCACCAGGTCCGCGTTCCCCCTGCTCGACCGGATCGCCGAGGCCTGCCCGGACACCCCGCTGAACCTCATGGTTTACGGGAACCTGGTCCACCGCCTCGGCTACGAGCGGTTCTGCGCGGAGGCCGCGGCCTGCGGCGGCTCCTCGCTGCTGGTCCCCGACATTCCGGTGGACGAGGCCGGGCCGATCCGGAGCGCCTGCCGCCGAGCGGGCCTCGCCCGCGTGGCGCTCGCCGGGCCGATCACGCCGGGGGACCGCCTCCGCCGCCTCTCGCGGGCCTCGGACCTGGTCTATCTCGCCGGGTTCCAGGGAGTCACCGGGGTCCGCGAGGGCGGTTTCGACCGAGTCCTCGAACGCCTTCGCGGGGTGGCGGGCTCGGTGGACCGCCCGCTCTGCCTCGGCTTCGGCATCTCCACCGGCAGCCAGGTGGCGGCCGCGTTCTCCGCGGGCGCCCGCGTGGCGGTGGTCGGGAGCCACCTGGCGCGGCTCGTGGAGCGGCTCTTCGGGTCTCCCGCCGGGGAGGGCGATCTCCTGGCCGAGTACTCGAAGGCCGTGCGCGAACTCACCGAGGCCGGATAATCGGCGGCCCCGAGCGCCGAAGCCATGCTGGTCATCATGAGCCCCGACTCCGGGGAGCCGGAGTACGCCCGGGTGGAAGAGGCGATCCGCGGAATGGGCTACACCCCGCTCCGGGTGCCCGGCGCCGACCGCACGGCGATCTGCGTCACCGGGAACCGCGGGCCGGTGGAGGACTCCTACCTGGTGCGGCTGCCCGGGGTGGCCCGCTGCATCCCGGTGACCAAGCCCTTCAAGTTGGTGAGCCGGGAGGTGCATCCGGAGGACACCGTGGTCGAAATCGGCGGCGTGACCGTCGGCGGGCCCCACCCGGTCGTCGCCGCCGGGCCGGGGAGCGTCGAGACCGAGGCCCGCACCCTGGCGATCGCGCGGGCGGTCCGCGACGCCGGCGCCCACCTGTTCCGGGCGCGGCTGTGGTCGGAGCAGATCGGGCCCTACCGCTTCGCCGGCCTCGGGGACGAGGGACTCCACACCCTGGAGCGCGTCCGGGAGGAGACCGGCCTGCCGGTGGTCACCGAGATCGTGGACCCGCGGTCCGCGGAACGGGTCGCCGACCATGTGGACGCCGTCGAAGTCGCCGCCCGGCACATGGAGAACGAGCCGCTGCTCGAAGTCGCCGCGAGCCTCTCGAAGCCGGTGATCGTGGACCGGGGGCCATCGGCCACCGTGGAGGAGTGGCTGCTCGCCGCGGAGTCGCTGCTGGCGCGGGAAAAGCGCGATGTCGTCCTCTGCGAACGCGGTGTCCGGACCGCCGGGCAGGCCCGAACGCTGCTCGACCTGCATGTGGTGCCGGTCGTCCGCCGGATGTCCCACCTGCCGGTGTTCGTGAACCTCTCCCGCGCCGTCGCCGAGCGCGACCGCGTGCGCCCGCTGGCCCGGGCGGCGGCCGGCGCCGGGGCCTCCGGGCTGCTGATCGAAGTGCACACCCACCCCGACACCGCGTACACCGATCCCCGGCAGACGGTGGATGTGGCGACTTTCTCCGGAATCCTGGGCGACTTGGCGGTCCTCCGGGAACTCGACCCGCTGTGACCGAATCCTCCCCCCCGCCGCCGCCGGCCGAGACCGGACCGCCGGCGGCGTCCTTCGCCCGGACGCTGCTCCAGTTCTTCGTCATCCCGATGGGCGTGGTCGTCATCGGCGTCGGCCTGTTCCTCGGTTTCGCCTGGCTGGTGTCGGACGACACCACCGCCGCGGACTACCTGCAGCAGTTGCGCAGCGGCGGCAGCCGGGAGAAACGGCAGGCGGCCTTCGAATTGGCGAACCGCATCCAGCACGGCGAGCCCGCCGAATTCGCCGCCCTGGGCCCGGACTTGGTGGACGCCTTCCTCGAGGCCTCGGCGGACTCGGGCGCCGAGCCGTTCCTCCGGCAGTACCTGGCGCTCGCGCTCGGAACCCTCGGCGATCCGGCGGCCGCGCCGGCGCTCGTCCCGGCGCTCTCCGATCCGGACGACACCGTTCGGGTCTATGCCGCCTGGGCCCTCGGCGCGGTCGGCGGCGAACCGGCCTCCGCGGCGCTCGTCGAAGCCAGCCGGGCGGAGGACGCCGGACTCCGCACCATGGCGGTGTACGGCCTCGGCGCGGTCGGCGGCCCCGGCGCGCGCGAGGCCCTGCTCCGGGCGGCCGACGACCCGGTGCTCGATGTCTCGACGAACGCCGTGGTGGCGCTCGCCCGGCTCGGCGACCCCGCAAGCGAGGGCCGACTGCTGGGCATGATGGCGCCGGACTTCTGGGCCGCGGCGCCCGGCATGACGGACGGCGAACGGGCCGCGGCCCGGCTCGCCGCCGTGCGCGCCGCCGGGGCGCTGGACTCCCCGGCGGTCCGCGAGGCCCTGCGGCGCGTCGGGGATTCCGACCCCGAGTTGCGCGTGCGCGAAGCGGCGCTCGCGGCGCTCGCCGGCGACCGTCCGACGCCCCGGTAGCCCCCGGGCGCCGGGCGGACCGACCGGGTTCCGCTCCGGCCGCCGGGTACCGGAACGGCGGGGAGTTGGGTAAAATCGGCGGCCCGCCGGCGCTCTGGCCGGCCGGATCCTTCTCGATCATGCCGGACGCTCCGAACCCCTCTTCGGCCTCCGGGTCGGAGGCGGCGCCGAAGGCCGCAGCGCCCGCGGAGAAGGCCGCCGGCGCCGTGGGGGCCAAGCCCGGCGCAGCCGCGGCGGCGAAGCCCGCGGCCGGTAAACCGGGCGCCAAGCCCGCCGCGAAGAAGGTCACCCGGCGGGAATTCCCGTTCCTCGCCGTGGCGTGGGGGGTGTTCACCGGCGCCATGGCGCTCGGCTTGACCGCGGTCGGGCGGTTCCTCTTCCCCAATGTGCTGACGGAGCCGCCGTCCACCTTCAAGGCCGGCCTCCCCGACGACTTCGCCATCGGCGTGGTGGACACCCGCTTCAAGGAGCGCTACCAGGTCTGGATCGTCCGCGACGAGGAGAAGATCTACGCCCTCTCGACGATCTGCACCCACTTGGGCTGCACTCCCAACTGGCTGGAAGCGGAAGCGAAGTTCAAGTGCCCCTGCCACGGGAGCGGCTTCTACGCCACCGGAATCAACTTCGAAGGGCCGGCGCCCCGTCCGCTCGAGCGGGTGGGAGTCGGTCTGGCCGACGACGGACAACTCCTGATCGACAAGTCGCGGCTGTTCAAGTTCGAAGCCGGCCAATGGGAGGACCCGGCCTCCTTCCTCCCGCTGATCTAGTCGGCGCGAACCGCAAGGCGAGAGAGTGCTGAAACGAATCACGGACGCCTTGGGCGCCGCGTGGAAAGAAGCGACGGACTCGCAGATCTGGTCGTCCGTCTTCCGCCACGGAAAGCCGGTCAGCAACCGGAACCGGGCGCTGGTGATGATGAGCAATGTGTTCTTGCACCTGCACCCGGTCAAGTCGCGCAAAGCCGGCATCAAACTGCGCTACACCTGGTGCATGGGCGGGATCACCTTCTTCCTGTTCCTGGTCCTGACCTTCACCGGGCTGCTCCTCATGTTCTACTACCGGCCCACGGTGGAATACGCGTACGCGGACATCGTGGACCTCCAGGAGCATGTGCCGCTCGGCATCATGCGGGAACTCCATCGCTGGGGCGCCCACGCGATGGTGATCACCGTCTGGCTCCACATGCTGCGGGTGTTCATGACCGGCTCGTACAAGCCGCCGCGCGAGTTCAACTGGGGAGTCGGCGTCGTGCTCCTGGTGCTCACCATGCTCCTGTCGTTCACCGGCTACCTGCTGCCGTGGGACCAACTGGCGATCTGGGCGATCACCGTGGGCTCCAACATGGCGCGGGCGACGCCGCTGCTCGGCACGGAGGGGCCGCTCTCGGCGTCGCTCACGCTCGGGGACATCAACCTGATCAACGCCGGCAACGACGCGCGTTTCGCGCTGCTCGGCGCGCAGTCCGTCGGCCAACCGACGCTGCTGCGCTTCTATGTGCTCCACTGCGTCGGGCTCCCGCTCATCGCCGCCGTGCTCATGGCGGTGCATTTCTGGCGCGTGCGGAAGGACGGGGGAATCTCCGGCCCGATGT
The DNA here is from genome assembly GCA_965204755.1 of Candidatus Marinacidobacterium sp. Lineage (GTDB taxonomy): Bacteria > Acidobacteriota > Vicinamibacteria > Marinacidobacterales > Marinacidobacteraceae. Next base: position 2,223,758 of record OZ242011.1, on the reverse strand, counting down.
AGCCGGGGAGATCCGTCCGAAAACCGCTCAGCGACCCGCCGAAGACCCACCGCAGCCGCGTGCTCGACCTCTTCCGGGACCTCGTGAACTGGGCCTCCGGGCCCACCGTGCTGTTCACGATCACCACCGTGGGCCTGCTGGCCGCATTCCGGTTCACCCAGGTCTGGAGCCTCACCTCCGCCCGGATCTTCTTCGCCGTCCTCGCCGTGTTCTATGTGGCGAGCATGTGGGATCCGAACTTCTTCCTGATCGTCGCCAAACCGGACAATGTGCCGATCACCGGCGTCCTGTTCCTGGTCCTCTTCTTCACCTGGTTCGCGATGTACCAAGGAACCCGCAACGACGAGCGGAGCGGGGGGGGCGGCGAAGTCCTCGAGAAGAAGGAGTCCGGGAAGGTCTGGGTGTGGCCGGACCTGGTGTACACCGAGATGCTGGCGATGGTGCTGCTCAGCATCGTGCTGCTGGTGTGGTCCATCCTGGCGGCGGCGCCGCTCGAACAGCCGGCCAACCCGGCGGACTCCCCGAACCCCTCGAAGGCGCCTTGGTACTTCCTCGGGCTCCAGGAGATGCTGGTCTATTTCGACCCCTGGCTCGCGGGCGTGGTCTATCCGACGCTCATCATCGTGGGGCTGATCGCGATCCCCTACATCGACACGAACCCGAAGGGCAACGGCTACTACACCTTCCGCGAGCGCAAGGCGGAGATCGTGGTCTTCCTCTACGGCTTCTTGATCCTCTGGAGCCTGCTGGTGATCTCCGGCACCTTCCTGAGGGGGCCGAACTGGAACTTCTTCGGCCCCTACGAGTACTGGGATGTGCACCGGGTCGAGCCGCTCCTGAATGTCAATGTCTCCGACTTCTTCTGGGTGAAACTGCTCGGGCGGCCGTTGCCTTCCGGCGGATTCGCCGCCGCGCTCATGAGGGAGTGGTTGGGCGTCCTCCTGGTGGGGGCCTATGTGTTCGCGCTTCCCGTGGTGATGTCCTGGCCGAAGGAACGCTTCCCGACCGGGCTGAAGTGGCTGAGCCTCCGCAAGTACTACGAGAAGATGGGCGCCCCCCGCTACTATGTGGGTGTCAGCCTGTTCCTGATGATGATGAGCCTCCCCATCAAGATGTACCTGCGGTGGGCGTTCAACCTGAAGTACATCGTCGCCTTCCCGGAGATCTTCTTCAACATCTGACGCCGTCGAAGGGCCATCCGAGAACCGAGGAACTCCCGTGTCGAATGTGAAGCCGGGCCACGCGCACGACATCAGCCGGCTGCATGTGCTCTTCGCGGCCTCCAGCGTGCTCCTGCTCTTCTCCACCGGTTGGATGGTCTGGGCCGACTACTCGCGGGAATGGAAGACCTACCAGCGGCAGTTCGTCGAGATGGAGCGGGACCTGACCGCGCGGCAGATGCAGGAAGCGCAGGCGGGGATCGATCGGACGGAGTTCGAGCGGGTGCAGACGGAACTCGCCGAGGCCGAGGCCGCTCTCGCCTCGGAGCAGGGAGCGCTCGACGCGGTGGAGGCCGAGATCGCCGGACTCGAAGAGGAACGCACTCTCGCCGACATCCGCGAGCGGGAGATCAAGGCGGTGTACGACTCCGACAAGTTCTACTTCGAGGAGACGCGCGTGCGCGGCACGCCGCTCGGCCGGGCGGTGTCCGAGGAGGAGTTCACGGCGCTGGAGAACGGTTTCTTCGAGGCCCGCGACGCCCGGGTGTCCCTCGACCACGAACTGACCGAGAAGCGCGCCGCCCGCCGGGCCCTGCGTTCGCGGGTCACCGAGATGACCTCCGAGCGGGAGCGGCTCACGCAGGCGGTGACCCTGGCCCGGCGCAAACTGGACAGCCTCGCCGACAACTTCCCCAACACCTTCCGGAACCTCCCGATCGTGGACTTCATCGACCCGTCCATCGAGGTCCAGCAGGTGCTCGTCCGGAATGTGACCCGCGAACTCAACTTCGCGCAGGTGCCCCGCATAGACCGGTGCCAGAGTTGTCACCTCGGGATCGACAACCCGGACTACGCGGACGCGCCCCAGCCGTTCACCGCCCATCCGAACCTCGAGGCCTTCGTCAGCCGCGAGTCCTTCCATCCGGTGGACGACTTCGGCTGCACCTCCTGCCACCTGGGCCGCGGTCTGAAACTCAGTTTCAGCGGCGCGACCCACACCCCGGAGTCTCCCGAGGAGGAGCGCGAATGGGTGGAGCGCTACGGCTGGAAGGAAGACCACTACTGGGACAGCCCGATGTACCCGGCCAACATCACGGAAGCGGGCTGCATCAAGTGCCACCGGGACCAGGTCTTCCTGCCCCAGGCCCGGGACCTGAACCAGAGCCGCCTGACCTACGAGTTGGCCGGCTGCTGGGGGTGCCACAACACGACCGGCTACGAAGACCGCCGGAAGCGCGGACCGTCCCTGGAGCGGATCGCGAGCAAGACCGACAAGGCCTTCGCCGCCCGCTGGGTGAAGAACCCCAAGGCCTTCCGTCCCTCGACCTGGATGCCGACCTTCTGGGATCTCGGCAACAACGCCGACGAAACCCATCAGGCCAGGAACGACACCGAAGTCGCGGCGATCGTCGAATATGTCTTCGCGAAGTCCGAGCCGGCGCGGGCGTACGCCGCCCCGCCCCGCGGGAACGCGGCCCGGGGCGAGACCCTCGTGGCGGCCCTCGGTTGCCAGGGTTGCCACCTGCTCGACGAGTCCGGGTTCGACCGGGCCAGCATCTACCGGCGGCGCGGGCCGGCCCTCGCCGGGACCGGCGCCAAGTTGGACGCCGGGTTCCTGTACGAGTGGGTGAAGGACCCCCGCCACTACTGGGACGAGACCTTCATGCCCAGCCTGCGGCTCACCGACGGCGAGGCCGCGGACATCACCGCGTTCCTGACGGGCCTCGGGAACGAGGCGTTCTCCGCTTCGGAGACGCCCCGGGCGGACGGCGCCGAACTCGACGCCCTCACCCGGGAGTTCCTCAAGACGAACCTGCCGGACGCGCTCGCGGACGAACGCCTCGCGGCGATGTCCGAAGAAGAGAAACTGCTCTTCTCGGGCGAGCGGCTCATCCTCCGCTACGGCTGCTTCGGATGCCACGACATCGCCGGGTTCGAGGAGGCGCAGAAGATCGGGGTGGACCTGTCTTCCTGGGGCTCCAAGATGGTCACGCGGCTCGACTTCGGGTATGTGGACATCCCGCACACCCGCCAGGCTTGGCTGGAGCAGAAGATCGCCGCTCCCCGGAGTTACGACGAGGGCAAGGTCCGGAGTCCGGGCGAGAAGTTGCGGATGCCGCAGTTCGACTTCACCGACAGCGACCGCCGGCACATCGTCCGGAATGTCCTCGGCCAGGTGCGCGACGAGTTCCCGCTCGAAGGGGTGAAGACGCTCTCCGGCCCCGAAGCGGTGGCGGAAGACGCCCGCGCCCTGATCCGCAACTACAACTGCCGGGGCTGCCACCTGGTGGACGGGGTCGGCGGCGGCATCTACGAGACGATCGAAGACACCGGGATGCGCCCGCCGGATCTCCACACCCAGGGCAAGCGGACGCAGGCCGACTGGCTCTACCACTTCCTGAGGGAGCCGGACGAGGTGCGCTTCTGGCTCGAGGCGCGGATGCCGACCTTCCCGTTCACTGCCGACGAGGCGAATACCCTGGTGTCCGGCTTCCTGGCGATGGACGGAGGGCAACCGTTCGACACGGAAGGGGAGCGCGTCTACGACCGGGCGGAACTTCGCGCCGGCGCCGACCTGCTGGACCGCCTGCAGTGCGAGCGGTGCCACATCGCTTCCGCCGCCGGGACCATGGAAGCGTCGCAACTCGCGCCCTCCTTCCGGCTCTCCGGGGAACGGCTCACCCACGAGTGGATCGTGGACTGGCTGCTCGATCCGCAGACCATCACGCCCGGCACCCAGATGCCGCAGTTCTGGCCCACCGACCAGGAGGGCAACCTGCTGACCGCCCTCCCGGACATCCTGGAAGGCGACTCGATGGCGCAGATGCGCGCGGTCGCTTCCTACATCATGGAGTACGACCGCTGACAGGCGGGGAAGCGGAGTCCGGCTCGGCCCGCGGGGCCGCGTGAGAACCCACCGGAGGAACCGAAGTGGCTGACGAGAAGCGAGGCGGCAGCCTCCAGGGGATCGCCATGGCGGCGTCGATCTGGGTGATCGTCGTCGTTTCGGTGTTCTACTTCTTCCGTTACGGCGTCCCCGAACTCGCTTCGGACCGCGGCTACCTGGACACGCTCTACTATGTGATCCTCGGCATCACCGGGGTCGCGTATGTCCTGTACCAACTCGTCCTCGGCTATGTGATCTACCGCTACCGGGGCGACCGGCCGAACGCGGCGGCGAGCCACTGGCACGAGAGCCACAAGTTGGAGATGACCTGGACGCTCGGCACCGGGCTCATCCTGATCCCGATCGTCTTCACCGGGCTCGCGTACTGGGAGCGGGTGCGCTCGCCGGCGCCGGACGACGCGGTCACCGTGATGGCGGTCGGCGCGCAGTTCCAGTGGGACTTCCACTATCCGGGCGCCGACGGCGAGTTCGGGAGTTTCGACCCGACGCTCTACGCCATCGACAACCAGATCGGGCTCGACGAGAGCGACCCCGCCGCCGGCGACGACTGGGTGCTGACGAACCAGTTGGTGCTCCCGGTGAACCGTCCGGCCCGGATCCTGATGCGGTCGAAGGATGTGCAGCACGCCCTGTTCCTTCCCAACTTCCGGGTGAAACAGGACCTCGTTCCCGGGATGACGACCGAGGTCTGGTTCACGCCGGTCAAGACCGGCAGTTACGAGGTCGCCTGCGCCGAACTGTGCGGCCTCGGCCACTACCGGATGCGGGCGTTCCTCGAAGTGATGGAGGAAGCGGACTACCTGGAGTGGCAGCGGGAAAACGCCCCGGCGCCTCCGGTGGCCGATGACGGGGATTCCGACGACGGGGACTCCGACGAGGAAGCGCCCGCGGCGAATCCCCCAGATTCCGACGGGCCGGCTTCGGCCAGTTGACGACCGGCGTCCAGACCGGAGGAACCACGATGGAACACGGAGGCAAGCAGTCCTTCATCAGCCGGTACATCTTCAGTTTCGATCACAAGATGATCGGGAAGCAGTACTTCACGCTGGCGATGACGATGGGGCTCATCGGTGGAATCCTGGCGGTCCTGATCCGGCTGCAACTCGGGTTCCCCTCCCGTCCCTGGCCCTTCCTGGAGAACCTGTTCCCGGTAGGGATGGCCGGCGGCATCATGACGCCGGAGTTCTATGTGTCGCTGTTCACGATGCATGGGACGATCATGGTGTTCTTCCTGCTGTCGCTCCTGCCGGTGAGCGGCTTCGGGAACTTCCTCATCCCGCTGCAGATCGGCGCCCGGGACATGGCGTTCCCGTTCCTGAACATGCTCTCGTTCTGGACGGTCGTTCCCGGCGCGATCATCATCGTCATCTCCTTCTTCGTGGAAGGAGGCGCCGCGGCTTCCGGCTGGACCGCCTACCCGCCGCTCTCCGCCATCCGAAGCGCCATTCCCGGCTCGGACGCCGGGCAGACCCTGTGGCTCATCGGGATGATCTTCTTCGTGGCGTCGTTCACGATGGGCGGACTCAACTTCGTGGTCACCATCCTGAACCTGCGCACCAAGGGGCTCCGGATGATGCGGATGCCGCTCACCACCTGGGCGCAGTTCGTCGTGGGGATCCTCGGCCTGCTGTCGTTCCCGGCGCTCGCCGCCGGCGCGCTGCTGCTCACCTTCGACCGCTCGCTCGGGACGAGTTTCTTCCTTCCCGCCGGGATCTACATCGGCGACACCCTGATGCCCCACGAAGGCGGCACGCCGCTGCTCTGGCAGCACCTGTTCTGGTTCCTCGGCCACCCCGAGGTGTACATCATCATGCTGCCGGCGATGGGATTCACTTCCGACATCCTCGCCACTTTCTGCCGGAGGCCGATCTTCGGCTACCGCTCGATGGTGTACGCGATCATGGCGATCGGCGGGCTCAGTTTCCTGGTCTGGGGCCACCACATGTTCGTGAGCGGGATGAGCCCGTTCCTCGGCAGCCTGTTCGTGGTGACCACGCTCGCCATCGCCATCCCGTCGGCGGTCAAGGCCTTCAACTGGCTGTTCACCATCGCCCGGGCGAAGATCCGGTTCACCAGCGCCAGCCTGTTCGCGCTGGGCGTGGTCTCCCTGTTCGTGACCGGCGGTCTCACCGGGATCTTCCTGGGGACGAACTCCGTGGACATCCAACTCCACGACACCTACTTCGTCGTCGGCCACTTCCACTTCATCATGGCCGGCGCCGGGCTGTTCGGAGCGTTCGCCGCGGTCTATTACTGGTACCCCAAGATGTTCGGCCGCCTGCTGAACGAGAGGCTGGGGAAGATCCACTTCTGGATCACCTTCCTCGCCTACTACGCGGTCTTCTTCCCGATGCACTACCTCGGCGTCTCCGGGATGATGCGGCGCATCTACGACCCGAATGTCTACGAGTTCCTGCAGCCGCTGCAGCCGGTGAACCTGTTCATCACGCTCGCGGCCTTCGTCCTGTTCCTCGGCCAGATCCTGTTCATGTACAACTACTTCGCGAGCATGAAACGCGGCGCCGAAGCGAATGAGAACCCCTGGGAGTCCGTCGGCCTCGAGTGGTCCACCCCGGTGAGGCCGGGGCACGGGAACTGGGAGGGCGACATACCCGAGGCCCACCGCTGGCCCTACGACTACTCGAAGCCGGGGGCGAAGCGCGACTACATTCCGCAGTGGGAGGCCTGATGGCCGAAGCGGCGGCGCTTTCGCCCCGGACCGAAGGCGCCGCGGACCGGCGCCAGGTGAACCGGCTGGGCCTGTTCGTCGGGCTCGGCGCGATCACCATGCTGTTCGCCGCGTTCACTTCCGCGTACATCGTCCGGAGCGGCGGCGCGGACTGGGTGGAGATCGGGATCCCTCCCGTCGTGTGGCTGAGCACCGCCTTCATCGCCCTGAGTTCCGGCGCGCTGGAAGTCGGCCGCCGGGCGTTCGCCGCCGGCGACCTCGCCGGGTTCCGGAGATGGAGCGCGGTGACCGCCGGTTTGGGCATCTCGTTCCTGGTCGGGCAGTTCCTTTCCTGGGACGCCCTGAACCGGGCCGGGCTCTATCTCCAGAGCACGCCGAAGAGTTCCTTCTTCTTCGTGCTGACCGGGGTGCACGCCGCGCACCTCTTCGCCGGCGTCGTGGCGCTGCTCGCGCTCTTCGGGGCGGCCGTCTTCGGACGGCTGTCGCCCGGAGGATCGGACGCGCCGACCCTGACCGCCATCTACTGGCACTTCGTGGGCGGCCTGTGGCTCTACCTGCTCGTCGTCCTGTTCTGGGTGGGGTAACGAGCCGTTCGGCGCCGAACGCGCATTCGGGAAGGAATCGGGAGGACCCATGAGTCAGACAGCGATCGCCCGGGCCGACTGGGGGGGCGCCGCCAGCCCCTTCGGCGTGACTTGGCAGAAGATGATGATGTGGTTCTTCATCGTCACCGACGCGCTGCTCTTCGCCGGGCTCCTCGTGAGTTACGGCGTGGTGCGCATCGCCACCGGGTCGTGGCCGGTCCAGAGCGAGGTCTTCAGCCTCACCTACATCGCGGCGATGACCTTCGTCCTGATCAGTTCGTCGGCGACGATGGCCTGCGCCGTGGCCGCCGCCGAACTCGAGCGGCGGAAGACCGTGACCCTGTGCCTGTGGCTGACCATCCTCGGCGGCTTCGGCTTCCTCGGCATGCAGGCCTACGAGTGGGCCCACTTCATCCAGGACGGAGGCGGACTCCACTCGAACCCCTGGGGCTCGCCGGTGTTCAGCCAGTTCTTCTTCGTGATCACCGGCTTCCACGGCTTCCATGTCCTCACCGGCGTGACCGTGCTGCTGGTCGTGGCGATCCGCTCCGCCCTCGGCCGCTACTCGGCCGCCGGGGTGGAGAACGCCGGCCTCTACTGGCACTTCGTGGACCTGGTGTGGGTCTTCGTCTTCGCCCTCTTCTACCTGGTCTAGGGAGGCCGCACTTGTCCACCGAATCCGCGCATCCCTACCGCCTCTACTGGATCCTGTGGGCGGTGCTGCTCACCACCACCCTGCTCATGATCGCGATCGAGGGAGCGAACCTGCCGGCCGCGCTGGCGGCGGTCCTGCTCCTGCTCGGGTCCGGGATCAAGGCAGTGCTGATCATCTTCCACTACATGCACCTGCGGTTCGAGCACAAGACCCTCATCCTGACGGTGCTCGTGGGCCTGTTCGTGACCAGCATCCTGATGTTCGTGCTCCCGGCCTACGACGGATTCCACATCCTGGCCAGCAGCCTCCCCTGAACGGGCCGTCCACCCGGGTCCGCCCTCCGCTCCGCCGATGACCGCTGTCGGACGCGCGACTCTTCCGCGGTCGCGCGTGGTCGGTCTGCTCGCCGCGGCGTTCCTCGCGGCGCTCGCGCTGGCGGCGCCCGAGAGCGCGTCCGCCCAGTGCTCCATGTGCCGGACGGCGCTGGAGCAGAACCCGGGGGCCGCCGCCGGCTTCAACCGCGCGATCCTGTTCCTGCTGCTGATGCCCTATGCGGTCTTCGGCGCCCTCGCCGCGATCTACCTGCGGTCCCGCCGCCGCTCCTCCGCGCCGGCGCCTGCGCCGGCGCCCGCTCGACCCGGATTCGCCGCCGGCCCGAGGCTCGCGGAGAGCGGGAAGGCCTGAACCGGGGCCCCCTCCGGGGCCCGAACGGAAGCGCGACTCGAGACAGACGCCTCGGGCTCGGACCGAGCCTACGGATCGGCGTAGTAGCCGCGGCGCGCGCGGGCGGTGAGGCCGCGCCGGCCGGTGACCGTTACCTCGATGGACCGCCACTCCCCGTCGCGTTGCTCGATCCGCGGGATGTAGGCGAGCCGGTACTGGGAGTGGAGGTCTTCCTCGATCCGGGCGAAACTGCCGATGAGGTCGCCGGTGCGTTCCGGGAAGAGCGCCTGGCCGCCCGTCTCTTCGGTCAACCGGTTCAGGAACCGCTTGTTGACGCGCGCCCCGTTCCCCTCGAAGCCGATGGCGTAGATCGCCGCCTCGGTGAGACGCGCGGCTTCGATGGCGTCGCGGGAACTCGCCTCGCTGCCGAAACCGGTGATCCGGGAGTCGTCGCCGTCGGTGAAGACGAGCAGCGCCTTCCGCTCCGCGTCGGCCCGGTGAAGCCGCTCGAGGGCCAGGATCGAGGCGTCGTAGAGCGCGGTGGCGCCCAGCGGGTTCAGCGCCAGGATGCTCGAAGTGAGCCGCCTCCGGTCGTCGGTGAACTCCCCGCCGAACCGGATGCGGTCGTTGAACTCGCCGATCATCGCCCGGTCGCCTTCCCAGAGCCGATCCACGAAGATCGAGGCCGCTTCCTTCACATAGTCGAGACTGGCCCTCATGCTGAGCGAGGCGTCGAGCAGGATCAGGATGTCGAGGGGGGCGACCTCGCTGGCGAAGAAACTGATCTCCTGCGGCACGCCGTCCTCGCGAACGACGAAGTTCTCCTCCGTGAGCCCGGAGACGAACCGTCCGCGGGAGTCCGTCACGGCGACGCCGAGGTTCACCGCCTCAACGGCGAGCCGGAGCCGGAACGGATCGTTTCCCGGTCGCTCCTGCCCCGCCGCCGACGCCCCGGACCAAGAGACGAGCGCCGCGGCGCCGGCGAGAACCAGCCGGCCGGCGAGCCGGCCGCGGGGCGCCCGGGAGCGGGCGGAGCCGGCCGTCATGGTGCGCCGTTCACTCTAACGATCTCCGCCCCCGGTCAACAGCCCGCCACCCCCTCCCCGCACCCCTCCCCGGTCGGCGCTTCGCGCCGACAGGCCCTCCCCGGACTTTCTCCACAGGCTGTTGACCGCGGCCCTCCGGTCGCCCGCCCGCCCGAGGCGCCGCCGACCCGACCGCGAAGTCGAGGACGAAGGGCGGGGCGCGGTCTCCGCGCGCCGCTAGAATTGCGCGGACTTACGGGCGTTTCGCCCGTGTGGATCGGCGGCCCGCGGTCGGAATCCTCTTCCTTCGGCCGGCCGCGAGCCGATATCCCGGACCTTCCCGCTCGGCCGGCCCGCCGCCGGGCGGACCCGGGATTCGGCCAGAGGACTTTTCCGACGGAGGTTCCCACTTGACCAAGCGTTTCCGCTCCCTGCCCTCGTTCCCCGCGGCCCTGCCGGCCGCGCTCGCCGCGCTGGCCCTCGCCGCCTGCGGCGGGGGAGGTTCCGACTCGTCCGACGACGCCATGGACGCCATGCCGGCGGCCGAGATGACCACGGTGGACCCGGCGACCGCCGGGACGATCACCGGCGCGATCATGCTCGACGGCGAGGCCCCGCCGGCCGACGCCGTCCAGATGGCCGCCGACCCGAACTGCGCCCGGATGCACGACTCCCCGGTCATGACCGAGTTCGTCGTCACGGATATGGAGGGCGGCCTGCAGAACGCGTTCGTCTATATCAAGGGCGGACTCGAAGGCAGGTCCTTCCCCACGCCGAGCGAACCGGTCACGCTCAACCAGGAGGGTTGCGTCTATGTGCCCCATGTCCTCGGGATCCAGGTGGGGCAGGAACTCCAGATCCTGAACAGCGACCAGACCCTCCACAACATCCACGCGACCCCCAGCGCCAACCGGGAATTCAACATCGGACAGCCGGTGCAGGGGATGAGCACCTCCCGCACCTTCGACCAGGTCGAAGTCATGGTGCCCTTCAAGTGCGATGTGCATCGGTGGATGAACAGTTACGCCGGAGTACTCGACCACCCGTACTTCTCGGTGAGCGCCGCCGACGGTTCGTACAGCATCGGCAATGTGCCGCCGGGCGACTACACGGTCGGGGTCTGGCACGAGCGGCTGGGCGAGATGGAGATGCAGGTCACCGTCGGCGAATCCGCCACGGCCGACGCTTCGTTCACCTACAGCGCCGCCGGGGAATAACGACAGACCCGCCCTCGGCCGGGGGCGCCCGCGCGGCGGCCCCCGACCGGCGGCGCTCCCCGGCCGTCGGCGCTCCCCGGACGGCAGCGTCCTACTCGGGCGCAGCCCCGGCGGGAGCGCCGGCCGGCCACGGTTCCCGGCGCAGGACGGCCGCCCAATCCGCGAGGATCGGGTCCGCATCCGACTGCTCCACCCGCAGGTAGTCGCCGAGCGCCGCCCGCCGGAGACCCCCGCCGTCGCGGGCGTTCCCGCGGCGGAAGTGGAGGAGCGCCCGGAGTTCGGAAACGGGCTCGGCCGCGAGACCCTCGGTCAGGGCGCGCTCGGCGGCGCCCCACTCCTCGGCGAAAAGCAGCGACTCGCCCAGCCGCAGTTCGGGCAGGCCGGCGGCCGCCAGGTGGTAGTTGCCGAAACCGGCCTCCCGGCGGCGCAGGAACTCCTCGGCCGCGTCCCGCGCGGCGGCGTAGTCCTTCAGCGAAACGAGCACCGCCGCTTCTTCGAGCGGATAGTCCGGGTTCCTCGGGAACCGGCGGCGGAGGGTCCCGAGGGCCGCGAGCGCCTCGTCGAACCGCTTCTCCCGCTGCAGGAGCACCGTCAGGGTCCAGAGCGCGCCCCACCGGGCGCGATGTCCTTCCCGCGCGGTCTTCTCCACCCAGTCGAGCCCCCGGTCGCGGTTCCCGCGGACCCCGAAGAGGAACGCCAGCGCCCGGAGCGCCCGCGGCAGCGTGGCCACCCCGTAGTCCCAGGCGCCGGGCACGGCGTAGGCGTCGGCGAAGCCGGAGTCGGCTTCGAGGATGTCCCGGTGGCGCCCCACCGCGCGGCGGATCAGGCGGGCGCCGCCGAGGTAGGAGCGCTCGACCACGATCTTCCAGCCGGACTGCAGCGCCTCGGTCGCGCCCCGGTAGTACCGGACTTCCAGGTCCCCGGGGGCGGATTCGAGAGCGCGTTCGGCGCGCGCCAGGGCTTCCTCCGCGAATCGCCCGAACGAGGCGATGTCTTCGGGGGAGGCTTCCGGTTTGCGGGTCTGGGTCCAGTACCGGTCTCCCTGGTGGGCGGAGCCCCGCATCCCGCCGCTCCTCTGGGCGAGCCGGGTCCAGACCACCGCCGCGCGGTTGTACGGCCCGAACGGGTGGTCGGGAAACTCCTCCGAGAACCGGCGATACACCCGGTCGGCGTCCGCGAAGTCGTAGTCGAACAGGAACTGGACGCCCTCCCGGTCGAGGATCGAGGGAGACGGCCCACCCCGAGCGGCGTCGAGGGCCGGGGGATCCGACTGGGCCCCGGCGGTGGCCGCAACGCCCGCGAGGCAGAGGGCGGCGACCCGGCGGGGAACGGTCATGGAGCGGCCGCCGAAGCGGGCGGCATTGTCGCGCAGCGGTCCGCTCCTCCGCTCCGAACCGAAACCGCAGGGACGCCGTCGGGCCGCCTCCCCGGTACACTGCCGGTTCGGTCGGGAGGCCATCGAGCACCGTGGGAACGACGACCTCCGCCGACCTGTTCCATCGCCAGGTCCGGTTCCGCGGCCGGCTGCTGCGGGTGGAGGTGGACCGGGTGCGCGAACCGGACGGCGAGGGCGGCTACGGCCCGCTGTCCCGCCGCGAGGTCGCACGGCATCCGGGGGCGGTGGCCGTCCTGGCGCGGCCCGACCCCGGCCGGCTCGTGATGGTGCGGCAGTACCGCTACGCGGCGGGGAGGCCGATGCTGGAGATTCCGGCCGGCACGCGGGAAGCCGGGGAGGCGGCGGAAGAAACGGCCGCGCGCGAACTTGCCGAAGAGACCGGTTACCGGGCGGCCGTACTCCGTCCGTTCGGCGCCTTCTTCACCGCGCCCGGGTTCTGCGACGAATACCTCCGGGTGTTCCTGGCCGAGGGGCTCACCGCCGGCCCGCCGGCGCCCGAATCGGGTGAATCGGTGCGCCCGGTGCTCGTTCCGGTCGCGGAGGCGCGGCGAATGCTCGCCGGCGAAACCGGCCCGCATGGACACATCGAGGACGCCAAGACCCTCGCCGCCCTGGGGAGGTTCTTCGCGACGGAAGAAGGGGGCTCGTGAGCGGCGGAGCCCCGGGCCGACCGGCGGCGGCGGGTTCACCGGTCGGGCCCGCCGTCCTTATGGCTCTGCTGCCGGCGGTCCTCGCCGCCGGGTGCGCCGAACGCCCGCCGAGCCCGGAAGCCGGCGCCCCCGCGCCGGCCTTCGAACTCGAGGACCTCGCCGGGGATCGACACCGCCTCTCCGACTTCGTCGGGAAAGTCGTGGTGCTGAACTTCTGGGCGACCTGGTGCCCGCCCTGCGTGACCGAAATGCCCTCGCTGCAGCGACTCGCCGACGACCTCGGCCCCGAGGGGCTCGAAGTCGTGGCGGTCTCGGTGGACGAGCGGTACGCAGACATCGAGCCCTTCGTAACCGAGCACGGCCTTCGCTTCCTGGTGCTCCACGACCCGGGCAAACGGGTGTCCCGCCGCTACGAAGTGCTGCAGTACCCCGAGACCTGGATCGTCGGGCGCGACGGCCGGCTGGCCTCCCACATCATCGGGGCGCGCGACTGGTCGGCGCCGGAGTCCCTGGCGGTGTTCCGCCGGCTGCTCGCGAGTCCGGCCTCCTGACCGCCGAACCCGGCCCTCGTTTCCGCCGACCGGCTTCGTCTCCCGGAAACCGGTTGCCGTTGGCGATGTACCCCCGCGGACTGCTAACCTACCCGGTTCGGCCGCGCCGGAGAACCGGGATGCGCGGTCGGGAGCGAGGAGATCCCGATTGAAGATCGAAGAGGCGAGTCCTTTCCTGCAGGTGAACGCGCTGGCGCAGCGCGCCCGGCAACTGATCCAGGGGGCGCCGCCGAGAGTCCCCAGCCCGCTGCGCCGCCCGGCCGCGGTCGCCCTCGCCGAGATGCAGGCGGGGAAGATCGAGGTGTACGCCAAGCACGAAGCCGAGCAGATCATCGAGGAAGACACGCGCGGACCGACGGAGGACCAGCAGGCCGCCAGGGAAGAGGCCCGCGCCGCGCTCGCGCGGATGTTCGGCGAGTCCGACGCGGAAGGAGCGGCCCCGGAGGACGGCGCCGCCGCCGGGACCGAGGGCGCCGCTGACGCTTCGGCGCCGGAAGCGCCGGAGGACACGGAGGGCGCGGAGGCCGCCGGAGCCGATGCGGAGGCAGTCGAAGCGCCGGTCGAGCCCACGGCCAACCCGGTCCCGTCCGACGGCGTCCCGTCCGACAGCATCCCGTCCGACGGCGCCGCACCCGACGAGGAAGCGAACCCGACGGAAGCCGACTAGCGGGTTTTCCGCCCGGTCGCCGGCGCAGGCCTCGCCGGCCGACCCGGGTTCGCCGGGGAGCGCATCCTTTCGCGTACCCTTCGGCGCCGATTCCGGAGGGAGATCGCATGGACATCGGCCTGACGAGGAACGCCGGCCCGGCCGGCCGAGAAACCGCCCCGCGCCCGGCGCGGCCCGGCGGGCGGGGGGACGCGGCCGGAACCGGAGGCAGGCGCCGGCGGACCCTCCTTCCGCTGCTCGCGGCCGCGGCGCTTCTCCCGGCGCTCTTCCCCGCGCCCGGCGCGGCGAAGACCGAAGCGCGGAACCGCTGGGAACGCATGTGCCGCATCCGCGCCGACAAGTTCGACCTCGTCCTGCCCGAGGCGATGCGCGAGAACGGGATCGACATGTGGATCACCGTGATGAAGGAGGGACTCCGCGACCCGCTGTGGGAGGACCTCGGCCGCGGCTACATCGGCTCCACCGGCTACTACATCTTCACGGACCGGGGCGGCGACCGGATCGAGCGCGTCGCCATCGGCGTCTCCGGCTACAAACTGGCGCGCTGCGAGGTGTACGACCGCATCCTCGGCAGCGCCGACCTCGCCGAGTTCGTCCGGGAGCGGGACCCGCAGCGCATCGGCGTGAACATGTCGCGCAGCATCGGCGCGGCCGACGGGCTCTCGCACACTTCCTGGCTCCATCTCACGGAAACGCTCGGCGAGCCGTACCGGGACCGGTTGGTGAGCGCCGAGAAGTTGATCTCCGACTTCCGCTCGCGCCGCGTGGCGAGCGAGATCGTCGCCTTCGGCGAGGCGAGCGAGTGGGCGCGGAAGATCGCCGAGCGGGCCTTCTCCAACGAGGTCATCGTCCCCGGCGTGACCGCGCTCGAAGATGTGGCCTGGTGGATCGAACAGCAACTGCTCGAGAACGGGCTCGATACCTCGTTCGGCATTCCCTCAATCTACATCACCGGGCCCGCCGGCATCGAAGCGACTTCGAACGAACGCATCATCCAGCGCGGCGACCTGGTGATGATCGATTGGGGCGTCGGCTACCTGAACTTCTATACGGACATGAAGCGCATCGCCTATGTCCTCCGCGACGGCGAAACCGCCGCGCCCCCGGGAATCCAGAACGCCTTCGACCGCGGCCGCGCCGCCCGGGAAGTCATCCGGCGCACGATCCGGCCGGGGCCGACCGCCGGCGCGATGCTGGAGCGCCTCGGCGCTTCGCTGGAAGAAGCCGGTTTCCAAGTGATCGAGTTCAACCGACCCACGGACGACGACACGACCGACATCGCCATCGGCTGCCACTCGGTCGGCAATCTCGGACACGGGATCGGCCCCTCCATCGCCTGGTTCAACCCCGCGCGGCTCGAGTTCGAGATCCGTCCGTCCAACATGTTCGCGATCGAACTCTTCGCGTACACCAAGGCCGAGGAATTCGGCGGGGCGAAAGTGCGGATCCCGCTCGAAGACGACGCCGTCGTCACCGAGCGCGGCGTCGAATGGTTCGTTCCGGTGAACGATCGAATCCTGCTGGTCCGCTGAACCCGGGAGATCCCCCCGAGGAAGGACGCCCGATGCCGAGACTCCCCGTCCTGCCGGCCCTGGCCGCCGCCGCCGTTTCGCTCTGCGGCGTCCTGCCGGCGTCCGCGCAGTTGCGCTCCCAGTCTTCCCTGACGCCCGAAGACGCCGACCCGACCTTCCGACTGACGCTCGACCACCTCGGCGGCGGCCCCCGGGTCTTCGGGCTCGCGCCGCGCGACCTGCGCTGGGCGCCCGACGGGAGCGAGATCTACTTCCGCTGGAATGAATCCCCGACCCCCGGGCAGTTGCCGGAGGACGACCCCTGGTTCGCCGCCGACCGGGAAGGGCGGACGCTGCGCGAACTCGCGCCGGACGAGGTCCGGCTGGTTCCGGGAGCGGACGCGGTTCGTTCCCGGGACACGGGCGCCACCGCCTGGAGCCGGGACGGGACGCTGTTCGTCTGGACCGCCGAACGGGGAACCCGCGCGGTCTATTCCGCCGCGGGATCGCTCGGCGCGCTGCGGATGCGTCCGGACGGGAGCGTCCTCCACTTCGCCACGGAGGGGCTGACCCCGACCGCTTCGGAGAACGGCGACCTGTGGGAGTACGACCTCGCCTCCGGGCTGGTCCGCCAGGTGGCCGAAGCGGTTCCGGCGGAAGAGGAGGACTCGAAACAACAGGCGTGGTTGGAGGCGCAGCAGACCGAACTGGTCGCCGTCGTGCGGGAACGGAAGGAACGCGAAGAACGCCGGGAGGAATTGCGCCGGATGCAGCGCACCGCGCCGCCGCAGCGGATACCGGTCCCGAAGGGGGAGCGGATTACTGACCTGCGGCTGTCCCCCGACGGCCGATACCTCGCGTTCCGTTCGCGGAAGGACCCGGCGGAGCCGCGCCGGACCGAGTTCATGGAGTTCGTGAACGAGAGCGGGCGGGCGACGGAGAAGGACGCGCGGCCCAAGGTCGGCGAAGCGCTCCCGTCCTGGCGCACCGGGTTCGTCGAGGTGGACCCCGCCGCGCGGCAGGAAGACATCGACATCCGCTGGATCGAGGACGGCGAGGAACGGGCGACCGTCATCCACGGCCCGGAATGGAGCCCCGACGGCCGGTGGGCCGCGATGCAGACGCTCTCCATGGATCACAAGAGCCGCTGGATCTCGCTGCTGGACTTCGACACCGCCGCGCTCCGCCACCTCGACCACCAGACCGAAGAGGCGTGGATCGGCGGTCCGCTGGTCGAAGGGCGCTGGCGGCCGGGAATGCTCACCTGGCTTCCGGACTCCCGGGGTTTCGTCTTCGGGTCGGTGGAGAGCGGCTGGGCCATGTTGCTGCTCGCGAGGCCCGAAGGCGGCGAAGTCTCGGCGCTCACGGAAGGCGCGTTCGAAGTGCGGCGCGCCGAACTCGCGCCGGACGGCGAGTCGTTCTTCCTCACCACCAGCAGGGAACACCCGGGCGAGGAGCATCTCTACCGGCTGCCGGCGCAGGGCGGCCCGCTCACCCGGCTGACCGAGGGGGAGGCGATGCACTCCTGGGAGGTCTCCCCGGACGGCGGACGGGTGGCCCTCGTCCGCCAGTCGCTCACCGAGTTCGGCGACCTCCACCTGCTGGACGCCGCGGAATCCGGCGCCGAACCGGTCCGCGTCACCAAGAGCGGAACCGACGCCTTCTACCGGACGGCCTGGGCGGGAAGCGAGATCGTGGAGTACGACCTGCCCGACGGCAACACGGCTTGGGCGCGCATCTGGGACACCCCCGAAGGCGCCGTCGCCGGCGAGACGCCGGCGGTGGTGTACGCGCACGGCTGCGGGGAGTGCGCGCAGGCGGTGGTCAAGGGCTGGAGCCGACTCGGCAGCATCGTCTATGCGAACTTCCTCCGGCAACGCGGGTATGCCGCCGCTTCCGTGGACTACCGGGGGAGTTCCGGCTACGGGCACCGGAACCGCACCTACGCCTACCGGCAGATGGGCGTCTCCGACATCGACAGCGCCCTGCCGCTGCTCGACCGACTCGTCGAACGGAACGGCGTCCACCCCGGACGAATCGGGGTGTACGGCGGCTCCTACGGCGGCTTCTTCACGCTGATGTCCCTCTTCCGCCATCCCGGGAGGTATGCGGCGGGAGTGGCCCTCTACCCGGTGACCGACTGGGCCCACTACAACCAGGGGTACACGAGCCGCATCCTGAACGGCAGCCAACTCGACGACGAGGAGGCCTACCGCGTTTCGAGCCCGGTGTACTACGCCGACGGGCTGGAAGACGCGCTCCAGATCCAGCACGGCCTGGTGGACGGCAATGTCCAGATCCAGGACTCCTTCCGGCTGGCGCAGATCCTCATCGAGAAGCAGAAGGACTTCGACCTCGTGGTCTATCCGGTGGAGGACCACGGCTGGGACGAAATCCCCACCCGCCGCGACAGTTACCGCCGCATGACCGACTTCTTCGACCGCCACCTGACCGGCGGCGCCGAAGACCGACCGCCGACGGACTCCTCACCTCCGCCGGGTCAGGGGAGTAAGTCGAGCGGGGCCTCGAGCGATCGGTCTCCGGGGCTGGAACCGTGACTCGAAACGGCGGTGGGCCCGGCGCGCCGCAGCCCAAGCGGCGCCGGTGGGCGGCATTCCTCGAAGGGCTGGCGAGCGTCTTCGACCTGTACGGACTCGCCCCCCGCCGGACCCGGGTGATGTCGGACGCCGAAGCGTTCCGGCACGACTGGGAGAAAGTGGCGCAGGACCTCTGGTGCGCTTTCGCGGAAGTCGCCCATCGTGACGACGGACTGCGGCGCCGACTCGCGAAGGACGCCGGCGAGAAGCACGAGCAGTTGATGCAGTTGGTCCGCGAAGTGGAGAAGAGGGATCCACGGGCCGGTCAGGCGTTGCGGGCCGCCGCCGATCGTCAGGACTGGTTCCGGACGGTTCTGGTCCCGCGCGACGGCCGGGAAGAGCCGTAATCGGGCCGGGCGCGACCGGGCGGCGACGGGGCCGCGCGGGGCGCGCCCCGCGGCTCAGGACCGGCGGAGGACGCGGCCGGGGAGGGCGCCGGTGTAGTGGCCGTCGCGGGTCACCGGGATGCCGTTCACGAAGGTCAGGCGGATGCCGGCGGCGCGGCGGCGGGGGGACTCGAGGGTGGCGCGGTCGGTGACGGTGTTGGGGTCGAAGAGCGCCAGGTCGGCGGGCAGGTCGTCGGCGATGCGGCCGCGGTCTCGAAGGCCGACGATGTCCGCCGGCAGCGAGGTCATGCGCCGGACGGCCTCCTCCAGCGAGAGCGCCCCCTCCGCGCGGACATAGCGGGCGAGGACTTTCGGGAACGCCCCGCAGGCCGCCGGGTGCGGCGAGCCGCGGCCGTAGTCGTTCGCGTCGGTGATGAAGGCGACTTCCGGCTCGGCGGCGAGACGGGCGAGACCCCTCTCGCCGGTGATGTCCAGGACGAACTGCCCGACAGCGCCCTCCTCTTCCAGCATGAGGTCCGAGACCGCGTCGAACGGGGTCTTCCCGGCGGCCTCGCCGAGTTCCGCCAGCGACCGGCCGACCGCGTCCGGGGCGCCGCTGCCGACGCCGGACACCAGGATCCGGTCCCACCCGACGGCCGCCACCAGGTTGTGGGGCCAGCCGCCCGGCTCCCACGGAGGCCACTCCGGGCGGACGGTCTCGATGTCCCCCGCGATCCGGGCGCGGGTCCCGGGGTCGCGCAACCGGGCCAGCAACTCCGCCGTCCCGCCTTCGAGCGCCCACGGCGGATAGATGGCGTACATCATGGTGGCGGCCACCGGGTAGGGGAACATGTCCGCCGAGACGCGCACGCCTTCCCGGCGCGCCCGGGCTTCGGCCGCCAGGAAGCGGTC
The DNA here is from genome assembly GCA_965204755.1 of Candidatus Marinacidobacterium sp. Taxonomy (GTDB): domain Bacteria; phylum Acidobacteriota; class Vicinamibacteria; order Marinacidobacterales; family Marinacidobacteraceae. The sequence continues at coordinate 2,204,247 of OZ242011.1, read as the reverse complement.
GAGTTGCGGCCAGTGGGCCCGGCCCACCGCCTCGGCGTGGCTGTGGTGGACCCGTACCCCGGCGCCCCGCCCGATGGCGATCAGTTCGTCCACCGCCGGGAGCAGGGTCTCGCTCGATCCCCGCACATGCGCGGTGAAGAGCCCGTCCGTCGCCGCCAGGTCCCGCGCCAGCCCCAGCAGTTCCTCGGTGGGGCTGAACATCCCCGGCGGGTAGATCAGGCCGCAGGAAAGGCCGAACGCCCCTTCCTCGAGCGCTCGTTCGAGCGCAGCGCCCATCGCCGCCTTCTCGCCGGCGTCCGGCGCTCCCGGACGGAGGCCCATCGCGCCGAGGCGGAGCAGGCCGTGGGGAACGAGCGCCGCCACATTCAGCGGCAGACCCAGGGTCTCCAGCGCGGCGAAGTAGTCGGCGAGGGACTCCCACCGCCAGCGGACGCCCGCCGGCGTCATCCAGGCGTGCACCGGGGGAGCGAGGGCCGCCGCCTCCCCGTGGAGCGGGGCGGCCCCGAGGCCGCAGTTGCCGATGACCTCGGTGGTGATCCCCTGCGCCAGCCGGCCGGCGATCATCCGGGAGCGGCCCGGGCCCTCGCTCGCCAAGACCAGGTCCCCGTGGGAATGGAGGTCCACGAATCCCGGCGCCGCCACCAGCCCGGAGGCATTCAGGCGGCGGTGCGCCGGGGCCTCCGGCGGCGCGAAGCGGCCGGCCCGGATGCCGAGGTGGCCGAACCGGCCCGGCGCGCCGGTCCCGTCCACGATGAGCGCGTGTTCGATCCGCCAGTCGAGCGGCTCCCGCCTCGCGCCGACCGCCCCCTGCCCCCCCGCGCGGGCAGCCGCCGCCGGGGGCCGGGGGCCCCGACCCGGACTCACCGCTCCCGGCAGAGGTGGCGGACGATCGCCTCGCCGTGGAACCGTCCGTTCTCGATGAAGACGGTGTTCGTCCGTTTGCCGGCGACCACGCCTCCGGCGAGATAGAGCCCGGGCACTTCGGTGGCGAAGGTCTCCGGGTCGGTCACCGGCGCCTCGTCGGGGCCGGCGCTCCGCACGCCGACGGACTCGAGGAACCGGTAGTCCGGCCGGTAGCCGATGAGCGGCAGCACGAAGTCGTTCCCGATCTCCTCGCTCCGGCCGTCGGGGCCGCGAACGAGGATGGAGTCACTCCGCACCTCGGTGAGCGCGCTCCCCAGCCGGCCGGCGATCTCCTTCCGCTCCAGCCGGTTCTCGATGTCCGGCCGCACCCAGTACTTCAAGTGGGACGAGAGCGTCTCGCCCCGGTGGATCAGCGTCACTTCGACCCCGGCCCGGTACAACTCGAGCGCGGTCTCCGCCGCCGAGTTCCCGCCGCCGACCACCGCGACCCGCGAGCCGAAGTAGGGGTGCGTCTCCACGAACCGGTGCGAGACCTTGTCCAGGTCCTCTCCCGGAATCCCGAGGCGGTTCGGGTTGTCGAAGTACCCGATGGCGAGGACCACATTCTCGGCCTCGACCGGCGCCGGGTCGGGGATCCCCTGCCGCTCGCTCTTCAGGTGGAGCGTGAAGAGACCGCTCTTCGACCGCTCCAACCGGGCCACCCGGGTGAACAGGCGCGGGCGCAGGTCGAAGTGCTGCGCCACCTTCCGGTAGTAGATGAGCGACTCGAAACGCGACGGCTTCTCCCGGTGGCACACCAGGGGCAGCCCGCCGATCTCCAGGAGTTCCGGCGTGGTGAAGAACACCATGTGGACCGGGAAGCGGCGGATGGTGTCCACCAGACTCCCCTTCTCGAAGACTTCGTGGCGGAGGCCCTGCCGCCGGCATTCGATGGCGGCGGCGAGTCCGGAGGGACCGGCGCCGACGATGGCCACCTCGAGCGGCCCGCCGGCCGTTCGGGAACTCGCCGGCCGGGAGGCGTTCATCGGGAGACCGGCTCGGTGCGGGCCCGACGGATCGCGACCCGTTCGAGCGGCGACTCGTCCTCCGCCGCCGGGAGGGCCTCGATCGCTTCCACCGCCTCGTAGCCGGAGACCACCCTCCCGAAGACCGTGTATTCGCCGTCGAGCGCCGGCGCCCGCGCGGTGACGATGAAGAAACTGGTCATGGCGCTGTCGGGTTCGGCTAGCCGCGCCATGGAGACCGTCCCCGGCTCGTGCGGCAGGTCGGAGAACTCCGGCTGCAGGTTGGTGATGTGTTTTTCGAGCGATTCCGGCAGCAGCGGCTCCCGGGTCTCCATCCAGCCGGTCTGGATCATGAAGCCGGGAACGACGCGGTGGAACGCGGTACCGTCGTAGGCGCCGAGCGCCGCCAGCCGGAGGAAGTTGCGGACATGGTTCGGCGCGGTCTCCGGGAGCAACTCGATCCCGATCTCGCCGAAGGGCGTTTCGAGGACGACCCGGTGGTTCGCGAGTTCGGCGTCGCTTTCCTCCGTGAACGGCGGGGCGACTTCCGGCGGCCGGTCGCGGACGACCGCGCGAACCACTTCCACCCGCTCGAGCGGCCGGCCGCCCTCGTCCGCCTCGACCTCCGAGATCGCGGTGAGCGGGCGCAGGCCTTCCACCACCCGGGCGAACACGGTGTAAGCGCCGTCGAGCCCGGGTTGGTCGGTGATCACCACGAAGAACTGGGAACCGGCGCTGTCCGGCTGACCGGGGACCTGCACCGCGGACACCGCGCCCCGGGTGTGGCGTTCGTCGTTCGGCTCCCGCGCGAGGCGCAGCAGCCCGCCGGTCCCGTAGCGGTCCGCCGCCTCCGGGTCCTTCGACAGGGGATCCCCGCCCTGGACGATGCCGCGGGCGATCACCCGGTGGAAGGCGGTGCCGTCGTAGGCCCCTTCCTCCGCCTGCTTCAGGAAGAACGCCGCGTGGTTGGGCGCCTTCTCCGGCAGGACCTCGACGACGAAGTCTCCGCGGGTCGTCTCGAAGACCACCTGCTTGCCGACCATCGCCTCGACCGGCCGGTCGGCGGTGAACGGGTCGGCGGGTTGGGGCGGCGGGGCCGCTCCGGAGGCGGAAGCCGCGAGAACGAGCCCGCCGGCGAAGCGGCGAGCGGCGGCCGAACGCCGCGTCCGGGGGGTGGTTCGCAACGGGAAATCGGGGGCCGAACGGGCGGAACGGGGCAGTATATTGGCGCGCTTCATGCCCGAACCCCCGCTTCCCGCCCCGCCCCGATCGGCCCGCCCGGCCCGGGGAAACGCCGCGCCGCTCGAGATGGCGGCGGAAGTCAGCGTCCCTTCGAGTCTCCACACGCTCGACAACGGCCTCCGCGTCCTGTTCCACGAGGACCGCCGGTTGCCGGTGGCGCATGTCGCGCTCTGGTACCACGTGGGCTCGAAGAACGAACAGCCCTGGCGCACCGGGTTCGCCCACCTCTTCGAACACCTGATGTTCGAAGGTTCGCGGAACAACGACCAGCACTTCATCCGGTTGATGGAGAAAGCCGGGGCCAGCCTGTCCGCGGGGGGGGTGAACGGCACGACCAGCCACGACCGGACGAACTACTACGAGACCGTCCCGAAGGAGGCGCTCGGGCTGGCGCTTTGGGCCGAGTCGGACCGGATGGGCTGGCTGCTCGATGTCCTCGACCGGACGCGGCTCGACACCCAACGCGAAGTCGTGCGGAACGAGCGGCTGCAGCGCATGGACAATGTGCCGTACGGCACGGCGTGGGAGCGCATCTTCCATGCGCTCTTTCCCGCCGGGCATCCGTATTCTTGGGATGTCATCGGCGACATGGAACATCTCGCCGAAGCCACCCTGGAGGAAGTCCACGACTTCTTCCGCGCGTGGTATGTCCCGAACAACGCCGTCCTCGTGATCGCCGGCGACCTGGGCGAGCGGACGGCGCTTACCCAGGCCACGCGCTACTTCGGTTCCATTCCGCCCGGCGACCGCCCGGGCCGTCCCGAGTTCCCGCCGATCGGACTCACCGAGACGCGGCGCATCACGGCCCCGGACGAAGTGCCCCACGCCCGCCTCTACTGCTGCTGGCCGACCATTCCGTTCTTCCACCCGGACGAGCCGGCGCTCGACATGCTGTCCGATGTCCTCTCGGACGGCCTGAACTCGCGCCTCTACCACCGGCTGGTCTATGAGGACCGCATCGCGTCGGGCGTGAACGCGTTCCAGTACTCGCTGGAGTCGGGCGGGCTGACCGGGGTGGTGGTTACCGCCCGGCCGGGGACGCCGCTCGACCGCGTCCGGGAAGCGATGGACGAGGAACTGGCGCGGATCGCCGCCGAAGGGCCGACCCCGGAGGAAGTGGAGCGGGTCAAGGCGGAGACGCAGGTGTCGTTCGTGGGCGCCTTGGAGCGGCTCGCCACCAAGGCCGACCTGCTGGCCCGGTACACCACTTATCTCGGAGAGCCGGACAAACTCTCCGAACACTGGGTGCGCTACCGCGAAGTGGAGCAGGCGGACCTGGCGCGCGTCGCGAACCGCTACCTGCTCGCGCCCCGGGTGGAGTTGCTCTACGGCGAGCCGGACGCCGCCGGGGCGCCGCCCGTAGTCCCGGTCCCGGTGGGGCCGGCGGACTGGCGGGCGCCGACCGTCACCCCGGTCGGGCCCGTTCCGGAGTTGCCGCCGGAACCGGACCGTTCCCGCCCGCCGCGCCGCGGGCCGGCCGGCCGGTTCACCGCGCCGCTGCCGGAGTCCCGGGAGTCGGCGGCCGGCGTCCCGGTGGTCGTCCACGAACGCCGGGACCTGCCGATGATCGAAGCCACGCTCCGGTTTCGCGGAGGCAAGGTGAACGAGCCGCGCCGGCTCGCCGGTCTCGCCGGCCTCACGGCGACCATGATGAGCCGGGGCGCCGGCAGCCGGACCGCGCACGAGTTCGAGGCGGCGCTCGACCGGATGGGCGCGGACCTCGGCGCCGGGGCCGGGGCCGAGGCGATGAGCGTCTCCTTCTCCTGCCTCACCGAGCACCTGCGCCCGACGCTGGCCCTGGCGGTGGACCTGCTGCGGCGGCCGACCTTCCCGGAGAAGGAGTTGGCCCAGTTGATCCCGCTCCATCTCGACGCGTTGAAACAGGCGCGGGCCAACCCGAACTCGGTCGCCGGCCGCATCGCCCGGCGGGCGGTCTTCTCCGACGAGCACCCGTACGGCTGGCGGTCGGACGAGGACTCGCTCGCCGCCGTGCGGGTGGACGACCTGGCCGAGTTCCACCGGCGGCGGTTCGTCCCGGACGATCCGGCGTTCATCGTCTGCGGCGACATCGAGACCGACCGGGTGGTGGAGGTCTTCGACGAGTTCTTCGGCGAGTGGGCGCGGGGCGAAGTCCCGGAGCGGCCGCCCGCGCCGGAACTGCCGGCGCCGCCCGGCCGGGGGGTCCTGCTCCACCGGATGGCCGCCGAGAGCCCGCAGGCGGTCGCGCGCTGGGTGAAGGCCGGCCCGCCTCGGGACATTCCGGAGCGGCTGGCGCTCCGGTTGGCGCTCCAGATCCTGGGAGGGGGTTTCTCCAGCCGGCTGAACCTGAACCTCCGGGAGCGGATGGGAGCGACCTACGGCGCCTTCGCCGGCAGCCGCCAGTTGACCGACGGCTCGATCCTCTCCGCCTCCGCGTCGGTGAACCTGGAGATGGCGGACGCCGCCATCCCGGAACTGCTCGCGGAAGTCGAGCGGATCGCCTCCGGCCGGCGCCGCGTCCTCGTCCGGGAGGTGGAGGAGGCGAAGAAGACGCTCATCCGCACCTACACCCAGCACTTCGAGACGCTGGGCGGCGTGAAAGGGGTCATCGGCGGCATCCTCCACCGCGGCGGCCCGCTGTCGGACATCCGCGAGTTCCCCGACCGGGTGGCCGCCGTGACCCGCGACCAGGTCGCCGAGGCGGCGGCGAAGCACCTCTCCCCGGAGGGCGGCGCGCTGGTGGTGGTCGGCGACGCCGACCGCTTGGAGCCGGGCCTCTCCCGCCTGGGCTACGGCCCGATCAGCCGCATGGACGCCGACGGGGCCGCGATCGCCTGAGCCCGTCGCACTCGTCGCCTAGAATCCCGAACAACGATGGGCACGCCTTCGTCCCGACAGCGGGCTGTCCGGCTTGCTTCGGACGGCCTACCGAGGGCCGAACCGATGAGCCGCCCCCGCGAAGCGCCCCCGTCTTCGCTCTTCGGGGCAGCCGTTCACGACAGGGCGGACGGCGCTACTCCGATCGAGAGTTTTCTCGGCCCCCTCAACCGGTTCGAGAGTCGAAACGCGCCACGGGCGCTCTACCTCGCGGGAAACCCCACGCTGCTGCAAGAAGGTCGACGCATTTCCATCGTCGGCTCACGTCGAGCGGGTGCAGAGGACTTGGCTCTCGCTCGATCCGTAGCGGAGTGTCTCGTCCAAGCCGGCATCTCTGTGGTCAGCGGCCTCGCCGATGGAATCGATACCGTCGCGCACAAAACCGCAATCGAACTCCACGGAAAGACCGTGGCCGTCCTTGGAACACCGCTCTCCCGTGCCTACCCCGCATCCAACGCTTCGTTGCAGCACACCATCGCGACCGAACACTTGGTGGTCTCCCAGTTTCCGGAGTCTTCCTCGGTCCAGCGGCGAAATTTCGCGATGCGAAATCGCACCATGGCGATCCTCTCTGACGCCACTGTAATCGTGGCTGCCAGCCCCACAAGTGGTACGAAACACCAAGGCTGGGAAGCAATCAATCTGGGGCGCCCTCTCGCCATTCTGGAACCTCTCGCTTCCAGTGGTATCGATTGGGTTGAAGACCAGATACGGTACGGTGCTGAACCGCTTCGCCAAGAGGATGTCTCCAGATGGTGCGAGAGTGTTGAGGAACGAACGATCGTCGATGAGTCTCTTCTCTGAGGTCGTCTGTGGCACGGCTCTCGCCTACTCGTCAAAGGAGACAAGCGAGATCGCACGCAAGTCACGGCAGATACGCAGTGCCGTGAAGAACGGCCACGATTGGGCCATAAACCAAGTGGCTGAAAAAGTTGTCGCGTTGACACAACATGAGGGACTGCGTGATCTCTTTGGCGCCAAGACGACACTTGTCCCAGTCCCGGGCTCCGTACCTTGGCGGGGAGAGCAACAGAAGTGGGTCGGCCTCCTCCTCGCGGAAGCGTTGAAGAACCATGGACTCGGAATCAGTGTGTCTCTGTTGATACGCAGAACATACACCATGCCTAAGTCCGCCTTTTCGGCACCCGGTGAGCGCCCCACACATCGAGAACACTACGACTCCCTCGAGATAAGGGGCATATCCGACACCGTGCCCGAACGAATAACGGTCGTCGACGACGTTCTCGGGCGAGGCGCCACGATCATGGGGACCGTTGCGCGCTTGCGCGAACAGTTTCCCACCACGGTAATTCGTAGTTTCGCAGCTCTACGCATCAAGTCGAGATTCGGAGACGGCCCTATCGTAGATCCGTGCCGACACCGAATATGGATCGGACCGAACGGTGTTCGGCGGAAACCATAACGAGTTCCCGTCGCTCAACCTGTCTCCGTGGCCCGCTGGGTATTTGACGATCAGGTCCGGTTCTTCGCGAAGAGGCTTCGGGCGCGTTCGAGTTCGGGGACGGGTAGCGGGTAGTCGCCGGAGAAACACGCCATGCAGTAGCGGTCGGGCTCGTCCTCGACGGACTCCTCCAGCGCTTCGAGCGGGAGGTAGGCGAGACTGTCCGCGTTCAGGTACTCGCGGATCTCCTCGACGGACTTGGAGGCGGCGATCAACTCCGACTCCAGCGGCGTATCTATGCCGTAGTGGCAGGGGCCGGTAGTCGGCGGCGACGAGACCCGGAAGTGGACTTCGGCGGCGCCGGCGTTCCGCGCCATCTGCACCAGTTTGCGGCTGGTGGTTCCGCGCACGATGGAGTCGTCGATGAGGATCACCCGGCGGCCGTTCAGCACCGCCGGCACCGGGTTGAGTTTCACGCGCACCCCGAAGTTGCGGATGGACTGGCGCGGTTCGATGAAGGTCCGCCCGACATAGTGGTTGCGGATGAACCCGAACTCCATCGGGATGCCGGTCGCCTGCGAATACCCGATCGCCGCGATCAGGCCCGAGTCGGGAACCGGCACCACGACATCGGCGTCCACTCCGGTGCGCTTCGCCAGACTGTGTCCGAGGGCGATGCGCGTGCGGTACACATCGCGCCCGAACACCCGGCTGTCCGGGCGCGCGAAGTAGATGTGCTCGAAGATGCACTGCGAAATCCGCTTGGCGTCGAAGAGGGAGAGGGAATGGACGCCGTCGTCGTCGATCCGCAGCATCTCCCCGGCTTCGATGTCGCGGACGAATTCGGCGTCGAGCAGGTCGAGCGCGCAGGTCTCGGAGCACACGACATGCCCGTCGCCCACCCGGCCGAGCAGCAGCGGCCGGAAACCGCGGGGATCGCGCACCGCATAGAGCGCGTTCGTGGTCAGGAACAGGAGGGAGAACGCTCCTTCCGCCTGCCGCACCGCCTCGATGACGGCATCGAGTTCCGTCGCCTGCCCGGACTTGGCGAACAGGTGCACCAGGACTTCCGTGTCCGAACTCGTCCGGAAGATGGAGCCCCGGTCCACGAGTTCCCGCCGGAGGATGTGGGCGTTGACCAGGTTGCCGTTGTGGCAGACCGCGATCTGGCCGTACTTGCACTCGATCTGGATCGGCTGGATGTTCTCGGTGCTGTTCTCGCCGGAGGTCGAGTAGCGGGTGTGCCCGATGGCCGCCCGCCCCGGGAGCGCGTCGAGCGACTTCCGGTCGAACACATCCGCGACATGTCCGGGACCGTTCACCTCGTTCAGCGACTGCCCGGAGGGCGACACCGCCACGATCCCCGCCGCTTCCTGCCCCCGGTGCTGCAACGCGTAGAGCCCCAGGTACGCGAGCCGCGCCGCCTCCGGATGATTCCAGACCCCGACCACCCCGCACTCGTCATGGAACCGATCCGGCGCGTCGGGGCGCGAACCACCCGTCTTCACGGCGTCACCAGCCTTCGTCTTCCTGGAAGGCCCAGGCGCTCGAATCCTCGTCGGCCTTCCGCCACACGAACCACCGGGTCATACCGGTTCCGTCCTCGTCGTCCGTGTACCGGACGCGCATCCGGATCGCCGAGAACGGCTCTTCCGCGGACTCGACGACGAAGTCGAGCAGTTCGAGCCCGCCGTGGGATTCGGTGAAGAAGGTGTCGAGGACGTACTTGGCCTGTGGAGGGTCGTACGGCCGGAAACCGAAACCTGCCGCCTTCCACATCGCTTCCGTGCGACGAAGCGCCGCGCCGACAACATCTCCCGCCAAGCAGGATTCCGGAGCCGGAGGCAGTTGGAACATCACGGACGCCTACGGCTCCTCATCCGCGGAGTTCGCGATCTCGTAGCCCGAAGCCGCGGTGGACGCGCGTCGGCTTCCTTCGCAAGCCGCTCTGTCGCGGTCTTCGCCATGGCCGCGTCGATCTCGAAGCCGAGGAAGCCGCGTTTCTCCAGGCGGGCGGCCACTCCGGTCGAACCGGAGCCGGCGAAGGGGTCGAGGACGACCGAGTTCGTTCCCGGGGCGGAGAAGATGCGGATGAGGTGGCGGAGCAAGGCGACGGGTTTGGCCGTCATGTGCCCGAACCGCTCCTTGGGTTTGGGGCAGGGGATCAGGGTTCCGGGGAAGCGTCCGGGATCGAGGAGCGGGCGGGAGACATCGATCAGCCCGGCGCGGTACTCCATCCAGTTGTCCACGAAAGTCCCTGCGCGCGGCGCCTGCGCCAGGACGATCATCTCTATCTGCGGCTTGAGTTGCGGGGTCTTGCGGCCGCCGAGCGAGCGGATGATGCGCGCCTTCTCTCGGTCGGAGAGGTCGCGGCGGCGAACGAAGTGCTCTTGCGTGAACGCCTTGGCCTGCCCCTCGTGCTTCCAGGCGAGCAGGTCCCGAATTTCGAAACCGGCGTCCTCTATCGCCGAGGTCGTGCGGTGGGCGAGCCGGGGATGGGAGAAGCAGAGGGCGAAACCGCCCGGCTTGAGGACCCGCCGCCACTCCTCCGCGATCGGCCGCAGGAACTCGTAGAGGTCGCGGCCCTGTTTCGGATCGAATTTCATACCGACCGGCAGGCCGCCGACGACCCCGTTCTTCACCCGCGACCGGAGGGCGCGCAGGTCCCATTCCGCGCCCATTCGGTCCGTGAAGTAGGGAGGATCGGTCAAGACCAGAGCGACGCTGTTCTCCGCAAGTTCGGGGAGGGCATCCCGGCAGTCCTCGGGCAGCACCCACGGCCGCGCGCGGCGAGGCGAGGCGCCGCCGGAGCGGCGAACCGACGGACGCGTCCGCCTTCCGGGAAGCAGGACCGGCGCGGCTGCCGCACCGGGATGAACTCGGCGCGGCGGGAGTGCGCCTACCGCGGTCGAACGCGCCGTTGACGCCGCCGAAGCCGCCAGCCGATCGAGTCGCGCGGAGGATGGGCGACGACGCGGGGAAGACGACGCACGTTCGGTGCGGACAACGGCCGGGTCCATGGAGGCTTCGGAGACCGGAGGGGAATTTCGCGCAGGGAAACGCCAAAACCTGACACCCCCGGCGGCGCGGCGACCCGCGCCCGTCACGGCGCCGTCCCCGACATCTCGCGTTCCAGGCCCATGCCGAAGGCGTCCCAGAGGTCGGGCGTGGGCAGATGGATCACGGCGGCGCCGTTCGCCCGGACGTTTAGCGCATCGCCCCCGGTGGTCCCGAGGCGGGTCAGCGGGGTTCCGTGCTCCTCGGCCAGAGACTCCAGGGCCGCCGTGTCCTCGACCCCCGCCGTGACGAGCGCGCGGGCCGGGGCTTCGCCGAAGAGGGGGCCCTCGATCCGGTCGGGGGTTTCCAGCGAGAGGGACGCGCCGCAGCGGGCACCGTCGGGGGCGAAGACCGACTCGACCGCCGCCTGGAACAGGCCGCCCTCGGAGAGGTCCTTGGCCGAGCGGGTGATCCCCGCGGCGGCGGCCGCGCGCAGGAACGCGCCCAGGCGCGCCTCCGCCTCGAGCGCCGGGGCCGGGGGGCGACCGTCCGTCCGGCCGTGGATGACCTTCAGGTACTCGCTCGCGCCGAGCGCGACGGTCGGCGACGCGCCGCCGGAAGAAGCGCCGGCGGACGCTCCTCCGGCCAGGTACGCCGCGTCGCCCGGTCCCCGGAAGTGCTGGCGCACCAACGCCCGGACATCGGGCAGCACCCCCACCACGCCCACGACCGGGGTCGGCAGGATTCCGGCGTCGTCGGTCTCGTTGTAGAAACTGACATTGCCGCCGGTGATGGGCGCGCCGAGCGCCCGCAGCGCCTCGCCCATGCCGTCTATGGCCTCGGAGAACTGCCACATCACCTCCGGCTTCTCCGGGTTGCCGAAGTTGAGGCAGTTGGTCGCCCCCACGGGTTCCGCCCCCACCGCCGCCAGGTTGCGGCAGGCCTCGGACACCGCCAGCGCCCCGCCCCGGCGGGGGTCGGCGCCGGCGTAGCGGCCGTTGCCGTCGAGCGACATGGCTACACCCAGCCGCGAGCCCTTGATGCGGATCACGCCGGCGTCCGCGCCGGGGCGGGCCACGGTGTCGCTCCGCACCATGTGGTCGTACTGCTCGTACACCCACCGCCGGCTGGCGAGCCCGGGGGAAGCCGCCAGCCGCAGGGCCGCCTCGTTCCAGTCGCGCGGCTCGTCGAGGTCGGCGGCGGTCACCTCCGCCGGGGGCCACGAAGACGGCGCGGCCATCGGCCGGTCTTCCAGCGGAGCGTCCTCGGTCAGCGCCCGGCAGGGCGCGAGCGCCGCCGGCTGGCCCCGGTGGGTCACCCGGAGCAGTCCGTCGTCGGTGATCTCGCCGAGCGCCGCCGCGTCCAGGTCCCACTTGGCGAAGACCCGCTCCACCTCGCCCTCCCGCCCCCGCCGCACCACCAACAGCATCCGCTCCTGCGACTCCGAGAGGAGGATTTCGTAGGCGGACATCCCCGCTTCGCGCTGCGGCGCCCGGTCGAGGTCCACCCGGACGCCGCACCCGCCCCGCGCGGCGACTTCGGCGGTGGAACAGGTCAGCCCGGCGGCGCCCATGTCCTGGACGGCGACCAGCGCGTCGCCCCGCATGAGTTCGAGGCAGGCCTCCAACAGGAGTTTCTCCAGGAACGGGTCGCCGACCTGCACCGTGGGGCGCTTGGCCTCCGCTTCGTCGTCGAACGCCGCGGAAGCCATCGCCGCGCCCTGGATGCCGTCGCGGCCGGTCTTCGCGCCGACGCAGTACACCGGATGCCCCGGCGACTCCGCCCGGGCGCGGAACAACCGGTCCGCCGGCGCGAGACCGAGCGCGAAGGCGTTCACCAGCGGGTTCAGCGAGTAGCAGTCCTCGAACCCCACTTCCCCTCCCACGGTGGGGATGCCCATGCTGTTCCCGTAGTTGGCGATGCCGGCGACCGCCCCGGCGAACAGCCGGCGGTTGTTCCGGTCGGCGAGCGGGCCGAAGCGCAGCGAGTTCATCAGCGCCACCGGGCGGGCGCCCATGGTGAAGATGTCCCGCAGGATGCCGCCGACGCCGGTGGCCGCGCCCTGGTACGGCTCGATGAAGGTGGGATGGTTGTGCGACTCCACCTTGAACACCGCGGCCAGCCCGTCGCCGATCTCGACGGCGCCGGCGTTCTCGCCCGGCCCTTCGAGGACCCGGGGCGACTCGGTGGGGAAGCGCGCCAAATGCCTTCGGGAGGACCGGTAGGAGCAGTGCTCCGACCACATGGCGGAGAACATGCCGAGTTCGGCGGCGTTCGGCGCGCGCCCGAGGCGGGCCTCGATCTCCCGGAAATCGGACTCGGTGAGACCCGCCGCGAGCGCATCGGCCAACCCCTGGCCCGGCCCGACGGGCCGCTCGACAGCGCCGTTCGCCGGTGGCCCGGCTGGACCTTTCGCCGGTGGCCCGGCAGATCCTTCCGCCGGTGGCCCGGCTCGGCCCGCCGCCGGCGCCATCAGGACTCCAGCCACCGGGTCAGGCCGGCGAACACCCGGACGCCGTCCTCGCCGCCGAGCGCCGCTTCGTAGGCCCGGTCCGGGTGGGGCATCAGCGCCGCCACATTCCCGGCCCGGTTCCGGACGCCGGCGACGGCGTTCCGGGAGCCGTTGGGATTCACTTCCGCCGCCGCTTCGTCGGGCGCCCCGTCCGACCGGCAGTAGCGGAACACCACTTGTCCTTCGGCCTCGAGTTCGGCGATCCCGCGGTCGTCCAGGTGGAAGTTCCCTTCGGCGTGCCCGATCGGCAGCCGCAGCACTTCGCCGACTTCGAGGGCGGCGGTCAGCGGGGTCTCCCTCGTCTCGACCCGGACGAACACCTCCCGGCAGACATAGGTGAGCGAGCGGTTCTTCAGCATCGCTCCCGGCAGGAGCCCCGCCTCCTGGAGGATCTGGAACCCGTTGCAGATGCCCAGCACCGGCCTCCCGGCCCCGGCCATCTCCGAGAGCGCGGCCGTCACCGGGGAGAACCGGGCCAGCCCGCCGGCGCGCAGGTAGTCGCCGTGGGCGAAACCGCCGGGCACGACCGCGGCGTCGAACCCGGCGAGCGAGCCCTCCCGGTGCCAGACGAGTTCCGCCCGGTGGGGCGTCACGGTCCGCAGCGCGTGGAGCACATCCTCCTCGCAGTTGGTGCCCGGGAACACCGGGACCGCGATCCGGCGCGGCTTCATCGGTTGCCGGCGAGCCGGCGGCGCGGCGCCCGGCGAGAGCGGCGCCGGCCGGCGAAGCGCGAAGGAGTCCCCCCGCCAACCTCGTCCTTGGAGACCAAGTAGGAAGAAAACCTCACTGCAGGAACGGCGATCACCGGCAAAAATCCAAACCGGTCAGGCGGTGGGGACCTGCCGCATCGTACCCGCCCGCGGAAGGGCCCCCGCCCGTCGGTTCCCCGCGGGCCGCTGCCCGGGGGCCGGCGGCGGGAATCGCTCCGCGAGTCCCCCCGCCAACCTCGTCCTTCGAGGCATGAAGGAACCTCTTGGCAGGAACGGCGATCACCGGGGAGAATCGACCGGTCAGGCGGTGGGGACCTGATGCATCGTAGGCGACGAAACCGCGCAGTCCTCGAGCACCGGGTTGGCGAGGACCCGGCGGGCGAGGTCGGCGGCCTGCTCTTCGGCGGCGGCGGCGGAGTCGGCCTCGAGTTCGAGTTCGAAGAGTTTCCCCTGCCGCACCGAAGTCACCCCGGAGGCGCCGCCGGCGGCCAGCGCCCGGCGGATCGCTTCGCCCTGCGGGTCGTAGATCGAGGGCCGGAGCCGCACTTCCACCCGGACCCGGTACTTCACGGGGACTCCTCCTCCCCGAGGACGCGCTCGTACACCTCGTCCACCCGGCGGAGATGGGTGTCGAGGTCGAAGACCGCGTCCAGTTCCGCCTCGCCGAGCACCGCGGTGATCCCCGCGCGCCGCCCCATCTCCTCCCGCAGCGGCGTCCCCCGCTCCCAGACCCGCATCGCGCAGGACTGCACCATCCGGTAGGCCTCCTCCCGGGACACCCCCCGGGCGGCCAGTTCGAGCAGCGCGCCGCCGCTGAACACCAGCCCGTTCATGCGCTCCAGGTTCGCGCGCATCGCTTCGGGATACACCAGCAGCCCGTCTACGATCGCGGTCGTCCGCAGCAGGATGTGGTCGAGCAGCAGGAAACTCTGCGGGATCGTCATCCGCTCCGCCGACGAATGCGAGATGTCCCGCTCGTTCCACAGCGCGATGTTCTCGATCGCCGGAACCACATTGGCGCGGATCACCCGGGCGAGGCCGCAGACCTGCTCGCAGCCCACCGGGTTCCGCTTGTGGGGCATCGCCGAAGAGCCCTTCTGGCCCCGCCCGAAGGGCTCCTCGACCTCCCGGATCTCGGTGCGCTGGAGGTTGCGGACTTCGGTGGCGATCTTCTCCAGCGTGCCGGCGGTGATGGCGAGCGCGGCGGCGAGTTCGGCGTGGCGGTCGCGCTGGACGACCTGGGTCGAGATCGGCGCCGGCGCCAGCCCCAGCGCCGCGCACACCCGGGCTTCCACCGACGGCGGCAGGTGGGCGAAGGTGCCCACCGCGCCGCTCAGTTTCCCGACCGCCGCCGCGCTCCGGGCCGCGCGCAGCCGCCGCCGGTTCCGGCCCATCTCCGCCCACCACAGGAGCATCTTCATGCCGAAGGTCATGGGCTCGGCGTGGACGCCGTGGGTGCGCCCCACCATCACCGTCCGCCGGTGCTCTTCGGCGCGGCGGAGGAGGACTTCGCGCAGGCCCTCCACCCGCCGGAGCACCAGGTCCGCCGCCCGGGTCAGCCGGACCGCGAGCGCGGTGTCCACCACATCGGAACTGGTGAGCCCGTAGTGGAGGTAGCGGCCCTCTTCGCCGACCCGCTCCGCCATCGCCTGGGTGAAGGCCACGACATCGTGGTGGACGACCGCCTCGATCTCCCGGATGCGCTCGAGGTCGAAGCCGGCCCGTTCCCGAATCCGGGCGGCGGCGGTTTCCGGGACGATCCCCTCCGCCGCCATCGCCTCGGCGGCGGCCACTTCGACCTCCATCCAGGAGGAGAACAGCGCCTCGTCGGTCCAGAGCGCCCCCATCTCGGGGCGGACATACCGGTCGGTGAGCATCTACCGCCCGCAGGGAGGGCGCTCCGCGCTGACGGGCGCTCCCCGGACTTTCTCCACGGGCTGCCGGTCAGCCGGCCGGGAACAGCGACGGCGCGCCGCCCGGGAGCGGGTAACGGGGGGGAAGCGGCGGCATCACGGGGCGCAGCGGGGTGCTCACCGGGTCGGAGAGGTCTCGGCGGGCGGCCACCCGCACTTCCACCTCCGGGCGGCCGGCGGCGCGGAGCGCGTCCTCGGCGGCGGCGAGCGCCAGGGCCGGGGTGTTCGTGTTCTCCGAGAGGTGGGCGAGGAGGAGGGTCGTAACGGAACGGGGCAGCCGCCGCCGCAGGTAGAGCGCGAGCGCGCCGTTCGAGCAGTGGCCGAAACGGGAGGCGATCCGCTCCCGGAGCGGGAACGGGTAGCGGCTGTCGTAGAGCATCCGCTCGTCGTAGTTCGACTCGATGAGCAGCACGGAGGCGCCCTCGATGGCTCGCTCCATCTCCGGCGAGATGTGGCCGAAGTCGGTGACCAGGACCACCGCCTCCGGACCCGCCTCCAGCCGGAAGCCGACCGGCTCGCGGGCGTCGTGGGGGATGGCGAAGGGGACGACGGTGAACGCGCCGACCGGGGCCGGCAGCCCGGCGCGGAGCCGGCCCCGCCGAGGCGGGGGCAGACCCTCACCGTTCGCGGAAGCGCCGTTCCCCGCCGACCGGAGCAGGCGCTCCCAGGTGCCGTCGGTGGCGAACAGCGGCCGGTCGTGGCGCGCGGCGAAGCGGAACGCGCCGCGGGAGTGGTCGCCGTGTTCGTGGGAGACGAGCACCGCGTCCAGCGACCCCGGCTCGCAGCCGGCGCGCGCCAGCCGGCGCTCCAGTTCGCGGCAGGAGAACCCGGCCTCCACCAGCAGCGACGAGCCGCCGCCGGTGACCAGCGCGGCGTTGCCCGAACTCCCGGAGCCGAGGGCGCGGAGGTGGATGGCTGGGGACAACGGGATCGGGCGGAACCGGCGCCGGAGAGCCGCCCCGGGCGCCGCTCTCGGACCGCCGGCCGCCGGGGAAACGGACGCCGCCCCGGCCGCCCGAAGCCGGCGAGATTAGCACCGGCGCGCGAAGCCGGTCAATGCCGCGCACCACAACATCTTGTGGTGTCAAGGGCCGTCGGCCACAACCGGTTGTGGCCGAGCGCTCCAGGCCGTCCTCGCGGGAGGCGGCGGTGGGACTGCGCCTGGTAGTCCCGCGGGGCTGCCGACGGGCATCGCTCAGACCCGTCGCCCGGCACGAGGCCGGGCGCCTTCCTTTTGGGTTTCCAGGCACCCCTCAGCGCATCCGCGCGACCGTAGAGGCGACAGCCCTTTCCCTTCGAGTTTAGCGCGACGCGTCCGTTTCCGGCGTCTCATCCGGTCTCCGGGCCCGGCGCTTCCCCGCCCCCGGCGGCGAACCGCCGAGCCGTCCCTCCCCGGTATCCTCGACAGCGAAGGACACGGACCCCCAACTGACCGCCGGCGGCGCCCGCCGGGCCGCGGCCCGGCCGGACATCTACCTGATCCTGCTCGGCTTCATCGTCCTGGCGGCGGGCCTCACCTGGATCGTCCCGGCGGGCTCGTTCGAGCGCGCCGTCCTCCCCGACGGGCGGGAAGTGGTGATCCCCGGCTCGTACCGGGTGGTCGAGTCCTCCCCGGCCGGCTTCCTCGAACTGGTCACCGCCGTCCCGAAGGGGCTGCGGGAGGCCTCGAGCATCGTCTTCCTGGTGCTCCTCGTCGGCGGTTCCGTCGGGGTGGTCCACCGGGCGGGGATCCTCGACCTGGGCATCCGGGCGCTGACCCGCCGGCTGGGGGGCCGGTCGGAGTTGCTCATCCCGGTGCTCATGGCCGCTTTCTCCGCGGTCGCCGCGCTGGTGGGGACTCCCGAACTGGCGATCGCCTACCTCCCGGTCGTCCTGCCGCTGCTGCTGCGGCTCGGCTACGACACGGTGACCGCCACCGCGGTCGCCCTGGTCCCGACCTCGCTGGGCTACGCGTTCGGGGTTACCGCGCCTTCCACCATCGGGATCGGGCACGCCCTCGCCGGGCTGCCGATGTTCTCCGGAGCGGGGTTTCGCTCCGCCTCGTTCGCGGCGGTCCAGACCATGGCCGCCGTCTTCGTGCTCCGCTATGCCCGGAGGGTGCGCACCCGTCCGGAGACCGCCCTGAACCCGGAAGGAGACGCCGCGCTCCGCCGGGCCGCCGGGCCGGACGCGGCGGACGAGTCCCGGCCGGCGCCCCGCCGGCTGGCGTGGGCCGCGGTCGCCGCCCTCGTCCTCTTCCTCGGGTCGGTGGCCGCCTTCGTCGTCCTGCGGCTCGGCTTCGAGGGGATCAGCGGGCTGTTCGTCCTGACCGCGGTCGTCGCGTCGGTCGTCGCCGGCCGGGGCGCCAACCGGATCTGCGACGACTTCAACTCGGCGTTCCGGGACATGCTGGTCGGCGCGCTGATCTGCGGCTTGGCCCGGGGCGTCTCGGTGGTGATGGTGGAGGCGAGCATCCTGGACACCGTGGTCTTCCACCTCGCGGCCCTCGTCGCCGCGCTCCCGGAGGAGTTGACCGCCGTCGGGATCCTCTACGCCCAGTCCGCGTTCAACTTCCTCGTGCCCTCGGGGTCGGGGCAGAGCCTGCTGACCCTGCCCATCCTGGTCCCGGTAGGCGACCTGATCGGGGTCACCCGGCAAGTGGTGGTGCTCGCCACGCACTGGGGCGACGGCATCACCAACATCGTCTTCCCCACCTCGGGCTACTTCCTCGCCACCCTGGTGATCGGGCGGGTCAGCCTGCGGGTCTGGCTGCGGTTCTACCTGCCCCTGTTCTGGTATGTACTCGGCTTCGCCACGGTCGGACTGGTCGTGGCGCACGCGATTCCGCTCGGCCCGTTCTGAGTCCGCGGCGGCGGGCCGGCGCCCCGAAGACGGGAGGAAACGGCGATGCGCATCCTCGAACTCGAAGCCGAACCGATGACCGCCGAGGCGTTCGCGCCGTTCGGCCACCTCGGCCTGGCGCCGGAGCGCCCGGCGGACGAGCGCCTCTTCTTCCCGGTGCCCTTCTCCATCGACGGACGCCCCACGCTGGATGTGATCTGGCAGCCCTACGCCGACGACCGCCGGTTCACCCTGCTCGAGCGCCACTTCGCCGTGGCCCAGGGGTTCGTGCCGCTCGAGGGGCCTCCCTCCGCGGTCTGCGTCGCGCCGCCGACGGATCCCGACGACGAGCGGGCGATCCCGAAGCCGGAGGAAGTCCGCGCCTTCCTCATCGCGCCCGGAACGCCGTTCGTCTATCACACCGGAACCTGGCACTCGCTCGACCGCCACCTCCTCTCCCCGCCCGGCGCCACCTTCCTCATCCTGAATGTGGACCCGAACCCCACCCAGGTCGTGGACTACGCCGAGCGCTTCGGCGTCACCTTCGAGGTCGCAGCGGGCGGGGACGGCGCCGGCTGACGGGCGGCCGCCGCTACGCGACCCGCGGCGCCGCGCTGCCGAAACGAAGTTATGTTTTACTTTTTACTCGGTAAAATGTAAAATACACTTCCACTTCGCATGATCGAGCGACCTTTCTGGCGTCACCGGATCGAGGACGCCTGGCGGACGCGGAGCATCGTCTGGCTCTCCGGGGCTCGGCGGCTCGGAAAGACGGTCCTCGGACGGGGCCTCGAGGACTGCGGCTACTTCAACTGCGACCTGCCGGCGGTGCAGGCCCGGCTCGCCGACCCGGAGGCGTTCCTCCGCGGGCTCCCGGCCGGGAGTCGGGCGGTCCTCGACGAAGTACACCGGGCGGAGGACCCGTCCTCGCTTCTCAAGATCGCCGCGGACGAGTTCCCCGAAGCGCGCCTCCTCGCCACCGGCTCTTCCTCGCTCTTCGCCGGCCGGAAGTTCCGCGACTCGCTCGCCGGGCGGAAGTGGACCGTGCCCCTCCGCCCGATCCTCTGGCGGGAGTGTCCCGATTGGCTCGGGGCGGCGGACCTCGACCGGCGGCTGCTCCACGGCGGCTTCCCGGAACAGTTGCTCGCCGCGGCGCCCGACCCCGCCTGGTTCGAGGAGTGGCTGGACGGTTTCTTCGCCCGGGACATCCAGGCGCTGTTCGAGGTCCGGAACCGCGGCGGGTTCCTCCGCCTCGTCTCGCTGGCGCTCGTCCACAACGGCGGCCTCCCGGACGCCTCTTCGCTCGCTCGCGACGCCGGCGTCAGCCGGCCGACAACCGTGGCCTACCTCGACCTCCTGGACCTCTGCGGCATCACGGTTCGGCTGCCGCCGTTCCACGGCGGCGGGCGGCGGGAACTGCGGCGGCGGCCGCGCCTCTACGGCCTGGACACCGGGCTGGTCTGCCACGCCCGGGGCTGGACCGGGCTGCGGCCCGCCGACCGGGGCCCGCTCTGGGAGAACCTGGCGCTCGACGAACTCCTGGCGGAGTTGCCGGCGAGCCGCCTCCACTACTGGCGCGACGGCGCCGGGCGCGAAGTGGACTTCGTCATCCCCTGCGGACGCGATCGCGTGGCGGCGGTGGAAACGAAGATTTCACCCGACGCGTTCTCCGCCGGCGGCATCCGCGCGTTCCGCGAGGCCTACCCGGAGGGCCCCGACCTGCTCTGCTGCCCGTTCGTCGAAGAGCCCTACGCCCGGCGTTTCGGGGGAAGGACCGTGACGGTGTGCTCGCCGGGCCACATCCCGGCGCTGCTGCGGGCCGACCGACCCCGGTAGGGCTGCCGAAGCGCTACCGGCCGGGGGGCGGCGGGGGCGTTCCGGGCATGGGGGGCGTGCGCTGCAGGGCGCCGTCCTCGCGGAGGAAGGCCTCGATCTCTTCTACAGTGCGGGGCATGAAGTCGGTGAAGTTCTCGACGCCGTTCTCGGTGATCGCCACCACATCCTCCATGCGCACATAGAGCCGCTCCTCGTGGACCCAGAGCATCGGGTCCAAGGCGAACACCAGGCCGGCCTCCATCGGGCGGCCGCGGTAACTCCCCACATCGTGGACGGCGAGGCCGACCGGGTGGGAGAGGTGGCCCCGGAAGGAGAGCGCTTCCCGCGCCGCCTGTTCGTGCAGCGGGTTCGTGAACCCCATCTCCTCGACGACCGGCGCCATCTCTTCGGCGGCGCCGTCGAGCACCTGGTCCGGGGTAACGCCCGGCCCCAGGCGGCGCATCAAGGCTTCGGCGTATCGCACGATGAACCCGTAGAGTTTCCGCTGGTCGGGGTCGAACACGCCGTTCACCGGCCACATCCGCGCGATGTCGCTCGTGTAGTAGCGGTAGTCGGGAGCGTGATCCATCAGGATCAACTCCCCGTCCTTCAGTTCCGCGTCGTTCCGGTAGTAGTGCCCGTAGTAGGCGTTCGTCCCGGTGGCGGTGATGGAGCGGTACCCCTCGCCCTGCGCGCCGTTGATGAGGTAGATGTAACGCGCCGCCGCGTCGAGTTGGTACTCGTGGAGCCCCGGCTCGGTGGAGCGCATCGCCTCCATGATGCCGAGCCCGGCGAGTTCGCTCGCCCGCCGCACCAGCGCGATCTCCCGCGGCGACTTGTGGAGGCGCATGGCGTCCACGATCGGCGTCAGGTCGGCGATTTCGAACTGCGGGTACCGGGCGCGCAGGTGGCCGACGAACGCCCCTTCCCGCGAAGCGCGGCCGTCCCACGGGTCGGAGACCCTTTGCGCGTGGCCGATCAGGTTCTCGTCCCGGCTCTGCTGGCGTTCTTCGGCGGGGCTCAGGAAGGTATGGACCGTCGGCGACGGCGGCCGCAGCGCGAAGCCGTACAACTGGCGGGCCAACTGGTCGATCGCGAACACGGCGTCCACTCCCGTGGCCGCGACGGCTTCCTCTTCGTCCTCGGCGGAGAGCATCCGGCCTTCCCCGCGCTCCTTCCGCGGATCCCGCCGGGGCAGGAACAGGAGCGACCGCCGCTGCCGGCCGTCCATGAGCAGGTAGGAATGCGGGACCTCGATCCCGGTGAGGTAGTAGAACTCGTTCGACTGGCGGAAGACGACGAACCCCGGCGCCGCCGGCGCGCCCTGGACGATGGCGATCGCGTCCTCCCCGATCGCCTCCATGACCCGCGCGCGGCGCTCCACGAACTCCTCCGCGGGAAAGTCCTTCTGGAGTTTGGGGTGATCCTGGGCGTAAGCCGAAACGGTGACGCTCGCGGAGAACGCGAGCAGAAAGGGCACAGTGCGCATTGGGGCCTCCGACAGAAAACAGAAGGGTCAAGGATACCAACCGGAACGAGCCCGCTTTCTGGTGCTCATCTCCGGGGCCGGCATCCGGTACACTGGGGACGCAGCGCTCGGCGCGACTTCCATGGCCAATTTCGACTCCTTTGAGCGCCTGGTCCGGCGGTCCATGGTCGCGACGCCCGCAGCGCTCGCGACAGTCGTCCGCGAGATGTCTCTGATCCCGAACCCCCAGCGTCCCACGCTGTTCAGGAGCCTCAACTACACGGCTCTGGAAGCGTGGGTAGATCGTGGGCGACGGTTTCTTCGTGAGTGGTACGGTGACGCCGCAGTCTTCGAGACCTCCGAGAACAACCTCTGGGGCTCGGATCTGCGGATACCGTCCACCGGACAAACCGTTGAGTTGAAATCAGGCGGACCGGTGACGGACGGGAACCCCGGACTCTCATCGATCGCATGGGCTCTGAGTGATTCCAGTTTGGAACTGAAGGCGATCATGAGCGCCACGATGAAGGACCGGCAGAGGGCTTACCTGAACGGCGACTACGACGAGGTTGACCGATCGAAGCAGGAGACGATGAGTCGCGCGCGAGACTATTTTCGACGACACCTAACTCCCGGAGAGCCCGCACCGGCTCGCCTTCAACACTACATTCGCTGCGTAGCGCGCGGGATAACTACGAAGGCTGTCATCGAACGGCTGGAGACTGCCGACGATGTCATCGGCGCTGCGCCGACGATCTTTCATGCCGACCTGAAAGTCGGATGGAGGAAGGAAGAACACAGTTTCCAAGACACCGAACAGATTCTCGTCGAGTCAGTCACTCTTTCGCACCCCGACGCCTCCTCTTCACCGCCGAGGCTTACCGTGATGCTCAGGGGAGAACACTCGGGACGGACAGCGAAAATCTATCCGCACTACAAGAATTCTTGGCGAGCCCCCGGCGGCGAAGTCGTGCCCGCCGCGAATTGGGTTCGGACTGCATGTTTTCACATATGGATCGGAGTGGATCGATCACACTCACAGTAGAAACTCAGACGCGAAGCATATGAGTCAATTCGGTAGCAGAAATCTGAGTATTACCCGTTATCAGTCGCACGTGGTCGGCAACATCGGGGTGGCGGAGAGATTCCAACAGATGCTCCCATTCCAGCAGGGGTTCAAAGAGACCATGCGGACGGATTACATTGACATGGTTCTCCGCGACGAAAACCTCGTCGCGTACGAGCGCACAGCGGAGTTCTGCCCGACCAACTGCACCGGTAATGCGATTCACGACGATGGCCGGGCCATGAATCCTCTTCGAAGTCTCGATGAACGGAGGCTTACGCCGATGAGCGTTGAAGTTGAGTTCGTTTTCGATGTTGTGCGACCAGATAAGACGGACCGTAGCGCCGTTAGACTCATGTCGCAGAGCGTGGCGGTGCTGGTTCCACACGATGGTGCCCGTAGCAGCCTTGTAACCGAGTTCGAAGAGCGTCCTGCCCTTCGTCTGGCGTCGGCGTAACGCGTCCGCATCTTCGCAGAAGACCGTCCGCCTAAAGCCGCTCCGTTCGTCGCGAAAGATCGCAACATGGCGATTCGTTGAAGATTGGGACCCGACTCGTAGGACGATGAGTTGCACCGCTGTGTGGGCGCCATCGAACAAGTCATGTGCGGTGTGGACTTTCAGGAATTCCACATCTGCCCGATGTGCGAGGAACATGCGCAGGCGATCGAAGTACGCCCCGCTGTTCATTGACGGCGGGACGACGAAAGCGAGTTGACCCCCGGGTTGCAGAACTTCGATGCCGATCTGGAAGAACAGGGAGAAGATGTTGACTCGCCCGGAGATCACTTTACGAAAACGACGCCTGGTTTGGGTGTCCGCACGAAACTGAAAGTACGGAGGGTTCCCTACGACCAAGTCGAATGGTGTTCCGTCCCAGGAATCGAGGGCGGATCGCCGTTCGAGGTGGGCGTCGGGAACAACCTTACGAGCGACTGAGAGGATGTCCGTGTCTACATCCCAGCCGGAAGTGCGGGCATCCGGTTGCCGCTCGAGCACGGAGGCGAGGAACTCCCCCGTGCCTACACCCGGATCGAGCACGCGAATGCCCGGCCAGAGGTCGCACTGGTCGAGTAGCCGCTCGCGCAGCGCCCGGGGCGTCATGTATTGCCCGAGCGCCTTCCGAGACCGCACATCGGTCGCACGGAGCCATTCGCAAGTCGGCCCGGAAAAGATGCCGGCCAACTGTTCTCCTCTGGACCGAGGGGCGCGGAGCGGTCGTCCAAGCCGGCCGGGGCCGCGGACGGGAACGGCGGGGGTCGGCGGCCTAGGGAAGCCGGGAAGACGAGCCATCCGGTCGGTGAGACGCTAGAAGATAGTACCTGTTGGGCCCCGAAAAGGGAACGGCGAGCGGTTCGCCAGAGTCGCGGTCGGCCGTAAGCCTCCGGGCCGACCCCGCTGGGCGGGACGGTGTGGGAACCGGTGCCGGCGATAATCCGCGCACCGTGTCCGCCGAGCCCTCCGCGCCTGCCCTCGACTACCGGGCGGCCGGCGTGAACATCGCCGCCGCCGACCGGGCGCTCGACCGGATTCGGCCGCTGGTTCAGGGGACGCACGGCGCGGCGGTGCTGGGGGAGATCGGGCACTTCGGCGGGCTCTTCCGGTTCGACGCGGCCCGGTTCCGGGATCCGGTGCTCGTCGCCTCCACCGACGGCGTGGGGACGAAACTGCGGCTGGCGCGGCAGGCCGGGCGGCACGAAGTGCCCGGCTACGACCTCGTGTCCCACTGCGTGAACGACATCCTGGTGCAGGGCGCGGAGCCGCTCTTCTTCCTCGACTACATCGCCATGGGGTCGCTCGACGAGGACGCCGTGGAAGGGCTGGTGCGCGGGATGGCCGAGGCCTGCCGGGAGTTCGGCGCCGCGCTCCTCGGCGGCGAGACCGCGGAGATGCCCGGCTTCTACCCCGCCGGGGACTACGAGGTCGCCGGGACGATCGTCGGCGCCGTCGAGCGCGACCGGATCGTGGACGGAAGCCGCGTCCGACCCGGGGACGCGCTGCTCGCGCTTCCCTCGAACGGGCTCCACACGAACGGCTACTCCCTGGCCCGCGCCGTCCTCGAAGACCGGCTGGGGCTCACCGTCTCCGATCGGCTGCCCGGGATGGACGCGTCCGCCGCCGACGCGCTCCTCGCCCGCCACCGCTGCTACCTGCCGGAAGTCCGGCCGCTCCTGCGGGACAGCCTCGTCTCCGCCCTGGCCCACATCACCGGCGGCGGCCTCCCCGGCAACCTGCCGCGGGTGCTGCCCGACGGCTGTTCGGCGGAAGTGGACCTCGACTCCTGGCGCCTCCCGCCGCTCTTCCGCCTGCTCGCCGAAGCCGGGGGGATCGCCGCCGACGAGATGCTGCGCGCTTTCAACTGCGGCGTGGGCCTGGTCGTCGTCGTCCCCGCCGCCGAACGGGACGAGGCGCTCCGACGACTGCCGGGAGCCTGGCCGCTCGGCGAAGTCGTCGCGAGCGCCGGCCCGCCGGGCGCGCGCTTCCGGGGAGCCCTCCGGTGAGTTACGAACTCCCGCCGCACGAGCACCCGCACCGGGACGAAGCGCTCCCGGTTCCCGGCCCCCGGCTGGGCATCCTGATCTCCGGCCAGGGCACGAACATGATGCGGCTGCTCGAAGCGGCGCGGGAGGGCTCGCTCGACGCCGAGCCGGTCGTCGTCATCAGCAACCGGGCGAAAGCGCCGGGGGTGCAGCGGGCGAAGGACGCCGGCGTGCCCACCGAGGTGATCCCCCACCGGGCGTTCCCCGACCGGGAATCCTTCGACCGGGCGGTGGTGGAGGCGCTCCGCCGCCACCGGGTGGACCTGGTCTGCCTCGCCGGGTTCATGCGCATCGTCTCCCCGGTGGTGACCCGCGCCTTCCCCGACCGGGTGCTCAACATCCACCCGTCGCTCCTCCCGGCGTTCCCCGGCCTGAGGGCGCACCACCAAGCCCTCGACCG
The DNA here is from genome assembly GCA_965204755.1 of Candidatus Marinacidobacterium sp. Classification (GTDB taxonomy): domain Bacteria; phylum Acidobacteriota; class Vicinamibacteria; order Marinacidobacterales; family Marinacidobacteraceae. The sequence continues at coordinate 2,178,640 of OZ242011.1, read as the reverse complement.
GGGCGTCAAGGTCAGCGGCGCCACCGTCCACCTGGTGGACGAATACCTCGACCACGGGCCGATCCTGCTCCAGGGCAGCGTCCCGGTCGAGGACGACGACACGCCGGACACCCTGGCCGACCGGGTGCGGGAGGTGGAACACCGCCTCCTGCCGGAAGCGGTGCGGCGGCTGCGCCGGGGCGGGTATTGGATCGAGGGGCGGCGCGTGACCCGGCGCGCCCCGGACTGATGGACGGCTCCGCTCCCGTCGAGGAGCAGATCGCCTACCTGGAGAAGGGCGCCGACCGCATCGAGCCCGCCGGCGAACTCGCCGGACGGGTGCGCCGGTCCGCCGAGTCCGGCGAACCGCTGCGGGTGAAGGTGGGTTTCGACCCCTCCGCGCCCGACCTGCATCTCGGCCACACCGTGGTCATGCGGAAGATGAAGCACTTCCAGGATCTCGGGCACGAGGTCTGGTTCGTGATCGGCGACTTCACCGGTCTCATCGGCGACCCCAGCGGCCGCTCCCGGACGCGCCCCCAACTCACCCGCGAGCAGATCGAGGAGAACGCCCGCACCTACCGGGAGCAGGTGTTCCGGATCCTCGACCCGGAGCGGACCAAGGTGGCGTTCAACAGTTCGTGGCTCTCCGAACTCGGCAGCGAGGGGCTGATCCGGCTCGCTTCCCGCTACACCGTCGCCCGGATGCTGGAGCGGGACGACTTCGAGCGCCGGTTCCGCGGCAACCGGCCGATCTCGATCCACGAGTTCCTCTATCCGCTGGCGCAGGCCTACGACTCGGTATGGACGAAGGCCGACTTCGAACTCGGCGGCGCCGACCAGTTGTTCAACCTGCTGGTCGGCCGCCACATCATGCGCGAATACGGGCTGACCCCCCAGGTCGCGCTGACCATGCCGCTCCTGGAAGGGCTGAACGGCGTGGAGAAGATGTCCAAGACGCTGGGCAACGCGGTGGGGGTCACCGATCCCCCCGGCGAGATGTTCGGGAAGTTGATGTCCGTCAGCGACGAGGTGATGCTGCGCTACGCGGAGTTGCTGACCGACCGCACGCCGGCGGAGGTCCGCGCGCTCGCCGCCGGGATCGAGTCCGGCGAAGTCCATCCCCGCGAGGCGAAGCAGGCGCTCGCCGTCGAGATCGTCTCCGGCTTCCACTCCGGGGCCGAGGCGGCCGAAGCGCGCGACCGGTTCGAGGCGGTCTTCGTCCGGCGGGAGGCGCCGGAAGACCTGCCGGCGCTGCGCGTGGACTCGCCCGCGGGCGTGCTCGACCTGCTCACCGGGTCCGGGTTCGCGAAGAGCCGCTCCGAAGGACGCCGCCTGGTGGACAACAACGCGGTGTCACTCGACGGGCGAACCATCACCTCCTGGAAGGAGCCGGTCGTCCTCCCCGACGGGGGGGCGGTCCTGCGCGTGGGGAAGCGCCGGTTCCTGCGGGTCCTGCCCCGGAAGTGACCGCCGGCGGCCGGGCGACGGCCGCTCCGTCCGCCCCGGAAAACCTCTTCGGGCGTTCCCGTCGCCAACTGGAGCGGCTGGCGGAGGAGCACGGACACCCGGCGTACCGCGGGCGGCAGTTGTTCCGCCACCTGTACCGGCGGCGCGCCGACCGGTTCGAGGAACTGACCGACCTGCCGACCGACTTCCGCGCCCTCCTCGCCGCGAAGTACCGGATCGCCCGGCCCCGGCCGGCGGCGACCGGGGACTCGGGCGACGGGACCGCCAAACTCGGCGTCCTGCTCGAGGACGGCTACGAGGTGGAGGCGGTAGCCATCCTGAACCGCCGGGGCGAGAGCGGCGGCCGCGCCGGCCGGGCCTTCGCGCCCCGGCCCTCCGGCGAGTCTCCGGCGGTTCCCTCCGGGGCGGACGGCGCCGGAGGAACCCCGACCGACCTCACCGTCTGCGTCTCCACCCAGGTGGGTTGCCCGCTGGCCTGCACCTTCTGCCGTTCCGGGACCGTCCCCTTCGCCCGCAACCTGACGGCGGGCGAGATCGCCGGCCAAGTGATGCTGGCGGAGGCGGCGGCCCGCGCCCGGGGCGCCGGCGGCGGGCGGCGCAATGTGGTCTTCATGGGGATGGGCGAGCCGCTGCTGAACACCGACGGCGTGCTCGCCTCGCTGGAGTTGCTCACCCACCCGGACGGCCTGGCCATCCCTCCCCGCCGCATCACCGTCTCCACCGTCGGCCTCCCGGAGGGCATCGCCCGGCTGGGCCGGGAAGCGCCGGAAGTCGGCCTGGCGGTGAGCCTCCACGCCGGCGACGACGCCACGCGCGACCGCTTCCTCCCGATCAACCGCAAACACCCGATGGAGGCGGTGTTCGCCGCGCTGCGCGGCCTCTCCGCCGCGCCGCGCCGCCGCGTCACCGTCGAATATGTCCTGCTCGGCGGAGAGAACGACCGCGAGGCCGACGCCGCCGCGCTGTCCGCCGAACTCCGCCGGCTCACGGCGGCCGGCCTCGACCTCCGGGTGAACCTGATCCCGTTCAACCCCTGGAGCGACCCGGCGCCGGGCGCGCCCCACCGGCGGGGAACCGAGCGGGACGCCGAACGCTTCCTCGCGGCGCTCGCCGCCGCCGGACTCCCGGCGACGCTCCGTCGCAGCCGGGGCGCCGAGGTCCTCGCCGCCTGCGGGCAACTCGTCGCCTCCCGCCGGTCGCCCGCGACCGCCTGACCGGCTGACCGGCGGCCGGGCGGTCAGTCCTCGGCTTCGAGTTCGTCCGAAGCGGCTTCGGCGGCGGCGGCCTTCGCCCGGCGCCAGGCGGCGATGTTCTCCGCCACCTGCGCGTCCTCGAGGGCCACGATCTGCGCCGCGTAGAACCCGGCGTTCTGCGCCCCCGGCTTGCCGATGGCCATCGTGCCCACCGGGAACCCGCCGGGCATCTGCACCGTGGCCAGCAGCGCGTCGAGACCGGCGAGCGGGGTCGCCGCGAGCGGGACGCCGATCACCGGGATCGTGGTGCGGGCGGCCAGGGCCCCCGCGAGGTGCGCGGCGGCGCCGGCGCCGGCGATGATCGCCCGGACGCCGTTCTCCCGCGCCGAAGCGGCGAGCGCGGCGGCGCGCTCCGGCGTCCGGTGCGCCGAATAGACGCCCATCCGGCAGGACACGCCGAGCGACTCGAGGACCTTCTTCGCCTCGCGCATCACTTCGGTGTCCGAGGGACTGCCCATGACGATCAGCACTCGGGGGCGGGTTGGGGAACTCATGAGGGGATCTCCTTGCTGGGGGATTCGGGGTCGGGGCTGGGGGGAATCGGCCCGATCCGGGACTACGCGGAGTCGGAAGGAACGGCGGCGGCGATGTCGCGGCGGAGGACGCGGCCTTCCCACTCGATCCGGTCGGCGGCGGCGTAGGCGGCGCGGCGGGCGGCCGCGGGGTCGGCGCCGAGCCCGGTCACCGCGGCGACCCGGCCCCCGGCGGTTACCACGCCGCCCTCCTCGGCGCGGGTCCCGGCGTGGAAGACCAGCCCGCCGGCGCCGTCCTCGACGCCCTCCGGCAAGCCGCGGATGGGCCGGCCCTTCGCGTAGGCGCCGGGGTACCCCTCCGACGCCAGCACCACGGTGACCGCGCTTTCCGGGCGGAAGCGGACTTCCTCCGCCGGCAGCCCGCCGGCGGCGGCGCCGTGGAGCAGCGGCAGCAGGTCGGAGTCCAGCCGCGGGAGGAGCCCCTGCGCCTCGGGATCGCCGAAGCGGATGTTGAACTCCAGCACCTTCGGGCCGTCCGGGGTCAGCATCAGCCCGGCGTAGAGCACGCCCCGGTAGGGCCGGCCTTCGGCGGCGAGGCCAGCGACGGTCGGCTCGACGACCTCGCGGCCGATCCGCGAGAGGAGCCCCGCCCCGGCGCGCGGCGACGGGCTCACGCAGCCCATCCCCCCGGTGTTCGGGCCTTCGTCGCCCTCGAACCGCCGCTTGTAGTCCTGCGCCGTCCCGCAGACCGCCGTCGTCTTCCCGTCGGTGAGCGCGAACACGCTGACCTCCGGCCCGGAGAGGCGCTCTTCGAGCACGACTTCCGCCCCGGCCTCCCCCAGACTCCCGCCGAGCAGGCGTTCCGCCGCCGCCACCGCTTCGTCGTCACTCTCCGGGAGGAAGACCCCCTTGCCCGCCGCCAGCCCGCTCGCCTTCACCACCGGCCGTTCGCCCAACTCGCCGGAGGCGACGGCCAGCCGGGCGGACTCCGGATCCCGGACGACCGTGTGCCGGCCGGTGGGGATGCGGTGGCGGGCGCAGAAGTCCTTGGCGAACGCCTTGGAGGATTCGAGGAGCGCCGCGTCCCGGCGCGGGCCGAAGCAGGGGATCCCCCGTTCGGCGAGCCGGTCGCCGAGCCCGCCGGCGAGCGGCGCTTCCGGGCCGACGACGACCAGGTCCGCCCGCTCGCTCGCCGCCAGGGCCGCGACGCCTTCGGTGTCCTCGGCGGACACCGGCGCGAGCCGGGCCAGCCGCCCGATCCCGGGGTTGCCCGGGGCGGCGATCAACTCAGTGAGGTCGGGGCTCTTCGCAATCGCCCAGGCGAGGGCGTGTTCCCGACCGCCCCCGCCGACGAGCAGCACCCGCATCGCAGGCGGGGAGGAGGGTGGAGACCGCTCCGCGGATCAGCGCGTGCGGCGCCGGCGCTTCCGGGCGCGCTTCCGGGCTGCGGCGCGCTTCGCCCGCAACTTGTCGCCGGGCTTCATGTAGAAGGAATGCCGCTTGATTTCCTTGATGATGTCCTCGGACTGGACGCGCCGCTTGAACCGGCGCAGCGCCACATCGATGGTCTCGCCTTCCTGGATGGAGATTTCCGCCACGAATGCCTTTTCTTTCCGTCCTCCGGGATGCTGGGAAAACTGGGCGCCGGGACGGGCCATTCCGCCCGGCAGGGGCGCGAACGCTAGAAGGACGGCGGCGGGTTGTCAAGGTTCGCGGCGGCCTACCGAAGTTCGCCGGCGGCGGGCCGGGCGCGGGAGAATCCGCCGGGCAGCCTGCCCGTCCTCCGGTGAAGCCGACTCGATGAGACCCTGCCGAATCGCGGCGGTTCGCGGGACGCCGCTCCTCCTCGGCGCGGTGATCTTCGGTTCCGGGTGCGGCGGCGCCCCGGAGGACGAACCGGCGGCGGAGTGGCGGACCGCGGACGACCTCGGGGAGGAGTTCGCGCAACTGGCGCTCGAACTCGCGGAACGCGACCCGCTGTTCCTCGACTACCGGTTCCCGGGCGGGCCGACGCTCGCGTCGGAACCCGCGCCGCTCGCGGACCTCGAACGGCGGGCGGCGCGGCTCGCCGCGGGCGCGGGCTCGCTGCCGCGGGGGGAGGACGAAGGCCGGCTCCGCTACCTGGCCGCCACCGCGGACGCGCTCCTCGTCCGCGTCCGCTCGCTCCTCGGCGAGCGGCTTCCGGTGGCCGAGGAACTGCGCCGGGTCTTCGGGCTGGACTGGCAGGCGCCGGACTTCGACCTGGAGCGGCTCCACTTCCGGGTCGGGCGGGCGATTCCCGGCCTCGCGCCGCTGCGGGTGCGCGTGAGCCGGCGCTACCGGAAGGGGGAGATCGCCGGGGAGGAGGCCCGGCGGGAGGTGGAGCGGGCGCTCGCGGACTGCCGCGCCTCGGCGCCGGCGCCGGAGGGGGGCGCCGCGCTCGCTCTCGAGCCGCTCGCGGTCGAATGGCTCACGCGGGAGGCGGCGGCGGGCGATCCCGTCGGGGCGTCGCCGTTCTACCGGTACCTCGGCGGCGGCCGGGGCGCGCTGCGGCTGCCCGGCTGGCGGCCGTACCGGGCCGGCGAGTTGCGCCGGCTGGCGTGCCACGAAGGGGTCCCCGGCCACCACCTGCAGGCGGCGGCCGCCGAGGCGCGCTTCCGGGAGACCGGGTGGCCGGAGTTGGGGATCGTCCCGCTCTACGGCCCGCGCACCGCCGTCTTCGAGGGGCTGGCCGCGATGGCGGAAGCGCTCGCGCCGTCCGACCCCGCCGACGAGGCCCTGCGCGCGCTGGAACCGGTGGTCGCCTCCATCCTCTTCGACTACCTGGACGGCCGGCGGCCCCGGCTGTCGGCGCTCCGGGCGCTCGACTTCGAGGCGCTGGTGTCCGACCCGCACGCCCTGCTCGGCCACGCCGACCGGTTCGGCGCTTACTCGCTGGTTCGCCCGTCCGCCGACCCCGGGTTCCGCCGCGCGCTGGAGGCTGTGATCGGGCCGACCCGGCCGCCGGACGAGCGGTGGGAAGCCGTCCGCCGCGCCGCCGCCGAAGCGCTGACGCCCGCCGACCTCGCCCGGCTGCAGATGGGCCTGGCGCCGCGCTGAGTCCGGCGCGGACGGCGGCGGAACGCTCGGTATCATCCGCCGCCCCGCGAAAGCATGAGTACCCGACCGGCGAACCGCCGACGCGCCCGAAGCGCCTTCGCCGTCGCGGCCGCCGCGGCGGCGCTGTGGTTCGCCGGCTGCGGCGGCGGGGACCCGGATTCGTCCATGGACAGCGGCATGGACGGAATGGCGGGAATGGGCGGCATGGCGCACGGGGACCACCAGCCGCGTTACGGCGGGTATGTGTTCATGCACGGCGACCTGCACTTCGAGGTGGTGCTCACGCCGGAAGGCGAGCACCGGCTCTACTTCTCCGACGCGGTCCGCAGCGAGTTGCCGGCCGCGGTCGCGGACGATGTGCGCATCACGCTCCGCCGCGGCGAAGGCGACGACGCGGTCCTCGAACCGCTGAGGCCGGAGATAGACGAATTCGGCGAGGCGTGGATCGCCCGCAGCGAGCCGGTGGTCGAGGAAGACGACGCGGTCGCCATCCTCTACTTCCGCTTCGAAGGCGCTCCGTACGAGATCGAGGTCCCCTTCGTCATGGAACCGCCCGACCCGGCGGTGGACCCGCACCGACCGGCGCCGTAGCAAGCCGTGAAACAGCGCCTCGCCGACTCCCTTTCCTCCGGAAGACCTCGGTGAGGCCCGCGAGTTCGCAATGGACTCGTTGGCGGAAGAACGCGGGATACCGGTCGCGGCCCGGTACCGGTACATCGCCGGCGCGGCGGGGAGCGGCCCGGGAAACGCCGCCTTTCGTCGCCATGGGCGCCGGCGGGCCGCGGAGGCGCTGACGGAGCACTCGAGGATTCGTCCCTCCCTCGACGAGCGGGCGGAGGCCGGCGACTCCCGGTAGCGTGGGTTTGCGCGGATCGAGGGCGCCGCGGAGAGGGCCGGGCGTCGAAGGCGGGAGAGCGTCCCCGCTTCGCCCGAACCGGTTTGTGTCGAGTCGGTACGGCGCGTTCGTCGTCGCCTTGGCCGCGCTCGCCTTCGCGCTGGTGCTGGCGAGGGGCGCCACCTACGGGCCGGCGGTGGACATCCACTCGATCAACTACCTCCGCGTCACCGACAACCTGCTGGACGGCGAAGGCTTCACGCATTGGCCTTCGCGAAGAGCCCCGACCTATGCCGGGCCTCCGTTCTATCCGCTCCTCCTTTCTGCGGCGCGCCTCGGCGGACTGGATCTCTTCTCCGGGATCCACCTGGTGGGGGCCGCCTTCTTCGCGCTCACCGTCTTCGTCGTCGGCCGGTATGCGGCGCGTCATCTCCGGTCGAGGTTCCTCCGCCTGTGGACACCGGCCGCGGCGGCGCTGTCCCTTCCGTTCGCCGAGTGGGCCTGGCGCGGGGTCACGGAGCCGGTCTTCGTACTGTTCACGCTCCTCGCCCTGATCCTGCTGGGCGGCTTCCTCGAGGAGGGGAAGCGCGCTTGCCTGGCGTGGTCCGCGGTGTTCGCCGGTTTGGCGTTTTCGACCCGGTTCGTCGGCGCGGTCCTGTTGCTCCTCGCCGGCGCGCTTCTCCTGACGCGCCGGGGGGCGCGGGGCCGGGAGAACTTCCGGAACGCGGCGGCCTACACCGCGATCGCCGGTCTGCCGATGCTCGCCTGGTCTGCGAGGAACTACTTCGTCAGCGGCAGTTGGGCCGGGCGTCCTCCCCCTACGGACTACGCCGCCGCCGAGATCTTGAGCGACATCGGGAGCGCGGTCCTCGCCTGGGCGCGATTCGACGGCAGTTCCGGCGCCCTGCTCGCCCTCGGCGCCCTGCTTCCGTTGGCGGCGCTCCTGCGTTCGCCCCGGACGGGAACCGTCCGCCGAGCCCTCGGCCTCGGAGAATTGGGGGGGGGGGGGGGGGGGGGGGCTCCGCTCCGGGCGTCGGCCTCGCGTCCCCGACGAAACCGGCGCGGCGGGTTCTGCTCTTCGGCGGCTTCGCGCTCGCGTTCATCGGTCTCTATTTCGCGGCGTTGATGCTCGGTCACAGCGAGGACGGCGTCGAACCCAGGCACCTGTTTCCCGCCAGATTGCCGCTCGTCCTCGCTCTGGTTACGGCGCTCGACCCGCTCCTCGAAGCCGGGAGCGGCAGGAGACTCTTCGCGCGGGCCGGCGCCGTCGCGGCGGCGGCGCTCCTCTCGGCGTGGGCGGTCGGGCAGGTCGGTCTCCAGCGGCGGGCGGTCGCGCGGGCCAACTCCGCGGAGGTCCTCTTCACCAACGGCTACCTCGGCGAGCCCTGGGCGAGTTCGGAGACCTTGCGGTTCGCCCGGGCCGACTCTTACGGGGAGTCCCGCCGCGTCTACACCAACTTGTGGACGCCGGTCCTGGCCCATCTCGGCGGGGGGCCGGACCTTCGCGCGATCCGCGGGGTTTGGGTCGGTCGAGAGGCGCCGGGAGACGATCTCCCGCAGGAACGGCTCGCCGCCTTCCTGGAAGGAGTACCCGAGGGCGCCCGGCTGGTGTGGAGCACGGACTTCCTGCGGCCCCGTTACCGGGCCGGGCCCCCGGCGGTGTTGTTCGCCACGCCCGGTCTCCGTCCGCTGGCGGAGTTCGCCGACGGCGCGGTCTTCGCCGTGGACCGGGGATACGCGCCGCCTTCGCATCGCTACCGGGAGGCATACGAGTTCCTGCGAACGAAGGAGCCGGACGCGGAGGCGGACTTCGAGGTGTACTTCGACCGCGGTTCCGTTTCCGCCGCGAAGGGGCCGATGCTGTTCTATCGGCGGGCCTCCTGCCGGGAAGAGTCGCTGCGCGAGGGGCGTTTCTTCCTGCATGTCTATCCCGAAGCGCCGGGGGTCCTCCCGGCGGAGCGCGCGCCGCACCGTTTCGAGAACCTGGACTTCGACTTCTTCCGGTGGGGCGTCCTGTTCGAACTCGCCGGCGGGGGGCGCGCCTGCCTGGCGACGGTCCCGCTGCCGGACTACGGGATCGCCCGCGTGCGCACCGGCCGATACCGAAGCGGCGAGGGGGAGACCTGGAGCGCGGAGATCCGCCGGGAGTGAAGACGCCGCGGGGGCGCGGGAAGGGGTTTCCCGTTCCCCGCGAACGACGACGGTAGGAATCGCGGCCGGGGTCAGCCGAAGTCGTCGAAGGCGATGTTCTCCGGTTCGACGCCCAGGTCGTCGAGCATCTTCAGGCAGGCCTGCAGCATCATCGGCGGGCCGCAGAGGTAGTACTCGGCGTCCTCCGGGGCGGGGTGGGCCTTCAGGTAGTTGTCGTAGAGCACCTGGTGGATGAAACCGGTGAGGCCGGTCCATTCGTCTTCCGGGAGCGGCTCCGAGAGCGCCAGTTTCCAGTCGAAGTTGGGGAATTCGGCGGCGATCCGGTCGAAGTCCTCCTGGTAGAACGCCTCGCGGAGGCTCCGCGCGCCGTACCAGAAGGACACCTTGCGATTCGTCTTCAGCCGGCGGAACTGGTCGAAGATGTGGGAGCGCATCGGCGCCATACCCGCGCCGCCGCCGATGAAGATCATCTCGTTCGGGGTGTCCTTGGCGAAGAACTCGCCGAACGGGCCGGAGATCGTGACTTCGTCGCCGGGTTTCAGGCGGAAAAGCCAGGAAGTCATCTTGCCGGGCGGCAGTTCCGGTTGGCGCGGCGGCGGGGAGGCGATCCGCACATTCAGCAGGATGACGCCCTTCTCCTCCGGATAGTTCGCCATCGAATACGCCCGCACCACCTCTTCACCGGGTTCGACGGCGGAAGTGAAGTCCCACATCCCGAAGCGATCCCAGTCGTCGCGGTATTCCTCTTCGATGTCGAAGTCGCGGTACCGCACTTCGTGGGGCGGGCAATCGATCTGGATGTAACCGCCGGCGCGGAAGGGCACCTCTTCCCCTTCCGGCAACTCGAGCGCGAGTTCCTTGATGAAGGTCGCCACATTGTGGTTGGAGCGCACGCGGCACTTCCACTTGCGGACGGAGAAGAGTTCCGGCGGCACCTCGATGGAGAGATCCTGTTTCACCTTCACCTGGCAGGACAGGCGCACGCCTTCGCGCTCTTCGCCGCGGGAGAGGTGGCTCCGCTCCGTCGGGAGCACCGCGCCGCCGCCGGACTTCACCCGGAGGGTGCAGACGCCGCAACTGCCTTTACCGCCGCACGCGGACGGCACGAACACCCCGCACTCGGCGAGCGCGCCGAGCAATGTCCCTCCCGCCGGAGTCACCAGGTCGTGCTGCGGGTCGTCGTTGACGCGGATCGTGACCTCCCCGGTGGCCACCAGCCGCCTCCGGGCGTAGAGCAGCACCGCCACCAGCGCCAGGATGACGCCGGAGAACCCGGCGACCCCGAGAAGAACCGTGTTCACGGCCGGCGGGCGCTCCTTCCGCGGGCGGTCACAGTTGTATCCCGCCGAACGCCATGAAACCGATCGCCATCAGGCCGGTCAGCAGGAAGGTGATGCCCAGCCCGCGGAGCCCGGCGGGTATGGAGTGGTAGCGCAGGCGTTCGCGGATGCCGGCGAGGGCGGCGATGGCGAGCGCCCAGCCGAGACCGGAGCCGAACCCGAAGACGGCGGACTCGCCGAGGTTCAACCCGCGCTCCACCATGAGGAGCGACGCGCCGAGGATGGCGCAGTTCACCGCGATGAGCGGCAGGAACACGCCGAGGGCGGCGTGGAGCGCCGGGAAGTGGCGGTCGAGCACCATCTCCACCACCTGCACCGTCGCGGCGATCGTCCCGATGAAGGTGAGGAACTGCAGGAACGAGAGGTCCTGCTCGCCCAGCGCTTCCCCCAGCCAGCCGAGCGCCCCCGGACGCAGCAGGTAGTCGTTGATCGCCTGGTTCAGCGGCACGGTTACCGTCAGGACGAACACCACCGCCGCGCCCAGCCCGATCGCCGTGGAAACGCGTTTCGAGACGGCGAGGAAGGAACACATGCCCAGGAAGAAGGCGAGCGCCATGTTCTCCACGAAGATCGCCCGGACGGCGATGTTCAGGTAGTCCTGGAGCACTTACTTCGTCCGGGGCGCCGGCCCACCCGACCGCGCGGTCATTCCGCTTCCACCTGTTCCGGCCGGAACGCGCGCAGCAGCCAGATCAGGAACCCGATCACGAAGAACGCCCCCGGCGAGAGTCCCATGAGCCCGTTCGGCGTGAACCACCCGCCTTCCGAAGCGAGCGGCAATACCGGAATGCCCCAGAACTCGCCGGCGCCGAGGATTTCCCGGGCGGCGCCGGTAACCAGCAGGAGCGCGGCGTAACCGAGACCGTTCCCGATCCCGTCGAGCAAACTGCGGAGCGGCGGGTTCTGCATGGCGAACGCTTCCGCCCGGCCCATGATGATGCAGTTCGTGATGATGAGCCCGACGAAGACGCTGAGTTGTTTGGAGATCTCGTAGAGGTACGCCTTCAGGATCTGGTCGGTGACGATGACCAGCGAGGCGATGATCGTGAGTTGGACGATGATGCGGATGCTGGTGGGAATGCGGTTCCGCAGCAGGCTCACCGAGAGGTTGGAGAGCGCGGTTACCGCGACCACCGCCGCGCTCATGACCACCGAGGTCTGCATCCCGGTGGTCACCGCGAGCGCCGAGCAGATGCCGAGGACCTGGAGCGCGATCGGGTTGTTGTGGATCAGCGGGTCCATCAGCACCCGCCGCGCCGGTCGGTCGGCCATGTCTCCTCCGCCCCTCGTCAGCCCCCGGCGCCCGCGTCCGCGCGCAACCGGTCGAGGTAAGGCCCGAACCCGTTCTCCGCGAGCCAGAACCGCAGCAGGTTCGTCACGCCGCGGCTGGTCATCGTCGCCCCGGAGAGCCCGTCCACCCGGTGGGGGTCCGAGGCGACCGGCCCGGCGGCGGCGCGGGCGACTTCGATGACCGGTTCGCCCCCGGCGGAGAAGACGCGGCGGCCCGGCCAGAGCGCCTTCCAGGCGGGGTTGTCCACTTCGCCGCCGAGCCCCGGAGTCTCCTTGTGCCGGTAGAAGGTGAGCCCGCGCACGGTGTCGAGGTCGGCTTCGAGCGCGAGGAAACCGTAGAGGACGCCCCAGAGCCCCTGCCCCCGCACCGGGAGCACGACGGCGCTGAGGCCGCCGGACCCGTCCTCGACCCGGTACACCACCGAGCGCCGCTCCACCCGCCGCACCCGCGCCGGGTTGTCCGCCACCGGGCGCGAAGTGTCCGGGACGCCGGCTTCCACCAGCGGGTCCACCTGCGCGGGGTCCGCGTCCGGCAGGTCGGCGCCGGTTTCGAGGTCCACGACGACGGGGGTAACGGAGGCGAACCGCGCCGCCATCTCTTCGTCGGTGAGGGATTCCTCCGGGTCGGCGAGGCCGGCGGCGAACAGGACATTCCGCTGGCGTTCGCGCTCGGCGTTCTCCGCCTGGAGCGAGCGGAGCGAGACCGCGGAGCCGGAGACCAGCACCGCGCACACGAGACACACCGCGGCGGCGAAACCGAGGATGTAACGGGCGCTGTCCACGGCGGCGGCGGGGGGCGAAAATCCTAACGGCGGGAGGCCCGGGCGGTCAGCCGCCGCCCCCGGAGTCCGGCGGCGCCGGGCGGCGGCGGCGGCGAGGCCGGGGGAACCGCACCCGGGGCGGCGAGTCCGGGGAGGCGGGCGGCGGGGCGCCGTCCCCGCGGTCGGCCGGGCCGGCGGCGGGCGCTTCCGGGGCGGAACCGACCGACACCGGATCGAAGCCCCCCGGACTCTCGACGCCTTCCGCGGCGCCCGCCATCGGAGCGCCGTCCGGGGGCGCCGCGCCCACGAACGCCTCCGGCGCCGCCGCCGACGCGGTCACTTCCGGCGCGACCCACCGGGAAGCCGGCCGTCCTCCCAGCGACCCCGACGCCGCCGTCCCCGGCAGCCGCCGGAACACGCCGCTCTTCCGCACCTGGCGCTGGAAGTTCGCCGGCTCCACCGCCGTCCGCCACACCGCCTCGAAGACGCGCCGGAGTTCGGTGATCGTGAATTCCGGCGGGCAGAACCGCGCCGCGAGCGCCGGATCGTCTTCCAGCCGACTCCGGATGTAGGCGACGGCGTCGCGGACGATCCCGAAGTGGTCGAAGGCGAGCCGGACGCCCCCCTCGTCGATGTCCTTCACCGGGACGAGGGCCGCCGACTCGGCGTCCGTCCCGGCGGCCAGCGGCGGCAGCGACCCGACCACCGCCCAATAGGCCACGGTCACCACCCGCATCCGGGGGTCGCGGCCGGGAGCGCCGTAGGCCCGCAACTGCTCGATGTGGACGGCCTCCCGCCCCACCCCGGTCTCTTCCTCCAGTTCCCGCAGGGCGGCGTCGAGCAGGTCCTCCTCCGGCTGGACGAACCCGCCCGGAAGCGCCCAGTCGCCGCGAAACGGCGGCTGGCCGCGCCGGACGAGCAGCGCCTGCAGCGCTCCGCCGCGGACGGTGAACACCACGAGGTCCACCGTTACCGCCACCGGCGGGAAGGCGAGCGGGTCGTACCCGGGGGGGCGCTTCGACGGCATGGACGCGGGAGGAATTTGACTTCGAGACTTTAACCCGTTAGTATTAGTCTCTCAGATAACAACTATCTGACCAATAGACGGCCAACGAGCCGGGGAGAAACCAGACCATGACCGAGAAAACGACCGACCCGCGGGGGGCCCTCCCCGCGCTCGATACCGCCGCCGTCGGGGCGCCGATCACCCGGCTGCATGTCTCCTTCCACCCGATCTACCTGCAGGGCAACGACCTGCCGGAGATCCGCACCGGCGAAGGCGCCGGGCTGGTGGTGAAGGAACTCGACCGGGAACAGGTGAACACGGTGCGGGCGGCGAACCCCACGGCGACGCCGATCCTGCTCGTCGAAGGCGAGCACTTCGTCGGCGGGATGCAGAACCGCGTGGTCAACGGCTCGGTGCTGCTGGCCCCGGGCGCGGCGCTCGACATCCCGGTGACCTGCCTCGAGGCCGGCCGCTGGGCCTACGGCCGCCCCGGCCCGAGGCGCAGCCCGATCGTCGGCATGACGCCGGACGGCGGTCGGACGCCGGGCGCCGCGCCGCCCGAAACGGCGCCGGACGACCCGGAGTCGTCCCGCCGGCTCCGGATCGGGGCGGCGAAGGCCCCGCGGCGCCTGCGGCGGGTGGTGGTCGGGGCCGTCGCCGACTCGCTCCGGGAAGAGCGCGGCTACGCCTCCGACCAGGGCGCCGCCTGGGGGGAGGTGGACGACCTGATGGCGGCCCACGGCGCCCCGTCCGCGTCGAGGTCCGCCGCGGAGGCGGAGGAAGCGGTCTTCCGGCGCGACCGCGGCCGAGGCGGCGCGGCGGGGGAACTGGCCGCCCGCGGCCCGCTCCCCGGTCAGCGCGGCGTCGTGGTCACCCACGGCGAACGGGTCGTCTCCGTGGACCTCTTCGGCGCTCCGGGGCTGCTGGCGGCCCACTGGGGAAGCCTCGTGAGGTCGCACCTGCTCGACCTCCCCGAGCGCCCCGGCCAACCGTCGGCGACCCGCGCCCTCTGGGGCGTCCGCCGCCCCACCTGGATGCCGCTCCGCCGGAATCCGGGTCTCGGGCTGGGGGTGGAGTTCCACGCGAAGGACGAGCGCCTGATCCACCACGCCCTTACCCTCGACGGCCGCCTCGTCCACGCCGCCACCCAGTTCGCCGGCTGACCGATGCCGTCGCTTCGCGCCTTCGAATCCGTCGGCAACGCCTGGGAAGACTCCCGAGACCGACTCTTCGCATGACCCGACCCCTCATCCATCAGGGCGGATACGCCCGACACTCCCGAGAATCCCTCCTCGAACGGCTCCAACTCGCCGATGTCAACCACATCGCCGACATCCGACTCCGACCCACATCCCCCCGCTTTATCTGGGGCGGAGCCGCCATCCGAAACTGGTTCGCACCCCACGGGATCACCTACTCGCACCACCCGGGCCTCGGAAACGCCGCACTCGACGAAGACTCCTCGCCCATCCTCGCCGACCCGGACGCCGACACGACCCTCATCCTCGACGCCATCCGCGAAGGCAAGCGCATCGTCCTCCTCTGCGCCTGCCTCCGAGACTCCGAGTGTCACCGCACCCTCGTAGCGCGACACCTCCAAGCCGCCCTCCCCGGACTCACCGTCGCCCCTCTCGGCGTACACGCCTGAAACACCACGCAGCGGCCCCACAGCGCCGCTTGAGCCCCGACCCTTGATTCGACTACGCCTGAAACAGGAAAACGAAGTGATCGATCTCGAACTCCTGAATGCATCACCCGCGTGGTGCGGGCGCTGGACGAACCCGCCGGCCGACTGATCGCGACGCCGCAGGGCACGGGGGTCAACGGCGACTTCGGGGGGTTGGTCGCCGCGAGCGTCTTCCGGTCCGCTCGATCCTGCGGATCGAACACTTGTCCGGACGCGCGGATCGAACACTTACGCGGCCGGGCGGAGTGCGAATCGAACACTTGCACCCTGCTCCATGCCACGGATCGAACACTTGCGCGGTCGCCGGGGGCTCGGATCGAACAGATCCGTCCTGCTCCATGCCACGGATCGAACACTTGCGCAGGCGCCGAGACCGCGGATCGAACACCTCCGGAGGCGCTCGATCCCGCGGATCGAGACTCTTCGGAGTCGCCGGACGCGCAGATCGACACCCTTCCGGCCCGCGCAAACCGGCGGATCGAACAGTTGCCGGACGCGCGGATCGAACACTTGCACCCCGCTCCACGCCCGCGCGGATCGAACACTTGCCCGGTCGCCGGGCGCGCGGATCGAACAGATCCGGTCTGCTCGATCCGGCGGATCGACACCCTTCGGAGTCGCCGGACGCGCGGATCGACACCCTTCCGGTCCGCTCGATCCTGCGGATCGAACACTTGCCGGACGCGCGGATCGAACACTTGCGCGGTCCCCTGGGACGCGGATCGAACAGATCCGGTCTGCTCGATCCCGTGGATCGAGACCCTTCGGAGTCGCCGGACGCGCGGATCGACACCTTTCCGGCCCGATCCGCGCCATGGATCGACACCCTTCGCGGGCGCCGGGCGCGCGGATCGACACCCTTCCGGTCCGCTCGATCCCGCGGATCGAACACTTGCCGGACGCGCGGATCGAACACTTGCGCCATCTCCGGGGGATCGGATCGAACAGATCCGGTCTGCTCGATCCCGCGGATCGAGACCCTTCGGAGTCGCCGGACGCGCGGATCGACACCTTTCCGGCCCGATCCGCGCCGTGGATCGACACCCTTCGCGGGCGCCGGGCGCGCGGATCGACACCCTTCCGGTCCGCTCGATCCTGCGGATCGAACACTTGCCGAACGCGCGGATCGAACACTTACGCGGCGGGGCGGAGTGCGGATCGAACACTTGCCCCCCGCTCCAGACCCGCGCGGATCGAACAGTTGCCCGGTCTCCGGGGGCGCGGATCGAGACCCTTCCAGTTCGCTCCACGCCGCGCGGATCGACACCCTTCGCGGTCGCCGGGGCGCAGATCGACACCCTTCCGCGCCGCCGGATCGACACCCTTCGCGGTTACCGAATAGCGCCGATCGACACCCCCTTTCGTCGGCTCGATCCCGTAGATCGAGATCCTTCGCGGTCGTCGGGGCGCGGATCGACGACCTTCACGGTCGCCGGCCGGCGCGAATCCGGGCGGTCGTCCGGCGGGACTGCGGTCTCCACGAAGCGACCTGCCGCCTTGCGGCTCCCACCAGGTTCGACTGCGCCTGAACCGAGGAACACGAAGTGACGATCTCGAACTCCTGAAACGCATGGCCGGCCTCCTGCGCCCGCTGGAGTCCGCTGCCGACGGCGCCATGGCGGCAGGCAACTACGCCGCGATCTCCGGGAACTTCGGGGAACTCATCGCGGCCGGCGTCTTCCCTGTCGCATTGCACGACGACCCGCTGCACCCCGGTAGCGACGGATTCTTCGCGGACGGGCGGTACGGAGCGAAGTGTCTCCGGGGCAAGACCGTCGAAGTCAAGCGCTACGCGAAACACCCGGGCTACCTCGACCTGAAGCCGACGCCTCCCGACTACTACCTGGTGATCAACGGGCCGAAGGCCGGCGAGCAACCGTCCGGCCCGTGGGCGATCGAGTTCGTCTTCCTCTTCGACGGGTACCGCCTCCACCACGATCTCGAAGAGGCCGGAGTCAAGATCACCGAACCGACCCATATCCCCGTGGAATTTTGGGACGCCGCGAAGATCTACCCGTGCCGTAACCCGGACTATCCGCTCGGCGCGGAGCAGCGGGCGGCGCTCGGACTCTTCCCCGCTCCGTAGCGGCGCGCGGGGCCGCCGCCCGGCCGCGCGGCGGTCAGCGGACGGTCAGCGGATTTCGACTCGGTGGTGGGGGCGCCAGTTGATTCGGAAGCCGCCGTTCACCGAGAAGTTGTCCTGCAGCGCGTCCAACTGCCGGGCGAACACGCGGGCCTCGACGAAGAACTGCACCGGGCCGGCCTTCGTCCGCCAGGCGGTATCGAAACCCTGCGTGTAGAACAGACCCACATCGGTCACATCGGGATCGCCCAAACCCCACACGCCGGCGCCCACGCCGAAGAAGCCGCTTCGCGTCAAGCGCAGAACGCCGAAGTCGAAGACCACGCCGAACCAGTTGTTGTGCACCGCGCCGACCGCCGCCCGTCCGAAGAACGCCGCGCTCGTCTCCCGTTCCGGGTGGCGGGCGCGCATGAACCCGAGCGCGAGTCCGAGGACCCGCGCCGTCTCCGGCAGCACCTCGGCGTCCGGGATCCCGAGTTCCACGAGCAGGTCCCGCCGGTTCGTGCGGTACGCCCCGAACGCCGTATCGAAGATCGGCCAGGTTCGGGGATGCACCTCCACGAAGCGCAGGTTCGTCGAAACCCCGGACTTCCGGAGGTCCACTTCGGGAAGTTCCGTCGCCACGCTCACATTCTCGGCGAGCGCCGGCACGGCGAGCACCGGATCCCAATCCGTCGTTTCCCCGGCCTCGACCGGAAGACCCTCGCGCGCGTAGTCGTCGAACCCCTCCATGACGACTTCCAGCGTGTAGTCGCCGGGCGGCAGGTTGCGGAACCGGTAACGCCCGGCCTGGCTGCTGGTCGCTTCGCGGACGCCTTCCGGCATCGCCGACGAAAACACGAACACGGCCGCGCCCGGAATCGCGCCGCCCTGGTCGTCCACGACCCGTCCGCGGAGCGTGCCGCTGACCTCTTCGGCCTGGGCGAACGCCGCTCCGAAGACCAGCAGCGCCGAGGCGAGCACGGCGGGAAATCCCCCGGGGCGGCGGGACCGGCGAACGAACGGAATCGAGCGGGGCGCGAAGACGGGATGCATCTACGCGAAATTGTTGGGGATAGTAGCCATCGCCGACGCCTTGCGCCAACGGCGGCCCGGCGAAACCGCGCGGCCCGGCGGGGAACCCGCCGCGGTCAGGCGGCCGCGGGCAGCCGCTCGTCCGCTCCCCGGCGGGCGCGGCGGCGGATATTCCGGCGGAGCGCGAAGTGGTCGATGAGCGGCGCGAACACATTCATCAGCAGGATGGCGAGCATCATCCCTTCCGGGTAGGCCGGGTTCACCACCCGGATCAGCACCACCAACACGCCGATCAGGAATCCGTACGCCGCCCGCCCGCCGGGCGTCGAAGGCGCGGTTACCGGTTCGGTCGCCATGAACACGGTCCCGAACGCCCAGCCGCCGAGCAGGTAGTGCCACCAGAACGGGACGGCGAAGAAGGGATTCGTGTCCGAGCCGACCAGGTTGAGCGCCCCGCCCATGACCAGGGTGCCGAGCGCCACCGCCGCCATGATGCGAAGCGACCCGATCCCGGTTACCGCGAGCACCAACGCGCCGAACAGGCAGGCGAGCACCGAGGTTTCCCCCATCGAACCGGGAAGGAAACCGAGGAAAGCGTCCCAGGGGCTGATGCCGGCGGCGCCGGCGGGATGGAAGGTTTCCGCGAACGCCTCCGGCCCCCGGAGGCTGAGGCGGGCGAGCCAAGTGGCGCCGCTGACCGCGTCCGGCGAGGTATCGGCGGCGATCCAGATGCGGTCGCCGGTCAGGTCCGCCGGATACGCGAAGAACAGGAAGGCGCGCGCGGTGAGCGCCGGGTTCAGGATGTTGAAACCGCTGCCGCCGAAGATCTCCTTGCCCACGACCACGCCGAAGGAAATCCCCAGCGCGACCTGCCAGAGCGGCACGGTCGGCGGCAGGATCAGCGGGAACAGCATCCCGGTTACCAGGAAACCCTCGCTCACTTCGTGGCGGCGGACGACGGCGAAGACCATTTCCCAGGTCCCGCCGACGGCGAAGGTGACCGCCAGCACCGGCAGGTACCAGAGACCGCCGTGGACGACGCAGGCGAGGAGGCTGTCCGGCGAAAACCCGACGCCGACGGATTCGATCACCGCGGTCCGCCAGCCGGGCAGCGGCGACGCGCCGGCGGCGATGGCCCGGTTCGCCTGCAGCCCGGTGTTGTAGAACGCCATCGCCACCGTGCCGGCCAGCGCGGTTACCACGGTGAACATGAGCCGTTTCATGTCCAGCCGGTCGCGGGCGTGCGGCGGGCCGGCGGTCCGGCGTCCCGGCGTGTAGAGGAACGAGTCGACGGCGTCCCAGGCCGGCCAGAACCGCGCGAGCGGCCCGCCCTCGGCGAACGGCCGGCCGATCCGGTCCAGAAGCGGGCGGAGCATCCCTCGACTCAGCGGCGGCGGGCGGGAGCCATCCGGGTCGGGGCGCGGCGCGCCGCGGCGGTCAACCTTCCCGCTCCAGGGCGTCGAGCACCCGGCGCAGTTGCGGCGCGTAGTCGTTCTTCGCCGGGCAGACGAACGAAAGGAGGCCCAGGTCTTCCTCCACCAACTCGAGCGCCCCCAGTTCCTCCGCGCGCTCGAGGTCTTCCATGAGGAGCGCGCGAAGCAGGAACACCGGCGGGATGTCGAAGGCCATGACGCGTTCGTAGGCGCCGGTCGGGACGATGGCGCGCCGGGAGCCGTGCGCGTCGGTGTCCGGCGCGTGTCCCCGACCCGACCCCGGGAGGAACGCGCGGCTCGCGGAGAGCGCGCCGAAGCCCGGCCCGAGCCAACCCAGCAGCCGCCGGCGGCGCGCCTCTTCGAGCACGGTGATCTGGCGGTGGTAGCGGCCGAGGAAGCGGCCGTCGTCGTCCGCGGCGATGCGCCCGGAGAGGATCGAGCCGGAGATCACCCGGCAGCGGTCGGCGGGGTCTTCGTGCGCCGGGCGGATGGCGGTCTCGTTGCCGCGCCGGAGTTCCGCCCGGGCCAGGTCGAGCGCGTCGGCGCCGAGGGGCGTCCGCAGCAGGAGCGGACGGGCGAGCGGCGGCCCGGCGAGGGCCACCACCCGCAGCGGGTCGAGCGACCCGGTCCGGAACAGGGCGCCGACGGCGGCGAGGTCCTGCGCGTCCAGGTGCCAGGCCTCCCGGCCGCGGCGCGCGGGGGCCAGCCGGTGGATGTGGAGCCCGGCGGTGCCGGCCGGATGGGGCCCGGCGAACTCGAACTGGCGGATGCGGTCCTTGTCGGGGACGGGGAGCCGCCGCCCGGCGCGGGAGCAGACGAAGACCGGGCCGTCGGTGAGGTGGGCCAGCGCGGCGAGGCCCCAGGCGAGATCGTCGTCCCGTCCGGCGACCGCCCGCGCCGGGTCGGGCGCGAGCGGCGCGGTGTCGGCGGCGGTTACGAAGAGCGCCGCCGGCCGGCGTTCCGGGTCGGCGACGCGGCCGAAGGGGCGCGCGCGGATGGCCGTCCAGGCGCCGGAGTCGAGCAGGAGTTCGCGGACGGCGTCGGCGGTCATCCCCTCCGGATGGCGGCCGGCCGCGCCGCGCAGCGACCGGGCGCGGCCGGGGCGGCCCGACCTCTCTTCGGAGGCGGTCTCGATGACGAGCGCCCGGAAGGCGCGGCGCTCTCCCCGGTGGATGGCGGCGACGCGGCCGGCCATCGGCGCGGTGAAGCGGACGCCCGGGGTCTTGCGATCCTCGAAGAGGACGGCGCCGCGGCTCACGGAGTCGCCGACCTGGACGCGCATCGCGGGGCGCATCCCGGGGTAATCCGCGCCCAGCACGGCGATCCGCGCCGGGACGCGGGTCTCGGGGGGCGGCGGATCCTTCGGCAGGGCGCCGGCGAGGCGGAGGTCGAATCCGCGCCGAACGATCTGCACACTCATGGCAAGCGGCGCGAATGGTACGCCGGGGAAGGCGGTTCGGGCGGGGGTTCGGCGGCGCGGCGCGGGGAGGCGAACGCGGGGCGCCGGGGTCGGGAGCGGGCGGGGTTTCGGGGGGCGAGGGGGGCGGCCGGCGGCCTTCTTCGCCGGGCCGCCGATGCCGCGCGAGGGCCCGGAGGCCGAGGTCCGCGGGGCCCGGCTACCGCCCGGTTACCGCCCTGCCGTCTTCCTGCGAACCGCCTTCTTCCGCGCCGCCTTCCTGCGGACGGCTTTCTTCCGCGACGCCGTCTTCCGGGTGGTCGTCTTCCTCCGGATGGTCGTCTTCTTCCGCGCGACCTTCTTCCGGGTCGTCGTCTTCTTCCGGGTCGCCTTCTTCGGCGCGGTCGTCGTCGCGGCCTTCTTGCGAACCGCCTTCTTGCGCGCCGCCGTCTTCTTGCGGGTCGCCTTCTTCCTCACCGTCGTGACCGACGCGACCTTCTTCCGGGTCGCCTTCTTCGTCACCGCCGCGCCGCCGCCGATCTTCTTGCGAGCGACCTTCCGGGCCGCCGCGCCGGTCGCCTTCTTCCGAGTGGCGCCGCTCTTCTTGCGGACGGCTTTCTTGCGCGTCACCTTCTTCCGCGTCGCCTTCTTGCGCGCCGCCTTCTTGCGCGTCACCTTCTTGCGCGACACCTTTCGCCGAACAGCCCCCATCGACCCCGGCGCGCCCGAGGTCGCCGGCGAATCCTCCTCTTCCAACCGGATGCCGAACAGCGCGGACAGGTCCTCGCCGGCGAGCGCGTCGTCCTCGCCCGACTCCGCCGCATCCGGCACGGCGGACACCAGGTCGTTCGGATCGACGCTCCGCAGCCGGAACAACTGCTCCGGGTCGTGGTCGAGCCGAACGCCGACCCCGTACAACACCGCCGCCGCGTGCTTGCACATGTCCGCCCAGTCCGGGCAGGAACAGTCGAGTTCGATCTCCTTCGGCGTCGGGAAAAGACCGTCACCGGGCCGGGTAACGATCTCCATCACCCGCTTCGGCGGCTCCCCCCGGAGCAGGTGCACCAAGTCCTCGATCTCCCCGGCGCACTGGCCGAGAATGGCGTCCCACTGCTTCCGGGCGAGCGGTTCGATGCGGATCGTTACCCGGTAGAGGTCGCTCCCGCTGACCAGCGCATGGATTTCCCCCGGCTCCACCTCCAGGTGGACGACCGAGCCGTGCCGGACATAGGAGCGCCCCCGGGGCATCCGGTTCTCGTAGTCGCTGTACCGGGTCAGGTTGCGGCACCACGCCTGCCCCCAGAAGGTCGCGGCGATGCGGTGTCCTCGCACCGGCTCCACCGGCGACAACTCCAGGCCCTCGGCCTTCAACGCCAGTTTGGCCTCGAGAGCCCGCGCGCCCACCATGTAGGTGGAGGGCTGGGCGAAGGCGTCCCAGTACCGCCGTCGGCCGTACCGAGCCATCGAACGCTTCCCCGCCGACGGATTCCGCAACGCCGAAGCGTCAGGCCGCCTCCGCCTCGACGGCCCGGTCCAGGTCCAACCTCACCAGGTCGGTCAACTCGTCGTCGCCCAGTTCGGTGAACGAGATCTCCTTGCCGGAAGACAGCACTTCGCCGGAGAGTTCGCGCTTGTCCTGGATCATCTGGTGGATGCGCTCTTCGAGCGTCCCCCGGCAGACGAACTTGTGCACCAGCACATTCCGGTGCTGGCCGATGCGGTAGGCCCGGTCGGTGGCCTGGTCCTCCACCGCGGGGTTCCACCAGCGGTCGAAGTGGATCACATGCGAGGCCGCGGTCAGGTTCAGCCCGACCCCACCCGCCTTGAGCGACAGCAGCAGGAACGGCGTCCGCTCGTCTTCCTGGAACCGCCGGACGATCTCGGCGCGCCTTTTCACCGGCGTACCCCCGTGGAGCGTCAGCCCTTCCCTGCCGAACACTTCGGCCAGGAACTGCGCGAGCGGCCCGGTGAGCGAGCGGAACTGCGTGAACACCAGCGCCTTCTGCTGGCGCGAGGCGATGGACTCGCCGATCTCCCGCAGCCGCCCGAACTTCCCGCTCGCCTTCGGGTCGAAGTCCAAGTCGCCGAGCCACTGCGAAGGGTGGTTGCAGATCTGCTTCAGCCGCATGAGGAACTGCAGGACGATGCCGCGCCGCTCGATGCCTTCCGCCTCGCGGACGCGCTGCTCCATCTCGGACACCGACTGCGCGTAGAGCGCCGCCTGCATCCGGCTGAGCGAGCACCAGGCGTTCACCTCCGACTTGTCCGGCAGGTCGGAAACGATGTCCTTGTCGGTCTTCAACCGGCGGAGGATGTACGGACGCACCAACTCCCGCAGCGGCCGGTAACCGCGTTCCCGATCCTGCGCCATCGCCCGGCACCGCCGCCGGAACCCGGGCTCCGCGCCGAGCAAACCGGGGTTCAGGAAGTCGAAGAGCGACCAGAGATCGGTCAACCGGTTTTCGATGGGCGTCCCGGTCAACGCCAGTTTCCAGTCGGCGCGAAGCGACTTCACCGCGCGCGTCTGCTTGGCGCCCGGGTTCTTGATCGCCTGCGCCTCGTCGAGCGCGACGGTCCGCCAACGGCAGCGCCGCATCCAGGCGTGGCGCAGCACCGTGCCGTAAGTCGTGAGGACCACATCCACGCCGCCGAGCCGTTTGGCGGAGAGTTTCCCGAGTTTCGCGGCCGGCATCCGCGACGGATGCGCCACCAGCACCGAGAGACCCGGCGCGAACCGCTGCGCTTCCCGCCGCCAGTTCTCGAGCAGCGACGCCGGCGCCACCAGCAGGGCCGTGCCGGTTTCGCCGCCCGCCTTGGCGACGAGGAGCGCCGCGAGCGCCTGCACCGTCTTGCCGAGCCCCATGTCGTCGGCCAGGCAGCCGCCGAGCCCCAACGCGCGCAGCGTGAGCAGCCAACCGACGCCCCGCTCCTGGTAAGGGCGGAGCGTGGCGCGGAGACCGGCTTCGCGGGCGCTCTCCCCCGCCGGCCGCGCGTCCCGGATCTCGGCGAGCCGCTCCCGGAGCCAGTCGCCGGGAACGACCTCCGACCACGCAGCGACCGTGCGTTCCGGCATCACGCCGCCCCCGTCGTCTTCGGGGAACTCCATCCCGCTGAGCAGGCGCATCGCCTCCGCGAAGTCGAGCCCGTCCCGTTCGATTCGTTCCTGCACCGCATCCCACGCGGCCAATACCTCGCGCAGGCGCTCGGAATCCACCTCCACCCACTTGCCGCGGATCAACTGGAGTCCCTCGGTTCCCCGCAGCAGGCGTTTCGCTTCGGCGGCGGTCAGCCGCTCGCCGCCCAGCGTGAGACGGATGTCGAAGTCCAGCAGCGCGTCCATACCCAGGCGGGAGGGCGGCCGGGCGCCCACGGTCGCCTGCACCTGCGGCCGGGGCCGCTGCCTGCGATTCCACCAATCGGGCGTGGAGACGACGAGTCCGGCGTTTTCGTAGAGGTCGGTTTCCCGGAGGAAACGGAGCGCCTCTTCCGAAGTCCAGGGTATGGGCCGGTAGATGCGCCCGGACGCGATCAGTTCGCGGATCAGGTCGCTTTCGTCGGCCGCGCGGCTGAGCGGCTCGAGCAGGTTGAGCAACTTGCCGCGGTCGCGTTTGGCGGCGTATTCCGTCTGCGCGCGGTGGAGCGGCAGGTGCACCGGCTCCGCCTGCCCGGTGGCGCGGTGCACATAGGTCGCGAGGAATGCGAACGGCCGTTCCGGATCGCGGCGATTCTCGGCGAGGTGGAGCCAGACCCGCCCCACGGAATGCCATCGCTCGTCCTGCTCCCGCAGCCACGCCGCCGCGCCTCCCGGCGTATCCCCGCCCCGCTCGGCGAGCGCGTCCACCAGTTCCGCCCAGACTTCGCGGAGAAGCGCCGGCGAAACCGTCTCCGCGCCGACCATCGGCGGAGCGGAGAGCGCGTGTTGCTGCAGCCACGCGCGGTCCGGCTCCGGCCTCGCCGGCTCTTCCGGATTCAGCGGATCGAGCGCGGCGCAGGCGGCCGCGACGAAGGCCCCTCCCAGGTCCCGCCACCAACCGAGGGTCGGGTGGAGGTGGGTGCGAGATTCCGCGGCCCCGAGATGGAGGACCCCGGCGGCCCGGCCTTCGGCGAAGGCCTCGGCGACCCGGTCCGAGGTGAAGGCGGCGCGGATGTAGTTCCCGGGCTCCCCGGGCCAGTCCTGCCCGGACTCGTCCGCGCCGTAGCGGAGGACGATCTCGCCGCCGGGGGTCAGGTCGGCGACCAGCGTCGTGTCCGCGCCTTCGAACGCCGAGAGCGTCCCGGCGCCGCCGGAGGCCGCGCCCCGCCCGGCGGCCCGCGCGGTCATGGGCGCGGACACCCCGCCGGAGGAGTCGCCGCGGTGCGCCGGCGGCGGCTGTCGCGTCGGTTCAAGGCCGGGGATTCTCTCCCAAACGGATGAGCCGCCGGGCGCCCGCGAAGGCCGCGCGAGGTCCCGAGCGGTCTCGGTCCATCCCGACAGCGCAGAGCGCCCGCGACGGCGGAGCGGCAGGTTCCCCGCGTCGTAGAATCCGCTGCCGCAGCAGCGATCACGGGACATTCCGCAGTCGCGCCGGACCGTCTCTTCCACCACCTCGTGTCCTCATCCCCGCGCTGCTCGGTTCCGGAGCGATCCGGGGAACGGCTCGTCGAGGCGGAGAGCGGAATCCACCCCGACCTCGGCGACGCGCTCCGGGAACTTGAGGAGGCCGACGAGGACGCCGAGGAGAACGGGTGGCCCCTGCCGTCACCGTCGGCGCGGCGCAACGCGCGGTTTCTGCTTCCGCGGCTCTACCGACTGTTTCCCCAACGCCTTTCGGCGTATCCGCTGTTCGACGGTGAGATCGCCCTCGATGCCACCACGAAGACCAGGCACTCTGTCATCGTCATCTGCGAGGCGGACGGAAGCGTCCTGTGCCTCGGGTTCATCCATCGGCGCGGCCTGCGCGCCAAGTACGCGAGTGCTTCCGATCTGCCGGACGGTTTCCTCCGTGAGGCCTTCCGCGACTTGGCGGACGCGGACGAGCAGACGAGAAAGGGCGCGACCGCCGTCACGGTTCCCGCAGCCGCGCCGGGCGACGCCACGGGACCGCCGGCCACGCGCCCACCCGCGACCGACGCCGTTCCTCGCGCGACGCTGCCCGCGACGCTCGAGCGCCGGGGAGGCCGCCGTGGCTCGTAGCGATCTGCTCGTTTCGCTGGTGCGAGCGGGAGTCGAAGGCAACAGCCGCGAATTGGCCAAGACCGTCGAAGCCCTCATCGCCGAGGAGCGGGCCAAGCAGCACAACATCCTCGCCGACCGCCTCTCCCGGGCGCTCCACGCGAACGGCAGCGCCGGCCGGACCGGCTTTCCGGTCAACGGCCGCCCGCCCAAGGCGCGAGAGTATTTGCTCCGGACGACGCCCACGAAGCGGTTCGACGACCTGTTCCTGCCGCCGATGTGCGAACGGGCCTGTCATCGCCTCGTCGAAGAGCAGCATCGCGCCGATCTCCTGCGCGCCCACGGCCTCGAGCCCCGCCACCGGGTCCTCCTCGTCGGCCCTCCGGGCAACGGCAAGACTTCGCTGGCGGAGGCGATCGCCGAGGCGCTCGGAGTCGAGTTCTTCGTCGTTCGCTACGACGCCATCATCGGCAGTTTCCTCGGCGAGACCGCCACCAGACTGCGGCGGGTCTTCGACTACGCGCGGACCACGCCGTGCGTCCTGTTCTTCGACGAATTCGACGCCGTCGGCAAGGAACGGGGTGATGTGAACGAGACCGGCGAGATCAAGCGAGTCGTGACCTCGCTGCTGATGCAGGTGGACGACCTGCCGAGTTACACGATCGTCGTCGCTGCATCGAACCACTCGGAACTTCTGGATCGCGCCGTTTGGCGCCGCTTCCAACTGCGTCTGGAGTTGCCGGCGCCGAGTTCCGAGCAGATCGCCCGCTACTTCGAGAAGTTCGCCGACGACATCGGCGAGTCCCTGGGTGTGAGTCCCCAGCGGCTGGCCGCGGCCCTCGGCCCCATCAGTTACGCCGAGGCCGAGGAATTCTGCGCCGGCTTGCGCCGCAACCGAGTGTTGGAGATGGGCGAGAAACCGCTCACGGCCATCGTCCGGCGCGAAATGGAACTCTGGGAGTCACGGGCCCCACAGCCCGCGATGGCGTAGAGCGTCCGACTTCGTCGTGGTTGCCGCCGTGAAGACGGTTCGTAAACTCATCGAGGTGGCTTTGCCGCTCGATGCGATCAACGAGGCGGCGGCGCGGGAGAAGTCCATTCGGCACGGGCATCCGAGCACGCTGCATCTGTGGTGGTCGCGTAAGCCGCTCGCCGTCGCACGGGCAGTGCTGTTCGCGCAGTTGATAGACGACCCGTCGGCCCGACCGGAACTGTTTCCCACCAAGTTGGAGCAAGACGAGGAGCGCGAGCGGCTTTTCGGGATCTTGCGAGAACTCGTGAAGTGGGAGAACACGACGAACGAGGTGTTGCTCGTCGCGGCCCAGGAAGAGATCCGAGAGAGTTGGCGACGGACCTGCGCGGATAACACCGACCATCCCCACGCGGGGGAACTCTTCGATCCGAGGCAAGTTCCGTCGTTCCATGATCCGTTCGCCGGTGGCGGGACGATTCCGTTGGAAGCCCAGCGGCTCGGTTTGGATGCCGGCGCGAGCGACCTGAACCCGGTGGCTGTCTTGATAAACAAGGCGATGATCGAGGTTCCGCCGAGGTTCGCCGGGCAGCCGCCCGTAAACTCGGAGTCCCGAAAGAGGTCGTTCGGCGGGAAGACATGGAAGAATGCGTCGGGTCTAGCTGAGGATGTTCGCCATTACGGGCACTGGATGCAGAGCGAGGCGGAGCGGCGCATCGGACATCTGTATCCGATGGCCCGGGTCACGCCGGAGATGGCGGCGCGACGGGTGGACTTGGAGCGCTATGCGGGTCGGAAATTGAGGGTAATCGCGTGGCTGTGGGCGCGGACCGTGTGCAGTCCGAATCCAGCCTTCACCGAAGTGGAGGTGCCGCTGGTCTCCAACTTCATGCTCTCCACGAAGAGGGGCAAGGAGGCTTGGGTGAACCCGGTAATCAAGGGTAAGGACTACCAGTTCGAGGTTCGAGTCGGTTCGCCGCCGGACTGGGCGCGATCCGGGACGAAGATTGGCCGGGGTGCCAGTTTCCGGTGCCTGATGTCGGGCACGCCGATGTCGCCCAGCTACATCAAGGCGGAGAGCATGGCCGGCCGTATGGGAGCGCGTCTGATGGCAATCGTGGCCGAGGGCGACCGGCAGCGACTCTATCTGCCACCCTCGCTGGAACAGGAGCAGACGGCACGAAGGGCGGCCCCGGCCTGGCGACCGGGCGAAGCGATGAACCGAGACACCACGAACTTGGTTAGTGGGCGCGGCTACGGTTTCTTCACCTGGGCCGATATCTTCACCGAGCGGCAGTTGACGGCACTGACAACCTTCGTGGACTTGGTGGGCGAGGTCCGGGAGAAGGCGCATCAGGACGCGATCTCCGTAGAGAGAGAGAGAGAGAGAGAGAGAGAGAGAGAGAGAGAGAGAGAGGCGGCAACGGCGCAGATGTGCGTCGGCTGCGTGAAGGCGGCTCCGGTCCCGCCGCCTACGCTGACGCAGTAGCACTGTACTGCGCTTTCGCGGTAGACAAGGGGGCGAACTATTGGTCGTCGCTGTGTTTCTGGCACACGAGTCGGAGCATTACTGTCTCCGCATTCGGTCGACAAGCCCTCCCGATGGTCTGGAGTTACGCGGAAGCAAATCCCAACGGGATGCGCTCCGGCGGCCTCCTGACCGGAATAGAACAGGCAGGTAAAGTTCTGGAGGGTTTGCCGGCGACTTCCCCTGGTTCTGCAACACAGGTGGACGCAACGCACTTCGGCGGTGCGAGGAAAATCGTATCCACCGATCCACCGTACTACGACAACATCGGTTACGCGGATCTGTCCGACTTCTTCTATGTCTGGCTGCGCCGTTCATCTGTCAGTTCCATATTCCCCGATCTCTTCACTACGCTGGAGGTGCCGAAGGCAGAGGAACTCGTGGCCACACCGTACCGACATGGTGGTCGCCGAAAGGCAGAGGCGTTCTTCCTTCGCGGAATGTCCCAAGCCATTCGGCGTCTCGGCGAGCAGACTCACGCTGCGTTCCCCGTCACCATCTACTATGCCTTCAAGCAGGCCGAGACAAAGGGCGTGGACTCCAGTGTTGTACGCACTGGTTGGGAGACTTTTCTCGATGCCGTCATCGCTTGCGGTTTCGAGATTACCGGCACTTGGCCCATGCGGACGGAATACACCGGAAATCTCAAGAAGGCAGAGTCAGCCCTGGCCTCCAGTATTGTCCTGGTATGCCGGAAGAGGTCGACCGAGGCACGGACGGCGACTTGGCGCGAGTTCAGGGAGATACTTGAAAGGGCACTGCCTCCTGCGCTCGTCGAACTACAGAAGGCAGGCATCGCACCCGTGGATCTGGCGCAGGCCTCGATTGGGCCGGGAATGGCGGTCTTTACGCAGTATTCCGGCGTCCTCTACTCTTCGGGACAGAAAATGACGGTCGGGGATGCGCTCGCGCTGATCAACGAAGTGCTTGACGAAGCGCTCGCAGAGAAAGAAGGCGATTTCGACGCCGATACTCGGTGGGCAATGGCTTGGTTTGGCCAGCATCACTTTGACGAGGCGGCCTTCGGAATCGCCGAGACGCTCTCAAAGGCGAAGAACACGAGCGTCGCGGGGTTGGTGGAAGCCGGGATCCTCCGCGAGGGCAGCGGGCGCGTGCGCCTCTTGCGGCCCGAGGAACTGCCGGAGGACTGGGATCCCATGACCGACCGGAGGCTCACGGTCTGGGAGATGGTCCACCACTTGGTGCGGGTGCTCGAAGGGGACGGCGAACTCGCCGCCGGCCAGTTGCTGCGGAGGATCGGCGGGCAGGCGGAGGCGGCGAGGGACCTCGCCTACCGGCTCTACGCGATCTGCGACCGGCAGAAGCGGGCCGCGGAGGCACGCGTCTACAACACCCTCGTCACCTCATGGCCCGAACTGGCCCGCCTCGCCCGCGAAGACCACGGCCGCCAGCAGCGGCTGCAGTAGCACCGCTCGGTAAACGCCTCGACATGACGGCGGTCTTGGTCGAATGTTCCGACTTACCGAGTAGCAACCCAAGCCACGATTCCGACATTCACGACGGTGAAGAACGCAATAGCCACCGTCAGCCAGAAGATTCTCTTGGTGAACCTTGTCGTGCTCTCAGCGAGACGCAACTGCTCCCGATGTCGCAACTCCGCCTGGTAGTAGGCCACAGTTGCGGCAAAGTTCATGCTCTTGAGGAGGCCGTCGTGACATTCGACGAGTTTCTCATCGCTCAGACTCCTGAGTCCGCACCAAGTGTGTGTCATTTCGTGCCCTCCGCAACAGCGGGTACCGAGATCCCCCGGGTTCAGTTCGAGTGAGTAGCTCTATCGGCACCGAAAACACCAAATGATGTGACTACATCCCCCAGATGGTGATGGGAGAGCCGTCCACTTCGGCCTCCTTGCGGTAGATCTTCTCCCTCCAGGTGCGTTTGGCGTGGCGGTCGAAGATCACGAGGTGGCCGGACTCGGCGCCGCAGCGATCCATATACGCTGCCGTCTGTTCCAAGCCCCGGCGTTCCGTTTCCGCCCGGCTGCCGTGGCGGACTTTGCACTCCACCACGAACTTCCGCCAGCCATCGGCTCCGGGCCACATCAGCAGCAGATCGGTCCGGCCTCTGCCGAGGCCGTACTCCCGCTCGATGCGGCCGCCGCTGTTGACGACGCGCTGGCAGAACGCCTGCAGCAGCAGTTGCGGGCCGGCTTCCTCGTAGTCGAAGCGGCTGATCCAGTGTTCGGAGTGCTCGCGGAAGTACTTCTGGAACCGGCTCAGCAGACGCGGCATATCGAGGCCGCCGTCTTCCGTCACGAACCAGGCCGTCCGCTGTTGGGCCAACTTGGATTGCACGCGGCCGGTCAACTCTCGCGGGATCACCTCCCGGTAGATCGGATTGGTGATCCGTATCGGGTCGTCGGACGCGATCAGGCCGAGGTCCCGCGAGTACTCGATGTCCGCTGCGGTGGAGTCGTCCACGCTGGCGCCGGTGAGCAGCGGTTCGATCACCCGCCGGACGCGCTCCTGTCGCAGGCGGGCGCCGAGTTGGTCGAGGTGGGTTTCGCGCCGCCGGATGAGCGCCTCGCGGGCGTTCAGGATGTGGTCGGCGGTGACCATCCGGCTCCGGTCCCGTCCGGCGGGGTCGCGGAAGCAGGCCTGGAACGCGAGCGCGTTGACCAGCCAGGGCTGCCCTCGAGTCTGTTCCCACACGGCGGCGAGCGCTTCGTCGGTGAATGCCTGCCCGGTGTCTTCCGTGTGCTGGCCCAGGAGAGTGCGGATTCCGACTTCGTCCAGGTCTCCGAGGCGGAGCGATTCGGCGCGGATGTTGAAGGGGCTGCCCCCCTCATTCGTTTCCCTGTCCGGGGCCCACTTCACCCGGTAGTCCCGGACATCGCGCACGCCGCAGAGCACGACGCTCAGGGGGAACGCTTCCGGTCGCTGGGGGTAGCCGGCGCGCAGTTGGCGCAGGAGCGAGAGCAGCGTGTCGCCGACGAGAGCATCCACTTCGTCGAGGAGCAGCACGAGCGGGCGGGGGCTCGCCAGGCACCAGCGGGTCAGCGACTCGCCGAAGGCGGATCCGGCGCCGACCTCGGCGAAGGTGTCCCGCCAGATGTCGGTGAGCAAGGTGTGCCCCAACAGCCGCTCCTGGCGGGCGATCTGCGCCAGCACGGTGCGCATCGCCGGCTCCAGTTCCTCGCGCAGCGCCTGCGCGTCTTCGAGGTTCGCGTACACCGCGCGGAGGTCGCCCGCCGCCCCGGAATTCAGCCGGTCGCGGAGCGCGAGCAGTGTCGTCGTCTTCCCGGTCTGGCGGGGCGCATGGAAAACGAAGTACTTCTCCAAGCCGATGAGCGCGAGCACCTGGTCGAGGTCGATGCGATCCAGCGGCGGAAGCGTGTAGTGCTTGTCCGCCCGCACCGGGCCCTCGGTGTTGAAAAAGCGCATCGGCGGAGACGACTCGCCCATTATCGCCGGAGAGTCGGGACCGGCCGCCGGTACACTTCGCGGCCCCGTTTCGACCGGCGCGGCGCCGGATCGGGACATCGCAGCGAGGAGGACTCCTGAGAGCGCCATGGCCACCACGAATCGAGGACGAGTCGAGCAGGGGCTGGAACTCCTGCGGCGGGGGCTGGCGCCCTTCGTCGAGCGGGAGGTGCAGCGGGCGATCCGCGAGGGGAAGGTCGGGCGCGAGGTGGTGCGCGCCGTCGCGGACAACCCGAAGCAGGCGAGGGAGCCGCTCGCGCGGTGGGACGCCGCGGCGCTGCTGCGGGCGATGTGGGACCTGTGGAATCCGGTGTTCCGGGCGGTGCTCGGCGCGGCGGAGCGCAGTCTGGTGTCCGAACTCCGGGGGCACCGGAACAACTGGGCGCACCAGAAGCAGTTCTCCAGCGACGAGGCCTACCGGGCGATCGACTCGGCGGTGCGGCTGCTCACCGCCGTCTCCGCGCCGGAGGCGGGGGAACTCGAACCGATCAAGACGGAGATGCTGCGGCAGCGGTTCGAGGAACAGCGGCGCAACATCGAAAAGCAGCGGGCGCGGAAACCGCTCATCGAGAGCGAACCCGCAGGCGGGGCGAAGCCGTGGCGCGACCTCATCGAACCGCATCCGGATGTGGCCACCGGAAGGTACCGGGAGGCGGAGTTCGCCGCGGACCTCTGGCAGGTGCACCAGGGCGAAGGCGCGGACGAATACCGAAAACCGAGCGAATTCTTCCGGCGCACCTACCTGACGGACAGCCTGCGGACGCTGCTCACCGATGCGGTGCGGCGGCTCCGCGGCGAAGGCGGGGATCCGGTCGTCGAGTTGCAGACGAACTTCGGGGGCGGGAAGACGCACTCGATGCTCGCGCTCTACCACCTGTTCTCCGGGGCCGGCAGCGCCGACCTGCAGGGAGTGGACGCGCTGCTGGCGGAGACCGGGCAGTCGCTGCCCGGCGGCGCGCGGCGCGTGGTGCTGGTCGGGAACCGCATCGCGCCCGGACAGGCATCGGTCAAGGACGACGGAACGGAAGTCCGGACGCTCTGGGGCGAACTCGCCTGGCAACTCGGCGGCAAGGAAGCCTACGAACGCATCCGGCCCAGCGACGAGCGGGCGACGAACCCCGGCAGCGCGCTCGCCGACCTGTTCCGCGACTACGGCCCGTGTCTCGTCCTCATTGACGAATGGGTGGCGTACGCCCGGCAACTCGGTTCGGATCCCCTCCCCGGCGGTACCTTCGAGACGCAGTTCACCTTCGCGCAGACGCTCACCGAGTCGGCGAAGCAGGTGGCCGACTGTCTCGTGGTGGTTTCGCTGCCGGCTTCGGACATGGCGCCGTCGCCGCACTCCGAGAGCGTCGTGGAAACGACGGACGACGAAGTGGGCGGCGTGCGCGGCCGGGAAGCGCTGTCGCAGTTGCGGAATGTGATCGAGCGGGTGGCGTCGCCCTGGCGGCCGGCCACCGCGGAAGAGGGTTTCGAGATCGTGCGGCGGCGGCTGTTCCAGGAGTTGCCGGCGAACAACTTCAAGCAGCGCGACTTGACCGCCCGCGCTTTCGCCCGGTTCTACCGCGAGCGCAAGGGAGAGTTCCCGCCGAAGTGCCGGGAAGCGGACTACGAAGCGCGGCTGCGGGCCGCGTACCCGATCCACCCGGAGGTCTTCGACCGGCTCTACGACGACTGGTCCACGC
Organism: Candidatus Marinacidobacterium sp.; assembly: GCA_965204755.1. Taxonomy (GTDB): domain Bacteria; phylum Acidobacteriota; class Vicinamibacteria; order Marinacidobacterales; family Marinacidobacteraceae. The sequence goes on along the minus strand of OZ242011.1, from coordinate 2,144,613 downwards.
TGCTGCGGTTCCAGCGGACGCGGGGCGTGCTGCGGCTCATGGCTTCGGTCATCCATACCCTCTGGGAGAGCGGCGACCGGTCCCCGCTCATCCTGCCGTCCTCGATCCCGATCGAAGACGCGCGGGTGCAGCCGGAACTCACGCGTTACCTCACCGACAACTGGACGCCGATCATCGGGCTCGATGTGGACGGGCCGAACTCGTTGCCGCTCACTCTGGACAACGAAGTGCCGGCGCTCGGCAAACTCAAGGCGGCGCGGCGGGCGGCGCGGACGATCTTCCTCGGTTCCGCGCCGAAGCGGGGCACCGCGCAGCGCGGACTCGACGACCAGCGGATGCGGCTCGGTTGCGCCTTGCCCGGGGAGTCGTCCGCGGTCTTCGACGACGCGCTGCGGCGGCTCGCGGCGCGGGCGACGCACCTCTACCGCGACGAATCGCAGGCGTGGTTCGACACGCAGCCGACCGTCACCAAACTCGCCGAGGGGCGCGCCGAGATGCGTTCCAAGGACGAAGTCGCCGTGGAGATCGCCGAGCGGGTGCGCGGGGCGGTGAAGGTTCGCCACGAGTTCGCGGCGGTGCACGCGCTGCCGGCTTCCGGGGCCGATGTGGCCGACCTGCGCGATGCCCGGCTGGTCGTCCTGCCGGCGGACGCGGCCTACCGCCGGGGCGGGGACAGCGCTGCGGAACAGCACGCGCGGGCGATCCTGGAGAGTCGGGGGAACGCGCCGCGGACCTACCGGAACACGCTGCTCTTCCTCGCGCCGGACCAGGCGCGGCTCTCCGACCTGGAGGAAGCGGCGCGCGCGTTTCTCGCGTGGTCGTCCATCGTGGACGAGCGGGAGTCGCTGAACCTGAACGCGCAGCAGGCGAAGCAGGCGGAAACCCGGAAGCGCGACGCCGACGAAACCGTGGTGGCGCGGCTGCCGGAGATCTGGCGGTGGCTGCTCGCGCCGCAGCAGCGCGAGCCGGCGGATCCGCCGGGGTGGGATGCGGTGGAACTGCGGACCACCGAGTCGCTGGTCAAGCGCGCCGCGGCGCGGGCGCTGCGCGACGAATGGCTCATCAAGGGTTACGGGCCGACGATGCTGCGCCGGGAGATGGACCGCGTGCCGCTCTGGCGCGGGCCGACCCGCGAGAACGCGCAACATGTGGAAGTGCGCCAACTCGCGGAGGACTACGCGCAGTACCTGTACTTGCCGCGGTTGCTCGACCCTTCGGTGCTCGCACGGACGATCGGGAACGGGCTGGGGCTGATGAGTTGGCTGCCGGAGTCGTTCGCCTTCGCCGACGGTTACGACGAGGAGGCCGATCGGTATCTCGGGCTTCGCGCCGGACAGGCGACGGCGGTTTCGGTGGACGCGCCGGGCCTGCTGGTGAAACCGGAGCGGGCCTGGCGGCAGTTGCAGGAGGATCGGCCGGATCCGACCCCCGACCCCGTGCCGAAACCGGACGAACCGGAGCCCGATCCGGATCCCGTTCCGCCGATCCCGCCGGCGCCGTCGAAGAAGCGGTATTCGGGCCGGGCGTCGCTCGACCCGATGCGCGTCGGGCCGGACGCCGCGAAGATCGCCGACGCGGTGATCGCGCACCTCGCCGGGCATTCCGGAGCGAAGGTGACCGTCTCGCTGGAGATCGAAGCGACGGCGGAGGAAGGTTTCTCCGAGCAGGTGACGCGTACCGTCAGCGAGAACGGCCGGACGCTCTCGTTCGACAGTTCCGAATTCGAGACCGAGTGATTCCCGCCGCCGCGCCCCCGGCGGCGGAACCGCGCCGCGCCCCGCGATGAAACTCGAAGCGCTGACCCCCGGCGCGTCCGTGCGCGGCGTCGTCGCCGGCGGCGCGGTAACCGTGGTCAGCGTGGAGCGCCACGGCCCCGACGCGGTCACGCTGGTCTTCCGCAACGAGCGGGGCGCGGTCGATGAACGCCTGCTCTACCGCGGCGACGAAGACCGCCTCGAACTCGCGGAGGAAGAGCGGCCCTGGAGTTTCGACGGCGACGGCGCGCTCTTCCGCCTGGCCGCCGAAGCGCAGCGGATCTCGCTCGCGCACCTCTTCGACCCGCTGCTCGCGGTGCAGACCTCGCAGGTGGATCCGCTGCCGCACCAGATCACCGCGGTCTATGAGGCGATGCTGCCGCGCCAGCCGCTGCGTTTCCTGCTCGCCGACGACCCCGGCGCCGGCAAGACGATCATGGCCGGGCTGCTCATCAAGGAACTGCTGGCGCGGGGCGACGCCGGCCGATGCCTCGTCGTCTGCCCCGGCAGTCTGGTCGAACAATGGCAGCAGGAACTCTCCGAGCGGTTCGGTCTCGACTTCGCCGTGCTGACGCGCGACCAGTGGGACGCCGCCGCTTCCGGCAACTGGTTCCTGGAGACGCCGCAGGGCATCGTCCGGATGGACATGCTGGCCCGCAACGACGAGATGCAGGCGCGGCTCCGGGCGCCGGACTGCGCCTACGACCTCGTGGTATGCGACGAGGCGCACAAGATGTCCGCCCACTACTTCGGCGGCGAGGCGCGCTACACCGCGCGGTATCGGCTGGGCCGGTTGCTCTCCGAGCGGACGCGGCACCTGCTCCTCATGACGGCGACGCCGCACCGGGGCATCGAAGCCGATTACCAACTGTTCCTGGCGCTGCTCGACCGGGACGCGTTCGAGGGCAAGCACCGGAAGGACGACGCCCCGGCGGACACCTCGCACCTCATGCGCCGGGTGGTGAAGGAGAACCTGGTCCGCTTCGACGGGCGTCCGCTGTTTCCGGAGCGCTACGCCCATACGGTTCCGTATCGCCTGAGCGGCGCGGAGATGCGCCTGTACGAGGCGGTTACCGACTATGTGCGCGAGGAATTCAACCGCGCCGACGCGGTGGGCGGGGAGAAGAAGCGCACCGTGGGGTTCGCGCTGACCGTGCTGCAGCGCCGCCTCGCCTCGTCACCGGAAGCGATCCACCGTTCGCTCGTTCGGCGGCGCGAGCGGTTGGAGACCCGGCGCGACGAGATCCGCAGCGGACGGAACGCGGCGTCGGCGTCGGCGCGGCGGCTGCGCCTCTTCGACCCGGAGGACCTGGACGAACTCTACGACCTGCCCGACGACGAACGGGAGGAAGCGGAAGGCGAAGTCCTCGACCAGGCGACCGCCGCGCAGACGATCTCCGAGTTGGAAGCCGAAATCGAGACGCTGCGCCGGCTGGAGCGGGTTTCCGCCGAAGTGCGCGGCCGCGGCGACGACACCAAATGGCTCCAACTCCGCGGCGTGCTCGAGGGCCAAGTCTTCGCCGGGATCCCGCACGGCGGCGCCGCCGAACCCCGCGCGCCGTACGGCGCCGGGCCGATACCGCCGCCGGCGGCTTCGCCGAGCCAGAAACTCGTTCTGTTCACCGAACACCGGGCGACGCTGGAATACCTGGAACGCCGCATCGGCGCCTGGATCGGACGGCCGGAAGCCATCGCCGTCATCCACGGCGGCCTGGCGCGCGAAGTCCGGCGCGAAGCGCAGGAGAGGTTCGTCCAGGACCCTGAAGTCCGCATCCTGCTGGCCACCGACGCCGCCGGCGAAGGAATCAACCTGCAGCGGGCGCACCTGATGGTGAACTACGACCTGCCCTGGAATCCGAACCGCCTGGAGCAGCGCTTCGGGCGCATCCACCGGATCGGGCAGAGGGAGGTATGCCACCTGTGGAACATGTTCGCGGAGGGCACCCGCGAAGGCGAGGTCTACGGGCGGTTGCTGACCAAGTTGGAAACGGCGCGCCGGGCGCTCGGCGGGCAGGTCTTCGATGTCCTGGGCCACCTGAAATTCGAAGGGCAGTCGCTGCGCGACCTGCTGCTCGAAGCGGTGCGCTACGGGAACCTGCCGGAGGTGCGGGACCGGCTGGAGCGGGCGGTGGAAGGCGCGGTGGACGCCGACCGGCTGCGTTCGCTGATCGAACGGCAGGCGCTCGCTCCGGAAACCATGGATACCCGCCGCGTCGCCGAAGTGCGCGCCGACCTCGAACGCGCGGAAGCGCGGCGCCTGCAGCCGCAGCATGTCGGCGCGTTCTTCCGGCAGGCGTTCGCGCATCTCGGCGGCGCATGCCGTCAGCGCGAGACCGGCCGGTACGAACTCACGCAGGTGCCCGCGGCGATCCGGGAAACGGCGCGGGAGCGGTTCGGCGGGCGGCGGAAACCGGTCGTGCGCCGCTACGAGCGGGTCACTTTCGAGAAGGAGCGCGTGCGGGCCGACGGGAAACCGGCCGCCGACCTGCTCGCGCCGGGACACCCGTTGCTGGACGCGGTCACCGCGCTGACGCTTTCGCGTTTCGGACGCGTGCTGCGGCAGGGCGCGGTCGTCGTGGATCCGTGCGACGCGGGCGCCGCGCCGCGAGTGGTGGTCGTTCTCGAACACGCGGTGGAAGACGGGACGATCCTCCCGTCGGGAGCGCGCCGGGCGATCAGCCGGAAGATGGTTTCGGTGGAGATCTCCGAAGACGGCGCGGTGCGCGAGCGGCAGGACGCGCCGTGGGTGGACTGCCGAGCGCTGGCGGAGGACGAGCCCGACGCGGCGGAAGTGCTCGCGCGGCCCGAGTGCGGATGGGTCTCCGCGGAGATCGAGAAGACCGCCCGCAGCCACGCCGTCACCCGGATCGTTCCCGCGCATCTCGAGGAAGCGCGGGGCCGGAAACTGCGCCTCGTGGCGAAGACGCGCCAGGCCGTCAAGGCGCGGCTCACCCGCGAGATCGCGCACTGGGACCTCCGGGCCCAGGAGTTGAAGGCGGACGAAGCCGCGGGGAAACCGGCGGCGGCGATGAACTCCGCAGAGGCGCAACGCCGCGCGGATGACCTGCGCACGCGGTTGGAGCGCCGCCTCGCCGAGTTGGAGGCGGAGGAGGACATCGCCCCCGGCTCGCCGGTGGTTCGAGGCGCGATGCTCGTCGCCCCGGCGGGGCTGCTCGCGGCGATGACCGGCGAGGATTTGCCGGCCGAAGCAGAGGACCGGGCGCTGGACACCGGGGAAATCGCCGAGGAAGCGCGGCGGATCGTGATGGCGAAAGAGCGGGAACTGGGATTCGCCCCCGTGGACCGCGAACTGGAAAAGGTCGGCTACGACATCGAGAGCACCCGCCCGGACGGCGGCCTCCGCTTCATCGAGGTCAAGGGGCGGCGAGCCGACGCGCGGGAGATCACCGTGACCCAGAACGAAATCCGCACCGCCCTGAACAAACCGGACGACTACATCCTCGCCATCGTCCTCTTCCACGAAGACGGCCACCGCAAGTTGACCTACACCCGCCGCCCCTTCGGGACCTACCCCGACGACGCCGCCGTCAGCGTCCAATACCGCCTGTCCACCCTCCTGGAACGCGCCGAGGAACCTTCGTAGGTACGCCTCGCCCACGGGGGCGGTCGCCCCGCACCACCCCGACCCTGCCTCGGTTGCGGCAGGCGGCGTAGGCGTAGGCCCAGCGGGGGCGCCCGACAGCCGCCGATAGAATCTTCGCCCACCCGGTCGCTCTCGGAGCGTCTCCGGGTCGGCTGCTCTTCACCATCGAGACACCGTGCCCACGATCGGCTTGCGCTTCGACCGGATCGAAATCCCGGCGCGGGTCTTCCTCCGGGCGGCGCGGGCCCTGTTCCAACTGGTGAGGGCATTCGAGCGGTCGCGCCGGCCGGAGACGAAGATCGTCTGGAGCGTCGCGCGCTCGGACTCTCGCGTCGCCTCCGTCGCCTTCGAAGCCCGCGAGCCCGGACACCGGGAACACGCCGCCGCGACGATCGGCAAGGTTCTCTCCTATCTTCGCCAGTTGGAGGAGTCGCCGAAACCCATCTTGGTAGCGGAAGGGCGCGCCCTACGGCGGGCGCGGACGCTCGGCGGCGCGGCCCGAGCCGCGGATGCTCGAATCGAAGTGCGGGCCGAAGACGCATCCGGCGAACGCGAGGTCTTCGTAACGGCGCGCTCTGCCGCGCACGCGGAAGGGCTGGCGCGCCCTCCCGGCACCGAGATCGGTTCGGTCGAGGGGCGGATGGAAGGGCTGACCGTCCACGGACGAACCGCCTTCTTCATCTACGACGCCTTGACGGGCTCGCGGGTCGAATGCCGGTGCGACCGCGAGACGCTCGACCGAGCGGCGGCGCACTTGGGAAAGCGGATGATCGCGACCGGGGAGATGCGCTACGGCACGGACGGCGAGGTGGCGAAGGTGCTCGTCGAATCCTTCGACCTTCTGGGAGACGGTCCTTTTCCCCAAGTCGAAGACATGCGCGGTCTCCTGAAGGACGATCCGATCTCGATTCCCGAATGGTCGCGGTATGTGAGAGAGAAGTGGATCTTCAACCCCGCGGACGAATCGTGCCTAGAATCCGATGTCCCTCCGGCCCCGTCCGCTGACCAGCCGTCGTGAACACTCTCCAGCCCGCCGACGCAGTGCCGACCATCGGTCTGCGCCCTGACCGGCCCGGCATCTCCGCCGAGGCGTTCTTCGAGGCCGGCGGGTCGCTCCTGGTCCTTCTCCGGGAGGTAGGTCGGTCTGTGTCGATCGAGCAGAGCATCACTTGGAGTCCCATCGGCCTCCAGCACGGAAGCGGCCTCGTCGCTCTCCGCCTGCTGGCGACGCGGTCGAAGATGCATCGCGCACGATCGCGCGAACGCTTTCGGGCCTCCGGGAGATGGAGCGCGCGGCATCGCGCCCCGAGTTCTTCAGCGAGGCCGCGCTCCGCGCTGTCCGAAGACTCGCGGCCCACACCGATAGGGGCTCGGCCAGACTCCAAATCTTTTCCGAGGGGGTCAGTCTCGGGGAGCCTTCGGTAACAATCACCAATCGGATCACCGCCAACTTGGACGAGCTCCGCCGACCCCGCTGGCGAGCCATCGGCTCCGTCCGCGGCACCTTGGACATGATGACGATCCATGGCATGTTGGCCGTGCACGACGAGATCTCCGGAGAGCGGATCGAGTGCCGATGCTCTCCGGAACTCTTGACGGAGGCGGCCCGGCTCTTCGGCAAGCGTGTCGTGGTTCACGGCGAGATCGTTCGCGATTCTCTGGGCCGGCGCTTGGCCTCGGCGACATCCCTCCGTCCGCTCAGCACGGAGCGGTCGCCTCGGGCGGAGGACCTTCGCGGTCTGCTCGCTGACGATCCCATAGACCTCGAGGAGTGGGCTCGATATGTGAGGTCGGATTGATGCCGGACTTGCAACACGCGATCCTGCGGTACTGGGATTCTCCCTGCTTTCTGAGCCTGCTGAACGATGAACCCACAGCCCCGGCCTGCCAGCGAATACTCGATCTCGCCGACGCAGGGGAAACCACGATCTGCGTGTCTCCGCTCGTGCAGATCGAGGTCGTACGTCCTCCGGGCTCCCCCGTGCCCATGCCGATGGAAGTACGCGACAAGGTTCAGGCGTTCTTTCGGCGCGACCATCTGCTCTGGAGAGACATCGACCAAGACATCGCCGCGATCTCACAACTCATCTGCTGGGATTTCGGAATCCATCCGCGAGACGCAGCGCATCTCGCCGCGGCACTCGACACGGGTTGTCATTTGTTCGAGACTTTCGACAAACGACTCCTATCGCTGGACGACAAGTTGCCTAGCGATCCGATACGCGACCTGCTGTTCGAGAACCCGAATCGTCCACTCCTTCGCATCGTGACGCCCGGCGAACCCGCTTCGGCAAGTCTGTTCGCACCGTAGGGAGTACGCGTGTCATTGCCGAGCAGCGGCCGCAAACGCGGTCACCGATCTCTTCGGCTCTTGGGTGAAATGGTCCGAAAGAAGAACGCCGCGGACCGCCGGGTGGCGAAGATCATCGAGCGGCCGGCGTTGCCGGGACACTTCGGGGAGTTCGTGGCGGCGCAGATCTTCGGCATCGAGTTGTGCGGGAGCGCGACGCAGGAAGGATTCGACGGCGCGTTCCGGGGAGGGACTCTTGACGGGAAGACCGTGAACGTCAAGTACTACACGCGACACGAGCGCCTGCTCGACTTGAAGAAGGAGGATGGGCCGGACTACTACTTTGTGATGACCGGGTCACCGGCGGCGCCAGTGGCCTCGCGCGGACAGACTCGACCGTGGGTGATCGCATCGGTCTTCCTGTTCGAGGCGGTTGCCCTGTTGTCCGAACTCCGGGGGCGGAACCCGCGGAAGAGGATTGGGATGGCGACCTATGTTCCCGCAAACTTGTGGGACGACGTGGAGGTCTATCCGCGCGATTCCTCCCTTCTGCCACTTGAGCAGTCCCAGAAGGACATGATCGCGTTGTTCAGTGCGTCCGCGGTCGGCTGAACGATCCGGGATGGGCGGCGATCCCGCAGTGAAGACCGTTCGGAAACTCATCGAAGTGGCGTTGCCGCTCGATGACATCAATCGGGCTGCATCCTACGAGAAGATGCCTGGGATCGGACCGCATCCTCGTGGACTGCACCAGTGGTGGTCCCGGAAGCCACTGGCGGCGGCGCGAGCCGTGCTGTTTGCGCAGCTCGTCGACGATCCGTCGTCCCGGCCGGAGTTGTTCCCGACCAAGGAGGAGCAGGACGCGGAGCGGGAACGGCTGTTCGGCATACTTCGGGAACTCGTGAAGTGGGAGAACACGACGAGCACGGCGTTGCTGGATCTGGCGCGGGAAGAGATCCGGAGGAGTTGGCGGAGGACCTGCGCGGACAATGCTGACCATCCGAGGGCAGCGGAGCTATTCGCCGCAGAGCGATTGCCGGTGTTCCACGATCCGTTCGCTGGAGGCGGTGCCATTCCGCTGGAAGCGCAGCGCCTCGGTCTGGAGGCCCACGCGAGCGATCTGAACCCGGTAGCGGTGCTCATCAACAAGGCGATGATCGAGATCCCGCCGAAGTTCTCCAGGCGTCCGCCGGTGAACCCGGAGTCCCGTAGGGCCGCGCTCACGGTAAAGGACTGGAAGGGCACGATGGGACTCTCCGAAGATGTGCGCTTCTACGGACAGTGGATGCGTGACGAAGCGGAGCGGCGCATCGGGCATCTCTATCCGAACGTGCGAGTCACGCAGCAGATCGCGGGGAAGCGGCCTGACTTGGAGCGCTACATTAATCGGAACTTGGCGGTGATCGCTTGGCTGTGGGCGCGAACGGTGCGCAGTCCGAATCCGGCGTTCGCCGATGTCGAGGTCCCACTCGTTTCCAACTTCATGCTCTCAACCAAGAAGGGCAAGGAGGCTTGGGTGGAGCCTGTGATCGAGGGAAGGCACTACCGGTTCGCGGTTCGAATCGGCTCCCCTCCGGACTCGGCGAGATCGGGTACTAAAATCGGCCGGGGTGCCAGCTTCGAATGCGTGATGTCGGACACGCCGATGTCGCCCGACTTCATCAAGGCAGAAAGTATGGCTGGCCGCATGGGCACGCGTCTGATGGCGATCGTGGCCGAGGGCGACCGGGAGCGGGTCTATCTGCCACCCTCGGCGGACCAGGAGGAGACCGCCCGGATGGCCTCCCCCGCTTGGCGACCGGACGAGCCGATGAACCGGGTCACGACGAACCTCGTGAGCGGGCGTGGTTACGGTGTCTTCACTTGGGCCGACCTGTTCACGGAGCGGCAGTTGACGGCGCTTACGACCTTCTCCGACTTGGTAAGTGAGGCCCGCGAAAAGGTGCATCAGGACGCGATGTCCGTAGAGAGAGAGAGAGAGAGAGAGAGACAGGCGGCGTAGATTCGCGCCCATTGCACGAAGGCGGCACCGGGCCATCTGCCTACGCCGACGCCGTATCGGTCTATCTGGCGCTCGCCGTAGATCGATGTGCCGACTTCGGCAATACAGGTACGAGTTGGCTCGCTGGCAATGAGAAGGTTATGCACCTCTTCAGCAAACAAGCGATTGCCATGACATGGGGCTTCGCTGAAACAGCGCCGCTTGAGGTAGCAGTCGGCGGCCTTGTTCCTGCCATCCACTTCATCGCTGATTGCGCCAAGAAACTTGTCGGCCCGACACCACCTCCAAACAAAGCCGAGGCCTGGCAACAAGACGCGCGAACAGTAAGCCTTCAACCCGGCCGAGTCGTTTCGACGGATCCGCCTTACTACAACAACATCGGCTATGCGGATATCTCAGATTTCTTCTATGTCTGGCTGCGACGTTCTGCGAACGAAGTGTTTCCCGATCTATTCGCGACACTTGCTGTGCCGAAGTTGGAAGAACTCGTGGCAACTCCGTATCGACACGGCGATACAAGGGCGGCGGATATCTTCTTCATGGATGGCATGGAGGAAGTGTTGTCTCTGTTGTCGAACGGAACGCACCCCGCGTTTCCCACGACGATCTACTACGCCTTCAAGCAATCGGAAACCAAGAAGGGCGTCGGTATCGTGAGCAAAGGATGGGCTACTTTCTTGGACGCTGTCATCCGTTCTGGGTTCCAGATCACGGGGACCCTTCCCCTAAGGACGGAGCAGACGTACCGCACGGTCGCTGCAGGAGCAAATGCCTTGGCATCGAGCATCGTTCTCGCCTGTCGGCGGCGGTCGCCAGACGCGCCGACCGCGACATGGCGAGAATTCCGTGATGCTCTCGAGCACGAACTGCCTCCGGCCCTTATCGACCTTCAGAAGGCGGGCATCGCGCCGGTTGACTTGGCCCAAGCCGCCATCGGGCCGGGTATGGCGGTCTTTACCCGCTACGCCGAGGTTCTCTATTCCTCGGGAGAAAAGATGACCGTCGGCGAGGCGCTGGCTGTCGTCAACGAAGTCTTGGACGCGACTCTCTCGGAGCATGAGGCCGAGTTCGACAGCGACACCCGGTGGGCGTTGGCTTGGTTCATTCAGCACCACTTCGATGAGGGGGACTACGGCGGAGCGGAAATTCTGGCGAAGGCGAAGAACATCGGCATCGAAGGGTTGGTCGAGGCAGGGATCCTTCGCGCGAGCGGAGGTCGTGTACGGCTGCTCAAGCCGGTGGAGTTGCCCGAAGACTGGGACCCCGCCACAGACCGACGCTTGACCGTGTGGGAGATGGTGCATCACCTGATCCGCGTGCTTGACGCCGAAGGAGAGGTGGCCGCCGCGCGACTGCTGCGGAAGATCGGCGGGCAAGCCGAGACGGCGCGGGCGCTTGCGCACTTGCTCTACGCCGTGTGCGACCGGCAGAAGCGGCCGGCGGATGCGCGGCCCTACAACGCCCTCGTGCGGTCGTGGCCGGAAATTGCGCGGCTGGCGCGGGAGGAGCAGGGCGGGCGGCGGACGCTGCTGTAGGCCGCGCCCCGCCGCCCCGGAACCGCCCCGGGGCGCGATAATCCCCGGTTCGCCGGTGTCCGACTACTTCGATTTGCGGGCGTCGCTCTATCGCCGGGCCTTCGGCGAGGCGGCGGCCTACCCCGACTACCTCGCCACCGGGGATGCGCGGGAGCGGCGGGCCTGGGAGCGGGCGGACGCCGCGGTCCCGGCGCTGCCCGAGGACGCGGCGCAGAGGCTCGACCCGGCGGGGCGGGTCGTGCGGGTGCTCTGTCTCAGCGGGATCTGGTGCGGGGACTGTTCGCGGTCGGTTCCGGTGCTCGCGCGGCTGGCGGAAGCCGCCGGGCCGCCGCTGGAACTGCGGGTGCTCGACCGGGACGCGATCCCGGAACTGCGCGACCACCTGCGGGTGCTCGGGGCGATGCGGGTGCCGGTGGCCGTCGCGCTCACCGAGGACTTCCACGAGATCGGGCGGTTCGGCGACCGGCCGCTCTCGGTGTACCGGGAGAAGGCCGCGACGGAACTCGGCGCCGCCTGTCCCGTGCCCGGGTCGGCGGGCGGCGCGGCGCTGGCCGCCGAAACCTCCGAATGGCTCGACTTCCTGGAGCGGATGATCCTGATGGCGCGGCTGTGTCCGCCGCTGCGCGCGCGGCACGGGGACTGAGGCGAAGGGCGGCGCCGACGACAGATGCTCGATCTCTGGCGGCGCCTGTGGCCGTATCTCGCCCGGTACCGGGGGCGCATCGCCTTCGGGCTGGTCGCGCTGTTCCTCTGCCGGGTCTTCTACCTCATCGTCCCGCAGGTCCTCGAACGCGCCATAGACGCGCTGCAGGCCGGGGAAACGGAATACCTGTGGACCTTCGGCGGCTACATCGTCGCCGCGGCGGCCGGCTCGGCGGTCTTCCGCTACTTCATGCGCTGGTACCTGATCGGGGTTTCGCGCTACGCGGAATACGACATGCGGCGGGACTTCTACGGGCACCTCCAGCGGCTGCCGGCGTCGTTCCACGCGCGCTACCGGGTGGGCGACCTCCTTTCCCGCAGCGCGCAGGACATGAACGCGGTGCGGATGGTGCTGGGGCCCGGCGTGATGTATCCCGTCGAAACCGTCATCACCACCGTCGGTTGCTTCGCATTCATGTTGGCGATCAGTCCGCGGCTCACGCTCATCACCCTCGCCGTCATGCCGGTGGTGTCCGTGCTCATGAAGGTGCTCGGCGCGAAGATCTTCCGCCGGTCCGAGAAGGTGCAGGCCAAGATGGCCGACATCTCCGCGGTGGTGCAGGAGAACGCTTCCGCCGCGCGCCTGGTGCGGGCGTTCGCGCAGGAGGACGCGCAGCGCCGGGTGTTCGCGCGGGAGAACGAGGCCTACGCCGGGCTCAGCATGAAGTTGGTGGCGGTGAGCGCGGCGCTGTTCCCGCTGCTCCTCTCGCTCATCGGATTGGGGCTCGCGGCGACGCTCGTGTTCGGCGGGCGGCTCGCCGCGGCCGGGGCGATCACCGTCGGCGAACTCGTCGCGTTCCTGTTCTACTACGGCTACCTCACCTGGCCGATGATCGCGCTGGGCTGGGTGGTGAACATCCACCAGCGCGGCGCGGCGTCCATGAAGCGCCTCGCGGCGGTGTTGGACGAATCCCCGACGGCGGCGCCGGCGCGGACCGCGGCGAAACCGGAACGGCTCGACGGCGCGATCGAGTTCCGCGAGGTGGACTTCGCTTACCCGCGGCCGGCGGTCGGCGAGAACGCGGCGGGCGCGGAGTCGAACGGCGCCGGAACGAACCGGGCGGAAACTAACGGGGCTGAAACGAACGGGGCCGAAGCGCCCGCGGTGCTCTCCGGATTCAACCTGACCATCGAACGCGGGCAGACGGTCGCGCTGGTCGGGCGCACCGGCAGCGGGAAGAGCACGGTGGCGCGGCTCATTCCCCGCATCTTCGACCCGCAGGCGGGCGAAGTGCGGATCGGCGGCCGCGATGTGCGCGAGATCCCGCTGGACGACCTGCGCACCTCGATCGGGTTCGTCCCGCAGGACAGTTTCCTCTTCTCGCTGCCGCTCCGGGACAACCTCTCGTTCGGCCGTCCGGACGCGCCGGAGGCGGACATCGAGCGCGTCGCCGACGAAGCGGGGCTCGCCACGGACATCGCCGGTTTCCCCGCCGGCTACGACACCGTCGTCGGCGAACGGGGCGTGACGCTCTCCGGCGGGCAGCGGCAGCGCGCCGCCATCGCCAGGGCGCTCCTGCCGGACAGTTCCATCCTGGTGCTCGACGATGTGCTGAGCGCGGTGGATTCGGAGACCGAGTCCCACATCCTCGAAGCGGTGCGCCGCGCCTCGCGCGAACGGACGACCGTCATCGTGGCGCACCGGTTGAGCACGGTGATGGACGCCGACCGCATCTACCTGCTCGAAGCGGACGAACGCGGGCGAACGCGCATCGCCGAGCAGGGAACGCACGACGAACTCATCGCCGAAGGCGGCCTCTACGCCGCGATGTACCGGCGGCAGATGCTGGAAGAGGAGTTGTCGCGGCTGTGAGCCCGCCCGCTCCGCCGGCCGAGGACGGCGTGTCCCGGAAGACCGACCGGAAACTGCTCGGCCGGGTGCTGCCGTACCTGCTGCCCTACTGGAAGTTCGTCGCCGTCGGCGTGGCGCTTGTGCTCGTGAACACCGGGGCGCAACTCGCCGGGCCGTACCTGACGCGCATCGCCATAGACGACCACATCGCGGTCGGGGACATCGCCGGGCTCACCGGCATCCTCGGGCTCTACGCGGCGATGCTGGCGCTCGGTTTCGCCGCCGCCTACGGGCAGGCGTGGATCGTGAACCTGTTCGGGCAGCGGGTGATGCGGGACATCCGCCGGGATGTGTTCGACCACATCCAGAAACTCCATACCGGCTGGTTCGACCGGAACCCGATCGGCAAGGTGGTGACCCGCGCGACCAGCGATGTGGACGCGCTGAACGAACTGCTGAGTTCCGGCGTGGTGATGATCATCACCGATGTGGTGCTGCTGGTCGGCATCATGGCGGCGCTGCTGTGGATGAACTGGCAACTCGCACTGGTCACTTTCGCGGCGGTGCCGGCGCTCTTCACCGCCGGGTGGATCTTCCGGCGGCGGGTGCGTCCGGCGTTCCGCCGGGTTCGCGCCGCCGTCTCCGCCGTGAACGGCTTCATCCAGGAGACGCTCACCGGGATGGAGGTGCTGCAGTTGTTCCGGCAGGAGCGGCGGCGGGCGCGGGAATACCGCAAGTTGAACCGGGAGCACACCGGCGCGCACCTGGAGACGGTGCTCTGTTTCTCGATCTTCTATCCGGTGGTGGAGATGATCACCGCGGTGACCATCGCGGTCATCGTGGGTTACGGCGGTTCGCGGATCTCCACCGGGACGCTCACCGTCGGCGGGCTGGTGGCCTTCCTGATGTATTCCGAGATGTTCTTCCGGCCGATCCGCGACCTGACCGAGAAGTTCAACATCCTCCAGGGGGCTCTCGCCGCTTCGGAACGCATCGTGGGCCTGCTGGACACCGAACCGGAGATCGCCACCCGCGCGAACGCGCTGGCGCCGGCGCATCGGCACGGTTCGCTCGCGCTGGAAGGCGTCTCGTTCGCCTACGACGAGGAAGACTGGGTGCTCCGGGACATCGAACTGCGCATCGCGCCCGGCGAGACGGTCGCGCTGGTGGGGCATACCGGGTCCGGCAAGACCACGCTCGCCGCGCTGCTGCTCCGGCTCTACGATGTCCAGCGCGGCGCGGTGCGGGTGGACGGGCGCGATGTGAAGCAGTGGCCGCTGGAGGAATTGCGGCGCGAGTTCTCCATGGTGCAGCAGGATGTGCACCTGTTCTCCGGGAGCGTGCTCGACAACATCCGGCTGGGCGACGAGTCCATCACCGAAGAGACCGCCCGCCGCGCGGCGGAGGCGGCGGAAGTCGCGAACTGGGCGCGCCACCTGCCGCAGGGGCTGGAAACCCCGCTCGGCGAGCGGGGAGGCGGGCTCTCGCAGGGGCAGCGGCAACTGGTCGGGATCGCCCGCGTGATGGCGCGGCGGTCGCGGGTGTTGGTTCTGGACGAAGCCACTTCCAGCGTGGATCCGGAAACGGAGCACGCGGTGCAGACGGCGCTGGCGAGAGTCCTGGAGAACCGCACCAGTCTGGTGATCGCGCACCGGCTGTCCACGATCCGCGGCGCGGACCGGATCGTGGTGCTGCATCGCGGCCGCATCCGGGAGACCGGCACGCACGCGGAGTTGCTGGCGGCCGGCGGGATCTACCGGCGCCTCTACGAGTTGCAGTTCGACGAGGAAGTCGCGCTCGCCGCCGGGTGAGCGGCGGCCCGACCGCCGGGGAGGCGCTTGCGGAAATGACGACCGGATTGACGCTCGACCGGGCGGCGGTGCTCGAAGTGCTGCCGCACCGGGAGCCGTTCCTGTTCCTCCACGGGGTCTCCGACCTCGTTCCGGGGAAGAGCGCGCGGGGTTTCGTCACCGTCCCGCCGGACCACCCCTACACGCTCGGGCAGCCGCAGGTCCCGGCGGGGATCGTGATCGAGGCGATGGCGCAACTCGGCGGCGTGACCATGCTCTACGAGCGCCGCGCCGAAAAACCCGTCGTCCTGTTCCGCTCGGTGGACGACTTCGCGATGGAGGGCGGCGTGGACTTCGGCGCCCGCCTCGACCTGTCGGCCGAAGTGACCCGCGTCCGCGGCCGTCTCGGCGAACTCCGCACCGGCGCGAGCGCGGGCGGGCGGCCGGTCGCGTCCGCCACCTTGGGCTTCGCCCTGATGGAGTAGCGCCCCGACCCCGAGGTCGGCCCCGGTCAGCCAAGCGGCGGTGCCTGACGATGTAAATCACCACTTTCGATTATCATGATAATCTGAAGTGGATGTTTGAGCGTAGCCTCCGCCTTCCCCCGGCCGGCTCGGAGAATTTCTTCCTCTGGGGGCCGCGCCAGACCGGGAAGACCACGCTCCTCCGGCAGCGGTACGGCGCCTCCCGCTGGGTGGACCTGCTGAAGGCCGACGAGTTCCGGCGCTACGCCACCCGGCCGGAGGCGCTCCGGGAGGAGATCGAGGCGGAGAACCGCGGAGGCCGCCCCTTCCATGTGGTCGTGGACGAGGTCCAGAAGGTTCCCGCGCTGCTGGACGAGATCCACTGGCTGATCGAGCACCGCGGGGTCACCTTCGCGCTCTGCGGGTCGAGCGCCCGCCGGGTGCGGCGCGCCGGGGTCAACCTGCTCAGCGGGCGGGCGCGCCGCTACGAGTTGCGCGGGCTCACCTCACGCGAGTTGGGCGCGGACTTCGACCTCGACCGCGCGGCGCAGTTCGGTTACCTGCCGCGCGTCCTGCAGTCGTCGCGCCCCGGACGCCTGCTCGACGACTACATCGCCGACTACCTGCGGCAGGAGATCGCCGAAGAGGGGCGCGCCCGCAACCTGCCGGCCTTCGGCGCCTTCCTCGACGCCGCCGCGCTCGGTGACGGCGCCATGGTGAACTTCACCAACATCGCCCGCGAATGCGGCGTCTCCGCGCCGACCGTGAAGCAGTACTACGGAGTCCTCGAAGAAACGCTGATCGGGCGCTGGCTGCCGGCGTGGCGGCAGCGCGCGAAGCGACGGACCATCGCCGCGCCGCGCTTCTACTTCAACGATGTCGGCATCGTGAATCGCCTGGCCCGGCGCGGGGCGCCCCAGCGCGGTTCGGACGCGTACGGGCACGCTTTCGAGAACTGGGTGCATCACGAACTCGCCTCGTTCCGTTCCTACCGCGCTCCGGAGGAGACCCTGTACTGGTGGCGGCTCGCCGGCGGAATCGAAGTGGACTTCATCCTCGGCGACATGCGCGTCGCCGTCGAAGCCAAAGCGAAACGCCAAGTCACCGACCGCGACCTCCGCGGCCTCCGCCACCTGGCGAAGGACCACCCGGAAGTCCGACGGCGCATCGTCACCTGCCTCGAACCGACACCCCGTCACACCGGAGACGGCATCGAAGTCCTCCCCGCCACTACCTTCGCCTCCCGCCTATGGAGCGGCGAACTCACCGCCGACAGCCCGTCGCGAGACCTGTTCCGCCAGTAGCCACTGCTCGGCGATCCGCGTGGCGTGCTTTTGGCCGACGCGTTCCAACGCTCAGGGTCGACGAGTCGCTGCCAATGTAGCCACCACGCCTTCGAGCGCGTCCAGCCACTCCGCGAAGTGCGGGCACTCCGCGCGCATCTTCTCGACCCCGATCTCCAGTGCCGCGATGTTTCCGTGAAACGGCTTGTTGTAGTCGGCTATCAGACGCGCGATCCGCTTCGAAGGCGCGCCCGTCGGACTGTCGTCTATCGCCTCCGGACTCACAAAGGCCCGCCGAATTCGCTCCAGATCCGAAACGATATCCTCGCGTTCGATGCTTCTGCCGAAAGTCGAGCAATCGCTGAACAGCAACGCCTCGAATTCGTACATGGCCACATACGGAATGAACCGCCGCGCCAGACCGATCCCCTCGGTGGCGATATCGGTTCGCATACCCTCTTCGACGAGGAGTGCTTCCGGTCCAGCGCCACGCGGCACCGAGCACGGCCAAGCACGTCTGCCGTCCAGTGGCAAACCGTAGTAGTCCACCATCGTGGACACCACACAGCCTCGATCCTCTTTCAGGTGCCGCAAGATTCTCCGTCGCACGAAGCTCCACGCGCGAACGCCTCCACGCTCGCCTCGCCGGCACGACTCGCCCATGAGGCGCGCCCGAGCCGACGAGTATCCTCGTGAGGCCAAGTATGAGGACAATATTTGGTTGACGAACACTTCCTCCGTCTGTCCCTCGACGATAACGATGAGCCGATTCACTCTTTCTGCCCCAGTAAATCATCGGAAGCGGGTCGGCCGCCGAGGTAACTCTGCTCCCAGAGCTCACTCAAACTGGAATCCTCCAGCCAAACGGCCAAGGCGGCCCGCTCAAGGCGGCGCATTCGGGTCTCTCCGTTCTCGCGCTCGCTGACGACGAGATCCTCCGGCTCGAAGTAGTCGAGAAAGATCGCCGATTGCGTGGACAATACGACCTGACTCTCGACACTCGCCGAACGAACCATGGCGGCAAAGAGACAGAGCGCATAGGGATGGAGACCCAGTTCGGGCTCGTCCAAGAGGATCACCCGTGGGCGCAACTTAGAGGGCTGCAAAAGGAGCGTCGTAAGTGCGATGAAACGAAGAGCGCCGTCTGAGATCGACAGGACATCGAATGACTTCTTCGAAGACCGGTGTGTCCATTGGAGCCGAATCGCATCGTTGTGCTCTCCAAACGGCCTCAGGACGAAGTCATCGAAGAACGGCATGGCGAGCCTTACGGTCTTACGAATCAGAGAGTAGGCGCCAGGATGAGCCTCGCGCAACGCGAGCAGAAACGCCGGCAGATTGGACCCGTCGGCTTCGAGAGCGTGCCGGTCGTGGACATTCGCGGTCTTCCGCAGCGGAGAGAACACGCTCGTGTTGTGGAAGTGGTACACACGCCAACTGTCGAGCCGGCGCCGGACCTGAAGCGCCACGCCCCGTAGGTCGGACGAACTGATCGCCGCCTCGCCTCCATTTGGGGCCAGCGGTTCGTCGTAGGGCCGGTCGTAATGCTCCTTGTCCCAGGAATGGGTTACTTCTGACGCCACCCGGAGAACATCGGCGGCTCCCGCCTCCAGCACGATGCCGTACCGGTTGCGTTCCTCGGAGAACGACAGTTCGATCTCGATCTCCGTAGTCCTCTCGGTCCCGAAATGGAGCATCCGATCCGCTCCGCCGAACCGGTGCACATAGTGGTGCAGCCGGCCGGCGCATATCGCGTGGAGCAGTGCGAACGCTTCGATGAAGTTGGACTTGCCGGACCCGTTGGCGCCGATCAGGACATTCAACGGGCGGAGTTCGACTTTCCGCAGGCTGCGGATACTCCTCAGGCCCTCGATCGTGATCCAGTCGAGGGCGCCGTCGGTCGTCGTCACGTCGCCGGGTGTCTTCGCCGAGCCTGCGGGCGGGCGGGCTTCGTCGCTCATCGGGCTCCCGGGAAGAATACTGCGGGCGGCAGTTTACTGCAGGCCGACGAGGCCCTTGACGGAGGCGATGAGGGCGGCGGAGTCGTAGCCGACGCCGTCCTTGAAGACGGTGACGACATTGCGGATTTCGGCCGGGTTGGCCACCGGGTCGCCGGCGATGAGGACCAGGTCGGCCAACTTGCCCTCCTCGATGCTGCCGAGGTCTTCGTCCACGCCCAGGACGCGGGCGCCGTTCAGGCTCATCACCAGGAGCGCTTCCGCAGGCGTGAACTCGGCTTCGAGGAGCAACTCGTAGTTGCGCTGGTCGCCGAAGCCGGGGAGGGCGCCGCCGTTGCCGGTGGGGTCCACTCCGGCGGCGAGCAGGCCGCCGGCCTTGAAGAAGCGGTACTCGAAGGCCTGGGCCTTGGGGAAGAGGTCCCGGAAGATGGCGTCCTGCGCGTCCGCGATCTCCTCGCGCCGCGCCAGGTATTCGTCCCGCGCGCCCGGCGAAAGCGCTTCGAGGTTCCGATCCTCGAGCGGCGGGCGGCCGGGGACGGAGAGTTCGTACACCGCCAGGGTGGAAGTCAGCGCGACTTCGTTCCCGACCATGTGGTCAATGGTCGCGGTTACTTCCGGCGAATCGATATCGATGTCCCGGAGCGTGGAGCGGAAGTCGGGCGGGCAGTCGTCGGGCTGTTTCGCGGCGTGGTATTCCGTGTTCGTGAAGAAGCCGTGTTCGAGCGAATCGATGCCGAGGTCCACCGCTTCGCGGAAAGTCACCGAGCACAGGTGGCCGGTGAAGCGGAGGCCGAGGCGGTGGGCTTCTTCGATGGCGGCGCCGAGTTCGGCGCGGGAGATGCGGGTGTACGCCTTGAACCAGGTGGCGCCTTCCTCGGCCCAGTAGGCGACGACGCGGCGGGCGTCTTCGGGGCTCGATACCTGGGTCATGTAGGTGCTCGCTCCGGCGCCGGAGATGTAGGGGCCGGTGATGTGCATCCGGGGGCCGACGATTTCGCCGGCTTCGATGGCGCGGCGCATGTTGATCTCGCTGTACGGGGAATAACTGCCGGTCGTGCGGATGGTGGTGACGCCGGAGGCGAGGTAGAGGCGCGGCGAGGTGGTGTTCATCTGGGAATGGCGCGCCGCGGTGGTGTAGAAGGTGTGGTTGTGGACGCCGACCAGTCCCGGTATCAGGGTGTGGCCGGCGCCGGCGATCCGTTCCGCGTCCGCCGGGACTTCGACTTCGCCGTCGGGGCCGACGGCCAGGATCCGCTCGCCGGAGATGACGACCGTGTGCCCGGCGAGCGGGGCGGCGCCGGTTCCGTCCACGACCTGCACTCCGGTGATCGCGGTCGTCGGCCCGGCGACGCTCACGAATTGCCGGGCGCTCTCGTCGAGTTCGGCGGCGGACTGGGCGGAGGCGGCGACCGGCGCCGCCGCCAGCAGCGGCAGGACGAAGGCGGCGGCGGCGAACCGGCGGCGGGCGGCGGAAACCGCTGACGAAGCGGCCGGGAAGGAACGGGAGGAGAGGGGGAAAACCATGCGGCGCCTCGGGGGAGAAAACGCGGAAAGCGGCGGAAAATCGGGAAACGGACGATGCTACCAGTCCGGCGGCGGGCCGGTTCCGTCGCCGGCGCGACGAGGTTCGGGGCATGGGCGGAAGCGCCGTTCGTGCGAGAATCGCCGGTTCGGGCGGCGGCGGACGCCGCCGAAGACCGCCCGCCTCGCCCGAAAACCGCCGATGACCGAACCGACTCCCCCGCCCCGCCTCCGAAGGGCCGCCGGCGGCGCGATGCTCGCGTCGGCCTTGGCCGTCGCTCCCGCCGCGGCACAAACCGGAGCGCCCTCCGTGGAGCCGCTGGAGACGCCGGCGCCCGACGGCAGCGGCAGTTACTCGCTCACCGTCTCGCCCGCCGGCGAGGCCTTCCTGAGTTGGGTCGAGGAGCGGGGCGAGGGCCACGCGCTGCGCTTCGCCGCGCTGAACCGGGAAGCCGACGAAGACGGCGTATGGGCCGATGCCTGGGGCGAGGCGCGGGACATCGCCGAGGGCGAGGACTGGTTCGTGAACTGGGTGGACCACCCGAAGGTGGCGGCGTTCGGCGAAGACCGGCTCGCCGCGCACTGGCTGGCGCGCTCGCCGCGCCGCGCCACGGACGGGACGGACGGGGCCGACCGGGCAAACGCAGCCGCGCCCACCGCCTACGGCTACGGCATCCGCATGGCCTACACGATGGACGCCGGGGAGAACTGGCAGGACATCTTCTCCACCGGTCCGCACGCCGGGACCGCCTACTCCGGTTTCGTCTCCTACGCGCCGGAGCCGGGGGGCTTCACCGCCGCCTACCTGGCGCCGCCCCCGGGCGCCGAAGCCGAGGAGGACGGGATGACGCTCCGGGTCGCCCGGTTCCAGACGCTCGGCCACCTGCTCGGCGACCAACTGTTCGACCCCGAGGTCTGCAGTTGCTGCCCCACCGGGCTGGCGGCGGCCGCCGACGGCCCGGCGCTGGTCTATCGCGACCGGCAGCCGGCCCCGGACGCGGACGACCTCCGGGACATCTCGGTGGCGCGGAAGGTCCGGGCGATCTGGCAGCCGGCGCGCCCGCTCCACGCCGACGGCTGGCGGATCAACGCCTGCCCCACCAACGGCCCGGCCATCGCCGCCGCCGGGGCGGAAGTCGTGGTCGCCTGGTTCACCTTCGCTTCCGGCGAGCCGGAAGTGCGGGTGGTGTTCTCGGCGAACGGCGGCGAGGAGTTCGGCGCGGCCATCCGGGTGGACGGCGGGGATCCGTTCGGCTCCGCCGGGGTCGCGCTGCTCGACGACGGGAGCGCGGCGGTGTCGTGGGTCGAACGCGGCGAAGGCCGGAGCGGGGAAGTGCGGCTGCGCCGGGTGTGGCCGGACGGGCGGCTCGCCGAGCCCCTCCGGGTCGCGGCGGCGCCTCCGGGGCGCGCGGCCGGCGTGCCGCAACTCGTTCGGCTCCCCGGACGGCCGCTGCCGGACGAGGACGAGGAGGAAGAGGAGCCGGAAGAGGACGAAGAGGCCGAGGAAGACCTCGGGCCGGACCCGGGGGAGCGGCTGCTGGTCGCCTGGCGCGACGACCGGGTGCGGACCGCGGTCGCGCGGCTGGCGCTCGACGAACTTCCCTGAGCCCCCAAAGCGGGTAGTCGGGGAGTCAGCCGGCGAGGCGGCGCAGCGCCGCCTCGAGCGGGCCGCGGCGGTACCTCTTCGTCCAGAGGACCGCGAAGAGCACCGCGAGCAGGTAGAACAGGGCGGAAGCGGCGAGCGCGGACTCGAGGGATTGCTCGCCGTCCAGGCGGCCGAGCGCCTCGAGAGTCCCCATGCCGACGAGGACATGGGCGACATAGACGGTGAGCGAGAGCCGCCCGGCGGCGGCCAACGCGTCGTGGATCGGCCGCGCGAACCCCCGGCGGACGAGCGGCGAAGCGGAGACGCCGACGGCCAGCGCGACGGCGGCGACCGCGGTTCCCGCCGACGCCAGCAGGTAGAGCGGCATCGGCGGCATCGGGGAAGTCCCGAGGAGCGCCGCCGCGATTTCCGCGTCCTCGCCGGTGAGTCCCGCCCCGAACTCCCGCAGCAGGAGGGCGGAAACCGTCTCCGCAACCGCGGCCGCCGCGACGCCGACGGCGAACACCCGGCGGCGGACGGCGCGGTCGGCGAGGTCGAGGCGGCCCAGCCGGATGCCGAGCAGCAGGAACGCGAGCCAGGGAACGACCGGGTGGAAGCCGTTGAAGAACAGGTGGCGCACCTGCCCGGCCGGCGTCCAGAAGTCCGTGTAGGTGATCGTCGCGAAGTCCCAGCCGGCCTCGTAGTCGCCGACGAGCAGGAGGACGACGAAGGCGGCGGCGAGCGCGGCGGCGGCGCCGAGGAGCCGGCGGCCGGGCCAGGCCAGCGCGAGGGCGCCGAGACCGAGGTACCAGCCGTAGAAGTGGAGGATGTCCGCCGGCCAGACGGCGGAGAACGCGAGCCCGAAGACGAACAGGAAGGCCGACCTCTTCCACAGCGTCTTCCTCGCGGCGAAGAGCGCCGCCGGGTCGCCGGAAGCGAGCGCGCGGCGGGCGCCCAGGGTGAGGCCAATCCCGGCGAGGACGACGAAGAGCGCCGCCGCCCGGCCCTCGAGGAGGCTCGCGATCCGGGCCAGCCCGGTGTCGCCGCCGGGGGTTTCGCGCCCCCATTCCGCGCCGGTCATCACCAGCGAGAAGTTCACGACCACCATCCCGAAGATGGCCGCCGCGCGGGCGAGGTCGTAACCCTCGATGCGGCCGCCGCCGACTGCGCGCTCCGCTGCGCTCACGGATCCACCTCGAAGACGAAACTCATGCCGGATTCCAGGTGTTCCGCGATGTGGCAGTGCGCCATCCACTTGCCGGGGTTCGTGACTTCCAGGAGGAGGTCCACGGTTTCGCCGGCGGGTATGAGCACCGTGTCCTTGAACACCTGGTTCTCCACCGGCGAGCCGTTCCGCGCGGTTACCAGGAACCGCTGGCCGTGGATGTGGAAGGGGTGCTGCATCGCGTGGAGGGCGCCGGCGTCGTTCCCGATGCGGAGGCGGACGGAGTCGCCGACGGAGAAACGCCAGGAGATCTCCTCGTCCTCGCGGCCGGTCGCCGGCTCGCGGACGATCCATCTCACTTCCTCCGGCGTCGAGACCGAGTTCATCATCGGCATCGTCGCCGCCCATTCCACCGCCGGGAAGAACACCCGGTCGGCGCGCATCCGCTGCATGATCGCCGGGTCGAGGCCCTCGACTTCCATCGTGAGCAGCAACTCGTAGTCCGGAGGATCGGCGAAGCGGCCGCGGTAACGATCGACATCGGCGACGACCGAGGCGTTCTCGCGGAGGGTTTCGTAGCCGGGGGCGGCGGCGGGGTCGGCGTCTTCGTCCCGGACGCGCACCGTGCCGAGGCGGGTGACGCGCGAGAAGTAACTGCCGAAGGTGTGTTCGAGCGGGCGCACGCGGTTCTCGAGGGCGTGTTCGCCGGCGGTTTCGTAGCGGACTTCCACGATGTAGCGCTCCGCCGGGGCGATGGTTACCGAGTCCGCCCAGACTTCGCGCTCGAACTTGGAGAGGTCGGAGCCGACCACCTTGATCCGGTGCGTTCCCGGTTCGCCGAAGACCAGGTTGAAGGTGCGGGTGTTCGAGACATTGGTGAGGAAGAAGCGGACGACTTCGCCGCGCGCGATCTCCAGTTCGTATTCCGGTTCGCCGTTCACCAGCAGGAGGTTCCCGAACCGGCCCATGAGCGTGTGCGTCGCGCGCTCTTCGCCCCACGGGAAGAGTCCGCCGTCGTCGGCGACGAGGAGGTCGTCGAGCATCAGGACTTCTTCGCGGCGCCCCGGGGCGTACCACTCGTCGGGCGGCGCCTCGACCAGCAGGTTCCCGTAGAGCCCGAGGTCCTGCTGCGCCTCTTCGCGGTGGTGGGGGTGGTACCAGTAGAGGCCGGCGTCGGGGAAGTGGATGCGGTAGCGGAACCGGCCGCCGGGCGGCACCGGATCCTGGGTGAGGTGCGGGACGCCGTCGTAGGCGTTTTCGAGCCGGATGCCGTGCCAGTGGATCGCCGTCGGCCAACGCGTGCGGTTCTCGAAGTTCACGAAGATGGTGGCGTCCTTTTCGACCTGGACGAGGGGGCCGGGGTATTGCCCGTTGAAGCCGTACATCACGAATTCGCGGCCGTGGAGGCGGCGGCGGACGCGGCCGGCGGCGAGGTCGAGCGCCTGTCCGTCGCGCAGTCGGACGACCTGCGAGGGGATGGCTTCCGGGAGGTCTTCGCCGTCGAGCGCCCGGGGGAGGAAGGGGAGCGGCGCCGGGCGGAGGTGGCCGAGGCCGGGGATCATCGGGGTCTCCTCCAGCATCGGCGGGTGGGGCCAGGCGGGGGTATCGCTTCCGTGTCCCATGGCGGCGTGGTCCATTCCGGCGTGATCGCTTCCGGCCGGGGGGGCCGCGCCCGCTTCGCCGCTGCCGCTGACCGGGACCATCAGGTGGTTGTCCGGGAGGACGCGGGTGGAGGGGGAGGCCCCGCGCAGCACCAGCCGGCCGGCGCGGGTCCCGGCGTCGGCGGAGGCCTCGGCGCTCACCAGCAGGACGAACTTGTCGAAGGCGACCGGCCCGAGGTCCGGGAAGAGGCCGTTGCCGACTTCGCCCAGGCGGACGACCGGGGACATCAGCGGCGTCGTCGCCCAGGCCACATAGGCCCGGTAGGGGCCGAGGGCGCCGGGTTCGGGCAGCCCGGAGATCTCGACTTCGAGCCGGTGGCGCTGGCTTCCGTCGCGGGTCACGGAGACGCCGAAGGGGCCGGGGGCCCGGCGGAGCAGCGCGCTGCCCCCCGCGGGGTGGAGCGCCGGGGTCGGGTAGAGGGCGATCCGGGTCAGCCCGGGCGCGCCGGTCTCCGGGACTGGCGGGCCGCCGGGCGTCGGCGATTGCCGGGCGGAAGCGGCGGACGGCGGAGGGAGCGCGGCGAGCGAAGCCGCCGGCGCAAGCGAGGCCGCCGGCGCGAGGAACGCGCCGAAGACGAGGGCGGCCGGCCCCCGGCGGAGGCGGGCGGGCGCGGCCGGCGGGCGGGGCCGCGGCGAGTCGCCGCCACCGCGGCTCGTGGTCGGACCGACGGGCGGCCCGCCGGGCGGGGTGACCGGCGGACCGGAGAGGGGGCGGACCGGCATTCGCCGCTATCGTAGGACAGCGGCCCGGCGCTCCCGCCGGGGCCGCGAACCACCACGGAGCGGGCCCGATGCAGTCACTTTTCCTCCTCCTGTTCGCCGCGGCGGCCCCCGCCGACCCGGTCCTGGACAACGCCTGGGCGGCGGTGCATCGGGGCGCGGCGCCCTGCGCCGAGGCCGGCCCCGGCTGCGGCGACCGGGTGGTCGTGTCCTTCGGCGAAGTCGCGGTCGAGCGCGCGGGCGGCGAAGCGGCGCGTCTCGCCTACGGCGACGCGCTGGTCGTTCCCGCCGGGGAGGCCTACCGCGTTTCCGGCGAGGACTGGGCGGAGGTGAACCTGAAGCCCGACCGGCCGCCGGCCGCCGGGCCGGACGAAGAGATCGCGGCGGAGAAGAACCTCCGGCTCCACGCCGGGGACGGCTACTTCGTCTTCGAGGAGCGGCTGGAGCCGGGGGACACGCGCGCCCGCCACTCCCACGCCGCCCGGGTGGTGCTGGTGCTCGGCGCGACCGAGTTGCAGCAGTGGCCGGACGGCGCCGACGAAGTCTTCAAGACCCAGGTCCCGGGGACGATCAAGTTCAACCCGCCGGTGGTCCACATCGTGAAGAACATCGGCGACGCCCCGCTCCGCAACCTGGTCATCGAGTTCGTCCCGGAACGGTGACCCGGGAACCGGGCGGGGAGTGACGGCGGCGCCCCTCCGCGCGGCCCGACGGGCAGGGAAGCCACGGGCTGCTAGGCTTCCCGGTTCGGACATGATCAGCGGAAGCGGCCGCCCGCGCGCGGCAGTGGCCATCGCCCTCCTGTTGGCGATGGCGCTGTTCGCGCCGGCTGCCTGGGCGCTCCACGACCACCCGGACCGGCCCGAATCGGAGTGCCGGATCTGCGCGACCTCGACCGTCGAGAGCGCCGCCGTCCCGACGGGCGGGGTGGTTCCGGCGCCGTCCGCGGTCACCGGGTCGGTCGTCGCCGAGGAAGAGCGCCGCGCGCCGCCGCCGGTCCTCGAGTCCGGCGCGCCCCGCGGGCCGCCGGCCTGACCGCCGACGAACTCCATAGTCCGGTAACGGCCGGCTCCCGCGTCGGCGAGCCTGTGGACGGTCGTTCCTCCCTGCCTGCGACGCGAGGAGGTTCCTCATGCGGCGGCATTCCCCCTTTCCCTTTCTTCTTACCCCCCTTTCCCTGCGGGCCGGCTTCCGGGTCGGCCTGACCGCGGGAGCGCTGGCGATCGGCGCTTCCGCCTACGCCCACGAAATCGCCGTCCGGGGCACGATCGTCATCGGCTCGACGGACAACCCCGGGCACGGCGCCGAAGTGCTGGTCCTCGAGACCGGACAGCGGGTTTACTCCGACGATGCCGGCGCCTTCGAAGTCGCGGCGGCGCCGGAGGAATATCCGGTGCTCACCCTCCTGGTGGAACTCGGCGGTCTTTCCGCCCGCCGCATCGTCGAGTTGGAGCATCGCGACGACGGCGTCCAGCCGCTCGCCGAGCCCATCTCGGTCGATATCACCCCCCACATCGCCGAACGCATCACGGTTACCGCTTCCGCCGGTGACTCCTCCACGCTGGACAATTTCAGTTCGGTGTCTTCGCTGGCCGGGGCCGAACTCCAGGGAGCGGGCGCCGAAACGCTGGCGACGCTGCTCGAAGGCCGCGCGGGAGTGGCGATCCGCAGCGCGGGACCGGGCTCCACCCGCCCCATCCTCCGCGGCTTCGACGGCGACCGGGTGCTGATCATGGAAGACGGCGTCCGCACCGGCGACCTGGGCGCGACCTCGGCCGACCACGGCGTGCCGGTGGACGGCTCGCAGGCGGAGCGGGTGGAAGTGGTGCGCGGGCCGGCGACGCTGCTCTACGGCTCGAACGCGATCGGAGGCGCGGTGAATGTGGTCTCCATGGGCTCGCATCTCGCGCGGCGCCCGCCGCCGGGTTTCCGGGGCCAGGCGAGCCTCGCCGGTTCGGTCGGTGACGAAGGCCGCCGCGCCGGGACGCGCCTCCAGGCCGGCGGAGACGGATGGTTCGTCTGGGGCGGCGGGAACACCGTCCGCACCGGGGACTACGAAGCGCCCGGCGGCCCGGTGGAGAACACCCACACCCGGATGGACCAGGGGGAAGTCGGCATCGGCCTGCTGGGCGACCGCGCCTGGTTCTCGGTTTCCGGGAAGATGGACGATTCGCGGTACGGAGTGCCCTTCCACGCGCACGGTGAAGAAGACCACGACGAGCACGAAGAGCACGAAGAGGAGGAAGGCGAACACCACGAAGAAGAGGAAGAAGGCGAGCACCACGACGAAGAAGAGGAAGGGCACGAAGAGGACGAACACGCGCACGAGGACGCGCAGGCCGACATCACGATGGACCGCCGGCAACTGCGCACCGACTTCGGAATCTTCGACCCGGTACCGGGTTTCGACGAAGCGGCGTTCACCGTCCGCTACTCGGACTACGGGCACGAGGAGATCGAGGTCTTCCCCGACGGCGACGAAATCGTGGCCACGACCTTCGAGAATCGCTCCATCGTCCTTCGCGGCGAGTTGAAGCGGACCGCCGGAAGGTTCCGCAGCCGGCTCGGCGGCTGGGGACACCTGCGCGACTTCGCCAGCGCCGGCGAGGAAGCGCTGTCGCCGGAAGTGAGGCAGAACGCCTTCGCCGCGTTCGCTTACAACGAGTTCCAGGTCGGCGACCGGGTCGACCTGCTCCTCGGGGCGCGGCTCGAACGAAGCGACTACCAGGCCGGGGAACGGCCGGAGGCGGCCGGCCACGCGCACGAGGAAGAGGAGCACCACGAAGAGGAGGAAGAGGAGCACCACGACGAGGAAGAGGAAGAGGAAGGCGAGCACCACGACGAAGAGGAAGAGGGCGAGCACCACGACGAACACGAGGCGCCGCCGGTCCGCGATCGGGACTTCCTCGGCGCTTCCGGGAGTCTGGGCGCGCGGCTGGCTCTCGACGACCGGTCCTCGCTGGTCGGGACGGTCAGTTATTCCACCCGGGCGCCGGCGATCGAAGAGTTGTACAACTTCGGGCCGCACGCCGGGAACATGTCGTTCGACATCGGCGACCCGAACCTCGAAGCGGAACGCTCCCTCGGGTTCGAGATGAGCCTGCGGCACCGCGCCGACGAATTCCACGGCAGCCTCAACTTCTTCCGTTACCAGACCAACGACTTCATCTTCGCCGCCGCCACCGGGGAAGAAGAGGGCGGATTCCCGGTGCTGGAGTTCGGACAGACCGACGCCCGCTACCAGGGATTCGACCTCGAAGCCGGCGCCCACCTCGGCGCCGCGGAACTGTCGGTTACCGCTTCGTGGGTGGATGCCCGGCTGACGCAGACCAACGACTACGCCCCGCGGATTCCGCCGCTGCAGGGCAAGGCGGAACTGCGTCTCCCGATCCAGCGCCTCTCCATCACGCCTTCCGTGCGCTGGGCGGCCCGGATGGACCGCGTCTACACCGGCGAGACGCCCACCGACGGCTACGCAGTCTTCGACCTCACCGCGGCGTATGTGTTCGTCGGCGCGCACACCACCCACAGCGTTTCGCTGCGGGGCTACAACCTCACCGATGCGGAGTACCGGTACCACACCTCGATCATCAAGGACCGCGCCCCGCAGATCGGACGCGGGTTCCGACTGAGTTACTCGATCCGGTTCTTCTGACGGAGCGAATCGCTGCGCGATTCGCTCCGCCATCTTCCGCGGGGAGGGGGCCACCCCCTCCCCGCACCCCTCCCCGGTCGGCGCTTCGCGCCGACGGGCGCTCCCCGGACCTCCTCCACGGGCTGACCGGGGCGGCCGCCGGCCGGCAGCGGCCCGATCCCCGGTAACCTACGGGCAGCCCCGGCAGGAGGGAACGATGACGATGCGAACGAACGCGGCCGCGCGGGCCGGGAGGCTGCTGGCCTCCGTCTTCTTCTTCGCCGGCTGCAGCGGGCCGGCGCCCGAGACCGCGAATCAGGCCGACCTGCTGATCGTCGGCGCGCGGGTGGTGGACGGGACCGGCAGTCCTTGGTACCGCGCGAATGTGGCGGTGACCGGGGACACGATCACTTCGGTCGGGCCGGAGACTCCTCCGGCCGCGCAGGTCGTCGAGGCCCGGGGCCGGGCGCTCGCGCCGGGATTCATCGACATGCATGCCCATTCGGAGTACGGGCTGGTCGTGGACCCGCGGGCGCTGAGCAAGGTGGCGCAGGGGGTGACCACCGAAGTGCTGGGCGAACACCTTTCGGCGGGCCCGGTGCTCGGGCCGGCGGTGGACGACCCGATGATGGTGGCGCCGCCGATCGAGCGCGACTGGACGACGCTCGGCGGCTACCTCGACCGGCTGGACGCCGCGGGGATCGGCCTCAATGTGGTGTCCTATGTGGGTTCGGGACAGGTGCGCGCCTCGGTGGTCGGCTACGAGGAGCGCGAAGCGACCGACGAGGAGTTGCGGGAGATGGAGCGGCTCGTCGCCGAAGCGATGGAGCAGGGCGCCTTCGCGCTGGCGAGCGGCCTGGCGTACATCCCGAACGCGTTCGCCGACACCGAGGAGTTGACGGCGCTGGCGCGGGTCGCGGCGTCGTACGGCGGCTTCTATGTGAGCCACCTGCGGAGCGGCGTCGAGGGGCTCCACGAAGGAATCGCCATCGCCCGGGACTCGGGCGCCGGGCTCGAGATCCACCACCTGAACTCCACTTCCGGCGACCGGATCGCCGAGTACGCCGAAGTCATCGCCGAGGCGCGCGCCTTCGGGGTGGAAGTGACCGGGAATGCGTACCCCTACATCGCCGGCTGGACCTACCTGCGCTCGCTGCTGCCCCAATGGGCGCAGGAGGGCGGCGCCGAACGGATGCTGGAGCGGCTGACCGACGAGGCGGACCGGGAGCGGCTGCTCGCCGAACTCCGCGAGCGGGAGCGGGAGCGCCCCAGGTGGGAGCGGACCTTCGTGAGTTCCTTCCGGGCCGAAGTGGACGGCCTCTCCATCGTGGATCTCGGAACCGCGCGGGACACCTCGCCGGAGGAAGCGCTGCTCGACCTGCTGGTCGAACAGGAGGGCGAAGGTTTCCAGATCTCCTTCGGCAACACGGAGCCGAACCTGAGACAGGCCCTGGCGCTCCCGTTCACCCACATCGGCTCCGACGGGAGCGCGCTCGCCGCGGGTATGCGGACGCCGATGGGGAAACCGCACCCGCGTTCCTTCGGCACGCATCCCCGCGTCCTGGCGAAATATGTGCGCGAGGAGGGGCTGCTGACCCTCGAAGAAGCGGTGCGCAAGATGACCTCCGCCCCGGCGAACCGCCTGGGCCTCGCCGACCGGGGGTTGATCCGCCCCGGAATGCGCGCCGACCTGGTCCTCTTCGACCCCGAAGGAGTGCGCGACCAGGCGACTTTCCAGGAGCCGGAGCGCTACCCCATCGGCATCGACTGGGTCTTCGTGAACGGCGTCGCCGTCATCGCCGACGGCCGCCCCACCGACGCCCTCCCCGGCCGGGTCCTCCGGGGGCCGGGGTACCGGGCGCAGTAACCGCCGCCGTGTCGGAAGACGCGTTCTTTCCCGTTCAACAGGTCGATCCGGACAGTATGCTCGTCCATGAAACGATGGGTAGCAAGGACAAGTTCTGGTATCGGCGTTCCCGCAGCGAGGCCTCTTGGTTGTTCAAATATCCCCAGGAGGGCACCGGCCAGCATTGGGCTGAGAAGATCGCCGCCGAGATCGCAGGTCACCTCCGAATCCTTCACGCCGTAGTGGAGTTGGCGACGATCTGCGGTGTTCGAGGTTCCATTACCAAGTCGTTTACGAGCGATCACCGCACACTTTGGCACGGTAATGAAGTCCTCGCTGCCGCGATGTCGTACGATCGCGACAAACGCTTCGGGCAATCGGCTCATACGCTCTCCAACATTCTCCATGCTCTCGAAGTCGCCTCTCGGTCGGAAGCAGCGGCGGCGACAGCCAAGCGGCAGTTCGCCGGCTACATCGTTCTCGACGCGCTCATCGGCAACACCGATCGTCATCACGAGAACTGGGGAGTTCTGGTCGAACCGACGGAGACCGACATCAAGGGCCGCCTCGCGCCGACTTTCGACCACGCGTCCTCCCTGGGGCGAGAACTTCGAGACGCGAAGCGAGAGGGAAAACTGCGCGAAGGAGGTGTCGGCCGCTACTCCGAGCGGGCGCGCGGCGCCGTGTACTGGACGGACAGGGGGCGGCACGGCCCAAGCCCTCTGGAGATCGTCCGTAGAGCCACGCCCGCTTACCCGGATCTGTTTCGGGATCCGATCGAGAGAGTCCGTGACCTCGAAGTGGACTTCCTCGATCTGGTCCATCGCGTTCCCGAGAATTGGATGACCGGACCGGATCGGGAATTCGCCGCATCGCTCATGCGCTACAATGCCGCCCGGATCGTCGAGTGCCTGCCATGAGTGAGAGAACGCTGTACCTCGGCTGGCAGGATCGAGGGCGGACGCGCGCTTGGTTCCCGGTGGGACGACTCGATGTGGATCTGGCCGCGCCGCACTATCGTTTCCGCCATGTCAAGGGCGCCGAGAGCGCCAAGGCAACCGGTGGATTCGAAGTCGTTCCCGGGTTCTCCGACCTCCACGGCGACTACGCGTCGTCGCAACTCTTCCCGGTTTTCCAGAATCGGTTGATGTCTCCGAAGCGGCCGGATTTCCGAGAGTACATCACTCGAATGGATCTCGAGCCCTCCGCGCACTTCACGGATATCCTGGCCGTGGACGGGGGTCGCCGCATGACCGACCATTACGAGGTCTTCCCGAGGTTGTTCAAGAACGACGACGGCTCGTTCATCTGTCGGTTCTTCCTCCATGGTCTTCGTAACACCAACGACGATTCGATTGCCAGGGTCGAGAGACTTCTGCCGGAGGAACGACTGCATGTCGCAGTCGAACTTACGAATCCCACCAAGTATCCGGCGGTCCAAATCCAGACGACGCCGGACTACTACCTCATCGGTTGGGCGCCGCGGTACTTCGTCCACGATCTCATGATGGCCATGACGGAGTCCGACGGAAACTACGAGGCTCGCGTCGTGCGGGTGAATCTTCCTCCGTACCCGTCGGAGCAACGCGTTCTCGTGGAAATGCGGAGTCGATGGGAACGCCACGAACCGATGAGCGGACCGGAGTTCGAGCCGCTGGTCGGTTGAGGGGCATCCGCCGCTCCGCGGATCGAGCCGCCTTCTGCCGCGGGAGGGATCAGCGGATTTCGAGGTCGTCGAGGGCGAAGGAGAAGGTTCGGGGCGGGGCTTGGGCGACGAAGGCGATGGCGGAGATGATTTCGGGGGCGTCGGCGGGGAAGTCGGCGAGGGGGATTTCGACGACGCTCCATTCCGGGCCGGCCTCGAAGGGCACGGTGGGCGGGATTCCGGCGGTCGGGTCTTCGCCGAACAGCATGGCGAAGAGCGGGCTGCCGTCGCCCCGGACGCGGAAACGGAGCGTCGTTCGTCCGGAGAAGTCGAGCGGCTGCATCGGTTCGGCGCCGGCGAAGTAGATCGCCCCGGCCCAGGGGAAGGCGAAACCGGCCTTCACTTCGCCTTCGACCAGCAGCGCGCCGTCCTCGACGGAGAGTTCGGCGACCGAGTTGCCGCGGGAGATGGCGTCGGTGGTCACCTGCCAGCCGAAGCCGAAGCGGGCCTCGAGGCCGTCCTCGAAGTCGGAGATCAGGGGTTCGTCCGGCGCCGCCGGGAACGAACCGGCATCTTCGGCGACCGCCGTCGCCACGGCGAAACCGTCCTTCCAGACGGCGGCGAGGTCGAGGCTGCGGGTCAGGTCCGCCTCCAGGTCGCCGTTCACGAGCGCCAAGTCGGCGAGCGCGCCTTCCGCGATCACGCCCCGGTCGGGGACGCCGAAGGCGGAGGCCGGAAGCGAAGTCGCGGCGGCCAGCGCCTCCGCCGGGGCGAGGCCGGCGCGTTCGAGCAGGCGCAACTCGCCGTGCATCGAGACCCCGGCGCCGGTTCCGGGATTCGGGGCGTCCGTCCCGGCGAGGATGGGGACGCCGGCGGCGTGGAGCCGGCGCACATTCTCGAGGGCGGTTTCGGGCGAACCCGAAGCCCGGGGAAACGAGTTGCTCAAGGTTTGGCGCTGCGTCGCGGAAACGCGGTCGGCGGCCTCCTCGAGCAGCGCTTCGCCCATCGACTGGCCGGCGGCGGCGAGCACCACCGAGAGGGTGGGGGCGACGAAGACGCCGGCTTCGGCGAACGCCCGCGCGTCTTCCTCCGGGATCACTTCGTCCGCCCAGGTGTGGACCAGGCCGTCCGCGCCGGCGGCGACCGCCTGGCGGGCGCGTTCGAGGGTGCTCACATGGACGACCGCCAGCAGGTCTTCGGCGTGCGCGGCCTCGATCAACGCGGCGACGGTGGCGGCATCGAGCGTCGGGGTTTCGAAGCCGTAGGCGCTTCCGTCCTCGAAGACGACCTTGATCCAGTCGGAGCCTTCGGCCTTGCGCGCCGCGACGAACGCCGCGGCTTCTTCAGGCGATTCCAGGGTTTCGATCTCGACGCCGAACTGGGTTCCGTGTCCTCCGGGGGCGGTCGCGAGCGTGCCGGCCGAGTAGAGGTCGGCTTCGGCGGTGCGGGCGATGACTTCGCGGGCGGGGCGTTTCGCCGCGGCGAAGTCGGTCATCGTGAATTGGTCGAGGACCGTGGTGACCCCGAACCGGAGCGAGTCTCCCAGCGCCGACGCCAGGGCATGGATGTGGGCGTCGAGCATTCCCGGCAGGAGCGTGCGGCCGGCGCCGTCCACCCGCGGCAGGTCGTCCGGCAGGCGCAGCCGTTGTCCGACCCGGTGGATGCGTCCGTCCTCGATCCAGACATCGCGGTTCGGCAGGAACTCCGTCCCGTCGAAGACCGTCGCGTCCACGATCGCGAAGCGCGTCTCGGCGTTCGCCTCGCCGGGCGGTTCCGCGTCCGGGGGCGTCGGCAGGAAGGCGAGCAGGGCCGCGAAGGCGGCGAGCGCGGCGGCGCCGATCCAGAGGAATCGGCGGGAGCGCGGCGGGGTATCGGTCGGGGTATCGGTCATGGGACAGCGAGCCTCGTTCGTAGTCGGGTCAGCCGGCGAAACGGCGGTAGCCGCGGACGACCACCGCGAGGAAGAAGGCGGTTTCGCCGGCGAGGACCAGCAGGTGGTAGGGCGCCGGATGGCCCAGGTCCATCGCGATGGTCTTCAGGGCGAGTTGCGAGAGATGGTAGGCCGGGAAGACGCCGGCGAACGCCCGGAGCGCCTCCGGGAACATCGTGACGGGAAACCACAGGCCGGAGAGGAGCGCCATCGGCAGGAAGACCACATTCACGATCGCCACCGCCGCCTGCGCCTTCACCCAGGCGCCGATCATCAGGCCGAGCGCCGAGAAGGGGACGACGCCGGCGAGGATCGCTCCGGCGAGCGCGAACCACTGGCCGCGGTGGAGCGCGACGCCGCCGCCGAACGCCCCGAGCAGGAAGAGGCAGGCGACCAGGATCACGCCGAAGAGCGCGGCGGTCGCCACGCGCGCGAAGAAGTAGGCGGCGACCGGCATCGGGGTCGTCCGTTTGAGCGCCAGCGCGCCGGTGTCCCGGTCGGTCGCCATACCCACCCCGAACCCGAAGAGCGAAGGGCCGAGCACCGCGAAGACCCCGTAGGTCGCGAGAAGGTAAGTCGGCGCCGCCGCGGAGAACCCGCTCGACGGCATCACGATGCCGAAGAACAGGTAGAACATCAGCGGGAACGCGAGGGTCGGGACCGCGAACGCCGGCCGCCGCCAGACGCTGAGGAACTGGGCGCGCGTCTCCAGCAGGTAGAGGCGCGCGCTCCGCCGGAAGCCGCCGCGGCGTTTCGACGGCGACACCGCGGCCCCGGCGGTCATGCGCCGCCTCCGTCGGACGGGCCGCTCCCGTCGGTCAACGCCAGGAACGCTTCTTCGAGTCCGGCGCCGACGACGGTCAGGTCGTCGAGGGCCGGGTCGAGGGCGAACATCTTCCGGAGCGCGGCCTCCGGACGGGAAGTCAGGACTTCGAGTTGGCGGCCCCGGCGCGTCACGCGGACGACGCCGTCGAGCGACGCGGCTTCGTCTTCGCCGATGCGGGTTTGCGCCCGGATCAGGCGCCCGCCGGCGCGGCTCTTGATTTCGGCGGGCGTCCCTTCGGCGATCGCCGCCCCGTGGTGGATCACCACCACCCGGTCGGCGAGCGCGTCGGCCTCTTCGAGGTAGTGGGTGGTGAGCACCGCCGTCCGTCCGGCTTCGCGCAGCCGGCGGATCTCTTCCCAGAGGCTGAGCCGGCCTTCGAGGTCGAGACCGGCGGTGGGTTCGTCGAGGAAGACCAACTCCGGGTCGCCGGCGAGCGCCAGCGCGAAGAAGAGCCGCTGCTTCTGCCCGCCGGAGAGGTGCGCGAAACGCCGCCCGCCCAGCGCGTCGAGCCCGGCCATCGCGCTCAGCCGGGACGGCGGGAGCGGCGCCGGGTAGTAGGCGCGGAAGAGTTCGAGGTGCTCGGCGACGGTGAGCGTTTCCGGGACGCCGGAGGTCTGCAGCATCGCGCCGCGCCGCGCGCGGACTTCCGGGGCGTCCGGGGGGAGGTCGAAGACCCGGACCCGGCCGGTCTGGATGCGCAGGTCGCCGAGCAGCAGCCGGATCGCGGTGGTCTTGCCCGCGCCGTTCGGGCCGAGCACCGCGAGCACTTCGCCGGCGCGGACTTCGAGGTCGAGTCCGGCGAGCGCCGGCGTCTTGCCGTAGCGGTGCGCCGCGCCCTCGAGTCGGGCGAGGACCGGCGGGGGCGCCATCGAAACCGCCCGGGGGCGAGCGGTTCAGCCGAGGGCGGCGGGAACGCGCCGGAGGACGCGGCCCTCCTCGCCGGTCTCGTGGTAACTGTCGCCGTAGTACTTGCTGGTGATCCGGGTATGGAAGTCCTCGGCGCGCACCGGGGGGTAACGGGGCGGCCCCTGGTTCGGCAATACCTCGAGGACTTCGTCCTCCCATACATAGACGGCCATCGGGAACGAAGTGCGCGGTTTCCGGCGGGCCTCCGGGTCACGGGGAGCGCTCACCCGGTGCGTGGTCGAAGGCAGCCGGTCGTTGGTGATCCGCTGCATGTAGTCACCGGTGTTCAGGACGATGGTTCCCGGCGGCGCGGTGACGCGCACCCATTTCATGGTACGGCGGTGGAGGAGTTGGAGGCCTTCCACTTCGGAGGCCGGGAGGAGGGTGAACAGGTCCACATCCTCGTGGCCGAGCATCCGGCCGGCGGCGTCCCCGGTTTCGCCGGCCAGCGGCGGGTAGTAGTTGAGCCGGAAGCCGAAGTTGGGCCGGGTGAGGGCGCGGTCGTAGAGCGCCGGGTCTTCGCCGAGGTATTCGAGCACGGCCCGCATCAGGGGGAGGACCAGCCGTTCGTTCGCGGAGACGACGCGGCGGAAGAACGGCTCCCAACCGGCGGAGGGCCAGAACTCCCGCTCGTCCCAATCCCCGTCTCCCCCGCCTCCGGCGTCTCCCTTGCCGCCGGCATCTCCCCCGCCGCCGGAGACGCGGAACGCGCGGCGGCAGAAGACCCAGCCTTCCACCAGGTCCGGATGGATCATGGTGGTTTCCCGGATCGGGAAGTAGCCCTGGTTCACCGAGCCGCGGCGGCGGGCGCGGTAGCGCGTCTTCTCCTCGAGGGTATGGGCTTCGAAGAACTCCCGCGTCCGCCGGTGCGCCTCTTCGTAAGTCTCCGGCGCCACGCCGTGGCCGGTGAGGACGGCGAAGCCGGTGTCCTCCAGGGATTCGCCGAGGGAGCGGACGCCGCGCGCCCGCTCTTCCGGATCGTCGGAAGCGAGGAGGCGCAGGTCGCAGGGTTCGAAGACGAAGTCCTCGTCGAACTCCTCCTCGGCGCCTTCGGCGAGGCGGTACCGCTGGAGTTTTTCGACCTGCTCGTAGGCCGAGAGTTCCCGATTGAACTCCGCCGACTTCTCCGAACGGGAAGTCACGAACCGCTCAGGAAGCCTCGGCGGCCGCCTGCATCTCCGCGGCGACCCGCTCCGCCTCGCGCAGGACCCGCAGCGTGTTGCCGCTCCAGAGTTGGCGGATCTGGTCTTCGTCGTAGCCGCGCCGAACCAACTCGATGGTTACATTGAGCGTCTCGGAGGCGTCGTCCCAGCCGTCCACGCCGCCGCCGCCGTCGAAGTCGGAAGAGATCGCCACATGGTCGAGGCCGATCACCGAGATCGCGTGGTCGATGTGGTCCACGAAGTCGGCGACGGTAACCGGGTAACGCGCCGAGACTTCCTCCATCCGGGCGCGCAACTCCTGTTGCCGCATCTCGTCGAGCGAAGCCGCTTCGCTCCGGGACTCGACGCCGAACTCCTCCAGCAGCGCCGCGAGGTCGGCGGTCTTCTCCGGCGGGTCTTCCTTCACGAAGGCGCGGAGCGCCACCGTCTGGATCACGCCGCCGTTCGCCGCCAGCGCCCGCAACTGTTCGTCGTCCATGTTGCGGGAGACATCGGCGAGCGCGCTTACGGACGAGTGCGACGCGATCACCGGCGCCGCCGAGAACTCCGCCGCCTGCAGCATGGTCTTCTTCGAGACATGGGACACATCCACCAGCATCCCCAGCCGGTTCATCTCGGCGACGACTTCGCGGCCGAACTCGCTCAGGCCGCCGTGCTCCTCGGCTTCGTCGCCGAAAGCCGGGTTCGGGTTGCACGAGTCGCCGATGTCGTTGTGGCCGTTGTGGGTGAGCGTGATGTACCGGGCGCCGAGGTTCCGGTATTCCTCGAGCAGCGAGAGGTCCTTGCCCACCACGAAGCCGTTCTCGATCCCGATCAGCGCCACCAACTTGCCGGACGCGTGGATGCGCTCCACCTCGTCGGCGGTGTCCGCGAGTTCGATGACCTCGGAATGCTTCTCCACGGCGGAGTGGATGGCGTGGAACTTGGTCATCGCGCCTTCCTTCGCCTTCTCGTAACCCTCCGGGGTGCGTTCGGTCTGCCCGTAGTACACGACGAAGAAGGCGGCGTCGAGCCCGCCTTCGCGCATCCGCGGGTAGTCCGCCTGGTATTCCTCGTTGATGTTGCCCGGATCCACTTCGACCGCGTAGTCGAAGGGGATGTCTATGTGGGTGTCGAGGGTGAGGACCGCATCGTGGATGCGCCGCGCTTCCTGCTCGATCTCGGCTTCGGTCATCGGCGCCGGCTCCTCTTCGGGCGGCGCCCCGCAGGCCGCGGAAACCGCGAAGACGAGCGCGACCGCGAGGAGCGGCGCGGCGGCGGAACGCCGGAGCGCGGAAGGAAGACGCAGGGAAAGAAGCGACCGGGAAAGAAGGGGGAGGGAAAGAAAGGACATGGCGAACACCTCGCCGCGCTCCCCATCCCGAAGGGCGGCGGCGAAGGATCGTAACGGTTTTCCCGCCCGGCCGGCTCACCCGGTGAGACAATCGCCGCGAGGAAGGCGGCGTGCGAAGTACCCGGCCCGGAAGGCGGGCGCCGGCCGCCCGGGGGAAGCGCGCGGCCATCGCTTCCGGCTTGGCGTTCGTCCTCTTCGGCGGCGCGGCGGCCGCCTTCGCCGCGCAGGAAACCGGCGCCGAGCCGCCGCCGACCGCGTACGAACGGCGGCTCGCCCGGTACCGCGGCGGCGACTTCGTCGGCGCGGTCCGCGAGGGCCGCGGCATTCCGCTGCGCCGACTCCGCGGCGCCGCCGAGTCGTTCCTCGACCGACGCGGCGGCAGCAGCCCCTCGCGGGATGCGGAACTGCTCGCCGCCTCACTGTTCCACTTCGACCTGGCGGGACCCGCGGAGACCGCGCCGGAAGAGCACGAACGCCTCGCCCGGCGGATGCTGGCCCGCGTCACCGAGGAGAACCGCGACGAATGGACGAGGAACGCCCACCTCGGGCTGCTGGGCTTCTACATGGAGTACGGGCGGCTCGAAGACGCGGTGCGGGTCGCCCGGTTCCTCACCGAGGAGTTCCGCGCCGACCCGGAAGCGCGGCTGGCCCGCGGACATCTCTCGGCGCTCTTCGGCTGGATGTTCCACGACGAGCGGTTCTTCGACCAGGCGCGCGACGCCTACGAGCGGGCGCTGGCCGCCGAGCCGGACGCGCCGGCCGCCGACCTCCGACTCCGCCTCGCCCACCTGGTCCTGCGGGACGGCGACGCCGAAGGGACGCTCGCCCGACTCGACGCGGTCGGGGACGAGGTCGGGGACGCGTTGACCGCGCGGCAACGCTTCCTCTCGCTCCTCCTCCGGGGCGAGGCGCTGCTCTGGCTCGACCGCGCCGCCGAGGCGGAACGCGCGTTCTCGCGGGCGCAGGCGATCGACATCGGGTCGCTGGCGGCGGCGGCCGGGCTGACCGCCGTTCGCCAGCGGCTCGGGGACACCGAGGGCGCGGGCGAAGCCGCCCGCCACTACCTGGAGGCCGCCGACGGGCCCGACACTTGGTGGGACTTCCTCCTCTCCGGCGTCATCGCCGAGCGCCCCCGCCTCGCCCGATTGCGCGCGCTCGCGCTCACCAACCGGTAACGAGTCCGCGTGTTCCCCCTGCCCGCGCTCGCCGCGCCGCTCGCCCTGGCCGCAACGCTCCCGGCGGAGGCCGGCCAGTTCCGCGTCACCGCGGAGGAAGTCCTCGTGGATGTGGTGGTCACGAACGGCCGCCGACCGGTGGAAGGACTCGCCGCGCGGGACTTCACCCTGCTCGACGAAGGGACGCCGCGGGAGGTTCGGCTGGTCGCCCAGGAGCGCCGGCCGCTCTCGGTGCTGTTCGCCATGGACCTGAGCGAAAGCGTGAACGCCGAGCGGCGGCGCCTGCTGGCCGACGCGGCCTCCCGGTTCGCCGCGCAGTTGTCCGAGCGCGACACCTGCGCGGCGGCGGTGTTCTCGTCGGAGTTGCTCCTGACCCGCGAGTTCGCCCCCTGCGGCAGCGCCGCGGGGAGCCCGTTCCCCGACGCCTCCTTCGGCGACGGGACTTCGCTCCGCGACTCGCTGCTGCTCGCGGCGGCGCTGGTGGACGCCGCGCCCGGCCGGCCGGTGCTCATCCTGTTCACCGACGGGCTGGACACCCGGAGTTGGGTCCCGGAGGCGTTCCTCGAGGACGCGCTCCGGGGGAGCGGGGCCGTCCTCCAGGTGATCGTCCCGCCCGACACGCGGGACTTGGCGCGGCGGCGTCTCCGGGCCCGCCGGTCGGACTTCGCCCCGCCCTCGGTGCGGCGGCGGGAGCGGATCGGCGTCCGGCGGACGGAATACGGCCTCGCGCCGCAGGAGTTCGAGGCGCTGCTCGAAGGGCCGCGCCGCCGCCAACGGAGGCGAACCGGCGCGCCGTCCGGGGCGGCGCTCCTCCGGCTGCTGGCGGAGCGGAGCGGCGGGCAGTTGATCCGGACGCGGGACGAACGGCGGCTGGGGTCGGCCTACCAGAGCATCCTGGAGGAGATGCGCTCCCGCTATGTGCTGGCGTTCCGCCCGGACCCGGCGGCGCCGGCCGGGTGGCGGCGGCTGGAAGTGGCGGTAACCGCCCCGGGGGCCGAAGTGCGGGCGCGGCGCGGCTACCTGCACCGTCCGGCGGGCGGCGGCTGAGGGGTCGTCTTGGCCCGCTCCCGGAGACCGCGCCGCCGGCGCCCGGCCTCCCCGGCCCCGGCAATCCCGACCCCGGCGTCCCGCCCGCCGACGCGCGAGACGACCTCGCCGGCAGCGGCGGCCCTGCTCCCGGCGGCGCTGCTCCTGTCCGGCTTCGCCTCGCTGGTCTATCAGGTGGTGTGGGTGCGCCGGTTCGCGGTGACCATCGGGACCGCGAACGCCGCGGTCACCTTGGTGCTGGCGCTGTTCCTCGGCGGGCTCGGTCTCGGCGCGGCGCTGGCCGGGCGGAGCGGCGGGCGGCTGGTCGCGGCGCGGCTGGCGCGCCGGTTCGCGCTGCTGGAAATCGGCGCCGCCGCCTTCGCGCTGCTCCTGCCGCTCTACCTGGACGCCGCGCTGCCGCTGCTGCGGGCGCTCTACTCGCCGGGCGCGGCGCCGCTGGCCGCCGGCTTGGTCGCCGCGGTCTTCCTGCTGCCGGCGGCCACGCTGATGGGGGCGACGCTGCCGACGCTCACCGCGCTCGACCGGCGGACGCGGCGGCGGGCGGAGAGCCGGACGGCGGCGTGGCTCTACGCCGCGAACACGCTCGGGGCGCTGGTCGGGTCGGTGGCGGCGGCGCGCTGGCTGGTCCCGGAGTGGGGGCTCGCCGCCTCCACCGGGTTCGCCGCGGCGGCGAACCTGATAGCCGCCGGGTCGGTGTTCGGCTGGGCGCGGAGTCGCTCGTCCGGGCGAGGCGCGCCGGAGGACGCGGTTCCCGAATCGGCGGCGCCGGCCGCCGCCCGGAGCCCGACGGGCGGGGGCGCCGGCGCGTGGCCCCGGCGGGCGGCCGCGGTCGCGGCGCTCTCCGGGTCGGCGGCGATGGCGGCGGAAGTCGCGTGGGCGCGGCTCGCGGCGCTCCTGTTCGGGCCGACCATCTACACCTTCGCCTGCGTGGTCGCCGGGGTGATCCTGGGCGCGGCGCTCGGCAGCGGGTTCGCCGGACGGCTCCTCGCCCGCCGACGCGAAGGGGGCGGGGGCCCGCGGCGGACGGCGGCGAAGGCGCTCGCGTTCACGCAGTTGGGCGCGGCGGCCGCCGGGGCGGGGATCGTCGCGCTGGCGGACGACCTCGTACTCCCGATCGGGGGGCAGATCGCCCGCCGCGCCGGGGAAGTCGCCTCGCTCCTCGACCTGCAGTTCCTCCAGACCGTCGCCGCGCTGCTCGTCCCCGGCGCGCTGCTGGGCGCGGCGTTCCCCTTGGCCGTGGCGCTCGCCGCGGTAGGAAGCGAAGCCGGAAACGGGGGCGAAGCCGGTCGCGCCACCGGGAGGATCTACGGCTGGACCGCCGCCGGGAACGCCGGCGGGGCGCTCGCCGCCGGGCTGGTGGTCATACCGCTCCTCGGCATCGAGGCGGCGCTCTTCGCCGCGGTCCTCGCCCACGCGATCGCCGCGGCGGTGGCCCTGCCCCGCCCCGGCGTCCTCGGCGCCGCCCTCGCCGCGACGCTCCTCGCCGGGACGGCCGCCCGGGGTTGGGACTGGGACCTGCTCAGCGGGGGGCTCTACCAGGCGGCGGCGCAGGTCGAGCCGCACCGGCACCGGGACTTCCTGCGCCGGGGCCGGACGGTGTTCCTCGGCCAGGACGCCGCCGCCACCGTCTCCGCGAAGCGCGTCGCCGGCGAGACCTCGCTGGCGATCGACGGGAAGGTGGACGCCACGGACGGCGCGGACATGCTGACCCAGCGCCTGCTCGCCCACCTGCCCCTCGCGCTGGCGGACGACGGCGGTTCGGGGTTCCCGAAGTCCGTCTTCATCGTCGGCTACGGGAGCGGCGTCACCGCCGGCGCGGCGCTCCGGCATCCGGTGGAGCGGGTGGCGGCGGCGGAGATCTCGCCGGAAGTGGCCGAAGCCGCCCGCCTCTTCGCCGCGAGCAACGGCTCACCGTGGGAGGACGAGCGCTTCGAGTTGCTGCCGGTGGACGCGCGGAACCACCTGCTGCTGGGCGAGGACCGGTACGAAGTCGTGATCTCCGAACCCTCGAACCCCTGGATGAGCGGGGTCTCGCCGCTGTTCACCGTGGAGTTCTTCGAGTCGGTGCGCTCCCGGCTCGCCCCCGGCGGGCTCTTCTGCCAGTGGATCCACCTCTACCGGCTGGCCGAGCCGGAGTTGCAGACGGTGGTCGCCGGGTTCACCGAGGTCTTCCCGGAGTCCGC
Source organism: Candidatus Marinacidobacterium sp. (assembly GCA_965204755.1). Taxonomy (GTDB): domain Bacteria; phylum Acidobacteriota; class Vicinamibacteria; order Marinacidobacterales; family Marinacidobacteraceae. The sequence goes on along the minus strand of OZ242011.1, from coordinate 2,101,099 downwards.
GGCGTTCACCCTCCACGACGGCGACGCGCTGCTGCTGGGCGCGAACGGCCCGTTCCCGGAGGTCACGCCGGAGGAAGTCCGCCGGCGGCTCGCGCGGGTCGCGGACGAGACCGCGCCCTACGGGTTGACCGGGCCGGAAGCGCTGACCACCTTCTACGCCGCCTCCGGCGAGGAACTCGCCCGCTGGGCGGCGGACGCGCCCCGCCACCGGGACGACCGCCCGGTCCTGGAATTCCGGGCGCCGCTCTCGGCCCACCGCGAGACCGCCGCGGACAACCGCCGAACGCTCCGCCGGCTGGGCGCGCGGCCGGGGCGCTTCGCCGGCGCGGCGCCGCCGGACGCCGACGCCCTGACCGCGCGGGCGGAGGGTCTCCTCTCGGCGGCCAGCCCGGTCTGGGCGCTCGAAGTCGCGGAACGGGCGCTCGACCTCGACCCGACGCACCCGGCGGCGGCGCTGGCGCTGGTCCGGGCGGCCGCGGCATCGGGGGAGACGGAGCCCGGCGAACGCGTCCTGCGGCGGCTGCTCAGCGCTGCAGCCACGGACGGCGCAGGGGGCTCGGACGGCGCGGCCGGCCCGGACAGCCCGGCCGCGGCACGGCTCACCACCGCGCTCGCCCGGCTGCTCCACGCCGCCGGGCGGCTCGAAGAGGCCGCGGCCGCGCTCGAATCCGGGCCGCCGGCGCTCGCCCGCGACCCGGAGGCGCTGCTGCTGGCCGCGGAAGTCCAGGTCGGCCGGAACGAGTTGGAGTCCGCCGCCGCCCTCGTCCGCGCGGCCCTCCGGGAGGCGCCGCGAAACCCCGACGCCGCCGCCTGGCTCGCGGAACTCCGCCTCCGCGCCGGCGACCCGGCGCAGGCCGCGGAAGACGCCGCCGCGGTCCTCCGCGAACACCCGGCCCACCCCCGGGCGCTCCAAGTGCGGGCGGTCGCGCTCGCCGGCGCCGCCGACGGCCCCGAATCCCGGGAAGCAGCGCGCGAAGCCTTCGCCGAGTTGGTCCGCCGGGCCCCCGACCCGGCGATCCACTGGGCGAACTTCGGCGCCTTCGAGCGGGAGTCCGGCCGGTTCGCCGCCGCCGTCGCCCACTACCGGGAGGCGGTGGACCGCGACCCGGCGAACCGGATCGCCTACGAGGGCCTGCTGGAGTCGGCCCTCGCGGCAGGCGACCGGGAACAGGCCCGCCGCGCCCGCGAAGTCCTCGCCGCCCGCTGACCCGCGCGGGAGGCGGTTACGCCTCGGTGTGGAGTTTTCCGGCGATGAGGCCGGCGATGGCCATGTCGAGCAGGCTCCAGACCATCGCGAGGGTCGGGAAGTCCATGATGCCCAGGTTCACCGCTCCGGCGGTGGGCAGGAGTGCGTGGAGGGTCCACACCAGGACTCCGGCGCCGGCGGCCGCTTTCGGGCCCGCGCCCCAGCGCGGGCGGGCCACGGCGTACACAACGCGGTGAGGATGCCGAGCAGGAAGGCGTAGGCCACCCAGAAGGCGACAGTACGACTCGGCCATCCAGAGCCGAGCCCAGTCGTGTACAATAGGGCGAAGGGTATCGGTGGCAATGGAATCGGAGGTCACGGATCAGCGAGGAGATAGGGGCACTGATTCGCAGCCTGCCCCGCATCCCGGCAACGACTACTAACTTGGACGAACGGACTTATGGATTGGGAACCGGCGATCCTCCCGATTATCGCTGTCTTGGCCATTCTGTTGCGCGTCTTCACCCGTGTATCGAGTGGGGATGAGAGTCCCGCGGAGATCGGATTGGCGCTTGGAGAGGATTCGCCCACTCCCAAGCGGCGCGCCGACAGCGACCGCACCGAGGCCGAACAGACCGAGGACAAGTCCGCTGAGGCGACAGGGCCGGTTGATGCCGATACTACCTCTTCGAGTCTTCCATGGAGACTGGAGCCCATGCCCGAGGAAGCGCTGCGCGCGCTGGGCCCGCTGACTGAAAAAGCGGCGCGCGCGGCATACGCCGTGCTCCGCGATGTGAACCGATTCCAGGACGCCGGGGGTGAACTGGGGTTGACGACGCAGGCTCTGCTTCTTCATGCCGTAAAGAGGTTGGAGAAGGCGTTGGACGCGGATGAAGCCGTCTCGGCGGGGAACGCAGACATGGAAGGGCAGACCGAAGCTCTCGCCCGGAAGGCGAGTGCGGCCGCGGCAAGAGCGGCTTGGAGTCTAGAGAACGACCGAAAGAGGGCCCCCGAGGCGACGATCGAGGAACGCGCTCTCGAGGCCGAGGATCAAGCACTCGTGAAGAAGCGGATCGCGAAGGCGGCAAAACGTGAATGGAAAGTGGCCAAGAACACCGTGGCCGGTTCTGGCACACCAGACCCTGCTGCGCTCGTCGCCAAGGAGGCCGCGAAAAAAGCTAAGGAAACTGCCAAGGCCGCTCAACGAGAAGCAGAGGCGCAGAGACGCAGGGCGGACATCCAACGGGCCAGGGTAGCGGCCAATGTGAGCGTTGAGAGGAGAGGTATCGGCTTCGGAGGAGTGGTCGTCGCCATCGTCATCGCGCTATTGTTCGTCTTCGTCGTCTTGCCACTCGGGGGGTTGGCCGCGTGCGGTGCCATCTTGGCTGACCTGGTGAACGGCTAGCGCGGGGTTGACGGGAGTAATGAGCGCACTGTCTAATGGACTGTGATCCGTTGTCATACACATCTGGACTCCATGAGACGAGTCGAACCGATTGGACCGTTGTCCCGAGAGCGACGAGAGCTGACGCGACGTGCGCTATCCCGGAAGATGCGTGCCGACGACGTCCAAGACAAGAGTCGTCGGGGCCTCCCTCAGAAGAAGACCTCTCCGACGGTCAGTTCTTCTCCGTCCCCCTTTGCTGATGCGACAGCGAAGTTCATCAGGCCCGCCGCACAATCGACGACGAGGATGCAGGAATCGGTAGCGAGATAGATCATCAACCGATTCTCCTCGGAAGCAACCGATTTGTCATGGAGTCGACCGGGCGACAGCAGTCCCATAACAGCCACGGCACCTGTAAAACAGGACCGTGAAAACGAGTGACTACGCCTCAGTCTGGACTCTTCCCGCGATCACGCCGGCAATGGCCATACAGGTCAGTTCAACTACGTCGATGAGGCTCCACGCCGAGGTCGAGACGTCCATGGCGCCCAAGTTCAGCACCGAGTGGAGACACCACACTCCGGCTCCGGCGCCGGCGGCCGCTTCTTTGGGGCCCGCGCCCCAGCGGGTGCGCGCAACGGCGTACACATACGCGATGAGGATGCCGAGCAGGAAAGTGTACGCCACAAAAAAGGCAATAGAACCCTCCAGGCTGCCTTCCGGAAAGCTGACGAAGTTCAGCACGAACCCGCTGAGGTTGATGAACAGGCCGGCCGCGAGTCCGCCCTTGATGATTCCGCCGAAGGTCATGTCCGTCTCTCCTCGCTGTCGGGCCTCACCCGTTTCCGGGGGGCCGGGTGGGTCAGTGGTTTGGAATCGCGGGCGGCGTCTGTCGGACGAATCCGCCGACCGGTCGGGCCGGGCTCACCGCCGGCCGGTGATCACCCGGAAGAGGTTCTTCACCGGGTCGTAGAAGCGGTCCGCCACCCGCTCCTTGAGCGGGATGATGGCGTTGTCGGTGATGGTGATGTGCTCCGGGCAGACCTTGGTGCAGCACTTGGTGATGTTGCAGTAGCCGACGCCCTGCGCCTTCCGCAGTTCCTCGAGCCGGTCTTCGGTGTCGAGCGGGTGCATCTCCAGCGCGGCGCTGTGGACGAAGAAGCGGGGGCCGATGAACTCGTCGTGCTTGTGCGAGTCGCGGAGCACATGGCAGACATCCTGGCAGAGGAAGCACTCGATGCACTTGCGGAACTCCTGCACCCGGTCCACATCGCGCTGCGCCATCCGCCAGGTCCCGTCTTCCGCGTCGGGCGAACGGGGGCGGAAGGGGCGGATGCGCTTCTTGACCTCGAAGTTCCAACTCACATCGGTGACGAGGTCGCGGAGCGGCGGGAAGGCGCGCATCGGCTCGATGGTCACCGGTTCGCCCGGCGGCAGGTCGCTCATCCGGGTCATGCACAGGAGGCGGGGGTTCCCGTTGACTTCCGCGCTGCACGAGCCGCACTTCCCCGCCTTGCAGTTCCAGCGCACCGCCAGGTCGCCGGCGGACTCGGCCTGGATCTGGTGCACGGCGTCGAGCACCACCATTCCCTCGGTGATGTCGGTGCGGTATTCGACGAACTCGCCGTCCCCGCCTTCGCCGGACCGCCAGATGCGGAAAGTGGTGGTGGCCATCAGCGGTTCGTCTCCCGTTCCGATCGAGTCAACGGTTGTCCTCGATGATCTGCCGCAGTTCGGCGCGCGGTTCCGTAACCGGCTCCTCGACGATCTCCATTTCGCCGTCCGCCCCCCGGCGCGCGACCAGCGTCGTCCGGCCCCAATGGTCGTCCTTTCCGGGATGGTCTTCCCGGAAGTGGGCGCCCCGGCTCTCCTTGCGGAGCGCCGCGGTCCGCGCCACCGCTTCGGAGACGAGCAGCAGGTTCGGCAGGTCGAGCGCCGTGTGCCAACCGGGGTTCCAGGAGCGGTTGCCGTCCACCCGGACTCCGGCGGATCTCTCCCGGAGCGCGAGGACGCCTTCGAGACCGGATTCCAACTGTTCCTGGTTCCGCACGATCCCGACGCGGTCCTGCATCAGGTCCTGCAACTCGCTCTGGATGGCGTAGGGGTTCACGGCTTCGGCGCCGCCGGCCGGGTCGTCGAACGGCGCGAGCGCTTCCGCCGAAGCCGATTCGCTCTGCTCCCCTTCGGCGGACGCGTGGTCGCCGCGGGGGTTTTCCGAAGCGTAAGCCGCGGCGTATTGCCCGGCGCGCTTGCCGAACACCAGCAGGTCGGAGAGCGAGTTCCCGCCCAGCCGGTTCGCGCCGTGGAGCCCCCCGGCGCATTCGCCGGCGGCGAAGAGGCCGGGGACCCGGGACATCTGGGTTTCGCCGTCCACCCGGACGCCGCCCATCACATAGTGCGTGGTCGGCCCCACTTCCATCGGCTCGGCGGTGATGTCGATACCGGCGAGTTCCTTGAACTGGTGGTACATGCTCGGCAACTTGCGCCGGATGTGCGCCGGGCCGTCCTTGAGTTTCTCCCGGATCCAGGCGATGTCGAGGAACACGCCGCCGTGCGGGCTGCCCCGGCCTTCGCGGATCTCGCGGACGATGCAGCGGGCCACATGGTCCCGGGTGAGGAGTTCCGGCGGCCGCCGCGCGTCCTTGTCCCCCTGCGTGTACCGCCAGCCCTCTTCCGGGTCGGAGGCGGTCTGGTTCGCGTAGAGGTCCGGGATGTCGTCGAACATGAACCGGCGGCCTTCGCTGTTGCGCAGCACCCCGCCTTCGCCGCGCACGCCTTCGGTTACCAGGATCCCGCGCACGCTGGGCGGCCAGACCATCCCGGTGGGATGGAACTGGACATACTCCATGTCGATGAGTTCCGCGCCGGCCGCGTAGGCGAGCGCGTGGCCGTCGCCGGTGTATTCCCAACTGTTCGATGTGATCCGGAACGCGCGGCCGATGCCGCCGGTGGCGAGCACGACCGCCGAAGCGCGGAACAGGTGGAACCGGCCCTTCTCCCGGTCGTAGCCGAACGCGCCCACCACCCGGCCGCCGTCGGTGAGCAGCCGGGTGATCGTCCACTCCATGTGGACCTCCATACCCAGGTGGATGCCGTGATCCTGCAGCGTGCGGATCATCTCCAGCCCGGTGCGGTCGCCGACATGGGCGAGGCGCGGGTACTTGTGGCCGCCGAAGTTGCGCTGGAGGATCCGTTCGTCGTCGGTGCGGTCGAACACCGCGCCCCAGGCCTCGAGTTCCCGGACCCGGTCAGGGGCTTCCCGCGCGTGGAATTCGGCCATCGCCGGGTCGTTCACATACTGCCCGCCGCGCATGGTGTCGGCGAAGTGCGTCATCCAGTCGTCCCGGCCGTCCACATTGGCCAGCGCGGCGGCGATCCCGCCCTCCGCCATCACGGTGTGCGCCTTGCCGAGGAGCGACTTGGTGACCAGGCCGACCCGGGCGCCGGCGGCCGAAGCCTCGATCGCCGCCCTCAGCCCCGCGCCTCCGGCGCCGATGACGAGCACATCGTGCTCGGTCGTCTGCATCGAGTTCAGTGGACTAGAGGATGCGGTAATCCGTCCAGACGCCCATGGAGCACAGGCGAACATAGACATCGGAGAAGGCCACCCAGAACAGGCTGCACCAGGCGAAGTTCATGTGGCGCAGGTTCAGCCAGGTCGAACATTCGTAGGCGCAGGCGCGCACCGGCCGGCCGGAGAGGCGGTCGAGCGCTCCGCCGGCGAGGTGGCGGAAGGAATGGCAGCCGAAGGTGTAGCCGCCGAGCAGCACCACATTGATCGTGAGCACCAGCGTGCCGACGCCGATGCCGAACTCCTCGACGCCGCCGGCCGGGTTCAGGAACCACATCGCCTTCCAGGCGTCCCAACCCAGGATGACGATGAAGATCATCGCCAGGTAGAGGAAGTAGCGGTGGATGTTCTGGAGGACGAGCGGGAACGAATGCTCGCCCCGGTAGGTCCGCCAGGGTTTGCCGACGGTGCACGACGCCGGGCTCGCCCAGAACGCCTTGTAGTAGGACCCGCGGTAGTAGTAACAGGTGAGCCGGAAGCCGGCGGGAGCGCCGAGGATGAGGAACGCCGGCGAGAACGGCAGGAACGCCGGCCAGAAGGACGGCTTCGGGCCGAACCAGGAGTGGTGGGAATCCCCGAACAGCACCGGGGAATACATCGGCGAGAGGTAGTTGCCGAGTTCGTAGTGCGCGTTCTGGAACGCGGCCCAGGTCGAATAGACGACGAACCCGCCGAGCGCCAGGAAAGTGACCAGCGGGACGACCCACCAACGGTCGCGCCGGCGGGTGGCGCCGAACCGCTGCTGCTGGGGGAGGACTCCGGCGACCGACGGCATGGGGAGCGCGAGTGTACCAGCGGCCGGGGCGCGCTCTCAGGGCGCGAAACGGCAGCGGAATCCGGCGTGGTCCCAGGCGGAATCGGCGGAAGCGCGGTTCGTCCAGTCGAGCCGGTAGCCTCGGCAGGAGTTCTCGGCGCAGAGGAACGAGCCGCCCCGGAGGCCGCGGTTCCCGGGGCCGCCGCCGGCGATCCACTCCCAGACATTCCCGGCCAGGTCGTGGAGGCCGTAGGCGTTCGCGGGGAACTCGCCGACCGGGGCGATCCCGGCGTAGCCGTCCCCGGGGCGCGCGTCCGCGCCGCCGGCCGGCGGGTGCGGGAACCGCCCGTCCCAGAGGTTCGCCGGGGGCGGGCCGCCGGAGAACGGGTCCCGGTCGCCCCAGACGAAGCGGGCAGCGCCGTCGCGGCCGCCGCGGGCGGCGCGCTCCCACTCTTCGGCGGTCGGGAGCCGGCCGCCGGCGGCTTCGCAGTAGGCGGCGGCGTCGTTCCAACTCACCTGGGTGACCGGGTGGGCCGGCGACGGGGGGTCGCCGGAGGGGCCGCGGGGGGCCCGCCAGTCCGCGCCTTCGACACGCACCCACCAGGGCGCGCCGGGAACCCGCTCCGCGCCCTTCGGTTCCGCGCCCGGAGGGTGGAAGACCAGCGACCAGCCGAACTCCTCGGCGTCGGTGCGGTGGCCGGTCCGTTCGACGAACGCGGCGAAGTCGGCGTGGGTGACTTCGGTGGCGTCCAGGCGGAAGGCCGGGACGCCGCCGCCTTCGGGAACGAGGCCGGGTTCGGAGGCATCGCGGGGAGCGGGCGCCGGCGCGCCGCAGGCGGCGGCGAGCAGGGGCGGCGCCGCCGCCCGGAGCAGGCGGCGGGGGCGGGTCCGGGGCGGGCGCACCCGGCTATTCTCCGGTGCCGCCCCGGCGAGGGGGCGGGAGAGGCGGCACCGAGCGATGACGAAGACGGCCATCGGCAGCCGTTCCGCCCCCCGCGGAGGTCGGCTCCTCCGGGGGGCGCTCACTGCATGCGCCGCTCTCGCCGCCTGCTCTTCCGGCGGCGGGCAGAATCCGGGGATGGGCGACGAGTACCGCGCGGCGCGGCTCCGGCTGGTGCGGAACCACATCGAGTCGCGCGGCCTCCGGAACCCGGCGGTGCTGGACGCGATGCGGCGGACGCCGCGCCACCTCTTCGTCCCGGAGGCCCTCCGCAGCCGGGCCTACGAGGACCGCCCGCTCCCCATCGGGGAAGACCAGACGATCTCGCAGCCCTATGTGGTGGCGCTGATGACCGCGCTCCTGGACATCCGCCCCGGCGACCGGGTGCTGGAGATCGGCACCGGCTCCGGCTACCAGGCGGCGGTGCTCGCCGAGACCGGCGCCGAGGTCTATTCCATCGAGTTGCTGCCGGGCCTCGCCGCGAGGGCCGAGGAGGCGCTCCGCTCCGCCGGCTACGACGACATCCGGCTCCGGGTGGGGAACGGCTACCTGGGCTGGCCGGAGGAGGCGCCGTTCGACCGGGTGATCGTCACCGCCGCCCCGCCGGAGATCCCCCCGGCGCTCCTCGAACAGTTGGCCCCCGGCGGCCGCCTCATCGCCCCGGTGGGCGGCGCGTCCGAGATCCAGGAGTTGCTGCTCGCCTACCGCAACGAGGACGGCGAAGTCGTGATCGAGGAACACGGCGCGGTGGCCTTCGTCCCGATGGTCAACCGCCCGAACCGCTGACCCGGCGCGGCGGGGTGGGGTGGGACGGGGCGGGAGGTCAGGTTTCGCCGCGGGGGGGGAAGCGGGAGGCGAGGGTTCGGATGCGGCGGGCCTGGGTTCGGTCGGTGAACTCCTCGACGAGGGGGGCGAGGCCGGCCAACTTCATCTGGAGGATCGCGCGGCGGAGGGTCTTGGGTTTGACGACTTCGATCCAGTCCCACCAGCCGATGACATGGCGGGCCATGTCTTCGAGTCCGCCGGCGCGGAAACGGACGACGGTGGCGCCGTCGGCGAGTTTGCGGGTCTTCTGGGTCGGGTGGAAGGTCCATTCCTCCGGGTTGGGCGCGTCGGGGCGGAAGCGCCATTCGACTTCGACCGGTTTTTCGCTGTACGAGCCGAACAGGTCCTCCACATATTGGCGGAACTGCTCGCTGACCTGGTCGGCGTTCGCCGGGATCGGTTTGTCCAGGACTTGGAGTTTCGAGATGCGGTCGAGCCGGTACTGGAGGAGGTGGCCGACGCCGCGTTTCTTGGCGATGAGTTTGGGGGTGCGGCCGGAGAGGATGCCGTAGGGGCTCACCGTCCGGAGGCGCGTTTCGCCCCGCTGGTTCGTATAGGCGAAACGCACCTGCACCAGCCGCAGGTTCGCTTCGCGCAGGTCGTCGAGGACCCGGGTCGCAACCTTGCGGGTCGGGCCCGGCTCCCGGACGAAGCCCCGGGCGGCGGAGAGCGCTTCCACATCCGCGCCGACGCGTTCCGCCTCTTCGGGTTCGATCGCGGTGTCGAGTTTCGCGCGGAGGGCTTCGAGACTGGCCCGGTAGTCGTCGGCGCCCTGCTGGCCGAGGAGTTCGACCGCGTGTTCGAGGGCCGCCATCTCTTCCTTTTCCGGGGGACGGGCGCGCAGCGCCCGCAGCCAGTCGGTCCGGCCGAGGAAGAAGATCTTCTGGCCGTTTTCGAGAAGCCCTTCCCGGACTCCCAGCCCGGAGATCTTCTGGACATCGCTCATGTAGCGCTGGGCGGTGCGGTGGGTCACGCCGAACTCGCGCTGGATCGTTTCGTAGGTGATCCCCCGGCCCCGGAAGAACAACTCCAGGAGCGCGACGACGCGGTTCACCGACTTCACGGGGCGCCCTCCCGTCCGCCGCCGACCGCGCGCCGGCGGCGGGGGAGCGTCGGAACCCGGTCGGTCGGCGCGTCCGGGAACAGTCGGCGGTGTTCCACGGTGACGAACCGGTCCGTCATACCGGCGATGTAGTCGCAGACCACGCGCTCCGGGGAGGACTCGCCGATGCGGCGGCGGAAATGTCCGGGCATCTCGTCGGGCGCTGCGAGGTAACGGCGGAAGAGTCCGGGGAGGAGCCGGGTGCCGGCGTCGGCGGCGGCCACGACGCGGGGATGGCGGTAGAGGCGCCGGTGCAGGACATCCTTGAGTTCCAGGCGTTCTTCTTCCTCGACGGTCGGGAGTCCCACGAGCGGTTCGGCGGCGAGGACGGCGCGGTGGGGTCGGAGAGCGCCGTCGTCTTCGATGCCCGACCGGCGGAGACGCGCTTCGGTTTCGCGGATCAGGGCGCCGGCCAGGTCGGCGATGACGCCGCGCAGGAGGCGGCGCACGGCGATCCTCCGGTCGGCGGCGTCGGGGGCATTCGGGCCGGACGCCTCCCGGGGCCAGTGGCGGCGGAAGAGCGCCGACTCGCGCAGGTCGTCCATCTCCAGCAGGCCGGAGGCGAGGCCGTCTTCCATGTCGTGGGCGCTGTAGGCGATTTCGTCCGCCAGGTCGGCGACCTGGGCTTCGAGCGGCGGCGAACGGAAGCCGGCGAGTTCCTCGGGAATCGCCCGGGGATTCGAGGAATGGGCGAAGACGCCGTGGCGGGCTTCGCGGGTCAGGTTCAGGCCGGGGAAGTCCGGGTAGGCGCGTTCGAGTTCGGTGACGATCCGGTAGGACTGCAGGTTGTGCTCGAAACCCCCGCTGTCCTTCATCAATTCGGCGAGCGCGTCCTCCCCGGCGTGGCCGAAGGGGGTATGGCCCAGGTCGTGGGCGAGCGCGACCGCTTCGGTGAGGTCTTCGTTCAGGCCGAGCGCGCGGGCCGTCGTTCGGGCGATCTGGGCGACTTCGAGAGTATGGGTCAGGCGGGTGCGGTAGTGGTCGCCCTCGTTGTTGATGAAGACCTGCGTCTTGTACTGGAGGCGGCGGAACGCGCTGGAGTGGACGATGCGGTCGCGGTCCCGCTGGTAGGCCGTCCGGTAGGCGTCGTCCGGTTCCGGCCAGCGGCGCCCCGCCGTGGCGGCGCTCCGCTGCGCCGCCGGACGGAGGCGCTCCGCCTCGACCGCTTCCGCCCGCGCGCGGGCGGCGAGCGCCGCCGGCTCCTCGGCGGCGAGCACGCCGACGCTCACGACTTCCGCCGACGAAGGGAGGCGCGCGAACGGAAACCCACCGCCGACTAACCCGGCGCGTAGTAGCCGAGTTTGGCGCGAACCCGCAGGTCGGGGCGGTTCGTCTGCACCACGATCCGCCGCCAGGTCCCGTCGCGCCGCGGGTTGTTCGAGATGTAACCCACATTGTACTGGCTCTTCAATTCCTCGGCGATGCGGTCGTACACCGATTCCAACTCTTCGAGCGCCGCCGGGAAGAACCATTGGCCGCCGGTTTCCTCGGCGAGGTTCTTGAGCACATGTTCCGCTTCGGAGAACCGGCGGCCCCGGCGCCGGGCGGTGTTCTGCAGGGAAATCGTGTACACCACCACATCGGTGTCCTTGGTCAGGTCGAGCACCTGCTCGAAGGTAACCAGGGAACTCGTGTCCCGGCCGTCGGAGAGGAGGATGATCGCCTGCCGCCGCGCTTCCATGCGCCGCCGCTCCAGCGAGCGCAGCGAGATGTACATCGCGTTGTGGAGTTTCGTGGTGCCGCCGGCCTGCGTCAGCCGGATGGCGTCTTCCAACTCCCGCTGGTCCGCGGTGAACTGCTGCAGGATGTTGGCGTGGCTGCCGAACTCGACCACCTGCGCGAGGTCTTCCATCCGCAGCGTCTTCGTGAACCGCACCGCGGCTTCCTGCGCGAAGTGCATCTTGTCCACCATGCTCGCGGAGGTGTCGAGCAGGAGCACCATGCGGATGGGCAGGTCTTCGCGGGAGAACGCCTCGATCTCCTGGAGGATGCCGTCTTCGTACACCGAGAAGTCCTCTTCGAGGAGGTCGGTGATGAACCGGTCGCGGGAATCGGTGACCGTCACATTCAGCGAGATCAGGTCCACCGTTACGCGGAACTGGTAGGCCTGCCGGAGGAGCGGCGCGGCGGCGGCGACCGCCCCGGCGAGGGCCGCGGCGCCGGCGGCGAAGCAGAGGAGGAACGCCGTCCGGCGGCGCCGGCGGAGGGCGCCGGGAGGCCGGAACATCATGGGGGGAAAGAGGGGAGCGGGCTATTCTGACGCAAGCCCCCCCGCGCCCCCGCCGTGAACGGATCGTCGAACGAATCTCCGGGCGGCGGGACGCCGGCGGAGGCGGCGCCGAAGGCGGCCGTCGCGGCGAGACCGGAGGGAGCCGCCGGGGGGCGCATTCCGGCGGCGGTGTTGACCGCGAGCGACGGGTGCGCCGCCGGGGTCGTGCCGGACCGGTCGGGGGCGGTCGCCCGCGAGTGGCTGGCGGGGGCCGGGTTCGAGGTCATCGCCTCGACGGTGGCGCCGGACGAAGTCGAGGCGATCCGGGAGGGCGTCCGGGGGTTCCTCGAGGCCGGCGCGCGGCTGGTGCTCACCACCGGGGGGACCGGGCTCGGCCCCCGGGACCGGACGCCCGAAGCGGTGCGGCCGCTGCTCGACCGGGAAGTCCCCGGCTACGGCGAACGACTGCGGGCGGAGGGGCTCGCGGAGACGCCGATGGCGGTGCTGGCCCGGAGTTTCGCCGGAACGGTCGGCGCGGCGCTGGTCGTCGTCCTGCCGGGGAGCCCGCGGGCGGTGGCCAGCGGGCTGCGGACGCTCGGGCCGACGATCCCGCACGCGCTCCGGCTGCTCGCCGGGGACACCGCGCACCCGCCGGCGAACCGCCGCCCCGTCACATAGTTCGGACTTCACCGGGCCCCTCCGGGGAGGCGCGGGATCCCCCGAGCCGGGCGGCCCGGGGGACCCGATTCCGCGGCTACCGGGTCGTCAGTTTCCGCGGCAAGTGATGAAGTCGCCGGCGTTGGTGGTGCGGTCGTCGCTCGTCCTGGCTTCGAAGTAGTTCTCCCAGATGATGCTGCGGCCGGAGCGGTTCCGGTCCCCCGAAGCGTCCCACGAACACGCGATGGAGACCTCCCGGGTTACATGGCAGGCCAGGTCGCGGGAGTTCCGGTAGAGCGAGAAGGTCGCTTCGCCGTCGAGCGCGAGTTCGTCCACATCGCAGCCGGGGCCGTCGTCGTCCGAGCAGTTGCGGTCGGCGCCGTCGCCCATGTTGTCCGCCTTGCCGTCCCCGTTGATGTCCACCTTGCCGAAGTCCCCGTGGATCGGATGGGCGTCGTGGTCCTGCATCGGGAAGACGACGATTCCCCGCTGGAACAAGTAGCGAGCGTGGTCCGGGTCGTTGGCTGCAATGGAGGGATTCCTGGTGTGGCCGCCGGGCCAGGCCTGCCACTGGCGGCGGCGGTGCCCGTACTGGAGCCCGTAAACCTCCTGCTCCCAGGCGTGGAGCCCCGACGAGTAATAGAGGTTCGTGTCCCACGGCGTGCCGTCTATCCCCACCCGCCCCGTCGCGTGATTCCCCTCCACCAGGTTGTTGCCGCCCGTCTGCCTCGGCCCCCATTCCGCGAGCCAGAGCGACATGAAGCGGCTGCCCCGGGGACGGTGGATACCGCGGTTCGGGTCGGCGGCATCGGCGTCCCGAAAATGGAGGGCGTCGCCCGGGCCCAGGTTCCGCGTCACCCTGAGGTCAACGACCCGGTCGCCGGGAATGGCGTCGTCGCTCCGGTCGTAGAAGATCGTCGGCCGCACCCTGAACTCGGCGCTCCCCGGTCGGCCGTCGAGGTCGGCGATCCGGCCCTGACCCCACCAGAGGTCCACTTCCTCCTCGAACAGGTCGCACATGTCCACCTGGTCAGAGGCGGAGATCGTTACGCCCTCGCATTCCAATTCGGCGAACGACCCCTCCACCCTGCTCCAGTCCACGCCGCTGCCGGCCCAGGCGACCGCCGCCTCCGGCTGCACCTCGATCGAATACCCCTGCAGGTAGTCGGTCCGGGAAGGATGGTCGTTCTGGCAGTTGTTGCCCGAACAGTCCTCGGTGTCGTAGGTGATGATGCGGAAGCACTCCTCCGGCTTGCGGACATCGCGGCCCACGATGTCGTAACTCCCCCATTCGGCCCGCCAGGCGTTCGGGTGCCAGCCCCCGCTCGAGTGCCGGTGGTCGCCGAAGGCGGCCTCGCTCTCGAAGAAGCAGTCGTCCTCGCCGTTGCGGATCGGGCCGGCGGTCGTTACCTGCAGGTTCTGCACGCCGAAACCGCCGATGTTGTCGTAGTCGTTGTCTATCGTCCCGCCGAAGACATTCACGCCCGTCGCGTCGTTCCGGCTCATGTCCAGCGGGGTCGGCGTGGAAGCCGCCCGGAAGGAGGGGCCCTTCACCCGGAACGGGCCTCCGGCGGGGCCCGGGATCCCCTCGAACACATGCGTCACCGTGCCCGGGGCGGTCGAGGTGTAAGTCCAACCCGCGTCCAGGCCGTTCTCCTGGTTGGGGTTGTTGTTCAGCGCCATGCCCGGGTTCAGCGTGAAGTCCGCCTCGAAGCCGGAGCAGGCCGCGGAGTCCGAGATCGTGATCGGCGGGGCCGGCGGGGCCTCGTCGGCCGCCTCGGAACAGCGGAACGGGCCGCAGGTGATGTAGAGCGTGTTCCCGGTCGGCGTCGGCTCCTGGCCGGCGCCCATGGAAACCCGCCGCAGCGCGAACGACACGCCTTCCATCGCGACGGTCTTCTGCAGCGCCGGCCAGCGGATGAACGCGAACGGCGAACTCCCCCCGGCGGATGCGGTGATCGCGGCGGCGCCTTCGACGAAGAGCGGGCGGACTTCCGCCGGCGTGGAACTCGTCACGATCATCCGCGGGTTCATCGCCGCGGTCGCCGTCTCGAGGTCGCTCCCCTCGTCCGGGCAGAACGCTTGGCCGCCGCAGGCCCGGTCGTCCTTCGCGGCCGGCGGCCGCAGGCTCACGGTGAACGCGACTTCGACCGCGGCGCTCATTCCTTCCGCCGCGGCGCTCCAGTCGCTGACGATGGGCGCCGCGGAGGTCCCGGCGACCGCCCGAACCCGCAGGTGCGCCGTCGTGGACGGCTCGACCGCCGCGCGGTGGCCGGTCCCGGTTACGCGCTCGACCTCCGCCGAAGCGAAATCCTCCGAATCGCTCACCTGTACTTCGTACGCCAGCGCCTCCGGCACGGCTTCCCAGGTCCACTCGATGAAGTCCGTCCCGGTGTCCGAGACACGCGGCATCGGCGCGGCGAGCACCAGCGGCGCCGCGAGGGTCGTCCCCGACACCGCTTCGCTCCAATCACTGCGGGTCTCGGCGCTCGTGGCCCGGACGCGCACATGGCCGGTCGTCTCCGCGGCCACCGTGAACCGGTGCGTCGTGCCGGTGACATTCGCCGCCGTTACCGAACTGAAGTCGGCGGCGAGAAGACTCAACTGGACTTCGTAGCCGGTCGCCCCCTCGACGGCGCTCCAGGAGACCTCGATGAAGTCCACGCCGGTCGCCGAAACCCGGAGGTCCATCGGCGCGCCCAGCGTGGGCTCGGCCGGCGCGGGCGCCGGGGCCGGCGCCGGAGTGGTGGCCGGCTCCTGGTCACTGCAACCGACGGACAGGACCGCGAACGCGAGGAAGCACGCCGCCGGCGCCTTCAGCCTCGGGCGCTCCCGGCCGGCGCGCGACGCGCGTAAGTGGGGGGGGGGGGGGGGGGTAATTCGCATCGTGGTCTCCTCGAGAGACGCGGCCTGCCGGGAAGGCCAAGCCGGGCCACCCGGCCCGCGGGACGCCGGAAGTTAGCAGACCGGACGGAGGACCGCCCCGAGCGGCCCGCGCACCGGCCCGGCGCCTCCGGGAGGCGCCCGGCGGGCGCCGGAGGGGGGATCCCCGGGCCCGCCCGGCCCGGGGATCGGCGGCTACCGGGTCGTCAGTTTCCGCGGCAAGTGATGAAGTCGCCGGCGTTCGTGGCGAACGCGTCGGCGTCGCTGGACGCGGTAAACCAGTCCGCCCAGATCGTGCCGCGGCCGGAGCGGTCCCGGTCTCCGGACGCGTCCCACGAGCAGGTGATCGAAACCTGCTTGGTTACATGGCAGGGCAAGTCCTCGGAGTTCTTGTAGAGCGAGAAGGTCGTTTCGCCTTCGAGCGTGAGTTCGTCCACATCGCAGCCGGGCCCGTCGGCGTCCGAGCAGTTCCGGTCGGCGCCGGCGCCCATGTTGTCCGCCTTGCCGTCCTCGGCGATGTCCACCTTGCCGAAGTCCCCGTGGATCGGATGGGCGTCGATGTCCTGCATCGGGAAGGTAACGACCCCGCGCTGGAATGACCATTTGTCCGGTTCAGTGGGCGTAGGACTCAGGGAGGCGGCCGGCCAAGCCTGCCACTGACCGCTGGGGTGCCCGTACCAGAGCCCGAAGACCTCCGCCTGCCAGGCGTGGTTGTTCGCCGGGTAGTAGAGGTTCACATCCCACGGCGTGCCGTCTATCCCCACTCGGCTGTTGTCGTGATGCCACTCGTGCCAGGTCCCCACATTCGGTTGCCTCGGCCCGAATTCCGCGAGCCAGAGCGACATGAAGCGGCTCCCCCGGGGGCGGTGGATGTCCCGGGCCGGATCGTCGACGGCGGGGTCCGAAAAGTGGAACCGGTCGCCCGGCCCCATGTTTCGGGTAACCGCGAGTTCGACGAGCCGGTTTCCGGTAATGGTGTCGTCGCTCCGGTCGTAGAAGATCACCGGCCGCACCTTGAACTCGGCGCTCCCCGGTCGCCCGTCGAGGCCGGCTATCCGGCCCTGACCCCACCAGAGGTCCACTTCCTCCTCGAACAGTTCGCACATGTCCACCTGGTCAGATGCGGAGATCGTTACGCCTTCGCACTCGAGTTCCGCGAACGACCCCTCCACCCTGCTCCAGTCCACCCCGCTGCCGGCCCAGGCGACCGCCGCCTCCGGCTGCACCTCGATCGAATACCCCTGCAGGTAGTCGGTCCGGGAGGGGTGGTCGTTCTGGCAGTTGTTGCTCGAACAGTCCTCGGTGTCGTAGGTGATGATGCGGAAGCACTCCTCCGGCTTGCGGACATCGCGGCCCACGATGTCGTAACTCCCCCATTCCGCCCGCCAGGCGTTCGGGTGCCAGCCCCCGCTCGCGTGCCGGTGGTCGCCGAAGGCGGCCTCGCTCTCGAAGAAGCAGTCGTCCTCGCCGTTGCGGATCGGGCCGGCGGTCGTTACCTGCAGGTTCTGCACGCCGAAACCGCCGATGTTGTCGTAGTCGTTGTCTATCGTCCCGCCGAAGACATTCACGCCCGTCGCGTCGTTCCGGCTCATGTCCAGCGGGGTCGGCGTGGAAGCCGCCCGGAAGGAGGGGCCCTTCACCCGGAACGGGCCTCCGGCGGGGCCCGGGATCCCCTCGAACACATGCGTCACCGTGCCCGGGGCGGTCGAGGTGTAGGTCCAGCCCGCGTCCAGGCCGTTTTCCTGGTTGGGGTTGTTGTTCAGCGCCATGCCCGGGTTCAGCGTGAAGTCCGCCTCGAAGCCGGAGCAGGCCGCCGAGTCCGAGATCGTGATCGGCGGCGCGGGCGGGGCCTCGTCGGCCGCCTCGGAACAGCGGAACGGGCCGCAGGTGATGTAGAGGGTGTTCCCGGTCGGCGTCGGCTCCTGGCCGGCGCCCATGGAGACCCGCCGCAGCGCGAACGACACGCCTTCCATCGCGACGGTCTTCTGCAGCGCCGGCCAGCGGATGAACGCGAACGGCGAACTCTCCCCGGCGGACGCCGTGATCGCGGCGGCGCCTTCGACGAAGAGCGGGCGGACTTCCGCCGGCGTGGAACTCGTCACGATCATCCGCGGGTTCATCGCCGCCGTCGCCGTCTCGAGGTCGCTCCCCTCGTCCGGGCAGAACGCTTGGCCGCTGCAGGCCCGGTCGTCCTTCGCGGCCGGCGGCCGCAGGCTCACCGTGAACGCGATCTCCGCCGCGGCGCTGCTCCCTTCCGCCGCCGCGCTCCAGTCGCTGACGATCGGCGCCGCCGAGGTCCCGGCGACCGCGCGGACCCGCAGGTGCGCCGTGGTGGAGGGCTCGACCGCCGCGCGGTGGCTGGTCCCGGTTACGCGCTCGGCCTCCGCCGAAGCGAAATCCTCCGAATCGCTCACCTGTACTTCGTACGCCAGCGCCTCCGGCACGGCTTCCCAACTCCACTCGATGAAGTCCGTCCCGGTGTCCGACACGCGCGGCATCGGCGCCGCGAGCGCCAGCGGCGCGGCGAAGCTGGTCCCCGACACCGCTTCGCTCCAGTCGCTCCGGGTCTCGGCGCTCGTCGCCCGGACGCGCACATGGCCGGTCGTCTCCGCGGCCACCGTGAACCGGTGCGTCGTACCGGTGACATTCGCCGCCGTTACCGAAGTGAAGTCCGCGGCGGCGAGAAGACTCAACTGGGCTTCGTAACCGGTCGCCCCCTCGACGGCGCTCCAGGAGACCTCGATGAAGTCCACGCCGGTCGCCGAAACCCGGAGGTCGGCCGGCGCGCCCAGCGTGGGCGCGGCCGGCGCGGCTGCGGGGGGAGGGGCCGGCGCCGGAGTGGTGGCCGACTGCTGCTCACTGCAACCGACGGTCAGGAACCCGAACGCGAGAACGAGCGCCGGCCACTTCGGCGCGAGACGCTTCGCGGCCGGTGCGCGACGCGCGATAAGTGGGGGGGGGGGGGGGGGGGGGGGGTAAATCGCATGGTGATCTCCTCGAGAAACGCGGCCTGCCGCGAGCGCCCGGCCGGGCCATCCGGCGTCCGGGGCGCCGGAAAATAGCAGACCGGCAGGGGACCGCTCCTCCCTCGGGTCGACGGAGGGGGGATCCCCCGGGGCCCGCCGGCCCGGGGGATCCGATCGGCGGCTACCGGGTCGTCAGTTCCCGCGGCAACTGATGAAGTCGCCCGCGTTCGTGGTGCGGTCGTCCCTCGTCCGGGCCTGGCTCCAGTTCGCCCAGATCTCGCCGCGGCCGGAGCGGTTCGCGTCTCCCGACGCGTCCCACGAGCAGGTGATGGAGACCTCCCGGGTTACATGGCAGGCCAAGTCCTCGGAGTTCTTGTAGAGCGAGAAGGTCGCTTCGCCGTCGAGTTCGAGTTCGTCCACATCGCAGCCGGGCCCGTCGGCGTCCGAGCAGTTGCGGTCGGCGCCGTCGCCCATGTTGTCCGCCTTGCCGTCCCCGTTGATGTCCACCTTGCCGAAGTCCCCGTGGATCGGATGGGCGTCGTGGTCCTGCATCGGGAAGACGACGATTCCCCGCTGGAACTGCCATTGGTTGTGCTGCGCCTGGGGAACGGGAGGGGTCAGGCCGTCTTGGGGCCAAGCCATCCACTGGCCGCTGGGGTGCCCGTACCAACGCCCATGGACCAGGAACTCCCAAGCGTGGTTCCCCGACGAGTAGTAGAGGTTCGAGTCCCACGGAGTGCCGTCGATCCCCACATTCCGCGCCTCGTGATTCGCTTCGATCCAGGTTCCGGTCTGCCTCGGCCCGAACTCCGCGAGCCAGAGTGACAGGAAGCGGCTGCCCCGGGGGCGGTAGAAACCGCTGTTCGGGTCCGCGGCATCGGCGTCCCGCGCATTCAGGTAGTCGCCCGGCCCCATGTTCCGCGTCGCCTTGAGTTCGACGAGCCGGTGGCTGCCGGGGACCTCGCCCCGGCCGAAGAGGACCACGGGCCGCACCTTGAATTCGGCGCTTCCCGGTCTCCCGTCGAGGTCGGCCACCCGGCCCTGGCCCCAGTAGAGATCCACTTCCTCTTCGAACAGGTCGCACATGTCCACCTGGGCCGAGGCGGAGATCGTTACGGGTTCGCATTCCAGTTCGGCGAACGACCCCTCCACCTTGCTCCAGTCCACCGCGCTGCCGGCCCAGGCAACCGCGGCTTCCGGCTGCACCTCGATCGAATACCCCTGCAGGTAGTCGGCCCGGGAGGGGTTGTCGTTCTCGCAGCGGTTGCCCGAACAGTCTTCGGTGTCGTAGGTGATGATGCGGAAGCATTCCTCCGGCTTGCGGACATCGCGGCCCACGAGGTCGTAACTCCCCCACTCGGCCCGCCAGGCGTTCGCGTGCCACCCTCCGCTCGTGGTCTTGTGGTCGCCGAACGCGTCCTCGCTCTCGAAGAAGCAGTCGTCCTCGCCGTTGCGGATCGGGCCGGCGGTCGTTACCTGCAGGTTCTGGACGCCGAAACCGGTGCTCGTCCAAGCGTTGTCGAGCGTCCCGCCGAAGACATTCACGCCGGTCGCGTCGTTCCGGCTCATGTCCAGCGGCGCCGGGGTCGAAGTCGCCCGGATGGCGGCGCCCTTCACCCGGAACGGGCCCCCGTTCGACCCGGGGATCCCCTCGAACACATGCGTCACCGTGGCCGGGACGGTCGAGGTGTAGGTCCAGCCCGCGTCCAAGCCGTTGTTCTGGTTCGGGTTGTTGTTCAGCGCCATGCCCGGGTTCAGCGTGAAGTCCGGCTCGAACCCGGAGCACGCCGCGGAGTCCGAGATCGTGATCGGCGGGGCCGGCGGCGTCTCGTCCGCCGCCTCCGAACAGCGGAACGGGCCGCAGGTGATGTAGAGCGTGTTCCCGGTCGGGGTCGGCTCCTGGCCGGCGCCCATCGAGACCCGCCGCAGCGCGAACGACACGCCTTCCATCGCGATCGTCTTCTGGAGCGCCGGCCAGCGGCTGTACGCGAACGGCGAACTCTCCCCCGCCGACGCGGTGATCGCGGCGGCGCCCTCGACGAAGAGCGGCCGGACCTCCGTCGGCGTGGAACTCGTCACGACCATCCTCCGGTTCATCGCCGCGGTCGCCGTCTCGAGGTCGCTGCCCTCGTCCGGGCAGAACGCCTGGCCGCCGCAGGCCCGGTCGTCCTTCACGGCCGGCGGCCGCAGGCTGACCGTGAACGCGACTTCCGCCGCGGCGCTGCTCCCTTCCGCGGCCGCGCTCCAGTCGCTGACGATCGGCGCCGCCGAAGTCCCCGCGACCGCGCGGACCCGCAGGCGCGCGGTCGTGGAGGGCTCGACCGCCGCGCGGTGGCTCGTCCCGGTTACCCGCTCCGTCTCCGCCGAGGCGAAGTCCTCGGTCGCGCTGACCTGCGCCTCGTAAGCCAGCGCCTCCGGCACGGCTTCCCAACTCCACTCGATGAAGTCGGTCCCGGTGTCCGAAACCCGCGGCATCGGCGCGGCGAGCGCCAGCGGCGCCGCGAGGCTCGTCCCCGACACCGCTTCGCTCCAGTCGCTCCTCGTCCCGGCGCTCGTGGCCCGGACGCGCACATGGCCGGTCGTCTCCGCGGCCACCGTGAACCGGTGGGTCAGGCCGGTGACATTCGCCGCCGTTACCGAACTGAAGTCGGCGGCGGCGAGAAGACTCAACTGGACTTCGTAGCCGGTCGCCCCCTCGACGGCGCTCCAGGAGACCTCGATGAAATCCACGCCGGTCGCCGAGACCCGGAGGTCCGCCGGCGCACCCGGCGCGGGCGCGGCCGGCGCGGCTGCCGGGGGAGGAGCCGGCGCCGGCGCGGTGGACGCCGACTGTTCGCTACAACCGATGGAAATGACCGCGAACGCGACGAGGAACGCCGCTGTCAGCGCCCTCGATGTCGGGCGCTCCCGGCCGGTGAGCGAAGCGCAACAAAAAGTAGGGGGGGGGGGGGGGGGGGGGTAAATCGCACAACTACCTCCGTGCACGAAGAGGGGCCGAGGCCGGCGAAAAACGCCGCGCCGGGTCCGCCCGGCGCCCGGGTACAGCCCGTGGAGGGGCTTCGAATCAACGGTTCGGAGCGCGCCCCCGCAGGGGGAGGGAGGATCGGCGCCTCCGGTGAGCGCCCGCGCCCCGGGAGGGTTCGGGCGCCGCGGCCGACGGCCCGCGCCGCGGCTCCACAGGGCGCCGGAGGGTACCAGTCGAGGGCCGGGCGGCCAAGATCCGGGCCGGTCTCCGGCTAGAATCAGCGGTTCGGCGTTTTTGCGGACGGCGTCTCCCGGCGACCCCGGCGGGGCGGCTCACGCGGCGCCCCTCCTCCCGCGAAGACACCGGCGAGACCGACCACATGACCCCCGAAGAGTTGGCGCAGCACGAGCGGCGGCTGCTCGACAAGAAGGCCGAGATCGAGGGGCTGGTGCACACCCGGGAGTTCTCGCGGAGCCAGGCGCGGGGGGACGACGGCGACCGCTCCATGGTCGCCAGCGACGACGAGATCGTCATCCAACTGCAGCAGAACGACGCCAAATTGCTCCGGGCGATCGAGAAGGCGCTGACCCGCATCCGGGAGGGCGTGTTCGGCGTCTGCTCCGAGTGCGAGGAGCCGATCCCCGAGCCGCGCCTGCGCGCCGTGCCCTGGACGCGGGTGTGCGTGGACTGCAAGGAACGCCAGTACGGGTGACCCCTCCGGACGGGCGGGGGCGGTTCGGGGGATCGGCCGCAGCCCGGCGCCGGGCCCGGCCGGGCGCGGCGCGGACGGGCTGACTTGGATCTCGGGATCAGCGGGCGGGTCGCCGTAGTCGCGGCGGCGAGCCGGGGCCTCGGGCGGGCGGTGGCGGAGGCGCTGGCCGCCGAAGGCGCGCGGCTGGCGCTCGGCGCCCGCGGGGCGGAGGCGCTGGAGCGGACCGCCGCCGAAATCCGCGCCCGCAGCGGCGCGGCGGTGCTGGCCCATCCGGTGGATGTGGGCGACCCGGAGGCGGCGGCCGGCTTCGTCCGCGCCGCCGAGGCGGAGTTCGGGCAGGTGGACATCCTGGTCACCAACGCCGGGGGGCCGCCGCCGACCCGGCTGGCGAACACCACCCCGGAGGAGTGGAAGCGGGCGCTGGACGAGAACCTCCTGTCCTGCGTCCACCTGGTGCGGGCGGCCCTGCCCGGGATGCGGGAGCGGCGCTGGGGGCGGATCCTGGCCATCGCCTCGGTGTCGGTGAAGCAGCCGGTGCCGGACATCATCCTGTCGAACACCGCCCGCGCCGGGATCGCCGGGTTCATGAAGTCGCTGGCGAACGAGGCGGCGCCCTACGGGGTGCTGGCGAATGTGCTGTGCCCCGGCTTCACCCGCACCGACCGGCTCGCCGAGTTGGCCGCCCACCTGGCCGAGAGCCGCGGGACGCCGGAGGAAGCGGTCTATGCCGAGTGGGCGAAGGACATCCCGCTCGGCCGGGTGGGCGAGCCGGAGGAGTTCGGGGCGGCGGCGGCCTTCCTGGCGTCGGAGCGGGCGAGTTACATCACCGGGACGACGCTGCAGGTGGACGGCGGCCACATCAAGAGCCTCTACTGACGGCCCGCGGGGAAAGGGGAGCCCCTCTCCCCGCCGCCCCCCGGCGTTTCGCGCCGAGGGGCGCTCCCCGAACCCGGCGGGCCGGGGCCGGCGGAGGGCGCGTTCGCCCGGTCCGCGCCCGGCGGGGCCGGGGCGGGAGGCCCGGAGTCGTTGACCCGGCTGGGCGTATCCGGTATTTTCCGCGCCGGTTTCGGCGGGGTTTCGATCCGCGATCCACCGGCGGCGGCCCGGCGTTCGCCGGTCGAAAGACGGCGGCGATGCGGGGAGGACGGTTCTCCCGCCGGGCCCGACCGGCGGCGCTCGTCGGCCGCGCCGGCCGGCGGCGCCGCCGCTGACCGCCATCCCGCGCCGACCGACCCGGACTCCCTGACTTGAACTCCTCGCTCCTCTGGCTCATCCCCCTCCTGCCGGGGATCGGCGCGGCGCTGTGCGGCCTGTTCGGCCGGCGCCTCGGGAAGCGGGGGAGCGCGGCGGTGGCCTGCGGCGCGGTCGCCGGCTCGTTCCTGATCGCGGTTTCGTTCTTCTTCACGGTCTTCCTCGCCGACGGCGGGGCCTCCGCGCGGCTGGAGCAGTCGCTCTTCCCCTGGATCCCGAGCATGGGGGTGGAGTGGGCCTACCGGCTGGATTCGCTCTCGATGCTGATGACGCTGGTGGTTACCGGCATCGGGCTGCTGATCCACATCTACTCGGTCGGCTACATGAGCGCCGACGCCGGATTCAGCCGGTTCTTCGCCTACCTCAACCTGTTCACCTTCTTCATGCTGAACCTGGTGCTGGGGGCGAACTTCCTGCTGATGTTCATCGGCTGGGAGGGGGTGGGGCTTTGCTCCTACCTGCTCATCGGCTTCTGGTTCGAGCGGCCGGCGGCGGCGGTGGCCGGGAAGAAGGCGTTCGTGGTGAACCGGATCGGCGACGCCGGGTTCATCCTCGCGGTGATGCTGGTCTTCGTGACCTTCGGCACGCTGGACTTCTACGAGGTCATGGGGCAGATCTCCGCCGGGGAGATGACCGGCGGCGTCCTCACCGCGATCGGGATCCTGCTGTTCGTGGGCGCCGCCGGGAAGTCGGCGCAGATCCCGCTCTATGTCTGGCTGCCGGACGCGATGGAAGGGCCGACGCCGGTCTCGGCGCTGATCCACGCGGCGACGATGGTCACCGCCGGCGTGTACATGGTGGCCCGGAGCGGCGTGCTGTTCTCGCACGCGCCGGCGGCGATGTCCGTGGTCGCGACGGTGGGGGCGGTAACCGCGCTCTTCGCCGCGTCCATCGCGCTCTTCCAGAACGACATCAAGAAGGTCCTCGCCTACTCGACGGTCTCGCAACTCGGGTACATGTTCCTCGGCGCGGGCGTCGGGGCGTTCGCGGCGGCGATCTTCCACCTGATGACGCACGCCTTCTTCAAGGCCTGCCTGTTCCTCGGCTCCGGCAGCGTGATCCACGCGATGGAGCACGCCGAACACGCCTCCGGCGGGCATCGGCATTACACCGAGATGCAGGACATGCGGAACATGGGCGGGCTGCTCGGCCACATGCCCCGCACCGCGTGGACCTTCATGATCGCCACCGCGGCGCTCGCCGGGCTGCCGCCGCTGGCGGGTTTCTTCAGCAAGGACGAAATCCTGTGGAAGGCGACCCACGGCGGGCATGTGACGCTTCTCTGGGTGTTCGGGGCCGCCGCGGCGGCGATGACCGCGTTCTACATGACGCGGCAGGTGGTCATGACCTTCTGCGGGAAGTTCCGGGGCGGGGCGGCGATGGAGCAAAAACTCCACGAGTCCGTCCCTTCGATGACGATCCCGCTGATCGTGCTGGCGGCCGGCTCGGTGGTCGCCGGTTTCGTGGGGGTGCCGGCGGTGCTCGGCGGCTCGAACCGCATCGAGCACTTCCTCGAGCCGGCGATCCTCGCCGGGGGGCACGCCGCCGCCGAGGCGCACCACGGCTCGGCGGTGGTCGAGTACGCCTTCATGGCGGTATCGGTGGGGCTCGCCGTCGCCGGGATCCTGTTCGCCTGGCGCCGCTACCGGGAGCAGCCGACGCGCGACGAACACCTGGTCGGCAGCCGGGCGTACCGGACGCTCCGCGGCAAGTACTTCGTGGACGAGATCTACGACGCCACCGCGGTTTCCGGCGCGATCTCCGGCGGCGAGACCCTGTTCCGCTTCGACCAGCGGGTGGTGGACGGCGCGGTGAACGGCGCCGCTTCGCTGACGCGCCTCTCCGGCGACCTCTCCGACCTCTCCGACCAGAACCTGGTGGACCGGGCGGTGAACCTGGTGGCGGAAACCCTCGGCGCCCTGTCCGCGCGGTTCCGCCGGATGCAGACCGGACTCTTCCAGAACTACGCGCTGCTCACGGTGTTCGCGGTCGTGCTGTTCGGCGCCGCCCTCTACTTCTGGGCCTGACCCTCCCTCCCCGTTCGACCGACCGGCGATAACCCCCCGAAATGTTCGAGAACAACCCCTTCGATTTCCCGCTGCTGTCGCTGGTGGTCTTCTTCCCGGCGCTCGCCGCGCTCGGCATCCTGTTCTTCGTGAACAAGAAGGACGAAGGCCGCATCCGCTGGCTGGCGAACATCGCCGCGTTCATCGGGTTCCTGCTGTCGCTGCCGCTCTGGTTCGCGTTCGACGCCTCCGGGCCGCAGTTCCAGTTCGGCGAGCGGTACTCCTGGATCCCGAGTATCGGCGTGGAATACAACATCGCGATGGACGGGATCAGCCTGCTGCTGATCCTGATGACCACGCTGCTCGGTTTCATCGCCATCCTGTCCTCGTGGAAGGCGGTTACCGAGCGGGTCAAGCAGTACTATGTGTTCCTGCTGTTCCTGCAGACGGGGATGCTGGGCGTGTTCGTCGCCCTCGACTTCTTCCTGTTCTATGTGTTCTGGGAAGTCATGCTGGTCCCGATGTACTTCCTCATCGGGGTCTGGGGCGGGGCGAGGAAACTCTACGCGGCGATCAAGTTCTTCCTGTACACGCTGGTCGGCAGCGTCCTGATGCTGCTCGGCATCCTGGCGCTCTACTTCGCGCACCACGCGGCCACCGGGGAATACACCTTCGACCTGCTGCGGCTCATGGAGACTTCCTACGCTTCGGGCCTGCAGTTCTGGGTGTTCCTCGCGTTCTTCGTCGGGTTCGCCATCAAGGTGCCGATGTTCCCGTTCCACACCTGGCTCCCGGACGCCCATGTGGAAGCGCCGACCGCCGGTTCGGTCATCCTGGCCGGCGTCCTGCTGAAGATGGGGACCTACGGGTTCGTCCGGTTCTCCATTCCCCTGCTGCCGGAAGCCAGCCGGGACGCGGTCTGGTGGGTGGCCACGCTCGCCATCATCGGCATCATCTACGGCGCGCTGGTCGCGCTCGTCCAGAAGGACTGGAAGAGTCTGGTCGCCTACAGTTCGGTGAGCCACCTCGGCTTCGTGATGCTGGGCATCTTCGCGCTGAACACGCTCGGCCTCGAAGGCGGCATCCTGCAGATGATCAACCACGGGCTCTCCACCGGGGGGCTCTTCCTGTTGGTCGGCATCATGTACGAGCAGCGGCATACCCGGGAGATCGCGGCCTACGGCGGCATCGCGAAGGTGGTGCCGGTGTACGCGGCGATGTTCCTGGTGATCGCGCTCGCTTCGATGGGGCTGCCGATGCTCAACGGGTTCATCGGCGAGTTCCTGATCCTGCAGGGGATCTTCCAGGTGAACTGGATCTACGCGGCGTTCGCGGTTTCGGGGATCGTGCTCGGCGCGGCGTACCTGCTGTGGCTCTACCAGCGGCTCATGTTCGGCAAGTTGGACCGGGAGGAGAACCGCGCGCTCGTCGATGTGACCCGGCGCGAGAACGCCACGCTGATCCCGATCGTCGCGCTGTGCATCTTCATCGGGGTGTATCCCAAGCCGTTCCTCGACAAGTTGGCGGTGCCGGTGGCGAACATCGTCGAGCGGCTCGACCCGACCGCGGGGCAGACGGCTTCGGCGGAAGCGACCGGGGCGGCCGCCGACGATGAGGGCGACGCGGAAGAAGGCGCCGGCGAAGTTCCTCCGGCGGGGGGCGGGACGCCGCTTCCGGACGGGATCGGCGTCTCGGCCGTCGAGGACGCCGCGGGCGCTTCGGGGGACGCCGCTGGCGCTTCGGGGGACGCCGCGGGCGCGGGGGACGCCGCGGGCGCGGGGGACGCCGCGGGCGTTTCGGGGGATTCCCCGACCGCGCGTTCCGCCGCGAACGACTGAGCGTTCCGCCGGCGCCCGACCCCGGGCCCGGAACCGGGCCCGGCGGCGCTCCGCCCCGCGCCCGGACGCTGACGCTGCTGAGCCTCGGGTTCTCGGTGCCGATCGCCGTCGTCGGCGGCGGGGCGGTCGGGTTCCTCCTCGACCGGGCGCTGGGAACGCTGCCGTGGCTCTCGCTGCTGTTCCTCGGCTTCGGCGTCGCCGCCGGGATCCGCAATGTGGTGCGCGCCGCCTCCGCCGCCGCGCCCGGGGGCGGGCGGCAGCCCGACCGACCCGACCCGCCGGGTGATTCCGCCCCGACTCCCCGCCGACCGTGAACCCGACCGTTACCGAGGAAACGCCGGCCCAGGCGGCGCCGGCCTCCGGCGGCGGCGCCCCGCCGAAGGGGATGCCGCTCCCGGAGCGCGAGTCCCGGATGCTCCGGCGCGCCGTCGCCCTCGGCGCCGCGGCCACGCTGGTCGGCTTCGCCGCCTTCGGCGTCCGCCCCGGTCTCTCCGTCCTCGCCGGCGCGGCGGTTTCCGCCGCCAACATGCACCTCCTCCGGCGGGTGGCGCGGTCGTTCACCGCCTCGCTCTCCGCCCGCGCCGCGCTGCGGGCAGCCGCGTTCACCGGGCTGCGCTACATCTTGCTCGGCGCCGTCCTGTTCGCCATAATTGGCGCTTGGAACGCCGACCCGATCGGCGTGGTGTGCGGACTGGGTGCGCCGCTGCTGGCCATCCTCCCGGAGGTGGGAACCGAGGGTTTCGGGGCGTTTCGCGCCGCGCCCTCCACCCGGCAGCCCCCTCCGTCTTCCTCCGGGCCGCCTCCTTCCGGGCCGCCTCCCTCCGAGTCGGAAACCCGGCCCCCGCAGAGTTAGCCGGACGCCCCGGCTCCCCCCTCCCGCCTCGCGGCAACCACCATGGAAATCACCCACTCGTCAGCGCTGACGCACTGGATCGAGGCGGTATTCCACGTACACCCGCCGGACCACATCGTGATGGCGGTGTTCGCGGCGGTGTTCCTGTCCGGTTTCGCGTTCTTCTTCCGGCGGCGCATCTCGCTCGAGAACCCGGGCAAATTGCAACTCGTCCTCGAAGGGCTGATCGGCGGGCTCCTCTCGCTGCTCCGGGACAATGTGGGCGCGAAGGGCCGCCCGTTCCTGGGAATGGTGGGCACCATCGGGCTGTTCATCCTGGTGGGGAACCTGCTGGGACTCATTCCCTTCTTCTCGTCGCCCACGGTGAATGTGAACATGCCGGTGGGCTGCGCGCTGGTCGCGTTCGCCTACTACAACTACCAGGGCATCCGCGAGCACGGCGCGAAGAAGTACTTCGCGCACTTCCTCGGGCCGAGTCCGTACCTGGCGATCGTGATGCTGCCGATCGAAATCATCAGCCACCTGAGCCGCATCCTCTCGCTTTCGATGCGGCTCTTCGGCAACATCTTCGGCGAGGAACTCGTCGTCGTGGTCCTCGCCTTCCTGGTGCCGCTGGTGATTCCGGTGCCGATGATGGCCTTCGGCGTCTTCGGCAGTTTCCTGCAGGCGTTCGTCTTCACCATGCTCACCGTCATCTACCTCGGCGGCGCGGTTACCGCGGACGAACACTGACGCCCGGAACCGCCGTTCCCCGATTTCCCCGATTCCCCCGACTCCATCCCCTCTTCAAGGAGAGCAACAGAAATTGTCCACCAAACTGCGGACGGCTCTTTTCACCGTCCTCGCCGTCGTCTTCGCCGCTCCGGTCTTCGCCCAGGGAACCTGGGACCCGATGGTCACCAAGTGGGCGCTCATCTCCGCCACCGGCGTGATCGCGCTCGCGGCCGCCGCCGGCGCGATCGCCCAGAGCAAGGCGGTGGTCGGCGCCTGCGAAGGCCTGGCCCGGAACCCCGGCGCCTCCGACCAGATCCGGTTCGCGCTGCTCCTCGGGCTGGTGCTGATCGAGTCGCTGGTCATCTACGCCTTCGTAACCGCGCTCATCGTCTTCTTCGTCCGCTGGAACATCTGACGGACTGACCCCGGCCCGGGGCCGGGCGCCGACGCGGCGCCGCTCCGGGTCGTCCGCCGGCCGTGAGAAATGTCTCACGCCGGCGCGGCGGCGGGCGCCCGCCCCCGAGCCGGGCCGGCGTCCCGCCGGGGCAGCCCCCATTGCTCGCCGATGCTCGACTCGCCGATCCGCTTCGACCCGGAGGGGCCGACCCTCCGGCTGCTCGACCAGCGGAAACTTCCGGAGGAAGAGCGGTGGATCGAGTGTCCCGACCCGGCCTCCGCGGCGGAGGCGATTCGGGAGATGGCCGTCCGCGGCGCCCCGGCCATCGGGATCGCCGCCGCGTACGGCGTCGCCCTCGCGCTGGCCCGGCCGCCCGCCGGCGGCGCCGGTGACGCCGGCGAAATCCGGGAGCGGTTCGAGGACGCGGCCCGGCTGCTCCTCGCCGCGCGGCCGACCGCGGTGAACCTCGCCGCCGCCATCGAACGCCAGCGGGGCCGACTGTCCGGGACGCTCGCCGCCGGTAACCCTGCCGGTCTCGCGGAGCGGGCCGCCCGCGCGCTGCTGGCGGAAGCGGACGCCATCGCCGCGGAGGATGTGGCCGCCAACCGGCGGATCGGCGAACTCGGCCGGTCGCTCCTCCCCGCCGCCCCCGCCCCGACGCGCTTCCTCACCCACTGCAACACCGGCTCGCTCGCCACCGGCGGCTACGGGACCGCCCTCGGCATCGTCCGGTCGGCGGCGGAGTCCGGCCGGCGGGTGGAAGTCTTCGCCTGCGAGACCCGCCCCCGGCTGCAGGGCGCCCGGCTCACCGCGTGGGAACTCCTCGCCGCGGGCATCCCGGTGACGCTGATCACCGACGGGACGGTGGGGGCGCTGCTCGCGCGGGAGCGGGTGGACGCGGTCGTGGTCGGCGCCGACCGGATCGCCGCGAACGGGGACACCGCGAACAAGATCGGCACCTACCAGGCGGCGGTGCTCGCCCGCGAGCACGGCGTCCCCTTCTGGGTCGCGGCGCCGTTTTCCACGGTGGACCTCGCCACCGCCGACGGCGCCGGCATCCCCATCGAGGAACGCGCCGCCTCCGAGGTAACCGAACTCTCCGGAAAGCGGGTCGCGCCGCCGGGCGCCGCCGCCTGGAACCCGGCGTTCGATGTGACGCCGGCGCGGCTCATCTCCGCCATCGTTACCGAGCGCGGCATCGCGCGGCCGCCGTACCGCGAGTCGCTCGCCGCGCTCGCCGGGTGACGCGGCCCGAGCGCGTACGCTCCCCCGCCGGATGCTCCCGCCGGGCGTTCCGCGCCTACCGACGCGGTACCTGATCGGCCCCGACTTCCCCGGCGGGGCGTTCCCGGTCGGCTGCCCGGTCTCGTTCGAGCACCGCGGGGTCCGCCGCGCCGCGAAGGTGACTTCGCTCGCGCTGCGCGGCGCTTCGGTCGCCGACCGGGAGGGGCAGGCGTGGAGCGTGCCCTACTCACTGCTGCAGCGGGCCCCCGGCGCGCCGCCGCCGCGCTGTTCGCTCGAGGAGGCCGACCGCGCAGGGCGGGAATTCCTGCGCCGCCACACCGCTTCGGGCGAGTTGGCGCCGGGCTGGGAGTTCGGCTTCGACCTGGCGAAGGTGCGCGCCGGGGTGTGCCGCCCCTCGGAGCGCCGGATCGAGATCTCGGTGAGTTACTGCCTGCGCGCCGGGCGGGAGGCGGTCGAGAAGACCATCCTCCACGAGATCGCGCACGCCATCGTCGGCATCGACCACGGCCACGACGAGGTATGGAAGCGGACCGCGGTGCGGATCGGCGCCGGCCCGGAGGCCTGCCACGACACCGAGCACACCCGGCCGAAGTGGGTCGGCGCGTGCGGGTGCGACCGGCGGTGGACGCGGCACCGGCTCTCGCGCCGGTTGCGATACGCCCACTGCGCGAAGTGCCGGAAACCGATCGCCTGGGAGTTCAACGCCGAAGGGGTTTCGGAAGAGGACGGGGCCGGTCCCGCCGAGCCGCCGCCGCCGGGGGGCTCACCGCCGTGCTGATCCTGGGAATCGAGACTTCGTGCGACGAAACCTCGGCGGCGGTGGTCGAGGACGGCGTCCGCATCCGGTCGAATGTGGTGAGTTCGCAGGCGGCGGCGCACGCCCCCTACGGCGGCGTCGTCCCGGAGATCGCTTCGCGCCAGCACCTGACGAACCTGACGCCGGTGGTTACGCAGGCGCTCGCCGACGCCGGGGTGACCGCGGCGGACATCGAGGGCGTGGCGGTTACCGAAGGGCCGGGGTTGGTGGGGGCGCTGCTGTCCGGGGTGTGCTTCGCCAAGGCGTTCGCCTTCGCCCGGGGCATCCCGGTGGTCGGGGTGGACCACATCGAGGGCCACATCCGCGCCTGTTACCTGGAATGCGAGCCGGCGCCGTCCCATCCGGCGATCGCGCTGGTGGTGTCCGGCGGGCATACCAACCTGTTCCTCGTCGAAGGCGACGGCGAATACCGGCTGCTGGGGAAGACGCGGGACGACGCCGCCGGGGAGGCCTACGACAAGTTGGCCAAACGGCTCGGGCTCGGTTACCCCGGCGGGCCGGTGCTCGACCGGCTGGCGGCGGCGGGCGACCCGGCGTCGCGGCGGTTTTCGCTGCCGGTGTTTTCGGACGGGGCGCAGTGGGACTTCAGTTTCTCCGGGTTGAAGACGCAGGTGCTGCGGTTCATCGAGAGCGAAGGAATCGCTGCCGTGGCGGAGGGGGAGGACCCGGCGGCGCGCGCCGAGATCCGCGACCTGGCGGCGTCGTTCCAGGCGGCGGTGGTGCGGGCGCTCTCCCGGTCGGTGGAGCGGGCGCTCGGCGAGTTCCCGGCGCGGTCGGTGCTGCTTTCGGGGGGAGTGGCGGCGAATTCGGCGTTGCGGAAGCGGTTCCGCGAGTTGGGGGAGGAGCGGGGGCTGCCGGTGTTCTATCCGTCGGTGGCGCTTTCGACGGACAACGCGGCGATGATCGCGGCGGCCGGTTGGCTGTCGCTGCGGCGGGGGGAGGCGTCGGGGCCGGAGTTGACGGCGAACACGGAACTCCGGCTGGGCGAGAGCGGGCCGCGCCGGTCGCGGCGTTACCGCTGAGGCGGCGCGGGCGCGTCGGCGTTCAGCCGGCGGGGGGCGCGAAGAGTTCCGGGCGCGGTTTCAGGAGGTCGGGGTCGTCGTTGGCGACCGAGTTGACGCGGACGCTCACCGGACGGACTTCGTAGGGGCCGGTCGGCGGTTCCCGTGCGATTTCCAGCAGGCGGGTTTCGGGAGTCGCCGGATCGAGCCAGTCGGCGAACGCGGCGGGGGGCACGATCGCGGGTTGGCGGTCGTGGATCCGTTGCAGTTCGGGAAGGGCGGCGGTGGTGAGGACGGCGAAGGATTCGGAGGGCGCGCCCGGCGCCGACTCCCAAACGCCGGCGAACGAGAGGACGCCGCCGTCCTCCGGGGCCATGAAGTAGGGGAGGCGCTGCCGTCCGGCGCGGATCCACTCGAACCAGCCGTTCGCCGGGACGAGGCACCGGCGGCTGCGGAAGGCGTCGGCGAAGGCCTCCCGGCGGTGGACGGACTCGGCCCGGGCGTTGATGAGCGGTGAGCCGCGGCCGGGCGCCCGGCCCATCCCCCAGCGCAGGCGGGCGATCTCCCGGCGGGGCTTACGGGCGGCGCCGGCGGCGGTGGCCGCGTTCCGGCAGACCGCGAAGTCCTGGGTCGGCGCGCCGTTGAAGCGGGGCAGGAGCGGCGGCGGGTCGTCTTCCGCGGCGACCCGGTACAGGTCGCGGACCGCCTGCCGCTGGAGTTCCTGCATGAACCGGGCGCACATGGGGCGATTCGGACGGAACCGTACCGCGGGAGCGCGGCGCCCGACCGCCGGCCGCGCGGCGCCTCGACCGGAAGCCGCGCCGCGCCCGTCTTGATATAACGCGCCGGATTCCTCCCGAAGGAGCGTTTCCATGGCGAATTCTTCCGGCCCGGCGCGCGAGTTCACGGCGCGCGCGCTGCTGCTCGGCCTGTTGATGGCGGTGGTGCTGGGCGCGGCGAACGCGTACCTCGGCATCCGCGCCGGGCAGACTGTCGCGGCCACCTTCCCCGCCGCGGTCGTCTCGATGGTGGTGATCCGCGGCCTCTTCCGCGGCAGTCTGCTCGAAGAGAACATCGCCCGGACGACCGCTTCGGTGGGTGAAGCGCTCGCCGCCGGCGCGATCTTCACCCTGCCGGCGTTCCTCATGGCCGGCGCCTGGGAGGAGTTCCACTACCTAGAGAGCACGCTGCTGATGCTGGTGGGCGGGCTGCTCGGGATCCTGTTCGTCGTGATCCTGCGCCGGAGCATGGTGGGCGATCCGGAGTTGCCGTTCCCGGAGTCCGTCGCCGCGGCGGAGATCCACCGCGCCGGCAAGGGCGCGAGCGGCGGACGGCTGCTGTTCCAGATGATGGGGGTGGGCGCGCTCATCGAACTGCTGAAGAACTCGAAGGGCATCCAGTTGTTCACCGACCGCATCGCCGGCGCGTTCGGCTACGGCTCGTTCCGGGGAACGCTCGCGGTCGGCTCCACTTCGTTCGGCGCGGCGGCGCAACCGGGCATCCTCCCGTTCTCGACCCCGGCGGCGTCGCCGGCGTACCTGGGAGTGGGATACATCATCGGGTTCCGGCTGTCGGCGATCTGTTTCTCCGGCGGCGTCTTCGCGTGGTGGTTCATGATCCCGGCGGTCCTCTTCTTCAACCCGGAGTTCGCCGATACCGGCCGGATGGCCGCGTCGGGCGCGGACTGGAGCGCGGTGAGCGGCGTGGTATGGGCGGAACTGGTGCGGCCGATCGCGGTGGGCGCGATGATCGCCGGCGCGGTCTGGACGCTCCTCCGGATGCGCAAACCGCTCGCGGAGGGGTTGCGCCGCTCGGTCGCGGAGTTGCGCGGTTCGCACGCGGCCGCCGCCGAAGAGTCCGACCGCGACATCCCGTTCAGTTGGACCGCGGCGGGAGTCGCCGCGCTGGTCATACCCACCTTCTTCCTCTACAACTACTACACCGGCCAACCGCTCGGCGCGCTCGGCTCGGCGATCGTGATGATCATCGCCGGGTTCTTCTTCTCCGCGGTCGCGGGTTACCTGGTCGGCATCATCGGCAGTTCGTCGAACCCGGTGTCCGGCCTGACGATCTCGACGCTGCTGCTCGCGGCGCTGCTGATGACTTTCCTCGGCGTTACCGGGACCGAGGGCGTCGCGGCGGTGCTCGGCGTGGCGGCGGTGGTCTGCTGCGCCTGCGCCGTCGCCGGGGACATGCTGCAGGACCTGAAGGTCGGGCAGATCCTCGGCGGGACGCCGTTCCGCATGGAATGGGCGGAAATCATCGGCGTCGCGTTCGCTTCGCTGTTCCTGGTGCTGCCGATGATGCTGCTGCATCGCGGGGACATCGCCGCCGGCGGCGTCGGCGTCGGCGGAGAAGAGTTGCCGGCCCCGCAGGCCGGGTTGATGGCGCTCCTCTCGCAGGGAATCGTGGGCGGCGAGATGCGCTGGCCGCTGGTGGTGTTCGGGATCGCGCTGTGCCTGTTCCTCATCCTGATCCAGGCGCCGTCGCCGATGCTGATCGCGGTGGGGATGTACCTGCCGTTGCAGACGACTTTCGCCATCTTCGTCGGCGGCGGCCTCCGCTGGCTCTCCGACCGCCGGATGGCGTCGCTCCCGCCGGAGAGGCGGACGCTGGGCGAAAGCGCCGGAACGCTGATCGCGTCGGGCCTGATCGCCGGCGAGGCGCTGATGGGCGTGGGCCTGTCCGGCTTCGCCGTGCTGAACTACCAGTTGCCGTCCCTCGTGGCCATGCCTTCGGGCGTCCCGGGCTTCCTGGTCTTCGCCGCCCTGGGCTGGATCCTCGTCCAAATCCCCCTCCGCCGCGCCCGCGCCGGTTGACGGGACGACCGCATCGGTCAAGATCATCCACAACAGGAGCCAGTAACCATGACTGACATGCCGTGGCGGGACGCCATCGATCGGGTGCTGCAGGCCAACGACGGCCCGCTGCACTACACGGAGATCGCGAACCGTATCGTCGAACAGGGTCTTCGCAAGAGAGTCGGCGCCACTCCACCCGCTACGGTGGCTGCCGTTCTCGCGGACTCGATCAAGAACAAGGGCGCCGATTCACCGTATGAACGAGTCGAGCGCGGCACTTATCGGCTCCGGCGATCCGGCTCGGACATTTCCGGACGGAAGGCGGAGCCGCCGATCGAGGAGGAAGAAAACCCACGGATCCTCACTTCGTACGGCGTGCACTGGAACCGAGAGGATGTGGTCTGGAAGACTCACCCGGCGCTGCTCGGCGTCTTTCAAACCGACGGCGTTTCGAAGTCCGAGCCGCAGCAGGTGGACTTCTCGGAACAACACGGTGTGTACCTGCTTCACGATGGTCGCGAGGTCATCTATGTCGGGTGCACCACAACCGGCGATCTCGGCAAACGGCTCTTCGATCACACCAGGGATCGCCTGCAGGGACGGTGGGGCCGATTCTCGTGGTTCGGTTTTCGGCCCGTGCACAGGGACGGAACGCTGGGCCCGAAAGTCGGCAGCCTTCCCCGTCGACTCGACATGGAGTTCCTGATCGAGATCGTCGAGGCGATACTGATCGAAGCGGTGGAACCCCGCCAGAATCGTCAGCAAGGGAAAAGGGTGCGAGGGTTCGAGTATCGCCAAGTCCCCGATCCCGAAGTGAAGAGGGAAACGGCTCGACGAGCCATCGACCAACTGTAGGTTCACCCCCAGTGGCGGCGTCGGCTTGGAAGGACGCGGTCGTTCGGGCGCTCGGGGAGGCGCGGAAGCCGCTTACCGAGCGGGAGATCGCGGAGTGGATCGTGAGCCGGGGGCTCGCGAGCCGGGGCTCCCGGCCTCCGAAGATCGTGGTGGCCGAGACGCTGACGCATTCGCTCCGGACGGAGGGTTCGGAGTCGCCGTTCGTCCGGGCGCCGGGACGCCGCTTCCGGCTGCGGCGGGCCGACGAGACGGGCGGCTACCGGCTTCCGCCGATCGTGACTTCGTTCGGGATCTTCTGGGCGAGGGCCGCGGTGGAGTGGAGCGCGGCGCCCCGGATCGTCGGGACGGCCAGGAAGATGAACGCGGCGCGGCGCGGCCAGGTGGACTTCGCCGGGCAAGGCGGCGCGTACCTGCTGCACGGCGACGAGGACCGGCCCTGGACTGCGGCGCACCGGGGCGGCGCCGGCGCCGGGGAACTCGGCAAACGGCTCGCGATGCATACGCGGGACGAGCGCCGGGGGACTTGGACCCGGTTCTCGTGGTTCGGCTTGCGGCCGCTCGGAGCGGACGGCGCCTTCGGGGCGATGCCGGCCGCTCCGGCCGTCGAAGCCGCCATCGGGAGCATCATCACTCTCGCGGAAGGAATCCTGCGGCGAAGACATGAGGCCGGCGCGATGGGCGCGGCCGACGGCGCCGGCGACGAGCGCGAGTATCGGCAGGTGTTGAGTTTCGCGGGAACCAAGAACCTGCTGCTGGACGCCGCGACGCGCGCCGCCGCCGAATCGCTACTCTTTCGCCGCAGCGACGCGGGGCCCTCTTCGGACGACGCCGGGACGCCGTAAACCCCGACCGGGGAAAGGAGCGGCAACATGCGCAAGGCCCTGAGCAAGGACCCGGGCATCTCGGCGCTCGATCTCTACCACCACGGCAGACGCCTGGGAAAGATCGCGCGCGGCCGGGACAAGCACGGAGTGCCTCGGCTGTCGCTCCGCTACGACCGCGACTACCTCGCCTGGGAGGGGGCGACGCCGATCTCGCTTTCGCTGCCGCTGCAGGAGGCGCCCCACGGCGGGTATCGGGTGGACGACTTCCTGGGCAACCTCCTGCCGGAGTCCATGCCGTACCGCGAGAGTCTGGCGGAGTGCTTCGGTTTCGAGCGGGCGGATCCCTTCTCCTTGATCGCGTGTTTGGGGCGGCGCGCGGCGGGCGCGGTCGTCTTCGTTCCCGAAGGCGAAGATCCCGGGCCGGAAGGCGCGGTCTCCGGGGCGCCCGTCCCGGACGAGGAGGTCGAGAGCGTCCTGGCCAACCTCGAAGAGCGGCCGCTGGGCGTCGATCGCGACTTTCCCCTCGCCTTGGCCGGAGCGCAGCGCAAGACCGCCCTGCTCCGGGTGGACGGGGAATGGCGCCGCCCCGCCGGCTGCACGCCGACGACCCACATCCTGAAGCCGCAGATCGGCCGGCTGATGGGGACGACCTTCCCGGACAGCGTCGAGAACGAGTTCCTCTGCCAGGCGCTCACCCCGGCCTTCGGGCTTTCCACCGCCCCGACGGAGATCGGGGAGTTCGGGGATCAACGCGCCATCGTCGTGGAGCGGTTCGACCGCGAATGGACCGACGACGGCCGGTTGCTGCGCGCGCCGCACGAAGACTTCCTGCAGGCCATCGGCAACTCCGTGTTCTGCAAGTACGAGGGGGACGGAGGCCCGAACCTGACCCGGATGTTCGAACTGCTGCGAGGCTCGGTCTCGGCGGACGAAGACCGGCGAACCTTCCTGAAAGCGCAGGTCGTCTTCTGGTTGCTGGCCGCGATCGACGGCCATCCGAAGAACTACTGCCTGCGGCTCCTCCCCGGCGGGGAGTACCGACTCGCGCCGTTCTTCGACATCGTTTCCTTCCAGTGGACGATCCACCGCGAAGTCTTCGGCGCGAACGATTTGGGCATGTCGTTCACGGTAGGGACCACCGAACCGACCCGGGCGGTCGGCAAGATCACGCCGCGCCACTTCGTCGAGAGCGGCGAAGCCGCCGGCATCCCCGCCGCGGTGACCCGCGAAATCCTGACGGAACTGGTCGAGACCCGCGGCGAAGCGTTCGACCGGGCGCGGGCCCGATTGCCCGACGACTTCCCCCCGGAGGTCAGCGAACCGATCCTGGACGCCGCCGGCGAACGCCTGGACGAAACGGCGCGGTACCTGACCGGCTGAGAGTCCCGAACGAGATTCGACAGCCGCCGAATCCCGTGGGAGACTCCCGAACCCCGGAACGCGGAACCCCGTGACCCTCGCCCGCAAACTCCTCTACGCGGCGCTCGGCGCCGCCGGCCTGCTGGGTGTCTGGACGGGCGTCCGGTCGTTCCGGTCGGCGGAGGAACCGCCGCCGGCGCCGACCGAAGCCGCTGACGCGCGCCCGGCCGGCGGGCCGGAGGAGCCTCGCCCGGAAGACGGCTTGGCGGACCTGGTCACCGGACGACGCCACGACGACAGCCCGGCCGGCCAACTCGTCGCCGCGGCGGCGGTAGGCGATACGCAGGGAGTGGAAGAGATGCTCGCCGCCGGCGTCGGGCCGAATGCGCGGGACGCGCACGGCTACGGCCCTCTCCACCAAGCCGCGGCCGACGATGCCCCGGCGACGGTCCGGCGCCTGCTGCGCGCCGGCGCCGAAGTGGACTCGCCGGACGGGCGGGGTTGGTCGGCGCTGACCTGGGCCGCCTACATGGGAGCCGCCGACAGCGCGACCGTGTTGCTGGACGCCGGCGCCGACCCGAACCACGCGGCGCCGCCCGACTTCGGCAAACCCCTCGATCAGTTGATGAGCGCCTGGCACATCGGCCAGTTCGCCGGCGAAAGCGCGAATCGAGCGCCGTCCGCGCGGGCGCCGCAGCGGCTGGCGATCGCGCGGCGCCTGCTGGCGGGCGGCGCCGACCCGAACGAGTTCCGCGGGATTCCTCCGTTCGAGATGGCGCTGTTCTCGGGAGACGAGGAGTTGGTGGCGCTGCTCCTCGAACACGGCGCTTCGCTCGAAGCGATTCCGAATCCTCGCGTCCGTCAGACCTTCCTGGCGGCGCCCGGCCCCATCGGGGATCTCGTTCGGAACGCCGCCGGCGAGGTCGCCCGGCCGGGTCGGCCTGACTGACTGACCGTCGGTCGAAAAGCGGCGGCATTCCTCGGGGCGCGGGATGTTCGTACGGCTGGGCGCCGCGTGGAAGGCGGCGGCGAGGTCGTTCCGGCGGTCTCCGGGTAACGCCGCCGCCCTCCTCGTCGTCCTGTCCGCGGCCGCGGCGGCGAGCGGGATCGTGGAATCCGTGTGGGAGCAGGTCGTGGCCCGCCCGCTCCCGTACGAAACGCCCGAACGCCTCGTAACCGTCGAAGTCGCCGCCGGCGCAGCGGGAGCCGGGGCGAGCGGAGCGTTCGCGCCGCCGTTCGGACATGAAATCCTGCTGTTGCGCGACGAGTCCGCCGCGTTTTCCGGGATGGAGCGCTGGGCCGGGACGCGGGCGATCCTCGGTTCCGGCGAGAGCGCCCGAACCCTGCGGCTGGCGCGGCTGGGGCCGGGTTTGCTGGAGATGCTCGGCGCGCGGCCCTACGCCGGGCGATGGTTCCTGCCCGAAGAGCACGAGGGGGGAGGGCAGGACGCCTCGGTTCTCCTCCTGAGCCACGATCTCTGGCGAACGGCGTTCGGCGGCGATACCGGAGTCGTGGGAACGCAAACGACGCTCGACGGGGCGCCGGTTCGCATCGTGGGCGTGATGCCGGACTCGTTCCGATTCCCCGACGGGAGTTGGGACGGCTGGATACCGACGCCCGGGCCGGAACCGAAACCGACTTTCGGGTCGTTCACGATGAGCGCGTCACCGACCGTCGCTCGGCTGAACGAGGGCCGGTCGCTCGCCGCCGCGCGGGAGGAAGCGGTCGCGCGGCTCGAGAACGCCGGCGAACGCCCGAATCCGTCCGTTCGCCTCGTATCGCTCGAGGACGCGGCGACCGCCGGTATCCGGCCGACCCTGGAAATCCTGCGAGTGGGGGCCTTCCTGCTTCTGCTGGCGGCGGCGGTGAGCGTCGTCGGGTTGCGCGGGGCGCGCGCCCTCCGCGAACGGCGGTCGGAAGCCATACGGCGTTCGGTCGGGGCCGGCCGGTGGGACGGGGCCGCGACCGCGTGGTTTCGCGTCGTCGCGGTCGCCGGGGGCGTCTTCCTGCTCGGCTCACTGCTCGCGCGTTGGCTGTATCCGCTCGTTCGCTACTACGCCGGCGGCTCCGGCGACGCGCTCGCGGAGGGTATGGGCGAGGGGATCGCGGTCCGGGGCGCGCTGCTCGCGGCCGGCGCCGCCCTCGTGGCGGAGGCACCCTCGTTCCTGGCGGCGGTTCGCTCGGCGCCCGGTGTCCTCCTCTCGCGTTCGACCCCGCGAACGCCGCTCGCCGGAGTCTTCCTCGTTCTCGGGACCGCGACCGCGAGCGCGATGCTGATCGCCGCCGGGGTCGTTTCGGGAAGCGCGCTACGGCTGCTCGGCGGCGCCCACGGCTATTCGGACGCGGGCCTCGCGCAGGTAACCGTGGACTTCGGAGCGGCCGGAGGGAGTCCGCTTCCGTTCGCGGCGCAGGTGGAGGCGCTCGACCGCCTCGCCGACCGCATCGGGGGAATGGCCGGAGTCTCCGCGGTCGGATACGCCGACACCCTCCCGGACGAGAGGTCCGGCGACGCGTGGCTTCCGTCGGGCGTCCCGCCGCAACCGCCCGGCGCCGGGATGTATTCCGGACGGCGCCGCGCCGTCAGCGCCGGACTCTTCGCGGCGCTCGGAATGCCCGTGCTGCGCGGTCGGGGTTTCGTCGAAACCGACCGGCCCGGCGCCGAAACGGTGGGCGCGCTCGGTCGCCGGGCCGCGGCGATGTCCGAACATCCCGACCCGCTCGGTCGTCCGGAACCTTCGGGCTCGGAGTCCGTCCGCATTGTCGGCATCGTCCCGGAGGCACGGATGTTCGGTCGCGCCGAAGCGCCGGCCACGCTCTATGTCCCGTTCGCGCAGCGTTCGAGCCGCGCCCCGCTGTGGAAGGTCGAAGTCGTGGCGCGTTTCGACGCTCCGGTGTCCACGGAGTGGCTCGCGGCGCTTTCCCGCGTGCCGCGCGCAGTGGATCCGGCGTTTCGCGTGCTGCGAACGGAAGCGGTGCGCGACCGCCGGATCCGGGCGCTCGGCAGTCCGGTGTTCGGCGCGTTCGCGCTGGTCGTTTTCGCCGCCGCCGGCCTGCTGCTGGCGGCGGTCGGCGCGGCGGGCCAGGTGCTGGAGACCGTGGCCCGCAGCGAACGGGCGGTCGCGATCCGCCGGGCGCTCGGCGCGCCGAACCGGAGGGTGGTCGGGGAAGTCGCGCGGAAGACGGCCGCGGTCGCGGTCGCCGGGGTCGGGATCGGAGGTTTCGCCGGCTGGGTCGTGGTCCGGTTCGTGGGCAGCCGCGTGCTCTGGGTCGAGACCGGGTTGCCGCTGCTCTACGCAGCGCCGGTCGCTCTCGTGCTCGCCGTGGTGGGCGCGGCGTGTTTCCTCGCCGCGAAGCGCGTGGTCCGGCCGGAACCGTCCGTCGTCCTGCGAACGCTCTGACCCTGGCGACGGCGCCCCCGGCCCGGTTCGGTTCCCTTCGTGCGGGAACCGGGAATGGACTTCGCGCTATCGCCAGGCGGCGATGAGGTCTTCCATCTCGTCGAGGAACGTCGGGTCGTAGGGCTCGTCCACATGTTTGCTGTTCCAGAGACCCGACTCGCGGTTCTTCCTGCGGTCGCTGTGGTTTCCGAGCCAGTGCGCGGAGGGCGGGTCGAGCGCCGGGCGGGAGTAACCGCTCAAGAGCGCGATGGCTTGGCGTTCGATGCGGCGGCGGCGCATGCTGCCGCGTTTCCCGGCGTCCGGCACGCGGAGCCAGAGGAGCGGCATTCGACCGATGTAGTCGCTCACTCGCCGCTCCAAGTCCGCCTCGCTCGCCTCCACTTGCTCGGTGGTCATGCGGAATCGGGGCGCGACCTCTGTCGTCCTCCCTCTCTTGGTTCGCCGGTCGTCATTCGCCCATCTCCAAGTGCGCGGAAGTTCACAGTCGCCGCGATAGGTCAGCGCCCGACCGACCAAGCCGCGGAAGACGGAGATGCGATGGCACTCCGGGCCAGTGCTGAATGGGTCACAGTGTTGGCTCAGCCGATTCCAGAGGGAGGTCGTCAGGCCGGTGTGCGTGCCGACGCGCGTGACGCGGTCGCCCTTGCCGGAGAGTTTCCGGCGTTCGCCGGGCTCGAAGAAGAAGTAGACGCCGCGTGCGGGCCAGTCCGTTCCGCCATCGCACTCGGCGAGGCAGCGACGCCCGCCGACTTTCCCCTCGATCTGCGCCAACAGCGCGTAGAAGCGCACCGTGTCAGCGACGCGGATCATCGGGCATCCTGAATCGGGTGATTCAATCGATCTGCAGGTCGGAATTGCAGTTCCTCACGACCCAATCCCGCTCCCGGCAACAGACCTGAAGGCCGAGATCGAGAAGACGAGGGGCCAAGTGCTCCGAGTATTTTGGGTCAGCGAAGATAACGATGGACCGCACATCGCCAAGCCGTGGTCGAAGATCGCCGAGCACACCCTCGGCCCACTTCTTTCGATCTTCCTCGGGCATAGTACAGAGTGTCTCATCGTACCAACCTATCTTTCGATCCGGGCACAGCAGTCCGTGTCTTGCGGAGAGAATGAACCACGGCCAGCCTCGTTCTTCCACGAACCGGCGCGTCCTCTGGAAACGTTCCGATCGGTAGAGACACTTTGCCGGGGCGGC
Organism: Candidatus Marinacidobacterium sp.; assembly: GCA_965204755.1. Lineage (GTDB taxonomy): Bacteria > Acidobacteriota > Vicinamibacteria > Marinacidobacterales > Marinacidobacteraceae. The sequence goes on along the minus strand of OZ242011.1, from coordinate 2,058,385 downwards.
GTGGTTCAACTTACAGCGTCCACAGGATACAAGACAGAGAGCGTAGGCAGGCAGAACTCGGCAATCACTCGATCGCCCATCCTCCGGCAACCCCGCGGACCGCGTCATCTCAATCGTCTCCGTTGCTCCGGCCTTCCCGCGTGAACGTGAGACAGCCCTGATGTCACACTCTTGGCTCTTATGGCCAAGCGGCGATGAGGTCTTCCATCTCGTTGAGAAACGCCGGGTCGTAGGGCTCGTCCACATGTTTGCTGTTCCAGAGACCCGATTCGCGGATGTCCTCGTGTTCGCTGTGGTTTCCGAGCCAGTTGGCGGACGGCGGGTCGAGCGCCCGGAGGGCGTAAGCGCTCAGGAGCGCGATGGCATTCCGTTCGATGCGGAGGCGGCGCTCGTTGCCGCGTCCCGGAGGGTCGGGCACGCTGAGCCAGAGGAGGGGCATTCGGCCGATGTAGTTGCTCACCCGCCGCTCCAGGTCCTCCTCGCTGCTCTCTACTTGCTCTTTGGTCATACCGAATCGGCGCGCGACCGCGTTGATCGTTCCGGTCTTCGTTCGCCGGTCGTTGTTAGCCCGCCTCCAAGTAGGCGGAAGTTCGCAGTCGCCGCGATAGGCCAGCGCCCGACCGATCAAACCGCGAAAGACAGAGTTACGATGGGTGCCCAAGCCGGTCTTGGTGGGGCCGCGGTGCGTGCTGAGCCGACTCCAGAGTTTTGTCTTCGATCCGGTGTGAGTACCGACGCGCACCACGCGGTCGCCCTCGCCGGAGAGGCTCCGGCGCTCGCCGGGCTCGAAGAAGAAGTACACGCCGCGCCTGGGCCAGTGCATTCGACCATCGCACTCCGCAAGCCGACGGCGCCCGCCGACCTTCTCTTCGATGTGAGCCAGCAGCGCGTAGAAGCGTGCGGTGTCGGCGAGCCGGCGTTTTACAGCCATGCGGCGATGAGTCGCTCCATTTCGTCGAGGAACGCCGGGTCGTAGGGCTTGTCCACATGCTGGCTGTTCCAGAGACCCGACTCGCGGATGCGCTCGCGGTCGCTGTGGTGGCCGAGCCAGTGCACGGAGGGCGGGTCCTCCGCCGGCGTCGAGTAGTGGCTCAGGAGACCGATAGCGCCGCGCTCGACGCGGCCGCGCGCGCTCTCCGGCCCCGCGGCGTCGGGGACGCCGAGCCAGAGGAACGGCATCCGGCCGATGTAGTCGCTGACACGCCCTTCCAGGTCCGCCTCGCTCGCCAACACTTCCGCGCGGGTCAGGCCGAACCGGCGGGCCACCGCGCTGGTCATGCCGTTCTTGGTTCGCGGGTCTTCGTTCGCCGATCTCCAAGTCGGGGGAAGTTCGCAGTCACCGCGAGCAGCCAAGGCCCGACCCACCAAGCCGCGGAAGACGGAGGAGCGATGGCTTCCTACGCCGGCGCCGGCGCGACCGCGGTGCTGGTCGAGCCGCTTCCACAGGGTTGACACCGCTCCGGTCTTCAGGGCGTGGGTGCCGACGCGCACTATGCGGTCGCCGTCCTCGGAATCTCTCCTGCGCTCTCCGGGCTCGAAGAAGAAGTACACGCCTCGCTCGGGCCAGTCCATTCCGCCGTCGCACTCGGCGAGGCGACGACGCCCGCCGACTTTCTCCTGGATCTGCGCCAGCAGCGAGTAGAAGCGGCCCGTGTCGGCGCGGTGCACGAATCTCATCTCGGTTTTTTGAGTCGGGCCAACTGCGCACTCAGCCATGCCAACTGTTCCCCTTGGCGCAGTCCTTCCATCGGCACTTGGATTTCGATGCCTCGGCGACGCAGTTCCGGCTCCAAGTACTTCCGGTAAACCTCACCGGCGAAGATGACGACCACGCGCACCCGGGCCAAGCGCGGGTGAAGGGCGTCCATGACGGTCTCCGCCCATTCCCTTCGTTCCGCTGCACTCATGGTGTTGAGTGTCTTGTCGTAGGGCTCGGTCATCCGCTCCGGGTCCAACAACCCGTGCTTCGCCGAGAGGATGAACCAAGGCCAACCCTGACTCTCCACGAGTTCCCGCGTCTTGCGAAACTGAGGGGAGCAGTAGAGATCCTTCGCCGGGACAGCATTCTGAACCTTCCGGCGACCGCACGAGACGAGGCAGAGGTCCGCTGCAGGTAGCGAAGCCGATTCGGTCCGCGGCACGACTTCCCGCAGCAGTGCCGAAGGCGTCACCGATAGCCGCGACCGGAGCCGCGCGGCACATAGAAGAAGGTGGCCGTTCTTCCGTACCCTGATGGTGGCACTTCTCGATCAACGAGTGTGAGCCCCGCCTGTTCTTGGTAGTTCTCGCCAGCCAGGACATTGCAGATGCTCGGCATTCGATTACGCAGATCCATACTGTCGGCGACATCCCCGGCGCGGATAGCGAACCGTCCGTCGCCTTGAAGTTGAAGAAGCGAGTCCCTGTTCTCCTTCAGGTGCTCGCGAATGCGATCGTGCAGTCCCATGAAGTTCTCCTTCGTCGTAGTGGTTGTGTTGAAGCCGTTGGCCAGTTCGCCGGAGTCGGCCTACCGGAGCCAGTTGGCGCTCATCACCTCGCGGTCCACCGGTTTGCCGCGTAGGTATACGGACTCGATGCGGCGGGTGTTGGTGATGTCATCGAGGGGGTTGCCCTCCAGGACCACGAAGTCGGCGCTCTTGCCGGCGGCGATCGTGCCCATGTCGTCGAGGCGCAGGAACTCGGCGGCGCTGCTGGTTGCGGACACCAGGACTTCGTGCGGGGTCAGGCCGGCGGCCACCATGTCCGCCATTTCTATGTGGGGGCGCCAGCCGGCGTTGCCGTCGGTGCCGAGGGCGATCTTCATTCCTTCGGCGTGGAGCCGCGCGAGGTTGGCGGCCTCGATGGCGTGGCGCGCCTGGGCTTCCGGGCGATCTTGGTAACCCGCCTGCAACTCGGCGAGTTCGTCCGGCCCGATCGTCCCGGAGAGCCAGCCGAGATCCTCGAGGACGCCGCGGCTTCCCATGTTGGGAACCAGCACCACTTCCGGGCGTTCGCGGACCAACTCCACGAACTCGTCGTCCACTTCCATGTCGCGCACGCCGTGGGCGAAGGAGTCCACGCCGGCGCGGAGCAGTCCCTTGGCGTCTTCCAGCGTGTAGATGTGGGCGGTGACGCGCAGGCCTTGCGTGTGAGCTTCGTCTATGACCGCTCCGTAGAGTTCGGGAGTCATCTTCTCGTATCGGCCGCCGCGGTCGTCCACCCAGATCTTCACGATGTCCACTTGCTTCTCGGCGAGTTCGCGCACCGCGGCGCGGGCTTCTTCCTCGGTGTCCACCCAGTAGGGCGCCTCGGAGCGGCCCGGTTCGGGGCGGGTGATGCCGCGCCCGGCGGTCATCGCGCGCGCCGCGCCGCGGATCGGTTCGGCTCTCACCTCGAGGGCGGCGTCGCCGTCGTCGTGGCCCAGACTCAGCGCGGCGCCGACGCCGTAGTAGGCGCGGCGGTGCAGGTCGTCGATCAGTTCCTCGCGCGGGACGGAGAGGTGGACATGGGTGTCCAGCAGCGCGGGGATCACCGTGCGGCCGGTCAGATCTATGCGGTGCGCGCCGGGCGGCGTTTCGACCTGGCCGGCGGCGCCGGCGGCGAGGAAGCGGTCCTCTTCGACGACGAAGACGCCGTTCTCGATCGGCGCGCTTCCGTCGCCGACGATGATGCGCATGCCTTCGAAGACGAGGGCGTTCGAGGTCGGCTCGGGGGCCGGACAGCCGAGGGTCAGGAAGGCGAGGGCGAGAGCGGCGCCGGCAGCGGCGCTGCGGGTTTTCGGGGTTGCTGGCATTGCGGTTTCCTCCGGCGGTTTCGGGACGGCCGGCCGCCGCGGAATGCGGGCGCGCCGCCGACCGCGGCAATTACATCACCCGCGCGGAGCGGCCCGACGCGAGGGGTGACGAAGGCGGCGAAGGCGTTACGAAGCCCGGCGGCGCCCGGGCCGACCGCCGCCGCCCTCCGCCGGCGGGACCTTTCCCCAGCCGGGCAGCGCGGCCGCCTGGCGAACCCAGTTCGCCATCCGCTCTTCGTCGAGGCCGGCGTCCTCGTAGAGGTCCACCCAGCGCGCGGCGGCGTCCTTGCCCGCGCCGGGCGGCGGCGGGTGCAGCGACGCCCCCGCGAAGAAGGTCATCCGGACGAAGCGGGTGAAGACATGGAACGACGCGAACCAGCCGCGGCCCTCGTTTCCGTAGAACGGCGAGTTCCAACGGACGGCCTTGGTCGCTCCGGGCGCGTTCCGCATGACGATCTCGTCGAGGCGGCGTCCGACTTCGCTCTTCCAGCCGGGCATGGCCGCGATGTACGCCTGCACCGGGGCGTCGCCGTCGGCCTTCGCGATCTGCGGGTTCCCGCCGGAGAGCAGGACGGGTTTCGCCGCGGCCATCACCGGCGCTGCGGAGCGGCGCCGATCCCGCGGAGCGGCGCCGGCGCCCTCAGCCGCGGACGGCGTGGCGGGCGACGACGGTGGCGACGGCTTCCGTGAGCCGCTTCGCGTAGGCGATGTGCAGGAACTCGTTCGGGCCGTGGGCGTTCGACTGCGGGCCGAGGACGCCGGTAACCACGAACTGCGCCTCCGGGAAGCGCTCGCCGAGCATCGCCATGAACGGGATCGAGCCGCCCTCGCCCATGAACATCGCCGGTTTGCCGAAGGCGCCCATCGAAGCGTCGCGCAGCGCCTCGCCGAGCCACGGCGCGAGCGGCGGGGCGTTCCAGCCGGCGGCGGGTTCGTGGAAGTCGAGCGTCACCTTCGCGCCGAACGGCGGGTCTTCGACGGCTTCGCGAAGCGCCTGTTGCGCCGCCTTCGGCGACACCGTGGGCGGCAGGCGGATCGACAGGTTCAGCGTGACCTGCGGCAGGAGGACATTCCCCGCCTTCTCCAGCGGCGGCAACCCGCCCTGCCCGGTTACCGCCATCGTCGGGCGCCAGGTGCGGTTCAGGATGAGTTCGGCGGCGCTCTTGCCGGGGGCCGGCCCGGTGTTCCCGGCCCAGGGGAATCGGGAGAACAGGTCTTCGCCGAGCGCTTCGGCGGCGGCGCGGGCCTGCTCGGCGCGCTCTTCGGGGATTTCCGCGTGGAGCGCGTCGGGGACGACGCGGTCGGTTTCCGGGTGTTCGATCCGGTCGAGGAGTTTGCGCAGCACCAGGAACGGCGGCGGCACGACTCCCCCGGCGTCGCCGGAATGGACGCCCTCGGTGAGCACTTCGGCGCGGAGCGTCCCGCCGACCATGCCGCGCAGCGAAGTGGTGGACCACAACTGGTCGTAGTTGCCGGCGCCGGAGTCGAGGCAGATGACCAGGTCGGGGCGGCCGATGACTTCCGCGAAGTGCTCCATGTACGCCGGGAGGTCCGGGGAGCCGCTCTCCTCGGAGAACTCCACCAGCAGGACGACCCGCGCGCGGGGTTTGCCCTCGCGGGCGACCGCCTTGAGCGCGGCCAGCGCGGCGTAGAGCGCGTAGCCGTCGTCGGCGCCGCCCCGGCCGTAGAGGCGGTCGCCGTCGCGCACGGGAGTCCAGGGGCCGAGCCCGTCCCGCCAGCCGACCATCTCCGGCTGCTTGTCGAGGTGGCCGTACATGAGGATCGTTCCTTCGGCGTCGCCGGGGCAGTCGAGGAGCAGCAGCGGCGTGCGTCCGGGAATGCGGCCCACATGGAGGGCGGCGCCTTCGGGGGCGTGCTTTTGCATGAAGGCCCGGCCCATTTCGAGGGCCTGCTCCATGTGCCCGTGGGCTTCCCAGTCCGCGTCGAACATCACGGAGACATTGGGAACCGCGATGTAGGCGGTGAGGCTGGGGAGGATCTCGTCCTCCCAGAAGCGGTCGAGGAACCGGCGGGTGTCTTCGCTCATGGGCGGCGAATTCTAGGCGCGGCCGCCGGGAAGCGGCGCGGCGCCCGGGCCGCCGGGCGGTGATCCCCTACGATTGCCGGGGGGCGGGAAATGGACTCGGAGCGGCTGGGGCGGGAGTTCGAGCAGGCGATGCGCGCGTCGTGCGCCGAGTCCGCCGGGTTGGGGTACTACCCGACCCGGTTCCTCATGGTCCTGGACGAGAGGGACGCGGTTCGGTACGCCAAGCAACTCGTCCGCAGCGGCGACCTCCAAAGCGGGCTGAGGAGGCTCGCGGCGATGAAGCGGCTCAACCTCTCGATCGAACACCTGGTGGCCAACGAAGAACGGTTCCGGTCGCTGTTCACCGACGATGACCGGGACGCCGCCCGCTGGCGTCTCGAGCAGGCCGCCGGCGGGCGCTGAAGTCCGGCCCGCCGGCCGGCGGTCGGCCGGGAGCGGCCGGCGGAGGGCCTCGGCCGTCCATATGCGGCGCGGCGCCGCTCTGGTAACTTGACCGGCCGCTCTTTCCCACCGAATCGAGGAGTCCCCGATGCATCCCGACCCGCTCCGCCTCCACCGTTCGCCCGCGTCTTCGCTCGTCCGGGCCGCGGCCGTCGTCTTCGCCGCCGCGCTGGCGTCGGCGGCGCTTCCGACGCTCGCCGACGCTGCGGCGCAGGAAGGCCCCGCGAAGACGCCGTTCGCGCCGATGGATGTCTTCCAGATCGAGTTCCCGGAGGACCCGCAGATCTCGCCGGACGGCGGCCGGGTCGTCTATGTCCGCACCTCGATGGACCTCATGCGCGACCGCCAGCGGTCGGAACTGTGGCTGGTGAACGCCGACGGGAGCGGGCACCGGCGCGTCGGGGCCGGCTCGTCGCCGCGCTGGTCGCCGGACGGGACGCGGATCGCGTTCACCTCCGGCGGACAGATCCGGGTGCGCTGGATGGATACCGGCGAGACCGCGGCGATCACGCAACTCACCGAATCGCCCCGGGGGATCCGCTGGTCGCCGGACGGCCGCTCGATCGCCTTCAACATGCTCGTCCCCTACCCGCCGCCGCGCATCGCCGACCCGCCGAAGCCGCCGCCGGGAGCGGAGTGGGCCGACCCGCCGATCCTGGAGGACCGCTTCCGGAACCGGCAGGACGGCGTGGGATACCTCGACTTCGGGTACGCGCACCTCTTCGTGGTTTCGGCGGAGGGCGGGACGCCGGTGCAGGTCACCGCCGGCGACTTCCACCATCCGAACCCGGCCTCGTGGACGCCGGACGGCCGGCGCCTGGTGTTCGCCGCGAACCGGAGCGCGGACTGGGAGCGCGACTTCCGCAACACGGAGATCTACTCGGCGCCGGTCGGGGGCGGCGAGGTTCGGCGGCTCACCGACCGCAGCGGCCCGGACCGGAGCCCGGCGGTGTCGCCCGACGGGGAACGGATCGCGTTCGTTTCGTTCGAAGACAGGATGCGCACCTACCAGGTCGCCCGGCTGGAAGTCATGCGCCTCGACGGGAGCGAGCGGAGCGTGCTGACCGCCGACCTCGACCGCAGCGTGTCGAGCCCGGTGTGGGCGGCTGACGGCAGCGTCCTCTACTTCCAGTACGACGACGAAGGCAACACCAAGATCGGTTTCACCACGCTGGACGGCCGGGTGGAGGCGCTCGCGGCGGACCTCGGCGCGCAGTACGGCCGGCCGTACGGCGGCGGTTCGTTCTCGGTGGCGGAGGACGGTTCCTTCGCGCTCAACCGGACCCGACCGGATTCCCCCGGCGAAGTGGCGGTCGGAAGGCCGGGAAGCGAATTGCGCCGCGTCACTTCGCTCAACGACGACCTGCTCGCCGGCAAGATGCTGGGCGAAGTCGAAGAGATCTGGTGGGATTCCTCGTTCGACGGCCGGCCGATCCAGGGCTGGATCGTCAAGCCGCCGGACTTCGATCCGGGCCGGCGGTATCCGCTGATCCTCGAGATCCACGGCGGCCCGATCTCCAACTACGGCGACCGCTTCTCGGCGGAGATGCAGTTGATGGCGGCCGCCGGGTATGTCGTCCTCTACGCCAACCCGCGCGGCAGCACCGGCTACGGCGAGGAGTTCGGCGATCTCCTCTACCACAACTATCCGGGCGAGGACTACGACGACCTGATGTCGGGCGTGGACGCGGTAATCGCGCGTGGTTATGTCGACGAGGAGAACCTGTTCGTCACCGGCGGCAGCGCGGGCGGGATCCTGACCGCGTGGATCGTCGGGAAGACGGATCGTTTCCGCGCCGCGGTCTCGCAGAAGCCGGTGGTGAACTGGATCAGCAAGACGCTGACGGCGGACAACTGGTTCGGTTACTTCCATACGCGGTACGAAGGACTCCCGTGGGATAACCTGGAGGGCTACTGGAAGTTCTCGCCGCTCTCGCTGGTCGGGAATGTGAACACGCCGACGCTGATCGTCACCGGCGAAGCGGACCTGCGGACGCCGCTGTCGGAGTCCTACCAGTTGTTCCACGCGCTCAAGTTGCGGGGGATCGATACGGGCGTCGTGCGTTTGCCCGGCGCGTTCCACAACATGAGCCGCCGCCCGAGCCAGTTGATCGCGAAGGTCGCGAACATCGTGGCCTGGTTCGACCGCTACCGGACGGCCGCGGGAGCGAACTGACGCCGACGCGACCCGGCGCCGCCGTAACGCCGGCGGCGCCTACGGAACGCGGGAAGCGGGCGGGGTGAGCGCGACGAAGAGCGCTCCGCTCCCGCCCTTCCGCTCGCGGCGCACCGGTTCGTAACCGGCGACCAACTCCGGCTTCCACTCGCCGAGCCACTCCGGCACCTTCCGCCGGAGCACCGGCTCGCCGTCGCTGCGATTCCCCTTGCCGTGGATCACCTTCACGCAGCGAACGCCCGCCCCGCGCATCTTCCGGAGGAACCCCTCCAACAGCGAACGCGCCTGCGCCTGCGTCATCCCGCGCACCGAGAGAGACCGCTCACCCTCGATCTCCCGCCCGCCCTGAGCCTCGCGTAGCACGGCTGCGGCCGACCGCGGCCGCTCCGGGGCCGGCGGCGCATCCGCTCCCGACGCCGCCCGCACCGCTTCGGGCTCGGCGGCGGCCACTTCCCGCTCGAACTCCGCGAAGTCCGTCTCCGTCGGCGGCGCGGGCCTCACGCTGCGCAGTCGCGGCGGCTTCCGGGGACGAGAGGGGTCGGGCACGACGGGGGGCGGGAAGTCTCGCATCGGCGCGCTTCGCCCCGCGGGGGGTGGCGAAATGTGTCGCTCGGGCTGCTCATCATCAGCGCCTCCCCGACGGAGGCCTCCTGCCGAGTGCGCCACGACGCGATCTTCCCCGACCCGACCGCCGGTCTTCCGGGCATTCCGCCGGCGGCCGGGCTCGGCGTCACCCTCCCGCCGCGCCTGCCGGGCGCTCCCCGCGCTCCGGCGCCGCCCGCCGAACCGGCGCTGCGGCTGCGCCCCTACCGACAGGCCGTTACCTCCCCGAACGGCGGCGCCACGCGGGAGCGGCGCGCGTTGATGGCGAGATTCGAGGACCGGATCTTCGTGGATCCGACCCTGACCCGGCGGGCCGTGTCCTTCCAGGGGAACCGGCGACTCCCCGGCTTTCGGTGGATGAAATACAAGGAGGGCTTCTCCGCGGACCTCGTCGAAAGCCTGTTGGCCGAAGTCCAACCGGAATCCGTGCTGGATCCCTTCGCCGGACTCGGCACGGCGCCGCTCATCGCCGCCGGACGGGGGCTTCGCGCCACCGGTATCGAAATCATGCCCGTGGGCGCGCGGGCCGCCCAAGCCATCGTGCGCGCCGCGAAGGGTCTCGACCGCAGCGCTTTCCGGCGCGCCGGCGCCCGTCTCGTGAAGCAGGTGGAAGCCGGCGGCCCGGCGCCCTCCCGTCATTCCTTTCCCCATGTCCCGATCACGCAGCGGGCATTCCCGGAAGAGACGGAAGCGGCCCTGGCCCGCGCGCGGCAGTTCCTCGCGGCGATGCGCAACCGCGAACTCGCCCGCCTGCTCGACTTCGCGTGCATGAGCGTTCTGGAGTCGGTGAGTTACACGCGCAAGGACGGGCAGTACCTCCGGTGGGATTACCGCTCCGGCCGCCCGCTGAAATCCCGCGTCGACAAGGGAACCATCCTGCCCTTCGCCGAAGCGCTCGCCGAGCGGCTCCGGCAGATGGATGCGGACATCCCCGCGCTCCGGACCCTCTACGGCGGGGGCGCCCCGACGCTGGTCCTCGGTTCGAGTCTCGAGCGACTCCAGGACCTTCCGGGGGATTCGGTGGACCTGGTCATCACTTCCCCGCCCTACGCCAACCGGTACGACTACACGCGCACCTACGCGCTCGAACTCGCCTGGCTGGGTTACGACCGCGAACGCTTCTCCGATCTTCGGCAGGACATGCTGTCCGCCACGGTCGAGAACCGCTCCAAGGAGCGCCGGCTGTTGGACAGTTACGGCGATCCGGCGCTGGTCCGGAGCGCCCTTCGCATGTTCCGGGAACAGGGCGGCGTTCGGGAGGTCACCGACATCCTGCGCGACCATCGCGGCGAACTCGGCAACCCCCAGGTGATTCGACTCATCGAGGGGTACTTCCTCGAGATGGCGGTCGTCATCTGCGAACTGTCCCGCGTCGTCCGGTCGGGCGGCGTCGTCGCGATGGTCAACGACAATGTCCAGTACCACGGCGAAGAAGCGCCGGTGGACCTGATCCTCTCCGACTTCGCCGAAACGGTCGGCTTCGCCTGCGAAAGCATCCGCGTCCTGCCGCGCGGCAAGGGAAACGCCAGCCAGCAGATGGGGCGGTTCGGCCGACGGGAGATCCGCAAGTGCGTGTACCGGTGGGTCCGAACCTGACCAGCAGGCGGCCGCCGGGACTTCAGGCGGCGCCGCTTCGGAGCCAGTCCAGGTAGCGCCGGACTTCGGAGAGGTCGGCGAATCGGGCGAGGGCGGACAGGTCGTCCAGGCGGCGTAGCACGGCGGCGACCGGGGTGTCGGCGGTGTAACCGAGGGTGTGGGCCACTTCCGGCAGCGTGGGCGCGCGCTGCCCGGACTTCCAGCAGGTATGGAGGGGCTGGCGCAGCAGGCGGCGCAACGCTTCGGCTTCGCGCCGTTCCAGCGCGGACCAGCCGCGCAGCCGGCGCCGCGGCTTCGCTTCCGGCAAGTGGGCTTCGCACCAGGAAACGCCGGCGGGGGTCAGCAGCCAGCCGGCGTGGTCGCCGGAGATGAGGGCGGAGCGGCGCGCGGCGCGGAGGGCGGCGCGGGCCGGCGCCAACTGGGGATGGGATCGCCAGCCGAACCGGCGGGGGGCCAACTCGAAACATTCGAGCGCGATGTCCTCGCTGTCTCGGCGGACGACGGCGCCGCGCAGGCGGTAGAGGGCGGCGACGGCGACCTGCCACTTGGTGAGCCGGGGCGGCAGGGCTCGCGCGGCGGACGCGGGGCGGGGACGGACGGGGCCGGGAGGGGGGTTCACGCGGCGGGGGCGCGGTAGGCCTGGGCGGGGTTGGTGGGGTTGTCGGGGTAGCGCCGTTCGAGGAGGCCGGCGTCGGCCATCGGGGCGATGTGGCGGGTGGAGAGCGACCGCCGGCCCACCCCGAGGATGGCGGCCAGTTCGGTGGCGGTCGTCCACTCGCGGACGCGGCAGATGTCCAGGATGAGGGACCGGAGCGCCTGCTTGCGGGGCCGTTTGCCGAGGGCCGCGATGCGGGCTCGCAAGGCTTCGGGCAGCGCGTCCGGCACGGCGTCGGAGGGCGGGGTTTCGGGCGGCGCCTTCGGCGCGGCGTCGCTCTTCTTCGGCGGTTCGTCCCTCGCCTTCGGCGGTTCGTCTCTCGCCTTCGGCGGGGCGTCGGTCTCCTTCGCCGGCGTGGGGGCGGGCGGCGGCGAAGACCGCTTCCGCTTCCGCTTCGCGGCGGCCTTCCGGGCGGCGCCGGCGGCCGGCTTCGCGGGCCGATCCGCTTCCGCAGGCGGTTCGGGTTGCGCCGGTTCGGGCGGGGTCGGCGGCGGGGCGGAAGAGGCGGTCGCGGAACTCGCGGTCTTCCGGGTGCGCGGCGTCCGCGGCGGTTCGACGGGCGGCGACCCGCTCTCCGGTTCCTCGGGCGCCGGGGGCGGGAGTTCCTCCGCGGGCGGGGGGCCGAGGGGGGCGTCGGATTCGAGGTGACGCCCCAGGACGGACACGCTGTCGAGGCCTTCGGCGGCGCCCCGGCCGGTGCGGCGGAGTCCCCGGCCGAACCGGCGCACGCGCCCGCCGGCGTTCGAGAGCGCCGAACCGATCCGCCCGAACCGGCCGCCGGCGGCGCTCATCCCGCTCCCCATCTCGCCCAGACTCGCGCCGACCTTCCCGGCGCTCCGGCCGATGTGCGCGGCGGCGCGCGCCACCCTCGCTCCGCCGGCGGCGATCCGGCCCACGCCCCGCGCCGCCGGCAGCGCGTTCCGGCCGACCCAGCCCGCGCCGCCGGCGATTCCCCGACCGAGCCAGCGCAACCAGAGCCAGACCGCCCGCAGCCGGGGGCGCGGCCGGCGAAGCCACCCGCGGATCCGGTCGAGTCCGGGGGGTTCCTCGGGAGAGTCCGGGAGGAGTTGCCGATCCGCCATGCTCACCCGCCGCGAGGCAACCCTACCAGCCGCCCTCCGCGCCGCCGGCGGATCGCGCAGACCCCCCGGCGCCCCGCGGGAGCGGAGTCGTCCACCTATACACAATTCCCGGCACCTATACACAATTCGCGGCAGCTATACACAATTCGCGCGGCAGCTATACACAATTCGGTCGAGCTATACACAATTCCGGGCAGCTATACACAATTCCGCTCAACCCCTTGCGGCCGTAGGCGATCCGGGGCATCTACACCGGCGTACACACGCGATTCCGGGTGAATTCGGGCCGATGCGCGCCCTCCGGGGCGCACCGGGGGCGTCCCTGCGCGATCCGGAGCGCCGATCCGAAGCTATACACAATTCGGAGCGCGGTTCCGGCAGCTATACACAATTCCGCGCCGCCGAGCCCGAGCTATACACAATTCCGCGCCGCCAGGCCGGAGCTATACACAATTCGCCGCCGACCGGTCAGCTATACACAATTCGCCGCCGCCCGTCGGCAGCTATACACAATTCGCCGCCCGCGCCCCCGGTGCTACGATGGCCGACCCTCCGCAAACGCCCGACGGGACACGCCCTGCGGAGACCCGAGGCACCATGACTCCCGCGGTTCGCGTCCGCATCGGACCCCGCCCGACACCGGCCGCGCCCGCCGCCGCCGCGACCCTCCTCGCCGCGACGCTCCTCGCCGCGACCCCGGCCGCCGCGCAGTTCGGCTACTTCCCCGACCAGCCGGAACTGGTCTCCGTCGCCGACCTCTCCCGCCTACCCGGCCGGTACCACGAGTCCGCCGTGATGGTGCGCGGCAAGGTCGGGTTCTCCTTCGGGACCGACCACCGGGTGCAGGTGCTCGAAGACCCGGACGAACTCTCGCGGGAAATCCTGATGGCGGCCTCCTACATGTCCGGGAACCAGTTGATGTTCCTCGGCGCGAGCGAAGTCGAAGTCGAGGGCTGGTTCTTCTCCACCCGGATGCTCGACTCCTACACCCTCCAGATGCACCCGATCCTGCGGAACTACCCGTTCGATCCGGCGTGGATCTCCGGCAACACCCTCGACCGCCGCACCGAAGGGTTCCTCGCCGTCGTCTCCGTCTCCACGATCGGCGACACCGAAGACCTCTCCGACCGCCGCGAGCGCGAGGCGAAGGAAGAGATGGCCGCCGGCGACCGCATCGAGATCGCCCCGGGGAGCGCCGCCGCGATCGGCCTCGACGGGCTGCTCGCCGACCCCGAGCCGTACATCGGCCGCCGCGTCGAAGTCGTCGGCAAGTTCCGGGGGAACAACCTGTTCGGCGACCTCTCGATCAAGACCAAGAAGACGCCGCGCGACTTCGTCATCAAGACCGGCGAGACCGCCATCTGGGTCACCGGGATGCGCCCCGCCGGCAAGGGCTTCCGGCTCGACCCGAAACGCCGCCGCGACACCGGCAAGTGGCTGCGCGTGTACGGCCGGCCGTGGACCGCGGACGGCCAGACCTACCTGCGCGCCGAGCGCCTCGAGATCGCGGAGGCGCCGGGCGACCCGGCGCTCGAACCGGTGGACATCCGCATCGCCGAACGCGAAGCGCGGGAGGCCGAGTTCGGGCCGCTGCGGGTGGTCTTCTCGCTGCCGCTGGACGGCGAGCGGGAGATTCCGCTGGACAGCGAGTTCCGGGTGCAGTTCTCCAACCGGATGATCGCGGACAGTTTCCACGCGGCGGTGGACCTGCTCTACGAGGACGAGCCGGACGGGAACCCGTTCCCCGACCTCGAAGTGGCCTACGACGAGGGCAGCCGGACGCTGGTGGTGCGGCCGCATGCGCCGCTCGAAGCCGACCGGGAGTTGCGGCTGCTGCTCTACCGCGAAATCCGCGACCTGCACGGGCAGAACCTGGAGCCGGGCCCGGAGGCCGCGGAGTGGGGCGAGGACGCGGCGCGGGTGCTGGCGTTCCGCACCGCTCCCTCCTGACCCGCCCCCGGACTCCACCGTTGACCGCGGCGCCCCCGCCGGCGCCCCCGGTGGCCCTGACCATCGCCGGCTCCGACTCCGGCGGCGGGGCCGGCATCCAGGCCGACCTCAAGACCTTCGCCGCCCACGAGACGTACGGCGTCTCCGCGATCACGGCGATCACCGCGCAGAACACGGTGGCGGTTGCCGCCGTCGCCGAAGTCCACCCGGAGTTGATCCGCGCCCAGATCACCGCGGTGTGCGACGACTTCCCGGTGGCGGCGGCGAAGACCGGGATGCTTTCGTCGGCGGCCATCATCCGCGCGGTGGCCGAGGCGATGGCGAGGCGGCGGCTGCCGCTGGTGGTGGACCCGGTGATGGTGGCGAAGACCGGTGACCGGCTGTTGCGTCCGGACGCGGTGGACGCGCTGCGGGAGCGCCTGCTTCCGCTGGCCGCGCTCCTCACCCCGAACCTGCCCGAGGCGGCCGACCTCACCGGGCGGGCGGTCGAAGACGAATCCGCGATGCGGGGCGCCGCCGAGCGGTTGCTGAAGATGGGCGCGAGGGCGGTGCTGGTGAAGGGCGGGCACCTGCCCGGCGGCGAAGTCGTGGACTTCTTCAGCGACGGCCGCGACGAAGCGGTGTTCCGCGCTCCCCGGATCGAGACGCCGGCGACGCACGGGACCGGCTGCACGCTGTCGGCGGCGGTGGCCGCCGGACTCGCCCGGGGCCGCACGCTCCGGGAGTCGGTGGAAGCAGCGCTCGCCTATGTGCGGACGGCGATGCTCCGGGCCGCGCCGCTCGGCCGGGGCCACGGGCCCCTCGGCCACCTGCCCGCCGGACTCGCCGCGTCGTGAGCGGAAGCCCGTTCCGGCTCACCGCCGAGCCGCTGAGCGAGACGGCGATCCGCGAAGGGCTGGAAGTCTCCGCCGACGGCGCGGTCGTGGTCTTCGCCGGGATCGTCCGCGCCCGGAACCGGGGCCGGGCGGTGCGCTACCTGGAATACGAGGCGTACGAGGAGATGGCGCTCCCGGTGCTGGCGCGGGTCGCGGAGGACGCGCGAGCCCGGTTCGGGGTGGAGCGGCTGCGCGTCCACCACCGCACCGGCCGGGTGGAGATCGGGGAAGCGAGCGTGCTGGTCGCCGCCGCTTCGCCGCACCGGGGGCACGCGTTCGACGCGGCCAGGCACACGATGAACGAGATCAAGCGCATCGTCCCGATCTGGAAACGCGAAGTGTTCGAGGACGGCGAAGTCTGGGTGGAAGGCCCGAAGGAACCGGTAACCGAATGACCGCCCCGGAGGAACGCGCTTCGGCCGCGCCGACAACGGTTGACCCCGGCGCGAGCAAACCGGTCACCGTCCTCCTCTTCGCCGCCGCGCGGGAGGCCGCCGGGCGCGGACGCGTCGAAGTCCCCCCGACCCCGGGGCTGACCGCCCAAGCGGTCTGGGAACGCCTCGCCGACGAACACCCGGCACTCGCCCCGCTCTCCGCCTCGATCAGCGTGGCGGTCAACCACCGGTTCCGCCCGAAGGACACCCCGCTCGAGCCCGGCGACGAACTCGCCTTCCTCCCCCCGGTCAGCGGCGGCTGACCCGACTGCGCGGCGGCGAGGCGCGCGGACTCGCGCTTCGCTGCCCTCGCTGAGACCCACCCGATCGGACGAACGCCGACCCTCGACCGGCCGGCCGCGGCCTGCGGCATCAGCGAGGGGCATCGCTCAAGTCGACGGGAAGTTCTGATTCGCGCGACCCGGTGAACGACAAGATCGATCTGATCGGTTTCTTCCCGCGAGGGACGACCGAGCAGCAACTCGCCAACCGGCTCGGCCGAACGCGAGAGGTCCTTCGCAAACCCTGAAGGGGGTGGGGACTGCGCCTGGTAGTCCCCGTGGGGCCGCCCGGTGGCGCCGCGACTACCCTCCGCTCGGCAAAGCCGAGTCCCTTTTTTGGAGTTGCCAGGCACTCCTCACCTTTTGGGAGAGCTAGTAGGATGCGGCCCTTGGAAACAGAGGATAGCACGCGACGCTTTCCGCTTGGCCCGGTCAGTCTCGGTAGTATTCGGGCAAGGGTCGCGCTCCCACTTTGCCCGCGTCCCGGCGGCGCTGAGGGGCGCCCGGAAACCCGATAACAACGGGACTCGTCATTGGCGAGCAGCGGTCTCGAAGCCCGCTGTGCGCGACCCCGCGGGACTACCAGGCGCAGTCCCACAGGTCGCCGCATCACTCCGACAGCGAGCGAGGACGCCGGCGAAGATGCCTTACGGCTTCGACGGCTGCGGGTGGGCGGCCAGGAGCGCGTCCACCTTCTCCCGCGGGATACCGGCTTCGAGGAACAGCGGAATGTCGCGCTCGTGCCGTGCGCGGGCCCGTTCGAGAATCGCCTCGATCGTGAACCACTCCGCCGGCCGGGTCCGCACATCCCGCAGGTATCCCTCCAGCGCGTTCTCCCGCATGTAGGCGATGTACTCCTCCGACTTCCCCTCCGCCCGGTACCGCTCGACCCTCCGGGCGAAGTCCAGTCTGGCCCTCTCGGCGAGTTCCTCCCGGTGCGCGAGAGATCCCGGCGTTATCGTGTCGGTACTCGGGTTTTGCGAGCCGGGCGTCGGATCCGGCGCCCCGACAGCGGAAGTGACCGCCGGAGCGGAGCGCGGCGCCTGCTGTCCCACTTCGCAGGCGACCCAGAGGGCGGCGCTCAGGAACAGGGCGACGAAGCCGATGAGGACTTTCCTCTTCATCTCTACTCTCCTTCAAGCGTGAAGGAACTAGTTTTAGCGCGCTCAAGCAGACTTTTCAAGGCCGCGTAAGGCTCGATCGGCGAGTCGGTCGAACCCTCGAGTTCAGTCCGCCGACTTTTCTTCCAGGCGGGCGGCGCGGCGGGCCCAGTCTTCGCGGCGGCGGGGGAGGGTTTCGTCGAAACGCGCCGGGACTCGGTCGAGGCGGTCTTGGGCGTCGTGGACATGGGCGAGGGCGCGGGCGTAGTCGTGGTTTTCGTGTTCTTCGTACTTGGCGAACCAGCGGAGGGCTTCGAGGTATTCCGGGGTGTCGGCTTCCTCGATTCGTTGCCAGAGGGCGACGGCGGCGGGCCAGTCGCCGCGGCGTTTTCGTTCTTCGCCGAGGTGGAGGAGGCAGCGGTCGCGGTTGCGGCCGGAGAGGCCGGCGGCGAGGGCGCGTTCGAAGAGGCGGTTGGCGGCTTCGTGTTCCTCGCGTTTCAGGAGGTGCGCGCCGACGCCGTGGAGGTCGGCGCCGTGTTCGGTGTCCCAATCCTCCGCCAGTCGGAGCGCCGACTCGACGGTCAACGCCGCGAGCGAGCGGAGGTCGTATCGGTTGTGTTCCAGCACGGACTCCATCGCCGGGTGTTCGCCGTTTCGCAGGAACTCGAAGAAGATCGCCGGGATCTGCGCGCCCGGGATGTCGTCGTGGCGTTCGACGCCGAGCACCCGGTTTTCGAGGTGGAACAACTTGGCGCTTTCGTGGCGGGGCAGGAACAGGCGGCGCGCGGGAGTGAGCAGGTCGAGGTGCGGCGCGTCCGCGAAGGGATTCGGCAGGCCGTTCAGGGCGAGGCGGGCTTCGAGGAGCGGGAGGTCGAAACTCTTTCCGTTGTAGGTGACGAACTCCGGGCGGTCGCCGATCTCGGCGAGGAACTCTTCGAGCATCTCGCGCTCCGCCGCCGGGGAGCGGAGGAGGAACTGGGTCACGCGGAACCGGTCGCCGGAGAGCGCGCCGATGCCGATGAGGAAGGCGAAGGTGCCCGTGCCGCCGGCGAGGCCGCTGGTTTCGGTGTCGAGGAAGAACGCGCGGTCGAGGGCGACGCCCTCCGCGTCCGGGGTCGCTTCCAGTCGGGCGGAGAGTGACCGGGGGAGAGTCGCCAGTCGGGAGAGCGGGTGTCCGCCGTAGGCGGCGTCCGTCGGGAAGTCGTGGTCGCTCCGCTCGTGGCCGGGGCCGGACGGCGGCGCCGCCGGCGGGGCTTCCGCCGGGCGGAGGGCGCGGGCGCTGCGGATGCGGGACATCCGCCGGCGGAGCGAGCGGTGGTCGAGGCGCGGGTTCGGGCGGGTCTCGTCGGACGGCCGCGGCGAGTCGTCGTCCGCGTCGGGCGCGGTTTCGGGCGCCGGGCGGGGCGAACGCGGGGCCTTCCAACCCGCTTCGGTGCGCCGGAGGGCGGTTCGGAGGCGGGCGAGTTTCTCCTCGCGGCTCTCGCCCGGTGGTCCGCTCACCGGGAGGCCGCTCGCCGGGAGGCTGCTCGCCGGGAGGCCGGCGGCGGGAGCCGGAGGCTCGGCGAAGGCGGGGGGCGGATCGGCCGCGGGCACCGTCCGGTTCTCGGCGGGCGGCGAACCGGCCGACGCTTCCACGGGGGGCATCGGCGCCACGGCCGGCCCCCGGTCCCCGGCGACGCGGCCGCGCTGGCGGGCCAGCCGCTCCGCGAGGGATCCGCGCGCGCCGCTCACGCCGCCCCGGAGGCCGCCGCGGCGGCGGGCGCCGGCGTCTCCGCCTCCTCCTCCGGCGAAACGGCGAGACGCCGGAGGATGGCCACCGCGGCGTCCTTGCCCCGCAGACCCACCTCCTCCGCCGGCCCGACGCAGGACGGGCACCCGTTCCGGCATTCGCAGCGCTCGATCAGCCCCAGCGTTTCGCGCAGCAGCGTCGCCCGCGCTTCGAACAGCGGCTCGGAAAACCCGATGCCGCCGGGGTAGTCGTCGTAGAGGAAGATCTTCGGCGGCGCGGCCGGGTCGCCCGCCGCCTCCCCGGCGTCCGCGACCCGCCCGCCGCCCACCGACTCGTCGCCTTCGCCGGTGCCGATCGCCGAGCCGAGGTCGCTCGGCTCGCACATGAGGAATGTGGAAGCGACCGCGGCGAGCGCGTTCTTGATCCCGCGCACGCCGTCGCGCCGGTCCTCCGGGCCGAACGGGACCGCGAGCAGGACTTCGAGCGGCGCCTCCAGCCAGAACGCGGTGGTGTGCATCTCCACCGGCGGCATCTCCAACTCGCCGGAACCCACATTCTCGTTCGTATAGAACTTGATCTTCTTGAAACCCACGACCTGTTTCACCACATGGACTTCGCCGTGGCTGGCCGGGGCGGCGTTCTCCGGCGCGGCGGCGAAGCGGTCGAGGATGTTCACCCGGGTATGGGTGATCGCGTCGGTGTAGTAGTCGCTGTCCACCGGACGCACTTCCGCGCGGCGGGCTTCGTGGTCGAAGCGCTCGACGAACCAGGTATCGCTCTCCACCATGTAGATCGCCTTTTCGTGCACCGTGGAATGGGCGCTCACGAAATCGACTTCGCCGATGATCCGGCCGCTCTCCCGATCCTGCACGACGAAGTTGTCCGAACTGAGCGAACGCAGACTCACGCTGTTCGCCGGATACGCGTCCTTCGTCCAGAACCAGCGGTCGCCGGAACGGAGGACCATCTGCTCTTCTTCCAGGACGCCGAGCAGGGCTTCGAGGTCCTCGCCGCCGAACTCCTCGCCGGCGGAGAAGGGCAACTCGAACGCCGCGCACTTCACCTGCTCGAGCAGGATGGAGAGGTTGTCCGGGTTGACGAGCCCGCGCTCCGGCGAACCTTCGAAGAAGTAGTCGGGGTGGCGGATGACGAACTGGTTCACCGGCGAGGAGTTGGCGACCAGCACCGAAGCCGCCGCTCCGCCCCGGCGTCCGGCGCGTCCGGCCTGCTGCCAGGTGGAGGCGATGGTTCCCGGATATCCGGCGAGCACCGAGGCGTCGAGGCCGCCGATGTCTATCCCCAACTCCAGCGCGTTCGTGGAAACCACGCCGAGCACGCTTCCGCTGCGCAGTCCTTCCTCGATCTCCCGCCGCTTCTTCGGCAGGTAACCGCCCCGGTAACCGCGAATGAGGCCGCGCCGGTCGGGGCGGTCTTCGAGGTCCTTCTTCAGGTACTTGACCAGGACTTCGGTGTCCGTGCGGGAGCGGGCGAAGACCACCGTCTGCAGTTGTTTCTCGAGGAAACCCCGGGCGATGCGCCGCGCTTCCGCGAGCGCCGAACGGCGAATCCCCAGTTGCGCGTTCACCACCGGCGGGTTGTAGAACAGGAAGAACCGTTCGGCGCGCGGCGCGCCGCTCTCCGTGACCAGCGAAACCTCGCGTTCGATGAGGCGCTCGCCCAACTCCTTCGGGTTGGCGATGGTCGCGGAACTCATCAGGAACTGCGGGTCGGCGCCGTAGTGGCGGCAGACCCGGCGGAGGCGGCGGAGCAGGTTGGCGAGATGGCTCCCGAAGACGCCGCGGTAGGTATGCATCTCGTCGAGCACCACGAAGCGCAGGTTCTCGAACAACTTGGCCCACTTGGTGTGGTGGGGGAGGATCCCGGCGTGGAGCATGTCCGGGTTGGTGATGACCAGGTGCGCCCGGGCGCGGATCGTCCGGCGGCGGTCCCCCGGCGTATCCCCGTCGTACACCTCGACGCCGATCCCGGCGTCCGCCGCTTCGGTGAGTTCGAGCAGTTCCTGCTTCTGGTCCTGCGAGAGCGCCTTGGTCGGGAACAGGTAGAGCGCGCGGGCGTCCGGCTCCTCCAGGATCCGGTTCAGGATCGGCGCGTTGTAGCAAAGCGTCTTGCCGGAGGCGGTCGGGGTCACCACCGCGACCTGTTCGCCGGCGCGGGCGCGGTCCCAGGCGTCGCGCTGGTGGGAATAGAGGCGGGTGACGCCGCGGGATTCGTAGGCCTCGCGGAGTTTCGGCGCGGCGTAGGGGGGGAAGTCCCGGTACTGCGCGGCCTGCGCCGGGAAGTGGCGGAGCGCGGTGACGCCGGGGAGGGCGGAGCCGTCTGCGAGCGCGGAGACGAGGTTCCGGATGGCGGTCTGGCGGACGACGGACCCGGCGGGCGCGTCGGCGCTTCGGTCGGGCGATGGCGTCTCCGGCGGGTCCGCCGGATCGGGCGGGCGGGGCGGCTCGCCGGCCTCGGGCAAGGGGCTCAGTCGGGACTGCGGAAGGTGTCGCCCGGTGGTTCGCCGCGGGCGGGCGGAAGCGTGTGGGAATCGAACCCACCATCCCGGGGACTAACCCGGAATCAACGGATTTGAAGTCCGCGGGGGCCGCCAGACCCCATGCGCTTCCCGGTCGGACTCCGACCCTCCCCGCCGGAGGCGGAGGAGGGAACCGGTGGAGCTGACGGGGATCGAACCCGTGACCTCGTGAATGCCATTCACGCGCGCTCCCAGTTGCGCCACAGCCCCAACCCGGTCGTTCTTCGGGACCGCGAAGAAGGCCGTTCGCCGGCCCCGCGATCCAGGCGTCATTTTAGCCGCCCGTGAAGAAAGTCCGGGGAGCGCTCGTCGGCGCGAAGCGCCGACCGGGGAGGGGCGCGGGGAGGGGGCGGCCCCTCCCCGCGATAGATGGCGGGGGGAATCGCGCAGCGATTCACACCGCCGGCCCGTGGGAAGAGCGCCCCGCCTCGAAACCGGACGGAGACTCGGCGCCCTCCGGTCGTGGAGCGGAGGGCGGGGCGCTTTTTCCACGGGCTGATACCTGCCCGCCGCGCCGCCGCTCACCCGGCGCCGAGCAGCAGGTCCGGGAGGAAGAGCGCCGACTGCGGCCAGAAGGTAACCAGCGCCAGCACGACGAGCAGGGCGCCGATGAAGAAGACATTCACCCGCATCACCTCGGAGATCGAGGTCTTGGCCAGCGAGCAGGTGGTGATGAGGACCGAGGCCACCGGCGGGGTCTGCTGCCCCACCGCGAGGCTCACGGTGACCATCATCCCGAAGTGCACCGGGCCGATCCCGACCGACTCGGCCAGCGGGAGGAGGATGGGGACGAGCAGCACCACCGCGGCGGCGCTGTGGAGGATCGTCCCGGCGAGCAGCAGGATGCCGTCGAGCACCAGCGCCACCGCCCAGGGCGCCTCCACCCGGGAGAGGACCCAGCCGGCCAGCCGCTCCGGGGCCTGCTGGTTCGCCAGGTACCAGCCGAGGACGGCGGAGCCGGCGACCAGGATCATGACCACCGCGGTCTGCCGGGAGGCCTCGCCGAACGCCTCGCCGAGGTCCGCCCGGCGGAAGTTCCGATAGACCGCGCCGCCGAGCAGCAGCGCGAGCAGCACCGCGACCGCCGCCGCCTCGGTAGCCGTGAACCAGCCGAAGAAGATGCCGCCGAGGATCACCGCCGGGATGAGCAGCGGCCCGGCGGCGGCGCGGAGCGCGGCGCCGGCGCGGCGGGCGGAGAAGGGCTCCGACTCGCCGAAGCCGCCGCGCCGGGCCAGCGCCCGGCTGACCGCCATGATGAAGACACCGGCGAGCACGCCGGGAACCACCCCGGCGAGGAAGAGCCGGGCGACGGAGGCGCCGGCGACCGCCCCGTAGAGGATCATCGGGATCGAGGGCGGGATCAGGATGGCGATGGTGGCGGACGAGGACAGCACCGCCGCGGCGAAGCGGGCCGGGTAGCCGCGCTCCTTCATCGCCGGGATCAGGACGCTGCCGAGGGCCGCCGCGTCCGCCACCGCGGAGCCGGACATCTCCGAGAACAGCATCGAGGAAGTCGTCGTGGTCATCGCCAGCCCGGCGCGCATCCAGCCGACGATCGAGGCGGCGAAGTCGGTGAGCCGCTGCGAGATGCCGGCGCGGTTCATGAGCGCCCCGGCGAGGATGAACAGCGGCACCGCGACCAGCGGGAAGGAGTCGGTGCCGTTGAAGAGCCGGAGCGGGACGACGGTGAGCGGCGTGCCGGTGGTCAGCCAGATCGCCAGCACCGAGGCCGCGATGAGCACATAGCCGACCGGCATCCCGGTGAGGACCAGCCCGGCGGCGGCGAGCAGCGCGACCAGGATCTCCATCGGGGGTCAGCGGCCGGGGTCAGCGGCCGGCGTCAGGGGCGGGGCGCGGGCGGAGCAGGGCGAGGAGGCTGCGGACTTCCAGCGCGGCGGTGAGGAGCGCGGAGAGCGGGAGCACCAGGTAGAACAGGCCCATCGGCAGGGGCATGGTGATCGCCCGCTCCGAGGCGAACCGGAGCGCGAGCGCGGCGCCGAACCAGAGGAGGACGCCGTGGAGGGTCAGCATCGCCGCGTGTTCGAGCAGCGCGGCGGCGCGGCGCCGTCCGGGGCGGAGGCGCTCCACCAGGTCGCGGATGCCGATGTGGGCGCGGTCGCGCCGGGCGAGGCAGGACCCGAGGAAGGTCAGCCAGACCAGCAGGAACCCGGCGAGTTCGTCGTAGAAGCCGAGCGTCCCGCCGAACCCGTAGCGGAGGCCGACTTCGACGAGGCAGAGCGCCGCCATCGCGGCGAGGAGGACCGAGCAGGCGGTTTCGAGGGGGCCGCGGCGGCCGCGCGGCGCGTCGGCATTCGCGCCGCCGGACGCGGGAGGGGTCGTCGGCCCGGCCACCTCCGCGGACGCCTACCGGCCGTCGGGAGAGTTGTCGGGAGAGTTGTCGGGAGGGTCGGCCGGCGGCGCGGCCAACGCCCGGGCGGCTTCGATCCGCCCGGCGCCGAAGCGCTCGCGGTAGTGGTCGAACACCGGCGCGGCGGCGCGGACGAACGCGTCGCGGTCCACCTCGTTCACCGCCGGTTCCCCGTCGAACGACGCCAGCAGGCGCGCGTCCTCCTCCGCGAGGAACCCGCGGACGAACCGCCCGGTCTCGAAGGCGGCCTCCCGGAGCCCCTCGCGGAGATCCTCCGGCAGGCGCGCGAACCAGGCGCTGCCGACCAGCGGGTAGGCCGGGGTGTACACATGGTTCGAGACCGAAAGGAAGCGCTGCACCTCGTGGAACCGGGCGGCGGTGAGTTGCGCCAGCGGGTTCTCCTGCCCGTCCACCACGCCCTGCCGCAGCGCGGTGAACACCTCGCCGAAACTCATCGAGGCCGGGCTGGCGCCGAGCGTTTCGAAGAGCCGCACCCGCTCCGGGTCCTTCGGCGTGCGGAGCCGGATCCCGTCGAGGTCGGCGGGGACGACGATCGGGCGGACATCGTTGGTGATGACCCGGAACCCGTTCTCCCAGTAGGCGAGCAGGGTGATCCCGTGTTCGGTTTCGAGGAGCGCGGCCAGTTCCCGCCCGATCTCGCCTTCGGCGATCCGCTGGAAGTGCGCCCGGTCCTCGATGAGGAACGGCAGGTCGAAGAGGCCGAATTCCGGCGCGAGCGAGTGGAGCACCGACGAGGGGACATGCATCTCCAGCGTCCCCAGCCGGAGCCCTTCCAGCATCTCCTTGTCCTCGCCCAACTGGCTCGCCCCGAAGATGCGGATGTCCACCCGGCCGGGGAACCGCTGCTCGACCAGTTCCTCGAAATGGCGGGCGGCGTGGTCGAACGGCGACCCCGGGAACCCCACATGCCCCAGCCGCACCACCAGCGGCCCCCCGCCGGGCTCCCCCCTGCCGCCGGGCTCGCCGCCGCCCCGGCACCCCGGCGCGGCGGCGAGGAGCCCCAGCGCGAGGAGGCCGGGGGCCGCCGGTCGCATCCCGTCAGCGGCTGCCGGCGGAGGCGGGGGCGCCCATCACATGCTCCCAGCGCTCCAGCGCGATCCGGGTGAGCGCCGGCAGGTCCTCGCCGAGCAGGTAGCCGGCGTCGATGAGTTCGAGCGCCGCGGCGGTGTAGCGGCCGAGGTAGTCCTCCCGGCTCGCGTAGCGCTCCTCGACCGAGGGCCGGGGGTCGCCGGAGGCCTCCCGTTCGCCCGCCGTCCGCGGGAACGGCAGGAACGAACCCACCATGCTGGAGAGTTCGTCCGGCGGGCCGGCCTCGGCGCGGAACAGGTTCCAGCCGGTGTAGGTGGCCAGCGGGACCGCGACTTCCGGCAGCCGGATGCCGGCGGTTTCGTTCCCGTCGGCGTCCACCGCGGAGACCCGGATGGGGAAGCGGCGCCCGATCTCCGGCGGCTCCTTCGTGACGATGCCCTCGTCGGCGAACCGGGGCCCGTAGTCGGCGCGGTAGGCGTAGTGCACCCGGTCGGAGGTGGTCACGCCGGGGACGGCGGGGAAGGCGAGGTCCTCCGCCGCGACGGCGGTGCCCGCCTCCACGCTGGGGTAGCGGCTCGGCGGCGGCTCGGCCCCGCCCCGGCTCCACTCGTCCATGGCCAGCAGCAGCGCCCGCTGGCCCCAGCGGAAGTTGTTCGGGTTCGCCGGCTGCTGCCCGATGGTGACCTGCGGCGGGAACCGCCCCGGCCCGTGCTGGGTGCCGGCGTAGAGATAGACCCGCGCGTGGTCGGGGATGACCGCGTCTTCCGCGGCGTCCACCGTGGTGTGGATCAGGCTGGCCGCCCGGCCCCAGTACTCGTAGGAGGAGTTCGTGTAGAAGACGCGGGGGTAGAACCGTTCGCGCTGGCGGGTGAGCAGTCCTTCGGTGCGGCCGGTCTCCGGGTCGGTCTGTTCGATGTCGGTGAACGGGAAGATGTCCGTCGGGTGGAACTGGTTGAGGTAGGGGTGGGCGTCGCGGGAGGCTTGGGCGAAGCGGTGGTTGAAACTGCCGCGCCCGCCGCCGGCCACATCGGAGATCACGCCGTCGAAGACCCGGCGCCCGCGCTCGTCGCCGTTGAACCCGTAGTAGAGGAAGGTGCGGAGGAACCGGCCGCTCTGGGAGATTCCGAAGCCGAGGGCGCTGTCGAGGTCGTCGGCGCCGATGCCCAGCGCGTCCGCGCCGTCGTGGCGGAGGCGGCTGACCAGGTCGCGGATCCCCGCCGGGCCGAGGCCCACCAGCGGCGGGTTTTCCGAGCGGTACACGACTTCGTAGATGCGGTGGGGTTGGAAGCCGCCTTCGATCCAGACCGCGCCGTCGTCGGGGACCGGGGCGCCGTCCTCGATCCGCCCGAAGCCCCACTGCCCGCGGGGGACGACTTCCCGCTCGTCCTCGACCCGGCGGCGGACGGTGAGGACATTCGCTTCGTCGTCGGGGTCGGCCACCCGGTAGGGCCGGTGGTTCCGGTCGGCGAGGGTGTGGTGCGGCGTCTCGGTCCGCACCGAGAAGTCGGCGCGGACGAGGCCGGTGATCGTCGAGCCGTCCGGGTTCGTCGCGACCGGCGGGAACATCCGCATCCGCAGCGGGTCGTCGTCGGGGACATCCCACTGCCAGCCCAGCCAGAGCAGGGTGAATCCCCGGCGCAGCAGGAAGCCGTCGCCGAAGTGCGCCCCGGTCTCCGGCCAGAGGCTGCCCTCGGCCATGTTGAAGTAGGAGAGGAGCCCCTTCCGCCCCCGGTTGTTCACTTCGAGCAGCAGCGTCCCGCGCCCCTTCGCCATCACTTTCGGGCGGAGGAGGTGGAAGTCGGCGGACATCTCGACCTTGCCGTCGGCGTTCACCGGGGCGAGCCCGAGGTCCGCGACGATCCGGTTCGCCGGGTTCTCCGGGTCGAAGGCGAAGTGGACGACGCCCGCGATCCGCTCGTAGGCCCCGGCCAGCCCGAAGGCCCGCCCGCCCAGCAGGTCGCCCCGCTCGGTGACCTCGAACCGGACGACTTCGGCGGCCGCCGGCGCCCCGAGCGCGAGCAGGAGGGGGAGAGTCGGCAGCCACCGCCGCCGGGACGCGAAGCCGCGCCCGTAGTGCCGTCCCGTCATGGCCGGAAACCTCCGCTGGGGAATGTCGAACCGGGGAGAGTCGAACCGGCGAAAGTATCAGCCGGTCGGGAAGGTCAGGCTTCGGTGACTCCCGCGAGCGGCGCCGTCCGGGCGGGGCGGCGGCCGCCGCCCAGGCGCTTCGAGAGATAGACCTTCGACTCGCCGGGCTCCACCGGGTGGCGCTCGTAGTGGATGACATCGAACTGCAGGTGGGTGAGCGCGCCGCGCATCTCGTAGTAGCGGTTCTTGGTCTTCACCACGATCTCGCGGAACCCCTTCTCCAGCGCCCACTCCTCCTCGTACTCGCTGAGCGCCCGGAAGTGCCCCTGCCCGCGCCAGTCGCTCCGGGTCCCGCCGAGCCAGGCGTAGAGGACGCGCTGCCCGGAGAACCGCACCGCCCCGGCGAGCCGGGAGACCAGGTCCGCCAGTTGGGGGTCGCGCTCCTCGGCGCGGATCTCGTGCACCACCCGGTAGGCGACCGGGGCGAGGCGGGCCGGGTCCCCGGGGAGCGGCGCCTCCACCATGAAGATGCCGTGCTCCCGTCCGCCCAGCCGCTTCCGGATCTCGCCGGCGGTCTTCTTCCGGTCGAACTCGCCGAAGAACTCCTCGATGAACTGGATTTCGAGCGAGCCGCGCTCCAGCGGGTACTGCCGGACGCGCCCCGGCGCCTCCGCCTCGGTCAAGCGCGCTCCCGTCCGGGACGGCGCGGCTCCGCCGCCAGCCGGCCGCGGGCCCGGCCGCCCTCGCGCAGTTCCTCCTCGATGCGGAGCAGTTCGTTGTACTTCTCCACCCGCTCCCCCCGGCAGGGCGCCCCGGCCTTGACTTGCCCGGCGCCGGCGGCGACCGCGATATGGGCGATCGCGGTGTCCGCGGTTTCGCCGGAGCGGTGGCTGAGCATCACGCCGAAGCCGGCGGCGCGGGCCTGCCTGGCGACTTCGAGGGTCTCGGTGAGCGTCCCCACCTGGTTCGGCTTCACCAGGATCGCGTTCGCGGCGCCGCCCTCGATCCCGCGGCGGAGCCGGTCGGACTGCGTGACGAACAGGTCGTCCCCCACGAGTTGCGCGCGGCCGCCCAACTCTCGGGTCAGCGCCCGCCACCCCTCCCAGTCGTCCTCGGCGAGCCCGTCCTCGATGGAGAGGAGCGCCGGGAAGCGGTCGAGCCAGCCGGCGTACTTCTCGATCATCGCCTCCGCCGGGATCGGGGCGCCGTCGGGGTCGAAGCGGTAGCCGGCGTCGTCGTGGAACTCGCTCGCCGCCACATCCAGCGCGAGCCCCATCCGCTCGCCGGGGGTCAGCCCGGCGGCCTCGACCGCCTCGATCAGCAGGCCGAGCGCCGCCTCCGCGTCGTCCAACTGCGGCGCGAACCCGCCCTCGTCACCGACCGCGGTGGAGAGCCCGCGCCGGGAGAGCACCTCGCGGAGTGAGTGGTAAACCGCCGCCCCCGCTTCGAGGGCCTCGGAGAAACTCTCGTAGCCCTGCGGGACGACCATGAACTCCTGGACGGTGAGGCGGTTGTCCGCGTGGGCGCCGCCGTTGAGCACATTGAAGAACGGGACCGGCAGGCGGTCGGCGTTGAAGCCGCCGAGCGCCCGGTAGAGCGGGAGGCCGCAGGCGTCGGCGGCGGCGCGGGCGACCGCCAGCGAGACCGCGAGGATGGCGTTCGCGCCCAGCCCGGAGCGGTCCGGCGTGCCGTCGAGTTCGACGAGCAGTTCGTCGAGCGCGGCCTGGCACAGGGCGTCCTCGCCGACGAGTTCCGCGGCGATCCGGTCCTCGACGGCGCGGACGGCTTCCCGGACGCCCTTGCCCCGGTAGCGCTTCGCCTCGCCGTCCCGGCGCTCCACCGCCTCGTGCGTCCCGGTGGAGGCGCCGGAGGGGGCGGCGGCCCGTCCGAATCCCCCGCCGTCCAGCCGGACTTCGGCCTCCACCGTCGGATAGCCGCGCGAGTCCAGAATCTCGCGGGCGCCGATCCGGTCGATCAGGGTCGGTTCGTCGTCCGGCATCGGCGGGGTCGGATTCTAGTACCCGCCGGGCCGCCGGAACCGCCCGATCCGCGGGAATGCGTCGGGAAACGCGTTTGACAGGAAGGCCCCGCCGCGCTTCACTACCCTGCCTATGTTCCGCCAGCCCGCCCGGCGTTCGCGCCCCGCCTCCCGGCCTCGGATTCCGGGTCTCGCGGCGGGCGTTTCGCTGCTCGTTTCCGGCGCGGCGGCGGCCTCCGAGCCCCCGGCGGCGACCCCCCCGGCGCCGACACTGGCGGCGGCGCGGCTCGCCGCCGGGGAGACGGCGGCGGCGCCGAACGCCGCCGGAGTGGTCGTGCTGGCGCAGATCAGCGGCATGGTGGTCACGAACGACGGCCAGCCGCTGCCCGGCGCGCTGGTCTCGGTCTTCGCCTCCGAGCAGCCGGAAGAGGCGCGGTTCGCGGTGACCGGCGACGACGGCCGCTTCGAGGTGGACGAAGCCAGCGAAGGCCTCTACAGCCTCCGCGCCTTCCTCGCCGGGTTCCTCCCCTCCCCCCGGACGCGGGTGCAGGTCTCGAGCGGCGCCGCCATCACGGACACGCTGCTCCTGCAGATGGCGGCGGTGGGGGCGGAGCCGGGCGCGGGGACGCTCTCCGAGTTGCGCTGGCTCCTCCAGCGCGGCCGCCGCAATGTGCTGAAGGAGCGCCAGGCCTCGGCCGGTTCCCGGTGGGACGACGAGGACGAGTGGTTCCGGTCGGAGTCCCGCCCGCATGTCCCGGCGCTCGGCGCCTTCGACGGGGAGTTCGGCGTCTTCGCCGCCTCCGGCAGTTCGCTCGGCCTCGCGGAAGGCCGCGCGCTGGACTCCGGCATCGCCTACACCCGGTTCGAGTTGCCTTCCACCGCCCGCGGCGACTGGGAGGCGGAGGCGCGCCTGATGGAGTCGGCGTTCGCTTCGTGGGCGGCGAACCTGGCCTACCGGATGGCCCCGCTGGACGGCCACCGGTTCAGCGCCGGCCTCGGCTACCAGCGCCATGTCTATGGCGACGCCCCGGACTACCGGCCGGAAGCGGCCCCGATCCTGAACGCCGACCTGCTGCAGGAGCCGCAGGCCGCCTGGGACGGCGCCGCCTTCGTCGCGGACGACTTCTCGCTGGGCCGGGCCTCGCTGAGCACCGGCCTGACCTACCGCCGCTTCTCCTACCTCTCCGGCCACCGGGGCCTCGCGCCCCGCGCGGTGCTCCGCTACCGGGCGTCGGACAACTGGGAACTGGTCGGCGGGATGGCGGTGCGGGTGGACGGGCCCATCGGCGACGACGCGGCGCTCCTCTCCCGGATCGCGCACGCCGACCTGCTGGCGCTCGACCCCTCCGGGTTCCCGACCATGCCGGCGCAGCGGAGCGCCCGGTACCAGGCCGGCGTCCAGCACCGGCTCGCCCCGAACGCCACGCTCGGCGTCCGCGGCTTCCGGGAAGTCACCACCGACCAGTTGGTCCGCTCCTTCGAGTCCCGCCCGCGGCAGGGCGGCCGGTTCGAGGTGGCGTCCGCCGGGAACTTCACCGCGCAGGGCGTGGCCCTCGACTGGATCCGCGAGATGGCGCCGGTGGCGCGCGGCGTGGACCTGGGCGGCCGGGTCTCCTACCTGATGGCGGTGGTGGGCGGCTCCCCGGAGTCCGGGGCGGGCGGGGCCCCGATCGGCGTGCTCGCGGTCTCGGACGGCGCGGTGCTCCACGACCTCTCCGCCGAGGTCGAGGCGCAGTGGCGTCCCTCGGGCACCCGGCTGAACGCGGTGTACCGGCTCATCAACCACGACGGGATCACGGCGGCGGCAGTGGCCGGCCCGGCGGCGGGCGCCGGGCCGGCTGCGCCGGGCGACGGGCGGACGGCGCGGTTCGATGTGGAGATCCTCCAGTTGATCCCGTTCACGGAGTGGAGCGGCACCGAGTGGGAACTCTCCTTCGCGGTGCGCGACCTCTTCTTCCGCGACCTCATGGGCCGCTCGCTGCTCGACGAGTTGGCCGTCGCCCGCGCCCCCCGCCGCGTGGTCGGGGGACTGGCCGTCCGTTTCTGACCGGTTCCCGGCGCTCTTCGCGCTCCCCGCGGCGGCCCCGTCCGGCCGCCGCTTTTTTTGTGCCCGCGGGCTCCTGGCCGCGCCGGGGTGCGCCGGACGGATCATCCAAATATGCGTAACGAGTTTCGTCATATCCGTGATGTTGGATAGAATGGCGCGCCCACCGGCCCCAACCCTTTCCCGCCCTCATGCCCTCCCCCAGCAGCCCGTGGAGAAAGTCCCGGGAGGTCCCGTCGGCGCGAAGCGACGACCGGGGAGGGGTGCGGGGAGGGGGTGGCCCCCTCCCCGCGATAGATGGCGGGGGGAATCGCGCAGCGGTTCACGCCGCCCGCCCGGGGGAGGAGCGCCCCGCGCCGAAACCGAACGCGGACCTGCCACCCTCCGGTCGAAGAGCGAAGGGCGGGGCGCTTCTCCCCCGGGCTGTCGGCGGCGGCGCCCGATCCGTCCTCGCGGTCGCCGCCACCTCCCTCCTCTTCGCGCTGGCGGCGACGAACGCCACCCGGCAGATCGCGGCCGGGGTCATGGACGACGGCGTGCTCTGGGCGGACGACCTCGGACGGGTGGTCGCCAGCCGCGTCGAGGCGGGCGGCGCGGGCGACCTGGCCGGCATCCGCCCCGGCGACTCGCTCCAGGCGATCAGCCACCCGGCCGGGGGCGGCGTGTTCGAGGTGAACCGCGCCGACGAGGTGCCGGAGATCCTCCGCAGCGTGGACGCCGAGTCCCACCTGCGGTATGTCCTCGTCCGGGAGGGCGAGCGGCGCGGCCTGACCCTGACCGTCGCCCCGCTGCCCGCCGGCAATGTCTCGCTCTACCTGTTCCTCGCCGCGGTGGGCGTCTTCGCCGCCGGCGTCGGCACCTTCGTCTACGCCTTCCGCCGCGGCGTTTCGGCGGCGGCGCACTTCTACGGGCTCTGCGTCCTCTGGCTGCTGGCCTTCTCGTTCTCGTTCACCGGCGAACTGGACTTCTTCGACCACCTCTTCTTCTGGCTCGACCGCGTCGGCGTCCTGTTCTTCCCGGCGGTCTTCCTGCACTTCGCGCTCACTTTCCCGAGCCGCAGCCGGTTCCTGGAGCGCGAACCGCGCCTGCTCCGCTGGGCCTACGCCGCGCCCTTCGCGCTGCTCGGGCTCTCGCTCTTCGCCCGCCTCCTCTACTTCTCGGCGCTGAGTCCGGGGCCGGGCGTCATCACCGTCAGCGAGACGGTGCTCGACCGGTTGGAGCCGGTGCTCTGGGCGGTCTATTCCTTCGCCGCCTTCGCCGCCTTCGTGGACGCCTTCCGCGCCGCCCGCAGCGTGACCGTCCGCAAGCAGTTGAAGTGGATCGTCTGGGGAACCGGCGCCGGGATGCTGCCCTTCGCGCTGGTGTATGCGGTGCCGTACTTCTCCGGCATCTCCCCCACGCCGGCGATGGAACTCTCGCTCGCGGCGATGGTGCTCGCGCCGCTTTCGTTCGCCTACGCCATCGTCAAGTACCGGCTGATGGATGTGGAGATCCTGTTCAAGCGGGGCCTGCTGTTCGCCGGCCTGATGGCGGGAATCGCCGCGGTCTATCTCGCCGCGTTCCTGCTCGGCACTTCCTGGCTCGGCGGCGACGAGCACTCGCTCATCATCGCGGTGCTGTCCGCCATCGTGGCCGCGCTGCTGGTGCCGGCGTTCCGCCAGCGCGCGGAGCGGTTCCTCGACCGGCTCTTCTACCGGGAGCGCTACGACTTCCGCCGCGCCTTCACCGACCTCGCCGGCGAGATGAACTCGCAGTTGGACCTCGTCCCGCTGGGCAACCAGATCGTGGAGCGCATCGCGTCCACTTTCCGCATGGAGCGGGTGACGCTGCTGACCGCGACCGGCGCCCCGGCGGACCCGACGCTGCGCGCGGTCGCTTCGCGCGGCCTCGACGACGACGAGGTCGAGGCGGCGGAGGCGTTCGTCGCTTCCGCCTCGGTGCGGAAGCGCCTCGCCGTCGGCTCGCCCGCTTCCACCGCCGACCTCCCGCCGCGGGTGAGCGAAGGCGCCTGGGTGCGGAACGCGCTTCCCTGCTACGCCCGGGGCGAAGTGGTGGGCGTCATCGCGCTCGGCGCGACGGAGGACGGCGACGACCTCTCTTCGGAGGACCTCGACCTGCTGCGCACGCTGGCGGCGCAGGCGGCGACCGCGCTGGTGAACGCCCGGCTCTACAGTTCGCTCCAGGCGAAACACGAGGAAGTCGTCGCCCTCCGGGAGCAGAGCGAAGACACCATCGAGTCGCTGGCCGCCGGGGTGGTGGTGCTCGACCTGGGCGGCCGGGTGATCCGCTGGAACCGCTCCATGGAGCGGATCTACGGCCGCAGCCGCCACGAGGTGTCCCATTCCTCCTACCAGGCGGTGTTCCCGCCGGAGTTGATCCGCGCGCTCGACGCCGGCCTCGGCGCCGGCTGGCTCACCGGCGGCGCCCGCGGCGGCGTTTCCCGGCACAACCTGAAGTCCGCCGACGGCATCGAGCGCGTGGTGAATGTGAAGGCGGCGCCCTTCGTCTCCGGCGGCGGCGAGCACCACGGCGCCCTGCTCATCTTCGAGGACATCACCGAACGCGTCGGCATGGAGAACGAGATGCAGTTGCGCGAGAAGATGAGTTCGCTCGGCGTCCTCGCCGCCGGCGTCGCGCACGAAGTCAATACCCCCCTCGCCGGCATCTCCAGTTTCACGCAGATGCTCCAGGACCAGACCGAAGGCGAAGACCCGCGGCGGCCGCTGCTGAACAAGATCGAGCAGCAGACCGAGCGCGCCTCGCGGATCGTGAACGGCCTCCTCAACTTCGCCCGCCACCGGCAGACCGAGTTCGCCCCGGTGGACCTGAACCGGGTGCTCGGCGAAGTCCTGTCGCTGCTCGACCACCAGTTGCGGGCCTCGCGCATCCGCATCCGCCGCGACCTCGACGCGCGGCTGCCCCCGATCCGGGGCGACGGGAACCGGCTCCAGCAGGTCTTCGTGAACCTCTCGGTGAACGCCTTCGACGCCATGCCGGCCGGCGGCTGGCTCACGCTGACCACCCGCGTCGACGGTGACCAGGTGATCGCGGAAGTCGCGGACACCGGCGAAGGCATCGCGCCGGAGGACATCCGGCGCATCTACGACCCGTTCTTCTCCACGCGGAAGAAGAGCGGAGGCAACGGGCTCGGCCTGTCCATCAGTTACGGGATCGTGCAGGAGCACGGCGGCGTGATGGAGGTGGAGAGCGGGCTGAACAGCGGCACGCGGTTCGTGATCCGCTTCCCGGCGGCGGACGCCTCGGCCGTCGGGGCGCCCGAACCCGCGGGGCGGGCGGCGTCGGCCTCGGCGCGCGCCGCCGCCGGAAACCGGGCGCGAGCCCGCAAGGAGGCCGGCGCATGAGCCGACTCAAGGGAACGATCCTCGTCGTGGACGACGAGCAGGTGATGCGCGAGATCCTCGAAGCGCTCCTCAAGCAGGCCGGTTACGCGGTGCGCATCGCCGAAACCGGCGAACACGGCGTCCGCATCGCCGACCGGGAGCCGGTGGACCTCGCCATCGTGGATGTGATGCTGCCGGACATCTCCGGCCTCAAGGTGCTGAGCCGCATCCGGGAGATCGACCCGGAGATCTCCGTGGTGATGCTGACCGCGTTCGCTTCGGTGGACACCGCGGTCACCGCGATCAAGTGCGGCGCGTTCGACTACCTGACCAAGCCCTTCAAGAACGACGAAGTGCTCAACCTGGTCCAGAACGGCGTCCGCCAGCGCCGGCTGGCGCGGGAGAACCGCAGCCTCCGCGAACAACTGGTGCGCCGGGACAAATTCGACGAACTGGTGGGGAAGTCGCCCCGGATGCAGGAGGTGTACGCGCTGATCGAGCAGGTGGCGGCTTCGCGGTCGAATGTGCTGGTAACCGGCGAGAGCGGCACCGGGAAGGAACTGGTGGCGAAGGCGATCCACCGCCTCAGCCCCCGCCGCAAGCGGCCCTTCGTCACCGTCCACTCGGGCAGCCTCCCGCCGGAACTCCTCGAGAGCAACCTGTTCGGCCATGTGAAAGGCGCCTTCACCGGCGCGATCTCCCCGAAGAAAGGGCTGTTCGAAATCGCCGACGGCGGCAGCATCTTCTTCGACGAGATCGGGACGGTGCACCAGGAAACCCAGGCGAAGTTGCTCCGGGTGATCCAGGAGAAGGAGTTCATGAACCTCGGCGGCGTGGACACCATCAAGGTGGATGTCCGCGTCATCGCCGCGACGAACACCGACCTGAAACGGCTGGCGGAGCAGGGGAAGTTCCGCGAGGACCTCTACTTCCGGCTGGATGTGATCAACATCCACCTCCCGTCGCTGCGCGAGCGCCGGGAGGACATCCCCGCGCTCACCCAGCACTTCCTGAAGAAGTACGGGAGCGAGAACGGGAAGACCGGGCTGCGTTTTTCCACCGCCGCGATGCAGGTGCTCCTCGACTTCGCCTGGCCGGGCAATGTGCGCCAACTCGAAAACGCGGTGGAGCGGGCGGTGGTGCTCGGCACCGACCGGGAACTCGGCGCCGCCGTCCTCCCGGACGCGGTGCGCAGCCGCTCCGGCCGGTCGTTCCCCGCGCCGGCCACCTCGCTGGCGAACGGCGTGTCCTTCCGCGAATACATCCTGAGCATCGAACGGCAGGTGCTGCTGGACACCTTGGACCGCGCGGAGGGCATCCAGAAGCGCGCCGCCCGGATGCTCGGCATGAAACCCACGACGCTCAACGAGATGCTCAAGCGCCACGGCATCCGCCCCTCCCGCAAGAACGCCTCGCCGGAGGCGCTGCGGGAAATCACCGGCGCATGACCCCCGCCGCGCGCCGCGCGCTCTCCGCCCCCGTCGCCGTCGTGCTCGCCGGCGCCTTCGCCTTCCTGTCGGCTGTTTCGCTCCCTTCGGGCGCCGCCGCGCAGGAAGAACTCAGCAAGAGCGAGCGACTCGAACGCCTCCGGCCGGAACACCGCGACTGGCTGGAGAAAGAGGTCACCTACATCATCACCGACCGGGAAGAGGAAGTCTTCCTCAGCCTCGAGACCCTCGAAGAACGAAACCGCTTCATCGAAGTCTTCTGGCAAAAGCGCGACCCCCACCCGGCCACGCTGGAGAACGAGTTCCGCGACGAGCACTACGCCCGGCTGGAGTACGCCAACAAGTTCCTCGGCCGCGAAACCTTCCGCGAAGGCTGGCGCACCGACCGCGGCCGCTACTACATCATGCTCGGCGAGCCGCGCGAGCGCCATTCCTTCGACGGCTACAACGAAGTCGTTTCGTCGGAACTGTGGTTCTACCAGGGCGATGTGCGGCTGGGGCTGCCGTCGTTCTTCTACCTGCTGTTCTTCAAGCGCCACGACATCGGCGAGTACCGGATCTACCACCCGATCGTGGACGGCCCCGGCTCGCTGGTGCGCGGCCAGTACGCGCAGGCGTCCACCCCGGAGGGGAACATCCAGGCCTACGAGGCGCTGCAGCGGGTGGATGTGGAGTTGGCGAACGCCTCGCTCTCGTTCGATCCCTCGGAGCCGGGCGACTGGACCACCGGGCGCGCCTCGATGGCCACCGACCTGCTCATGGCCCGGGTCGAGGATTCCCCGCGCCGGGCGATCCGCAGCGACTACGCCGACGCCTGGCTGCGGTACCGGGACCGGGTTTCGACCGAGTACTCGTTCAACTTCGTCGAGAGCCGCGGCATCTTCGGCATCACCGGCGGCCCGCAGGACACGCCCTTCGTCCACTTCACCGTCGAAATCGATCCGCAGAACTTCACCCTCGAAACCGACGAAGACCAAACCCGGTTCTACACCACCCTGGACATCAGCGTGGAGGCGGTGAACGAGGACGAAGTCACCGTGCTCACGGTGGACCGCCCGGCGTTCCTGGAGTTGACCCGCAGCCAGGTGGACCAGGTCCGGTCCTCCCCCTTCGCCTACCAGGACAGCGTGCCGCTGCTCCCCGGCGTGTATGAAGTGAGCGTCGTCGTCAGAAACCGCGCCGCCCAGCAGTTCACCGTCTTCGAGGACACGCTCGACCTCTCCGACGCCGCGCTCGGCGGCGCCGGCGCCGACGCGCGGCTGGTGGATGTGATCCCCGGTTTCGACAGCAACCTGCTCGTGGACGCCCCGACCGAAGACGCGGTGCGCACCTTCCAGATCGGAAGCGTCGAAGTGAAACCGGCCGCCGGCGGCGTCTTCGCGCTCGGCGACACCCTCCACGCCTTCGCCCCGGTGCTCGGCGCCGAACCGGGTCAGGTCGTGCGCTTCCGCATCCTGGACGAGGACGCCGGCAACCCGGGCGACCGGGTGCTCTCCGAAGCCGAGGAGCCCGCCCGGGGAACCGGGGCCGTCGTAGCCCGCCTGCCCCTCGATGTCGGCGTCGGCGGGAACTACTGGCTCGCCGCGCAACTCGAAGACGAAACGGGCGCGGTGCTCGACCGCCGGGAGCGCCGCATCCAGGTCTCCCCCCGCGCCGGCGTCCCGAGGAGCGGCTTCGTGTACCGGCGCGGCTTCAACGCGGAGGTCCCCGGCCTGCTGCCGATGGTGCGCGGCGACCAGTTCCTCGCGCTGTCCCGTTTCGAGGAGGCCCTGGCCGAATACGAAGCCGCCGTCGCCGCCGACAATCCCCAACTGCCGGCCGCCCGCTGGAAACTCGCCCACGGATACCTCCAGACCGGGCGCGTCCCCGAAGCGGCGGCGCTGCTCGAACCGATGGAGGAGGCCTTCCCCGATTCCCACGAAGTCGCCACCGGCCTCGGCTTCACGCGGTTCTTCCAAAGCCGCTTCGAGGAGTCCGTCGAACACCTCGAACGCGCCATCGGCCTCCGCGCCCCGGTCCCCTCCGTCCTGAATGTCCTCGCCGAAGCCTACGACCGCACCGACCGCCCGGAAGACGCCCGCGCCACCTTCGAGCGCTCCCTGGAGTTGAACGCCGACCAACCCCAAGTCCGCGAACGCCTGGCCGCCTTGGGCGCCACCCCCGACCCCGGCCCCTGACCCCGCCGGGCGGCGCGGCCGAGCGGGCGGCTGTCAGAACCGAAGGCGGAGACCGATCCGGGCGACCCGGGGAGGGAGGATGCCGACGACGGCGCCGAAGGAATCGTCGCGGGAGCCTTCGCCGACGACGCTGTTCAGGTTCAGCGCGTTGAACACATCGAGGTAGGTCGAGAGTTCCACGGCTCCGCCGAGGGTGAGGCGGTGGTCGAGGCGGAGGTCGAGGAGCGGGACGATGGGCGAGCGGGCGGCGCCGGGCGGTTCGACGATCACTTCGGTGCTGCCTTGGGGCAAGGGCTGCCCGTCGAGCGTTTCCGTAAAGATGACCGAGCGGTAGTTCGGCCAGCCGGAGTGGGCGCGGGCCGAAGCGGCGGCGGCGAAACCCCACGGCAGGCGGTAACTGCCGGAGACCCGGGCGACGAAGGGGCGGTCCCAGAAGGTCGGGCCGTAGTGGAGGTCGCTGTCGTGGTTCGGGTCGTTGAAGAGCGCGCCGGGGAAACCGGTTCCTTCTTCGCTCTGGTCGCCGGCGCCCGGCAGCCATCCCCGCGAACGGCTCACCGAGACTGACGCGAGCAGTTGCCAGCGGTCTTCCATCCGTTTGCGCGCTTCGAAGACGAGTCCCCGGTAACTCGCGGTGATGCCGGGGTTGTAGAGGCGGAAGCGGCTCTGCCCCAGCGTGGCCGGATCCTGCAGGTAGAGGGTCACCGGGTTGTCGTCTTCCGTGCCGCGAACGAAGTCGCGGCCGGGGTCGGAGTGGGCTGTCGGCGTCCAAGCGCTCGCCGGAACGCCCACATCGGTGTCCTCCAGGAGGTTTCGTTCGCTCCGGACGATCCCGGTGAGGCCGAGGGTCACGCCCCGGCCGAACTCCCGGTGGATACCCAGCGTGAGTTCGTCGGTGTAGGGCTGCTTCAGGTCGGGATCGACTTCGTTGCGCGAGGGCAGGAAGACCTCGAGCGGCGCCGAGAAGTCCACTTCGCCGTCGTCCACCAGCGCGTCGAAGTCCCGGTCGTCGAAGCGGAAACGCGCGGACGCCTGCTCGTTGGAGTTCGCGTAGGCCGGGACATGGAGCGCGAGTTGGTGGAGGTACCGGCCGGCGGAAGCGCGAAGGAGCGTCCGGCCGTCCGCGGTCAACCGGTAACTGGCGCCGACCCGCGGCGCGATCCCGAACCAGGAGACGACGGACGGGTTCCCGTCGGTGCGGCGGCCGACGCCGAGTGACTCGAACACCGCGCTCCACCGGCCGGGTTCGTTGGTCTGGTCGGGGAACCCGCCGCCCCACCAGTCGGCGCGCGCCCCGATCTCGAACGCCCACCGCCCGCGCACCAGACTGTCCTGGACGAACACGCCGAGGTTGCGCGTCCGGTTCCGGGTCACGACGGGATCGTTGTAGAGGGTCACTTCGATGGGGCGGACGCGGTCGTGGGTATAGACGATGGCCTGGTGGAGGTTGCGCGTGGTTCGCGCCGGGTTGTGGCTGAACTCGAAACCGGCGCGGAACTCGTGCGTCGCGCCGAACAGGCCGTCCCGGAATACGGTGGCCGTCCCGCTCGCCTGGTAGCGGTTCCGCTCGTAGTGGATGTTCGCTCCGGAACCGCCGCGCCATACCCCGGTGTTCAGTTCCCAGCGGGAAACGGCGGGTTCCGCGTCCGGCTGCTGCCCGTAGGGGAAGTCGAGGTCGAGCAGGCTGAAACGGGTTTCGACGAGCGCGGACTCCCCGAGCACCGCCGACCAGTTCAACTGGCCGAGCGCGCTCACCGAGTCCTGGTAGAAGGTCGTCTGCGGCGCCGGACGAAAGAGCCCGGCGCCCCGGTACGGCCGGAACTTGTCGTTGCGGAAGTAGAAGAGGCCGACTTCGTGCCCGTCGGCCACTTCGACGCTCACCCGGGCGAGCGTGTTGTCGAGTTGGGTGAGGTCCACTCCGGGCTCGCCGCTCTCGAGGAAGAAACCGGGCAAGTACGGCTCGATCTTCACCCGCGACCGGTTCAGGTAGAACCAGGCGCGTTCCCGCCGGATCGGCCCGCCGAGATCGAACGACCAGTCGAGCAGCGCCTTCAGGCGGTTCGCCTGCCCGACGCCTCTGGCGCGGAGCCGGTCGTCCAGGTTCTGCGCCTGGAACCGCTCGTGTTCGTAGAACACGCTGCCGCCTCCGGCGAAGTCGTTGCCGCCCCGTTTGGCGACGATGTTCAGGAAGACGCCGGGCGTTTGGATCTCGGCTCGGTGCCCGGCGGTCGAAACCTCGACTTCCTCGAAACTGTCGAACGCGTAGTAGGTGAGCGACGCCCCCATCGCGGCCGGGTCGGTCACATTCACGCCATTCAGGTAGTACTGGTTCTGCGTCCAGGCGGAACCGGCGGCGGAGAAGAGCGACTGCTGCCCGCTCTCCTGTCCGCCCACATTCACCTTGTTCATGAGGACGGCCGGCGTCTGTTCGAGCACCGTCCAGATGTCCCGCCCGTTCGGCAGGTCGTCGAGCACCGCCCGATCCACCGTCTCCCGCACCCCGGTCCCCCGGATGTCCAGCGGCCGCCGCGCCCCCTCCGCGACGACGCTTTCCGTGACCCCGGCGAGCGAGAGCCGCAACACCACCTCCGGCGCCGACCCCGCCTCCACCAGCACTTCGACGGGCGCCCCCTCCGCGAACCCCGGATGCGCGGCGGACACCGCGTAGCGCCCCGGCCGAAGCCCCGCGAACCCGAACCGCCCGTTCGCCCCGGCGGCCTGGGCGCGGGAGAGCCCGCGGCCCGTCTCCACCAGCGTGACCCGCGCCCCCGCCAACACCGCCCCGGTCGCGTCCTCCACCACCCCGCCGACCCCACCGGTGGGCTGCGCGAACGCGGGCGCCGAGAGCGCGAGAGCGCCGGCGAGCCCGAACGCGAGAAGCCTCGGCAACGAGAACGACCGCAATCTCGAACTGCTCGCCACGAATCCCGGAGTAGTGCGCAAACGGGCGGCGGAGAGGGAGGGATTCGAACCCTCGGCGCGGTTGCCCGCGCAACTGCTTAGCAGGCAGCCCTGTTCAGCCACTCCAGCACCTCTCCTGCGCCTGACGGGTCCGGCTGCCCGGCCGGGCGCGGATGGTAACTCGGCGGCCCCGCCGGAACGGCCTCCGCCGCGCGCGCCGACGCCCCGGCGTCAGCCGGTTTTCAGGGCCTCCGAGATCTCGCCCAGCAGGCGGTCGATCTCCGCGCGCACCGCAGCGGGAGCGTCCTCCGCGACGGAGACGCGCACCTCGAAGCGCAACTCGTGGCCGGCGCTGGCCGACCGGAGATCGCCCACCTTCTCGGCCAGGTCCATGAATTGGGCGTCGTCCAACTCCGCGCCGGCTGCGATCGGCCCCGGCGGGATCGGCGGCGGCACCGGCGGCCCCTCCCGGCGCGACGGCCGCGTCAGCCGCAGCAGCGCCGCCGCGTCCACATCGCAGTCCACCGGGCCGCTGTCGTCGCTCAACTTCAGCCAGCGGGCGTCCACCGCGCCCCGGATCGAGTCCCGCAGGACGCCCCACGGGAGCGACTGCCGCGACTCGTGGGACGCCGCCCGGAGCAGCGCCGCGCCGGTGGTCGCCCCGTTCTCCCACGCCGCGGGCAGCCCGTCCTCCCCGATCTCCGCCGGCTCCAACTTCCGCGGCGGCGGGCGCAGCGCCGCCCCCGACCGGAACGCCCCCGCCGGAACCGGCTCCTTCCACAGCGAGTAGGCCCCGCCGTCCAGCCAGACCGTCCCGTCCTCCACCGCCGCGGCCGCCGCCGCCGCGACCTCCGACTCCCCGCACCGGGGAACGAACACCGGCTCTTCGCCGGGAATCGGCGCGGCGCGCCCCCCCGCGAAGTACGCGAGCAGGTCGTCCCACCGCAGGAGCGTGCCCGGCCCCTCCCCGCTCCACAGGTCGGGCAGGACCCCCGGCGCGAGCAGCCCCGGCGCGAGTTCGCTCAACTCCGCCTTCTCCGGGAGGACGATCTCCAGCGCGTCCTCGCGCGAAGCCGCGTCCACCGGCTCGCGCCACCAAGTGCGCGCCGTGCCGTCGGGGCGCCGCAGCCGCGCCGCGAAGCGGCCGTTCTCCACGCCCTGCATCACCGTATCCACCACCAGTTCCGGCCGCAGCAGTTTCGGCATCCGGGGCAACCGCGAGAACGACCCCACGATGTCCTTGAGCGGCCGCGCGTCCTCCCCCTCGCGCCACAGGTCGTACGGCCCGTCCGGCATGAGCGCCGCCGAGTTCACCTCCTGGTCGCGGACGCGCGACCGGCGGTCGTCCCGGATCTGCCGGAAGAGCGGCTCGGCGGAACCCGGCAGCCGGAACGCCGCGACCTTCCCGTCTTCGTCCAGCGTCACGACGACGGAGTAGGCCTGCCGCACCTGGCCCGGGAGGTTCCGGCGCGCTTCCCCGAGCCTCGCCCGGAGCCGCTCCCTCTGGGCGGGGTCCACCGCGTGGGAAGACAACTCGCGCTCGACTTCCTCCCAGCCGAGGAGCGTCCGCGCCGCCAACTCCGCCGACAGCAGGCCGTCCCGCCCGGGGACGACCAGCAGGACCGCGTTCCGGTGCGCCCGCGGCCGTTCCGCGCCGGTGGTCTCTTCGAGGAACCGCCGCGCCGTCCGGCTCGGCTTCCCGGAGTCGGACACCGCCTCCGGCGGGAGCACCACGAACCGGAACTTGCCGTCGTCGGCGACATCCTTCGGCGCGGGCGGGAGCAGGTGGACGACGGCGCCCGCACCCTGCGCGCCCTCGGTCAGCGCCTTCTTCGCCTTCTTGATTCCCTCGAGCAGCCGCGCCCGCACGGAATCGCCGCTGATCCGCCGCACCGCCTCGTCGTGCATCTGCCGCAGGTTCGGGCGGTTGCCGAGCCGCCAGGACCGGGGAATCTCGTCCGAAGCGGC
The DNA here is from genome assembly GCA_965204755.1 of Candidatus Marinacidobacterium sp. Classification (GTDB taxonomy): domain Bacteria; phylum Acidobacteriota; class Vicinamibacteria; order Marinacidobacterales; family Marinacidobacteraceae. The sequence goes on along the minus strand of OZ242011.1, from coordinate 2,015,748 downwards.
GGCGAGTCCGGTGTCCTCGTCGTCGAGGAACCACGACAGTTGCCGCCACCGCCGGAGTCCTTTCTCCAACTCGATCCGGTTCGCGCCGCCGCTCCCGATGAGGCGCAGCAGGTCCGGCGTCCCGGCCTTCCGGCCGGCGGGCTGCGAGTGGAAGAAGACGGCGAGCACCGCCTGTTCGATTTCGCGCCCTTCGAGCAGCGCCGGAGTTTCGTCCTGCGCCTGCCGCGCCTTCTCCAACTCGGTGGCGAGGAGCGCGGCCCAGTCGGACGAGCGGTCCCCCGGTTCCTTGGTCGCGATGTCCGCGAGTTCCCGCACGGATTCGGAGAGGCCCGAGGCGCCCGGAGCGGAGAGGAACGCGGACGGGCCGATCAGCGGCGCGTTGTCCCATTCCTCCGCTTGCCGCATGGCGGAAGCGAGCACGCGAAGGATGCCGCGCGTGCGCTGGAAGCCGGAGAGTTGCGTCCACCTGCCGTAGAAGACATCGGTGAGGTCGGGGTGGAAGGGGAAGTTGTCGAGCAGGCGGGTTTCGGTGGCCTGACGGGTCTTCTTGGTATCGGATTCGAGCGCGGTGAGGTTCCGCGCCACCGCGATGGCCTGCGGACGGTGGGCGTCGAGGTCGCGGAAGTCGTCCGGCGGGAAGAAGCGGCGGCGCAGGATCTCCGGCACATCCTCCTTCCCGACCGGCTCCACGCCTTCGTCCCGCGTCCTCCGGAGGATGCCGGAGATGGCGCGAATCACTCCTTCGGCGGCGTCTCCCTGCGCCTTCGTGGGATCGCTCGACAGCAGCGAGACGACGAGCGCCGCGGTGTCCACCCGGCCGACCGCCTGCGAGAGGTGCTGGAAGAAGTTGGTGAGCCGCGATTCCCAGACCGGATCGAGTTCGGCCTTCTCGCCGGCGTACATCAGGACCTCGTCCACCAGCACCAGCGTCGAAGGGATACCGCGTTCGCGCGGAGATTCCAGGAGTTTCGCCAGCAGCGGTTCCGCCGGCGGGGTTTCGCGTTCTTCGGGCTTGCCGTCGGCGTGGATCGCCCGCAGTCCGTCGTCGCCGGCGAGTTGGTAGGCGAGGACGCTCCACGGGTGCTTCAGCGAGCGCTCGGCGCCGTCGGGGGCGCGCGCGCCGTCGATCCCCTTCTCGGCGTCGATCTTGTCGAAGCAGAGTGCGGCGGCGAACGCGCGCGGCGGGGTTTCGCCGAGGTGCTCGCGGAATTCCCGCACCGCCGGCAGGTCGGGGAGTTCGCGGGGGGAGCCGAAGAGGTGGTAGAGCGTGATCAGCGTGTGGGTCTTCCCGCCGCCGTAGGTCAACTCCAACTGCCGGACCGCCTTGTCGCTCTTCCCGGCGAGCCGGAGCGCGACATCCTTCGCGAGTTCCCGCAGCGGGTGGGTGAGGTAGGTGAGCGCGAAGAATTCCGCCGGGTCCTCGTAGAGGCGGCGCTTTCCCGAAGCGGTCACCACATCGTGGAGGTCGGCCGCGAATTCCGCCAGCGCGAGTTCCCCGGAGCGCAGTTCCTCCTTGAGATGCACCAGTTCGCGCCACGGCGTCGGCCGGTTCTTCTTGGTCATGGTTCGTCTCCCGCGGGATACCACTCCCGCAGAGTGTCGCGCAGCGCGCAGAACGCGGGGTCCCGGCAGTCGCGGAAACTCGCCCGTGACGCCAATTCCCGGAACAAGTCGGCCGTAAGTCTCGTTCCGCGCCGGCCGAGAACCCGCTCGGCGGCTCGTTTCGGGTCGGGAGGCTTGGGGTCTCCCGGAGGCCAAAGGCCCTGCTCGGCGAGCCAAGTCCTGAGCGCGGCGAATCCGCCCTCCCAACCGAGCACTCGCGCCACGGCCTCCGATCTCCCCCAGATCCACGCTTCGAGTTCGGGCGCGACCACGATGACCTTCACGCGATCCCTCCAGCCGTTCCGGGCAAGGACGTCTTCCAGAGTTCGTTCGATTTGTTCCGGCGGGTCGGCGCTGCCGCAGCCGGCATGATCGAACACGACGACGAGCCGATCGAATCGGCGGAGGTAAGGCCGCACTTCCTCCACGGCGTGCTTCCGGCAACCCGGGTCGGACTCGGGATGCCGGAGTATCCGGAACTCCAGGCGTCGAATGCCCAAGGCCCTCCGCCGGGTGTCGAGGAGCGTGCGGACGGACACGGTCGAGTGCCGATCGGCCGTCAACACCAAGAGGCGCGGACGCGTGTCGGTACCCGTCACTCCAGGGCTCCCGCAGCGAACAGTGCGCTGACACGGGGAACCCCGTCCCAGTCACCGAGATCGGGGTGCGCGGTTGCCGGGATGACATCGGGCGCGCCGTTCGCGTCCTTCGCGAGACATAGAAGGTTCTTGGGTTCCATTTCCGTGAGCATCGCCGGAGAATGCGTGGCCACGAGAACCTGCGGCCCATGCACGGGCGACAGCGCCTCTCCCACATCCTGCATCAGCAGTGGATACACGCCGTCCTCCGGTTCTTCGATCAGGTAGATGACCTCCGGCGCAGGAAGGAAAAGGACGAGGCTCAGCGCCAGGAAGCGCAGCGTTCCTTCGGACACCGCCCACGAAGGAATCTCGAAACCGGTGTCGTAGCGGATCATCAGATGGGCGCGGTCGTCGTCCGAGACGACCACGCGAACATCCACGACATCGGGCAGCGCGCAGCGCACCTGCCGCAGCCATCCGGCGAAGCGCCGCTCGTCCTCGGCCCGGAGTTCCCGGACGAGCCAAGCGAGGTTGGATCCGTCCGGGGAGAGGGCGCCCGGCGGCGCGGGAGGCGAAGGTCGGCGAAGCGCGGCGCTGTCGAGGAAGAGTCGTCGGGTCTCGGTCAGCAGCCGCCGGCTCCGAGTCGCCGCGGGAAACTCGTCCGGCCCTCCCGGTAGATCGGAGAGGGCGGAGCGGCCTCCGCCGACGGCGCAGGCGGGCGCCCACGCCTCCGCAACCCGGTCCCGCGACTCCGGCTCGATGCGCGACTGCCCCGCGCCGGACTTCGTCAACACCTGCCGGTAGCCGGCAGTGTTTTCGTTCACGAAGATCGTCTCCGGCGGGGCTTGCGGGTCGGGGAACCGTTGACGCCGCTGTCGGAAAGCCCCGACGCCGAGCCGACCCAGGAGACCGCGCTCCCGGGCGATGCGCGGCGCCCCGTCTTCCTGTCGGACCGCGACTTCGTAGCGGAACACCCGGTCATCGGGCGGCGCCTCGGGCGCGGCGGGGTCTTCGTCGGAGAGATCGAATTCGGCGGCGAGTTCGAAGCCGAGGCCGTCACCGCCTTCCGGGCGGGCCCACACCAGGTCCCGGAAGTCCGGCGAGCGCCGTTCCGTCGCCGCCTCGACCCCGGAAGTAACCAGATCGCCCAGGAAGCGCACCGCATCGAGCACGGTGCTCTTGCCGCTGGCGTTCGGCCCGACGAGGACCTGGAAGCGGTCCAACCGAAGATCCACATACCGGAGGCAGCGGTAGTTCCGGGCTTGGAGACGGCGGATCATGAGGCGACTGCGGCGGGCGAACGCAGATTAGCGCCGGCGCGCGGGGATACCACTCAGCAGGTCGCGGCGTGTGCGGAATTCTGCGTCCCGGCGATCCCGGCGGTCTGTCGTTCGCGCCGAGTCTCGACGGGAGCGGGCCGTGAGGGGCAAGTCGTTTCGTCCAGAAACCCGGTCTCCCGAGCGGCTCTACGCCGCGGGGTTCTGGTCGGAGAAGAGCGGCTCCAGGGAGTCGCCGCACTGGAACAGGAGCGGCTGGCGGATCTCGTTGCGCAGGCGGATCGCGCGGCGCAGGAGGTCGCTGCGGCAGCCGTCCCGGTCGATCCGGCTATCGACCGCTTCCGGCGCCACCGCGGCGCGCACGGAGGCCACGAGGCCGCTCACGATCCCGCGAGCCGCCGCAACTCGTTGGAGATGCGGACGCTGTTGTTGTAGAGGGTGTCTGCCGTCCGGTCGTACCCGGCGGGATAGAGACCGACTTCGGGATCGATCGTGATCTCCTCCACGGTGGAGCCCCCGGACCCCTCGGCTTCCCGAAACAGCCACACGCCGACTTCCTCCGGCGCCAGTGTCGTGTCGCTGCCGGCGATCCTCCCTCTCGCCTCTTCGGGCAGCCGCGAGGCGCTCACCAGGTTCCCGACGGCCTCCATCACCCACTCCGAGTGCGTGGTGAGCAGCACGCGAACGCCGGCGCGGACGACTCGGGCGAGGCACCGGACGAAGGCCGCCTGGGTCGCCGGGTGCAAGTGGGCCTCGGGCTCTTCGATAACGATCAGATCACCGGGTCGAAGGATGTATCGCTGGAAAATCACGACGGGCGCGAGTTCGGAGACCATGGAGGAGGCCGAGGCCAAGGGCATGGCCTTCTTCCAGGTAGTCGGTCGATAGGTGAAACGCGAAGCGCCGATTTCATCGCGTCCGACATCCACGCGACCGCCGAGAAGTTCCGTCTCCAGGCGCTCGGCCGAGTCCAACAACTCTGGCGGCCGCACACCTCCATCGAAGGAGCGCGCCCGGAGCATCCTGTTCAGGAAGTCTGCCGAAACGACCGACAACAAGTTCGGTTCGGTTGAAGGCAGGGCCGTGGGATCGGCGGCGTTCTCGATGAGGCTGGTCACGACACCCAGGTGGCTATGCAGAAGTCCGGTGCGACTGGCGGGAAGGTAATAGACCGGTCGCCGCAGCGGGGCGACCGCGTCCTCGAAAATGCGCAGAGTCAGCCATCTGAGGTGCTTCCGGCCGTCCGATTCGTCGGCGGGAGAAGGCAGGTTGGCGTGCGCGTAGGCCCGCCGCGCCAGTTCGTCGACCACGGTGGGCGGACTCAGGAGAGCGTCGCTGATCCGGCCGGTGACTTTCGGATCGTCCCGGAGCAAATCGAACCGGTAACCGATTGAATTGTTGTCCGGAGTGACACACTCGACTTCGAGTGTCGCGTGGTTCGCGCGGTGGCGGCGCAGATCGTGTTTTCCGTAGTAGCGCGGCAACCGGCGGGTGAACTCTTCGGGAAGTCCTTTGCCGTTCTTCACGAAGGCATGAAGACGAGCGGATATGCTCGCCGGCAGCGGCGACGGGGCGCGCGTCTCCTGGACCCGAATGACCCACTGGGAGAATTCGGAGATCGCGGACGACGGTATTCCGTCGGGCATGGCATCGAAGTCGTCGCGTAGATCGAACGCGACGGCGGATCGATTCCGACCGGCGGGGCCGAAGCACTGGAGGAACGCATACACCAAGGTAGCGAGATACGACTTGCCGGTATTGCTGGGCCCTACCAGGACGGTGAGCGGACGCAGGTCGAACGCGGCGGAGGAGACGGGGCCGAAGTCGCGGACGGAGACGCGGCAGGCGGCGTCGGGTGTCATCGTCTGAGTGCGGGAGTGTCTCGCTCGGAATGGCTACGACCCCGGCATCGCCGGGAACGGCGCGAAGTCTCGACGGCGGCGCACCGATATCGGTGACTGCCAGCACCGCGACGGAAGTCTATATCGGCCGGCGGAGTCCGATGCCGGCCGAGGGATGCGCTCGGTGCGCACCGGTCGCTGCCGATGGCCGGCGTCTCGGCAGCGCTCGGGAGCGTGGTTGCCGTTCCACCGCGCACCGGATCGTCCTTAGTTTCGAGAGCGCCTCGCGGTCCTGCTCGGTGAGATCACACCTCACCGCGAGTCCGATCCCCCGTTCGCTCACCGAAGAGCTCCGCACCGAGACTCAGGGCGGTTCCGGCGCCGCGGGATACCAGTCCCGGAGAGTGTCGCGCAGGGCGCAGAACGCGGGATCCGTGCAGTCCCGGAAGTCCGCCGTCTTCGCCAACTCTCGATAGAAGCGAGCCGTGATCGGCCGGTGGTTTCGTTCCAGCACGCGTTCGGCTGCCTTCCTGGGATCGGGCGGCCTCGTAGCGGAATACCCGGTCGTCTCCGGGGGCCGACGGCGTTTCCGGGTCGCGCGCCGAGAGGCCGCACTCCACGGCGAGTTCGAAGCCGATGCCGTCACCTCTTTCCGGGCGGGCCCAAACGAGGTCCCGGAAGTCCGGCGAGCGCCGTTCCACCGCCGCCTCGACCCCGGAAGCGACCAGATCGCCCAAGAAACCCACCGCATCGAGCACGGTGCTCTTGCCGCTGGCGTTCGGGCCGACAAGGACCTGGAAGCGGTCCAAGCGGAGATCCACATACCGGAGGCAGCGGTAGTTCCGGGCTTGGAGACGGCGGATCATGAGGCGACTGCGGCAGGCGGACCCAGGCGAGTCCCGGCGAGGAGATACGCGGCGCACACGACGCCGGATCTCCCCTCCGCACCAGATGGCGGCAAGGACCCGGAATCTCTCATCCGAGCAGTCCTCCGGCGAAGAGGTTGCCCAGGTGCGGGGCGCCGATCCAACCATCCATGCGCGGATGCGAAAGCGCCGGAATCGCATCGAGCAGGCCGCGCTCGTCCTTGGCCAGGCAGAGGACCGTCTTCGCGTCGGCATCCGCCAGGATCGCCGGGGACTGCGTAACCGCGAGCACCTGGCGGTCGCCCGCCGGCTGCAGCGCATCGAGCACATCCTGCATCACCTCCGGATGCACGCCGGCTTCCGGTTCCTCGATCAGGTGGATCGTCTCCGGGGCGCGCGCATGGAGCGGCAGCGTCTGCGCCATCAGGCGGAGCGTGCCGTCGGATACCGACCACGAGGGAACTTCGTGGCCGGCCGCGTAGCGAACCATCAGGTAGGCGCACCGATCCTCTTCCCGCACGACGACCCGCACCCCTTCGACCTCGGGCAGCGAGAAGCGCAAGTTCTCCAGCCAGTGCTCGAACCGCTCTTCGTCCTCGGAGCAAAGACGCCGAACGACCCAGGGAAGGTTGCCGCCGTCGGAGGAGAGCGACTTCGTGTCCCGGGAATACGGGCTGGGTCGGCGAAGGGCCGCGCAATCCACGAACAGGCTGCGGACCTCCGTCAGCAGCCGGCGGACTCGAAGCGCCGCCGGGAAGTCGTCCGGCGCGTCCGGGAGGTGGGCGAGAGCCGGCCGTCCCGGGCCGAAGGAATACGGGGACTCCCGCGGTTCACTCACCAACTGCGCCGTCTCCGGCTCGAAGCGGAGCGCGCCGGCGTCGGTCCGCGAGAGCACCTGCCGGTACTCCCCGGTCCGCGCATCCACGAAAATCGTCTCCGGCGCGGGCGGCGGGTCCGGAAACCGCGCGCGCCGCTTCCCGAAGCCGGGCGCTCCCAAGCGCCCGAGCAACCCGCGCTCCGCCGTAATCCGCGGCGCCCGCTCCTCTTCGCGGACGGCGACCTCGTAGCGGAACACCCGGTCGTCTTCGGGGGCCGGCGGCGCTTCCGGAGCGAATCCCGCGAGACCGCACTCCACGGCGAGTTCGAAGCCGAGGTCCTCGGTCGGCCGGCCCCACACCAGGTCCTGGAAGTTGCGCGTCCGCCTCTCGACCGCCAGGTCGAGCCCGGAGGCAACCAAGTCGCGCAGGAACGCGATCGCGTCCAGCACCGTGCTCTTCCCGCTCGCATTCCGACCGACGAGGACCTGGAACGGGGCCAACCGAAGATCCAGGTAGCGGATGCCCCGATAGTTCAGGACTTGGAGGCGGCGGATCACGATACGGGCCCCGGAACGGTGACCGGTCGGGAATCTTCCCCCCGCGCGGGGGGAGCGGCGCGGGGTCGGCGCCGTGCGAGAACGGAGCGTCCCCTCCCGGCCACCGGCCGTGTCATCACGATCCATACCTCTTCGGCCGCGGGACCGGCGGATACCAAGCGCACAGGGTGGCGCGGAGTTCACGGAACGCGCGGTCGCGGCAGTCGGCGAAGTCCGCGGCGGCAGCCAAACTCCTGAAGAATCGGGCATCCGGAACCCGATGGCGCAGGCGCAGCGCCAACGCCACTGCTTCCTTCGGGTCGGGCGGCTTGGGCTCCGCCGGCGGCCACCGGCCTTGTCCGGCGAGCCAGTTCCGGAGCGCCGGGAAGCCGGCCTTCCAACCGAGAGCCCGGAGGGCGCCTTCCGAGCGCCCCCACACCCAAGCCTCCAGTTCGGGAGCGATGACGATCACCCTCGACCTTCCGCGCCAACCGTTTGCGGCCAGATCGGCCTCGACCCGCCGTTCGATTTCCTCCGGGGAATCGCCGCTGCCGCAGCCGTCGTGGTCGAAAACGACGAGTACCCGCTCGTAGTCGTGTTCGAGGGTCCGCAGGAACGCAACGGTCGCCATCCGACAGCCCGGATCGGAATCCGGGTGTCGTCGCACTTCGAAAGGCTCCGGGCGCATCCCGAGGTCCTTCCAGCGCTGGCCGATCAGCGTTTCGAGCGAAGCGCGAAGATGCCGATCGGGCACGACGACCAGGAGTTTCCGGACGCTCCCTCTCGCCATCAGTCCAGGATCCCGGACGCGAAGAACATGGCGAAGTCGGGGTCGCCGTCCCAGGTCTTCAACTTCGGATGCCCGAGCGCCGGGCAGACATCGGCCGCGTCGTTCGCGGTTTTGGAGAAGTAGAGAATCGTCTTCGGGTCGGCCTCCGCGAGAAGCGCCGCGGACTGCGTAGCCGCGAGCACCTGGCGGTCGCCGGCCGGCTGCAGCGCGTCGAGCACCTCCTGCATCACCGCCGGGTGCACCCCGGCTTCCGGCTCTTCGATCAGGCAGATCGTCTCCGGGGAGCGCGCGTAGAGCGGGAGCGTTTGCGCCATCAGCCGGAGCGCGCCGTCGGAGACCGACCACGACGGAACCTCGTGGCCGGCGTTGTTCCGAACCATCAGGTACGCGTGGCGGTCCTCTTCCCGCACGACGACCCGCACGTCTTCGACCTCGGGGAGGGCGGAGCGCACATGCTCCAACCAGTGCGCGAACGCCTCTTCGTCTTCGGAGCGGAGGCGCCGGACGACCCAGGGAAGGTTGCCGCCGTCGGGGGACAGCGACTTCGCGTCCCACGAATACGGGCTGGGCCGGCGAAGGGCGGCGGGGGCCGCGAACAGGCGGCGGACTTCCGCGAGCAGCCGGCGGACTCGAAACGCCGCCGGGAAGTCGTCCGGGGCGTCCGGGAGGTGGGCGAGCGCCGGGCGACCGGCGCCGAAGGTGTAGGGCGACTCCCAGGGCTCGGCCACCGCCGGCGCGGTCTCCGGTTCATAGCGCCAGGCGCCGGCGTCGGTCCGCGCGAGCACCTGCCGGTAGTCCCCGTTCGCGGCGTCCACGAAGATCGTTCCCGGAGCGGGCGGCGGGTCGGGGAACCGGGCGCGCCGCCTCCCGAAGCCGGACGCGCCGAGCGGCCCGAGCAGGCCGCGCTCCGCGGTGATCCGGGGCGCTCCGTCCACTTCGCGGATGGCGACTTCGTAGCGGAATACCCGGTCGTCTCCGGGGTCCGACGGCGCTTCGGGGTCGCGCGCCGCGAGGCCGCACTCCACGGCGAGTTCGAAGCCCGACTCCCCGGTCGGGCGGCCCCACACCAGGTCCCGGAAGTTGCGCGTCCGCTTCTCGACGGCCGCCTCGAGCCCGGAGGCGACCAGGTCGCGGAGGAACGCGATGGCGTCCAGCGCCGCGCTCTTCCCGCTCGCGTTCCGGCCGACGAGGATCTGGAACGGGGCCAACCGGAGGTCCAGGTAACGGAGCCCCCGGTAGTTCAGGACTTGGAGGCGGCGGATCATTGGGCGGGTTCCGGGTCGGGCGGCGGCGCGAAGGGGAGTCTCGCCGGCCGGGGCCCCGAAGGCGCGGGGGCGGCGGCGCGGAACGCCGGGACATGGTTCTGGATGGATTCCAGCAGGCTGCGCTCGTCGGAATCCGGTTCCGCCATCTCGATCACCGCCTGGAGGACGCGCCCGAACAGTTCGCTCTCCGCGTAACCCGTCTGCGCGATGTAGGCGTCCACCTTTCCCTGGTCGCCCTCCGTCCAGAGGCGCATCGTCCGATGCAGCGCGTCGATCAGCGGCGGGGGCGAACCGTCCGCCCCGGGGTCGCCGATGGTCGGACGGCGGCGGGCCCACGGTTTGAGCCGCAACTTGTCGCCCGACGCACCGCCCTCCTCGTCGTCGCGTTCTTCTTCCGCGTCTTCGTCACCGGCGCCGCGGGATTCCTTCCGCACCAGGAAGTCCAGGCGGCCGCCGAGGTCGGAGTCGGAAACGCCGCAGGAGAGGGAGTAGAGGATGCAGGCGCCGGCCGGGGCCGGGTCGAGGCCGAAGTCGTTTCGGTGCAGCAGGTAGTAGGTGGTCGGGTCGTCGAGGCTCTCGGCGACGGACGCATCCTCCCCGTCGTCGTCCGGGGCCAGCACGCGGTCCACCGCGAAGCCGACGACCAACCGGCGCACCTGCTGGAGGAACTCGGCCACGCTCATCCGTTCGCCTTCCGTGTCCGCGTTGGAGACGAAGGGGTGGCGGCTGAAGACTTCGAGAGCCGGGCCGGTCGCGGCCCATACCAGGTCCGGCCCCCGGATCCCCGCGTCCCAGAATTGGCGCAGCCGCTCCCGGATGTTCGAGCGCATCTCCTTGAGGATCCGGTTGTCCCAACCTCGTCGAGCCGCCGGCCGCTTCCGGCACACGAGCCAGATGGACGAAGCGAGCGCCGCCGACGCCCGCCCCCGCTGGCGGGTGGCCATCTCGGTCTGGATCGGCCACGAGGCGGTAACCACGAAACCGGAGCGGATGATCGCGGAGACCAGCGTCTCCCAAGCGTTCGGGTCCTTGCTGGCGAAGACGACCACGAACCGGCCGTCGTCCCGCAGCGCGTCGCGGAACCGCGCGAAGCACCGCGCCATCCCGTCCTCGTAGTTCCGTTTGGAGGCTTTCCGGCTGCCGTCGAACCGGTTGGCGTCGTCGATGAGTTCCCCGTCGTTCGCGTCCGCGTCCCACTTCGGGCCGAGACGCGCGGCGAAGGCGCGGTCCGTATCGTCGGACAGTCCGTGGAGCGCCCGCCGCAACCAGATGTAGAAGAAGTCCATCAGGTCGGAGTAGGGAATGGCGTCGTAGTACGGCGGGTCGGTGCAGATGAGATCGAACTGCCCCGACGGCGCATCGGCGGCGGAGCGCAGCGAGACCGTCGCGTCGGGCGCGGACTCGCCCGCCTCGCCCACATGGCTCGCCACGCGGGCGATCCATTCGACGGCCTGGAGGAAACCGCCGGTGGTATCGCTGAGCGGGCACGATTCGGCGAAGTCCCAGACGATCGGCAACGCGAATCGAGCGAAAGTGCTCCTGATCTTCTCGGGATTGTTCGTCCAAGTGGCCAGCGCGCTTCCCCGGTCGGCGACGCGACTGACGGACGGCGCGAGGAACGCCATCAACCCTTCACGCCACGCTTCGGGGTATTCCTCCATCTCGCCGGCGCAGGCCCGGATCTCTCGTAGCAGGATGCCGATGGCGAGCAACTGCCGGTTCGTGAACAGCCGCCGCCAAGTGTCGAAGCCGTACCGGGGAATCCGCATTCCCAGAGCGCCCTCCGGCGGAGTGGGCTCGTCGGGAAGTCCGAACGGGATACCCGCATACAACCCCTCCAACTCCTCCTCCCCTACCTCCGCCGCCGCGAACTCCGCCTCCGTAGGCAGCCGGTACTCCTTCCCCCGTTGCCCGTCCACCACCACCGCGGTCATCCGCTCCCCGAGCCGCCCGGCCCGGCCCTCCTGCCGCAGGTCGGCCATCGTGGCGATCGCGCCGCAGCACGGGCAGGTCGCACCCCGCCGGGTCATCGTCCCCGCGCCCAATTTCCGGTCGCTCTCGCGCCGGTCTGCGGGACTCCCCGCCTCCTCCGGGACTTCGTGTTCGAGCCCGAAGTCCACCCCGCTCCCGTCCGCCCGCGGCGTCATGGTGAGCAGCACGCGCTTCGCCGGCCGACTCGCGCCCCCCGGTTTCCGACAAAGCCACCGCGTCTTCAACAACGGCACTTCCGCCCGGCACCCCGCGCACTTCGCCGTCCTCGCCCAGAGGTAAGCCACCGGCGGCTTCGCCACCCACCGGGGATTCCGCTCGTCCTCCAGGTATTCCTCGCTGAACTCCTCGTTCAAGGCGTCAACGGACACCTTCCCCTCGTCATCCGGCTGCAACTGCCGCATGGGCCGCGGCTCGAACTCGATGTCCGGCAGGTCGTAGTCCCGCCTCCGCCCTTTCCGCCGTTTCGGCTCGAAGTCCGCATACACCGGATACCGCGCCGCGAGTTCCCGCCGCGCCCCCGTGAGCACCCGCTCCCCCCACGCCCGCAGGTGCCACGCGAACGGAACCGCCGGCGCCCGCGCCTGCCCCGGGACCAACAGCGCCGGCGCCGTCTCCTCCGCGTCCGCCTTCCTCCTCCGCCCCCGCCGGCCGACCCCGCGACTTCGCCGGAACTCCTCGGATTCCGCCCACCGACGCGCCTCCCCGAACGACGGATACGCCGACAGGCGCTCCGGCAGCCTCCGCTCCCCCGAAGTGAGTTTCGGGTAGTGGAGCGTGCACCGCAGGATGAACCAAGCCACCGGGTTCAAGTCCGCCGCCTCCACCTCGCACCCCAGCCGCATCGCCTCCAACGGAATCGCCCCGCCCCCCGCGAACGGATCCAGCACCCGCGGCGCCCGCCCCCCGAAGGCATCCCGAACCTCCTCCCGGAAGGCATCCAGTTCCGGCTGATTCTCCTCCCCCCAATGGAAGATCCCGTCCTTCCACACCCTGCCGACGACCTCCCCCTCCTTGTCCCGCATCACCACCCAGTGCCCCGCCATCCGCTCCAACACCCGCCGCCGCCGGTCGGAGTTCCCGGAGTCCGGCAACAGCGTCGAAAGGATCACCCCCCGACTCGCCGCCAGCGGCCTCCGCGCCGGCCAGATGTGCAGCGTCGAGATATGCCCGTGCCGCACATTCTTCTCGTGGACGGAGTCCTTGGAGACCCGCTCCAACGGAAACGCGACTTCGATCAACCGTTTCCCTGTCAAGATGTCTTCCCCCCGATCTCGAGGCGGATCGAAGTTCGCGCCCGACGACGCCGCATCCTCGTGCTCACCGCTTCCACATGCCGCCCGAAAGGACAGACGGGCTCCGCGTCGGGCCTGAATGCCCCGGCCCGATCTGCGGCATGGCGGTCAGCCTACGCTTGGAGATGATAGAAATTCAGCGCCGACTCGTCGGTGCGAGCCAACGCGGTGCGGTAGAGGTCTTGATCGCTCGTAAGCACGGGCGTCTTCTTCGACACGACTTCAAGCAGTACCGCATCCGTAAGTCCCAGTCGGAGAAATTCGGTCGTGCCGGTCGCGATCCGCGCCGGAACAGTTCTCTCCTCGCTGTCTTCGACCAGCGAGCGAAGCACGCCCAGGAAACGGGATCGGTCAGGCTCTCCATGTTGAGCGAGCAGGTTCGATGCTTCCGTGAGCGTGTGGGGCGTAACGAAGATCTTCACCCCTTCCAACAGTTCTACCAGGAAGTCGAAGTCGTTCACCGTGAACCGCTTCGTCCGGCGATGGCGCGCGATGCGATCCTTGCCGACGGCGCCTACGATCAGCAGAACCAGGAGTCCGGCGTCGAGAAACACCGAGGCGATGTGTCGTCTCATCGCACGATCGAGGGGTCGCGATGCCGAACGGAGATGACCTCGCCGGCAGCGTCCAGGCGGACGACCTTGTAACTGCGCGACAACCGGGGCTCCCCGAGGATGTTTCTCTCCTCGACGCCCTTGTGCCAGGGACGGAAGAAGCCGACGGTTACGAGCCAGACACTCTCGTCGTCTTCGTACTCGATTTCCTCGAGGCCGATCTCGGTGATGTTCTCGTCGCTGAGAAGTTCGGCGATGTGCTGCTTGGCTTTGCGGCCGGCTTCCCGGGCGTTCAACATGTTCATCGGTGGTTCTCCGAAGGGGTTGGTGAGAAGGAAGGGGGGATCCAATGGAGCGCGAGCCGGGTCGTTCTGCCGATCGTTTCCAGATCCGGACGGCGACCGGACAGGCGCTCGCTCTCGCGGATCAGCGTCGAGAATCCGACGCCCGGCAACTTCGTCAACCGGCCGCCCGGGTAGCGGCTGTCGCAGTACCCGAGGACGCCGGCGAGCATCTGGTTGCGGCGCCTGGGCGGCGCTCCGGCGTAGAGAGAGGACGGCTCGGCGTTACAGAGGGTTCCGGGGTTCTCGAACTCGATGCGGTCGGGGAACACGCGGACGACCACCGGAGACGGGTCGGCGTAGTCCCGGTGGACGACGGCGTTCGCGACCGCCTCCCGGAGGGCGCCGATCGAGTAGCCCGGTCCGGCGCCGTCTTCCGTCGGGGAGACGGTACGGGTCAGCGGCGAGTCTTCGAGGGACGAAACCGCCTGCTCGATCTGTCGAGGGAGCGGCCCGATGATTCGCTCGACGGTCGGCGACTCTGCCTCCGGGGCTTTCGCGCCGTGGAACTCCATCTCGATGAAGGCGCCCGGCAAGTAGTCGTCCGGGCGTTCGGAGAACATCAGGACGCCGAGGAAAGTCGGGATGACGCCGAGGGCGGTTTCGGCGGCGAAGTGGTGGTTCCGGAGCAGCGGCGACCAATCCTCCGGTGGCGACCAGTCCGGGAACCGGCGGCGGAAGTAGGCGGCGAGCAGCGTCCGGTCGAGGTCGGGGAGCCGACTCCGGAGCGCCGGGCGGTCCTCGACCGGCGTCGGCGGGCGTTGCCGGGTCAGGCGCCGGTCCATGAGTTCCGGATGGGCAGGGAACCGGCGCGTTCCGCTCCGCCGCAGGCAGCGTCCTTCGCTCGTCCGGTGGTAGTCGCGGAACGACGGACGAATGCGGACGACGAAACAGGCGCGGCCGATGCCGCCCTCGTCGGGAAGGACGACCCAATCCGGCTCCGCGAGGATGGTCGGTTCGCAACGGGCCGAAGCGACATGCAGGGCGAACCGCTCCGCCGCGTCGCGCCGTTCGGGCTCGATGCCGACGACCTTCCCGTCCGGGCGGCCGACGCCGAACACCACCAGGCCCCCGTTCGTGTTCGCCATGCTGACGAAGACTTCGGCGAGGTCGGTGTCGGCGCGGCGTCCGTCGGGCACGCCCCCCGGGTCGGCGGCCTCCCGCAGTTCCAGCGCCGTCCCCTCGCCGGCCCGGAGCAGGGCCAGCAGTTCGTCCGGGTCGTAGTACTCCGCCGCGTTCCGGGCGTGACGGTCTTCGCGCTGCGGCGCCGCGCGGGCCTCGGCGGCGGCGACTCCGGGGGCGGCCACGGCGCTCACGCCAGCAGTTCCTCCAGTTGCTTCGCCACCGTCCGGGCATCGCGGAAATGCCGGTCGATCTCCGCGATCTCCAACTTCCGCCCCGCTCGTCCGTGGGCGACTTCGTTCCGCCTCGTCACCAGGGTGTTGATGCTCGCCGCGAGAGACCTTCGCGTAAACGCGCCCGACTCCTGCGCGAACGCGCTCAACTCCCGCGCCTTGCGCTCCTCGAAGGCGCGGACGAGCGCCACGATGCGGTCCATGCGGGGCGCGCCGAAGCGATCCATCTGACGCTCCACATAGTTCGCGACCTCCGGGTCGGCCCGGCGGGCGGCGTACGCGATGACGATTTCCCGGCAGGCGGCCTCCAGGTACGCGGAGGCCTGGATCGTCATCAACTCCACGAGGCGTTCCCGTCGCGCTTCGTCCAGCCCGCGGGCCCATTCCAGTTCCGACAGGAACGCCCTCTCCAGGCGCGCCGCCTTTCCCGAAGCGCTCACGACGCTGCGAACGCCTCCCGCGCCAGGGCGATGCGCTCGCCGTTCGCGGGGCGCTTTCCGCCGGGTTCCGTCTCGCACATCCGTTCTAGGAGCCGTCGGTAACCGGCTTTGAGCGGAGGCGCGTCGGCGCCCGAACCGTTCTCCAGGCGGTGCGCGACGCCGCACAGGACGGCGTCGGCGAAGGACTCGTCGAACACCCCGTCCGGCCGGAGCGCCTCCGGGCCGATCTCCCGGCAGGTGGCGCGCGCCGCGCCGCGAAACTGGGAGGCGAACGGCGCGGCAGCGGTGATTGTGTTGCGGTTTCCCTCCATGAACGCGTTCAGGAACCGCTTCATGGAGCGGCCGCGGGTTTCGGGCTCGTTGTGGAGCGCCAGGAAACGAAGGATGTCCTCCTCGTCCTGCAGCCCCTCTCCGGGAGCGCCCCGGAGGCGGCGCCAACACGGATCCTCCGCCAGTTCGGACAGCAGGTCGTCGAGCGGGCCGGGGAAGAGGCAGGAGCGGATTTCCTGCGCGCGCAGTCGGCTGAGATGTTCGAAGGCCGCATGGATGGAGTCGGCGTCGCATCCGTCGTCGAGTTGGCGGAAGACCGACCGGGGCGCCACCGCGTCGTCGAGCGCCCGTTGGCGCGCATAGGTCAGCCCGGAGTAGGGCCGGCCCTCGAGGTCGCCGCCCACGCCGCGAAGCGTGAATTCCTCGTCACCGATCTCGCCCCGGTAGAAGCAGAGGATCGAAAGGAGCCGCTGGCATCCGTCCACGACGACCGACCGGCCTCGTTCCCGCTCAGCGAACAGGACGACCCCGGGGACCGGGAGGTCGAGAAGCAGGGATTCGATCCAGCGGGACGCCCGCTCGCGCGACCACCGGAGCGTCCGCCGGGACTTCGGGATGACGAGGTCTCCGCTCTCCACTTCCCGAAGCAGGTCGGGAATCGAGGGGCTTCCGGAGTATTGGAGGATGTCGGTCTCGACGGTCAGGATTTCGTCCCCGTCGTCTTTCGGTGCGGTCGTCGCGCTCGCTTCCGCCGGCGGGGACGGCGGAGGCGCGGGTTTCGGCGGCGGGCGGCCGGCCCGTCGCCCGGTTTCGCGGGGTTCCGGCGGGGGAAGCGGCGCCGAGTCCTGCGCCGCGCCGAACGCTTCGCGGGCGAGTTCGATCCGCCGCCGCGCGGAATCTTCGTCCGGGGCGTCGGGGGAAGCGAGACCCTCGGCTTCCAACCGAAGGGTGAGCCGCTTCCGCGCCCGGAGGACGGCGTCGTCGTCGGGGGGCGGCCCGGTTTCCAGGCGGTGGGCCGCGCCGCAGAGAAGGGCGTCGAGGATTCGGGGGTCCGGGGCGCGCTCCGAGCCGTCTCCGGCGCCGGCCGCCACCCGGGCCGACGCGCCGGCGAGGAGTCCGACCGCGCCCCGGAACTGCTGCACGAACGGCGGGTCGTCGGTGGCCGACCACCGGCGGTGGCGGCCCATGAAGGCGTCGAGGAAGTCCCTCATCGCGCCGCGGTACCGGTCGAGCGCGTTGTGGAGCGCCAGGAACCGGAGGGCGGCCTCTTCTTCGTCCCGGCGGTCGCCCGCATCGCCGTAGAGGCGTCTCCACCCGGCGTCCTCGACCAATCGGCCCAGCAGGTCGTTGAATGCCCCCCGGTGGAGGCAAGTCCGGATTTCCTGCGGCCGCATCGGCGCGTCGTCGCTGTGCAGGCGCTCGACGACTTCTCGGAGGGCCGACCGACCCTCGTCGGAACCGGGCGCCAGGACCGTGGTCGGGATCACCGCCTCGTCGAGCCGGCCGCCGTAGGGATAGCGCAGCGTCCGGCGGGTCTTGCCCTCGATCTCCGGGTCCACCCCGGTCAGCGCGAATCCCTCTCCGCCGAACCAGCCCCGGTAGAACGAAGCGAGGACGGCGAGCCGCCGGTTCCCGTCGAGGACTACCCGGCGGTCGGTCTCCGTATCCGGGAACAGGAAGACTTCCCCGACCGGAAGGCCGTTGATCAACGACTCGATGAACCGGGAAGCCCGCCGCAACGACCAGGGCCGCCGCCGCAGGTTGGGCGCGATGAGTTCGCCGCTGTCGAGTTGCCTCGCGAACTCTTCGACCGTGCGGTGCTCCGAATAGCGCTCCGACCGCTCCGCCGCCCGGTCCCGGACGGCCTCGGCCACCGGAGCGCTCATCGCGCCGCCTCCGCTTGGGCCCAATTCCGGACGGAGAGCACTTCGCCGGTCGCGTCGGCGAGCCGAACGACCTTGAAGCAACGCGACAGCCGCGGTTCGCCGAGGAAGTTCCGCTCCTCCGCGCCCTTGTGCCACGGGCGGAAGAAACCGATGGTCAGCGTCCAGACGCCCTCGTCGGGTTGGCACTCGATCTCCTCGAGGGCGAGCGCGGTGATGCCCTCGTCCTCGAACAGGTCGGCGACGCGGGCCTTGGCGCACCGGACAGCCTCCCGAATCTTCATCGGGGATCCTCCGCCCGAGTCGGCGGGCCGCCGAACGCCGAACGCGCGCCGCCGCAACGACGCGAAGCAAGGAGCGCCCCGCGCACGGTTCGCCCCGGTGTCAGACCCACCATCAGTCCCTCCCGGCCTTCTCGACCGGTTCCGAGAACGGAATCGCGAAGACAGCGGAATCGTAGCGGGACGAAGCCGGGGCGCCGCATCACGCCATCAGCCTCGCCAGGCGGTTCGAAAGGAGGCGGGCGTTGCGGAAGTGTCCGACGATCCAAGCGACGCTCACATCCGGCAGTTGCCCATGGGCGACCTGGTTGCGGAGCCCCCGGATGCTGTTCACGCTCTCCGCGACCGGGCCCTCCGCCCAATCGCGCAGTTCCGCCGCCTTGTCCTTGTCGAACCGGCCGATCAGTTCGGCGATCCGCTCCATGTTCGGATTCTGGAACCAGTGCAACTGGCTCCGCACATACCGCGCGACAGCGGGCGCCGAGCGCTCCCTCGCGTAGTGGAGGAGTGTCTCTCGACAGGTCACCTCGAGATACCCCGACGCCCAGATGGTCATCAACAGCGCCACGCGCCCCTCGTCCTCGTCGTAGAGGTCGGCGCACGCGCTCTCGGCGGCGGCGAACGCGTTCTCGAGGCTCTGCGTCTGCGGCCGATGCATCAGACTCGGGCGAACGCGTCACGCGCAAGGAGGATGCGCCTTCGGACGCGGTCCAGGTGCGCGGTGCCGCCGGAGACGAGGTCGTCCGATTTCAATCCCGCCTTCAACCGTTCCCACGCCGGCGCCCACGCCGACGAATCGGGCGCCCCGTCGAGGGATAGTCGGTGCGCCACGCCGCACAACACGGCGTCGGCGACGGCCGTGTTGACGGCGCGCTCCGGCCGGAACGCGCGAGGGCCGAGTGAGGCGGCGATGACGCGAACGCTCTCGCGGAACTGCTTCTCGAAAGCGGGGCCGGCAGCGGCGTTCCACTGCCGATGCGTTCGGGTGAACTCGTTCAGGAATCGCTTCAGGGGTGGCTGGTAGGCGTCGAGGTCGTTGTGGAGGGCGAGGAACCGGAGAATGACCTCTTCGTCCTTCTTCCGGTCGCTCGGGCGGCCCCACAGGGAACGCCAGTCGTCGTCTTTCGCCAACTCACCCAAGAGGTCGATCAGGGGTCCCCGGTACACACAGGAGCGGATCTCCTGCGGTTGGAGCACGCTTCCGCCGGTGTTCAGTCGTTCGAAGACGGAATAGACCGATCCCCGGTCGTCCGTGGGTTCGTCCTGGTGGAAGATCGTGGCGTGGACGATCGCGTCGTCGAGCGCGCGGCGGTCGTCGTCCTCCAGGTCGGCGTACGCCTTTCCCCGGAACTCGGGACTCACTTGGGACAGCGTGAATTTGCGATCGCCGAGCACGCCGCCGTAGAAGGACGAGAGCGTGACGATGCGTTGCTGGCCGTCCACGACCATCAACTTGCGCGTGTCCGGCTCCCGGAACAGGAAGATGCCGGGGACCGGGAGGCCGAGCAGGAGCGACTCGACGAATCGGGAGGCTTGGTTCCGCCTCCAGACGAACTTCCGCTGGAACGGAGGAATGAAGATGTCCTCGCGCTGGAAGCGGCGGACGAGGGCGTCCACCGGCATGTCCGAGCCGTAACTCGAGATCAGGTAACGGACGGACTCGCCGTTCTCGTCCGCGGCCTCGGTCGCCGCATCCGGGTCTTCGACGAGGGTTTCGGCGGACTCCGGGTGGGCGGGAAGGGCCGGCGCCGGCGGGTCCAGTTCGTCCGGCGTCCGGGACACGGGGTCAGCCTCCTTCACTTCTCTGCGCACTCGATCAGTTTCGATGCCGGAATCGTATAGGCGAGCGAGACCTGTTCGCGGACCAGGAACTGGCGGAACGGGTTCCGGATTCGCTGGAGGCGCGGAGTCGGGGTGGCGCAGTCGAGGACGGCGTAGAGCCAGTAGGTGTCCTCCCGGTTCATGGCCTGCTTCCACTCGTTGCCCTGGAAGTGGATCGAGCCCCGGCCGGCGCGGCCCTTGACCTCGATGCAGATCTCCTCGCCGTCCGGGCCGCGGGAGAGGAGGTCGAAGCCCGGCCAGTCGGAAAGCCCCCGGGCGCGGGCGAGAGCCGGTTTGGAAACATCGCTCACTTCCCGGCCGCGCCGCCGCTCCCACTCGACGGCGTGGCGCACGGCGATCTCCTCCACGGTCGCGTCGTATTGCTGCTTCTCCTCCTCGTCGTCCGAGGGGACGACCAGCGCGTGGAGGAGCAGCGGGGCGCCGCCGGGGACGATCCGGCTCGGTTCGGCTTCGAGGCGGGCCAGGGCTCGGCGTTTTTCCCGGGCGAGGAGGCGCTGTTCGTTGCGGACTTCCTCCCGCTCCCCGTCCTCCGGGGCGCGCTTGCCGGAGGCGAGTTCGGCGCGGCGGGCGGCGAGTTCGGCGGCTTTCAGGTCGAAGCCGACCGCCAGCCGGCGGCGGCGCTCCGGCAGTTCGCGCCGCGCCGCGTTCCGGCGCTCCTCCACGAGGTCGTCCCGCGCGCGCTCCGCGAGCGCCGCGGACTCCGCCCGCATCGCGACGCCGCGGGCGGCCAGCGGGACGCCGCCGGGGGCGATTTCCGGCGCCGGGCGCAGGAGCATCAGCCGCTCGACGGGCTCCGTGGTCGGGGCGGCGCCGGCGGCATGGCGGATGCCGAGGAGGCGGCGCTCGAGGACTTCCGGTTCGGTGTCGGGCCGCGCTTCGAAGAGGCCGGGATGCCCCTCGACCTCGACCGGCTCCCGCAGGCGTTCGACGGTGACCAGCGCC
The DNA here is from genome assembly GCA_965204755.1 of Candidatus Marinacidobacterium sp. Lineage (GTDB taxonomy): Bacteria > Acidobacteriota > Vicinamibacteria > Marinacidobacterales > Marinacidobacteraceae. Next base: position 1,994,980 of record OZ242011.1, on the reverse strand, counting down.
AGGTGGAGGAAGTACGGCTCCTCCGCCCGGGCGTCCACGAAGATCGCGCCGCGCCGGGCGTCGCGCCGGTGGCGCCGTCCGACCTCGTCGGCGAGCGTGTCGAAGACCGGTTCGCCGGGGTGGAGCCAGACGCCGGGCTCGCCCGGTTCCGCCGGCGGGCGGCGCGCAGAGAGGCGGGAGCGCGCGATCGGCGGGTGGGTTTCCAGCGCGGGGAGCAGCGGGTCGAGTGCGCCGGGCCGGGCGGACGCCAGCGTGAAGAAACCGTCCGGATCGCCGCGGACTTCCAGGTCGAGCAGCGGGGCCGCCTGTTCCACGAACCGCCGCACATACGCCGGCAGCAGTTCGAGGTAGCGCTCGCGGTCGAGGTCGGCCCGGAGTTCCGGGAGCCGCTCGGCGACTTCCCCGGGGTTGCCGTAGATCCGCTGCTGCTCCTCGGTGACTTCGGCCACGCGTTCGGCGGTCAACCGCCCGGCGAGCAGACGCTCGGCGGCCTCCGCGTCGCGGTCGCCGGCGAGGCCGCCGAGCATCACTTCGCCGAGCGGCCGGCCCTCGAACAGGCGGCCGATGACATCGAACACCTTGTCGCTGGAGAGTTCGTCGCGGATCGCGTCCAACTTCTCGAGCAGGACTTCCAGGACGCGGCCTTCGTAGGTGTCGCCGGCGACCAGGTTGGCGATGCGCACTTCGCGCCGCTGGCCGTAGCGGTGGATGCGGCCCATCCGCTGCTCCAGCCGCGCCGGGTTCCAGGGGATGTCGTAGTTGGCCATCCGCGAGCAGAACTGGAGGTTGATGCCCTCCCCGGCGGCGTCGGTGGCGACCAGGTAGCGGGCGCCCTGCGGGTCGCGGAAGTGCGCGACCTGCTCCTCGCGCTCGCGCCAGGTGAGGCCGCCGTGGATCAGCGCCACCCCGCCGACGAAGCCGAGTCCCTCCAAGCGGCGCACCAGGTAGTCGGCGGTGTCCCGGTGCTCGCTGAAGAGGAGCCACTTGCCCGCGCCGGGCTCGTCGTCTTCCTCGTCCGGGGCTTCGAGCACCTCGCGCAGGCGGTCGAACTTGGACTCGTCGCCGGCGTCCAACAGTCGGCGGGCGCGGTCGCGGAGGTCTCGAAGGGTCGCGATCTCCTTCTGCAGGCCCTCCACGGTGAGTTCGACGAAGGCGCCGAGCACGGCGTCCTCGTAGTTGTCGCGGCCCTCGTCGGCGCCGTCCGGGCCGGCGTCCTCGTCGGCGGTGCGGGTCTCGAACCAGTCCTCGCCGTGGCGGGCGTCCAACTGCCGCTGGGCGGCGCGGAGCGCCCGCGCGTCCGTCCGCCCCGATTCCAGGTCGGCGGCGGCTTCGCGGAGTTTCCGGATCCGGCGCTCGAAGGAGCGGAGGACGGCCCAGGTGGAACTGGCCAGTCGCCGCTGGAAGACGCCCATCGCCAACTGCGCTGCGGGGCGGTTGGAGAGGGCGCGGCCGTAGGTCGTTTGGAGGTAGTCGGTGGTGAGCCGGTAGAGGGCCTTTTCGCCATCGGGGCCGTCGGTCAGGCCGTAGGAGACGGTGTTGCAGCGGCGGGGGCGGTAGAGCGGCTCGCCGGTGAGGGTGACCATCTCCTCCTTCGTGCGGCGGATGAAGTGGCGGTTGCGGAGGGGGGCGCCGGCGCGGCGGCAGGCCTCGCCGGTAGAGAAGGCGTGGGGGTCGAGGAGCCGCCAGAGGAAGTGGTAGGGCGCGTCCTTGCCCATGTGCGGCGTCGCGGTGAGCAGCAGCAGGCCCCGGGCGCGCCAGCGGAGGCCGGCGAAGTCCCGCTTCGAGGAGGCGGACCGGACGCCGGCCAGCGCTTCGGCCAGCCGGTAGCGGCGGGTGGCGGTGACCCGGCCGGCGTGGACCCGGGCGGCCAGTTTGTGCGCCTCGTCGAAGACGACGAGGTCGTAGGGGCGGACGGTTTCGGCGCGGAGCGCCTCGAAGGCGGTTTCGCGGGCGAGGGTGTCCAGGGAGACGATGACGAGGTCGCTGCCGGGGCCGTCGAACGCGCCGCCCTCGCGGATGTCCGCGCCGGAGACGATGCGGAAGCGGAGGCGGAAGAGTTCGCGGAGTTCGCGCTCCCAGTTGCCGACCAATCCGGCGGGCGGGACGACCAGCGCCCGGGCGAGCCGCCCCCGGGACAGCATCTCCCGGAGGTAGAGGCCGGTCATGATCGTCTTCCCGGCCCCGGCGTCGTCGGCGAGCAGGAAGCGGAGGGGGTCCTGGGCGAGCATCCGCTCGTACACGGCGATCCGCTGGTGCGGGAGGGGGTCTATGCGGGCGGTCTCGGCGGCGAACGCCGGGTTGAACTGGTGCCCGTGCGCCAGCCGCAGCGCCTCGGCCACGGTCGCCGCGGCCTGCGGGTTCCCGGCGAAGTCCAGCGCCGGCGGGTCGGCGGGGCCGGCCATGGGCTCCGCGGCCCGCCCGGATTCCATGGCCGCCACCTGCTCCTCGAACCGCTGCAGCCTCTCCCGCGCCGCCCGCTGCGGCCGGGATTGCCCGGTCTCCCACCGATGGATCGTGAGCGGCGTCACCCGCAACGCCTCCGCGAATTGCTCCTGCGTCAACCCCAACCGCCGCCGCACCCGCCGCACCTCCGCGCCGGCGGAGATGAGGTTCACCGGCAGCCTCCGCCCGTCATGACCGGAGCATCATAGCCGTTCCGTGGCTTGCGCAGTCTTGATATCAAGTGTTAGATTTCCGACATGGAGCAGCCGCAAACCGCGTCCGCCAGTGAGGGCGGGGCCGCCGTAGCCGACGACCGGCCTCCCCGCGCGGGCGGGATGGGTGACCTGAGGGTCCGGGTCGGCCGGGACGACTCCTTCTGGTTCGCCCAAGGCCTCGAAGTGGACTACCTGGCGATGGGCGACACGGAGCCCCAAGCCAGAACGCACTTCGAGCGCGGCCTCGCCGCCACCGCCGAGGAACATCTGCGGATCCACGGACACCTCGACCACCTGCTGACCCCGGCCCCGGCCGAGGCTTGGAAGGAGGTCATGAAGGCTGCCGTGCGCTCGCAGGTCACCGCCCACCGCGCCCCGACGCGAATCCCGAACCTCCCCTTCGACGGAATCGCCTACATTGCCGGGGACCGGCGCGGCCAAGGCACCGACAGACCGCGAAATCCGGCATAACCGGCCTTGTGGCAAGCCGGTAAGTGCGTGCGTGAGACTGCCCCGCCAAGTTCGACGGCGTTGACTGGACCCATGAAGCAATCCGGCTCGTTCCCCATGACGGAATCTGACGCAGCAGTAGGCATTTTTCTCTGATAATGACGACTGCGCCGCGCGCCACTTCGTTCGGCGGCAAATGGACCATGCAGAAACTGGCGATCTTGACGGGCTATCTGCGTGCCTACACGACGGCGCTGAAGAACAAGGGTTTCCATCTGATGTACATCGATGCGTTCGCCGGTACCGGGTGGATCGAGCCCCGGTTCAGATCCGACTTCGGCGAACCAGAGCGGGAATTCCTCAAGGGTTCCGCCCGACGCGCTTTGGAGGTCGACGACCGACCCTTCGACCGGTGCATCTTCATCGAACGCGACCACGCGCGATGCAGGGCACTCGCGCACCTGCGGCGGGACTATCGCGGTCGCTGGATCGACATCCACGAGACCGACGCCAACGACTTCCTGCAGCACCGCGAGTTTCCTGCGTACGGATGGCGCGGCGTTCTCTTTCTCGATCCGTTCGCCACTCAAATTGAATGGCAGACGATGAAGCGGATCGCCCGACTGCGGATGTTCGACACCTGGATCCTCTTCCCCGTGTCCGCCATTGCACGGCTATTGCCGAAGGCGAGAGACCCCGAGAGCGTCTCGCCGGCTTGGAAGGCAACGCTCACTCGGATCTACGGCGACGAGTCTTGGAGAGATCTCTATGAGGCCCAGGGCACACTTTTCGGCGGCGACAAGGTGAAGCGTCAGTCCGGTGTCGAGGGTCTCGTCTCAATCTATAAGCGCAACCTACGGAGGACCTTTGGCTCACGGTTCTTGGAACAGTCAGCACTGTTGAGGAACTCGCGAGGCGGCCCCTTGTTCGAGTTCATGTTCTGCGCCGGCCATCCCAAGGGCACGAAGACCGCTACGGATATCGCCGGTCACCTTCTGCGATTCAGCGAAGGCGAGTAGCCATGCCCACCGTCTCGAATGAGGTGTGGCGCGCGGTGGGGCCCGCCATCCGGCCGAGACCGGCAACCCCACATTGCGCACGCACTCCCGGAGGAGCGGGCTACGGCAGGCGGAATAGCACCGTCGTCACGCGCGCCGACGGGAATGTAGCGCGGGCGGGCGGAACGGTGTGCATCGCCGGCGATCTGATCCGCGAATCCAGCCCGGCGGGTGTCAGCCGGCGCCCGGCGTCTCGAAGTGTGGCGCGCGGTGGGGCCCGCCATCCGGCCGAGGCCGGCAACCCCACATTGCGCCACGGCGCTCCCGGAGGAGCGGGCTACGGCAGGCGGAATAGCACCGTTGTCGCGCGCGCCGACGGGAGGGTAGCGCGGGCGGGGCGACCCGGCCGGGCCGGCGGCTGCCTTTCGGCGGGTGCGACCCGCGGCCGAGGCGCGGCGCCGGGAGTGGGGGTACCGTTCGCCGCCGTGACCGGCGCCGGGCGCCCGGACTGAAAGGGAGGCCGCGATGTCCACCGTCTCCGCCATCGAGTGGACGGAGGTGACCTGGAACCCGGTGACCGGGTGCACCAAGGTCAGCGCCGGGTGTGAGCGGTGCTACGCGGAGCGGATGGCGGGGCGGCTGCGGGCGATGGGGGTGGCGAAGTACCGGAACGGGTTCCGGACGACGATCCATCCGGGGACGCTCGGCGAGCCGCTGCGGTGGCGGAAGCCGCGGGTGGTGTTCGTGAACTCCATGTCCGACCTCTTCCACCGGGAGGTGCCGACCGCGTTCATCGAGCGGGTGTTCGCCGTGATGAACCGGGCCTCCCGCCACACCTTCCAGGTGCTGACGAAGCGGCCCCGGCGGGCGGTGACGCTCTCCGGGCGGCTCGACTGGACGCCGAACATCTGGCTGGGGACGAGCATCGAGTCGGAGGAGACCCTCTTCCGGCTGCCGATGCTGCGGGAGACCGGCGCCCGCACCAAGTTCCTGTCGCTGGAGCCGCTGCTCGGGCCGCTGCCGGGGCTCCGACTCGGCGGGGTGGACTGGGTGATCGCCGGCGGGGAGTCCGGGCCGGGGGCGCGGCCGATGGAGGCGGCGTGGGTGCGGGACATCCGCGACGGATGCCGGCGGGAGGGGGTGCCGTTCTTCTTCAAGCAGTGGGGCGGGGTCTTCAAGAAGCGGACCGGGCGGCTGCTGGACGGGCGCACCTGGGACGAGATGCCGGCGGTCGCGCCGGCCTGACGGCGGGCGGGGCCGGGGGCGCCGAGGGCCGGGGGCGACCACCCCGACCCTGCTATCCTCACGGGTTCCCGTGAAACTGGGAAGTCGTCCAATGGCAGGACACACGGCTCTGGACCGTGGAATCGGGGTTCGAGTCCCTGCTTCCCAGCCAGCCGGACGCAGAGGGGCGCCCGTTTCCGGCGGCGCCGCCGAAGGAGAGACACCATGAGACGGAACTTCCGGACGATCCCGGCGCTCGCCGCGCCGGCGCTCCTGCTGACCGGCGCCTTCGCCTGGGCGCAGATGGGGACCGGCCGCGTCTCCGGGACGGTCAAGGACCAGGAGGGCAACCCCATCCCCGGGGCGACGGTCACCGCGCAGACCGGGGACTCCGGGCGGGTGCTCGAAGCCACCGCCGACGACAACGGGCGCTGGGCGATCCTCGGCTTCCGCAGCCGCACCTACGACTTCGCGGTGCAGGCGACCGGGTTCATGCCCTACAACTACCAGGCGCCGATGAAGCAGGCCGGGAAGAACCCGGACATGGACCTGGTGCTGGAGAAGGCGCAGATGGGGCAGTCGGCGGGAACCGGCGGCGGCCTGCTCGCGGAGGCTCAGGAACTCCACCAGGCCGGTCGGTTCGACGAGGCGCTGGCCAAGTACGACGAAGTGCTGGCCGCCGACCCGACGATCTACCAGGTGAACCTGAACCGGGGCAGCGTGCTGCGCGAACTCGGCCGGCCGGACGAGGCGAAGGCCGCGTTCCAGATGGTGCTCGACCAGGAGATGGACCACCCCGGCGCGCTGGTGGGGCTCGCCGAGACCGCCGCCGGCCAGAACGACATGGAGGAAGCGGTCAAGTACTTCGAGATGGCCGTGGAAGTGACCGAAGACGAGGTCATCCCCTTCAATGTGGGGCAGATCTACTTCCAGACCGGGAACGCCGCCGGTGCGATCCCCTTCTACGAGATCGCCGCCGAGCGCCGCCCGGACTGGGGCGAGCCGCACCTGCAGATCGGCATGGCCTACCTGAACACCGGCGACCTCGCGGCCGCCGCCGAGCACCTGCGCATGGTGATCGAGGTGGACCCGGAGAGCGCGGAAGCGGCGCAGGCGCAGGCGATGCTGGACGCCCTGCCGCCGCAGGACTGAGCCGGGCCGCGCCGACGCCCGCCGACAGACCGCTGACAGGGTTATGAGTCTCCGGGGAATGAGTCGCCGGCGATCAGCCTCGTCGTCGTAGGGCCGGCGCGCCGCTAGCCGCCGGCCCCCCGACGGGGCGCCCCTCCCACGGAGGGATGGCCGAGCGGCCGAAGGCGGTGGTCTTGAAAACCACTGACCCGCAAGGGTCCGGGGGTTCGAATCCCTCTCCCTCCGCGGGGCGCCCCCTCTCCCGGCGCCGCCGCTCCTACCCCGGAGGGCGGATTTCCGTTTCGCCGTCCAGGTAGGGGCGGAGCGCCTCCGGCAGCCGGACGCTGCCGTCCGCTTGTTGGCCGTTTTCGAGCAGCGCCAGCCAAGTCCGACCCACCGCCAGCCCGGAGCCGTTCAGGGTGTGGCAGAAACGCGCCTTCCCGCCCGCGGCCGGGCGGAAGCGGATCCGGGCGCGGCGCGCCTGGTAGTCGCCGCAGTTGCTGCAGGAACTGATCTCCCGGTACTTCCCCGCCGAGGGGAGCCACACCTCGAGGTCGTAGGTCTTCCGCGCCGCCGCGCCCATGTCGCCGGTGGAGAGCAGCACCGCCCGGTAGGGCAGTTCCAGCAGGTCCAGGATGCGCGCCGCATCCCGCGTCAGGGCTTCGAGTTCGTCGTCCGAGGTCTCGTCGTCGGTGACCTTCACCAACTCCACCTTGTGGAACTGGTGCTGGCGGATGATCCCCTGCGTGTCCTTCCCGTAAGCCCCCGCCTCGCTGCGGAAACAGGGGGTGTGCGCGGCGTACTTCTTCGGCAACTCGTCCGCGCCGAGGGTCTCGCCGGCGTGGAGGTTGGTCAGCGGCACTTCCGCGGTGGGGATGAGGAACAGGTCGCGGTCCTCGGCCTTGAACAGGTCGCCGCGGAACTTCGGCAACTGCCCGGTTCCGGTCAGCGTCCGGGCGGACACCAGCAGCGGCAGCGAGACCTCCTCGTAGCCGTGTTCGCGCGTCTGGACTTCGAGCATGAACCGGATGAGCGCCCGCTCCAGCCGCGCGCCGAAACCGGTGAGGACGGAGAAACGCGCCCCGCTGAGTTTCGCGGCGCGCTCCAGGTCGAGGATGCCCAGCGCCGCGCCGAGTTCGTGGTGCGGACGCGGCTCGAAGTCGAACGCGCGCGGTTCGCCGACGCGCCGGATTTCGCGGTTCGCGTCTTCGTCCGCGCCCACCGGGACTTCCGGGGACGCGAGGTTCGGCAGTTCGAGCAGCCGCTCGTCCAACTCGCGCTCCGTCTCCTTCAGCCGCTCCTCGATCTCGGACACCCGGTCCGGCGCCTTCGCCAACTCCGCCCGGAGACGCTCCGCCGCCTCGCGTTCGCCGGAGCGGTAGAGGGCGCCGACTTCGCGGTTCTTCGACTTGAGTGCCGCGCGGATCGCGCTGACTTCCCCCTGCAGCGCGGCCCGTTCCTCGAAGCGGGCGAGAATGCCGGAGAGGTCCCCGTCGTGGCCGCGCTCGCGCAGCCGACGGGCCGTTTCCCCGGGGTTTCGGCGGATCGAGGCCGGGTCGAGCATCGGTGTTAGCCTAATCCGCCGACCGCGTTTCCCCGCCCCGGACCGCTTCCTGAACCGCCCGTCGAGCCGCTTCTCGACGCCGCTGACGAGACCCGTTTCCATGAGCCGCGAAGTCCCCGTCCCCTCGTTCTTCCAGAAGGAACTGGTGGGCCAGTTGTACCGGGTGCCCTACCAGGAGCGCGCCGACCAGGCCCGCCGCTTCGCCGAGACCCACGGCCTCACTCCGGCGGCGGGCCATTCCCCGCGGGTGGGCCTCCTGCTGGTGGACTGCCAGAACACCTTCTGCCTGCCCGGCGGGGAGTTGTTCGTCGCCGGGAAGTCCGGGGACGGCGCGGTCGAGGATTCGTACCGGCTCTGCCGGTTCCTCTACTCGCAACTGGGGCGGATCACCGAGATCGTGGCCACGCTGGACACCCACACCGCGATCCAGGTCTTCCACGCCCACTTCTTCGAGGACGGGAACGGCGAACCGCCCCCGGCGTACGCCGAGATCCGCGCCGCCGACCTGGAGAGCGGGCGGTACCGGGTGAATCCGGACGCCTCCGCCGCCGCCGGACTCGACCCGGAGGGGCTGGCGCGGCACGCGCTCCACTACTGCCGCCGGCTGGAATCCCTCGGGAAGTACGCGCTGGTGGTCTGGCCCTACCACGGGATGCTGGGCGGGATCGGCCACGCGCTGGTGCCGGCGATCGAGGAAGCGGTCTTCTTCCACACCATCGCCCGCTCGGCGGCGCCGGTGTTCGAAGTCAAGGGCCGCAACCCGCTCACCGAGAACTACTCGGTGCTGCGGGCCGAGGTGCTCGAGGGCGCCGATGGATCCCCCATCGCCCGGCCGAACGACGCGCTGGTCGAGCGGCTGCTCGGCTACGACGCGCTCATCGTGGCCGGACAGGCCAAGAGCCACTGCGTGGCCTGGACGGTCGCGGACCTGGCGGCGGAGATCGCGCGGCGCGACCCGGACGGTTCCGCCGGACTGGCGCGGCGGGTGTTCCTCCTCGAGGACGCCACTTCCCCGGTCGTCGTGCCGGGGGCCGACTTCAGCGAGCAGGCGGACGCCGCGTTCGCGGACTTCGAGCGGGCCGGGATGGTGAGGGTGCGGACTTCCGACCCGCCGGAGGAGTGGCCCGGCTTCCCCGCCTGACGACGCGCCTGACGACGCGCCGGCCGGGGGCGGCCCCTCCGGTCGCCTCCCTCCTCGATGTGGACTTCTACAAGTTCACGATGGGGCAGTTCGTCTTCCGGCGGCATCCCGCGGTGAGCGTCCGCTACCGGCTGATCTGCCGCGACCGGGACGCGAACCTGGCGGCGCTGCTGCCGGCGGAGGAGTTCCGGGACGCGCTCGAAGGGGTGCGGGGGCTCTCGTTCCGCCCGGAGGAACTCGACTACCTGCGGAACCTCGGCGGAGGGGCGCTCTTCGGCGAGGACTTCCTGTCGTTCCTCTCGCGGCTGCGGCTGCCGCCGTTCGAGTTGGCGGTGGAGGGGGGCGGGTTCCGGCTCGAGGTCGAGGCCGGTTGGGCGGAGGGGATTCTCTGGGAGACGCTGTTCCTCTCCACGCTCAGCGAACTCCTCGTCCGCGCCGCGCTCGCCGCCGGGGGCGCCGGGGCGGAGCGGGAGGCGCTCGCCGCCGGCCGGGAGAACCTGGCGCGGAAGATCGAGGTCCTGCGGGGGGAGCCCGGAGTCCGCTTCGCCTCGTTCGGCACGCGGCGGCGGTTCTCGCGGGAATGGCAGCAGGAAGTCGAGGAGCGGCTGGCGGAGGCGCTGCCGGGGCAGTTCGTCGGGACTTCGGCGGCGGCTTCCGCGTTCCGCCACGGTCTCGCCCCGGTGGGGACGGTCGCCCACGAAGTCTTCATGGTGGGAGCGGCGCTCGGGGCGGATTCGGACGAGGCCGTCGCGGCGTCGTTCCTCGAGACGGCCGACGCCTGGCGGGACGACTACGGGGCGCCGTATTCCGTCTTCCTCACGGACACCTGGGGTTCGGAGTCCTACTTCCGCGAGGTGGACGCGGCCCGCGCCGCCCGGTTCCGCGGCGTCCGCCACGACTCCGGCGACCCGGCGGCTTTCGGGGAACGCGCGCTCCGCTGGTACCGCGACCGGGGAGTGGACGCCGCCGCGAAGACACTGGTCTTCAGCGACGGGCTCCGCGTGGAGGACCTGGTCGCGCTCCACCGGCGATTCCGCGGGCGCATCGGGGTCTCGTTCGGGTGGGGGACGAACCTCACCCACGACTGCGGGCTGCCCACCTACTCGCTGGTGGTGAAGCCGGTGGGCGCGAACGGGCGGCCGCTGGTGAAACTCAGCGACGACGCCAACAAGACCGTCGGCGACCCGGAGGAAGTCGCCCGCTACCGCCGCATCTTCGACTGCCCGGCGGTGTTCGGGCCCCCGCCCCGGTATTGACCGGCGTCAGGTCCTCGGGTGGGACTTGGCGTACACCTCGAACAGGCGGGCGGTGGAGACCTGGGTGTACTTCTGGGTCGTCGCCAGACTGGCGTGCCCGAGGAGTTCCTGAATGGCGCGCAGGTCGGCGCCCCGGTCGAGGAGGTGGGTGGCGAAGGCGTGGCGGAGCGTGTGGGGGGTCGCCTTGCCGGCCAGGTGGGCGATTCCCGCCTCGCCCAGGTAGCGCCGCACGATGGTGCGCACCGAGCGGTCGGTGAGCCGGCCGCCGCGGGCGTTCAGGAAGACCGCTTCCGACGCGGCGCCGGCGGCGGCGAGTTCGCCGCGGGCGGACAGGTAGTCGCCGAGGGCGTCGGCGGCGACTTCCCCGAAGGGGGCGACCCGCTCCTTGCCGCCCTTCCCCAGCACCCGCAGGATCCGCGAGTTCCGCTGCAGGTCGGTGAGGTCGAGCCCGACGAGTTCGGAGACGCGCACCCCGGTCCCGTAGAGCAACTCCAGGATGGCGAGGTCGCGTTTCCCGCGCGCGGTCGCCGGGTCGGGGGCGTGCAGCAGTTCCTCCACTTCCCCGAGTTCGAGCCGCTGCGGGATGCGGCGCGGCGTCTTCGGGGCGCGAACCGCCCGCGCCGGGTCCCGCTCCACCGCGCCGATCCGCCCGAGGTAGCGGTAGAACGAACGGAGCGCCGCCAGTTTCCGGGCGGCGGTGGTCCGGCCGAGACCGCGCTCGTGGAGCGAGGCCAGGTAACTGCGGAGGAGCGCGATGTCCACCGAATCCGCCGTCGGGGGAGCGGCCGGCTCGGCGTCGTCCGCCGAAACCGCGTCCAGGTACTCGAGGAAGTCCGCGAGGTCGCTCCGGTAACTGCGCACCGTGTGGGGCGAGGCGCCCCGCCGCTCTTCGAGGTCGGTGAGGAAGGAGGCCGCGTGTTCCGCGAGCGGCGCGGAAGCCGGGTTCTTCCGGGAGGCGGCGGCGCCGCGCCGACTCACGCCGGGGCGGCGGCGGCGCGGCCGGTCGCCGCGGTTCGCCTCCGGGAGACCGCCTTCTTCCTCGCCGTCTTCTTCTTCCGGCCGGTCTTCGCCGCGCCGCGTTCGGAGCGGAGGTAGCGGCAGCCGGGGAAACCGCTGCAGCCGAGGAACGGGCCGCGCCGACTCTGCCGCCTCACCAACTGCTTCCCGCACTCCGGACACTTCTCGTCCACCGGTTCCGCCTTCGCCTTCGGCACCAGCCGGCCGTCGCGCAACTGGATGATCGTCTGGCACTCCGGGTAGCGGGAGCAGCCGAGGAACGGGCCGAACCGGCCGCGCCGGGCGCTCATCGCCGCGCCGCACTCCGGGCAGGGCGGCGACTCGTCCTCGATCTCCGCCGCGCCTTCCCCGGGCAGCGACCGGCTCCCCCGGCACTCCGGGAACCCGGCGCAACCGAGGAACTTCTCCCCGCCGCTCCAGCGCAGGACCAGCGGCTTCCCGCAGAGTTCGCATCCTTCGGCGGTAGGGAGCCCCTTGATCCGGGGCATCTCCACCAGCGCCCGGTCCAGCGTCTTCGAGAACTCCTCGTAGAACGCTTCGAGCGTGGTCAGGTAGTCCGCGTCCCCCTGTTCGATCCGGTCGAGGTTCGCCTCCATCCCGGCGGTGTAGCGGACATTGAACAGCGCGTCGAAACTGAAGGTCAGCAAGTCGCTCACCAGCATCCCCACTTCGGTGGGCATGAACACCCGGGCCTTCGTCCGCACATATTCCCGGTCCTTGATGCGGCGGAGCGTCGGGACATAGGTGCTCGGCCGGCCGATGCCGTTCTGCTCCAACTTGCGGATCAACCCGGCCTCGCTGTAGCGGCGCGGGGGCGAGGTGAAGTGCTGGCGGGGCCGGATCTCGCGGAGGCGCAGCGGCTGCCCCTGCTCGAGGGCCGGCAGCGGGCGGCGCGCGTCGTCGGCGTCGGCGTCCGCCGCCACTTCTTCGGCGGTCTCCCGGTAGAGCACCCGGTACCCCTTCTCCACGAGGACGGAGCCGGTCGCGGTGAGGGTTTCGGGGGCGGGGCCGAAGTCCGCGATCTCCGGGGGGCGGCCCTCCGGGTGTTCGGCGCGGACGGTCACCCGGGTGTCGTGGAAGACCGCCGGGCGCATCTGCGAGGCGACGAAGCGCTCCCAGATCATCCGGTACAACTTCCGCTGGTCGTCGTTCAGGTAGGGCGCGACCGCGTCCGGGGTCCGCTCCACCGAGGTGGGGCGGATGGCTTCGTGGGCGTCCTGCGCGCCTTTCCCCTTGCGGAAGAAGTTGGGTTTCTCCGGCAGGAAGTCGCCGCCGAACCGCTGCGCGATGTGCCGGCGGACTTCGCCGAGCGCTTCCTTCGAGACGCGGGTGGAGTCGGTCCGCAGGTAGGTGATGAGGCCGACCCGGTCGCCGGAGCCGAGGTCCACGCCCTCGTAGAGGGCTTGGGCGGTGCGCATCGTCCGGGCGGCGGGGAAGCGGAACGCGGAGGCGGCCTGGCGCTGCAGCGTGCTGGTGATGAACGGCGGGGGCGCGTGGTCGCGGCGGGTCTTGGACTCCACCGCGCCGACCCGGAACCGGCAGCGGGAGAGGGCGCCGCGGATCGCGGTCGCGACGGTTTCGTTGCGGGCGACCGGCTTCTTCGGCGGGTTCACCGGGATGTCCGCGAGCGCGACCACCGGGGCGCCGGACTCGGTGGCGAGGTGGCCTTCGATCCGCCAGTACTCCTCCATGACGAACGCGCGGATTTCGCGTTCCCGCTCGCAGATGAGCCGGAGCGCGACCGACTGCACCCGCCCGGCGGAGAGCCGGGGAGCGACCTTCCGCGAGAGGAGCGGGGAGATCTTGTAGCCGACGATCCGGTCGAGCACCCGGCGGGTCTGCTGCGCCGCCACCCGGTTCGCGTCCACTTCGCCCGCTTCCTCGAGCGCCCGGCGCACCGCCGGCGGGGTGATCTCGTGGAAGGTGATCCGCTGGATGGGCACCTGCTTCCCCTTGCCCAGCGCCGCGCGGAACTCCTCGGCGAGGTCGTGGCTGATGGCTTCGCCTTCGCGGTCCGGGTCGGTCGCCAGGTAGATGCGGTCGGTGCGCTTGGCCGCCCGCTTCAGGCTGTCCAGGATCTTGACCCGGTCGGGGACCACTTCGAACTTCGGGGCGAACCCGTTTTCGATGTCCACGGAGAGGCCCCGCGACGGCAGGTCGCGCACATGGCCGCCGCTGGCCAGCACCCGGTAGGACTTGCCGAGGAACTTCTCGATGGTCTTCGCCTTGGCGTTCGACTCGACGATGACGAGGGAGTTCATGGGGGTCGTTCCGACGGGGGCGGCGGCGAGTGTAACGGCGGGGCGAAGGCCGGGAAGGGGGGTCGTCAGGCCCTCGCCCGGAGGAAGTCGCCGGGGAATCGCTCGACCAGGCCGCGCCGCTCCAACTCGGAAACGGCGGCCAGCGCGAGCGGCGGGGAGAGGGGGCAGTGGTCGAGGAGGTCGTCGAAACTCGCGCCGGAGGGATGCTGTCGGAGGGTTTCCAGGACCTCCGCCGCGGCGGTTCCGGGGTCGGGCGGTGCGGGGCGGGGACGGGCGCGGGTCGCCGCCGCGCCCGTGGGCGTCCGCCCCGGGGCGGACAGCGCCGGGGCGGGGCAGAACTCGGGGCCGAACTCGGGGCCGAGTTCCTCGAGCAGGTCGGCGACGCCGGTGACCAGGGCGGCGCCGGAGCGGAGGAGCGAGTGGCAGCCGGCGCTGAGGGAGGAGGTGATGGGGCCGGGCACCGCGAACACCTCGCGGTTCGAGTCGGCGGCGTGGCGGGCGGTGGAGAGCGAGCCGCTCCGCTCGCGGGCCTCCACCACCACGGTGGCGGCGGCGAGCCCGGCGATGATGCGGTTGCGCCGGGGGAAGTGGTGGGGCAGCGGCCGGGCGTCCGGGGGGAACTCGGTGAGCACCGCGCCGGAGGCGGCCACCTCCCGCGCCAGGTTCCGGTGCTCCGGCGGGTATAGGTGGTCGTGGCCGGCGCCGAGCACCGCCAGCGTCCGGCCCCCGCCCCGGAGCGCCGCCCGGTGGGCGGCGGCGTCCACGCCCCGGGCGAGCCCGCTCACCACGGTGACCCCGGCCTCGGCGAGCCCCTCCGCCAGGGACTCCGCGGCGCCGATCCCGTAGGGCGTGGCGCGGCGGGCGCCGACGACGGCGACGGCGGGCCGGGCGAGTTCCTCCGCGGCGCGTCGGGGCGGAGCGGGGGGCGGATCGGACGCCGGATCGGGGGGCGGCTCGGAAGGCGGCGCGATCGGGCCGAGGACATCGAGGACGATCGGGGGAACGGCGATCTCCGCGAGGAGCGGCGGATAGCCCGGGCCGGACAGGAGCAGGAGCGACCGGCCGGCGGCGCGGGCGGCCTCCCGCCACTCCGCAGCGCGGGTTCTTGCCTCGGCGCCCGGGCGGCCGAACCGGGAGAGGAAGGCCTCCACCGCGCGGGCGGCGGGCCGGCCGGCGAACGCCGCCGCGCGCTCCGCCGGTTTCGGGCGGTCGTCGAGGGCGATCTCGAGGACGGCGAGCGTGAGCGCCGCGCCGGGCGGCGCGTCCCCGGCGGGGGCGTCGGCCCGCGGTTCGGGGGTCGGGTGGTTCGGCGTCGGGTGGTCCGGCGTCCGGTGGTTCGGGGTCCCATGGTTGGACAGGGGGCCGTTCGGCATCGGGGGCGTCTCCTCGGGGCGCCGGGCGCCGCCCGGACGGGGGCGCGCGGTTCCTCTCCTCCCTATAGAACGGATACCGGCGGATTTCTGCTCACCCGGCGCGCGCGAAGTCCTTTTTCTCCCGGAACCGGTACGCGCTACTATCGGAAGTTGCCTTTCTCCGCTGCCGCCGGGCGGGCCCGCCGGTCCGCGCTTTGCAGCGAACCACGCCCTTCGAGCCGCCCCGCCAGCCCCCCGTAGTCATGCCCCGAAACCTCCCCGTTCCCTCCCGCTCCCTCCTCCCGACCCTCGCGGTGACCGGCCTGCTCGCCTTCGCCGCCGCCCCCACTCTGGCGCTCGCCGACGAGGAGCGCGCCTCGCAGGAGAACTCCTTCGGCGTGGATGTGGCCGGCAAGGGCCTCTGGAAGGAAGCCGCCTACCGCTGGGAGAAGGCGGTGGCGCTCGACCCGCTGAACGCCCGGGCGCACAACAACTTGGGGGTCGCCTACGAGCGGGGCGGGAAATTCGAGGAAGCGCTGGACTCCTACGAGACCGCGCTCGAGTTGAATCCGCGCAGCGACCACATCCGCCAGAACTACGAACTCTTCCGGGAAGCCTACGAGCGCAAGAAGCGCAAGGAACGGGACGCCGCCCGCTCGGCGAACCGCCGCTGACCGGACTCGATGCCCCGACGCTCCGTCCTCTTCGGAGTCGCCGCCGCGCTCGGCCTCGGCGGCTGCGCGGCGAGCCCGTACCTCGAAGTCCCCATCGAGATCCCGATCGAGGCGAAACTCGACCTCTCCGACTACGGCCGGGTGCTGGTGGGGAGTTTCGTCACCCAGACGAACGAGAACCTCGACCTCGACTCCGAGACCTCCCGGCTGCTCCGCAACCAACTGCGCATCAACTCCCGCCTCTCGGTCATCGAAGCGGAAGTGGAGCCGCTCGGCGACTTCTCCGACGCCGCGATGGAGGCGAACGGGCTGAGCGTCCAGTTCGAGGAGATGGCCGCCGGCGTCTTCGAGGGCGGCGAGATCTCCCGGCAGGAATGGATCGACCTCGAGCAGGACAAGTTGCTGGAAGACGAGGAGTACTGGCGGCAACTGGGCGAGGAGTTCGAAGAGCCGCTCATCGTGAGCGGGAGGCTCCGCTTCGACGCCGAGGAGCGGTCCGGTTTCTCCCGGCGCGACCGGTATGTCCGCGACGCGTTCAACCGCCCCCAACTCGTCCGCAGCACGCAGTTCCAGGAACGAAACGCCTACACCTTCATGGCCGAGTTCTACTTCATCGACGGAGCCAGCGGCCGCACCATCCACCGCGAGCGGTTCACCGAGGAAGTCATCTTCGGCCGCGACGAAGAGAGTTCGGCGCTCAGTTCCTACTTCGAGTTGATGGACCGCATCCTGCCCAATTTCCTCAGCATCGTCACCCCGCAGACCTTCCGGGGGACCCGGGTGCTGCTGCGCTGACGCCGCCGTTCGCCGGGGCGCTCACCCACGAAGGAGAGGCGCCGTGAAGCCGACCACTTCGATCCTCGACCGATTCGGGCGCGCCGCCCGCGCCGCCCTGTTCGCCGCCGCTTTCGCCGCCGCCGCCGCTTCGCTCTTCGCCGCGCCGGCCGCGGCGCAGTACTTCATCCCGTTCTACGGGAAGAACAAGGTCAAGTACGACCGGCACGACTGGCAGGTGTACCGCTCGCCCCACTTCGATGTCTATTACTACCCGGAGATGGAGGAGGAACTCGGGCGGCTGGTGAGTTACGCCGAAAGCGCCTACGAGACGATCTCCGACCGGCTCAAGCACGAGATCCCGTTCGCCATCCCGCTGATCCTCTACCGGACCTTCTCCGAGTTCGCCCAGACCAACCTCTCGCCTTCGGAGATCCCGGAGGGGGTCGGCGCGTTCGCCGAGTCGGCCCGCGACCGGATGGTGATCCCGATCGACAACCCGCCGGACGAACTGCAGGAACTCTTCCTCCACGAACTCACCCACATCTTCGAATTCGACATCGTCCCCCGTTCGCTCTTCCGCCAGACCGTGCCGCTCTGGATAGACGAGGGGCTCGCCACCTACATGGAGGACGAATGGGACCCGCTCGACCTGATGGTGGTGCGCGACGCCGCGGTGGCCGACCAGGTGCCGACCTTCGCGGAGTTGAACCAGGCGTTCACCCGGACGCCGTACTCCTTCGGCGCGTCCATCTTCGACTTCATGGAAGAGAGGTTCGGCGAAGAAGGCGTCCGGCAGTTCGTGTTCTCACTGCGCCGGGCGGTCACCGGCGGGGTCAGCGAAGAGGTCTATGAGCAGGCGTTCCGGATGGCGCCGGAGGAGTTCTACCGGGAATACAAGCGATGGATCAAGGAGCGGTTCAAGCCGTACCGGGACAAGGAGATCCCGGAGGACTACAGCGTGGACCTCTCCCCGCGCGAAGGCCGCTATGTGGGCGCCATCTCCGCCGCGCACTCCCCTTCGGGCGAAGTGATCGCGGTGCTCGCCGGGAACCGCCGGGAGACGGAATACGATGTGGTGCTGCTGTCGGCGAAGGACGGCGAGGTCATCCGCAACCTGACTCCCGGGTACGCCGGGGAGTTCATCAATGTGGTGGGGCTGACCGGCGAAGACCAGTTGATCGGGCGCAACCTGAGTTGGACGCCGGACGGGTCGCAGGTGGCCTTCTTCGGGAAGTTCCGGAAGCGGCGCGCTCTCCTGTTCGCCGATGTGGTGGACTCCGAGATCGTCCGCCGGATCGAGATGCCGCTCGACCGGGCCAAGTTCCCCCAGGTCGGCCCCGACGGCGACTGGGTGTACTTCTCCGCGCTCCGGAACGGCATCGCGGACATCTACCGGATCGACCTCGCCACCGAGGAGATCGAGAACCTGACGAGGGACGACTTCCACGACAAGTTCCCCACCGTCTCGCCGGACGGCGAGTGGCTCTACTACAGCCGCCGGATCAGCGGCTACGACAAGTTGTACCGGCTGCGGATCGCCACCGGGGAGAAAGAGCAGATCACTTTCGGGACCTTCCACGATGTGGCCCCGATCTTCGCGCCGAACGGCCGGGACCTGGTCTATTCCTCCAACGAAGACGACGGCATCTTCAACATCCGGACGCTGGACACCGAAACCGGCGACATCATCCAGTACACCGATGTGCTGGGAGGGAACTTCGCGCCGAGCGTGATGTCCGACCCGGAGACCGGGCAGGACACGCTGCTGTTCACCAGTTACCACAAGGGCAACTGGGGCCTCCACACGCTCGCCATGGACGAGCCGGTGAAGGAGATCATGGCGGACACGGTCATCCGCACTCCCGGCCCGGTCATAGATTTCGTCCCCACCGTGGACCACCAGGTCATCAGCGAGAACAAGCGCAAGAAGAGCCGGTTCGAGCGGCTGTTCCTCGACGGCCCGCCGCCGATCCAGGCCGGGGTCACCAGCGACGGGGACTTCTTCGGCGGCACCGCGATCTCGTTCTCCGATGTTCTGGGGGACGACCGCTTCTCCTTCACCGCCTACTCGGTGCGTTCGTTCCGGGTGTACAACGTCCAGTACGCCAACCTCTCCGGAAGGTTCCAGTACGCGGTCGAAGGCCACGACAACACCTCGTTCTTCTATCCGAGGCTCCCCTACTACTACGGCAGTTACTGGAGCCGGCGCGACCGGCTGGGCACGATCCGCTCCTCCGGCGCGTCGGTGCGGGCGCTGTATCCGCTGAGCCGGTTCCGCCGGCTGGAGATGGGGATCGGTTACGACTACCAGAGTTCCGGTTTCCAGAACCCGTTCCTCACGCCCGGCCAGGACCCGACGCTGCCCGGCGACTTCACCAGCCAGTACGCCGACTTCTACCAGCGGGTATTCCCCACCGGACACCTGCTGCCCACGCGGTTCTCGTTCGTGCAGGAGACGATCCGGTTCCGGCAGGTCGGCCCGGCGGTGTTCCCGCAGGCCGGCAGCACGGTGCTGGCCGGCGTCGAATGGTCGCCGGGCGGGCCGTTCCTTTCGCGGACCACCTTCAACCTGGACGCGCGCAAGTACTTCCAGGTGACCACCGCCAGCGTGCTGGCGGCGCGGCTCAAGTGGTTCCACAGCGCCGGCGAGGCGCCGGGGTTCTTCTGGTTCGGCGGGAACGGCGAACTGCGCGGCTACCCGCTCTACTCGTTCTCCGGAAACCGGGGCGGACACGCCACCGTCGAGTTCCGCTTCCCGATCATAGATGCCGCCATCACGCCGATCGGACTGGTCGGCCCGCTCCGGGGCAGCGTCTTCGTGGACGCCGGCGGCGCCGCCTACGCCGGCGACCCGCTGGGCATCTATTCCACCGACCGGAGGGAATCGCGGCTGGGGAACCTCTGCGGCCCCCGGAACAACTCGGCCTGCGTCTCCGAGGGCTTCGGGCTCGACGACTTCGTCGCGTCCTACGGCTTCAACGCCCGCATCTACCTGCTGGGACTGCCGCTCAACTTCGCCTGGTCGAGGCGCACGGACTTCTCCACCACGGTCCCGGGCTGGAAGTTCGACTTCTGGATGGGCTGGCCGTTTTAGGCTGCCCGTGGGAAGAACGCCCCGCCCCTACCCTCTTCGACCTGACGACTCGAATTCCCCGTTCCGTTTCCGGCGGGGCGCTCTTCCCACGGGCAGGCGAAGCGAATCGCTGCGCGATTCCCTTCGCCATCTTTCGCAGGGAGGGGGACACCCCCTCCCCGCACCCCTCCCCCCTCGGCGCTTCCGCGCCGAGGGTCGCTCCGTGGGCTCTCCGCGGGCTGGCCGGCGAGCGTTCGTGGCGGCGCCCGCGGTCAGGCCTCTGTAGCGAGCGAGCGAATCCAACGCACGGCGTCCGGGGCGAGGCCGGGGCCGTCGTGTTTCACATAGAGGTAGAGCGTCTCCGCTTCGGTTTCGACTCGGCGGACGAGGGAACGGATCGCCGTTTGCTCGGACTCCGCGTACGGCGGGTCGCGGCGGAGGCGGACATAGGCGAAGTCGGCGGTGACCGGGACGCGCAGGTCGCCGTCGAGGTCGGAGATGCCGGCGGCGAGGGCGACGCCGTGTTCGCGGCAGGCGGACTCCACTTCTTCGCACCGCCAACTCTCGTGGCGGAACTCGAGGGCGTAGCGGCGGCCTTCCGGTAACGCCGAGAGGAACTCGGCCAAGCGGTCGTCGTCCCTCCGGAACCAGGGCGGACACTGGAAGAGGATGGGGCCCAGGCGTTCGCCGAGGGGCGAAAGCGCGGCGACGAAGGCTTCGACATCGTCCTTCGTGTCCCGGAGGCGGGAGCGGTGGGTGATTCCCTGGTGGGCCTTGACCGAGAAGCGGAACTCCGGAGGCGTGCTCTCCGCCCAGGCGGCCGCGAGGTCGGACTTCGGAAAGCGGCGGAAGGTGTGGTTGATCTCGACGCTGCCGAACACCGAGGCGTAGTAAGCGAGGAAGTCCTTCGACTTCGTCTTGTCGGGATAGAAGGTCCCGACCCATTCCCGGAACCCGTAGCCGGAGGTTCCGGCGAAGAGGATCAACTCTCGTCGAACAGGTTGTCGAACGCGGCCTTGGCGTCGCGGGCGGTGTCCAGTTTCCGGCCGGTGAGGTCGAGCACTTCGACCGGGCGGAAGTGGAAGCATTCGTTCCCCGCCCACTTGTTCGCGATGCGCTCCGGGATCTCCGCGCGGCATTCGAATCTCTCGCCCGGATCGAAGAGCGCGCAGTGCCGGCAGGAGCGGAGCGCGGTGCCGCAGGTGGGGCAGACCGCGCCGACCACGATGGAGACCTCGCCGGTCGGCCACTGGTAGCCGCATTTGGCGCAGCGGGTGACCACCGAAGCCCGGCGGTCGCCGGCCAGCCGCAGCGTCCGCAGTTGGTCGGTGTTGCCGAGGTCGGAGAGCCGCTCTTCCATGTCGCGGCGGAACCGCCGTTGTTCCGGCGTGTCCGGTTCGCGGCGGCGTCCGCCCTTTCGGCGGTACTTCATGGAGTCAGGTCCGAAGACGAAAGCCGCCTCTCGAAGCGGCCGGCGGAGGGCGCAGAGAGGCGCGCGAAGAGAACGGAGGAACGATGGCGTTCGTGGCGCATGGAGGAAGTCGCGGCGCGTCCGGTCAACCCGATCCGGCCATCCGTCCCGGCAGTTGGACCGGGCGGGCGGATCGGGTCGGCCGGCGCATACCCGGCCGCTTCCGCATTCCTGTTGCGGAAACGATCCACTCGTCGGTAAACCGGATCGAACGCGGCGGCGAATTTCGCCGCGATGAACAATGGAGTCGGGCGCCCCGTTCGATGCGAACTCCCGCGCCCGGAGTCTCCGGTCAAACGATCCAGTCAGGCGCACATTAGCACGAACGGGATACGGCCCGGCGCCCGGGGCGCGCCGGAAGCCGGTTCAAGTCGGGCGCCTCGGCTGGCAACGCGGGCAATGGAACGAGGAGCGCCCGGCGAGCCGGCGGCGCCGGATCCGGCTTCGCCGGCACTTCGGACAGGTCTCCCCTTCGTGGGCGTACACCGAGAAACGGCCCTGCGCGCTCTCGTTCCCCGCCCGCCCTTCGCTGACATACCGGATCTCGATGCCGCGCGCTTCCCGGATGGTGCGCCGCAGCGTCGCCCGGATCGCCCGGTGGAGCCGGCGGACTTCGCCCGCTTCGAGACTCCCGGCGGCGCGCTCCGGATGGACCCCGGCGCGCCAGAGCGCCTCGGCGGCCTGGATGTTCCCGAGCCCGGCGATCCGGCGCTGATCCATGAGCACGACCTTCACCGGGCCGGGCGCGCCCCGGAGCCGGTCGGCCAGGGCGCGCGCGGTGAACGCCGGCGCGAGCGGCTCCGGGCCCAGCCCGGCGAGTCGGTCGTCGTCCTCGGCGCGGCGGAGCGAGAAGTGGCCGAAGCGCCGACGGTCGGCGAACACGACGCGCTCCCCTCCGGAGAGCCCCAACTCCGCCCGCGCCGCCGGCGGGTCGGGCTCGGCGCCCCGGCGGCGGACCCACTTGCCGGTCATCCCCAGGTGGCCGAGCAGGCCGGAACCCGCGGGCGCCGGCCCGTCGAGGTCGAACAGCAGGTACTTCGCCCGCCGCCGGACGGCCGTCACCCGCCGGCCTTCGGCGGCGGCGCGGATCTCCGCTTCCTCCTGGCCCCGGCGGATGCGGGTGTCCGGCGCCCGGAGCCGCCGGATGCGCCGGCCGACCAGCCACCCGGCCAGGTTCTCGCGGGCGAGTTCGACTTCGGGGAGTTCGGGCATCGAGTCCGGAAGGCCGACGCGCCGAACCCCGGTCAGCCCGCGATCTCGGCGACGGCGCGGTGGGCCTGGTCGATCGCGGACTGGGTGTAGGCGTAAGCGCCGCAGTCCGCGCCGGCGAGGCGGACCCGGCCGAACGGGCGGCGGGCGACTTCGTGGGGCGCCGCGCCGGGCGGAAACGGCGGATCCCACAGCGAGTTGTATTCGAAGGTGTAGCCGTGCGGCCACCGGTTCACGGTGAGGCCCGCGAGGTCCCGGGCCGGGTCGAACCCGTGGGGGCCGAGCGCCCGGGCCAGTTGGCGGCGCGTCTCCCGCTCGAAGACCGCGAACGGCGTCCGCAGCAGTTCGGCCTGCCCGGCGCGGTGCTGCTCCCGGGCGCTCCGGCCGGGTGAACAGGGCGTCCGGACGGCATGGACGACGATCGGCTCCTCCGGCCCCCCGGAGAACCGGTAGCCGCCGAGGCTCACCGGGAAGTCCAGCGAGAGCGAGGAGTGGAACCCGGCCGGGAAGTGGATCCGGGCGGCGCCGGCGGCGGCGAAACTCCGCCAGTCCCGGAGCAGGACATTCGTGTACACCAGCGGAACCTTGGGCGGGTACCGGAGCGCCCGCCGCTGCTCGGCGGGGAGTTCCGGGAGGAGGAACGGGACGACCCGGTTGTAGCCGGCGAGCACCACCGCCCCGGCGCGAACGCGCGTTTCCGAGCCGCCCCGCACATAAGTCACGCTCGCCGGGGCCCGCGGCCCGCCGGGGCGGACGCGCACCGCGGTCGAGGAGAGCCGGATCCGGCAGGGCGCGCCAGGCCGGTCGAGCGCGCCGTAGTCCAGCCGCGCCAGCACGATGTCCTCGCCGGTGCCGCCGGGCGCCGCCTCCGGGATCAGGCGGCGGACGAGGAGCCGGGCGACGGTGGCGTTGCCGTCGGGGAAGTGGAAGATGTAGGGCTCCGGCGCCGCCGCCGGCTTCGCGGTGAGGCTGAGCCGCGGGTGGTCCCCCGGCGGCAGGTTCATCCCGTCGAAGCCGGGATAGCCGAGCGACCACAGGTCGAGCGCCGGCACGCCGTCGCCGCCCATGCCGAAGAGCGAGTGGGGCCGCTGCCGGTAGAGCGCCTGCGCCTCCGGCCCCATCCCCAACTCATCCAGGAAGCCGCGGTAACTCACCGTCGCCAGCCGGTCCTTCTTGGCGGCGGCGGACAGGTGCGGCCACGGGTCGCCGGGGTCTTCGAGGAGGCGGACGAAGTCGGCCCGGCCGGCCGGGGAGAGCGGCGCCTCCGCGGCGAGGTCGGCCGGCGGGCGGCGCCCGAACCCGCCCACCAGCCGGTCGCGTCCGAAGTCCTCTTCGCCGAAGAAGACCGCGGAACCGAGGCCGCGCGAGGAGTAGTAGTCGCGGTCGAACGCCGTGTAGAAGAGGTCGAGGTCCACGCCGAGGTCATCCAGCAGCGACCGGGCGGCGGGGCTGAAAGTCGCGGGCGAATCCAGCGACTGGGTGCCGCCGTAGCCCAGGATCGTCCGCCCCTCGTAGGTGAACTCGTTGCGCTTGGCGTGGCCGCCGAAGTCGTCGTGGTTGTCGAGGACCAGGATGCGGGCGTCCGGCCCGGCCGCCTTCCGGTAGAGGTGGGCCGCGGCGAGCCCGCTGATGCCGCCGCCGACCACGACCAGGTCGAACTCGCCCCCGTCGGCGGCGCCGGAGTCGTCCCAGGCCCTTCCCTCCCGGACGAGGCGCGCCAGCCGGTGGGCGACCTCGAACGACCCCGGGTGGCTGCCGCGAAGGCCGGTGAGCGCCGGCGGGTAGGGCGCGGCGGACTCTTCAGCGCCGAGGAGTCCCGGCGCGAGCGCGGGAAGCGCCGCCAAGCCGGCGATTCCGACGGGGACCCCGTTCAGGAAGTCCCGCCGGGTGATGCTCCGGCCCATACCCAGGGCGGCGTCTTCGTCTCTTCGCGCCGCGGGCGCGGCCGTCGGGGCCGGTTCCCCGTTTCCCGGCCGTGCGGAGGCGCTCTCGGGCCGTTCCATGCCGACAGTTGCGGGCGAAATCGTATTCCCCGGCCCGGCCCCGCGAACGCGGCGGCCCCCGCCGGATTCCATTAGAGTCTTCTTCCTTCGCCGAACTCCGGCGAAACCGCTCCAAGGAGGCGCTGTCCCATGGCCCATTCGTCGTCCCGCCGGGAGACGCTCCGCATCCTCTCCGCGCTGGCCGCGGCCGCCGCGCTGCCGAAGACCGCGCTCTTCGCCGCGCTCCGCCGGCAGGCGGACGAGGAAGTCATCCCGTTCACCGATGTCCCGGAGGACTTCTCCACCCGGCGCGGCGAGTTCGTGTTCCGGCTCGACCTGCGCGAACTGCGCGACTACCTCACCGCGAACGAGGACTTCTTCTCCGTCGCCCACTACAACCGGCCGGAGATCGCCGCCGACGGCTGGTCGCTCCGCCTCGACGGGCTGGTGGAGAACCCGCGCACCTTCACGCTGGACGACCTCCGCGCCCTGCCCCGCGAGGAGCGCACGGTCACCTTCGAGTGCTCCGGGAACCAGGGGATCCGCCACCACGGCATGGTGGGCAACGCGGTCTGGGCCGGAACCCCGCTCCGCCCGCTGCTCGAGGCGGCGAAGCCGGCGTCCACGGTGATCGAGAGCGTCTTCTGGGCGGCGGACCACGGCACGGAGACCATCCGGGGCAACGAGTACCCGCAGAACTTCGCGCGGGCGATGTCGATCGACGACACGATGGAGTCCGGCGCGCTGCTCGCGTACGAGATGAACGGCGAGCCGCTCCCGGCGAAGAACGGCTACCCGCTCCGGCTCATCGTGCCCGGCTGGTACGGGATCGGCCATGTGAAGTGGCTCACCCGGATCCAACTCGCCGACCGGCGGCTCATGAACCGGTTCATGGGGCGCGACTATGTGACGATCATCGGCGAGGAGCGGGACGGCGAGACCGTCTGGTTCGAGCGCTCGGTCACCCGGCAGCGGATCAAGTCGGTCATCGCGCGGGTCACGAAGACGGATTCCGGCGGGACGCGGGTGTTCGGCGCCGCCTGGAACGACGGAACGCCGATCCGCGAGGTCTCGGTCCAACTCGACGGCGGCGAGTGGACGGCGGCCAGCCTCGACCGGCGCGACCGCTACGCCTGGGTGTTCTTCGAGGCGGAACTGGGAGCGCTCTCCCCCGGCGAGCACACGCTGGTCTCGAACGCGGTGGACGAACTCGGCCGCGAACAGCCCGCCGACCTGAGCCTCAAGAAGACCTACTGGGAGGACAACGCCCAGTTCACCCGCACCGTGATGGCGGGGTAAGGGGAACGAAGTAGCGATGGAGCGCCGCCGCTTCCTCTCCTCGGTGTCCGGCTTGGCCGCCGGCCTTTCCGGCTACCGCGGGGTCGGGGCGGCGGAGCGGGCCTCGGCGCGGATCGGCGTGGTCGGCGCCGGTATGATCGGTGCCTCCATCGCGCTCCACCTGGCGCGGCGCGGCGCGGAAGTCGTCGTCTTCGAGCGCGAGTGCCCGGCGGCGGGCGCCACCGGCAAGTCCTTCGCCTGGATCAACGCCACCTGGTCGAAGCGCCCCCGCTCCTACTTCGAGTTGAACTGGGCGGGGGTCCGCGGCTGGCGGCGGCTGGAAGCGGAACTCGGCGGCGCCCTGGAAGTCCGCTGGGGCGGGAGCCTCCAGTACTGGGAGGACCCGGAGCGGGCGCGCCGCCTCACCGAGCAGTTGGCCCGCCACCAACGGTGGGGGTACCCGGCGCGGGCGGTGGACTCGGCGGAGTTCGCCCGGCTGGAGCCGGGGCTCGACCCCGAGGGGCCGGTGCTGGCGGCGGCGTTCTCCTCCGCCGAGGGGACGGTGGACCCGGTCAGCGCGAACCGGGCGCTGCTCTCGGCGGCGGAGGCCGCCGGGGCGACGGTGGTCACCGCCGAAGTGGAGCGGCTCGATGTGCGCTTCGGCTCGCTGCGCGGCGTGCAGACCACGGAGGGCGACCGGCCGCTCGACCTGCTGGTGCTGGCGGCCGGGGTGGAGGCGCCGCGCCTCGCCGCCCAGGCAGGGGTCGCGCTGCCGCTGGTCGAGTCGCCGGGCATCCTCGCCCACTCCGCCCCCGCCGACCCGAAGTTGGATCGCATCGCCCTCGCCCCGGAGGTCCATGTGCGGCAGGTCGCCGGGCGGGTGAGCGCCGGCGTCGGGTTCGCCGGCGCCGGCTCGAAGGACGCGTCGCGGGAGATGGGCGAACGGATCCTGGAGTCCGTGACCCGGGTGCTCCCGGCGGCGAGGGACCTCGCCCTCGGCGATGTCACCCTCGGCTACCGGGTGCTGCCGAAGGACGGGCATCCGGTGCTGGGCTTCCACCCGGGCGCGCCGGGCCTCTACCTGGCCTCGATGCACAGCGGGATCACCCTGGCCCCGGTGGTGGGCCGCTTCGCCGCCACCGAGATCCTCGACGATGTGGCGGTGTCCCTCCTCGCCGACTACCGCCCCACGAGGTTCGAGCCCGCCTGACCCCGACCTGACCGGGATCCCCCGGAGGTCCTTCGCCGGGGCCGCGCGCGGACGGCGCGGCTACGACAACGGAACGACCACGGCGTAGAGCGCGGTCTGGGCGATCAGCAGGGCGCGGAATATCCACTCGAGAAGATCGGCCTCGATCTTGTGGATTTCCCCTTCTGCCCGCACCCTTTCGATTTCCCGTTCGAGCGCCGGACTCCTGGCGAGAACGGCGGCCTGCGCCACGGCCAAGGCCTCGGCTTGGTTCTCCGAAAAACCGCCGTCCACCAAGGTCTTCACGAACCGATGGGTGTCGAACGAGACCGATTCGGTCATGGGTCGATGGTAGCGAGCCGCAGCGGGCCAGCCATCGTTGCGGGAATTCCCACGCCGATCCTCCGGAGCGCCTGCTCGAACGGCGCCCCTTAAACGCGAAAACCCCCTTCGGGCTGCCGCGAAGGGGATGGGTGGGTCTTGTTGCGACAGCCCCCGGACAAGCCGGGCACCGAGTGAGTGGAGGTGAATCCTCGATGCACGCGGGACTCTATCACGAGCCGCCCGCCGGGCGAAACCGGGAGGCGGGCGGGGCGGCCTCAGTTCAGGAAGGAGTAGGCGCGTTCGACGACGGCGAGGTCGCGGCGGGCTTCGGGGAAGCCGTATCCCGGGCGGCGGGAGGGGTCGAGGAGGACGGCGAGGAAGTCGCGGGCCATCGCGGCGAAGCCCATCAGGTCCGCGAGGGGCCCGGCGCGGAAGCGGAAGAACCGCCGCCGGCGGACGAGGACATAGAGGCCGTTCGTCTCGAAGACGACCCGCCCCCGCTCGCCCTCGACCGAGGAGTGCTGGAAGACCCCGCCGGGGAGGGAGGGGCGGTCCCAGCCGTAGCGGACTTCCGCCTCCACGCCGGACGGGTACTCGATCCGGGTGATCGAGTGGCGCTCGGGGCGGGCCGGGCCGGGGAACTCCGCGCGGACGGACGGCGGCTCGGCGTCGGGCGGCGAGTCGAGCAGCGCGCCCAGGAAGGCCACCAGGTGGATGCCCCCTTCGAGCAGGGCGCCGTGCCGCTCCCGCCAGCCGGGGGAGCGCTGGTTCGAGACCTTCCGCAGGCGGACGGCGCGGACCGGGCCGATCTCGGCCAGCGCCGGGCGGAGGAGCCGGAGCACCGGGCGGTAGGCGTAGTTCTCCGCCACCATGAGCGACCCCGGCGGACGCCCGGCGAGGGCCTCGCCGATCCGCTCCACGGCGGCGAAGTCGGTGGTCATCGGCTTCTCCGCCAGCACCGACTTCCCGGCGGCCAGGGCGGCGAGGACTTGCCCGGCGTGCTGCTCCGCCGGGGTGGCGAGGACCACTCCCCGGACCTCCGGGCGCTCGATCGCCTCCTCGAACCCGCCCTCCAGCGGTTCCCCGCCGAAGCGGGCCGCCAGGTGGCGGGCGGACACGGGGCGGCGGGCGGCGAACAGCAGCCGCGCCCCGCCCCGCAGGTTCTTCGCGTGGGTGGGGGCGATGCTCCCGGCGCCGACGACGGCGACGACCGGACGGCTCACGACGGAGGGTTCAGGCCGGCGCCGCGCCGGGTCAGTTCAGGAAGAGCCGGATGCCCGCGGTCGCCGTCCAGAGGCCGAAACCCTCGGCGCCGATGTCGTAGGTGATCGCCTCGCCGCCCGGCCCGACGGACGACTCGTGGCCGCGCAGCGGATCCCAGGAGTTCCCCGGCGCCTCGAAGGTCCCGAAGGCGTCCAGGTAGCGGAAGCGCGCGGTCAACGCCACGCGGTCGGTCACCGCGAAGTCGAGTCCGGCGAGCGCCTGCCAGCCCCAGAGCCGGTCGCGGACCGTGGCCTCGCCGACCGAGCGCAGGCCGGCGGCGTTGGGGTTGCGGCCGAGCGAGAGCAGGACCTCGCGGTCGGCGGTGCGGACCGAGACGCCGGCGTACTCCATCTCCATCCACATGGCGCCGAACCCGGCGCCGAAGTGGGGGCGGAATCGAGCCGACCGGCCGCTCGCGTCCACCACCAGGTTGGCGAAGAAGAGGTCGCCGCGCAGGTTGTCGATCTCTTCGGTGCGCTGGGTGAACTCCGCCTGCTTGGGGTCGCCGGGGACGACGAGGTCGAGTTGCTCGCCGGTGTTGGCGCGGCGGAGGTACTCGCCTTCGAAGCGAATGCGGCCGTAGGCGTAGCCGGCGTGCGCTCCGCCGATCAGCCCGGCCCGGCCGAGGGTGAACCGGCTGGGGCTCGCCGGGAGCGCCTGCGGGGCGCACTGCTCGAGCGGCAGCGGCACGGCGGTCCCGTCCGGCAGCGTCGCGGAGGCGAGCCACTGGTCGCAGTTCGTCGAGACGCCGTGGTTCGTCCGGGTGGACTCGAGCGGCCTGGTCCCGCCGGTCCCGAGGTCCGCGCCGAGGTAGAAGCCGTTCTGGGCGCCTGCGGCGCCGGCGAGGCCGACGAGCGCCGCCGCGGCGAGGAGAAACGAGAGTCGAAAACGCATCCCGTCAATTTAGACCCGCGCCCCGCGCCGCCACGCCG
The DNA here is from genome assembly GCA_965204755.1 of Candidatus Marinacidobacterium sp. GTDB lineage: Bacteria > Acidobacteriota > Vicinamibacteria > Marinacidobacterales > Marinacidobacteraceae. The sequence goes on along the minus strand of OZ242011.1, from coordinate 1,965,757 downwards.
TCGATGCGGCGCCACGCCCGGTTCGGCAGGTCGGTTACGCCCCATTCGTCAACGACTTGCGATTTCAACGATTCAACCTCGGCCGGACGCGGGGCGCGGGGTCGGCGGGCGGCCCGCCGGTCGAGTCGAGATGCCCGAGGCGATGCGGAGGGCGTTGGCGGCGATGGTGAGGCTGGGGTTCACGCCGCCGGAGGACGGGAAGGCGGAGCCGTCGGTCACGAAGAGGTTCTCGACGCCCCGGAACCGGCCCTGCGGGTCGAGCGGGCCGGCGTCCTCGGCCGCCGCCATCCGAACCGTGCCCACCGCGTGGGAGAAACTGCGGATCGGCCAGACGCGGGTGGCGAGGGCGCCGGCGGAGCGGAGGATGCGCCGCGCCCGGCGGGTGAGCGAACGGAGCCGCTCCCGGTCGGTCTCCCGGTAGCGGTGCGTCACGCCGGCGCGCTCGATCCCCCGCTCGTCGGTCTCCCCGGTGAGCGCGACGCGGTTGTCTTCCCGCGCCTCGTCCTCGGCGATGCAGATCAGGTTCTGGAGCCGGCGGATCACCGGGCCGGGGAGCGCGAGCCGCGCCGCGCCGCCGGCGAAGTGGCGGACGACCTCCGGGGCGGGCGTGTAGATGTCCTGGATGACTCCCGGCGCGAGCCCGTCCGGGCCGCGGCCGGTCTCGTAACCGTCGGTGAAGCCGACCTGTTTGTGGAAGACCCGCTCCGGGTTCGTGGGGAACGGGAAGAGGCCGGCGGCGACCGCGTTGCAGTGGCGCATCAGGAAGCGGCCCACGCCGAACCGGTCGAGGCCGGAACGGAGCAGGATCGCCGGGGTCCCGATCGCCCCGGCGGCCAAGACGACCAGCGGGGCGGCCCAGCGCGCCTCCCGTCCCGTCGCGCGCTCGACGCCCTCGACGGCGGTGACCCGCCCCCGCTCCACCACCAGCCGGCGGACGGACACGCCGGGCGCGACGGTGAGGCGGCCCTCCGCTTCCGGCGAGCGGAGGATCCCGGCGGCGTCGTTCTTCGCTTCGATCCGGCAGGGGAAGCCGTCGCAGGTGTCGCAGAGGACGCACTGCGGCGCCTCTTCGTTCGCGAAGTTGATCGCCAGCGGCAGCGGGAACGGCTCGAACCCCAACCGCCGCCCGGCGTCGCGGATGCGCCGGGCGGGAGCGGAGAGCGGCGGGCTCGGGTGCGGATACGGCCCGGAACGCGGCGGCTCGCAGGGGTCGGCGCCGGCGGTTCCGTGGACGCCGAGCCGCCGCTCCGCCTCGGCGTAGAACGGCTCCATCTCGTCGTAGGAGACCGGCCAGCGCGCGAAGTCGGCCGGCCGGAAGCGCAGCGACGCCGCGCCGTAGAACACCGACTTCCCGCCCACGACTTCGTTCACCGGGAGTTCTTCCGGGCGCGGCCCCTGGTTTACCGGGAGCGCGCTGCCCCGGTAGCGGTGTTCGATCAGGATGGCGCGCGGGTTCCAGTCGGTCTCGTCCCGCTTCGGCCACCCGCCGCGCTCGAGGACCAGCGCTCGCGCCCCGGCCCCGGTCAGGGCGAGCGCCGCGAACGCTCCCCCGAGACCGGAACCGACGACGACGGCGTCGAAACCGCCGGCGGGGGCGGCGCCGCGGTCGGGCGTCGTCAGCCGCCGGCGCCGCCCGTCGCGAGCAGCAGGCTGAGCGCGGCGACGGCGGCGATGATGGCGAGCGCGCCGAAGTGGAACGCTTCGCGCCGCTTCGTTTCGAGTTTCGGCAGGTCCGGGCGGAACTTCCCGGACATGTTCCGCTGGATGAAGGTCTTGTAGTACTCGACGGCGAAACGTTCGAGTCCGCCGTTCAGGTAGATCAGGACCCCGAGCGAAACCGGGACCGCCGGGTCCCGGATCCACCAGAAGACCGGCGACAGGACGGCGAGCACCAGACCGGAGCGCTGGAACTTCAGGTAGCGGAATCCCTCGAACGGGGCGTCCTTGTACGCGCCGCCTCCGGCGACGAGCAGACCGGTCAGGTAGGCGGTGAGCAGGTAACCGGGGAAAGTGGTGACGGGATAGGGCAGCAGGAGCACCAGCAACACCAACGCGACCAGCACGACGCCCGCGGAACGGCGGAGCCGCTCGCTCTCGAGCGGGCGTCCGAGGATCGTGATCCGCGAGGGCACGAAGTACTTCGCCTGGTTCTCCCGGCGGAAGAAGCCCTTGTACAACTCGGTGAGGAACCGCTCGAGCCCCATCACCAGGAAGAACAGGTGGACGAGCGAGAGCGCCCCGACCCGCTCCCGCAGCGGCGGCACGAGCAGCAGCCCGGCGTAGATGCCGACCGAGAAGAGGATGCTCCGCGGGAAGGTGCGCGGCTTGAACCCCTCCCAGGGCGAGTCCTTGAAGCCGCCCCAGAACGAGGTGTAGAGCCCGGAGAGGAGCACCGCCGCCGCCGCGGCCACCGAGACCGCGCCGAGTTCGCCGACGGCGCGCGTCAGGAAGTCCATATGGAAAAAACCCTACCAGCCGACCCGCGCGGCGGGGCGGGCCCGAAGCCGGGCGGACTACCTCACGATGTCGAACTGGTGGGTGTACTTGACGGTGAGGCTGCGGTTCTGCGGCCCGATCAACACATTCCCGAGGCCTTCGGTGTCGTTATAGACCACGAACAGGCCGGTGCCGGCGGTGTTCAGCCAACTGAAACGCACATTGGACGACCAGATGTCCGCGTCGTCGTTGTATTGGAGGAGCGCCTGCAGGTAGATCACCGGCGTGAAGTTGAACGAAGCACGGAACTGGCCGAGGTTCGCCACGAAGGAGCCTTCGGGCAACGCGATGTCGTTGTAGAGCCAGGATGCGGAAGTGATGAGCCGCGTGCCCCAGCGGTAGTTGAGCGTGGTGTCCAGCGTGCGCTGCTCGCCGGAGAGGAACCCGCCGTAGTCGAGGCCGCCGGAATACGAAACCGGGTCGGAGCGGTCGGTGTTCCACCGCCAGCCGAGTTGCCAGTGCTCGTAGGTGCCCGGGGGAACGACGATCCCTTCGCGGATCTCGAACGGCTCCAGCAGGCCCTCGGTGATGCGGTTGAACGCCGGGCTCAGGTAGTAGCCGTTCTCGAAGTCGAGGTGGCTGTCCACATGGAGGCGGCTGGTCTCGAGGAAACCGTCCAGCGTGCGGAAGCCGGTGTAGGTGATGTGGGGGCGCAGTTCGCGGAAGACCGGGAGCCACTTCGGCCGGTAGTAGCCGAACCAGCCGTAGTCCAGGTTGCGGTAGGCCTTCCTCCGCAGGAAGCCGACCTCCGGGTTGAAGTTCGGCGAAACCTCGGTCATCCCCAGCCAGAGCCGGATGTCGTTGCGGAAGAACTCGCCGCGCGCGCTGTAGGCGTACTCGCCGCCGTCGAGATCCTCGTAGCCCGGAGTGACGGTGCGGGCGGCGAAACCGGTGAAGGTGAGGTGCTCGCCGATGCCCAACTGTCCGTCCACGCCGAAGGTGCGGTTCCAGTCGTCCTCGAGCGCGGCGGCGCCGGTGCCCATCCGGTTCACGAACATGGCGCCGAGCGAGGAACGCTCCCCGAACTCGCGGCTCAGGCTCATCACCGTGAAGTTGTTGGCGGCCACCACATCGGGCACTTCCTGCGTCTGCATGTTCAGCAGGCCCAGGTTGTAGTCGCCGGCCTTGCCGGAGAGGCGCGCGCCGCCGAGGATCGGCACCGGCACGCCGTTCGGCCCGATGCCGATGCGCCGGCTGAAGAACAGGTCCACCGAACTGCCGCGGCCCATGGAGAAGTTGCCGGCGTTCTCCAGGAAGAACGGCCGCTTCTCCGGGAAGAAGAGGTTGAACCGGGTGAGGTTGATCTGCTGGTCGTCCACCTCGACCTGGGCGAAGTCCGTGTTGTAGGTGAGGTCGAGGTTGAGACTCGGCGTCACGCCGACCTTCGCGTCCACGCCGAAGTCGAAGTTCGACTGCGTTTCCGCCTCGACCGTGTAGTCCCGGCCGCCGGCGCCGAGGCCGTAGGGAATGATCTTGAGGTTGCGCGGCGCGGGGAGTTCCAGCCCGTGGAGTTCGCCGGCGGAGGAAAGCCGGTAGAGGTTGTAGACGCGGGCGACCGGCGACCAGAAGTCCTCTTCGCGTTTCCGCCGGATGTTCCGCTGGAAGTTGATTCCCCAGGTCTGCGGACTGGTCCCGTAGCGGAGCGTGCGCAGGGGAATGGCGAACTCCGCCGACCAGCCGTAGTCGCCCACCGAGGTGGCCACGGTCCAACTCGCGTCCCAGTTCAGGTTGAAGCCGCCGCCGGAGCCGGTGCGGGCGCGCATCTGCGGGCCGCCGCCTCCGCCGCCGCCCCCGCCGGCGTTGCTGACCTGGCCGTCGTATTCCAGCCCGGCCGGGGTGGTGCCGAAGACGAAGCCGTTCTGGAGGTCGTGGTAGGTGTCCAGGATCACCCGGAAGGAGTCCGTGTCGTCGAGGCCGGAGTCCCGCCGCGCGTCCGTGGCGATGATCGCGCCGGGGTCGCTGTCGTAGAGCGTCGCGCCGATGTAGAGCGCGTCGTCGTCGAAGAGGATGCGCACTTCGGTGCGCTCGGTGGCCGGCTGCCCCTCGAAGGGGTTGGCCTGCACGAACCCGGTGAGCGGCTCCGCCCCCTGCCAGACCTCGTCGTCCATCCGTCCGTCTATCACCGGCGCCTCCAGCGTGGACGCGGCCCGGCCGATCCGGGTGCCGGACTCGCTCTCCTCGGCCCCGACCGGGACGGCGAACGGGGCGGCGGCGAGCCCGACGAGCAGGACGAACGGCAAAAGCGGCTTCGAACGCGGCATAACCGCGTGAATTTAGCCCGTTGCGCCGCCGTTCGCCTTCGGCGAGAACGCCCCTTTCGGCCACCGGGACGCGTGGGCGTCGGAGGCCGCGCCGCGGCGGGCTCCGACCCGGCCGGCCGCATACGGCATAGTCCGCGCCCGGCGCCGCAGCGGCGCGGAAGGAGACTCGATTGAGCGAACCCGGAGACCCCTCCCGGCCTCGGGGCGGCCCCCCCGCCAGCAAGCGGGAGTTGCTCGACTTCGCCACCGAGATCGCCTGGGAGGCCGGGCGGCTCGTCCTCCGCCACTTCCAGGTGGGCGTCGGGGTCGAGGTGAAGCCGGACCGGACGCCGGTGACCGAAGCGGACATCGCCGCCGAGCGCCTGCTGCGGAAGCGCATCGGGGAGCGGTTCCCCACCCACCGGGTGCTCGGCGAGGAGGACGGCGAGTCCGGCGGCGACCCGACCCACCGCTGGATCCTCGACCCGATCGACGGCACCACCAGTTTCATCCACGGGACGCCGCTGTTCGGCACCCTCATCGGCCTGGAGATCGGCGGGGAGGCGGTGGTCGGCGTCTGCAACCTGTCCGGCCTCGGCGAGATGGTCACCGGCGCCGTCGGCGAAGGCGCCTGGTGGAACGGCCGCCCGGCGCGGGTCTCCCGGGTCTCCCGGATGGAGGACGCGCTGGCGACCACCACCGATCCGGCCACCATCGGCCCGATCTGGGAGGCGGTGGGAGCGCGAGGCGCGACCCGGCGCACCTGGGGCGACGCCTTCGGCCACGCGCTGGTCTGCACCGGGCGTTCGGAGATCGGCCTCGACCCGGAGATGAAGGCCTGGGACTCCTCCCCGTTCCTGCCGATCCTGGAGGAGGCCGGCGGCCGGTTCACCGACTGGGACGGGAACCGCACGATCCACGGCCCGAACGCCCTGAGCACCAACGGCCCCCTCCACGACGAAGTGCTGGCGATGCTCCGCGAGGCCCGCGCCCGGTAGCGAGTCCTCGCCGGGGCGTCCGAGCGCCGGGGCGCCGAAGACAACGGCAGCGGGGCCCACCCGGGATGCGCCCGCTCTCGCTCCCGGTCGAGGCAACTCGAACCCGTGGGGGGCTTAATTTCCTCGGTCGGCCCGTATGAAAATAAGGGTGTCGAGCCAAAGCGGCACTCGAACCCCTCCATGCGCACGAAGACACAGCCGGACCGGACGGCTCACCGAGCGCGCGAGGACGGTTCCCGGTGCGCGGCGGCTCGCCGAAACCACCGCGCCGACCGCTGCTCGGCGGCGGAAATCGCGTCCGCGTCCGCATACCGCGCGAGTCACGACACCTGCATCGAGGCGCACTGCATCGGCAGTTGCGAAGTGAAATGACGATCGTGGATCGGTTTCGCGCTCTTCCGACGCGGAGCCGCGATCGGTTGCGGCTCGCCGCGGAGTGCTTTCTCATCCAGTCCGCGGTGATCGCCGCGGCCGTCGCGCTCGGCGTGTGGGACTGGCTACGGGCCATCCTCTACGGCCAAGGGACCGGCGCGATGCCCGGCCCCGAAGACTGGCTCTGGTTGTTCATCCTCATCGTCGGCTTCACCGTCATCGAGAGGCGAACGAAACGGTACCGGCGCGCCTACCCGGAACGGCCGCAGACCCTCGACCTGCGCTGACCGGGCGCCGCTGCCCGCTCGGGGCGCTGGTGGCGCGTTCGGGGGCGGGCGGTCCGGCCGGGTCAGCGGGAGGCGCGGACTCGGGCGACGACTTCGGCGGCGCGGTCGCGGAACTCGCGGGCCTTCGCCATCACCGCGGCCTCGTCCACGGTGAGGATTTCGCCGTCGCGCACCACGATGCGGCCGTTGACCAGGACGGTGCGGACATCGCTGCCGCGGACCGCATAGACCAGGTGCGAGTAGGGGCGGTAGAGCGGGGTGAGGCCGGCGCGGCGGGTTTCGACCAGAACCAGGTCGGCGCGTTTGCCGACTTCGAGGGAACCGATGCGGTCGGCGAGGCCCAACACCCGGGCGCCGCCCATCGTGGCCATGCGGAACACCGTCTCCGCCGGCAGGAGCGCCGGGTCGCCGGCGGCGAACTTGTGGAGTTTCGCGGCGGTGTCCATCTCGCCGAACAGGTCGAGGTCGTTGTTGCTCGCCGGGCCGTCGGTGCCGAGCCCGACGGGAACCCCGGCGGCCAGCAACTCGGTGACCGGCGCGGCCCGGTCCGCGCCGAGTTTCATGTTGCTCTCCGGGTTGTGCGCCACTCCCGCCCCGCCGGCGGCGATCCGGCGGATGTCCTCCTCGGAGAGGTAGATGCCGTGGGCGAGCACCGTCCCCGGGCGGAGGGCGCCGATGGAGTCCAGCGCCTCGATGACGCCCATCCCGGTGACTTCGCGGACGCGGTCGTCCTCGTCCTTGCCCTCGGCGGCGTGGATCTGGAACGGCGCGCCGCGGCGGTTCGCCGCTTCGAGCGCGGCCCGCGTGTCTTCGAGGCTGGTGGTGTAGAGCGCGTGGGAGGAAGTTCCGGGGACGAGCAGCGGGTGGTCGCGGTACTTCTCGAAGAAGGCGTCCGCGCCGGCCAGCGAGTCCCCCGGAGTCGGGAAGTCCGGCGCGGGGAAGCCGATGATGCTCGGCCCGGCCACCGCCCGGATCCCGGCTTCGGTGATCGCGCGGACCACATCCTCGCGGAAGAAGTACATGTCCGCGAAGGTGGTGGTGCCGCTCTTCAGCATCTCGATGGACGAGAGCAGCGTCCCCCAGTACACGAAGTCCGGGGCGACCAGTTCCGCCTCCGCCGGGAAGATGTGCTCTTCCAGCCAGGTCATCAGCGGGAGGTCGTCGGCGAGCCCCCGGAGCAGCGACATCGCCGCGTGCCCGTGGGTGTTCACCAGGCCGGGAATCACCAGTTGCCCTTCGGCGTCCACCACCTCCACGCCGGGCGGACGCGGGGCGGCGCGGTCGAAGAGGCCCGCGATCCGGTCCCCTTCCACCAGCACGGCGCCGCCGGGGAGGACCGTGCCGGCTTCGTCCATCACGATCACCGTCCCGCCGTCCACGAGGAGGCGGTTCGGCGCCGGGGCATCGGCGTCCTGCGGGCCGGAACAGGCGGAACCGGCCAGCGGCAGGGCCAGCAGGAGGCCGGGAGTGGGAAGGGTGTGCATCGGACGGCGGCGGACTCTACCCGGCGGATTCCTCGACGGAGGGACTCGGCGAGGCGTCGCCGGCGACCGGGCGGTTCTCGAATCGGCCGTCGCGCAGGCGGTTCAGCAGCGCGGCGATCTCGTGGCGGCGGGGGCGGGCGAAGCGGCCGGGGTGGCGGCCGGCGCGGCCGCCCGCGGTGAGGACATCGAGGCCCCTGCCGTCGAGCAACGCCTCCACGGCGTCCAGCGCCTCGCCGACGGGGCGGCCGGCGAAGCGCGCGGCCAGGAGGGAAACCGCATAGCCGGCCGCGCGGGTCTGGCTGGATTCGAAGAGTTGGGCGACGGCGAAGAGGGCCACTTCGCGCTCGCCGTAGAGCAGCGCGCTCCGGCCCATGGCGCGGATGCGCGGGGTGCCCCGGCGGCCGGAGGCGTCGAAGGTCGCCGCGACCGGCGTCCGCTCGCGCCCGAAGAACGCGGCGGCGTCCGTTTCCGGGGCGCGGCGGGTGGGGAAGGCGGCGGCGATCCGGCGGGCCTCGGCGGTGGCGTCCGCCGCCCGGTAGGAGTCCATCCGGATCACCGTGTCCGCCGCGTCGAAGTAGTCGCCGGAGCCGCCCATCACCAGGATGGTGGAGACCCGATGGCGCTCGAAGAGTTCGCGCGCGCGGTCGAGGAACGGGACGATCGGTTCGGCGCGCCCGGCGACCAGCGCCTGCATCCGGGCGTCGCGGATCAGCAGGTTGGTGGCCGAGGTGTCCTCGTCCAGGAGCAGCAGCCGGGCGCCGGACTCCAGCGCCTCCACGATCGCCGCGGCCTGGCTGGTGCTGCCGCTGGCGTCCTCGGTGGAGAAGGACTCCGTGGCGCGGCCCCCGGGCAGGTCGCGGAGGAACGGGCTCACATCCACCGAGTGCACCGCGCGGCCCTCCTCGGCGCGGACGGTCACCGCGTCCGCCCGGGTCACGCACCGCTCGCGCCCGTCGCCGGGAATGTGCGGGAAGACGGCGGCGGCGAGGGCCTGGAGGAGCGTGGACTTCCCGTGGTAGCCGCCGCCCGCGATCAGGGTGACGCCTTCGGGGATCCCCATCCCGGAGACGGTCTCCCCGCCCTCCGCGCGGAGCGGCAGCGTGACCCGCAGCGAAGGCGGGCTGGCGAAAGGCGCGGCGCGGTCCTCGTCCAGCGGCAGGCGGCTCGCGCCGTGGAGGCGGGGGAGGACGGCGCCGTCGGCGACGAACGCGACCAGCCCCCGCTCCCGGAGGGCCGCGCGGAGCGTCTCCTGCTCCTCGACGACCCGGATGAAACCCTCCACCTCCGCGGGCGGCGGATCCGGGAGCGTCAGCCCTTCCGCCGCGACTCGGGGGAGCGCCCCGGTGAGGAGCGACGCCGCCGACCGGCCCAGGATGCGCCGCCCGGCGGCGGGAAGCCCGACTTCCACCCGCCCCTCCACGAAGGACACCCCGGAACCGTCCCCTTCCGGGGCGGGCCCGAGGCGGATCGCCGTCCGCTCCAGCACTTCCTGGCTCCCGGCGTCCACCCGGATCTCGCCGCTGTGGCCCGAACCGCCCCCGCGACCCTCGCGGCCCGCGGCCTCCGCCGCCCGGCGCGCCAGGCAGTCGCAGAGGGCGATCCGCCGAATCCGGCCCGCCAGCAGCGCGGCGGGAATCCGGGCCGCCGCCCCGGAGAGCCGGAGCCGCATCCGGGTGGGCGGCGCGAACGGGTCCGGCGCCGCCCGATCCACGAACAGCGTCAGGTGTTCGCCGAGGGTCCAGACCCCTTCGAGGTCGCGGTAGGCCGCGTAGGCGCGCCCGTCGAGCCTCCCGCAGCGTTCGGCGAGCGCCGCCCGATCCCCCCGCGGCTTCTCGGAACGGGCGGCGAAGACTCTCCGGCGACCGGAAGCCGCGGCGTCTTCCATGGCGGAACCGAGCGTACACCGGCCCCCGCGGCGGGCGGCGGGAACCCCGGCGGGCGGTGGATAAACTGCGGCGCGGCATGACCGGAGCGGCGGCGAAGGCGGAGGCCCCGGCCGCGGCGGCTGTCCCGGCCGCGGCGGCTTCCCCGGCCGCGGCGGCTTTCCCGGCCGCGGCGGCTTTCCCGGAGGCGGCGGCGGAAGGGGCGCCCGGCGAACCGCGCGCCTCGCACTGGGCCGACGCCACCCGGGACCTCCGGGAGCGGCTGGCGAACGCCGTCCCCCGCGAGGAGTTGCGGCGTCTGCATCGCCGGCAACCCGTTCGGCACTTCCTCGTGCTTGCTCGGCAACTCCTGCTGCTGGTCGGCGGCGGCGCGCTGGCCTGGAGCGCGTCCTCCGGCTGGGTCGCCGCGCTCGGCTCCGCGGTGGTCGGGCTCACCGTCTTCAACTTCACGGTGATGCTCCACGAAGTGGTCCACGAGACCGTGTTCGCCAAGCCCCGGCCGCGCCGGAACCGGGCGCTCGGCCACTTCTACGCCTTCTGGAGCGGGATCTCCGCCACCCAGTTCACCCGGTGGCACCTCGACCACCACGCGCAACTCGGCGACGGGGAACTCGACCCCAAGCGCCACCGCCTCTCGCCGAGGCGGAACCGCCGCTGGTTCAAGGCGCTCTACCTGACGCCGGCGCTCATCCCCATCTACTTCCGGGCGGCCCGCGCCGAGTCCGCCGGGTACCCGGACGCGGTCCGCCGCGCCATCCGCCGGGAGCGCCGGCTCACCGTCGCCGGGCACCTGCTGCTCCTGGCCGCGATCTTCGCGGCCGGCGGCCCCGAGGCGGCCTGGCGGGTGTACCTGGCCCCGGTGTTCGTCGTCTTCCCCGCCGCCTTCACGCTGAACCGGCTGGGCCAGCACTACGACATCGTCCCGGGGAACCCGGCGCTGTGGGGCACCCTCATGCGCCCGTCCCGATTCTGGGACGCGGCGTTCCTGTGGTCGGCGTACCACCTCGAACACCATTACTTTCCCCGCGTGCCCTTCTACAACCTGCGGGCGCTCCACCGGGCGCTCACCCCGTTCTTCCGCGAGATCGGTGCCCGGCCGAGCGGCTACGGCCGGCTGCTGTGGCTGTGGTTCGGCGAGAACCGCGCGCCGCACACGGACTGGCGCGCCCCGGCGGCGGTGTGAGCGTGGACGCGCCGAAGCCCGGCCGGGTCATCCGGGGCGTGGTGAAGTGGTACGACGCCCAGGCCGGCCGGGGGTTCATCCGCCGGGACGACGGCCCGGATGTGGAGGCGCCGGCGAGTTCCATCGCCGTCCCGGGGCCCCCGGAGTTGGTCGAGGGGCAGACCGTGGAGTTCGAGGTGCTGCCGGCGCGCGGCGGCTTCCTCGCCCGCGACATCCGGGTGATCGCCCCGTCCTCCGAGTCGCCGGCGACCCGGGACGGCTGAACGCGCGGGCGTCGCCGCGCCGGCCGGGACTCGCCCCATGGCCCGGCCCCGCGCCGTGACCACCCGGCCGCTCCTGCTGCTGGGGCTGGGGAATGTGCACCGGGCGCTGCTCCGCATCCTCGCGGCGAAGCGGGAGGAACTGGCCGGGCGCTACGGCGTGGCGTTCGAGGTCGTCGCCTGCGGCGACCGGGCCGGTTGGATCCGCGGCCCCGACTCGCCCGGGAGCGGCGTAACCGCCGCCGACCTCATCGCCGGCAAGGAGGCCGGAACACCGCTCCGCGAAGTCCCCGGCGCGACGCCGGTCTCTTTCGCCGACGCCCTGGTCCACGCCGGGCCGCGCGCGATCCTGCTTGACGCCGCCTCCATGAAAACGCGCACCGGCGGCGCCGGCCTGACGGCGGCGCGGCGGGCGCTCAAGACCGGCCGCTCGGTGGTCTTCGCCAACAAGTCGGCGGTGGCCCTCGCCTTCGACGAACTCGCCGACCTGGCCGAGCGCCGGGGAGGCGGCTTCGGCTGGAGCGCCACCGTCTGCGGCGCGCTGCCGATCGTGAACGCGGGAACCCGCGACCTGGTGGCGGCGCGGTTCGGGCGAGTCCGGGGCGTGTTCAACGCGACCAGCAACCTGGTGCTCGACCGCCTGGCCGCCGGGGACACCCGCGAAGCGGCGGTCGCCGAAGCGCAGCGCCGGGGCATCGCGGAGACGGATCCCACGAACGACCTGGACGGCACGGACACCGCCATGAAACTGGCGATCATCGCCCGCACGGTGCTGGGCTTGGCCGCGTCGTTCGACCAGGTGGAGCGCGCCGGGATCGAGGCCGCGCCGACCCCGGCGAGCGGCGAAGTCGTCCGCCTGATCGGCGAGGCGGCGCCGGCGGGGGACGGCGGGTTCGCCCTCTCGGTCCGCCCGGTCGCCGTCCCGCGGGACTCGTTCTTCGGCGGCATCGGCAGCGGCGACATGGCGCTGGAATGGGAGACGGACATCTACGGGACACAGCGGTTCTCCTGCACCGAGAACGACGCCACCCCGACCGCGGCCGCCATGCTCCGCGACGCGGTCCACATCGCCCGCGGCGCGCCGACCGGCCCCACCTGGCGAACCCCGCTCCGGTAGCCGGGCCTTCTAGCCGGTTTCGTCCCTACTTACCGGCAAGTATGCCGGTAGAACCTTGACTTCCCCACGGGCGTCATCCATCCTCCCCGGCTCGATGCCCGCTCCCGCAGCCGCGCCCGCCGCCCGGACGACCCCCGCCCACCGGGGCGAGCGCGCGGAGGGAGCACCCGCCGCCGAGCGGGCCGGGTTCCGGTTCGGCGACCGGGGCTCGCACAGCAGCCGGACGATCATGCTCGCGGAACTCGGGGAACTGCTCGGCGCCATCCCGGAGGACGCGCCGGCGGCGGCCTACACCGAAGCGGTGCTCGCCGAGAACGCCCTCGGCAAGCCCACCGCCGCGTCCCGCCGCCACTCCCGCCAGCACCTCCGGGAGATGTACGGCTGCGACCCGCGCTTCCCGATCTTCCGCGTCCTCCGGCGGCTGTGGAACACGGACGAACCGGGCCGCCCCCTGCTGGCCCTGCTCGCCGCGCTCGCCCGCGACCCGGTGCTCCGCGCCACCGCCCCCGCCGTCCTCCCGCTGCCGGTCGGGGCGGAACTGGTCCGCGGCCCCTTCCTCGAAGCGATCCGCGCCGGAACCGGCGACCGCTTCAACGACGCGGTGCTCGACAAGGTGGCCCGCAACGCCGCCAGTTCCTGGTCGCAGTCCGGCCACCTCGAAGGGCGCGTCCGGAAGATCCGCCGACGGGTGGCGCCGACCCCGGGCGCGCTCGCCTTCGCGGTCTGGCTGGGCGAACGGGAAGGCGACGGCGGCCGCGCGCTGCTCGAGAGCCGCTGGGCGCGGGTGCTGGACCGGAACCCGAACCAACTGCTCGAAGCCGCGACCGAGGCCGTCCGGCTGGGCCTGCTCGAGATCCGCCGCAGCGGCGGCGTGCTGGAAATCCGCGCGGACCGGCTCGACCCGCGGGAGGCGGCGCGATGAAGAACCAGGTGGAGGAACTCGTCGACAGATACCAGCGCCATGTGCTCTCCCCGTGGCCGCACTCGCTCGCCGGGGCGCAGCGGGTGGTCTTCGTGGTGTACCCGGAGAAACGCGAGCGGATGCTCCGGGCGCGGATCGACGAGTTCCGGCGAGTGACCGAGGCCGCCGAGCACGGCTGGACGCAGACCGACTCCACCTCCTGGTTCGCCGACTGGCTCGCCGCCGAAGACGAGGACTACCGCGAAGCGTGGTTCGAGCAGCCGGAACTCCTCGCGCCCAAACTGGAAGCGGAGTTCCCGGAGTACGCCGCCGAGCGGCTCGGCCGAGCGCTGGCGAAGTCGGACGAGAACGGCGTGACCGCCCTCACCGGGGTGGGGTCGCTCTACGGCTTCCTCCGCGTCTCCAACCTGGTCCGCCGGGTCGAGCCCGACATCCGCGGCCGCCTGGTCGTCTTCTTCCCCGGCGCGAAGGACGGAACGAACTACCGCCTGCTGAACGCCCGCGACGGCTGGAACTACCTGGCGCAGGCCATCACCCTGCACGACGAGGGCTGACCGTGCCCGCGAAGACTCCGGAGATCCACGAACTCCTCGAGCGGGACCCGCGCACCTCCCCGCTCGCCAACAAGGGGCAGGCGCGGATCGGCGACGCCCCGGACGAAGCCCGCGAAGGCGCCCTCCGCGCCGAACTGGAGACCTTCGTCTGCGACGGCCGGTTCGCCGACGGCCTGCAGCGCATCCTCGAACGGTTCCTCTCCGACCTCGGCGGCAGCCGGCAGGAAGCCGCCTGGGTCAGCGGCTTCTTCGGCAGCGGCAAGTCGCACCTGCTGAAGATGCTCACCCACCTGTGGATGAACACGGCGTTCGACGACGGCGCGAAGGCCCGGAGCCTCGTCCCGGGCGGCCTGCCGAAGGACATCCAGGCGAACTTCACCGAACTCGACACCCGCGCCCGCCGCGCCGGGAAGCCGCTGTTCGCCGCCGCGGGAACCCTGCTCAGCGGAAACGAGCAGGTTCGCGTCGCCGCGCTCTCGATCCTCCTCCGGGCCCGCGGCCTCCCCACCGGGATCCCGCAGGCGGGGTTCTGCTTCTGGCTCGAAGAACAGGGTCTCCTGGAGAAGGTCCGGGCCGGCGTCGAATCCCGCGGCAAGTCCTGGGCGAAGGAACTGAACAACCTCCATGTGAGCACGCGCATCGCCGAAGCGCTTCTGGAAGCGAGCCCCGACTTCGCATCGGGCGCCAAGCAGGCGCGGACGGCGATCAACGCCCAGTTCCCGCCGCGCTCCGGAGACCTCACCACCGAGCAGTTCGTGACCCTGGCCCGGAAAGCCCTCTGCTTCGGGAGCAAGGACGAAACCCTGCCCTTGACCGCGCTGGTGCTCGACGAGGCCCAGCAGTACATCGGCGGCTCCGACGAACGCTCCGCGGTGTTCACCGAGATGGCCGAAGCCCTCCAGACCCAATTCGACGGCCGGGTGGGCCTCGTCGCCTCCGGCCAATCCGCGCTCTCCGCGACGCCGGCGCTCCAGAAACTCCGCGACCGGTTCCGCATCCAGGTCGAGTTGACCGACGCCGATGTGGAGAAGGTGACCCGCGAGGTCCTGCTCCGCAAGAAGCCGAGCGCGGGCCCGGCGATCGAACGGATGTTCGCCGACCGGGAAGGCGAAGTCTCCCGCCACCTGCGCGACACCCGCCTCGCCACGCAGCCCGGCGACGGCGCGACCCGCCAGACCGACTACCCGCTCCTCAGCACCCGCCGCCGCTTCTGGGAAGCCTGCCTCCGCGCCGCGGAAGCCGGCGAAGGCGTCCACAGCCAGTTGCGCTCGCAACTCCGGATCCTCCACGACTCGCTCGTCGCGGTCGCGGAGCGGCCGCTCGGCGCGGTCATTCCCACGAGCGACCTGTTCCACGCGGTCTCGGCGGATCTCGTCTCGTCGGGCGTCCTCCTGAACGAAATCTTCACGCGGATCACCAAGTTGGACGACGGAACCGACGAAGGAACGCTTCGCCGCGACCTGGCCGCGCTCGTCTTCCTCATCGGCAAGTTGCCGCGCAACCCGGGCGTGGACACCGGAGTCCGGGCCGATGTGGCCACGCTGGCCGACCTCCTCGTCACCGACCTGAACGCCGACTCCGGCCCGCTCCGGCAGCGGGCGGCGGCGGCCCTCGACGCGCTGGCGGACGAGGGCGTCCTGATGAAGGTCGAGAGCGAGTACCGCATCCAGACCACCGAGGGCGCCGAGTGGGACCGCGAGTTCCGGGTGCACGAAGGGCGGTGCCGCAACAACGAGGCGGACATCGCCGCCGAACGCGACGATCTCTTCCGCGCCGCCGTCCAGCAGGCCCTCGGCAAGGTCCGCGTGCCGCACGGCGACTCGAAGGAACGCCGCTCGCTAGTCCTCCACCTCGCGGCCGAAGCCCCTTCGGGGGGGGACGCCAACGCCGTCTTCGTCTGGCTGCGCGACGGCTGGCAGTGTTCCGACCGCGACTTCGCGCGGCAGGCGCGTTCGGGCGGAACCGACGACCCGACGCTCCATGTCCACATCCCCAGGCGCGACGCCGACGACCTGAAGGCCCGGATCGCGACGGCGCTGGCCGCGCAGCGCGTCCTCGACCTTCGCGGCAACCCGGCCTCGCGGGAAGGGCACGAGGCGCGCAACAGCATGAAGAGCCGCCTCGCCGCGGCGGAGAAGGGCCGGGACGGCATCGTGGACAACCTGCTGCGCCATACGCAGGTGCTGCAGGGCGGCGGCAGCGAGGTGTACGGGGCCGATCTCGCCGCGAAGATCGCCTCCGGCGCCCGGTCGTCGCTCGCCCGCCTGTTCCCGCGGTTCGACGAGGGCGACCACGCGCACTGGGGCACGGCGGTGAAACGCGCCAGGGAGAGGTCCGACCGCCCCTTCGCCCCGGTCAACTGGGACCGGGACACCGCCGACCACCCGGTGGCGAAGGAGGTCATGAACACGGTCGGCGCCGGAGCGCGCGGGCCCGAAGTCCACCGGAAACTGCGCTCCGCGCCGTTCGGCTGGCCCCAGGACGCGATAGACGCCGCGCTGATCGCGCTCTTCCACGCCGGACGGTTGAAGGCGGAGCGCAACGGCCAACAGGTGCAGCCCGGCAAACTCGACCAAGCGGCGGTCAAGACGACCAACTTCCGCCCGGAACAAGTCGTCCTCAAGACCGCGGAGAAGATCGCGCTCCGCGGCCTCTTCCAGACGGCCGGCGTCTCCGTCGCTTCCGGGGAAGAGGAGCGCGGGGCGGCGGACTTCCTGGCAACGCTCCAGTTCTTGGCCGCCGCCGCCGGTGGCGAGCCGCCGCTCCCGGCGCCGCCGGTCTCCGCCCTCCTCGACGGCCTGGGCCGGAAGACGGGGAACGAACAACTGGCCGCCGTCCACGAGAACCTCGAGGAACTCCGGCAGTTGTGGCCGGAGTGGAGCGCCCTCGCCGAGCGCATCAGGCCGCGCCGGGAGCAGTGGGACCGGACGATGCGGCTCCGCAATCGCGCGGCGGGCCTTCCGGTGATCGAGGAAGTGGGCCCGGAACTGGAAACGATCCTCGTCCGGCGATCCCTGCTGGCCGAGTCCAACCCGGTCGCACCGCTCGCCGCGAAACTGGCGGACGCCCTCCGACGGGAACTGACGCGCCTCCACCGCGCCCTCTCGGACGCGATCGGCAGGGCGGACGGCACTCTCGCCGCCGACCCCGCCTGGCCGGCCCTCGATTCCGCCCGACAGGAAGAAATCCGCCGCCGCTACGGTCTCGTCGCCCCCGCGCCTCTCGACATCGCGACGGACGAAACCCTGCTCCGGACCCTCGACGACCGCCCGCTGGCCGTCTGGCGGGCCGAGACAGACGCCGTCCCGAAACGGACCGCAGACGCCTTGGCCGCCGCGCGCGGCGCCACCGCCCCCACGACCGCGGACGACACGGCAAACACACCCGAAGGCGAAACGCCCCCGGCACCCCCGAACGACCCGCAGCCCGACACCCGCGCCCCCGCCGCGGTCACCCTCCGCCGCGCTACGCTCGCCGATGAAGCGGCGGTCGAGGACTGGTTGAAGGAAACCGAGGTCGTCCTGCTGGAACGGGTCCGAAAGGGCCCCATCCTCGTCGGCTAGGACGAGGGGAGGAACGCGATGAACAACCTGATGTGGGCCGAAATCGTCTTGGCCTTCCTCGTCCTCTTCATGCTGCCCCTGTTCTTCTGGGTGCGAGGCAGAACGCAGCACGAAACCAGCCGAGGCCTCGGGCTGCCGAGAGGCTCGGTGCGAAGCATGTTGGCGCTTCTCATCGTCGGCTCGACCATCAATGCGCTGCTCTTCGGATCCGAACCGGCCGGTGACCACTTCGGTGAAGTGATCGCCGCGCTCACCACGCTGAGCGGCTCGGTGATGGGCTTCTACTTCGGCGGCCGCACCGCCGCGCCGCATCCGTCCGACGACGCCGGGACTACGCCGGCGCCCGAGGGGTGAGCCGGCGTTCGATTGAGCGGCAACGGCAGAAACCGGCGTTCAGGGAGTTGGCGTGATGGCCGAGAACAGCCCGGATGAACTGTTCGGAATCTACAGACTCCACGCGGAACTCGCCGATCGGGTGAGCCAGCGCCGCGAAAGGGCGAATCGCCTGTTCGTGAGCCTGCTCACCGGCCTCATGGTGTTTCTGGCGGCGCTTCTGCGCCTCGGAACCGGGGACTTGGGCGGGAACGCCGTCATGGTCTTCTTCGGCGTCGTCGGCGTAATTCTCTCTGCGGCTTGGTTCGTTGTCATCCGGTCCTACCGACAACTGAACACAGGCAAATTCAAGGCGCTCCAAGAACTGGAACAGGCCATGCCGTATCAGTTCTTCCGACGCGAATGGGAACTGCTTCGCGAAGGACGGGACTTCCGCCGCTACTGGCGACTGACCGTCGTCGAGACTTCGCTCCCCGTCATCTTTTCCCTGCTCTTCCTCGCCGTCATCGTGTTCGCGGCGATCCGCTGACGACTTCGGCATGACGGCCCAAACCAACCACGACCTGCTGCAGCCCGTGGCCGTGGCGCCGCGAGAAGGGCATCGGATCTGGTTGCGCTACGCCGATGGTGTCGAGGGGGAAGTGGATCTTTCCCACTTGGCGGGCGAAGGTGTTTTCACGGTATGGAACGATCGTCGCTTCTTCGAAGGCGTGTACATCTCGGAATGGCGGAGCATCGCCTGGAGCGACGAGATCGAGTTGTGTCCCGATGCGCTCTACATGGAGATCACGGGCAAGACTCCCGAGGAAGTCATGCCCGGATTGCGGGGCGCAACGGAAGACGCCGAAGTCAGCCGGTTCTACGGCATCGTCGTCCGAATCGATTTTCGGGAGCACAAGCCGCCACATTTCCACGCTCGGTATGCGGAAACGGAGGCCGCGATCGGTATTCGCGATCTGATGCTGTTGGAGGGCGAGTTGCGGGAGCGCGCTCGCATGCTCGTGCTGGAGTGGGCGGCCGAGCACCGCGACGAACTCTTGAAGGCGTGGGAACGGGCGCGGCACGGGGAAACCCCGGGGAAGATCGCGCCGCTCGATTGAGTGGGCACCGAGCGCGGAGTAGTGGAGTCGTGAGCGCGCTGGATCGGGGACTGCGCCGGGAACTGGCGAAGGCGGTGCGGGCGGCACGGAAGACGGCGGAGGCCGGGGCTCGCAACGCGCTTACGGCGCTCACGGTGGCCGCTGCCGAACCCGATTCTTCCCTGAGCGCGGAAGAACGGGCGCTTCGGCGCCGGCTGCGGGCGCACGGGCGGCAACTCGGGGACCTGCGGCAGGGAGCCGAACAGGAGGTGGGCCGACTCGCGCACGAGGTCGCCTACGAACATTGGCACCGGATGCTGTTCGCCCGGTTCCTCGCCGAGAACGGGCTGCTGGTCGAGCCGACGCACGGAGTGCCGGTGTCGCTCGACGAGTGCCGGGACATCGCCCGGGAGTCCCGTAGGGACATCTGGGCGGTGGCCGCCGAATTCGCAGCAGCGATGTTGCCGCGCATCTTCCGGCCCGATGACCCGTCGCTGGCCGTGCGGCTTCCCCCGGAGACGCAGCGAGAACTCGAGAGGACACTCGCCGGTCTGCCCCCGGCGGTCTTCCTGGCCGATGATGCCCTCGGTTGGACCTACCAGTTCTGGCAGACCGACCGAAAAGACGAAGTGAACCGGAGCGGCGTCAAGATCGGGGCGGACGAACTACCGGCGGTGACCCAACTGTTCACCGAGCCCTACATGGTGCGCTTCCTGTTCCACAACACCGTGGGCGCGTGGCGAGCGGGGCGTCTCCTGGCCGACCGTCCCGAACTCGCGAGGAGCGCCGAGAGTGAAGACGACCTCCGGCGCGCCGTGCGCCTCGAGGCGGAGGACGGCTACGACTTCGACTACTTGCGCTTCGTTCGTGAACCGGGCAACGGGACCGACAACGGAGGCGCTTCCGGCCCTTGGCGGCCCGCCGCCGGGTCGTTCGACAAGTGGCCCGCCCGCGCTGCCGAATTGCGTGTTCTCGATCCCTGCTGCGGAAGCGGACACTTCCTCGTTGAAGGCCTCCACCTGGTCGTTCGGCTGCGGATGGAGGAAGAGGGCCTATCTCTTGGTGATGCGATCAGGGCGGTGCTCCGCGACAACCTCCATGGTTTGGAGATAGACCCGAGGTGTGCGCAGGTCGCCGCCTTCTCGGTGGCGTTCGCCGCATGGAAACTCGCCGGAAAGGCCATAGAACTCCCGCCTCTCCGGATCGCTTGCTCCGGTCTTGCCCCGAACGCCGCGAAGGATGAATGGATTGCGCTCGCAGAAAGAGCCGCGGGCACCGCCGGCTCCGCGCCGGACAAGACGCTCTACCGCACACAGGATACCTTGGTCTCGGGCGCACTCCGCCAGACCTTCGGAACACTGCACGACCTCTTCGCCCAGGCACCGACAATCGGTTCCCTGATTGAGCCCCGCCATGACGACACGAGCATCTTCGGTGCTAGGTTCGACGCCATCCGTCCCTTGCTGGACTCCGTTCTCGCAGAAGCCGAGGAGGAGCCGGAGCGCAGGGAGCAGGCCATCGCTGCCGCCGGAATGGCGGGGGCTGCTGATCTCCTCGCAGAGACATATTCGTTGGTCATTACGAATGTGCCCTATCTGAGTCGACAGCGGCAGAGTGTTGAATTGGCCACTCTCCTAGGAGTTCGCTATCCGAGTGCGAAGCATGACTTGGCTACGGCATTCCTCGTGCGGGTCTTCGCATTGTTGGGTGAGAGTGGAGTCGAAGCACTCGTCGTGCCGCAGAACTGGCTCTTCCTAAAGGCCTACCGTAAACTGCGCAGAGGTCTGCTATCCCAAAGACAGTGGCGATTCGTGGCGAGACTTGGCGAACACGCTTTCCAAGACACATCCGCAGCCGGCGCGTTCGCCGCGATGACGATCGTGTCCGCCGATTCTCCCGTTGATGGATGGGAGATGGCAGGCGTTGATGCCTCCACTCGTGGCAAGACACGACTACCGACGCGAGAGAAGGCCGACTCTCTACGAATGACGGCAGAGGTACACCTGATACCACAGGCACCGCTGCGCGGCTATCCGGATGCGGTAATCCGGATTCGTCTATTCGACGAGAGTGTGCCGCTTCTCGAAAGGCTCTGTGACGGTCTAAACGGAACGACTACTGGCGACTACGCACGTTTCGGTCGGAAGTTCTGGGAGTCTACGGACTTTGCGGCGTCGTGGGTTCCACAGCAGAGTACTGTCGCCGCGACACGGCATTTCGGAGGGAGAGAGCACGTCGTGCATTGTGGACCCGGCGGATCACTCGCCGAGAGTCCTGGAGCGACGATACGCGGCCGGAGTATCTGGAAGAAGCAGGGCGTGGCAGTGTCCCAGATTCGGAACTTGTCGGCGACTCTGTACACGGGAGAGCATTTCGACAACAACGTAAGCGCGGTCGGCCCGCTGAGCGACGCCGAACTCGCAGCCACCTGGTGCTTCTGCGCGACGCCGGAATACACGAGGTCAGTGCGCGAGATCGACCAGGCACTCAAGGTAACCAACGCGTCTCTTGTCAAGGTCCCGTTCGATCTCGATCGCTGGAAAGCCGTCGCCGCCGAACAGTACCCGAAGGGCCTCCCGGAACCCTATTCCGACGATCCTACCCAGTGGATCTTCCACGGTCACCCGTGCGGGAGCGTCGTGTGGGACGAAGACACTAAGCGTACTGCGGACGGGCCTCTCCGAACCGACCCGACGGTTCTACATGTCGCGGTCCTGCGGCTGCTCGGGTACCGCTGGCCGGCCGAATGCAACCCGGAGATGCGTCTCGCCGAGGAACAGCGCGCTTGGATAGATCGCTGCGCGGATCTCCACGCGTTTGCTGACGAGGACGGGATCGTCTGCCTGCCCGCTGTGGGCGGCGAGGCGCCCGCCGCCGACCGCTTGCGCTCCCTTCTCGCCGCCGCCTACGGGAACGACTGGGACACGACGATCGAGCGGCGTCTGCTGCGGACGGCGGCCGGCGGACAGGCGGACAACCTAGACGACTGGCTGCGTCGGGATTTCTTCAAGGCACACTGCGGCATCTTCCACCAACGCCCGCTCGTCTGGCACATCTGGGACGGGCTTCCCGACGGCTTCCACGCCCTCGTCAACTACCACCGGCTGGCCGGCCCGCACGGCGAGGGGCAACGGACGCTCGAGTCCATGACCTTTCGGTATCTCGGTGACTGGATCGCTCGGCAGCACACGGCGCAGGACGACAGCACACCAAGGGCCGAGGGGCGACTCGTGGCCGCTCAGAGACTTCAGTACCAACTCCAAAAGATCCTGGAGGGCGAATCACCGCTCGACCTCTTCGTCCGGTGGAAGCCGCTCCATCGGCAATCTGTTGGCTGGGAGCCGGACCTCGACGACGGCGTCCGCCTGAACATACGCCCCTTCATACGGGCAAAACTCACGAACGACGACCGGAGTGGTGCGGGTCTTTTGCGGGCCAAGCCGACGATCCACTGGAAAAAGGATCGCGGCGCAGAACCGCAGAGACCTCGAATGAGACGTAAGGGCGAGGAGAAGGGCAAAGCTAGTCTTCCCAAGGAGATCCGACCGAAAAAGGATTTTCCTTGGTTCTGGGCCTGTGCCGGAACCGGCACGAAGGACGAGCGCACCGACTTCATGGGCGGTACCGAATTCGACGGCAGTCGTTGGAACGATCTCCATTACACGCTCCCCGCCAAACGCGCCGCCCGCGAGCGCCACGAGCGAGATTTGGCGGACAAGCCGTCGGAAGACGCCATGGCCAGCGGCACTGGGAACGAGAGGGGGACGGCGTGACGGACTGGCCCGAAGTGGAAGGGCGAATCGCCGGCGGTGAGGATGGCCGCCGGCTGCGGAGCGGTGTCGAGCCATCGCCGACGGAACGGCCGGACATGTGGAGCGGCCTCCGCTTTCGGCTTACCGAGGAACAGATCGTCCCCGCGGCCGACTTGGCGCATCTGGACGCTTCGAGGTTCGAGAGGTTCCTCGTCGCTCGCGGTTTCCGTACCGGCAACGAGCCGCAGCCGGCGACCGTGGCCGACTGGCGCAACTTCCGGGTCGTTCGCGAGTATGACGGCAAGCACTACCCGACCCTCTACGGCATCCTCCGGTTCGGCCGGACGCCGCAGGCTCACCCGTACACGACGAGTTTCCTCGTTCGGTGCGCCGCCTACGCGGGTGACGACCGCGGAACCGAAGTCATCCTCGCCGGGGAAGCCGACGGCCCTCTGGACGAACAGGTCCGGCGAGCGCTGGGGTGGTTCCGCTCGCTCGGCTGGAGGGAGAAGTACGAGGGAGTGGAACGCGAGGACATCCCGCGACTCCCGCCCGAGGCGCTCCGCGAGGCTCTCGTCAACGCGGTGGCCCACCGGGACTACACGGCCACGGGTTCGGCGGTCCTGCTCGATGTCTTCGCCGACCGGGCCGAGATCACCAGCCCGGGAACCCTGCCCAACCCCATGACGGTGGAGGCGGTGAAAGTCGGCGGCGGGTCGTGGTCCCGAAACGAGATGCTGGCGAACTTCCTCGTCGAAGCCGGGTTGATGGAAAAGCGCGGGCGCGGCTGGTTCGTCATGCGCAACGCCATGCGGGACTTCAACGGCACCGAGCCGGAACTCATCAACCGCACCGACGGCGATCTCGTCCGCCTGACCTTCCGTTTCGCTCCAACCAATGACCGGAAGGGAGCCTGAGCGAATGTTCAAGACAATCCAGTTCGACCAAGAAATCGTGGCGGCTGCCGCGTTCAGCGACCTCGACCCGCGGCTCATCCGGCGTTTCCGGGTCGCCGGAGAGTCGGCAGACGACGAAACTTGGGCCTACCGGTTCGGGCTGGCGCGCCGGGAGCGCGGCGACGAGTTGCGCCCGACGGTCACCGGCCTCCTGATGGCCGCGAAAGAGCCGACGACCCGCTGGCTGCCGAACGCGTTCCTGCGGGCCGAGGCGTACCGCGGGCGGGCTGCCGGCGGCGAGGGCGAAGAGAGCGGTCGCCGGATCGCGGCGCAGGACATCCGCGGCCCGCTCGATGCGCAGGTGGCCGAGGCATGTCGGTTCGTCCTCCGGAACGCGCGCGCCGCAGCGGGAACCGGGGGCGGCGGCGCTCCGCCGTACGACTTCACCGCGGTCTTCGAGGCGGTCGTGAACGCCGTGGCGCATCGCGACTACTCGATCTACGAACCCGCGATCCGGCTGAGGCTGTTCTCCGACCGGCTCGAACTCGATTCCCCGGGGGAGCCTCCGCGCGAGACTCCCGTGGAGTGGCTCGCGTACCGGCAGGTCAGCCGGAACCAGACGATCACCAGCCTGCTCGCGAAGTGCCCCGTCCCCGCCGAGTTCCCGGATCTCGCCACCGAGCGGGAGACGCTCATGGATTGGCGCGGCCGGGGAGTCGAGCCGATCCTCGAGAGGAGTGAGGAGCACTCGGGGCGGACGCCGGAGTACGAGTTGCGGGACGGCGGCCTCCGGCTGACGATCTACGCCGCGAGTCGGGAACGGGCCGGCTCGTTTCCTTCCTCGCCGCCAGACGAGGAGCGGGACTCGGTGCTAACGACGACGAACGCTGGGGCCGGCGCCGAGCGCCTCGCGAACACCGATCCGCTGCGCTGCGGCGCGGAGGTGAAGTGCGGCCGATGACGGGGAACGAAGTCGCTCCCGGGCGCGCGTTCGATTACACCGAGTCCGAACTGGTCGCGCTGATCGAGCGTGGCGAAGGGCAGTTCCTCGAGTTCAAGTCCGCCTGGGATCGAAGCGGAGACCGGGCGACGCCGCTTCCGCGACGGGCGCTCCGCGACGAGATCGCGGAAGTGGTCGCCGCGTTCGCCAACGCCGACGGTGGAGTGTTGCTCGTGGGCGTGGAGGACGACCGCGCTCCGTCGGGTCACGGCTATCCCGAGAATGTGGTGGAGGGCCTGCTCGCCGTCCCCGAGACGCGACTCGACCGCTGCGTCTCCTGCCACGCCGCGCGAGGAAGGGTCGGGGATTTCGAGGTCCTGGTCTTCGCCGCCGGCATGGCGCCCGAAGCAGTCACGGTCGAAGGGAACGGGTTCCCGTACCGCGTCGGGGCGCAGATCGTCCGCGAGCGGCAAGAGACCATAAGTGCGAAGAAGCAGGCGTATCGGGGTGGCGGCTATGAGCCGCGATTCAGCCCGGATGCCACCTTGGACGCGTTGGACCTGGGCCTCGTCGGACGCTTCATGGAACGGACGCCGCTCGGAGGGCGGTCGCCGGTCGATGCCCTCCGTCACTATGGGTTGATCGAACATGGGCCGCACGACTGGCGGCTCACGAACGCCGCCCTGCTCCTCTTCGGACGACGCGCGGGTTACCCGTCGCATCCGCGGGCCGGCATCCGCCTCTTTCGCGTTTTCGGGACCGAGCGACGGCCCGGCCGGCATCGGAATGTGAGCCAACTCGCGACGCTCGAAGCCCCGGTCGCCGACGCGCTGCGAGACGCGCTCCTGGTCTGCCCCACGCAAATCCGCCGCGTGGAGCGCTTCAACGGCATGCGGTTCGAAACCTTCTCGGAGATTCCGGAGTTCGCCCTCCGGGAAGCGATCGTCAACGCCGTCGCGCACCGCGACTACGGGATCCAGGGGCGCGAAACGGAGGTCTGGTTCTTTGCGGATCGCGTGGAGGTCGAGAGTCCCGGTGGGGTAATGCCTCCGGCGACCGAGGCGGAACTGCGAGAAGGGGCTCGCGCGCACTCCTCCCGGAATCCGCTGCTGGCTCGCGCCCTCGCCGCCGCCGGCTACATGCACGGCAAGGGAGAGGGCGTGACCCGCATCCACAACGAAATGCGGAAGAACTCCTTGCCCCCGCCGGAGATCTCGGCGGAACGCGACATCTTCGTCATCCGCCTCTTCAATGCGAATCCGGACGGCGAGTTGGCCGCGGAATCCGGCGGCTGGCCGAATCCCGCGCCTCGCCCCTACCCCGGCGGAGGCGAATCGTGAACCTGCTGCCGCGGGACGAGGCGACGCTGCTCGACCGGGTGATCGAGAGCCTCCGCGCCCGCGGCGTCCCGGTGGACGGGGAGACGCGGCCGGCGGCGATCCTCTGGCCGGACCCGAAGGGCGACTGGAAACGGGTCGCCGGCCTGGCGCGCGAACGGGTTCCCGAACTGTTCGTCCTCGGGGAGTACGAGCCGGAGAAACGCTCCGGGCCGGCGATCTGGTTGCGGTGCGAGGTGGACCGCGCTGCCAACGGCGAGGGCGTGCCGATCCTCTACCTGCCCGGTATCGGGAAGCAAGACCTCCGCGCCGGCGACGACTGCCCGGATCGGCTGAAGCCGCTGATCGAACTGCTCCATCGGGGCGCGGCGTGGCTGCATCCGAACGGGAAGGACTGGACCGCCGCCGGGTTCCTCGGTTCGCGCCACGGGGCGCAGTGCGAGGTGGCCGAAGACCGCGACACCAGGGACGCGCTGCGGCAGGCGTTGCCGGAAGTGGCGGTGACGCCGCTCGCCCGGCTCCGGGGTCGGCGGCTGGAAGCGGACGACTTCCAACGGCTTCAGGTCGCGGACGCCCGCCGGGATCTCCTCCTCTGGATGGGTGACCCGTCGGGGACGCGCGCCCGGCTGGGGGAACGCTGGGACGCCTTCCGCGGCCAGTGCGCGAAGGACTTGGACTTCGATCCCGGGGAGAAATCGGAGGTGGAGGCCGGGCAGCGTCTCGGTTCGGGCGCTTCCGGATGGGATCCGGTCTGGGCTCGATTCACCGACTCCCCGACGGCGTTCCGCGAGGTCGTGGATGTCCTGAAGCGGAGCCAGCCTCGGGGCAAACTCCTGACGGCGGCGCCGGAGCGCTGGCCGAAGGAGAACGAACGGCGCGAAGGGGCGCTCCGCGACGCGCTCGCCGGGCTGGGCGCGCTGCCGCAGCGGGAAGCGTGCGACCGGGTGGTGAAACTCGAGGAGGAACACGGGAAGCGGCGGGGTTGGGTCTGGGCGAAACTCGGCCGGTCGCCGCTCGCGGCGGCGCTCGAACCGCTGGCGCGGCTGGCGGCGGCGGCGAAATCGCCGCTCGGCGGCGGCGATCCGGAGGAAGTGCGGTCGGCGTACTTGGAGCGCGGGTGGGGCGCCGACGCGGCCGCCTGGGAAGCGGTGGCGGCGGTGGGGGGCGCGGACGAAGAGTTGGTGTCGGAAGTCGTGCGGCACCTGCTGGAACCGTGGCTGCACGATTCCGCGCTGGCCTTCCAGCGGGCCGTTCTCCGGAAACCGCTTCCCGGAGCGGGCGAACAACCGCTCGTCGAAGCGGGCGGGGACGGCTGCCTCTTCTTCGTGGACGGTCTTCGCTACGACCTCGGCCGGCGGCTCGCCGAACGACTGGAAGCGCGGGGCCTGCGGGCGGCCGTGGACACGCGTTGGGCGGCGCTCCCGACGGTTACCGCGACCGCGAAGGCGGGGGTGACTCCGGTGGCCGGTGACCTCGAAGCGGCCGCGCTCGACAAGTCCTTCGCGCCCCGCTTCCGTTCCGACGGCCGCGCCGTGGACGCGTCCGGCCTTCGCGCGGCGATGACGGAACGCGGCTACCAGATCCTCGGCGCCGGCGCCTTCGACCGACCCCGCTCGGCGGCGGCGCGCGGGTGGCTCGAAACCGGGGAAATCGACAAGACCGGACACCACGAGCAGGCCGGGCTGGCGTCGCGCCTCCCGGAGAAACTCGACGGCCTCGCCCGGCGAATCGCCGACCTTCTGGACGCCGGCTGGAAGACGGTTCGGGTGGTTACCGACCACGGATGGCTGCTCCTTCCCGGCGGGCTGCCGAAGACGGACTTGCCGAAGCACCTCACGGAAACCCGGTGGGCGCGGTGCGCGGTCATCGCCGGGGAATCGGATCCGGGCGCGCCGCGCTACCCGTGGGGTTGGAACGCCGGGGAATGGTTCGCCGCCGCCGCGGGCATCTCCTGTTTCAACAAGTCGGACGCCTTCGCGCACGGCGGCCTCAGCATCCAGGAATGCCTGACGCCGGACATCGTGGTCGAGCGCCCGGCCGGGAGCGCGGCGGACGCTTCCATCACTTCCGTGACCTGGAGACGGTTCCGGTGCCGCCTCGTCGTCGCCGGCGGGGGCGCGGGGTGGACGGCGGCCCTGCGGCTCGGCGGCCCCTCCGGGGAGTCCGTCGCTCAGCCGAAGCCGGTGGACGCGGACGGTTCCGTCAGCCTGGTGCTGTCCGGCGACGAACACGAAACGGCCGCGCTCTCCGTCGTCGTCCTGGACGAAGACGACCGCGTGCTCGCCACCGTCCCGACCCGCGTAGGGGAGGACTCATGAACGAATCCGAAAGCGCCGGCGTCAACGGCAACGGAACGGGCGCCGGAAACGGCAACGGGGCGCCGAGGGAACTCGACTCGCTCGACCGGATCGCGGCGGACGCGTTCCCGGGTTACCTCGTCCGCAAGGACCTGGTGCGCCGCTACGCGCGGCAGTTCCCGGTGCCGACCTATGTGGTGGAGTTCCTGCTCGGGCGGTTCTGCGCCAGCACCGACGACGCCGAGATCGAGGAGGGGCTCCAGATCGTCGAAGGCCAACTGCAGGGCCGCACCGTGCGCGTCTCCGACCGGGAGCGGTTCCGCTCCGACGCCCGGGAACGCGGCACGGTCAAGTTGATCGACTTGGTGCGGGCGCGGCTGGACGCCCGGCGCGACCGCTACCTGGTCGAGTTGCCCAGTCTCGGCGAGCGCCAGGTGGGTATCGAGCCGACGACGGTGCGCGAGAACCAGCGGATGCTCACCGACGGCTTCTACGCCGAAGTGACGCTCCGCTACGACGCGATCGCGGCTCAGGAGTCCGGCGGCGAACCGTTCCGCATCGAGTCCCTGCGCCCGATCCAGATGTCGGACCCGGATGTCCTGAAGCGGCTGGCGGAAGGGCGCGGCCGGTTCAGCACCGAGGAATGGCGCGACTTCCTGCTGCGTTCCGTGGGACTCGAACCGGGGGCGCTCGACGAGCGGGCCAAGCGGGTCGCGCTGCTGCGGATGGCGCCGTTCGTGGAGCGGAACTACAACCTGGTCGAACTCGGGCCGCGCGGCACCGGCAAGAGCCACCTCTACCAGCAGATCTCGCCCTACTCGCACCTGATCTCCGGGGGCAAGGCCACCGTCGCCAAGATGTTCGTCAACATGGCGAGCGGCCAGCGCGGGCTGGTGTGCCAATACGATGTGGTCTGCTTCGACGAAGTGTCCGGCATCTCCTTCGACCAGAAGGACGGCGCGAACATCATGAAGGGCTACATGGCGTCGGGCGAGTTCAGCCGCGGCAAAGAGAGCATCCGCGCCGAGGGCGGCATCGTCATGGTCGGCAACTTCGACCTGGATGTGGAGCGGCAACAGCGGGTCGGGCACCTGCTCAGCCCGCTGCCGAAGGAGATGCGGAACGACACCGCCTTCCACGACCGCATCCACGCCTTCGCGCCCGGCTGGGACTTCCCGAAACTCGACCCGGAAGCGCACCTGACCGACCGGTTCGGCCTGGTCAGCGACTTCCTCAGCGAGTGCTGGACCGAGATGCGGAAGGCGCCGAGGATTTCGGCCCTGCACAACCGGGTCTATTGGGGCGGCGCGCTCAGCGGACGCGACCAGGAAGCGGTGAACAAGACCTGCTCGGCGCTGGTCAAGTTGCTGTTCCCCGACCCGGAGACCGAGATCCCGGACGAAGACCTGGAAGGGATCGTGAGGATGGCGCTGGAAGCGCGCCGCCGGGTCAAGGAGCAGCAGAAGCGGTGCCTCAAGAGCGAGTTCCGCAACACCGGCTTCTCGTACACGCTCGGCGCGGACGGCATCGAGCAGTTCGTCGGCACGCCGGAGTTGCGGAGCGACGACGCGATCGACGAGGACCCGCTCCCGCCGGGGCAGGTCTGGGCCTTCGGGCCGGGAACCGGCGAAACCGGGCCCGGCCTCTACCGGATCGAGGCGGCGGTCGGCCCGGGGAGCGGCGCCCGCGTCCTGAACCACCCGGTGCCCCCGCGCTTCCGGGAGAGCGTCCGCGTCGGCGAACAGAACCTCTACGCGCTGGCGAAGGAGTTGGTGGGCGACCGCGATCCGCGCGGCCACGAATACCAGGTCCAACTCCACGCCTTGGACGCCGACCGTTCGGGCGCGGGTCTCGGGTTGCCGGCGCTGGTGGCGCTGGTGGGCGGGCTGCTGGAGCGCCGCGTCCGCGGCGGCGCGGTCGTCGTCGGGGCGCTGAGCCTCGGGGGGGCGGTCGAGCGGCTGCCGAAGCCGGTGGAGATCGCCGAAGCCGCCGTGGACCGCCAAGCCACGACCCTGCTGATGCCGGTGTCTTCGCGCCGCGACCTGAACGACCTCCCCGACAACTTCTGGACCAAGATCAACATCGAGTTCTACGCCGACCCCGCCAACGCGGTGTTCAAGGCCCTCGCGGAGTAGCCGGGCCTGCCCCTCGAGGGCGCTCGTTCCCGGAAACGCCGGCACGTTACGCTCTACGCCCGCCCGCACCCCCTTTTGGGACCGGGCGGACACCTCAAACGGATCGGGAGTTCGAAACGGCCATGAACACCGAGATGTGGTCCCCGTTCCTGCCGCATCTCGGCGGGGTGCCCTGGATCTCTTTCGATGAGCAGATCGTCCCTACGGCGTCAGTCGGAGACTTGGACATGGCGCTGATCCGGCGATTCGGCGCCGAGGCGAAGAAGGAGGACGAACTGACCGTTGCGGGGAGGCGCAACATGGTCACGGTCTCGGAAGACCAAGACACTCGACCGACGGTAGCCGGGATCCTGCTCGGCTCGACGAACCCGCAGCAATGGTTCCCGCACGCCTTCGTCCAAGCGGTTGCCTACCGGGGAAGGAAGATCGTCGAGTCCCTGGATGCCACGCACTATCAACTGGACGCCCGCGACATCGAAGGCCCGCTGGATCGGCAGATCGAAGAGGCCTGCCACTTCGTCGCTCGAAACCAGAAGGTCGCGGCGACGAAGGCCGTCGGAAGAATGGACATCCCCCAGTACGACATGATGTCCGTTTTCGAGGCGTTGGTGAACGCCGTCGCCCACCGGGACTACTCGGTGAGTGGATCCCACATCCGCCTCCGGATGTTCTGCGACCGCTTGGAGATCTACTCTCCCGGAAGGTTGCTCAACTCGCTCAGTATCGAAACCCTGCAGTTCCGCCAAGTTACGCGAAACATCGCAGTTTCCAGTCTGCTGGAGGATATCGAGGTGCCGTCCGGGATACCCCGGCTCAAGACGAGGCAGACGACTCTCATGAAGAGTCGAGGCGAGGGTGTTCGAATCCTGCTTCGGCGAAGCGAGGAATACTCCGGACGGCGTCCCGAATATCGTCTCATCAACGAATCGGAGTTGCTGCTCACGATCTTCGCGGCAGGGCCGAGCGAATCCGGCTATTCGCCGGCTCCTGCAGAGTAGGTGACGGAGATCAGGCCGTCGCCGGCGTCTGTCCGTACTCGAACGCTACGGCTTCCGCACTCGCCAGGAGCGCCTTCGTCCGGTCCCTCGCGAAGTCGGTGAACCTCGCGCCGGCGGCCCGAGTCGCCAGAGAGGCGATGAGCGTGGCGACGGCGGCGGGAGAGCGGAACAGCAGGTGGGCGATCACGATTCGGCGCATACGGCCTCGAAAGTCGTTCAGTCGGCGCCGCGCGGTGTCGTCCAGGCCGTCGAGCGCCTTTTCCCAGGCCGCGTCGATTTCGGCGATCCCGCCGCGGTCGCGTCGGGAAAGGAGCCGAAAGAGGACGATCTCCATGAGTCGCATCCGGGGCGCCCGGCGCGCGAAGCCGTTCATCGTCAGCCGGAGCCTTCCGTAGGCGGGGCGCCAGAAGGCGATTCCTCCGGAGGCGGCGAAGTCGAACATCTCGTCGCGGAGCGCGAACATCTCCGCGCGGAACCGGTCCACCGAGTAGTCCCGGTAGAGGCGGAGAAGAACGAGCAGCCCGGCCAGCGACACGAGAGAGGTGACGGCCGCGGCGAGTTCGGTGTCGGTCATCGTCGGATCTCCTTCGAGAGCGTGAATCGCCCCGCCGGGTGTCGGATCGCGCCGTCGCGCCGGGTCTCCTCGGAGGCCGGTCGCTCGACGGTGGATCGGGGGACGCGTCGCCGAAGCGAACCATAGCCAGCGGCGCCCGTCCCCACGGGACGGCGGCGGGGGGCTCGCCGGCGACGGCTTTCCCCCGCTCCGAGGCGCGTTCGTCCGTAGAATCGGCCATCATCCGATAACTCCCCGGTCGGCGGTCGGCCGCGGGCAGAGAGGAGCAGGAGGCCGTGATGGAACCGCGAGACAACAACCGCATCTCCCGTCGGCGGGTGCTGGCGACTTCGTTCGCTACGGCCGGGATCGCTACCGCCGGGTCGGCGGCGGGGCTCCTCGGCGGGGGCCGTCGCCGCGCTGAGGCGGCGCCGCTCGGGGCGCCGGGGGCGCAGGCCGGGCGGGGGGTTCGGGCGGCGGTGGTCGGGGCCGGGGCGTTCGGGGGGTGGACGGCGCTCCACCTGCTGCGGGCCGGGGCGGAGGTCACGCTGGTGGACGCGTGGGGGCCGGGGAATTCGCGGGCGAGTTCCGGCGGCGAGACGCGGGTCATCCGCGCCACCTACGGGCCGTTCCGGATCTACACCGAGATGGTGGTGCGGGCGCTCGAACTCTGGCGGGAGAACGAGGCGCGGTGGAGCGACCGGCTGCTCTTCCCCACAGGCGCGCTCTGGATGAGCGGCGGGGACGACGACTACGCGCGGGACGCCGCGCCGATCTTCCGCGACCTCGGGCTCGACTTCGACGAACTGGACGGCCCGGAGGTCGGCCGCCGGTTCCCGCAGATTTCGCCGGAGGGGATCACCTACGCGCTCCACGAGAAGGGCGCCGGTTACCTGCTCGCGCGGCGCGGCTGCCAGCGGGTGCTCGAGGCGTTCGCGCGGGAGGGCGGGACCTTCCGCACCGCGGAGGCGGCGCCCGGCGCGATGCGCGGGGGACGGATGCGCGAGTTGCGGGTGGGAGGGGCGGAGCGGGTCGAAGCGGACCTCTTCGTGTTCGCCGCCGGGCCGTGGCTGCCGGAGTTGTTCCCGGGGTTCGATCCGCCGCTGGTGGAGCCGACGCGGCAGGAGATCCTCTACTTCGGGACGCCGCCGGGGAGGACGGACCTCACCGAGGCCGAGTTGCCGGTTTGGGTGGAGAGCGGGGAGAGCCTGTTCTACGGCATTCCCGGCAGCAACTACCGCGGGTTCAAGGTGGCGGACGACGCGCGGGGGGCGCCGTTCGACCCCACGAACGGCGACCGGACACCGTCACCGGAAGCGATCCGGGCCGGGCGGGAGTACATGGAGCGGCGGTTCCCGGCGATGCGCGGCGCGCCGCTGTTGGAGGCGCGGGTGTGCCAGTACGAGCAGAGCGCCGACGGCCACCTGATCGTGGACACGCACCCGGAGGCGGACAACGCGTGGCTCGTGGGCGGGGGCTCGGGGCACGGGTACAAGTTGGGGCCGTCGCTGGGGGAGATGACCGCGGCGCAGGCGCTGGGGGAGCGGGAGAAGGAGCCGTTCTTCTCGCTGTCGCGCTTCGGGGCGGAGCAGGCCGGGGCGTCGCCGGTACCGGTCAGGCTCGCCCGCACGCATCCATGACCCGGTGGGCGGCGTGAGCGATCCGCCCATTTCGCCCGCGTCGGCGTGCATCAGAGCGGATCGCTGAGTCCGAACGGCACACGAGGTCCAGCAAAACACATCTTGCCGTCGTGATACATGATTCGATGATCGCACGCCAGCATCGGGATCGTGGCGGCTACAACGGCAAGGCGGGTATGGGACACTATTCTCATACCTGTCTCCGCCCTAAACTCCTCGATTACCTTCTTCATCTCCCATGCCGCATCAATGCTGCCGCCACGACTGTCGATCTCGATAGCGGCTTCCTGTTGGCCCTTCTGTTCCATCAGAATCCGACGAAGGTCGGACGGGCGAGTGGAGGGGAAGATCAACCACAATGGGTCTCCGTCTCGAAGAATCAACCCGTGAATCCCCGGCTTCTTGGCAGTCATGCAACACCCGCCGCAGAATTACTCTCGTGATCCAAGAGATCACGATAGGTCACATTGAGATTCTTCATCAACGACTCAATTTCGTGGCGCGACGCGATCTCGATCTCATGCACATCGCCATCGTGCACGAACCGATAAAAGGCTTCGCCTTTCGGTTTGTTGATCACGACTTCCGCTTTCTCCGCGTGTACGGCAGCGAGAATCTTCTTCACGACATGGATCGAAAGGTACATCGCCATCGACCGGTCTTCTAACGAGACACCCAGAACTTCGTCGGGTATCGCGTCCAGTGAGATGGAAACCACGGCTATTCGCCCTCCTTGGCAGCGGCGCGGTTGATGAACGCGGTCAGCGCGTCTTCAAGCGTCTGTCCTCGTCCCGTTATCGAGACCGCGGACGACGATCGCTTGTCGGCGCTCACCACGACGGGCGGGACTTCGCCCGACACCACGAAGTCACCATTGCTGTACAGCGAGAGCGCGTGCCGGTCGGCAACGAGAGACATCGCCTCCTCGATGAGTTTCTTCAGGTCAAGCATGTTCAGCCCTCCTTTCGGGCCAAGTAGTGTCCAAGCCGCGCGAGGCGGCCCGGACGGGTGAAGTTTAGCCGGATCACCGAGGGTGGAGGCACCGATCCTGTCGCCAACGACATCGCAGCGCGGCCACTTCCGGGGAGCCCGGAGTACACACGAAGGGCGGCGCTCCCTCGGTGGGGAGCGCCGCCCGCGCCGGGTAGGGTTCTACACGGTCGTTTCGTTCGGACTCAGAACTCGATCCGGACGCCTACGCGGAAGATGCGGGGGTCGAGAATGGCGACGATCTCGTTGTAGCGGCCGCCCGAGATGGTGCGGTAGTTGAGCACCGTCGAACTGTTGAGCAGGTTGAAGCCGTCGAACAGCAGGGCCACATTCACGCCCTTCGGGAGCGTGAACGCCTTCTCGGCGCGCATGTCGAAGATGCCGACGCTGGGGGCGCGTTCGTCGTACGGCGAGGCCATCACGCGCTCCGTGCCGGCGTTCGGCAGCCGGACGCTGATCCGGCGAGCCGTCTGGTAGCCGCTCTGCAGTTTGTAGGACGCGCTGACGCCCACATCCCACGGGAAGATGTAGCGACCGACCATCTTGTAGTTCCAGTAGGTCGTGTCGATGGCGCCGAGGCGGAGCGACTGGTTCGGCCGCCACTCGTAGGTCGTCCCCTCGACGAAGTCGAAACGGGCGGCGGCGCGCACGCTGGTCGAGGCGGTCGTGCGCATGTGGGCGTTGGCCCAGGTGTGGAGGAACGAGGTCAGGAACATCCAGCGGTCGGAGAAACGCCGGTTCAGGGCCACTTCGATGGTGTGGTAGTTCCCGTCCGGCGCCGGCAAGCCGTGCGCTCCGGGGTTCACATACATCCGGTTCTCATCGACGCCCGACGGACGGTCCACGAGTTGGATCGTCTGGTCGTCGCCGGTACCGGCCACATTGTCCGCGCCCCGGTCTTCGTAGGTGAACGGGATGTTGTAGGCGTTCGCCCGGCCCAAGTCCACGATGCCGTAGCCGTTGCGCGAGTTCTTGTGCACATAGGAGGCGCGGAAGGAGAAGTTGTCCGCCAACTGGTGCTCGAAGTGCGCCGAGGCTTCGTGGCCGTAGGCGTTCGTCAGGTTCGGGTCCACGGTGACGAAACCGGCGCCGCCCGAGGTGCTCAGTTTTTCGCCCAGTTCCGGTGAGTCCGCCAAGCCGCCGCTCGGCCCGGGATCCAAGATCCGGTTGCCGTTGAGGTCATTGAAGCGGTGGCGGAATGCGGCTTGGCCGACGGGATTCTCGTCGTCGACGATCGTCGTGCTGGGATTCCAGTAGAACCGGCCGCCGAACAACTTCAGCACGGTCGTTCCTTCACCGGTCAAGTCGAAGGCGGCGCCGATCCGAGGCCCGATGTTCGAGAAGGTCAGGACATCGCGCTGCGACACCTCGAGCGGAGCGAAGATGTCGGAGTGGGTCGGGGACATGGACTGGTCCGGCCATCCCATGCGGTAGCGGTCGAAGCGAAGGCCGAGGTTCAGGGTGAGTCGGTCGTTGATCGTCCACGCATCCTGCGCATAGGCGGAAGTGAGATAGATGTCGTTCACGCCGGTGTTCGGCGTGTTGTAGATGGATACATCCTCGACTTCGCCGTCCCGATCCCAATAGAAGATGTCTTCGGGCTGCATGCGCAAGAAACTCCGACGCTCCCGGTAGACCTCCGTGCCGATCTTGAAAGTGTGCTGCCCGCCCAAATCATCGGCGAAGTAGGTCAGGTTGCCCGAAAACTGCGGCTTCGTGACCTTGCGGAAGTGATAGTAGGAGTAGGCGTTCGTGTAGTCGCCGGTCCCTTGGTCGCGACGGCCCGCGGAAATGCCTTCCACGCTTTCGGACTTCGTTTGGGTCGGATACAACGGGAACTGGTTGATCCAGTGGCTCACCTGCAAGTTGAGGAACACCTGGTCGGAAACCACATTCGTGTACTCGATCTTCATCGGCTTGTTGACGGATGCCTGATACCACGCCGTGTCGAGCGGCCGATCGCCGCCGAGTCCGCGCTCGGCCTGGAGTTTGGAGCGCCGGTTGAAGAAGCCGATCAACTGGCTGGAATCGGACAACTGGTAGGTCGCCTTCCCCGTCCAGTTGCCCAACTGGGTCGTCGCCGGGTCGGGGTTGCCGATCGTCAACTTCTCCTGGTGGTTCAGGCGGTAGCCCGCGTAGAACCACGCCTTGCCGGGCCAGATCGGGCCGCCGATTCCCACATTGATGTCGCTCTGCAGCGTGATCGGGTTCCCGGCCTGGAGGCCGTCGCCGCCGGCCTTGTACGGCCCTACGGTGCCGCCGCCGGTGCGGAGCGAATCCGGCACATTGTCGCCGACCGTGCTGTCGTTCTCGAAGTCCACATAGATGTCGCCGTTGAAGCGGTCGCCGCCGGACTTCACCGTGAGGTTGAAGAAGGCGCCGAGGCCGTGGGTTTCGCCCATGTTGCCCGAACCGCCGAGTTGGAAGTCCTCGAAACTCCCGTAGTCGAAGTAGCCGGCGTTGCCGGAGGTGGTCTCCGTCACATTGATGCCTTCGAGCAGCGTCCGGTGCTGGTCGCCGAAGCCGAAGGCCTGGAAGCCGGTCTGCGTGCCGGTATGGGAGCCGCCCACATCGTAGCCCTCCATCTGGAAGCCGGGCGCCTGCGCCATGGCCGCCCAGATGTCGCGGGCGTTCGGGATGTCTTCGAGGAGTTCCTCGGTGAAGTTCACGCCGGTGGCGGTGGTCTTCACATCCACCACCGGCGCTTCACCGGTGATCGTGATGACCTCCTCGACCCCGCCCACATTGAGCGTGGCGTTCACCGTGAGGGTGGTGTTCAGGGTCATCTGGATGTCTTCCCGGACGACCGAGCCGAACCCGGAGAGCGAGAAGGTCACCGAATAGACCCCGGTGGGCAGCGCGGGGAACACATAGGTCCCCTGCCCGCCGGTGACCGTGGTCTGGTCCTGGATCATCGCCGGGCTGGACGCCATGACCGTCACCCCGGGGAGGACGGCCCCGGTGGCGTCGCTCACGGTGCCGACCAGCCGCCCCCGGAGTTCCTGGGCGGCCGCCGGACTCGCGGCGGGCAGGGCAAAAGCGAGCGCGGCCCCGAAGGCCGCGAGGGTAAGTCGGTTGCGCATGTGGGCTCCTTGCTGTCAGCGAGTAGGGGGAACCGAGTGTACGAGACCCGCCTCCGCCGCCGCAACCGCTTGTCCGGGGCGCCGGACCGGGCGCGCGACGGGGCCGAGGCGGGGCCGGCAAGCCGATGGCGGGTGGCCCCCCGGCGGCGTAGGCTCCGGAGCGTGCGCCTCTCCCGTCTCACGCTGAAGAATTGGATGAACTTCCGCCGGGCGGACTTCCCCCTGCAGGAGCGGATGGTCGTCGTGGGGCCGAACGGGGTCGGGAAGTCCAACCTGTTGGAAGCCCTCCGCTTCCTCCGGCAGGTCGCCTCGCCCGGCGGGTTCCAGGCAGCCGTCCGCTACCGCGGCGGCCCGTCCCGGCGGCGCTGTCTCGCCGCCCCCGGCTCCGCCCGCGTCCCCTCGACGATCCGGGCGGAACTCGGCGACGGCGGCGGCTCCGCGGCCTACGAACTCGCTTTCGGCGTCGAACCGCGCGGGCGGCGGCGTCCGGTCGTGGTGCGCGAGTCCGTCACTCTGGACGGACGCGAGGTCCTTTCGCGACCCACCCCGGAGGACCGATCCGATCGGGAGGGGATGACGCAGACCGCCCTCGAGCAGGTCAACCAGAATCGGGAGTTTCGGGAAGTCGGGGCGTTCTTTCGTTCCATCCGGTATCTCGATCCGGCCCCGCGGCGGTTCCGCAGCCCGCAACGAACGGAGGCCCCGACCGACGATTCCGACCGGGCGGACTTCCTGCAGCGGATGGCGCGGACGCCGGAACGGATCCGCGCCGCGCGGCTGCGCCGTCTCGGTCGAGCGCTCGGGATCGCGATTCCACAACTCGAGAGAGTGGAACTCGGGACGGACGAAGTCGGCCGGCGTCGCCTGCGAGTCCGGTACGAACACTGGCGCGCCGAGGATGCTCGACACACCGAGCGCGACCTTTCCGACGGGACTCTCCGCCTGATCGAACTCCTCTGGGCGCTATTGGAAGGAAGGGAGTCGCATGGGCCGCTGCTCATGGAGACACCGGAAGCGAATCTCCACCCGTCGCTCGTCCGCCTGTTGCCGACGATTCTCAGCCGGATGCGGTTCCACGGCGGGCCGCAGGTGATCCTGACCTCGCATTCCCGCGAACTGCTCGAGGACGAGGGGCTCGGCAAGGACGAAGTCGTCGTCCTGAGCCCCGGCCCGGAAGGGACGGAGGTCCGGCTGGGAAGCGACCTCCCGGATATCCAAGCGGAGTTGGACGCCGGCCTGAGCCTCGCCGAAATCATCGAGCCGACGACCGCCCCGCGGGGCGTCGACCGCCTGCCCCGGGAATTCGCGCGGCGCTGAGCCGTACTCGGTTCGGCGTCCCGAGTCACGGGCCGCACTGCTCGAACCGTCGAAATCAAGAATCGTCGCGCTTCCCGATTCCGGACTCCTCGAGCAACTTCGCGACGGCCGCCTCTTCGGTCTCCCGATCCCACTCTCGCAGAACATCACGGTGTTCTTTCTCCGCACATTCGAGGCAAAGCCGAGCGGGAATCCCGTGACGCCGAACATACGCCACGGCGCGAACCACCTGCTCCTTCTCGCTGACCCAATCATCCAGCACGCGGCTACAACCGCCACACATAGTAGGTGTCGAAGCGTTCAACAGGCGGAACTGTTCTTGATCGACCCGCTCGATACGGAACTCTCGTGTGATCGCGTGATGACTCAGCGTCCGAAGAGATCGGCGCATTTCAGTGATGCTGATCGTGAACCAAATCAACCAACCGATCTGGACGACCGCGATCGCAATCACGAGGTTCACAAGTGTCTCGAAGGTCATGTTCCTCTCTGGTAGTTCGGGCTCGTGCCTTCGCCATCCACCAGATGACCGGCGATGCGAGCGAGGGCGTTCGCAAAGAGCGTGAAGCGGAAGAATACGCGATGCCGGTGGCGGAATTCACGGCTCCGCCGCCGTCCACACTGCGTCCGGAAAGTCCGGCAACATTCACCGAGCAGGCGGCCCCTTCACGACGCGGCCGGAGCGCATTACGAAGAGGACTCGTTCCATCGTGCGGATGTCCTCCAAGGGGTTGTCGGCGACGGCGATGAGGTCGGCGGCGTAGCCGGGGGCGAGGCGGCCGATTTCGTCTTCGAGGCCGAGCGCGCGGGCGGCTACGGTGGTGGCGGAGCGGAGGGCGTTTTCCGGGGAGAGGCCGAGGCCGACCATGACGGCGAACTCGCGGGCGGCGGTGGCGTGGGGGAAGATCGTTTCGGAGCCGAAGGCGACGGGGACGCCGGAGGCGAAGGCGGCGCCGATCTCGACTTCGACGGTTTGGCTTTGTAAGTGATTGACAGTTGGGAAGTTGGTTTCGTAGGCACACTACAAACCGGGCGAAGTCCGGCGGGGGTGTCGGGGGTTAGGCGACTTCGCGGAGTCGGCGCGGGGGTGGAACCGGCGCGGCCCGCCGGGGCAGTTGCCGGCCCACCAGCCGAACACCGGGCCCGACACCAGGCGGCGCGCCGCCACACCCCGTCCCGCCCCGCCTCGGCCCGGAGCGCGCCGAACACCTTGTTGCACCCCCAAGGTCAGGCGGGCCTCCTCCGCGTCTGGCTCGCCTCCGAGAGCCGCGCCCCGCGCGTCCGCCGGTCCTGGCGGGCCACCAGCGCCTGCCGCAGCAGCAGGTCGGCGGGGAACAGGCCGGGCCGACGGGCCCGTCCGACCGTGGCTCCGCGGGTTCCACGAGGACGGGCCGAGGAGGGGACGACCGGACTCATGGCTCCGTCGGATGGCTAAGATAGGGGTGTTCTTCGGCTCCGGAGTCCGTCTCGTCGACGGCTCGTCTTCCACCTCTCTCGCTGCGGGCGTCCGGGGCGGACGAAGCGAACCAAGCACACAATCGCGCAGGGGGTCACCACACGATGGGCGCTACCTCGACTACCGGCGAAGAGTTCACTCTCAAGGTGAACGGCATCGAAATGACGATGCGCACGCCGACTCCGGTCGCTCACGACATCCTCGAACTGGCCGAAAAACACCACGCGATGCCGGAGCCGCCGGACCAGTACCGGCTCCAGGGCGACAAACGCCGATACGGTTGGGACGAGACCGTGGACCTGAGAGAAGACTCCCACTTCCTGACGATTCCGATCGGGGCCACTCCCGTAGCCTGATCCCACGAAGAGAATGCCCGACGGTCTTCAGTCCTACAGCCTCCATCGGATCCGGCAGGAAATCGAGGCGCTCGGCTACGCGACCGCGGTTTCCGCGAGCCCCCACGGCGAGGTCGTATCGTTCGACTACGAAGTCCCAACCGGCTCCCACCAAGGTCGCCGGGTGCGCATCGGAGTGAGCATGCAGGGCAGCGAGGGTTATCCCGAATACCCTCCGCACTGGGTCCACATCTCCCCGCCCATGGACGACGGACGGGGAGGCGTGACCCAGAAGTACACCGATCCCGAGAACCGCGACTGGATCGCGATGAGCCGCCCGCCCGGCCCGTCGTGGGACCGCTTCCCCACCAAGCACATGAGCCTCTTCTTCAAGGAACACCTGCGGCGCCTCTGGGCGGCCATGTGATCTTCGACGCCGCCCTCACTGCCGAGGCGGACGAGGCGGCCGCCTCCCATCTCCTCCAGCACCTGCGGAAGGACGAAGCGCAGGAAGACCTGTGCTTCGCCATGTGGCGGCCGGCTACCGGCGCCGTACGCCGCACGGCGTTGATCTCCGAGGTCCTGCTCCCGCGCTCCGGGGAGCGCCGACTCCACGGAAATGTGAGTTTCACACCCGCCTATCTCGCGCGAGCCCTCCTGACAGCGCAGCAGCGCGGCATG
Source organism: Candidatus Marinacidobacterium sp. (assembly GCA_965204755.1). Lineage (GTDB taxonomy): Bacteria > Acidobacteriota > Vicinamibacteria > Marinacidobacterales > Marinacidobacteraceae. The sequence goes on along the minus strand of OZ242011.1, from coordinate 1,924,576 downwards.
GGGCTCGCCTTCATGCATAGTCATCCGACCGACGGATGGCAGGACCTGAGCCCAGCCGACACCGTCGCGGAGCGGGATGTGATCGCCTACCCCGCCCATGCCACCAAGTTGCCGCTCGTGGGCCTGACGATCGGCGCCGATGGCTACTGGAGCGCGCGCTTCTGGGAACGCGATGGCGCGGTCATGCGCCGGAATTGGTGCAGCAAGGTGCGTATCCTCTCCCGAGGAGCGTGCCGCTACTACTTCAACGACCGTTCCTTCCCCCCGCCGCGTCGTCGCAACCTCTTGCGGCGGACCTTCGATACTTGGGGCCACGATGTCCAGAACACCATCGCTCGACTGCGTGTCGGTGTGATCGGAGCAGGAAGCGTCGGTTCGATCGTGGCCGAGTCCGTCGCCCGTATCGGGGTGGCGAAAATCACGCTGATCGACCCGGACCGCGTCGAAGAGCACAACCTCGACCGGCTCCTCCACGCGACGGCGAGCGACATCGGCCGCGCCAAGGTGGATGTCGCCGCGCGTCGGCTCCGGAGGCACGCCACGGCTGCCAAGGTCGAAATCGAACGGTTGCCGGTGTCCGTACATCGAAAGCGTGGATACCTCGCCGCCTTGGACTGCGATGTGCTGTTCAGTTGCGTGGACCGTCCCATAGCGCGGGATGTGTTGAACTACATCGCCAATGCCCACCTGATCCCCGTCGTGGACGGCGGCGTGGCCGTTGCTACGGACCCCAAGCGAGATCGCCTGTTCTCGGCCCATTGGCGCACGCAGATCGTGACTCCGCACCACCAATGCCTGAGGTGCAGCGAGCAATATTCTTCGGGGATGGTCGTCGCCGAACTCGACGGTTCGCTGGACGCCCCCACTTACATCCGCAACCTCCCCGCGGAGTCGAAGCGGAACGAGAATGTCTTTCCCTTCGCCCTCGGAGTAGCCGGAATGCAGGTCAATCTATGGCTTCGCTACCTGCTGGCGCCGGACTGGTGGCCGGATGCGACCTGGCAGGAACACCAGTTCGTGACGGGAGAAACCCGGGTTATGAAGGGCGACTGCCACGAACACTGTTCCTTTCGTCGTCGAAGAGCGCGAGGCGACAGTGAAATACCGCACTATGTCACCTCGACCGAACCGCCGCGCTCGTCCTTTGACAACCTTATCCGACCTCTCGCTAAGTGGTTCGGTACGGGACGGAGGACACCCTGACCTCAGCCAGAAGTGGAGTCTTGAGTCGGTTTTCGATGTAGGCCTTGGCGTCCGGCGCGTGTCGGACTTGGGGGCCCAAGGTGATTCGGGTTCCGGGACGGAAGATGCGCTCTGCCGATAGGGAAGGATCGACATAATACCGGCAGAGATCGGGATAGCCGTCCGGCTCATCCTTGCGCACGAAGACCACACGGTCCGGCTGGAAGGACTTGCCTCCCTCCGTAATCAGAACTCGAGACTCGCGCTCGTGCCGATAGGCGTCGCTCTTGTAGAGATAGCGGAGTTCCGTCAGTGATTTCCAGAAGGTTCGACCGAGGACGCGTCGCGCCTCACGGCTGCAGGTGGGATCCGGAGCATGGAGCGCGGGCTGGAGGGCCGCGAGGATCGGTTCGAGTCGCTTCGTGACGCGTTCCACACCGTCCGAATACGCGACGGCATAGAGGTTCGTCAAACCCTCCGGCTTCCAAGTAATCGAGCAACCCTCCCCGTCACTGCCGTAACTGCGCCAGTACACGAGATCATCACCGGCGTTCTCGTTGCCGTTACTTACGAAACAGGCAGCGAAAGCGAGCGGAGCAACATCGGCCTCGAGCCAGTCATGATCAGTAACACGCGCGATCTCCCGAGGCAAGTACGCCCCCTCCGTGGGATCGTTGAAGCGATAGGTGGGCAACAGGCGCAACGAATTCGCTTTCGCGGTCTTCGGCGAGCCCTCGATGAGCGACAAGAGCGCGGCGAGGCTCGTGTAGTGCGTGATGGAAGTCGTCGCTTCGGGGCGGTGGAAGTCCTTGAGGATCTGTTCCTTGACAGGGCCGAGTATGTCGGTCAGAGCGGGAGAGAGCACTTGGCTGAGGTATCCGCGAAAGACGATCGGGCGATCCACGAAGTCTCGCGCGATTTTCTCACTCGTTTTCCGCAGGGTGGAGAGTGGCGATTCCGAAGTCACGATTGGGGATCCTCAGCGGGCGCGGATGAGAGAGACCATGGGCGCTGCGCCGGCCTTCCTTCCAACCCGGAGCGCTTGCGGATCGCTGTCACGAGGCCGGAAGTTTCACGATGCGGCCGGAGCGCATTACGAAGAGGACATTCTCCATCGTGCGGATGTCCTCCAACGGGTTGTCGGCGACGGCGATGAGGTCGGCGGTGTAGCCGGGGGCGAGGCGGCCGATTTCGGCTTCGAGGCCGAGGGCGCGGGCGGCGACGGTGGTGGCGGAGCGGAGGGCGTTTTCCGGGGAGAGGCCGAGGCCGACCATGACCGCGAACTCGCGGGCGGCGGTTTCGTGGGGGAAGATCGTGTCGGAGCCGAAGGCGACGGGGACGCCGGAGGCGAAGGCGGCGCCGATGCGGCGGTTGCGTTCTTCCATCAGGGCGCGCGCCTTCTCGATGCTCTCGCGGGGGAAGCCGATGGCTTCGCCCTCTTCGACGATGTAGTTCATGACATAGAGCGTGGGCACCATCGGGACGCCGCGTTCGCGGAAGAGGGCGGCGCCTTCTTCGTCCACCAGGGTGGCGTGCTCCACCGAATCCACTCCGGCGCGGAGGGCCATGACGATTCCCGGAGCGCCGTGGGCGTGCACGGTGATCCGTTTGCCGTGGCGGTGGGTTTCCTCGACGGCGGCGCGGATCTCTTCTTCGGTGTAGGTGCTGACATTCGGGTCGTCGCCGGCGGACATCACGCCGCCGGTCATCATCAACTTGATCCAGTCGGCGCCGTACTTGAACTCGCGGCGGATCTCGGCGCGGAGTTGCTCCGGGCCGTCGGCGATGCGCGTCGGGGTTTCGATGTGGAGGTCCGCCATCAGGTTGTTGAAGTCGCCGTGTCCGCCGGTGGCGGAGATCGCGTGCGGCGCGACCAGCAGGCGCGGCCCTTCGTGGTCGCCGCGGGCGATGGCGCGTTTCAGGTCCACGATCCCGTAGTAGCCGTCGAACTCGCCCGGTGACCGCAGCGTGGTGAAGCCGGCGCCGAGCATCGCCTGCGCGTTCTTCAGGGCGTCGAGCGTCCGGGCCGCGCTCGAGCGGTAGAGGTCGAGGGCGGTGAGCGTCTCCGGGTTGATCGTGAGGTGGGCGTGGAGGTCGATGAGGCCGGGGAGGCAGGTGTAATCGCCGAGGTCCACGACTTCTTCCGCGGCGCCGCCTTCGAGGCCGGCGATGCGGTCGCCGCTCACGCGGATCTCGGCGGCGCCGGAAAGGGTTTCGCCGTCGAAGACCGCTCCGCAACGGAGCAGGGTGTCCTGGGCCGCTGCCGGCAGAACGCCGGCGAACAGGAGACCGGCGACGACCGGGAGCCCGAACGCCGGGAAACGGCGGGGCGCGAACGAAACGGAGCGGCGGGCCACTACGCGGAGGCCTCCGCCATGCTGCACCGGCGCGGGTCGCCGCAGGCGCGGCGCTCGCCGTCTTCGCCGAGGTGGATGCCCTCGAACGAGCCGTGGTGCCAGTTCCAGGGATTCACCACATCGAAGCGGATTCCCCGCTCCGCGACCTTCTCGCGCACCGCCTCCGGGAAGTCGGCCTCGATCAGGACCGCTCCGGGAACGGTGAGCGACGGGCCGCCGAAGCGCGGGCGGTGCACCGACTCCTCCACCTCCTCACCGAACTGCAGCAGGTTCAGGCTGTTCTGGAGGATGTTCTGCAGCAGGCTGACGCTCGGCGAGCCGGACGCCAGCACCGGGCGGTCGCCCCGGAAGACGATGTTCGGCGCGACATACGCCGAGATCCGCTGGCCGGGGCGCGGCATCACGCGCAGGAAGTGCGCTCCGGCGGCGCAGATGCTCACGCCCTCGGCGAAGAGGCCGTTGCTCCACGGGTAGGACATGCAGGAATGGAGGATCGTCGCCACATTGCCGGCGGCGTCCACCACGGTCACATGGTTGCTGCCGGCGGGGGGCGGCGGGTCGGCCGGGTCGGTTACCGGGTGCCCCATCTGCAGCAACTCGTATCGCATCCGCGCGTACTCCGGCGAGAGGATCGTCTCGAGCGGCAGCGGGTGGGTCTCCGGGTCGTTCTGCCGGGCGCCTTCCGTGTACACGGCGTGGCTGATGCGCACCAACTGCAGCAGGGACTCGGCGGACTCGGTGGGCGGGCCGTGGTGGTCGAGGTCGAAGTGCTCGAGCATCTGGAGCATCTCGATGAGGTGCGTGCCGCCGTTGTCCGGCGGCGGGGAACCGGCGATGCGCCAGTCGCGGTAGCGGCCCCACGCCGGTTCCTGCCAGCGCGGTTCCCAACGGGCGAAGTCGTCGGGCGTGAGCACGCCGCCGGCGGCCTTCACCACTTCGCAGACCTTCCGGGCGAAGTCGCCGCGGTAGAAGTAGTCGCCGCCTTCTTCGGCGAGGCGCTCCAAGGTGTCGGCGGCGCGCTCCTGCACCAGCAGGCCGTCGGGCCGGGGTATGGCGCCGTCTTCGAAGAAGATCTCGCGGCCTTCCGCAGTGCGGCCGACCTTCTCCGCCTGGACGAAGATTTCGCCCCAGAGGAAGGGGTGCATCTCGAAACCCTCCCGCGCGTAGGCGACGGCGGTCTTCATCAGGTCCTGGCGCGGGAGCGAGCCGTGGCGGTCGTGCGCCGCTTCGAACCCGCCCCACCAGCCGGGGACGGCGACGCCGCGGCCGCCGGCGAGGTCGTGGACGCCGAAACCGGGCAGCGGCGCGAGCGGCGTGTCCACATTGCCGTTCACATAGGTGGTCTCGCCGCTGGCGGCGTCGAAGTACAACTGCGAGAGGCAGCCGGTGATCGTGGTCATGTGGGGTTCGACCACGGTCTGGGTGATCGAGGCGGCGAGCGCCGCGTCGCAGGCGTTCCCGCCGCGCTGCAGCACTTCCACCGCTTCGCGGGTGGCGAGGGGGTGCGAGGTGATCGCCATGCCGCCGGGGCCGGACGCCGGCGGCTTGCGCCCGAAGTGGGCTTGCGCCACCAGCCGCTTCCGTTCGGCGGCGTCGGGGGCGGCCTCGGCGGAACCCGGGCGGGCGAGCGGCGCGGCGGCGGTCGCGGCGACCGCGCCGGCGGCGCCCTGCAGGAACCGGCGGCGGGAGGGGCGGGAGGGAGAGGGTCGGGTCATGGCGGGTCTCGCTTGCGTGACGGGCGCTCAGCCGACTCCCCCGGCGGGGGCGCGGCAGGCGGCGAAGGGATCGGTGACGGAGGAATCGCCGGAAGCGGCGGCGTCCCCGTAGCGGTACGGGCGGCCGGCGCGGGCCATCGTCTGCTCGTACTGCTTGAGCAGATACACCACCTGCAACCGGCGCCAGGTGGTGCAGGCGATCTCGTCCCAGAAGCGGTGCGCTTCGTCTTCGACTTCGCGCCATTCCGCGTCGGGAATCGTGGTGAGTTCGAGTTCGGTCCCCTCGGTGCGCAGCCGCGCCTCGCCGGCCCAATACCAGTGCTGCCGGCGGTAGTGGGACGCGTCGGTGACGGAGCGGAACAACTGGCGGAGGTGCGACGGCAGCGACTGCCAGGAGGCGGCGTTCGCGAAGAACGACCCGCACCAGGCGCCGGAGATGTTGTTCGTGAGGAAGTAGTTCGTGACTTCCGCCCAGCCGACGGTGTAGGCCTCGGTGATGCCGCACCAGGCCATCCCGTCGAGGTCGCCGCCGGAGATGGCGCCGGCGACCTGCTCCCAGGGCAGCGTTACCGGGAGCACGCCGAACCGGGAGAGGAAGCGGCCGGCGGTGGGGAAGGTGAAGATGCGCTTGCCGCGGAGGTCGGCGACCCGGTGGATCGGCTCCACGGTGAGGAAGTGGCAGGGGTCCCACGCGCCGGCGCTGATCCAGACCACGCCCTGCTCCGCGTAGGCCTCGCGCCAGATCTCGGCGAGGCCGTAGTCGTGGAACAGCGCCGGCAGGTCGAGGCTGTAGCGGGTGGCGAAGGGGAAGTAGCCCCCGAAGACGGAGACATCGGCGGGCGAGCCCATCGAGTCGTCGTCGGACTGCGCGGCGTCCACGAGCCCGGACTTGACGGCGCTGAACAGGTCCGACTGGGGGACGAGTTCGTCGGCGGTGTGGAGGGAGATCTCCATCTCGCCGTTGGCGATCCGGTTGAACGAGCGGACGGCCGGGACGATGACTTCCTCGGCGAGCGAGGCGCCGGCGTAGGTCTGCAGCCGCCAGCGGATGCGGGATCGGGACTGGGTGTGGACCGCCGGGGCGGCGCCGGCCAGCGGCGCGGCGGCCGCGCCGGCGAGACCGGCGCCGGCGCCGGCGAGGAAGCGGCGCCTCGACGCCGGGCGGGGACCCTTCTCGGGCAGGTTCTTGGACATGGACGCCTCCGGGAGCGAGCCTTCGTTGTATCACGAACGGAGGGGCGCGGCGCCGGCGGGCATCGGTAGAATCGCCCGCCCCTTACGACGAAGCGCGAAACGACCGAAGACCCCCGAGCAAGAACGAACACTCGTGGCGGTCAACACCCGGAGCATCGGTGAGCGGGTTCGCCGGCGCGAAGACCCGGCGCTGGTCACCGGGAAGGCCGCCTACACCGCGGACATCGCGCTCCCGAACGCGCTGTTCCTGGCGCTGGCGCGGAGCCCGTACGCCCACGCCGAGATCCTGCGGGTGGACGCCTCCGAGGCCCGGAAGGCCCCCGGGGTGCGCGGCGTCTTCTGGGGGCGGGAGGTGCTCTCCGACCTGGAGCGCCCGTTCCCGGTGGCGAAGTCGCCGGACGCCGGGGCGTTCCGCGACCTGAAGATCCCCGACCGCTGGCCGCTGGCGGAGGACCGGGCGCGCTGCGTGGGCGACCCGGTGGCGGCGGTGGTCGCGGAGACGCCGGAACAGGCCGCCGACGCCGCCGAGGCGGTGGTGGTGGACTACCGGGACCTGCCCGGGGCCGGGGACTCGCGGACGGCGCGGGCGCCGGGGGCGGAGCCGCTCTACGAGGAGGCCGAGGGGAACCGGGCGTTCGTCTGGTCGCTGGACGACGACGAGGGGGCCGGCGCGGACGGCGGCGGCGCCGAGGCGGCGGCGCGGGTGGCGCTCGACTTCCGCATCCAGCGGCTGATCCCCTGCGCGATGGAGCCGCGCGCGGCGGCGGCGCGGTACGACGAGGGGCGGTTCACGATCTGGACCTCCACCCAGTCGCCGCACCGGGTGCGGGACAGCGTGGCGAAGATCCTCGGCGTCGCGCCGGAGCAGGTGCGGGCGATCGCTCCGGAAGTCGGCGGCGGGTTCGGGGCGAAGGCGAACCTCTACCCGGAGGAGGTGCTGGTCTGCTGGCTGGCGCGGCGGCTGGGCCGGCCGGTGCGCTGGGTCGCCACGCGCAGCGAGGACTTCCTCACGACGACCCACGGGCGCAACCTGTTCGCGCGGCTGACGCTGGACGCCGGGGAGGACGGGCGGGTGTCGCGCGCCGACCTGGACGCGCTCTACGACTGCGGCGCCTACTACAGCCGGCCGGGGCCGACGACGCCGTCGCTCACCGGCTCGATGATCGTGGGGCCGTACGCCTTCCCGGCGGCGGGGGCGCGGGCGGAGGGGGCGTTCACCAACACGGCGCCGAACGAGCCCTACCGGGGTTCCGGGCGGCCGGAGGCGACCTACCTGATCGAGCGGGCGATGGATGTGCTCGCCGGGCGGCTGGGGATCGATCCGGCGGAGATCCGCCGGCGCAACCTGGTTCCGGCGGACCGGTTCCCGTACCGCACGCCGACGGGGCTCACCTACGACAGCGGGGAGTACGAGAAGGCGCTCGACCTGGCGCTCGAGGCCGGGGATTACGCGGCGCTGCGGTCGGAGCAGGCGCGGCGCCGGGCGGACGGGGGCCGCCCGCTGGGCGTGGGGCTCGCCTGCTATGTGGAGATCTGCGGGTTCGGCCCGTGGGAGGCCGGCGGGGTCACCGTGGAGGAAGACGCGTCGGTGACCGTCCGCAGCGGGACTTCCCCGCACGGGCAGGGGCACGAGACGGCGTGGGCGCAGGTCGCCGCCGACCGGCTGGGAGTGCCGTACGAGTCGGTGCGGGTGCTCCACGGGGACACCGACGAGTGCCCGCGGGGGATCGGGACTTTCGGGAGCCGGAGCGCGCCGGTGGGGGGGTCGGCGGTGTTCTCGAACGCGGAGACGGTGCGGCGGCAGGCGCTGTCACTGGCGGCGCAGTTGCTGGAGTGCGCGGCGGAGGACCTGCGGTTCGAGGACGGGCGGTTCTTCGTGGCGGGCTCGCCGGCGAGGGGGGTCGGATGGGGAGAGGTCGCGGCGTTCGCCTACGGGCCGGACGCGCCGGAGGGCGCGGCGGAGGCGCTGCGGGCGGACACGGATTTCCGTCCGCCGGGGGAGACCTTCCCGTTCGGGACGCACCTCGCCGCGGTGGAAGTCGAACCGGCGACCGGGCAGGTTTCGATCCTCCGGTATCTCTCGGTGGACGACTGCGGCCGCGTCATCAACCCGCTGCTGGCGGAAGGCCAGGTGCATGGGGGTTTGGCGCAGGGGATCTCGCAGGCGCTCTACGAGGAGGCGGCGTACGACGCGGAGGGGAACCTGGTCACGGGGTCGCTGTTGGAATACGCCGCGCCGCGGGCGGACATGCTGCCGGAATACGAGTTGCGCCGGACGGTCACCCCTTCCCCGCTGAACCCGCTGGGGGTGAAGGGGATCGGGGAGGCGGCGACCATCGGCTCCACCCCGGCGGTGGCGAACGCGGTGCTGGACGCGCTGCGGCCTTTCGGGGTGGAGCACTTGGACACGCCGCTGACCCCGGAGAAGGTCTGGCGCGCGATGCAGGGGGGCGGCGGCTGAAGTGGGAACGCCTTCCCACGGCCCGTCGTGCGACGGGCGGCTCGCGGGGTGGGGCAAATGCAGGGACTGCGGAGCCAAGATCCGTTGGTATGTGTGCGTCCACGGTACGAAAGCGCCCATGAAACCGTTCCCGGAGCGGGGAGTTCATGAATGCGCCGGCCGCGCGGTCGGCGAGCCGGGGCCCGGCGCCGGACCGTGGCGTTCGGGGTCGGTTCGCAAGTCCCGACCTCGCTCCGACCGGCGAGGGCGGCGGTGAATGGCTGAGGACGCGCCCCGAGTTTCGATTCGGCGGGCGGTCGTTCGGGTGCGGACGGCGGACTTGGACGGGGATCTGCGGTGCCTGGTGGAGGAGTTCGGGTTTCGGTTGGATCGGATATGGCCGGCGGATGCGCCGGCGGTGGCGGAGGTGTCCGGGCACGGGACGGCGCTGGCGCTGGAGCGGGCCGGGGAGGCGGCGCCCGCGGAAGTGCGGCTCTACGCGGAGCGTCCGGAAGCCGTCGCGGGAGGGCGGAGCGAGATCACGACTCCCGGAGGGCACCGGATCGTGGTCGTCGCCGCCGAGCCGCCGCTCCCGGCGCCGGCGACCGAGCATCGGTTCGTGGTCACCCGCCTTCCGAAGGAAGAGAGCGGGTGGGGCGTCGGGCGGGCGGGGATGGAGTACCGGGACTTGATTCCGGGGCGGCTCGGCGGTGAGGTCATCGCGTCGCACATCCGCATCCCGGACGGGGGGCCGGTGCCCGACCAGGTGCACTTCCACACCGTCCGCTTCCAACTCATCTTCTGCCACCGGGGGTGGGTGCGGCTGGTGTACGAGGACCAGGGGCCGCCGTTCGTGCTGGGGGCCGGGGACTGCCTCATCCAGCCGCCGGAGATCCGGCACCGGGTGCTCGAAGCGTCACCCGGGTTCGAGGTGGTCGAGATCGGCGTTCCCGCCGACCACCTGACCAGCATGGATCACGAGATGGAGTTGCCGACGGCGCACCGGCGTCCCGACCGGGAGTTCGCCGGCACGCGGTTCCGCCGCGCCCGCGAGGCCGAGGCGGAGTGGGGCGACTGGCGGCTGCCGGGATTCCGGGCGCGGGACACCGGGATCGCCGCTGCCACGAATGGGCTCGCCGGAGTGCGGGTTGCGCGGCGCGCCCACGGCGGGGGCGACATCCCCCGATCGCGGCACGATGCCGACATCCACTTCGCCTTCCTGCGGAGCGGCGCGCTCACCCTGCGCGTCGAGGGGCGCCCGCCCGAGCCGCTCGCGGCGGGGGATGCCTTCGTCCTCCCGCCGAGCCTTCACACGGGGATCGAAGCGCCGTCCGACGACCTGGAGATCTTGGAGGTCACCCTTCCCGGCGAGTTCGCGACGACCTTGGGCTGACCCCGCGCGGCCCGCAGCGACCGCCACTCCGGCGGCGCTTTCGGCGGCGAGCGCCGGTATGCGCTTCCGAGGAAGGCCATCGCTATGCTTCCGAAATGGCGAGGGTCAACAGCGGAGCCATCGAGCGGGCGCTGCTCGGCGCGTTCGAGCAGGATGCTCGAAAGGCGACGCGGGCAGTCGAGCGCAGTTACAAGATCGCGAAGGAGATCGAACGGAGCCGGTGACCGGAAAGAACATCCTGCTGGTGGAGCCGGGTTACCGAAACAAGTACCCGCCACTCGGGTTGATGAAGATCGCCGCGTACCACGGGTCGCGGGGAGATCGGGTCCGGTTCGTCAAGGGGACGGACGACCGCGTACTGGATCGCGTGTGGGACCGGGTCTATGTGACCACCCTGTTCAGTTTCGAGTGGCCGCGGACTGCGGACGCCATCGACTTCGCCGTGTCGGCCGCGTCGGGACAGACCGAGCGGGTCTTCGTCGGCGGAATCGCCGCTTCCCTGATGCGCGAGGCCTTCGTCAGCGAGCCCCGATGGGCGGGCGCGCGCTTCATCGCCGGGCTCCTGGACGGCCCACCGGCCCACGCCCTCCAACTGAGCAGCGAGGACGGTGAGTTCGGCGCGGACGATGTACACGGTACGCCGATCGAAAGCCGAGTTCCGGACTATGGAATCCTGGAGCACATCGACTATCGGTATCCGGTGCGAGACGCCTACTTCGGGTACGCCTCGCGGGGGTGCGTCCGCAAGTGCCGCTTCTGCGGCGTGCCGAAACTGGAGGGCGGCCAGAAGGAGATGCCGCCGCTCGCCGACTTCGTAGAAGGTGTTGCTCGGCGCTTCGGGGTCAAGAAGGACCTGATCCTGATGGACAACAACATCACGGCGTCGGCTCGCTACCGGGAGGTCATCGCCGAGATTCGCGACCTCGGGTTCCAGAAAGGCGCGAGTATCGAGCGCGACGGCAGGACGATGCGCCGCCGCGTGGACTTCAACCAGGGCGTGGACGCCCGCATCCTGGCGCAGTCTCCGGTTTACCTTCGGGAGATGGCGACCGTCTGCATCGATCCCCTGCGGATCGCCTTCGACCACATGGGGGTTCGTCGGGTGTACGAAACCTCGGTCCGGATGGCGGCCGACAGCGGAATCACCTCGCTGTCGAACTACATGCTGTACAACTTCATGGACACGCCGGCGGACCTCTATGCGCGCATGAGACTCAACATCTCGCTGCGCGAAGAACTGGGAGTGACGGTCTGGTCGTTCCCCATGCGCTACCAGCCGGTGACCCTCAAGGACCGCTCCCATGTAGGCAGGAATTGGAATGCCTACTACCTCAGGAGTTTCCAGATCATGTTGCAGGCGACGCGGGGAGTCGTGAGCGGCAGCCCGGAGTTCTTTCTGCGCGCCTACGGTGGGAGTCCCGATGCCTTCCTCCGGCTGCTGAGCCTTCCGCATCGTTTCATCTTCCATCGCGACCACTACGAGATCGGCGATGGCGCGGCGGAGCGCGAAGACTACGAAAGGCGGCGCGACTCACTCGGTCCGAGTCAGGAAGCCGAATTGCTGGCGCTTCTCGCCGCCGTCCGCGGGGGGCGTCAAGCGCGGCAGGAGGACTTGGCGAGCAGCGCCGCTTCGGCTGCCGACCCGCGAATTCGCGATCTGTTGGCCCATCATGTGGGCGAGGAGGAACACCGCCGCCCCGCCAAGTGTGCCCCTCCGCGACTGCCGGTTCCCATCGCGTCGATGCCGGCGCCGGACCAAGCCGTCGAGGACGCCGGTCTCTACGCGTAGAGGCCGCCGCAGCGGCAATCCAACTCGGTCGAGGAAACGAACTCCCGGTATCCCCGTCAGACCACTCGGCTTATCGAAAGGCTTTCTCCGCGATTTCGGCCGTCTCGACCTCCCCGCGGGAGGCGCGCAGGACCATCGAGGCCATATTGGAGTTCAGCCGCTCGTAGCGTTTCCGGCGGCGGCGAGCGCCGGCGAGGGGCCCCCGGGCGCCGCAGGCTCCAGCATCTCCAGGCCCCACGCCGTCCAGCCCGGGGAGCGGCGGCGGGCGAAGAGTTCGATTCGGGGTTGTTCCGGGAACATGCGCTCGATGCGGCGGCGGACTTCCTCGGGTTTCGTGGAGTGGGGGCCGCGTTCGGCGCGGACGAGTTGGCGTTCCCGGCGGGAGCCGCGCGGGAGGGGGATGCGGCCGCGCTTGAAGACCAGGCACAACTCGCACTGGCTGAGCGTGTAGAAGCCGGGGTTCACGCGCTCCTTGTCCCAGACGAAGGCGACGGTCGCCCAGCGGAACCCCCAGGCGCGGCCGAGGGTGATGGCCTGGTCGAGGTGCGGGTTCGTGGCCCAGAGGAAGAGCAGGCAGTCGTCGGCGGCGACATCCGCGACCGGCAGGGCGGCGAGTTGGTCGGAGGTCACCGTCGGGTAGTGGCGGACGGCGCCGCCGGTGTCGCCGCTGCCCGGGCCGGCGTGCTGCAACTGGCCGCGGTAGTCCCACGGCGGGTCGGCGTAGATGACGCCGAACGGCCCCGGCGGGAGCGGGGGGAAAGACGGGCCGGCGACCGGAGTTCGGGGCATTTCGGCGACGCCGCCCGCCCTCCGGGCCCGAACCCCGGCTAGCCCGCGGCGGCGAAGGCCCGGGTGAAGTCGGTGATCAGGTCTTCGGGGGCTTCGACGCCCGTGGAGAAGCGGACGAGGCCCTCGGAGATGGCCATCGCGGCGCGTTCCTCCGCGCTCAGGCCGCTGTGGATGGCGGCGGCCGGGCGGACGATCAGGGACTCGACGCCGCCGAGGCTGGCGGCGTGGGCGGGGAGGCGGAGGTTCCGGGCGAAGCGGTCGGCGGCCTCGCCGCCGTCGCGGAACTCGAAGCCGAGCATTCCGCCGAAGCCGCCGGAGAGGAGGCGGGCGGCGCGGGCGTGCTGGGGGTGGCTCTCGAGGCCGGGGTAGTGGACGCGGGCCACCTCCGGGCGGCCCTCGAGGAAACGCGCCAGGGCCAGGGCGGTCGCGGACTGGCGGCGGACGCGGAGGCCGACGGTCTTGAGGCCGCGCTCGAGCAGGACGCAGGCGTGGGGGTCGAGGGAGCCGCCCAGGTGGTCGAGCGTCAACTTGACGCGGCGGATGCGGTCGGCGGCGCCGGCGAGGGAGCCGGCCACCAGGTCGTTGTGGCCGTTCAGGTACTTCGTCGCGCTCTCCATCACCAGGTCGAAGCCGAGTTCGGCCGGGCGGCAGAGGACCGGGCTGGCGAAGGTGTTGTCCACGATCGAGACGAGGCCGTGCTCGCGGGCGAAGGGGGCGACCGCTTCGAGGTCGGCCATCTGGCAGAGCGGGTTGGTGAGCGTCTCCACATAGATCATCCGGGTGTTCGGCGTGAGGGCCGACGCCCAGGACGCGGGATCCTGCGGATCGATGCGGGTGTGGGTGATGCCGAGGCGGGGGAGGTCGTGCTGGAGGAAGTTCGCGGTGCCGCCGTACACCACATCCTGGACGACCAGGTGGTCGCCGGCGTTCAGGTGGGTGAGGAGGGCGGCGGAGATGGCGGCCATGCCGCTGCCGGTGACCAGCGCGTCTTCGGCGCCTTCGAGGGAGGCGAGGCGGCGGTGGAGGACCTGGTGGTTCGGGCTGTTCGAGAGGCGGAGGTAGCCGACATCGTGGTAGGCCTCGCCGTGGTACTCGAAGTTCGCGGTCATGAAGGCCGGGGTGGAGATGGCCCCGCGCGGGCGCGGCGAGAGCGCGCCTTCGTGGACGGCGCGGGTGTCGAGGGCTTGGGTGTCCGCGGCGTCGGCGGGCGGGGTCGGGGGGTCTTCGGTCTTCATGTGGCGGGTTCGCGGCCGGCGGCGGGGGCTTCGTAGGCCGCCGCCATCTGGGGGTTTTCTTCGAGTTCCACGCGGAGGACCCCCCGGAAGGAGTCCGGGAGGCGGGCGCTCAACTCGGTGTGGAGGTGGCGGCAGAGGAACTCGGTGGTGGTGTTCTCGCCGGGGAAGACCTCGTCGAGGTCGGCGTGGCGGAGCGGGACGAGCGCTTCGTCGAGCGCGCGTTCGGCGAGGGAGAGGTCGAGGACGATGCCGTGTTCGTCCAGTTCGGGGGCGCGGAGTTCCGCGGTGACGCGGTAGGTGGCGCCGTGGCGATTCTGCGCCGGGCCGAACACGGCGCCCCGCAACGTGTGCGAACACATGAAGTGGCCGCGGACGAGGATGCTGTAGATCGGGCGGGCTCCGGGGGCGGGCGAAATCGTAACGGTCGCGCGGGGCGGGAATGGGCCTAGACTCGCCGCCCCGAAACCGGGAGGAGACCGCCATGACCGAAGCCCGCTTCGACGCCGGGAGCGTCGCCGAAGAGATCGCCGCCGCCCGCGCCGCCGGGGGCCGGCTCGCGCCGTTCACCGACCGGATCGAGGGGTTCGGGCTCGAGGACGCGTACCGCGTGGCCGGGGTCCTCGCCTGCCGGCGGGCGGCGGGGTCGCCGGTGGTGGGCCGCAAGATCGGGTTCACGAACCGGGCGCTCTGGGAGGACGCCGGGCTGACCGAGCCGGTCTGGGGCTCGATGTTCGAGGAGACCGTGGTGCGCTACGGGGACGGCGGCACGGAGAAGATGCAGTTGTCGCTGGACGGCGCGACGGAGCCCAAGATCGAGTGCGAGGTGGTGGTCGTGCTCGGGAGCGCCCCGGAGCCGGGGGAGCGGGGCGCGGCGGTCGCCCGGCGGATCGAACGGGTGGGGCTCGGGTTCGAGGTGGTGGACTCGCCGTTCCCGGGCTGGAGGATGCGCCCGGCGGATTCGGTGGCCGCCGGCGCCCTCCACCATGCGCTGGCGGTCGGGAAGTTCCGGGTGGTCAGGGATGCGGAGAGGGCCGCGCGGGCCTTGGCCGCGCTGCGGGTTTCCATGACGACGCCGGCCGGGGGGGCGCCGGTCGCCGGGGCGGGAAGCGCGGTGATGGGCAACCCGCTGGACGCGGTGGGGGTGCTGGCGGAGATCACCGCGGCGCAGGGGAACCCGCTGCGGGCGGGGGAAGTGGTGACGACCGGGACGCTGACGCCGCCGCTGGACTGCCGGGCGGGCGAGCGGTATTCCGCCGAAGCGGAAGGCGGGGTCCTGCCGCCGGTGGCGGTGGAACTGTTCTGAGGCGCGGCGGCGGGCGGGCGCCCGCCGTCGGCGGGACGGGCGCCGGCGCTACTTCTTCGCCGGGGGGAGGGACGGGCGGAGTTCGATGCGGCTCTGGTGGGCCTCGGGGCGGGTGAGCGCGATTTGGAGCACCGCTTCGGCGACATCCTCCGGGTGGAGTTTCCAGCCGCGGCCGTCTTCGGGGGAGCGGCCGGCGAAACCGGTGGCCACGCTGCCGGGCATGACCACCGAGCAGCGGACGCCCCGGTCGCGCAGGTCGAGCATGAGCGCCTCGGTGAGGCCGATCAGGCCGAACTTGGACGCGTTGTAGGCGGCGCCGCCGCGGAAGGGGTGCCGGCCGGCGAGGCTGCCGAGGTTCACGATCAGCGCGCCGGGATCGGCGGCGTCTGCGGGGGCGTCGAGGCGGCGCCGGCCGGAGTCGAGCAGGAGCGGGAGCGCGGCGCGGACGACCCGGTAGGCGCCGGTCAGGTTCGTCTCGATGACCCGGGCGAAGTCGGCGGTCGGGAGGGCCGGGGTCGGGCGGTAGATCCCGAGGCCGGCGTTGTTCACCAGGAGGTCGAGCCCGCCGAGCGCTTGCCGGACGAAGCGGGCGAGCGCGGCCACGCTGTCCTCGCTTCGGACCTCGCACCCGGCGCCGTGGATCTCCGCGCCGGACGCGCCCGCCAGTTCGCGGGCCGCGGCTTCGGCGTCCGCCGGGCGGGTGCCGGTCAGGACCACCCGGGCGCCGGCGGCGCCGAGCGCGGCGGCGACCGCCCGCCCGATGCCGCGGGTCCCGCCGGTGACCAGCGCCGTCCGGCCGGCGAGCGTCCTCGGGGAGGGGCGTTCGTCGTTCATTCCTGCGTCTCGATGGGGCCGCGCGGAAGGCCCGCGGCGGCGGTCATACAATAGCCAGCCGGTGCTGCTGCGGCAGACCGACGAGTCCCCGAGTTTGAGTTCCGCGAGCCGGTCGCCGCTCCGCGACGAGACCGATCCCGGCGGCCGCCGCTGATGTCCCGACTGTTCTCCCTCGTCCGGCGGGAGGCGCGCCGGATCGTTCCCGCCGGCTACTCGCTGGGCGACCTCGGCGCGGACATGACCAGCGGCCTGACGGTGGCGGTGGTGGCGCTGCCGCTCGGGCTGGTGGTCGCCATCGCCGCCGGGGCGAGCCCCGACAAGGGGCTGGTCGGCATCATCGTGGGCGGCGCGGTCATCGCGCTCTTCACCGCCAGCCGGTTCCAGATCGGCGGCCCCACCGAGGCCTGCATCCTGGTCGCGGTGGTGGTGATCGAGCGGTTCGGCTACGACGGCCTGATGGCGGCGACGCTGCTCGCCGGCATCTTCCTCGTGGCGATGGCGGTCTCGAAGATCGGCATCCTCATCGAGTCCCTGCCGCAGGCGGTGATCACCGGGTTCGTGAACGGGATGGGGATCATCATCTTCACCGGGCAGATCGTGCCGTTCTTCGGCATGGCGAGCACCGTGCACGCGCACGACCACGGCGGCGCGGAGCACTCGCACTCCTTCATCTTCATCATGGAGGGAGTCATCGAGCGGCTGGGCAACTTCGACTCGGTGACCGCGACCGTGGGAATCGCATCGCTCCTCGCGATGCTCCTGACCAAGAAGTTCGTCCCGAAGTTGCCGTCGTATGTGATCGGGCTCGCCGTGGGCGCCCTCGCCACGGCGTTCATGGAACTGCCGGTGGCCACCATCGGCAGCACCTTCGGCGACCTCCCCAACCGACTGCCCCGCCCGTACCTCCCCTCGCTGGAGATGGCGGCGACGTTCGCCCCGTACGCCATCGCCATCGCCTTCCTGTCGAGTTCGGAATCGTTGCTCGCCGCTTCGATGGCGAGCCGCGCGCGCGGCACCCCCAACCGCTCCAACCGCGAGTTCACCGCGCTCGGGGTCGGCAACATCGCCGCCGCGATCTGGGGCGGGTTCCCGGTGGGCGGCTGCGTCGCCCGCACCGCCACCTGCCTCGCCTCCGGGGCGCGGACGCCGCTCGCCGGCATCTTCCACGCGCTGATCGTCGCGGTCTTCGTCCTCTTCTTCTCCTGGGCGATGGCGTTCATCCCGCTCACTTCGCTGTCCGCGGTCCTGCTGGTCGTGGCGGCGCGGATGGTGGAAACGAAACGCATCCGCTCCATCATGCGGGCGCCCATCGGCGACCGCCTCACGCTGGCCGCGACCCTCGGCACCACCCTGTTCTGGGACATCCGCTATGTCATCCCGGTGGGGCTGGTGCTCGCCTCCATCATCTTCATCCAGCGCGTCTCCAACATCTTCATCGTGCGGCGCGGCGACACGGCGCTGTTCGACTCGCAGGAGACGATCGAGATGTTCCCGCTGCCGGCGGAGTCGCCGCCGGGGGTGGAGATCATCAGTTTCCGGGGGCCGCTGTTCTACGGAACGGTGAACAGCCTCTCGGACCTGCTGGCCCGGGGCGCGAGGCAACGCCCGGCGTGCGTCTTCGGAATGCGCAATGTGTATTTCATGGACCCGACCGCGTGCCTCCAACTGCAGGACTTGACCGAGCGGCTGGTAGCGAGCGGCACCGTTTGTTACTACTGGGGCATCCAGCCGGAAGTCGCGGAAGTGATGCACCAGATGAACTTCCGCCCGAAGGACGGAATCGTCTTCTTCCCGGATGCCGGAAGCGCGGTGGACGCCGCCACCCGCGCCGCCGCCGAAGTGCTCAAGGAGTCCGGTGATTCCCCGGCGGCGGCCCCGGCCCCGGCCTGAGCGTTCGTTCGATGCTTCGATCTTCCTCGATTCCGCGCCGCCGATTCCTCGGCGCCCTTCCGGTTCTCGCCGCTCCCGCCGCGTTCGCGTTCCCTTCGGGGCGACCGCGTCAGCAGACCCCCGCCGGCCCTCCGCGCAAACCGGAGATCGACGACCTCTACCGCCGCTCGGTGGTCGTGGACGCGCTCGCGGTGGGCTACCGCTGGGACGACGAGGAATACGAGGCCGTGCGCCGTTCCGGTTACACCGGCATCCAGACCACCATCCCCAGCACGACTTTCCAGGTTGCGGCCCGGGGACTCGCCGAATGGCATGCACGAATCCGGGAGAACCCGGACAAGTTGCTCCACGCGGTCTCCGCCGCGGACATCGAACGCGCGAAGGCCGAGGGGAAGATGGCGGTGGTGTTCGGCTTCCAGAACGCGACGATGCTGGAAGGCGAACTCGAGAACCTCGACCCGCTCTACGAACTCGGAACGCGCTGCATCCAGTTGACCTACAACTCGCAGAACCGGCTGGGCAGCGGCTGCACCGAGCGCGTGGACGGCGGCCTCTCCGACTTCGGCGTCGCCGTCGTCGGCCGGATGAACGAACTGGGGATCGTCGTGGACCTCTCCCACTGCGGCCGCCGCACCTCGATGGACGGCATCGAGGTTTCCGAGCAGCCGCCGTCGTTCACCCACACCTTCTGCGAAACGCTGTATCCCGACCACCCGAGGGCGAAGACCGACGAGCAGATCCGCGCGATGTCCGACAAGGGCGGCATCACCGGGATCACCAGCCTCGGCTACTTCGTCGGCCCCGACCCGGACACTTCGCTGGACGACTATGTGGACCACATCCTCCACGCAGTGCGGATCGGGGGAATCGAGCATGTCGGCATCTCCACCGACCACGCGATCCGGGGGTTGCGCTCGTGGGCGACGCGGGAGAATTGGTACGAGCCGAGGCTGCGGATCTTCAAGCCGAGTTACCGCGTCCGCTGGCCTCCCTTCATCGAGGGGTTGGACGAACCGGAGCGTTTCCTCAATGTCGCCCACGCCCTCGACCGCCGCGGCGTAACCGAGGCGGACATCGCCCGAATCCTCGGCGGCAACTGGCTCCGCTACTTCCGCGAAATCTTCGGCGCCTGACCCGGTTCCCCGGCGGGGGCGCCGGGCGGGGTCACCGCTTTCCGGTCAGCCAACGCTCGGCCGGCTCCGAAAGGAACTCGGCGACCGGGACGCCGCTGTCCCCGACCAGCAGCCGCCGGGCGTGGGGATACTTGGCTCGGAAGGCGGCGAAGCCGACATGGGCGCCGCGGGCGCCGGACTCGACCTCGATCGCGAGCAGGTGGGTGCCCCGTTCCAGGACGAAGTCCACTTCGGCGTTCCCCACTCGCCAGTAGTAGAGCCCGTCCGAGGGGCGCCGGGTCTGGAACAGGTGCGCGCCGACCGCTGACTCGACGACTCGACCCCAGAAGGCGCGATCTTCGAGAGCGTCCCGGAAGTCGAATCGGGAAAGCGTGGTCAGCACCGCCGGGTTCAGGGCGAGCAACTTCCGGCTCGACCGGCGCGCGGGCGACCCGGTCGCATAGCCGGAGAGTCCGGCCACGAACCCCACCGCCTCGAGCAGGGCCAGATACCGGGAGAGCATCGTCGCGTTCTTCGCGTCGTTGAAGTAACCGAGGAGTTCCTTGGACGAAACGATCCGGCCCGAGTAGTGGGCGCCCATCTCGAACAGATGCTTCATCAGCGCCGGCTCGTCGACGCGGGTAAGCGCCACGATTTCCCGCCCGATGATCGGCCGGAGACAGCTGTCGAGGACGACCGCGCGCCATTGGTCTTCGCGTCCCTCGACGGCGAGGCCCGCCGCGCCCGGATACGAGCCGAAGTAGAGGTAACGCTGCAGGTCGAAACCGAAGGCCTCTTCCATTTCGCGGAGTGACCAGAAAGGAACCGACAGCGGCTCGAACCTTCCGGCGAGATTCTCCGCCAGGTCGGGCTGGACGGACAGCGGCGCCGAGCCGAGGATCACGACCTGCGGCCGCCGGCGGAGATCGCGGTCGGCGTCCCAGAGTCCCTTGACGACGCTCGACCAGCAGGGAATCACCTGGATCTCGTCGAAGACCAGGACGCAGCCGCCGCCACGCTCCGCCCGGGCGCGGGCGTCGTTCCAGTGCCGGGTGATCCAGGCCGCGCCGAGCCGTTGCCGCCGCCTCCGACCGGGGAGGGCAGTCCGGGTGTCGCCTCCGCCCCGCACGGCTTCGGGGGCGTCGGCGGCGCGATAGAGCGTCTCGCGCGCCGTCTCTCGACGGTACCGCGCGAGCGCCTGGTCCACGATGGTGGTCTTCCCGCTCTGCCGGGGGCCGAAGAGCGCGGAGATCCGCTCCGGAGGTTCGCGAAGAAGTCGCTGCGCCAAGGTGACGACCTGCGCTCGCTCGTATCGGTGCATGTGTTCCACTATCGAGTAACCCCACTCAGGAGCGTAACGCGCCGGCGGCGGCCGCGCGTCGGAGGCGCCGCTCGCCGCCGAACGAGTCGAATGGTCGGTCGCGCTACGGCGATGACCGACGCACCCAGCGGAGCGCGTCTTCGTAGTGGAGGTCGAGTGCGCTCGCGACGAAGCGAATGCTGACCAGTCCTCGGTCGGCCGCCTGTCGAAGGAGGCGCCCGAACCGGGCGTCCCGGCAGTCGTGTTTCGAGAGGGGAGCGGGCTCCGTCGCTCGGTTCCAATCCCAGGAGAACTCGCTGCCGTCGAGGCGCTGCGGGTCGTCGCCCCGCAAGAGAGCCTCTCCGTGCCGGGCCGCGTAGTCGTCGTGGAATCGGTGCCCGATACCTGAGTCTTCGTAGCCTCCCGTGACGAGGCGCCGCAGCACGGACCGGTATCCGACCCGGAAGATGCGCTTCGTCGTCAGGACACGCAGCGAGAGAGGCGTGCCGGTCGTGGCTTCCCAGGCGCCGGCAAACGCCGCCTCCGGCATCAGGAACTGTCCGGCGAAGTCATCCGCTTCGCGCGCGGCGTCTTCGGGGAGGTCGGTGGCGGCCGGGTCGTATTCCTCCGGATGCAGCACCAAGTGGCCGAGTTCGCAGGCGGCGGTGAAGATCCATCGTTCGACCGCGGCGCGGTCCCGAGTGTTCACCACGATGGCGGGCCCGCCATCCGGTTCGCCGACGCTGAGGCCGAAGAACGAGTCGCGCTTCCTGTCCAGGAGGAGCACCTTGACGCCGCCGCTCTCGAGCAGGCCGCAGATGTTGGCGATGGGTTCGCGTTCTCGGAGCCCGATCGCCCGGCGCGCCGCCCGCGCTGCTTCGGCCGGGTCGGTATGCGCCCGGGCCGGCTCGAAGGCGAAAGGGACGGTGTCGTCGAGATCCGTTTCCAGGTGGCGGTAGTCGTCGAGCCACCGGGAGACTTCGACGAGGATCTGCGCGCGTCCGCGCACCCTCGACCGGGCGCGGAACCGCGCGCTGCGGAACTCCCGCACGCGGTCGTAGAGATCGCTCCAGGTCGTGTCCAGCGCGCCGGCCAAACCATTCAATTGGTCGGCGGGCAGGTCAACGAGGCCCCGTTCGATCTTGCCGACTCGCGCACGCGACCATCCCAGGCGCTCCGCCAACACGGCCTGCGTCAGGGCCCGATCCTCCCGCAGTCGGGCCAAGTTCACCGCGACCCGCCGCCGGAGTTCGCTCCGCTCCATACCGGGAGCGTAGCGACCTGCCGAGAATCGTCAGGATGTCACGAAATTCGCGTATTGATGTTACGGCGGCCGCCGGACGCGGTGCGGACCCCAAACTGCAACCCGTCCATGAAGCCGGGGCAACTTGGTCACCACCATCAACAGGCAGCGTTCGCCGCCGAGCGCATTTACCGCGCCCACTCCCGTATCCACTCTCGCGTCGCTACGAGACGCATACCCAGGACTTCGGCGGCGCGACCCATCGAGATGTGGTCATCCTCCAAGGCGCGCCGGACGAGGTAGCGCAGGCGGTCGCCCAGGAAGTCGTGTTCCGAGAGGGGGGCCGGTTCGCTGACCCGCAGCCAGTCCCACGCGAAGGCGCTCTTCTCGAGCGCTTCCGACTCGTCGGTTCTTCCCGGCGTCTTTCCGAAACGAGTCCGGTGCTGGACTTGGAAGTCTCGGCAGACCGTCTTCTCTTCTCGGCCGGTTGCGACCAGCCGGTGGAGCACCGACCGGTAACTGACGCCGAAGATCCGCTTCACGCGGAGGACACGCGCCAGGAGCGGCTGCGGCGCGGTGGCGTCCCAGGCGCGGGCGAAGGCGGACTCGGGCATGAGGAATTCGTCGGCGAAGGCGTCAGCCTCCTTCTCCACCGCCTCCGAGTGCTCGGTGCGCTCGGTGTCGTATTCGTCGGGATGGAGCACGAGATGGCCGAGTTCGCGGGCCGCCGTGAAGATCCAGCGTTCGACCGAGATCCGCTGCCAAGCGTTCACGATGACGGCCGGGCCGCCATCTTCGCTCCCGACGCTCAGGCCGAGGAAGGACCTCCGCTTCTTGCCCATCACCAAGACCTTGACGCCGTTCGCTTCGAGCAGTGGGCACATACCGGGGATCGGGGTTTCCGGATGGAGACCGGCGGCCTTCCGCGCCGCCCGGGCTGCGGCAACCGGATCCCGACGGCCCCGCCGGGCGCGCAGGGCCTCGAACCGGAAGTCGCGGGCTTCCCCGAGGTCGGTCTCCAGCATCCGGTAGGCGTCCAGCCACCTCGAGACCTCGACGAGGATCTGTTCCCGCCCGTGGGGCCGGGCGGACGCCCGGAACCTCGCGTTCCGGAGCCGGCGGACCGGGGTCGTCAGGTCACCGAGCGTCGCGCCGAGCGCCCGGGCCAGGCAGAGGAGCGTCTTCATCCTGGGGCGCCCATACCCCCGCTCGATCTGCCCCACGGCGAACAGGGACAGCCCGGCCTTGTCCGCCAGCGCCTCCAGGGTCAGCCCGCGATCGAGCCGGAGGCGGGCGAGATTGGCCCCGACGCGATTCTCCGCCACTGCCCCGTGTCCTCGACCGCCCCGGCGAGGAAACCTATCATGTTCGCGGTAAGCGTCTCGATGGAAACTTTCGCGCTCTTCCGGGCGACTTCGGGGCGTCGGGGCAAGTCGGTCGGCGTCGGGAAGCGCGGCTCGGGCGGTAGGGTTCAACTCCGACCGGGCTCGATGTTCCCGACGATGGCTGCGCAGGCGTTCGGACTCGACCGGGCGAGGATTTCCTGCCCGGGCGAGCGCCGAAGGGAAACCGGACTCCGGCGGCTCATGAGCGACGAAGATGGCTGACTTTCGGAACTGGGTCGAGTACCGCCTGCGCGCCGGGGAGGACGGGCAGACGGAATTCGCGCAAGTGCGGTTCGGGAACCGGAGCGTGACCGATCCCGACGCCGAGGACTTCGCCGCCGAACTGGTAGCGTTCGCCAACTCGGACGGCGGCGTAGTGTTCGTGGGAGTCACCGACTCCGGAGAGGTCCAAGGCATTCCGGTGGAATCGCTCGCCACCGCGGAGCAGTGGGTGGTCAACATCGCAAGCAACAACTGCATTCCTCCCGTGCGACCCGCGATTCGCAAGGAAATCGTTCCCGACGCCGACGGGGGCGAGGGGCATGTCCTCGTCGTAGAAGTCCCGCGGAGCGTCTTCGTGCACCAGACTTCCGGCCGGCGCTACTACACGCGGGTCGGCTCCGCGAAACGGCCGCTCGCGACGGCCGAACTCGCCCGGCTTCTCCGGGAGCGGGAGAACAACTACCGGTTCGACGAACAACTGGTGTTCTCCGCCCCGGTTTCCGCTCTCGATCGGAGTCGCCTCGAGGCGTTCCTGGGCCGCACTCCTTCGATTCCGTGGTTGGATGTCCTTCGCAACACGCGGGTGACGGGCCGCGACCGGGACGGCGCGGACCGTCCGACGGTCGCCGGACTGCTTTCCTTCGGAAGGGCGGCGACCGAGTTCCTGCCGTCGGCGTACATCGAGGCCGCGTGTTACGGGGGAGTCCGGCTCTCGTCGGACGACTTGATCCACTCGGAAAGGCTCGACGGCCCGGTCTCCGACCAGATCGATGCCGGCGCGGCTTTCGTCACCAGGTTCGCGAAGAACGGGCGAAACCGGCCCGCCGGCTGGCCGCAGGGCGTCGAACCGCTCTACGATCTCGATGTCATCGAGGAGGCGATCGTCAACGCCGTCGCCCACCGCGACTACTCCATCCACGGATCGAAGATCCGACTCTTCCTCTTCGCGGATCGGCTCGAAATCTACAGCCCGGGGAAACTGCCGAACTCGCTCACCGTCGCGGAGATGCCGTATCGGTCTTCGACGCGCAACGAGCGCCTGGTGTCCTTCCTGTCCAAGATCTTCAGCCGACGCACGGGCGAGGTCTTCGTGGAGTCACGCGGCGAAGGCGTGCGCAAGATCCTCGAAGAGGGCGAGGCCTACGCCGGACGCCGCCCCGAGTACGAACTGTTCGGCGAGGAACTGCGCCTCACCGTGTGGGCGCGGCCGGACCGGAACCCCTGAATCCCGACGAACCGAATGGCTGGCGGGCGCGGGAGGAAGGCTCCGGAGGTCGGATGGCGGCGCGAGACTGTCCGGGATGAATCGGGGCGCGACCGGGGCCGCCGGCGGCCGGCCCTTCGGGGACGGGACGGTGATCCTCGACGGGGGGCTCTCGACGGAACTCGAAGTGGAGGGCGTCTCCCTGGACGATCCGTTGTGGACGGCGCGGGTGCTGCTCGAACGGCCGGAGGCGGTGTTGCGGGCGCACCTCCGGTTCCTCGAGGCCGGGGCCGATGTGGTCACGGCGGGGACCTACCAGGCGAGTTTCGAGGGGTTCGCCGCGGCGGGGTTGGGGGACGCGGAGGCCGAGCGGGCGCTGCGGCGCGGGGTTCGGCTGGCGGCGGAGGCGCGGGACCGGTTCTGGGGGCGCGTCGGGGCGGCGCAGCAGGCCGCCGGGCGGCGGCGGCCGTTGGCGGCGGTGAGCGTCGGACCGTACGGGGCGTTCCTCGCCGACGGCTCCGAGTACCGGGGGGACTACTCGGCGGGCGACGGCGAACTGGCGCGGTTCCACCGGCGGCGGTTGGAGACGCTCGCGGACGAGGCGGGGGCGGCCGGCGCGGAACTGCTGGCCGTGGAGACGATCCCGTCGGCGCGGGAGGCGGTGGTGGTCGCCGACCTGCTGGGTGATATGGCCGGGCGGCGGCCGGAGGCGCCGAGGGCGTGGATGTCGTTCTGCTGCCGGGACGGTGCGCACTTGAGCGACGGCGCGCCGGTCGGGGCGACCGCGCGCGAAGTCGCCGCGCGGGCGCCGTTGGTCGCGGTGGGGGTGAACTGCGCGGCGCCCGGGCACATCGCGCCGCTGATCCGCGCCATCGCGGCGGCGGGTACGGGGCTCCCGATCGTGGTCTATCCGAACGGCGGCGGCCGCTGGGACGCGGAGGCGAAGGAGTGGGAGGCGGCGCCGGCTGCCGACCTCGCGGCGCAGGCTTCCGAGTGGCGGGCTCTCGGGGCTACGGCGATCGGGGGCTGCTGCCAGGTCGGGGCGGACGGGATCCGGCAGATCCGCCGGGCGCTCGTTGCGCCGTCAACCTGATCGAGCCCGCGCCGAATGGCCCGGGGCAGCGCGCGTTTGGTTTTCGGGCGGCCGCGTGTCGAGAATTGGTTCGATGAGGAGGGACTCGCTCATGATGACCGCCGAGAGGCCCGCGGAGCCGCGCCGGGGGCTCGCCATCCGGGAGGCGGACGCGCTCTCCGAGGTTTACGGGGCCGCCCCGGTTCCGGTGGTGGAGATCGCGGAGCGAAACGGGGTGGAGGTCGTGCTCGGGGACTTCGGGCGGAACCGGGACCGCGTGTCCGGGCTCTGCGACTTCGAGAAGCGGAAAATCCTCGTCAACTCGGCGGACACCTTCGTCCGCCGGTGCTTCACCATCGCCCACGAACTCGGCCACTGGGTTCTTCATCGCCGCTTCTACGAAGAGAACCCGGAGGAGTACCGGTTCCTGTCGAGGTTCCGGCACACGGACGACCGGGGGCCTTCGGAACGGGAAGCGAATTGCTTCGCCGCTCATCTCCTCGTTCCGGACCGGCTTCTCGTTCCGGTGGTCGGCGCCGCGACGGCGACGGAGTTGGCGGACATCTTCCATGTGTCGCGAACGGAGATGGAGTATCGGATTCGCGAGGTCCGCCGAAGGCGTTTCCAGGGCGCGGCGACCGGCCTTCGGCGAATCCGTCGGGCGCTCGGGGCGGCATCCGCATGATCGCCGGTCGCTGATTCCGGCGAGGTGCGCGTCGACGGTGTCGGCGCTTATTCGTTGGTGCCCGGTCCCTCGACGAAGATTCTCAGGTAGGCGTCGTACGAGAAGACGCGGTTACGGCGGCGGCCGGTCCGCTCCGTGAGGATTCCGACCTCCACGAGGCGCGCCACCAAGTTGTTCGCGGCGGGGTAACTCGTCTCGATCGTCTGGCGGACGCTAGCCACGGTGAGAAACGGCTGTCGGAACAGGCCTTCGAGCACGCGGTGGCCGTTCGATGCCGTGCTGCCCAGTTCGCGGGCGATGAGGGCGCGGTGGCGCTCCCGGAGGGAGAGGATACGGCGTGTGGTCTGGACCGCGCTCTCGCTTATCTCCGCAACGGCGAGAAGGAAGAACTCGACCCATTCTTCCCATTGGCCGTCGTCGCGGACCGCCTGAAGCCGTTCGTAGTACTGGGAGCGGTACCGCTTGAAGAACCACGACAGGTAGAGCACCGGCTTCTGGAGGATCTGCGCGCGACAGAGCAGCAGGGTGATCAGCAGGCGGCCGATCCGGCCGTTGCCGTCGCGAAACGGGTGGATCGTTTCGAACTGGGCGTGCGCGAGGCCGATTCGGACCAAGGCCGGCGTGTCGGTCGGGTCCTGTCGCAGGTAGGTCTCGAGCGCATCCAGAGCCTGCCGAACCTCGCTCGGCGGAGGTGGTACGAAGGAGGCCTCCCGGATCGTTGACTGTGGCGGACCGATCCAGACTTGGTTCTCGCGCAAGTGCCCCGGCGCGAGTTCGGCGCCCCGGCCACCTTCCAGCAGTCGCCGGTGGAGGGCCCTGATGAGATCCACGGAGACCTCTTCTTCGCGGATCGCCTTGAGCCCCTCGTTCATCGCGGCGACATAGTTGATGACCTCGTGGGCGTCGTCCGGTCGCTCCGGATCGAGCACTTGCGCCTCGGCGGCGAGCAGATCCTCGAGGGAACTCTGGGTGCCCTCGATCTGGCTGGACAGGACTGCTTCCTGGCGGATGTAGGTCAGCAGGAAGAGATCCGGGTCCGGCAGGATCTCGATGGAGCCATCAAGCCTGCCAAGCGCCTGGTCCGCCCGCGACAGCGCCGTCTGCAGCCGGGCATGGAGCCGAAGCGGCGGGTCCGGCGGCAGGGGCTTGGGGACGAACGCCCGGTAGCCCTCCGGCTGCGCGACCCAGCGGCCGGCCCTCGATGCGGAGGCCGAGCGGGGAGACATCATCGGGTGGCGGGGTCGCAAAAATCGGGTGAAATCAGCGTCCTTATTATCGCCGGACGAACATATAGGCTCGCTTGCGGCTCCTTGTTAAAGGCCACCGAACATATGGCGTGAGGAGAGAGATCTTGTTAAAGGCTGGCGAACATATGGAGCCCCGATCTGAGCCCCTCCCCGGGCCTCATCGGATGGGAGAGAGGCGCCGGGCCGACCCACCGGAGGGGTCAGCGGGGCCAGTTGCGCCAACTGCGGACGGGGATCCCGGAGCGGATCGCGTCGTCGGCGCCGCCGTACACCAGCGTCCGCCGCCCCTCCTCGCCGGTGAGGGAGGCCCAGTAACGGAGGCCGCGGAGCATGTCGGTGGTGGCGGTTTGGCCGGACTCGATCTCCACGGCGTGGGGGACGCCTTCGGTCTCGACGATGAGGGCCACCTCGTTGCCGCGGTGGTCGCGGAAGGAGTGGAGCCAGGGGACCTCGCCGGTGTGGTGCTCGTTCTTCAGGACTTCCGCGATGATGAAGTTCTGGAAGACCGCGCCCCGGAGGGGGTGGTCGCGCAGGGTGGCGCCGTCGCGGATGCCGAGCAGCCAGCAGAGGAGGCCGGTGTCGGTGAAGTAGATCTTCGGGCGCTTCGTCAGGCGCCGGCGGAAGTTGCGGTAGTACGGGGACAGGCGGAACACCGCGAAGCCGGTCTCCAGGACGCCGAGCCAGCGGCGGGCGGTGTCTCGGCTGACGCCGCAGTCGTTGCCGAGGGCGGTGAGGTCGAGGAAGCCGCCGACGCGACCGGCAGTGAGCCGGACGAACCGGGCGAAGGCGTCGAGGTCGCCGACGCGGGTCAGGTCGCGGACATCGCCTTGAAGGTAGGTCTGGAAGTGGGACGCGAGCCAAGTCGCGGGGGTGGCGCCGCGGTCGTGGATCGGCGGGTAGAAGCCGCGCGCGGCTTCGTCCGTCCAGTGCTCGCCGGGGGGTTCGATGGCGGAGGGATCGGCGGCGTCGGAGAGGAGGTCGGCGGTGGAGCGGATCGGTGAACGCGCCAGTTCGGCGCGGGAGAACGGCAGGAGATGGGTGACCCGGACGCGGCCGGCGAGCGACTGGGTGATCTTCGGCATCCGGAGGAAGTTCTGCGAACCGGCGAGGACGAAGCGGCCGAGCGAAGGATCGTCGTCCACCGCCAGTTGGATGTAGGAGAACAGCGCCGGGGCGTGCTGCGCCTCGTCGAGGATCACGGGGCCGGGGAAGCGGGCGAGAAAGCCGCGGGGGTCTTCGAGCGCCTCGGCGCGATCCAGCGGGTGTTCCAGGGACACATGGGCGTGGTCGGGGAACTGGCGGCGGAGGAGGGTGGTCTTCCCGGACTGGCGCGGGCCGGTGACGGAGACGACCGGGAATTGGGCGGCCGCCGAGCGCAGGACCGCCGCGAGATGGCGGGGAATCCACGAGTCGGTCATCGGGAGGGTCGGATCACGGGAAGTCTGGCGAACGGGCCGGCCGGCCGGCGCTCGGCGCCCGGGCGCGGAGCCGCGCCGGTCGGGGACGACAATGCGCGGGCATCCCATCCGAAAGGGCGCATCCCGATGACGGTTCTCCTGCTCCTCCTCGCGGCGCCGGCGCAGGCCGGCCCGGGCGCCCGAGAGATCCGGTTCGAGGCGCGGGCGCTCGAAGAGACGGCGGAGACGAGTGCCGGCGCGAGTTTCGGCGACCTCGACGGGGACGGCGACCTCGACCTGGTGCTGGCGAAGGGGCGGCACTGGCCGCTCGAGAACCGGATCCTGCTCGGCGACGGCGCGGGCGGGTTCGCCGCCGCCGAGGACACCGGCTTCCCGGCGGACCGCACCTACACGGCGGCGCTGGCGGACCTCGACGAGGACGGCGACCTCGACCTGGTCGTCGGGAACGACCGGCCGGACGAGAAGCGCCTCTACGCGAACGACGGCGCCGGGCGGTTCCGCCCCGCCGGGACCTTCGGCGACCCGGCGTGGCGGACGCGGTATGTCACGGTGGCGGACCTGAACCGCGACCGGCGGCCGGACCTCATCGTCGCCAACCGGGGCGGGCGCGACAACACCAGCGTCAACTACACCTGCCTGAACGACGGCGCCGGAAGGTTCCCCGCGTGCGAGGCGCTGTCACGCGAGTCGGCGACGATCATCGCGGCCGGCGACCTGACCGGGGACGGGCTCGCGGACCTGTTCACGCCCCACCGGGACAGCGGGCAGAGTTACCTGTTCGCCGGCGACGGGGACGGCGGGTTCGACGAGCCGCGCCCGGTCGGCCCGGCGGAGTCCGCGGCGCGGGCGGTCGCGCTGGCCGATCTCGACGGGGACGGACGCGCGGACATCGCGGTCAGCGATCAGATCGCCGGGGGAGTGCTGTTCCACCGGAACCGCGGCGGCGGTTCGTTCGCGCCGCCCCGCGAGATCAGCGGCGGGAGCGACGATGTCTATTCGCTGGCGGCGGCCGACTTCGACGGGGACGGCGACTTGGACCTGGCCGTGGGCAGCCGCGAAGCACCCGCGGTCGTGCTCCGGAACGAAGGCGCCGCCGAGCGGTTCACGCCGGTTCCCTTCGGGGACGGCGCGGGAACGGTGTACGGGCTCGCGGTCGGCGATGTGGACGGCGACGGCGCGCCGGACATCGCGGCGGCGCGGTCGGGCGCGGCGAACCTGCTCTACCTGGCGCGGCCGTAGAGGGTGATTTCGTCCAACTCGAAGCGGAACGGGCCTCCCGCGAAGCCGCTCAGGACACCCGATTCGTCGCGACTTACCCGCTCTGAGACTCCTCCAAGAGTTGGCGGATCCGTCTTGAGCGCCGCACCCAACCTTGCGCGGTCCCCGAAGCGTCGTAGTCGGCCTGCTTCTCGAACGGGCTGAGCTCTCCCTTCCTAGGCGGCCGCGAAGTCGGGTGGAAAATCCACAGCCACAAGAACCGGTGCGCATCGTTCATTTGGACCCACGCCAGTTCACCCTCGATCTGACTGATCCGGCCACGGTAGAGATGCCTGACGGCGAGTCTTTCGCACTTCCTGCCCTGCGTTACCACGATGTCGGGGCGAAGAATCTCCAGTTCTCCGGGAAGGTACTCGCGGCAGTTTTCGGCGAGTTGATCATCGGCCTCTCTGTTGGCGTAATTGTTGAGGGAGCACTTCGCGGCGTTGACATGCGCGAAGTGACCCGTCACATTTCCGATGGTCTCGAACCTCGGATCGAAGACACGGAGGATGTACGAGGCGAGTTCATAGGTCCGGTACCAGTGTTTGTCTTGGTCTTTCTCGCCGTAGTTCGCCACATCATTGGTGGCTCGTTCTTCCCAGCGCCGAACCGACTCCGGTGTCTTGCTCCTCGCGTCCCAAGTCTCACCTCCGGAATCCGGCGAGAGGATGAAGAGCCGAGGCAAGTCTCCCCGTGCGAATCCCCCGCTTCGCTCGTACCCCGTACCGACATACGAAGACTTCGGGCCGGTGAACCGGGGAAAGTAGCCGCATCCCTTCACCCTGCATTCCTTCTTTCCCTTCCAGGCGCGGTCCATGGGCGCCCCGCACTTCGGGCATGGGCGAGTGTCTCCGTCGCCGGAGTCTTCCCTGGCGAAGCGGAGATCAATCTCCCAGTCAGGATGATCCTCCGCCGCCAAGCACCCTGCGCAGGAATCGCTGTGCTCGCAGCGAAAGTGCGTCGAGAGAATTCCTCGCGCCTTGAAGTAGTCCTTGAGTGCCTGAAGCATCGTCGGCTCCCGTCTGGTCGATCGGAGGTTGAGCGGAGCAGCCGTCAGTTCGGCGCTCCGATTCCCACCCTATCGAGGGACGCGGAGCGCGTGCAAGCGCGACTCCGGTGGAGCCGACCTACCGGAAGGCGCACCGGTGGCTCGGACGATTCCGCCGAGCGCCTCCGGAGGCGGGTTGTCCCGGAGTGGCCCCGGGACCGGGGGCGGCGAACCTGCTCTACCGGGCGCGGCCGTAGAGGGTGATTTCGTCCAACTCGAAGCGGAACGGGCCGGGGTCGGCGGTGCCGCGGCGGGAGAAGTAGATTCCGACGCAGCGGTCGCCGGTCCACGGGGCGCCGGCGTTGTCGGGGCGGAGGGGCGTGAGGGATTCGACGGGGAGGTCGAACGGGCGCCATTCCTCCGAGACCGGGACTTCGTGGCGGAATTCGCCGTCGGCGCAGCGGATGGAGAGGTCGAAGGGGCGGTTTCCGCGGGCGTGGAAGCGGACGCCGCCGAGGCCGCGCAAGTCCACCGGCATGGCGCCGCGGTCGAAGGGCTGGTACATCTGGGCGAGGGGGCCGCGTTCGGCGCCGAGGGCCAGTTCGCCCTCGACGCGGACGGCCGCCCCCGTCGAACCGGCGCCGGGGCGGACGAGGCGCAACTCGGCGTTCGAGACGCCGTTGGTGAAGGTCTGCCAGCGGACGCCGGTGCTCGCGTAGAGGTCGTCGTCCTCGAAGTCGTCGAGCGCGAGGGTCGTCCCGGCCGCGAACGCCTCCGGGAAGGGGGCGCGGGAGGGTCTCGCGGGGGCGGCGCTGGCGGCGATGCCGTCGGCGGCGGCGACCAGGCGCGAGGTCGTGCGGATGAGGATCTGGCCTTCGGAGATCGCCGGGGTGGCCAGGCAGACTTCGCCCATCGGGTTGGCGGCCAGCAACTCGTAGTCGGGGCCGGCGCGGATGACGAAGATGTCGCCGTCCTCGGACGCCAGGTAGATCCGCCCGTCCGCCGCCACCGGGGAGGCGGTGTAGGCGCCGCCGCGGTCGCCGATGCGGCGCTTGTAGATGCGGTCGCCGGTGGCGGCGTCGAAGACGGTGAGGACGCCGCCGGTGGAGACCACATAGAGGAGGCCGCGGTAGGCCAGCGGGGAGGACATGTAGGGGCCGTCGCGGGGGGAACTCCAGGCCACATCGGGGTTCGAGCGGGCGCCTTCGGCGAGGGAGATGTCGCCGGCGGCGCCGGCGCGGACGGCGAAGATCGGGCGGATGCGGTAGCCGCTGGTGAGGTAGATCAGCCCGTCGGCGGCGACCGGGGTGGGCGTGGTGTTGAAGGAACTGCCGGACATTCGCCAGAGTTCTTCGCCGGTCGCGGGGTCGTAGCCGAACATGGTGCCGGCGCCGTTGGTGACGAGTTCGGCGCGGGCGGGGCCTTCGAGGACGAGCGGCGTCGAGAAGGCGGAGATCAACTGGCGGGGTGCGCGCCAAGCCTCCTCGCCGGTGGCGGCGTCGAAGGCGGCGAGGAACGAGCCCTCCTGCTGGTCGGCCTGGACGATCACCAGGCCGCGCCAGAGGATGGGGGAACTGGCGGCGGCCCACTGGTAGGTGTCGTCGTAGGAGGCGCCGGAGTCGAGGGGGCCGAGGTCCACCGACCACAGCGGCTCGCCGTCGAGGTCGTAGGCGAAGAGGCCGCCGTTGGCCATCAGGGCGACGACGCGCTCGCCGTCGGTCGCGGGGGTCGCGGAGGCGTAGGTGTTCTTCGGGTGGCGGGCGATGGCGGGGACGCCGCTGGCGGCTTCGCGGGTCCAGAGGACGCGGCCGTCCGCGCGGTCGAAGGCATAGACGAACCAGGTGTTGGGTTCGCGGTCGGAGCGGCGATCTATGCGGCCGTCGGTGCCGTAGCGGAAGACCGGGTCGGGGTCGGCGCTGACCGCGGTGGTGAGGAAGACGCGGTCGCCCCAGACGATGGGGCTGGAGTGACCGAGGCCGGGGATCTCCGTGCTCCAGCGGATGTTCTCGCCGGTGCCCGCGTCCCACTCGGTCGGCGGGGCTTGTCCGTCGGCGATGCCGGAGGCGGAGGGGCCGCGGAAGGAGGGCCAGGGGAAGTGGGTGTCTTCGGGGGGTTGGGCGACGGCGAGGGTCGTGGCGAGGGCGGCGGCGCAGGTGGGGAGGGCGGTCCGCGCGCGGCGGTGGTGTTTCACTTCGTTGTTCCTCGGGCGTTCCATCCTATCCGCCGGGTCCGGGGGGCGGGGCAAGTGTTCGCGTCTCGGTGTCGAAACGGGGCGAAATGCAGGCTCCGGGTGATTGCTCCAAGCCTTTGTGCATACGCCCGGACCTTCGGGAATTCGGCTTGGCTACCGGAGTTTGCCGACCGTGCCGGTCTTCTCGCCCGGTGCCGGGTGGTCGAGGCCGGGGCTCTCGGGCGACCGGGATGTTGCTCCGGTTGTAGGAGGTTTACCCCGGTTTATCGAAATCCGATAAACCTGCCTAAACTCGCTATAACTCGGTTCGGGGGCCGAGCCGGAGGTCTCGGCGCCTGTTGGTGGGGCGCATCCGGGGAGCCGACGAGCCCGTGGTTCACGCTTCGGGCGGGGACCTCGGCTCGGAGGTCGGGCGGTCTCCGGGGATGGCCGCCGAACCCGAATCGCGACAGTGGTGGCGGAGCCCCGCCGGGTCGCACCGGCCCCAACCATGAGCCCGGATGTAGTGTGCCTACGAAATCAACTTCCCAACAGTCAACAACTTACAAGACCAAACCGTCGAAGTAGGGGGAATCTGGGGGTTGCCGGCTTCGGCCGGATGGCCGATGCCGCCCGCGCCCCGCAGCGCCGACGACTCGGATGCTCACCGGCGCCTCTCGCCAGAGCATTGCGCGGTCGGGCGAGAGAGACGGGTGTCAGGAGGTGGTCAGGCCTTTCGCAGAGACTCCCAAGTCTCGATCAGATCCCGGACAACCTCACTTCGCTTCTGCGCGTTGTTCAAGACCGCGAGCACCCTCTCGGAGGGTCTGCTGGTATTCCCCTCACAGACGAACTTGCGGCCGGACCACCACCGCTCAGCATGGGCATACCCCAAAGGACTCAGTTTGTCCTTCAGTCGGCCGTACAGTTCCCGGTGTTCCCGGTTGCCGCAGATGACACCCCAGAAGATTCCGCCATCGCGTCGCGCCTCGAGAGCGAGCGGAGCCGGCGCCCATTCGCTCGGTAGAGGCCAAGAGTAGTGGAAGTGACCCGCTCGCCGGTCAACGAACCGTTTGATCCAGCCTCGAAGATCGCTTTGGTCGGGCAGCAGGCCGATCTCCGTTTCGACTTCCTGGCGTACGCCTTCCCAGTAGTCGAAGAGGAGATCGCCCCAGGCAACCGTGGCGGCATCTCCGAGCGTACGCGCCAAGATGAGGTCGTTTCCCTCGCGCAAGAGTTTCGTGAGTTCGGTCATGAATTCCCTCCCGGCGTCGCCGCATAGGGTGTGAATCAGAGCGAGATACTGAGCCACCGACTCTCGCAGTGCCGGCTCGTCGCAGGCTCTCTCCTGGCATCCCCTCAGCCACGGAATAAGGTCCTCTCTGTAACTCAGGCAAGCGACTACATGTTCCCTACGGCTCTGTTCGGACGGTGGGCGGCCATCAAGCGTCAGATAGACGAGCGTCGGTTCCAAGCCGAGACGCTTTACTGTGTCGAAATAACGCTCAAGTTGCCGTGGCTGGTCGCCTGCCCAGATCTTGTTCTCGAGCACGATCGCCTGGCCGTCGGCGTTCGTGATCAGCAGATCGATGTGATGCCGTTCCCGTTCGACTCTGGCACCCTCGTCAACCAAGAACGAGAACTGCCCGGCACTGAGAGAGCCGCTCCGGTAGGAATCGCCATTACCGACATCCGCTTCGCGCCGTTCATGGCTTTCGACCTGGGGTGCGGAGGGAGGGGCCGCGTTCTCTAGACGCGGCTCTCCGCGGTCCTCCGGTGACTCCGCATCCCCGCCTTCCGCCTCTTTGCGGGCTGCCTCTTCGCGCGCGGTGTCCACGGCGGGTGCCACGACCTGCTCAACGAAGTCGCGGAGGTTCTTCTTGGCACCCTTTTCCGCGCCGTCTTCCGGTGACTCCCAGTTCAGGAGAGCCGCGAGGAACTTCGAGTGCAGGTGTTCCTCGTCGCTCGCTTTGCGCAACACCGAGAACAGGTTGAAGGGTTCTTTCCGGCCCGCCTCGTAGCGCTCGTACAGCACTTCCGCTTGGCGCAGGAGCTCGTACGCGGACCTGTCGCCACCGATCGATGTTCCGGAGGCATTCATGGGAACGGGGCTATCGCACTCTGTTACCGCAGGGACTCGAGCGCTTCCCGGGCGGCGCGGGCGATTACATCGCGGGGAGACGCCATCGCGGCCGCCTCCTCCAGGACCGGAGGGGCCAAGTCGCCGCCGGCGCGGCCGAGGGAGCGGAGGGCGGCGGCTTGGGCGGCGTAGGACGAGTCGGCGTGGAAGCGTTCGATGAGGAACGGGGCGTTGCCGGTGACGCCCAGGAGGTCGAGGGCGGCGGCGCGAACGGTGGACTTGGGGTCCTCGGCGGCGGCGGTGGAGAGCGTGTCGAAATCGGCGGGGTTGGACGGGTCGAGGCCCTCCAGCGCGGCTTGGCGGACGGCCCAGAAGGGGTCGTTCGCGGCGGCTTCCCAGAGGGCGGAGCGGGCTTCGCGTTCGCGGAAGCCGCCGAGGGCCACGGCGGCGCGGCGGCGGCCGGCGGCGTCGTCCTCGCGCAACTGGGCGATCCATTCCTCGCCGGGCTTGTCGATCCGCAACTCCGCCAGCAGCACATCGTCGGCGTCGAAGCGGACGAACTTCGGGCGCTCCGCCGCCGGGAAGGTCAGGGTCTGCTCACGGCCTTCGAGCCAGAACTCGTGGGTCTCGGAACCGGACTCGCCGACCACCCGCGCGGAGAGCGGCGCGCGGTAGGCGTCCGGGACTTCGCCGATGCTGGCTTCCGGCGACTGCACCTGGCGGATGTGCATTTCCACCTGCCCGTCGGCCCAGGACGAAGTGATCTCCAGCACCGGATGGCCCGGCCTCCGCAGCCACAGGTCCACGAACCAGCGGATGTCCGCACCCGGTTCTTCGGCGAAGGCGGTGATGAAGTCCTCGGTGTCCACCGGCTGGAAGGCGTGCTTTTCCAGGAAGTGGCCCAGACCGCGGCGGAACTCCTCCGGGCCGACGATGTGGCGGAGGAGGTGGATCAGCGCCGCGCCCTTCGGGTAGGTGTGGGCGTCGAAGTTGTCGTTCGGGCGGCGCCAGCGGTCGCCGACGACCGGGCGCAGCACCGTCCGCGCCTGTCGGAAGTAGGACTCGCGCTTCCGGCGCATGTTTTCGCCGGCTTCGGCGGGGCCGAGTTCCTCGGCGTGCCAGCGGTACTCCGACCAGGTGGCGAAACTCTCGCTGAGCCAGGTCTCGCCCCAGTCGCGGTAGGAGACGAAGTCGCCGAACCAATGGTGCGCGGCCTCGTGGGCGACCAGGCCGTGGCTGGGGAAGTCCTGCTCGGCGCGTTCGTCGTGGATCGTGCTCTGGCCGAGCACGGTCGCGGTGGTGCTCTCCGCGCCGCCGCCGATGCCGGGGATGGTGACCTGGTCGTACTTGTTCCACGGGTAGGGGACGCCGCCGTATTCCTCCTCGAAGAAGGCGAGCATCGCCGGCGTCTTGTGGAAACTGCGGTCGGCGTCGGCCACCGCCTGCGGATAGACCCAGTAGTTCACCGGCACGGCGCCGTGCGCGTCTTCGATCACCTCGTAGGGGCCGGCGACCAGCACCGAAAGGTAGGTCGGGTGCGGCTCGTCGAGGCGCCAGTGGTGGGTGCGCGTTCCGGGGCGCCCGCCTTCGGTGATGCCGACCAGGCGGCCGTTCGACAGGACGCGCCAGTCCTCGCGCACGGTGGCCAGCACCTCGAAGGTGGCGCGGTCGGCCGGGTGGTCCACCGAGGGATACCAGTGGCGGGCGCCCTCCGGGAAGGAGAGGGTGTTCACGAGTTCGGGGTTGGCGTCGGTTTCCGACTTGAAGTCGAGGCCGAGGTCGTAGGAGGCCGGCATCCCGTAGCGCGTGGCGTCCACATCCACTCCCTCGCCGCCGTATTCGACGGCGAGCAGGGCTTCGGCGCCGGCGGGGAGGGGCTCGGTCGGTCGTATGTCGAGGACGCCGGCGACCTGGGTGAAGTCGGCGGCGGCGCCGTCCACTTCGACGGCGGTGACGGTGAAGGTTTCGGCGTCGAGGGTGAGTTGCGTCAGGTCTTCTTCGGCGACGAGGCGGATCTCGGCGCGGCCGTCGAGGCTGCGGCGGGTCTCGTCGAGGTCGAGTTCCACCCGGTAGTGGAGGACATCGAAGGGCTCGTCGCGGAGGGTTTGCCGCGGCCAGTCGGAGAGGTCGCGGAGGCCGGCCGGGGCCTGGGTTTCCGGCGCGGGGGCGGGGCCGCCGCAGGCGAGGGCGGCGAGGGTCAGCGCCGCGGCGAGGAAGCGCCCGGCGGCGGATGCCCGACGAGTCATCGGCCGAAGCGGAGGTCGAGTCCGAAGTGGATGGCGCGGGGGGTTCCCAGCGTCTCGATGGGCGTCCGGGCGCTGACGATCTCGGCGTCGAGCAGGTTCTCGCCCGCCGCATAGATGCCGATGCCCTCGGTTACCGGGAAGGCGGCGCGGACGCCGAGCGAGGCAAAGCCGGCCATCGGCAACTCGTTGCGGTCGTCCTCGAACTGCTCGCTCATGAACCGCAGGTCGGCGCGCACCTGCGCCGGCCCGTCCCAGACGAAACCCAGCGTCCCCTGGTGGAGCGGCGTCTGCGGCAGCCGCAGCCCGGTGTCCTCGACAGTGGCGGAGGAGAAGAGGTAGGCGGCGAAGAGTTCGAGGTCGGCGGAGGCGCGGAGTCGCAGTTCCGCTTCGGCGCCGCGCACCCGCGCGCGGCCGATGTTCCGCCGCTGGCGGAAGACTCCCCGGTCGTTCACTTCGAGCGTGACATTCCCGACGGCGTCGCGGAGCGAGTTCCAGAAGAGGTTGGCGCGGAGCAGCAGGTCCGCGGACGGGTAGAGGTCCACCCCGGCCTCGGCGCCGTAGAGGGTTTCTTCGCCGAGTTCGTCGTTGGCGGCGACGCGGACATTGCCGACGCGGAAGGGGCGGTACAACTCGTTCAGCGACGGCGCGCGGAAGCCGCGGTAGGCGGAGGCGCGCAGGGTGGCGCGGTCGGCGGCGCGGACGCGGACGCCGAGGCGGGGGTTGAAACTGACGCGGTTCCCGGCGTTCTGCCAGAAGTCGGCGCGGCCGTCGGCGAGGAACTCCACGCGGTCGCTCGCGGAGAACCGCTTCTGGACGAAGGCGCCGAGCCGGTTCTGCGCGTGGTCGTCCCAGGAAGAGCGCACCCAGTCGGCCCCGGCCATCACGGTGTCGCCGAGGCGCGCGGTGAAGAGGCCGCCGAGCCCGGAGTATTCGTAGTGCTGCTGGGAGGTGGGGATTTCCCGGTCGCGGCCGGCGAGGATGCGGGAGAAGTCGCTGTTCAGTTCGGCGCTCTGGCCGAAGAGGCTG
Organism: Candidatus Marinacidobacterium sp.; assembly: GCA_965204755.1. Taxonomy (GTDB): domain Bacteria; phylum Acidobacteriota; class Vicinamibacteria; order Marinacidobacterales; family Marinacidobacteraceae. Next base: position 1,885,797 of record OZ242011.1, on the reverse strand, counting down.
AGGCTCCAGTCGTCCTGCGTGATGCCGCCGCTGAGGAGCAGGAGGCGGGAGTCGTTGACCTGGGTCGGGGTGCCGTTGCGGCGGTCTTCGGAGTAGTAGTTGAGGCCGAAGTGGACCGGGCCGGCCTCGACCCGGCCGACCGCCGAGCGGAAGTCCACGCCCGCCGGCTCGTCCACCGAGCCACGCTCGGACTCGCGGATGCGGTGGTAGCCCTCGCTGTCGAAGAGGCGGGCGGCGCCGAGGAAACCGAAGTCGCCGGAGCGGTGGGAGGCCATGACTTCGCCGTCGCGCACGCCGAGTTCCCCGGCGCGGGCGCGGGCGTGGAAGGCGGGCGCCGGGTCGCGGGAGAAGAGTTGGATGGTTCCGCCGAGCGCGGAACTGCCGTAGAGCGGACTGGCCCCGCCGCGCGCGACTTCGATCCGGTCGAGGAGGAGGGTGGGGAGGCGGTTCCAGTACACCCAGTTGCCGAAGGGGTCGTTCAGCGGGATCCCGTCCCAGAGGACGAGGCTGCGGCTGGCCCCGCTGGGGCCAAGCCCGCGGAGCGAGACCCCGGTGGTGGTGGGGTGCGAGATGAGGCTGGTGTTCCGGCGGAAGAGTCCGAACCCGGGGACGCGGGCGAGGGCCTCGTCCACCAGGGCGCCGGGGGATTGGGCGAGGGCGTCGGCGTCGAGGGAGGTGACCAGGGCGACGGAGTCCACGATGGACTCCTCCGCGCGGGAGGCGGTGACGACTACGGTTTCGGAGTAGGCGGGGGGTTGGGGGTCGGGGTCGTCGGGTTGGGGAGCGGGGGGGTTGGTGGCGGTGGCGGGGGTTGTGGGGTCGGTGGTCGTTGGCGCATCGGGCCGCTCATCTTCGGGCGGAGCGGCGGTGGCGAGGCCGGCGGTAACGATGAGGAGAAGGCCCGACCGGGCGGGATTCCGCAACAAGAGAACGGCGGATGGTACATCTACGCACGAAGTGGGCGATTCCGGGCCCATCCCTCAACGGCCATGCCCGTTCACAGGCTCCGGTATACTTGCGGCATCACTCGACCCGGATTTTCGCCAAGACTCGGGAAAGAAGGGAGGACTTCGTGTTCGGATCGCGCTACAACTTTCGGCGGCCACTCGTGGCATCCGTCACCGCGTTGATGATCGTCAGCTGCAGCGGGGGGGGGGGGGGATTCCTCCCCGACTCTCGCTCCTACGGCACCGACTCCGCCTCCTACGGCGCCGACTCCGCCGTCTGCCGGTACTGGAAGTCGAGTCGAAGACTTTGATCTCCACGGCTCCGACAATCCGTCATTGGGATATCAGGTGGGCGAGCGCATTTCCGGCTATATCTGTTGGGGCCCACAGGTTGACGTCTCCGGATCGCCGAGACTGAGGATTGAGATTGGTGAACACACCAGACTCGCGACCGTCAGTTCGACCGGTGGCAGATGTGTCCTTTACACGTACGACGTTCGGGGTGACGATTACGACTCCGACGGCATTAGCATCGCTGCGGACGCCTTGGAGCTAAACGGCGGGTCCATCACTACCGGTAGCCGGTCGGTTGACACGAATCTGTTCCGAGAACGCCGTGGAGATAAGGTGCTCGTCGGAATAGGCGTGCGGAGAATATTGATTCGGGAGCCGTCGAATTTCGAGATCGGCTATCTGGCAGATGAGCAGATCCAAATTGCTGTCTATTTCGGCGGTGCCGTCAAAGTCACAGGTTCTCCGAAGATGCTACTGGAAATTGGAAGTGAGCAACGATTCGCACGCTTCTACGAACAGTCTTCGTCAGGCCGTATCGAATTCAGGTATCGCGTAGGCAACTACGATCATGACGATGACGGTATCAGCCTCCCTCCAGAAGCGATAGATCTCAGCGGTGGATCGATCACTTCCTTTTTTCGTACGGAGACCACAGTAAGTACAGACCTCAGGCAACACGCAATAGTGAACTCTCCGGACCATAGAGTGCGCGACTTCAGCGAAGGTGTCGGACTTAGCATCAGAAGGGTGTACTTGGCAGGCGGACCTCATAATCCGCCACTCGGCTATCAGGATAACGAGTCGGTCTATATCGATGTTCGATGGAGCGGTGATGTAGAGGTTTCTGGGTGGCCGAGGCTTCTAATTCAAGTGGGATATGGATATCGATATGCCATCTTTCATAATACATCGGATTCAGATGTTCGATTCCGCTATTTCGTCGGTTATGATGACCACGATCCTGACGGTATCAGTATCCCGGAGGACGCGATAGAACTAAATGAGGGAGCGATCCTGTCGCGGGACGGCAAGATTCCGGTCGATACAGATCTTGGCCCTCACGCCATAGAGAACGCAAGCGGACATGAGGTTCGCAAGACCATGCCGTTCGCAGACATTCGCGACTGCAGCATTGAACGGCGCGAAGTAGGCCGGCATCCTGCCGGATTTCTATTGGATGAGTGGGACGGAACGCCGTTTCGAGTGGATATCGTACGGAATTTCCCTTCTTTCGTCACCGACGAGGACCTCCTTGAACAGTTGGAGCCGTTCCGTTCTCTGGCTGACGACATCGAGGAGCAGGTTGGGTACCGGATCTTGGAAATGGGGGAGATAGTGCCAGTTCCGCCTGGCATGCCGAGAGGGTGGAACACCGACTACCATCGTTATGGAGAGGCTCCCTATGTGTTGCCGCGAAAGAGAGGGCAGTTGCTGGCCTTCTACATGGATGACGATTCGTCGTTTTGGGATCATCGTGGAGGATCCCCGAATGTGGCATTCACCTACACGGGTACGACGAGTTACAACCGTAGGACGATGGGCAAGTGGTGGCGAGATGAGGACCCCTGTTGCGCCGGGCGGTGGAGTGGCAACGGCCGTCACGGGGCCGGACTACTTCACGAAGTAGCTCACCTCCTAGGGTTCGAACATCCGGATGTACCCTTCGGAACACCGGGCGTGAGGATGGCTTGGGGCAGTCTGTCGGCCCCGTGGCTCAGTGGCTCAAGCGTCCATTTCTTCGCGGAGAAGGACATTGAAGTCCTCAAATGCATCTTCCCGCGAAGGAGGTAGACGCGTCGTGCCGCTCAGGCTAGTGGCGCAACGGAAAGACTTGCTCTGTCGGGCAGCGACACCCGAGGATGTAGCGGAGCCTTAGGATGCGTTCGTGACGGAGGTCGCATCGGCGGCGCGGAGCCACCCATTATCACGAACGCTCTGCCCCTTGTTCTAAGATGACCTATGAGCCGAGAGCCGAGTCGTTGAGTGTTGGCACTGACAGTGGCTCGCGGATCAAGTGCCGAGCAGGCGGGCACCCGCGGAAATGCTCAGATGGTTCAAGTCGAGCAGCCAGACACCGGAGGCAGGTCGGTACACGCGGCCCGCACGGAAGGCGTCCCGAACTCTCTCGGCCTGAATTGCATCCGCCTACCTTCTTCGACCGTCCGACGCTGAGCCTCTAGGAACCAAGTCGCGCCGGCGAGCCCGGGGCGGACGCTCGACTCCACCATCGTCGGCAACGAACGCAGCGACCGCCGTTCCTCCGCCAGCACACCCGGCCACCGACTCTCCGGTCGCCGGACAGATCCAGCGAGCCATCAACTCCTCCCCGCGCGCCGCCAGTCGCTCCTCCAACTCCCCAAGACTCCCCGCTCCCTCCCGGAACACCCCGGACTTCGACTCCCGGAACCCCCGAACCCCCCGCTCCACCTTCCCCCTGTCCGAGCCCCGACCCGGCCGGCAGGCGTCCACCTCGAACCCGCAGGCCGAGGCGAACGCGTCGCCCAGCACCCGCTGCACCGACTCCACCGCGCCCTCGTAGCCGTCCAGCGCCGTCGGCTTCCCCACCCGCCCGTCCGCGGCGGCGGCCCCTGCGGCCCCGCCACCACACCGGGGACCATCCGCACCGAGGCGCTGGATGTGATGTGGGGCTCCAACGCCACCTCCACCGCCACCCTCCGGGAGAGCCAGGTGACGGTCTTCGTCGCGGTGGACCACTGCACCAGCGTACTGGTCGGGATCCATGCTTCCCGCCGCGCCACCCGCTTCGAGGCCCTGAACCCGTCCTCTAGGGCGGCGTCTGTTCCCGCTTCGGCGGAGCCCGCGAGGGCACCGCCGCCGGCATGTACACGAAAGGGGGCAACCTCAAGTCTCCCTCTCTTCCCTTTCCCCCGTCTACGCGTCATCCGCCCAGCGCTCGCATTAGCCAGTCCAGCACGACCACGACGACCTCTGGCGGAACTAATCGAATTTTCGAAAGAATTCGTAGCATCCGAGCCCGTAACTCGCCGCGGAAATCCAATCTAGTCAAACGTTTAGAAGCCATTGCGGCCCTCCCGGCTGCTTGTCGGTCTGTAGAATTCTGGGGGGGTGAGTGCCCGGCGCTGCTGTCAGAACCGAGCCACATTCTACACACCCGACCGCCGACGCTGAGACCTTCGCAAGTTGTTGCCACGGACGACCTCGGACACAGGGCGGTACCAGCTGCCCGTGCAGCAAGTCGCGGTTTCCGTTTCAATGGAAGAGATTGTAAGTCGTTGATTATAAAGGCAAAAGGGGACCGAACGATGGTAGCCGTCCCAAGAAGAGCGCACCCAGTCGGCCCCGACCATCACGGTGTCGCCGAGGCGCGCGGTGAAGAGGCCGCCGAGCCCGGAGTACTCGTAGTGCTGCTGGGAGGTGGGGATTTCCCGGTCGCGGCCGGCGAGGATGCGGGAGAAGTCGCTGTTCAGTTCGGCGCTCTGGCCGAAGAGGCTGAGACTCCAGTCGTCCTGCGTGATGCCGCCGCTGAGGAGCAGGAGGCGGGAGTCGTTGACCTGGGTCGGAGTGCCGTTCCTGCGGTCTTCGGAGTAGTAGTTGACGCCGAAGTGGACCGGGCCGGCCTCGACCCGGCCGACCGCCGAGCGGAAGTCCACGCCCGCCGGCTCGTCCACCGAGCCGCGCTCGGACTCGCGGATGCGGTGGTAGCCCTCGCTGTCGAAGAGGCGGGCGGCGCCGACGAAACCGAAGTCGCCGAAGCGGTGGGAGGCCATGACTTCGCCGTCGCGCACGCCGAGTTCCCCGGCGCGGGCGCGGGCGTGGAAGGCCGGCGCCGGGTCGCGGGAGAAGAGTTGGATGGTTCCGCCGAGCGCGGAACTGCCGTAGAGCGGGCTGGCCCCGCCGCGCGCGACTTCGACCCGGTCGAGGAGGAGGGTGGGGAGGCGGTTCCAGTACACCCAGTTGCCGAAGGGGTCGTTCAGCGGGATCCCGTCCCAGAGGACGAGGCTGCGACTGGCCCCGCTGGGGCCGAGCCCGCGGAGGGAGACCCCGGTGGTGGTGGGGTGCGAGATGAGGCTGGTGTTGCGGCGGAAGAGTCCGAACCCGGGGACGCGGGCGAGGGCCTCGTCCACCAGGGCGCCGGGGGATTGGGCGAGGGCGTCGGCGTCGAGGGAGGTGACGAGGGCGACGGAGTCCACGACGGACTCCTCGGCGCGGGAGGCGGTGACGACTACGGTTTCGGAGTAGGCGGGGGGTTGGGCGTCGGGGTCGTCGGGTTGGGCGGCGGGGGGTTCGGTGGGGGTTGTGGGGTCCGTGGTCGTTGGCGCATCGGGGCGGTCATCCTCGGGCGGCGCGGCGGCGGCGAGGCCGGCGGTGACGACGAGGGGGAGGCCCGAGCGGGCGAGATTCCGCAGCAAGAGAACGGCGGATGGTACCAACTCGCCGCGCCGATTCACGGCCTTGAAGCGACGGCTCTGGTCGCTCCGGCGTCGCTCTTCAGCGCGCAAGCCGCCGGCCATACGCGAGCGCCGCGTTCCGGGGCGGTCCTCACGCGACGCTACGAAACTCCGCGACGAGCGCGTAGCCCTCGCGGAACGGAAGTCAGGACGGTGGCTGGCTGGCCGGTGTTTCCTCGGCGTCGTCTATGACGCCGGCCAAGGCCCGCATCAGCGCCACAACGGCTTCCGCGTAGTCGCTCAGTTCCTCGTCGCTCTTGTCACAGAGTCGTTTCCAACTCCAGTCCTCGGCTTTCGGGGAACCGTAGAACCAACGGGTCTTCGGCCGCTTCCGTTCCCTTCCGCCTTCCTGCTCGCGACTGGCTTCGATACCGGCCGCACCGAAGCATTCCCGAACTCCCTCGGCCAGATTCGGCACGCCCTCCTTCGGCCACTCGATACCGACTCGAAAGGTCTGATCGTCAGCATCCCACAGGAACCACACTCCGCTGAACGCAGTCTCCGACCAGTGATTCTCCTTGTAGATGCGCAGTCTCTCGGAAGGCGGGCGGACCTTCCACGGCGACTCGGACTGCGACTTCTCCAAGCGTTCCCGCACAAGACCGCTCAGAGCATCACGCCGTGCCACTCGCTCAGGAGTCCTCCGGATGAAGTCGCCTACCCGACGGATCCGCTTCGCGGTCTCGGCGACATCGATCGTGTCGTCCTCGTTGAGAGCGCGGTAGTCGAGCGTTTTCTCGTCAGCAATCACCTGTACAGGTCTCGGCCACCTGGAACCCGCCTTGGTGTGCGCTCTGCGAAGCGTGAGGCCCATCCCGACAGAAAGGCCCTTTCTCGAGGCAAGCACCGTCTTCAGATACTCCAATGTCGTGCGAGACACTGGTTGGTTCTTCTGATGCGCCGAGATCCACATCGTTCTCGCGTTCTCTATCTCGACGCGCAACTGGATCTCGGGAATCGTCTCGATGTTCATCATCAAGGAGTCTGCCCAAAAGTTGAGGACTTGTTTGAAGCCTCTCGTATCCACTCCCCAGTGCCATTCTGTCTCGTGACGCTCGAGGTCCAAGTAGCACCCCTCGATTTGCCTCCATCCCCAACCGTCAACCTTCCGGGAACGCCATTCCTCGGTCTGGTCGTCGAAGGCCTGCCAGTGGTCGCGGAAGTCATCCACGATCCGGTTTCCGGTTTCCCGGTGGTCGTTGAGGACGGCGAGGAGAGCCTTTCTCGGAAAGACACCGCATACCACCGAGAGCCTGCGCCGCAGATAGTCCGCCGACTCGTTACCGGTCTTGACATAGACCGGGACGATCTCGGCTCCCGGGAAACGGCGTCGAGATTCCTCGACATACCGGCGGATCTGGTTGCCGTGTTCGGTGGCGCCGATCTTGTCCTCGACGATGAGGAGGAGCGTCCCGTCTTCGGTCTCGATCAGGGCGCGGACATCCACCTGCTTTTCTTGGGTCGTGACTTCGACCTTCGTCACCTTCTCGGGGGTCCAGTCCTCATGGCTCGGGTGCGTCGAGACGAGCGCCCCGAGCAGTGCTTGGGCGAGGCCATGCATCTTGGAGTCCGGAGCGGGCGCGTCCCGATACTGCGGGTCGGCCCATGCCAAGATGTAGGCGATGGCCGCATCTTGGTCCAGTTCCTTGGTAGCGAACGAGTAGAAGTTCGGAGGGAGATAGTTGGTCATCGCTTGGGTGACTCCGTACGGCGACAGCGCCGGCGGGGCATGCCGGATTAGGGCGATTGACAGAAGAAGCACCCGCATCGGGCCGAAAAAGGCGCGGAGGCGAGTCGACGAGCGTTGACCCGTATCTGGCCATAAGCGGCGGAGGGAAGCAAGTCGCTCTGTCAACTTCAGCGGAATGAGACGCAAGTCATTGAATATCAAGGCAAAAACCGGGTAAGTGGCTCTGCGAGTCGCCGTCCCGAAGTGAGCGCGCCAGCCGGCCTCGTCGGGGAGCCGATCCGGCGGTCCTCGGCATAGGCGTTCGCCCCAAAAGGGACCGAGTCGGCCTCAATCCGGCCGACCGCCGAGCGGATGTCGACGCCCACCGGCTCGTGCACCGAGCCGCGCTCGGGCTCGTGGATGCAGTGGCGACCCCCGCTGTCAAGGGGGCGGGCGGCCCCGGTGAGGCGGACTCCGCTTTCAGCCGCTGTCGTCGGCGCGGCCGGAGACGGTCTCCAGGAACTCCCGCACGCGCACGATGCGGTTCGCGGTCTCGTCGAGGTCCACGTTCCCGTCCGCGTCGAGCGCGACATAACTCCCGCGGTCCTCGTCGAAGGTGATCTTCATGAACTGGGGAAACCCGCCCCCGCGGAACCGCTGGGCCGACCGGTGTATGCGCCCGCCGGCCAACGACGACTTGGCCGCCTGGTGTTCCTCGAAGAGGCGGCGCAGCGTGGCGCTGTCCACTCTCCCCTTCGGGCGGGTCGCCTGCACCGTCAACTGGTTCAGGTCGCGGTGGCCGCTCCGAATCTGGATCCGCACTTCGTTCCCGTCCTTTCGCGGCACCGCCTTGCAGAACAGGTGCGGGTAGGTCGTGGAGCCCCGGATCGTGTCCGTGTGCCACCAGGCATGGACGCCCCGTTCCGCGAGTTTCTTCTCGAGTTCGAGGTAGTAGCCCTCGAACCGGGGCCAGTCCCACTCGGATGGCGGCGTGTGGCGGAAACTCTTCGTGTAGGTATCGAAGTGGTGCTAAGGCAAGTCGGCTCGCTCGATTACCTCCACCAGCCGCTTCATGAAGCCGACCGTGGCCGTCACGAACTGTGGAATCTCCTCGTCCGTCTTGACGAGCAGACAGTCCCATCCGACCCAGTCATCTCCTGCGGGGTAGCCGAAGAACCACCAAGTTGTCGGCCGCCCCGAATCACCCCCACCCTCTTGTCGTGCGCTGAGTTCGACATCGGCCGTACGGAAGCACTCTCGAATACTTTCGTCCAGACTAGTTCCGTGATCCTGCGGCCATTCGATGCCGACCCGGAAGCCCATACCGTCGTCACCGTCCCACTGGAACCATACTCCGCTGAACCGTTTCTCGGACCAGTGTCCGTCCTTCTTGTGAAGGCGAAGCCGCCAAAGGCGCTTCCCCCGACCCCAGTGCTCATCGAGACTCCAGTTCGGGCGGCGGAACTTCCGCAGTTCCTCCGTTACAGCCGCCGAGATGCGTCCCCGAACGTGCTGTTGCAACGCGGGCACGGCTGCCGCAACGAGTAGCGCAAGTTCTGCGTTCTTTCTGTCTCGGCGAATGAAGTCAATCGCCGTCTCGAGCTGGATGTCGTTCTTCATCTTTTCCCTCCTGGGAGTCAGTTGGAACAGCGGCATGACGGAATGACCGCTCGATGTAGTCGTCGATCTCCATCAGGAACCATCGGATACGGTCTGCCTCGCACCTTGTGCGACAACGACGGAGCCACCCTTGGACGGAGCACTGCCTCAAATCTGAGCGATAGGGCACTGTGAGGCAGTGTGCTGCTCTCGCAGTCTCGCCGGTAAGTGTTTTTGGGTCTTCACCGCTACCACTGAAGTACAGGAACAACACTCTCTTCGCGCCCGTTGACCGCTCGGTCTGACGGAGCAGTGCCTTGACATAGTCCGTGACCTGACCGCCTTGCTCGCCTGCCCACGGCTTGTTTTCGATGCCGATCCGATACTCAGACTTCGGCCATTCGACAACGATGTCGATGCTGCCACGACCGTCTCTAGTGGTCTTCTTGATGCCGTACTCCGTACGGACCCGGCACTCCTCGAGATTCGTTCGTGGCAGTTCGTTTTCCGGTATGGAGCTGCTGACTTCTTCCAGAAGGGCATCAAGGAACCGACTGCCCTGTCCGTGGCGACCCTGAGGGTCCAGCAGACTCCGGAAGATCCGGGAAAGGGTGTTCTCTTTCTTGTGGATGAAGTAGAAGAAATCATCAAAGACGGAGAACCGCGTAGCGAGACGACGGTCAAGTCGCTCCTGTGCCGCCCGAGCCACGTCGATAGCTGGCGCGAGTCCGGAGAAGAACACAGAAAGCCGGTCGCGAAGCACCTGTCGCTCTGTGTCCATCTGAGTCTCTACAGGCGCGATTACTTCTTGACCGGCGTCCATCAGTCAACCAAGTCGCGCTGACCGTGAGCGGCCGCGAATACGGTGCGCCCCGTTCGACCGAAATCGGGTTGGCCCGGAGAGCATGGAACCGAATCATATCAACGGGGCGGCGCCGGCTGCTCAGGCCCAGCAGCGGAGGTGTGGCCGGTTCAAGGCTTCGGGCGACGGCAGCAGACGCCTCTGGCGCGCCCGTCGCCAGAGGCGAACCCGCTGCAGCGGTCGAGGCAGGCGTCGGTCAGCGGCCGGCCCCGGGCCTGCGAACAGCCTCGTCGATGATCGGGACTGCGACCTCGCAGAGTTCTGCAACCTGGTCAACGAAGTAGCGCGTGGCGTCTCCGTCGTTCTCCAGGTCCCGCTTCAAATCCGGCACGACGCTCACGGAGCCCCACCATCGCCAGCGATCGTCGACCCAGCGGAACCACGGCCATCCTGTGCTCGATCTGCGCTTTCCAAGAGCCGAAGCCAAGGGTGCTTTCAGGGCGTCCCTCAACTTGGGGCTGCGGACGCCGACGATCCAGTCCGTGCTCCCCCGCTTCTGGGCCTCCATCTGGATCGTCACGCCCTTCCCTTGCCACTCGTCGCGGTACACCTTGAAGGCCTGCCATGGCGTGTTGTGCCCAGTCACCGAGTGTTCAACTCGCATGGTGCCGAGTTGCGGCAGGTGTTCCGTGAGGTGCGCCGATATCCGCGCTGTAAGGCGGTCCGCAAATCGCTTCACGATGTCCGCGCGCACCTCGGGCCAATGGCGGTGGACTGCCATGGCGATCTTCAGATTCTCGGGATCCTCGAGAAACTGACGGATCTGTTCCTGTGTCGTGTCGGGCATGGCGACACCTCCGAAGTGCTGCCGGCAAAAGTCTCTCGCATCCCGCAGGAAGGTGCGAAGGCGCTCCACATCGCATTCCCGTCGGCATGCGTCGAACCATTCCGCGAGGGACCAATCCAACCGAAGACGCGACTCGCTCGCGCCGTCCTGTTCTTGGCTTGAGTCGACGACGCCTTCCCTCGAATAACCCATCACGGCAAAGTCGTACTCCTCAGATTCGCGCGCGAGACGCTTCTTCTCGACACTCCACTCGGAGGGCAACTCACCCACTGGGGACAGGTAGATCAAGAGATGGTTGGTCCGTTCGTCTCCGTCTCTGCTGCCGTACTCACTCTCCATGAAGTCGAGGTAGTCCTGGATCTGGCGCTTCTGGTCGCCCGCGTACGGCTTGTTCTCGATGGCGAGGCACCGGATGCGACCATCATTTCCCTTGAACTCCACCGAGATATCGAGTCGGCGACGGCCGGGCGGGATGGTGCGTTCGACCGTGACACGCACGGTGCCCTTCGCCACCTTCCACTTGTCGTTGTAGTCGTGGGTGAGGTCCAACGGCCGGTCCGCGCTCTTCGACGCGGACTGCAGACCGCGGAGAAAAGTGTTCAGGAACAGCGTCTGTTGACCGTGGGTCGCACTCGGGTCGAGAAGGTCGGCAATGACTCGGGAGAGACCCAGCTCCGATGTCCGAATGTAATCGAGGACATTGAACCGAGACGCCAGTTCTGAGTTCAGTCGCTCGTCCACCGTCCGCGCCATCTCGAGACGCGGCCCTAGTGCGTCGAAGAAACGCTGCAAGTCGGCTCGGTGCATCAAGCGTCCCCGGAGCGCACGATGGCGGCTTGCGGGCGCCGAAGTGCGACGGTGGCATTCGACCGAGGGACCACGGAGCAGGACTCTATGGGCGAGAGATGGCACCGGTCAAGCACATGTGTGGGCCCTAGTGGGTTGGCATTTCTTCATTGACGACAGAACTCGACTGGTCGGGCGGTGGGGAGGGGGTTTCACCGGTTCTGCGACTCGGGGCGGCGACGGTCGGGAGAGGTGGTCAAGCATCGAGCGCTCCCGCGCGAGGACGGCGATCGGGGTCCGCTGGCCCAGAGCCTCGTGCGGGCGCTCCCCATTGTACCAGAGCAGCCACTTCCCCAGCTTCCGGTTCAGCAGGGTGAGGTTCGCCTCCTCCCCCAGAGCAGGTCCTCGCGGTAGTGGAGGAACTCCTCCTAGACGGTGCGGTTGAACCGCTCCGCGTGGGCGTTCATCTTCGGCGTCTTCGGGTAGGTGTAGTAGCGTGCGATCCCGCGCGCCTTCAACAGGTCCGCAAAACGCCCTTCGTACTCCGAGCCGTTGTCGGAGAGCACCCGGTCCACCGGGGCGGGGAACCGGTCAAAGGCGAAGTCGGCGAAGTCCCGGGCCCAGCGGGAGGACATCCCCGGCGTGGCCACCGCCAAGCCGAACCGGCTGCGCAGGTCGAGGCAGGCGAACCGGTACGCCGCACCCCGTCGCACACCGCGATCACGGTGTCCACCGCCGGCACCTCCCCGGCGCGCCGCGCCCGGAAGCCCTTGGGCTTGCGCGGCTTCGGGGGTCGCGGGCGCTTGCGCCGGCCCCGGTTGACCGGGCGTGGCGGAACTGCGCGCAGCCCCCCGGCGTCAGCGATCAGCCGGCCGATGGTGATCACCGCCGAGCAGCGCAGCCCCCGCCGCTCGCAGAACCGGAGCAGGAGCGGATGGATCTTCCGCTTCCCCAGGTTCGGGCGCTCCGTCCGAAGGCGACGGATCTCCTCCGTCACCGCCTTCGGCCACTCCCGCTTCCGCGTCCGGTGCGGACGCCGCGAGACCGGCCGAAGCTCCGAGCCCCGTCTACGCCAAGTAGTGCGGAAGGCGGAGGAGGAGTTCGCGCCGCCGAATCGTCCCTCCGGACTCAGGGAGCAGGCGGCAACTCAGCAGGCGAAGATCCATACCGCCAATAGACCGATTACGATCATCCAGACGGGCAATCGAGACACGATGGCCGTCGCAGCAACTCTCCACGCGCTGTGGAAGGACGATCGGTGCTTGACGCCGGCTTCGGTATCCGCGCCTGCCGCCAGCAGAGCAGACACCATCTTCGAATTCCCCTTGATCTCCGCGCACTGGAGAGGAGTCTCGCCGCTGTTGGCTACGGCGTTGATGTCTGCGCCCGCGGCGATGAGCGCGGTCACGACTTTGGCGCGCGAGTTGTGACGGGCAGCGAAATGCAGCGGTGTAAGTCCGAATCTGGCTCTGGCACCGGGGTCGCTACCGGATCCGATCAGCGCGGCTACAGATTTCGCGCGGTTGAACGCGGCCGCGACATGGAGCGGCGTTCGCTTCGTCTTGTCGCGGGCGTCGACATCCGCACCCGCCGCGACCAACGCCAGTATCCCTTCGGACTTGCCGTTGGCCGCGACATGGAGCGGCGTCCAGCCTTCGGCGCCGCCACGGACATTCACTTTCGCGCCGGCGGATATCAGAGTCGTCAGGGCCTCGTTCTCGCCCCCTATCGCGGCGAGATGGAGCGGCGTAATGCCGTCTTTGGTGCGGGCATTGACATCTTCACCCGCTGCGACGAGCGCGGCTACGCCCTCTTCGTTGACCGCGGCCGCGATGTGGAGCCGCGTAAAGTCTTCCCTCCAGATCATTTGAGAACTCCTTCGTCAGTTGGCACGAATCGATCTCTCTGTCGTCCGTATGCCTACTCTAACCGAACCAGAGAAGGAGCGGATGGACCTTCCGCTTCCCCAAAGCGGGGCGCTCCGCCCGGAGGCGCCGGGCATCGTCCGCCGCCCGGTCTGATGTGGCATGGCGAGACCGGTGACAGCCTCGCCGCACCCCGCTGCCGGTACGCCGCCCGCCACCGGTAGAGCGTCCGGATCGAGACCCCGGCGTATTCCGTCGCAGCGGCCGACCCGGGCCTACTCCACAAGGCGAGCAGGTCCGACCGGCACCAGATGGAGACAAGTGTTCCCGTCCTCGTCTCGAGTGGTCAGGCCCAGTCGTGCTGAGGCTGGCGCGTCCGAAAGACACCGGGCGGCGACTTCGCCCTCTGGATCGCCAGAGGGCCGGGTGGATCTCGTAGTCTTGGTCATCCTTCTTTCACGAACCAACGGCGCCCACGCCAGCAGATCCACAACATGACGAGCCCGGGGACGATGCCGTTCACATTGTGCCGCCAGAGACGATCCTCGATCAGCCAGTAGGTCAACCAAGAAACAGGCCAATAGATCAACAGGAAGATCGACAGGGTGACCGCAGTTACCACGACCACCAACAAGGGAAGATCTCGAACCTTGCCCCATGTCCTCGTCATCCATCGTGCGAGACGGAATGCAACGAAGTCGACGCCTTCTTCTTCACCCGGACGCACACCCAGTGCTCCTGCCGCATAGGTTTGCTCGCTCCGACAGTAATCCATCGGTGCACGACCCCATTCATCACGATCGTTCTTGATCTCTCCGGCAGACTCCAACGCGGCTACGACTTCGGCGTCGTCGTTCCGGGCGACGGCCAGATGGAACGGCGTGGCGCCGTCCTCGTCACGGGCTTCGATGTCTGCACCAGCGGCGAGCAGGGCGGTAACGGCCGCGGAGCGACCCTCGCGGGCGGCGAGGTGGAGGGGTGTTCGCTTCCGTGCGTCACGGGCGTGGCAAGCCGCGCCGGCCTCCAGGAGTGCCTCCAAGACATCCGCGCTGTCGCTGAAAGCGGCTGCGCGATGGAGCGGTGTCTGGCGGTTCTCGTCGCGAGCCCCGGGGTCTGCGCCGGCGGCCAGCAGGGCCTTGACCAAATCCGCGTTCCTACCGTACTGGACCGCGTAGTGAAGCGGAGTGCGTCCCGCTCGATCAGTAGCCTCGATGTCCTCGCCGTTGGCGATCATTTTGGGAATCAGGCCGGGTAGCAGTTGGAGATGGGGTAGGACTTGGGGAAGGAGGTGGAGTTCGGACGAGCCCTCCGGCGACGGCATGTCCGGATCAAGGTCGGAGGCGGTCAGGGCATCGCGGAGGAGGCGATGAGTGGCCTCTGTCGCAGCGTCAGGGTGGGTTGGCGATGCCGTCATTTCGAATCGGAACCGTTGAGGCGCTGGTCGAGCCGTCTATCCAAGTCGGCAATTACGACCCAGTGCTTCGCGCGAACTTTCCGTTCTGCGACCTTTCTCCTCCAAAGGACTACTGCTCCCCACGCGATCCACCCACCGAGAACTATCGGGAGGTCCGTCCACTCAAGATCCACGATGGGTTTGCTGAAAGGGAGTGTGCTGAAGGGTAGGTCGAGGTTAATGAGGACGAAGAGGAGCAGCAGCCATCGAGTAACGCACAACTCTTTGGCTTGACTGACCAAGTCGTCAACCATTTCGAGGTAGTTGGATAGATGTTTCATTGGATTCGAGTTGGGGCGCGGGATCGTGTGAGTCCGTTCCCGCTTTCTCCGTTCGAGAGGCTCCTGTGGGCCATGGGAGAATGCTGGGGCTCGCCCTCAAGCGACACATGGGCGAGCGAAGTGCTGCGGGCGAGACTTGGATCGAGGTTCAGGGAATCCGTGGTAGTCGCGCTAAAACCGGCCCGTGAGCGACGGCGCATCAGAAGCCCACATCCGCGGCCGAATCGTGGGGTGCTTCCGTCCGGGACTGGGCCGGGGCGGCGGGCTCCCGAGGCTCTTCGGCTTCCCATTCGTCCTTACCGTCGGGCACCGCGTCGGCGTCGAGTTCGGCGATGGAGGCGAAGCGGGTGAAGCGGTCGAGCCAGGCGAGTTGGACGGAGCCGGTGGGGCCGTTGCGGTTCTTGGCGACGGTTACGCGGCGGGTGGGCGGGCCGGGGTCGGCGGACGCGCCGTTTTCGGGGGCGCGGGGGGCGGGGCGGCGTTCGCGGTGGAGGAACAGGACGATGTCGGCGTCCTGTTCGAGGGAGCCGGACTCGCGGAGGTCGGAGAGGCGGGGGGCGGCGGCGTCGCGTTGTTCGGGGGCGCGGCTCAACTGGGACAGCGCGAGGACCGGGACATCGAGTTCCTTCGCCAGGAGTTTCAGCGAGCGGCTGATGTCGGCGATCTCCAGGTTGCGGTTCTCGAAGCGCCGGCGGCCGTCGTCGCTCGCGCGCATGAGTTGGAGGTAGTCCACCACGATCAGGTCGAGGCCCGGGTCGCGGCGGAGTTGGCGGGCCTTCGAGCGGAGTTCGACCGGGGTCACCGGGGAGTCGTCCACGCGGATCGGGAGGGGACGGAGCGAGTCGGCCGCGTTTCGGATCTTGCGGCGGTCGTCCGCGGAATAGGCGCCGCGCTCGGAGAGCGGGCGGGCGTCCACCCGGGCGTGGGAGAAGAGCAGGCGGATGCCGATCTGCCGCAGCGACATCTCCAGACTGAACACGAGCACGCGGGCGCCGCGGAGCGCGGCGTCGAGCGTGACATTGAGGGCGAGGCTGGTCTTGCCCTCTCCCGGGCGGGCGCCGAGCAGGACGAGGTCGGACGGGCGCAGTCCGCCCATGAGGCGGTCGAGTTCGGGCAGGCCGGTTTCGATGCCGGGGAGCGCTTTCCGGTATTCCTGCGCTTCCTCCGCGAGGGCGTCGGTGGTTTCGCCGACGGGGACGGGGGCGTTGGTCTGGAGGCCTTCGGCGATGGAGAAGAGCGTCCGTTCGGCGTCTTCGAGGAGGGCGGCGGGATCGCGGCGGGGGGCGTCGGCGGCGATGCGGCTGCCGTAGCGGTGGAGGCGGCGGGAGAGGGAATGGCCGCGCACGATGCGGGCGTAGTCGCCGGCGTTCGTGGAGAGCGCCAGGCCGTCGAAGAGTTCGGAGAGGAAGGCGGGGCCGCCGACGGTTTCGAGCCGGCCGTCCCGAGCCAGGCGGGAGCGGAGGGTGACGACATCTATGGGTTCGTTCTCCGTGTCCAGCGAGCAGACGGCGTCGAAGATCCAGCGGTGGCGGGCGTCGTGGAAGTCGGCCGGGGCGAGGACCTGGCGGACGGCGTCCAACTGGCGGCGGTCGAGCAGGACCGCTCCGAGGACCGCGAGTTCGGCGGCGCGGTCGTGGGGGAGCGGGGCGGTTTCGTCGGGCATGTCCGGGGAGGCGTGAGGGGCGACGGTCAGGCGGGGGACTCCGCGCCGATGACGAGCCGGTCGGGGCCGGAGCGGATGAAGGCCAGGTGTTCGATGGTGGTCGAGGCCGAGGCGCCCGGCGCGCAGGTGGAGGACGCGAGCAGGCGCTTTCCGCACTCGACGAAGATGCGGATCCCGTCCTGGCGGAGGCGGGCGCGGCGCTCGAGGGTTCCTTCGAGCGCCAACGCCTGGATCAGGGTTTCGAGGCGGAGCGTGACGATTTCGTCCTTGCGGACGCCCCGCGCGGCGCGCCTTCCGGCTGGGTTTCCCCACAGCGGGACGACCGCGGCGTTGGCCGGGAACGGATACACCGTCGGGCGGGAGCGGCTCGCTTCGCGGGCGAAGTGCTCCCGCGCTTCCGGGTCGGGGATTCGGGGCGGGCCGGGGCGGTGGACGCCGTAGCGCTCGCGCGAGACGAAGCGGAGGTATTGGGCCAGGGGGTCGGCCGGGACGGTGAACGCCGAGGGCGGCGGGGCGTCGGGTTCGGGGAAGTCGGCGGGTCGGGCGGGGATGCGGGTGGCGGGGCCGCCGCATTCGGCTTCGATCCGGTCCGCCGACTCGAACGCGCGAACGGTGACGGTTTCGCCGCTGCCGGCGGAGAGCCGGCGCCGGAGGTCGGGCAGCGGGACGGTCACGGCGCCGGCGCCGGCGCACTCGGCCTCGACCGTGGTGTGGAAGCGGGTGTCCGCGGCGGCGGCGAAGATCCGGCAGCCGAACGCGCCGGGGGAGAGCGTGACTTCCGGGTGGGGCGGTTCGTCGGGGGAGGGCCGGCGCTCCTGCGCGAGCAGCAACTCGACGAGCGCCAGTTCCGCGAGCAGGGCGCGGCGGTCGGCGTGGAATCCGAGGCTTGGGGGGTCGGTCGTTCGGGCCGCGGCGTCGGGCGCGGCGGCGACCGCGCCGGCGGCGCCGCCGAGTTTCAGGAAGTTGCGACGATCCATGTTCGTATCCTTTCTTCTATGTCCAGATCCGTATTTCGGTCCGGTCAGGTATCCGGTAGGCGAGGGAGACTAGGGCGCCGTTGCGCCAGATCCGGTCGCATTTGGAGCGACGGATCGATTCGATGATTCGGGCGGCGGCCTCCCCGCGCTATCGTCGTATCCGCCCGGCTTCGCACGCGAGGCGGAGGGTCAGTCGCTGCTCGAAGGCCCGATGTCCAACTTCTCTGGATCGCGCTCTTTCGTCAGGACATGGATGAGGGCGGCCGGCCAGAAGACGAAGGTCAGCACGACGACTCCCGTGGTCATCACGCCGCGGCGCGACGCGAGCATGATGGTTCCGATGGCGCCGCCGACGCCGATGAGCATGAAGAGGAGGTCCGTGCCGGGGTTGCCGGATCCCGCGCAGGCGGCGCCGAGAGACAGCGCGAGCGCGGCGCCGACGAAGAACGAAGCGGGCCGGCGGCGGCGCCTTCGGGTGGGCGCGGTGGTCATGGCGGATTTCCTTTCTGTCGAGTCGTCGGGTCGGGACGAATCGTCCCGCCTTCGGGAACCGCGACGGTAGGGCGGACCTGCGCCGAATCCGGTCGCAGAAGGGGCGACGGATCGCTCCGCTGAACCGATCCGCGAGGTGTCCGTCCGGTATCGGTCGGCGCTTCGGCTCGGGGATGGAGGGTCAGGTCGTTGCCCGGGTCGTTGCGGGCGGTTTCCGGTTCGCGGCGGCGGGACGGCCGGACTTCCGGCTCGCGATGCCCCGGTCTTCCCCTTCCCTCCGGTCCCTCTTCGTCAGCGCATGGAGGAGGCCGAGCGGCCAGATGAACAGCGCCAGGAGGATCCCCACCATCGTCGCGTTGCGTTGGAACACGAGTCCCAAGGTGGCGAGGGGGCCTCCGAGCCCGATGAGTATCCGGAGCGGATCGTCGCCGCCGCTGGCGTCCATGCAGGCGGCGGCGCCGAGCGCCATCGCCGTCGCCGGGTAGAGGAGCGTCGAGGCGGCGGCGCCGTTTCGCCGACCGGGTGGGAGGGCGGTCATGGCTGAGTGAGGGGGCCGGTGTTCGACGGCGTCGGGGTGGGCATCAACTCTCCGAGCGCCGCCATGAGTTCGGCAGTGGTCTCGTTGAGACGGGCGGCCGACGCGCCGGCGCTGAAGAAGTCCTGGGCCGCTACCTGCTGCATCAAGTTGGCGTCATCCGCCCATCGGGAGGCCACCTCCTTGGCGCGTTCGAAGGCGGCCACGGCTGCTTCATCACCGGGTAACGCGGCATCGGCCCGCAACATGGCTCCCGCGGCCTCGTCCATCTCGACCAGGACCTCGACGACTTCGGGCCACTTCAACTGGATCTGCGCCTGCGCCTGGGCGAACACGCGGCTGGTCATCTCGATGGCGCCCGCGCCGAGAGCGAGGCCGAACGGATCGAGCGGGTTGCTGTCGCTGAGCAGCCAATCCACGCCCGCCGCCCCGGCCAGGACTCGCTGGCGGAGTTCGGTCGTCCGTTCCATCCACGGGAACAACTCGTTCCACCGGGCATTGGCCGCCCGGACACCTCTCCAGGCATTCGCGCGCGCTTGGATCTGCCGAGTCTCTTCGGCGCGGACGCGCCGTTCCCACTCCTCGTTCTCCCGGGTGATTCGGGCGAGGTTGTTCTCCTCGCGCTGTTGCCACCCGTAGATCACGAGCCCGGCGACGAGCAGGAGTCCCAGCGCGGACAGCAGCCCGGCGCGGTTGGACTTCTCGGACTCTATGTCGGCCTTTATGGAATCGAGCATCGAATCTCTCCTTCGCCGAAGCGAGGTGGGTGGGCGGCGTTCGTTCGCCGCGGGTGGCGGACCGGCAGCGCGCCGCGCGGGTTCCCAGGGTGGCCGCCGAAGTCGAAGTCGGGGAGGCGTGGAGGCCGGGTCATTCGGTCCGGGGCGGGATGTTTCAGAGATGGCTTTCGAGCCAGCGTTTGATGTCTTCGAGCGCCGAGGGCGCGAAGACGAGGAGCAGCAACACGATGGCGGCGAGGACCACCAGGACCTTGGCGAGAGATTGGCCGTCTTCCTTCGTTTCCTTGAGGAAGCCGCGCACGACGCCCCACATGGCGAAGGCGGCCAGGGCGAACGCCTCCCCGGTTTCTACGGGGCCGTCTTCGGACTCCCGACGGATACGGAGAGCACAGCGCGTCCCCTGCAGGAGACCGCCCGCGAGGGCCGCCAGCAGACCCCAAGGCCAAAGCACCTCCCATATGGCCGTCCAGATCAGGTTGGGCGAAGACGGATCGCTCCAGAACCAGTAGGCCCCCAGTCCGCCGACGATGAGGAACACGACCACCATGCCCCCGGTGACGGCTTCCCTCACGAGCCGGTCCTCCGATTCGGCCCTTTCGTTTTCCTCCGTTTCCGTCCCGGGCGTTTCCGTTTCGGCGGCCGGCGCCGACGAGCGCGGGCGTTCCGCGCCGGGCGGGACCGGGTTGGTGGCGAGCGCGTTCGTGGAGCGCGCGCGGCCGGCTTCGGAGTCCATCGCTACTTTCTCGGCGTCACCGCAAGCGCGCTCGAATCAGGTTGACATAGGCCCCCGTTCCGCGAATCAACTTGTTGTCCTCGGCATACTCGATGGGCAGAAGACCCAGCACATCGACGACATTCGGATCCGCGCCGGCGGCGAGCAGCGCCTCCAAGCCGGTCGTGCTCCGGGCGAAGATCACCGACCAGTGCAGCGGAGTCTGGCCGGCGTTGCTCCGTACTTCCGTATTCGCCCCGGCGGCCAGGAGCGCATCTATCACTTCGCGATTCGAGTTGTGCCCGGCCGCGATATGGAGCGCCGTCTCGCGCATTTCGGTGGCCCGGGCGTTGACATCGGCGCCGGCAGCGGCGAGCAGGGAGATCAACTCGCCGCCGTCGGCCCGTCTGGCGGCGCGATGTATGGGGAGTTGTCCGTCCGGCGATCGGAAACCGGTGTCCGCGCCGGCATCGAGCAACGCTTCGACCACCGCATGCGGCCTCTGGCGAGAGGCGAGGGCGGCATGGAGTGGCGTGAATCCGCTGAAGGTGGCCTCGGGATCGGCGCCGGCGCGGATCAGAGCCTCGACGAGGCGGTGCGCGTCCTTGAATGCCGCCATCATCAGGGGAGTGATCCCGTCGGCGCTGGAGTCGTTGTCTTCCACCGAAGCGTCAGCGTCGGCCCCGGCTTCGAGGAGCGCGTCGACGACCCGCTCGGCGATCGCCCGGTGTCGCGAGTCGAGTGCTGCCGACACCGCCACGGCGACAAGTGGCTCGGACCCGTTCGCGGTCGGGTCCCGGTGGTGGACATCGGCGCCGGCGGCGATCAATGCTTCTACGACATCGATCAACTCCGGACGCTTCTCTGTCGCGATCGAGACGGAATGGCGAAGAACCGTGCGGCCGCTGTCGAAAGTCTCATTCGGGTCGGAGCCGGCGGCGATGCAGGCGACGATGCGCTCGACCGGCTGCTCCTCGAGGAAGCCGGCGGCCCCCCATTCGGCGCAATCGGACTGCGGACGGGCGTTGAGGTTTACGCGTTCGATTCTCGGTTGCGCGGCGGTGAGACTCGGCGCGAGGGCGAGCGCGAGTGCGGAAAGAAGACAGGATCGTGTTCGCGTCATCGGTTCTCCTGATGGTTGGCGGACTTCGGCGGGCAGAGCGGCGCGGGCTGCCTCGGCGCCACGGATCGCTGCCGGCGCCGGGCGCTGCTGCCGCCCGGTCGCCGACCGCAGCGAAGGCGGGACTGCGCCAGTGTTGCGAGTCCGTGCGTCAGTTCCGGTCGCAGTTCGCACCGGCGTGAGCGCGGCTCGCGCCCCGGCGGCGCCGCGGCGGAGCGAGATCCGTTGCGCCGGTGGCGGGGGCGACCGGCCCGGGGACGCGGGCGGTCGGGTTTCCCGGCTACGGGCCGAGTGCGGTGATCGGGATGACGGCGACGCCGTCGGGGCGGCGGTAGGCGTAGCCGTTGGCGACGATCACGCCGAGGACGCTCGGTTTCCCGATGGGGTCGGTGTCCACCCGTTCGGCGAAGCGGAGGAGGTTCGCGGCGGCTTCGTCGGCGCGGGCCGCGGCCATCTTCACCTCGAACGCTCCCCAGCGGCCGGGGCCGGCGTCCACGACGGCGTCCACTTCGAGGCCGGTGTTGTCGCGGTAGTGGTGGACGAGGCCGCCGGTGGCCTGGGCGTACACCCGGAGGTCGCGGACGACCAGCGACTCGAAGAGGAAGCCGAACCACCGGAAGTCCCGGAGCAGGTGGGCGGGGCCGGCGGCCACGGCGGCCACGGCCAGGGACGGGTCCGCGAAGTGGCGCTTCGGCGCGGCGCGGAGGCGGGAGCGGGAACGGAGCCGCGGCGACCAGGGCGGCTGGTCTTCCACCACCATGATTCGTTCGAGGGCCGCGAGGTAGGCGCGGGCGGTGGGCGCGGCGACGGTTTCCTCCGAACCGCCCACATCGCGGGCGATGGTCGCAAGCGAAGCGCAGGTCGCGGTGTGGCGGGCGAGCGACTTGAGGAAGCGGCTCACGCGGCGCGGGTCGCGGCGGACGCCGTCCGCCCGCTCCAGGTCCTTTCGGCAGGTGTCTTCGAGGTAGTCACGGTTGGCGCGCGCGGCCGCTTTCGGCGGCGAGTCGAGGTGTCCGGGCCAGCCGCCGACGCAGAGGATCTCGGCGAGTTCCGCTGCCGATAGTTCCGCCTTTCCGGCGGACGGGCGATCCCCGTCGAGCAGCTCGCGGAGGGAGACTCCGCCCGTCGAACGGCCGAGTTCGGCGAGCGACATCGGGCGCAGACGGAAGCGGCCGACGCGTCCCGCGCCGGTGTGGCGCGTCCGGTCGTCCGGAGGGATGGCGGAGGCGGTCAGGATGAACTGGCCCCGTTCGCGGCGGTCGTCCACGGCTTGTCGCAGGTGGTTCCAAACCTCCGGGGTGGACTGCCACTCGTCGAAGAGGCGGGGCGTGTCGCCGGCGAGCACGACGCTCGGGTCGACCGCCAGCGCTTCGCGCGCGTTCCGGTCGGTGTCCAGCAGGACTTCGCTCGCGGCGGCGCACCTCGCGATCTCCGTCTTCCCGCAGCCGCGCGGACCTTCGATCAGGACCGCTCCGGCGGCGCGAAGGCGCTGCGCCAGTTCCCGGTCGGCGATGCGGGGGCGGTAAGCGGTGTTCTGGAGCAATGCAGTGAGCGGCCGGACGGCGCCGAGGGCGAAGCGTAGAGCGGGAGCAGCGCGTTCGCAATCGTATTGGCATCATTTTCGCAACAACCGTGATGTCGCATTTGCAATATCTTGGGCAACACTTTCGCCACTGCGCAATCTCATGGTCGCAACTTGGGCCGGCCGTGGGAACCGTCGGCCTAGATCGCGAATTGCCCGATAGGCGCGCTCTCGTCCAGTTTTCGCGCCAACGATTCCAGCGCCGGAATATGGGGGGCGCCCAGAATCTCCAGCCAACATGGACGAGCCGACTTGGACGAGCGGATCGGGCCCGAGTACAACTTCATTCCTCCATCGAGGCTGCAGACGATCAGATTGACTTCGCCGGGGATCCAGTCGTCGGAGCGGAGGCGTTCGAGAGGAAGTGCCGTCTGGCTTTGGATGTACTGGGCCAACACATCCTGTATGACCCATACCGCTCGGCCTCCCCAATGGAGGGCGGCCTCCGACTTGACGATCAGTTGCGACGCCATGCGCGCCCACACCTGCCGCACATTCACGCCGGGCGATCGCGCCGGTTCCGGTCGGATTCCTCGAGCGAACAGCACGGCGGAACGGAAGGCCATGTTCATGTCCGTTCCTTTCGCCTTGTTGCCGCCCGAAGTCGAACAGGTCATGACCTCGATGATGAGCGGTGCGGACTTCTTCTCAACGCCTCGCATCACATAGTCCAGTCGGTAATCGAACTTCCGATGATCGGGGCCCGTCTCCTTCAGGTGGATCTCGGACCACACTTCGACACGCTGTCCCGCCTCGAAGCCGCCGATCTTGAGAATCCGCTGCGCCAGTGCTTCGTGATACCCGGAGACGCCGGAGGGGCCAAAGGCCAACAGGCGTCTCGGACAGATGGCCCACTGCTCTCCGTTGCTATGGCGCTCGACGCTGCAAACGCCGCACGGAATGTGGCCGCCGGTCGAATCGCCGACCGCCTTGTCGAACAGGGGCCCGATCGCCGGGTCGTTCGCGGCGACTCGCATCATGTCCCGGTTGCCGCCGCCATCACACCGGGCGTCCATGTACGGGCACCACGCCTGTCGAATGGAGGTCTCTGTCTCGCTGTCCTCTCGAGCGTCCTTCGCCGCCTTCCGAGCCCCGATCGCTTGACCGAAGAGTTCGGATACTACGAAAGACACAACGATGCTCCGATGCTTCGAGCGACAGCCGCCGCCAGCGGCGGAGGAACGGCGTTTGCCACCTGTCGGTGTTGATCCAGATCGGGAACCTGGCCCGTTCGTCCGCGGATCGGCCCGACGAGAACATGCCCGTCAGGGAAGCCTTGCAGTCGAGCGGCTTCGCGCGGCGTGATGTAGCGAGGTTCTGTCGGGTGGTAGAAGGGTTCGCCGCAGCGAACCGTCGGGGAAGGCAGACCACGATGGAGGCGGCGAAACTTCGTCGTGTCCTTTCTCGTGAGATTGCGCATGATGTCCGGGGGCACGCCGGGTGACTTGGAGAGCCAGAGACCCTCCGGGACATAGCGGATGCGTTGGCGATCACGGGCGGGAGTGATGTCCGTGTGGTTGGGCAGAGCCGGCTCCACGCCCTTGGCCGCCGGCTTCGGGAGATCCCGGATCGCTTCGCCGACCGTGGACACCGCCGCGGGAGCGATGCCGGGAAACGAGAACGACTGCCCTTCGGGCACGCACACGACGAACGCGCGACGGCGCTTCTGCGGGACTCCGAAGTGCAGGGCATCCAGGGTGTGCGAGTGCAGGTCGTAGCCGATGCGGGAGAACGCCTCGCGCAGAGACTCGACGAGCGGCTCGCCCGTGGCGCTCTTGGCCTGGAGAAAGGTGGGAACCTGCTCCATCAGGACCGCCGAAGGCCGGAGGACGGCCGCGAATCGCGCCATCTCGAAGACGAGGGCGCCGCGCGGGTCGTCGAGCCCGCGTCGGTGCCCGATCTGGCTGAATGGTTGGCAGGGCGGCCCCCCGTGGAGCAGCGTGAGTTCGCCGGGCTCGATGCCGAACACTTCGAGAACCCGTTGCGGATCCAAGGCGCGGGTGTCCACCTGCCACACCGTCTTGCGACGGGCGTTGCGGCGCAGCGTCGCGGCGCAGTGTCGGTCCAGTTCGATGGCGCAGATCGTCTTGATCCGCGCCCGGTCGACGCCGATGTCGAGACCGCCGGCGCCGGCGAAGAGGCTGATCGCAGAGGGCCGCGGCATCACCGGAACTCCGGGCTCGGGGATCGGGGAGCGGAGCGGGAGGACTCGCCTGCGACGCTGCCGCGCCCGGCGCGGGGAGGTCGACTCGATCTCATGCGGGGATCATCGCCCGGGGGCCGGACGAAAACTGTCGCGGGTCTCGGCGGTCAGGGGGAGCGCGGGGTCTCCGGGTGGGGCGAGCGTCTCGCCGAGGAAATTCCGAAGCCGCGCGCGCAGCGCGGAGTCGTCGGTCACCTCGCATTCCCAGACGGTCAGGACTTCCCAGCCCGAGGCCTCGAGGCGCCGCCGGTTCTCCCGGTCGCGGCGCCGGTTCCCGCTCAATTTGGGAAGCCAGTACTCCCGTCGGGTAGCCGGGAGGCGGCGTCCGTGAGCGCAGTCATGCTGATGCCACCAGCAGCCGTGGACGAAGATGACTTTCCGACGGGACGGGAATGCGAGATCGGGCTTTCCCGGCAGGTCTTTCCGGTGAAGGCGGTAGCGGTACCCGAGGCGGTGGGCCAGGCGGCGGACGCGCATCTCCGGGGCCGTGTCCTTGGACCGAACCGCCCGCATCGTGCGGCTGCGCAGTGCCGCCGCCGCCGGAGAGGTCGTCATGAACCGGAGGGTGAACTCCTGCGATGGAAAGGTGGGGAGACGAATCGGCGGCGCGAATCGCCGCCCACGCGCCCGGACGGACGCGGGAATCCCGTTGAGCGCGACTATAGAAAACTGCGGGAGGGGGCGCAAGACGCCGGCGAGGGACGGCTCGCAGTCGGGCGAGCGCCGGTGGCCATGAATCCCGAGCGCTCGGGAGGCGAACCGGCGCGACGGTGGGGGGTCGGAAGCGACGGTTCTCGGCCCCGCCTTCCGCAAGAGCGCCGTTCTCGCGAGTGGGGAGCGCCGACGACCGCACGCGCCGGCCGGTGGGCGCGTTTGCGGCCCGCCGGCGGCGCGGGGGGTTCAGGCCTCCGGCGGGGGCGGCGCGGACCCGGGGAGGCGGGGGCGCCAGCCGGTGGCGGTGGCCGCGATGACGATGCGGGCGCAGGCCTTCGCGTCGGAAAGGGCCTCGTGGTGGTTCAGCGGGATGTCCAGCCGGGCGCAGACATCGGAGAGTTTCGTCGGGTAGAAGTTCCAGACTTCGCGGGCGACCTTCACCGAGCAGACGAAGGGCTGCGGCGGGGTGGCCAACCCGTGGCGGCTGCAGCAGGCGGCGAGCACCGATCGGTCGAACGAGGCGTTGTGCGCCGCCACGAAGTCCGCTCCGTCGAACAGCGGCGCCAGGTCGCGCCACACGGCGTCGAACGCCGGCGCGTCGCGGACCTTCTTCCAGTCCAACCCGTGGAGCCAGGTGAACGAGAACCAACTCTTCGGGGGGCGGATGAGGCGGTGGACGGAGTGCGTGATGCGGCCGTCTTCAACGACGACCACGCCGACGGCGCAGGCGCTGTCGCGCCAGATATTGGCGGTCTCGAAGTCGAGCGCGACGAATTTCGTCGGGGCGCCGGGCGCCGGCGGCGGGGCGGTGGTGGGGTCGAGGGGTCGAGTCATGGTGCGTGGTGCGCGGCGAGTTCGGCGCACAGGCCCGCGAGGCGGTCGCGGAGGGAACGGGGCTCTTCGATGGTTACGCTCGAGCCCCAGGTGAAAAGGTGCCAGGCCATTTCCTGTTGGCCGCCGGCCTCGAAGCGGACCGTGACCGTTCCGTCGGGGTTGCGCTCGACGGTCTGGCCGGGGTGGAAGAGGAACCCTTCCGCGTCGTCGGCCACGGCGGCGGCGAAGCGTAGGACAACCGGGACCGGCGGCTCCCGGTAGGTGCCGAACGATCGGCGGGCGTAGTCCTCGAGGTCGAAGTCCGGGGCCGGGGTGAACGGCCGGTCGGTGACGCGGGCGCGGCGGATGCGGTCGAGCCGCCACAGGCGCAGGTCGTCCGCCCAGTCGGCGCGGGCCACGAGGTGCGGCCGCGCGCCGTAGAGGATGCCGTGCGGGTGCGCCGAGAAGGTCTTCGGCTCGCTTCGGTTCGGCGCCCGGTAGTCGAACTCGACGACCCGCCGCGTGAGGATCGCCTCGCGGAGGAGGGGGAGCAGGCCCGGCTCCAGCCGCGGGCGGGGGCCGGCCCGCATGGCCAGCCCCTCGGAGCGGAGCAGCGCTTCGAGGTCTTCGTCCGGCTCGCCGGGCTCGGGGCGGCAGGGCAGGAGCGCCCGCAGTTTGTCGGCGAGCGCCCGCGCGGCGGCGGCGCGCTCGGTGTGCCCGGCCCGTTCCAGGGCTTCGGTCATCGGCGACATCTCGGCCAATTCTTCCGGGGTGATCCGGATTAATCCGCGGAGCGCCCGCGACTCCAGGCGCCAGTGCGTCTTCCGGTCGTCGCTCTCCACCGCGTGGAGGGTGTCGAAGCACTCCTCGACGGCGTTCTTCATCCGCTCCGCCGTCCGCCGGGAGCCGCCGACTTCGCGCTGGATCTCTTCCATGGTCAGCCCGCGCGGCGCGCCCTGCAGTTTGACGGCGAGCCGAACGACATTCTTCGTGGGGCCGTATCGCAATTGCGTCTCCTCGCCGCCCGTCGGAACGCCCGACCGACCCCCGACGGGCCGGCCTCGACGCCCTCTTCCGGCGGCAGGGGGAACCTTAGACGGGGTATGCGACAAAATGTGTCGTAGATTTTGGAGGGGCCGACGGGGCGAACCGGAGCGCCGCCGAGCGGGGCGCTACGGACCGCGGCCGGGGAGGGGCAGCGCTGTCGGGCGGTCGGCTCGGTACGAGGGGCGGAGAGCCCCCGCCCGAAAGCCGGACGACGGCTGCCGTCCTCCGCGCGCGAGGAAGCGACCCTCAATCCTTTTTTCTCGTGCGCCCCGCGCCCTTCTTCCGGGCCTTTCGATGCCTCCAGATGAGGAGGACCGCGAGACCGGGAGACAACCGGGAGAGGTGGTTCAGCAGTGTCGTGAAGTCGAACCAAGCGAGGATGATCGCTGCGAGAAAGAGAAGGGCCAAGAAATTCAGCAGCCTCGTGCGCCAGAACGAGGTCAGATACCGCACATAGCGGCGGGTCAGCCGTCGGCCGACCCTTCTCGGCGCGTTGCCGACGACTTCCGCGACCACGAGGCCCGCCACGCCTACGGTGGATGCGTCGTTCAGAGAGCCGCGGAACTTCCTCCGCGCACGCCGCACGAGAACGATCGTCCGCGCGGCCACGACCATGACCGCCACACCGACCGACGCACCGAATATCTCGAGGACTCCTGTCACATGATCTCGGCCGATTACAGCCTGCACCGCACCGATCACGAACCAAGCCGGATAGAAGATCAGTCCCCAGGCCCACAGTGCGTTTCGCGTCGGAGCCCTCCATGTACGGAACTGGTGCTTTCGCGCTGAGCGGGGAACTCGCTTGACCGCGCGGCGCAGCCGCACGATCTTGCGCTTCGAGAACGCTCCGCCAAGGAGGAATCCCGGGATGAGAAGCCAAAAATGGTGCACTGCACCGGACTCGGCCAGCTTGCTCTCAGCGAGAGCACGCACGAGAGTACGCATGGTCTCGTAAAGGCTCACCCACACCAAGACCGCACGGGCCGCGACCAAGGCAACCGGAACCGCGGCCCACGCCGCCCGCGTCAAGGCGGTGTCCACGAAAGGGTAGAAGGGGTGGAGCGCGACGAATCCGACCCACCAGATCTCGAAGGACAGCGCGAAGCAGACCCACCATCTCCGCGACATCGCGAGTGCTCGAGCCTCGTCGCTCGGAAAACCTTTTTCCGGAGCGGAGGCCGCGGAAGGCCGGGCCTTCTCCGGCGGCAGAGAATCCGGCGTACTCATGTCGAAGGCGTCTCCCTTCTCCGTCCGCTCGGCCGCCGAAAGCCGGCGGCTTCACTCCAGATATCCTCGTTGGTCATCCCGTGCCGGACACACCCGACTTCGGTGGCGAGTCGCACGATGTTCTTCGTAGAGCGATACCGCATGTTCGTTTCCTCACCGCCCGTCGGAGCGTCCGACCGGCCCTCGACCGGCCGATTTCGACACACATCGTCCGGCGGCAAGGGAACGATAGATCGACAGGGCGACAGATTCCGTCGTATGTCTTCCAATCCGCCATCGAGACTCCGTTCGGACGCGACTCTCCGTGGTCGAGGTCACGGTAGGTCGCCGTCAGTGTTGATGCACCGGATCGCCGGGGCGCTGCAGTCAACCGAGTGGGGCCCGTTGATACATCGGACATCCGGGTTGCCGCAATCAACACTCTCTACGGCATCGTGGTGTAGCAAGTCATCAACACAACTGACAACAAGGGCAATAGAGACCCAGAGAGCCAGAGGAAGAAAGACCCATTTGAAGAATCTGGGATAGTTCTCGTCGAGGAAACCCAAGAAGAACCATCCCAGTATGAGGCCGATCAGGTCCAAGATGCACCTCGTTTCGATGGTCGTGCTGCGACTCGCTGGTCGAGGGACAGTCGCGGATGTCCGGCCTGCCCGCTCATTGGTGTTCGCCGTCCGCCGCGGCGTAGTCCGGACTGATGGGCAGAGCCCGAGCGGTGCGACGCTTCTTCTCGGCCTTGCGCTTGCGCTTCTTGCGTTCCTTGCGTCCCTTTTCGTACGCCACGGCCATGGCGAGCAGGAAACCGGGCGGCGACGCAACGATGAGGATCGCGCCGGTCAATGCGACAACCGAAATTATCCAAGTGCCGGTTACTACGACAATCACTGTCAGCCAAGTAATCAAGCAGATCACACCAAGCAGAATACTCGGTATGGCGAGGGCGTTGAGCAGGAGATTGCGGATGGTCTTGGTGATGGTCTTCCACATCGTGTTTTGGCCTCCTCTTGTGGCGTTTTCTTCGAATTCTCGTCTCGGTCGTGGACCGTTCGGCGGGGACGGCTGGCGGGAAGGAAGGCGCGCTATGGCGACTCCTTCGGGGCCGGGACGCACGCCGCGCAGGTGTGGCGGCCGGGGCGTTCCGCGGTCAGGAGCCGGGAGTCGTCGAAGCGCGTGGCGGAATACGCCGTCCAGTCGCCGGCGAGCGCGGCGGGCCAGTTCTCGAAACGGAGGGCGGGGCCTCGGTCGGAGAACTCGTGGTCGGGCGCGACGAGCGGGAGGTCCAGCGGGAAGTCCAGGTCGAGGCGCTGCGGGGCGCGCCTTCGCGCGATGGCGAGGCGGTGGTGGGCCGCCTTTCGCGCCTCGGCGCGGTCGGGACGGATGGCGGCGACGGTGAGGATCGGGCCGGGCGCGGCGAGCGTGGGTTCGGCGCTGTCGCCGAGACTCTCCGGGAAGGCGGCTTCGCGGACTTCGAGGACCGCGCCTTCGGCATCCACGGTGACCGCCGCGAGCCGGGCGGTGTCCGGGTCGGGGAAGAGGGCGGAGGCGGCTCGGTATTCGGCGCGTTTCCAGAGCGAGACGCGGACCGGAACGGGGCCGCCCTGCGGGCCGTCGCCGGTCGGGACGGCGGCGCCGCGGGGGAGGACGAGGAGCCCGGCGGCGCTCGTCCACGCGGTGGCGGCGGCCGTCCAGCGCAACTCGCAGTCGCAGCGCGGCGGGGCGGCGCGGCCGCGCCAGCGGAGGACGCCGTAGGGAGGATTGTCGCGCTCGCCGCAGCGGAGGCACGCCCTCTCCATATCCCGCTCCATCCAGTCGCCGAAGGCGGGAGTCTCGAAGGTGAATTCGTAGTCGCTTCGTTCCGTATCGGCCGGGAAACAGGTGGAGCAGGCCGGAATCACCCGGGGTGTATCGCCGGCGCGTGCGCCGGGAGCGGGAAGGTGTTCGCAGTCCGGGCATCCGGAGTCGAGCCGCCGCCCGTAGGTTCTTCCCGTGGAAAAGCAGCGGTCGCGCGGATCGGCGGCCGCGCGCGGAGACGGAGCGGCGGGGGCGGGCAGTTCGGTGGCGATGTCGGTGTGGTTCATGGAAGTCGTCCTCGGCGGTAATTCGGTGACGGAGGGAATGGGTGTCCCCGTTCGGCGGGGGCGGATTCGTTCATCGGGGTCGTCTTCTGCGGTCGTGTTGGCGTTCTCGTCGGCGGATCCCGGCGATTCGCCGCGACCGGTCTATGGCGTATGGCATCGGTATCGGTCGTCCGTTGCGGGCTTGCCACGATCGCGTTGCGGCGTTCCCGAGCGGCGCGTCATCCCGAATCCTGCACCGTCGCTGCGTCAGAAGCGGTCGCGGTTCGGGCGCTCATTCGAGGAAAGTGGTTTCGGTCACGCCGGCGGGGTCACGGGGAGCGACCGCCGACCGGAAGTGGCGGAAGCGAACCCGATCGGCCTCTCCGGCCCGCCCTTGGCTCGGCCCTCGCGGCGCAAGTCCTCGACGATGCGAGCGGGCTCGTCCCGGAAGCCGAGGACGATGGCGCGTTCGCGGGCATTCGCGAAGTCGGCGGGAGTGAGACCTTCGAGGGCGAGCGCTTCCGGCGGCGCGTCCGCTTCGAAGAACAGGCGGAAGGCCCGGGCGATGCCGGCGCGGTCGAGACAGCGGAACTCGGCGCGGAACAGGAAGCGCCGCGCGGCAGCCGGATCGAGCGCGTCAGCGAAGTTCGTGGTGCAGGCGAACGGCAGCGGGTGCGCCTCCATCTGGCCGAGCAGTTCGTTCACCTGGCCGAGTTCCCAGCGGTGTTGCGCCGCGCGCCGGTCGGCCAGCAGCGAGTCCGCTTCGTCGAGCACGAGGATCGCGTCCAGGTCGCGGGCCTCGGCGAAGGCGCGGGCGATGTTCTTCTCGCTCTCCCCGACATACCGGTCGAGCAGGTCCGAAGCGCGGCGCGGCAGGATCTCCCGATCCCAGCGCTTCGCCAGGTGGCGGACGAACTCGGTCTTCCCGGTTCCGGGCGGGCCGGAGAAGAGGAGCCCCATTCGACGGGGGCCGCAGCGGACGATCCGGTCGGCAAGTTCGAGGAGGTCGCAGTCGGCGCGGAGGAGTTTCGGGTCGTAGAGGGCCGGCTTCGGGAGTGACGCCGGCGGGGCGCCGCGGCGCAGGCGGCGCTTCCGGTCGAGGTTGCGGCGGATGCCGTCGGCGTCGCCGTCTTCCACCGCCGGCCAGGCGGAAGCGAGAGTTACCTGGCGCGGGGTCACATCGGGCATCCGGGAGAACTCGTCGGCGAGCGCCGCGGAGGTCTCGTCCGCGACGCCGCGCTTCAAGACGATTCCTTCGTAGATTTCCCGTTTCGCGGGCGGGGGCAGCGAGCGGAATTCCACGGAGAGGAGCATCCGGTCGAGGAAGAAGGGTTCGCACGCTCGGTAGTAGTCCGTCGCGTTGCAGGCCCAGAGGATCGGCGTCCGGTTCTCTTCGAGGACGCGGTTCATCCAGTGTTTCGGCATACCCGGGAGGTCCTCCATCTCGTCGAAGAGGATTACCGCGCCCGGTTCGTCGGCGAGCGATTCCAGCGCGTATTCGAGACACTCCCAGCGGTCGGCCGCTACGCGAGCGTCGGGGCCGAACTCCCGCTGACCGACGGAATAGAGGCAGGCGCCGATCTCGGCGCAGAGCGTCGCGGCGAACTCCGTTTTGCCGGTGCCGGGAGGGCCGTAGAAGAGGAAGTTCACTCCCTTGCGCGGTTCTTCGGGCGTTTCGCCGCGCTCTCCGAAGACGGCGGCGGCCAGCGAGCGCCGGGCATCTTCGGCGTCCGCGCCGAGGTGGGAGAAAGCGGCCCACGGGTGCTTCGGCCGGACGGGGGCGCCCAGCCGGGGGATCGCGCGTACGCCGGAGATCGTGCGTTCTAGGCGCTCCGCGTGGCGGAACAGGGCGGCTTTTCCGCCTCCGGTGAGTCGGGTGGCGAGGATCGCCCGTTCCACGACTCCGGGCGGGGCTTCGAGTTCGACCGACAGGCGATTTGCGAGTTCCGGGTTTGCTTCGGCGGCCTCCAGTTCGGGAAGTTTCGATTCTTCGAGCATTCGGCGAAACATCGTCGTCCGCCGGCGCGGGGAGAGGGCGGTGAAGCGCAGCGCGATCGTGAAGCGGCGCAGCACGGCCTCGTCGAGGGTGTCGATTCGGTTCGCCGTGTAGATCGTGGGCGTCCGGTTCTCTTCGAGGAGCCGGAGCCGGAAGAGGCGATCGCGAGATTCTTCGTGCCTCTGCGGGGCGAAGACATCGTCCGATTCGTCGCAGAGCAGTACCGCTTTCCGCTCCGTCTTCAGGAGAAGGTCGGCGCGGCGCAGTTCGGGGCACCGGTCGCCGTCACGCTTCCAGGAAGCGGAGTCGGGCACGGGTTCGCCGATGGAGTAGAGGCAACCGCCCGCCGCGGCCGCCAGGGTCTTGGCGAATTCGGTCTTGCCGGTCCCGGGGCGGCCGTGCAGGAGGAGGTTCACTCCCGGGGCCGCGTCCCGAAGGGCGCCGGCCAGGAGGGCGACGGCTTCGTCGCGGTCCGGCAGGTGGGAGAACTGGTCGAGCGCCAGTGACGGCTCGGTGGGGCCCGTGAGCAGGCGTTCGACGAGTTGGCGGTCGTTCTCGACCGGCGGTTGCCAGATCGACTCGATGCCGCCGGTGACACTGCTGACGAGTGACGACGAATTCCAGCGATCGCGACGGAAGATGCCGGCCTCGAGCAGCGCGAGCAGCGCGTGGTCCACCGGTTTCGTACCGGCGCCGAGCAGGAGCGCGGTCGTTGCGACGGGGTCCTTGCGGCTTTCGTGGATGTTGTCCCAAAGACTCTGGACGACTCCCGATTCTTCGTGGAGATGACCCAGGTGGATCACGGCAGCCGAAACGCCGTCGAATCCGAGCCGGGACGCGAACAGGTGCGCTGCTCGAGCGGTGGGGCTTCGCGAGAAGAGTTCGTCTCCGGGCGTGAGGATCGGTGTCTCGGCGAGGGCGGCGGCGACCTCGGAGAGGAAGGCGAGGTCCCGATCGGTCGCCCGGCGCGGCGACTCGAACCCGCCGCGAACCATTCCTCGGTAGCCGTTCGGGTCGGAGTCGGGTTCTTCGCGGGTCTCGCAGACGGCGTAGAGGTCCGCGATCCCCTCCTCGTCCAGTTCGCCGCGGTTGGAGCGAACCCAGTCGGCCAGCCGCGCCGCGGCCTTGCGGTTCCGCAGCGCGACGCGGACGGCGTTCAACAGGTAGCCGCGAACGGCGGCGCGGTCGTATTCGTGCATGGTGTTCGGTGAGACCTCCGGCGGGCTCGGTTCGGTAGGGCGCCGAATTTCGCCCGCCGGGGGTCGGGCGCGCTGGGTTCTCCGTTGAACGACGGAAAATTGACGGTGAGCGGGCCCCACGAGGCCGAATTCGGGTCTCGATCCCGGCGAGGCCGGGCGCCCGGGCGGTCAGGGCCGGGCTGGGCGGCGGAGCCGTTCCGGCAACCCGCGCCTCCTCGGCGGTCCGGCCATACTCAACGCATGCGGCGTTTCAGCGTGGCGGGGCCGGTGGACCCGGAAGTCCACTACGCCGTGTCCCCGCTGGGCCGGCTGGACCTCCCGCGGATCCTCGACTTGGTGGAAGGCCGCGCGTACTTCGTCCTCCACGCGCCCCGGCAGACCGGCAAGACCTCCGTCCTCGGCGCGCTCCGGGAGCGCCTCGCTGCGGAGGGTTGGCGCTCCCTGTACGCCAGCGTCGAGTCGGCGCGAAGGGTGGGCGGAGGCCGGGAGGCGGCCGTCCGCGGCGTCTTGAGCGCGATCGGCGAGGCCGCTGTCGCGTGTCTCGATGACGATTCGCTGGATGGCATCTGGCCGGGAGAACTCGACAAGCGCGGCCCGGCGGATGCGATCGGAGCGTCGCTCGCGCGGTGGGCGCAGACGACGGGCGGTGAGCGCCTCGTGCTGCTGCTCGACGAAGTGGACGGCCTGGACGCGGACACGCTGTTCGCGCTGCTCAGCCAGTTGCGCGCCCGTTTCGCGCGCCGCCCGCGCCGTTTCCCTCGCTGCGTGGTCCTCTGCGGCCTCCGGGACCTGCGGGACTATCCGCTGGGAGACGCCGGTTCGTTCAACATCGTGTCGGAGTCGCTGCGGCTGCCGGACTTCTCACGAGGCGAAGTCGAGGGGCTTTTTGGTCAGCACACGCAGGAGACCGGACAGGGATTCGCTCCGGATGCTGTCCAAGAGATCTGGGACGCGACCGCCGGCCAACCGTGGCTGGTGAACGCGCTGGCGAGAGATGTCTGCTTCGAGAACGAGGCCGGCCGGGATCGGTCGCGGACCATCGAGAGGGATGCCGTGGCAGCCGCACGGGACCGACTGATCCTCTACAGCCCGATCCTCCTGCGGCACTTCGCCGACCGACTGAAGGAACCGCGCGTGCGTCGGGTGATCGAACCCATCCTCGCCGGCCGCGCCCGGTTCCTCTCGACGGACCGGACCGACTTGGCCTATGTGCGGGCGCTCGGCCTGACCAAGGCGAACGGGGAAGTCGAAATCGCGAACCCGATATACCGCGAAGTCGTGCCCCGACTCCTGTCGGTGGCGGCGGAACCGCGCCTCAGCGCGGACAACACACCGTTCCTTCGCGCAGACCGCAGTCTGGATGTCCCGAAACTGCTGACGGCGTTCCAGGGGTTCTTCCGCGAACACTCCGAGTGGTGGGCGCAGGGGTTCTCTTTCCGGGAGGCGGCGGTGCAGGTGCTGCTGCAGGCGTTCCTCCAGCGGATCGTCAACGCCGGGGGACGAATCGTCCGGGAGTACGCCCTCGGAATGGGTCGGAGCGACCTGCTGATCGAATGGCGCGCGTCCGACCGGCTCCAGCGGTTCGTCGTGGAGTGCAAGGTGCGCCGGGAACACGACGCGCTCGAGACGGTCATCCGCGAGGGCGCGGCGCAGACGGCGCGGTATCTCGACCGCTGCGACGCCGAGGAGGGTCACCTCGTCGTGATCGACGACGCCGGGAACAAGACCTGGGAAGAGAGGATCTTCGAGCGAGCCCTCTCCGTGCGGAGGACGGCCGACCCGGAGGCGCCGCGGACTTGGGAGGTCACGCCGGACTCGCCGCCGACCGAGGGCGCGGCCCTGACGATTCGCATCTGGGGCATGTGAATGGTCCGACCTCCGGCGACATCCGTCACTTCCTTCGCACGAGCCCCGAAGGCAACGACATCGGCGGGCGCTTCTTCAGAATTCAGAATAGTGTGGTGCAGGGTGAAGTCCAAGGCATGACGCAGTACAGAGCGACGAAGGCTCGTGAGAGAAGAAGCAGGGTGCCAACGAACACGATCGTAGTGGTCCACTTGCGTACTCTCAGAAGCAGGAAAAAGCGGGCCAACCACATGCCGAGGAAATGCGCCACGCTTCTCGGGCCATTGACGACCACCTCCGCGATCGCGAGACCTGACAGGCCTACGGTGGATGCGCCCTCCAGCGACTCGCCGAAGTCCTTCCGCGTTCGTTGCACACGAACGATAGTCGCTATGACGATCGACACGAAGGTCACGGCTAACGATGCGAAGAAGGCCTCGAATCGGATCCCTCCCCAGTAAGGTCGACCGGCCATCCACTCGGCCACATTGACGACCAGATAAGTCGGCATGAAGACGAGAAACAATATCTCGAAGGCGCTGCGAGTCGGGGCCATCCACTCGCGAGCTTCGTTTCTTCGCACTGACTCGGGGAGTCTCTCGATGGCGCCACGAAGCCGGACGATCTTCCTCTTCTTCGACGACGTTAGAAAGGCCATCGTCGGGGCGATCTTGGCGAAATACTGGCTTACTGCTTCTCGCAATGAGTCGGGAGACTCCAGATCTTCATCGACGAACTCGGCTGCGCGACGACTCCATCCGTCCTTCCGTTGGGCGAAGGTCGGATCTATCCTCTCGAGGAACCGGTGTATTCGCGGCGAGATGCGGGATGTCGGATCTTGCTCGACGGCCTTGACGGCGCGGCGAAACTCCGCGCGGTTCTTCAGCCAACCCACGACGGCAACGGCCGCGAACAACACAACCACGACCGCCGAAGACGCGAGACTCTCGGGGCCGCGGTCCGCGAACGGAAAATCGTCGGCGAAGGTGTCGAAAAACGGATAGGTGAGGACGCCCCAAATCCAGTAGATCACGAACGACATCGCAACGGCGACGCGAAAAGTGGAAACTGGAAGGGAAGACCGTTTCCTGCCGGTCTGCGGTCCGGACACCCGCTCCGGGGCAGATGTCGCCGAACGCTGGCCGCTCTCCCGCGGCGACGAATCGGTTGTACTCATGTCGACGGCATCTCCCTTCTCCGTCCGCTCGACCGCCGGGAAGCGCCGGCCTCGCTCTGGATATCTTCTTTCGTCGTTCTGCGCGGCGCACTCCGGAGTCGGGTGCCGAGCCGCACGATGTTCATTGTAGGGCAGTATCGCATAGGCGTTTCCTCGCCGCTCTTCGGAGCGTCTGGAGAGCCCCCAACGGGCCGACCTCGACCCCCCTTTCCGGCGGCGGCGGGAACGATAGATCAAGAGAGCGACAAATTTCGTCGTATGTCTTCGAGCCGGCGCCCCGGCGCCAATCCCGAACGGCCGCCGACCGGGCCCGGACTCAGGTGCTCGGAATCCGGGCGACCGGTCTTATCGAGGGTTGGCGGGCGGGGCTCTCCGGGTTCGGGTTCCCGCCGCGAAACGGCGCAGCAGGGACGCGGTGTCGGCGGTTTCGGGGTTGGCGGCGCGGAAGTCGTCGAGGCTGGAGGCGCCGGCGAGGGTCAGGTAGGGGGGGTAGGCGGCGAGGCGGCGGACCAGGTCTTCGCGGACGAGTTCGGGGTGGAACTGGGTGGCGTAGATCGGTTTGTCCGGGAAAGTGAAGGCTTCGTTCGGGAGGTTGTCGCTCGACGCCAGCGAGACCGCGCCGGGGGGGAGTTCGTCCACGATGTCTTCGTGGCCGATGACCGCGTGGAACGGGGTGCCGATGGGGCCGAACACCGGGTCGCGGAGGCCGGCTTCGGTCAGGTGGAGCGGGAGGACGCCGACTTCGGCGCGGGCGTGGTCGGTGACGACGCGGCCGCCGAGGGCGCGGGCGAGCGCCTGGAAGCCCCAGCAGGAGGCGAAGGTGGGCTTCGCGGTTTCGAACAGGGTCTCCATCGCCGAGAGCGCGGCGGGGAGCCAGGCGCCGCCGCGCACGACCGAGTAGTCGCCGCTGCCGCCGATCAGGACGGCGTCGGCGTCAGCGAACTCCCGCGGCGAAGGGGCACCGGAGAGCAGGTCGAAGGGGCGGACCGCATCCGGCGCGACGCCCAGGGCGCGACGGAAGGCCGACTGCTCCTCCGCGGCCATCGGGTCGCCCGGCGCCCGGACTTGGAGAAGAAGGAAGCGCACGGATCTGAGTCGTTGTCTCCGGGACGGGGGAAACCGGGTCGATCAGTCGCTCCGCGAGCGGCGCGGCCGGTTAGTCCGAGAAGATCTTCTGAATGTCACGCGCCCAAGCCTCGGCTTCGCGGAGTTGAGATTCCGTAACCCCGGGTAGAGTCCGAAAGACGATCGTGGAGGTTCGTTCTTTCGTTCCGGACAGGTTGCGGCGGTAACCGATGACCCAGCGGAAGATGCTCCCGGCCCCCATCCTGGCCGCGTCCGCCCCAGAGATCTCCTCCAACGGGATCTTCGCAGTCTCTCGGGGATATGGGTCGCCCGCAGTAAGGTTGAGCAGACGGACGCCGAAGGAATCCTTATGGACCTCCGTGACGAATCCTTCCCACTCCTGAAGAGGATAGAGCGAGACCTGCGAAAGGGGGAGCGGGCTGGGCGCCCGGAGAGGGAAGATCGGGGTTCGGGGCGAGGAATGCTGTCCCTCGCCCATGGTGTCTCGGTGCGCCCGAGAATCGGCGGTCCCGTAGCGATCCCGATTTCTCCAGAGTGCGATCGTGCGCGCCACGAGGTCCGAGGTCGGCGCTTCCGGAAAGGCGTTGGCCTCGTCGTCGGCCGTTCCCGCTTTCCGGGACGGGGAAGGAAGCGCGGTTTCCGTAGCGAAGGCCCATCGCCCCCCGGCGGTTACCGCGCGGGAGGCCGGAGCCCGGGGAGGCCCCGCGGCTCGCACCGTTACTCCGAAGTGTAGCGGCCGACGAGGGGTTTGCCGGGGAAGACGTCTTCCAGCAGGGCGCCGTCCCGGACGACCGGGGTGCCGTCCACGACGACATGGTGGACGCCCTCGGAGTAGGAGAGGTCGTCCTCGAAGGTGGCGGTGTCTATGATCGTGGCCGGGTCGAAGACGGTGAGGTCGGCGATGGCGCCGATCTGGATGCGGCCCTTGCGGCGCATGAGGGGGGCGATTTCCTGGAGGCGTTCCGCCGGCAGCAGGGTCATGCGGCGGATGGCGTCGTTCAGCGACAGGACATTCCAGTCGCGGACATATCGGCCGAGGACGCGGGAGAAAGTGCCGGCGGAGCGGGGATGCGCGCCGGGGGCGTAGGGCATTCCGTCGGAGGCGACGATGACGAAGGGGGTGCGCATCGCCAACTCGATGAACTCCGGTTTCATCATGTGCATGATGACGGTGCCGCCTTCTTCGCGGAACAGGTCGAAGGTTTCTTCGGTGAGGCGGATTCCGGTGTCCTGCATCTGGATGTCGCCGTAGGTCATTCCCAGTTTCTCCTGCCAGCCTTCGTCGAAGATCGCGGAGGAGATGCCGGTGGAGGCGGCGGTGTAGGGGTAGGCTTCGGTGGTTACATCCACTCCGGCGGCGCGGGCGCCGGCGATGAGGTCCAGGGTTACCGGCAGGTGGTGGAGGCTCGAACTGTTCAGGTGGACGATGTGGAGGGGGGCGCCGGTGGCGAGCGCGTTGGACAGGACTTCCTGGATGGCGGAGATCGCCATGTCGCGCACATGGGTGTAGATCGGGACATCGAGTTCGGCGGCCAACTCGAACATCCGGTAGATCTCGGTGTGGTTCGCGCCGGGGTAGTACTGGTGGGGCATCCCGATGCCGAGGCCGCCGGCGCGGAGTTCCGCGGTGATCGCGTCGTTGACGACCGAGTACCGCCCCGGAGGGACCGCGGTGTAGTTGCCTTCACGGAGGAGGTTGGCGTGCTCGATGATGAGTTCGCCGCCGGTGCTCTCCGTGTCGAGGATCTCCCCGACCTGTTCCGCGATGTCGGGGATCCCGAGAAGGCGCAGGCCGCCGTGGGAGACGGCGGCGCCGTAGTGGAGGATGGCGTTTCCGGCGCGGCTCTCGAGGAATCGCGCCACGCGGGGGACGCCGCCTTCGAGTTCGAGCGCGGTGGTCACGCCGTCCATCGCCTGGTAGCGGTTGGCCTCCACGGATTGGCCGTGGGCGTGGAGGTCGATGAAGCCGGGCGATACGACCTTGCCGGAGGCGTCGAGCAGGGTTCCGCCCTGGCGGAGGCGGTTCGTGAGGACTTCGCGGCTGATGACGGCGATCTCGTTGCCGGTGACGCCGACATCGCGCACCGCGTCGAGGCCGGTTTCCGGGTCGAGGACGCGGCCGCGGGAGATCACCAGGTCGAGGTCGCGCTCCTGCGGGGCCGCGGCGGGCAGCGCCGGGACGAAGACGGCGCTCAACGCGACGGCGCCGGAAACGCGCCGGATTCGACTCAGACTTCGGAAACGGAACATCGCCGCCTGCCTTCCTTCCGGGTTACGCGGGGAGCGCCCGCGCCCGAGTGGCGCGCCCTGGGCGATTCGAACACCCGACCTACAGGTTCGTAGCCTGTTGCTCTGTCCGCTGAGCTAAGGGCGCAACCTTCGACCGAACCAGCCCGGGCGCGAAAGCCGAAAGGCTGCCGGAACGACGAATACCCCGCGAGTGGTACCGCTACGGGGATTCGAACCCCGGTTTGATGGCTGAGAACCACCCGTCCTAACCCCTAGACGATAGCGGCGCCCCGCGAGGTGGAACCGGCGAGTATAACGCGGCTCAGGCGGGTTCGATCCGCGCGGCGGAGGCGAGGTGCCAGCCGGCGGGATCGGGGGTTCGCGCGGCGCGGGCGCCGGGGGAGCGGACGAGGAGGCGGGAGTCACCGGTGCGGGGGAGGAACCGAGCGAGGCGGAGGTGGAGGCCGAGCCGGCGGTGGGGGGTGGAGAAGACGAGTTCGGGGGCGTTCCCCGCGGCGGCGAGGGCGGCGCGGGCGAGGGCGGCGGTGACCGCCGACTCGGTCGGGGGAGCGAGCCAGTCCTCGACCCGGACGGGCGCGGCCGCGGCGGACGGCGGTGTCCGCCAGACGGCGTAGGCGACGGGCTGTCCGCCGCGGCGAAGCCAGACGCCGGAGAGCGGCGCCCCGGAGTCCGCGCCCCCTTCGGCGAGGACCTCGAACGAGGGGGCTAGGCGGGAGCGGACTTCCGCGCGGGCGGCGGCGGGGAGGACTTCGGGGACGACTTCGACTTCGGGGGCCGCGGGAGCGGAGGGGAGGAGGGCGGCGGCGAGCGCCCGGCGGAGCGCGCCGGGGCGCGTGGGCGCGGCGAACGAGGGCAGGATGCCGGCGTCGTCGAAGCCGAGGCTGCGGAAGTCGGCCAGGAGGGCGGGCGCGGCCACCGGGAGGGCCGCGACCGTCAGGGCCGAGCCGTCCGCCCAGGCCAGGACCGCCGCGAGGAAGTCGCGCTTCGACTGCGCGGGGTCCCGGGTCAACCCGAGGAGCGCCCGGCCTTCGCCGCCGCCGGCGAGGCGCAGCCGGACGCCGGAGAGCGAAGCAGCGACGCCCGGGGGCTCGGTCAGGTCAGGCGGCGGGAGGAGGGGGCGGGGTCGCCGGCGCGGCGGGCTCCTCTTCCGGCGGCATCAGGATGCCCAGCACCAGGTAGCAGAGGATGCCGGGGAAGGCCGCGGAACAGACGCTGACCAGCACATAGAGGATCCGCAGGAGCGTGCGGTCCACCGACCACCAGTCGGCGAGGCCGGCGCAGACGCCGAGCACCAGGCGGCCCTCGCGGGGCCGGACGAGTTGAGCCATCGCTTCGTGTACCTCCTGTGGTTCGCGGGGCGGGCGGTCAGCCGCGGAAGGAAATGCCCGCGAGTGAACCGAGCACCGCGAGGCCGCTGGCGGCGAGCAGGCCGAGCGCCCAGAGGGCGTGCTTGCCCCGCTCCGGCGTGAAGGCGCCGAAGGCCGAGGCGGTCAGGTAGCCGCCGAGGAAACCGCCGAGGTGAGCGGCGTTGTCTATGCCCGGGACCAGGGCGCCGAAGATGCCGATCATGATCACATACCGCCAGATCTGCCGGGCGAAGGCGGAACTGGTGCGGTTGCCGTAGTAGAGCAGCGCGCCGAGCAGGCCGCAGAGCGACGCGGAAGCGCCGACGGTGATGGAGGGCGCGCCGCCGAAGATCGGGATGGCCGGGCCATATGCGCCCAAGAACGACGACAGCAGGAAGCCGGTTCCCGCCGCGGCCTGGTAGATCACCAGCGTCCGGGCGGCGCCGAAGGCCTCGCGCACCGGCGGGAACAGGTTCCACAACCAGTACATGTTGAGGCCGATGTGGAGCAGGCCGCCGTGGAGCCAGCCGGCGCTGAGCAGGGAGTAGGGCTTGCCCAGGGCGAAGACCGGGAGGCCGCCGGCGGCGCCGAGTTGGAACAGCGCGTTCCCGTCCGGACTGAGGAAACCCAGAAGGCCGCCGAAGCCGATGTCGCCGACGCTGAGCGCCAGGGACAGGAGGAAGAGCGCGGCGTTCGCGCCGACCACCAGCCCGAGGAGGCCCGGACCGTCGAGGCGGAGGAAGGCCGCCGCGCCGAAGAGTCCGGGATGGCGGCGGCCGCAGTTCAGGCACTCGGCGTCGCGGACGCCGACCAACTGGCCGCAGCCGGGGCAGAGCACGGAACTCCGCCGGCCCCGGTCGCTTGCCATTCGGGCCTATTCTGCCACCGCGCCGCGGGCGGCCGGGTCGAAAGCGGCGATGGTTTCGGCGACTTCGTCCACTTCGGCTTCCCGGAGCAGGGGGTAGAGGGGGAGGCTCAGGACCTCGGCGGCCGCCCGTTCGGCTTCGGGGAAGCGTTCGGGCGGGTCT
The DNA here is from genome assembly GCA_965204755.1 of Candidatus Marinacidobacterium sp. Classification (GTDB taxonomy): domain Bacteria; phylum Acidobacteriota; class Vicinamibacteria; order Marinacidobacterales; family Marinacidobacteraceae. The sequence goes on along the minus strand of OZ242011.1, from coordinate 1,843,075 downwards.
CCCGTGGGGCGGAAGGCCGGTTGGGAGGGGAGGGTTTCCGGGTAGTGGACCAGCGCGCCGACGCCGGCGGCGGCGAGGTGGCGGCGGAGGGCGTCTCGGCGGGCGGCGCGGACGACCAGCAGGTGGCGGGCGCTTTCGGTGTGAGAGGGCGCGGCGGGGTCGGGTTCGACGAGGCGGACGGGCAGGCCGGAGAGCCGGGCGCGGTAGCGGTCGGCCAAGGCGCGGCGGCGCTCGTTGCGGGCCTCGAGGGTGCGCAGGCGGACGCGGAGGACGGCGGCCTGGATCTCGTCGAGGCGGCTGTTCCAGCCGGGGCGGAGGTGGCGGCGGGCGGCGTCTTCGCCGCCTTGGCGGAGGGAGCGGACAGCGGCCGCGAGGTCGGGGTCGTCGGTGGCGACCGCGCCGCCGTCGCCGAGGCCGCCGAGGTTCTTCGTGGGGTAGAAACTGAACGCGGCCGCGCGGCCGAAGGAGCCGAGCGGCCGGCCGCGGTACCGGGCGCCGTGGGCTTGGCAGGCGTCCTCGACGACCGGGAGGTCGTGGGCGGCGGCGAGTTCGAGCAGGCGCTCCCAGCCGGCGGGCGGGTGGCCGTAGAGGTGGACCGGGAGGAGGGCGGCGAGGCGGCCTCCGCCCGGGGCTCCGGAGCGCCGGCGGCGGGACTCGCGGTCGAGTTCGCGGGTGAGGACGCGCTCCGCGGCGGCGGGGTCGAGGCAGAGGGTCGAGGGCTCCACATCGGCGAAGACCGGCGCAGCGCCGGCGCGGATGACGCCGAGCGCGGTGTAGCCGGCGGAGAAGGCGGTGGTCAGGACGCGCCGGCCGGGGCCGATGCCGAGCGCGGCGAGGGTGAGCGTGATCGCGTCGGTGCCCGAGGCGACGCCGACCGCGTGGCGGACGCCGAGCGCGGAGGCGAACTCGGTCTCGAAGGCCTCGACTTCCGGGCCGAGGACGAAGCGGCCGGACTCGTGGACCCGCCGGAGCGCGTCCGCGACCTCGGGGTCGCGGGCGATGTCCATCCGCTGGAACGGGATCCTCATGGCGCGGCGGGCGAAACGGGGGGCGAAGCGGCGGGCGAGACGCTTGAGCGGAGGAAGTGGCGGACCGTTTCGGCGAGGCCTTCGTCCAGCGGGCGGCGGGGCGACCAACCGAGGTCGCGGTGGATCGCGCTCCAGTCCGAGTGGAAGTCGCCGAGGGCGGCGCCGGCGAGGCCCGGCGGAAGCGGGCCGGAGCGGAGGCGCGGCGGGCGGCCGAGGGCGCGGAAGACGGCGCGGGCGAAGTCTTCGAGGGTCACCGGGTCGGCGCCGAGGTTCCAGGTTCCGGCGGGGGCGGTCGGGGCCGCGGCGAGCAGGAAAGCGTCCACCGCGTCGTCCACCTGCACCAGGTCGCGAAGGAGTCCGGGCGGGCCGAGGATTTGGATCTCGTCTCCGGCGAGGGCCTGCGCCAGAAAAGCCCCGGTGAAGCCGGCGCCGGGGCCGGCGAGCGGCTGGCGGGGGCCGTAGGTGTTCGTCAGGCGGAGGACGGAGAACGACCCGGGGCCGGTTCGCGCCCAGTGGCGGCCCAGGTGTTCGACGGCCTCCTTGTGGACGCCGTGGACATCGGGCGGGGAGACCGGGTGCGCCTCGGTCGCCGGCAGGCGGCGGCCTGGTTCCGGCCCCGCCGGGGCGTAGATCTGGCGGGTGCCGGCGAAGACGATCCGGGCCGCGGGGGCGCGGGCCGAGGCGGCGGCGAAGAGGGCGACGCCGGACGCGAGGTTGCCTTCGTAGTCGGCGGTCGGGCGGATCATGCTCTCCCGGTGGCCGTTGGCGGCGGCCAAGTGGAAGATCGCCTCCGCGCCGGAGAGGGCGGCGCCGGCGGCGTCCCGGTCGCGGAGGTCGCCCCGGTGGAGTTCGATCCGCCCCGGTCGCGCCGATTCGGCGGTGGGGAGGTTCCGGGGATCGGCGCCGGAACCGGGGGCGAACGAATCCAGCGCCGCGACTTCCGCGCCGAGCCCGGCAAGCCGGGCGGCGAGGTGGCTCCCGATGAAACCCGCGCCGCCCGTAACCACGACCCGGCGTCCGGCGTAAGCGCTGCGGAGGGAGTCCATGGGTCGAGGTCGGAGGCGGGGGGTGGCGGGCGCCGGGCGAGGGGTCGCCGCGACGGGGGGCCGGGCCGGAGCGCCGGCGCGCCCAATTCTCCGTGTTCCCGCCGGATTCGCCGGTTGGGGCGCCTTCGCCGCCTGCTCACCAGAGGCCGGACGACCGGTATCGGTCCGCGCTACCATCATTCGAAAGGGCCGCGTCCTACTAGCTCCACCAACTGGTTGAGGAGCGCCTGGCAACTCCAAAACAAGGGACTCGGGCTTACCGAGCGGAGGGCATTGCGGCGCCACCGAGCGGCCCCACGGGGACTACCAGGCGCAGTCCCCTCTCGCATTCGAGGGTTTGCGAAAGACCTTCCGGGCCTGACTGAGCATGGCGGCGGTTCGTCGAGCGGACCTCGGGCCGTGGCGGCAGCCGGCGCGGCTGGCGCCCGCGCCGGCTGACCTGCCGGACTCGGCGTCGGCGCCCCGGGCCTCTCGGGCGGACGGATCGACACCCCTCGGCCCGCCCGACTCGCGGATCGACACCCTTCGCCCCCGGCCCGGCCCGCGGATCGACACCCTGCGTCCCGGCCCGAACTCCCGGATCGACACCCTTCGCCCCCGGCCCGGCCCGCGGATCGACACCCTTCGCCCCCGGCCCGGCCCGCGGATCGACACCCTTCGCCCCCGCCCGGACTCGCGGATCGACACCCTTCGCCCCCGCCCGGACTCCCAGATCGACACCCCTCGGCCCGCCCGACTCGCGGATCGACACCCTCCGCCCTCGCCCCGGACTCGCGGATCGACACCCTGGCCGACTCGATACTGCGGATCGAGACCTTCATCGGGGCCGAAACTCTTCCCGGCGCGACCCCCAAGTGGCGGCGAGGCGGCGACGGCGCCCGGTACGGTTGCGGGGTCTGTGGAGACGCGCGAAGACGGACGGGCCGCGCCGGGGGTGCTGTTCGTCGTGGCCACGCCCATCGGGAACCTGGGGGATCTCTCGCCTCGCGCGGTGGAGACCCTGCGCGGGGTCCGTCATCTGGCGTGCGAGGACACGCGGGTGACGCGGAAACTGGTGACCCGGTTCGAACTCGGCGCCCGGCTCGTCTCGCACCACGAGCACAACGAGGCGGAGCGGACGGACTTCCTGATCGGCCGGCTCCGGGCCGGGGAAGCCGTCGCGCTGGTCTGCGACGCCGGGACGCCGCTGCTGTCCGACCCCGGCTACCGGCTGGTGCGGGCGGCGCGGCTCGCGGGGATTCCGGTGCGGGCGGCGCCGGGGCCGTCGGCGGTCACCGCGGCGCTCTCCGTGTCCGGGTTGCCGACCGACTGCTTCACCTTCCTCGGGTTCCCGCCGCCCCGGCGGGGGGCGGCGCGGCGGCGGTTCCTCGACCGGGCGGCGGCGGCGCCGGGGTCGCTGGTCCTGTTCGAGTCGGCCCGGCGGGTGGCGGCGCTGCTGCGCGACCTGGCGGAGCGGCTGGGGGAGCGGGAGGCCTCGCTCAGCCGCGAGATGACCAAGCGGTTCGAGGAGAACCGGTTCGGTCTCCTCTCCGCCCTCGCCGCCGAAGTCGAGGCCGAGGCGATGCGCGGAGAGATCACGCTGGTGGTCGGCCCGGCCCCGCGCCGGCGGGGGAAAGGCCGGGAACGACCCGAACCCGCCTAGAATTCGCGCCCCCCGGGGATGGGGCGCATCCCGACGGGCGCTGACCCGTCCACGGCTCCGGACCGAGATCGGCGGCTCCTCCTCCCGGGCTTCCCCGTACCACCCGGAGCCCCCCGGCCGCCCGCGGCGGCCGAAGGCGAGACCCGACAGATGGACTTTCTTCTCGTGTATCCCGAAGGGGCCGAGGTCGGCGAATACCCGTACTTCGGCGTCTCGGTGAACGAAGCCGGGCTGCGCGCCGCCCGGTCGCTCGAACCGGCTCGCCTCTTCGTCGTCAGCGGCGGCCCGGAGGGGGGCGCGGACGACGGGGAGCGCGTGAGCGCCGAGCAGGCGGTGGCCGAGATCGGTCGGCTCGGCGAGCAGGCGCGGGGCGTGATCCTGCCCGCCGGGCTGGTGGAGCCGCCGGTGGAGATCCTCGACGACCTGATCGAGGCCGCGGGCGAAGCGCCGATGCAGTACGAAAACGAGTTCGGCCAGGTGATCGCCATCGCCGGTTCGGCGGAAGCGCTGGGCGCCGGGCTGCAGGACACCTTCGGGGGCTGCCTGGAGATGCTGAGCCCGGAGCCCTTCGCCGAGGACGAGCCCGGCGCCTCCATCCGGATCGAGTGCGCCGGGAGTTGGTCGGCGGCGGTGCGGGACGCGCAGTGGCGGACCGCGGAGCGGTTCCAGTCGGACGGGGCGCTGATCGAGGAGCCGGAGACGCTCTGGGCTGACCCCTCCTGCGAAGTCGCGCCCGGCGCCCGCATCGCGCCGTCGGTGCGGCTGATCGGCGCCACCCGGATCGGCGAAGGGGCGGAAGTCGGGAGTTTCTGCCGGATCGAGAACAGCGAGGTGCTGCCCGGCGCGGCGGTGCTGAGCCACTCGGTGGTGGTCAACAGCATCGTCGGCCGGGGGGCGCGGGTGGGGCCGTTCGCCCATGTCCGCCCGAACACCCGGCTGGAGCCGGGCGCCTTCGCCGGGAGTTTCGTGGAGACGAAGAATGTGGTGCTCGGGCGGAACGCCGCGCTGCCGCACCTCTCCTACCTCGGCGACGCGGAGATCGGGGCGCGGGCGAACTTGGGCGCGGGCACGATCACCTGCAACTACGACGGGAAGGCGAAACACCGGACGGTGGTGGAGCCGGGCGCGTTCGTGGGGAGCAACGCGTGCCTGGTCGCGCCGGTGACCGTCGGGCGGCGGTCGTTCGTGGCCGCCGGGTCGGTCATCGTCGAGGATGTGCCGGAGAACGCGCTGGCCATCGCGCGGGGGCGCCAGGCGGTGAAGCCGGACCGCGCCGCCGGGCGCTACGAACGCGCGGACGAAGTCTGAGCGTCTTCGGCTCGGCGGCGGTCGAGGCCTCCGCGCTCTACCGGGAGATCCGGGAACAGCCGGAGGCGGTCTCGCGGACGGTGGCCGCGCTCTCGGCGGAGCGGCGGCGGCGAGGTCTCGCGGACGGGCGGGGCGCCGGCGATCGGTGGGTGTTCGCCGGTGCCGGGAGCAGCCGGCACGCGGCGGAGGTGGCCGCGGTCTGGTTCCGGCGATGGGGGATCGAGGCGGAGGCGCAGCCGGCGACGGAGTTGGCGGACGGCGCCGGGGGCGGGGGGCGCGGGGGGCGCGTGCTCGTCGGGGTGACGCAGTCCGGGGCCACCGGGAGCCTCCTGCGGCTGTTCGAGCGGGCGGGGGATGCCGGGGTGAGCCGCGTCGCGGTGACGAACGAAGCCGGGAGTCCGGCGGCGGAACTCGCGGACCTGGCGCTGGTCACGCGGGCGGGGCCGGAGCGGGCGATTCCGGCGACCAAGACCTTCACTTCGGCGCTCGCGGCGCTCCGGATGCTGGGCGCGGAGGCCGCGGGCGAGTCGGGCGAGGCGGTGCCGGTGGACGAGGCGCGAGCGGTGGGCGCGATCGAGGCAGGACTCCGCCGGACCGAAGAGGCCGCCGCGTTCGCCGAGGGCGCCGCCGAGGGCCCCTGGGTCTTCGCCGGGGAGGGCGCGCTCCGGCCGCTCGCCGCCGAAGGGGCGCTCAAGATGCTGGAGACGGCGGCGGTTCCGGCGCTCTCGATTCCCTCCGGGGAACTCGCGCACGGGCCTCGCGCGCTGCTGAGCGGGCGGACGCCGGTCGTCGCCCTGTCCGAACGGGCGGAACCGGGCGCGTCCGAGGCGCGGTCGCTGGCGGCGGCGGCCGAGGCGGGAGCGCCGGTGCTGCGGATCGCGCCCGGCCCGCCGCCGGCCGCGTTCCGGCGGGACCGGTTCACCCAGTTCGACTGCGGGGCGGCGGTCGAATTCGCGCCGTTCTTCGCCGCTCCGGTGGTGCAGTGGCTCGCGCTCTACGCCGGTGCCGCGTTGGGGCGGCCGGTGGATGCCCCGGAGGGGCTGACGAAGGCGGTTACCGATGACTGAGGCCGGGGGCGGCGCCGCCGCGGTGCTCGAAGGGCTGAACGAGCAGCAGCGGACGGCGGTGTCGGCGCCGGCCGGGCCTACGCTGGTCTTCGCCGGCGCCGGGTCCGGGAAGACGCGGGTGCTGACGCGGCGCATCGCCTGGCGGGTGCTCGCCGACGGGGCGGCGCCGGAGGGGACTCTCGCGGTCACCTTCACCAACAAGGCGGCGCGGGAGATGAGCGACCGCATCGAGCAGTTCGGGGACGGGGAGTGGGACCGCGTGTGGACTTCCACCTTCCACGCCCTCGGCCTCCGCCTGCTGCGGATGTTCGGCGGGGAAGTGGGGTTGGAGAAGGGGTTCGCGGTCTTCGGGGCCGACGAGGCGAAGACGCTGGCCGTCCGGGTCGCCAAGGAACTGATCCGGGACGACGACCTGAAGCCGGCGGCGGTCGTGCGGGGGGTGTCGCGCGCACGGGCCGCCGAGGCGCTCGGCGAGCCGTTGTCCTCGGCTTCGGACTCCGTCGGCTACCGGCAGTGGATGGGTTCTCTCCGCGAAGTGGCCGCGCAGTACGAGGACGAACTCCGCGGTCAGAACGCGGTGGACTTCGACGACCTGATCCTGCTTGCGGGCCGACTCCTCGCGGCCGACGGCCCGGCGCGGGAGTACATCGCCCGGCGCGTGCGGCACCTGCTGGTGGACGAATACCAGGACACGAGCGCGTTGCAACACCGGCTCATCCGGCGGTTGGCGCCGCACGGGGATGTGTTCGTCGTGGGGGACGACGACCAGGCGATCTACTCGTTCCGGGGCGCGGACCACCGGAACATCCACGCGTTCCGCCGGGACTTCCCCGGAGCGCGCGTCTTCCGCCTGGAGGACAACTACCGCTCCACCGGCTCGATCCTCGACGCGGCGAACGCGCTCATCCGGCGTAACTCGGGGCGCGAGAGCAAGACCCTGCGTCCGGTCGGCGAACCCGGCGCGCCGGTGTCGTTGCTGGTGGAATCGAGCGAGGCGCGCGAGGCGGCGGCCGTAGCCCAAGCGATCCTGGCCCTGGACGCCAAGCGAGGCTCCTGCGCCGTGCTCTATCGAACACAGGCGCAGGGCCGGGCATTCGAGCAGGCGCTGATGGCGCGAGGCATCAAACCGGTAGTCGTCGGCACACGCCTCTTCGAGCGGAAGGAGGTGCTGGACGCCGTTGCCGCAGTGCGGATCGCCGTGCGCCCGAGTGACGACGCCGCGTTCCGGCGCGCGATCGGCGCGGTTCCCCGGGGAGTCGGAAAGACGACTCTCGGACAGATCGCGGAAGCCGCCGCGGAGCGGGAGGTTTCCATGCGGGAGGCTTCCGGCGCGCTGTTGGAGGAGGGCGCGTTCGCCCGGCGGATCGCGGAGGGGCTCTCCGGGTTTCTCTCCGCCACGGAGGCGGTCGAGCGGGCCGCCGCCCGCGGCCCGGAGGCGGCGGTGAAGGCTGCCCGCAAGGAGACCGGACTCGACGACTACTATCGGAACGACGAAGAGCGGAAGAATCTCAAGTTGCTTCGCAAACATGCAAAGGGCTTCCAGAAGGGAAACCCGGAGGCTGGCGTGGCGGAATTCCTGGACCAAGTGAGTCTGGTGTCGGCCGAGGACTCCGCGCCGAAAGAGACGCCCGGCGGCGGGCCGGTGATGCTGATGACCATCCATGCGGCGAAGGGGCTGGAGTTCGACACCGTGTTCCTCTGCGGCCTGTGGGAGGGGCTGCTCCCCCACGAGTTCTCGCGCAAAAACCGCGAGTCGCTTCAGGAGGAGCGCCGGCTGTTCTATGTGGGGATGACCCGGGCCCGGAAGTCGCTGACCCTGACCGCCGCCCCATCGGGGTTCGCCGCCTCGCGGGGGATCTCACGGTTCATCGCCGAAATCCCGAAGGAGATGCTGAGCGGCGCAGCACGCGCGAAGGTCCGCGCCGCCACGACTCGAACCGCCGACAACCGCCCGTTCCGGCCCGGCGATGCCGTCCACCACCCCCGCTTCGGCCGCGGCCGCGTCGAGTCCGCGGACGCCGACGGGAGGTGCGTGACCGTGCTCTTCCGCACCGCGGGGAGGAAGCGGTTGGTCCTCGAATACGCCGGCCTCCGCCCGGCGTAGCCGCCGCCCGCACCGGCACCGCTGGTGGCGCGCACCCGCCAGTTACAATTGCGGATCGACCCGTCACCGCCGGGCTCTCCGCCGGCGCCCCGCCTCGGGACTCGGCGCGGCCGAACGAAGGAGACGGAGCCTCGACGGTGTCGAACCACTCACTACACGCCGCACAGAGGAAGTACCGCAGCCCTCTGGGAGACACGATGTTCAAGGACTTGGAGCGCTACTACCGAGAGCAGGGAATCCTGTCCACAGTCTTCACCTGCCCACACGAGGACGACTGCAAAGGGGGACGGGACAAGTTCACCGGGCCCAAGTCCGCGTTCGTGAGTGTCGAGTATGAACGCCGCAACTTGCCTCGGCTCCTGTTCCTCTCCCTAGACTCCGGATGGGGGGCCGAGGATCCGGAGGACCGACTGCCGGAGGCGGTGCGTCGGGACGAAATGGACAGAGACATTCGTGACCAGCCCGGGAACCGGCACTGGTTCCTGACTCACGAACTCGCTTGGTACATTCTTCGACGCTTTGACGCCAACCTCGGTCTTGAGGATGCGAAGAGGTACTTCGCTCACGCCAATGCCGCGAAGTGCTGCCAGAACAAATCCGGCAGCAGACAGGCCGATCCCCGGTTGTTCTCCAACTGCAGGAAGTATCTGCCCGGAGAACTGAGGGTTCTTCGTCCTGATGTCCTTGTAACTCAAGGGAAACAGGCAAGGCTGTCGATCATGAAGATCTACGGCGGTGGCAGGCCCCTCCGTGAGGACACGGACGCCGTACAGATCGAAATGGACGACCGGCAGGTCGTCTGGTTTCACACCCATCATCCGCGCTACGGGCCGTTTTGGACGCAACGCGACGACGGACGAGGCTGGAAGAGGTACGCCGACTTGATCTACGAGTTCGGCCGAGCGGCCGGATGGCCCAACACCACGCGGTCGTCGGTCTAGCCGGGCATCACTGACCCCGTCCGCTCTCGGGTTAGAATGGCCTGCCCCGGTTTGCCGGCGAGAGCGGTTTCCCAGACCCCTTCCGGTTCGTCTGTCGCCGACGAGGAGATCGACGATGCACATTTGGTGGTTGAACCTTCGTCCCACAGGTGGAACAGCACAGGAACCGAAGACACGCGAACAGAAGGCACGGTGGGCACAGGACTTCTGCCGCGAGCGATCCGTCCTTGGGATGGGATGGCGAGTGGAAGCCACGGAAGGCGAGTTCCTGACTTGGGACGACTATCGCACGCGCCGCGATGAGCGCCGCAAAGAACACGAGCGATATGACCCCAAGGGGAATGTGGATCGTTGGAAGGGGAAAGTCCGAATCGGCGATCTCGTCTGGACGAAGACGGAGGATCTGAAGTTTTGGCTCGCACGGATCACCGGAGACTGGCACTACGACACGTCTAACGACGCCAAGGCGGCGGACATCGTGAACCAACGCCCCGCGATGATCGTGGAAATCGGAGGCCGCGATGATGTTCCACGGAGAATTGTGAAGGGTGGGCGCCAAACCGTGGAAGAGATACATGCTCCCGAGAAGATGGGAGAGGTGGTCCTGCCTCCCGAGATGAACGAGGTCATCGAGGCAGTCCCACGTCACCGGGATCTACTGCCCGAGAACTTGGCGCAGTACTGCGCACTGTGGCAGCGTCTCCGCGGCCCGAGTTCAGAGTAGCGGGTTACTACGAACGAAGATCAAGTCGTTCTCGCGGCAAGGCCGTCGCCTGCTGAGACTTCGTAGCCGCTACGGTTGCTTGTTGGGTTTCCCGGTCGGCGACCGGTACCGTAACCGAATGACGCTGAAACGGTAGCCAACGAAGCGGCTCACTCCTACTCCGACGGTCGAAGGTCAGTGGCGGGCGGCCGTAGTGAGGTCGGTTAGGGTGAAGACGGAGTGGAGGGTTACGCCGGCGGCGGCGAGGTTTTCGCGGGCGCCGGTTTCGCGGTCCACCAGGGCGACGGCGCCGATGACTTCGAAGCCGGCTTCCCGGGCGGCTTCCACCGCGGTGAGGGTGGAGGCGCCGGTGGTGGCGGTGTCTTCGAGGACGACGGCGGTTCCGGCGGGGTTTTCGAGGCCTTCGATGCGTTTCCTTCGTCCGTGTTCGCGGGGGGTCTTGCGGACGAAGAAGCCTTCGATGGTTCGTCCCCGTTCGGCGGCGGCGATCGCGGTGGCGGAGGCGAGGGCGATCGCGCCGGACTCCATTCCCCCGACGGCGCCCGGGGAGAGGCCGGCGCGGTCCATCGCGTCGAGGAGCACGCGGCCGATGCGGCCGGCGCCTTCGGAGGAGAGGGTGGTCAGGCGCACATCCACATAGACATCGCTCGTGCCGCCGGAAGTCAGCGTGAACTTGCCGAAGCGCACCGAACGGCGGCGCAGGACTTCGAGCAGGCGTTCGCGGTCGTCGGGTCTCATCGGACGGTTGGTGTTCGGTGTTCGCGCGGGCGCTCAGGGCTCGGGCGTGGCGCTTTCGGGGAGCGGGTCGATCGCGCCGATGATCCAGCGCGACGGCACTTCGGCTTCGTACTGGTTCACGAGGTCGTAGCGGAGCAGGATGAACAGGTAGTCGAGGACGCCGGCTTCCTCTTCGGTGACGCGGACGACGACTTCCTTCTGCGCGACTTCGCCGGTGAGGTAGTCCACCGCCGCGTCCCGGAGCAGGCTGCGGCGGGTGCGGCGGCGCTCCAACTCGATGGCCATCTGGACTTCGCTCAGGGCGCGCACCAATCCGCGGCGCTCTTCGCCGTAGGCGTCCCATTCCTCGGCGAGGGAACCGAGGCGGCCGCCGATCGCGGCGTCCGGGTCGCGTTCCCGCCGCGCGGCGATGCGGTCGAGGTCGCCGCGGTTCGCCTGCTGGAAGGCGTAGAGGGACTGGAACTGTTCGTCGCGGCGGGCGACGGATTCGCGCTCTTCTTCTAGGAGTTCGCCGATGCGGTACGGGCCGGCGGTCTCTTCGCGGACTTCGAGGACTTCCCAGGCGGAGACGGCGCCGCCGGGGAAGGCCGCGACCGAGAACCCGAACGCGGTGATCGTGTCGCCGCGGGAGAGCGCGTCGAAAAAGCGCCGGAGCAGTTGCTCCTCGTCGCCGGAAGACGAACAGGAGACCGCCGCGCCGAGGAATCCCGCGAGCAGGAATCCGGCGAGCGGGCGGCGGTTGCGGCGCAGTCGCTGCAGCATCAATCGTTCTCCTCCTCGCGCTCCTCTCGGACTTCGACGGTTTCCGTGGTCGGTGCGGCCGCGTCGGCGGTTTCGTCCGGGGAGTCTTCGGTGTCCGTGACCGGGATGCGGGTCACCGCAACCACTTCGTCACCGTCGCGGACCTTGATGAGACGGACTCCCCGACTCAGCCGGCCGAGGTCGCGGAAGTCCTCCACCGGGATGCGGACCGCCTTGCCTCCGGCGGTGATGGCGAGCACCTGCTCGCCGCGGCGCACGCCCACCGAAGCGACGGTGACGCCGGTCTCGTCGGTCGTCTTGATGTTGATGACGCCCTGGCCGCCGCGGTTGCGCACCGGATACTTCTCGAGGGAACTCATCTTCCCGAAACCGTTTCGGGTCACGGTGAGCAGCAACCGGCCGCCGCCGCCGTTCGCGGCGCCCTCGGATTCCGCGCCGGCGTCGCCTTCGGAAGCGGACGGAGCGTAGAGACTCACCACTTCGTCGTCGCCGAGCAGCCGGATGCCGCGCACGCCGGCGGAGAACCGGCCCGACGGGCGGACGACCGCCTCCCGGAAACGGATCGCCTTGCCGTTGCGCGTTACGAGCACGACTTCACCGTCGCCGCCGGTCAAGGTGGCGGCCAGCAGCGCGTCGCCTTCGTTGATGCGCACCGCCCGGAGCCCGGTCGCCCGGACATTCCGGTAGAGCGAGAACGGGGTCCGCTTCACCTGCCCCTTCCGGGTAACGGTGAGCAGGTGGAGGCCCTCGTCGCTCTCCGCGTCGTCGGGCAACGAAACCACCGCGACCACCTGCCGATCGGCGGCGAGGTGGAGCAGGTTGACGATGGCCCGGCCGGTCCCCGCCTTCCCCCCCTCCGGGATCTCGTAACCCTTGAGCCGGTAGGCCCGGCCGTCGTCGGTCAGGAAGAGGATGCGGGTGTGGGTGTTTCCGAGCAGGACATTGCGGATCGCGTCGCCGGAGCGGATGCCCGCGCCGGAATGGCCGGTGCCGCCGCGCGCCTGGGCCCGGTACTCGCTGAGCGCGGTCCGCTTGATGTATCCCGCCTGGGTCATCGAGACCACGATGTCTTCGACCGGGATGAGTTCCGCGATCGTCAGGTCGTCCGCGGCCTCCACGATCTCGGTGCGGCGGGGGTCGCCGTGTTTCTCGACGGCTTCGCGGGTTTCGTCCCGGACGATCTCGTCTATGCGGCCGGGGTCGGCGAGGATTTCGCGGAGTTCCACGATCCGGGCGCCGAGTTCTTCCATCTCGCCGGCGATGCGGTCGCGTTCGAGTTGGGTGAGGCGCTGGAGCCGCATGTCCAGGATCGCCTGCGCCTGTTCCTCGGAGAGGCCCTCCGGGTCGGCGTCGGGCGACGGCGCTGCGGCGTCCCGGCCGTTGCTGCTGCGCCGAAGCAACTCGCTGTCGATCTCGAAGCGGCGGGGTTTCAGCCGGGTCATCAGCCGTTCGCGCGCTTCGGCGGGATTCTTCGAAGTGCGGATCCATTCGATCACTTCGTCGAGCCGGTCCACCGCGGCGGCCAAACCCTCGAGGAGGTGCATCTGCCGCTCGCATCGTTCGAGTTCGAAGCGGACGCGTCGGCGGACGACCAGCCGGCGGAACTGGAGGAACTCCCGGAGGAGGTCGAGGAGCGGGAACAGTTTGGGCCGGCTGTGCGAGATGGCGAGCAGGTTCATCCCGTAACTCGTCTGCATCGCGGTGTGCCGGTAGAGGTTGTTCAGGACGATCTGCGGCTCTTCGCCGCGGCGGAGTTCGATGACCACCCGCATCCCGCGCCGGTCGGACTCGTCGCGCAGGTCGGAAATGCCGGTGAGGCGCTTGTCCTTGACCAGGTCGGCGATCTTCTCGATGAGGCGCGCCTTGTTCACCTGGTAGGGGATCTCGGTGACCACGATGAGGTTTCGCCCTTCCTTCGTAGTCTCGAAGTCGGCGACGGCGCGCACCTGGATCACGCCCCGGCCGGTGCGGTAGGCGGAGACGATGCCGCCGCGGCCGTGGATCCGGCCGCCGGTGGGGAAGTCCGGGCCGGGGACGAGTTCCAGCAGCCGGGCGGTGAGTTCCCCGTCGGAAGCGTCGGGCGAATCCAGCACGGCGATGAGCGCCGCGCCGACTTCCGCCAGGTTGTGCGGCGGGATGCGCGTGGCCATGCCCACCGCGATCCCGTCGGAACCGTTGATGAGGAGGTTCGGTATGACGGTGGGGAGGACTTCCGGCTCCACCGTCTTGCCGTCGAAGTTGGGCGCGAACTCGACGGTGTTGCGGTCGATGTCCTCCATCATCGAGACCGCGAAGCGGGTGAGCCGGGCCTCGGTATAGCGGTAGGCCGCCGGCGGGTCGCCGTCCACCGACCCGAAGTTCCCCTTCCCGTCGATCAAGGGGTGGCGCAGGTTGAACGGCTGCGCGAGGCGCACCAGCGTGTCGTACACCGAGGCGTCGCCGTGCGGGTGGTACTTCTTGAGCACCTCGCCCACGATGCCGGCGCACTTGGAGTGCGACCGCGCCGGGAGCAACTTCTCCCGGAACATCGCGTAGAGGACGCGGCGCTGGCCGGGTTTCAGCCCGTCGCGGACATCGGGGAGCGCGCGCCCGATGATGACGGACATGGCGTAGTCCAGATAGGACTGCTCCATCTCCGCCCGGATGAGACCGGCGCGGCGGTACCGCGCCCGGCCGCCGGCGGCCGGCAGGGCCTCGGGCAGGTCCTCCGGGGGGCTCTCGGACATTTCCCGGCTCAGCGGGCTGGACTCGTCAGGGTTCCGCGACCGGCGCTAGACATCGAGGTTCGCCACATTGAGCGCGTTCTTCTCGATGAAGGCGCGCCGGGGCTCGACCTGGTCACCCATGAGCGTGGAGAAGAGTTCGCCGGCCTCGAGGTCGTCGTCCACTTCGACGCGCTTCAGGCTGCGGACTTCCGGGTTCATGGTGGTGTCCCAGAGTTCCTCGGCGTCCATCTCGCCGAGGCCCTTGTAGCGCTGGATCTTCAGGTCGCGGCGGGCGGTCTCGAAGAGGTGGTCGAGGAGGCCGCCGGGCGTGCCGATTTCCTTCTCCTCCGGTTCGGAGGAGGACCGGCGGGCGTGGCGCACGCGCAGGGTGGGTTCGTCGAAGGCGCGGATCGTTTCGTAGAGTTCGGCGAGTTTCGAGTACTCGGCGCGGCTCAGGAATTGGGCGCCCACCCGCCGGCTGAAGGCGCGGCCGTCGGCGGAGTCCGCCGGCTCGATGGCGTAGCGCTCGGGGGCGGCGCCGTTGCCGTTGCCGTTCTCCGGCGGGCCGTCCGCCGAAGGGTCGAGGAGCACCCGGGCCGGGGCGCCGGACTCGGTCAGCCGCCGGGCGAGCGCTTCCATCGCCTCCCGCGACTCGGTTACGGCGCGGTCGCGCCGGTCGCGGACCAGCCAGAGCACCAGGTCGCTCGGGTACCCCCGCTGGCGGAGGGAGTCGAGTTCCTCGCGGACGCGGGCGATCCGCCGCACCGAGTCGAGCAGCGCCTCGCCTTCCACCGTCCTCCCGCCGGCGACCACGCGGATGCCGTCCGCCGAACGCTCGAGCAGGTAGGCGTTCAGGTCGCGGTCGTTCAGGAAGTAGCGGTCTTCCTGTTTCGCCGAGGCCGGGTGCTGTACCCGGTAGAGCGGCGGCTCGGCGATGTAGAGGTGGCCCTCGTCTATCAGCCCCTTCATCCGGCGGTAGAAGAAGGTGAGCAGGAGCGTGCGGATGTGGGAGCCGTCCACATCGGCGTCGGTCATGATGATCACCGAGTGGTAGCGGAGGGCGCGGAGGTCGAGTTCCGGGTCCATCCCGGCGCCGAGGGCGGAGATGAGCACCCGGATCTCCTCGTTCTCCAGCATCCGGTCGAGGCGGGTCTTCTCCACATTCAGGATCTTTCCCCGCAGCGGCAGGATGGCCTGGAAACTCCGGTCGCGCCCCTGCTTGGCCGAACCGCCGGCGGACTCGCCCTCGACGATGAAGATCTCGCTGGCGGCGGGGTCGCGCTCCTGGCAGTCCGCGAGTTTGCCGGGGAGCGAGGAGGAGGAGAGGGCGCTCTTGCGGCGGGCCATGTCGCGGGCCTTCCGGGCGGCTTCCCGGGCGCCGAAGGAGTCCACCGCCTTCGCGGTGATGCGCTTCGCCTCCTCCGGGTTCTCCTCGAAGAACCGGGTGAGGCCCTCGTACACCATCTTCTCGACGAAGCCCTGGACGCTGCTGTTGCCGAGTTTCGTCTTGGTCTGGCCCTCGAACTGCGGCTCGGCCACCCGGACGCTGATGACCGCGGTGAGGCCGACGCGGGTGTCTTCGCCGAGGACGCTCCGGCCCTTGAGTTCCTTGCCGGCGGGCGCGTTCGGGGCGTAGGCGTTGATCGCCTTGGTGAGCGCCGCCCTCAGGCCGCTCAGGTGGGTGCCGCCCTCCGGGGTGCTCACATTGTTGGCGTAGGAGTGGACCCCCTCCTGGTAGCCGTGGTTCCACTGCATGGCCACTTCGCAGGACCTCGGCCCGGCGCCGTCGTCCTCCGCCGCCCCGTCCGACTCGAGGGTGAGCGAGATCACCGAGTCGTGGACCGGGCTCTCCTTCCGGGTCAGGTGGGAGACGAATTCGGAGATCCCGCCTTCGTAGTGGAAGGTCTCCTCCCGGCCGTCGCGCTCGTCGAGCAGGCGGATGCGGACGCCGCGCACCAGGAAGGCGAGTTCGCGGACCCGGTGGGCGATCAGGTCGTAGTCGAACTCGGTGGTCTCTTCGAAGATCGTCGGGTCCGGGAGGAAGCGCACCAGCGTCCCGGCGTCTCCCGGTTCGGCGGGCCCGGCTTCCCGGAGGGGGCCGGCGCTCTCGCCGCGGCGGTAGGACTGCTTCCAGACCCGGCCGCCGCGGCGCACTTCCACCCGCAGCCAGGTGGAGAGCGCGTTCACCACCGAGACGCCGACGCCGTGGAGTCCGGCGGAGAACTTGTAGGCCTCCGCTTCGAACTTGCCGCCGGCGTGGAGCCGGGTCATGACCACTTCGACCGCCGGCAGGCCGGTGCTCGGTTCCGGGTCCACCGGGATGCCGCGGCCGTCGTCCCGGACCGAGAGGCTCCCGTCCTGGTGGATGGTGACTTCGATGCGGCCGCAGTGGCCGCCCATGGCCTCGTCCACGCTGTTGTCCACCACTTCGCGGAAGAGGTGGTGGAGCCCGGTCGGCCCGGTGGAGCCGATGTACATGGCGGGCCGGACGCGGACCGCCTCGAGGCCCTCCAGGATGCGGATGTCCCCGCCCGAGTACCCGGACGCGGGAGGCGCCGGCGCGCTGACGCTCACGGTGCCGGTCGGGGGGCCGGAGCGGTCGGCGGGCGGGGCGTCCGGAAACGCCCCGTCAAACCAGCGGCATCCCGACGCAGAAGTGATCCAGGTTGTCGTCGTCCTTTCCGGAGCCGTCGCTCGGGCGCAGGATGAACGCCTTCTCCGGGCTCTGGAATTCGAGGGTGGCGAACTCGCTGTCGCAACTCTTGGCGAAGTCCAGGAGGTGCACCAGGTTCACATTCAGGGTGATCGTCTTGCCGCGGTGCTCGAGGACATCCACCGAGGAGAACTCCTCTCCGCGAACCGAGTTGACTTCGAACTTGATCAACTCGGCGTCGAGTTCCAGTTTGCAGCGGTTGAACTGCCCGGCGGCGAACGGGTCGGCGGCCGAGGCCGCGGAGAGCAGGTGCTCCCGGTTCACCCGGACGAAGATCGGGCAGTCGCGCGGGATCACATGGGCGTAGTCCGGCAGGCGGTCGGACAGTTTGGAGGTGACGATGAGCCGCTTGCCCAGTTCGAAGAACAGGTGGTTGTCCGACTCGAAGATGCGGACCGTGCCGTCGTCGCCGCGGGCGACGAGTTGCACCTGGGAGATCGACTTCTGGGTGAGGCCGAGCGTCCGGCGCTCCGCGTCTTCCTCCGGGGCCGGGCCGGGGGCGTCGGTCCGGGCGCTGGAGTAGGCGAGCCGGGAGTGGTCGGAGGAGACCACCCGGACCTGGTCGCCCTCGACTTCCAACTGGGCGCCGGCCTGGGCTACGGCGTCCTCGGACGCCGGGAAGGCGTAGGCCCCGGCGCGGAACAACTGCGCCAGGAGTTCCGCGCCGACCGCGGTGAGCGGCGTCTCGGGCGGGGAGTCCACCTGGGGGGCGTCGCCGACCCGGGAGGGGATCCGGGTGGTGTAGGCGCCGCACTCGGCCTGGATCCAGTTCTCTTCCGTCTCCTTGAAGACCACGGTGTCCCCGCGGCAGGCGCGCAGCCAGTTCGCCAGCGGGTCGAGGGGGAGGCTGAGCGCGCCCTCGCCGCCGGAGTCGGCCTCGATGCTCGACCGCTGCGCCAGGTCGTTGCCCACCGCGGTGATCTCGCAGCCGGTCTCGATGGCGCTGAAGGTGACATTCGAGAAGGCGGAGAGCATGTCGTCCGACGGCTTCTGGACGACCCCGGAGAAGAGGTTCAGTTCGGAGAGGAGGCTCTCGCGTTCGGTGGTGAACTCCATGGCGGCGGGTGGGTCCTTTCCTGCTCCGGCGGGCGAAGCGAAAGACGGGGGCGGGGAGGAGCGGACGGCCCGGCGAACCGTCGCGGCTCGGGCGGGCGGCAGCGAGCGGCCGACCGATCGAAGAAAACCGACCGGAGGGGGAAGTGTCGAAGGAGATCTCCGCTCTCTCGACAGGGGGGAATTATAGTGGAATTCTTGGCGTTCGGATACTTCGGATGAGTCCGGTAACTCGTTGACTCTATTGGTATCAATGGCGGTTCTCCGGTTGGGTTTCTTTCGGATTGGGGGCGCGTGGTTCGCGGAGGTTCCGGCGGCGGACTCCCCGCGGCGGCGGAACGCCCCGGTTCGCGCGAGTTTTCCGCGCCGGTCGGCGGAGTTTTCCGGCGGTTCTCCGAACCGCGGCGCGGAGAGCGGGGGCCGGGGAGTCGGCGGAACCGGTCGGCGCCTGCGGCTCGAAGCGCCCGGAGGGACGGGTCGGAGCGCCACCGGAGGAGGCGCTTGCCGCCTGCCGGGGAACCCGGCCGGGTCGGGGGGAGGGTCAGCCCGCGAGTTGGCGGGCGAGGCGCTCGATGATGCGGCCGAGGCCGGGATTGCGCTTCCGGTCGTGCTCCACCCGGGTGATCGCGTGGGCGACCGTGGAGTGGTGGCGGCGGAAGGCCTCGCCGATCTCCTTCAGGCTGTACTCGGTGACTTCCCGGGCGAGGAACATCGCCACCTGCCGGGCGGAGACCAGGTCCCGCTGGCGCTGCTTGCCCAGGACCCGGAGCGCCGGGACGCCGAATTCGGCCGCGGTGGCGGCGATGATGTCGCCGATCGGGACGCGCTTCCTCCGGCCGCCGGGGAGCCCGTCGAGCAGGTTCTCCACGAGCGGGGTGGAGAACTCGCCGTCCTCGGTCCGCGCGGTGGCGACGATGCGTTTCACCACGCCTTCGAGTTCGGAGACGGACCCGGTCCCCGAAGACGCGATCTTCTCGACGATCTCGTCCGGCAGGTCGGCGCCGGCGGCGACCGCCTTCCGGCGGACGATGGTCCGGCGGGTGCCCGGCTCGGGCCGCCGCAGGTCGGTGGCCAGCCCGCTCTCCATGCGGCTGCGGAGACGCCCGTCGAGGTTCGGGATCTCGCCGGGGTGGCAGTCGAGGGTGAGCACGGTCTGGCGGCCGCGTTCGGCGAGCGCGTCCAGCGCGTGGAGGAACTCCTGGGTGCTGCGGCCGAAGGTGCCGAGGCCGGAGATGAACTGGATGTCGTCCACCAGGAACACATCCACTCCGCTGTACCACTCGCGGAGTTCGAAGAGGCGGCTGCTCAGCGCGGCGCTCACCACCTGCCGGGTGAAGGCCTCGCCCTTCAGGGCCAGGACCCGGAGTTCCGGGCTGTGTTCGCGGACGCGGAGGCGGATCGCGTTCAGCAGGTGGGTCTTGCCGAGTCCGGTCTGCCCGTAGATCACCAGCGGGTTGTAGGGGGAGTACTCGATGCCGGGGTTGCTGACGGAACGGGCGGCGTCGAAGGCGAAGCGGTTGCTCTCCCCGACGACGAAACTCTCGAAGGTCTGGTTCTCGGCCAGCCGGCCGTTCCCGATCAGGCCGGGGCCGGGCTCCCGGAGGATCGAGTCGGTGTGTTCCGGGGTGATGGGGTGGGCTTGGGGCTCCGCGCCGGCGGCGTCGGAGGTGGCGAGGACCGGCGTCCCGGAGATGCGGAAGCGGATCGCGGTCGAGGGCGCTCCGCACTGCGAGAGGGTCTCCCGGAGAAGGGCGCCGTAGCCGTTCTCCAACTTGGCCACGAAGGTGCGGTTCGGCACCAGGATGCGGATCGCGCCGTCGTCCGAGCCGAGGAACCGGGTCGGGGCGAACCAGGTTCGGTATTCGCGGGCGGGGAGGGTCTCGCGGATGCGGGAGATCGCCGCGTTCCAGCAGTCGCGGACCGCCGGGTCGGAAGTCTTGTGGCGTAGGGTCAAGGCAAGGTGGGGAAGCGGAGAACGCCGGTCGGGGCGTCGGCCTGGCGGCCGAGGCCGGGCGGCGTCCGGCGCCGACCGAGGAGGGGCTGAAGACGGGACTCGGGCGGGTTCGAAGCGCCGAAAATCCGGTTCCGGCGCCGAAGTTCGGGGCGGCTCGAACCCGCCGTCCAAGGGGCTCGAAGGGGGGTGTCCGGGGCCGCCCCGCTGCGAGCGAGCGGCGGAAACTAGCAGGGTCGGATACCGAGTCAAGGGTCGTTTTCCCTGCCCTAGTTCCATCGGTCGTTCCTGTCTCCGGGCCGTCCGCGAACCCCCGCTCGGGGCCCCTCCCTGCTCGTCCGGGGAATCTGTTTCGGCCCCTCCCGCTATCCGAACGCCCCCCGCGAATGGGCGGGTCGGAAGTCCAAGAACGGTAAGGAGGGCTCTTTCGGCCTCCGGCGCGGAGTTGCGGAGGCTTGACATGAAACTAGGGGGGGCAGTACCCTATCCGGCTGCGCGGTAGCGCTGTCGTTTCGGCGATTTGTCTTTCTAATCTCCGTTTTTTCAACGGTTTGGAGTCGCGAAGTCCGTGAAGAGAACCTTTCAGCCCAATCGTCGGCGGCGGAAGCGGAAGCATGGTTTCCGGGCGCGCATGAGCACTCCGGGCGGGCGTCGGATCCTGGCGCGGCGCCGGCGGAGGGGGCGGCGGCGCCTCTCCGCCTGAGCGCGGGCGCCCCCTCTCCGTCCCGCCTTTCCCTACCGCGATCCGTTCCGTTCCGGAACCGCTTCCCTTCGCTGCGAGCGCTTGCCGGTGGCGTCCGGGTCGAGTCCCGCCGCATCGCCGGTCGGCGGGCCGGGAGGCCGGCCGGCCGAACGCCGGAGCGAGAGGTCTTCCGAGGGGCTTCCCCAGGGGCTTTCGAGGTCGGAGCGGGTTCGCCGCTCCCCGGAGTTCCGGAGGGTGATGGACCGGGGCGGCCGCGGCGCCGGTGACCTGGTGGTGGCGTTTTTGGGAGATGCCGGGGGAGGCGCCCGGCGAGAGGCCGACGCCGGCTCGGCCCGGCGCCGCTCGCGGCTCGGCGTGGTCGCCAGCCGGCGGGTGGGGTCGGCGGTCGCGCGGAACCGGGCGAAGCGCCGGCTGCGGGAGATCTACCGCCGGAGCCCCGAGCGCCCGGTCGGCGACCTGGTCCTGGTGGCTCGCCGGGGCCTTGCCGAAGCGCCGTGGGCCGAGGTAGTCCGCTCCTGCCGCGCGGCGGTTCGCCGGGCGGTTGCGCGGGCCGGCAGTTCGCGGGCCGGCGGTTCGCGGGCCGCGCGCCGGCCGAGTTCGAGCCGTCCGTGAAGGCGAGCCAACTCGTGAGGACTCGTCTGTCGCCGCCGGCGCTCGCCGCCGGGGCGCTCCTCGGCCTCATCCGGATCTACCAGGTGACCTTGGGGCCGCTTCTGTTCTCCGGCGCCTGCCGGTTCACGCCCTCGTGCTCCCGGTACGCGGCGGAGGCGATCCGGCGGCACGGGCCCGGACGGGGGGTGTGGCTGGGCGCGCGGCGGCTCGCCCGGTGCCGGCCGTTCGGGGGTTCCGGGTACGACCCGGTTCCGGAGACCGTCGGCGATCCGGCGGCGCCCGCGGTCGCCGCGGCGCGGCGCTAGTCGGGGAGGTCGGTCGTGGAACGGCGGGTCCTGCTGGCGTTCCTGCTGTCGTTCCTCGTCTTCCTGCTGTTCGTCCGGTTCTTCGGGCCGGAAGAGCAGCCCCCGCCGCCGGGCCCGGTGGCTTCGGAGTCCGCGCCGATCGCGCCGGCGCCCGGCCCGTTTACGCCGGGCGCCGCCGCTCCCCCTCCGGCCGAGTCCCCCTCCGCGGGAGACCCCGCCGCCGGGGACCCGGACTCCCCGCTGGCGGCGCCGGTCCGGGAGGCGGAGCGGGAGCAGCGGATCGCCGTCCACACCGATCTCTACCGGGCCGAGATCACGAATCGGGGCGGGAGGCTCCTCTCGCTCGAACTGCTGGAGCACACCGACTCCCTGGGGAACCCCTACCGGATGCTGCCGCAGGGGGACGACTCGGTGCAGGCGGTCCGGCCGCTCGATGTGACCCTCCCGGGCGAAAGGGCCCCGGAGCGGCTGACCGCGGTGCTCTTCGAAGTCGAAGTGGACGGGCAGTCGAGGAGCGGGCCGGTCTCGGTGGAGGCCCGGGCCGGGGAGTCGCGCGAAATCACCCTGCTCTACGCCGCCGCCGACGGGCTCGAAGCGCGGAAGACGATCCGCGTCCACGGCGGGGAGTACCGGCTCGGGGTTTCGGTCTCCGTCACGCGCGGCGGCGCGGAGCAGGCGAAGGAGATCCTCTTCGGCCCCGGGATCGGCGACGAGACCGCCACCGGCACCTACATCGTCGCCGACCAGGGTGTGTTGAAGAGCGCCGGGCAGAGCGAACTGTTCTCCTGGCAGGAAGCGGCCGCCGGGGAAGCGAGCAGCCTCCAGGCGCAGGCGGTGGGCGTGAGTTCCCACTACTTCGCCGGCCTGCTGGTGGCGGAACCGGGGCAGCGCTACCAGGGCCGGTTGGAGGCGGCGGAGATCCCCTGGGACCGCTTCGCGACGCCGCCGGAGGACGCGGCGGGGAACCGGCAGGTGATCACCGCGCGGCTCGCCACCGGCGGGCCGGCCTCGCTGTCGCTCTTCGCCGGGCCGAAGCAGGTGGAAGTGCTGGCGGACCTCGGCGTGGACATCGTGGAGTTCGGCTCCTACCTGCGGTTCCTGGTCGTGCCCCTCCGGGGGGCGCTGCTGTGGGCCTACGGCGTCCTCGGCAACTACGGCTGGGCGATCGTCCTGGTCACCATCGTCATCTCCATCCTGCTCGCGCCGCTGAAGCACTACTCCTATGTCTCCATCCGGGGGATGCAGAAGATCAGCCCGCAGGTCAAGCGCATCCAGGAGAAGTACCGGGGCTACAAGCCGACCGACCCCAAGCGGCGGGAGATGAACGCCGAGATGGCCGGGCTCTACAAGGAGCACGGGGTCTCCCCGATCGGCGGCTGCCTGCCGATGGTGTTGATGATCCCGTTCTTCTTCGCCTTCTACCGGCTGCTGGTGGTCTCCGTCGAACTCCGCCACGCGCCGTTCCTGGGCTGGGTCCAGGACCTCTCGCGGGAGGACCCCTACTTCATCCTGCCGATCCTGATGGGCGTCAGCCAGTTGGTGATGCAGAAGATGTCCGCGACCCAGGCGGAGGGCATCCAAGCCAAGATCATGATGCTGATGCCGGTGGTCTTCACGCTGATCCTGGCGTGGGCGCCGGCCGGGCTGGTCCTCTACTGGTTCTCGAACAACCTGTTGTCCATGGGGCAGCAGGCGATCACCACCCGGATCCTGAACCGGCGCGAGGAGGCCGCGGCGGAGGCGGAGAAGAAGAACAAGCGGGCCGGGAAGCCGGGCAAGCCGGCGCGGCTCCGGGCGGCTTCGTCCGGCGGCCCCTCCGCCCGCTGAACCCGGAGGACGGGTCTCCGACCGGCCGGGCGGCCGGGGCGGAGGAGCCGCTCCCTTCGGGCGAGTCGGTTTCGGAGGCGCTGGCGGCGGCCCTCGAGGGGCTCGATCCACCGCTCGGTCCGGCCGCGCAGGGTCGGCTCGACCGGTTGTTCCGGCTGCTCCGGGCGAGGGCGCACTTGGGCGTCACGGGGTTTCGGTCGCCGGAGGCGCTGGCGGAGCGGTTCTTCCGGGAGGCGTTGGACTTGAGGGCCGTCCTGCCGGCGGCCGGGCCCTACCTCGACCTCGGCAGCGGGGGCGGGACGCCGGCGTTGCCGCTCGCCGCGGCGGTGGAGACCGGGGACTGGGTGCTGGTGGAGGCGCGCCGGATGCCGTGCGAGTTCCTGCGGGAAGCGGTCGAGACCATGGGGCTGGCCTCGCGGGTCCGAATCCATCGC
The DNA here is from genome assembly GCA_965204755.1 of Candidatus Marinacidobacterium sp. Classification (GTDB taxonomy): domain Bacteria; phylum Acidobacteriota; class Vicinamibacteria; order Marinacidobacterales; family Marinacidobacteraceae. The sequence continues at coordinate 1,819,412 of OZ242011.1, read as the reverse complement.
GGCCGGTTCGAGGAGTACTTGAAGCAGGACGAAGCGCCGTCGGTGCTCGGCGCCGTCTCCGCGGTGACGCTGCGGGCGGTGCGGCTGAACGAGGCGGAGTGGCGCGGCCTCGCCCGCTGCCTGTCGCCGACCGCGGTGGTGGTCTGGCCGACGAGCCGGGCGGCGCGCGGGCGTTCCGACCTCCCCGACGGCCTGTTCGAGGAGACCGAGCGGGCGACCGACCACGGCATCGTCTGGTCGGGGCGGACCCGAAGAGGCCCGTCCGGTGGGTAGGCCGCCGATGTTTCGCGTGAAACATCGCCCTGCGGCCCGACGGCGGCCGCCGACCGCGGCGGATCGGCGGTAACCTTTCTCCGGGCGGCGGATGAAGACCTTGGCGATCGCCAACCAGAAGGGCGGGGTGGGGAAGACGACCACCACCGTCAATCTCGGGGCGTCGCTCGCGGAGCGGGGACACCGCTCGCTGGTGGTGGACCTCGATCCGCAGGGCAACCTGACGACGAGCCTCGATCTGAAATTCGACGAAAACCATCTCAGCGTCTATGACGCGGTCGTGGACGGCGAGCCGCTGCGCAACATCGTCCGCGAGACCGCCACCCCGGACCTGGCCGCCTGCCCCGCCGATCCTTCCCTGGCCGGCGCCGACCTCGAACTCTCCGCCGACGAGCCCGACCTGGCCCGGCGCGCCGCCCGGCTGCGCGCCTGCCTCCGGGACTATGCGGAATTCGACCCGCGGGTCGAGTACATCCTGCTGGACTGCCCGCCGTCGCTGGGCCTGCTCACCGTGAACGCGCTGGTGGCGGCGGACGCGGTGATCGTGCCGATGCAGTGCGAGTTCTTCTCCATGCAGGGGCTCTCGCGGCTGCTCACCACCATGGACCGCATCGCCGGGAGTTGGAATCCGCGACTCGAACTCTGCGGAGTCCTGTTCACCATGGTGGACCGGCGGACGAACCTGACGAACCAGGTGATCGAGGAAGTGCGCAACCGGCTCGGGGACCGCGTGTTCCGCTCGGAGGTGCCCCGGTCGGTCCGGCTCGCCGAGTCGCCCTCCTTCGGCGTGCCGGTCGGGCGCCACGCCCCGTCCTCTTCGGGCGCGGCGGCGTACTCGGCGCTGGCCGGCGAAGTGCTGGCGCGTCGAGCGGGATGAAGCGCCGCGGCCTGGGGCGCGGGCTCGACGCCTTCCTTCCGGCGGCCGCCCCGGACTCGGGCTACCGGGAGGCGCCGATCGACGAACTCTCCCCGAACCCGAACCAGCCTCGAGCGGCCCCGGAGAGCGCGGACATCGAGGGGCTGGCGGCCTCCATCGCCGCGCAGGGCGTGCTCGAGCCGGTGCTGGTCCGCCGGCGCGAGGGTCGGCTGGAGATCGTCGCCGGGGAGCGGCGGTGGCGGGCCGCCCGCAAGGCCGGGCTGGAGACCGTCCCGGTCGTCGTCCGCGAGGTGTCCGACGGCGACCTGGCGCTCCTGGCCCTGGTGGAGAACCTGCAGCGGCAGGACCTGAACCCGATCGAGGAGGCGGCCGCGTTCCGCCGGCTCGCCGGGGACGCCGGTCTCACCCACGAGGCCATCGCCCGGGAAGTGGGCCGGAGCCGGGCGGCGGTCACCAACGCGCTGCGTCTGCTCGGCCTGACTCCCGAGGTGCGCAAGCAGATCGAGAACGGCCGGCTGCGCGCCGCCGCCGGCCGCGCCCTGGCGCCGCTGCCGGCCGACGAACAGCGGCGGCTGGCGGAGGAGGCGGTCTCGCGCGACCTGTCGGTGCGGGAGGTGGAGCGGCGGGTGCGCTCCGCGCTCCGCGCCAGGGAGGGCAAGCCGCGCGAGTCCGCCGCGAAGGGGCTGGACGCGAACACCCGCCACGCCCGGGACCGGATGGAGCAGTCCGCCGGTCTGCCGGTGGAGATCCGCCGGCGGGGCAAGGGCGGCGAAGTGCGCGTGCGGTTCTTCTCCGAAAACGACTTGCAGCGAGTATTCCTGCTGCTCACCTCGTCGGCGCGCGAGTCCGCCGACTCGGAATCCTGAGCCACCGAGAATTCCCCAAGCCGGGAGGAAGATCCATGAACGAAGACACGCGAGACGACGGACGGGACGCCGGGAAGTCGGGGGCCCACAGCGGGTTCGTGGGCGCCGGTTCCCAGTTCACCGGCAGCCTGAACGCCCCGGGCCCGTTCAATGTGAACGGGGGCTTCCACGGGGAGATCGAGTCGGCGGACCTGGTGTCCGTGGGCGCGAAGGGCGTGTTCGAGGGGAACATCTCCGCCCGGGAAGTGGTGGTCGAGTCCGGGGGGCGGGTCGTCGGCGAGATCGACGCCGAACGCGTGGAAGTCCAGGGGGGAGGCGTCATCGCCGGCGTCTCGGTCCGCGCCGCCCGGCTGGTGCTCGCCGCCGACAGCGACGCCGACGGCGCGCGGTTCGAGATCCGCCACGGCCACAAGCGCCGGCCGCGGAAGGACGCCGGCCGGAAGACGGGCGGGAACGGCGGCGCCGCGCGCGGTTCGAGCGGCGGGCAGGGCCCGGCCGCCGGCCGTCCCGCGGCGGGCGCCGCGCCGACCGGGAAGAACTCCGTCGGGAAGACCTCCGCCGGGAACGCGAAGGCCGGCTGACTCGAGGGCCGTTTCCGGCCCGCCGAAACGGCCGCCCGGGAGTCTTGGAGGGGTCGGCGGTCGGTGATAGCCTTCCGGCCCTTCCGCAGCGGCGCATTCGGCTGTCCCTCGCGCCCGTCGGCGCGCTCTCCCCGAGGGGGCGCGAGACGCGGCGAACCCCTTTTCCCCGGCTTCCGGCCCTGGACTTCCGGGCCGCGAGTCGTGAGTCGTTCCTGCGGCCGCCCCTCCGCTCGGTTCCCCGGCCGAGGGTCGGCGAGCCGCACTTTCCCCGGTCCGTTTCGTGACGATTTTTCCCGACCTCACCGCCCTGATCGTCTCGGCGATCGTGGTCTTCCTCGCGGTGGCGCTCAAGAACTGGTTCTTCGAGCCGCTGGCGCGGGTGGTCGAGGAGCGGGAGGGCCGCTACCAGAAAAGCGCCTCGGAGCGGCGGAAGGAGGAAGGGCGGCTCACGGCGGCGGAGGGCGCCCTGTCGAAGGCGCTCTCGGAGGCGCGGCAGGCGGGCTACGCCGAGATGGACCGGATTCGGAACGAGGCGGGCGAGAACGCCGACCGCCTGCTGGCCGAAGCCCGCGACCGCGCCCGGCAGCGAGTCGCCGAAGGGGCGGCGGCCCTGGCGGAACAGACCGCCGCCGCCGAACGGGAACTCGACCGCGCCGCCGGGGGGCTCGCGGAGTCCCTTGCCGCCCGTCTCCTGCGCCGCGCTTCGTGACCGCTCTCCCCTCCTCTTCGAGCCGCGGCGCTTTCTTCGGCGCGCTCGGGTCGGCGCTGCTCGCCGCCGCGCCCGCGGCCGCGGCGGAAGCCGAAGGCGGCGTCATCGGCTTCGATCTCGGCCGGGTCATCAACTTCTCGATCCTGGCGGCGATCCTGGCCTGGGCGCTCCGGAAGCCGCTCGGCGGCTACCTGAACGCCCGGGCCGAGCAGATCCGGGAGCGGCTGGCCGCCGCCCGGGAGAACCGCCGCCGGGCGGAAGCCGCCGCCGAGCGCGCCGAGCGCGTCACCGCTTCCGTGGAGGAAGAAGTCTCGGCGGCGCGGACGCGCATTCTGGAGACGGCCCGCGTCGAGGGCCGCCGGATCGTGGCCGCCGCGGAGGAGCAGGCGGCGCGCGTCACCGCCTCCGCGGAAGAGCAGGTGGCCGCCGAAGTCCGCTCCGCCGAGCGGCGGCTGGCCGCGCGCGCCACGCGGGCGGTGGCGGAAGCGGCCGCCGCCCGGCTGCGCGAGGGCGTCTCCGCGGAGGACCACCGCCGCCTGGCCGCCGCCGGGGTGAGGGCCATCCGCTCCCGATAAGGCGAGCCTCCTCCGACTCTCCTCTCCGGCCGCTCCCGCTCGATGTCCCGCGAAGTCGCCCGGCGTTACGCCGACGCGCTGTTGGAGGCCGCCGCCGAGACCGGAGCCGACCTCCGCCGGCTCGCGGAGCGCCTCGACGGGTTCGCCGCCGCCTGCGGCGAGTCGGAGGAACTCCGGAGCGCTCTCGCTTCGCCGGCCACCCCCCGGGCGGCCCGCGCCCGCCTCGCGGAGTCCGTGGCCGGGCGGATCGCCCCGGAGGATCCCCTGCTCTCCCGGTTCGTCTCGCTCATGACCGCCCGCGACCGGGCGGACTCGCTGTTGGAGGCCGCCGCGGAGTTCCGGGCGGCGCTCGACGAGCGCGAAGGCATCGTCCCGGCGGAAGTGACTTCGGCGGCCGAACTCGACTCGGCGGCCCGCGACGACATCCGCGACGCGCTAGCCGAGGCGCTCGGCGGGACGCCGCGCCTGGACTTCCGGGTGGACCCGGCGCTGCTGGGCGGGGTGGTGGTGCGCACCGGCAACCGGATCTACGACGCCAGCCTCGCCGGCGAACTCGCCCGTTTCGCCGCCGCCCACGGTGAGGGATCGGCGTAGGGTGGATCGGCGGAACCCGTTCCTTATCAACGACTTACAGCAGAGATGATCCTTTTCTCGCTGACGCTCACGAGGAGCCCATGACCATTCGAGCGGACGAAATCGCAGCCCTTCTCCGGGAACAGATCGCGGGCTACGAGCCCGGCGTGGACATCGCCGAAATCGGCACGGTGGTGTCCTCGGGAGACGGCATCGCGCGGGTGCGCGGCCTCGAGCAGGTCATGTACGGCGAACTGGTGGAACTGCCGAACGAGGTGTTCGGCCTGGCGCTCAACCTCGAAGAGAGCGCCGTCGGGCTGGTGCTGTTCGGCGAGGTCAGTTCCATCGGCGAGGGGGACACCGCCAAGCGGACCCGGCGCATCCTGCGGGTGCCGGTGGGGGAGGCGATGCGGGGTCGGGTGGTGGACGCCCTCGGCCGGCCGCTCGACGGCAAGGGCCCGATCGAGACGGAAGAGACGGCGCCGGTGGAGCGGGTGGCGCCGGGAATCGTGGCCCGCCAGCCGGTGAAGGAACCCCTGCAGACCGGGGTGAAGGCGGTGGACGCGATGATCCCGATCGGCCGGGGCCAGCGCGAACTCATCATCGGCGACCGCCAGACCGGCAAGACCGCGATCGCGGTGGACACGATCATCAACCAGAAGGACACCGGCGTCGTCTGCGTCTATGTCGCGGTCGGGCAGAAACTCTCCACGGTGGCGCAGGTGGTCAAGACGCTCGAGGACCACGACGCGCTCCGGCACACGATCATCGTCTCCGCCGCCGCTTCCGAGCCGGCGCCGCTCCAGTACCTGGCGCCGTATTCCGGCTGCGCGATGGGCGAGTTCTTCATGGACCGGGGCGGCCACGCGCTCTGCATCTACGACGACCTGTCGAAGCATGCCGCGGCGTATCGGGAGATCTCGCTGCTGCTGCGCCGGCCGCCGGGGCGCGAGGCGTATCCGGGCGATGTCTTCTACCTGCACTCGCGGCTGCTCGAGCGGGCGTCGCGGCTCTCCGACGCCCGGGGCGGCGGGTCGCTCACCGCGTTCCCGTTCATCGAGACCCAGGCCGGGGACCTTTCGGCGTATGTGCCGACGAATGTGATCTCGATCACCGACGGGCAGATCTACCTGCAGAGCGACCTGTTCAACGCCGGCATCCGCCCGGCGATCAATGTCGGCAACTCGGTGAGCCGGGTCGGCGGCTCCGCGCAGATCCGGGCGATGCGCCAGGTCGCCGGGGCGATGCGTCTGCAACTCGCCCAGTACCGGGAGATGGCGGCGTTCGCCCAGTTCGGCTCCGACCTCGACAAGGCGACGCAGGCGCAACTGGCGAAGGGCGAGCGGCTCACCGAGGTCCTGAAGCAGGACCAGTACGAACCGCAGCCGGTGGAGAAGCAGGTCGTCATCATCTTCGCGGCGAACGAGGGCTTCCTCGACGACATCGAGCCGGCGGAGTGCCGGCGGTTCGAGCGCGAACTCCACGCCTTCCTGGACTCGCGGCATCCGGGGGTGCTCGCCCGCCTCCGCGAGGAGAAGAAGTTGGACGACTCGCTCACCGCGGAACTGAAGGAAGCGATCGCCGAATTCGCGCGGGAGGCCTTCCGCCCGGCGGAGTCCGGGGCGGCGGCGGTCGAGGACGCGCCGGCCGAGGAAGAGCCCGTCGCCGAAGCGGCGCTGGCCTAGACCCCGGTCGTTCCCCCGGCGCGAGTAACCCGGCCGACAGAACGAAGTGGCGACGCTCCTCGAGTTGCGGCGGCGCACGCTGAGCGTCCGCAACACCGAACAGATCACCCGGGCGATGAAGATGGTCGCCACCGCCCGGCTGCGCCGCGCCCAGGAAGCCATCATCTCGGCGCGGCCGTTCGCCTCGCGGATCCTCGCCGTCCTGAACTCGGTGGCCGCGGCGGCGGACCCGCACAGCCACCCGCTCCTCGAAGAGCGGCCGCCGAAGCGGATCGAAGTGGTGGTGATCACCTCCGACCGCGGCCTCTGCGGTTCGTTCAACACGAATGTCCTGAAGCGCGCCGGCATCCTGCTCGACTCGCTCCGGGAAGCCGGCCCCGGCGTCCGCGCCGTCGGGCGGAAGGGCAAGGACCACTTCCGGCGGCTCGGCGCGCCGCTCACCGACTCGCTCGAAGACCTCTTCCGGGACCTCGGCTACGAACACGCCCGCGGCATCGCCGAGCCGCTCATGGAGCGCTACTGCGCCGAACCGGACGATCCGGAAGGGCTGGACGCGATCTACCTGGTCTTCAACGAATTCCGCAACATACTGCAGCAAGATGTCGTAGTGGAGCAATTGCTGCCGATCCGCCGGCTGAACCTCGACGGTTCGGAAGCGGAGGCGCCGCGGGAGTTCCTCTACGAGCCGAGCGAGCGGGAAATCTTCTCCGAGTTGATGCCGCGCCATGTCGAGTACCAGATCTGGAAGGCGCTGCTCGAGTCCGCCGCCGCCGAGCAGGCGGCCCGGATGACCGCGATGGACAACGCCACCCGCAACGCGAACGAACTCATCAGCGAACTGACGCTCACCATGAACCGGGTCCGCCAGGCCGCGATCACCCGGGAGATCCTCGAGGTCGTCAGCGGCGCCGAGGCGCTCAACTGACGCCGCCGCGCGGCGGCGACCCCCGACCAGAAGACTCCTTCCCAACGAGAGGAACGACCAGAGAAGTGGCTGAAAACACCGGACGAGTCGTCCAGGTCATCGGCAATGTGGTGGATGTGGCGTTCGACGGCGCCCTGCCGCCGATCAAGAACGCGCTGCGCATCCGGGACGACGGCGAACTCTCCACCGAGAAACTGGACATCGTGCTCGAAGTGCAGCAGCACCTCGGGGAGAACCGGGTGCGCGCGGTGGCGATGCAGCCGACGGACGGCGTGGTGCGCGGCCTCGAGGCGGCGGACACCGGCGCGCCGATCACCGTGCCGGTCGGGGAAGCCACCCTCGGGCGGGTGATGAATGTGCTCGGCCGGCCGGTGGACGAGGCCGGCGAACTCGAGAGCGAGCACCGCCGGCCGATCCACCGGGAGGCGCCGGCGTTCGTGAACCAGAGCACCGGCCTCGAGATGTTCGAGACCGGGATCAAGGTCATCGACCTGCTCGAGCCCTACATGCGCGGCGGGAAGGTGGGCCTCTTCGGCGGCGCCGGCGTGGGCAAGACCGTCATCATCATGGAACTCATCAACAACATCGCCACCCGCCACGGCGGGTTCTCGGTGTTCGCCGGGGTGGGGGAGCGGACGCGCGAGGGGAACGACCTCTGGCTGGAGATGAGGGACTCCGGGGTGCTCCAGAAGACCTCGCTGGTCTATGGCCAGATGAACGAGCCGCCCGGCGTGCGGCTGCGGGTGGGGCTGACCGGTCTCACCGTGGCCGAGTTCTTCCGGGACGAACGCGGCCAGGATGTCCTCTTCTTCGTGGACAACATCTACCGCTACACGCTCGCCGGGATGGAGGTGTCCGCGCTGCTCGGCCGGATGCCGTCGGCGGTGGGGTACCAGCCCACGCTCGCCTCGGAGATGGGCGAACTCGAAGAACGGATCACCTCCACCGACAAGGGCTCCATCACCTCGATCCAGGCGATCTATGTCCCGGCGGACGACTACACCGACCCGGGGGTGGCGACCACCTTTTCCCACCTCGACGCCACGACCAACCTCTCGCGGCAGATCGCCGAACTCGGCATCTACCCGGCGGTGGACCCGCTGGCCTCCACTTCGCGGATCATGGACCCCCGGGTGCTCGGCGACGAGCACTACCAGGTGGCCCGGCGGGTCAAGGAAGTGCTACAGCGCTACAAGGACCTCCAGGACATCATCGCCATCCTCGGGATGGACGAACTCAGCGAAGAGGACCGGATCACGGTGTCGCGGGCGCGGAAGATCCTGCGGTTCTTCTCGCAGCCGTTCCATGTGGCGGAGCAGTTCACCGGCCGCAAGGGCAAGTATGTGGAACTGAGGGACACGATCGAGGGGTTCCGGCGCATCGTCGACGGCGAGTTGGACCACATCCCGGAGCAGGCCTTCTTCATGGCCGGCGGCATCCGGGATGTGGAAGAGCGGGCCGCCGAGGCGGAGGCCGCCTGACCGGCGGGTCGGCGGCGGACTCCGTGAGCGCGGCGAAGGGCCGCCTCCATCTGGAGGTGATCACCCCGGGGGGCGTCGCCTTCCGGGACGAAGTGGACTATGTGGAAGCGCCGGGCGCCCTCGGCTACTTCGGCGTGCTGCCGGGGCACGCGCCGTTCCTGAGCCAGATCCGCGCCGGGCGGCTGCGTTACCTGCGGGAGTCGCACGAGCACTTCCTGGCGGTCAACTGGGGGTTCCTCGAAGTGTGCGACGATCAGGTGATCGTGCTCGCCGAAACCGCCGAGAAGCCGGAAGACATCGATCTGACCCGCGCCGCCGGGGCGATCCGGCGGGCGAGGGAGCGCCAGGAAGAGTTCGGGGCGGCCTACGATGTGGACCGGGGCCAGGAGGCGATCGCCCGGGCCGAGGCGCGGATCGTCGCCGCCGCCGAGGAGGCGAAGGCCGGCGCCGAAGAAGAGGACGAAGAAGAGGCTTCCAGTCCGTCGGGGGGAGGCGCGCCGTGACGCGGCGGTCGTTCCGCGGCGCGTTTCCCGCGGCGGCCGCCGCCGGCGCGATCCTGGTGTCCGTCTTCGGGCTTGCGGCGGCATCGAAGCCGGCGCCGGGCGCTCCCGCGGTTTCGGAGCCCAAGTTGACGCTGCGGGGGCCCCGCGTGCTCATGCTGCGCCCGCGGATGCCGGGCGAGAGCCGCCGGCCGTCGCTAGAGGTCCGGGTCTCCGCCCGGCTCGAGGAACTCGAGACCGCCGAGAACCCGGAGGACTACTACTGCCTGGAAGAGGTCTGGGACTGGGACGACGACACCGAGTCGGTGTACGAGCCGGACTGCGACCCCTACGAGCCGGGGGCCGAGGTCGAGACCTACTTCTTCGCCAGCCACCGGTTCAGCCTGCCGGGGACCTACCGCGTCTGGCTCCGCCTGCAGCGCAGCGGGGAGACCGTGATCGCGGGGAATGTCCTCGTGAGAATCAGGAACTGAGTCGGCGACTTCGACGGTTTGGCCTCGTAAGTGGTTGACTGTCGGGAAGTTGGTTTCGTAGGCACACTACAAACGCGCTCGGCGCGGCGAGGAATTCCCTCGGCGGCGAACGCGGGGGACGCGCTCCGGCGGCGGAGCGCGTTCCGGGCTTACTCGGCGGTGAGGTAGTCGCGGGCCGCTTCGAGGGAGGCGAGCGGGAGTCCGCAGGTTCCGCCGCGGCAGGGGAGGAAGGCGGGGCCGCCGCTCCCCGCCGCCGCGCCGCCCGGTTTCGCGGCGCGGAGCCCGGCGATCGCCGGCAGCCGGGACTCCCCGGCGTCCCGCGGGTCGGCGGCGAGGACGAAGCCGTCCGGGAAGGCCGCCCGGCGCAGGACGCCGAGCGCCCGGCGGGTCTCCGGCGCTTCGCGTTCGCCGAGGACGACGACCTGGCGCGGTTCGGCCAGGTATTGCAGGGTCGCGGTCAGCAGGGTGGCGAAGCCGGCCGGGCTCTCGCGGGCCTGGGGGAGGAAGGCGGTGATCACGCCGCGCGCCGCCTCCCGCCGCGCCGGAGCGCCGGTGAGGGCGTGGAGGCGCAGCAGCGCGCCGGCGGCGACCGCGTTGCCGGCGGGGAGCGCCCCGTCGAAGCCGTTGCGCGTGCGCGCCGGGAGGGGTTCGTGGTCGTCCGGGGTGGTGTAGAAGCCGCCGCCGGGCGCGGCGAAGCGCTCGTCGAGCAGGTCGGCGACCCGCTCCGCCTCCGCCAGCCAGGTCTCGTCGCCGTCGCTCTCGAAGAGTTGGACGAGCGCCTCCAGCAGGAAGGCGTGGTCGTCGAGCAGCGCCGGGAGTTTCGTCTCCCCGCGGCAGCGGACGGAGAGCCACCTCCCGTCCGGGCGGCGGAACTCGGCCAGCAGGAAACGACCGGCCCGCTCTGCGCGGTGGAGAAAACCCTCGTCGTCGAGGGTGCGCGCCGCCTCGGCGAAGGCGCTGACCGCCAGCGCGTTCCAGGACAGGAGCGCCTTGTCGTCGAGCCCGGGCCGCTCGCGCTCCTCCCGCGCGGCGAGCAGCCGGGTCCGGGCCCGGGCGAGCCGGCCGCCCGCTTCCTCCGGAGTCCCGCCGAACCGCTCGGCGAGTGTCCGGTCGTCCGCGACCCGGCGGAGGACCGTCCGCCCCTCCCAGTTCCCCTCGGCGGTCAGGTCGTAGGCCGCGGCGAAGAGCGGCGCCTCCCCGCCGAGGACGCGCTCGACCTCGGGCAGGGTCCAGGCGTAGAAGCGGCCCTCTTCGCCTTCGGAGTCGGCGTCGAGGGCCGAGTGGAAGCCACCCTCCGCGCTCCCGAGTTCCCGGCTCATCCAGTCCAGGGTCGAGCGCGCCGCCTCCGCTTCCGCCGGATCCCCGCTGATGCGGTGCGCCGCCAGGTACGCCGGGACGAGCAGGGCGTTGTCGTAGAGCATCTTCTCGAAGTGGGGGACGAGCCACTCGGCGTCCGTGGAGTAGCGGTGGAATCCGCCGGCGAGTTGGTCCCGGAGCCCGCCGTTCGCCATCCGCTCCAGGGTGCGCCGCGCGGCGCCGAGCGCCTCCGCCCCGACGGGACTCCCCGCCTCCGCGAGATGCCAGCGGAGCAGCAGGACCGCCTGTCGGCTCGGCGGGAACTTGGGCGCCGGCCCGAAGCCGCCGTCCTTCGGGTCGTAGGCGCGGAGCAGGCTTCGGACGCCCGCGGCCGGCGCCTCCGAAGTGATGAGTTCGCCGGCCGCGCCGCTTCGTCCGGGAAGGGCCGCCGCGGCGCGGAGCCGGGCCAGCAGCCGCTGCCCGCCGGCGAGCAGGCGGGCGCGCTGCGACCGGTCGGCCCAGGCCTCGGCGACCCCGTCGAGCACCCGGCCGAAGCCGGGCCGGCCCCACCGGTCCTCCGGCGGGAAGTAGGTCCCGCCGAAGAACGGGGTCCGGTCCGGGGCGACGAAGACGGTGAGCGGCCAGCCCCCGGCGCCGGTGGCGCCCTGGACGAACGACATGTAGATCTCGTCCACCTCGGGGCGCTCCTCCCGGTCCACCTTGACCGGCACGAAGAGCCGGTTCATCCGCTCGGCGATGGCGGGATCCGCGAAGGACTCCCGCGCCATCACATGGCACCAGTGGCAACTGGAGTAGCCGACGGAGAGCAGCACCGGGCAGTCGCGGCGCCCGGCCTCGGCGAAGGCCTCCGGGCCCCAGCCCTGCCAGTGGACCGGGTTGTCCCGGTGCTGCCGGAGGTAGGGGCTGGTCTCCCGCCCCAGCCGGTTCCCCCCTCCGGCCTCCGGCGAGGAACTCACTTCCGCCGCCCGGGGAGGCGGGACGCCGGTCCCGCCGGGCTCAGGCGGTTCGTTCCCCGCCCCAGCGGACGGCCGCCGTTCCCACGGTGAGGCCGGCGCCGACGGAACTGAACAGGATCAGGTCGCCCGGGGCGAGGAGCGAGCGGTCGAGCGCGTCGCGCAGCGCGGTGGGGATCGAAGCGGCGGTGGTGTTCCCGAACTTGTGGATCGTCTTGACCACCCGCTCCTCCGGCATCCCGAGCCGCCTGGCGATGGCATCGATGATCCGGGCGTTCGCCTGGTGGCACACCAGGTAGGCCACTTCGTCGGTGGTCGCGCCCAACTCCTTCAGCAGGTCGAGGGCGGCGTCCCCGGAGCGGCGCACCGCGAACCGGAAGACCTCCCGTCCTTCCTGCTTCAGGTAGTGGAGCCGGCCGTCCACGGTCTCGCGGCTCGGCGGCCGGAGGCTTCCGCCGGCGGGGAGTTGCAGCAGGTCGCTGCCGGAGCCGTCCAACTGGTTGTTGAAGCCCAGGATGCCTTCGCCGTCTTCCGCCGGCTCGAGCAGGACCGCTCCGGCGGCGTCGCCGAACAGGATGCAGGTGGCCCGATCCCGGTAGTCGGTGATCGAGGTCATCACATCGGCGCCGATGACCAGCGCCCGGTCGGCCGCGCCGGAGGCGATGAACTGGGTCACCGCGCCCAGCGCGAAGGTGAAACCGCTGCAGGCCGCGGAGAGGTCGAAGCCCCAGGCGCGGGTCGCGCCGATGGCCTCCTGCACCAGGCAGGCGGTGGCCGGGAAGGCCATGTCGGGGGTGACGGTGGCCACCACGATCAGGTCGAGGTCGTCGGCGGAGATCCCCCGCCGGCGCAGGGCGTCTCGCGCCGCCTCGGCGGCGAGCGCCGAACACCCGGTGCCCTTCTCCACCACCCGGCGCTCCCGGATGCCGGTGCGGGCGACGATCCAGTCGTCGGAGGTCTCCACCATCCTCTCGAAGTCGGCGTTCGTGAGGACCCGGTCGGGCAGGTGGCTCCCGACCGCGGTGATGGCGGCGCGGCGGACCGGCGGAGCGGTCTGCACAGGCGGCTGGAGCACGAATCGGTCGTCCTTTCGGGCCGGCGGGATTCGGGCCGGCGGCGGCAGCGGGAAGAGCGGCGGGGAGCCGGGGATGGTACGCCACCGGAGCCGCGCGGAAAGGCCGCCGGCGCTCCGCGGAGCGCGGCTTCCGGCGATAATCCGGCGCGATGGCGGCGGCAGCGGCAACGGAACCCTCGAAACGGCCCCCGGAGCAGGTTCCGGGGGGAGCGGCGGCGTTCTACGACCTCGACGGGACGCTGATCCGCACCAACCTGGTCCATGTGTTCGCCTACTACGCCCGGAACGACCAGGGCCTCCTCCGCAGCCTGAAGTCGGTGGCTTCGGTCGTCGCCGGCATCCCCCTCTTCCTCGCCGCGGACCGCTACAGCCGCAAGGTCTTCAACGACATCTTCTTCCAGTGGTACCGGGGACAGTCCTACGACCGGCTGCAGTACCTGGCGGAGGACCTCCACCGGCGGGTGATCCGCCCCGGCATCTTCGCCGGCGCCCGGACGCTGGTGGCGCAGTCGCGCCGGGCCGGGCTCCGTCCGGTGGTGGTCACCGGGGCGCTCGAAGTGTCCATCCGGCCGCTGCTGGAGGAACTCGAAATCACCGAGTTCGTGGCGAACCGCCTGGAGTTCGTGGACGGCCGCGCCACCGGCCGGCTCTCGCCGCCGGTCCTGGCCAGCGCCAGCAAGGCGCTCTGGATCCGGGAATACGCCGAGCGGGAGCGTCTGTCGCTGAACGACAGTTACGCCTACGCGGACAGCATGTCCGACCTGCCGATGCTGAGCGTGGTGGGCCATCCCACCGCGGTCAACCCCGACCTCCGTCTCCGCAGCACCGCCCGCCGCCACGACTGGCCGGTCATCGACCTCCGCCGGACCGCGCCGGGGCCCGAGCGGCGGCCGGATCCCGCGCGGCGAACCTGAACCACCGATCGATCGAGGCGCCATGAGCCCGGAACTCCGCGACCGTCCCGACCCGGGCATCGTCTTCATCGAGAAGGACTCCGCGCCCCGGATCCTCCACTACGGGGAAGACTTCCTCGAGGAGCGCCTCCCGGTCGGGACGCGGGTGGTGTACCCGCCGCCGCCGATCCGCGGGCTGCCCAACCCCCGCGGCGCCATCCGGCACGCGCTGAACCATCCCCTCGGCTGCGACCCGCTCCACAGCCAACTCCGTCCGGGCATGAGCGTGACCATCGCGCTCGACGACATCAGCCTGCCGCTGCCGCCGATGGCGACGCCGGACATCCGCCAGACCGCGCTCGAAGTCGTCCTGGAAATGCTGACCGACCACGCGGTGGACGATGTCCACCTGGTGATCGCCAACTCGCTCCACCGGAAGATGACCGAACCGGAGATGCGCCGGATGGTCGGTGCGGAGATCCACAAGGCATTCCATCCGTCGCGCTACTACAACCACGACGCCGAAGACCCCGACGGCATGGTGGCCCTCGGCAAGACCCGGCACGGCGAACCGGTCCGCGTGAACCGCCGCGCGGCGGAGTCCGATCTCATCATCTACCTGAACATCAACCTGGTGCCGATGGACGGCGGCCACAAGTCGGTGACCGTCGGTCTTTGCGACTACCCCAGCCTGCGGCCGCACCACGAGCCGCAGACGATCCGGGACTCGGACGGCTACATGGATCCGGAGCGGTCGGCGCTCGGCCGCAAGGTGGACCGGATGGGGAAGATCGTGGACCGCCACCTGAATGTGTTCCATGTGGAGACCGTCCTGAACAACCGGATGTACGCGGACTCGCTGTCGTTCCTCGCGAAGAACGAGGACGACTTCGGCGATCTCGACCGGATGAAGATGCGCGCCACCCGGTGGTCGCTCGGCCGGCTGCCCGGCGCGGCGAAGCGGGCGTTCCTCCACCGGATACCCGGGGCGTTCGAACTCATCGGCTGTTACGCCGGCCGCACCGAGGAAGTCCACGACCGGACGCTGGAGCGCTCCTTCGAGCAGTACGCCGTCCCGGTGAAGGGGCAGTGCGACATCCTGCTCTGCGGCATTCCCTACATCTCTCCCTACAATGTGAACTCGATCCTGAACCCGCTCCTCGTCCAAGTGATGGGGCCGGGGTACCTGTTCAACCTCTACCGGGGCAAGCCGCTGGTCAAGCGGGGCGGCGCGCTGATCCTCACGCACCCCTGCCACGACGAGTTCGACCCGGAGTTCCACCCGAGTTACATCGAGTTCTTCCACCGGCTGCTGCCGGAGAGCCGCGACCCGTTCGTGCTGCGCGAGAAGTACGAAGAGGAGTTCGCGAACAACCCCTCCTATGTCCAGATGTATCGGGACGGCAACGCGTACCACGGCGCGCATCCGTTCTTCATGTGGTACTGGGGGGAGAACGGCCGCGAACATGTCGGGCGCATCATCGTCGCCGGCGCGAAGAACCGGCATGTGCCGGAGATCCTCGGCTGGGAAACCGCCGACACGGTCTCCGAGGCCATCGCCATGGCCCGGAGCGATCTCGGGCCGTCGGCGGAGGTAACCATGATCCATGTGCCGCCGATCATGATTCCCGAGGTCACCTGAACTGCCGATGAGCGGCGGCTCGTCGAAACGCGGGGCGGCCGCGCCGAGCCGCCGGGCCGGGAAGGAGGAGGACCGGGAGCGGCGGCCGCCCGCGCCGGCGGAGCGCGGCCGGCCGCGGATCCCGGTGGACGAAGCGTTCGCCGGCAAAGCCGTCCTGCTGCTCGGCGGGACCGGGTTCCTCGGCAAGGTCTGCCTGGGAATGCTGCTCGAGTTCTTTCCGCAGGTCCGCCGCATCTACCTCATGGTGCGGGCGCCGAAGGAATCCGAGAGCCGGACCCGGTTCGAGGACATCCTGCAGAACTCCCCGGCGTTCGAAGTGCTGAGGAAACGCCGGGGCGGCGGCCTCCGGGAATTCGTGGAGGAGAAGATCACCGTGCTCGGCGGGGACATCACCCGGGAGAACCTCGGATACCCCGAAGAAAGGGCACGCGAGATCGCGGCGGACATCGACCTCATCCTGAACTGCTCCGGGCGCGTCTCCTTCAACCCGCCGCTCGAAGCCTCGATCTCCACCAATGTGCACGGCACGCGGAACATCCTGGCGTTCGCCCGGCGGATGAAGCGGCCGGCCGTCGTCCATACCAGCACCTGTTTCGTCGCCGGGAACCGCGCCGGGGAGATCCGCGAGGACGAACCGCTCATCGGGTACTTCCCGCGCCGCGACCGGGACGACCAGGAGTTCCGGGTGGCGCGCGAGATCGAGGACTGCGAGCGGCTGGCCGAACGGGTGCGCGACGAAGCGGAAGACAAGTCGCGGGTGGACGCGTTCCGGGAAGCGGCCCGCCGCCGCTTCGTGGAAGAGGGGCGCGACCCCGACGACGACCGGTCGCTCTCGCTCGCCATCGCCCGGGAGAGGAAGGACTGGATCCGCACCCGGCTCCGCGACCTCGGCATGGAGAAGGCCGCCGGCTGGGGATGGCCCAACATCTATACCTATACCAAGAGCCTCGGCGACCAACTGGTGGCGGAAGCCGAAGGCATCGCCCGCGCGATCGTCCGTCCGGCGATCGTGGAGAGCGCGGTCTCGTTCCCGGTGGAGGGATGGAACGAGGGCTTCACCACCAGCGCCCCGCTGGTGCGGATGGCGCTTCGCGGCCAGAACCTGTTTCCCATCGATCCGGACCTGATCCTGGATGTGGTGCCGGTGGACATGGTGGCTTCGGCGACGCTGGCCGTGGCCGCCGAGACGCTGGTGACCGAACCGAACTTGGTGTACCAGGTCGCCGGCGGGGACCGGAACCCGGTGCGGGTGGGGCGCGTGGTGGACCTGGTCGGCCTGTTCAAGCGGCGGCACTTCCAGAAGAAGCCGACCGGGCTGAAACTCTGGAACGAAGCGCTCGGGCGGATGGAGACGCATGTCATCTCCGCCGAGCACTTCGAGAAGTACGCGCTCCACTGGATGAAGAAGTCGGCCTCCGGCCTCGCGGACGCGCTCGACAGCGTCCGGGAGCAACCGCTCGGGCCGCTGGCCGCGATGGCGGAATCGCTGCGCGGCAAGACCGAAGTCTTCTCCGACTTCGTGGAAGAGAGCGAGCGGCAATTCCATACCTTCAAACCGTTCATCGCCGGGGAGCGGTTCGTCTTCCGCGCCGACAACACCCGCGACCTGTTCTCCCGGCTGGACGGGAACGAGGACAAACTCTTCTTCCGTCCGGAAGACTTGGACTGGTACCACTACTGGCTCCATGTCCACCTGCCCGGGCTCGAGCGGTTCGTCTTCCCGGCCCTCGAGGACCAAGCCCGGCAGCGGGCCCGGACCCGGAAGGCGTACGCCTACCGCACGCTCGGCGAACTGTTCGAGGCCTGCACCAAGAACCATGCCGGCCGGGTGGCCATGCGCATCACCCGGAACGGCCGCGAAGAGCGGTACACCTACGCGGAGTTGCGCGAATGCGTGGAGCGAGGCGCGGTGTTCCTCGCGAAACTCGGCTACGGCGCCGGCGACCATATCGGCCTGATCGGCGAGAACTCCCCGGAATGGGGCATGGCGTACTTCGCCGTCCAGCGGATCGGGGCGACGGCGATTCCGCTCGACCGCGACCTGCGGCCGAAGGAGATCCTCCGCGTCCTCCGCCTCGGTGACGCGAAGGCGCTGCTCCTGAGCGATGCCCTCTTCCGGACCGCCGGGAAGAAACTCGGCGAGGGTCGCGGAGCGCCCCCGTTCGAGATCCGCTCGTTCGCCGAAGTGTTCGAGATCGGGGACGCCGAAGCGGAGGCGGAAGCGGCGGCGGCGCTTCCCGGGCCGGGGGCGCCGAGTTCCCTGGCGTCCATCCTGTTCACCTCGGGAACGACCGGAACCCCGAAGGGCGTGATGCTGTCCCACCGCAACTTCACCAGTCTGGTCGCCAAACTGGTGTCCATCTACGACATCGGCTCGAGCGACGGCGCGCTCAGCATCCTCCCGCTGCACCATTCCTTCGAATTCACCACCGGTTTCCTGCTGCCGCTGTCGCGGGGAGCGGAAATCACCTACCTCGACGAGATCAGCCCGGAAGCGATCAACCGCGAACTGGGCAAGGGGCGCATCACCTGCATCGTCGGCGTCCCGGCGCTGTGGGACCTGCTGAAGCGGCGGATCATCGCGCCCTTCGCCGAGCGGGGAAAGCGGGTCGAGGACCTGGTCACCGCGCTGCTCGACGCGGCGCACCTGCTGCGCGAAGACACCGGGGTGAACCTGGGTCCGGCGGTCTTCTTCCCGGTGCACGCCGCCCTCGGCGGCCGGCTCCGCTACCTGATCAGCGGCGCCTCGGCGCTCTCCGAGGCGACCTGGAAGACCTTCAGCGGCCTGGGATTCCACTTGGCGCAGGGGTACGGGCTGACCGAGGCGGCGCCGGTGCTCACGGTCACCCGCCCCGGCGAACGGACGCCGGCGGGCAGCGTCGGGCGGGCGCTGACCGGCATCGAGATCCGGATCGCCGAGCCGGACGCCGCCGGCGTGGGGGAAGTCGTCGCCCGGGGGCCGAATGTGATGGCCGGTTACTACGGCAACGAACAGGCGACGGCCGAGACGCTCGTGGACGGCTGGCTCCACACCGGCGACCTCGGCCGGCTGGACGCCGACGGGAACCTGTTCCTGGTGGGGCGGCGGAAGGAAGTCATCGTGGACCGGGGCGGCCGCAACATCTACCCCGAGGAAGTGGAGGAGACCTACGCCGAGGAGTCGCTCATCGCGGAGATGGCGGTGGTGGGGCTGCCCGACGGCGCGGCGGAACAGGTCGCCGCGGTCGTGGTGCCGAAGGAGCGCACCGACGCCGGCCGGGCGAGAGTCGAGGCCCACCTGCGCGAGGTGTCCGCGGGGCTGCCGCTGTTCAAGCGCATCAAGACCGTCGAGTTCCGGGACGAGGCGCTGCCCCGGACGACCACCCGCAAGGTGAAGCGGGGCGAACTCCTGAAGTGGCTGGAGGGCCGCCGCCGGAAGGCAGCGGAGACCTCGGAGGAGGAGGGGGCCTCGCAGGACCGCCTGCTGGAACTCGTGGCGGGGATCTGCGAGCGGCCGGCCGCGGAGGTGCGGCCGGCGTCCTCCTTCGCCGAACTCGGCTTCGACAGCCTGATGTACAACGAACTCTCGGCGGCGCTGGAGAGCGAATTCGGCGAAGCGGCGGCGCCCGAGTCGCTCGCCAACTTCGCGACCGTCGGCGACCTGGCCGGGGCGCTGCGGACGGCCCGCCGTTCCGGTCGGCCCGCCGCCGCGAAGCGCGCGAGCCGGGCGCCGGAGCGGGAGCGGGAGGAGATCGAGATCCCGGCGGCGGTGGCGAAGGCCGGGCGCCGGAGCCTCACCGAGGTGCAGCGCTGGTTCTACTACCGGGTGCTCGACCCCACCTTCACCGGCCGGGCGCACATCCCCCGCCACACCCACTGCCTGGTGGTGGCGAACCACTCGTCGCACCTGGACATGGGGCTCGTGAAGATGGCGCTCGGCGAC
Organism: Candidatus Marinacidobacterium sp.; assembly: GCA_965204755.1. GTDB lineage: Bacteria > Acidobacteriota > Vicinamibacteria > Marinacidobacterales > Marinacidobacteraceae. The sequence continues at coordinate 1,800,092 of OZ242011.1, read as the reverse complement.
GCCGGCGGGAACCTGATCGCGCTCGCCGCCGCCGACTACTTCTTCGACAACCGGGTGAAGCGCGCCTTCTTCGGCAACTTCACGAACCTGGTGCCGATGGAGCGGCGCGGCTCGCTCCGGGGGTCGCTCGACTTGGCGGCCCGCTACCTCCGCGAGGGGCACAGCGTGCTGGTCTTCCCGGAGGGCACCCGGTCGCGCACCGGGGCGATCCAGCCGTTCCGGCGGGGGTTCGCGCACCTGGCGTTCCGTTGCCGGGTGGGGGTCCTCCCGGTGCACCTCGACACCTGGAACGCGTTCCCGCCGGGGGCGGTGAGCCTCCGGTCGCGCCGGGTGGCGGCGCGCATCGGCCCGTTCCTCTCCCCCGAGTTCCTCACCGAGTTCGCGGCCCGCGGCGGCGCCCGGAGCGCCGCCGGCGAGCAGCGGGTGGCGGCGCTGACCCAGGAGATCGTGGAGCGCCTGGGGCGCGGCGAACGCGTCCGGGTGGAGGAGATCGCCGACCGGCTCGTGGCCGGCAGCCCCGGAGAACCGCCGCCGTCGGCGGGCGACGATCCGCCCCGGAAGACGGCGGAAGAGACGCCGGTGGGCGCGGCCCTCGCGGGCTGAGCGCGCCGCCGACCCGATTCGCTGCGAGGGCAGGGCGCAGGCGGGGGCTCCGTGGCGAGACGACACCGCCCCTCCTCCCCGGTCCTGGTAACCGGGGCGACCGGCTTCCTCGGGAGCCGGGTCACTCCCCTCCTGCTCGAACGCGAGGCGCCGGTGCGCGCGCTGACGCGCTCGGCGGCGCCCGACCCGCCGCTTCCCCCGGAAGTCGAAGTCGTCACCGGCGACCTGGAGTCTCCGGAGTCCGTGGCCGCCGCGCTGTCCGGCGTCCGGCAGGTCTTCCACCTGGCTGGCCGCGTCTCCCGCGACCCGGACGACGCCGAGGCGCTCCGCCGGGTCCATGTGGACGGGACGCGGCGCCTGGCCGCGGCGGCCCGCGAGGCCGGGGTCCGGCGCATCGTCCTGGTCTCGACCAGCGGGACGATCGCGGTCAGCGAGGAGCCGGAGCCGGACACCGCCGAGGACGCTCCGCCGCCGATCCGCCTGATCGGGAGTTGGCCCTACTACCGGAGCAAGTGGCTCCAGGAGCAGGCGCTCCGGGGGGCCGCCGGCGAGGTGGAAGTCGTCACCGTCCACCCGTCGCTGCTGCTCGGGCCCGGCGACCGGCGGCTCTCCTCCACCGGCGATGTCCTCCGTTTCCTCGCCGGACAGATCCGGGTCGTCCCCCCGGGGGGCCTCAACTTCGTGGATGTGCGGGACGCCGCCGCTTCCACGGTGGCGGCGATGGAGAAGGGCCGGGCCGGGGAGAAGTACCTGCTCGGCGGCGAGAATTGGTCGTTCGGCGAGTTCTTCGAGGTTCTCGCCGAGGTCTCCGGCGTCCGGGGGCCGCGCCTCTCGCTCCCGAAACGCGTCTACACCGCGGGCGGGCAGGTCTCCGAGGAGTTGGCGCGCCAGTTCGGGCGGGAACCGGCGGTGGACCGGATCAGCCGGGAGATGGCCGGCTGCTGGTGGCACTTCCGCTCGGACAAGGCCGCGCGGGAACTCGGCCACGCCCCCCGCGACGGACGGGAGACGCTCCGCGACACCGTCCGCTGGCTCGAGCGGCGGTAACCGCCGGACTCAGGGGCGGCGGAACGCCAGCGCTCCGGGGGCGATCCGGACTTCGAGCCGCTCTTCCGCCCGGAGCGGTTCGCCGTCCACCTCCAGGGCGGCCGGGCCTCCCTCCCAGCGCGCCGCGAGCGCTTCGACCGGGTGGTGGTCGAGTTCCCGGCGGGTGAAGTGGACGCCGCGGACCAGCCGCAGGATGGTGTCCGGGAGGATCGCCAGCCGCAGCGGACCGATGACCACCGCGTCCAGGCGCCCGTCCCCGGGGTCCGCCGCCGGCGCGAGCGGGATGCCGCCGCCGAACCGCCGCGCGTTCAGCACGGACAGGTTCAGCACCAGGCGCGGCCGCTCCGGCCCCTCGTCCAGCGAGAGGAAGACCACCCGCGGGGCGAAGGCGACGATTTCCCGCGCCGCCGCCAAGGCGTAGGCCGCCTTTCCGGCCCGCTTCGACCCGGAGGCGGTTCGCTCGACCACGGCGGCGGCCAGCCCCAGCGAGCAACTGTTCAGGAAGCGCCGGGGCGCCCCGCCGTCCAGCCGGAGCGCCCCCAGGTCGGTGCGCCGGGCCTCGGCGTCGGCGAGGAGGTCCACCGCTTCGGACAGCCGGGAGGGAATGCCCGCCGCGGCGGCGAAGTCGTTCCCGGTCCCGCAGGGGAGGACCCCGAAGTGCGCGCTCCCGCCGGACTCGGCGATCCCCCGGGCCACTTCCGACGCCGTCCCGTCTCCGCCGAACGCGGCGATCAACTCCCGGGAACCGCCTTCGCGCCGGGCGATCCGTTCCGCGTGTCCCGGCCCGTCGGTCCACACCAGGTCGGGAGGGCCGAGGCGCTGCGCGAAGCGTTCCGCCGCCTCGCGCCAGCGGCTCCGGCTCCGGCCCCCGGCAGCGGTCGGGTTGGCGACGACCAGCGGCCGACCGCTCATCCGGAGCGGCGGACGGCGGCGGCGAAAGGCATTCTCGCGCTTATGCTATTCCTCCTCGACGGTCCGGCCCCCGGGGGAAATCGAGCCCGCCCCCGCTTCGTCTCCGAGATCGGGCCCGCCCCGGAGAGCAACCCGTTTTCGTGGACTCCGCGCCGCCGCCCGAACCGCCGGGGGACGCCAACGCCGCCGCCGCCGGGCGCGGCCCGCTGATCCGGTTCTTCTTCCGGCTGGGCGTGATCGCGGCGAACTCGCTGGCGTGGATCCGCGACGGGCTCGCCCGGGGCATCATCCGGGCGCGCATCCCGCCGAACGCGGTGACGCTCACCGGGCCGCTGGCGCTGATGCTGGTGTTCTGGCCGCTCGTCCGGGGCGAACAGTGGGTCGCCGGCTGGGTGGTGCTGCTCGGCGGCATGTTCGACTCGCTGGACGGGGCGGTGGCCCGCATTTCCGGCGGCGAGACCCGCTTCGGCGCCTACCTCGACTCGGTGGTGGACCGCTACGCGGACATGGTGCTGCTCTTCGGGCTGCTGGTCTGGCTCCTCTGGCGCCTCGAAGGCGCGCCCCGGGACCTCTACCTGGTTCTCTGGTGCCTGGCCGCGGTGGGGACGGTGGCGACCTCCTACGCCCGGGCCCGGGCGGAGATCCTGATCCCGAAGTGCGCGGTCGGGTTCATGGAGCGTCCGGAGCGCACGGTGTCGGTCATCATCGGGCTGCTGGGCGGGAACGCCCACCTCGCGCTCATCGTGCTGGCGGTCTTCGCGAACCTCATCGCCGTCCAGCGCATCTACTACGCCCGCGCGGTGATGGCCGGCCGTTCGCCGACCCGCGCCCTCGCCTACTGGATCTACCGCCGAGGCAGCGCGGAACACACGATCCACGCGGTCGCCGTCATCCTCTTCCTCACCCTCGGCCACCACCTGATCCCGCCGCCGGCCTGACCGGGGCGCGCGGCGTACAAGAAAACCGCCCCGCCCGGCCCGGCGGCCGGAGGGGCGGTCAACCGGTCGTTTCGGAACGAGCCGGAAAAAGACGACCGGGCCGGCGCGAAACGCGCCGACCCGGCGTCCGGCGAGAAGTACCTAGGCGGCCCGCCTACTCCACATACGAGTAGCCGCAGTTCTCGCAGGTCCAGGTCCGGCCCTGGCGGTACATGAGAGCGCCGCACTGCGGGCAGGCCCGGGTGTCCTCGTCCCCGGAGTCCTCGGCGAAGAGGGCGTCGTAGTCCAACTCCTCCTGCTCGTCCGAGTCCTCTTCGGACTTCTTCTCTTCTTCCTCCTGCTGCCCGGCGGCGAAGGAAGCGGCGCCGACGACGCCGGCGAAGGCGAGGCCGGCTCCCCGAAGGAAGGCGCGGCGGTTCAGTTCGTCCATTTCGGAACTCCTGTGTTGTTGTTGGTGTCTTCGGTCAGTCGCCGTAGCCGACGGTGGAGCGGGCGAACTCCTTCACCTTCTCGGCGGTCCGGCGTTCCTCGACGATCTTCTCCCAGTCCACCGCGGGCTCCTTGACCTCGGCGGTCGGGGGGAGGATGTACGGCGGGAGGCCGTACTCGTCCCGGAACATCTGGGTGCGCACATGGCCGGTGGCGTACTCGGCGTTCTCCCCGGACATCAGGTAGGTGAGGGTCGGGACGACATCCCGCCGCTGCACCCGCTCGGTGACGGTGTGGCCCTTCTTGAAGTCCGGGCCGAGCGCCATGAGCCACACATAGTGGGCGTAGTAGTTGCCCGGGCTGTGGCCCAACTGTCCGTAGATGTTCACCTCGTCGTCCCGGCCGCACTCCGGTCGGATGACCAGCGCCGTGGTGTCCCGCAGGTACGGGTCGGACTGGATCTCGTTCCAGAGGTTGCCGATGAGTTCGTCGGTGGTCTTGATGTGCTTGATGTACTCCCAGTAGTCCGTGTTGTAGTCCCAGAAGCCGAAGTCCGCGTGCGCGTCGTCGAGGGCGAGGATCTGCGCGGTGATGGACCGGGGCTTGAACTCCTTGAGGATCTGGGGCACCAGCGTCAGCACCTGCGCGTCCCCGTAGGGGATCTCGCGCTGGATGACCGGCTCCTTGGTGGACGGCGGGAGGTAGGTCTTCCGCGCCAGCACATCGGCGATGAAGTCCTCGACCTGCTTGCGCTCCTTCGGCGTGTGGCCGAGACCCTTCTCCACATTCAGGTCCACGATCTGCTCGGCGGTGAGGCTCTGCTCCGGATAGAAGATCCGGTTCATCGTGAGGCTGGTGGAGCCGTGCTTCGCGCCGTACTCGGGATGCTGGCTGAAGTGCTTCACATCCCAGGTCCAGGCGCGGTAGTACGACGCCCCCTGGAGCGTCCAGTAGTCGGTCGCCTTGCCCCCGGTCTTCTTCCGGATGTACTCGGACCAGGTGGGGTAGCGGGGCCGCTGGGCCGGCGCGTCGCGACCGCTCAGGACCTCGGTGTACATGTAGCCGTGGAGGTTGGCGGTCTCGCCGTAGTCCTCGGTGAAGACCGTGGCGTCCCCGATCATCGAGGTCTGGAACGGGGAGTGCTCCGGACTGTCGATGACATCGTTCTTCCGGGCGCCGTTCCCGAGGATGACGGTGACCAGGTGCTTCGTCTTGAAGCCGGGGTTCTCCGGCAGCACCATCCCGCCCTGCGGGATTCCGGCCCCCGCCTCGAAGATGGGGCTCCCGGCGGCGTTCCGGGTGCTGAGCACCGCGCCGGCGCCGGCGGCCGCGCCCAGTTTGAAGAAATCGCGACGATCCATCATCGAGGATCCTCCTTTCCGCCGGACTCGGCGGATTCGGTGTCTTCGTCGTAGAACCGGACGGAGATGCCCTCGATCTCCGGGTCCCGGCCCTCGTAGTAAGTGTAGAAGTTGCGGGCGGCGTCGGAGATGCCGAGCCGCACCAGTTCCCATTCCCCCCACTCCATCGTGTCCGTCACGGTGAACGAGCCGGTCCAGATGTGGGGCTCCGGCAGTTTCGACGGCCGGTTCAGCGCCACATAGCCGCCCATCTCCGGGGTGAGGCTCTTCAACTTGACCTTCAGCGCGTCCGCGCCGTTCGGCGAGCGGACATAGCCCTCGAGCCCGCGGACTCCGGAGAGGTCGTCCTCGGCGAGGACGGTGATCCCCACTTCTTCGCCCAACTTGGCTTCCGTCTTGGTGAACTGCACCGCCAGCACCTTCGCCGGGGTCTGGTCCACCATCTCCCGCTCCTGGTCCACCTGGACGGTGGCCGCCGCCATCTTCGGCTCGGTGCGGTTGAAGTAGTAGCGGATGTTCGTCGCGTTGTCCTTGAGCGAAACCCGCATCAGGTACCACTCCCCGCCCTCGTACCACTGCGGGATCTGGAGCGCCCCGCGGAAGAGGCCCGGCTGGCCGCCCACCATGACCATGGTGGAGCGGATCTGGTGGTAGCCCGAGGGGGACACCCAGACCGTCTCGGCCTCGGTGGGCCCGGAGACATCGTCCTCGGACAGCACGCTGTAGCGGATCAGCCCGCCGCCGGCGCGGACGCGGTCGGTCTCGACTTCCACCGAGACCAAGGTCGGCGCCTGGATGTCCACGCTGTCACCCTGGGTGACCTGGAACCCGATGGGCTGGCCGTCGTCTTCCTGCATCGCCGTGTGGAAGTCCGCCCAGTAGGCCTTCCGGTCCCCCACCTTGTCCGCGATGATCGTGGTGCCGACCACATAGCGCCCGGGGGCCGCGTACTTCGAGAGTTTGCCCCGGCCGAGGAACAGGGTGTCGTCCTTCTCGTTGGGCTTGAAGTTGATGTACATCGTCGCCGCCCGGCCCAACTCGCGGTTGTAGAAGAGCGAGACGAAGGACTGCGCCTTGTTGTAGGGGGACACTACCCGGGCCATGGCCCGGACTTCGCCGCCCGGCGCGACTTCCTTGGAGAGGACGCGCATCTCGGTGAGCACCGGCGGGAGTTGGTTCCCGGTGAGGTCCACCTCCTTCAACTGGAGGTCGCGGCGCCGGTACTGGTACTGCTCGGGAACCCGGAGTTCCGGGGGCAGGTTCCAGCCGCCGTCGTCGTGGCCGCTCGAACTGATGACCCCGAACTCGTTCAGGATTTCGTGGTCCGGGAGCAGCGGGTGCTTCCGGCTCTCGTCCACGGTCTCGTTCTGCTGCCGCGCGGCGGATTCCTGCGCCGGGGCGGCGCCGGCGGCGAGGAGCAGCGCGGCGGCGGCGGGCAGCAGCGCGGCGGCGGGCAGCCGACGGGCGGATCGTTCGGGTTGGTTCATGTCTCGCGTTCTCCCGGATCCTCCGCGCGGGAGGCAGAAACTCGGCCGTCGCGGAACCGACGGGGAACCGGTGCTTATAGACGCACGGACGGCCCAAGTCAAGCGCCGTCCGGGGAGGCGTCCCCGCCGCCGGATTTCCTTGGCGAATCCTCGCCCGGTCCGGGCCCGGCGCGCGGTCGGACGCTCAGGCGCGGACGCGTTTCAGGAGGTCGGCGGCGCGGCGGAGTCCGGGGCTCACGCCGACGCGGCGGGCGAGGTTCTTCAGGTCCCACTCGGCCACCGTCCGCATGTCTTCCCGCATCCGGCCGTCGAGCGACGCGAAGGTCCCCTCGTACTCGGCGAGGGCGCCGGCCTCGTCGCCGGCGGCCAGCCGGGCGGCGGCCAGCAGCAGCCGCTGCCGGGCGGAGCCGGACGGGTCGTTCGCGCGGGCCTCCTCGAACAGGGTCACCGCCTCCCGGTGCCGGCCGCGCAGATAGACCACGCCGGCCAGGTTGTACCGGCCGAAGACGAAGTCCGGAGCGAGTTCCAGCGCCCGGCGGAACGCCGCCTCCGCCTCTTCCAGGCGGCCGAGGTCGCGCAGGGTCACGCCCAGGTTGGAACTCGGGGCGTGGTGGAGCGGGTCGAGTTCGGCGGCGCGCTCCAGGTCGGCGAGCGCTTCCGCCGGGCGCTCCAACTCGCCGAGGGCCGCCCCGGCGTTCGCCCAGCCGGAGGCGAATTCCGGCAGGGTCTCGGTCGTCCGCCGAAACGCCGCCAGCGCCCCTTCGAGGTCGTCGAGTCGGATCAGGGTCTTGCCGAGTTCGAAGTGGGCGGCGGCGAGGTCGGGGGCCCGCTCGGCGGCGAGCCGGAAGGCCCGCGCCGCTCCCGCCGGGTCCTTTCGTTCCGAGAGCGAACAGCCGAGGAGCAGTCGCGCGACGGGGTCGTCGGGGTCGGCTTCCACCGCGGCGTCCGCGGCCCGCGCGCGATCGGCGGGGTTCGGGGCGTGGAGCGCGAGCCGGCGCGACTCGGCGGGAGTTCGGGGGCCGTCCGCCGCCGTCGCGTCGTCGGCGCCCGGAGCGGGCGCCGGGGCGGCGGGGGGTGCGTTCCCGCGGACGACTTCGAGTGAGGAGGCGCCTCCCCGGCCGGCGAGCAGGTCCGGGGCGCGGGCCACGACTTCGTCCTCCCGGGCGGCGAAGAGGAGGTCGGCTCGCCCGCCCGCCAAGCGAGTCAGCGCGGCCAGCAGGTACGCGGGGTTCGCGATCGTGGGAGGCGGCGGCCCCGGTCGGCCGGGAGCGGCCGGCTCGCGCCGCGGGAACGCCCGGTGGAATTCCGGGAACAGCAGGCGGGCAGCGCTCTCCGGGGGGGCGCCCGAGCCGGGGAGGTCGAGCGCGAGGTCTTCCGGAGCGCCCGCCAGGGTGTACGCCCCCTCGCTTCGTTCTTCGAGGAACGCTGCAGCGGCGTCGCCGCCGTCTTCGGAACCCAGGAAGAGTCGGTGGCGGCGGCCGCCGGGAGGCGGGCGGTGCGCCGACCAGCCGCCGGTCAGCCGGTCGGAAGCGCCGGGCTCGGCGGAGCAAGACCCTCCGGGGGAGGGGATCCCGGTGGCCGGGCGCCAGAACTCCCCGCCCCGCCCCGCCTCGGCGGCCGCGCTCACCTCAGGGAAACCGCCTCACCGCGCCGATTGTAGAAGCCGGCCGCCGGGCTGCCGCGCCGTCGGCGGAATTCCCCCCTTCCGCCGTAATAATCCCGAACCGATGACGAACACGCTCCACCGGTATGGAGCGCCGGAGACGCTGCGCGACGACTACATCGTGTTCGCCATGGCCGCGCGCGGCATCAACGACCGGGGCGCGCCGGAGAAGTTGCGGCGCTTCACCGAGATCGCGTTGCGGCATCGGCCGATCAACCTCGGTGACGCCACGCGCGGCGGCGTGTTCCGCCCCTCCCGGCTGAACCCGCTGGCGCACTGGAGGCGGCGGAGACGCCTCGCCGGCCGGGCGGTCCGCGACGGCGTGAAGGAGCCGACGGTGGTCTCCGCGGTCTTCGACGCCGAGGAGCCGCTGGTGGCCTTCCTCCGGGACCTGCGCGAGGTGGACCTCGGCCTCTCGATCAACATCAGCGGCCTCACCGGGCGCGCCGCGGAACTCGCCCGCGAAGCCGGCATCGTCCGGCACAGCGTGGAGTACTCGCTCGGCTTCTTCGGCGTCCGCGACCGGCTTCCCGACCGCGCCACGCTCACCCTCTCCACCATGTGCGGCCACGGGATGCTCTCGTTCGGCTTCAGCCGCAAGATGCTCGACTGGGTGCGCACCGGCCGGCGGCGCCCGGAGGACTGCGCCGAGGCGATGGCGCGATTCTGTTCCTGCGGCATCTTCAACACCACCCGCGCCTGCCGCATCCTCCGCGGCGAGTGAGCGGGCCGGGAGGTTTCGGCCCCGCGCGGGTCTATCCGCCGCAGACCCAGACTCGAGCGCGCTCGAGGAAGACCTGCGGGTTCGCGCGCCAGTCGGCGTATCCCAGGTTGCGGTCGTTCGTGAGGTAGTTCACCTTCGCGTCCACGCAGGCGTGGAGGGCGGTGTCTTCCGCGGCGAAGACGAATCCCCCGAACTCGGCGGCCTCGTCGAGCGCGGTGACCACGAAGGCGCCTTCGGAGAGCGCGGCGGCGTCCCGGTTGCCGATCTCCCCCCGGGCGAAGGCGTCCGTCGTTCCGTCGCGCAGCGCGGCGAGCATCGCTTCCACGCTCGCGTCCCCCGGATGGAAGAGCACCTGCGGGCGGTCTTCCGACGGCGGATGGAGGCGCCGGCGGTCGCGCAGGTTCTCCGAAGAACCTGCGGAAGTGATCGCGTAGGCCTCCGTGCCGTCGCTGACCAGTTCGCCGCCGGCAGCGGTCGTGATCCGGGCGCCGGCGACGAGTGAGCCGTTCTCGTCCGCGAGTCCCACCAACTGCAGCAGCCGGGCTTCGCCGGTCGTGCCGGAGAGCACGCCCACCGTGTCTTCCCGGTCGAGGTCGGCGTAGGACGCGAGGCGCTCGGCGTCGGCGGCCCGCACCAGCAGCGACTGCCGGAAGGTGACATGTCCGGAGGTGAACCGGACGACTTCTTCGCCGGCCGCGTTTCGGGTGCGGCTGTCGAGGATCGTGATGCCGCCGCCGACCAGGTCGTAGTCCGGCGTCGCGGGCAGGAGCCAGATGTCCGGCCAGACCGCGATCGCCCGCCGCGAGAACGAGAGCGCCGCGCCGTCCATCGCTTCGAGCGCGGTCGCGAGGTCCGCCTCGTAGCCCCGGTGCTCGTCGAACTGCTCGGAGCCGGGTTCCCGCGTCTCGCTGTAACTCAGCGGATCGAAGTCGGAGTAGAAGCCGTAGTTCAACACCCGGCCCCCGGTGGTGCAGGCCTCGGCGCAGGGCGCCGGGGCCGCCGGCGGCGCGGGGGAGGCGGGCGGCGCGCCGACCCCTCCGGAATCGCAGCCGGCGACGGCGAAGACGGCGGCGAACGCCGCCGATACGAAGGCTCGGTTCCCGATGGATCGGGAGCGGCTCGAAGACTTCCTCATGCAGAACGCTCCGGTCGGGTGTTCCCGCGGCGGGCGGGCGCGCCCCGGGTCGGCGGACCCAAGAAGGACGCCGGGTTCCGGTTCAGCCGCCGCCGTCCGCGGCCGGGCGGCCGAGACCGAGATTCGTCTTCCCGCGGAAGGCGTCGTACCCGTGCTCCGCAAGCAACTCGCCGAGATCGTCCGATCCGTCTTCTCCGCAGCGCGTCGCCGCGCCGAGGGACAGGATCGTCTCCGACTCCGCCGCTTCCTCTTCCACGACCCGCAGGATCTCCGGCACGCGCTCCATGCCGATCTTGATCTCCACGATCGCGGAGAGCACCCGCTCCCCGAGCAGGTCCTCGCGGATCGCGCCGGTGGAGGTGTCGCTCATCAGGTTCGTCACCGGATTCTTCTTCTCGAACGCGACGCCGATGGAGGCGAGCCGCCGCGTGACCCGGTCGATGTCCCGGAAACTGGCGCTCACTCCGGGCCGTCCGAACTCGACGGTCATCCCGCACTCGCCCACCGCGACGCGTCCGGTCACATCGTTCGTCTTGACTTCCTCGGTTCCCCGTCCGTGGACTCCCGTCGCCTCGTGCGAAACCAGCGGGTCGCTGAAGGCGCGGCGGACGATCCGGGGCCAGGCCAACTCGTCCGGCTCGATCGCCGAGGTGGGGCAGATGTCCGGTTCCGGATCGAACCGGAGCCGGAACCAGCCGAGCACGCGCCGGATGGCGCGGATCAGCGTCGGGTTCAGCCGTTCGGTGCTCAACCCGCGGTAGCAGGTGTAGCACTCGACGCAGGCGTCCGAGTCCACCGAGGCGCGCCCGTCGTCCTCGATGCGAATGGCGGAGACCGGGCAAACGGCCACGCAGTTCCCGCAGCCGACGCAACGGGACGAAGAGATACGCACGCTACGCCGATTCCTCGTTCTCTCCGGCGGTTTCCAGGGTGTACTCGCCGAGATGGCTGATGACTTCTTCCCCCATGAGGAAACGAAGCGTGTTCGTCAACTTCTTGCGTTGGATGAACAGGTCGTGTTCCGGGTACACCCCCGGCGGACTCATCGGACTCTTGAAGAAGAAGGACAACCATTCCTGGATGCCCTTGAGGCCGGCGCGCGAAGAAAGATCCAAGAAGAGGGCCAGGTCCAGCACCAGCGGGGCGGCGAGTATGGAGTCGCGGCAGAGGAAGTCCACTTTGATCTGCATCTCGTAGCCGAGCCATCCGAAGATGTCGATGTTGTCCCAGCCCTCCTTGTTGTCGCGCCGCGGCGGATAGTAGTTGATGCGGACCTTGTGGTAGAGGTTGCCGTAGAGGTCCGGGTACATCTCCGGTTGGAGGATGTGTTCCAGGACGCTCAACTTGCTCTCTTCCTTGGTGCGGAAGGAGCCGGGATCGTCGAGCACTTCCCCGTCGCGGTTTCCGAGGATGTTGGTCGAGAACCAACCGGAGAGGCCGAGCATCCTCGCTTTCAGGCCGGGAGCGAGGATGGTCTTCATGAGCGTCTGCCCGGTCTTGAAGTCCTTCCCGGCGATCGGCGAACCGCGCCCGGAAGCGAGTTCGGCGAGCGCCGGGATGTCCGCGCTCAGGTTCGGGGCGCCGTTCGCGTAGGGAATGCCGCAACGAAGCGCCGCATACGCGTAGATCATGCTCGGGGCGATCTCGGGGGAGTTCTCCCGCAGGCCGCGCTCGAAGGATTCCAGATCCCGGTGCGCCGGTCCTTCCTCCAGGAAGGTTTCCGTGGAGCCGCACCAGATCATCACCGCGCGTTCCGCGCCGGCGTCTTCGCGCGACTTCTCGATGTCTTCGATGAGCATCTCCGCCAGGTCCATCTTGGTGGCGGCGCTCTTGGTGAACGGGCCGTCGAGTTTCTTGACGAAGTCCCGGTCGAAGACGGCGGGCATCGGTCGGACCGCGGCCAAGTCGTCGCGAAGTGATTCGAGGAGTTGCGGCTCGAGCACGCCGGCCTTCCGGGCGGCGGTGTAGGCGTCGTCCTCAAACACATCCCAAGCCGCGAAGGAGAGGTCCTCCATCGCGGCGAGCGGCGCGAAGTCGCGGATGAGCGGCGTCCGGTTGTCGGTCCGCCGGCCGAGCCGGATGGTGCCCATCTGGGTCACCGAACCGATGGGCTCGGCCAGTCCGCGGCGGACGGCGTGCACCCCGGCGATGAAGGTGGTGCTCACCGCCCCGAGGCCGGGCAGCAGGACGAGAAGTCCGCCGCCCGCGGGGCGTATCGGGAAACGCTCGGGGGCCACGGGCGGGCGAAGCATACTCCCGCCCCGGCGGGCCGGAGGTGGCGGCTGACCGCGGCCCGCGGCCCGTGTTCGGCGCCGTCTCGGCGCCCCGAAGGGCGCTATCCTCACGGGTTGCGCCGGTGAGTCCGTCGGCGCTGCGACATGCGTCCCGGCGCGACTCCTCCCGCTCTCGTTCGGCCGTCCGTTCGGGGGGAGAAGTGATTCCCGCCCGCCGCCAGCGCCGGGCGGCGCTCCGCGGGTCGGCCCGTCTGCTCCTGGCCGCCTCGCTCGGCGGCGCGCTGCCTTCGTTCCCCGCCGCGGCCGCCGCGGCCCAGCCGCCCCGGCAATTGCGCGTGGTGAGCGCCGGCGGCGCCCGAACGGTTCCGGTGCACCGGGTGGCCGGCGATGAGATGGTGCCGCTCGACGAGTTGGCCGCCGCGGTCGGCGGCGTCCTGGGGCCGGGCGCCGGCGAGCGCCAGGCGGCGGTCCGGCTCGGCGGCCGGGTCGTCCGGTTCGACGCCGGCCGGAGTTTCGTCCTCGTGGACCGCAGCACCCGCGTCCTCCGGAACCCGAGTCTGCGGCGGAACGGCCGCTGGTTCGTGCCCCTCGACTTCGTGGCCCGGGTGCTGCCGGATGTGCTCGCCGGCAGCCGCTACGACGACCGGGAGCGAGTACTCGCGGTGGCCGGCGAGTACCCGCAACTCGAAGTCGAGATCCTCCCGCAGCCGAACGCCACCCGGGTGCGGCTCCGCACCGCCCCGGAGACGCCCATGCACCTCGAAGAGACCCCGGGGCAGGTGGCGGTGGTGATCGGCGCGCCGTTCCTCGAGACGGACTTCCCGGGCGAGGCCCCCCGCGACGGCGTCGTGGAACGCGTGGACCTCCGGCGGACCGGGACCGGCTACCGCCTCCGCATCCGCACCGGGAGGAACTTCGGCCGGCTCCGGCAACAGCGCGCTCCCGGCCGGTTCGACCTCGACTTCCTGCGCGCCGGCACGGCGGTCACTTCGTCGGGCGAAGTGCTCCGGGCCCGCCCGGGCGGTTCCGACCTCGCCGACCTCGCCGCCCGGCCGACCCGGCGCCGCGAACTGCGGACGATCGCCATCGATCCCGGACACGGCGGCCCGGACTTCGGCGCGACCGGCCCGCGCGGCGTCTCGGAGAAGGAGGTCGCCCTGGCGGTGGCGCGGGCGCTCCGCGACCGCCTGGTCGAGGAGTACGGCTTCGACCTCGCCGATGTGATCCTCACCCGCAGCGACGACCGCGAGGTCTCGCTGGACGACCGCACGATCGCCGCGAACGCCGCCGGCGCCGACCTGCTGGTCAGCATCCACCTGAACGCCTCGCCGAGCGCCGGGGCGTCCGGGAGCGCGGTGTACCACCTGACTCCCGGGGCCGCGGCGCGGGGCCGGGGCGGCGCGGCCCGCTTCGTGCCGTGGGACCAGGCGCAGTACGAGTACCTCCCGGCGTCGCGGGCGCTCGCGGAGCAGATCGCCGCCGGGCTCGCGGCGCTGCCGCTCCCTTCGGAGGGCGTCGCCCACGCGCCGCTCCGCGTGCTGAGCGGCGCGGCGATGCCGGCCGTCCAGGTCGAACTCGGGTATGTCACTTCGCCCCGCGACCGGGAGCGGCTTCGGGACCCGGCGTTCCACGAGGAAGCGGCGCGGGCGCTCGCCGCCGGCATCGTGCGCTACCGCGCCGACTCCATCCGGGCGACCGGCCCCGGCGAGTGACCCGTTCGGCGGCCCGCCGCTTCCGCGAATTCCTGACCCGCAGCCCCCTCGCCGCGCCGGCCGGGGCTCCGGCGGCGTTGCTCCTCGCGGCGGCGCTCGGCGGCGCCTGCGACGGCGAGCCGGAAGCGCCGGAGGGAACCGGTCCGCTCGGCGTCCCTTCGGAGGCGGAGTCTCCCGCCCCGGCCGGCGAACTGCCGGCGGGCCAGCCGGACGCGGCGCCGGCGGACCTCCCGCAGGGGGTCTATTTCGAGTTGGGGCCGGGCGGACTCCTCCGTCCACGCACCTTCGACCTTCCGGCGGGAGCGCCGACGCGCGACGCCGCGGAAGCCGTGGTGCGCCGGGTGGTGGCCGACTCGGGCACGGTTCCGGACGGCGTGGAAGTGCTCGAAGTCTTCGTGAGCGGACGCGGCGTCGCGGTGCTGGACTTCAGCGGGGAGTTGCTGTCCCGGCACCCCGGCGGGCTGGCCGCCGAGGAACTCACCGTGTACAGCCTGAGCCACAGTTTGGTCGAGGGCTTCCCCGCGATCGCGGAAGTGCGGATCCTGGTGGACGGGAAGCAGGAGGACACGCTCGCCGGCCACCTCGACCTGCGCTCCGGGTTCGGCCGCGCCCCGGAGCGGTTGCTCCCCCAGGAGGAGGACTCGGACGGATGAACCTCCGCCTGCTCCTCGCCACCGGCAACCCGGGGAAGGTGCGGGAGATCCGCGCGGCGCTCGCCGGGGCGCCCGTGGACTTCGTCGCGCTGACCCCGGAGGAACTCGGCGCCGAAGTCCCGGAAGAGCCGGAGGAGACCGGCGAGGACTTCCTCGCCAACGCCGGGCTCAAGGCGCTCCACTACCAGCGGGCCACCGGCCTTCCGGCGCTAGCCGAGGACTCCGGCCTCGAAGTGGACGCCTTGGGCGGCGCCCCGGGAGTCCGTTCGGCCCGCTGGCTGGGCCGGGACACGCCGTACGCCCGGAAGAACCGCCGGCTCCTCGAACTCGTGGGGGACCGGGAGCGGGGCGCGAGGTACCGCTCGGCCTGCGCGCTGGCCGCCGGCGGCCGGATCCTCTTCCGGTCCGCCGGAACGGTCGAAGGGCGCATCGCCCGGGCGCCGAGGGGCAGCGGCGGCTTCGGCTACGACCCGGTCTTCGAACTCCCGGAGAGCGGCCGGACGATGGCCGAACTCGCCCTGGAGGAGAAGGAAGCCATCAGCCACCGGGGACGGGCCCTCCGCCCGCTGCGCACCTTCCTCGAGGCGGCGCTCGCGTCCGGCGTCCTGCCGTAGGGCGCCTCCGCGGGAGGCCGCGGGCGGTAAGGTTCCGGCGAGGAATGTCTCGGGGCGTGGCGCAGTCTGGCAGCGCGCCTGCTTTGGGAGCAGGAAGCCGGAGGTTCGAATCCTCTCGCCCCGACGAGCGGCGGCCCTCGCGGGGCCGTCCCGCCTCACCGGGGCGGGCCGGCCTTCCCGGCTCCGGGGGCCGCTGCCGCCCGAGGCGCCAGTAGCTCAGTTGGACAGAGCAGCGGCCTTCTAAGCCGCGGGTCGGGGGTTCGAGTCCTCCCTGGCGCGCCAGCCGGACGGCGGCCGGCGCCGCCGGGCGCCCCCGGCGGTCGGTGGATGTAGCTCAATGGCAGAGCACCGGATTGTGGTTCCGGCGGTTGGGGGTTCGAGTCCCCTCATCCACCCCGCCGCCCGCGGCGTGTAACCGCGCGGTGATCGAAATGCCTGACGACCGGAACGCAGTGTTCGTCCGCCGGGTCGTTCTGCGGAATTATCGGAACATCGCGAGTTGCGATGTGCGGCTCGGCCCACTGGCGCTGCTCGTCGGCCCGAACGGCGCCGGAAAGGGCAGTTTCGTGGATGCGGTCCGATTGGTCGCGGAGGCTCTGCGTCACTCCATGAGTCTTGCGCTCCGGGAGCGCGGTGGAGCGGCTGCCCTGCGGAGACGCGTGAACGACCCGGCGGAGTCCTTCGGAGTACGACTGGAGTTCCGGATGGACTCGCGCCGCGGGCATTTCGCGTTCGAGATCGAGCCCGACGGTCCGTACGCCTGGCGATTCCGGCGAGAGGAGTGCGCCGTCGTTGAAACCGATGGGCAGCGCCGGCACTACGCGCTCCGCAACGGCGTCATCGAGTCCAGCGATATCGATCGGCCGCCTCCCCCGGCGCCGCAGAGCCTGTACTTGCTGAGAGCCGCGAGCGTCGTGGAATTCCAACCGGTTTACGAGGCTCTGTCGAGCATGTCCTTCTACCACCTCGGTCCGGAATCCATTCGCAGGCCCGCGCACTCGATTTCCCGGGATCCCCTGTCGCGGGATGGAAGCAATCTCGCCGGCGCGCTCGCTCGCCTCGCCGACGAGCATCCGACGACCAAGACGAGGATCGAGCGATACCTCGGGGCGGCCGTGGACGGGATCGACGCCGTTCGAGTCGCGCGCCGCGGCTTCGAGGATCGCGTGGAATTCCTGCAGCGGAACGAGGAAGGAAGAGACGCCGTGTGGCTCGATACCCTCGCCATGTCCGACGGAACGCTGTGCGCCCTGGGCGTCCTGACCGCGTTGCTCCAGGGCGTCTCCTCGCCTTCGGGACCTCGGCTCATCGGCATCGAAGAGCCGGAGACTTCCCTTCATCCCAACGCGGTCGGCGTGCTCGTGGACAGTCTGCGCGAGGCCGCGGAGCACTCACAGGTCCTGGTGACGACGCACAGCGGCGACTTGTTCGAGGGAGACGACATCCATCCCGACGAGGTGTTCCCGGTCGTCGCCGAGGGGGGCGTCTGCCGTATCGGGCCGATGGACGGGGTGGCGCGTTCCGCGGTCGCCGAGAACCTGTACACGATCGGAGGGTTGTTGCGGTTGGGCCAACTCATGCCGGCGGAGTCGGCGGCTTCGCCGCGGCCGAGGCCGCCGGCCCTCTTCGGGAGCGCGCCCTGAAGCGCGCCCTGAAGCGCGCCGTCCGGCGCGGCTACCTGCGGCGGAGGTGGAGGCAGCCGAAGAGGGGGGCGAGGGGAGGCAGGTCGGCGCGGCCCTCGAGGTAGCGGGCGGTCTGGTCGGCGGGGGAGTCGTGTTGCCGCAACTCCCAGTGCTTCGACCAGCCCATCTCCTCCACGACCTCCGCCGGGTCGAACGCCGAGCGGAACGGTTCCCCGCGCTTGGCGACGAACTTCATCACCTTGCCGAACAGCGGGCGGCTCTCCTCGGGCACGCAATCCTCGGCGATCAGGTAGTCGAGCGTCAGTTCGGACCCGGGCGCGGCGAGGTCGCCGAGCGCGGCGGCGCTGGCGCGGATCGCGTCCTTCGCCAGGTAGTAGGTGACGCCCATCCAGTTGAAGAAGCCGGCGCGACCGCGGTTGAAGCCGCAGGCCGACAGGCGGTCGCCGAGGTCGTCGCGCTCGAAGTCCACCTTGACGAACCGGAGTCCCGGCGGCGGGCGCAGGCCGGCGGCGTCCATCCGTTCCTGCTTCAACACTTCGGTGGCCGCGAGGTCCACCTCGAACACGGTTACCGGCAGGGCCGGGTAACGGAGCGCGAAGGTGTCGAACCCGGAACCGAGGATCACGAGTTGGGAGACGCCGCGTCCGGCGGCTTCGAGGATCCGGTCCTCGGCGAACCGGGCGCGGGTGAGTTGCTGCATGGTCACCGGCATCAGCGGTCGCAGGATGATCCGGGAGAACACCCAGTCCAGCAGGTTCGACCGGATCACCGTCCTCCACCAGCCCGCGAAGTGGATGGCGAAGCGGTCCTCGACGATCCACGGCGGCGGGTGGCGGACGAGATGCCGCGCCCGCGAAGCGGCGACCAGTTCCGCGGTGCGGCTGCCGCGGGCGTGGGCGAGGTTGGGACCCGCCTTCGCGGCGTCGCCGGAGACGGTCGGAGCCATGGGCTGCCGGTCAGGCCGCCGGTTCGATGACCGCCTTGGTCACCCGGAGGGCCTCCACATCGTCGAGCGCGGCGTTCGCTTCGTCGAGACCGTAGCGGCGGCCGATGACCTCGGCGAACGGCATCCGCTCCCGGTACCGGGCGAAGACCGCGAGCGCCCGCTGCCAATGGTGGAACTGGCTGCCCCACTGGCCGCGTACTTCCACATGCGCGCGGTTCAGGTCGAGGTGCGGGTTCACCGGGACGGTTCCGGCGTCGGTGTAGTGGCCGACGATGACATAGCGGCCGCCGTCGCGCACCATGGCGAATCCCTCCGGCAGCGCCCTCGGGTTGCCGCTGGCCTCGATCACCACATCGGCCCCCCGGCCGCCGGTCAGGGCCCGCGCGCGCTCCGCCCGCTCCTCCGACTCGAGGCCGGCGAGCGGCAGCGCCTCGTCCGCGCCGAACCGCCCGGCCAGTTCCCGCCGCGCCGCCGACTCCCCGACCGCGAGGATCGTCCCCGCGCCGGAGGCCCGCGCGAAGGCGACGGCGGCCAGGCCGACCGGCCCGACGCCCTGCACCACCACGCTTTCCCCCAGCCGGACCTCGCCCCGCTCGACCGCGGCGAACCCGGTGAACAGCCCGCACCCGCCGCCGATCACCTCGTCCGTCGTCAACTCCTCCGGCAGCGCCATCGTCCGGACGCCCGGCCGGAGGAGGATGTGGCTCGCCCAGCCGCCGAGCAGCCCCTCGTCGGCGGAACAGGTGATGCCGTACACCCGGCGCGCCGGGCAGCGGTTTTCCTGCCGCGCGACCAGGCAGTGGTAGCAGTCGCCGCAGGCGCCGAACACATCGAAGAAGGAGACCGCGTCGCCCTCCCGGAGCGGCCGGCCGAGCGCGTCCCGATCCACGCCGCGGGCGGCGGCGACCCGCCCGACGCTCACATGGCCGGGGATGATCGGGTAGGGCACGCCGGCCAACCGCCCGGCCCGCAGGTGCACATCGGTGCCGCAGACTTCGGAAGCGACCGTCGAGAGGAGGGCTTCGCCGGGCTCGAGTTCCGGTAAATCGAAATCCCGCACCTCGACCGGCCGGCCCGGCGCCGGGAGGACGGCGGCGGATGCGGCGGCGCTCACGCGGTGGCGCCGCCGCAACTCGAGCCGGCGCCGGCGGTGCAGCCGTAGCAGTGCGCCCCGGTGACGATCCGCCGCCGGGACAGCGCCTCGGGGTCGAACTCGGCGATGCGGGCGGGCGCGCCGAATCCGGTCTCGAGGTCCAGCATCTGGTTGAAGTCGCAGTCGAAGAGCCGGCCGTCCCAACCCACCGAGAGCGTGTTCCGGCACATCACGGATGCAGCGGCGGCCGGGTTGAAGGCGTTCACCAGCCGGGTCATGTAGCCCTGGTAGTTGCCGCTCTCGAGCAGGTAGTCGA
This sequence comes from Candidatus Marinacidobacterium sp., assembly GCA_965204755.1. GTDB lineage: Bacteria > Acidobacteriota > Vicinamibacteria > Marinacidobacterales > Marinacidobacteraceae. The sequence continues at coordinate 1,780,582 of OZ242011.1, read as the reverse complement.
GGAAGCGGCTGATCGGCAGGTTCGTCATGGCGTAGAGCCGGTCGAACCGGATCCCGAAGCGCCGGTCGAGTTCCCGCTTGAAGTCCCGCTCCAGCGCCGCCTGGTCGCCGGGCAGGAACGCGCCCGTCGGGTTGTAGACGAGGTTCAGCGCGAGCGGCCCGCCCTGCCCGTAGCCGAGCCGGTTCAGCAGCCGGAGCGCGCGGATCGAGAGGTCGAAGACGCCGTCGCCCCGCTGCGCGTCGGTCCGGTCGGCGAGGAAGTAGGGCAGGCTGGCCACGATCTCGACTTCCCGCTCCGCCAGGTACTCGGCGAGGCCCGCCTGCGACGGCAGGAGCAGGACGGTCAGGTTGCAGCGGTCCATGACCCGCCGGCCCATCTCCCGGGCGCCCTCCACCAGGAAGCGGAAATTCGCGTTGAGTTCCGGGGCGCCGCCGGTCAGGTCCACCGTGCCCGCCCCGGTCCGGGCCAGCGCCCGCAGGCAGAGTTCGGCGGTCTCGCGGGTCATCTGCTCGGCGGCCCGGTGGGGCCCGGCGTCCACATGGCAGTGCCGGCAGGTCTGGTTGCAGAGTTTCCCCACATTGATCTGGAAGACTTCGATGTCTTCGGCGCGAAGCGGGGGAAGCCCGCTCTCCGCCAGCCGGTCGTCGAAGTCGGGAAACCCGTTCGCCGGCGGGCGGGCGGCGGCCCCGGCCTCGAACACCGGGAGCGGGACTTGGCTCACATGCTCAGCCGCTTCGTCCGGTCACGCATCTGCACCCCGTGCACCAGCGAGGCCCCGCCCCGGATCGCCGCGGAGACATGGACCGCTTCGGTCATCTGCTCCAAGTTCGAGCCCTGCTGGAGGCACTCTTGGGAGTAGGCGTCGATGCAGTAGGGGCACTGGACGGCGTGCGCCACGCCGAGAGCGATGAGCGCCTTCTCGCGGGCGGTCAGCGCCCCCTCGGCGAAGGTGGCGCGGTACCAGGCGTGGAACTTCTCCCAGAGTTCGGGGGCGTTCTCGCCGATCTCCCCGAACCGGGGCAGGTGGTTTTCGTCGTAGTAGTGGCTCATGGGGGAGGGGGGCCGGAGAAGCGGCGCGATGCGGGGCGTTGCCTAGCGTAGCGGTACCGGCGGCGTCCGCCCCTCGGCGCCGGAGGGGGCGGTCGGCGGGCCGCGCGGAGGGGGCGACGCGCCGGTGGCCGCATACTTTCCGCCCCCCCGCTCCCCCGCCGAACCGCTCCGACCCGCCGCGATGCCCGAACTCCGCTCCCTCGGCTTCATCGGCCTCGGCGTGATGGGCCGGCCGATGGCGAAGAACCTGCTCGCCGCCGGCTACGACCTCACCGTCCACAGCCGCTCCCCGGGGCCGGTGGACGAGTTGGCGGCGGCCGGAGCGCGGCGCGCGGCCTCACCCGCCGAGTGCGCCGACGGGCGGGACGCGGTCGTCCTGATGCTGCCGGATTCGCCCGACTCGGAAGCGGTGGTGCTCGGGGAATCCGGGGTCGTGGCCGCCCCCTCGGTTCCGCCGCTCGTCTGCGACATGTCCTCGATCGATCCGGGCGTGTCCCGGCGGCTCGCGGCGGCGTGCGAGGCGAAGGGCGCGGCCTTCGTGGACGCCCCGGTGAGCGGCGGCGAACCGGGCGCGGTCGCCGGGGAACTGGCGATCATGGCCGGCGGCGCTCCGTCGGCGTTCGAGCGGCTGCGCCCGGTGTTCTCGGTGCTGGGCCGGAGCGCTGTGCTCTGCGGCGGGCCGGGCGCCGGCGGCGCGGTCAAGTTGGCCAACCAGATGATCGTCGCCGCGAACATCCAGGCGGTCGGCGAGGCCCTGCTGTTCGCCGTCCGCTCGGGTCTCGATCCCGAAGTCGTGGTGGAAGCGATCCGCGGCGGCTTGGCCGGCAGCGCGGTCCTCGACGCCAAGGCCCCGAAGATGATCGCCGGCGACTGGAAGCCGGGCTTCCGGCTGGAACTCCACCTGAAGGACCTGGACAACGCCCTCTCCGCGGCGAAGGCCGCGGATACCCCGGTCCCGGTCACCACCGTCGTCCGCCAATTCGTGAAGACCTTGGTGGAAAGCGGCCGCGGCGGCGAAGACCACGCCGCCATCGCCCGCTACGGCGAGGACCTCACCGGAACGACGATCGCTTCCAGCGCCTCGGGAAGCGGCTGAGCGTCCCCCGGGACTGGGGGGCCGTGTAGGCGCTCCCCACTGAGAAACGGCCGCTACGGGAAACGGCTCCCGGTGGCGGTCTTCCGCGGTCGCGATGTTTCGCGCGGTCATTTCGGCCGCGGTGTCGCGCTTCTCGACCGCCCGCATCGTGCTCCGGCGGAGATCGGAGGGCTCATCGGGCGGAACAATGGATCCTCAGACTGCGGTCGGTTTCGTTCTCTTCGACGATCCGGTTGTACTCGTCGACGAGGTCGTCGAGGGCGGCTTGGCGGCCCTCGGATCGAAAGCGGCCCCGTTCGAGGATGTTCAACGCGAGGAACCGTTCGATGTCGAAGATGTCGATGCGAGCCTCGATTCCCGCGTTCTCGGCAAGGGCGAACGCTGTGGGCGTCTTGTTCTCGAATGTGATGAGGACCGGACGCAACGCCGTCTCCAAATTGTCCCGGCATCTCTCGATCACGGCTTCGGACGGCGCCGCCGTTACATGGAAGGCCGTGTCGCCGATGACGAAGTCGCCCGCGCGTCCGGTTCCGGTATCGGCAGTCGCGTAGGGGTGATGTCGAACGACCTCGGGGCGCAGGGTGCAGGCGAGTTCGGCGCCGACCAGATGCTGGAGCAGAGCGCCGGCGTGGGCGCGCTCCTCGGCGGACCGCCGCCGCCGGAACGCTTGTTCGAACAGGTTGGACAGGACGCTGCGCAGACTCTGGTTCGGGTCTCGAGACAGGCGAAACGGCGTTCCGGCGGGACAGCGTCGGACTTCCCGGATCCAATGTCTCTCGATTGCGTCCAGGTCCGCCAGGCCGTCCTCGTGCAGTTCGTTCAGGAGAGCGACATAACTCTTCATGTGGGAAACGCTCTTCTGGTTCGTTCGGCCTCCCTCGCGAGCAAGAACCTCGTTGACCCCGTTTCTCCGGAGAATGCTCTGGACCGCGCTTCTGCCCAAGCCTCGGACCTGTCCCCCACCTTCGGTGACGAGTGCTCGTGGATCGAGGGGCAACCCCAGTCGCCGCGCACGATCGGTGACCACGAGGGCGACGCAGAGGGTGCCTCTGCCGAGACCGCCCTTCCCCGGGGGATAGCCGCGGAGCCGGTTGCGAAGCCGTGGATTCACGAAGGCGTCCCCTGCGCGGCGCGTTCGGAGGCGCGCCCCGGGGCGTCCACCACCGCATCGCCCCGGTTGTCCGCGTAGGACCGGCACTTGCCCTCGTCGAAGTCGTTGGCGAAACAGCACTTCCAGCCGGAACCGAGCCCGAGTCGGGCCATGCCGCCCCCGGCGAAGAACTCATGGAACTGGCGCATGGCTGCCTCCTCGGCGCGGATCGGCCGCCCTCGGCGAAGGAGGCCGCTCGTTCACGCCGGTCAAGGTAATCGCCCGATGCGACAAAAGATGTCGGGGGGCGCCGGCCGGTCGATGCGGCGCAGCGCCCGATGCCTATGGAGCGGGGCCGGTTCCCCGGCGCGGCAGCGTCGGCGCTCCTCGGGGAGAGCGCTACGGGCGGCCGGCAGCGTCCTGCCCGCGGGAACTCAACTCCGGAAGAACGCCAGGAAGCCTCGGTAGAGCGCCCAGAGGTCGGCCTTCGAGGCCACATCGTAGGTGCTGTGCATCGAGAGGATGCCGACTCCCCAGTCGGTGACTTCCATGTTCATCTGGTTGAAATAGCGGGCGATCGTGCCGCCGCCGTAGCCGGCCTTGTAGGTGTGGCTCTGCCAGGCGATCCGGTCGTCGTCGAGCAGGCGGCGGAGATGCGCCACGAACTCGCTGTTCGCGCTCCGCCCGGCGCCGTACAACTTGATGACCAGCCCGTGGTGGAGCAGCGAGGCGTTGCCCGGCGCCTGCGGCGCCGGCCAGAGCGGGTTCGTCGCCGTCGTGGTGTCCGCGGTGATCATGTCCGTCGCCGAAAAGCACTCCATCACATCCAGTTCGCTCACCGTCCCCTTCTCGGCGCGGATCATCTCGGCCACGATCCGGCGGAACCACTCGGAGCCGACGCTGATGTTCGAGCCGTTCCCCACCTCCTCGTCGGTGACCAGGTACGCCATCCCGGTATGGGTCGGCGTCTCCATCTCCTCGAGAGCGAACAGGTTGACCACCGCGGTGAGGCGGTCGTCCAAACCGTAGGCGGCGAAGAGCGCCCGGTCCAGCCCCACTTCGCGCGGCTTCGTTACCGGGACGATCTGGACATCGCTGCTCACCCAGTCCTCCGGTTCGATGCCGAACTCGCTCCGGATGAGCGCGGCCGCCCGCTCCAGCGGGTCGAGTCCGTCCTCGCCGCCGGTCGGCGCCGAAGTCACCAGCGGGTCCAACTCCTCGCGTTCGATGGCGTCGGCGCGCGTCCGGCTGCGGTAGTCCCGATCCACATGGGGCGCCAGGTCCGGAATGAGCAGCACCGGGTCGGACTCGTCGAAGCCGTACTCGATCCAGACGGTGGAGCCGTCCTTCCGGTCCACCCGGCCGGTGAGCCCGAGCGGCACATTCACCCACTGGTAGGCCTTGAGGCCGCCGTGGACCAGGGTGTCGAAGGCGGCGGCGCCGGTCTTCCGGGTGAGCGCGTGGGGTTTCATCTCCAGCCGGATGGAATCGGTGTGGCTGTTCACCAGCCGCATCCCGGACGACAGCGGCTCGCTGCCGACCACCCAAAGCACCATCGTGCGGCCCCGGTTCACCGCGTAGAAGCGGTCTCCCGGGTTCACTTCGCGAATCTGCGGATCCCACTCCCGGAAGCCGCGCGCTTCCGCGTAGGCGATCGTCTCCCGCACCATGGTCAACTCGGTCCGCGCCCGGTCGATGAACGGGACGAAGCGGCGGTAGAGGGTCTCCATCGCCTCGCGCTCCTCGTCGGTGGCGTTGGCCTCCAGGTTGCCCCGGCTGCCGTAGTCGCTCGCGTCCTGCGCTTCGGCCGCCGGCGCCCCGAGCAGGGCGAGCGCCAAGAGGGGGATGAGCGCGCCGCGGCGGGATTCGGGGAGGTTCGGGAGGTGCAGCATCGGGCGCTCCGAGGTCGGGACGAAAGGGGCGGGAAGAGGGGCGGAAAACCGTATCAGCGGTCGGCGGTAGCATCGTCCCCGCTCCCGAAGACTCCCCGCCCGGACAGGAGGCGCCCGTGGGACGGAACAAGATCGGCACCGACTACCGCTCGTTCGGCTACCTCCGCGCCGGCGAGGACTACCGGGAGCGGGAACTCGCGGACACCGCCGACCTGTTCCCGGCGCACCCGGTTCCGCTCTCGCCGGAGGAAGAGGCCCGGGCCGGGCGGCTCGCCCGGGACCTGGTTCTGGTTTCGCTCCACGAGCACCTGGGCGCCTTCCCGCTGGACATCGCCGAGACGCCGGACTATGTCCGCGACGGGCGGGTGTTCACGCCGTTCGCCGCCCTCGCCGAATCCGACTGGGACTGCGTCTTCGACAACCTGCTCGACGGCATCTGCCGGATCGAGTCGCGGAGCGGCTGGAAGTGGAACGAGGTGCTCCACGACCTCGGGATGCGGCTCGCCGACCTCGCCCACCAGGACTTCCTGGTCCACTGCCGTTCGGTGGCCGACATCCGCTCCGCGCACGCGGAGGGGCGGATCGCCTGGGTGGCCGCCATCGAAGGGGCGGCCCCGATCGAGAACGAACTCGACCGGGTGGAGGCGCTCTACGGATTCGGCGTGCGCGAGATGGGGATCACCTACAGCGAATCGAACGCGCTGGGAAGCGGCCTCAAGGAGGCGAACGACGGCGGCCTGACCGCGTTCGGGCGGCAGGTGGTCGAGCGCATGAACCGGGTGGGGATGCTGATAGACACCGCGCACTGCGGCGACCGGACGACGCTCGAGGTGATCGAGGCCAGCGACCGCCCGGTCTCCATCACCCACATCGGCGCCCGCTCGCTCTGGAACACCCGGCGGATGGCCCCGGACGAAGTGCTGAAGGCCTGCGCCGACAAGGGCGGGATCATCGGCATCGAGGCCGCGCCGCACACCACGCTCACCGAACGCCATCCCCGGCACGGCCTCGAGTCCTTCATGGAGCACTTCGAGTTCGTGAAGGATCTGGTCGGGGTGGATCATGTGGGCTTCGGGCCGGACACGGTCTTCGGCGACCACGCGGGGCTCCACGGGGTGTACGCCGACGCGCTCTCCATCGCGAAGGCGGCGGCGCGTCCGGACGCGCCCTCGTTCGAGCGCGTCCCCTATGTGGCCGGGATCGAGAACCCGGTGGAGGGGTCGAAGAACATCCTCCGGTGGCTGGTGAAGCACCGGTACTCCGACGAGGACATCGGCAAGGTCATGGGCGAAAACGCCCTTCGCGTGCTGGGCGAAGTCTGGGCGTAGTCTGGGCGTAGCGAAGACCGGGCCCCTGCCCGGCGCGGCGTTCGCGCTGCTGGCCGCGGCTGCCGGCGGGCAGGAAGCGGCGCCCGCCGCGGGTTTCGCCCTGACCGCGCGGATGAGCGTCCCCGACCGCGCCGACGCCGTCACGCTGGTGCGCCTCCCGGACGGCGAACCGCCCCCGGAGTTCCATCGGCTCGCGTCCGCCGGGGACGGGTTCCGCGCCGAACGGATCCCGCTCCCCGAAGCCGAAGCCGACGGCGCCCGGCGGTTCCGGACCGGATCCCTGCCGCCGCGCGGCGGCTTCGTGCGGATCCCGGTTCCCCTGCCGACGACGGCGCCCGCGGATCCGGCCGCCCTCCGGTTCAGCGCCGAGATCACTCCGCCGCCGGGGTTCCGGCTGGCGGAGGTCTTCCCCGCGCCCCGCGGCGACTCCCCGGACGGCGTGACGCGGATCGCGACGCCGGCCCCGCCGTCGCTGGTCCGCTTCCGGGTGGTTCCGGAGGACGCCTCCGCGATCGGCGCGGCGGCGCTGGTGGACGGCGCGGCGCTCCTGATCCTGCTGGGACTCGGCGGCCTGGGCGCGTTCCGGCTGTTCCGCCGCCCCTCCGGGGAGGCGTCGTGACCCGCTTCTCCTTCTGGGGCCTCTTCGCCTCCTACTTCGTCCTCCTCCTGGCGTACGCCGTCTGGATGCGCCGGGCGGAACGCCGCGAAGACCGAGGCGAATCGAGGCGCCCGGAGTGACCGCCCTCGTCTTCGGCGCCTACCTGGCGGCGATCTTCGCCATCGGGGCGGCGGCGCTCCGCCGCACCGCCGGCGAGGGCGACTACTGGATCGCCGGCGGCCGGCTCGGCTGGTTCCTCGGCGGCGCCACGCTGGCCGCCACCCACGCCAGCGCCGGCACCTACATCGGCACGGTCGGGGTCATCCACTCGGTGGGCTGGGAGTTCACCTGGCTCGTCCTGTTCATCCCGCTGAGTTACTGGTTCATGGCGGCGGTGCTCGCTCCCCGGTTCGCCCGGACCCGCGAACTCACCCTGCCTGCGTTCCTCGAGCGCCGCTACGCGAGCCGCCGCGCCCGGGCGGTCGGCGCCGGCGTGATCCTGGTCGCCACCACGGTGTACATCCAGGCCCAGGTCCTGGCCGGCGGGCTGATCGCGGAGACCGTCTTCGGCATCTCCCCGACCGCCGGGATGGCGGCGTTCACCCTGATCCTGCTCGCCTACACCGCCGTCGGCGGGATGGTCGCCGTGGTGTACACCGACCTGGCCCAACTCGCGGTCATGGTGGTCGGCGCGCTGCTCGCCGCGCCGTGGGCGTTCCGGCTGCTGGACGGGCCGGGCCCGCTCTTCGCCGCCGCCGAAGCCCTCCGCCCGGAGACCTTCGCTTTCGGTTCGGTCCCGGCGCTCCTGCTGTTCACCATGGGCATCTCGTTCCTGCTCGGCGGGGTGGCCACGCCCGAGAAACTGGTCCGGCTCTACGCGATGCGCGACCAGCGCTCCATCCGCCGGGGGCTGCTGCTCGCCATGGCGGTCGCCACCGGCGTGAACCTGCTGGTCTTCCTCGTGGCGCTGGCGTCGGTGGGCCTCTTCCCGATCCTGCCGAGTTCCGACCGGGCGATGCCGATCATGGCGTCCTACGCCCTCCCTCCGGTGCTGGGGACGATCCTGCTCGCCGCCATCGTCTCCGCGATCATGTCCACGGTGGACTCGCTGCTCCTCGTCGCCGGCTCCGCCCTCTCCCACGACCTGCTGGGCGTGTTCCGGCCGGGGATGGGCGCGGCCGCCCGCCTTCGCGCCGCCCGCTTCGGCATCCTGCTCGTCGGCTCGGCGCCGCTGGCGCTCATCCTGAGCGGCGTCGGCGAAGGGGAACTCGTCCAGTTCATCGTGCTGCTCTTCACGGCGATCATGGCGAGCGCCTTCTTCGTCCCGGTCGTCGTCGGCGTCCTCTGGCGCCGGTTGACCCGCGAAGGAGCGCTCGCCGCCATGCTGGGCGGCGTCGCCGCGGTGTTCCTGTGGCAGGCGGACCTCTTCCCCTGGCCGGGGTTCGGGCCGGAGCAGGTCCATCCGGTCGCGCCCGGCGTCGTCGTGTCCCTCCTGCTCGGGGTCGTCGTGAGCCTGCTGACGCCGAAACCGCCGGAAACGGCGCTCGCCCCCTACTTCGCCCCTCCGAAGGGGGCCGCCGGCCGATGAACCTGCGCGGAAGCCGGATCCTGGTCACCGGCGGCGCCCGGGGGATGGGGCTCGCCATCGCGAAGGGCGCGGCCGCCCGAGGGGCGTCGGTCGTCCTCTGGGATCGGGATGCGGAGGCCCTTCGCGCGGCGGAAGCCGAAGTCGCCGGCGCGGAACCCGTCGTCGGCCAGGCGGTGGATGTGGCGGACCGGGGAGCGGTGGACGCCGCCGCCGCGCGCCTGGTCTCGGAGCGCGGGCCGGTGGACATCCTGGTGAACAACGCCGGGGTGGTCTCCGGCAAGCGTTTCTCCGACCTTTCCCCCGGGGAAGTGGAGCGGACGCTCGCGGTCAACGCCGCCTCGCTCTTCTGGACGACCCGCGCCTTCCTGCCCTCGATGATCCGCCGGGGCCGGGGCCGCATCGTCACCATGGCCTCGGCCGGCGGACTCGTCGGCGTCCCCGGCCTCTCGGACTACTGCGCCTCCAAGTTCGCCGCCGTCGGGTTCCACGAGTCGCTCCGCGCCGAACTCCGCCGCGAGGCCCCCGGAGTCGGCGCCACCCTGGTCTGCCCTTTCTTCGTGAACACCGGGATGTTCGCCGGCGTCCGCACCCGGTTCCCCCGGCTGCTCCCGATCCTGGAACCGGAGACGGTGGCCGAAGCGGCGCTCCGCGCCGTCGAGCGCGACCGCGCCCTGGTGATCCGCCCCCGGTTCGTCCACTCCCTGAGACTGCTCCGCCTGCTCCCCGCCGGCTGGCTCGACCCGATCGCCGCGTTCTTCGGCATCCACGCGGCGATGGACACCTTCGCCGGGCGCGCGGCAGACCCCGGCGGTCCGCCGCCCCCCGCGTAGAATCGGGAATTCGCCGCCGCCGCCGACCGCCGACCCTCCGACCCGATGTCCCAACCGCTCGACACCTCGCGGATGACCGCCGGGAAGCGGGCGGCCTTCGAACTCGCCGAGTCGGCGCGGGAGACGGTCTGGCGGTACCCGACCTTCGCCGGCCGGCTGTTCCTCGGCGAACTCGCCGCCGACCTGGTGCGGCCCTACCCCGAGCCCGGCGTCGAACCGGAAGGCGAGGCGTTCCTCGGGCGGCTGGAGTCCTTCCTGCTCGACCGGGTGGACGCCGACGAGATCGACCGGACCGGCGAGATCCCCGACGAAGTGATGGCCGGCCTCGTCGAACTCGGCGCGTTCGGCATCAAGATCCCCAAGGAATACGGCGGCCTCGGCCTCTCGCAGCGTACCTACACCCGGGCCGCCACCGTCGTGGGAAGCCACTGCGGCAGCCTCGCCTCGCTCCTTTCGGCCCACCAGTCCATCGGCATCGCGCAGCCGGTGCTGATGTTCGGCACCGACGAGCAGAAGCGCGAGTACCTGCCCCGGGTCGCCGCCGGGGACATCTCCGCGTTCGCGCTCACCGAGACCTCGGTCGGCTCCGACGCCGCCCGGATGAAGGCGCGCGCCGAACCCGCGCCGGACGGCGGGCACTTCGTCCTGAACGGCGAGAAACTCTGGTGCACGAACGGCACGAAGGCCCGCTGGCTGGTGGTGATGGCCCGGACGCCGGCGACGAAGCCGGGAGGCCGGGAGGGCATCACCACCTTCATCGTGGACACCCGCTGGCCCGGCGTGGAGGTCGTCCGCCGGTGCCGGTTCATGGGGCTCCGGGCGCTCTACAACGGCGTGATCCGGTTCACCGATGTCCGGATCCCCCGGGCGAATGTGCTCGGCCCGGAGGGCGCCGGGCTCCGCGTGGCGCTCACCACCCTGAACACCGGCCGGCTGACGCTTCCGGGGATCTGCCTGGGAACGGCCAAGCGGTCGCTCTACATCGCCCGGACCTGGGCCCGGGAGCGGGTGCAGTGGGGCTCGCCGATCGGCGAGCACGCGGCGATCGCCGACAAGATCGGCCGGATGGCGGCGGACACCTTCGCGATGGAAGCGATGTCCGACCTGACCTCGCTCCTCGTGGACGGCGGGAGCGCGGACATCCGCATCGAAGCGGCGATCTCCAAGATGTACGCCAGCGAAGCGGCCTGGCGGATCGCCGACGAGACCGTGCAGGTGCTCGGCGGCCGGGGCTACGAGACCGCGGACTCGCTGGCGGCGCGCGGCGAGCGCCCGTTCCCGGCGGAGCGCACGCTCCGCGACAACCGCATCAACACGATCTTCGAAGGCTCGAGCGAGATCCTGCGGCTGTTCCTCTCCCGCGAGGTGCTCGACCCGCACCTCCGCCGCGCCGGCGCGGTGCTGAACCCGTCGCTGCCGTTCGGCCGGCGGCTGGGCGCCGCGGTCCGCGCCGCGGGTTTCTATGTCCCTTGGTACTGGAAGCAGTGGCTACCGGCGGCCGCGCCCCCCGGAGGCGCGGCCTGGGCGCGGCGGCGCCTCCGCCATGCGGCGCGGGACAGCCGGCGGCTCGCCCGCGCCCTCTTCCACGCGATGCTCCGCTACGGGCCGGGACTCGAGAAGCGCCAGGTCCTGCTCGGGCGGTTCGTGGACATCGGCGCCGACCTCTACGCCCAGGTGGCGGCGGTCGTCCGCGCCGAGGCGCTCATCGCCGCCGGTTCGCCGGAGGCCGAACTGCGCGGCCTCGCCGAGGACTTCTGCGACCGCTCCCGCCTCCGGATCGCCGCGCTCCGCCGGGGGCTCCGCCGGAACACCGACCGCGAGACCTACGACCTGGCCCAGCGGTTCCTCGCCGGCGGCTTCGAGACCCTGCTGAAGGACCGGGCGGCGAACCCCTACGCCGCGCCCGCGGAATCGCCCGCCGAACGGGAGCGGGAGACCGCGCCGGCCGCGGTTTGATCCGCGCCGCCGGGGTCTTCCTCCCGGCGGCGCTCGCCCTCTCCGGCGCGCTTCCCGCCGGCGGGCAGCCGGCCGCGCCGAGGCGGGTGTGGCTGGATGTGGATCCGGCGGTGATGCGGGGCGGCCACGAGCCCGACGACGGGATCGCGATGGTCCTCGCCTTCGCCTCGCCGGAGGTCTCGGTCGTCGGCGTCAGCGTCGTCTTCGGGAACGCGCCGCTCGACCGGGGCGTCCCGATCGCCCGGGAGATCGCCGCCCGGTTCGGGCCGCCGGGGCTCGAAGTCCATTCCGGCGCGGCGGCGCCGTCGTTCGAGCCCACGCCGGCCTCCCGGGCGCTCGCGGAGGCCTTGGAAGCCGGCCCGCTCTCGGTCGCGGTCCTCGGGCCGGCCACGAATCTCGCCGCCGCGCTGCGGGATCGCCCGGCGCTCGCCTCCCGGCTGGAGTCGGTGGTGCTGGTGGTCGGCCGCCGCGCGGAAGGCCCGCTGGTCTTCCCCGGCGGCGGCCCGAACCTGCCCGACTTCAACTTCGAACTCGACCCGGCGGCGGTCGAAACCGTCCTCGCCGGCGGCGCCCCGATCACCCTGGTCCCGTTCGAACTCGCCGCCTCGGTCCCGATCACGGCGGAAGACTGGGCGCCGCTCCGGGACACCCCGTTCGGGGAGACCTTCAGCGGGCCGGTGGAGGACTATCTCGACTGGTTCGAGGAGCACACTTCCCGCCGGGCGACCTACCCGTTCGACTCCTTCGCCCTCACCCGGCTGATCGCGCCGGAACACCTGGTCTGCGACCCCGCGCGCGTCGCCGTCCGGCCGGGCCCGGCGGACACGCCGCAGGACGAGGGGCCGACCAAGCCGTGGCTCGTCCGGCTCGAACCGGAGGCCCCGGAGGACGCCGGCCATGCGGTCATCTGGTGCCGCGCGCCGACCCCGGCCCTCCGGCCCTTCCTCCTGCGCCGCCTCGCGGGGCGCTGACGGCCGCCGGCTCCCGGCGGCGCCGGGCTGCTAGGCTTCGCAACCCTTTTCCGGCGTGTTTTCCGGCGTGCTGGGAGCGCCTGTAGCTCAGCGGATTAGAGCGCTTGCCTCCGGAGCAAGAAGTCAGAGGTTCGAGTCCTCTCAGGCGTACCAGCCTCCCGTCCCGCGTTCCGCGCGACCGCTTCGGCGAGTCGGGCGGACGAATGCGGGAGATGCATTCCGACCGGCTGGGCCGTTAGCTCAACCAGGCAGAGCAACTGACTCTTAATCAGTAGGTTGAAGGTTCGATTCCTTCACGGCTCACCGATCGGAGGGCGCTCCCGAGAACATGGTCCCCGTCCTCGCCGCCCGGCCCGAGGCGCCGCCCCCGGCGATTCCCGACGCCCCGCCGGCGACCCCCGACGCGCCTCCGGCGGAGGGCCTCGTTCGCCGGGTGCTCATCCGCTCGCCGGAGATCCGGATCAAGGGCCGGAACCGCCCCTCTTTCCGGGAGGCGCTGAAGCGGAACCTCGGCCGGCGGCTCAAGGGCATCGGCCTCCGGTGGGCCGCGCGCTCGCAGGGGGACCGGATCTGGTTCGAGCCGACGGACGCGACCGCCGAGGACCTCGACCGGGGCCTCGCCGCCATCCGCACCGTCTTCGGGGTGGAACTGGCGCTTCCGGCCTGGGTCCTGCCGCAGCCGGACGGCTGGAAGGGGCCGGCGGCGCCGGGACTGCTCGCCCGCCTGGTGGACATCACGGTCGCGCTCACCGAATCGCCGCCGGCCCCCGAAGCGGGCTTCGCGCTCGATGTGCGCCGCCGCAACAAACAGTTCCCCTTCCGCTCGCAGGAGATCGCCGCAGCCGCCGGCCGCGCCGTTCTCGACCGCACCGACTGGCGCCGGGTGGACCTGAGCCGCCCGGCGTCCACCGTCTTCGTCGAGGCCCACGAGGACGGGGTGTACTGGTGGACCCGCCGGGTGCGGGGGCCGGGCGGGCTGCCGGTGGGCGCCGCCGGGCGGCTGACCGCCCTCCTCTCCGGCGGCTTCGACTCGCCGGTCGCCTCCTGGATGATGGCCGGCCGGGGCGCGTCGCTCGACTTCGTCCACCTCACCCCGGCCCGCCCCGACCCGGAGGACCCGGCTTCGGCGAAGGCGATTCGCCTGGCCCGCGTCCTTTCCCGCTACACCGGCCGCTCCCGGCTGCTGCTCGTCCCCTACACCCGGTTCGACTTCGCGCTCACCGGCCGGGGCCGTGGCTACGCGGCGCTGCTGTTCCGCCGCTTCGCGCTGCGCTGCGCCGAGTCCGCCGCCGCCCGGTTCGGCGCCGCCGGCCTGGTGACCGGGGACAGCCTCTCCCAAGTGGCGTCCCAGACCCTCGAGAACCTGGTCAGCGCGGACGCGGCGGTCTCGCTGCCGGTGTTCCGGCCCCTGATCGGGATGTCCAAGTCGGCGATCATGGAGCAGGCCCGGCGCATCGGCAGCCATTCCATCTCGGAAGTCCCGGCCAAGGACTGCTGCGCGCTGATCGCCGGCTCCCCCCGGACCCGCTCCGAGCCCCGGCGGGTGGCGGCGGAGGAGAGCCGCCTGATCGCCGATTCGGAGGCGCTCGTGGAGGACTCGCTCGGGGACTCGCTGCTCGGCGTGGTGGACGGCGGGGAGGTCACCGTTCCGTTCGCGCCGCCGGATTTCGGGCGCCGGGTTACGATGGAGAACGCGCCGGCGGCGGAACGATTCGCGGAGCCGGCGGGAAAGGCGTCATGAGAGGACCTCACCGACAGTCGGAGCCGCGGTCGTCCCGCGCCTCGTCCGCCGCCGGCCTGCCGGCCGCGGCCGCCATGGTCATCGCCGCGTTCGCCGCCGCGCTCGCCGCGGCGGCGCCCGCCCAGCCGGAGACTCCCTTCGCGGTCTTCGTAAGGGCGGCGGAAACGGCCGACGCCGATCTCCGGGCGCAACTCGAAGCGGCCGCCGCCGAGGCTTCCGACCGCATCGCCCGCCGCCGGCGGTGGTTCCGGATCGCCGCCGACCCGGAGGAAGCGGCGGTGACGCTCGAGGTCGTCCGCTACGCCGTCGGGACCGCGATCGCTCCCCGCTTGACCCAGCAGAGTTCGGGACGGGGATCGGCGTCGATGATGGAAAGCCAGCAGATCGTCGAAATCCACAATGTGGACGCGGTGTTCACCGTCGGGAGCATCCGACGGAGTTTCTACGGGAGCAGGGCGCGGGAGGCGCCCACGCGGCTGAGGGATGCCGCCGACGACCTCGCGGAAGCGCTGGAAGAATTCGCGCGGGAGAACTACGAGGCGCTGGTCTCGGCTTCGGCCTCGCCGCCTCCTTCGCCCCGGTAGGCGAGGGCGGCCCCATGAACCGTCGGCGAAGGACTCCCGGACGCCGCGCGGCGCTCCTGGCGGGCCTCGCGCTCGTCCCGGGGTTCGCCGCCGCGCAGTCGGCGCCCGACCGGCCGCCGGCGCCGATTCCGGTCTTCGTGGAGGCGCTGGAGACCGACGACCCCGAACTCCGGCCACTCCTGGCGAAGGCGGTCTCCGAGGTCGCGAAGCGCGTCGCCCGCCGCCGCCGCTGGTTCCGGGTCGTCGACTCCCGGGACGAGGCGGCGGCCACCCTGCGGGTCACGAACTACCGGACAGCCGCGGAAGTGATCCCGAAGATCGGGAAGCAGATCCTCAACGGCCGGGTGGTCATGGTGGAGGGCAGCGAGATCCTGGAATTCCACTATGTGGATGCCGTCGCCGGCATCGGCGCGGTTACGCGCGGCCTGTCCGGGCTCGACGAGCGGGAGACCGGCTCCAGCCTCCGGAACGCGAGCGAGAACCTGGCCGAGGAACTCGAGGATTTCTGCCGGGAGAACTACGACGAGTTGACCGGGGACTCGCCTCCGCCCGCCGAGCGATGAAGGCCCTTCCCGCCCTCGTTCGGCTTCCGGCCGGCGCCTTCCTGCTCGCCGCATCGCTCGCGGCGGCCGGGCCTGCCGCGCAGTCCGCTCCCGCCCAGTCGGTTCCCGACCGCCCGCCCCGCCCGTTCCCGGTCTTCGTGGACGCCGTCCCGACCGAGGACGACGAATTGCGCCCGCGGCTGGCGAAAGCGGTGGAGGAGGTGGAGCGGGGCATCTCCCGCCGCCGCCGCTGGTTCCATGCGGTTCCCACCCGCGAAGAAGCGGCCGTAACCGTGCGGGTCACGAACTACCGCACGGTTTCCGAGTACGTACCCAAGCAGGGCGGCGTCCTCGTGCGCCAGGGGATGGTGTTGTCCGAGCGGCACGAGATCGTCGAATTCCACTTCGTGGACGCCGTCGCCGCCATCGGCGAGACGACCCGCTCCCTCACCGGTCTCGACCAGCGGGAGATCGGCACGAGCCTGCGGAACGCCGGCAACCACCTCGCGGAAGAACTCGAGAGGTTCTGCCGCGAGAACTACACCGCGCTGACCCGCCCGCCGCAGTAACGGCGTCCGCCGGCCCGGTCGGGGTTCCTCCCGGAGCCCTTCGCTTTCTCAGGTCGGGGTCTCCGGTCGGAGGCGCCGGAGGACCGGAGTGCGACATAGGTTCTCGTTCCGCTTGGCGAGGTCGTAAGGGCGCCGGCCTCGCCCGTCACGGGCGTTTGGGTCGGCGTGGTGGCGGAGCAGCATCGCGACCACGCCGGGCGCCCGTCCGAATTCCGCCGCGAGATGCAGCGGCGTGTCCCGTTCGGGGGTGCGCGCCGCCGGGTCGGCGCCGGCGGTCAGCAGGGCCCCGACGACAGCCGGGTTCCCGTTGGACTTGGCCGCGCAGTGGAGCGGCGTCCGGCCGCGCTCGTCCGACGCCGCGGCATCCGCTCCGGCGGCCAGCAGCGCCCGCAGGATCTCCGAGTCAGCACTGCGTTCAGCGGCTTCGCCCAGCGCCGTCCTCCCCCGAAGGTCCCGGATGTCCACTGCCGCCCCGGCGGCCAGCAGCGCCTCGACGGACGGGCGTCCATATCGGTGGCGCGCGGCAATCATGAGCGGTGTCCTCCCGCTCTCGTCGACAGCATCCACCTCGGCGCCCGCTTCGATCAACGCCGAGAGCAGCGCGGGGTGCTCGGGCTCGGTCGCGGCGAGGTGCATCGGCGTCTCCCCCTTGTCATTTCGCGCTCCGAGGTCCGCGCCGGCTGCGATCAGCATCTCGATCACGGGCGGCACGGCGTGGTGGGCAGCCGCAATGTGCAGGGGTGTCTCCCCCGATTTCGTCTGCCGGTGGACACCGGCGCCGGCCGCCAACAGCGCCTCGACGACCTCGATCTTGGAGTCGGTACAGTCTGCGGCGGCGACAGCGAGCGGCGTCCTGCCGTCGTCGGCCTCGATGTCCACGGGCACGCCGGCGTTCAGCAGCATCTCGACCGTGCGGCGAGTCCCACTCTGCGCTGCCCGGTGCAGCAGGGAGAACTCCCTCGGGCGAAGGGAATCCGCTCCGGCGGCGAGGAGTTTCGCCGCCAGGTCGTCCGACCACCGCGCGGCCAAGCCCAGCGGCGTCGCTCCTTCGGGGTTCTGCGCATCGATGTCGGCGCCGGCGTCGAGCAGGGGGGCGACCAGTTCTTCCGCCGCCCGGGATGACAGGAACGACCGGAACGCGAGATGGTGCATCGGAGTCTCCCCGCGGTCGTTCGTCGCATTGGGGTCGGCGCCGCTCCCGAGAAGGAATTCCGCCACCTCGCGGTTGTCATTTCCTGAGACCGCCCGGTGCAACGGCGTGTCTCCTTCCGGTTCCGAGCGGACTTCGATGTCGGCCCCGGCGTCGAGCAGGACTCGGAGCACGGCAGGGTTCGGGTTTCGCCTCGCCGCGATGTGCAGCGCGGTTTCCCCTTCCCGGTTCCTGGCGTCTGCCTCCACCCCCGCCCCGAGCCGGCGCCGGATCACCTCCGGATTCTTCTGATGTCCCACGGCATGGAAGAACTCCACCTCTCGCTGTCTTCGCCGCGCGAACGGCGCCTGGGGCTTCTGTTCCGCTCGGTGGAGTCGGCGATAGATCTCCGAGTCAGGGGCCACCAGTTCCGACGGAAGTCGCCCCTCATGATTTCTGGCGTGGGGGTCGGCGCCGGCCACGAGCAAGGCTTCCACGACTTCCGGAGATGGCGACTTTCGCCCGCAAGCGGTGGATACGGTCAGCGGTTCGACGGCGCGGTGAAGGACGCCGGCGCCGTCTTCATCCCGCGCGTGGACATCGGCGCCCAACGCGATCAACCTCTGGACCACGGCCACATTCGGGTTCCATCTCGCCGCCCGGAGAAGCGGTGTGTCCGGCCAGCCGGCTTCGAGATCGGCGCCGGCCGCCGTCAGGAGTTCGATCACCTCCGGCGTTCGATTCGACTGGGCCGCCAGGAGCAAGGGCGTATCCCCGTCCGACTCCATGGCCGTGGGAGACGCGCCGGCCTCCAGCAACACTTCGAGGATGGCGGCGTTTCCGGCGCGCGCCGCGTCATGGATCGGTCTCGTGTCCTCGTCCACATCCGACACCTCCGGGTCCGCCCCCGCCGCGAGGAGGGCCAACGCCATGGACGGATCGTCCAGATGCGCAGCGAGATGCAGCGGCCGGGTCTCCGAGCGCGGCGCTTCGAGATCAGCGCCGGCCTCCAAGAGCGCATCCACGAGTTCCCGGCGATCTTTGTGCACGGCGATCGTGAGCGGCGTCCAGTCCCGTTCCCCGCCCGTTGTCGCATCCACATCGGCGCCGGCGTTGATCAGCGCTTTGGCGACTTCCGGGTTCGGGTTGTGCTCCACCGCTTCATGGAGTGGCGTCCGCATTTCGTTGTAGTTCCGGGCGTCGAGTTCCGCGCCGGCGGCGAGGAGCGCTTCGAGTCTGTCCGGATCCGGCTCGCTGCGCGCCGCAAAATGGAGCGGCGTGTCTCGGTAGCGGTTCCGCTCGGTCATCTCTTGATCTCGGGCGTCTTGTCCGGTTCCAGGACTGGAACCCAGTTGGGTTTGGCATCTCTTCGCGGATCGCAGTCGAACCTGAAGTCCCGATCGGCAGGGCTGCGTCGCGGCGCGCCGGCGGGCTCTCGAGGCATCGCCGGTCGGCGGCCGAGACGCTCGATGAGATCCATGGCGGTCTTCATCGCGACGAACGCCATGACGAGGAGCAGGAACAGGACGACGAGCAGGATGGCCGTCAGCGCGACGGCGCCCCCCGGGGAAAGGGCCGGGTCGGAAGTCCGCACCGCCCGAAAGGAGAAGATCGCGAAACTGGTCGTCCCGCCGAGGGCGAGCAGCGCTGCCCCGAAAAGGCCGATCGCGGCGCTCGACTCGCGAGTCGCGCGGGACCGCGCCCGGCTCGCCGCGCGCAGCAGCCGGAAGTGTTCGCGCGTCGGGGCAGGGGGTCGGGAGGGCGGGGATTCATCCGCGGGGCGCCGCGTCGCCAGGCCGCGCCCGGCGTCCACGAGGGTCAGGAGAAGCCCGACGGCGCACCCGGTCGCCGTCATCAACGGGAAACAGACACCCGCCGCCAGCAACCCGGCGAACGGGATCGCCCAGAACCAGTGCGCGTAGTCCGACGGCCAGAGGTCGAAGGTCGCGCCCAGCAACGCGACGAGCAGGCAGGAGGCGGCGAGGGTGAGGGTCGCCTGCAGGTGCGGGTCACCTTCGAGGAAAGGAGCGGCCCACGCCCGGAAGGGTTTGCCCGGCGCCGCACTCGTTCGCCGGGAACCTTCGTCGCGCCGCCCCGCGGCGCGCTTCCCGAAGCGGAGCAGACCGTCGCCCGCCGCCAGGAGCAGCCAGCCGAGGAGCAGGGCCGCGCCGAGCGCCGGGAGCGCTGCGAGCGCGATCCACGGCGCTGCGGCGGCGCCGACCGCGAGCCAGGAGACCCGGCCACTGAAACCGTCGGGCCACGGGCTTCCCCGGAGGACCCATGCGGCGAGGAACAGCAGCGCCGGGGTGAACGCAAGGAGGGGGAGGCGCCGCCGCGCCCGGTCGAGGAGGGTTCCGCGCAGGGGCCCGTCGGCTGCGCCGGCGCACCGGTCGAGAACCGTCGCAACGAGCAGCACCGCCGCGGCGAGGGCCGGCCATCCGAAGAGCGGCAGCGCGAGGAGCGCCGGCGCGGACTCGGTGAAGGGGTGCGCTTCCGGCGTTCCCGGCCACGCGGCAGCGTCGAGCAACGGCATGGCGAGGAAAGCGGCGCCGAGCGAGAGGAGCGGGCCGGCCGCCACCCGGTAGGCCTTTCGCCAGAAGGCGGTCAGAGCGCGGACGCGGGCCTTCCCGTGTTCCGCGAGTCGCCGGAACGGCGGGCTCTCGGCGGCGGACCGGCCCGCCTCGCCCCGCCGCGCGGACACGGCGGTCAGGAGCAGGCCCGACGAGAACCAGAGCGCTGTCAGCGGCGCCATCAGGATCGCCGAGACGAGGGCGAAGACAGGGATCCACCAGAGCCAGTCGGCGGCGGCCGCCGGCCCGGCATCGAGGACGATGGCCGCGGCCGCGGTGAGCAGGCCGGACTGGAGCGCCGTGGCGGTCGTTCCGGCAGCGTGGGGCGCCCGGTAGAACCGCGCGGTCAGGCGAACGGACAGCGAGGATGCCGAGCGCGGGCGGCCGTCCGGGCCCCGGTCGCCGGTGGCGCCCGTCCGGGAACGATCAGGGGGAGCGGGCACGACGGGGAGCGGGGAGGAGGTCGGAACGGCGGAGGCGGGGTCGGTGTTGACGCTGGAATCTTGACCGGAGGGGTGGTCAAGAAACGACACCCCCGATCTCGGGGCGGCCGCGCCTGCGGCGGGGTCCGGCCGACGCTCGCCGCGGGCGGTCTCCGGACCGCGGACTCCGGCGGTTGACCCCCCGCCGCCGCAGCGGCGCCGCCCCCGGGTCTTGGTGCGCGCCGCCGGCCGGAAGTAGCCTTTCCCGCGCCCGGCGCCCCCCGGCGCGGCAAGGCCACGAACGAGGAGGACTGCAACGGTGCAATCGAAGACTGCTGTCGGCGGAGGGAGACTCCGCCGCGCCCCCGGCGCGATGGCCGGGACGATCGTCGCGGCGGCGCTCGGGGCCGCGTCCGTCGGCTGCTCGTCCGGCGCCCCGCCGACCCCCCGGGCCCGGAATGTGATCCTGCTCATCGGCGACGGCTTCGGGATGAACCAGTTCTCGCTCGGCGTCTCCTACGCGCAGGAAGTCGCCGGCCGCCCGCTGCGGATGTCGGAGTTGGCGGAGGCCGGCGAGGCCGGCTACGCGCTCGCCTTCGCCTACGAGCGGGCGGTGACCGACTCCGCCGCCGCCGCCTCCCAGATGGCGACCGGGGAGCGCGCCCTCACGGAGACCCTGAGCGTCTCCCCGGAGACCGGCGAACCGATCCCCACGATCCTCGAATGGGCCGAGGAACGGGGGCTGGCCACCGGGCTCGTGGCCAACATGCGCCTGACCCACGCGACTCCGGCGGCGTTCAAGGTCCACGCCCGTTCGCGCTATGTGCCGGAGGCGGACATCGCCGACCAACTGTTCTCCGAACCGCCCGTCGAAGTGCTCCTCGGCGGCGGCGGACGGGCGATGATCCCGGAGGGCCGCCGCCTCGCCGACTCCGTTCCGTCCGTGCCGGCCGCCACCGACGGCGAGTCGAACCGTCCCGACGACCGCGACCTGATCGCCGAAGCGCGGGAGCGCGGCTACACCGTCGTCGGCGACCGCGCCGGGCTGCTCGCGGCCCATGGCGCCGAGCGGTTGCTCGGCATCTTCGCCGCGAGCCATCTCCCCTATGTCCTCGACCGCTCCTATGCGGGCCTCGACGATGCCGTGCCTTCGCTCGCCGACCTGACCGAAGCCGCGATCGCCTCGCTCGCGCCGAGCGAGGGCGGGTTCTTCCTGCTGGTCGAGGGGGGGCTCATCGATTACGCCGGGCACGAAAACGACGCCGGCGCGATGCTCGCCGAGATCCTGGACTTCGACGCCGCTGTCGGGGCCGCCTTCGACTTCGCCGCGGCGCGCGAGGACACGCTGGTGCTGGTCACCGCCGACCACGGAACCGGCGGGTTCACCCTCACCTACGGCCCGGACGGGCCGGGGCCGCTCCCGGAGGCGGTCGGATGGGACTACCGCGCCGGGTCGGAGATGGCCGGCCGCGGGCACCTCGAATTGCTGGCCGCCCAGCGCCGCTCGCTCATCGAGGCGATGCCCGAAATCCCCTCTCCGGCCACGGCGTCGGGGGTCCGCGAAGTCCTCGAAGAGGCCACCGGCATCCGCCTCACCGACGACGAGGCCGCCTCGCTGGCCGCGTCCCTGAACCGCGACTCCCCCGCCCCGCCGGGGAACACCGCCTACTACCTCGACCGGTTCCTCTGGCCCACCGCCCTGGCCGCGCAGGCGCTGGCGAACCACACCCACGCCGTCTGGTCCACCGGCGGCCACACCTCCGAACCGGTGATCCTCCTCGGCTACGGCCCCGGCGCCCCCGCCGTCCGCGGCATCGGCCTCAACACCCGCGTCCACGGAATCATCCGCGCCGCGTTGACCGGCGAATAATCCGATTTGGGTGGTGTGCACCTCCGGCCGGCGTGCGTTTCGGGAACCGTGCGAGTTTCGGCGGCGGAACAAGTACGTGTCAGGCCGAATCGGTTCCCGATGGATCTGTGATGGGCGTCCAGAGCCCGCGCACGAATTTGGAATCGGGGCTGCCTTCGCCGACGCGGAGCAATTCCTCGGCGAACGCGATCCCTTCCCTCTTGTCGAGTTCTTCCGTCGAGCGCGGTGGAACGATGCAATTCGGACAGCCCTTCCGACATTCGCACCGATCAGCCACCTCCGTACCCTTCCGTAGGATTTCTGGCCAGCGTTCCAGCACCTTGCGAGCGATGCCGATCCCGCCGCGATAACTCTCGACGAGGTATGCGATTCGTTCCTTCCCGTCGGCGTACGGAAACACATCATGCGTGTCTATGGGGATGACGAACGGCACTCCAACGCGGAGTATGTGCTGCAGCGCGAGCAGACCGCCGTCGGGAGACGAGGCGGCCGTTCCCCGTATCCAGAAGGCGTGGGAATTCGTGAACTGCGGCGGCTGCAGGTCGGGTGTCCATTTGTTGCGGACTTCGCCGGTCCGGTCGTCCACTTCCTCTACGGAAACCAACCTCTCTAGGATGCTCACCTTGCCGTAAAGGGCCTCAACGCCCCAATCTCCCAAAGACCAAGAGAGACCGTCGTAGATGTCTTGCTGGGTAAGGATCGTGAAGAGGGATGGGTTCGTGCGGAGGTGCGGCTCGGCGACACTCAACTTGATCGTTCCGCCGTCCCCGCCTTGCGTGATCTCCTCAACGCGATAGGTCGAACCGCCGTGCATGTAAATGGCTCGAAGGTAGGCCTCCCGGAACTGATGATGTGCCGAGATGGTGCCGATCTCTTCGGCTCCTCGCTCCAGTTTGAACATCCCGGCCCCGCCGCCGCGGATGTCCACACCGAAGTGCGGACGCCACTTCTCGGATCGGATCGGCCGTGCGCCGGATCGCAGTTTCGCCAGCGCTGCGTCGCTCAGGGCCCGGCCGAGGATCGTAGAGGATGGACGGACGTCCGGCGTCTCATAGAGCAGACAGGGGACATGGCGTTCGATGACGTCCTCGTTCTCCGAGTTGATGACGAGGTCGTCCAAGGGCTTTTCTAGGAACACCGGAAGATTGGCGGCGTAGAACCGGTCGAGTGGATTGTTTCGGGAGAAGTACAGAACGAACGCGTCCGACTGCCAATTGCGCCCGGCGCGCCCGATACGCTGCCACGCGGACATCATGCTGTCCGGAAAACCCGCCAATATGACACCGTCCAAGCCTCCGATGTCGATACCGAGTTCCAAGGCATTCGTGGTGAAGACCAGCCGTACATCACCGCGCTTCAGCCCCTTCTGAATCCCATGGCGATCTTCTGTACTCAGGCCTGCCCGGAAGACCTTGATGGCACTTGGATCGAGGCCATCTGCGCCCCCCTCCGCCTGTCGCTTGGCGACTTCCTGTATGGCAGTTCGGTGACAATGCTCCGCGAACTTGCGTGTTGGACAGAATCCAAGCACGGACTGTCCGGAGGCGAGACAGGCCAGACCGGCGTTTACTGTCCGCAATTGCAGGATGTCCCAGTACTTGAAGTCCGGTATGTCGGGACGAATGAAGAAGAACGCCCGCCGTGGTCTCATGCTGGATGTCGCGTCCACTTCTTCGAAGTCGAGTCCGGTCAGGTTCTGCGCGTGTTCCCGGGCATTCGCACAAGTCGCGGAACTGAGGAAGAGTTGGGGATGGACTCCGCGAGCGGCCAAGTGGTGAAGTAGCCGACGGAGAATCATGGACACATTCGAACCGAAGTAACCTCGGTACTCGTGGATCTCGTCCACGACGATCCAGCGCAGGCCATCGAAGAACGAGATCCACTTCTCGGCGTGACCGAGGAAACTCCGGTGCAGCATGTCCGGATTCGTGAACACGATCTCGAAGGGATTCTGGCGAATCAGCGCTCGCTCCTCCGACGAAGTGTCTCCGTCGTACCACCAGGACTGTATTCGGCGGTTCGGCATTTCGTCAGTCAACCGCATCAATTGCTCGCGCTGATCCAAGGACAGGGCCTTCGTCGGATAGACCATCAGCGCGCGGCCCTCCTCGTCACCCGCGAGGGTGTTCAGCATTGGGACTTGGAAGGCCAAGGATTTGCCACTCGCCGTCGGCGCCTGCAGAACGACATTGCGACCTTGGATACCGGCCTTGATGGCGTCCGCCTGATGTTGATAGAGACGACGGATCCCTCTAGCCTTCATCGCGTCTGCAAGTGTCGGCGTCAATTGAGAGAAGATCGCCTCATCGGCGTGAGTCGGTGGAATCGCCTTTTTTGTGGCGTGAAGGACTCGATCTCCGCCTTCCCCTACATCGCGCAGGGCGTCGAACTCTCGCAGTCGGTTCAGCAGCGCGTCCATCTCGGCAACTCTCTCGCGGTTAGGGCGTTGGGTGCCTAGTCTCTGGGTGAGAGGAAGCGAAGATCGTAGTTGGGAGCTGTGCGGCGCGAGCGTCGGGCGGGGGCATGGAGACAGGAGAACCGCCGTGGTCGGAGTCGGTCGCTCGTCTGCGCGAGTTGCGATTGTACAGGTGCTCCGACAATTCTCCGCGGTACGGACGCCAGGAGTGGTCATCCCCGGCTTGTTGGTGGCGGAGACTACGGCGAGGCTGACGCCGGAAAAGTTCTTCTCCTGCGGGAGGGGCGGGAGGGGGCGAGCCCAATGGGGAGCATCGAGCGCCGGGCCACGGCGGACGACTTCGCGGCGAGGGACGGCGGGGTCGGCCTCCACAGGGTGAGTCCCGGCGT
This sequence comes from Candidatus Marinacidobacterium sp., assembly GCA_965204755.1. Taxonomy (GTDB): domain Bacteria; phylum Acidobacteriota; class Vicinamibacteria; order Marinacidobacterales; family Marinacidobacteraceae. Next base: position 1,755,951 of record OZ242011.1, on the reverse strand, counting down.
CTCGGCGAGCGGAGTTTCGCCGGAGCGGCGGGGGGTGAGGATCGCGTGACCGGCGCAGGTCGTGTCGGCGCTCGCTTCCGCGAGCGTCCGCTCGCCCTCAGGGTCGGAGCCGACCGGGACTCCGGCGCTCAGGTTGACCGTTCTACTCGTCCTCGCCTTACCGGACTTCGCTCCTGATCAAGGCGATCCGAACGCCATCGCACACACGCAGGACGGCTTCCCGATCATGATCTTGGGGACTCATGCGGGAGGCAGCGGCTGCCCCTGTGCGTGGCGAGCCGTGGCCTCCGAATCACCGGCTGTGGTGTCGCCGAATCACCGAATGAGACGCCTCCGAATCACCGAATAGACTTCGCACCGACGGCGAAGAGGCCCCCGCCGGTCGGGAGCGCGCCCACCATGACGACTTACCTCCCGCGCATCGCCGACGGAGAACTGGCGAGACGTCTCTCCTACGCCGGGGCGGTGGTCGTGGAAGGCCCGAGGGCATGCGGCAAGACGAGCACCGCGCGCCGGATCGCCCGGAGCGAAGCGCTGCTGGACACGGACGAGAACGCCCGGCGGCTGGTGGACGCCGACCCGGAGGCGGCGCTCGCCGGGGCGGTTCCCCGGTTGTTCGACGAGTGGCAGTTGGCGCCGGCGGTCTGGAACCAGGTCCGGCGCGCCGTGGACGACCGCCGGAAACGCGGCCAGTTCATCCTCACCGGGTCAGCGGTCCCGGCGGACGACATCACGCGGCACACCGGGGCCGGGCGGTTCTCGCGGTTGCGGATGCGTCCGCTGTCGCTGTTCGAGGCGGGGCTTTCGAGCGGCGAGGTTTCCCTCGCCGGGCTGCTCTCCGGGAAGCCTGCCCGGGCGAAGCCGGCCGCGCTGAGTGTTTCGACCCTTGCGGAGATCGTGTGCGTCGGCGGGTGGCCGGGGAATCTCGGGCTTTCCGCAGAGGACGCCCGGGGGGCGAACCGGGACTACTTGGAGGAGACACGCCGCGCCGATGTGTCCCGCGTCGATGGCGCGGCCCGCGATCCGGTGAGGGTCGGACGCCTGCTCCGGTCGTTGGCCCGGAATGTGGCGACGCCGGCCGCCGTCTCCCGCTTGGCCGCGGAAACCGGCACGACCGGGGCGGCGATCGACGCCGGTACCGCGCAGGGCTACCTGGACGCGCTCGAACGGCTGATGGTGGTGGAAGACCAGCCGGCGTGGGCGCCGCACCTGCGTTCGCGGACCACGCTCCGAAAGACCCCGGTGCGCCACTTCGTCGATCCGTCACTCGCCGCCGCGGCGCTCCGCGTGACTCCGGAGCGGCTGCTCGCGGACCTGCGGTTCCTCGGCTTCCTGTTCGAGTCGCTGGTCGTCCGCGACCTGCGCATCCACGCGCAAGCCGCGGGCGCCGAGGTGTTCCATTATCGAGAGAAGGACGGACTCGAAGCGGACGCGGTCGTGGACGCCGGCGACGGACGCTGGGCGGCGTTCGAAGTGAAACTGGGCGAACGGTGGACCGACGAAGGCGCGGCGAACCTGCTGCGCCTGCGCGCCCGGATGCGCGGCAACCGCGACGAGTACGACGAAAGCGGGACGCTGGTCGTCGTGATCCCGGGCGGCGCGGCCTACCGCCGGGAAGACGGGGTGAACATCGTCCCGGCCTCGACCCTCGGGCCGTAGCGACCGGCGCGCACCGATCCCGATTTCCGCGATGGGCCGAAATCGGCCGCTCCGGTGCGCGGCCACTCCTCGCCCTGGCCCCACCGGTCGGAGGGGCGCCGCGGCGGTGTCGTGCGGTGGCCTCGAAGTCTCCCGCTCAGCGCCGCTTCAAGACCAGGATGAGTTCCCTGGTGATCTTGCGCGCGCTGCGATTCGTTCGATTGCCGCCGAGCGTGCTGAAGCGTGAGGTGACCGTCTTGGCCTCCACGCGAAACACCCGTCCCGCGATGTTCTCGATCTCTTCTCCCGACAGACCGTTACTGCATTCCTCCTCCGGAAAGGTCACGACGACGGTGCACCCTCGACCCGCCAGCGTCTCCAGCAACTCCCGCATGGCCTGCCTCGACCTCCCCACCCGGCTGTAACGCGAGTTCGGGCGCTCGGGAGGCGGCGGGTATCGGCCGACTCCGTCGACGGGACCGCAGGCACCGCGAGCGACCGTTTCCAACACATGGTAGAAGCGGCTGTACTGGACGCCCGAGTACGGGGGATCCACGAACACCAAGTCCGTTTTACGCAGCGTCGAGGCGACCTCGTTTGCGTCCGCTTCCTTCGCAACTCCCGGTCGCGCTGCATGAAGCGCACAAAGCCTGTGCGCCGCTCGACGGACGAGGAGCATCGGGTCGCGGGCCCACGCCTCGCGGAGGTACTTCGCAGCGCCGCCCGACGCCTTGAACGGCTGCGCGGTATGGCCCGGAGAAGCGGCGCACTGGCTCGCCGCGATCACCATGGCCGCGAGGCATGAGGTTCGAAACTCGCGATCCTCCGGGAGCGCGCGACGCATGGCGTCGAAGGTGAGCGCCTGCCTGGGGCTGAAGTAGTGACCTCCGTAGTGCTGCCAGATCAAGTGCCGCGCCCCGGCGAGCGGGAGAGAACACAGTTTCCGGGCGCGGCGCTGCAGCGCCTCGGTCCGGAGATTCGACTCGTCGAGATCCTTGGCCTCGGCCCACCCGGCCAATCGGGACCTCACCCGCCCCGCCCGGGCCAACCAGCGCGTCTCGATGTCCTTCATCTCGATGACGCCGGTCCGCTCGATCACCGCCCCGGCGAGAGTCGTGGCGAACCGCTGCAGATCGCACGCCAGGACCGGGACGCGCAGTTTCGTCGCCGCAAACCAGGACACCGAACCGCTGCCGCAGAACAAGTCCACGACGCGGGAGGCCGTCTGCCCTTCGCTCGCCAGGATGTCCCCCAGCCCGTTTTGCAGCATGACCCGCTTGGAGCCCATGTACTTCACAGGCCCAACCCCCACAGGCAGATGCGCTCCGTCGTGGAGAGCACCGCCGCTTCCGCGGCCCAGCGCTTCCAGAACTCGAGTCTGGTCTTGTCCGGCGCGTCATCGTCCAGCCACGCCTCCAGGTTTTGGACCGCCACCTCGGCGTCGGTCCAGAGTTCAGCGGAGGGTGGCGGCGTAGAGTCCGTCGGCCACAGTCGTCGGTTGACGGCGCGGCTCCGCCACCAGAACCCGAACAAGTCCCGAGGATCTGCGTCCGCCTCCTCCACGACTCTCCGGGCGCAACCGCTCGCCAGGCGCAACAAGACCGCCGCCCGCGCCAGCACCTGCTTCGAGTGGTCAGCGGCCGCCCGGCCCACATTTCCCTGAGCGTCCGTCAACAGCGTCGCGGTCCCTCCCTTCGCCAGCAGGAACCGGCGCATCGTTGCTCGCGATTCCGAGGGCAAGTCCAAACCGTTCAACATCGAACCGACTCGCCCGACGAAATCTTCCGGTCTCTCCTGCGGATCCAGTTCTTCGTCGTCGCCACTCCGGGAAAGCCACTCCAGACCTTGCCCGAGCAGGTGGTTGTCGAACAGGCGGAAATCCCCGACGGAATGCGGTTCGCAGAGTCTCCAGATCTCCGTGATCGATCGCAGCACCTCCGCGATCCCTCGCGGGTCCGACGCCGCCAGCGTGTTCGGCCGGTAACTGGCGTCATTGCGCGCCTCTCGATCCGCAGCCAAACGCGCAAGATCGAGCCCCCATCGCTTCATGAGTCCACGAGCCAAGGCGCCCAAGCCTCCGCCGGACGGACGAAACGCGGCGAACCAAGTGGAAAGCGGTACGCCGTCCGGCTCCACGATGTTGAACAGAACGGATTCTCCCCTCCGGTTCGTCCAGTGTTCGAGAGTCGGCCATAGGAACCTGTGGGTACCGCGGTTCTCCCTGTCCTGGACGAATCGGACGCCGCCGGCCCGATCCACGACGACATGCGTCCACCTGAAGACACCGACCCCTTGTGAGGCGAGCACTGACATCGCCGCGCGCATTTCCGCGTAATAGCCGAGGTGCTTGGACACATCAGGGGCGCCGGTCATTTCCGCCTCGAGCGCTCGGCCGAAAAAACTCCACCCATCGAAGCAATGCAACACCGAGGATACCGCGATGTACTCGACGAGATGGTCGTCGCGAAGTTCGTTTCGCTTCGGCGCGTTTTTCTCGATTTCGTCTATGACATTCGTTCGGTAACGATTCTCCGTACTGAGCCATCGACCGTTCGCGAACTGTTCATGAAGCCGGCCCATCGCCGCGAGAATCGCAAGGTCACTGGCGTTCGACAGTGCCGCCTGCGTGTCCTCGGACAACGCCATGATCAGTAGCCCAGGAAAGAGATCACGCGGCGCGCGGAGTCGGACACCGATTCGGTGGTGTCGGATGCGAGATGGCGCAGCACATGCTCACGCAGGTCCCGATATCCACCGCTTCCCCGGAAACCGGCCTTCAACACTCGCTGCTCGTCAGTCAGGCCCGGCGCCTTGGACGAGCGCCAATCGTAGGTGGCGAGCCTCCGAGCGATCTCGTTGAGAAAGCCGCGCAGGCTCGTCTGCGTTCGCAACCATTCGACGAACATTTTGATGGTTACGCCGTCCTCGTCGCTCTCGTCTTCGTCGAGGGACAAACCCGGTAGCGCAAGATCGTGAGCGCGAACGAAGAGCAGGTCGTTCACCGCTTGGAGCAACACGCGGATCCCCTGATCCTGGTTCAGAAGGTTGTCCTTGCCTACGAACGCGGCGTCACCGTTCGGTCCGCCGTCGTCATCGCGAACCCGGAGCGCATCCGCCCACGGTTCCCCGCAAACACGAATCGCATCGCGCACCTCGCAACCGGCGAGAATGATGAGGGCGGCCTGTTGTGGTCTGGCCCACGGAAGCGCGGTCCCCGGCCCATCCCACGGCGCTCCGAAGAGGCCGCCGATCTTCACTCCCGGCCCCTCCCAGTTCTTCAGGAAGGAAGCCGAGAGCGAGCGAACCCAGGCCGCCTGTGTCACCTGCCGACCGCCGTATCCCGGTTCGGCGAGCATGTTGATTCGATGATGCCACGGGCTCGTCGGATGGGCCCACAGGATGTCCGTGATTTCCTGGGCGCGGTGCTCTCGATAGGTCGGATAAGTCCCGCTTTGCTCCAACCATGTTTCGGTGCGAAGCAAAGGGTAGAGGTCGAAGGCGAGGCTGGGATTGATCCGCTTCGGCTTGATGTTGATCGTGTAGAACAGATAGGCCCTCCAACTGAGGTCCAGCCCGTGGAACGCCACGACAGGGAGTTCGAAATCGTTCGCGGAATCCTCCGCCTCGAAGGCCCAGAGCCGGTGCTGTCCGTCGATCACCTCGATAGGGTCGAGAGACGCCGGGCGCCAACCGCTGCCGTCGAAATCCGCCGGAAGCAGTACTTCGGCGCGCCGAGGATCGTTCGGGTCGTCTCGAACTTCGAGAAGGTCACCGGGAGCAACGCCGACGCCATTCAGATCCTGCTCGCGGGTCCGGATGTTCACTACGATGGCCGTCGGCAGCCATCCGGGCTGGCGCAGATCCCGAAAGGCGGACGACTCCCTCTTCCGCGCGTTCAGTATGGACCACGGGTAACCCGAGCGGACGAATCGCGCGATCTCGTCGGACCGCCCCTTCTGGTGGCGGCGCTGGATGCCGAGATCGGCGGCGGCGCTCTTGCGTTCCTGCGTGCGCCGATGGACGCCGCTGAGCGCCCGGAGTTCCGGCGCGGAAAGGCTGAACTGGTAGAAGTGGCGCGGAGGTTCGGCGCGATGTTCGCCGGGCTTCCACGCCATCTCGTTCCAGCCGGGCATCCACTGGCGGGTGACCAAGGCCGGGACGGGTCGGCGTTTCGTCATCGAATGCGCGTGCGCCGCGGGGAGTTACGGACCGGCGATCACTCGGCCCGCCCGACCCGTAGGGTCGCCGGCCGGTTGGCGAGGCGGCAACGGAGGCTCGGGCGCGAGGCTGAGCGGGTGGCCGGAGAGGCCCTCAGCCCGGCGGGGACGACGGGGAGGAGGCGCGGGCGGCTTCTTCGACGCGGGAGAGGGCTTCTCGGACCTCCGGTTGTTCTTCGTCCAGGGACAGGGACCGCTCGAAGGCTTCGCGGGCGCCGGGGAAGTCGGACACCTGGAGGCGGGACAGGCCCAGCAGGTTCAGGATGTGGGTGTCCGGGCTTCGGAGGGCGGCGGCGCGGGAGAGGAGGTCCGCGGCGTCCTCGTAGCGGGAGAGGTGGAAGTAGGCCTCACCGAGCACGATGAGCAGGTCGTAGCGGTCCCGGACTTCGGCATAGACCGGTTCCAGCAGTTCGACGGCCTGCTCGATGCGACCCGCTTCGATCTCCAGGCGGGCGAGGAGTTCCCGGGCGCGTCCCAGGCGGGGGGCGAGGTCGTGGGCCGCTTCCACGAACGGGCGGGCTTCGTCTCCCCGTTCGAGCCGCATGAGTTGTTCGCCGAGGGCCAGACTGGTGAGGCCCGGGTTCTCCGGGCCGAAAGGCAACATGAATCCGTGGAATCCGGCTTCCGGGAGGGCTTCGCGCGGTGAAACGGAGAACTCGGCGCGGCTCGAAGAGAGGTCGCCGCCGCTCGAATCCAGGAGCGAAGCCACGACTTCGTAGCGGCCGGCGCCGAGGTCCACCAAGGGGGTCTCCAGCGCGGTGAAGCCGGTCAGCGTGTCCGGCTCCGCCGGCAGGGTGACTTCGTGGACGAGTTGGCCGTCGGTGAGCGGTTCGCGACTGAGGACGCGGAAGCGGACGGTGGAGCCGTCGGGCGCGGCGCTCGGCGCCACCGCCGCCAGCAGGTCGTCGCCGATGGTGTACACGGCGACCGGGTTGGGGACGACGGCGGACGACGCCAGGCGGAAGGGCCGATAGACCGGCCGCTGCGCTTCGAATCTCCGTCCGAGCACCAGGTCGCCGACGCGGGGGGTTTCGTCCGGGGGCGGCGCGCTCACTTCCCCTTCGAGCAGGGTGTAACTCTTGGCGCAGTCTTCTTCGTCCCGGGAGCCGCAGGCGCGGTTGCGGAGGACGATGGTCACCCGGTGTTCGCCGGGAACGAGGGGCGTGATCCCGGCCCAGGAGAACGGCGTGCGGAGCGCGCCGCGCGACTGCTCTTCGGTGAGCGAAACGAAGGACTCCTTGCGGAACTCGGTGACGATTCGCTCCGGGTCGTCGCGCAGGACGACTTCGACGGTGCCGATGAACTCGGTGTCGTAGGTGTTCCGGTCGGCGTTGCGGACGAACGAGGTGTATTGGGCGTCCACCTGGATCACCCAGTGGAGGAACGACGCGCCTTCCGGGCCGGGGAGGACCGCCATCGCCCCGTTTCCGGGGACATAGGTGAACAGGTAGTCCGCCTCGATGGCGCCGCGCTCGAAGTCGAGCCGGTCGGCGTAACTGTCGTCGAGACCCCGGAAGGGGACTTCGTGGATGTCCTGCAGCAGCGAGAGCGTCCCGAACGGCACCGCCTGGAAACGGGTGATGTCCTGTTCGTCGGTGCGGAACGACATCGCCGCATTCGCGATTTCGGGATCGAATTCGTAGAGGATCTCGTAGGCGCGTTCGACTTCGTCGCGGAAGTCCCGGCGCTCCGGCTGGTAGCCGGTGAGGAGCGCCGGCGGCCCGTCGGAGATCGGGTCGTAGAGTTGGAGTTCGCCGATGCCGTGGCGCCGCCAGAACAGGAGGTAGAAGAACGGCGGCACGCCGAACCTCTTCAACTCGGAGTTGTTGTAGAACCACAGTTCGGCCGGGTAGATCTCGTCGCGCGCTTCGTAGTTCTGGATGGTGCGCGGCTTGCCGAGCAGGATGTAGTAGCGGCCCCGGTCGGTCTGCCATCCCGGGCGGAAGGTGTCGCGGCCGAACCAGTTGTTCACATATTCCAGCCGCGCGTAGTGCTCCTCGCGGAATTCGTTCTCCGGGGTCGAGGGGTTGAGGTCGCGCTTCCGCCAGAAGGCGTCCACGAAGGACTTCCGGGCGAGTTCGGACTCGAGACTCAGGAAGACCCGCTTCTCCCGGTCGGTGATCAGGTAGGTGACTTCTTCGGTCAGCCAGATCCGGTGCGCTTCCGGGAGCGCCGCGATGAGTTCCTTCTCGCTCGGTTCGTTCTCCTTCTCCCGGTCGTCGGTCGCCCGGGCCTGGCCGGCGGCGGTCGCCGCGAGCAGGAGGAGGCCGGCGGCGGCGAGCGCGCCCGCCCGGCGCCCGGAGGAGAGCGGGGAGCGGGACGAAGAAGGCGGCGGGAGAACGGGCCGGGCGGTTCGGCGAAGGCGGAGGAACATCGTTCGGCAGGATCGTAATCGCCGGGAAACAGGCGCGCAAAACCCCGGGCGCCATCGGTCGGCCCCCTCCCTTCCCGCCCCCCTTCCCCGGCGGAGCGGCGGCGGATTTCGGACAATACGCCCGATCCCTTCCCCCATCCCCTCACCCCGATGCCCCCCGCCCCGACGCCGCGCCGCGACGCCCGGCGGCCGGCCCCCTCCCCGCTGCCCGGCCTGGTCCTGGGCGCGCTGCTCGTCGGACTTCCCGCGACGGCCGAGCCCGGGCAGCCGCCGGACCTCGCCGAGGCGCGCCGACTGGTCGAGGACGGGAGGATCGGGGAGGCGGCGGAACACCTGGAGGAAGTGCGCCGCGCCCGACCGGACGACCCGGCGCCGCTCTGGATGCTCGCGGTGGCGCGGCTGCGCCTCGGGGCCTTCGCCGAAGCCGCGGACCTCGGCGCGGCGCTCGCCGCGCTGACGCCGGCGAACCCGAACGGGCTCTTCCTCCGGGCCACGGCGCTCCGCGAACTGGGCGAGTTGGACGGCGCGGAAGCGGCGCTGCGGGGGGCGCTCGACCGGGATCCGGCGCACCCTGAAGCGCGGCGCGACCTGGCCCTGGTGCTGGCCGCGCGGGGACGGGGCGGCGAGGCGGTCCGGGAACTGGAAGCCCTGCGCGCCGAGCATCCGGGCCGGGCGGAAGTGCTCGCCCCGCTCGGAGTCCTGCTCGTCCAGCAGGGCCGGGGCGCCGAAGGACTTTCCGCGCTGACCGCCGCGGCGCAGTCGGATCCCGGCTCCTTCGAGGCGCAGCACCACCTGGGGGCGCTCCACTCCCGGCTGGGGAGTTTCGGGGAAGCCGGCCGGCGGCTCGAGGCGGCGCTGGCGCTCCGGCCGGGCGATCCGGGCGCGCTGCTCGAGATCTGCCTCCTCCGCTCGCGCGAGGAGCGGCTCGAAGCGGCGCAGGCCGCCTGCGAGCGGGCCGCGGACGCCGCCCCGGAGAACGCGGAGGCGCACTTCCGCAGCGGGGATGTCCTGCACTACCTGCGGGAGGACGCCGACGCCGAGGCGCGCTACCGGGAGACGCTGCGGCTCGATCCGCAGCACCGGCGGGCGCGGTTCCGGCTCGGCGCGCTGCTCCACGAGACCGGGCGCAGCGCCGAGGCGATCCCCGTGCTGCGGCCGGCGCTGCCCGCCCCGGGGGAGGCCGCGAACGCCGACGACTACCCGCCCGGAAACCCGGAGACCCGCGAACAGCAGGCGAACGCGCGCGTCATCCTCGGCCTGGCGCTCGCCCGGACCGGAGAGCGGGAGGCGGCGCTCGCCGAATTCCGCGAGGCCGCCGCGGCGGCGCCGCTCGTTCCCGAGCCGCATCTCCACCTGGGGAACCTGCTCGCCCGCAGCGAAGTCCCGGAGGAATCCGCCGCCGGCCGGAAGCGCCTGGAGCGGTTCGCCGAGTTGAAGGGCGTCTCCGACCGGACGAACGAACTCAAGACGGCGATCGTCGCCCGGCCGGGGGAGGGTGCGCCCAAGCGGGCGCTCATCGCCCACTTGATCGGGAACGGGGCGGCCGACCTCGCCGCCGCGGAGTCCGAGCGGCTGCTCACGCTCGCCCCGGCGGAGCCGCTCCACCACCTGCTCTACGCGGAGGCGCTGGAGGCGCTCGGGGAGGACGCCGCGGCGCGGGAAGTGATCGAGCGGGCGCTGGCCGACTGGCCGGACCGCGAGGACCTCCGCGCCGCAGCGGAGCGGTTCGCGCGCGAGCGTTGAGACACCGCCCCCGCCGAGCGCCGCTCGGGACGCCGGCGCTCCTCGCCGCAGCCGTCGCGCTCCCGGCCCCGGCCGCCGCGCCGCCGCAAATCCGGCTGGAAGAAGTCACGGAGGCGAGCGGTCTGCGGTACGAGAATGTGAGCGGCGAACCGGAGAAGCGGTTCATCGTCTCCTCGCTCGGGAGCGGCGCGGCGCTGCTCGACTACGACGCCGACGGGGACCTCGACCTCTACCTGGTGAACGGCGCCCCGCTGCGGGACCGCGCCCCCGGCCCCGGCCGGCCGAACCGGTTGTTCCGCAACGAGGGCGGGCTCCGGTTCACCGACCGGACGGAGGCGGCGGGAGTCGGGGATGCCGGCTGGGGGTACGGAGCGGCGGCCTCGGACTTCGACGACGACGGGCTGCCCGACCTCTATGTGACCAACCTCGGCGAGAACGCGCTCTACCGGAACCGGGGCGACGGCACCTTCCTCCGGCTGCCGGCGGCGGGCGGCGCGCCGCACCCGGGGTTCTCCGCTTCGGCGGCCTTCTTCGACGCCGACGCCGACGGCGACCTCGACCTCTTCGTCCTCGGCTACACCGCCGACTCCATCGAGTCGCTGCCGCTTCCCGGCGCGGGAGCGAGTTGCATCTGGTTCGGCCTGCCGGTCTTCTGCGGGCCGTCCGGCCTGGTCCCGGCGGCGGACGCCTTCTACCGGAACCGGGGGGACGGCGCCTTCGAGGACGCCACCGAAGCCGCCGGTTTCGAGGATGCGGAACCGGGGTACGGGTTGGGGGTGGTCGCGTCGGACCTCGACGGGGACGGGGACACCGACCTCTATGTCGCGAACGACTCCGTTCCCAACCACCTCTGGATCAACGAGGGCGGCGGCCGGTTCCGCGAGCGGGGGTTGTTCGCCGGAGTGGCCTACAACATGGACGGCCTGGCGCAGGCGGGGATGGGCGTGGACGCCGGCGACTTCGACGAGGACGGGTTGCCGGACCTGTTCGTGACCAACTTCTCCCACGACACGAACACCGCCTACCGGAACTCCGGCGGCGGCTTCTTCGAGGACAGCACCGCCCGGAACGACCTGCGGACGCCGGGCTGGTTCTACCTGGGCTGGGGCACCCGGTTCAGCGACCTCGACGGGGACGGGCGGCTGGACCTGTTCGTCGCCAACGGGCATGTGTACCCCGACGCCGCCGAGGCCGGCAGCGGAACCGCCTACGCCATGCCGAACCAGGTCTTCCGCAACGCCGGCGGCGGGGTCTTCGCCGAGACCGCCTGGGAGAGTCCGGAGCGTTCGAGCCGGGGCGCCGCCTTCGGCGACCTCGACGGCGACGGGCTGGCGGAAGTGGTGGTCGTCAATGTGGACGACCGGGCGGCGCTCTACGCCAACCGGAGCGGCGGCCGGGCGGTGGCGCTGCGGCTCGCGGGGACCGCCTCCCCCCGCGACGGGGCCGGCGCGGTGGTGTTCTTCACCGGGGAGGACGGCGTCCGGCGGCGGCGGGAAGCGCGCCGGTCGGGGAGTTTCCTGTCGTCCAACGATCCCCGCGCGCTGCTGGGGGCCGGGGAGGGAAGAACGGTGTCGGAAGTGGAGGTCGTCTGGCCGGGCGGCGCGAGGGAAGAGATCGGCGACCTGGCGGCGCGCGACGGCGAGGTGGTCGTTCGCCAGGGGGCCGGCGTCGCGAACCGCCGGCGGTAGGCGCCGGTATCCCGCCCGGCGGCGCAGGGACTTCGGAGGCGGGTCAGCCCCGGAGCCAGGCGCTCCAGCGGATCGGCGGGGCGCCGAGGCGGCGCCGGAGGCGCAGCAGGTTCCGGTGGCCCTCGAACACCGGCCCCGGGCGGTAGTACTGGCTCTCTCCGCCCAGCCGCTCGCGGTGGGTCACCTCCGCTTCGGCGAAGGGGAGCCCGGAGCGGGCGAACGCGGCCAGGAATTCCACGACGGCGGTGCCGTCGGCGAAGGTCATCGTCTCCGGGGGGACGGCGTCGCGCCGGAACAGCCGGAAGTCGCAGTCCCAGTCCCGGAGCGGCGGCAGGTCGAAAGTGGCGGCCACCACCCGGTGGAACCGGGGGCCGAGCCGGCGGCGGAGCAGGGGGAAGGCGCGCTCCGTCCGGTAGCCGTTCACCAGGGCGGTCTCCGGGCGCCGGACGGCCAGCAGGCGGGCGAGTTCCGCCGGGTCGAACTGCCCGTCGCCGTCGGTGTAGAAGACGAGCGGCAGCCGGGCGGCGGTGAAGAGGTCGCGGAGGGTGGCGCCGTAGCCCCGGTTCTCCGGGTGCCGGAGCAGTCGGAGTTCCGGGATTTCGGACTCGAGGGACGCGAGCGCCGCCGGCGTTTCGTCCCGACTGCCGTCGTCGAGGATCAGGATCTCGAATTCCCCTCCGGCGGCGAGCAGCGCCTCGCGGGCCCGGCGGGCCACCCAGCCGATGGAAGCGGCGTCGTGGAACGCCGGGAAACAGGCGGAAATGCCCGGGGGCGGGCCGTTCGGGGGCTCCGGCGGGGTTCCGGCGCCGCCGGCCGGTTCGGTCATCGTCGGGCGGCGTAAGTCGGGATATCGGGTCGGTTCGGCGCGCGGCGGCGGGTCGGGGTCGCTCCGGCGAGTCGAGCCCCTTCCGCCCTTCCGCCAAGATATCCGACGGACGCCGCCGGCGGGCGGCGCGATTCCGCCTTCGCATGGAACGCCTGGCCCTCCACCGGTTCGCTTCGCCGTGGCTGCGGCGGCAGCACCTCGCCCGGTACCGCTGGGCGGCCGGGATGGCGGAGGGGAAGCGGGTGCTGGACCTGGCTTCGGGCGCGGGCTACGGCTCCGGGTTGCTGGCGCGGGCCGGGGGGCGGCCGGTGGTGTCCGCGGACTGCTCGGAGGAGGCGTTCCGGGAGGCCGCGCTTCCCGGATCCGGGGCCGGACGGCTGACCGGCACGCTCGCCGACGCCGCCCGGCTGCCCTTCGCCGCCGACAGTTTCGACCTCTATGTGTCGTTCGAGACCATCGAGCATGTGGAGGACGACCGCGCCGTCGTCCGGGAGGCGCGGCGGGTGCTGGCGCCGGGCGGGGTCTTCCTCTGCTCCACGCCCGAACGCCGGGTGGTGAGTCCCGGCAAGGCGCTCGCCGACCGGCCGGACAACCCGTTCCATGTGCGGGAGTACGCCTTCGCCGAGTTCGAGGCCCTGCTCCGCGCCGACTTCGGGGCCCTCGCCTGGTTCGGCCAGACGCCCTGCCCGCCGGGGCACTTCCGGCGGCTGGCCGCCGCGGCCCGCCGGTCGCCGGGCGCGGCCCGGCTGCTCCATCGCCTGCGGAACCTGCTGCTGCTGCCGCTCGAAGGCCCCGACCGGCACGCCCCCTACCCGCTCGACGGGGCCGCCGGCCTGCCGGAAGTGCTGATCGCGGTCTGCGGGCCGGAGTGAACCGCGGCCCGGCGGCGGGCGGCGCCGCGGGTTATCGGGAGACGACGGCGGCCGACTCGACGACCACCGGCGTGTCCGGGACATCGTTGTGGCCGGCGCGGCTGACCACCGGGGCGGCCTCGATCCGGTCCACGGTCTCCATTCCGGAGATCACCCGGCCGAAGACGGCGTAACCCCAGCCCCGCGCCGTCGTGCCGGTGTGGTCCAGCATCGCGTTGTCGCGGGTGTTCACGAAGAACTGGGCGGAGGCGCTGTGGGGGTCGGAGGTGCGGGCCATGGCCAGCGTTCCCCGGCTGTTCAGGAGGCCGTTCCGCGCCTCGTTGGGGATCGGCGGCCGGGTCTCCTTCTCTTCCATCTCGGCGGTGAAGCCGCCGCCCTGGACCACGAAGCCGCGGACGACCCGGTGGAAGATCGTGCCGTCGTAGAAGCCGTCCTCCACATAGCGGAGGAAGTTCTCCGCCGTCTCCGGGGCGTCGTCGTGGAAGAGTTCGATGCGGAAGTCCCCGAGGGTGGTGCGGAAGGCGACCACCGGCCCTTCGGGCACGATGTCGGGGGCGGCGTCTTCCGTTTCGGAATCGCCGGCGTCGGTCGCGTTGTCGGTCATGGAGGGGGCCTCCTCGCGGGCGGCGTCTTCGCCGGCGGTCGAGTCCGCGGCGGGCGGTTCCGGAGTCTCGTCGCCTCCGCCGCCGCCGCAGCCGAGGAGGGCGCCGGCGGCGAGCGCGCCGAGAGCGAGGAGGGTGAGGGCGCGGCCGGTCACGAAGCGAGCGCCAGGCGCGCGGGAGCGGCTTCCCGCGAGAGGAGCCAGCGCTTCGCGTCGAGGCCGCCGCCGTAGCCGGTCAACTTCGCGGCGGTCCCCACGATCCGGTGGCAGGGGAGGACGAGCGGCAAAGGGTTCGAGCCGTTGGCCGCTCCCACGGCGCGGACGGCCGCCGGGTTCCCGACCGCGGCGGCGATCTCCCCGTAGGTCGCGGTCGCGCCGTAGGGGACGCGGCTCACCGCGTCGAGCACCGCGCGCTGGAAGGGCGTGCCGGTCCGGTGGAGCGGGAGGTCGAAGGCGATCCGGTCTCCGGCCAGGTACTCCCGGACCTGGGCGGCGCAGCGATCGTGCTCTCCGGGGGCCGCCGGGGTCACCGGGCCGACTTCGCGGGCGCGCCAGCGGGAGGCCGCCGGGGAGCGGCGCTCGCCGCAGAACAGGATCGCCGCCAGCCCGACTTCCGAGGAGAGCAGTTCGAGGGGCCCGATTTCCGGAATGCCCGTCTCGAGGAGGGAGGAGCGGCAGGCGATCATCGGCGAAGTCTATTCCGCCTCCGGCCCTTCCGAACGGTCGGATCGGGAGTCGTTTTCGCCGCTTCGGCGGCGTCCTCGGGAGGGCGCGGAACGCGGTCGGGGGTTCGGTACGCTTGCCCGCGGCGCTGCCCGCCGCGCCCGCGAAACCGGAACCCGAACTCCTCCCGATGCCGCCCGCGGGTTCCTGGTCGCCGACGACGGTGGTGTTCGACTGGGACGGCACGCTGCTGGACAGTTTCGAGGCGACGCGGGCGGCTTCGCTCTCGGTGTTCCGTCATTTCGGGATCGTCCTCGACGACGAGGAATACCGGAAGACCTACCGCCCGGACTGGCAGGTGACCTACCGCGAACTGGGGATTCCGGAGGCCCGGTGGGGGGAAGCGGGCGAACTCTGGAACTCGGAATTCCGCGCCCGGAGCGCGGGGAACCGGCTGCTCCCCGGCGCCGTCTCCGTGTTGGACGCGCTCGCCGCCGCCGGGATGCGGTTCGGGGTGGTCACCACCGCCGAGCGCGCCCGGCTCGAGGACGACCTCGACCGGCTGGGGCTCCGGCGGCGGTTCGCCGCGGTCGTGGCGTTCGAGGACTGCCGGAGGCGGAAGCCCCACCCGGAGGGGCTGTTGAAGGCGCTCTCGGCGCTCGGGGCCGCGCCGGAGGAGACGCTCTTCGTCGGCGACCGGCCGGAGGATGTGGCGATGGGTCGGCGCGCCGGGACGCGGACGGCGGCGGCGCCCAGCGAGTTCAGCAGCGAAGCGATGTTGCGGGAGGCCGGGCCCGACCTGCTGCTGGCCCGGATCGCCGACCTCCCGGCGGCGTTGCCGCTCCCGTCGGGCCGCGCCGAGGCCCCCGCCGACCTCGCGCGCGCCGGGTCGGGGTGAAGCCCGGAGGCGCCGGCGGGGCGCTCCGCTACCCGGAGAGTCCGGTCTTCTACCGGGATCTCCGCCGCGCCTACCGGCGGGCGGTACGGGCGGAGGGGGTCTGGATCGAGACCGGGGACGGGGAGCGGTGGCTCGACGCCTGCGGCGGCGCGTTGGCGGTCTCCGTGGGGCACGGGCGGCGCGAGGTGGCCCGCGCCGCCGCCCGGCAGTTGGAGGCCGCCGCCTTCGTCCACGGGGCGCAGTTCTCCACCGCCGCGATGGAGGAAGCGGCGGCGGCGCTGCTGGACGAGATGCCGCCCGGGTACCGGGACGCGAAGGTCTATCTGACGCCCGGCGGGGCGGAAGCGGTGGAGACCGCCCTGAAACTGGCGCGGGCGTACTGGATCGCCCGCGGCCGCCCGGAGCGGAGCGCGGTGGTCGCCCAGACCCCCGGCTACCACGGGAGCACCTTGGGCGCTCTCTCGGTCTCCGGCCGGGAGCGCCTCCGCGCCCCGTACGAGCCGCTGCTGGCGCCCGCCCCGTTCGTCCCCGCGCCGTGGTGTCCGAGGTGCCCGCTCGACCTCGCGTTCCCGGACTGCGGAGTCGCCTGCGCCGACGAAGCGGCGCGCCGGCTCGACCGGGTGGAGGGCGGGGCGGCGGCGCTCCTGGTGGAGCCGATCCTCGGCGCCTCCGCCGGCGGCTACGCGCCTCCCCCGGACTACCTGCGCCGGATGCGGGGCTTGGCGGACGAGAGGGGCGCGCTGCTGATCGCGGACGAGGTGCTCACCGGCTGCGGGCGCACCGGGCGGTTCCTCGCCTCGGAGCACTCCGGGGCGGAAGCGGATCTCGTGGTGCTGGGGAAGGGCCTGACCTCCGGCTATCTCCCCGGCGGAGCGGTGGTGGCGAAAGCGGAAGTGGTGGAGACGGTCGCCCCGGACTTCCGCCACGGGTTCACCTTCTCGCACCACCCGGTGGTCGCCGCGGTGGTGCGGGAGGTGCTCCGGCTCCTCCGCCGGGAGGGCCTCGTCGAGCGGGCGGCGGGTCTCGGGCCGGCGCTCTCCCGCGAGATCGCGCCGCTCGGCGGCCGGCCGCCGGTGGGGGCGGTGTGGGCGACGGGACTCCTCGCGGGGATCAGCCTCCTCCCCCCGGCCGCCGGAGGCGTGACCGCCGCCCGGTTCGCCGAGGCCGCCCGGAACGAGCGCCTGCTGGTCTATCCGGTCGCCGGCCCGGAAGCGCCGGGAGCGGACGAAGCGGAGCGGGCGGACCTGGCGCTGCTCGCGCCGCCGCTCACCGTCTCCGAAGGGGAAATCGCCGAGATCGGACGCCGCCTCTCCCGCGCCGTGGACGCGCTCCGAGCGGGCGCATAATCCCGGCGCGCCGGCCGCCCGCCCCTCCCGTTCCCGTGTCCGAGACGAAAGTCATGCCGCTGGGCGAGGCCGTCCGGCGGTTCGTGCGTGACGGGGACACGGTGGCGCTCGAAGGGTTCACCCACCTGATCCCCTTCTCCGCCGGGCACGAAATCATCCGGCAGGAGCGCCGGGACCTGACCCTGGTCCGGCTCACGCCGGACCTGCTCATGGACCAGATGGTGGCGGCGGGAACCGCCCGGAAGTTGATCTTCGGGTGGCTGGGGAATCCCGGGGTGGGTTCGCTCCACGCGGTGCGGCGGGCGGTGGAGCGCGGCCGGCCGGGGCCGCTCGAGATCGAGGAGTACTCCCACTTCGGCCTCCTCTGCCGCTACCTGGCCGGGGCGTCGGGGCTGCCCTTCTTCCCGCTGCGCGGTTACCGGGGCACCGACCTGCCGCGGGTGAACCCGGAGATCCGCGAGGTGGCCTGTCCGTTCACCGGCGAACGGCTGGACGCCGTGGCGGCGCTCCGCCCGGATGTGACCGTGGTGAACGCCCAGCGCGCCGACCGGGAAGGCAACACCCAGATCTGGGGGATCGTTGGCGCCCAGCGGGAAGCCGCCCTGGCCGCCCGGCGGGTGATCGTGGTGGTGGAGGAAGTGGTGGACGAAGCCGTCGCGCGCGCCGACCCCGACCGCACCCGCATTCCCGGCGTCGCGGTGGACGCGGTGGTGGAAGAGCCGTTCTCCGCCCACCCGAGTTTCGCCCAGGGCCACTACGACCGGGACAACGCCGCCTACCTGGCCTGGGACGCGGTGAGCCGCTCCGAGGAGCGCCTCGCCCGGTACCTGGACGAATGGGTCTTCGGGCTCCCGGACCGGGCGGCCTACCGGGAGCGGCTGGGCGCGGAAGCCCTCGCCCGGCTCCGCCCGGCGGCGCCCCGGCCGGCGGGGCCGGTGGACTACGGGGACTACCGGTGAGCGGCGCGGCCGGCGGGGTCGGAAGGGCGGCGGCGCCCCCCACGCCGACGGAGATGATGGTGGTCGCCGCCAGCCGGGAAGTGCGGGACGGCGACAGCGTGTTCGTGGGCATCGGCCTGCCGAACCTGGCGGTGCGGCTGGCGCAGCGGCTCGGCGCCCGGCGGGCGAACCTGCTCTACGAGTCGGGGGTCTTCGGGGCGCGCCCGGCCCGGACGCCGCTCTCCATCGGCGACCCCTGCCTGGTCAGCGGGGCGGCGCAGGTGCTGCCCATGACCGAGACCTTCCTCTACTTCCTCCAGGGCGGCCGGTGCGACCTGGGGCTGCTCGGCGCGGCGCAGATCGACCGCTTCGGCAACCTGAACACCACGGTGATCGGCCGGGACTACCGGCGCCCGAAAGTGCGCCTCCCCGGCGCCGGCGGCGCTCCGGACATCGCCTGGAACGCCCGCCGCACCGTGGTGATCCTGCGCCAGGACGCCCGGAAGTTCGTCGAGCGGCTGGACTTCCGCACCACCGTCGGCTGGGCCGAGGGCGGCGATTCCCGGGAGCGGCTGGGCGCTCCCGGGGGCGGGCCGTCGCGGGTGATCACCGACCTCGGCGCGTACGGCTTCGACCCGGAGACTCGGGAGATGACCCTGGAGTCCGTCCATCCGGGCGTGGAGGTGGAGCAGGCGAAGAGCGCCGCCTCGTGGGAGATGCGGGTGGCGCCGGAGGTGGGGCCGACCCCGCCGCCCTCGCCGGAGGCGCTCCGCATCCTGCGCGAAGAACTCGATCCCGACGGCGCGTACCTCGGGAAGCCGTGAGCCGCCCGGCCTCGGTGGAACCCTCCCGGAGCGGTCAGTGCTCCCAGAAGTCGGAGACGCGGACTTCCGCGACCAGGGGCACCGCGAGTTCCGCGGCGGATTCCATCTCGCGCCGCACCGTCTCGCCCACCTCCTCCGCCTCCCCGGCTTCGGCCTCCACCAGCAACTCGTCGTGGACCTGCAGGAGGAGGGCGCCGGAGGTCCCGGCGAGCGCGCGCTCGACGCCGAGCATGGCGATCTTGACCAGGTCGGCGGCGGCGCCCTGGATCGGCGCGTTCACCGCCATCCGCTCCGCCGCTTCCCGCCGCGCCCGGTTCTGCGCGCGGATTTCCGGGATGAGCCGCTGCCGGCCGAACGGCGTGGTCACCCGGCCCTTCGTTCGGGCGGTCTCCCGGATCTCTTCGATGAGGGTCCGGACGCGGGCGTACCGGGCGAAGTAGGCGTCTATGAACGCCTGCGCCTCGCCGGTGGAGACGCCGATCTCCCGGCCCAGGGTGAAGGCGGTCTTGCCGTAGATGACCGAGAAGTTCACGATCTTCGCCCGCCGCCGCGCCTCGGCGGGGTCGAGGCCGGCCCCGCCGAAGACCTCCGCCGCGGTGCGGGCGTGGATGTCCTCTCCCCGGCGGAACGCCTCGACCAGGGCCGGGTCGCCGCTCAGGTGGGCGAGCACCCGGAGTTCGATTTGCGAGTAGTCCGCGGAGAGGAGCCGGTTCCCCGGGGCGGCGACGAAGGCGCGGCGCACCTTCCGGCCGAGTTCGGTGCGCGCCGGGATGTTCTGGAGGTTGGGATCGCTGCTGGAGAGCCGGCCGGTCGCCGCGACCGTCTGGTGGAGCCGGGTGTGGAGCCGTCCGGTCTCCTTCGAGACCAGGGTCGGGAGCGGGTCCACATAGGTGCTCTTCAGTTTCGCCAGTTCCCGGTACTCGAGGACCAGCGCGGGGAGTTCGTGTTGCGCCGCCAACTCTTCGAGCACCTCGGCGCGGGTGGAGGCGCGCTTGGTCTTCTGGGTCTTCTTCGTCTCCGGCAGTTGGAGTTTGTCGAAGAGGACCTCGCCCAACTGCTTCGGGCTCCCGATGTCGAACGGACCGCCGGCCAGTTCGTGGATGCGCTCCTCGAGGGCGCCGATCCGGCCGGCCAACTCGCTCCCGAGGCGTTCGAGCGCCGCCGAGTCCAGCAGGAGGCCGCGGGTCTCGATCCGGGCCAGCACCGGCAGAAGCGGCATCTCGATGTCCGAGAAGACCGACCGGAGCCCTTCCTCGTCGTCCAGCCGGGACTCGAGTTCCTTCGCCAGCGGGAACTGCCGGGCGGCGCGGACGGCGAGGCCTTCGCTTTCCGCCGGCGCCGGGCCGGAGGCGAAGAGGCTGCCGCCGGCGGAGGCGGACTCGGGCAGCGAGAGGCCGGTGTAGTCGCGCAGCACACCGGCGAACTCCTGGGCGCGGCGGGTGGTGTTCAGCAGCCACGCGGCGACCTGGCTGTCGTGGGCCACCCGCGGCGGCCCGGCCCCGGCTTCCAGCAGGCAGCGGACGAACGGCTGGACGCCGTGGCCGGTGAGCGCGGGCCCGTCTCCCCCGAGCGCCGAACCGAAGGCGGAGGCGAGTTCCGCTTCGGGAAGCGCGGGCCCGGCGACGGCGCAGGCGGCCTCGCCCTCGGCGGAGGCGAGACCGACCGCGGCGAGGCGCGGCGGGGAGCGGCCTTCCGCCGGGGCGAAGGCGGCGTGGACCGAGAGCCGGCCGGCTTCGCGGGCGCGCCGGAGTTCGGCTTCGAGGTCGGCGAGGGAGGCCAGCCGGCGGACGCGGGGCGGCGGGGTCTTCTCGGCGCCGGCGGCGGCGAAGTCGCGGGCGATGGTGCGGAGTTCGAGTTCGTCGAGGACTTCGAGCGCCGCTTCCGCGTCCGCGCCCCGGTAGCGCAGCCCCTCCATCCCGTCCGCGGCCTCCGGGACCGGGACATCCAGTTTCAGCCGTGCCAGCCGCCGGGACAGGAGGGCGGAGTTCGCCTGCTCCCGGAGCAGGTTCCGCGCGCGGGGGCGGGGGATTTCCTCGAGGCGGGCGAGGATTTCGTCCAGGCCGCCGAGCGTCGAGAGGAGGCCGGCGGCGGTCTTGGGGCCGATGCCGCGGACTCCGGGGATGTTGTCCACCGAGTCGCCGACCAGCCCCAGGTAGTCGGGGACCAGGGCCGGCGGCACGCCCAGTTTCCGCTCCACCGCGGCGGCGTCGAGCCGGGTGTCCGGGTCGCCGGGAAGGGCGACCGCCACCGGGCCGCCGACCAACTGCAGCAGGTCCTTGTCGCCGGAGACGACGACCACGCCGCGCCCCTGCCCGGCCGCCGCCACCGCCAGAGAGCCGATCACATCGTCGGCTTCCACTCCCGCAACCTCGACCACCGCCGCCCCGAGGGCGCGGGCCAGGCGGCGGGTGAACGGGACCTGCCGGGACAGTTCCTCCGGCATCGGGGGCCGGTTCGCCTTGTACTCCGGGAAGATCTCGTCCCGGAAGTTGGGCCCCGGAGCGTCGAAGACCACGGCGCAGAACTCCGGCGCTTCCTCGCGGAGGAGTTTCCGCAGGGTGGAGGCGAACCCGTGGAGCGCCCCGTTCGGCAGGCCGTCGGAGCGCGTCAGCCGCGGCAGGGCGAAGAAGGAACGGAACAGCAGGTTGTTGCCGTCCACCAGCAACAACCTCGTTTCCGTCGTCGTCGGCATTCGCGGGAGACCGGTTCGGGATTCTACGGACGGGGGCGGGCGGCGCGACTCCTTCCGGCGGCCGCAGCGGCGGCGCTGGCCGTCGGCTGCGCGGGCGGCGAGCCGTTCGCGGAGTTGCACCGGATCGAGCCGGACGGCGCCGGGGTGTCGTTCTTCCGGGCGCCGGGCGGCGGGAGCGGGGCGGCGGCCGCGCTGCGCGAGGGGCTGTCCGGCCCCGGCCTCACGGTCGAGCGGGTGCGGGAGGAGGCCGGCGGGCGCCTGCTCGCCGAAGTGCGGTTCGACTCGGTGGAAGCGCTCTGCGCCGCCCCGCGCCTGGTCCGGGAGTGCAGTTACCGCCCGGCGGCGGGCGGCGGCCGCGAATTGCGGATGCGGGTTCCGGCGGCGGGCGTCGCGGGAGGAACGGTCGAGGTGCAGCCGAGCGCCCGGGTGCTCGGCGCGAACAGCCCGGAGCGGCCCCGCCGGGGCAACCGCTTCCGCTGGCGGCGGCCTCCGGGAGGCGGCGAACTCGAGATCCGCCTGGTTACCGACGAACGGACGGTCTTCTCCTACGCGCTCCGCACGGCGGCCCGAAGCGCCGCCATCGCCGCCGGGGTCGTGGGCTTGGCCCTGTGGTGGCTCGTGCGAGTCGGGCGGCGCCGCCTTCGAAATCCGTAGGCGCGCGAGCGGGCTACAGCGAGAGGCCGGTCTCGTCCAGGAACTCGGCGGCGACTACGGCCGGCTCCCGTTTGTCCACATCCATCCGGCGGTTCAGGTCGCGGATCCGGCGGTCGTCGATCGCTCCGCCGAGCGCCTCCGCCAACCGGGCGACTTCCGGAGGAGCGTCCGGTCGGTAGATCACCGCGGCGTCGTAAGGCGGGAAGTAGTTCCGGTCGTCGTCGAGGAGCACCATGCCCTGGGCCGGGATCCGGCCGTCGGTGGAGTTGCCGACGAGCAGGTCGGCGTCCCCGGAGGCCACCGCCTGCCAGACCAGGTTCAGGTCCACGGTGACCACTTCCGGCGGGGACTCGAACCCGTAGTGCTCGACCATGCCGGGAAGCCCGTCGGCGCGCTCCAGGAACTCGTGGCCGGCGGCGAGCACCAGCCCCGGATGATCGGCGAGGTCGGACAGGCGCCACAGGCCGAGTTCCCCGGCGCGGGCGGCGGGAAGGGCGAGCGCGTAGGTGTTCGCGAAACCGATCGGCGGCCCGAGCCGCAGGCCGTGCCGTTCTTCCAGCAACCGCCCGACGATGCCGTAGATCTCTTCCGGCGTCTGGCCGGGGGTGAAGGTCTCTTTCAGGACCGCCGAGTACGCCGTGCCGGTGTACTCGACGAAGCAGTCCACCTCGGCGTTGTCGATCGCCTGGTGGAGCAGGAAGGTGGGGATCCCGTCCCGCAGGGTGACCTCGAGGCCCTGCCGCTGCAGCAGGAGCGCCTGGAGATGCCCGAGCATGAATTGCTCCGGGTAGTCCTTCGCGCCCACCGTCGCCGCGACCGTCGGGGCCCCGCCCCCGTCGCCGCAGGCCCAGCCGGCGAGCGCGAACGGCGCGGGCAGCGCCCGGCGGAGGAACCGGCGGCGGTCGGCGCGGAACGGCATCACGAACCGCCCGGCCGGCGGGCGCCGGAGAGGCGGGATTCGAGCAGCGCCAGCCCGCCGTCCGCGGCGAGCGCCAGCGCAGCGGAGGGCACGGCGCCGGCGAGGATCAGTCGGGTGTCGAGCATCGTCAACCCGCGAAAGATAAGCGAGCCGAGTCCGCCCGCGCCGACCGCGGCGGCGATGGTGACCAGGCCGACGCCCACCACGGTGGCGATCCGCACCCCGGAGAAGATCGAGGGCAGCGCGAGCGGCGCCTCCACCCACTTGAGACGCTGCCAGCCGGTCATCCCCATGCCGTCCGCGGCGTCCAGGATCGCCGGGTCCACCTGCTGCACGCCGGTAACCGTGCTGCGGAGGATCGGGAGGAGCGCGTAGAGGATCAGCGCCACCACCGCGATGCGGCTGCCGATGCCGCCGATGAGCGGCAGCGGGATGAGCAGGCCGAAGAGCGCCAGCGACGGGACGGTCTGGACGGTTCCGGCGAAGCCGAGGACCGGGCGGGCGAGGCGGGGAAAGCGGGTGGCCGCGAGCCCGGCGGGGACCGCCAGCGCCACCGCGGCGCCGACGGAGACGAACACCAGGCCCAGGTGCTCCAGCGTGGCGGAGAGGATCTCCGGCCACCGGGCGAGGAGGAAGTCCATCGGGGAGGGAGCGGCCGGCGGGTCAGGCGGCGGGCGCCGGGGCGTCGGCGACCAGCCGGCGCACGAAGTCGTCCGCCGGGGCGGCGCGGATTTCGTCCGGCGGGCCGGCCTGGCGGATGCCGCCGTCGGCGACCACCGCGATCCGGTCGGCCAGCCGGAAGGCCTCCGCCACATCGTGGGTGACGAACAGCACCGTCTTGCGCAGGTCCCGGGCGAGCGCCCGGAACTCCTCCTGGAGGCTGCGGCGGCGGATGGGGTCCACCGCGCCGAAGGGTTCGTCCATCAGGAGGACCGGGGGATCGGCGGCGAGCGCGCGGGCGACGCCCACCCGCTGGCGCTGCCCGCCGGAGAGCGCCGCCGGGCGGCGGGCGCCGAACTCGGCCGGGTCGAGTCCGACCAGCCGCAGCATCTCGGCGGCGCGGCGGCGGCGGCGCTCCAGCCGCCAGCCGAGCAGCCGGGGGACGAGGCCCACATTCGCGGAGACGCTCAGGTGGGGCAGGAGGCCGACGCCTTGGATGGCGTAGCCGATGCCCCGGCGCAACTCGACCGGGTCCCAGTCCCCCACTTCGCGCCCGTCCACCTCCACCGCGCCGGAGTCCGCCTCGGCCAGGCCGTTCACCAGCCGCAGCAGGGTGGTCTTGCCGCAGCCGCTCGGCCCCAGGAAGACGAGGAATTCGCTCGGCGCCACTTCGAGCGAGATGCGGTCGAGCACCCGCCGCTCGCCGTAACTCTTGGAGACCTCCCGGAAGGAGATCCGGGCGCCGCTCACCCGGTCGGACCGCCCGCCGGCCGCGCGGGCGCCGGCTCCACCAGGACCTCGTCGGCCATCCCGACGAAGAGGCCCGAGTCGAGGACGCCCGGAATCCCCCGGATCGCGCGCTCCAACTCCGCCGGGGCCGGGATCTCCGGGAAGTCGGCGTTCACCAGGAAGTTGCCGTTGTCGGTGACGAAGGGTTCGCCGTCCGCTCCCCGGCGCACTTCGGCCTCGGCGCCCAGCCGGCGGAGGGCGCGGGCCACCAGCGGCGCGGCGAAGGGGAGCGCTTCCACCGGCACCGCCCGCTTCTCCCCCAGCCGGCCGCTGAGTTTCTCCGGCCCGACGAGCACGACGAAGCGGTCGGCGGCGGCGGCGACCACCCGCTCCCGGGCCAGCGCCCCGCCATGCCCCTTGATGAGGTTCCGCTGCGGGTCCACTTCGTCGGCGCCGTCCACCGCCAGCGCCAGGGAGTCCGCTTCGTCGAAAGTGGCGAGCGGGATGCCGAGCGCCGCCGCGAGGCGCTCGGTGGCGCGGGAAGTGGGGACGCCGCGCACCGGGAGGCCGGAGCGCACGCGTTCGGCCAGCGCCCGGCAGAAGGCGGCGGCGGCGCGGCCGGTGCCGAGCCCGACGACGGTTCCCGGCCGGACCTGTTCGGCGGCCGCGGCGGCGACGGTGAGCGGGGGGTTGAGCGGGGGGTCGTCCTCGGGTCGGGCCTCGGAGGTCCCCGGCGGTCGCAACGAATCGGAGGATACCAGCGGGGACGGCGACGGCGGGGCTTCGCGAAGCGGCCAGGTCTTTCGGCCGGTCGGCGGATAATCGGCGGCGTGGCGCTCGCCGACGAACCCGCGGCGCGGCTCCTGCCGGCCCCGGCGGAATGCGAACGGCGGCCGGGGGATTTCCGTCTCGGGCCGGGTACGCGTATCCGCCGGGGAGACGGGTCGGCAGCGGCCGACGCGGCGGCGCGTTTCCTGGGCGTCCGGCTGCGCGAGCGGACCGGGCTGACGCTCGAAACCGCCGGCGCCGGTCCGGGTCGGCGGGCCGACGGAGGGGCGAGGGGGGAAGTCGTCCTCGAACTCGCCGCCGAAGCGGCGGGGATTCCGCCGGAGGGGTTCACGCTGGAGACCGCGCCGGAAGGCGCGCGCCTCCGGGGAGGCGGGGCGGCCGGGCTCCGGTACGGGGCGGAGGCGCTCGCGCAACTGGCCGGGCCGGACGGGGCGGTTCCGGCGCTCTCGATCCGGGACCGGCCGGAGATCGCCCGCCGGGTGTTCTCGCTGGACATCTCCCGCGGCCGGGTACCGACCGTGGAGTGGCTGGAGCGGCTGGCCGCCCTCCTCTCGCGCCTTCGCTACAACGAGTTGCTGCTCTACACCGAGCACACCTTCGTGTTCACCCGCCATCCGGAGATCGGGGCCGGGTGCGGCGGGCTCTCCGCCGCCGACCTGCGGCGGCTCGACGCCTTCGCCGCCGAGCGCGCGGTGGCCCTCGTCCCCTGCCTGCAGACCTTCGGGCACTTCCGCCGCATCCTGGAAATCCCCCGCTACCGGGCGCTCGCCGAGTCGGATCGGCTGTGGTCGGTGTCACCGGAGGAGCCGGGGACCTACGCGCTGCTCGAGGACCTGCTCGGCGAGTACCTGCCGAACTTCTCCTCCGGCTGGGCGCACCTGAACTGCGACGAGCCGGTGGACCTGGGCCGGGGGAAGTCCGCGGCCCGGGCCGCGCGCGAAGGGCCGGCGGCGGTCTTCGCCGGGCATGTGAACCGAGTCGCCGACCTCGCCCGGGGGCTCGGCAAACGGCCGATGATCTGGGCCGATGTGCTCGCCGACCATCCGGAGGCGCTCGACCGGCTGGCCCCGGACCTCGTCCTCGCCGACTGGTGGTACGAGGCCGACCACGACTTCGACCGGGTGGAGCGTTTCCGCGAAGCCGGCCGCGACTTCCTGACCGCCGCCGGAACTTCCTCGTGGAGCAGCCTGTTTCCCCGGCTGGACACCGCGCTCCCGAACATCCGGGGGCACGCGCGGGCGGCGAAGCGGTACGGCGCGTCGGGATTCATCCTGACCGACTGGGGCGACGGCGGCCACTTCAACCTGTTCGGCGGCTCGCTCTTTCCGCTGGCGGCGGGAGCGCAGGCGGCTTGGGGGGACGAAGACCGGCCGGAAGCGGAGTTGGCCGCCGCGTTCTCCGAACAGGTGGCCGGCGACCGCAGCGGGTTCGCCGGGGAGTTCGCGGCGCGGCTGGGCCGGCTCCACGAAGTCGGGTTCCCCCACTTCAACCACTCGCCGCTGAAGACGGTGTTCTTCGAGAGCCGGCTGCTGGCGGCCCGGCGGGTACCGGCGGCGGAGGCGCTCCGCTCCACGCTCGACCGGCTCCGGGAGTTGGAGGCCGAGGCCGCGAAGGCCGGCCTCCCCGGCGGGGGGATCGGCGAAGACTGGGGGTACGCGCTCGAAGCCTCGCGGCTGGCCGCCGAGCGCGGGCTCGCCTGGCTCCGGTACCGCGAGGCGCGGCGGAAGGGCGGCGGGGATCCGGCTCTCGCCGGGGAACTCCGGCGGCTGGCCGCCGGTCAGCGGGCGCTCGCCCGGCGCTTCCGCGCGGCGTGGCTCCGAGACAACCGCCCGGAGGGGATCGAGACCGCCTTGGCGCTCCACCGGCGCGCCGCCGAAGCGCTCGCCCGCGCCGCCCGGATGTTGACGGCCCGCGGGAAGAGCGCCCCGCCTTCCCCTCTCGACGGCGAGTCGTGAAGTCTCCGTCGGGTTACCGGCCGGGCGCCCTCCCCGTACCCCTCTCCGGTCGGCGCTTCCCCGGGGACCGTTGAGTCAGCGCCGGATCGAACTCCCGAAGAAACCGGACAGCGGGCCGTCCGACGGCCGGTCGGCTTCGGGCTCGCCATCGTCGGACTCGGCGGCGGGCGCGGTCTCGGAACCCTCCGCGGCGGTCGGTTCGGCGGCGGAGTCCGGCGGGGGTTCGGTCTCGCCCGCCGCGGCATCGGCGGGTTCGGGCGACTCCGCCGCGTCCGGTTCCGGGGGCGGCGCGGCCTCGGGATCCGGTTCCGGGACGGGCGGGTCGGCCGGCGGCGGGGAGGCTTCCCCGGCGCGCCCGGAGGCGCGGCGGGGGCGGGAGAAACTGAGGAAGGCGCGGTCGTAGGCGGCGACGACTTCCGTCCAGTCGTTCCGGGAGTTGGAGTACTCGCGGCCGCACTCGCCCAGCCGGGTGAACAGCGCCGGGTCGGTCAGCGCGAGTTCCAGGATCGCCTCGAACTCCTCGTAGTTGCCGTAGTAGAGACCGCCGGCGGCGGCGCGGCAGACCTCCACCAACTCGCCCGCCGAGGCGTTCACCAGCAGCGGCGTCCCCAGCGAGAGCGGCTCGAGCGCCTGCGAGGCGAAACTGGAGAGCCGCGCCGGGAGCACCGCGAGCATCGCTCCGCCGATCGCATCCAATCGGGCTTGGGCGTCCTCGGGGACCACCAACCGGATCTCCGGGCGGCGGGGGAGGCGGATCCCCGCCGGCGCGAAGAGCACCAGGTCGAGCGCGGCGCGGGGGTGGGATGCCAGGAAGGACGCGAAGTAGCGGAGGAGTTCCTCGACGCCGCGGCCGGGCTGGAGCGGGCCGGGATAGACCAAGTGCCGCGGCCGGAGACCCTCCCGCTCCCGGAAGCCGTCGGGGTCCACCGCCTGCCGGAGGAGGAGCGCCCCGCTCACCGTCTCCCGCATCCGCCGGTGGAGGCCGTGGCGGTCGAGGAGCGCCACTTCTTCGGCCTCGCTCCCGAAGACGCAGGCCGCCGCCCGCTCGAACGCCCCCGCGGCGGCCGGGTCGTCGTCGGCCAGGCCCTCGGCGAACGGGAGCAGCACGGCGCGTTCGGGAGAGACGCCGGCCGCCTCGGCGGCGAGGCGCGTGCCGGCGCCGAATACGACGACCAGGTCGAACTCGGCGCAGCATTCCGCCAGCCGGGTGACCAGCGCCGGCGAGGCGAAGCCGCTCCCCGGCGCCGCCGCCGAGGCGGCGGCGTCCGACGACGGGGCGGAGGTCTCCGGCGGGAACCGGTGGATCGTGGCCCGTTCGCTCCGGGTCGTTCCTTCGCGGAAGTCGCTCCCGCCCGGTCCGGCGGCGGTGGTCGTGAAGACGCTCACCGCCCAGGAGTCGGGCGCCCGGTCGGCGAGTTCCTGCGCGAGCCGCTCCGCCGGGGCGGCGGCCGCCGCCCCGAAGCGGGGCGTGACGAACGCGAGTCTCATCGGCCGGCGGCGCCGGCCGAGCCGGAGTCGTCGCGGCCGCCGCCGCGCCCGGATCCCGAACCGGAGCCCCGCCGGCGGCCGCCGGAGGAGCGGCCCGACCCGCCGCCGGAGCCCCGCCGGCCATCGCCGGAGGAGCGCGGCTCGGAGCCGCCGCGCTCGCCGCGGCCCCGGTCGTCCCTCCCGCGGTCCCCGCGGCCGCGGTCGCCCCTACCGCGGTCGCCCCTGCCGCGTTCGCCCTTGCCGCGTTCGTCCTTGCCGCGTTCGCCCTTACCGCGTTCCCCGCGGCCGCGGTCGCCTCCGCCCCGTTCGCCTTTCCCGCGCTCGCCCCTGCCGCGGTCACCCCTGCCGCGGTCACCCCGGCCCCGCTCGCCGCGGCCGCGGTCGCCGGCGCCTCGATCCTCGCCGCGCCCTCCGCCGCGGGGCGCCGACGAACCGCCGGCCTCGTCCGCCGAGGCAGGCGGCGCCTTGAACGAGAACTCGGCCTGCACGCCGAACCGGCGGAGTTCGCGCTTGAGGAGGTCGAGTTCCAGCCGGGTCTGCTCGAGGTCGCGGTTCGTGGCCCAGAGCAGGCGCCGGTAGTACTCGTTGATCTCCGCCTGCCGGGCGACCTGGCGCGCGGCCGGCGACAGGTCCACCAGCAGCCGCGCCAGCGGGCGCAGGAGCCGCCGGAAGAAGCGGGCGGAACCGGAGGCGCCGCCGTGGAAGTCGGCCCCGTTCAGGACCACATTCCATCTCGAAGGGTCGCGCGACCGGAACCGGTCGGCGAAGTCCTCGTCGAGGCCCTTCAGCGGACGGAGCATCCGCTGCCAGTGGCGGGCCTGGAACTCGCGCTCGGTGAGCCCTCCTTCGTCAGCCCGCTCGCGGAGCGTCTTCCGGATGCCGGCCATGATGGCGTCGACATCCGGCTTCCCCGGAGCGGCGGAGCGCCGGCCGGAGTCTCTGGGGGAAGCGGCGCCGGAGGCCCCCTTGTCGTTCGGGGGCTGCGGCGCCGGTCGGGGCGCCCGGGAGGCGCCCGAGGCGGTATTCGCCATGGAATTCCTCGGATCCCGCCGCAGGGGGCGGGCGGTGTTGGGACGGCGGAGCGGCGGCGGGGCGCAACGGGCGCTCCCGGCGGCCGCTTCGGCCGAACGCGCGGAGCGCGGCTTCCCCGGACGAATCCCGGTCGAGCCGCGGGCGGGCGGCGGGGATCGTCACGAGGGGCGGCACTCGAGCATCGGGAAGAGCGGCGGAGCCCCGCCGGGCGGACGCCCGAGCGGGACTCGGGGCGAGGGTCTCCGGAATCGCCGGAAGGGCGGCGTCAATCCGCCCGCCCGGCTCTCCCGGAGGAGAGCGGGCGGGCCGAACCGTCCCCGACTCCCGGCGGCGGAGGCCTCAGAAACTCGATACCGCCTCGCTCTCCGAGTCGAAGGTTTGGAACACGGTCACCAACTTGGTGATCTGCAGGAGATCCTGCAGCCGCTCGGTGAGACCGAGCAGTTTGATGTTGCCGTCGGCGCGGACGAGGCGCGTGTGGCAGCGCACCAACTCGCCGAGCCCGGCGCTGTCCACATAGGGCACGCCGGCCAGGTTCAGCAGGACCTTCCGGTCACCGCGGGCCACGACTTCGCGGATCTTCTCCGCGAGCGCCTCGTCGCCCTCGCCGAGGACGATCTTGCCTTCGAGGTCGAGGACGGTGACCCCGCCCACACTGCGTTCCGTGATGTTCATGTCATTCTGCCTCCCTCTACGGGGATGGGGGTCCGACTCCTTCGGAACCGGGGCGACTCTCTCGCCCCCCGGGGCGCTCGACCGTGTCTGGTGTGTTTCCGAACCCGAAGCCGGTGCGGCGTTCGGCTCCGTCTCCGGCTCTTCCGTCCGTTTCGGAGGAGGCCGGCCTGGAGGTCGAACGCGTGGATCGAGCGCGGGTATCCTAGCGTTCGAGCGAAGGCCTTTCGATTCGGACGAGCCGGTCTTGCGCGGGAGCGAGGAGTTGGCGGAGGAGCCGAAGAGCGCGGGCGGCGAGCCGCCGGTGATCGTGTTCGCGGAGTCCCGCGACCCGCGGGTCCTGGAGGCGGCGCTCCGACTGGCGCGGGAGGGCGCGGTTTCACCGTGCTTGGTGGGCGACCCGCCGGCGGCCCGGCGGCCCCGGCTCTCGGCGGCGGGAGTCATCTCGCTGCGGCCCGAAGGGGAGCGCCTGGAGAGTTGCGTCCGCTTCCTACGCGACCGGTTCTCGCGCGACCGGTCTTCGCGCGAAGGGGACGATCCCGGCGCGAGGGCGGCGGAGGCGGCGCGCGACCCGCTGGTGTTCGCCGACTGGCTGGTCGCTTCCGGGGAGGCGGCGGGCTCGGTGGCCGGGGCGGTGGCGACCACGGCGCAGGTGGTGCGGGCCGCGCTCTCCACCATCGGGCTGCGGCCGGGAGTCCGGCGGGTCTCCGGCGCGTTCCTGCTGGAGTTCCCCGGGGAGTCGGGCGAGGGCGGGCCGCCCCGGCGGCCGCCGCTGCTGTTCACCGACGGCGCGGTGCAGCCCGAGCCCGCGGCGGCCGACCTCGCCGAGACCGCGGCGCTGGCCGCCGACGCCGCCCCGGACCTTCTGGGGACGGCGCCGCGCGTCGCCTTCCTCTCGTTCTCCACCCGCGGCAGCGCCGACCACCCGGCGGCGAAGAAGATGGCGGAGGCCGCGGAACTCGTCCGCCGCCTCCGCCCGAACCTGGTCGCGGACGGCGAGTTGCAGGCGGACGCGGCGCTCGTTCCCGAAGTGGCCGCCCGGAAGGCGCCGGACAGCGCGGTGGGCGGGCGGGCGAATGTGCTCGTCTTTCCCGACCTCGCCGCCGCGAACCTCGCCTACAAGTTGGTGGAGCGGCTGGCCGGGGCGACCGCCACCGGGCCGCTCCTGTTGGGGCTCGCGGCGCCGGCGAACGACCTGTCCCGCGGCGCCGCCGCCGCGGACATCGTCCGGCTCGCCCGCCTCACCGCGCGGCAAGCCGGGAGGCGCTGACCGGCCGGGGCGGACGCCGACGCGGCCCGCTCCGTCTTCGACGCGCTCCATCTTTGACAGGCCGCCGGAAATCCGCATATGTTTCGGAATTCGGCGCCGCCCGCCGGGGGGCGGCGCCGACCCACCATCCGACCCCCCGGCGCCACCCCCAGACCGGAGGCGTTTCCATGGCCCGCTGCTCGTTCCGACCCATCCTGCTGCTCTTCGCGGCGGCTTCCCTCGGGCTCGCCGCCTGCGGCGCCCCTCCCCAAGAGGAACCGGACACCGCCTCCGTCCGGGAGACCCTCGGCATCCGGCCCGCCGGCGACACCGAGTCCACCCCGGACCTGTCCCGGATCCCCGAAGAACTCCAGCAGGTGTTCCAGCACATCGACGACAATGTGGACGAGCATGTGCTGAACCTCCGCCGCTGGATCCAGCAGCCGAGCATCTCCAACTCCGGCGAGGGGATCCAGGAGTCGGCGCAGATGGTCAAGGGGTTCTTCGACGAGATCGGCTGCCAGCAGTCGCAGGTGTACGACATCCCGATGACCGAGTGGGGGCAGCCGGGCAACCCGGTGGTGTACGCCAACTGCGACTACGGCGCGGAGCGCACCATCCTCATCTACTGGATGTACGACACGATGCCGATCACCCAGCGCGAGGCTTGGGTGCTCGATCCGTTCGACGGGGAGATCACCGAGTTCGGCCCGTTCAAGAAAGTGATGATCGGCCGCGGCGCGACGAACTCCAAGGGCCCGCAGATGGTGCAGTGGAACGCCTTCCAGTCCATCTACGAAGTCACCGGCTCCATGCCGGTGAACCTGATCGTCGTGGCCGAAGGCGACGAAGAGCGGATGTCCATCGGCCTTCGCCAGTTCGTGCGCGAGAACCCGGACCTCTTCCGGGACGCGGAAGCGATGTATAGATTCGGCCGGCAGGCGCGCAGCGGCGCCGCCGGGATCTCCGGCGGTTCCGAAGGCTGCGTCTATATCGAACTCACCACCAGCGGGGCGAGTTGGGGGCGGGGCCCGGTGGCCTCCAACATCCACGGCGCGCACAAGCGGTCCACCGACGCGCCGGCGCTGCGCCACATCAAGATGCTCTCCACGATCATCTCCGACGACGGCAACCGGGTGCTGGTGCCCGGCTTCTACGACGGCGCGGCGGCGCTCACTCCCGGCGAGGAGGAGATGTTCCGGAGTTCGGCGGAGAACCTGGACATGGCGATCGCCGCCGAGAACCTCGGCGTGGCGCGGTTCATGACCGACGACCCGCTCGAGTACCTGAAGAGCGCCCGCTACGGCATCTCCTTCAACATGGACGGCATCTGGGCCGGGAACATGTATCCCGGCGGCGCCGGCGCCATCCTGCCCAACCGGATCACTTCCAAGCACAACATGAGGTATGTCCCGAACCAGGACGGACTGGAGATGGTGCAGAAGATCCGCGACTACCTGGACGCGCAGGGGTATGAAGATGTGGAGATGACCATCGTCGGCGATGTCCCCTGGTCGAAGAGCAGTTACGACAACCGCGCCGCCCACTCGCTCATGGAGACCTACGACATCTTCGGCATCCGCTACCGCGAACCCATCGAGGACGAAACGATCCTCGGCGGCTACTGGCCGGCGTACCTGTTCAGCGGACGCGACGCCGACCTGCCGGACGGAACCGACCTCTCCATGCCGATCGTCGGCGGAGCGGCGGGACACGGCGGCGGCGCGCACGCCGCCAACGAGTTCTGGGTCATCGAAGGCGCCGGCGAGGTGTACGGCATGGCCGGCGCCGAAAAGTCGGTCGCCACTTTCCTCTACTCGTACGCGGGTTTGCTGGAGGACGCGCCGGCGGAGACCGGCGGCGGCGAATAAGGAGCGTCGCGTTGCCGCGAGGAGACTCCGACTGACGCCCGAACCTTCGGGGGCCCGGGTGACGGCGGCGAACGGCGCCGCCGGGCCCCCCGCCGGCGCTCCGGCCATCGAAGTGCGCGACCTGGTGAAGACCTATGTCCTCTCGGAGGACCACCGGGTGGAAGCGCTGCGCGGCGTCAGCCTGCGGGTGGACTCCGGCGACTTCCTCTCGGTGCTCGGCCCCTCCGGGTCGGGCAAGAGCACGCTCATGCATGTGCTCGGCTGCCTCGACCAACCCACCTCCGGCGAATACCTCCTCGGCGGGCGCCGCGTGTCGAGTCTCGCCTCCGACGAGCGCGCCCGGATCCGCAACGAGGAGATCGGCTTCGTCTTCCAGAGTTTCCACCTGCTGGCGCGCGCTTCCGCCCTCGAGAATGTGGAACTGCCGCTGATGTACGGACGACGACGACTCGGCAAGAGCGAGCGGCGGAAGCGGGGCGAAGAGGCGCTCGCCGCCGTCCGGCTCTCGGACCGGGCCACCCACGCCCCGAGCCAACTCTCCGGCGGCCAGCAGCAGCGGGTGGCCATCGCCCGGGCGCTGGCGAACCGGCCCCGGCTGCTGCTCGCCGACGAACCGACCGGAAACCTGGACAGCGCCACCGGCGGGGAGATCCTGGACACCTTCGCCCGGCTGAACGCCGAGCGGGGGCTCACCGTGGTCATGATCACCCACGACCGCCAGGTGGCGGACTACGCGTCCCGGAGCGTCGAACTCCGGGACGGCCGGATCGTCCGGGACGACGGAGGGAACGATGCCGGCGCCTGACCGCCCGGCGGGCCGGACCGTCGCCGCCCGGCTGCGTCCCCCGGCGGACCGGACCGCCGCGGAGATCGCGCTCCAGAGCCTGCGGCGCTTCCCGCTGCGCACCGGGCTGACCCTGACCGGTCTCGCCTTCGGCGTGGCGGCGCTGATGACCACCATCGCGCTGGGGCGGGGCGCCCAGAGCGCCATCGGCCGCCAGGTGCGCGCCGCCGGCCTGAATGTGATCGAGATCAGCGCCGGGAACTACCGGGCGCGGGGCGAACGGCCGCTCGGGGGGACCGAAGCGCCGGCCCGCCACGGCCGGCTGACGCCGCGCCCGGCGCCGGGGCTTTGGGAGACGCTGCGGGACCGGATCGAACCGGTCGCGCTGGCCCATCCCGAGAACGACCCGATGGAGAAACACGACCACCCGACGGCGGCGGAACGGCTGGGTGATTCGGAAGCCGGCCTCGGCGCGGCGGCGACGCTCACCCAGGACGACGCCCGGGCGATCGCGTCCCTCCCCGGCGTCGCGCAGGTCGCCTCCGGCGTCCACGAGAGCATCCGCGCCCACAGCGGCGAGCGGCGCTGGTTCACGCGGCTCCACGGCACCGAGCGCGAACTCCTGGAGATCCGCCGATCGTTCGCCTTGGCGAGCGGCCGGTTCTTCTCCGCCCGGGAACTCCGCCGCGGCGACCGGGTGGCCGTCCTCGGCAGCATCGTGCGCGACCGCATCTTCGGCGAAGGGTCTGACCCGGTGGGCGAGGAGATCACGATCTGGAACCAGGTCTTCGAGGTCGTGGGAGTCGTCGCCAGTACGAACTGGATGAATCCCGGCGCGCCCGGCGACGACGAGTTCGACGCGGTGTATACGCCGTTCACCACGATCCACCGGCTGCTCAATGTGACGAACCTGAACTCGATCACGGTTACCGCCGCGTCTTCCGGCCGGGTCACCGAAGTGGCGAACCGGATCACCGACCTGCTGCGCGAACGCCACGGCATCTCGGACACGCAACCCGACGACTTCACCGTTTCGACGCAGGCTTCGCAGGTCCTCTCCCGCGGACTCCACCCCAAGGTGGCGGCGACGCTCGCCGGAAACATCCCCAACCTGGAGCGGACGACGCTGCGCCAGTTGGCGGCGACCCTGGAGCGGTCGAGCCGGACGATGTCGGCGCTCCTGCTCGCCATCGCGCTGGTTTCGCTGGTGGTGGGCGCGATCGGCATTTCCAATGTGATGCTGCTCGCGGTCAAGGAGCGGTTCCGCGAGATCGGGCTGCGGATGGCGGTGGGCGCCCGCACCGCCGATGTGGGGAACCAGTTCCTCACCGAGTCGGTCGCGCTCGGCGCCGGCGGCGGCGTGATCGGCGTCGTCCTGGGAATTGCCGCGGCGTTCGCGGTCGAGGCCGGGTTCGGACTCCGGGTCGAAGTCTCCTTCGGCGCGGCCGCCATCGCCTTCGCGGTCGCCCTGGCCGTAGGAATCGCCGCCGGGGTCAGCCCGGCCCGCCGCGCCGCCCGCTTCGACCCGATCGTCGCGCTCGGCGCCGAGTAAGCGTTCTCGACGATCCCCGCATTCCGAAAGGTCGGCGACATGGCCTCGAGAACCGCTCTGCGCTTCCGCATCACGCTGGTCGGCATCCGCCCGCTGGTCTGGCGCCGCATCGAGATCCCCGGGAACGCCAACTTCTGGGAACTCCACTGCGCGATCCAGGACGCCATGGGATGGGAGGGAACCCACTTCCACGATTTCCGTCCGGGCGTGTACGACCCGCGCTACGCCTACGACCGGGACGGGCTCTCGATCGGCGTCCCGGATCCCCACGGGTCCAAGACGGTCCTCCCCGGATGGAAGACGAAGGTCACGCACCACCTCGACGAAGTCGGCGACCGCGCGCTCTACATCTACGACTTCGGGGACGACTGGTTCCACCGCGTCGTGCTCGAAGCCATCGAGAAGCGCCCGAAGGGAATCGAGAAGCCGGTCTGTCTCGGCGGACGCCGCGCCTGCCCCCCGGAGGACTGCGGCGGCGTGCCCGGCTACTACGACCTGGTGGACGCGCTCGCCGGAAAGACCGACGAATCCGAGCGCTGGCGCGACCCGGAGTTCTACGAGGAGTTCGCCGACTACGACCCGGCCGCCTTCCACCCCGACGAGGTCATCTTCTTCGACCCGGCGCCTCGGCTGGAGTTCCACCTGGAGACCGGCGGCCCCTGAACGGGCGCGACGGGCGGTCTCGGCCGGCGGGCCGGTGGCTGTCGCGCCGCCCGGCGTAAGGGCGGCGACCTTTCTATACTCCGGGGACGATGCCCGACTACGGCGTGTTCGGCCCGTTCCGCCCCAGCCCGGGCCGCCCGCCACCGTACCTGGCGGGTAGGGGGCGCGAGCAGTCCGTGTTTCGACGGCTCCTGACCGAACTCGAGGAGCGGAGACCGCCGCCACGGGAGGTCGTGCTCTACGGCCCGCGGGGGAACGGAAAGACGACGCTGCTCGCTTGGGTGGAGCGGGAGGCCGCGCCCGGTACCCGGGTGGAAGTCCTCCGGGTCACGCCGTCGGAGTTCCACGGTAGCGAAGATTTGGCCAGTCTCCTCCGGCCACGACGATGGTGGAGAAGGATCGTCCCCGGGTCGTCACGACTCAAGGAGATCGTCCGGCGGCGAGTCGAGCGGAGGCCTCTCGCGCTGCTGGTGGATGAAGCCCACACTCTGGACAGGAAAGCCGGCCGGGCCTTGCTGAACTGCAGCCGGCAGGTAGGCGCCGAACTCCCGTTCCTGTTGGTCTTGGCCGGCACGCCGGACCTCCGCACGCGCCTGAACACCCTCCAGGCGAGTTTCTGGAACCGCGCCGAGATTCTCCCCATCGGACGACTCCGGCCCGCGGACGCCGAGCAGGCGTTGCGACGGCCGTTCGCCGCCGACGGAACCGCCGTCTCCGACGACGCGATGACGCGCATGGTCGGAGAGAGCGACAGATACCCGTTCTTCATCCAACTGTGGGGCGAGGCAGTCTGGAACTCGATCCGCGCCTCATCCTCCGAACCGCCGGCGAAGGTCACGATGGCCGATGTCCAGAAGGCCCGGAGGAATTTCGACCGTCGTAAGAACCTCTACTTCCTGGACCGATTTCGGGAACTCGAAGACGGTGATCTGCTCCCGGAAGCCCGTGCGGTGGCGCGGGCGTTTCGAGACCGCGAATGCTTGGGCGCCGAAATCCTCGAAGAGATCGTTCGGGAGGCGCTGCCGAACCGGAAGTCCGATGAGGCCGCAGACGCCGCCCTCCAGGCGCTGCGCCACCTCGGCTTCATCTGGCGAGAGAGGGGCCGGGACTGGGAACCCGGGATTCCGAGCCTCATGGACTACATCGCCGCTCCGGACGGGGACCGATCGCAGTAGCCGGCTGCCGGGCCGGAAGCGCCTCGGAGAGGGCCTGCGGCGCGGGCTCGCGGGCTCGCCCGGACGCGCGAATCCGGTCCCGCTCCCGGGCGAAATCCCTATACTCGCCGCATGGCCGTCGAGACTCTTCGCAGTCCGTTTCGACCGGCGCCGGGCCGACTGCCGCCCTATCTCGCGGGGCGCGAAACCGAGCAGTCCGTATTTCGGCGGCTCCTGAGCGATCTCGAGGAGCGGAGACCGCCGCCGCGGGAAGTCATCCTCTACGGCCCGCGCGGGAACGGGAAGACGGCCTTGCTCGCCTGGGTGCAGGAGGAGGCCGCGTCGCGGCCGCGCGTGGATGTCGTGCGCGTCACGCCCTCACGGTTCCGCGATCGGAATGACTGTGCGCGGGTTCTTCGCCCACGCCGATGGTGGAACCGGCTCGTCCCCGGTTCTCCGCCGGTGAGGGATGCGCGCCGGAGATCGCAAACCGCAGGACCGCCTTCGCTTGGCGAACAGATCTCCCGACGGGTTCGACGGAAGCCGCTGGCGCTGCTGATGGACGAAGCCCATACGCTGGACCGCCAGGTCGGCCGCGAGTTGCTGAACTGCGCCCAGCAAGTCGGCGCGGAACTCCCGTTCCTCCTGGTGCTGGCGGGCACGCCGGATCTGCCCGCCCGCCTGCACACTCTGGGCGCCGGTTTCTGGAACCGCGCCGAGAAGAGGGCGATCGGGCGGCTCGACGCCTCGCAGACGGCGGCGGCGCTCCGGGAACCGCTCCGCGCGGAAGGAATCTCGGTCACCGAGGAGGCGCTGGACCACTTGGTTCGCGAAAGCCACGGCTACCCGTACTTCATCCAGTTGTGGGGGAGGGAGGTCTGGAAACGCGTCCGGAACGCCTCGAACCGGCGCTCGACCGTCACCCTCTCCGATGTGGAGGCGGCGCAGGCGGACTTCGAACGCCAACGGGACGACTACTACGCGGACCGATTGCAGGAACTGGATGGACGGGCGCCTGCTGCCGGCCGCGCAGGCGGTGGCGAAGGCGCTGCGGGAGCGGCCTCGCCTCGACGCCGAAGGCCTGGAGCGCGCCGTTCGGGGAGCGCTGCCGGCGTCGGCGGACGACGAAGCGGTGGGCGCCGCCCGGACGGCGCTCCGCCACCTCGGCTTCATCTGGCGCGAAGGCGGCAGCCGGGAATGGGAACCCGGGATTCCGAGCCTCATGGACTACATCGCCCCGCCCGACGACCCCGGTTCGTCGTAACCGACTCGACCGTGAAGACCTCGAAGTCCGCGCTCCGTTTCGAGATCACGATCGCCGGGATCCGTCCGCCCGCGTGGCGGCGGATCGAAGTGCCCGGCAACTCGACCTTCCGGGACCTCCATTGCTTCATCGAAGACGCCTTCGAGTGGGACTTCGGCGACCACCACCTGTTCGTGCCCCTGCCGAAGGGGCGCGGCGGCGAACCCCCGTGGGACGACCGCGAGGTCATCGGATTCACGGACGAGGATCCGGCGCCCTCCGTCCGGTCGAGTTGGAGAGCGCGGCTGTCCCGCTACCTCCGATCTCCCGGCGACCGTATGCGCTACACGCGACTGGCGGAGCAGTTCGACTTCGGCGAGGACCGGGATCACCTCGTGGTCTTCGAAAGCGCCGAGAAGCGGCCCGCCGGAATCACCGAGCCGGTGTGCCTCGGAGGCCGGCGCGCCGCGCCGCCGACGGATTGCTGCGGCCTCCGCGGCTACTACGACCTCTGCCGGGCACTCTCCGGCGACCGCGACGAATCGGAGTCGCTTCGCGCGACCGGCTTCTACGAGGAATACCACGACTACGACCCGGCCTACTTCGACCGCCGTCTCGTTTTCTTCGATGACCCGAAGTCCCGGCTGGAGGGGCTCCTCAAGGAAATGGAGGTCCAAGCCCGCGAGCACTGAGCCGGCGGGCATCGCCGACTCTCCCCCACCTTCCCTTCCCGCGCCCCTATGACTTCGACGACCGCGCTCCGTTTCCAGATCACGCTCTTGGGGATTCGGCCGCCGATCTGGCGGCGGATCGAGGCCTCGACGACTCGACCTTCCGGGCTCTCCACTGCGCCGTCCAGATGGTGCCCGAAGCGAAAGAGAGCCGTCCCGAAGGAATCGGCGCGTCCGCGTGTCTCGGCGGCCGGTGCGCCTGCCGGCCGGAGGACATCGGCGGCGTCAGCGGCTGCGAGTCGCTCGTCGCGTTCCTCTCCGGGTACTTCGAGGAGTCAGCCCTGATGCACGACCGGGAGGCCTGCGAGTACTTCCGCGACTACGACCCGGCGCGCTTCGACCCCCGCGCCATCGTGTTCACCGACCCGGCGAAACGGCTGCGGGAGTTGCGGGAGACCTGACGGGCCGGGCCCGGTCGCTGCGCCTTGGGCGGCCGGGCTCATCCGGCTGCCTCGGCCGGTCCCCGCCGGGGCGGGAGGCACGACCCCGACGGGAAGATCCCCGTCCGGGGCCGTCAGTCGCTCTTGTCTCCGTCCGGCGCCGAAGGCGGCTCGACGGAGTTCACGATCCACTCGAGGTAGGCCCGCACACCGCCCACCGCCGGAAGCGAAAGGAACTCCGGCGTTTCATAGGGGTGCAACTCCTCGATCCGCGCTCCAAGCGCGGGAGTGCAGTCCACGGTGGTCTTCATGACGAGCAGGTGCTCCGCGACCTGTTCCACTCCGCCCTTCCACCGGTACACCGACTTCATGGGCCCGACGATGTTGACGCAGGCCGCGAGCCGCTCCTCCACCACAGTCTGCGCCATCCGCCGCGCGACCCGTCCATCGGGGGCGGTCGTAAGCGCCACGATGAAGCCCTCCTCCGCCAACTCATCGGCGTTTCGCCCCGCCTCCTCCGGGGTCGTATCCTCAACCATACGACGCTTATCGGAGACAGCCGCCCTCTTCCGTGAACGATCGCCGACTCCCATCGGAATCCGACGAACCATCGCAGACGCCGAAGACCGGTTCTTCCCGTTCCGGCTCCGACATCGCCGATCCCGGCGCTGAGCGCGGCATCCACGCTTCGCGCGCGTGCCCATCGAGATCGTTCAAGTCGGTCGGAAGTGGCCAATGGTCCGGCCGCGGAATAACCTGCGGCTTCGGGTTCGATGATCCGCGATCCCGGAAATGAAGAACCAACGCCACGACAGCGACAGCACCGCCGATCCCCAGCAGCCATCCGGCCATATTCGTCCGTGAATTCCCATCCGGTGTCGATGTATCGACACATTGGGCCACACCCGGCGCCTTCTGTCTGGTTCCGGGAGGGCAGACGACATCCTGCGCCATCACCGGCGCGACGGACAGGAGACCTACAAGCGTGACGGCAATGAGACCCCGAAGACTCTCCGTGAGCGACGCGCTGGTGCTCATGTTTCCTCCGTGCGCCCCCCGCCGTGCTCCAGACGGCGGAGGGCGGCTGAACAGACCCGACAGAGCAGTCCTCCTAGAACAACAACTTCGCGGTGAAGCGGACTACCCGCGGCGTCAAGACATTGGTGGGCGTGAGATACCGTGAACCGAGACTCGTGTTCAAAGCGATGGCAGGTTGTGTATTGAAGATGTTGGCCAAGTCAACACCGAGTTCAAACCGCGCGTCCCCGATGTCGACACCCTTCCGGACATTGAAATCCAAGAGTTGAGTGAGCGCCTCGGTGCGCTCTTCGCCTCGCTGATAGGCGTAGATGCTCTCGCTGCCTTGACCCAAACCCGTTACCGGCACTGTCGCCACCAGAGGGTTTCCTGCGCGTCCGCGATAGTTGAAACCGAACTGGATGTCCCAAGGGGCGAGATAACTCCCGGCGAAGTTCGCCACCCAAGGAAGATCGGTCAGGACGGAGCCGTTGTCACGGTTGATCAACCGGTTCGGGTTGTTCCAATCGTTGCCGTCCCACGGCAGGCTGTGGGGAACCCCCTTGTGGCTGGAGAAAGTCGCGCCACCCAAGAGTTGCCAGCGATTCGAGAAGCGCTTCTGGATCTGTATGGCGACTCCGTTGTAGTTGCTCCTCAGCGCCTCTACATTCGTAATCACATTGTCTTGCGCCGTGCGGAAATCCTCTTGGAGGCTGTAAACAGTGTAGGTAGGCTGTGGACAGCCTTCCGTCTCACACGCGGCCTCGACGGAATCGTACGCGGAGGATGGGCGGGCGCGGTTCACCAAACCCAGTGAATTTCGATGCATGCGACGGTGGTAGGTCGCGCTGAACGAAATGTCATTGCCCAAGGTCATGTCGATACCGAGTGAGATGTCGTCGCTGTAAGGGCGGGTCGAATCGGAGTCGTACACCGTGCTCGCACCGCCGGTGAAGCCTTGGAACTCGCTGAGCACGACTTCGGGGCTGTCGACGAGTGTCCCGGACGGCCCGATGTCCACGAGCCGGTCGCCGTCCACATCGTTCCAGCCGACCCAAGCGTTGGCGCCCGCGTTGGGGTTCGCGTTCGAGGACAGTCCGTTCCCCATCTGAGTGTAGTAACGGCCCCAGCCGCCCTTCAGGGCGTGGCGCCCGTCGCCGAGCAAGTCGAAGGAGAAACTGAGACGCGGTCCCAGATTCATCGGCCAATCCGGAAGGCCACCGATCTCCGAGGTGACATCGAACATGACATCACTCAACTGCTCCGACACCGCGGCCCAGGTACCGGGCGGACTGCTCTGCACCGGCACATATCCGTAGGCGCCGTCGAGACGCAGGCCAAGATTCAGAGTGAAGCGGTTTCCGATCGTCCAAGCGTCCTGCACATAGGCCGCCCAAGTGTTGAGCCGTTCGTGCGATGTCTTCGGTGTCCTCGAGATGTTGATCCGGGTCGGCACTCCATCACTGAGTTCGCCGAACGCGTCCCCGTTCTTGAACTGCCGGCTCTCGATGAATTCCCGCGACGCCTGCGCACCGACCTTGAAATTGTGGGAGCCCGCACCGGTGTCGAGGAAGTAAGTCAGCGAGCCGTTGAACTGGTTGCGATGGACCGGGCCCCAAGACTCACCCCGGTCGTCGGCGTTGAACAGTTCGCGGCGAACCGTATCTCGTACGGAAATGTCGTTTTCCGTGCAGGGTCGCGCATCGGGGTACTCGTCAACGGGGATCCCGCAGTACTCGGCATAGAGGATGTACGGAGTGACGCCCCACATTCGACCGAAACGAATGTCCAGGAGCGCGTCGTCCCCGAGGACCCGATTGTACGAGGCGACCATGTTGTCGGCCCATTGATCCTGGAAACGCGCCAGTTCGTCTGCGACCGCCGAACGGAAGCCGTCTCGCCGGTGGAAGCGCTGCTTCCAGTTCCGCTGATACATCACGAACAGCCGATCGTTGTCCGTCGGCTGCCAGGTGATCTTGGCGCTGGCGTTGCGGATGCGATTGTCGTCCACCGGCTTCGTACCGACGAAGTCGTCCGGGACGGTGACTTCCTGATCGTGCACCCAGTACCGGTAAGCGCCGAAGAACCAAGCCTGGTCCCGGACGATCGGCCCTCCGAGAGTGCCGTTCACATCTATGCCCCTGGTAATCGGCGCCGAAGCCAACTCGCCCGCTTCACCTTGGAGTCCCGTCGCGTTGTAGAGGCCGACGACATCGCCGCTGAAGTCGTTACCGCCGGACTTCACGACCATGTTCATGAACACGCCGCCGGTGTCCGATTCCGCCGTGTGGGTCGAGGTCTGGAAGTTGAATTCCTCGTACATCGAGAAGCCGTAGTACTGCATCGTCCATCCGCCGGTGCCTCCCGGCCAGTTCACCTTCAACCCGTCAACGCTGAAGGTCTGCATGGTGGCGGAAGATCCGAAGATCTCCATGCCGTACTGCTGCATGCCGTTACTGCCGCCGACATCCACTCTCGTGGTAACCAT
Source organism: Candidatus Marinacidobacterium sp. (assembly GCA_965204755.1). Classification (GTDB taxonomy): domain Bacteria; phylum Acidobacteriota; class Vicinamibacteria; order Marinacidobacterales; family Marinacidobacteraceae. The sequence goes on along the minus strand of OZ242011.1, from coordinate 1,712,601 downwards.
TCCCGGCACCAGCCCGGCCATCACCCACGGGTTCCGACCCGTCGGGACCGCATCCAGCAGTTCCTGTTCGATGTTGGTCTGAACGGTGGCGCTCCGCACATCCACCACCGGAGCCTCCCCGGTCACGGTGACGGTCTCTTCGACTCCGGAGAGGCCCATTTCGCCGTTGACCGTCAGGGTGCGCGCCACACTGACGCGGACGCCTTCCTGAATCACGGTCTGGAAGCCGGAGAGCGCGAAGGTGACCGTGTAGTCGCCCGGAGGAAGCGCCGGATGGCTGTAAGAGCCGCCGCTTCCGGTCGTGGTCGAGCGGGGAGCGATCAACGAGTCGCTGTCGACGGTGACGGTGACGCCCGGAATGACGGCGCCCTGTTCGTCGGTCGCCGTTCCGGTAATGGTTCCGGTCTGGGTCTGGGCGAACAGCGGCGCGGCGGCAAGCAACGCCGCGAAGAGCACGAAGGCCACTTTGCGCATGGAGAACCTCCTTACGAGGCGGGCTGGATGACCGCCTCCGGCCGGGCCTCGACAGCCGGGCCGGAGCGACGACGCAGGCCGGATCGCAAGCCTCCCGGCGCGGGCGCAGCGGGAGGGGGCGTCGTCTTGAGAACGGTCGAAAGCAAGAGCCGGAAAGGGTATCACGCAACGCGTATTCCCCCGCGGCGTCTCCGATTCTCTTGGCGGGAAGCGATTATATTTCAACGAGTTATGTGGAGAGCGGGCGGCCGCTTCAGCGGACGACGGTTCGGAATTCCGACCCTCCGAGCCGGCGTTCCAACAGACCGTAACGACCCGGCGCCCAGCCGCCCCACGGCGCGTTTCGCAGGCTTCCCGCTGCTTGCGGCGATCGCGCTCGGCGTGGGCGCGGCTCCCGCGGACCCGGCGAAATCGGTGGTCGGGGCGGTTGAACCGCGGCAGGTGGCGGAAGACGATGGAGTCGAATCGCTGCGGCGGGCCTTCGCCGCCGATCAGCATTCCGACGAGGCGCGGGCGCGGCTCTGGGACCTCGCCCGCCGGGCGCCGATGACGCCGGAACTCGTGGACGCCGTAGCGGCTGCGGCGGGGGAACTCGGCCCGGAGGGGTGGACGGCCGCCGGGGTGCTGCTCCGACGCGCGCTCCGGCCGCTCGACGCGCTCGACGCGTTCGATCGCGCCGCACGGTCGCCGACGCCGCCCGCCGGGCCGGAGCCGGACATCGAGGCGGGGCGGATGTTGGCCGAACTCCATTGCCACGAACGAGCCTTGGCCCGGTTCGAGGGCCATCCGCGGCGCGCCGCCGCGATCCGGGGTCGGGCGGTGGTGCTCGCTCGTCTCGGGCGTACCGAGGAGGCCTTCGCGACCGTCGAAGAGTTGTTGCGCGGGAACGAACCGGACCCGGCGGCGATCTTGGTTCGCGCGGAGTTGCTGGACAGCGTCGGACGGGGCCGAGAAGCCGTCGGGGATCTCCGGCGGCTCGCCGAGGGGACGACGGAGGGCGGGCCGGCCGGTAGGCTGTTGGGCCGGATCCTGGTGCGCGGGGGGCGGGCGGAAGAGGCGCTCCCGTACCTGGAAGCCGCCGTGGCCGCCGCGCCCGGCGATGCGGAGGCGCGGCTGGCCTTGGGGCGCGCCCGGCTGGAGATCGGGGAGAACGAGACCGCCGAGGCCCTGTTCCGCCGGGCGCTCGCGGACGATCCGGGCCGGAACGAAGCCCGGCTGGAGATGGCGCGACTGCTCCGGCGACAGGGGCGGCGCGAGGAGGCGGAGGGCCTGTTCGCGGAGTTCGAGCGGCGGAAGGCGGAGAGCGACCGGTCGTCGGAGTTGCTCGGCGAGGCGGAGTTCCGGCCCGGGGACTTCCGCGCGGTGTCCGCGTTCGTCGTCCACGCGCTGCGGATCGGGGACCACGGGCTCGCGCTGCGGGGGGCGCAGCGGTTCCTCATCGAGTTCCCGGACGAGGCGGACCGGCATGTGCTGCTCGCCCGCGTCTGGCGCGAGATCGGGAGCGTCCGGGACGCGGGGCGGGTCCTCCGCCGGGCGCTCGACCGGTTCGCCGGGGACCCCGCCGCCGAGCGCCGCCTCGGGGCCGCGCTCGCCGCGCTCGAGCGGGGGCGCTGAACGGGAGACCCGGACCTCGACCGGTTTCTACGCCTCCGCGTGGCGGGCGGAGGTCAGAAGTAGCGGAGCCAGGGGAGGTCGCGGCGCCGGCGCTTCCAGCGGGCGAACCACCGGGTCGGGAAGTAGAGGGGCAGGACCAGCGCGAGGCTCCAGAGCCACATCGAGCCGAGGCGGTCCACGCCGAAGTACTCCCCCCGGTTCGGCCCGTAGATCGAGAGCGCCACCAGGTAGGCGGCCTTCAGGACATAGAGGTGGAAGATGTAGAAGAACATCGGGGCGGCGCCGAAGATCGCGATCGCCCGGGTGAGCCACGCGCGCTCCATGGCCTCGAAGAGCGCCAGCAGGACGGCGCCCGCCCCCAGCGTGCTCAGGAGGAACAGGAGCGACGGCGGGTACTTCGTCAGCGACAGGAAACTCATCACCGTCGTGACCGCGTCGTCCGCGACGAACCGGGGCGCGTCCCCATAGACATTCAGCCAGCGGAGGGCGGCGAAGGCGGCGAGCAGACCGGCGCCCAGGGTCGCCAGGCGGCGGACCGTGGTTCCCTCCGCGCGGATCCGGCTGAACCACGGGCCGAGCGCGTAGCCGAGGACGATGACGCCGATCCACGGCAGCACCGGGTAACTCGTCCGCGCGGTGACGCCGGCGCCGAGTTCGATGAGGTCGCGCTGGTGCAGGATGGCCCAGGGGACGAAGAACGGGGAGGTTTCGGGCAGGACGATGCCGTCCAGCAAGTTGTGCCCGGCGACGAGGGCCGCGCCCACTGCGACTTGGATGCGGCGGCCCACGAACAGCATCCCGGCCAGCGCGATCATGCAGATGCCGATGCACCAGATCACCTGGAGGAAGAGCCGGGACGGCGGGAACTCCGCGGTCCAGGCGAAGCCGACGACGGTGAGTTCGAGCGCGATCAGGAAAGCGCCGCGCGCCAGCAGGAACCGCGTCGTCTCCCGCCGGGTGTGCGTCTGCCGGTGGAGGTACGCGCCGAGCCCGGTGAGGGCGATGAAGACCGGGGCGCAGATGTGGCTCAGCGAGCGGGTGAAGAACAATCCCGGCGTCACCGCGGCGGGATCCACCGGATCCGCGACCTGCATGTGCAGGTACACCGTCTCCCGCACATGATCCACCAGCATCAGCAGCATGACGAGCCCCCGCAGGGCGTCTATGCCGGCGACGCGTTTCGGGCTCAAGGGTTCCGGGTCATTCGATCCTGGCGATCACGGCGATGGTTTCGCCGCGGTTCACCGGCGGGGTTCCGAGCAGGATGAGCATCAGGCCGTCGGCCGGCGCCCCCGGGCGACCGCGGCGGCCCCGCACCGGATGGCGCTCTCGGCATCCAGGCCGCCCCGGAATCGGACGATGGTGTCGAGACCGAACGCCGGCGCCATCCGCCGCGACTCCTCGATCACTACGGGGCCGCCGGCTTCGGCGTAGTAGCCGGTGCAGGAAGGTCGGAGCCCTTCGTTCCCGTCGCCGGAGTGGATGTCCGGCAGGTAGTCGGAGCGGCTGATGACCTCCTCGGTGAGGACCTGGGCGACCCGCTCGGTGAGCGAGCCGTCCGGCTTTCCCGGGAACGACCGGTTCAGGTTCACGCGGTCGTCCGGCCCGAAGTAGATCGTCCGTCCCGGGAACGCCGGCAGGTTGGCGATGTGGGCCGGCGCCACGGTCCCGGCCTGTTCCCCGGGGTCGAGCAGCGGGCGAAGGCGCTGCAGGGCGAGGATGGGCGCGTACTCGGAGCCGTGGATTCCGGCGACCGGCGTCAGAACCGGCCCCGGACGCGCGCCGTGCACGACGGTCAGGGGAATGGAGGTTCCGGCGTCGCCCCCGGCGGGGGCGACTTCGAGATGCCCGGAAGCGGCGCTGCCGGGCGCCGCGGTGATGCCGGCGATCCGGAACGCCTCCTGCCCCGCCGCGCGTCCGGCGGGGAACAGGCAAGCGAGCGCGAGGGCGCATCGCGCGGAGCGCCGGCGAACGGACGACCGTCGTCCCCGTCCGCCGGCCGCCGTCATCCGGCCACCCGCGTCACGCCGCAGACCTTGTCGCGCCGCTCCTCGACCTCCTCCCGCTCTGCGTTCAGACGCGACATCTGCACCGAGTCCGCGCCGCTCCGGTGCGCCACGGCGATCGCCTCCGTCGCGGTCTCGTAGGCGTACGCCGCCCGCTCGCACGGGCCGGCGCCGGGCTGCGGCGGTTCCGGCTTCTTCGAGGTCGCGCAGCACGCGCAGGCGCAGCACGCCGCGACCGAGGCCATGCGAGCGGCGCCCAGGGTCATCTTGATCCTGCGGACGGCCTCGACCGCGCAAGCGCAGCACGCCGCAACGACGGCGTCGACGACGCGCGCCCGCTCTGCCGGCGTCTCGGCGGACGCTCCGGGCGAGAAGGCGGCCGCCCGGTCGGGCGCGGCGGGGTCGGGGCCGGCGCGAAGGCCGGCGATCGGAGTAATGGGGGTATGGGGATGCTGCCGCATGGGATTCCTCCTCGCATGGGGGCAGGGGAGGAACGACCGTCCAAAGGCTCGCCGACGAGGGGAGCCGGCCGGTTCCGGGTCGGGGAATCGTCGGCCGGTCAGGCCGGCGGCGCGCGGGCGCCATGCGAGCGCGGGAGGGCCGGCGGCCCGGTCCCCGCGTCGGACTCGGCGAGACCGGGCCCCGCGGCGTCCCGTTCGGCCGGGAGCGCCGCTCCGTCGCACCGGACGCCGTCCGGCGTCGGCGATCCCTCGCACACCGGACACTCGGCGCCCGCACCAGGCGAATGGTCGTGGAGGACCTCGGCCGCGGGCGCCGCGGCGGTGACGAGCGCCAGCAGGGCGGCGGCGGCCGCGTGGCGCCGGCGCCGGGTTCCGCTGCTCATGGCTTTCGGTGGAGAGGGTACCCGGTTCCGCCCCGGCCTTCGGGCCCGGCGGTCCCGCGTTCTGCGCCCCGACTGCGGAGCGGGGGGCGCGCGGCCCGCTCGGTCCCCCGCCCAGTCCCCGGTTCAGTCCCCGTTCAGTCCAAGGTTCGGCGGGCGGCGGTGATCTGTTCGCGCACGGCGGCCGGCGCGGCGCCCCCCCGGACCGCGCGGCGCTCCGCCGAGCGGCGGTAGTCCCAGACCTCGCTCGCGCCCTCGTCGAAGACCGGGGAGAACCGGCGCAGGGTTTCGAGATCGAGGGACGGAGGCGGGACGGACTCGCGCTCGCAGTGGGCGAAGACCTCCCCGGCCGCCTCGTGGGCGTCCCGGAACGGGAGGCCCCGCTCGACCAGGTACTCCGCGAGGTCGGTGGCGAGCAGGTCCCACGAGAGCGCCGCCGCCATCCGGCCTTCGTCCAGCCGCATCGTCGCGACCGTTCCGGCGGCCACCGGGAGCGCCGTCAACAGGGTGTCGAGGGTGTCGAAGCAGGGTTCCTTGTCTTCTTGCAGGTCGCGCTGGTAGCCGGAGGCGAGGCCCTTGCCCGTGGTCAGGAGCGCCACCAGGTTCCCGGTCAGCCGCCCGGTCTTGCCCCGGATCAACTCGAAGCCGTCCGGGTTGCGCTTTTGCGGCATCAGGCTCGAGCCGGTGGAGAAGGCGTCGTCGAGCCGGACGAAGCCGAACTCGGCGGACGACCAGAGGACTACATCCTCGGCCAGCCGGGAGAGGTGCACGCCCAGGATCGCCCCGGCGGCGAGGAATTCCATCGCGTAGTCGCGCGTCCCGACGGCGTCCACGCTGTTCTCCAGCACCTCCGGGAACCCGAGTTCGGCGGCGATGGCGGAGCGGTCCACCGGGTAGGGGTTCCCGGCGAGCGCCCCGGCGCCCATCGGGGAGGCGGCGGCGCGCCCGGCGGCGGCGGCGAGGCGGGCGCGGTCGCGGGTGAGCGGCCAGAAGTGGGAGAGCAGCAGGTGGCCGAAGACGACCGGCTGGGCCCGCTGCAGGTGGGTGTAGCCGGGGACGACGGACTCCGCCGATTCCTCGGCGCGGTCGAGGAGCGCGGCGCGGAGGGGGTCGAGCGCGTTCGTCAACTGCGCGACGGCGTCGCCCAGCCAGAGCCGGAACGCGGTCTGGGAGAGGTCGTTGCGGCTGCGGCCGGTGGGGAGTTTCCGCGCCAGGTCCCCGATTTCGGCGTGGAGCAGCCGCTCCACCGCGGTGTGGATGTCCTCGTCGTCGAGCGGAGGCGGCGGGTCGGCGGCGAGAACCGCGCCCACCCGTTCGAGCCCGGCCAGCATCCGCTCCAGTTCGTCGGGGGTCAGCACGCCGGCGCCGGCCAGCGCCCGGGCGTAGGCGCGGTTCACCCGGACCTCCTCGGCGTGGAGGCGGCGGTCGAAGGAGATGGACTTCCCCAGCCGGTCGAGCGCGTCCGCCGGCGGCGCGGAGAACCGCCCGCCCCAGAGTTTCATGGGCGCCGCCGGGGGTTCGGGGTCGGTCAGGAGTCGGCGTCGGCGCCGGAGAGGCGGCGGATCCGCTCCGGGAGCCCGAACAGGCGGATGAAGCCCTCGGCGTCGGCCTGCCGGTACACCTCGTCGGCGCCGAAGGTGGCGAAGTCCTCCCGGTAGAGGCTCTTCGGGCTCCGGCGCCCGACGGCGGCGGCCGTCCCCCGGAACAGGCGGACGCGGACGCTGCCGGTGGTGTTCCGGTGCGCCTCGGCGAAGAAGGCGTCGAGCGCCTCCCGGAGCGCGGAGAACCACTTGCCGTCGTACGCCAGTTCGGCGTAGCGGAGGGCGGCGGCGGCGGCGAAGTGGTCGGTGGCGCGGTCGAGGCAGAGGCCGGCGAGCGCGGCGCGGGCTTCGTGGAGGATCGTCCCGCCGGGGGTCTCGTACACGCCGCGCGACTTCATGCCGACCAGGCGGTTCTCCACGATGTCCACCCGGCCGACGCCGTGGCGGGCGCCGGCCTCGTTCAGGCGGGTGAGCAGGGCGACGGGGCCGAGCGGCTGGCCGTCCACGGACACCGGGAGGCCGGCCTCGAAGCCGACTTCCACGGCGTCGGGCTCCGCGGGGGCCGCCTCCGGGTCGGCGGTGATGCGGAAGAGGCTCGCCGGCGGCGCGTTCCAGGGGTCCTCGAGGTCTTCGCCCTCGTGGCTCAGGTGGAAGAGGTTGCGGTCCCGGCTGTAGAGGTCGGCGGCGGTCTGTTCCACCGGGACGCCTTTCTCGGCGGCGTAAGCCAGGGCGTCCTCGCGGGAGCGGATGTCCCAGACCCGCCAGGGCGCGATGACCTCGAGGTCGGGCGCCAGGGCGTGGAAGGCGAGTTCGAACCGCACCTGGTCGTTGCCCTTGCCGGTGCAGCCGTGCGCCAGCGCCCGGGCGCCTTCCCGGCGGGCGATCTCCACCTGCCGCTTGGCGATGACCGGGCGGGCGAGCGAGGTGCCGAGGAGGTAGCGGCCCTCGTACACCGCCCCGGCGCGGACGGCCGGGAAGCAGTAGTCGCGGACGAACTCCTCGCGCAGGTCCTCGACGAAGACCGCGGCCGCGCCGGAGGCGAGGGCCTTGTCGGAGGCGGCGGCGAGGTCCTCGTCCTGCCCCACATCGGCGATGACCGCGAGGACTTCGGCGTCGTAGCGCTCCCGCAACCAGGGGATGGCGCAGGAGGTGTCGAGCCCCCCGGAATAAGCGAGGGCGATGCGTTTCGGCATGGTGGCAGGCGTGGGTGGGGGGCCGCGGCTCTCGCGCAGGACCGGGCAGCGGGGAAACGGGCGGGAGGATACGCGCTCCCCGTTCGTTCGAGCCCGAACGCCGAACCCCATCCCGGGCCGGCCCGGCAGCCGGGTCGGTTCCCGCCCCGCCCGGCGAAACCGTTGCGGGGCGCCCCGAGAACGCCGCGCCGAAGTCGAGTCGTATCGAGTTCAGGCGGGTTTATCGGTTTTCGATAAACCGGGGTAAACCTCGTATGACCGGAGCGACCTTCCCGCCGACGGAGCGCGGCCAGCCTCGACCGACGGAGGCCCCGGCGGGAAGGGAGCGCGACCGCCGCCCAACCCCCGGCGAGACTCCGCCGCGCCGAACCGGGGGCCGCCCCTCCCGGAGAAGTTATAGCAAGTTTAGGCGGGTTTATCGGTTTTCGATAAACCGGGGTAAACCTCGTATAACCGGAGCGACCTTCCCGCCGACGGAGCGCGGCCAGCCTCGACCGACGGAGACCCGGGCGGGGAGCGCGACCGCCGCCCAACTCCTGGCGAGACTCCGCCGCGTTGAACCGGGGACCGCCCTCCCCGGAGAAGTTATAGCAAGTTTAGGTGGGTTTATCGGTTTTCGATAAACCGGGGTAAACCTCGTATAACCGGAGCCATCTCCCGGCCGACGGAGGCTCCCGCGGGGAAGGGGCGGGAGCGCCCCAGCCCCGGCGAGACCCCGCCGCGCCGAACCGGGGCCGCCCCCTCCCGGAGAAGTTATAGCGAGTTTAGGCGGGTTTATCGGTTTTCGATAAACCGGGGTAAACTCGATCCAACCGTGAATTCCGGCGTCAACCCCTACGCCCCCGGCGCCGGGACGCCGCCGCCGGAACTGGCCGGGCGCGAGCCGCTGCTCCGGGAGGTCCGGGTGGCTCTCGACCGGGCCCGCGCCGGGCTGGCCGCGAACGGTCTGGTCCTGGTCGGGCTCCGGGGAGTCGGCAAGACGGTGCTGCTGAACCACATCGAGCAACGGGCGGAGGCGACGGGGATTTTCACGGTCGCCCTGGAGGCTTCCGAACGGCAACCCCTTCCGTCCCTGCTCGCCCCTTCGCTCAAGGCGGTGCTGCTCCGCATGAGCGTCCGGGCGAAAGCCGAAGCCACGGCGACTCGGGCCTGGCAGGCGCTCCGCGGGTTCGTCGGCGCGATGAAAGTTCGTTTCGAGGGAGTGGAATTCGGACTGGAAACGACGCCCGAAGCCGGGCTCGCCGACAGCGGGGACCTTTCCCTCGACCTCGGGGACTTGCTGCAGACGGTGGGGCAGGCTGCGCGCGCCCGCGACAGCGCGCTCGCTCTCCTCTGGGACGAACTCCACTATGTCCCCCGCGCCGAACTCGCCGCGCTCCTCCAGGCGCTCCACCGGGTGTCCCAACGCGGCCTGCCGGTGGTGCTCGTGGGAGCGGGCCTGCCCCAGATCATCGGCCGCGCCGGAAAGGCCAAGTCCTATTCGGAGCGACTCCTCGTTTTCCGGGAAGTCGGCGCGCTCGATGCCCGCGCGGCGGGGCTCGCGCTTCGGGCGCCGGCGAAGCGGCACGAGGTCCGCTACGAAACGGCAGCGGTGCGGGAGATCGTTCGGCAGACCGCGGGCTATCCCTACTTCCTCCAGGAATGGGGCAAGCGCGCCTGGGACGCCGCGTCCGAGAGCCCGATCACCGTCGCCGATGTGCGCGTCGCCACCGAGCAGGCGCGGGCGTCGCTGGACGCCGGTTTCTTCCGCATGAGATTCGAACGCGTCACCACCGCGGAGAAGCGCTATCTCCGGGCGATGGCGGAGTTGGGCCCGGGGCCGCACGGCTCCGGGGACATCGCGGGCGCTCTCGACCGGAAGGTGACTTCGGTGGGGCCGACTCGCGCCAACCTGATCCGCAAGGGGATGATCTACGGGCCGGAGTACGGCAAGACCGCTTTCACCGTCCCCATGTTCGACGAATACCTGAAGCGGATCGCGCTGCTCGGCGTGGACTGAGTCCGCGCCGCCGCCGGGGGCGGGTTTCGGCGGATACTCCGCGCGGGCGAGATGCGTTGGAGGCGGCGGAAGGCGCGGAGCGGGGCGCCGGAGGTTCGGGAGGTGGACTGGTTCGGCGGAGCGGAGGACGAGGGAGAGGAGGCGTACACCGCCGAAGAGTGGGTGGAGGAGCCGGGGAGGTTGTTTCCGGAGGACGAGGAGGAACTCGACGAGGAGGAGGACGAGTTCTACGAGGCCGTGGAGGCCGAGGGCGCGGACGGTTTCGCGGGGGAGTTCGACGAGGAGTTCACCCGGGAAGAGCGGGACGGGGATCGGGGCGGGCCGGCGGACGAAGTTCGGCCGGGCGCCGGGTGGGAGGGGGAGTCCGCCGGGCCGGGGGCGCCGCCGGCGGGCGTTTCGGGGGCGCCGGCGGCGGGGGCGTTCGTGGTTTCGACGCTGCTGTCGCGGAAGCCGAAGGCCGGGGCGGTGCGGGCGGTGGCCTGGACGCTGGGGCTCGCCGCGGCGTTCAGCGCGATCTACTGGTGGGGGCCGCCGGACTGGGCGCGGGCGCTGCCGGCGAGCGGGGAGACCGTGTTCGGGCGGGCCGAGGTGTGGCGGCTCTTCACTTCCATGGCGGCGCACGCCGACGCGCTGCACCTGCTGTCGAACAGCGTGCTGCTCACCTTGCTGGTGTATTTCGCGTACGGGGCGTTCGGGTCGAGCCTCTATCCGGGCGGCGCGCTGCCGGTAGGGGCGCTGGCGCTGGCGGTGACGCTCGAGGGTTACCCGCCGAACATCCGCGTGGTGGGCGCGTCGGGGATGGTGTACCTGCTCGCCGGCGCCTGCCTGACGCTCTATGTGCTGGTGGAGCGGCGGCTGTCGGTGGTGAAGCGGCTGGTGCGGGTGGTCGGGTTCTCGCTTCTGGTGCTCGTTCCCACTTCGGTGCGCCCGGAAGTCAGTTACCGGGCGCACGCCGTCGGGTTCTTCTTCGGCGTCTGCCTCGGGCTGGTCTGGTTCCTCTCCCGCCGCGACGCGATCCGCGCCGCCGAGCGGTGGGCGCCGCCGGAGTGAGGGGTCAGCGCGACCGCGGGGACTCCGCGCGGTGGCGCGGCGCCAGGGCGGCGGCTCGTTCCGTGACCTTGGTGTAGAGCCGCGAGAGTTTCGCCCGCAGCACCGGGTCGCCCCGAAACGCCTCCGCCTGCTGCACCTGGAGCAGCAGGGGGCGGAGCGGGGCGGACAGCGCCGCGGTTTCCCCTTCGTCGGACGCGGGAGCCGGGGCCGGGCCGGCCGGGACGCCGTTCCCCAGGATCGCTTCGAGTTCGTCGAGCCCGATGGCGGCGCCGTTGCCGTCGGCCGGCCCGGCGCGGCGCGTCCTCCAGCCCCGGCAGATGCCGGCGAGGACAGCGGCGCGGTCGCGCCCCCGGAAGTGCAGCAGGTGGAACGGGTCCGCCGCGAAGTGGAGGGCGATGAGTTGACGCGCCTCGATCCGCGTTTCCTCCGGGAGGTCGGCGGGCGCGAGGGCGACGCGGTTCGCCGGGGGGAGGAGCCGGACGCCTCTCCCGGACAGGTCGCTGCGGGCGCTCCGGGGCAGGTAGCCGGCCAGCAGGGCCGCCGGGTAGAGCGCCTGCTCGGAGAAGAGGCGGAACAGGGTCTCCCACTGGCCCCGCGTGAGGGTCGGGGCGGTCAGCCGCGCGGTGGTCGTCCGGAAGCGGCGCCCGGAGACTTCGGCGATCGCCGCGCCGGGCTCGACGGTCACCGAACCGCGCGGGAATCCGGAGTCGGCCGCCTCCGCCCCGGCGGGGAGGTCGGCGCCGACCCGGCCGGCCCGCGGCGGGCGGGCGAAGTCCGCCGCCCACCAGGGCAAGTCCGGGAGGGTCACTCGGCGACCGCCTCCGGGTCGAGGGCGATGACCTTCCGGAAGGCCTGCGGCGCCAGGGAGGCGAGCCAGGACTCGCCGCCGCCGATGACCGACTCGGCGAGCGCGGTCTTCCGCTCCAGGAGGTCGGCGATTCGTTCTTCGAGCGTCCCGGCGCAGAGGAACTTGTGCACCAGCACCCGCTTCCGCTGGCCGATGCGGAACGCCCGGTCGGTCGCCTGGTTCTCCACCGCCGGGTTCCACCAGCGGTCGTAGTGGACGACATGGCTGGCGCGGGTCAGGTTGAGCCCGTAGCCGCCGGTCTTGAGGGAGAGGACGAGCACCGGGGGCGCGTCCTCCGATTCCTGGAACCCGGTGACGATCTCGTCCCGCTCCGCCACCGGGGCGCCGCCGTGGAGCACCGGGATCTCCCGGTCGAACAGGCCGGAGAGGTGTTCCGCGAGGAGGCGCGCCATCTCCGCGAACTGGGTGAAGACCAGCGACCGCTCGCCGCGCTCCCCGACCTCGAACAGGATCTCGGTGAGCCGGGTGAGTTTCCCGGAGCGGCCCTCCAGCGGCCCCCCGGTGCGCAGCAGGTTCTCCGGGTGGTTGCAGATCTGCTTGAGCCGGGTGAGGGTGCGCAGGATCTCGCCGTGGCGGGTGATGCCGCGGCTGGCCTCGATCCGCTCCGCGCACTGGTCCACCGCCGCCTGGTAGAGCGCCGCCTGCTCGCCGGTGAGGCTGCAGTACACCCGCGCTTGGTGCTTCTCCGGCAGGTCGCGGATGACCTTGGGGTCGGTCTTGACCCGGCGGAGCACGAACGGGCTGACCAGCCGCCGGAGTTGGGCGGTGGCTTCGGGGTCCTGGCCGCCCTCGACCGCGGCGGTGAACGCCCGGCGGAAGGTGCGCTCCGGCCCCAGGAAGCCGGGGTTCAGGAACTCCATGATCGACCACAGGTCGGTGAGCCGGTTCTCCAGCGGCGTGCCGGTGAGGGCGAAGCGGACCGGGGTGGTGAGCCGGCGGACGGCGCGGGTCTGCTTGGCGCCGGGGTTCTTCAGGTTCTGCGCCTCGTCCACGATCAGCCCGCCCCAGGACACGCCGTCCAGGATGTCGAAGTCGCGGTGGGTGATCCCGAAGGAGCAGACCACCAGGTCGCTCTCGGCGACCCGGCGCTCGAACTCCTCGCCGCGGGACCGCTTCGCGCCCTGGCGCACATGGAGGCGGAGCGAGGGCGCGAACCGCTCCGCCTCCTTGCGCCAGTTGGCGACGATCGAGTTGGGGCAGACGAGGAGGTAGGGGCGGGTCAGCCGCCCCGCTTCCTGTTCGCCGAGCAGGAAGGCGAGCGCCTGGCAGGTCTTGCCGAGGCCCATGTCGTCGGCCAGGCAGCCGCCCAGGCCGTGGTCGGCGAGCAGCCGCAGCCACGAGTAGCCGACGCGCTGGTAGGGGCGGAGTTGGGTGCGGAGGCCGGACGGGGGCGACGCCTCCCCCAGTTCGCTGGCCGCGGCTTCGAGCGCGGCGAAGAGTTCGCCCACCCAGTTCTCGCCTTCGATCGCGGAGACGGCGGGGAGGTCCTCGTCGTCGAAGAGCGAGCGGGCGGGGGGCGCGCCGGCGAGCAGGCGTTCGCGCAGGGCGTCGCGGAGCGCCGGCGGGCGGCCGCCGGATCTCGCGCGGCGGCGGCCGAGTTCGTGGAGCACCCGGTCCACCTGGTCGTGGTCGAGTTCGACCCACTCGTCCCCGGCTTGGACCAGCCGGCGGCGGCCGCGGGTGAGGCGCCGGAATTCCTCGAGGCTCCAGGAGTGCGCGCCGACCTCGACCCGCCAGCGGTAGTCCATGAGCGTGTCGAGGCCGAGGCCGGCGCGGGCGCCGCGGCTTCCCCCGCCGACCCGGCCGCGGGGCGCCCCGCGTTTGCCGGCCGGCCGGATGGTGAGGCGGAGGGTGGGCTTCCGGGTGCGCTTGCCGGCGAGCGCCTCCGGCACCCGGACCGAGTAGCCGATGCGGCGCAGCGCGTCCTGGCCCTGGTGGAGGAACTCGTAGGCCTCGGCGGCGGAGATCTCCACCTGTTCCGGGGCTTCGTCGCGCAGCCCGCGTTCGAGCAGGGGGCAGGCGCGGGCGGCGCGGCCGAGCGCCCGGAGGAGCGGCAGCGCGGGGTCGGCGGCGCCGAAGCGGTGGAGGTTCGTCACCGGGTCGAGCGTGCCCCAGACCTCGGAGAGGGGGAGCAGGGCGCTGTCGTTCGTCCTGTCGTTCGATCCGTCGTTCGGTTCGTCGTTCCGCCGGTCGGGCTCGCCCGCCGGTCGTTCCGGGGCCGAGCCGTTCGCGCCCGAACCGTCCGTCGCCAGCCCGAACCGGAGGCGCCAGCGGCCGCCGGAGGCGTTGTCCCTGGCCGGCGGGGGTTCGAGCGCGAAGACCACCGGCGACTCCGGGGCGTCGGCGTCCGCGCCCCCCGCCGCCGGGTCCCCGAGCGCGGCGGCGATGCGGCGGAGGTCGTCCCCGTTCCGGTCGGCGAGCCGGGTGGACTCCGGGGACAGGAGGTCGGCGAGCGCGGCCTCCACCGGTTCGCTCGCCGCCCGCGCCGACCGGCCGGCGCCGCCGAGCCGGCGCGCCGCGTCGCGCACGATGGCGTCGCCGGCGGCGGTGAAGTAGGCGGCGAGGGCCGGCTCCCGGTCCGGGGCCGCGAACGCCCGGTCCGGCGCGGCCAGCCGCAGCGCGTCCAGTTCCCGGGGGTGGGAGGCGAAGTCCGGCAGCCAGAGCGCCGCCCCGCCCCGACTCCCGTTCCGCCGCGCCCGGTCCCGGACGGCGGGGCGGAAGCGGCCCCGCGAGAGGAGCGCCAGGAGGAAGCGGTTCGCGAGCACCCAGAAGCGCAGCGAAGCGCCGCGCCGGTCCGGGGAACGGGGCGGCGGGACGCAGGCGGCGAGCGCCGCGGCCGCGGCCAGCGGTTCGAGGGTCAGGCCTTCCCGCGCCGCGCCCCCGATCGTCGCTTTCGCCGTTTCGGCGCGGGGCGGCGCCTCCCCCGGCCAACGGTCGCCGACGCGGCGGAATACCCAGTCGGCGACCTTCGCCGCCGGACGGCCGGGGCCCCAGAAGTGGAGCCGCCCGCCGCCGAGGAGCGTCGTTTCGACGGGGAACGGGGGGAACGGCGGGCGAGGCAAGCGAACGAATCAGTTTATGCGAGCCGAGGCCCCGGAACGCGGGGCAAAACCGCGGCGGTTCGAGGCGGCGTTCCCGCTCCCCGAATCGGACGCGGGAGGACTTCGGTTATTCGGCCTGGAAGGCGAGTTCGGCGACCAGCGGGCAGTGGTCGGAGTAGCGGTCGCGCCGGGAGAAGGGCGCCTCGTAGCGCACTTCCTCGAACCGCCGCGAGGCCGGGCGTCCGCCGCCGGCGTCGAAGGCGACGATGTGGTCCACGAAGTGGTCGAAGTGGCCGTCCCAGCAGCGGGGGGAACTGCCGGGTTCCGGGAGCACCAGCGGTTCGCCGGGGAACAGGGCGTCGTCGCCTTCTTCGCCGCGTGAGAGGAATCGGTTCCAGTCGCCGGCGATGACCACCGGCGTCCGTTCGAGGAACCGCTCGTGGAGCCAGCCCTTGAGCACGGCGAATTGCATCCGGAGGAAGCCGCACTGCCGGCGTTCGGAAGTCAGGGCCGCCCCGTGGCAGCCGGACTGGAAGTGCACGGTGAGCAGGCGCACGCGCTCGCCGCCGCGGGTCAGGGTGAGGTCCACGCCGTAGCGGTCTCGGCCCAGCGGCGACCACTCGAGGACATCCGCGTGGCGCTCGACCTGCCAGCCGGAGGCGCGGCGGACCGCGATCGCCGTGCGCTGCGCCCACTCGGGCGCCGGGTTGCGGCGGGAGACGAAGAGCGCCCACTCCGGCTCGGGGAAGAGGCGGCGCGCGGCGGCGAAGTTCTCGATCTCCTGGAGGCCGACCGCCTCCACGCCGAGGCCGACCAGCCGGGCGACCACGGCCCGCAGGCGGTCGAGGTCGGCGGCGCCGCGCAGGTGGCGGCCGCCCTGGAGGTTGCCGGTGAGGACATCGTCGTCGTCCCCGTCGCCGAACCAGGCGATGTTCCAGGTCGCGACGGTGAGCGAGGCGCCGCTCGCCGGCGCCGGGCGGGCGGGCGGCGCGGCGGCGGCGGTTCCGGCGGCGGCGGTTCCGGCAGCGGCCGCGAGCGCCGCAGCCGCGAGGACTCGAATCGAGCGCGCCGGCGTCGGTCGGCGCGCGCGGAGAGGGTGGGATTCGAACCCACGTGCCCGGCTCTTCACCGGACAAAGCGCTTTCGAGGCGCCCCCGTTACGGCCACTTCGGTACCTCTCCGGGTCGCGCATGGCGGAGCGGGTCGGCGCGCCGGCTACCGTCGGGAACGGAAGAAGCGCTGCAGGAGTTCGCGCCCGTCGTCGGCGAGAACCCCGGAGACCGACGAGAACCGGTGCGGCAGGCCGATTCGCTCCAGTGCAACCCGCGATTCTACTCCACCGAACTTGGGCTCCGGCGCGCCGAAAACGACGCGGCGGATCCGGGCATGCACGATCGCTCCGGCGCACATGAGACAGGGCTCGACGGTGGCGTAGAGGTCCGCGCCGTCGAGCCGGTAGTTGCCCGCTTGCTTGGCGGCGGCGCGGAGCGCGAGCACCTCGGCGTGCGCGGTCGGATCCTCGTCGGCGACCACCCGGTTCCCGGCGGCGGCCAGCACCTCTCCTCCCCGCGCGACGACCGCGCCGACGGGAACTTCCCCGTTCGCCTCCGCCCGCCGCGCCTCGTCGAGCGCCCGCCGCATGTGGGCCTCCATCTCCTCCCGCTCGGCGCCGGTTTCAGGGGGGTCGGGCACGCGGGGGGATCGTACGCCGGGGAGGTCCGTGCGCGAGGCCACCACGGCGCGAAGGGTTCCTCGGTCGTCGCGCTCTTCGGAGGTCTCCTGCGGAAGGAAGCCGGCTGTCTACACTGGTTCTCGTGCGCTCCGAGATCGGTCTGGGCCCGTTTTGTCCCGGACCCGGCGGCCTCCCGCCGTACTTGGCCGGACGCGAGCAGGAACAGGACTTCTTCCGGGCGCTGCTCGCCCAACTGGACCGCGGCGAAGCGCCGCCGAGCGGAGTCGTCCTCTACGGGCCGCGCGGCAACGGCAAGACGGCGCTTCTGGCGTGGGTGCAAGAAGAAGGGGCGGTTTTCTCCGGCGTGGATGTGCTGGAGTTGACGCCCTCGGACTTCGATTCGGAGTTGGAATTGGCCGAATTCCTTTTGCCCCAGTGCTGGTGGGAGACCGTAAGGCCGCAGGAGAACGCGATTCGCGGCTTCACCTGGCGGCCCGGCGGGAGCGGGCCGGCGCCCCGGATCCGATCCGTCCTCTCCGTACGCGCCAACCGGAAGCCGCTGGCGATCCTGCTGGACGAAGCGCACATGCTCCAACCCGGGATCGGCCGAGCCCTGCTCGACGCGGCCCAACTCGCAGGACGGGATGCCCCGTTCCTGCTGGTGCTTGCGGGAACCCCGGATCTGTGTTCCCGCTTGGGAACGCTCGGATCTTCGTTCCGGAGCCGCAGCCGGATCATCGGTTTGGGGAGGCTCGACGAACGCGCCGCGGCGGAGGCGATCCGGAGGCCGCTCCGGGAAGATGACATCACCATCACGGACGGCGCCCTGGAGCACATCGTTCGCGAGAGCGACGCGTATCCCTTCTTCGTCCAACTGTGGGGCGAGGCCGTTTGGGTGCGAGCCCGCGCGGAATCCCGCGAACGCATCGTCTCCGACGATGCGCCGGCTTGCCAGGCCGTCTTCGAGAAACAGAGGAACCGCTATTACTCCCAGCGCTACGACGAACTGAAGGAACGGAGACTGCTACGGCCGGCGCGGGCGGTCGCGGAGGCCTTCGAGTCGCGCTCCGTCATCTCCGACAGCGAACTGGACGCCGCCATCCTTCGGGGTTTCGGCGAGGCCGCCGGCGATGACGAGGCGGAGGCTGCCGAGCAGGAGTTCCGTCACTTGGGTTTCGTCTGGCGGACGGACGGCATGCCGGATTGGGAACCCGGCATACCCAGCCTGATGGATTACATCCTCCGAGCGGTTCCGGCGCGGTAACCCCGGCGGCCCGCCGCCGAATGCCGGCGGCGCCGCGCGCCCCGAAGACAAGACCCCCGGCGGGCGCGGATACTTCGCCGGATGGGCGGCGGCCTGCGGCGGGAGTTGCGGCTCCCGGACGCGCTCCTGATCAACATCGGGACGATCCTCGCGTCCGCCGCGTTCGTGGTGCCGGCGCATGTGGTGACCGCGACCGGCGGCGCCTTCGGGGCGGGGCTGGTGTGGGTCGCCGCCGGGGCGATCTCGCTGTGCGGCGCGTTCGCCATCGCGGAACTGGCGGCGCTGTTCCCCCGGGCCGGCGGGGAGTATGTGTACCTGGAGCGCGCCTGGAGCCCGCTCGTCGGGTTCCTCTACGGGTGGAGCCTGTTCGCGGTGATCCAGACCGCCTCCATCGCGGCGGTGGCGGTCATCTGCGTGGAATACGCCGGCGACTTCGTCGGCCTGACCCCGCCGGCGCGGAAAGCCGCCGCCGTCGGCCTGATCCTCGCCCTCTCGGTCTGGAACTGCCGCAGCGTCCGCCGTTCGGCGCGGACGCAGAATGTGACCACGATCGCCAAACTGGCGATGACCGGCGCCGTCATCGCGCTCTGCGTCTTCTGGGGCGGGCAGCCGGCGGGGGAGATCGCCTCCGCCCGGCTGCCGGTGGAAGGCGGGACCGCGGCGCGGTGGGGGGCGGCGATGATCGCGGCGCTCTGGGCCTACGACGGCTGGATCAGCATCACCTTCGTCGGCGGCGAGGTGAGGAACCCGCAGCGGTTCCTGCCCCGGGCGATTTCGGTGAGCCTGCTGGCGCTGATCGGCATCTACCTGCTGCTGCACCTCGCCTACCTCCGGGCGCTGCCGCTCGCCGACTTCGTCGGGACGGAGACCGTGGCCGCCGACGCCGCCCGCGCGGTGGCCGGCCCCTTCGGGAGCCGGCTGGTCTCGGCGGCGGTGATGGTCTCCTGCTTCGCCGCCGCCAACGGGTTCATCTTCACCGGCGCCCGGGTCTATTACGCGATGGCCCGCGACGGCGTGTTCTTCCGGTCGTTCGGACGGCTGGGCGCCGGGGGCGCCCCCCGCAGCGCCACCCTGGCGCAGGGGGTCTGGGCGGCCGCCATCGCGCTCACCGGGACCTACGACCAGTTGTTCACCTATGTCGTGGTGGTCTCGTGGCTGTTCTACGGCCTCGGCAGCGCGGCGGTTTTCGCCCTGCGCCGCAGCCGCCCCGACCTGCCCCGTCCGTACCGCGCCTTCGGGTATCCGCTCCTCCCGGCGCTGTTCACGGTGTTCTCGGCGGCGCTGCTGGTCAACACGCTGCTCACCGACCCGCGCGACGCGCTGGTCGGCCTCGGAATCACCGCCGCCGGCGTCCCGCTCTACCGGTGGTTCCGCCGCGATTCGCCGCCCCCGGGGACGGAACCCGGCGGCGAATCGGCATAATCGGTTCCCCCGACCCGCTTCCACCCCGTCTCCGGGAGGTCCCCATGTTCGTTCGACTCCGCGTTCTCGCCGCCGCCTTCGCCGCCGCGCTCCTCGCCGCCGCGGCCGCCTCCGGCCAACCCGCCCCCGAGCAGTTGGGCGGCCTGAAGTTCCGCCACATCGGCCCGGTCGGCAACCGGACGCTCGCCGTCGCCGGCGTCCCCGGCGACCGGGAGACCTACTACGCCGGCGCCGCCACCGGCGGCATCTGGAAGACCGAGGACGCCGGGCTGAAGTGGCGTCCGGTGTTCGACGACCAGGAAGTCCACGCGATCGGGGCGCTGGCGGTGTCCGAGTCCGATCCCAACATCGTCTGGGCCGGCACCGGCGAGACCTTCATCCGCGCCAATGTCTCCATCGGCACCGGCGTCTTCAAGTCCACCGACGCCGGCGAAACCTGGCGGGCGATGGGGCTCGAAGCGAGCGCCCGCATCGGCCGCATCGTCATCCATCCGACGAACCCGGACATCGTGTACGCGGCGTCGCTCGGCCACGCCTACGCGCCGCAGCCCGAACGCGGCGTGTACCGCACCGCCGACGGCGGGGAGACCTGGGAACTGGCGCTCGCGGTGGACGAGGAGACCGGCGCCTCCGACCTGGTGATGGACCCGAACAACCCGCGCATCCTGTTCGCCGGCATGTGGCAACTCGCCATCCGCACCTGGGGCCGGGTGAGCGGCGGCCCGGGGAGCGGGCTGTACATGACCGTGAACGGCGGCGACGACTGGACCCGCCTCGAAGGCAACGGGCTGCCCGAACACGATGTGGGCAAGATCGCGCTCTGCATGAGCAAGTCCGACTCCCGCCGGGTGTACGCGCTCATCGAAACCAGCGACGGCGTGCCCTGGGACGGCGGCGAAGCGGAGAGCGGCGAACTCTGGGCCACGAGCGACGGCGGCAAGACCTGGACGATCCAGACGCACAACCGCAACCTCGCCGGACGAAGCGCCTACTACTCGCGCTGCGCCGCCGCGCCGGACGACCGGGACGAGGCGTACTTCCTGACCGCTTCGTTCGCCTCCACGCTGGACGCCGGGAAGACGCACCGGGTGCACGGTCGCGCGGAGGCGCCGGGCTGGGACCACCACGACATGTGGATCGACCATACCGACGCGAACCGGATGGCGGTCGCGCACGACGGCGGCGTTTCCATTTCCGAGAACCGGGGGAAGAGTTGGTTCAAGGTGCAGTTGCCGATCGCGCAGATGTACCATGTGACCGTAGATAACGACATTCCCTACAATGTGCTCGGGAATCGTCAGGACGGGCCTTCGACGCGCGGGCCGAGCCGGGCGTTTACCGGCGGCTTCTTCGGTTCCGGCATTCCCCGCGGCATGTGGCACGGCGTGGGCGGCGGCGAGAGCGGTTTCGCCACGCCCGACCCGGAGGACCCGAACATCGTGTGGTCGAGCGCCTCCGGCGCGGGCGCCGCCGGAGGAATCGTCGTGCGTTACGACGAGCGCACCCGGCAGTTCCGGCAGGTCGAGGTCTGGCCGGAGAGCACGCTGGGCTGGCCGGCGGAGGGTCTTCGCTACCGCTTCCAGTGGGTGTTCCCGCTGCTCATCTCGCCGCACGACCGGAACACGCTCTATGTGGGCAGCCAGCATGTCCACCGGACGACGAACGGCGGCCAGAGTTGGGAGGAGATCAGCCCCGACCTGACCACGAACGACCTCAGTCGGCAGACGATCTCCGGCGGCCTGACCCCGGACAACATCGGGGTCGAGTACTGCTGCGTGGTCTATGCGATCGACGAGAGCCCGGTGGAGCGCGGCGTCATCTGGGCCGGGACGAACGACGGACGGATCCAGGTCACCCGGGACGGCGGGGAAACCTGGACGAATGTCACGGAGAATGTGCCGGACATGCCGACGGACGGCGTGGTGCGCAATGTGGACGCCTCGAAGTGGAGCGCCGGGAAGGCGTACATGACCGTCGAAGCGCACCAGGTGGGCGACTTCGCGCCGTATGTGTACCGGACCGAGGACTTCGGCGGGAGTTGGACGAAGATCGTGAACGGCGTCACCGACAGCCCGCTGAGTTACACGCGGAATGTGCGGGAGGATCCGGCCCGGCCCGGTTTGCTCTACCTCGGCACGGAGAACTTCCTCTATGTGAGTTTCGACGACGGCGACAACTGGCAGCGCCTGGCCAACGGTCTGCCGCCGAGCCCGATGTACTGGATCGCGGTGCAGGAGCACTTCGGCGACCTGGTGGTCGGCACCTACGGGCGCGGCTTCTGGATCATGGACGACATCGGCCCGCTGCAGCAGTGGAGCGACGAGATCGCGGAGAAGGAGGCGCACCTGTTCGAGCCGCGCCGGGCGTACCGGTTCCACCCGATCACCGCGCCGTTCGCGCAGTTCGACGACTGGTCGGCGGGGGAGAACCCGCCGTACGGGGCTTCGCTGAGTTACTGGCTGGGTTCGGAGGCGGAAGAGGTCTCGCTCGTGGTGCGGAACGCCGCCGGCGAGACGATCCGCGAACTGGAGGCCGGCGGCGACGCCGGGCTGAACCGGGTCTGGTGGAACCTCCGCGAGGAACAGACGACGGAGATGCGCCTCCGCACGAAGCCGGCGCACGCCGACTGGGTAGTGCTGGACGAGGATCGTTCGCGTTCCGCGCCGGAAGGCCGGATCGCCATCCTCGCCCCGCCGGGCGAATACGAGATCGCGCTGAAGGTCGGCGACGGCGACGAGCAGACGCAGTCGCTGACGGTGCTGAAGGATCCCCGCAGCGAAGGCGGCGCCGCGGACATCGCCGAGCAGGACGCGATGCTGCGGGAACTCCGCGGCGACCTCGAAGCGGTGGCGGTGATGGTGAACGAGATCGAATGGCTGCGCCGCCAGTTGCTCGACCTGCAGGCGCTCGCCGAGGAAACCGGGCAGGCCGAGGCGGTGGCTTCCGCGGTGGACGGCTTCGACGGCTCGCTGATCGCCGTGGAGAACCGCCTGATCCAGCGTTACACCACGGGCACCGGCCAGGACACCGTCCGCTGGCCCGCCCAACTCGCCGGCCGCATCTCCTACCTCGCCGGCGCCGTCGCCACCGCCGACTTCCGCCCGACCGACCAGATGCGCGAAGTCCACGGGGTCCTGAAGGAGCGCCTCACCGCCGCCCAGTCGGAACTCGCCGGCGTCCTGGAATCCCAGTTGCCGGAACTCAACCGCACCTTGGAGGCGGAGGGCGTCCCGGGCTTGGTGCGCGTGGAGGCGAAGAAAGCGGGCGAGTAGGCCGCCCGCCCGCGGGCGGGCGCGCCGCTCGGCCCGGCGCGCCCGCCTCCGCGCTCGGTGGACGGGGCATGCACGCCCCGTCTGCGGCGCCTACGGCTCTCCGAGCCGCTGCCTCAGCACTTCGGCGTGAGGCCAGATCTCACAGACCTGCTCCGCCAGCCACTCGCCGCGCTTGCGGATGGCGCCCTCGTCCCAGGTGTCGGGCGCTCGCCGGAGGAGGTCTTTGTTCAAGAACAAGTTGCTGTTCTCGAAGATCGCCTTCTGCTTCTTCTTCCAGGCGTTGTTGCCCATGCCCGGATTCAGTTTCTCGTGGACCAAGGTGAGGTTGCCGAGCGTCTCGATCCACCCTTCTCTTTCCTCCTTGGCCTCCGGCGTGTCCTTACCGATAGGCCAAGCATCCGGCTTCCACGCCACGGGCATGATGTGCTCGATCTGCAGGACACCGTGCTTCGGCGGATCCTTTTCGGCTCTCGGCGGCGTGAGGTGTCGTTCGACAGCCTCCAGAATCAAGCGGCGTAGGCGAAGGGAATGAAAATTCTCCACCACCGCCGTCTTCACTTCGACATCCCCCGGCCACCGACCGCCGGCATCGGCCAACTCGGCGAGCCGATCCAAGACGACACCCGGGACATCGGGGCCCCCTTTTGTTCTCGACACTCGCCGCAGCAGGTCGAGGGCGCGATCCGGGTAGGAGTGACCTCGGTGCCCTCGAATCCAGCGTCTGACCCACCAACTCTCCAAGGTCGACAGCACCGAGTGGTACCGGTTTCGGTCGAGATCGGCCCTGCGGAGACGGAGCAGGAAGGGCCAGACCGAGCCGATTTCCATCCAGCGCCGTCGCTCGTGGAAAAGTCGCTCCACACTGTCCTGGTTCGGGTGTTCGATCCCGCTCTCGAATTCCAGATAGTGCTTCGCGTCATCCGCCAAGGACTCGATCCACGAGCCCAAGCCCTCTTGATCGAGACTCTCCGCCCGTACCCTGAACTCCCGGAAGACGCGAGACGCCCCGACCGATACCTCGATCTTCGACTCCAACCAGTAGTCCACGAAGCGATCCGTCCGAGGTCGCCTGTCCTGACCCTTCCCGGATTCCTCGCGCCACCAGTCCTCGTCGAAATCCGACAGTTTGCGGAACAGACCATCTTGGTCCTCTTGGATCCGATAGAACAAGTAGTTCCTGATCTTGTCCCATTCGGTCAAGGCAGCGCCGCGCGCATTCAGCGTCTCGAAGATCAGGTGCTCCGGCTCGTCCGGTTCGAGATAGATGGCCACGGTCTGTAACTTCGTGCGCAGCGTGTCGGTGAGACGCTCTGCGGCGTTGTCGTCTGTCGCAGACTGCAGCCAACGGCGCGCAGCATTCCGAAAGTACAGATAGCACTCGGCCATCGCGCTGTTCGGTTGACCGCCGGCCATCGTGTTGTCCAGTTGGTGGATGACCTCCTCGTCACCGCCGGCGCCCATCACATCGGCGAATAACGCGTAGTTGTTGCCGCTGTGCCGCATCTTGTAGCGGCGCCCGGGCCACGCATGCCGGGGGTTCTCGGTGAGTTCTCTCAAACGCGCGACGGACTTCGGGTCTTCCTGCTGGCTGGCAAATTCGTCGGCGACGGCGGCGATGACGAGTTGCATGGTGGTCAGACGCTGTTGCCCGTCGATCACGCGCCAGACACTCGACTCCTCCGGCGTGATGCCGCCGATCTTCAGCACGATGGCGCCGAAGAAATGAGGAGTGACCGTCTCCGTTTCGGCCAGTCTGGCTGCGATCCCGGTGATGTCCTCCCACAACGGCGCCCACTGGTCCGCCTCGTTCCACACATAGAGCCTCTGGTACAGCGGAACGCGGTACTCCTTTTCTCCTTCGAAGAGTTGCTTCAATGTGGGATTGTCGGACTTCATGGTGGAGCCTCCGCCGGCGCCGCGCGGTTTCGTCCCGGCGGGCGCGGAATTCTACTCAGCCGGAGATAGCGCGGTCGCATCCGGGACGGTAGAGTGACCGCGTAGTCCAGAAGAGAGTCTCCGATGCTCCCCACGATCCCGACTGTCCCGCGCCGCAGCGTGGGGACCACCATCGCCACGACCGTGGCCGGGGAGCGGGTGGAGGCGTTCGTGCCGGATGCGCTGCCGCCGGCGCCGCCGCTGCGGGTGGAGGGGATGCTGGCGCTCATCGGGAAGGCGCACCGGGAACTCGGGAGGCTCGCCGAGTTGGAGAGGCGGGCGGGGGAGTCGCTCGCGCCGCTGTTCGCCGTGAAGGAGGCGGTCTGCTCGTCGTGGATCGAGGGGATCGAGTCGTCCGTTTCCGATGTCCTCCGGTTCCGGGCGGGCTTCGGGCCGGGCGGGCGGCATCCGGCGGACACGCGGGAGACGCAGGCGGCCGCGGAGGCGCTGGACTACGGCCTCGATCGGCTTCGGGCGGGGTTTCCGACTTCGACCAACCTCCTCTGCGAACTCCACGGGGTCCTGCTCCGCGGACAGACGAGGAAGACGCCCGGAGAGTTGCGCCGGAGTCATGTCTGGATCGGCGGGCCTCGTCCGAGTCTCGCGCGGTTCGTCCCGCCTCCGCCCGACCGGGTGCCCGATCTCATGGGCGACCTGCAGGAGTTCTTCCACGCGGAATCGAACCTGCCGCCGCTGGTGAAGTCGGGACTCGCGCATGTCCAGTTCGAGACGATCCATCCGTACCTCGACGGGAACGGGCGCGCCGGACGGGCGCTCATCGCGCTGCTCCTCAGCGAGGCGGAAGTCCTGCGCTCGCCGCTGCTCTACCTCAGCCGGTACTTCCTCGCACACCAGTGGGAGTACTACGACCGGCTGAACGCAGTGCGCGTCTCCGGCGACTGGGAGGGCTGGATGCGGTTCTTCCTGCAGGGCGTCGTCGAAACCGCCCGCCACGCGGTCGAGACCGGGCGGCGGCTGCTCGCGCTGTTCGACGCGGACCGGGCGCGGATCCGGGAAATGGCCCGGGCCGCGCCGTCCGCGCTCGCGGTGTTCGAGTTCGCCCGCCTCCGGCCATTCCTGTCGATCGGCGACGCCCAAACCGTGCTGGATGGCTCCCGGGGGCGCGCGACCGGCGCCGTGGCGCGGCTCCAGGGGATCGGGTTGCTGGCCGAAACCGCCGGCGGGAAGCGCGAGCGCGTCTTCGCCTACGACCGCCTCCTCGACATCCTGGAGGGGCGCGCCCCGGAAGACGAACCGCCGAACTGAATCGCCGCGCGGCGGTTCAGGAGAGGCGGTCGAGGACCAGGCGGTCGATCTCCCAGAGTTGGTCTTCGCGGTTGGAGTAGGGGCCGGGGCGGTAGGCGGAAGAAGCGATCCCCGCCTGCGCGGATTCGCAGACGCGCCAGTCCTGGCGGTTCGTCGCGTCCCAGAACTCGACCGCCGGGGCGGGGTCGAATCCCGGCGCGGCGGCGGATTCCGGCGCGAAGAGCCAGTCGCAACGGATGCGCGTGCGATCCACCGCCAGCGGTTCGAGACGGCCGGTCACCGCGTAGTCGGGATGGAGGCACAGGAGCAGGTTCGGCAGGAGGACGAAGTACAGGACCCGGCGGCGGTCTTCCGGGCCGACGCCCGGCAGCGGCGGCGCGACCCGGCGGCCGTCCGCGGTCAGGGTCTCGGCGCCGTCGGCGAGATCCATCGCCGAGCCGACGGTTCCCGGCGTCACCGGATAGTTCTCGCCGCTCAGGTAGTGCGAGACGCGCTGCAGTTGCGGATGGATCACCGGGCAATGGAGACACTCGGAGAAGTTCTGCAGCACGAGTTTCCAGTTCGCCCGCAGGTCGTACTCGATGGAACGGACACTCGTCAGCGATTCCAGGCCCCACGGAGCGAGCCGCTCCGCCGCCGGGCCCAACTGTTCGGCGAGGGATTCGCCGCCCCGCTCGACGCGGCAGAACACCGAACCGCCCCACTCGCCGCAGTCCGCGGAGACCAGCGGGTAGTCCGCCGGATCGAAACCCGGCGCCCGCTCCATGTGCGGCGCGCTGCGGAGCGAGCCGTCGAGACCGTAGGTCCACGCGTGGTAGGGACAGGAAACCGCGCCGGGAAGGCGTCCCGCGTCCTCTTCGAGCAACCGCGTTCCCCGGTGGCGGCAGACATTGTGGTGGGCGCGCGCCCTCCCGTCGGCGTCGCGCAGCGCGACCAGGGAGTCGCCGGCGACTTCGACCAGCCGGTAACTCCCGGCTTCCGGCAACTCCTCGCTGCGGCAGACCGCCGTCCACATCGCCCGGTGGATGCGCTCCCGTTCCCGGAGGAATATCCCCGGGTCGGTGTAGTAGCGCGCCGGCAGCGTCTTCGCGTCGGCCGGCGCCTCCGGCCGGGTATCCGAGTAAGTCGCCGGCGCGGGCATCAGGCGGCGGGCGCGCGGCGCTTCCTCGGCGGGTCGAAGAACGGCAGCGCGGCGACCCTCGAGCGGGCGCGGCGGCGCTCGTACTCCACGGTGACTTCGATCTCCACCGGCGTGCCCGGTTCTTGGTAACCCCGATCCACGGTGGCGAGCGCGAGCAGGCGTTTCAACAGCGGCGACCAGCAGACGCTGGTGGCGCGTCCGACCTGCTCACCGCCGGAATACACCGGGACGCCGCGCCGATCCACTTCGTCGCCGACTTCGGGCGCCAGACCATCCGGCGCGAACAAGCGCTCCAACTCGAGGATGGAGGTTTCGATGCCGACGAAGAATCGTTCCGGCCCGCCCACCCGCTCCGCCGCGAGCGCCGCCTGACCGATGAACGGGCCTTTCTTCGCGCTCACCGCCCAGCCGAGCCCCACCTCGAACGGCGTGGACTTCTGCGCCTCGGTGAGCGCGTGGTCGGCATTCCAAAAGTCCACATCGATCAACGGGAAACCGGCCTCCACCCGGGCGCGGTCGAGCGCGAGCATTCCCGCGGGACGGAGACCCATGGGTTCCCCGGCTCCGAGCAGCAGGTCCCAGAGCGCCGGCGCCGCATCACGCTCCACCCAGAGTTCGTAGCCGAGATCGCCGGTATAGCCGGTGCGGGTCACGACGACGGCGAGCCCGCCGAGCCGCGTTTCGCGCAGCCGGAAGAAACCGAGACCGGACAGGTCGTCGTCGGCCAGCGCGTTCAGGACGGCGTGCGAAGCCGGCCCCTGGAGCGCGAGCGCGGCGAGTTCCTCCGAAACATCTTCGATCCGCGCGTCCAAGCCTTCGGCGACCGATTCGAACCACGGCAGCGTGGGGTCCACCGCGGTGGCGCGGACATGGTCGTCGGCGAACCGCTGGAAGCAACCGTCCTGCAGCAGTTTCCCGTCCGACGAGCACCACCCGGAGTAGAGCACCTGCCCGGGTTTCGACCGCGCCACATTCCTCGTGATGAGCCGGTCGGTGAACGCCGTCGCGTCCCGCCCCCGGATGTCGTACTTGTGGAGCGGCGACACATCGAAGAGCGCCGCGCCCGAGCGCACGGCGTGGTATTCGGGATCGTGGAAGCGGTCGAAGGCTTCCACCACGAAGTAGCCGGCCCACTCCTTCCAGCGGTAACTGCCGCAGAGCGGGGCGGTGCGGGAGTGGAAGGGGGTGCCGCGGGGCATGGCGCCGGTTCGGGACAGCGGGCGGGGAAGCCGCCGAATGGTAGTCGGCCGGAGGGGGTTGGTACAGTCCGCGGAACAGGAGCGAGCGACCAATGGAAAGACTCATCCGACTCCCGGAACGGGGCGGGCGCGCCGGAGGCGCCTGGCTGCTGGGCGCGGCGCTCGCCGCGGCCCCCGCCGGGGCCGCCGCGGCCGAACGACAGACCGGCCCGCCGCTCGACGAAGCCGCGCCGGAGGAACTGACGCAGGGGCAACGCCTCTTCGACATCCACTGCTCCCGGTGCCACGGCCTCGGCGGGGTCGGCGGCGAAGGGCCCAACCTGATGCGGGAGAACCTGCGGCGTTCGACGACCGACGAAGCGCTGCTGTCCATCGTGGAGGACGGCATCGACGGGACCGACATGCCCGGCGCGTGGACGCTGAACGGGCAGGAGATCCGGGGCGTGGCCGCCTATGTGCGGTCGCTCGGCACGGTGGCCCGCGAAGACCTGCCCGGCGACCCGGCGCGGGGACGGGACCTCTACGACGCGACGCTCTGTTCCACCTGCCATGTGGTGAACGGCGAAGGCATCGCCTTCGGCCCCGACCTCTCCGACATCGGGCTCCTTCGCGGGAGCGAACACCTGCGGGAGTCCATCCGCGATCCCGCCGCCTCGGTGACGCCGCGCTACCGGACCGTCCTCGTGGAAGACGCCGGCGGCGCCGAAACCATGGGCGTCCGGATGAACGAAGACACCTTCACCATCCAGATCCTCGACCAGGCGGGCCGACTGCGGTCGTTCCGCAAGACCGAGATCCGCCGGTTCGAACTCCTGCCGGAGGAGAGCCTGATGATGAGTTACGCGGACTTCGGCGACGACGAACTCGACGACCTGGTCGCTTACTTGGCCACGCTGCGCGGTCCCGAGGGAGGGCCGTCCCGATGACTACTCGAACTCTCGCGGGCGGCGCGCTGGCCGCCCTCCTCTCCGGGCTCTTCGCCCTGCCGGGCGCGGCCCAGGTTTCGTACTCGCAACTGGTCGCAACCGATGACGAGCCGTCCGACTGGCTCCACTACAACGGCAACTACCGGTCGGAGCGCTACTCCCGCCTCGACCGGATCACGCCGGGGAATGTCTCCCGGCTGCGCCCGGCGTGGATCTACCAGACCGGCACGGCCGGGCGGGTCGAAGTGACCCCGTTGGTGGTGGACGGCGTCATGTACATCAGCGAGCCGCCCAGCACCGTCGCCGCGCTGGACGCCCATACCGGGCGCCGGCTCTGGCGTTACGACCCGGTGGTCCCGGAGGAAACCCTGAACATCGGGTTCCCGCGGGCGAACCGGGGGGTGGCGCTGCTCGGCGAATCGGTGTTCTTCGGGACGCTGGACGCGCGGGTCATCGCGCTCGACCGCGCTACGGGCGATGTCCGGTGGAGCGTGCCGATGGCCGACAACGCGGTCGGCTACGCGATCACCGCCGCGCCGCTCGCGGTGGACGGGAAGGTCATCGTGGGCATGAGCGGCGGCGAGGCCGGCGTGCGCGGCTTCCTCGACGCCTACGACGCCGAGACCGGCGAGCGGGCCTGGCGGTTCTGGACCGTCCCGTCGCCGGACGAACCGGGAGGCGATACCTGGGAAGGCGACGCCTGGAAGACCGGGGGCGGCGCGACCTGGCTCACCGGTTCCTACGACCCCGAACTGGGGCTGCTCTATTGGGGCATCGGCAACCCCGCTCCGGACTGGAACGGCGATGTGCGGCCCGGCGACAACCTCTACACCTGCTCGATCCTGGCGCTGGATGTGGAGACCGGCGAGTTGCGCTGGCACTTCCAGTTCACCCCGCACGACACCCACGACTGGGACGCGAACCAGATCCCGGTGCTGGTGGACGCGGAATGGGAAGGGACGCCGCGCAAACTGGTGATCCTCGCCAACCGCAACGCCTTCTACTATGTGCTCGACCGGGAAACCGGCCAGTTCCTGCGGGCGACGCAGTACGCCACGCAGACCTGGGCCGAAGGGATAGACGAGAACGGGCGCCCGATCCTCATTCCGGGTATGGACCCGTCCGAGGAGGGCACGCTGGTTTGGCCGAGTCTCGCCGGCGCGACGAATTGGTACAGCCCGGCCTACGACCCGAACCGGCAGACGCTGTTCGTTCCCACCCGGGAGATGTCTTCGATCTACTTCAAGAGCGATGTGGAGTATGTCCCCGGGACGCCGTTCCTCGGCGGCGGCGAGCGGCGGCCGGAGACGGAGGAGACCTACGGCGCGGTGCGGGCGCTCGACGCGCTCACCGGCGACCTCCGGTGGGAGTTCAAGCAGTTGACGCCGGCGGTGTCCGGCGTCCTGGCGACCGCTTCCGGGCTGGTCTTCAGCGGGACGAACGAGGGCAATGTGTTCGCGCTGGACGCCGATACCGGCGAGCCGCTGTGGGACTTCCAAACCGGCGGCGGCGTGCGCGCGGCGCCGATGTCCTTCGCGCTGGACGGGGAACAGTTCATCACGGTCGCGACGGGCCAGTCGCTGTTCACCTTCGGTCTCGTGGGCGGCGCGGACGGAGGCGGCGCGGGAGAGAACGAGTGAACCGGAGGACGACGGTTCTGCGGCGGCTCTTCGCCGCGGCGCTCGGCGGTTTGGTCTTCGGCGGGTGCGGCGCGCCCGGCGGCGAAGCGCCGGCGGGTGACGCGGGGTCGCCGGACGCGCCGGCGGTTTCCGGCTCGTACGGCGAAGGCACGCTGCTCGTCTCGAACGAGGACGCGGGAACGATCAGCCTCATCGCGCTCGAAACCGGCGAAGTAACGGCGGAGATCGAAGTCGGCACCCGCCCGCGCGGCGTGCGCGTGGCTCCCGGCGGCGAGTTCGCCTATGTGGCGCTCTCCGGCTCGCCGAAGTGTCCGCCGTGGATGGAGGAAGAGGAATGCGCCGAACCGGACAAGACCCTCGACGGCATCGCCGAAGTGGACCTCCGGTCGGCGGAGCGCACCCGCATCCTCCCCGGAGGCTCCGACCCGGAGACCTTCGACATCACGCCGGACGGAATGCGCATCGTCGTGTCCAACGAGGACTCCGACGAAGCCAGTCTGGTGGACCTCGCCTCCGGCGAAATCTTCCGCACCGTGCCGGTCGGCCGGGAACCGGAGGGCGTCCGCATCAGCCCCGACGGGACGCTGGCGTATGTGACCGGCGAAACCGACCACGATGTCACCGTCCTCGACACGGCGACCGGCG
The DNA here is from genome assembly GCA_965204755.1 of Candidatus Marinacidobacterium sp. Classification (GTDB taxonomy): domain Bacteria; phylum Acidobacteriota; class Vicinamibacteria; order Marinacidobacterales; family Marinacidobacteraceae. The sequence continues at coordinate 1,681,592 of OZ242011.1, read as the reverse complement.
ACGAGATCGCCCGCATCGGCGTCGGCCACCGCCCGCGGGACGCCGTGTTCACCCCCGACGGGCAGTTCGCGTATGTGTCGGCGGAGATCGACGGCACGGTGTCCGAAATCGTCGTCGCCGAAAACCGCGTCAGCCGGACGATCACGCTGCCGGAAGGCTCCCGCAGCATGGGCGTCGCGCTGTCGCCCGACTCCGGGACGCTCTATGTGGCGAACGGCCGCTCGAAGACCGTCTCGGTAGTGGCGCTCGCCACCGGCGAAGTCACCGCCGATGTCGAAGTCGGCGAACGCCCTTGGGGTATCGCCGTCTCCCCCGACGGCCGCTTCGTCTATACCGCGAACGGCCCCTCCAACGATGTCAGCGTCCTCGACACCGCCTCCCTCACCGTAATCGCCCGCCTCCCCGCCGGCGCTTCACCCTGGGGCCTGGCGCTGCGGAGGTAGGCGCCGGGACGGAGCGCCTTCGCGGAATGTGACCGCATTCCCCGTCGGCGGTTCGACGGCCGGCGGTTCAGGCAAGCGCGGCGAGGACTGTTTCGGCGTCCACGAAGTGGACATCGCCGCGTTTCCGGCGGGTCCTATGCGGCGTGAAGTAAGCGTGGACGACTTCATACCGCTCGACTCCCGGTAGGCGGGAGGGATCGGGAAGAGGGGGTTTGCCGGTCGCGCGGCTTGCGGCCGGCCACTTCGCTTCGCCGACGAGGAGGCGTTTGCCGTCCACGGAGCGGGCCACGAGGTCGAGTTCCGGTTCGTTTCCGCGCCAATAGCGCTGCGCCGGCTCCCAGGGGCCGAGGGCGCCGAGGGGCGAATCGCCACGGTGGAGCGTCGGCGCGGCGAGGCGGCAGAGTTCTTCCCAAGCGGACGCTTCGAGTGAGCGGCGGACCCGGTTCCAGTACGCCGGGCGGGTTTCCGGCGGAGCGGCGGCCAAGGCGGCGCGGCGAGGCGCCACGACGCGGAACCACAGGCGCAGGAACGGGTCGGCCAACCGGTAGAGGCTGCGTTTCCCGGAGCGGGGAGGGCTGCCGAACGGGGTCTCGCGGAGCGCGAACTCCATCTCCTGCAGCAGCGCCAGCGGCCCGGAGAGGCTCGACCCCGGCTTGCCCAACCGGCCGGCGATTTCGCTGAGCCGGTGCGCTCCCGCGCCGATCACATCCAGCACGGGCCGGAGCGATATCGCGGACGGCATTTCCTGCCGCAGGAGGCGGTCGGGTTCGTCGTGGAGCGGCCCGGCGGGATCGAGGACCAGCGCGTCCACCGCCCCGGCGAGGTCGGTCCCGAATGGCGCGGCGAGTTCCCAGTAGCGCGGCATCCCGCCCCAGAGCGCATGGAGGGACACCTGCTCGGCGGCGGAGGAACCGGGAAACGCCTCGGCGAGATGGCCGGGGCGCAGCGGGCGGACCGCGAAGGCCTCCGCCGTCCGACCGTAGAGCGGCGCGGCGGCGTCGAACAGGGCGTCGGCCATCATCCGGTGACTCGAACCGCTGACTACCAGCACCGGACGGGGGCCGGGCCGGTCGAGCCAGTTCTGCAGGACGCCGACGAACGACGGATCCGCCGCGATCACATAGGGCAGTTCGTCGAGGATCAGCGGCCCCGGCCACCGGGACGCGGCGGCTTCGGCGCGCACGCGCTCCAGCAGCGACCGCCAGTCGGGATACTCGACATCGGCGAAACCGGGGAATCGAGTGGCGATCGCCTCGGCGAGATACCGCCGCTGGACCGTCGCTGCCGATGCGTCCGCGACGGCGTAGAGGCCGTCCCGCTGCTTCGACCACTCCACCAGCAGCCGGGTCTTCCCCACCCGCCGCCGCCCCCAAATCGCGGCGAACCCGCCCGGTCGCGCCAAGGCGGCATCCAGCCGCCGGAATTCGTCGCCACGGTCGAGGAAACGCATGATTATCGTAGTCATCATTATATTGTTTTCGATAATCATTCTGCCCACTCCGCCTCGTTCAGAGGAGACCGACGGTTTGCCGGAAGTCGGAGATAGAGTCTCGTCGCATGAGTTCCGGCGCGCCTCGAACGCAACTCAGGTTGCAGCCGGATGTGCTGCGGTGGGCGCGCAAGCGAGCGCGTTTTTCGATCACGCAGTTGGCGGGGGCGATGGCCGTCGCGCCCGAGCGAGTATCCGGGTGGGAGCGAACCGGAATGGTGAGCCCGGTCGAAATCGAGGCTCTGTCGTCCGAGACGCGGACGCCCTTCGGATTCCTCTACTTGTCCCGCCCGCCCGAAGAAGGCCTTCCCGTTCCGGACTATCGAACGCGGGACGGAGACTCCGTGGACCTGGCGAGCCCGGAGTTGATGGAGGTCATCGGGGACATGCTGCGACGGCAGGCGTGGATGCGAGACGAACTCGCCGACTCGGGAGCGGCGCCGGTGACCTTCGTCGCTTCGCACACGCCCACCGACACGCCCCGCGCCGTCGCCCGCACGATCCGCGAGGCGCTGGACCTCGGTGACGGCTGGGCTTCGCCGACCGCCGGTTGGAGGGAGGCGTTCGACAAATTGCGTGACCGCGCTGAAGCCGCCGGTATTCTCGTGACCTTCAGCGGCGTCGTCGGGAACGACGCCGGCCGCGCCTTGGATCCCGACGAGTTCCAGGGATTCGCGCTTTTCGATCCGCACGCCCCCCTCGTGTTCGTCAACGGCGCCGATTCCGAGGCGGCGCAGATGTTCACCCTGGCGCACGAGTTGGCGCACTTGGCCCTCGGCCGATCCGGCGTCTCCGGGTTCGAGCAGTTCCAGACCGGCCACCCCGGAAACGAGCGCTTGTGCGACCGCGCTGCCGGTGAACTCCTCTTACCGGAGACCGAATTCCGAGCGTATTGGCGGAGAATCGCCACGCAGGACAATCCGCTCGATTCGGTGGCCCAGCGTTTCCGGGTCAGCCCCGTCGTCAGCGCTCGCCGGGCTCTCGATCTGGGTTACCTCAGCGGCGACCGGTTCCGGGCCTGCTATCGAAAATGCCGACTCTCGGCGAAGGCGGCGCCGGCGGCCACCGACGGGGCCGCGTTCTGGAACGCCCAACGGTGGCGGATCGGCCGTCGATTCGCAGAGACGGTCGTCCGCGCCGTCCGGGAGGAACGGTTGCTCTATCGGGACGCGTACCTGCTGACCGACCTCTACGGGGACACCTTCGACCTGTTGCCGAAGAAGATTCGATCCGTGAGCGCAAACGCCTGCGGTTCCACACGACTGGGGCGAGGGTAGCCGTATGAGTCTGAACATCGAGAACGAAGAGACCTGCCGTCTCGTCCGCGAACTCGCTTCCCTCACGGGCCGCACCGCCACCGAAGTCATCACCGACTCCGTGCGCGAACGACTCGAGCGCGAGAAGCGACGCAGGAACGATCCGACCCTGATCGCCGACATCCGCGCCATCGGTGAGCGATGCGCGAAGGCGCTCCGGCCGGGGCCGTCCTCCGCCGGTATCGGTGACTTCCTCTACGACGAGCGGGGACTGCCGAAGTGACCGTGGCTTCCTCCGCGATCGCGGCTCTACTCCCGCTCAGTCGTCTGTCAGTGTCACCTTCCCTGCGATCAGAGCCCTCACCGCCGTTCCCATCATTCGTGAGCGCCACGATGAACTTGCGACAGCGATTCGCCGCATCTCTGGCAGGTTCAGGTCACGGCGGAAGATTCGTTGGCCCGTGTGTAGATCTCGATGGCCTCCTCTTTCGAGATTCCACTCGGCAGCGTCAGGCGCCACAGTCCCCGGTACAGAAACGGCCCCGCCACATCTCGCTGAATGCGGAAGGACAAGCGTCTTGCGCGGTCTTCGTCATTCGGCAGGGCCAGATCACACCAGTCCCATGTTGCGCCATCCGATTGCGTGACGCAATCGATTCCGAGGACCGCGAACGGGATGCACCGACTTTCGAACAAGATCGCCGCGTCCGCATGCGCGTCCTTCACCAAGCGAAGTCGGAGGTCCGCGGCTGACCCGACCTCGAGTACGGCGAGGAAGTCGGCGGTCCAGTCGTTGATCCTGACGAAGAGCGGCTCCGGCTCATCGTGGAAGGCTCTCCAGAACGCCGATAGGCGCCGCTGACCGTCCAAGATCAGTTCGCCGTTACCGGCCGACGGCGTCGCTGCAGCCGCGCCCGGGATCGGGCGCGAGTCAAATCGCTCTTCATCCGTCGGCATCAGGAGAACCGTGCCGACCGGACGGTCCCGAAACAGCGAATCGATCAGGCTTTTGGTTTGGCCGATGCCCCACACGGAACCGGGCCGAAAGGTCGGAAGCGTCAACTGCCCCTCGTGGATACGGCGCATCCAACACTTCAAACCACGGTGGAAGTAGTGAGGGATGTCGCCCTTCATCACGATTCATCTCCGGAGTCAGACTCCGACCCACCGCCGGCCGCGGAATCGCGCTCGGCTCTACCGAGCGCCTGCCGTCTGGATGCTCCAAGTCGGCGACGCGCCAAGCCGTCGGTAAAGGCCGCAGATCGGATCACCTCTCCGTACGCGCGCGCCGGCACTCTTGATCCACCCCGTCCGGCGTTTATTCTATCCACGGAGCGGGAGTCGAGGTCAACCGGCAGGGGCGTCGCGCCCGGCGCGCCGCCGGCGCCACCGGAGACCGCCGCTCCGCCCCGTTCCCCGTGAGCCAGCGCTACGACGCCGTCGTTATCGGCGGGGGGCACAACGGGCTCATTACGGCGGCGTACCTGGCGCGGGCCGGGAAGCGGGTGGTTCTCGTCGAGAAGAACGAGCGCGTCGGCGGCGCCACCTTCAGCGAGGAGATCCTCCCCGGGTTCACCGTCTCCGTCTTCTCCTATGTGGTCAGCCTGCTGCGGCCGCAGATCATCGCGGACCTCGACCTCGCCCGGCACGGGCTGCATCTGCAACCCCTCGACGGAACCTTCACCCCGCTGCCCGACGGGCGCGCATTGACCCGTTGGCACGATCCGGCGAAGACCCGCGAATCGCTGCTCGGCTTCTCCCGGCGGGACGCCGACAACTACCCCCGGTTCGGCCTCCACATGCACCACCTCAGCCGGGCGGTGCGCGACCTGCTGATGACCCGGCCGCCCGACATCGGTTCGCTCCGGCCGGCGGAACTCGCCGGGCTGGCGCGGGTGGGCGGGCGGTTCTCGCGCCTCGGGCCCCGGCGGCTCCACGAGTTGGCGAAGTTGATGACGGCGAGCGCGAGCGACTACCTCGACCGCTGGTTCGAGTCGGAGCCGCTGAAGGCCACCATGTCGGCCAGCGGCATCATCGGGACCTTCCTCGGCATTTCTTCGCCGGGAACGGCGTATGTCCTGCTCCACCACTACATGGGCGAGATAGACGGCGCTTCCCGCTCGTGGGGTTTCGCGCGCGGCGGGATGGGCGCGGTGGCGGACGCGCTGGCCTCCGCCGCCCGAGCGTTCGGCGCGGAAATACGCACCGGCGCCGGCGTCACCCGCATCCTGAACGACTCCGGACGGGCGGCCGGGGTCGTCCTGGAGTCCGGCGAAGAGATCTACGCCGCGCAGACCGCTTCCAGCCTCGACCCGCACCGCACCTTCCTCCGGTTGCTCGATCCCGACGAACTCCCGGAGGACTTCGTTCGCGGCATCCGGCGATACCGGCTGCGCGGTTCGTCGGGCAAGGTGAACCTGGCGCTCGACGGGTTGCCCGACTTCACCGCGCTGCCCGGGTCGGGGCCGCACCTCGCCGGCTCCATCTCCATCAGCCCGGACCGGGAAACGATGGAGCGCGCCTACGACGACGCCAAGTACGGACGGTTCTCCCGCCGGCCCTACCTGGATGTGTTGATCCCGTCGCTGCTCGACCCGGGTATGGCGCCGCCGGGCAAACAGGTGATGTCCATCTTCGTCCAGTACGCGCCCTACCACCTCGACCCGGCGGACGGGGACTGGGACGCGCAGCGGGACGCCTTCGGCGACACCGTGATCGCAACGCTCGCCGAGTACGCGCCCAACCTGCCGGACCTCATTCTGGAGCGGCAGGTACTCACGCCGCTGGACATCGAGCGCCGCACCGGGCTGACCGAGGGCAACATCTTCGCCGGGGAACTCGGCCTGGAGCAGTTGTTCTTCCTCCGCCCGGCGCCGGGCTGGGCGCAGTTCGCGACGCCCCTGCGCGGGCTGTTCCTGTGCGGTTCGGGGGCGCATCCCGGCGGCGGCGTGATGGGCGCGCCGGGGAAACTGGGCGCGGACGCCATGCTCGCCGCCGCGTGAGCGACCGGCGCACTCCGGCTCCCGCCTGACGCCGCCGATGCGCGACCGCTACGACCTCGTCGCCGTCGGCGGGGGCCCGGACGCGCTCGCGGCGGCGATCCTGCTCGCCCGCGGCGGGCGGAGCGCGCTGGTCGTCGGCGAACGCGGACGACCCGGCGGCGTCGCGGCGAGTTGCGAGATCGCGCCCGGCTTCCTCCTCCCGGTCGCGCCGGAGACGCTGCCGTCGTTCGACCCGACCGCCGCCGGCGAACTGGGACTCGCGGAACACGGTCTCGAGTTCCTCGCTCCCGACCCCGCGCTGACCGTCGTCTCGCCGGAGACCGGGGAGACCTTCAGCCTGCCGCGCGGCCGGGAAGCGGCGCGGCGCGCGGCGGGCGGACTCTCGGCCGCCGACGCCTCCCGGTTCCCGGAGTTCGCCGCGGAACTGGACGCCGCCGCCAACTTCCTGCGCGGGCTGGCGCTCCGCCCGCCGCTCGAGTTGGACTCGAAGTTGCCGGAAGCGGCGCGGGCCGCGGTCTCGGCGCTGGGGCTCGGCGGCCGGGGGATCGGCGCGCTGCTCCAAGCGCTGCCGATGGCCCTCCGGGACTACCTGGACGACCGGTTCGAGTCCGAACCGCTGAAGGCGGCGCTGGCCGGGCCGGCGCTCACCGGGATCCGGCTCGGGCCGCGGGCGCCGGGGACCGCCGGGCTCTTCCTCCACTTCCACGCCTTCGGTTCGTCGGAGCCGCTGGGCTTCCTGCGGCCGCCGAAGGGGGGCGCGACCGCGGTGGGGGAGGCGCTCCGGGAAGCGGCGCGCGCCGCCGGAGTCCACTTCGAGAGCGGCTCCGGCGGGGTTCGCCGCGTCCTGACGGAACCCGGCCCCGGCGGCCGCCCGCGCGCGGTCGGCGTGGAACTCCGGGACGGGCGGACGGCGCGCTGCGGCGCCGTGGTCTCCGACGCCTCGCCGAGGGCCACGCTGCTCGAATGGGTGGGCGCGGCCCGGCTGGAACCGGAGTTCGTCCACGAGGCGCGGCGCATCCGCTACCGGGGAACGGCCGCCCGGATCGGGTTCGCGCTCTCCGGCCGGCCGCGATTCGCCGACGCGCCGGCGGGGGAAGCGGACGACCCGCGCCTGGACGGGATCGTCCAGATCGGCGCCACCCTCGACCACCTGGAGCGGGCGGCGGACGCGGCGAAGTACGGCCGGATCGCCGCCGACCCGCTGGTCTTCGCGTTCCTCCCCTCGGCCCACGCCTCCGGCCTCGCCCCGCCGGGGCGGCACACGCTGGCGGCGACCGTCCAGTCCGCGCCCTACGACCTCCGGGAGGACGGGGGCTGGGGAACCCCGGCCCGCCGGGCCGAGGAGCGCCTGGCGGAGGCGGCGCTCCGGATGCTGGAACGCGCCTTCCCCGGGATCCGCGACCTGGTCATCGGGCGCCGGGTGGTCTCGCCGGCGGCGCTGGAGACCGGGTTCGGCCTGGCCGAGGGCAGTTTCCACCAGGGGGAGCCGACGCTCGACCAGCTGTATTCGCTGCGTCCGGTTCCCGGATTCGCGCGGCATCGGACGCCGGTCGGCGGGCTCTACCTCGCCGGGCCGGGAACGGCGCCGTACGGCGGCCTCCACCTCATCTCCGGGCGCAACGCGGCGCGCGTGATCGCCGCCGACCTGCGAAACTGACCGCCCCCACCGGCCCCGCCTGTCAACCCCGCCTGTCAACATAGGCACGGGAGGACCCCTCCATGAGCAAGTTTCGAGTCGGCCCCGGCTTCCTGGTCACCGCCGCCTTCATCGGGCCGGGGACGATCGTCACCGCCAGCCGCGCCGGCGCCGGTTACGGCACCGCGCTGCTGTGGGCGGTCCTCTTCTCGGTGATCGCCACCATGATCCTGCAGGACATGGCGGCGCGGGTGGGACTCGCCGGACGGCGCGGCCTCGCCGAGGCGATCCGCGACAGTCTGGCGGATCCCACGGCGCGGGTGATCGTGCTGGGTTTGATCGCGGTAACCATCCTCGTCGGGAACGCCGCCTTCCAGACCGGCAACCTGCTCGGCGCGTCGCTCGGCGTCAGCCTGCTGAGCGGGCTCCCGCAGGAGGTCCTGGTGCTGGTCGTGGGCGGTTTCGCCGGGGCGCTGCTGCTCACCGGCACCTACAAGGCCATCCAGAATGTGCTCGTGGCGCTGGTCGGGTTGATGAGCATCGTCTTCCTGCTGGTCGCGGTGCTGACCTTCCCGTCGCCCGGCGACCTGCTGTCCGGGCTGTTCATCCCGAGCATTCCCGACGGCGCGCTCCTGCCGGTACTCGCGCTCATCGGGACGACGGTGGTGTCCTACAACCTGTTCCTCCACGCCAGCACCACGATGGAGCGCTGGCCGGACGCGTCCAAGAACGACGACAACATCCGCGAGAGCCGTTCGGACACGGTGTTCTCGGTGGCGCTCGGCGGCCTGATCACGGCGGCGGTGGTGGTGTCCGCTTCGCCGCTGCTCGGGCAGGGAGCGGAAGCCGCCGACGCGGCGACGGTGGCGCAGCGCCTCGAACCGCTGCTCGGCCGCGCGGCGCCGCTGTTCTTCGGGTTGGGGCTGTTCGCGGCGGGGCTGACTTCCGCGATCACCGCGCCGCTCGCCGGGGCCTACGCCGCCTCCGGCGCGCTCGGTTGGGGCTCGGACCTCAAGAGCCCCCGGTTCCGGATGCTGTGGGCGTTCGTGCTGCTGACCGGGATCGTCTGCGGCGTGACGCTCGGCGCGTCGCCTTACCAGGTGATCCTGCTCGCGCAGGCCGGGAACGGCATCGTCCTGCCGCTCACGCTGGTGCTGCTGCTGATCGTCGTGAACCGCGAACGGATCATGGGGAAGTACTGCAACTCCCGGCTCGCCAATGTGCTGGGCGTCATCGTGGTGCTGGTGATCTCCGGCCTGTCGGTCCGCCAACTGGCGCGGGTTTTGGGATTGCTGGGGTAGGGACGAATGCCACGGGCGCTCCGGACGAGCCGCGCCGCTGCGGTCGGCCACTCCCGCGTGCGGGCCCGACCGACGCCGATCCGTCAGTCGCGCCGACGACGCCGATTCGGTAACCTCCCGGTTCCACCGAGCGGCCGCTGCGTCCCGCTCCTCGACTCTCCTCACCGGCTGTAGCCCGTCCTCAAGATATCGTAGGCGTCATGTCCCCACCGACAGAACTCCTTCTGGAAGATGTTCGGTGCTTCCAGGGTGTTCAACGGGCACGCCTGAGCCCGATCACCCTTCTCGTGGGAGAAAACAGCACGGGGAAAACCACCTTCCTCGGCTGTTACAGCGCACTGCACCGAATGCTGGAAGCGCACTTCGGTGCGCCTCCGGTCGACTTCAATCTCGAACCGTTCTCGATGGGCTCGTTCCGGGACATCGTTCGTTCCCGTCGCGGCAGCGCCGGGCGCATCCGCGAGTTCAGGATCGGCTTCGGAATGCCCAGCGCGGCCGACGGGATAGCACGGCCGTATCGAGTCGTCGCCACCTTCCGAGAGGAAGGATCCCAACCGACCCTGATGTCTTGGCGCTACGAATTCGGTTCCGAAGGATTCCTGGAGTTCCGACCTGACGCCCAAGATGGCACGATCGTCGCCATTGACGGCCATCGAGCTGAAACCGACCTCCCGTTCTCGCTCGCGACACTGCCCTTCTTCGTATCGGATGTGGGCGATCCCCTCGAGCGACGCTATCCCGATATCCGACCTGTCACCGAGTTCGTTCGGCGGTTGACGAAGCCCTCCGACGGCCGTCGCCGGACTGTTCTCGACAACCTGTCACCCGGCCTTCCTTTGGTACCGGTCGCCCCGCTTCGAGCCAAACCGCGTCGGACTTACGATCCCATCCGGGAAGCCGCTACGCCCGAGGGCGAGCACATCCCGATGCTCATGATGCGCCTTGACCACTCGGAAGGCCCGGCGTGGGCCGAACTCCAGAGAGATCTCGTTGAATTCGGACGAGCGGCCGGGCTGTTCTCCGACATCCGCGTGAAGCGTCACGGAAAGCAGATCAGTGATCCCTTCCAATTGCAAGTCAAGGCGCATTCCGGCTCGCATGCAAACCTCATGGATGTGGGCTATGGCGTGAGCCAGAGTCTTCCCATCTTGGTCGAACTCCTGGCGCCGGGAGTCAACGGAGGGTTGGCGCGGCGAACCCGTCATCGTCAGCCGTCCCTGTTCCTGATGCAGCAGCCGGAGGTGCATCTGCACCCCCGAGGCCAAGCGGAACTCGGGACCTTCTTCGTCAACTCGGTACGCAGTCGGCGCCACCGCTTCTTCGTTGAGACTCACAGCGACTACATCGTGGATCGGATCCGTGTGTCCGTGCGGAAGAAGTTGATCAGCGCCAACGATGTGTCCATCCTCTATTTCGAGCCGAAGAAGAACGCGGTGAAGATCCACGACCTTCGGTTGGACGATTACGGAAACATCCGGAACGCCCCTGCCGGATACCGAGACTTCTTCCTGCGCGAGACCGACCTGGTGCTCGGTTTCGGAAGCTGAGCGCCCCATCATGTGCATGATCGTGGATACGAACCGCTTGGGCGATTTCTTGGCGAAGCCGGAAACTCCCGATGCGGCGCCGATTCATCGGTGGCTGCGAAGAGGGTGGGGCAACTTGGCGTTCTCAACGGGCGGCGCATTCGCAGACGAACTGTATCGGGCCGCGAAGAGCCGACTCTTGGAATATTCGCGGGCCGGACAGGCGAGCAGAGTTCCCGACGAGCAGGTAGAGGACGAAGTGCGCAGACTGAAGTCGGAGGGTGTCACCCGATCGAACGACACTCATGTGCTCGCTCTCGCCAAGGTGAGCGGAGCGCGCTTGTTGTACAGCGGTGACGCAGATCTGATCGCCGACTTCAAGAACCGGAAGATCCTCGGAGAACCGCGAGGCAAGATCTACTCCGGCGCGAGAAACAAGAGACTGCTGACGCGGGACGCCTGCCGAATCGAGTGAGCGGAGCCGCCCCGAGGGTGGTCCTCAGCGCGGGTCCGCGGCCGGCGGGGTGTCCAGGTAGCGGGCGGGGAGCGGGTCGCCGGGGGCGATGTCCTGCCAGAGGAACGAGAGCAGGCGCCAGCGCTCCCCGTCGTGGACGAACTGGGAGGTGGTGAGGCCCCGGCCCAGCGGTTCTTCGTCGTCCTTCGAGCGATAGACGGCGTAACTGCCGAAACGGTGCGCGATGGCGCCGTGCGCTTCGGAGACGCCGCCGGTCTCGTACTCGAAGAAGCCGCCGTCGAACGCGCGGTGTTCCATCGCTTCGGACTCGTACTCCTCCGGGGTGAGGCGCCTCACGGTGTTGCGGCCGTCCTCGCCGGGGAGGACCATCATCAGCCGGGCGCCCGGCGCGAAGAGCGACCGGAACCGCGCCCAGTCCCTCTCCGCGCCGGCCGGGCCGGTAACGGAGGCGTACAGCGCCGCCACGACGCTCTCGGGGGTCTCCCCGTCGGCGGCGCGGGTCGGGTTGGCGTTGTCAGGTGCGGTCATCGGTCGGCCCTCCGGTGTTCGGGTGTCTCGGGTTTCGGAAGAAGAGGCGGGGGAAGCGGAGGATACCGGCGCTCCCGGGCCGCGTGACGGCGAGTCGGGGAGTTCGCCGTTCAACTCCATATAGACGCGGGCGATGGCGCCGGCGCGCTGGCTGTCGCGGAGCGACCAGGTCTCGAGGTCGCCGAAGTCCGCCTGCTGCTCCGCCTCTTCGAGGCTGAGGCCCATGCCGTGGAGGCGGGTGGCTTCGGCGATCACGGTCTCCAGCGCGGCGACGGCGGCGCCGAGTTCTTCGCGCAGGACTTCCGGGTCGTCCACGAAACCGTGGCCGGGGATGTTCCACTCGGCGTCGAGCGCCTGCGCGCGGCGCAGCATCGCGACCCACTCCGACGGATACGCCGACCGCATCGCGGGGAAGATCCGGTGGAGGTAGGCCTCGGTCAGGAACAGGACGCCCTCCACCGGGAGGTGGACCACGAGGTCGCCGCCGGTATGGGCGCGGCCGAGGAACCGGATCTCGATGCGGCGGCCGGCGAGGTCGAGGTCGTGCGCGTCGCCGATCACCGTCTGCGGCATCGGCAGGTCGGGGATGCGTTCGCCGAGCGCCTCCATCGCCGGGACGGAGTTCTCGTGGACGATGAATTCCACGCCTTCGGGGAACGCCGCGTTCCCGGCGGTGTGGTCGCCGTGGTCGGAAGCGACGACGACATGGGTGATGGGCCGGTCGGTGATCGCGCCGATCTCGGCCACCAGCCGGGCGGTTTCCTCGAAGTTTCCCTGCCCGTCGGCGACGAGGACGCCGGCGTCGGTGACCACGAACAGGCTGACCGTGGTGAACAACTCCTCCCCGGCGGCGCGCAGTTGTTCGTAGGAATGGACGCCGGGCGCGAGTTCCCGGGTGCGGGGGAAGTCGGCCTCGGTGAGCCCTCGGGCGAACGGATCCGCGGTGCGGACCGGCGCTTCGGCGGCCGGTTCGGGTTCGGGTTCCGGCGCGGCGCCGCCGCAGGCGAGGGCGAGGGCGAGCAGTCCGGCGACCGGGGCCGCGCGGCGGAGGGCGCCGGCGTTCGGCAGCGGCGGAGTGGAGCGGGATTCGGGGCGCATGTGGCGAGTCCTCGGCGGAGGCCGATCCGGCGGCGGGCCGGGCGGGGGTGGACGCCGCGCCGCGCCGCGAACGCCGGCCGGGGTCGGGGATCGTATTCGCGCCGCCCGGCGCCGGGCGGATACGATGGCCGGCCCCTCCGAACGGAGATCACCACGGGAGAGTCCGATGAGCCGATTCCTTCTTCCCCGCGCGGGCGCCGCGTTCGCCGGCGCCGCGCTGTTCGCCGCCGCTCCGGGGCTCGCGCAGACCGGGTACCGGACGCCGCCGGAGGCGATCGCCCGCATCGCGGAAGCGCCGCCGACGCCGGGCATCACCGTCGCTCCCGGCGCCGCCCACGCCGCGCTGCTGCACCGCGCCAGCCTGCTCCCGCTCCGGGAACTGGCGAAGCCGGAACTCCGCATCGCCGGGCTGCGGCTGGACCCGGCCACGAGCGCCGCGAGCCGGCGCCGCACCTGGGACGGGATCACGCTGAAGCGGCTCGCCGACGGCGCCGAACTCCCGCTCGCGGGCCTGCCGGAGCCGCTGCGCGGTGACCACTTCTCCTGGTCGCCGGACGGCGCCCGGTTCGCGTTCACCCATACCCGCGACGACGGCGTCGAACTGTGGGTCGCGGAGTCCGGCGGCGGGGAGGCGCGGCGGGTGCTCGCCGGAGTGCGGGCGATGTTCCGCGACTCGCCTTACCACTGGCTTCCCGACGGTTCCGGATTCGTGACGCGGGCGGCGGTCGCCGAGGGCGCGATGGCGGAGGTCGCCGGCGTGGCGCGGACCGTTTCCCGGTTCCTGCCCGGCGCCGCCGGACTCGCGGCCCGCACCGCGGACGACCGGCTGCGCGACCACTCGGACCCGCTCCCGATCTCCCCGGTGATCCAGGAAACCACCGGGCGGGCGGCGCCGGCGCGCACCTACCAGGACCTGCTCACCGGCCCGCGCGACGAAGAACTCTTCGTGGCGCACGGGACGGCGCGGGTGGTTACGGTCGATCTGAACGGACACGCGACCGAGATCGCCGGGCCGGCGATCGTCCGGGACGCGGTTCCGTCGCCGGACGGACGTTTCCTGCTGGTTACGACGATCCACGAGCCGTTCTCCTACATCGTGCCGTATTCGCGTTTCCCGCAGCGGATCGAAGTGCGCGACCGGAGCGGCGAGGTCGTCCACGAACTCGCCGACCTGCCGCTGATGGAAGAGATCCCGATCGGCCGGGACTCCGCGCCCGTCGGGCCGCGCGCGGTCGGCTGGCGCGGCGACGAAGACGCCACGCTGGTATGGACGGAGGCGCGCGACGGCGGCGACCCCTACGCCGAGGCGTCGGTGCGCGACGAACTCATGCAGTTGGCCGCCCCGTTCGACGGCGAGGCGGTCGTGGCGCTGCAGGTTCCGCTGCGGCTGACGCAGGCGCTGTTCGGTTCCGGCCGCGGCGTGGCGATCACCCGGTGGTGGCAGGATCGCTCCGAGCAGGTATGGAGCCTGCCGCCGGCGGGGACGGGCGAACCGATGCTGGCGCACGACACTTCCTACGAGGATCGCTACGCCGCGCCGGGAATGCCGCTGACCACGAGGAACGAACGCGGCGCGCGGGTGCTGCTGACTTCGGAGGACGGGACGAAGGCGTACCTGACCGCGGAAGGCGCTTCTCCGGAGGGGAACCGGCCGTTCGTGGACGAGTGGGACCTGGAGACCGGGGAAACGCGGCGCCTCTTCCGGTCGTCGGCGGACGCGTTCGAGGTCCCGCTGTCGCTGCTCGACGCCGACTCCGGGTTGCTGCTGACGCGGCGGGAGACGCGGGAGACGGCGCCGAATTACTACTTGCGCGACCTGTCTTCCGGTGAAGGCGAGGCGCGGGCCATCACGGACTTCGGCCATCCGTATCCCGACCTCGAAGGCGCCGGGCGGGAACTCATCCGCTACACGCGCAGCGACGGGGTGGAGTTGACCGCGCTCCTCCACACGCCGCCGGGTTACGACCGGGAGCGTGACGGGCGGCTGCCGCTGCTGGTGTGGGCCTATCCGCGGGAGTACAAGAGCGCGGCGGCGGCGGCGCAGGTGCGCGACTCGCCGCAGCGGTTCAGTTTCGTGCGGTGGGGTTCGGCGCTCTACTGGCTGACGCAGGGTTACGCGGTGATGGAGAACGCCACGATGCCGATCATCGGCGAGGGCGACGAAGAGCCGAACGACAGTTATGTGGAGCAGTTGGTGGCGAGCGGGCAGGCCGCGGTGGACGAAGCGGCGCGGCGCGGCGTCGCCGATCCCGACCGCGCCGCCATCGCCGGCCATTCCTACGGGGCGTTCATGACGGCGAACCTCCTGGCGCACTCGGACATCTTCCGCGCCGGGATCGCCCGCAGCGGCGCGTTCAACCGGACGCTGACGCCGTTCGGGTTCCAGAGCGAGCAGCGGACTTTCTGGCAGGCGCCGGAGGTGTATTTCCGGATGTCGCCGTTCATGCACGCCGACCGGGTGAACGAGCCCATCCTGCTGATCCACGGCGCCGCGGACAACAACTCCGGGACCTTTCCGTTGCAGAGCCGCCGCTTCTACCACGCGCTGAAGGGGCACGGGGCGGTGGCGCGGCTGGTGATGCTGCCCCACGAGAGCCACGGCTACGCAGCGCGCGAGTCGGTGATGCACACGCTGTGGGAGCAACACCGGTGGCTGGAGCACTATGTGAAGAACGCTTCGCCCCGGGGCGAGGTGACGGACTCACCGCCGAGTCGGTAACCTTCCCGCCAACTACCATCGATCCTCAAGGAGGAACACACTACATGTCGATGTTCGACACCTACCTGATGGTGGACTGGTCCTCTCGCAAGAAGCCCTCGCCCGTGAAGGAGAGTCGCGACGCCATCTGGTGGGCGGCTCTCCGTCCTGAAGGCACGCGACCCGAGGTTCGGTACGAACGCACGCGGTCCGACGCGATCGATGCGATTCGGCAGCTCTTGGTTCGTGCCGTGGGCGCCGGCCAGCGCGTGCTGGCTGGTTTCGACTTCGCGTTCGGCTACCCGCGGGGTTTCGTTGAGACCCTTCGGAGCGGAATCGCGGACTTTCCCCGGTCGGGGCCCGACGCAAATCCCGCCATCGCGATGTGGCAGTGGCTCTACAAGCGCGTCGAAGACGACCGGAGGAACGACAACAACCGGTTTGTTGTCGCCGCAGAGATCAACATGGCAATCAGTGGCAACGCTGATCTCGGACCGTTTTGGGGACGCTACAAACCCAAAGGAGAGACGACCCCGCCAAAGGAGAAGGTCTCGACAGGCAAACCGGTGTTTGACTTCTCGGAACGTTCCTTCGGAGAAAAGCGCCTTTCTGACCTTAGGGTCGGAACTGCCAAGACTGTCTGGCAGTTGCATTACACGGGTTCTGTCGGATCCCAATCTCTCGTCGGCATTCCACAGCTCGAGAGCCTGAGACAGGACGAGGTCCTGGGCGAACACATCGCCGTTTGGCCGTTTGACTTACAGGCTCTCTCGAAGACGCAACCCCGCATCGTCGTCGCCGAAATCTACCCCTCGCTCATAACGAAGGGACTCGGGGACACGATCCCGGATCGTGCGCAAGTCTTGGAGAACGCGCGTGCGTTCAAGAATCTCGACACACAAGGCAAGTTGAAGGATCTGTTTGACTTGGACGCTATTCTCAAGCGTCTGCACAGAGAAGATCACCGAGACGCGGTGGCTGGGGAAGAGGGATGGATACTCGGTACCGGCTTCGAAGACACTCTCCGGTCGGTGGCGAAGGAAGACTCTCCCCTGCACCCCAAGAAAAAGTGAACGGAAGGACGAAGCGGGCGTGAGATTTCGGATGTCGTTCTCCAACCGCTCCGTCGTGTTGACCGGTGTGGCGATAGCGGTGTTGTCTCTTGTCAACGCTTCAAGACTCGCCACCGCGCAGTCGGGACACAACTTGGAACGCCCCGCGCACTGGAAGGTGCGGTACGACGACGCGCAGACGACCGAGGAGCGGCGGTTCGTGGTGATGCGGCCGGGGTGGCATGTGTTCGCCGGGCCCGGCGGCGTGTTCTGGGATCCGGGGAGTTTCGCGTCGGGGAACTACTCGGTCAGCAGCACGATCTACCTGTTCCCGGAGGGGGACCCGGAAGAGTCCGGTTCCGCGCGGCTCGATGCGCCGTTCGGGCTCTTCCTTGCCGGGCGGGATCTCGAAGGGGACGCGCCGGTGTTCGTCTCCTTCCAGATCGACAGCGCCGGGCGGTTCCGCGTCGCCGAGCATTCCGGCGGCGACAGCCGCGACCTGGCGCCGTGGACCGAGCACGAGGGGATCGCCACCCTCGCCGAGGATGCGGCGGGGCCGGTCGAGAATGTGCTGGCGGTGGACGCGCGGGCGGACGAAGTGGTGTTCCTCGTCAACGGCGACCGGATGGCGGCGCTGCCGGCGGAACGGCTGCCGCTCGACGGGGTGATCGGGATCCGCGCCGGCGCCGGGCTCAGCCTCCATGTCACCGAGATCGAGATCGGGCCGAACCGCCGCGGCGAATAGCCCTCGACGCCGCCGCTCGCGCGGAAAAACCCGGAACGCGTAGAGTTGCGCCCATGATGACCGTACCGCGCCGGAAGTTCTTGGGCGCGGCGGCGCGAACCGGGCTCGCGCTGCCGTTCGCCCGCCCGTTCCCCCTGCTCGGCCAGTCGAGCGTCTTCGCGCACGGGGTGGCGAGCGGCGACCCGCTCACCGACCGGGTGCTCCTGTGGACGCGCGTCTCCGGGCAGGAAGGCCGCGACAGCGTGCCCTGCTCCTGGCAGGCGGCGCGGGACCCGGGGATGCGGGAGATCGTGGCGGAAGGGATCGCCGCCACCGGGCCGCATCGGGACTACACCGTGAAGGCGGTCGCCGCCGGACTCCGGCCGGGCGCCGTTTACTACTACCGGTTCGAGGCGGGCGGCGAGCGCTCCCCGGTCGGGCGGACGCGCACGCTCCCGAGCGACCCGGAACAGGCGCGGTTCGCGTTCGCCTCCTGTTCCAACCTCCCCTTCGGCTACTTCAACGCCTACCGGCGCATCGCCGAGCGCAACGACCTCGACGCGGTGCTGCATCTCGGCGACTACCTCTACGAGTACACGAACCGCGACTACGGCGACGGCAGCCGTTTCGACCGGGTCCCGACGCCGAACCGGGAGATCGTCACGCTCTCCGACTACCGGACGCGGCACGCCCAGTACAAGGCCGACCCCGACCTGCAGGAACTCCACCGGCAGCATCCGTTCGTCTGCGTCTGGGACGACCACGAGATCACCAACAACGCCTACACCGACGGCGCGCAGAACCACCAGGTCGAGGAAGAAGAAGGCGACTGGTTCGTCCGGCGCGAAGCCGCCGTCCGCGCCTACTTCGAGTGGATGCCGATCCGCGAACCGGAGCCCTGGCCGAGCCAGCGCACTTACCGCAGTTTCCGCTTCGGCCGCCTCCTCGACCTCATCATGCTCGACACGCGCCTGATCGGGCGGTCGCGGCAGGCGGCGTGGGGTGACACGGAAGCGATGGCGCACCCGTCGCGGACGCTGCTCGGGCCGGAACAGGAGCGGTGGCTCTACGGCGAACTCGCCGGCCTGAAGGCCGCCGGCGTTCGTTGGCCGGTGCTCGGCCAGCAGGTGATGATGGGGCCGATGCTGGACGAACACGGGCGCCCGATGAACCCGGACCAGTGGGACGGTTACCGGGCGAGCCGCGACCGGCTGTTCGACTTCCTGGAGCGCGAGCGCATCGGGGACCTGGTGGTGCTGACCGGCGATGTCCACCAGTCCTGGGGTATGGACCTCCCGCGGTCGCCGCTGTCGGGTTACGACCGGGATACCGGCGCCGGGTCGTACGGCGTGGACTTCGTCACGACCGCGATCTCTTCGCCGAGTTCCTTCCTGCGGCGGCTGGAAACGGAAGCGGCGGTGGCGCAGGCGGTGGAGGACCAGTTGGCGGCGAACCCGCACATGAAGTTCGGGGAGGGATACCACCGGGGTTACTGCGTGCTGGATGTGCGGCGCGACCGGGTGCAGAACGACTGGTTCCATGTGCCTACCGTGGAGGAGCGCACCGACGAGGAGAAGTGGGCCGCCGGGATCGCCGTCGCCCGGGGTTCGCAGCGCGGCGTCCGGGTGGACGAGCCCGCCCCCGCCGCCGACTCCGCGCCTCCTCCCGCGCCGTAGGGGCCGCGCGCCCCGGAGTCGGGGTGCGGGTGGAGTCTTGCGTTCGTGTGAGCGGGTCGTTATTGTTGCATATCGACCAGAGTTCTGACCGATATGCAACAACCTCGATCCGACCGGATCCGTCGCGAGGCCCCCTTCGACGCGACGAGACAGGCGCTCTCGGAGAGCCCGGTGGCCGCGCTCCTCGGGGCGCGCCAGGTGGGGAAGACGACGCTGGCGCGAGAAATCGCGGCGACTTGGGACGGCCCGACGACGCGCTTCGACTTGGAGCGTCCGGCCGACCGCGAGGCGCTGACCGCGACCCCCGACCGCCTCCTGCGAGAGCAGGAGGGGCTGGTCGTCCTCGACGAGATCCAGCGGCTGCCGGCGCTCTTCGAGGTGCTGCGCCCGGTCTGTGACGATCCGGATCGCCGGGCGGTGTTCCTGGTCCTCGGCAGCGCTTCGCCGGATCTCGTGCGGGGGGTTTCCGAGAGCCTCGCCGGACGCATCCTGTTCGTGAATCTCGGTGGACTTTCGCTCGGCGAAGTGGGGCCCGAACGGCTGACGCGTCTCTGGCTCCGGGGCGGTTTCCCGCGCGCCTTCCTGGCGGACTCCTACGACGCCTGGACCCGGTGGATGGACACCTTCACCGCGACCTTCGTGGAGCGGGACTTGCCGCTGCTCGCCGGCGCGCCGCCCGCGCCGGCGCTCTCGCGGCTGTGGAGGATGCTGGCGCACTACCACGGCCGGACCTGGAACGCGGCGGAACTCGCCCGGTCGGTGGACTCGCGTCCGGCCGCCGTGAATCGGTACCGCGACCTGCTCGCCGGCGCGTTCCTGCTCCGGGTGCTGCCGCCGTGGTTCGAGAACCTGGGCAAGCGGCTGGTGAAGTCCCCGAAGACTTACTTCCGCGACAGCGGCATCCTCCACCACCTGCTGGAGATCGAGGACTTCGCGGAACTGGCGCTCCACCCGCGGTACGGCGCCAGTTGGGAAGGGTTCGCGCTCGAACAGACGCTGGCCGCCCACGGCGAACGCCGGGCGTTCTACTACCGGACGCAGCGCGGCGCGGAACTCGACCTGCTGCTGTTTCGCCGCGGACGCCGGTGGGGTTTCGAGTTCCAGTGCACCGACGCCCCGAAGACCACGAAGTCCATGCATGTGGTGGCGAAGGACCTCGACCTCGAACACCTGTTCGTCGTGTATCCGGGGGACGCCGAGTATCCGCTGGGCGACCGGATCACCGCGCTCCCGCTCGCCCGCGTCGCGGCCCTGCCCCTCCGTCCTCCCGGCTGAGCGAAGCGAGCCGGGGGCCGATCCCCTCTCGATCCATTTCGATTAACGAACCGGCGCGTCCGATGAACCGCGCCCCCGCCGGCGGGATTCGGGGCTACCGTCTCCGGTCAGGCCCGTAGATCAGCAGGTTAGATCGCCGGTCTGATAAACCGGAGGGCGCTGGTTCAAGTCCAGTCGGGCCTACCACTCTCCACCGACACCAACGCCGCCGGGGCCGGGAAGGACATCCCGTCCTCGATCCCTCTCGAGCGAAACCGCAGAGCAGGTCCCCGCATGATCCACCTGGACACCGTCTTCACGCGCAACCCCAGGCGCGACGGAATCGATCGCCTTTCGTTCGTTCCTCGATTCCGCCCCGACGAGATCATCCGGTATACGGGAGAGGAGTACACGCATCGCCTCCTCCTGCCGGTGACGGACGCTGCGAAGTGCTCCTGGCTCCACGATTTTCGGGACGAGTCGATCCGCCACATCAAGTCCTTCGGAAAGAATCGGGAGAGGTGGAGCATCTTCCCGGAAATCGAGGAACGGGGCGGGGCCTGCCCCGACCTGTTGTCCAGGTTCAAAAGGGCACTGGACTCGGTGAACGAGACGACTCCGGGTCGGAACCAGCGAAGGAGCCTTGGGGCCTGCGGCGCCTTGGTGTTCACTCCCTTCCGCGCCGAAGAACCGGCGTATCGCTTCGATTGCCTGTGGTTGAATCGCTTCAACCTCCTCGTTGAAGACGAGGAGGCGTGGTATCGAACCCACCCGGCGGAACTCGTCCAGGCCAACTTGGCGGGAACCCCCGACCATGCGGCCGTGGTCTTGTCCGACCCCAACGGCTTGATCTTCGAAGAAGACTTCGACGACCCGAACGGGTTGGAAGTCGACACGGGCGGTCGCACGGTACTGCTCCTCAAGTTGCGGATGGGGTGTGGATACCGGGGCGCGATACTCTGACGATCCAGGTCCGGCTCGACGCGCCCGACCGCCGGTCGTCCGGCGCGAGCGCCGAGCGTTCTTCCACGCGACGGGAGTGGCTCGTTCGGCGCCGCGAAGGCCGGCGCGAATTGTGTATAGCTGCCCGAATTGTGTATAGCCGGCGCGAATTGTGTATAGCTGCATCGGGAATTGTGTATAGGTGGCCGGGTTCGGTCGGGCGCGGCGCGGCGGCGCGGCGCGCAACCCTGCGCAAGTACTCGCCGGCGACCGAAGTGCGCCCATGGATGTCGCCTCCGGGGGCTCGTAAGGCCGAAAACGAGCCCTGAGGGTGAAGTGGCGGATCGTTTACGGACAGGATCGACCGGGTATGGCCGACGCGGAATTGTGTATAGGTGCGAGCGAATTGTGTATAGCCGGCGCGGAATTGTGTATAGCTGCCGCCGAATTGTGTATAGCCGAGGGGAATTGTGTATAGCTGACTGGAATTGTGTATAGCTGACGGGAATTGTGTATAGCTGACGGGAATTGTGTATAGCTGCCCCGTATTGTGTATAGGTGGCGCGAATCGTGTATAGGTGCGCCCGGAGCGGGTAACGCAGACTTCGTTTCCGGATTTCCGGAGAACGACACCCGGTCAACTGTCGGGTCGGAGAAACGCGTCCAGAGTCGGGCCTTCATCCCAGTTGTGGCCGCATTTCTCGCAAGTCCAGTCGGTCCCGTTCACCCAGTGAAACGGATCGGCAGCGAAACATTCGGGGCAGCGCGGGCCGAGGTTTTCTTCTCCCATCCAGCACGGGCCTACCGGGCCGCTGAACCGATGGCGGCACCGCCGACACTTCCACCATTCGGTGTCGCCATCCCCGTGCGCGGCGTGATCCGGATCGATCGAGTAGCACCGAGGGCAGCGCGGGCCGACGAGTTCGAGCACCTCCTGGAATCCGAACATCCGGACGAAGAATCGTCGGAGGCGGCCGATGGTCGTGAGTTCGGAAGTCATTGGTTTTTCCCGGGCGAGCGATTCTGCCGCCTCTCGACGCGGATACCGAGGAAACCAACGGGAC
Organism: Candidatus Marinacidobacterium sp.; assembly: GCA_965204755.1. Lineage (GTDB taxonomy): Bacteria > Acidobacteriota > Vicinamibacteria > Marinacidobacterales > Marinacidobacteraceae. The sequence goes on along the minus strand of OZ242011.1, from coordinate 1,659,428 downwards.
GCCCCCGTCCGTTCACCGAAGAGGGTCTTCGTCGTCCTCTTCCGGGGCGAACGCCGGGTGTTCTTCCCGCCTCGATATCCGTCCGATGAACGAGCCGGCGCTTCCGGTGAAGGAACCGCCCGCGGGCGGGGTTCGACCGTACGGTCTTCGGTCTCGCAGATGGCCCCGCACCTTTCGACGCCCGACCGACCGGAGGATCCGATCCTCGTCGTGCCCGAGATTCGCCAGCCCGGCAACCTGGGCGCCATCCTTCGGTCCGCCGCCGCTTTCGACTTCCGGGTCCTCGCCGCGGCCGACCTGTTCTCGAGGGACGGGAGGTTCGTGAAAGTCGTGCGGAAGTGCGCCGCCGGGGCGCTCACCCATCATCCGGTGGAGACGAGTGACCGCCTCCTGGCGGACCTGGTCTCCCTGAAGGAGAAGGGTTGGCAGGTCATCGGCCTCGACCCGAACCCGGACTGCCCGACGGTATTCGACCTCCCGGAGAAAGCCGCCCTGGTCCTGGGTTCGGAGCGGGAGTTGTCCCCGGAGGCCCGCGCCGTGTGCGGTTCCTTCGCCCACATCCCCATGAGGTGGATGTTCAACTCCCTGAATGTGAGCGTCGCCGCGGGAATCGCCATGGCCGGGTATCGCCGGCGATACCCGCTCCGCGATCGGGCCGACCGCTCGACCCGCCCGCGGTGAACCCGCCGCGGCGGGCGGCCTGAACGGGGCGCCCGCCGCTACGGAGTCGTCGGGGCGCCCGGCCCGCGATCGGTCTTCGAGTTCTCCTCGAAGCGGCGCAGGGCGCGGATCCTCTCGGCGCGTCCTTCGCGATTCCTGAGTCCCGCGACGGCGGAGATGTCCTCGACGAGCCCGGCGGCGGCGAGGCGGTCGCAGAACGCCGCGGCGAAGCCTCCGTCGGCGGCGGCGCCCCCGGAAGAGGCGGCGGCGCGCAACCGCAGCCCCACCCGGCGGTGAAGGAGCCACCGGCAACAGTCCATTCCCAGGAGGAACGCCACCGGAAGCGCGAACCAGATCATCGGTCGTCCTCCGGGGCCGGCGTCTCTTCGTCCTCGTCTTCTTCCGCTTCGTCTTCGTCGTCGTCGTCGGCCAACATGAGGGTGACGCCTCCGACCTGACCCACGACCTTCGAGGCGTCGATGCCGTAGTTCTTCTCCAGCCTTCCGGCGATCCAGGAAGTGGGCATCACATGGGCGAAGATCCAAACGCCGGCCATGGCGATCCCGACCAGCGGCAGGGCGGCCGCGTAGATCGGCAGCAGCAGGGCCGACCGCGAGTCGCCGAGTTCCACGGCGCGCGGTCCGCGGCTTCCGTCCTCGACGCCCTTCGGCGAGATCGCCTCCTCGACGATTCTCCGGAGGCGCAGCAACGAGCCGATCTCCTCGCCGATCCTCTCATCCGGTCGGGAACCCGACGAGAGGCGAACGGTCTCGCGGACCTCGTCCAGCAGGACGCCGAATTCCTTCTCCTCGGCGAAACCCGAAGCCACGGAGAACACCATTCCCATGGGTCGTCCCCGCCAACGCTGGAACACGGCCTCGGAGAAGGACTCGTGTCGCAGCGCGCCTTCCGCCCACCGGTGGAGCAACCACAGGCGGAGCGCCATTCCGGCGGCGAAAGCGAGCGGAAGCAGCAGCCAGGTCATCGGGCCGTTCCCCGATCCGGACTCGAAGACCCCGCCATGCTGCGGGAGAACTCCACGCTCGTCCGCTGGTACACCCTCGCGATCCTCACGAAACGGGGCCACACCTGGTCGTCGCGCCGACGCGGGAGACGCTTGAGGAGTTCCCGGCTCCGGTAAGTCAGCCCCTCCCAGGGATCGGACAAGCCCCAACGCTCGACGACGGTCGAGAGGTCCGGGGCCATCACCGGCCCCCGCGCGGAGAACGAAAGGCCCGAGAAGAACGGCTGCCTCCGCAGACCTTCCGCGTGACGGTCGAGCCAGCGGATCGCCTGCCGCGCGGCGGGGCCGCTTCGCAGTCCGTAGAAGACCTCCTCGCCCCGGTAGATCGGATCTCGCGCCGGCCCGCGCGGAGGGAAGACCGGCGGCGGAGGAACCCGCTCGAAGATCCAGACCTTCTTGAGGAAACGCTTCCCCACCGCCGGATGCCCGGCGCAGCGGCAGGCGATACCGTCCAGCAGTCGACGGGCCTCGGGCGAAATCTCTTCGCCGCTTCGGACGATTTCGAGCGGTCGGGGCCGGATGACCCCGTCGCAGGCGCCGAGGCGCTTCGAGCAGAAGGCGCGAGAATGCCCCAATCGTTTGGCGTGGCGCCGGATCCAGCGCCTCGCCTCCTCTACGGCCGCCGCGTCTCGAAGCGCCGCCGCCGGGTGAAGCGCCCCGAAGACCGCCGTGTTCCGATGGAGCGCGCCGCGCTCGGCCGGGGTTTCGCCCCGGTGATTCCGGAGGTCGCGCCGGCCGCCGGCGTCGAGGAGCGCCTCGAAGGCGTCTGCCGTCGCGTCGCACCGCGCGGCAAGGGCGTGGAGCGCGGTTTCGCCGCCGTCGTCGCGCCGATTCGGGTCCGCGCCGGCGCGGAGGAGCGCTTCGACGGGCGCCGTCGAACCGTATGCCGCCGCCAGGTGGAGCGGCGCGCGCCCGTGGCGGTCGCGATCCTCCAAGCCGGCGCCGGCATCCACGAGCGTCTCGATCCCGACTGCTGAACTCGGGGAATCCTGCGAACCCCGCGCGGCGTCGTGGAGCGGCGACCGGCCGCCCGTGTCCCGGGCGTCGACGGCCGCGCCGGCGCGCAGGAGAATCCCGACGGTCTCCCGGATTCGTTCGCCGTCCGGCAGCGGGAAGCGCGCGTCCTCCGGCGGCGGGGAAACCGCGAGGTGCAGCGCTGTCCGTCCGTCCTCGTCGCGGGCGTTCGGGTCGGCGCCCGCCGCCAGCAACTCGGCGAGGACTCCGGGTTCCGCGCGGCGGAGGACGGCGAGGCGCAGCGCCGTCCGCCGCCGGTGGTCGCGGGCGTCGAGTTTCGCGCCCCGGTTGGCGAGCGCCCGGAGGACCTGCGGATTCGGGTTCCGCGACGCCGCGAGGTGGAGCGGCGTCCGTTTGTTCCGAGCGCGCGCCCCGACCTTCGCCCCGGCCGCCGCCAACTCCTCGATGACCGCGGGGTTCGGGTTGTGCCTGGCGGCGAAGTGCAGCGGCGTTTCGTTGTGTTTGCTGACGATCGGCCAGCGAGCGCCGACTTCGGCGCCGGCGGAGACGAGTGACCGGATGATTTCCGGCCGGGTGGAGTAGCGGGCGGCGCGGTGCAGCGGCATGTTCTCGAACTTGGTCCAAGTGGCGTCGACGCCGGCGTCGAGCAGCGCGTCCACCGCCCCCGGCGCTCCGCCCCCGCGTGAGATGGCGAGGTCGAGCAGCGTCCTTCCGCGCTCGTCGGATGCGCGCAGATCTTCCCCGGCGGCCACCAGTCCGGCGATGACCTCCGGGTTCGGATCCCTCCGGGCGGCCGCGAGGAGCGGCGAGACCACCTCGAAGGACAAGGTGAACGCGTACCGCGGCCGCCGCCCGAAGCGACTGCCGAGGGTATGCCGGATACCGCTCAGGGAGCCCGGCTCATCCGCCGACTCGCCGGATCCCCAGCAGCCCCCTCGAAAGAAGTGAACGACCGAGCGCCCGGGTTTCCGGCCGACGATGCGGAAGACGCCGCGGCGGCGGTACGGCTCGACGGCGACGGATCCGGAGATGTTCGTCACTTCCACGCGGACCGGAGCGTCGAACGCGATCGCCGCGACCTGCGATTCGCCGACGACCAGCGTCCGGTCCGCGCGTTCCCCGCGTGGGGGGTGGATCTCCTGCTCTACGGACTTCCGGTCGAACGGGCGCCGGTCGGCGTTGTCCCGCGCGTCGGTGTCCGCGCCGGCGGCCAGGAGGGCGTTCTTCACCGCCTTGCGACGGGGTATCACGCTTTGGGCGCAGGGCAAGGCCGGCGGACGGCGGATCATGGCCGCCAGGTGAAGCGGGGTTCTGCCGCGCCGGTCCCCGGCCTCCGGATCGCTGCCGGCCTTGAGGAGGATCTCCGCGACTCCGGCGTTGAAGTTGTCGTAGGCCGCGGTGTGCAGCGGCGTCCACCCCAGGCGGTCGCGGGAGTCGACGGCGGCGCCGGCGGCGACGAGCGCCTCGATCACCTCCGGCGAACCGCTCGACGCGGAGCGGTGCAGGGGCGTCTGTCCGAAACCGTCGGTCGCGTCGAGGTCGGCGCCGCCGGCGACGAGGGCCTCGATGACGGCGAGGTCCTGACCGTGGACGGCGGCTTCATGGAGCGGCGTGTTTCGGCCGTACTCACTGCGGGCGCCGGTATCGGCTCCCGCCGCCAGGAGGACTTCGATCACCTCGGCATTCGGGTTGTGCGCGGCCGCCCGATGCAGAGGCGTCTCTCCCCGGCGCGTGGCGTTGACCTCCGCGCCGGCGGCGAGCAGCGTCTCGATGACGGCGGGATTCGGGTTGTCCGCCGCCGCCCGATGCAGAGGCGTCCCCCTCCGACTCTTCGCGTTGACCTCCGCACCCGCGGCGAGCAGCGCCTCGACGACGGCGGGATTCGGGTTGTCCGCCGCTGCCCGATGCAGGGGCCTCTCCCTCCAACTTTTCGCGTTGACCTCCGCACCCGCGGCGAGCAGCGCCTCGACGACGGCGGGATTCGGGTTCTTCCCGGCAGCCCGATGCAGCGGAAACCCTTCCTGGCTCTTCGCATCGACCTTCGCGCCCGCCGCCAGCAGGATCCCGATGACGGCCGGATCCGAACAGTGGGCCGCCGCGTCGTGGAGGGGCGTCACGGAGCCCCACTCCGTCGCGCCGACCTCCGCTCCGGCCCGGAGCAGGACTTCGAATACGGCGGGCCCGGCGTTGTCCTTGGCCGCGCGATGCAGCGGCGTTTCCCGTCTCCCCTCGGGCGCGTTCGCCGGCACTCCGGCCGCGAGCAACGCCGACAGCGTCTCCGGGGACCGGTTCGCATCGACCGCGCGGTACAGCGCGGTATCCCCGTACCGGTCCCTCAGGCGCGACGGAAGGCCGACCGCGGTCAGGCCGGCGATCGCCGCGCGGCTTACGGCGGCGCGTAGCCCGGTCTTCCCGGCGCTCGCGGCGGCGAGACCGACGACGGACTCCAGCAACCCGTCGGGAACCCTCATCGCGGACTCCGGGGGGAGCGTTCGCGTTTCCGGCAGGGACTCGGCGCCGGCGGCGCGGGCCGGGGCGCGGTCCGGGGCGCGGCGGGGCGGTCGGCGTCCTTCCCGTCGCCGACCGGAGCGAAACCGACGGCGCGGGGGAGGCGGGGCTCCTTGACGGCGGACTCCTTGCGCAGTTCCTCGGTGATGCGGTCGGCGTCGTCGAGGAAGTCCAGCACCGCGGCGCGTTCGCGGACGAGCGCGAAGTCCGCCGGGGTGAGACCGGGGAGGCCGCGCACCTCGGGGGAAGCGTCGGCGTCGAAGAACAGGCGGAAGGCGCGGGCGATGCGCGGGCCGTCGAGGAAGCGGAACTTCGCGCGGAACAGGAAGCGCCGCAGCGACGCCGGATCGAGCGCGTCCGAGAGGTTCGTGGTGCAGGCGAAGGGGAGCGGATGCGACTCCATCTGGCTCAGGAGTTCGTTCACCAGTCCGACCTGCCAGTGCGTGTCGGCGCCCCGGCGGTCGGCGAGCAGGGAGTCCGCCTCGTCCAGCACCAGGATCGCGTCGAGGTCGCGGGCTTCCTCGAAGGCGCGGGCGAGGTTGCGCTCGTTGTCGCCGACATACCGGCCGAGCAGGTCGGAGGCGCGGCGGGAAAGCGTCTCGCGCTCCCAGCGCTCCGCGAGGTGGCGGACGAAAGCGGTCTTGCCGGCGCCGGGAGGCCCGGAGAACAGCAGACCCATGCGCCGGGGGCCGCCGGCCACGATCCGGTCGGCGAGTTCCACCAGGTCGCAGTCGGCGCGCAGGAGTTTCGCGTCGTAGCGGGACGGCGAAGGCGGCGCGGCCGGAGCGGCGCCGCGGCGGAGGCGGCGCTTCCGGGCGAGGTTTCGACGGATCCCGTCGGCGTCGCCGTCGCGGACCGCGGCCCACGAGGACGCGAGCGTCACCTGGCGCGGCGTCACATCGGGCATCCGGGCGAACTCGCCGGCCAGTTGCGCGGACGCTTCCTCGGCGAGACCGCGCCGCGAAAGGATGCGGTCGTAGATCTTCTTCCGCCGGACGGCGGGAACCGCGCGGAACTCGAGGGCGTGCAGCATCCGGTCGAGGAAGAACGGCTCGACCTCCCGGTAGTAGTCGGTGGAGTTGGCCGCCCAGAGGATGGGGACCGGGTTCGCTTCGAGCACGCCGTTCAGCCACTGCTTGGGCATGAGCGCGGGCAGGTCCTCCATCTCGTCGAAGAGGAGCGCGGTTCCCGGCTCGTCGGCGAGCGCTTCGAGCGCGTACTCCAGACTGTCGAAGCGATCCGCGGCGGCGCGGGCGTCGGGGCCGAACTCCTTTTCGCCGACGGAATAGAGCCGCGCGCCGATCTCGGCGCAGAGCGTCCGCGCGAATTCGGTCTTGCCGGTGCCGGGAGGCCCGTAGAAGAGCAGGTTGACGCCCGTTCGGCGCTCCGCCCGGGCGCCGGAACCGGCGCCGTCTTCACCGCCGAAGACCGCGGCCGCCAGCGAGTCGCGCACATCCCGGGCGTGCTTGCCGAGGTGGGCGAAGGCCGACCACGGGTGTTTCGCCCCGACCGGCGGGCCGAGCCGCGGGCGGGCCCGGTTGCGGGAGATCGCGCGCTCGATGCGTTCGGCGTGGCGGAAGAGTTCGTCGTCCCCGCCCCCGGTGAGGCCGGTGACCCGGATCGCCTGCGCCAGCACTCCGGGCGCGGCTTCGAGTTCGTCGGACAGGCGCGCCGCCAGCGCATCGGCGTCGGCGACTTTCGGAAGGTCGGCGCCCGCCAGGATCCGGCGGTTCATGTCCGTCCGGCGGCCGGGCGAAAGCGCGGTGAAGCGCGCGATCAGCATGAAGCGGCGGAGGACCGCTTCGTCGAGGTCGCCGATCCGGTTCGCGGTGTAGATGGTCGGCGTGCGGTTGTCTTCCAGCAGGCGGAGCCGCGACACGCGGGAACCCTTTTCGCCGGCGTCGAAGACCTCGTCGAGTTCGTCGCAGAGGAGGACGGCGTCGCCTTCGGTCCAGAGCAGGCGGTCGGCCCGGCGGAGATCGTTGCGCCGGTCGATGCCCGGGTTGCCGCCTCGGGATTCGCCTTCGGCCTCCGGCTCGCCGGTGGAATAGAGGCGGCCTCCCGCCGCGGCGGCCAGCGTCTTGGCGAACTCGGTCTTGCCGGTCCCGGCGCGTCCGTGGAGCAGGATGTTCACGCCCGGCGTGGACTGCCGCAGCGCGCCGGCGAGGAGGCGGACCGCGTCGTCCCGCGCGTCCAGGTGGGGGAAGTCGTCGAGATCGAGGGAAGGCTCGGACGGACGCCCCACGAGGCGCTCCAGCAATTCCGCGTCGTTCCGTACCGGAGGCTGCCAGATGGCTTCGATGTCGTTCGCGAACGACCCGAGGCCGCGGTCCGAGTACCAGTAACTGCGGTCGCCGAAGCCGAACTCCAGCAGCGCGAGCAACGCGTCGGTGACTTCCCGCCGGCGGACGCCGAGGAGCGTCGCGCTGGTGGCCGCCATGTCCTTTCGCGTTTCGTGGAGGTGGTCGTAGAGGTGTTCGACCGCGCTCCACTCGACATACAGGTGGCCCAGGTGCAGCACCGCGGCCGCCGCCGGGCCGAGGCCGAGGCGGGAGGCGAACAGGGAGGCCGCCCGGGCCGTCGGGCTGTTCCGGAAGTGTTCGTCGGTCGACGCGCCGTCGGACTCCGCTCGAAGCGCGGCGTCCGCCCGGGACAGCAGGTGTCGGGCCCTCGCCGCCTCGCCGAGAGGCGCCTCGGGGCCGGAAGGCCGCCAGAGGGTCGTCGGGGGCTCGTCCTTCGGCTCGGATTCCTGCTCCGCGGATTCCTGGTGCGCCTCGCACAGCGCCCGCAGGTCGGCGATTCCGTCTTCTTCCAGTTCGTCGTCGTAGCGGCGGAGCCACTTGGCCAGGGCGATGGCGCGTTTGTCGTTACTGAAGGCCGAACGGATCGCGTTCGACAGGTAGCCGCGGGCGAGCGCGGTGTCGTTCTCGTTCATGACGCGTATTGGATCGTTTCCTTTGCGCCGCAGGTGGCGCGGTTCCTCGGGCGTCGCCGAATCTTCCTCGAGTCGAGCCGGGTCGGCGGCGCGTTGCCCGGAGACCGTCTGCCGAGTCCGCAGGATTTCCATTCCGCCGGCCGGGGAATGGCCGGCGCGCTCGACATCGCCGGCGTCGAGCGCTTCGAAGCCGCCGGGAACCCTCGGTAAGGGCCACGACGAAAACCGTCACCCCTTCGGCGGGGGCGCCGGCGGGGTCGGACGGCGAGGCGCCGCCGCCCGCGGGAACTACTCGACCCGGCGGATGCGGAGGATGGGGACGGGGTCGTTCAGGATCTGGCCCCGGACGACTTCGACCTCGGTCGGGGCGTCGGTCGGCGACTGCTGGATGGCGTCGAGCACTTCGAGGCCACGGGTCACCCGGCCGAAGGTGGCGTAGCCGAAGCCGTCCCGTCCCGGAGTGTCCACGCCGCTGTCCAGCACCCGGTTCGGCCCCAGGTTGAAGAAGAACTCGGAGTTGGCGGTGCCGGGGTCCCGGCGGGCGTAGGCGAGGACGCCGCGCTCGTTCGGGAGGCCGGTTTCGTCCGTGGTCTCGTGGGGTATGGGCGGGAACGGCGGCTCCTCTTCGGCTTCGCCGGTGGCGCCGGTGAGCATCGGGAGACGGCGGAGGCCGCCCTGGACGATGTCGAAGGCCGCGCCGGAGGCGGTGCGGGTGGCGCGGTAGAAGGCGGCGCCGTCGTAGTGGCCGCCGTCCACATAGCGGAGGAACTGCGCCACCGAGACCGGGGCGCGGTCGGGAAGGAGGGCGACTTCGATCTCCCCGCGCGGCGTCTCGAAGACCACGCGCGCGGAGCGTTCCTCCGCCTGTGCGGGCCGCGGGGACGGTTCGTTCCCGCCGCCGGCCGCGCCGGTTGCCGCGGAGAAGATGGCGGCGGCGAGGGCGGCGGCGGCGGCGAGAGGGCGGAAGACGGACCGCGGAGCGGGAACGCGGAGGGAACGGAGCGCGGACATCGCCCGAAGGGTAGCGGCGGGAGCAAAGGGCGGAGAGCGGGACGGAGCGGGGGACTCGCCGCGCGGCGCGGCGTACCATCCGCGCCGCACGGAGCCGCCATCGGAACCGAAGACCCCCGCCGGCGTTCCGACTCAGCGACTCCCCGTGTCCCGCCGCCCTCCGTCCCTGCTCACTTCGGGCGCGCTCCTGCCCGTCGCGCCTGCCGCGCTCGTCGCGCTCGCCGCGCCATGCGCCGCCGCCGCCCAACCGACCGCCGGGCGGGACTCGGCGCCGGTCGTTCGCGCCGTCCGCGTCTCGACGCCGCCCGAAATCGACGGCGTGCTCGACGACTCCCCGTGGCGCGGCATACCGTCGATCACCGGCTTCCGCCAACGCGCGCCGGTGGACGGGGCTCCCGCGAGCGAGCCGACCGAAGTGCGGATCGCCTACGACGAGAACGCGCTCTACTTCGGTTTCCGCTTCTTCGACTCCGAACCGGAACGCATCCGGCGGGCGATCCTCGAACGGGGCGGCCGCATAGACAAGGACGACCGGGTCATCATCGGCCTCGACACCTACCACGACCGCAAGAACGCCTACATCTTCGAAGTGGGCGCGCTCGGAACCCAGGACGACGCCCTCCTCTCCGACGAGAGCCTCGACCGGGAAGACTGGAATTGGGACGGGGTCTTCACCACCGAAACCACGGTGGACGAAGACGGCTGGGTCCTCGAGATGGCGATCCCCTTCACCACGATCCGGTTCGCCGATGTGGAGGAGCCGGTGATGGGCATCGCGTTTTCGCGCTCCATCCGCCGGAAGAACGAGACGGTGGTATGGCCGCACATCGGGCAGGACTACCGGGCGGGCATCGCCCAGGTATCGCAGTACGCGACGCTCGTCGGGCTCGAAGGCGTGCGCCGGGGCCGGCACCTGGAGTTGAAACCCTACGGTTCGCTCGGCGCGCAGCAGCCCGCCGGCGAAACCGGGTTCGACGCGCAGGGGAAGGCGGGCGCGGACCTCAAGTACCGGGTGACGCCGAACCTGACGCTCGACCTCACCTGGAATACCGACTTCGCGCAGGTCGAGTCCGACAATGTCCAGATCAACCTGACGCGCTTCGACCTGTTCTTCCCGGAGAAGCGCGAGTTCTTCCTCGAACGCGCCGGCCTCTTCCAGTTCGGTAACTCGCGCGATACCGAAGTCTTCTTCAGCCGGCGGGTCGGGCTCGACGGCGGCATCCTGGGCGGCGGCCGGCTCACCGGACAGGCCGGCCCGTTCTCCATCGGCGCGCTCGCGCTCCGCACCGGCGCCGGCTCGCCGGACGGCGACCGGGCCTCCGCGGCGTGGAACTCGGTGCTCCGCCTGCGCGCCGACCTCCGGGAACGCACCACCCTCGGAGTCATCGCCACCAGCCTCGACCCGGACGGCGAAGCGGGCAGCCGCGCGGTCGGCGCGGACCTCCACGCCCGGTTCTTCACCAGTTCGGCGCTCCGCCTCTGGGGCGCCGCGGTCCGGGACGAAACCACCGGCGAGTTCCGGTCGGACAGCCGCGCCGGGGAGGCGGCGCTCGACCTGGAGAACGACCGGTACTCGTTGAGCGTCGGGAGATCGCATGTCGGCCGGAACTTCGATCCGGCGCTCGGCTTCGTCCGCCGGCCCGACCAGGACGCTTGGTACCTGTGGACCGGTTTCGAGCCGAGATTCGAGCAGAGCGACTGGGCCCGCGAAGCCGCGCTCTCGCTCGGCGGGGAGCGGATCCACGGCACGGACGGCGAGTTGCAGTCCCGCCTGGTCAATGCCGAACTCGGTTTCGAGTTCGAGTCGGGGGACAGTTTGGAGGTGGAGTTGGACGACCGGTTCGAGCGCTTGGGCGGGCCGGATTCGATCCGCGGCCGGACGCTCGCGCCCGGCGACTACCGGTTCCGCTCCTACGACCTGGAGTTCCGGACGAACGACAGCCGCGCGCTGTCGGGAGGCGCGGAGTTGACCACCGGCGGCTTCTGGAACGGGACCCGGACCAGTCTGGAGGGCGGCCTGACGGTGAAGACCGGCCCGCACCTGACCGTCGGGGCGCGACTCTCCCGGAGCGCCGTGTCGCTGCCGGTCCCCGACGGCGACTTCACCGCCACCCTGCTGGCTTTCGACATCGGCGCCGCGGTCAGCCGGAAACTCTTCGCCAACGCGCTCGTCCAGTGGGACGACCTGTCGAAGGAGTTGCAGGCCAACATCCGCGTGGACTGGATCCACACGCCGGGCAGCGACCTGTTCCTGGTGCTCGACACCGGCTACCTCACCGACGACGACCTCGACCCCCGAGCCCGCCGCTGGACCCGCCGCACCGCGGTGATGAAGTTGACCTACCTGAAGAGTTTCTGACCCGCCGCCGGGGGCGTCGCGCCGACCGGCGGTCCGGACGCCTTCGGCCGGCCCCCTCCGGTGGTAGGGTTCGGCGCGACCATGATCTTCGTCCCTTCTTCCCCCTCCACGGGCCGCTGCTGCGGCCGGAACCGGGGCCTCGCGGCCTCGCTCCTCGCCGCCGGTGCCCTGCTGCTGGCGTCCTGGATCGCCTCCGCCTCCGCAAACCGCTCCGACGAAGTCGCCGCCCTCCAGGAGACCTTCGAAGGCGCTGTCGCCGCCCTGAACTCCGGCGACCTCGACGGCTTCCTCGACACCGTCCACGACGAGGCGCTGTCGTTCTACGCCTGCGGCCCGACCTCCGGGAAACAGGGCCGCGAAGCCTGCGCCATAGATTGGCGCCTGTTCTTCGACAACACCACCGGCGCCGAGTTCCGCACCTCCAACGAGCAGTACCGGGTGATCGGCGGCACCGGCATCGCCTACGGCGAGTACGCGCTCTCCGTCCTCTACGACGGCAAGCAGCGCATGACCGTCCACGAAGGCCGCTACACGATGACCTACATCCACCGCGGCGACCGCTGGCAGATCATCATGCAGCACAACACCCCCGCCGGCGACGACCCCCAACCGGTCAAGAACCTCCGCCCTCCGGGTGAATAGGGCCGAGCGTTCCGAAAACGCGTCGAAGGCCGCCGCTCCGGGGCGCGCCCGCTCCGAAGTCCGGACCGAGGATCACGGCGACCCCGGGAACCGGCATACCCGTTCCGGGGAGAGCGGATCGGCGAACGATTCGACGCGTTCGCCGGGGGAGGCGCCGGACAACGCCGGAGCCTTGGCGCTCCTCGCGGCATGGAAGAAGGAGGACGCCGAGGACGGCGAGGACACGACCGCCGAGTTGGAGGAACTGAAACGCGAACTCGACGCGCATCGGATGTCCGGCCGCAAACTGTTTCCGTGACGCGCCCGGTACGGGTCGGGGGGTCGTCGGTCTCCGAGCCGACCGGTTCACCCCGAAGCGACGGGAGCGCCGGCGCTTCCCGCGTGCAGGACGATGGCGGCGGGAGCGAGGGCATTCACCCGACCCCGGGGAAACTCCCGCCGGGAGAAGACGACCGCGGGGCCATCGCCCTGATCGAACGATGGATTGCGGCGGACTGGCCGGCGGATACCGGAGAGATGGAGGAACTGAAGCGCCGGTTGAACGCGAATCGGTCGTCCGGGCGGAGGCTGTTCCCGGAGGTCGCCCCTCGCGGAACGACGGAATCCGAAACCGGGACGACCGATACCTCCGGAGGGCGATGAGCACCCGCAGGGTATGGCTCCCGAAGGTTCGCCATCACGATGCCCTCCCGGGGATACGGAGCCGCCGACCGGCATGGGCCGCCGCCGCGACCCTCGCCGCGGTTTCCTGCAGTGGCGGCGGCGATGCGTTTCGTCCTCCGGCCATGGCCGCAACGACGGAGCGAGTCGTCAGTCTCGATTACTGCGCTGACCAGTATGTGTTGGAGTTCGTTCCGCGGGAGCGGATCGCGGCGCTGTCGCCGGATGCCGCGAGCAGTTTTTCCTACCACCGGGAGCGGGCGCGGGGGTTCCCGCAGGTGCGGCCGAACGCGGAGGAAGTGCTCGCGCTCGAACCCGACCTGGTGGTTCGTTCCTACGGCGGCGGGCCGGGGGCGGCCTCGTTCTACCGGCGCGCCGGCGCGCGCGTGGCGCAGATCGGCTTCGGCGCCGACCTCGCCGGGGTTCGGGACTCGATGCTCCGGGCGGCGGAGAGCCTCGGGGCGGCGGGCCGCGGACGCTCCCTCGCGGCGGAGTTCGACCGGCGGCTCGCGCAGGCGGCGGAGAGCGGACGGCGCGCCGCGACCGGCGAGCGGCCGGCGGCGCTCTACCTGACGCCCGGCGGAGCCACCGCCGGGCCGGGCACGCTGATCCACGAACTGTTCGCCGCCGCCGGGTTCGCCAACTTCACCGCGAGCCCCGGATTCCGGGAAGTCCCGCTGGAGCGCCTCGCCCGCGAGCGCCCCGACCGGGTCGCCGCCGCGTTCTACGACTCGCCGGAAGCGCACGGCGGCCACTGGAGCGCCGCGCGGCACCCGTTCGTCCGCTCCCTCCTCGACGAAGTCCCCATCACCCGGCTCAGCGGGGCCTGGACCGCCTGCGGCGGCTGGTTCGTGGTCGAAGCGGTCGAAGCGCTGGCGGCCGCCGCCCGCCTCCCGCAGCGGCGCGCCGAACCGCCGCGCCCCCCGGCCAACGAACGCCGATGACCCCGGACGCCCGCCCGAACGCCCTGCTCGCCGCCGGCGGGCTCGCCGCGCTCCTCGCCGCCTGCCTCCTCGGCCCCTCCGACCTCCCCGGGAGCCGCGCCCTCGCCGCCCTCTTCGGCGGGGGCGACCCCGCCGACCGCCTGATCGTGGGAGCGGTCCGCCTCCCCCGGGCGCTCGCCGCCTTCGCGGTGGGCGCGGCGCTCGGCGCCTCCGGGGCGGCGCTCCAGGGACTCCTCCGCAACCCGCTGGCGGAACCGGGAGTCCTCGGCGTCTCCGCCTGCTCGGCGCTCGGCGCTACCTTCGCCCTCACCTTCGGGCTCGGCAACATCGGCGGCCCCGGCGGCCCCGGCGGTTTGGCGCTCCCGCTGACCGCGATCCTCGGCGCTCTCGCCGCGACCCTGCTGATCGCCGTCTCCGCCTCCCGCCTGAGTTCGACGGTAACCCTGATCCTCATCGGCGTCGGCCTCTCCAGTTTCGCCGGGGCCGTGATGGCGCTGTTCACCAACCTGGCGCCGAATCCCTTCTCGCTCTCCGACCTGGTGCAGTGGATGCTGGGCTCGGTGGCGAACCGCAGTTTCGACGACCTGCTCCTCGCCGCCCCGTTCCTCGCCGCCGGGCTGGCGCTCCTCTTCGCCTCCCGGCGGGGGCTCTCGGCGCTCACCCTCGGCGAAGAGGCCGCCGCCGGCGTCGGGCTCGACCTGCGCCGGCACCGCCGGCTGGTGGTGGTCGGCGCCGGGCTGGCCACCGGCGCGGCGGTCTCGCTCGCCGGGGTCATCGGCTTCGTCGGCATCGTGGCCCCGCACCTGGCCCGCCCGCTCACCGGCCACGACCCGGCCCGCAGCCTGCTGCCCTCGGCGCTCCTCGCCGGACTGCTGCTCACCGTCTCCGACCTCTTCGTCCGCCTCCTGCCGACGACCGTGGAACTGAAACTCGGCGTGGTGGCGGCGCTCTTCGGCGCGCCGGCCTTCGCCTGGATCGCGGCCCGGCGCCGCGCCCCGGAGGCCTGAGCGCGGTGGCCCTCCTCCGGGCGGAAGGCGCGAGCGTCCGGCTCGGCGGACGGGAGGCGCTGCGCGGGGCCGACCTCTCGGTCGAGTCCGGCGAGTTGGTGGCGCTCCTCGGCCCGAACGGCGCCGGGAAGACCACCCTGCTGCGGGCGGCGCTCGGCCGGGTCCCGCTCGCCTCCGGCTCGGTCACCCTCGACGGCCGCCCCGCCGGTTCGTTCCGGCCCCGGGAGCGGGCGCGCCGGGTCGCCTACCTGCCGCAGCGGCGGCCGCTCGCCTGGCCGACCCGGGTGGCCGACCTGGTGGCGCTCGGCCGCTTCGCCTACGGCGCTTCGCCCGGCCGGCCGGGGCCGGAGGACGCAGCCGCGGTGGAGCGGGCGCTCGCTTCCTGCGGCCTCGAAGGACTGGCGGACCGGGCGGCGGACACCCTCTCCGGCGGCGAACTGGCGCTAGTACACTGCGCCCGGATGTTCGCCGCGGAGACGCCGCTGGCGCTCGCCGACGAGCCGGCGGCTTCGCTGGATCCGGCCCACGCGCGGCGCGTCATGCGGCGGCTGAGGGGATTCGTCGAAGACGGCGGGGGGGCGCTGGTGGTGCTCCACGAAGTCGGCCTCGCCGCCCGCTACGCCGACCGCATCGCCTGGATGCGCGGCGGACGGATCCTCGGGGGCGGCCCGCCCCGGGAAGCGGTAACGGCGGAAGCGATGCGCGCCGTCTATGATGTTTCCGCTGAGGTCGAATGGCGCGGCGACGCGCTTCTCATGACGGTGGATGGGTGAAACCCCGGGGAACGCAGTGAACGATTCCGAGCAGAAACGGCCGGCCGAGGGCGCGGCGCCGGACCCGGCCTATGTCGAATTCCGGGGCGTCACCAAGACCTACGACGGGAAGGTCCTCGTCGTGGACGGTCTCGACCTCCAGGTGCAGCAGGGGGAGTTCCTGACGCTGCTCGGGCCTTCCGGCAGCGGCAAGACGACCTGCCTGATGATGCTGGCCGGCTTCGAAGTCCCGACCACCGGTTCCATCCGCCTGCGCGGGCAGGAAATCGCCGATACCCCGGCCCGGAAGCGCGGGATCGGGATGGTGTTCCAGAACTACGCCCTGTTCCCGCATCTCACGGTAGGACAGAACCTGTCGTTCCCGCTCGAAGTGCGGAAAGTGGATCCGGCCCGGCGGCGGGAGCAGGTGGACCGGGCGCTCCAACTCGTGAGGCTGCAGGGTTTCGAGGACCGCAAGCCCGGGCAACTCTCCGGCGGGCAGCAGCAGCGGGTGGCCATCGCCCGCGCGCTGGTGTTCGAGCCGGACCTGGTGCTCATGGACGAACCGCTCGGTGCCCTGGACCGGCGGCTGCGGGAGGAGATGCAGTACGAGATCCGCCGCATCCAGCGGTCGCTCGGCGTCACCTTCGTCTATGTGACGCACGACCAGCAGGAAGCGATGGTGCTCTCCGACCGGGTGGCGGTGTTCAACGACGGAACGCTGCAGCAGGTGGCCACGCCGGAAGAGTTGTACGAAGAGCCGATGCGGAGTTTCGTGGCGCGGTTCATCGGCGAGAACAACCGGCTGCAGGGAACCATCGAGAGCGTCGAAGGCGGGCTCTGCCAAGTGCGGGTCGGCGATTCGTTGGTCCGGGCGCTTCGCGTCGCGCCGGGGGAAGTCGGCGAAGCCACGACGCTGTCCATCCGCCCGGAACGCGTCGAACTCGCCCCGAACGCAGGCATGTTCGCCAACGAGTTCGAAGCCGATGTGGAGGAACTCACCTTCCTCGGCGACCACATCCGGGTGCTGGTCCGCCTGCTCGGACGCGACGACTTCATCGTGAAGATCCCGAACATCGTGGGGCACGGCGCGGTGCTGGCCGGCGACCGGGTGCGCATCGGCTGGACGCCCACCGACTGCCGCGCGCTCGACCACGAGTACGAGACCGAAAGCACATGACGGACGCCGGCCGGCGCCTCGGCCGCTTCGGAGGAATCGGCGGCCGCTTCGCGCCGCCCGCGCTCGGCCTCTTCGTTCTCGCCGGTTGCGGCGAGAGCGAACCGAGGCTCACTTTCGTCTCCTGGGGCGGCGCCATCGGGCGCGCCGAAGAGGCCGAAATCCTGACGCCCTACCGAGCGGAGTCCGGCAAGCAGGTGCGCATGGAGGACTACTCCGGCGGGCTGGCGCAGGTGCGGGCGCAGGTGGACACCGGCCGGGTCCACTGGGACGCGGTCAACCTGGAGATCTTCGACGCCGTGCGCGGCTGCGACGAGGGACTGCTCGAGCGGATCCCTCCGGAGATCCTGCCGCCGGGCGCGGACGGGAGCGCCCCGGAGGACGACTTCGCCCCGGAGACGCTGACCGAGTGCGGCGCCGGCACCGTCTTCTATTCGACGATGTACGCCTACCACCCCGACGCCTTTCCCGACGACCCGCCCTCCACCATCGAGGACTTCTTCGACCTGGAGCGGTTCCCCGGGCGCCGGGGGATGCGCCGCTCGCCGCTGGTGAACCTCGAGATGGCGCTCATGGCCGACGGCGTGGCGCTCGACGAGGTGTACCGCGCGCTCGATACCCCGGAGGGACTCGAACGCGCCTTCGCGAAACTGGACAGCATCCGCGACCAGGTGGTCTGGTGGGAGGCCGGCGCCCAGCCGCCGCAGATGCTCGCCGACCGGGAAGTCGGCATGTCCACGGCGTACAACGGCCGCATCTTCAACGCGCAGGTGGTCGAGGGGCAGCCGTTCGTCATCGTGTGGGACGGGCAGGTGCTCGATGTGGGGCAGATCGGGATCGTCGCCGGCACCGAAAACCTGGAGCGGGCGCTCGAGTTCGTCGCCTACTACACCTCGCCCGAAGTCGTTTCCCGTTTGACCCGCCGCATCTCCTATCCGCCGGCGCGCCGTTCCGGTCTCCCCTTCGTCACGACCCACATCACCGGGATCGACATGCAGCCGCACCTCCCGACTTCCCCGGAGAACATGACGAAGACGCTCATGAGCGACTGGAGATGGTGGAGTGAAAACCTGGACGAGATGAACGACCGCTTCTCGGCGTGGCTCTCCCGATGAGCGCCGCCGGGCGGGTCCGCATCCCGGCGCGGGCGCGGCTTCGCGCCGCGGGTCTCGCGCTTCCCCTGGTGGCGTTCATCGGGGTCACCTTCCTCGCGCCGCTGTGGACGATGTTCGCCCGCAGCGTGTACGACCCGGTGGTCGCGGACACCCTGCCTCAGACCCTGGCGCTCCTTTCGGACTGGGACGGCGGGAGTCTTCCGGACGAAGCGGTGTTCGCCGCCGCGGCGCGCGAGTTGGCGGCGGCGGACGCCGAACGCCGGTCGGGAATGCTCGGCGGCCGGGTGAACCGGGTCGAAAGCGGGATGCGCAGCGTCATCACCCGGGGCGCTCGCGCCGCGGCCGCCCGGCTGGAAGCCGGCGAAGGCCCCTCGTTCCGGGAAACCCTGATCGCCGGGCGGGCGGAATGGGGCGAGGTTTCGACCTGGCGCGCGATCCGCACCGCCGGACAGCGTTTCACCGCCCGCCACTACCTGCACGCGCTCGACCTCGAACGCGCCGAGGACGGCGCCGTCGTCCGCCAGCCGCCGGAGCGGCGCGTCCACCTGCCGCTCCTGTGGCGGACGCTGTTCATCAGTTTGGTGGTTACGCTGTTCTGCCTGTTGCTCGCGTACCCCATCGCGCACCGGATCGCTTCCGCCCCGCCCCGCGCCGCCCGCTGGCTGCTGATGCTGGTGCTGGTCCCGTTCTGGACTTCGCTGCTGGTGCGCACGACTTCCTGGATCGTGCTGCTCCAGACGCGCGGCGTCATCAACGACCTGCTGGTCGCCGTCGGCATCCTCTCCGACGACGGCCGGATCGCGATGATCTACAACCTGACCGGGACGCTGGTGGCGATGACGCATGTCCTGCTCCCGTTCATGGTGCTGCCCATCTATTCGGTGATGAAGGGCATTCCGCCGAGTTTCATGCGCGCGGCGACTTCGCTGGGGGCGAGCCGCTGGCAGGCGTTCTTCCGCGTCTATTGGCCGCTGACGCTTCCGGGCACCGGCGCCGGCGCGCTGCTGGTCTTCATCCTGGCGATCGGCTACTACATCACCCCGGCGCTGGTCGGCGGCAGCAGCGGCCAGTTGATCTCCAACATGATCGCCTTCCACATGCAGACCTCGCTGAACTGGGGGCTCGCCGGGGCGCTCGGCGGCGTGCTGCTGCTGGTCGTCGGCGTGCTCTATGTGATCTACGACCGCCTGGTCGGCGCGATGAGCCTGCGGCTCGGGTAACGCGGTCTTGACTTTCGCGACGCTCCTCTCCCGGCTCCGACCGGGGCATCTCGCCTACCGGTTGTGGTGCGCGCTGGTGTTCCTGTTCCTGATCGCGCCCATCTTGGTCATCATCCCCCTCAGTTTCAACGCGGAGCCCTACTTCACCTTCACGCCGGGAATGCTCCGGCTGGACCCGGACGCGTGGTCGCTTCGTTGGTACGAGGAGATCGCCACCGGCGGCGTCTGGACCCGGGCGCTCGCGAACAGCCTGCTCATCGGCATCTCCGCTTCGCTGCTCGCGACCACGCTGGGAACCGTCGCCGCGCTCGGCCTGTCCAGTCCGGCGATGCCGGGGCGCCGGCTCGTCACCGCGGTGCTCATCTCGCCGATGGTGATCCCGCTGGTGATCGCCGCGGCGGGGATGTTCTTCTTCTACTCCGATGTGGGGCTGGTGCAGACGCACATCGGCCTGATCCTCGCGCACGCGGCGATGGGCGCGCCGTTCGTCGTCATCACGGTTACGGCGACGCTCTCGGGTTACGACCGCAACCTGACCCGCGCCGCGCAGAGTCTCGGCGCGGACGCCCTCACTTCGTTCCGCCGGGTGCAGTTGCCGCTCATCGCTCCCGGAGTGGTCTCCGGGGCGGTGTTCGCCTTCGCCGCCTCCTTCGACGAAGTGGTGGTCGTCCTGTTCATGGGCGGCCTCGACCAACGCACCATCCCCCGCCAGATGTGGTCGGGAATCCGCGAGGAAATCAGCCCGGCGATCCTGGCGACCGCGACTTTCCTGATCGTTACCGCGCTGGCGCTGCTGTTCGTCGTGGAGCGCCTCCGCAGCCGCACCGGGGAAGTGGGCGCCGGCCGCGCCGCGGCCTGACCTTCGGGTTCGATTCCCGCGGCGCCCGGCGGCGTCGGTCGAGAAACCCCCTCCGGAGCGCCGCCCCCGGCGGCCCGCCGCGCCCGACCGCCGCCGGCGGGCGCGCCCCGGGACTACGGCGGCGTCGAGTAGCGGACTTCGCCCCCGGCGATCACCAGCCGGATATTCCCCAGGGACTCGATGTCCTGCGCGGGATCGCCTTCCACCACGATCAGGTCGGCGGCGTAACCCGTCGCGAGCGTCCCGATCTCGCTCCCGAGTCCGAGCGACTCGGCGGCGAGCGAAGTCATCCCGACGATCACGCCCATGGGTTCCTGCCCGCCCTGCTCCACCCGGGCGACCGCTTCCCGGAGGTTTTGGCCGTGCGCGCCGGCGACCGCGTCGGTGCCGAACACGATCTTCAGTCCGTCGGTTTCCAGCGCGGCGCGGAAGGTCTCCATCGCCCGTTCGGCGCCGGATTCCATCTGCCGGAACCCTTCCTCGGTGTAGTTCCCGATGCCGAGGTAACGATCCTGGTTCTCGAAGTAGTTGGCGAAGATGAGGTAGGTGTTCGGGTCGTAGAAGGTCCCGTTCGCGGCCAGCAGGTCGAGCGTTTCCCGGTCGAGCAATGCGCCGTGTTCGATGGTGGTGCAGCCGGCGCGGGACGCCCGGCTCGCGCTCTCCGGCCCGTGCGCGTGCACCAGCGTTCGCAGCCCCCGCTCCGCCGCCGCGCCGCAGGCGGCGTCGAGTTCCTCCTGCGAGAGCGTCGGCCCGCCGCCCACCCGGATGCTCTCCGAAGCGAAGATCTTGATCGCGTCGGCGCCGGCGTCCGCCAGGCGGGCCGCTTCCGCCGCGAGTTCCTCCGCCCCTCCGGTGCGCGCGGACAGTTGGCCCAGGGAGGTCAGGATGCGGGGGCCGGGCACGAGGCCCCGGTTCACTGCGTCGCGCACCGGTCCGTCCACGGCGTTCCCGAGGCTCTGCACGGTCGTGAAGCCGGCGCGCAACATCTTCACCCCGTTCTCCACCGCGTGGAGCGCCGTGACTTCGGGCGCGTCGCCGCGCGCGAGTTTCCCGTCCGCGCCGAAGTGCCAGGAGAGGTGGACATGGGTATCGATCAATCCCGGAAGGATCGAGGCGTCGTCGAAGTGCAGCCACCGCACATCCGTCGGCAAGTCCGCGTTCGCCGCCACCGCGGCGACCCGATCACCCTCGATCACCACGCCGTGGTCTTCGAGTACCCCGCCGCGCCCGTCGAGGACGCGGGACGCGCTGACGACCAGCATCCCCTCGCGGTACCCGCCGGCGGGCCCGCGCTCGCCGCCGCAAGAGGCGAGCAGAACCAGCAGGACGGCCGCCCAGCGGCGGGAGGCGAATGCCGCCCACCGGGAAGCGGGACCGGGAGTCGTGTTCATACCGGGTTTTCCTCCAAGGCTCGTCTGGGGGGTCGAGTCTCGTCCGCAAGGCCCGACTGGGGGGGTCGAGTTCCGCCCGGAAGGCCCGACTGGGGGGGTCGAGTTCCGCCCCGGAAGGCTCGACTGGGGGGGTCGAGTTCCGCCCGGAGGCTCGACCGGGGGGGCGAGTCCCGTCCGGAGGCCCGACTGGGGGGGTCGAAGTCCACTTGGAAGGTTCGACTGGGGGGGTAGCCCCCTGCGATGGCTCAACTGGGGGGGGGGGGGGGGGGGGGGGGGGGTAGCGGCCTGCCCGGAGGGGTCAACTGGGGGGGTAGCGCCCCTACCGCGAACGCCACGGACTTCCTCCGGTGTTCTTCGGCGACCCGAAGGCCCTCAGTCGAGCATCCCCGGCGATCCGGTGCTCTCCAACAGCCGGGCGAGCGTCTCCGCATCCGCGGACTCGTCGAAGTCGCCCTGATTGATCCGTACATACCGCCATGGCTCCGAAGTGGCCTCCTCTACGCGCTCGCACCAGGCGCGCATGGCTTCGTCCTTCTCCTTCGTGCCCGCAAAGACGCGGCCCTTGGTCTCGATGATCCAGTGGATATCTCCATCCTCCGTCGACTGAACGGCCACCCAGTCCGGGTAGTAGAACCCGATCGCTCCGCTGGGCTTGAGATAGTCGATCCGAAAGGTCGTTCCCGAGGTCCCCTGCTCGGTCGTGCCCAAGGCCGAGAAACGGGCGATGTCCTTCGCCCGGTCGAGAAAACCGGCGAACCGCCGCTCGAAGTCGTTCCAGGTCGCCACATAGTTGAAGACCGTCTTGGTGGCCTCGCACGGCGGCGGCAGGTTCCGACGCCAGCGGAACGGCTTCGTGCCCGACAGCCGGAATCGCTCCTCCTTGAAGGCGATCGGCTTCTGCTCCGCCGTCAAGGCTCCGACGACTTCCACGAGATACGCCGCGATGCGTTCCCGGAGTTCTTCTCGCGCCAAGTGCGAGCGGACGACCTCATCATCTACGGACACCGATCTGTCGAAGCACTTCTGCTCCACATACTGCTTGACCTTCGGGTACAGCACCGAGAACGCAGTCGGTAGGCCGCATCGATCCATGACCTGACGGACGATGGCCGCCACGGACTCCTCCGACCTCGTCGCCGCCTCCCGGCTGACGGTCTCCGTGTGAACGGTCGCATCGGTTACTTGCTCCCTGACGGACACACTGATGCTATGGGCTCTCGATAGGTCCACATCGCCACCGACGGCATCCAGTTCGAGAGGACTCAACTCGTCCAGCCGCCGCACATTCCTCGTGAGGCTCGGTTTGGTGATCGGCACGGCGATGTCGTAGTTCATGCGCTCGGCGACCGGCCGGATGACGAGTTCGTGTGGTAGTTCGGCGACACTCGCGGCGCCGATACCTACGCCGTCCGCCTCCAACTGTTCGCGTAGAACCTCCAGCAGATTCCTCGTGCCGAGGACTTCCAGCGTCTGTGTCCGGTCAGGACTCACATCCCGCATCAGACGCAGACCGCGCCCGATCACCTGCTCCGGGAGGATCTTCGACTGGGCGGAAAACGCGCGCAGCCCCAGAACCACGGTGACATTGCGGACATCCCACCCTTCCCGGAGCATCATTACGCTGACGATGACCCGGATGCGGCTCGTTGCGCTATCGATGTTCCCGGCTGCCCGGCGCGCGTTCTCCAGGTCACCCTTCGTGATCTCGCCGTCACCCTTGGTATGGATCACCAGGACTTCTTCTTCCTTCAGATCGAACTGATCCGACTTGCGAAGATGGGTGCCGATAGCATCCGCGTGCGCGTTCTTGTCGGCCATGATGAAGAGGACGGGACGGACCGCCAGTTCTCGACACACTTCCTCGTGCCGCTGCAGGCGTGCTGTCGCCGCCTGCAGCCAGTCGTCGCATTTCTCCGCGACATTTTCCCGAGTGAGTCCGTCCGGATCTTGAGGCTCCCCTCCGTCCGCAGATCGGGCATCCACGAGAAGCGGCACTTTGACGATTCGATCCTCCACCGCCTGCGCAAGCGGATAATCGCAGACCGTCCAAGGAAAGTAGTTCCCGTTTTGGTCCTTGGGCGTCGCAGAGAAATCGAGCCACGCCGAAAGTCCGTGCGGCAGTGCGTTATGGAGGCTGCCCAGTGATCGGTTCCAGGCGAGTTCCTCGTCGTGGACATGGTGGGCTTCGTCGTTCATGACCACCAGGTCCGACAACGACTTCACCCGATCCAACATCGGAAGTCCGCCGAGCAGGCCCGGCTTCGGCTTCGGCCCCAACCACTTTTGTACCGGATTCGCCGGTGTCCACGATTCCTCGCGTTGGTGCAGTTGTTGGATGTTGGTCAGGAAGATGTTGCCGGACGGGCTCGGCTCCGTCGCCTCGCCGCGAAGGATGATCCGCGGAGTGAATTCGCCCGTCCATTCCGGCGGAATCAGGGGCAGGTCGCGGAAGAGCCGAGCGTTCGCGAAGTCCTTCTCGAGACGCTGGTACACGATGACATTCGGCGCGACGATCAGGAAGTTCCTCGACAGCGGAGAGCGTGGAACGCGCCGGGAGTGGAACCACGCCCACACGACGATCATCGCCATCACCCAGGTCTTTCCGGCGCCGGTCGCCATCTTGAACGCGTAGCGGCGCAGGTTCCGGGCGGGCAGATCCTGCGACCCCGAAGGCCCGAGCCACTGCCGCACTCCGTCCATGGTCGTCTGGAAGCAACCGTGGTTCTGGAAGAGACCGGCGTCCCCAACGCTTCCGTACTGCGAAATCAGGGCCTTCGTGTCCCGGACGCCGGAGCACTCGACGAGCCAAGCCAGTGTCTCGATGGCTTCCCGCTGTCCGAAGTGGAACCGGAACGGTTGGTCGTAGCCGGTCACCGAGTGATCTTCCTCGAACCAGTGGCGGAAGAGACGCCGGGTCACTTCAGACGCCGACGAATAGCCCCCGTCCCGCCACCGGTCCACCGCCTCCCGGATCTTCGGCACGAGCAACCGCTCGCTCGGCCTCCGACCGTCTTCGCGACTCCACTCCGGCGCCTCGTCCGTCTTGACCAGATGCGAAGTTGGCTTTTCCCACGGCCGCCGACCGGTGATCTCCGGAAGGCGCCTGTCATAGACGAAGAGTGCTCGCGCCACGGCTAACCGACCTTCACATCGAGCGGCAGCGAAGTGTCGTTCCCGAAGATGTCCACGACCTTCACGAGAATTCGGTAATTCCCCGGCTTACCGTACTCATGCGGATCGCTCTGCTCCGGAAGAGAGCGCTCCGTACGAGTCCGATACGCCACCCACCCCTGCCGGAAGGTGTCCTCCCGAAAATCCCAGTCAACGGCCCAGTAGTCCACCCAGTCCATCCACTTCGTGATCTTCTCGCGTACCTCCTTGGTCTCAGGATCGCCGTGCGGTACGACGAAGTCTCGAAGTCGCACGTGAACCCGCCCACTTTCGTCGCTCTTCGCCACCGCGTCCACATACGCCAGTTCGAAGAAACGGACGCTCCTGTCGGAAGCCGCCACATCCATCACCTCTTGAGGAATGCGCTTCAGCCGAAGCCGAATCCCGTCTCGCTCGGCGTGCTGCTGTGTCAGACCGCCCCGTTCCCCCTCCTTGTTGGGGCCGGCCAACCCCATCTCCCACTCCCATCCCAAGACATGAAGTTCCTTCTGGCCGACCTTGCGGCACTCCTCCACGGCGCTCTCCACTTCGGCGAAGGTGACAGGCGCATCGACGGCGCCGACATGCACCATGACCGCTCCTTTGCGACCGTGTAGATGCTTCATGCCCGCAACTGGTTGGGCGCGGTAGAGTTTCAGGATAAAGGCGATGTACTCATAGATGACCCGCTCAGTCGCATCCGCGCCCTCCTTCAGGCCGAATTGCGCCCCCTGCCAGTACTGGCGTTCGTACTTGCCGAGATTCATCACATCGAACGGTCGGCATCCGGGCAAACCGAGCAGGCGCTTGCGCGTAACATGGATACCCCACCGACCGAGATCGCACCCGATCCATCGGCGTCCGAGTCTCTCGGCGACAGCCACCGTCGTTCCCGAGCCACAAAAGAAGTCGGCTACGAGATCGCCGGAGTCGCTGGCCAATTCGATGATACGCGACAACAGGGCCTCGGGCTTTTGTGTTTGGAAACCGGTCTCCTCCTTTGCTCTCTTGGCGAGATGCATGGCATAAGTCTGCTTGATGTCTGACCATACGGTTGACAGAGGCACACCCTTGCTCTCGTCCAAGTACTGACGCTCAACGACCGCGCCTCGCTTGCGGGTCCGATAGATGCGTCCATCCTCATCGGTCTGATTGAATCGCTCCCTGATGTACTTCTCGGAGTACTCGAGATGAGTCTTGTGGAACTTGCTTCTTCCTCGTTCCTTGACGGCATAGATGATGTACTCGTGCGCCTTGATCAGTTTGTCGCCCGCCGCTCGACCGCCTGAGGGAGTACCGTAACTCCACACGATCTCATCCAGTACATTCGCAGAGCCGAAAATGTTCTCCATCGCGACTCTCAAGTAGTGATTCACCTGAAAGCCGACATGTACGAAGAACGAACCGCGGGCAGAAAGGAGATCTCGCATCAACTGAAGCCTCGGCACCATGTATTCGAGATAACTGTCCAAGCCGCCTCGCCAGGTGTCTCGATAGGCTTTCTGCTGCATGGTGGACACCACGCGTGCCGAGCCCTTGCTGTCGATCGCCGTTTTGCCCTCCCCGACATAGGTCTTGAACAAGAAGTCCATCTGGGTGGCGAACGGCGGATCGATGTAGATCAGATCGATCTTTCCCGCAAACTTCTCCAAGAGCGAACCCATGACGAGTTCGTTGTCTCCCCAGATCAGTTTGTTTCTCCATCCTTCCTCGTAAGTGTCGCCTTCCTTGCCCTCCCAGTAATCGAACAGGGAGTGCCGGCGGCGCTTCCTCTGCTCCCGATCCACTCGACTCTCGTTGACTGTTTCGATGATCTGGAAGGGCAGTGCATCTCGAGGAGCCTGACGGAGTCGGCCGGTGTCGTCGTATTTTCCGGGCCAGACCAGTTCGGTCCCGGTTACTTCGATCTTCGCCACGGCAGAGGGTGGGTGCTCAGAGTTCCGCGGCCAGGCGGGAGGCGGTGCGGAGGGAGAGGGCGGAGAAGGTGAGGGTGCCGTTGTTGCAGCCGGAGGAGACGATCGTGGGGGCGCCGGCGATCCAGAGGTTTTCGTGGTCGTGCGTCCGGCCCCAGGGATCCACCACGCTGTCCGACGGGTCGTCGCCCATCCGGCAGCCGCCGCCGGGGTGGTCGTAGTCGGAGGCGAACGCGATGTCCAGCAACTCGCCGCCGCCGGCGCGGAGGATTTTGCGGAACCGCTCCTCGATCTTCTGCTCGGTGTAGCCGCGCAGGTCGGCGGAGACCGGGTCGTCCGCGAAGTCGATGCGCGGCAGCGGCATTCCCCAGGGATTCGTTCGCCCCGGCTCGATGGTGAGGGCGCTTTCCCGCGCGGGGATCACATCGTAGTAGCCGCGCATTCGGAGCGATCCGGTCTCGATGCGCCGCCGCCAGTCGGCGAGCGCGGAGTCCCCGAGCAGCAACCGGCCGTCGTCGTCGCGGAGCCGGGCGCGGCGGCCGTAGTCCGCTTCCCAGATGCGGAGGTCGTGGCGGATGTACTTGCCGTCCGGCTGGGCCTCGGCGTCCCGGTGCTGGAAACGCTTCGAGAGGAGGCTGTCCTGTCGGTACACGCCGGGGTAGAGCCGCATCGGGACGGAGACGAAGGCGTTCACCCAGCGGTGTCCGGTGATGAACCGGCCCACCGTTCCGGACCGGTTGGCGATACCGTCGGGGAACCGGCCGCCGGCGCTAGCCAGCAGCAGGTGGGACGACCAGGCGTAGCCGGCGGCGAGGACGAAATGGCGGGCGCGCACCGAGACGGTCTCGTCCGGCGAGTCCCGGTGGAACGCTTCCGCTTCGACGATCCGGTCCGAGTCCGGCGCGGTGACGAGTCGCCGCACCATGGTGCGGTCGTGGAGGGTCAGCCGGTCTTCGTCGAGCAGCCGGCGGAAGGTGAAGTCCGGGCTGTACTTCGCCCCGGTGGGGCAGATGGAGCAGGTATCGCAGCGGATGCATTCGCGCCGGCCGCGATAGGGGCGCGAGTTCTTGGAGACCGGGTTGCGCCAGTATGGAATCCCGGACTGCTCCGCCCACTGCTTCGCCTGCGAGAGGTTCCAGGACACCGGCAGCGGATCCATCGGGTAGGCGCCGCCGCGCGGGTCGTACTCCGGCGGCCCCGGTTCGCCGGCGACGCCGATTCGTTCCTCCGCTTCCTGGTAGAACGGGTCGAGGTCGTCGTAGGTGATGGGCCAGTCGCGGCCTACGCCGAACAGCGAACGGAGCCGGAAGTCTTCCGGGGAGAACCGCGGCGTCGTCCCGCCCCAGTGCATCGCCAGGCCGCCGACGGACATGGCGCGCGACTGGATGTTCGGGCAGTCGTGGCCGCGAATGTAAGCGCCGCGGTACGGGTTTTCGCCGTAGTCGAGGAATCGGCGGCGCGTGTCGAAGCGGCGGTCGAAGTCGAAGATGCGGTTGCCGGCTTCGATGACGGTGATCGAGCGGTCGGTGTCCTCGGCGAGCCGCTCCGCCACCATCGCGGCGCTGATGCCGGCGCCGAGGATGGCGACATCGGCTTCGACGACGCGGGCCACGGTCAGCGCCCTCCCGCCGCGCCGGTGAGCGGCGCCGGGCGTTCGGCCCCCGACTCGAGATCCCGGCAGCCGGCGGCATCGATGCGGACGCCGTAAGCGAGATCGGCGGCCGCCGGACGGGAGTAGAAGCGGGCGAGGAAACCGGCGGCCACATGGGGGGCGCGCGCCGGCGCCGGCAGCGGCGATTCCGCGCCGTGGCGTTCGAGGTCCTCGGCGACCAACTCGCGGCGGGCGTCGAGCGGGAGGTCGGCGAAACCCGCGCCCCGGCTCTTCTGCGCGAGGAGGTCCAGCGCCGCGAGTTGCGACGCCCAGCGCGGCGCCGGGTCGGGCGGCCCGTAGGCCACGCGGTCGGTGGACAGGTAGGGGTGCGGCAACTCGGCGACCGGCTCGAAACCGTCCAGCCAGCGGACGAAGTCGCGCAGCGCCCCTTCCACCCCGGACGCCCCGATTTCGCTCGGCAGGACCGCCGCGGCGAGAGCGTGGAGGAGCGGGAGGTCGAGGCGGCGGGGGATGTCCCCGGAGGCGCCTGCGTGTTGCGCGGATCGCTCCCCCGCCCGCAGCGCGCCCGGGGTCACGGCCGCGGCGACCACCGCTCCCGACGACCGGAGGAAGCGGCGGCGAGGCGGGATCCGCTTCGGGCCGGAAGCCGTCGGTTCGCTCATGGAGCCGATTCTATTCCCGGCGGGGCCCGCCGGAGGGACGGGAGAGCGGGGGCGCGGCGCAGCCGACGGAGGCGGCGGGATGGGCTACGCTCGCCGCCGATGCGACGGACGACCGCGGGCGGGATCGCGCTGGCGGCGGCGCTGGCCGCGCTCGACGCCCCCGGCGGCGCCGAGGGACGGCAAATCGCTCCGGAACGCCCGGCCCCGGAGTTGGAGCGGGTGCTGAACGCGGTTCGGGACGGCGAGTTCGAGACGGTGCTCGCCGCCCTCGACGCCGGGTTCCCGGTGGACCGGAAGGCGCCGAACGGGATGACCGCGCTCCATGTGGCGGCGGTGCTCGGCCGCGAACGGCTGGTGGACTTGCTGCTCGAGCGGGGGGCGGAAGTGGACGACCCGGCGCAGAACGGCATCACCCCGCTGAACCGGGCGGCGATGGGCGGACACCTCGGGACGATGGAGCGGCTGCTGGCGGCCGGGGCCGACCCGGACGCCGCCGGGACCTGGGGAGCGACGCCGCTCCTCAGCGCCGTGGACCGCGGCCGGTTGGACGCCGCGCGGCTCCTGCTCGCCGCCGGCGCCGACCCGACCCGCGCCGCGCGGAACGGCGAGACGGCGGTGAGCCTCGCCCGCCGGAAGGGTCACGCGGAAATCTTGGCGCTCCTGTCCGCCGACCCCGAGACCCTCGCCGCCGCCGGCGCGGCCGCGGCGGACCGACGGACGGAGCGGGCGCGGACCCACTTCCGCACCGGAGTCGCCTTCGAGGACGCCGGCGAAACCCGCCGCGCCGTCTCTTCCTACCGGCTGGGTCTGGAGGAGCAGCCGGACGACCCGGAAATCCGGTACCGCCTGGGCCGGGCGCTCCACCGCTTCGGCGAGCGCGAGGCGCTCCTCCACCTGCGCGAAGCGGTGCTCGGCTGGGAGGCGGCGGTCGAGGCCGGCGAGCCGCTGCCTCCGGTCACCCGTCCGGCGCTCCAGGACGCCTGCGAAATCCTGCGCTCCGCGGAACGCGCCGAAGACGCCGCCCGCTGCGAGGCGGTGCTGTCCGCCCTCGAACCCTCGTAACCGGCCGGCCCCCGCCCGCGCCCTGCGAGGCGACGGCGGCCCCGCCGGGAAGTCGGCGCAGCCGAACACCGACGATCCTCCGAGCCGGCGCATCGGGGCCTCGGAAACGAGACCGGCCCCCGCCCGCTCCGGAGAACGAGACCCGCGATCCACCGGGCGGATATGACAGTTTTCGTCGCGGTTCCCGCCTACCGTCCTCGACGAAGGACGGTTTCCCGCGACTCCCCGCTCCGACCCGACGCCGGACCACCGGCAGCGAGCGCCTCATTCCCCATCCCGGTTTCCGGGACTTTCCCGCTCGGGAAACGGAACCGGGTCGTCCGAAACCGGTGGATTCCGCGACCCGGCCTTCACGGCGAATCGCCGGCAGCCGGTGCATCGCTGGGTTCCGTGGATCGCCGGTTACTCGAGGGACTTCGTCGAAGACGCCCTCTCCCGCCACGCGCCGAGCCCCGCCGTGGTGCTCGATCCGTTCGCCGGCGCCGGAACGACGCTGGTGGAGGGCGACCTCGCCGGCCACGCCGTGATCGGCTATGAAATCAACCCGTACGCCGTCTTCATTTCGCGCGCCAAGGTGAACGCCCATCGCCGGGATCCCGACGCCCTGAGGAGGGGTATCCGCCGGTTTCGGACCTTCATGCAGTCCGCATCGTCGAAGAAGACCGCCCCGGTACGGCAGCGTCCCGCCGGCTTCCGCACGAAAACGCCCTTCTACAGCCCCGCCGTCGAGCGGCAGGTGCTCTTCGCCCTGGACTTCGTGGACGGATTGCCCGACCCCGAGGCCGCCGACCTCTTCCGCCTCGCCTTCGCGGCGACGATGGTCGAGTACTCCAACTACTCCTACGAACCCAGTCTCGGACGCCGCGCCGCGGCCGGCCGGCCCGAAGTGACCGACTATCCGGTGGCCGAAACCCTGGTCCGCAAACTCTCGGAGATGACCGAGGACATCGCCTGGTACCGCAGCCATCGCTCCACGAGACGCCGGCGGAAACCGAGCGTGCTCCAGCGCTCCTTCCTCGACGGTTACCGGAAGACCCCCGAGGGGAGCGTCGATCTCCTCGTCACTTCGCCGCCTTACCTGAACAACTACCACTACAACCGGAACACGCGACCGCAACTCTACTGGCTCGATCTCTGCCGATCGCCCGCCGATCTGAAACCCCTGGAACGCCTCAACTTCGGCACTTACTGGCAAACCGCCCGCGAGCGCGAGACGATTCCCCTGGATCCGGCGATCGCGGACAGCGAGATCTCGGACACCGTTGCGGAGGTTCGGCGCCGGAACGGCGGACGCGGCATCTACGGGGGCCGGGGCTGGGCCAACTACGCGGCGGCGTATTTCAACGACTGCGCGCGGTTCGCGCGCGGCGCCAAGTGGTGTCTTCGACCGGGCGGAACGGCGCTCGTCGTAATCGGCAACAGCATCCTGCAGGGAATCGAAGTACCCACGGACCGTTTCCTCGCCCGGATCGCCGAACGGGGCGGCCTCGAAGTCGTGGACATCCATCATCCCCGCAGCGCGCGCACGGGAAACAGCATCGTGAACTCCGGCGTCCGCGCCGGGGCCGCCGGCGCCCGGAAGCGTCTGTACGAGGCCGTCGTCGAATTGAAGAAGGCGTGACCGATCCACGGCCGACTTCCGCGATCCGTTCGCGGCCCCGGGGAAGGGGACGAGGCGGGTCGAGGCGGAGTCGGTCGGACGGCCTCGGCGGACCGGCGCGGCCTACCGCGGGAGTCGGGGGCGGCGGCGGTGGAAGTGGCGGACGGCGAAGAACGCGCCCGCGCCGATTCCGACCAGCAGCGCCGCGGCGACCCCGAAGGCGACCGGGATCCAGAGGGGCGAGAGCACCCACCACCACGACCAGTCGATCTGGTCGGTCAGTTTCAGCGTGAGGAAGACGGCGAGCAGCACGGTGGTGAGACCGCCGCCGCCGCAGCCGATGTGATGCTTGGCGCCCGACTCGGACATCGAAACCCTCCGATCCCCGGCATGGCGTCCGCCGGGTTCGTCGGGGGAGTCGGCGCTCCGGGCCGCTCCCCGCGCCTCCGAACCATAACCCGCCCCGCCGCGCAGCGGGCGCCGGCCCTGCCGCGCGGCGGGCGACGGCCCGGCGCCGCCGCCGAAAGGGTCAGGTCGCGCCGCCGGTCAGGAGGCGTCGCGGATCAAGTCGTCGCGGGTCTTCTTGATGTCTTCGAAACTGTCCTGGGAAATCACATAGTACCAAGCGGCGAAGCGGCGGGTCAGGAGGTCTTCCTTCTCGCGGCCCTCGGTGACTTCGCGGTCCCAGCGGTCCCAGTCCCGCGCCAGGTCGCGGTTCTCCCGGTCTGCGTCGGTGAGTTCGTCGGAGGGTTTGTCCTCGTAGTCGCGGTTCGCCGGACGCGGCGGCTCGGGGAAACGCGACGGGACGAAAGAAGCCGTGACGAACAGGTAACGGTTCTCCGCCGGTTCGGCGCTTTCGTCCGCCTCGGCGGCGTCCGCTCCTTCCTCCGCGCCCCCGGCGGTGATCGCCTTGCCGCGGCCGTACACCACCTCCCCGAACCGGAGCGTGTAGCGGATGCCTTCGTCGGTCTCCAGTTGGATCTCCCCTTCGTTGGACAGCAGGCTGCCGTCGCGGGTCAGGTAGTAGCCGCGGCTTTGCAGCGACAGGATGTCGTTGTTGGACACGCCGACGGAGTCGCCGGTGAGCGAGGCGGCGATTCCGGCGGGTTTGCGGCGCACGCCCACGATCTCCAGTTCGTCCGCGGCGCGGAGGACCTGGTTCATCTCGAAACTGTCCACTTCTTCGCCGGACCCGATGCCTTCCGCCGTCCAGTCGCTGTCCTCTTTCGCCAGGACCAGCCGCTCGCTCCGCTGGACGCTCAGCGAGCGCTCGTCGATCGTGTAGTTCTCGACCACGGCGCGGTCCACCCGGTCGCGCTCCAGGAGCAGCAGGTCGCGCTCGATCCAGTCGCCGAACTCCGCGGAGACCTCCACGCCCAGTTGCGACACATACACGCGCTTCTGGCCCGGGACCCGGACGAAGTAGGCGCCCTCCCGTTCTTCGACCTGATGCCCCACGATGAGGTCGGCCAGTACGCGGTCGCCGGCGCCCTTCACCGTGATGCGGCGGCCCCGTCCGACCAGCGAAACGGAGCCTTCGTCGAGCGGATCCACCACGCCGAGCGCCGCGTGGTCGGCCACATTGCCGGAGCGGAAGTCGTCCTTCTCCAGCAGCAGGATGCCGGCCGCGGTCTGCGCGAGGCGGTCCTCGCCGTCCGCCGGGTAGTCGTGGTGGCTGGGAATCGTCCAGACGCCGTTTTCGTTCTGGACGCGGAACGGGATCGCTTCCGCGGTGGCTTCGTCGAACTCGATCACTTCGAGCGACATCGCTTCCGCGGGGTCTTCGAAGTCCGGGAAGAACCGCTCGCCGAGGTCCACGAAGTCTCCCGGTTCCGGGTTGCGGGGAGCGCTGACCGCGGCGAGCACGGTGAGCAGCAGCGCCGCGCCGACGATGGTCTGCGTGCGCCGCAGTTCCGGGCCGGTCGGACGGCGTTCCCCGCCGGCGGAGGGGGCGGCCGCGGTGTCCGCGCCGCTCGGTGGGTTTTCGTTCGTCATGTCCGGTCACTCCCTTCGCCGTCCGTCTCCGGCGCGGTTCCCGCCGGTTGCCTCAGGCGGCGCGCGGCGGCGGCCCCTTCGCGTTCCGCCCGGCGGCGGCGGACGAAGGTATAGACGCCGAGCAGGAACACCGGGATCGGCGGCAGCAGCACCGCCAGGGTGCGGATGCCGCCCTGGATCCGGCGCACCTGCCGCTCCATGCGCTCCTCGCTGGCGCGGATCTCGGCGTCCTTCTCCGCGTTGATGTTGGCTTCGAGCACGCTGAACCGGCGGTTCTCCACCTCCTGGAGGTTGCGCGCCATGATCTGTTTGGCCTGCGAGTCGAGGTCGTCGCGCTCCTCGACCGCCGCCACCCGGCTGTCGAGCCGGTCCTGCGCCGCGCGCAGCGCCTCCTCGGCGCGGCGTTCGGCGGCGTCTTCCTCGGCGGCGCGCTGCTCGGTGAACTCGAGCACCTGCGCTTCCACCCGCTCCAGCGTGCGGTGGCGCACCCGCCGGTTCCGCAGCGCCACGAAGGACTCGTCGCCGACCAGCACATCCATCGCGTTCAGGAAGAAGGACACATTGTCGAAGTTCAGGTTCGGCGGGCCGATCCTCCGCAACTCGAAGAACTGTTCGGAGATGAAGTCGAGGTCGGCGATCGCGATGACCCGGGTCGAGTCCGCCTCGTTTCCGTTCTCCCCGGCGTCTTCCGCGTCCCCGGAATCCGAGTCGCCGGTGTCCTGCTCGGCCGGACGATAGGTGCGCGCTTCGGCGGCGACGACATAACTGAGGGCGTCGGGCCGGTGCGGCAGGTTCCGGTTCAACTGCGACCCGAGGAAGTTGCGCTGCACCAATTGGAAGTACGGGAACCTCCCGGAGAGGTCCCCGGTGGTCAGCAGCGGCGTGAACTCCGCGGACGACGACCCGGCCAGCGGATCGAAGTGCCCGGGATAGATGAGCACCACCTGCTGCAGCCCGGCGCTCGCCGGCGACAGGCCGGAAAAGACTTCCGGGTTGCCGTTGCCTTCGCCGAGGAAAACCACTTCCGGCGGCAGGTGGCCGAGATCCGGATGCGGGTTGTACGCGTCCCAGACCACGCTTCCCGGATCCCAGGAGAACCCCAGCCCGGCGAGGAAGGAGGCGACATCGCCTTTCGGGGTCGGGGGCGGCTGCCCCTGCTGCATGAACGGGTTCTGCGAGGCGCCCGGCGGCTCCGAGGGCGCGAGGCCCATGTTCACGATGGGGAGCGGATCCACCAGCAGCAGCGCCGGGACGCCGGCGCGGACGGCGTCCATCACATTGTCCATCTCGTCGTCGGCCAGCGTCGAGGGCAGCACCACCAGCAGGCCGTCGAGTTCTTCTTCGATCCGGGAGTTCGGCTGGACCTGGACGACCTCGTACTGCTTGCGCAGTTCGTCCACCACCGACCACTCCGGCGCGCTCTGCATGGTCTGGAAGTCCAGCCCGCCGAACAGCCGCAGTTCCTTCGAGACTACCCCGACGCGGCGTTTCTCGGTATTCGCCACGACGCGGATGCTGCGCGCCAGTTCGTACTCGACCGGCAGTCCGCGGTCGAAGAAGGGAATCACCTGCTCTTCGGCGGCGCAGGTGAAGGCGACGCCCAGGAACACTTCGCTGAGACCGGTGCGGGCCGAGGAAACGCTCGGGACTTGGCGCGGGGTGATCCCGAACATCTCGCGCGCTTCCCGCGCCGCCTCGGTGAACGGCGCGGTGTCCTGGATGCGCACCTGCACCCGGCCGCCGCCCACCGACTCCATCTCCCGGAGGACGCTTTCGAGCGTGGCGCGCGTCTGGACGAGCGGCTCCGGCGCCTCGGGACTGAGGTATGCCTGCACGAACACCGGCCGGTCGTCCGGGAGGCTGCGCAACAACTCCCGCGTCTCCGCCGACAGGGAATGGAGCCCCTCGGCGGTGGCGTCCAGCCGGAGCCCGAGCCGGGAGACCAGGACGACGGAACTCAGCAGCGCGAGCGCGACCGCGACCGCCCGGACGGCGTGGTGGGTGGACATCCGGTAGCCGTCGGCGGCGGGCGGCCAATGCCGGCGGCCGACGAGCAGCACATTCAGGTAGAGGAAGAAACCGGCCAGCGCCAGGAAGTAGAGGACGGAGGTCAGCGGCATCGCGCCGCGCCCGAACTCCGCGAAGTGCCCGGCGGCGGAGACCGGCTCGAGGAACCGGGCGAGCGCGGGACTGAACCGCTCGGCCCAGACGCCGGGGAGGACCACCAGCGCCGAACCGGCCGCGCCGAGGATGAACGCGATCGTCGGGATCGAAGTGAGCAGCGACGCCGCCATGCCGGCGGCGGCGAGCGCCGCGCCGAGCAGCGCGTAACCCAGGTAGTTGGCGAACAGGAGACCCCAGTCCGGACTGCCGAGGAAGACCAGCACCAGCGCGTGGCTCAGCGAGAGCGCGAGCGCCGCGCCGTACACGCCGAGCACCGCCGCGTACTTGCCGAGGACGATCTCCAGGTCGGTCGCGGGAAGCGTGAAGAGGAGTTCGTCGGTGCCGAGTTTCCGCTCCTCCGCCCAGACGGACATCGTGAGCGCCGGGACGAAGAACAACAGGATGTACGGGAACAGCCCGTTCAACTGGTCGAGGTTCGCCAGGTTGTTCAGGAAGAACCGGTCCTGCCAGAACGCCGCCGCGGCGCTCAGCAGGATGAAGAGCGTCAGGAACACATACCCCGACGGGTTCGAGAAGTACATCCGCAGGTCGCGGCGCATCAGCGCGGCGACCACGCCGCGGCGGACTTTCGGGAGTTCGACCAAGCCGGGCATCAGGCGGTCTCCTCGGCGGCGGGCGCCGGGGTCGCGGGCGGCGGGTTGCCGTTCGAGCCGGACGCGTTCGAGGCGGCCCCGTCATCGCCGCCGCCGGTGAGCCGGTAGAAGGTCTCCTCCATCGAGCCGTCGCGCTCCAGGTCCGCCGGAACGCCGTCGAACACCAGCCGGCCGCCGTTCACCAGCAGCACCCGGTCGGCTACCGCCTCCGCCTCCCGGAGGATGTGGGTGGAGATCAGGACGGTCTTCTCCGCCCCCAGCCGGCGGATGTTCCGCCGGAACTCCCGGATCTGGTTGGGGTCGAGCCCGGCGGTGGGCTCGTCCATGACCAGCACTTCCGGATCGTGGAGGAGCGCCTGCGCGAGCCCCACCCGCTGCCGGAGCCCGCGGGAGAGTTTGCCGATGGGTTTCTCCAGCACCTGCTCCAGGGCGCAGAGCGCGGCGACTTCGGCGATCCGGCCCGGCAGCCGCGCTTCGGGGATCTCGCGGGCTTCCCCGAAGAACCGGAGGAGGTCGGCCGGGGTCATGTCCGGGTAGAGGGGGCCGTTCTCCGGCAGGTACCCCAGCCGCCGCACCGCTTCGAGACGGTGTTCGCGCACATCCAGCCCGGCGATCTCCGCGGAGCCGGCGCTCGGCGCGAGAAAGCCGGTGAGCATCTTCATGGTCGTGGTCTTTCCCGCGCCGTTCGGGCCGAGAAAGGCCACGATCTGCCCGCGGGGAATCGCGAAGCGCATCGCCTCGACCGCCACGAAGGGGCCGTAGAACTTGCTGAGGCCGCGCGCCTCGATCATGATGCGGTCATTCATTCGAGGTACCTCGGGAGGAGCCGGACGGCTCCTCGGGTTGAATATGGGGCGGCGAACCGGGCGGCGCCGCTCTCCCGTTCCGGCGGGCCGGACGGCGCCCCGGAAGAAGTCCCCGAAGCGGACCGGGAGATACACCGGGGGATCCGCCGGGCTTGGGCCGGTCGGGCGGGGCCGCCCGGCGCGAAGCCGCTCCGGGGCGGGAAGGGTTCCTCCGTCCGCCGAGCCGGGGACTGGAATTCTAGACAGAACACCGGGTTCCGCCCGGTTTCGTAGAATGCGAACCGTGCTCCGTTCGTTCCCGGGAGGGCGCTCCGCCCGCGCCGCCCGCTCCGCCGCGCCGCCCGCTCCGGCGCGGGTCGGGGCGGCCGCCGGACTCGTTCTCGCGGCGGCCGCCGGTTCGGCGTTCGCCGCGCCGACCCCGGCGCCCGACCGCCCGTCGCCCAAGCGGCCGCAGGCGGTCGCGGCGGTCCTCGGGCCAGACGGGGAGCGGGTGCTCGTCGGCAACCGCGACGGCACGCTGCAGGCGCTCTCCGCCGAGCGCCCGGGAGTCCTGGCCGAAGTCCCGGTCGGCGGGAACATCACCGGGCTGACGCCCCTGCCGGACGGACGGATCGTCGCGGTGGACCGGGCGGGAGACCGGCTGGTCCTGCTGCGGCTCGTCCCGGACGACGAAGGGGCGGTCGCCGTCGCGGCGGCCTATCCGACCTGCCGGAGTCCGACCCGGGCGGCGGCGAGCGGGCGGACGCTCGGGGTCTCGTGTCTCTGGGCCCGAACCGTGGCCCTCTACGACCTCGAGTCCGACGACGGCCTCGAAAGGCCCCGCGCCTCGGCGCGACTCCCCTTCGAGCCGCGGGAACTCGTGTTCCTCGACGGGCGGACGCTGCTCGCCGCGGACGCGTTCGGCGGCGGGCTGGCGCTCGTCTCCGCGGAAGACGGCGCCGTCCTGCGGACGCGCGAACTCGCCGCGCACAACCTGCGGGGCCTGGCGCTCCTCCCCGGCGGCGAGCGCGTCGCGGTCGCCCACCAGCAACTCCACTCCGGGATGCACACCACCA
This sequence comes from Candidatus Marinacidobacterium sp., assembly GCA_965204755.1. Taxonomy (GTDB): domain Bacteria; phylum Acidobacteriota; class Vicinamibacteria; order Marinacidobacterales; family Marinacidobacteraceae. Next base: position 1,621,557 of record OZ242011.1, on the reverse strand, counting down.
CCGACGACATCCGGTGGGGGGTCTTCATCACCAACAGCGTCACCACCCTCCCGGTCGCGGACCTGCTCACGGGGAATCCCCGGCTGGAGCGGCGCTCCCGGGTGCTCGACCTCGGCAGCGTGTCGACGCCCTCCGGCGACCCGGCCGCTCTCCGCGCCACCCCCGACGGGGAATTGGTGGTCGCCCTCGGCGGCGTCTCCCGGGTGGCCTTCGGCGCCGCGGACGCCCGCCGGACGAGCCACCTGCCGGTCGGGGAGGGCCCCTCGGCGGTCGCCCTCGGGGCGGACGGGCGGGTCTATGTGGCGAACACCCGGTCGGACTCGCTCTCGGTGATCTCGGCCGGCCGGCGCCGGGAGGTCGCGCGCGTCGCGCTCGGCCCGGCGGTCGAGCCGAGCGCGGAGGAGCGCGGCGAGGCGCTGTTCCACGACGCCACCCTCTCGCTGCGCGGCTGGATGAGTTGCGCCAGTTGCCACACCGACGGCCACACGAACCATGGCCTCTCGGACACCCTCGGCGACGGGAACTACGGCGCTCCGAAGCGCGTCCTGTCGCTGCTCGGGGTGGCGGACACCCGCCCCTACGCCTGGGACGGCGGGATGCGGCGGCTCGAAGACCAGATCGTCAAGTCGGTGAAGACCACGCTGCGCGGACGGGCGCTGACCGAAGGGGAAGTCGCCGACTTGGCCGCCTACCTGCGGACCCTGGAAGTCCCGGCCCTCCGCGACGGCGACGGGGCGCCGCCGGCGCCGCGGTTCGTGGCCGCCGGCCGCGCGGCGTTCGACCGCTACGCCTGCAACCGCTGCCACCGCGAGCCGACCTACACCTCGCCCGGCGTCCACGATGTGGGGCTCGCCGACGAACTCGGGACGACCCGGTTCAACCCGCCGTCGCTGCGCGGCCTGCGCTTCGGGCGGCGGTTCTTCCACGACGGCTCCGCCCGGTCGCTCCGGGAGGTGCTGGCGCGGCACCCCGGAGGCGGCGTCGAGGTCTCCGGCGAGGACCTCCCGGCGCTGGTCGCGTTCCTGAAGACGCTCTGAGGCGCCGGGGGGTCAGCCCCCGGCTCAGCCCTCGGCGGGGGGTCAGCCCTCGGCGGCGGGGTCAGCCCTCGGCGGGGCCGGCGCCTTCGGCGAACTGCGCGGCGGCGTCCCGGGCGCGCTGCTCGAGTTCCTCCGGGGTGAGGTCCTCGATGTGGGTGGCGAGGCCCCAGCGGTGTCCGAACGGATCGACGATGCTGGAGTGGCGGTCGCCCCAGAACTGGTCGGTCGGGGCCTGGATTTCGGTCGCGCCTTCGGCGAGCGCCCGCCGGTGCACCGCGTCCACATCGGTCACATAGAGGTGGATGGTGGCGCTGGCGCCGCCGAGGGTCTTCGGCGAGACGAAACTCTCCGCGCCCGGCATCCCGGGGAACTCCTGGGCGAGGTAGATCTGCGACCCGAAGTCCCCGCCCTCTTCTTCGGCGACGCGGAGTTCGGCATGCATCACCGCGTCGTTCGGGCCGTCCATGACGGACTCGATCCGGGCGCCGAGCACCTTCTCGTACCAGGCGAGGGCGGCGCGTCCGTCGTGGACGACGAGGTAGGGCGTAACCGCCCGGGCGCGGTCGGGGATGTAGTGGCGGGCCTTGGCCATGGTTTCGTTCCTTTCTGGCGGGAGGGCGGTCAGTTCCTCCACGGCTTCTTGAAGTCCAGCACCCAACTGAACACCAGGATCACTTCGTTGTCCGTAACCACCCCGAAGCGCCGGCGGAAGTCGGCGGTCAGGTGGGTGAGCGTCCAGGGGAGTTCGTAGCGGAGGCCGACGATCGCGTACATCTGGCTGCCCGAATCATCCGGCGGGCCGTTGTTCGTCTCGAAGCCGAACTCGGCGGCGGTCCAGAAACCGCGTTCGGAGCGGCGGCGGACCCGGGCGAAGCCGCCCAGGTGGTTCCGCCCGACCTGCTCCCGGCGGTAGAGCGCGCCCCGCAGGAAGCGTCCGCGGGAAAAGGTCCCGTCGAGGTGGACGCCGGTCTGGCGGCGGGGGGACAGGTCGGGGCCCTCCCGGCCTTCGTAGTGGCCGGCTTCGACCCGCCAGGGGCCGACGAAGCGCCCGTAACTGCCGAGCACATCGTTCCGGTCGTTGTCGTCGGGCTCCCAGGCCGTCCCCTGGATCACATGGAACCGGGCGAAGTGGTCGCCGCGGTTCCAGAACAGGAACACGCCGTCGTCGCGGATCGGGGTCAGCGCGGCGCCGACGGCGGCGTTCGCCATCTGGAGGCTGACCGGGGCGTCGGTGAACTCGCCGAGCCACAGCGGGGCGCTCCGGCCCACCCGGACGGCCAGGCCGCCGCCGACCGCGAACTGCGCCCAGAGGTCGTGGACGCGGCCTTCGCCGGCGTCGTAGGTGGCGCGGACCTGGAGGCGCTCGCCGATCCGGGTGTCCGTCCAGAACGAGAGCCGCCGGGCCTTCGGGTCGCCGAGGTCGGAGACTTCATCCACATGCTGGCTGCGGAGCCGGATGTGGATGTCCACCGGCGGCGTTTCCTCGTCGTCCTCCGCCGGCTGCGCCGCCGCCGGCGAGGGGAAGAGGAGCGCCGCGAACAACAGGGCCGTGAACAACCGGGCGAGCGCCCGCCGCCCGTCCGACTCGCTCATGGAAAGGGTCCGCGCGGCCGCGCGTCCGGCTCCACGGGTAGGACTCGAACCTACAACCAACGGATTAACAGTCCGCTGCTCTGCCATTGAGCTACCGTGGATCGCGGCCGGACGCGCCGAAAAAGGGCGGGAGAGCATAGCAACCGGCGGGCGGGGCGCTCTTCCCGCGGGCCGTCACAGGGCGCTTCGGTGGGTCAGCGCCTCGGCCATGGTCGTTTCGTCCGCGTGGACGAGTTCGCTGCCCATGGGGACGCCGATCCCGATGCGGGAGACCCGGACCCCCTCCGGCTTCAACTGCGCGGCCAACCAGGCGGCGGTCGCCTCGCCGTCGTGGTTCGGGTTGGTCGCGATCACCACTTCCTCGACCGCTTCGGCGCGGATGCGCTCGAGCAGGCGCTCGATGCGCCGTTCGTCCACCGACTTCCCGCTGACCGGGGAGAACACCCCCATCAACACATGGTATTTGCCGCGGAAGACCCGGGCCCGCTCCACCGCGGAGATGTCCGCCGGGTCTTCCACCACGCAGAGCACCGTCGCCTGGCGGGCCGGGTCGCGGCAGAAATGACAGGAGCGGCCGTCGGCGAAGTTGCCGCACTCCCCGCAGCGGCCCACCTGCTCGTGGAGCGAGGAGATGGCGGCGCCGAGGGTCTCCGCGGGGGCCCGCTCCCCCGCGAGGAGGTGGAAGGCGATGCGCGTCGCGGACTTCTCGCCGATGCCCGGCAGTTGCTTCAGCGCGCCGATGAGCCGGAGGAGCGGCTCGGGAAGGCTGCTCATCCGACGCCCCCGGGCCCTCCGCCTCCCTGGCCGAAGTCCGCCGGGAGGTCCATCTCGGACATCCGCTGCGACAACTCCCGGTCGAGGTTGCGGCCGGCGTCGTTCACCGCGCCCTTCACCAGACCGGCGAGGAGCGCCGCGTCGCCGCGCGCCGCCGTCTCTTCGGCGATCTCGACGGAGACCACCCGGCGGACGCCGTTCATCCGGACGCGCACCGCGCCGCCGCCGGCCTCGCCCTCCACCACCACGGCTTCCAGGGTCTTCTTGATCCGGCGGACTTCCTTGACCTGCTTGGCCATTCGCTGGACTCGATTCAACATGGTCGGATTCCTCCGGCGGGGGGCTGGTGGGCGGCCGGGCGCCGCCGCCGCGCCGGGGGCGGCGTCACGGCGCGGGGGTCAGGAGGGGGTCGGGGAGGCGTCGCCGCCGGGCCGGTTCTCCGGGAACGGGCGGACGCGGACGATCTGGCCGCCGAAGGTCTCCAGGTACTCCTGCCAGACCTCCGGGGCGACCTCGCCCCCGGGGGCCGGGGCCCCGGACGCCCGGGGGCCGGCGGGGCCGGGAGGCTGACGGCCGTTCGCCGCGGCCGGCGCCGGGGCGCGCGCGCCGGGGGGCCGCGCGGGCCGCGAGGAAGCGGGCGGCGGTTCGACCGGGGCGGGCGGCGCCCCGTTCCCGGCGCTCTCCGACGACCGCTCGCCGGAGGGGCCGGCGGCGGAGGCGGCCGGCGCCGCCGGGGCGCCGCCGGGGGGGCCTTCGATCCGGGACAGCAGGGCCTCGAACGACGCCAGGCGGGGCATCTCCACCAACTTCAGGAGCGCCATCTCCAGGTGGAACCGGGGCTCCGGCGACCAGCGCAACCCGTCCTGGGCGCGCGTCAGCACATCGAGGCTGCGCAGCAGGTCCTCTTCGCTGAACTTCCGGGCGAATTCGGTGAGCGCCCCCCGCTCGTCGGGCCACTCGAGGAGACCCGGGCGGTCCGGCGCCGCGCGGCGCACCACCACATCGCGGAGGTAGTGCATGAACAGGTTCACGAAGTGCTTGAGGTCGCGCCCGCCGGCGACCAGTTCGGCGACGACTTCGAAGACCGCCCGGCGGTCGCCGTCGAGGATCGCGGCCGCCGCCCGGCGGCAGATGGAGGCGTCCGGGACGCCGAGGAGTTCGCTGACCTCCGCCGCGGTGACTTCGCCCTCCACCGCGGCCAGCACCTGGTCGAGCGCCGAGATCGCGTCCCTCATGCTGCCCTGGCCGAACCGGGCGATCTGCGCCAGCGCCTCGCCGCTCACCGAAAACCCCTGTTCCTCGACGATGAACCGCAGCCGCTCCTCGACCCGCTGCGGCGTCACCGCCCGGAACTCGAACTCCTGGCAGCGCGAGAGGATGGTGTCCGGGATCTTGTGGATCTCGGTGGTGGCGAAGATGAACTTCACATGCTTCGGCGGCTCCTCCAGGGTCTTCAGGAGGGCGTTGAACGCCTCGATGCTCAGCATGTGGACTTCGTCCACCAGGTAGATCTTGAAGCGGTCGCGCACCGGGGTGTAGTGCGCCGCCTCGATGATCTCGCGCGCCTTGTGGACGCTGTTGTTGCTCGCGCCGTCGATCTCCGGGACATCGCGGGAGAACCCCCCGGCGACTTCCCGGCAGGAGGGGCACTCGCCGCAGGGGTCCGGGTTCGGGCCGGGGGTGGCGGAGCAGTTCAGGGCCTTGGCGAGGATCCGGGCGGTGGTGGTCTTGCCGATGCCGCGCTGGCCGGAGAAGAGGAAGGCGTGGGAGATCCGTTCGCGGCGGATCGCGTTGCGGAGCGTCCGGGCGATCGGTTCCTGTCCCACCAGGTCGGCGAAGGTCTGCGGGCGGTAGCGGAGCGCCAGGACTTCGTATTCGCCGGCGCGGGCGGTCTCTTCGGAGGCCGGGGCCTCCCGCGGCGGCGGCGGCGGAGCGGGTGGGTCGGCGGGCGGTTTGGCGGGCGGCTGGGCGGCGGCCTCCGTCGAGGGGCTCGCCGCCGGGGAGGGGCTGGCCGCCGGAGGCGGGTCCTCGTCGGGTTCGCCCGGGGAGGAAGCGGCGGCTTCCGGGGCCCCGGGCTCGCCGTCCGCCGGAGGCGGGTCCTCGTCGGGTTCCACCGGCGGGGAGGAAGCGGCGGCTTCCGGGGCCCCGGGCTCGCCGTCCGCCGGAGGCGGGTCCTCGTCGGGTTCCACCGGCGGGGAGGAAGCGGCGGCTTCCGGGGCCCCGGGCTCGCCGTCCGCCGGGGCGGGCGCCTCCACGGGGGGACCGCCGTCCCCTTCGGTCGCCGAGGGGGGCGTCGGCGGCGCCGGGTCGGGCGGCGGAGCGTCCGGGGACTCCTTCGCGGCGCCTTCGGGCGCGACGCCTTCCGGCCCCGGCTCGAGCGGCCCCGGTTCGGGCGGGGGCGGCGAGGCCCCGTCGGCGGCATCCGCGACCGGGGAATCCGAGCCGCCCGTCGGCGGATGCCCTTCCGCTCCGGGGGCGTCCTTCGCGTCTCCCGTCCCGGGCGGGGCCTCGACCGAAGACTCGACGGGCACCCCGGCTGCGGGGGCGGACTCGACCGGCGGCGCCTCCGGTTCCGCCGCCTCCGGCGGCTCCTCGAGCGGCTTCCCGAAGAGCCCGGGGACGCTCATCGCCGACCGCGCCCCGGTTCAGCGGCCGGCGCGGATGGCGGAGGGGGTGGGATTCGAACCCACGGTGCCGTTGCCGGCACACCAGCTTTCCGGGCTGGCCAATTCAGCCGCTCTTGCACCCCTCCTGACCCCGTTCGGAAGCGGGGAATCCTACCCGCTCCGACCGCCCCGGAGCCCGGTCAGGACTCCGCCGGGGAGAGGGCGCCGCCGGAGGCGGGGGCCGCGGCTTCGTCCCGCCGCCGGCGCCGGCCGGCCAGCGCCTCCATCAGGTCGTCGAGGCTGTCGTAGGTCACCGGGACGACCACCAGGGTCAGCACGGTGGCCACCGTCAGGCCGAAGATCACCGCCACCCCCATCGAGGCCCAGAACTGCGAACTCTCGCCGCCGGTGGAGACCGAGAGGTTGAAGAAGTCGATGTTCAGGCCCAGCGTCAGCGGCACCAGCCCGAGCACCGTGGTGACCGCGGTCAGGAGCACCGGCCGGAGCCGGATGGAGCCGGCCTCGACGACCGCTTCGTGGCGGTCGAGCCCCTTCTCCCGCAACTGCCGGATGAAGTCGCAGAGGACGATGGCGTTGTTCACCACGATCCCGGCGAGCGAGATCACCCCGATGCCGGTCATGATGATCCCGAACGCCGTGCCGGTGATCATCAGCCCCCAGAGGACCCCGATGACCGAGAGCGCCACCGAGGTGATGATGGCGAGCGGCAGCACCAGCGAATCGAACTGCGTCACCAGCACCATCAGGATGAGCAGCAGCGCGATCACGAAGGCCCGGGAGAGGAACGCCGTGGCCTGTTCCTCTTCCGCGTTGGCGCCGGAGAACTCCCAGCGGTAACCGGGAGGCCACTCCATCGAGTCCAGCACCCCCGCCACTTCCTCCCGGACGCCCGCTTCCGTCCGCCCGGACTCGCGGACCACATCGCCGGAGATGGTGGCGACCCGGTTCAGGTCCACCCGGCGCACCGCCGCCGGGCCCACCCCGTGCCGCAGTTCGGCGACCGTGCGGATGGGGATCGGCACGCCGTCCTCGTCGGGGACCGTCAACTCGGCGATGTCGTCGAGCGAACGCCGGGCTTCGGGGGCGAGCCGGACGCGGATGTCGTGCTCGTCCTCCCCCACCCGGTACTTGGACGCCTCCGCGCCGAGGATCCCGGTCTGGACGGTGGCCGCGATCACCTGGGTGTTCACCCCGGAGCGCATCGCCTCTTCGCGGTCCACTTCGACCCGCAGTTCCGGCTTGCCCTCTTCGAGGTCGTCGTCGAGGTTGACCAGTCCGGGGATCGAGCGGATGCGGTCCTGCACCTGGGCCGAAAGCCGGCTGATCTCGTCCAACTCGTCTCCCAGGATGCGCACGGAAACCGGCGCGCCGGTGGGCGGGCCGTCCTGCGGGGCGTCCACCTTGATGTTCGCCCCCACGATGTCGGCGAGCGCTTCGCGCACTCCCTCCATGGTGACGAAGGTGTTGCGCTGTTTTCGCACCTCGCGCTCTTCCAGGTAGAGGGTCACCCGGCTCAGGTTGGGGCTGCCGCCCTCGCCGCCGCCGCCTCCCGGATTCAGGCTGAGCCCGGTGGAGCCCACATTGGCGATCTGGTGCCGCAGGTCGGTCGTCCCGGTGGTGAGGGATTCGATCCGCTCGACGATGGCGTCGGAAGCCTCCAAACTCGAACCGGCGGGCGCGGAGACATCCACCGAGATCTGGCGCGGCTCCACTTCGGGGAACAACTCGACGCCCTTGCCCGCCTGCATGTAGATCGCCGCGGTCCCCACCAGGATGGCGCACATGCTCCAGATCACTCCCGAGCGGTGGTCGGTGAGGTACGGGCCGGCGCCGACCAGGCGGCGCCCGAGGCTCCAGCCGAGCCAGAGGACCCCCTGGGCGGCGAAGGCGAAAACGCCCACCGCCCCCAGCGCCGCCGCCGGCGCGTAGAGCGCCTGCGTCTGCAGGAACATCCCCACCAGGCCGAACGCCACCGCCGCCCCGAGGAAGGCGACGAACGCCGCCGGGAGCGCCCAGTTCCGGAGGAACCAGCCCCGCCTCCCGGCGTCCTCGCCGGGGCGGAGGGCCCAGCGGAGCAGGCGGCGGTAGCCCCGGCGGAAGGCGTGCTCCCCGGCCTCGGCGCCGGTCTTCTTCCGGCGGCGGCGCGGCGGCGCCATGAGATGGGCGCACAGCGTGGGGTTGATGATGAGCGCCACGAAGAGCGAAGCGGAGAGGCCGATGATGAGCGTCACCGGCAGGTAGGACATGAAGTCGCCGATGATTCCCGGCCAGATGAGCAGCGGCGAGAACGCGCACAGCGTGGTGATGGTGGAAGCGATCACCGGACGCGCCACTTCGGTGGTCGCCTGGTAGGCGGCGGAAGGCCCGGAGTCGCCGTGCTCCCGGTGCCGGTAGATGTTCTCCACGATGACGATCGCGTTGTCCACCAGCATTCCCAGCATGAGGATCAGGCTGAACAGCACCATCATGTTCAGGGAATACCCGATCCAGCCGAGCACGATGAACGAGAGCATCATCGAGAGCGGTATCGCCACGCCCACGAAGAAGGAGTTCCGCAGCCCGACGAAGGCCATCAGGCAGCCGACCACCAGCAACAGGCCGGAGATCACATTGTTCTCCAACTCGTTCACCATCCGGCGGATCTCCACGGAGATGTCGCCGATCACCGCGGCGGAGATGCCGGGCGGGAGTTGCTCCTCCCAGCGGTCGAGTTCCTCGTTCACCGAATCGGCGACCGCCACCAGGTTCGCGCCGGTGCGCTTTTCCACGGTGAGCGTGACCGACGGTTCGCGGTCCACCCGGGAGCGGCTGGCTTCGTCGGCGAAGGCGAACTCCACCGCCGCCACATCGCGGATGAAGACCGGCTCGCCGTCGCGCACCTTGACGACGAAGTCCTCGATCTCTTCCGGCCGCCGCACCTCCGCCGGGAGGCGCACCAGGTATTCGAGACCGCCGACGGCGATTTCCCCGCCGGGGACATTGCGGTTCTCGCGGGCCACCGCGAAGACCAGGTCGGAGAGGCTCAACTCGAAGTACGAGAGGCGCTTCGGATCCACCTGGACATGGACCTCGCGCTCCCGCCCGCCGACCACGGTCACCTGGTTCACGCCGGGAATCGCTTCGAAGTCCTCCTCCATCTCTTCGGCGACTTCGGTGAGTTGCTGCACCCCTACCGGGCCGGAAAGCGTCACCAGCATGATCGGGAGTTGCGAGAAGTCCACATCCACCACCCGCGGGTCTTCCGCCTCCACCGGCAGGTCGGGTTTCGCCAGGTCCACCTTGTCGCGGACATTGGCCAGCGCCGTTTCCAGGTCCTGTTCCGGGTTGAACTCGACTTCGATGCTGGAGAGCCCTTCGCTGGTCGTCGAGCGGATCTCCTTGACGCCGGAGATCGCCTTCAACTCGGTTTCGATCGGCCGGGTGACCAGCGTCTCCATGTCCGTCGGACTGACGCCCGGATAGACCGTGTACACGACGACGAGCGGGATCTCGACTTCGGGGAACGACTCGCGCGGCAGCGAGACATAGACGCCGACTCCGCCGAGGCAGAAGATCAGGATCAGGAAATAGACCGACAGCCGGTGCCGGATCGCGTAGCGGGTGACTCTCATCGGTCTCGGTTCCGGAGGGGCGCGCCTGCCGTCCCGGTCAGGGTGGTCGGGGCGGTCAGTTCGCCGGCGCCGGGCGGGCGCCGCCGTCCCCGGTCAGCCGCACCGGCTGGCCGTCGAGCAGGTTGCGGTGGCCCCGGACGATGAGCGTCTCGCCGACTTCGAGGCCGGAAAGAACGACCACGCGGTCCTCCTGGTCGGGGCCGATGGTCACTTCCCGCTGTTCCGCCCGGCCGGCGGCGGCGCCGTTCTCCGGGCGGAAGACGAAGGCCAGCAGGGCGCCGTCGCGCTCCACCAGCAGGTCCCGGCCGACGACCACCGCGTCCCGGAAGACGCGGCGCTCGAGGCGCGCGCGGACGACCAGTCCGGAGCGGAGCCCGCCGTCCGGATTCGGGACCTCGATCTCGGCGGTGAAGTTCCGCCCCGGGCGCGCGGCGGCCGGCGCGATGTAACTGATCCGCCCGGCGACCGTCCGGCCGTCGTAGGCGTCGAGGACCACTTCCGCCGGCGCCCCTTCGGAGAAGAAGGTGATGTCCTGTTCGGGGATGCCGATGGTGGCCACCAGCACCGAAGTGTCGTGGAGGGTGGCCACCGGGCTGCCCGGCGCCAGCACTTCGCCCGGCTCGAGGGCGCGTTCGACGACCACGCCGTTCGCCGGGGAAGCGACGGTGGCGCGCTCGAAGCGCAGCCGCGCCGCCTCCAGGCGGGCGAGCGCCCGGTTCAGGTTCGCGTCGGCGGCGTCGAGGGACTGCCGGGGGCTGGCTTCGCGCTCCACCAGCGCCTCGGCGCGGTCCCGCTCGATGCGGGCGGCTTCGACTTCCGCCTCCGCCTCGGCGAGGGCCGCCCCGAGCAGGTCGGAGCCGACGCGGGTCAGGGTCTGGCCGGCGGAAACGGCGTCCCCCTTGTCGAAGAGCACTTCCTCCACCCGCCCGCCGAGTTCGGAGGCGATGTGGACGACGGCCCGCGGCTCCAGCCGGCCGGAGATCTCCAGCGAATCCGTCAGCGTCTCGGGAGTGATCGGGGCGACGGCGACCGCGGTGCGGAACTCGTCCGCCGCGGGCGCGTCCGCCTCGCTGGCGAGGCCGCTCTCCCCGGCGCAGCCGGCGGCGAGCAAACCGGCGGCAACCAAACCGACAGCGAGCGAAGCGGGAAAGACGGAAGCGAACGGGGCGGCCGGCCGTTGCCGGCGCCAACAGGGGCCGCGCCGCGGGTTTTCGTATGGGGTGGTGTTCAACTCGGGTTCTCCGTCGGGGTCTCGGGGTCGGAGGCGGGGCCGGGGCCCGGAGGCGCGCGGCCGCCGCCGACGGCGGGTTCGGGCGCCGGCGCTCCGGACTCGGTGGACTCGGCGGGGGCCGGTGCGACGGACGGGGCCGGGGCGACGGACGGGGTATCCGCGATCACCGAGTGGGGAGCGTGCGCGGGATAGCCGACCAGGAACTTCACTTCGGCGAGCGCCGCCAGCGCGTCGTGGGTGTGCTGCGCCAGTTCCAGTTCCACCTCGCGGCGGGCCTGCGCGGCCTCCATCACCCAGTGGCCGGTCGCGGCGCCGGCGTCCCGCTCCTCGCCGGCGACCCGCTCCGCTTCCGCGGCCTCTTCGAGCGCGAGCGCCGCCTCTTCGAGCGCGGCGAGCGCGCCGTTCCAGTCGGCGGACGCCTGGCGGAGCAGGACTTCCAGGGTGGACTCGAACTCGACCTGCTCCCACTCCGCCTGGGTCTCCTGCGACCGCAGGCTCCGCAGGCGGGAGCCCGTGCCCAGCCCGTCGAAGAGGCTCCAGGTCAGGGTGACCCCGGCGTTCCAGTTGTGGAGCGAGAAGTCGTAGGTGTTCTCCGGCGTGAAGGTGTTGATGCCGTAGGAGGCGTTCGCCCGCACCACCGGCAGCGAGTCCGCCGAGGTCAGCCGCCGCTCGGTCGTCAACCGCTCCCGGTCGAGCGAGTGCCGGCGCAGTTGCGGCCGCCGCAGGGTGGCGATCTCCATCAGCGCCGCCGGCGGGAGCATCCGCGGGAGCGGGTTCGGCAGCGCGAGTCGGTCCAGCACCTCGATCTCCCGGTCCTGCGCGCGCCCCACGAGGGCGTTGATGCCGGCGCGCTCCACCCGCAGCCCTTCTTCGGCGTCCGCCAACTGGCGGCGGAGCCGGGAGACGGCCACGCGCTCCCGGAGCACATCCAGCCGCGCCCCGGCCCCGAGTTCCAGCCGCGCCCGCGCCAGTTCGAGGCCGCGTTCCCTGGTTTCCAGCGCGCGGGCCAGCACCTCGCGGGTGCGCTCCCCGAGCAGGTAGGCGTAGAGCCGCGCGGCGGTGTCCCGCGCGATGCGGTTCTCCGCCTCGTTCAGTTCGGAGGTGGCGATCGCCCGGCCGAGGTCCACCGCGTCCATCGCCGGCCGGAAGCGGAAACTCCACAGCGTCTGGTTCAGTTGGAAGTTCCAGAGGTAGGTGCCGAAGGTGAAGGCGCCGGCGAACGCGGAGGGGTCGCCGCCGCCGAAGCCGCCCGCCTCGGCGGCTACGGGGTCGTCCAGCAGGCGGGAGAAGAACGGGCTGTTGCGGAATCCCGGATCGCGCGTCTGCGCCATCTGGAGCGTGAGGTCGAGTTGCGGCAGGTAGTCGGCCCGCGCCGCCCGCACCAGCGACGGGTACTCCGCCAGCCGCTCCCGGTGGCGGCGGATCTCCGGGTGCAGCACGCTGGCGACTTCCACCGCCTGCGCGATGGTGAACGCCAGGGTCTCCTGTTCGAGGAGGTCGCGGTATTGGTCGAGGATGCGGTCCGGCGGCAGTTCGGAACGGCGGTGCGCGAAGTCGAAGTCCCGGCCCGCCGATTCGGTCGGGACGACGGTCTGGGCCGCCGCCGGCGCTGCGGTCGAGGCCGCCCCGGCGAGCAACGCGAAGACGGCCGCCCCGGCCCGCGCCCGCCCCGGCGGGCGAGCCGGGCGCGGCGGGCGAGCCGGGCGCGACGGGCGAGCCGGGCGCGACGGGCGAGCCGGGCGCGGCCGGGGCGGCCGGTCGGCGGTTTCGCCGTAGTCCATCGGTCGTCGTCTCCTGGTGTCTTCCGTTCGTCGGGGCCGGTTCCGGCCCCTCTCGTCGCCGGGCCGGGAAGCCCTCGGTGAAGCCCTCAACAAGGACGCGGCGCGCCCGCGCCTACGATCCACGACCGCCGGATGTTCCGCCGGTCAGTCTATCCCGCCGGCCCGCCGTTAGGCTTGCCCGGGGGACGACACCATGACGGGCGACGGGCGCGGACGCCGACCCGCGGCCCCGTCATGCGCCGGCGTCGGAGACCTCGCCTCCGTTGCGCGACCGCCGGACGAGGCGGGTGACGCCAGGAACGACCGGCCGGGCGTCGACGCCCTGATCCGGGCGATGGCGCGGGCTCTCGTGGACGAAGCGGATCCGGAGCAGGTGATCCTCTTCGGGTCCCGGGCGCGCGGGGAGTCGGGGCCCGACTCCGATGTGGACCTGATCGTCGTGGAGCGGGAGCCGTTCGGGACCCGCCGCAGCCGGCGCGCGGAGATGCACCGGTTGGACAACGCTCTCCGGCCGTTCCCGGTACCGAGCGATGTCTTGGTGTACAGCTTGGACGAAGTCGAATACTGGGGCGACTCGATCAACCATGTGCTGGCTCGCGCGCTCCGGGAGGGAGTCGTGCTCTACGAGCGACCCCGGGCCGGCGCATAACCCCATTCGATCCGCGAGGCCGTGGAACCGACTTCCTCGGGACGGCGGCCTCCCGCCGGATCCCCGTCCAGCGACTTGGTGGTTTCGGCATACACCGGGACGAACGACCAAGTCTTTCCGCGGCTCCTCGAACTCCATGTCGAGGCCGGCGCGAAGATCGCCGATGTCACCTTCGGCAAGGGCGTGTTCTGGAAGCGCGTGGACGAGAACGCCTACGACTTCCATCCGTCCGATCTGGCGAGCGGCACGGACTGTCGGGATCTTCCCTACGAAGACGAGTCCTTCGACGCCGTGGTCTTCGATCCGCCCTACATGGAAGGTTTCTTCCGCAACAACGACGCGACCAAGGCCGGCGCGGGAACTCACGGAGCGTTTCGAAACCACTATTCCAGCGGCGACGAGAGCCCGCGCCCGAACGGGCGCCGCTGGCACGCGGCGGTGCTCGACTTCTATGTGGAAGGCGGACGCGAAGCGCGCAGGGTGCTGAGGCCGCGGGGAACGCTCATCGTCAAATGCCAGGACGAAGTCAGCGCCAACCGGCAGAACCTGACCCATGTGGAGATCATCAACGAGTACGCCCGGATGGGGTTCTACTGCAAGGACCTCTTCATCGTCGTCCGGCCGAATCGGCCCGGCGTCAGCCGATTGCTGAAACAAGTTCACGCGCGGAAAAACCATTCCTACTTCCTGGTATTCGTCAAGGTGGACGGCGATGTCCGGCGCGCCCGCTCCTGAAGGATCCGCTGCTGCGCCGAATGGCGCAGGCCATCGTGGACGAAGTGGATCCGGAGCAGCGCCCCTCGGGAGGGGGTCGCGCTCCATGAGCGACGGCAAGTGCGCGAGCAAGTTGCTCCTCGCGGCGGAGCGTGACTTCGCGGCTCTCCGCGGCATGACGGACACCGCGGTATTCGCCGACGAGGTCTTCGGGTTCCATGTCCAGCAGGCGGCCGAGAAGGCGCTCAAGGCGTGGATCGCGCTGCTGGGACACCGATACCCCACGACCCGCGATCTCAAGCGCCTCGTGGCCCTCTTGAAGGCCCACGAGCCGCGCGCCGCCGACTTCGCGAGCCTGGGCGAGTACACCCCGTACGCCGTCGAATTCCGCTGCGACGCCGAAGAGGTCAAGGCGTTCCCGGTGGATCGCGCGCGGGCGCGGCGGGAGGTGGAGGGACTGCTCTCCGTCGCGCGGAAGGCCGCGGAAGCGGTATGCGGGGCGAACCCGACGCCGGGGCGCTGATCGAACCGCGCCGGCGACCCGGGTTCTCCGACCCGATCCCGTAGCCCGTACACTTCGGCGGCGGGCGGCGTTGTCACTGGTTTCCTGGGTCTTCGCCGGCGTCGGGTTGGTCGGCCTCGCCAAGGGGGCGGACTGGTTGGTGGACGGGTCGTCGGGGCTCGCGCGGCGGTTCCGGGTGACGCCGCTGGTGATCGGGCTCACGGTGGTGGCCTACGGGACCTCCGCGCCGGAGATCGGGGCCAGCCTGATCGCGGTCCTCCGGGAGAGTCCGGGGCTCGCGGTGGGCAATGTGATCGGCAGCAACGCGGCGAACCTGGGGTTGATCCTGGGAATCACCGCGCTCGCGCAGCCGTTCACCGTCGGCCGCGGGGTGATGCGGCGCGAGTTCGCCCTGATGCTGCTTGCGACCGCGCTCCTGTGGCCGTTCGCCGCCTACGGTTCGATCCCGCGGACCGCCGGTCTGCTGTTCCTCGTCGGGCTGGCCGGCTTCAACTTCGTCTCCGTGCGTTGGGGCCGGCGGACGGACGGGAACCCGGAGGCGGCGCCGGCCGGCGGCGACGCCACCGGCGCCTCGGGAGAACCGCTCGGGAAACACCTCGGGCTCACTTCGCTCGGCCTGCTCGTCCTGCTGGTCGGTGCGGACCTGCTGGTGCGCGGCGCCTCGGACATCGCGCGCGGGCTGGGCGTCTCCGAGACCACCATCGGATTCACCCTGGTCGCGCTCGGCACCAGCCTCCCGGAACTCGCGGCCTCCATCGCGGCGGTGCGCAGCGGGCAGGTGCAGATGGCCGCCGGGAATGTCATCGGGAGCAACCTGTTCAATGTGCTCGGCGCGCTCGGGCTCTCCGCGGCCGCCGTGCCGGTCGCGGTGGACCCGGCGCTCGCCGCCGCCGAGATCCCGGGCGTTCTCGCCATCACCCTGCTCGCCGGCTTCTTCATGCTCACCGGGAGGCGGGTGCGCCGACTCGAAGGCGCGCTGCTGGTCGCCGCCTACGCGGCTTACGCCGGTTTCGTGGTCCTGTGACCGCCGGCGAACCGAAGACGCCGCGGGTCGCGTTCGCGGACTTCCCGCCGGAGGCCGTCCGCCGGGTCGCCGCCGACGCGCTCGCCGAATTCGACCTCCGCCTGCCGGAGGACGACTCCCGCGCCGCCGTGGAAGCCGCGCTCCCCGGCGCCGACGCCCTCATCGCCCGCCGGCGCCCGCTGGGAGCGCGGGAACTCCGCCTCGCCGGGCGCCCGCGCCTCGTCGTCTCCCTCGGCCGAAACCCCACCGCCGTTCGGGAGCGCGCCGTCCGCGCCGCCGGCGCGGCCCTCGCCGCCGTCCCGCACCCCGGCGCCGTCGCCGTCGCCGACCACGCGCTGGCGCTGCTGCTCGCCGTGGCCCGCCGGATCGTGGAAGGCGACCGGGGAGTCCGCGCGGGCGACTACCGCCGCCTCTCGCTCGAGCCGAAGGCCACGACGGAGCGGTCCTTCGCCTTCCACTGGCTGCGGGGCGACGGCGGGACTTTCCCGGAACCGTTCGTCCTCGACGGCCGGACGCTGGGGCTGGTCGGCTTCGGCGCCATCGGCCAGGAAGTCGCCCGCCGGGCGCTCGGGTTCGGGATGCGCGTCCGCTACTTCATGCGGCGCCCGCTTCCCGCCGGCTGGAACCGGCGGCTCCGCGCCGAGCCGGCCCCTTCGCTCGACGCGCTGCTCGCCGGGAGCGACATCGTGAGCCTCCACCTGCCGCACACCGACGACACGGAGAACCTGCTCGACGCCGCGGCGCTCGACCGGATGAAGCCGGGCGCCGTCCTCGTCAACACCGCCCGCGGCGGGCTGGTGGACGAGTCGGCGCTGGCGGAACGGCTGCGGGACGGAAGACTCGCCGGCGCCGGTCTCGATGTCTTCCGCGAAGAACCGCTCCCCGCCGGCCATCCGCTCGCGGACGCCCCGCGCACGGTGCTGGCGCCGCACACCGGAGGCGCCGGCGCCGGCGGCCAGCGCGAACTCTTCGCCCGCGCCGCGGACGCCGTCCGGGAATTCTTCGCCGAAGGGTTCTCCGCCCCTCCGCGCCGCTCCTGAACCCGCCGACCCCGATCGACCGGGCCGAAGAAAGTGACCTGCCGCCCATGACCCGAACCGACGAACCCCTGACCCTGGGGCCGCTCACCTGCCCGCCCGGCGAACGCGCAAGCGGTTCCATCCCCGTCTTCCCCCGGGTGGACGGCGCCCCGCTCGGTTTCCCGACGCTGGTCGTCAACGGCGCCGAGCCCGGCCCGGTGCTGCTCCTCGACGGCGGCATCCACGGGGACGAACAGGAAGGCATCCTCGCCGTCGCGGAATTCCTCCGGGAACTCGATCCGGCGGCGGTCCGCGGCGCGGTCGTCGGCGTCCCGGCGATGAATGTGGCCGCGTTCGAGGCGATGTCACGCGGAAACCCCCGCGACCAGCACACCTTCGACATGAACCGCATCTACCCGGGCCGCCCCGGGGGTTACCTCACCGACCGCGTGGCGGCGAAACACGCGGAAACGGTCGCCGCGGCGGCGGACCTGGAGATCACCATCCACTCCGGCGGCAACATCTGCTACCTCGCGGAGACCATCTTCACCGCCTCCGGCGACGAAGCCGGTTTCGCCCTCGCCCGGGCGATGGGCCCGGACTGGACGATCGTCCTGGACACGCCGCACCCGGCCGGCTCGCCGATGGCGGACATGAACGCCCGCGGCAAGGCCGCCATCACGATAGAACTCGGCGGCAGCGCGGAGACCATGCCGTCGGCGCTCCGCGCGAATGTCGAGACCCTGAAGCGGGCGATGCGGAATGTCTGCTTCCACTACGGAATCCTCCGCGGCCGGCCGGAATACGCCCCCGAACTCTGGCGAGGGCGCCAGCAAGTCGTCATGGCGAGTCGAAGCGGCATCCTCTCCCCGGCGGACGGGGGCGGAGCGGAAGCGCACCTTCGCCGACCGATCCGAAAGGGGCAGCCGCTCCTCGAGATCCGCGACCTCTTCGGCGAGACGGTCGAGGACCTGACCGCTCCCTGCGACGGCGTGCTGTTCGGCTTCCGCACCTACCCCAGCACCACCGCCGGCGACTGGACGCTCTTCTGCGGCGACGCGGAGTTCGTCGGCGTCCCCGCGCCGCCCCGCCCGTGACCCGGAGGCCCGGCGCCGCCCCCGCCCGGCGCCCCGACCCCGCGAAGGGAACCCGGAAGTGATCTCCCAACCGCTGCTGCTGCTCGCGTTCCTCCTCCTGCTCGTCGCCGCGGCGCGCGAGGCGGAAGAGCGGTACGCCCCCATCCGCAAGATCAGTTCGGCGGTCGTCTGCACCCTCCTCGGGATCCTGCTGGCGAACCTCGGCGTCATTCCCCGGGGCGGCGAGTTCCTGGGGTCGGTCTCGCGATACGCCATTCCCTACGCCATCGTCCTGTTCGTCCTCTCCACCCGGCTCGCCGACCTGCGCCGCGCCGGGCCGCGCATGGTCATCGGCTTCGGCCTCGCCGGGTTCGCCACCTTCTGCGGCGCGCTGGGGGCGAGCCTGCTGTTCGCCGGCGTCCTGGGGCCGGAGACCTGGAAACTGGGCGGCACCTTCGCCGGCGCGTTCTGGGGCGGCGGGCTGAACTTCGCCGCCGTCGGCCAGGGGCTGGAGATGACGGAAAGCCTGTTCGCCGGCGCGTTCGTGGTGGACAACCTCTCCACCGTGCCCTGGATGCTGGCGCAGGTGGCGCTCGCCTCCGCGCTCGCCACGGTGTTCCGCCGCCGGAGCGGCGCGGCGGCCCCGGCGCCGGCGTCGGAGGCGGGAAACGACGACGGGGGCGACGCCGAAGCCGACGCGCTCCGGCGAACCTGGACCGAAGGGGAACTCGGCATCACCCACCTCGCCGTGCTCGCCGCGTTGCCGCTGCTCGCCCTCGCCGCCGCCGGCGTGCTGTCCCGGGCGCTCCCCGGCGTCCCGGAGGTGCTGTGGCTGACGACGATCGCCCTCGCGCTCGGCCAGGTCCCGGCGATCCAGCGGCTGCGCGGCTCGGCGATGCTCTCCTACTTCGCGCTGCACCTGTTCTTCCTGGTGATCGGCTCGGCGTCCGATGTGCGCGAAGTGGTGGCGGCCGGCCCGTGGCTGTTCCTCTACATGATCTCCATCATCGCCGTCCACGCGGCGGTGATCTACGGGGTCGGCTGGCTGGCGCGGTTCGACCTGGCCACGATCACCCTGTCCAGCCAGGCGGCGGTCGGCGGCCCCGGTTCGGCGCTGGCGCTGGGCATGGCGCTCCGCTGGCGCGAGCGGATCGCGCCGGCGGTGATCGTCGGCATCTTCGGCTACGGATTCGGGAACTACCTGGGCTTCGCCACCGCCTGGCTCCTGCGCGGAATGCTCGCCGGATGACGCCGGGGGAACCGCTCGCCGGCGCCCGCATCGTCGTTACCGGCGCCGCCCGGGGGCTCGGCGCGGCGGCCGCGCGGGCGCTGGCCGCCGCCGGCGCCCGGTGCGTGCTCGTGGATGTCCTCGAAGACGACCTGCAGCGCCTGGCCCGCGAAATCGCCGACGGGAGGCCGGACGCCGCGCACCCGATCCCCGGGGACCTCGCCGACCGGGACTGCCTCCGGCGGGTGGTCGAGACGACCGGCGAAGTCTTCGGCGGCGACCTGACCGCGTTCGTCCACTGCGCCGGCGTCCTCCACCCGAACCCGGTCCCCGAGACCACCGACGAGGAGTGGGATCGAACGCTCGCGGTGAACCTGACCGCCGCCTTCTTCCTCCTCCGGGGATTCGCCGAGGCCCTCGAGACCGGGGACGGCGGCTCCGCAGTCCTCACCAGTTCGCGCGCCGGAACGCAGGGCTTCCCGCGCGAGGCCGCCTACTGCGCCAGCAAGTTCGGGATCGAGGGCCTCTCGCAGTCGTTCGCCGCCGAGTTGAAGGCACGCCGCGTGAGCGTGAACACGATCACCCCCGGCGCCCGGATCAAGCCCACCGGAATGACCGTCGAGGAAGAGGAACGGCTCCCCCCGGAGGAACGGGCCTGGGGTTCCGCCGACCGCCTCGGCCCGGCCTTCGCCGCGCTGGCCCTGCTCCGGGGCGCCCCCACCGGCCGCCGCTTCCGCGCCGACCGACTGGCCGCCGCCGTCCGCCGCCACGGCCTCCCGCTCCCGGAAACGGCTTGGGAAGGTAGTTGGCTGAGTGAAACGGACGGCGACGACGCCAGAGCGCCGCGACGAGCCCGCGAAGTGACGCATTCCTGTCCGATCCCGGTGGCGGATCGGGCGTGGGTCGCGACGGAAGGGTCGGCGGCCGCGTTGCCGGATCGCGCGCTGGCGCCGGGACTCGTGGAGCGGCTGCGGCGGGCGCTGCTCGGCGGGGAGACCCATTACACGGCGCGGCCCGGGCTTCCCGAGTTGCGGGCGGCGATCGGGGAGCGGCTTCGGGCGGCGGGACTCTCCGGCGCCGGGGAAGTCGTCGTTACCGCCGGGCGGCGGGAGGCGCTGTTCGTGGCGCTCGCCGGGGCGCGGGAGGCGGCGCGGGAGCGGTCGGACGAGGGCGAGCCGCCGAGTTGGCCGGTGGTGGTCTCGGCGGCGGCGGACGATCCGGCGGTCGCGAACGCCTGCGGCGCGCTGGACCTCCTTCCGGCCTCCGGCGGCGAGGCCGTCGCCGATCTGCGGCGCTGCGGCGAGCCGGAAGCGGGCGACGACGGGAGCGAACGAACGGCGGGCGCGCTCCGGATCGTGGACCTCGGCGACTCGTTGGCGTCGCTTCCCGCGGACGCGCTGCGCCGGGTTCCGCCCGGGGCGGTGCTCGTCGGCTCGCTGGACGGGTGGCCGGAACTCGCCGGGTTCCGGGTGGGCTTCTTCTTCGCGCCCCCCGCCGCGTTCGACCGGCTGCGCGGGCTGAAGCAGGCGGTCTCGATCTGCACCGCCGCCCCGTCGCAGCGGGCGGCGGCCCTCGTCCTGGGGGTCGAGCCGCTGCCGGCCCCGGCCCGTCCGACGGCCGCCCCGGCGGCCCGGAAGCCGGAAGACGACGGGGACGACTCGCGCTACTCGCTGATGGAACTCGCGGCGCGGCTTCCCGGGGTGGTGAGTCTGGGCCGGGGCGATCCGGACGCCGACGCTCCCGCGGAGGTCATCGAGGAAGCCTGCCGGACGGCGGCCGCCGGCGAGCCCCTCCATCCCCGCGGGCAGCGGTGGCTTCGGGAGGCCATCGCCCGCCGCGAAGCGGAACGCACCGGGGTGGAGTGGGACCCTGAACGCGAAGTGCTGGTTACCGGCGGCGCCCAGGAAGGCATCGCCGTCGCGATGCTGGCGCTGGTCGGCCCCGGGGAGGAAGTGCTGCTCGGCGATCCCCGCTACACCTCCTACGAGACGGCGATCCGCCTGGCGCGGGGCCGGATGGTTCCGGTGCCCTGCGGTGCCGAGGAAGCCGGCGGCAGGGAGGACTTCGGGATGCGCGCCGACCGCGCCGAGGAGGCGCTCACACACACCAGCCGGCCGCGGCTCCTCGTCCTGGTGAACTTCCAAAACCCCACCGGGGCGCGCACCGGCGCGGACGAAGTGGAGGCGCTCTGCCGGCTGGCCGACCGCCGCCACCTCTGGGTGCTCTCCGACGAGGTGTACGCGGAGATGGCCCTCGACGGCAAGGGCCCCGTCCGTTCGCCCGCGGCGGTGGAGGGAATGCGCCCCCGGACGCTGACGCTCGGCAGCGTGTCCAAGACCTGGGCGATGACCGGGTTCCGGATCGGCTACCTCACCGGCCCGCCGGACGCCATCGAGGCCTGCGCCCGGATCGGCGCCGCCCTCTCCGGCCCTGCGCCGCTCTTCTCCCAGCGCGCGGCGGCGGCGGCGTTCGACCGCGCCGGCGAGTTCCCGGCGCATCTCCGCCGCCTCTACGCACCGAGGCGGCGGATGCTGGTGGACGGGCTGGAACGGATGGGCATCCCCACCGCGGCGCACGGCGGAGGGTTCTTCGTCTGGGCGGACATCTCCCGGTTCGGCCTTCCCGCGGAGCGGTTCTGCCGCCGGTTGCTGACCGAGGCCCGGGTGCTCGTCTTCCCGGGGACCGCGTTCGGCGCGAGTTGGGAGAAGTGGGCCCGGATCTCGATGCTCCAGAGCGAGGAGCGCATCGAGGAAGCGCTCGAGCGCATGGCGCGCTTCGCCGGGAGCGCGGCGTAGGCGGGGCGGGGGTCTCCCGGCGGCCCGGCCTTCTTATCGCTCGATGTCCGCCGGCAGGGAGGAGTCGGCGCTCCGGAACCATCCCTCCGAATACGCCTCCTCGAGCACCTCGTCGTGGTGCTCCGACACGGCCCTCCCGTCGGGCAGCGGTTCTCCCGTAGCGATCCCTACGAGGCCCGCGAGCGGGTAGTCCGGCTGCCGGTCGTCGCGGGACGGCGGCTCCAGCGAGTCGGCGATGGCTTCGCGGACCAGCGAGGCCATCGAAGTCCGACGCTCGCGCGCCCTTCGGCGGAGCGCGTCGTAGGTCGATTCGTCGAGTCGGACGTACAGGCGTCGTTTCGGCATCGCCCCGGCAGGGTAGCGGCGTTCGTCGGGCGCGGGAGAACGCCCCGGGCCCGAACGGCGGCCGCCTCGGCGGGGCGCCCGTAGAATCGGGGCAGGGGCTGGGAGAGGGAGAGTTCACCATGTTCCGGATCGCGGAATTCGACCGGGGCCGCGCAGCGCCCGCGTTGGCGGGCCTGCTCGCGCTCGCCGTGGTTGCCTGTGGCGGCGCCGCCCCTGACAGCGGCGGCGGCGCCGGCGAGGCCGCGCCCGACGACCGGTTTCGGAAGTACGCGGCGGGGATCGCCGCGCACCACCTCTGCTCCGGCGTGTTCGTCGTCGGGCGGGTGACGGAGCGTTCGCCGGAAACGGTGCTCGCCGAGGACATCGCCCCGTTCCCCGCCTTCGCCTGGCAGGACGACTTCGAGTGGGAGGTGGACCCGGAGGAGCGGTCGGCCACCGTGTGGGCCGCCGATGTGAACCCCCGCAAGGCGCGCTACCACGGCGACCAGGGCTGCACCCTGCTCGAGGACGGCGCCGACTCCGTGCGGTTCACCCCGGTAACCGTGCCGCGGAACCTGCCGGACGCCTCGGAGCAGGACTGGCCGCTCGGCGACCGGGGCGCGGAGGAGTTCGACCAGGCCGGCGTGGATCGGGCGATGCTCGACGCCGCGCTGGGCGCCGCCATGGCGGCCCCGCAGAACACCCGCGCGCTCGCCGTCGCGCGGGGCGGACGGATCGTCGGTGAGCGGTACGCCCCCGGGTTCACCCGGAACACGCCGCAGATCAGTTGGTCCGAGGGGAAGAGCCTCACCGCGGCGCTCATCGGGCGGCTGATGGAGAAGGGCCACTTCGGGCTCGACGACCCGGCGCCGATCGCGGAATGGCGGGCAGAGGGCGACCCGCGCGGGGCGATCCTGTTGCGGCACCTGCTCACCATGACCGGCGGGCTCGACATGACGAACAACGGCCTCGCCGGCCCGGGTTCGCTGCTGCCCGACAACGAGCACATGCGGGTCTATTTCGACGCGCTGGATGTGTTCGCGCACGCCTCCGGGCAGCCCTACGGCATTCCCCCGGGAACCGAGTTCCGCTACCGCAACTCGGACCCGCTCTCGCTCGGCCGGATCGTCCGCGAAACCGTGGAGAACGCCGGCATGGAATACCTGACCCACCCGCAGCGCCAACTCTTCGACAAGATCGGTTCCCGCGACTTCGTGCTGGAGCCCGACCCCTGGGGCAACTTCATCCTGAGCGGCTACGAATACGGGAGCGCCGCCGACTGGTTGCGGTTCGGCCTGCTCCACCTGTGGGACGGCGTCTTCGCCGGGGAGCGGATCCTCCCGGAGGGGTGGTCGGAGTTCGTGAGTTCCCCGTCGCCGGGAGCGGCGGACGACGAGTACGGCGGCCTGTGGTGGCTGAACGCCGGCGGGCGGCACCCGGACATTCCCCGCGACGCGTACTGGGCGGCCGGGTTCATGGGACAGGTCACCATGGTGATCCCGTCCGAGGACGCGGTGGTCGTCCGGCTGGGGCCGAGCCCCGGGGGTTTCGACGAGTACCTGAACGAGACCGTCGGCGCGATCCTGGCCGCCTTCCCGGACTGAAACAGGGGCGCCGCGCGGCGGGCGGGCGCGGCGCGGGCGCTTCGCCGGGCGCCCGGGGGCGGCGCGCGCCGCCGCTCCCCGGGTCAGGAGGCCGTCAGGACGGCTCGCAGCGGATGAAGAAGTTCCGGTCCGGGGACTCGTTCGCGCCGGTCCGGACATCGAACCGGTTCGTGCCGCCGCGCTGCTTGTCGCCGTCGGCGTCCCAGGTGCAGGTGATGCTCTGTTCGATGGTGCGGGTGCAGGCGTCGGTGTCGCGAATGCGGGTGAAAGTGGCGCTCAGGTCGAAGGTCATCTCGGCGTCGCAGCCGGCGCCGCCGTCGTTCGCAGTGCAGGCGCGCGAAGCGTCGTCATCGATGGCGGTGATGTTGTCCGCTTTCCCGTTGCCGTCGAAGTCCACCTTGCCGAAGTCGCCGTACTTCGGATCCCCGTCCTGGTCCCTCAGGTCGAGGACCATGAGCGGGCGCCAATCCCCATCGCCGCCGGAGCCCTCGAGATCCCCGCCCCCCGTACCGAGGCGGGCGTCCGTGTTCTCGTCCGCGAAGTAGAGATCGGGGTCCTCCCGGGTGCCGTCGATTCCGGCGGCAATCCCGGTCGTGCGGGAATCCACGAGCCACATATGGGCGTGCCGGGAACCGCGCGGGCGATAAGCGAATTCGGTCCCGATCTGCGTGTTGTCGGAATTCGCCTTGTTCCGGATGACGATGTGGGTGAGTTCGTGGGTCGCCACGGTGACGCCGGCGGCCGAGGCGGCGTATTCGACCTGGAACGGGCCGCCGGCGCCGATGCCCTCGCCCCAATAGGCGTCCACTTCGTCCTCGAAGTCCCGGCAGACATCCACCAGGTCGGTGACTTCGAAGGCCCGGTCGGGGCAGGCCAGGCCGTCGAAGGGGTCGTCTTCGAGGCTGCTCCAGGCAACGGCGCTGCCGCCCCAGGCGACGGCCGCCGTCGGGGTGAAGCGGATCCGGTACCCGGCCAGGTAGTTCCGCCAGTTCGGACTCGCCTTGCCCGCGGGCGCCACCTCGTAGATGCCGTCGGTGATGAGCCGGGCGCAGTGCTCCGGCCGCTTCAGCCGGCCGATCACCCGGCCCAGACTGCTGTTGGCGATCTCATAGCCGCGATCGGCGCTCTCCGGCAAAGCGAGGTTCTCTTCGTCGTAGCAGTCCACCGGGTCGCCGTTGTCGTAGCCGTTCCGGATCGGGCCCGGCTGGTCCTGCGTCCCCCGCATGTCGTCCCGGTTCAGGGCGCCGCCGAAGTGGTTGACGGCGGTCCTCCCCGCGCCTCGGGGCGCCAGGGGCAGCCCGGTCGGGGTGGAAGCCGGGGCGACGGAACCGCCATTCACCCGGTAGGCGCCGCCGCCGTCGGAAGCCAGACCGGTGAATTCGTGGGTCACGGTCGCGGCGTGCGTCGCGGTGTAGGTGAAACCGAAGTCCAGGCCGATGTTCGTGGTCGCAATGCGTTCGCCGCCGGTGTCTCGAGCGGCGCCGTTACTCGCGATCCCCTTCACCAAGTCCAGACTGGCTTCGAACTCCTGGCAGACGGCGGAGTCCTCCAGAGTGATCGCCGGCCGCGGCGGGGCATCCGTGGCGGCGTCGGAGCAGCGGAACGGGCCGCAGGTGATGTAGGCCACATCGCCCGTCGGCATCGCTTCCTGACCGGCGCCCACCGTCACCTTCTCGAACATGAACACCGCGCCGTCACGCGCCACCGCCACCTGCGTCGCCGACCAGTCCACGAATGTGAACGGGGTCGCCCCGGAGCCGGCGGACACCACCACCGGCCGGGCGCCCTCCATGAACATCGGCGTGATCCGGGCGGCGTGCGAGGAACTCACCATCAACTTGGCGTTCACCGAAGCCATCGCCGTCTCCGCGTCCTTGCCGTCGTCCGGGCAGAACGCCTGACCCATGCACGACTTGTCGTCGTCCGCATCCGGAGTGCTCATGCTCACCGTCAGCGGGCTCGGCGCCATGTCGCTCGTCGCCATCACCGCTTCGCTCCAGTCGCCGGCCGTCGGCGTCGGAAGGAGGACGCCCGCCCGAACCCGGATGTACATCGTCGTCTCCGGCTCCACCGTCACCCGGTGCGAAGTCGCGGTAACCGTCTCCAATTCCGCCATCTCGAAGCCATCCTCCGAGTCCGCGACCTGCAACTGGTAGCCCTGCGCGTTCTCCACCGCGTCCCACTCCCACTCGACGAAGTCCACGCCCGTGGCCTTCACCCGGACCGTCGGCACGCCCAGCACCAGCGGGGCCGCGTTGCTCATCCCCGTAACCGCCTCCGTCCAGTCGCTGTTGTTCGCCTCGTCCGACACCGCCCGGACCCGCGCGTAGGCGGTCGTGCCCGGCTCAACCGAGAACCGGTGCATCGTGCCCGTCACGCTCGCCGTCGAGACGGAACTGAAGTCCCCCTCGGTCGTGCTGAGTTGGATCTCGTAGCCGCTCGCGCCTTCCACGGCCTCCCAACTGAACTCGATGTAGTCGGTCCCGCTGGAGGCGACCGTCAGCCCGCCCGGGGCGTCGAGGGTCGGCGTCGGGGCCGGGGCCGGCGGCGCGGGCGCCGGGGCCGGGGTCGTGGTGGTCGAGTCGTCGTCACCGCACCCGGACAGCACGAGGCCGGCGCCCAGCATCAGGGCGAGAAGGACAGTCAGCCCGCGCAGCGGACTCGACTTCCTTGTGATCTGCATCATGTCGCCTACCTCCTGTAGGACGGTGGAGAACGCCCTCTCCGATGGTCCCCCGTGGGGCGGCCCCTACTGAAGCGGGGCCTCCGACTGCCGGCTCCCGGCCGCCAGCGAACCGGCATGCGCCACGCCGGACAGTCCGTGGCGGAGTATAGGCAGAATGCCGACCTCGACGGCGAACGCGACGCCCGGTGCCATCGAGCCGAACGAACAACAACAGCAACACGGCCGTTCTCTCGGAGAGGGAGACGGCGGAGACAGGGAGGCGTTCCGTGCGGGACGGGTGCCCGCCGGTCTTCCCTCCGGGGCGGCGCGCGACCCGGCTTTCCGGCAAGGCCTCGCGCCGGCTTCCGCACCGTCGGCGACAGGCCCGAGTTCGAAAACGCCCGCGGTCGGCAGGATCGTGCGTGGTTCGTCGAGGCGTGGTCGGCTTGGGGTGCGGGAGGCGTGCGGCCGGGGGCGGTGCTCCGGTGCCGGAACCGGGTGAAGCGCAGGAGCCGGGTCGGCCTCATGCGTTGCCCGTTCCGGCCCTTCGGCGTGTGGACCACCTCCGCCAGTACCGCCTCCGGCGCGAGCCGGGCCAGCAACTCGTCGTCGAGTTCCAGCGTTGGGGGCAGCGCGCCTCCGGCCTCGAGCGCCCCGGCCTGCAGCCGCTCCCACATCCCGTCGGCGCGGCGAAGGCGGAACGCGGCGCGCACCCGCCTCCACCGGCAGGGGCGCCAACTCGCGCGGTACCGATGTCGAGACCGGCCAGGAGCGGGGAGGCGGGGAGACGGGGCCGCAAATCCGCGCCGGGCAGTCCGATCCCCCGCTCCGGATCGAGCGCCTCCGTCAGCGGGACTTCGCGGGACTCGTAGCGCTCCCGGAACGCGACTTCAACTCGCGGAGCCAGTCCCCCGCCACCCCGGCCCAGCCACCAGAGAGGTTCGGTAGCGCGGGGCGCCTCTTCGACCAAGCCCCCGCGACTGCAAATTCCGCAATATCGTGAGAGACCATCCTTGGCCTCATCCCAAGGCCACGACCGAGGTTGCTGACACTCGCGACCCGCCGAATGTTCGACTCCGCGTGATCGTGAGGACCCGGCAACTGGAACGGATCGAAATCACTGGCGCATGGGGCGACGCAACTTCCGACAGGCAGCGCCGAGAATGGGCAACGCAACGCCCGGCGCCAAACAGCGTTCCGGAGAAGCGCAGGTCAGGCGCCCCGGCCTCGATCCCCATTCCACGGAACGGGCGACGCTGCCGGGGGCCTTGGCCGTCGCAGAGGACGGGCCCGAGTGCCGCGCTAGGCGCAGCGCTCCGGACTGGCCGAGGCCGGCTCGCACCCGCCCAAGTCGCAGGAGTCCCCGCAGGTGTCCCCGGCGGTGGCGCCGCAGGCAGCGCCATCGCAGGTGGGTGCGCACGAGGGACCGTCGCCGGTCGCCGCCGGGCAGACGCCCTCGCACCCCGAGTCGTGCGGATGGGCCCCGGCCGCGTCCTCCATCTGCGTCTGGGTGAGATCGGCGATCGGCCGCCGACGCAGTTCAAGCCGCGACTTCCCCTTGCGGTGGTCGTCGGGGGTGGTCTGAACGGTTTCCGGTTTGGTGATCTTCAAGAGTGTGCTCCTCGGATCAGATCAGGTTGGTGCCCCCCGGCCATCTTCTGCGGCCGGGGGGCGAGAAAAAGGATGTTTCACCCCAAAGGCGTGGTCAGAAGGTCAGCCTCGCACTGAGACCGATCGTCCGTCCCTGAATCCACTCGATGGGCTTCCGGTAAGTGCTCCCCGCTCTCATCACGAAGTTGGTCTCCGCAGTGTTGTTCAGGGCGTTGAAGAAGTCCACCATGAGTTGGATCTCCGCCGAATCGCCCAAGGCGACTGCCTTGTCGACCCGGAAGTCGAGAATCGTCACTGTATTGGAACGGCGGTTATCCAGATTGTCCAGGAAAATCGTTTGATTCCCCACATTCCCGACACCCACGGTCAGGAGCGGCGACCAAGGAAATCCGCTCACATAGCGCAGCGTCCCGGCGAGCCCGATGTCATAGGGCATCACATAACGGGCCGCAGCCTTCCCCTGCCAGTTCGTCAGATCCTGAAGGTGCGGGATGAAACCGTACTGCGGAGCCCAGCCGACACCGACCGGATCCGTCGTCAACGGGCTCGTGGACTGGCCCGGAGTCCGACCTTCGTGGCGCCACTGGTAGTCGAAGTACGCGTTCCAGAAGAAGTTGTTGCGGAACCGCCGGTTCACGCCCAACGACACGGTCGTCCAGTTGAACGCCGACTCGGCATCGGGGGCATTCGTGTGCAGGTTCTCGCTCCCGGGAGCGTCATCCGGCAAATCGTTCACCGTGAGCATCGTGCCGGCGAGTCCGTCCGGACAGGTATCCGGGCACGCGACCTGTTTGGAGTTCGTCAGTGTCCCGATGCGTGCGATGTTGAGGTTGTTCCAATAGCCCGTCTGACGCTTATGAACCAGCGACGCCCGAAGCCCGATGTCGTTTCCGACCTGATGCTCAACCGAAACACTCAGTTCATCCACATAGGGTTGCCACAGGTTCGGATCGATCGGATCGCCCGTCGGCGCTTGGCTGTGGTCAATCCCATCGCGCGCGAGGCCCGCCGCAGAACTCCCGCTCCGCCGCTCGCCCAGTTCATTCACGCCGTCAAAGAGGCCGTTCTCGTTTTGGTCCAAGAACTCGTAACGCACCGACTTGTTGCCACCGGGGTTGGAATCAGGCATACCGGAGTTCATGTTGTGGTAATAGCGACCCCAATAACCCTTCAATACCGAACGGCCCTCACCGGTAATGTCGAGAGTAAACCCGACGCGAGGCGCAATGTTCCACCAACTGATGAGGTTGCTGGCTGCCGGAATCGCCGCTCCGGGACCGAACAACAATGGCATGGCCGTGGCGACATTCCCGTCGATATCGGCGATTTCCCGAATACACCCGACGACCGCGGGACAGGTGCCGCCCGGAGTATTGTCGGAAGCGAGGTAGCCGATTCTTTGGCTACCGACCCGAACTCCGGCGTTGAGCGTCAGGCGATCGGAAATCGTCCACACATCCTGAACATAGAAGTCCATGTGGGTGTTGCGGTCCTGGTTGAAGTTCGGCACGCTCCAGAAGTCCACTTCGCTCACATGGTGAGGACGCGCGGGATCCTGCCCGCTCCGGTCCCGATAGCGGATGGCTCCGGAATTGGAGTTCCAGCCGAACTGCCTTTCGTCGATCTGCAGGTCCCAGCCGAACTTGAAGTCGTGGCTTCCGCTTCCTACCGGCAAGTAGTAGTTGAACTGACCGGTGGTGTGCGGCTTCCAACGGTTGAAAGTGAAGACACCCCAACCGGCTCCCGTGAGATTCGAAGTGTCGAGATCGATACGAGGAGGGTTCGTCGCAGGGTCCACTGCGGGCACCATCGGCCAGCCGAATCCGAAGTGATTCACTTGGATGTTCGAATACAGCCGGTCACTCCAAACGCGCTGCCATTCCGCCTTGTGGAGCCAACTCCACGAATCCTGCGCTCGGATGGATTCGGCGGGCACAGTGGCCGACAACCCCCGGAACGGCTTCTGTTTCAGCGACCAATGGTGGAAAGTGATGAACTGATCGCGATCGGTGATCTGCCAATTTGCCTTGACGGTGAACATGTCGAAGTCACCCACATCCGTCGCAACTTCCCGGGGTTGCCCGGAGATGACGCGATCGATGTAGAAGCGGTTGTAGGCGGCGTAGAACCATGCCTTGTCCCGCATGATCGGCCCACCCAAGTCCAAGTGATACTCGTAGAAGCCGATCACCGGCGCGGAAGTGCCGCCGCGACCCGACAAATCGGAAGTAATGTTGTCCGCGATCCAACCCGCCGGTTCGTACGCGAAGTGCTCGGTCCCGGAAAACTCGTTACCGCCACTCTTCCACACGGCGTTCACCGTCGCGCCCGGCGTGTCGGATTCGACATCGGCGCCCTGCGCCGACACCTGGAACTCACCGATGGCATAGAAGTCGTAGTAGCCGCCGGCACCACCGGTACCTTCGGTCGTATTCACTCCATCGTTGATGATCCGATTCTGACCACGGACTCCGAAAGTCTCATAGCCGGACTGCTGGCTCTTGTGGGAGCCGCCCACATCGTAACCACGCATCCGTACGCCCGGGCTCTGCTGGAGGACCGCCCACATGTCCGTCGCGGAAGGCACATCTTCAAGTTGCGTGGTGTCGAAAGTGGCGGAAACGCCGGTCGTCTTCACATCCACGACCGGAGACTCGCCGGTCACCGTGATCGTCTCGGCGACGGTGGCGATAGCCATCTCGGCGTTGATCGCATAGGTGGAACCACCGACGACGATGACATCCTCGTGCACCACCGTCTGGAAGCCGCCGAGTTCGAAAGTCACCGTGTAACTGCCACCGGTCAACTGCGCGAACCGGTAGGAACCGTCCACATCGGTCGTGGCGGTCCGGGCACTCACCAACTCGGCACTGTCGAGAGTGACGGTGACGCCCGGGAGCACGAGGCCCTGCGCGTCGCTGGCCGCACCTTCGAGCCGCCCGTAGATCTGCTGCGAGAAAGCCGTGGCCGGCCAACTCAGCAGCAGAGCAAAAAGAAAAGTTCTCTTCACGCTGCGAGGTCCTCCTTGTGGAGCGGTGAGCATGAAATACCGTGAGATGCTGACAGGCAGCAACGGCCGGACCATCGGCCACATCGGGCAGGCAGGCCTGAGCCGTGGCGTAAAAGTCATTGTTTTCAACGGTTTGTAAGAAGAATCCAACGCGGCTAACCCCTTCGACAAGAGGCGCTTCGGTTCAGATTCTTGAAGCGAGCGACGGAGTATCCCGAATTTCCGGTCCGCGTGTCAACCGCCCGGTACGGGGCCCGGCGCAGTTGGCCCTCGCGGTGTCAATAGGACACGAAGAGTGGACACTTCGGGCTCCGGTTCCGGGATGGCGGGGAGGACAGCGGCGGAGTCCGAGGCACCTTGACGGAGCGTCCGAGCGGTGAGCGCGACGGCCGGGACAGAGGGACAGGAGCAACCGAAGCACCCCGCAGCCGGCCCCGCCGGGCAGGGCGCATCGAGCGGCATAGCGGTCGGCAAGGGCCCGGCATTTCCTGCCATCGGGTATGCTGCCGAGCGTGTTGATCCCACTGCATCGAGGCGTCGCCACGCTCACCGTGTGGACGTTGCTCGCCCTCCCTCTCCAAATTGAGACCTCCCGGCGGGGAACGCCTGCGGAGACGACTTCGGCAACACGAACGACCGCCTCCCCGGGGCCCCCGATTCTCTTGGAGCGAGCGCGCACGGCTGCCTCCGGCGGCCTCTACCGCCTCCAGAATACGGCCAAGGTTACGACGGGAACCATTCGCGAAGACAACAGGAGACGGAGCGCCATCGCGTTCGCGATCAGTGGCCTGCTCGCCTTCACGGGTGCCGGTCTCTGGCGATGGATCCCGTGTCGAAATGCTACAGCGGCCGACCCCTCGGAAGTCGGGGGAGTGGCCATCTCCGGCTACAACAAGTGCTACACGAGCGATGGAGAGCGGAGGCCGTGGGACACGCCGACCAAGGCAATGTTCGCGGCGGGGGTCGGGTTGGAGGTCGTGTCGCTGCTGTATCTCATCGCCCACCTCCGCGAAGACGACTCCGACGCACGCTCCTCTCCGTAGCCCCGCTTGTGGGCGGCCGTCTGCGGGGCGCTGACTCGGATGCCGCAACCCCCACCCGCTCAACGGAGGGATCTTGACTCGATTTGGCCCGGTTCTGGGCCCGGAAGTCCTTGGTGCAGTAGGGGCGGCAGTCTGGATCCGGTTTGTAGTGTGCCGTGGCGTTTTGTGATGAGTCGGGTGGTGGTGGTGGCGGACGCGGCGGTCCCGGAGGCGAAGAACCTGGAGGCGTTGACGGCGGCGGGTTTCGAGTGGGTGGTGGCGGCGAAGCTCCGCCGGTTGCGGGGGAAGGACCTGGCGGCGCTGGCGGAGCCGGAGTCTTGGGCCGCTTCGGGGGAGGAGGGGCGGCGGCTGCGGGAGCACCGGGCGGAGGAGGGGGCGCTGCGGGGGCTTCGGCTGGTGGTGCGTTACTGCCCGAAGAAGGCGGAGCGGGACGCGGGGCTCCGGGCGAAGGCGGTGAAGCAGGCGAAGAAGCGGGAGGCGTCGGGGGTGAAGGGGAAGGGGCGGGCCGCGCGCTACCTGCGGGTGCGGCGGGATGCGGTGCGGTTCGACCCGGATCTGGTGGAACGGGACGCGCGGTTCGACGGGCTCCACGGGGTGTTCACCAGCTTGGCAGACCCGCCGGCGGAGATCCGGGCGCACTACGGGGGGTTGTGGCGGATCGAGCAGGGGTTCCGGGTGCTGAAGGGCACGCTGGAAGTGCGTCCGGTGTTCCACTGGACGGAGCGGCGGGTGCGGGCGCACTTGGCGATCTGCTACGCCGCCTTCGCGCTGCTCCGGTTGCTGCGCTGGCGTTACGCCCGGGCCTACCCGGAGGCGCCGCTGAGCGAGGATCGGCTGCTGCGGGAACTGCTCCGGGTGGAGGTCTCCCACGGCTGCGACCGGGGCGCCAACGAGTGGTTCTTCCTGCCCTCGAAGGCCACCCCGGAGGCGGAGCGGATCTACCGGCTGGTGGGTCTGCGGCTGCCCCGGCGGGCCACGCCGGTTCCACCCCCGAGGCGACTCCGCGAAGTCGCCTGATCCCGGACACTCCCCGCCGGACTCCGCCCGGTTGTAGTGTACCTACGAAACCAAATCCCCAACGGTCAACCACTTACAAAGCCAAACCGTCGAAGTCAAGAACGGAGGGATCGGCAGATGGCACGGAGATCACCGACGCACACGGCCTCCACCGGCTGTTCACAACCGGGGGGCTTTCGAAAATCAGGAACGAATGGGCCAACCAATCCGAGACCTATCGGAGCGTTCGTGCATCAGTCGCTGCCGACCACCCGCTCGCCCGTACGGCGCCCGCCGCTCTCCGCAAGGCGCTTCCGGTCAGCCGCCGCCACCGGAAGCCGCCGAACCGTCGGAGGTGAGTTCGCAGCCGGCGGCGGAGCAGACCGCGATCTCGACGCCGGAACAACCGCCGCCCACGAAGCCGAATTCCAAGGCCGGTTCCACGAGCGAGTGTTCGCCGGGCCAGCGGAGGTCCACCGAGTGCCGGGTCGCGCCGCCCTGCGGTTCCACCCGCCAGCCCGCGAAGTTGAGCACGGAGACCGGAGGCACCGCCCATTCGGCCATGTGTTCGGTGAAGAGGTAAGGCGAGCGCTGGAATAGCGCGGTCTCAGCGGCGGACGCGTCCTGGGTCACGGTGAGGGTAGTGAACAACAGGCCTTCGTCGAAGGTGCCGTCGCCCGGGGCTAGGGTCACCGGTGGCAGGGCGCGGATCAAGACGCCGGGACAAGGGGAGGCGCCACCCTCGGGGATGACGAAGCGGGCGTCGGGGCCCAAGTGGACGCCCACCCCTCCTGCCGTGGGGGGAAGGAAGCGGATCCGTCCAGTTTCACGGTCCTCGGCGAAGCGTGTATCCCTCACAGCCGTGAGCCTCACCGAGGTCGTTCCAGAGAGCCCCCTCCCGGTCGGGAGGACGACGGCGCTCCGCCCCAGTCGGAACTCTTCAGCGTTGGCAGTCTCCGCGAGCGTGGACAGTCGGAGAACCAGCGACGCGGCGAGGTTCCTCACTTCGTAACGGATCGGCAGGGCCGCACTGCTCCCTTCGGGGACTTCCAGCGGCGCATCCGGCCCGCCGGCGGCGAAGGACACCAAGGCGCCACCCTCCCGGATGGAGATTTGGAGGTCACCGCCGAGTTCCGCGTCCACAGTCGGGTCGGGGACGAACCGCAGGGAGAGTGTTTCCGTGCCTTCTTCGAACTCGTCGTCGGGGAGCGCAACCAAGTCTAGAGTCGTCGTTCCCGTCACCTCCTGTCCCGCCGGGATCTCCACCACCGCGTCCGGCAGGGAAAAGTCGGCCGACTGCGCGGTGCCCGGCAGCGGGGAGACGCGAAGCCGCCAGGGTGCGGCGAGACTCCGTGCCTCGTAGCGGATCGGGAGGGACGCGGTGTCTCCCTCGTACACCTCCGCCGACGCGGCGACGAAGGCGACCGCCACGGCGTCTGGCGACGCGGTGACCGGGGGCGTGGCGACCGGGGCCGGCCGGACGGGCGGCGCCGATGGCGCGGGAGCGTTCGTTCCGGCGCCATCTCCACAGCTGACGAAGGCCGTCGCGGCGGCCGGGAGTGCGAAGCGACGCAGCCGGAAGCCGTTCACCGGACGAAGTCGCTTCCCCGGCGGCCTAGCGGCATTGCGAGACCGACGC
This sequence comes from Candidatus Marinacidobacterium sp., assembly GCA_965204755.1. Taxonomy (GTDB): domain Bacteria; phylum Acidobacteriota; class Vicinamibacteria; order Marinacidobacterales; family Marinacidobacteraceae. The sequence goes on along the minus strand of OZ242011.1, from coordinate 1,586,983 downwards.
CGCGGGCTTCGTGGCCGGCGCGCACCGTGACCGGACTCAGCCGGGCGCTATCGAGGGCGTCGAGCGTGGCGCCGGCCTCGATGAGATCCCGGTGGGCGTTCACGAAAGTCATGGGGCCGGCGCGAATCAGGTAGTCGCCGGGAACCAGGCCCTCCAGTCGGAACTCGCCGTCTTCGTCGGTGAAGACGCCGGGGCCCGGCGCGGTCTGTCCCCCTGACAAGAGGCGGACGCTGCCGACAGCGGCGAAGCGGGCCGGCGAGCCGGAGGCGGTGACCCGGCCGGTGACCGCGCCGGTCCGTCGCTCCCAGCCGCCGGCGGGGCGCAGCAGCGAGGCGGCGACGATGTCGTCGAGGGCTAAGGCGTTCGAAAGGTCCAGCCCGTAGGACATCTTCGGGGTTTCGCCCCAAATCCCGATGTCCCGGAAGGTGTGGACGATGGTCGGGTGGCGGCTTGAGTGGGCAAGTCCGAGGCAATGGCCGAACTCGTGGATCGTGACGGCCAGACTGCGCGGATCGTCGGAGCCGAGCCGCGCGGCCGCCGCCGGGCCGATTTCGATGTCGCACTCGACCAATTCCCAAGGGCGCCCGAAGTCGGCGCGGCGCAACCACCTCTTTGCCCAGCCGCCCAAGTAGAGGTCTTCGTCCACGGTGATGACATTGCGGCCGTCATACTCGAGGCCCGGGCCGGAAGCGACGCCGGTAAGGCGCCAGCGGATGTCGGCGGTCGGGATCCGGCTCCAAGCCGCCATCGCCTCCCGAACGAAGGGAACGGCGGCGGAGTGACTACTGAAGGGCGGCGGCTTCGTTTCGCCGTCGATGGGGTCCACCCACGACTCGGTCCAGCCGGGGTCGTCGGTCAATTCCCACTCCAGTAGGGCGCCGGCGGGCCAGTACGCGGCATCCCAACGGATGGCGTTTCGGCTCTTCACAATGAGCGACTCGTCGTCGTACGCACGGAAGAACCGGTAGCCGGAGGCGGCACTGCCGAACAGCAGGCCGGCCCCGGCGAACAACGCCGCCCGCCAGGAGTGACGCTGGATAAGCCGAGTTCCCCGCGGCGCGGACTCGGGCAAGTGATGCGAAGCCCGCCTCGCCCGAGCGAGGGAGCGTTGCGGCAACGGACGGACGGGACAATCCGGAGAAAGCATGAACAGGTGTGGCCGGACGGGCGGATTGATCTGGTAGCGGAGGGACTCGAACTCTACGCGTCCGGCGGTTCGTGGCGGATTATGTGGGCAGGGCGTCGGGGACGATGAACCTCCGCCGGAGGCGTCGACGACGACCCGGCCGTCACTGCCAAGGCGCGGTTCCGGGCTCGTGGGCTCGGCCGCCGAGCAGCGAGAAGGACGGCGCCGCTCATGGGGGGCGGCGGGCTTCCGGGATCTCGCGATCAGGGATGCACCGGGAAGGGATCGGCACGCGAGTCGCGGGAGTCGGCCGGACAGCATCCGGAGGAACCGGACGCTGCCGGTCTCGACTCGGGCGGAAGGCGGCGGTGGCGCTCCGCCGAGCCGTCTGCGGACGGCGTGCGAGCGGGTTGAGCGGGCTCGGCGACCGGCCGCGCGTCGCGAAGATCGCGTGGCGACGACAGGGTGTTACAGTCGGTAGCCGGATCCAGCCCGTACCCGAGCGGCAGGGCTCCGAGGGATCCGAGGAGCGCGAGCAAATGCGAATCCCGATGCGGCCGATGATCGTGGCGTGGTTTCTCCTTCCGGCGCTGGGCTCGTTCGCGTGCGGCGAGAACGCGGCCACACCCCGCGCGCCGGCCACCCCTCTGCCGCCGCCCCCTCCGTCGCCGGCGGCCTACGGCGCTTGGCTCGACGCGAATGTGGAGCCGTTCGACGGCTCCCACCTCTCCCTGCCGCACGACGACCTGGACTTCCTGCGCGACCTGGTGGGGGACGCCCGGATCGTGGCGCTCGGAGAGAACACCCACGGAACTCGGGATTTCTTCGAGATGAAGGCGCGGATCCTCCGCTTCCTGGTCGAGGAGATGGACTTCGACACCTTCGCCATCGAAGCGACTTGGCCGGAAGCGCGCCGCCTGGACACCTATGTGCGCACGGGCGTCGGCGACCCCGCCGTGCTGTTGGCCGGTCTCTATTTCTGGACCTGGAAGACGGAGTCGGTGCTGGAGATGATCGAGTGGATGCGCGACCACAACGAAGGCGGCGGAGATGTCGGGTTCCACGGCGTGGACATGCAGTTCCCCGGAATGGCGCTCCATCTGGTGCGGGAGTTCTTCCGCTCCGCCGACCCGGCGATGTCGGATTCCGTGACCGACGATCTGGACTGCCTCACCCGCTCCGCCAACGGGCCGAATGGCAGATTCCCGACGCCTCGCTATCGCGACCGGACCGCCGCCTACCTGGCGGAGTGCGGAGCGTCCTTGGAAAGTGTTCGCGAACGGTTGACGGCGAACCGCGAGAGATACGAAACCGCGGGAGGAGCCGACGCCCTCGAAATCGCGCTCCGGAGTCTTCGGGTGGCGTACCAGTACCACCTGCAAGTGGTCGGGGAACAGGGGCGGGACGAATCCATGGCGGAGAACACGGTCTGGCTCAGCGAGCGGATCGGGCCGGAAGGCCGGATAGTGCTGTGGGCGCACAACTTCCATGTCTCGACCGAGCCGGGCGCCCAAGGCTACTACCAACGACAGGTGTTCGGGGACGCCATGGTCGTGATCGGCTTCAGTCACGAAACCGGAAGTTTCACCGCCGTCGGATTCGAAGGGAACTTCGGGCAACCGGGAGTGCGCTTTACCGGACGCGACGAGTTCGAACTGCCCGCTCCGGTTGAAGGTTCTTTCGAAGCGATATTCGCCACCGCCTCCGCGCCCCGTTTCGTACTCGATTTGCGCCGGCCTCCGGGCGAGTCCGGGAGCGCTTGGCTGACGGAGCCGCGCCGGTTCCGCAGCATCGGCTGCTGCTTCAATCCGGCGCAGCCGGAGGACTTCTACACTCCGAACACGCCGCTCCCGGACTGGTACGACGCGATCATCCACTTCGAGTCCACCCGGCCCACCACCCTCCTGCCGCATCGGCCGCCGACCACTTGGTGAGGACCACCGGCCGCCGGTCTCGTCGTCCCGTCGGCGACCCGTTGTCGGAGCCGCGCGCCGCGGACGCGCCGAATGGAACGGTTGACGCCGTGAGCGAAGGTGGAGGGCCGGACGGAGACTTCCCGACCCTCGAACGCCGGAGACGCCTGACCGCCTGCTGCCGAGCCGGCGCGGCGCTCGCCGCGGTGCTGACCTGGGCGCCGGGTTGCGGCGAGGACGCGCCTTCGCCCGTGGCGCCGTCGCCCTCGTCTCCGGCCGTTCCGCCGCCAGCCGAAACACCGGGCGAAGGCGCCGTTCCCGAGGCGGCGCGCGTCTGGCTCGACGCGAATGTGGAGCCGTTCGACGGCTCCCACCTCTCGCTGCCGCACGACGACCTGGAGTTCCTGCGCGACCTGGTCGGGGACGCACGGGTCGTGGCGCTCGGCGAGAACACACACGGCGCGCGGGACTTCTTCGAGATGAAGGCGCGCATTCTCCGCTTCCTGGTCGAGGAGATGGGATTCAACACCTTCGCCATCGAGGCCGCCTGGGCGGAGGCGCGGCGCTTGGACCACTATGTGCGGACGGGTGAAGGCGACTCCGCGATGGCGCTGTCGGGGCTCTACTTCTGGACCTGGGCGACGGAGTCGGTGCTCGAGATGATCGAGTGGATGCGCGAACACAACGAGGCCGGCGGGGATGTCGGGTTCCACGGCGTGGACATGCAGCACGCGGGAATGCCGCTCCACCTGGTGCGGGAGTTCGTGCGGTTTGCGGACCTGGCGCACCTGGCGATGGTGACGGAAGACCTCGACTGTCTCTCGCGCTTTGCGAACGGGCCGGACGGACGGACTCCGGCTCCCCGCTACGATTCACAGCCGGCGGCCGCCCTGGCCGAGTGCGGCGCCTCGCTCGAGTCGGTGCGGGAGCACTTGGAGGGGAACCGGGAGCGATACGAGTCCGCCGGAGGAGTAGAGGCTTTCGATACTGCTCTTCACGCTCTTCGAGTCGCCTACCAGTACCACTTGCGCGCCACCCGGGAACAATCGCGCGATGCATCCATGGCGGAGAACACGATCTGGCTCAGCGAGCGGATCGGGTCAGAGGGGAAGATGGTGCTCTGGGCGCACAACTTCCATATCTCGACACGGCCGGGAGACCAGGGTTACTACCAGCGGTTGGCGTTCGGCGACGATATGGTCGTGATCGGCTTCAGCCACGGGGGCGGGCAACTCACTGCCCGAATCCATGAACGCGACCGGCCGAGATGCGGTGAACTCCAAGTGTTCACTCTCGACCAGCCGGTGCCGGACTCCTACGAACTCTATTTCGAGGAAGCCGCCGCCCCTCGATTCGCGCTCGACCTGCGTCGGCCGGCGGGTGAGCCTGGAAGTGACTGGCTGTTCGAGAATCGCCTGTTCCGACATAGCGGAGCCTGCTACTCCGAAGAGGCGCCGGAACGGTACTGGGACCGGATCCCGCTCACGAAGTGGTACGACGCCATCATCCACTTCGAGTCCACCCGGGCCACGACCCTGATCCCGACGAGGCTCCCGACCACTTGGTGATCCGATGAGCGCTGTCCCGCACATGTCTCCCCTGCCGGAAGGCAGGCGTAAGCGTGACGCGGTGACCCGCGCCCTGCGGCGAAGAGCCGCCGGCGCGGCCGCGGTATGCCTCCTCGCCGTGCACTGCGGGCAGGACGCGACCGGGCCCGCCTCGCCGGCCCTCTCGCCGTCGAGTCCTTCGCCGGCGCCGCCTTCCGTTCCGGCGGGAGTACGCGCCTGGCTCGATGCGAATGTCACCGCCATTGGCGCGACCGACCTCTCGCGACCCAACGACGACTTGGCCTTTCTCCGAGACTTGGTGGGCGAAGCCCGGTTCGTGGCCCTCGGCGAGAACACCTACGGCACCCAGGAGTTCGTCGAGATGAAGGCGCGAATAGTTCGCTTCCTGGTCGAGGAGATGGGCTTCGACACCTTCGTCACGGATGCGCACTGGTCGGCGGCGCGCCGCCTCGACCACTATCTGCGAACCGGAGAACGCGACCCGGTGAGGCTTCTCTCCGGCCTGTATCTCGGGAATCCAGGCACGAACGCGTTCTTCGAAATGATCGAATGGATGCGCGGACGCCACGAGAACGGCGGGCGCGTCGGATTCCACGGCCTAGACATGGCGCATCCGGGAATGGCGCTCCACGATCTGCGGGAGTACATCCGCGAGGCGGCCCCGGACGACCTGCCGGCCGTGGCGGAGCGGCTGGAGTGTCTCTCGCGCTTCGCCAACGACCCCCGAGGACGGTTTCCGGAGGAGGACTACGGCGACCAGACGGACATCTACCGGAGCGACTGCGGAGAATCGCTCGAAGAGGCAGGATCCCTCTTGGTCTCGAAACGGCAAGAGTACGAAGCCGCTGCCGGGGAGGACGCGTTCGCCCTCGCTCTGAGGAGCCATCGCGTCGCATTCCAGTACCACCTCTGGGTGGTGCGGGAGCAGACACGAGACGAGTCCATCGCGGAGAACCTGGACTGGCTCGTCGAGCGGATGGCCCCGGAAAGCCGGGCAGTCGTCTGGGCGCACAACTGGGACATCTCGGCTCACGGCGCCGGGAGCGTCTTCTCCCGGCCGTTCACGTCGGGCAGCGAGTTGGTCGCGGTCGCGTTCAGTCACGCGAGCGGCAGATTCGCGGGATCGGAACTGGAGGGTTCCTCCTATGTCAGATACGGCGAACTCGAACTCGACCCGCCGGTCGAGGGAGCCTTCGAGGCGTACTTCGAGTCGGCGACCGAGCCCCGGTTCGTCCTCGATCTGCGGGGCTCGGATCCGGACGCCTCCGGGTCCGGCTGGCTCTTCGAGTCCCGCCCGTTCCGCGCGATCTTTTACGCTTTCGATCCGACGAGGGCGGAAGATTTCTGGTCGCGCACGGCGCTCGCCCGGCAGTACGACGCCGTCGTCCACTTCGACTCGACGAGGCCGACCGTGCCGTTGCCTTGGCTTCCGCCCGCCGAGTTCTGACCCCGCGCTCCGCGTAGACGCCGTCGGCCGGCCCCCGACCCGGCGAACCGGGCCTGTCGGTCTCCGCCCCAAGCCGTCTCGGCGGACATTTGCAAGAGATCATCCCACTTTGGCAACATCCGAGACCGCGCCCCGCCACGCCGGCGGGGGCGCGGCCGGCACGCAGGAGGGCATGGCGATGTTTCTTTCGTTGCGAGTATGCGCGAAAAGCGCGCTGTTCGGGGCGCTGACCGTAATGCCGGGGTGCGGACAGGACGCGACCGCGCCGGCAAGTCCCGCTGCACCGGTCAGTCCACCCGCCCCGCCCCCGAGCACCTCGTCGCCGGATGCGCCGGAGCCCGGGCCCGTCCCCGACGAAGTGGCGGCTTGGCTCGACGCCAATGTCCACCCCTTCGATGGCTCGCATCTGTCGCTGCCGTCGGACGACCTGCAGTTCCTGCCTGAACTGGTCGGCGATGCGCGGATCGTGTCCCTCGGGGAGGGAACCCATGGCACACGCGACTTCTTCGAAATGAAGGCGCGGATCCTCCGGTTCCTGGTCGAGGAGTTGGGTTTCGACACCTTCGCCATCGAAGCCACCTGGCCGGAGGCCCGGCTGCTCGACCGCTATGTGCGCACCGGTGAAGGCGATCCGGCGCGACTGCTCGCCGACCTCCATTTTTGGACTTGGAACACGGAATCCGTACTGGAGATGATCGAGTGGATGCGGGCCCACAACGAGGCCGGCGGAGACATCGGCTTCCATGGATTCGATATGCAATTTCCGGGACTGGCGCTCCGCAATGTCCGCGACTACATGCGCCGAGTGGATCCGGAGAATACGGATCGCGTCTCGGAGCAGATCCGTTGCCTCTCCGTGTTCGCGAACAACGACTCCGGCATTTTCCCGAATCTGGATTACGGAGACCAGACGGCGGCATACCGGGACCTCTGCGGCGCCTCCCTCGACAGCGTTCGCGACTGGCTCTTGCAGAACCGAACCCGGTACGAGGCGGCCGGCGGCGCCGACGCCTTCGAGGTGGCGCTCCAGAGCCTTCGCGTCGCCTACCAGTACCACCTCAGGGACAACTTCGAAGATCCAGATGAGCGATCGGCCAGACGCGACGAGTTCATGGCCGAGAATGTCGAGTGGATCAGCCGAAGGATCGGGCCGGAAGGCCGCATGGCTCTCTGGGCGCACAACTACCACATCTCCACACAGCCGGGGGCCCAAGGTTTCCACCTGCGCCAGACCTTCGGGGACGCCATGTTGATCATCGGCTTCTCACACGAGAGGGGCCGATTCTCGGCGATCCGCTGGTTCACGCGCTTCGTCGGTTCCGAACACTTCCACGATCCGGGACAGTTGCTTGCCTTCGACCTCGACACTCCCCTCGAGTCTTCGATCGAACACTACCTGTCAGGGGCGTCCGCACCCCGGTTCATGCTCGACCTTCGGAATCGCGACGAGAACTCCGCAGCGACTTCCTGGCTCTCGGAGACCCGCCCCTTCCGCCACATCGGCTGCTGCTACGACCCGGACCACCCCGATCATTTCTGGGAAGACACTCCGCTCGCAGAATGGTTCGATGTGATCGTCCACTTCGAAACGACCCGGCCGACCGTCATCCTTCCCTTCTGACAGTTCGTCGAGGAGACCTCATGAGGCCATGGCAATTCACCCGGCGACTCGGGCCCGCCGCCGCGCTGGTCACGGCCATCGTCCTCGGTTCGGGTTGCGGAGAGGACTCGACGCCGCCGGCGACCCCGGCGGCGCCGCCCCCGGCAACCCCGCCGCCTACGGAGGAACCGACAGCACCGATGCCGGCCGCCGTTCCCGAAGAAGTGGCTGCCTGGCTCGACGCCAATGTCCAACCGTTCGACGGCTCCCATCTGTCGCTGCCGCACACGGATATCGAGTTCCTGCGCGACCTGGTGGGCGACGCCCGGATCGTGGCCCTCGGCGAGAACACGCACGGCACGCGGGATTTCTTCGAGATGAAGGCGCGCATCCTCCGGTTCCTGGTCGAAGAGATGGGCTTCGACACCTTCGCCATCGAGGCTTCCTGGCCGGAGGCGATGCGGATCGACCGCTATGTGCGCACCGGGGAGGGCAACTCCGCAGTCCTGTTGGCCGGGCTCTACTACTGGACCTGGAACACGGAGTCGGTTCTCGAAATGATCGAATGGATGCGGGAGCACAATGAAGCCGGCGGGGACATCGGGTTCCATGGAGTGGACATGAACCATCCGGGAATGCCTCTCCACATCGTGCGCGAGTTCATCCGGTTCGTGGATCCGGCGCGGCTGTCCGCCGTAACCGCCGAACTCGACTGTCTCGATCGTTTCGCCCAGGGACCCGACGGGAGTCGTCCGGCGGACCGGTATCGGAACCAGACGGACGCCTACCTCGCGGAGTGCGGCGCGGCGCTCGAAGGGGTGCGCGGAGTCTTGGAGGCGAACCGGGAGCGGTACGAAATCGCGGGGGGCGCCGACACCTACGCGATCGCCCGGCAGAGCATGCGCGTCGCCCTCCAGTACCACTGGCAGACGACCGGCGAACAGTTCCGGGACGAATCCATGGCGGACAACACGATCTGGCTCACTGAGCGGATCGGGCCGGAGAGTCGGATGGTGCTCTGGGCGCACAACTTCCATGTTTCGACGCAGCCGGAGGCCCAGGGGCACTACCTGCGAGAGGTCTTCGGCGACGACATGGTGGTCATCGGGTTCAGCCACGAACGCGGCCGTTTCACCGCGGTCAGCCTGACCCGGGGTCTTTCCGGGCTGAGGGAACTCGAACTCGATCCGCCGCTTCCGAACTCCTTCGAGGAGTATCTCGGCGGCGCGTCCGCTCCGCGGTTCCTGCTGGACCTGCGCGGAACCGCGGACGAGCCCGGAGGCGAGTGGCTGGCCGAACCGCGCCGGTTCCGCCACATCGGCTGCTGCTTCGGCACGGACCGGCCGGCGGAGGACTTCTACTTCGCGCCGGCGTCGATGCCGGACTGGTTCGACGCCATCATCCATTTCGAGTCCACTCGCCCGACGGTGCTGTTGCCGCGGCGGCTGCCGACTACCTGGTGAGGCCGAATTCGTCGCAAGCCACGGCGGGAGCGCCGTTCCAGCCGATCGACAGCGCCGGACGAGGGGGACGCCCGCCTCGGGGACCGGGCGGTCCGACTCCGCCGTGAATATGCCGCCGTGGCGAGAACCGTAAGGAGACTCGATGTGCCCACCCTCCTGCCGCCACCCCCGCTCGCCTTTCGAGTCACCGCGGGCGACTGGCTTTCGCCTGCTCGTCGTTGGTTGCGGCGTTAGCGCTCGGAGGCGGCGCCGATGCTCCCGATGCCCTCCGGTCGGCGGGCGCGATTTCCGTTACGGACGACGACCGCATCCTCGTCGAATTCGCCCCCGGCGACACGACTCCCGGCAACCCGTTCGATCTGAACGGGAAGTCCCACGGTGCGGGACGCTATCCCGGAGCCCGAAGCCGGCGTCTCGATCTCCTACATTGCGCCGCGCCCTCCCGGTAACGCCGAACGGCGTTCGGGTTCGTCGTCGGCCGGCGGTCAGCGGACGGAGCAGCGGCCCTCGACGCAGGCGGCTTCTCGGTCCCGGGCCGGAGCGAGTGAGTTCGGTCGAACCGATATCACGCGCCAAGTATGGAAACGCCGAACGGCAGTCCGCGGGAGCGGCTATCCGCCGAAGGCTTCGTCGTCGCCCGGCGGCGGCGCGTATTCCAGGATGTAGTCCATCAGGCTGGGAATCCCCGGCTCCCAACTCGGCGTCCCTCCCGCCTGCCGGACGAAACCGAGGTGCTCGAGCGCTTTCGCCTCGGAGCGACCGGGGCCGTCACCGGCGCTTCGTCCGACAGCCCGGCGGAAGGCGGCGTGGATCAACAGGCCCTCCTCCGGAAACGCCGCCGCTACCGCTCGCGCCGCCGGGAGCAAGTCCCGCTCCTCCAGTTCCCGGAACCGGTCGAGGTAGTAGCGGTTTCGTTCGACCTCGAACGCGCCGGCGGCTTCCTCCACGACGGCCATCGTCACCCGGCCCGCTCCGCCGCCGGCCCCGCGCACCCGGTCCCACGCCGCCCGCCCCCACAACTGGACGAAGAACGGATACCCGTGGCTCTCCCGAACGATGCGCGCCAGCGCCTCGTCCTCGATGCAGATCCCGTCGTCGGCCAGCGGCCGGCGAATCGCCTCCCCGGCGGCGGCCTCGTCCAACCGGCCGAGCGGGAGTTGCCTGGCCCGGTTCCAGAAAGATGCTTCCATTTCGGAAAGCCGAGCCCGCAGGTCGGGCGTCCCGGCGAGAACCAACAGGAAAGGCGCTTCGCTGCCCGCCGCCTGCGCGGCGTTCAGCAGCCACTGCCCCACCTCCGGCTTCAGCGTATGCGCCTCGTCCAGCAGGATCAGCAGCGGCTTGGCCTTCGCGCGCGCCTCCAGCGCCTCCGCGAGCAACAACGGCCGATCGTCGCCCCGCCGCAGCGAAACCCCCACCCCGGCAATCGAAACGCTCTCCGGCGCGATCTTCCGCAGCCAGGAACCGAGCCCCAAGCGGGCCACGAAGTCGGCCGGCGCCGGAATGTCCGACCCGACCAGCCAATGGGCGTCCAGCCCCTCGTCCACGGCGGCCTGCCGCTTCACCCATCGGAGCAGGGCAGTCTTCCCGTTGCCGCGCGGCCCGTAGACGACGAGCGAACGGGAAACAGGAACGCCGCTCCGCAGGTCGTCCGATACCTCGCGGAACAGCGCCTGCTCCGGCTCCCGCCCGGCGAGATACGGGGGCGCCCCCCCGTGGCCGGGCCGGAACGGATTGCGGACGCCGGCTTCCGACATGACCCGCCGAGTATAGGGACGGAGAGCCGCGCCGCGGGGTCGGGCCCGGCGAGGAGCGCGACTGAGGCCCGCGCGAAGGCCAAGCCGCTGCTGATACTGCAGGACGAGGCGCATACGCTGAAGCCGGAAGCGGGGCAGTGGCGGTCGAACGCCGTCCCAGGCGGCGGGCAGCGAGGCGCCGTTCCTGTCGCTCCCCCGCCCCGACCGGCCTTCCCCTCCTCCGCCCGCGGCCCGCCTGCCTTCGGCCGCCTCCGGGTGCGCAAAACTTGGTGTCTCCCAACTGCGTAAGAGTTGGTGTCTCTCGACAGTCCGGCGCGAAGCCGAAGCGCCGCGCTGCCGCGGTAACGCTGCCCGGCGCTCAGGTTCGTCGTCGGCCGGCGGTCAACGGACGGAGCAGCGGCCCTCGACGCAGGCGGCTTCGACCGGTTCACAGCCGGGGCTCTCCACGATGAGGCGGAGGTCGGCGAACCAGCCGAGGCGCATCGTCTGTTCCACCAGGCCGGCGGCGGTCTCCTCGATCCCGAACGCCGAAGCGAGCAGCGCCGGACGAGGGGGAAGCCCTTCTCCGAGACGGGCGGCCTCCGGTTCGGCGGCGAAAGGTTTCCGGTAGGGGGCAGCGAGAGTGACGGCCGCTCCGGTCGGGACACGGAGGGTCCAGTCGCCCGACCACCAGGAGAGACCGTCGTAGCCGAAGACGCTCGTTGCCATGGCGCCGCCGGCCTTGGGTGAGGCGTCCGGTTCCACGGCGACACCGGGGGGAATGCATCGGGGTTCGGGGGGAGTCTCCGCCCGCCGCACCCGGACGCGGATCGGAGTGGGGTCGAGCGCGAGCACGAAACCCGGCGCGAGGTTCAGTTCCGTCGATTCGGTCAGCCAGATCCGGTACTCGTCGGAGACTTCGCCGCCGGCACTCCCCGCCGTGATTTCGACGACTCCGGGTTCGTAGTAGCCCCCGACCCGCACTTGCGTGGGCACGGACAGCCGGTCCTCCGGCGCGTCGGTGGCGATCCCGATCGGGATTCCGGGACGCTCGCCTCCACCCGTGAAATCCCTTCCGAAGAAGGTCTGGATCTCGAGCGCGACGGTCTGTCCCTCCGAGACTTCCAGAGTGCGGTTGGGCAGGAAGAACGCGCCGGCCCACACGAAGGGAAGCGGTCGATCTTCTTCCGGCGGTTCCGGGGGCGCGGATGGCGTCGGCGCCGGCATCGGAGTCGGCGGAGCGGGAACGGCGCCGCCTCCGGCGCTCGAGCAGCCGACCGCGGCAGCGAGCGCGACGGTACCGGCGGGGACTGCGAGAGCGTGGAGGGTCCGGGGAGTCACGACGGAGTCCTCCCCGTCGAGACGGTCAACGGCGGCAGGATGTCGATCCGGCCGACACGGACTTCCGCCCAGAACCAGCGGTCTCGGACTTCGAGCGCTTCCAGCAGGTCGGACGATTCCCATCGGGAGGCGCGGAGTTGGGAAAGCAGGTCGCCGATAGGATGGGCCCAGAACAGATGGCGGCCGGGAGGCAGGCCCTCGACGAGGAACTGGCCGTAGGCGTCGGTCAACACACCGGGGCCGAAGTGGGGCCCGGCGAACGATCCGGCGAAGATGACCTGGACATAGGCGTGCGGCACGCCGCGGCCGTCTGCGAAGACCAAGCGGCCGCCGATGGCGCCAGTGGATTCGGTGAATTCCCGGGTGGGGTACAGCAGGGAGATCCCGGTGATGTCGTCCGGCGTCAGTCCCAGCAGGCCGTGCCAGCCGCCGTAGGACATGATCGGATCGGCGTGGAGCGCGGCTGCGCCTTCCGGGTAGAAGCCTTCCCGGTTGGCGGCGGGTGTTCCCGGGCGCGCCTCCCAAGTGGAGTTCAAGTCGGAGTGCGCGAGGCCGAGGCAGTGGCCGATTTCGTGCGCGACGACCATCTCCAGCCACCCGAGACGCTCCATCTCCTTTTGGGGGTTGTCCATCGCCCGCTCGTCGAACCGGTCGAAGATCCAGGGACTGATCCGGACATCGCAGCCGACGATCCGGCGGCCTTCCCGGCGGGCGAAAGCGCTCCCGGCGTAGTAGGAATCTTCCCAGTACTCGTCGCCGGTGAAGCCGATGGTGTTCAGGCCGTCGTCGGCGTCAGCGAGGTCGGCAGCAAGGGGTTCCTCGTCGAGGATGGCCACGATGGTGGAAGTGGGGATGTTCGTCCAGTGGGCGACGGCCCGGGTGACGAGTTCGCGCCACTCGGCGGCGCTCAAGTGTTCCTCGGGCAGGCGCTCGTTCTCGAGCAGCCGGAAGTGGAGCGGCAGGTCGTTCGGCGCCCAACGCGCGGCCGGCCCCGAGGTGAAGGAATAGACATTCTCGCCATAGAACTTGTAGCCGCCGGCCGGGACGGCGAGCGCGAGGAGGACGGTGGCAGCGGGAACGGCCCGGCGGTTCCGCATTCGCGGATTGGGGCGGACGGAGTCGGGTAGCGCGCGTCGGCCGCCGGCGGCGACTCGCGCCGCTGCTGAGGGTCGGGCGGGGTGGTGGAGCGGTGGATGGAGGTGGCGCACCGGGGAACGGGTGGTCGTCTTCAGGACGGGTGCGGACCGAGCGTCCGGCGAGGGAGGGCCGTCAGCCGGTCGGGAGTGTATGGGTCGGGGGCCGGGGAAGGAGTGGACTGCCCCTTGATTCTTGGACATTGAATAAGGGGTAATCAGGCGGCCTCGGCGAGGGTGTCGCGGCGCACCTGGGAAGGGGTTCGATGGCCGTGGCGCTGAACGAGCCACTCCCGGTTGTAGAGGTCGCGCCATTCGAGGAGGGCGAGGCGGAGGTCTTCGGCGGAGTCGAAGTCCCGGACCCAGAGGACCTGCTCCTTGAGGGTTCGGATGAAGCGCTCGGCGATGCCGTTGCCTTCGGGGGCGCGGACGAAGGAGGGGCTGGACTCGGCGCCGAGGAAGGCGATCTCGTTCTGGAAGTCGCGGCTCATGTACTGGGAGCCGTGGTCGTGGCGGATGGCGAGACCGGCGGCGGCGCGGTCGCGGACTCCGCCGAAGCGGGCGCGGACGCCCTGGAGGATGGGTTCCAGGGCCTCGAAGCGGGTAGCGCGGCGGGAGGCATGGATCCCGACCAGTTCGCTGGTGCAGTGGTCCACCGCGACGAAGACCGTCACCTGGCCGTCCCGGAGGGTGGCGGTGGAGGTGGCGTCGGTGCCCCACATCACATCCGGCGCCTCGGTGCGGATGGTTCCGGTGTGGTGGCGGGGGCCGCGGGGGCCGCCGCCGCGTTGCGGCGCCAGCAGGCCCGCCTCCCGCATCAGGCGCAGCACCCGGGGCTTGCCGGCCCGCACCTCCCGCGCCCGCAGCCGCGCCCACACCTTCCGGTGCCCCTCCCCCGAGAACGGCGACGAGGCGATCTCCTCCCGGATCCGCTCGGTCAACTGCGCGTCGGTGAACCGGGTCTTCGGCCCCCGCCGCCGGGGCGGCTCCGCCGGAGCCGACGACTTCCGCCGCCGGTCCAGGTAGAACGAGGAACGGGCGACCTGCCACTCCCCGCACACCCGAGCCACGCCGTAGGGACGCCGGGTGGAGACCGAACACGCGTGGCTCATCGCGTCGGCCTCCTCGGCACAAAAGGGGGCGCATACCCCTTCATCCGCCGAACCGCCTCCTGCGACAACTCCAACCGCATGGTCAGGTCGCCCACCATCGCCTTCAACGCCCGGATCTCCTCGTCCCGGCCGTCCCCCGGACGGCTCTTCAGCCCGGCCTGCCCGCTCGCCAGGAAGGCGTCCCGCCACTCCGAGAGCTTCCCGGCCGTGACCCCCAACTCCCGGGAGAGAAGGTCCAAGTCCTCCCCGCCCAGAAGCCGGACCACCGCCTCCATCTTCCGCTTCGAGGAGAACCGCCCTCGATCCTGTTTCCGGGTGCTCATCGCACGCTCCTTTCCGGGCGCTCCGCGCCCCAAAAGATTGTCCACGGAAATCGTGGGGCGCACCAAGGAGGCGCGCCGTCGGGGCCGGACACCCGCTGTTTTCTCGGCGGGGAGAGAGGCGGATTACGGCGGCGCGATCCGTCGGCGCGAACGGGGTGAGAGGCGGGGGCGGGAACCGACTCGGCCCGGGGCGCCGCCCTTCCACCGGCGGCGATCCTCGCGATCGCGAAGAAGAAATAGTGTTCTGAATATAGAACGAAATAATAGAGAAAGTAGTATATTCCGGACAATAATGGATTCGACCGGGACTCTTCCCCTGCCGGTCGTCTCGATCCTTCGGACGCTGGGCGCCGACCTCCGGGACGCCCGGCGTCGGCGGCGTATCCCCACCGCGCTCATGGCCCAGCGGGCGATGTTGAGCCGGACGACGCTCTACCGGATCGAGCGCGGAGATCCGGGCGTCTCGCTCGGCAACTATGCGCGGGTCCTCTTCGTCCTGGGACTCGAACGCGGGCTCTCGGCCCTGGCCGACCCGGGGCACGATGGAGTGGGGCTCGACCTGGAGGCGGAGCGTCTTCCCCGGCGCATCCATTCCCCGAAGCGGCTGTTCTGACCGGTCGGGTTCTTCGAGTGGACGGGGCCCCGATGGATCGGCGGGTCTTCGTCCACTTGGACTACGGGGGCTTCCGCGGGGCCGTGGGCCAACTGTGGCTTCGCACCCGACGGCGGCGGGAGAGCGCTTCCTTCCTCTACGAACCCGACTGGCTCGCCCATTCCGGGAGATTCGCGATCGAACCGGCTCTCGATCTGCGTCGCGCGGCGTTCCACACGGGGCAGGAGCAGGAGGTCTTCGGAGTCTTCTCCGACGCCGCCCCGGATCGGTGGGGTCGGCGACTGCTGCAGCGAGCGGAAGCGCTTCGGGCCGCGCTCGCGGGAGGGACGCCGCGGCGGCTCACGGAGGCGGACTACCTGCTCGGGTGCGACGACGAGACGCGGCAGGGCGCCGTCCGGTTCACGGAGGGGCCGGACGGGCCGTTCCTCGCGCCGCCGGGCCCTTCGAGGATCCCGCCGCTCGTCGAGTTGCCCCGGCTGCTGGGGGCCGCCGAGCGCGTGGAGTCCGGCGACGACGACGGCGGGAGCGACTTGGCGGTCCTGCTGGCTCCGGGTTCGTCGTTGGGCGGCGCGCGGCCGAAGGCGTCGGTTCGGGAACCGGACGGCGGCCTCGCCATGGCCAAGTTTCCGCGGGCGGCGGACGAGTGGGAGGTCACGCGGTGGGAAGCGGTGGCGCTCTCGCTGGCGGAGCGGGCGGGAATCCGTGCGACTCGCTTCCGCGTCGAGCGGGCGGACGGCCGCGCCGTCCTCGTCCTCCGCAGGTTCGACCGCGACTCCGGCCGGCGCATCCCCTTCCTCTCGGCGATGACCATGCTCGGGGCCGTCGAGCACGACCGGCGGGCGTACACCGAAATCGCGGAGGCGGTCCGCCGGTACGGGGCAGAGCCCGCGGCCGATTTGGCGGAACTCTGGCGGCGCATCGTCTTCACGGTGTTGATCTCGAATCACGACGACCACCTCCGCAACCACGGGTTCCTTCGCGCGCCGGGCGGCTGGCGGCTCTCCCCGGCCTACGACCTGAACCCGACGCCGGCCGAGGAGGGCGGGCGATTCCTGACGACCGCGATCGTCGGCGACGATGCTCGCGCCTCGTTGGAACTCGCCTTCGGGACGGCGGCTTACTACGGGCTCGGCCCCCGCCGCGCCCGGGAGGTCGCGGCCGAGGCCGCGTCGGCGGCGGGCGGCTGGCGCGAGGAGGCGGTGCGTTTCGGCTTGTCCCGCGGGGAGCAGGATCGCCTGGCCTCCGCGTTCGAGCACGGCGAGCGGGAACGCGCCACCGCGGCGCGGGTGACGGCGTGAGACCGTCGGGGGCGGCGTCGGGGCGCTGTCGATCTTCGACCGGAGCGGGGACAATCGTGGGAGGAGAGGATCTCCCGGCGGGAGGCGGAGCGGGACGACTTCCCGATCATCATCGGGGCGATGCCGGCCGGGGCGGGCCGCCGGGCGCGGAGCAGAGTGGGGCGCGATAATCGCGGGCGATGCGTCACTTCAACACTTCGGGGCCGGTGTTTCCCGAGGAGCACTACCTCGTCCCGCCGCTCGAGCGGGTGGACCTCGATGACCTTCTGAGGCTCGTCCGGCTGAAGAAGTACTTCGTCCTCCACGCACCGCGGCAAACCGGGAAGACCACGACGCTGCTGGCGCTGTGCGACCGGTTGAACGAAGGAGCGGCCGGGCCGTTGCGGTGCGTGTACGCGAACCTCGAGGAGGCGGAGGCAATGCGCGAGGACCTGGAAGGGGCCATCCGCGCCGTGCTGGTCGCGGTGGCTCGCGGGGAGCGGCCCGGAGGCGGCGGCGAGTTCCATCGCATCTGGCCGGAAGTCCTGGCCGAAGTCGGGCCCGGCAGCGCCTTCGCCGAGGCGTTGACGCGCTGGTCGCTGGCGTCCCCGAAGCCGCTGGTGTTGCTCCTGGACGAAGTGGACACGCTCGTCGGCGACAGTCTGATTTCGCTGTTGCGCCAACTCCGTTCCGGCTACTCCATCCGTTCCGGCTTCTCCAATCGCAGCGGGGCCTTTCCGCAGAGCGTAGTCCTGTGCGGCGTGCGGGATGTGCGCGACTACCGGATGCAGTTCGACCCCGGCAAGAAGAAGACCGGCGGGGGAAGCGCGTTCAACATCAAGGCGAAGTCGCTGCGCCTCGGGGACTTCGGCGATGCGGAGATCCGCGCCCTGTACGCCCAGCACACGGAGGAGACCGGGCAGGAGTTCGAGCCGGGGGCGTTGGATACGGTCCGGGAGCAGACGCAAGGGCAACCGTGGCTGGTGAACGCGCTCGCCAACGAGGCGTGCTTCGAGAACGAGGCCGGCCGCGACCGGAGCCGGCCCATCACGGCGGAGAGCATCCTCGCGGCCCGCGAAGCGCTGATCCTCCGGCGCGACACGCATATCGACCAACTCGCCGCGAAGTTGCAGGAGGACCGCGTGCGCCGGGTCATCGAGCCGCTGCTCATCGGGGCGAGCGTGGACGACGCCACCGCCGAGGACACGGACTATGTGCGGGACCTCGGCCTGATCGCCCGCGACGACCCGGTGCGGATGGCGAATCCCATCTACCGCGAGGTCGTTCCGCGCGAGTTGACGCGTAAGGTGCAGTCGAAACTCACGCAGGAGACATACTGGTTCGTGACGGAGGACGGCGCTCTGGATGTGGAGGAGTTGCTGTCGCGGTTCCGGGACTACTTCCGGCAGAACTCGGAGCACTGGGCAGGGCGCTTCGACTACGCGGAAGCCGGCCCGCACCTGCTGCTGCAGGCGTTCTGCCAGCGGATCGTGAACGGCGGGGGGCGGGTGGAGCGGGAGTACGGGCTGGGACGGCATCGGGCCGACCTGCTGCTGGAGTGGCCGCGGGGCGAAGGGCGCCGGGACCGGTTCGTGGTGGAGTGCAAGGTGCTGCGCCGGGGCCGGGAGACGACCGAGCGGGAGGGTTTGGAACAGACGGCGGCTTACATGGACCGGAGCGGCGCGAAGGCGGGCCACTTGGTGATTTTCGACCGAAGCGAAGAGCGGTCTTGGGCGGAGAAGATCTACCGGCGGGAGGCGGAGCGGGACGGCTTCCCGATCACCATCTGGGGGATGTAGACCGGGGCGGGCGGCCGGGCGCGGGGCGGGTGGTGGCGCGACAGTCTCGGGTGATGCGGGCCTTCAACATGGATGGAGCCGGTTCGCCTGGATGAGCACCGCGCGACGCTCGTGCCCGGGTCATGGGATCTCCACCGCGTGTTCCCCCTCATCCGGCAGGAGGGGCGCCGGCGCTCAGGGTTTCGGGAGGAAGGCGGGCGTTTCGGGGAGAAGGTCGAGGCTTCCGGGGTGGTTCGTTCCTTCGGCCAGCGTGAGGCGGGCGGCGTAGTTGGTGACGGCGGCGACGGCGAGGCTGACGCCGGAGAAGTTGTTCTCCTTCGGGAGGGGCGGCAGGGGGCGGGCCCAGGGGGAGGCGGCGAGCGCGGGGCCGCGGCGGGCGACTTCGCGGCGGGGGATAGCGGGATCGGCCTCCACGGCGATGATCCCCGGGATCCCGGCGAGCGCGCCCGGGGCGAGTGGGGTTTCGCCGGAGCGGCGGGGGGCGAGGATCGTGAGGCGGGCGCGGGCCGCTTCGACGCAGGCTTCGGCCAGCAGCGCTTCCCCGGCGGGGTCGGAGCCGAGCGGGATTCCGGCGCTGAGGTTCACGAGGCGCGCCCGGTGTTTCGCCGCCCAGCGGATTCCCGCGGCGAGGCATTCCGAGGGGGCTTCCAGGCGGCGGCCGAAGACGCGGACGGAAAGCAGCCGCCAGCCTTCCTCCGGCAGGTCTTCGGAGATCGCGGCGGCGACAGCGGTGCCGTGGCCGAGGCCGTCGCGCCAGTCGTCCGCGTAACGGACTTCGCCCTCGACGAGGGCGATTCGAACGCCGCCGGCGACCGGCCCGACCTGCGGGTGCGTCGGGTTGATGCCGCTGTCCACGACCGCGATCGTCAGCGGCGGCGACAACGCGGGGCCGGGCGGACCGCCCGCTTCCCGTCGGGCCGCCTCGGTCACGGCGCCGGTTCGATGCGGCCGTCCTCCAGGCGCCATACGCGGTCGGCGGCTTGGACGAATGCCGGGCGATGAGTCATCACCAGCGCGATCCGCTTCCGCAGCCACGGCGTCAGCCGTTCCACCAGCAACGCCTCCGTGGCCTCGTCGAGCGCGGAGGTGGGTTCGTCCAGGACGACGAGCGCCGGGGCCACCAGGACGGCGCGGGCGGCGGCGATGCGTTGGCGCTGGCCGGCGGAGAGTTGCTGTCCGCGTTCGCCCACCACGGTCTCCAATCCCTCCGGGAGCGAGTCCGTGAACTCGTCGAGCGCGACCAGCCGCACGGCTTCGGCGACCTCCGGGTCCGAAGCGCCGGGCCGCCCGTAGCGGATGTTCTCCGCGATGGTCGCGTTCCAGAGGAAGGGGTCCTGCTCGGCGACCGCCATCCGCGACCGCAGGTCTTCCAATCCCAACTCGCGGATGTCGGCGCCGCCCCAGACGATCCGGCCCGAGTCGGGGTCGGCGCGGCGCAGGAGGAGATCGGTGAGCGTCGTCTTCCCGACTCCCGTCGGGCCGACGAGCACGGTCAACGACCGCTCCGGCAGGGTCAGGTCGGCGCCGGCGAACACCGGCGGGCCGCCGCGTTCGAACGAGAGCGAAACCCGCTCGACGGTCAGCGGCCCCGGCGGCTGCGGGAACGGCGCCGGGCGGGTCGGCGGCTCCACTCCGGCCGGTTCGTCCAGCAACTCGAACACCCGCTCGAACGACGCCCGCGCGGCGCGCAGCCCGAGGTATTGCCCGAGCACGCCCTGCACCGGGCCGAAGAGGCGGGTTTGGTACATCATCGCCGCGCCCAGCGTTCCCAGCGTCATCTCCCCGGAGATCACGAGAGCGCCGCCGTAGAGGAATGCCGCGGCGCCCGCCAGGGAAACGAGTCCCGACGGAATCCCGGACGCCGCGTAGGTGGTGATGCGCGAGCGCAGCAGCACGCGGATGAAGCCGTCGTTCTCGGCGCGAAACCGCTCCGCTTCGCGTTCTTCCTGCCGGAAGGCGACGGTTTGGCGCATCCCGAGGACCGACTCGACGAGCGCGCTGCCGACGGAGGCGCTCGCTTCGCGCAGTTCCCGGTTCTGCCGCGTGACCCGTTCGCGCCACTTCCACAGGGAAAACGCCGCGAACGGCAACGCGAGCAGCGGAGGCAGGAGCAGCGCCGGCGCCAGCCAGAGCAGCGCGGCGAGCGCGACGACCAAGCCGAAGAGGTTGGAGACCAAGGACAGCGGCAGGTCGCCCGCGGTCCGCTGCAGTTCCGAGACATCGCCGTTCAGCCGGGAGAGGATGTCGCCAGTGCGCGCCCGGGCGAAGAACCGGGGAGACAGGCGCTGCAGATGCCGGAACACGGAAAGCCGCAGGGCGAACAGCGCCTCGGCGGAAATCCGCACATACCGGTAGCCGACGAACGAGGTGAGGACGAAACCGCCGATCTGCATCGCCGCCATCAGCCCCGCCAGCCCGGCGAGCAGGCGCAGTTGACCGCCGAGCAGGGCGTCGTCCACCAGCGGACGCAGCAGCAGCGGCCACAGCAGCCCGGGCAGCGCCGCCGCCAGCGACAGGACGAGCGTCCCGGAGAGCCGCCTCCAGTAGGGAAGCGCCAGCCGGAAGGCGCGGCGGTACGCGCCGGCGGGCGCGCCCGCCTTCGCCGGCGCCGGCGGATTCCGGGTCAGTTGCCGGCGGCGGCCCGGTAGGTGATTTCCGTGGGAGCGATCATGAAGTCGCCCCCGGCGAAGACTTCCGCCTCGCGCTCCAGGGTTTCGGCGTCATGCACCCAGATGCTGTCGCCGACTCCGGAGATGAACACCCGTTCGCCGTCGTGGGAGACGATCATCGAGGTGTTCGTCCGCCCGCGCTCGAAGCCCTTCTTCCGCAGGATCACCCGACGCGATTCCATATCGATCACGGCCGCGTCGCTCAGCCCCGCGTAACCCCGCGAACCGTCGGGTGACATCGCGAAGCGGGAGAGCCGCATCGCCGGGCCGACCTCGTAGTGCGTGAAGGTCTTCTCCGGCAGCCGGATCTCGAGGACGCCGAACAGGGCCAGACCCTGACGCGGCTCCGTCGTGCGGTAGATCCCGAACAGCCGGCCGGGCGCGATCACGGAGAGCGAATGGCCGCGAACGCCGCCGTAACCCGGGGCGAGCGGAGCGTCGAGCCGAACCCGGTCCAACTCTTCGTAGGTTTCGCTGTCCACTTCCACGATCTCGTCACCCACGAAGTACATCCGGCTGCCGTCGGGGCTGAAATGGATGCTGGGGCGCCAGGAGTCGAGATCGCCGGTCGGGATGCGGTGGACGACCTCGCCCCGCTCCCGGTCGAACACCAGGATGTCGTCTTCGCTGCGGTGGAGGAAACGGTCGGCTTCCATCTCCACGACGACGGGCACGAGGAAGATGCGCCGGGCGCCGGGCCCCGGAGTCGCGCTCATGAACCGCACGCGGCGATTCCCCTCGCTCAGCATCACCTCGTCCACCACGGCCATCTCGGCGGCGTCGAAGACTTCGACGGTCTCCATCCGGTTCGTCACGAACAGGAAGAACCGCCCGTCGGCGGTCCGGCGGAAGTTCGTGGCCGCGCCGTGCCGCAGCGAGCCGATCTTCTCGAACTCCATGGTTTCCTGGTCGAAGGTCAGCAACTGGTCCGGCCAGATGCCGGCGAGCAACTTGTTCGGCGAACCGCTCGACGAGGTTTGCGCGGCTGCCGCGGCCGCCCAGAGCAGACCGAGAGCGCAGAGCAGCGGCGCGCCAGGGGGCGCGGCGCGCCGAAGCGCGCGCCCGGGGTGCGAGCGGGAGCGGCGCGGCATCACGGGAAGATGAGGTCGATCTCCCGCCAGTCCTGGGTGGCCGCCGCACAGTTCTTGTGCCAGTCCGGGTTGTTGCTGATGTAGTCGGGCACCTGCGCCGGCCAGTAGCAGGTCTTGTAGCAGTCGTAGAGGTCGCGCTCCATCGGCTGGCAGAGGGCGGCGGTCCCTCCGGTGGAGTCCACCTCCCACCCCGGCGAGAAGATGGTGGTGCACTGCGAGGGGTAGTGCGGCGCGGGGTCGTCGGCGGTGGCGCGGGCGGAACCGCCCCCCTCCAGCCACTCGGCGGCGAAGCGGGCCTTCAGGTTCTTCGGGGTGAGGTGCTTCATGGAGTCGTCGTCCTCCGGGCGTGCATCCTACGGGGTGGCGCGCTCGGCGCGGGGAGCGCCTTCGAATCGGGCGAGGAACGCGGGGCTGTTCTCCATCAGCCTCCCGTACACCGAGAGGCCGAGCGCGGTCCAATCGCGGATCCAGTCGCAGTAGTGGAGGTTCGGGCGGAACCGGTCGCCGTAGCGCACCTGCGCTTCGTGGTAGCAGCCGCCGGAACAGAGGCTGCGCACCCAGCACCGGCTGCAGTCGGTGCGGGCGTCAATGTGCGCTTTCTCGAGGTGCTCGGCGCGTTTCGCGTCGTCTATCCCGGTGGCCACATGGCCGAGGTCGTGGTCGCCGGAACCGGCGAACCGGTGGCAGAGCCCCACTTCGCCTCCCGGCGCCACGCCGACGAGCCCGAGCCCGGCACCGCAGGGGTACGCCTTGCTCACGCCCTGGTGGATCTCGCCCAGCAGGTCGCTCAGGTTGGAGAAGCCCAAGTACCGGCCTTCGCCGGCGGCGTCCACATAGTGGTCGGCCAAGTCCCGGAACTGGTCGAGCAGCGCGTCGAAACCGCCCTCGTCGAGCGCGTAGTCCCGGTTCGGCGACGAAGTCACCGGCGCGAAGCCGACCTCGTAGAAGCCGAGACCGATCAGGTGGTCGAAGATCTTCGGGATGTCGAGCGTCTTCGAGGTCACGGTGACCCGGGCGCCGACCGGCCGGCGCTGCAACTTCAGGAACTCGGCGATGCGGGGAGCTATGACTTCGTAACTGCCCATCCCGCTCCGGTACACCCGCATCGAGTCCTGGAACTCCTTGGGGCCGTCCACGCTGATGGTGACGCCGATGTCGTTGTCGGCGATCCACTCGGAGATCCCGCGGGTGAGGAGCGTCGCGTTGGTGGTCAGGCTGAAATCCACCCGCTTGCCGGCGCGCTCCGCTTCGGCCCTCGCGTACTCCACGGTCGGGCGGATCACCTTCCAGTTCAGCAGCGTCTCGCCGCCGAAGAAGGTCACCTGCAGGTCCTTCGCCTCCCCGGAGTCCGCGATCAGGCGATCCACGGACTGCCGGGCTGTCTCCTCGGTCATGGCCGCCGGGACTTCCGCCTCGGCGATCCGGTCGTCCCCGTACTCGTAGCAATACCGGCAAGCCAGGTTGCAGGAGTTCGTGATGTTCAGGACGACGGTGCGGATCGGCGGCGGCGACTCCACTTCCGCCAAGCCGCCGATGGGGATCAGCGGGGCGCCCTGGCGGGCGACCGCCCCGATTCCGGCGAGTTCGCGGAGCGCCTCGGCCTCCTCCGGACTCTCCGCGACCCGGTCCGGGGGAAGCGGCCCGGCTTCGAGCCGGGTCAGCAGCCGGTCGCTCATCTCGTCCAACTCGAAGATCATCGAGGAGGGAACCAGATAGGCGAACCGGCGGCTGCCGCCGGTGAACCGGTGCATCTCGCCGGCGGCGATCAGGTTCGAGGGCAGGTTCGAAGCCTCGGCGGCGATCATGGCGCGCTCCGTTGCGGGAAGAGGTCCCAGTAGATGAAGAGCGGCGGCGCCACCACCAGCCGCGCCCGGCCGCGCAGGGTTTCGCCGCTGGTCTCGTCGCGGTGCTCCGCGACCACCCAGACATCCCCCATGTTGTCGGCCATCAACTCCCGCTCCGGGTTCGGCCCGTCCGGCCCCGGCGTGAAGAAGCCGGAGTCGCTGATGTTGCCGACGAACATCGTGTCCGAGTCCTCGTCGCGGATGTAGTACTCCTCGGTGCTCCAACTCACCGGGACCAACCCGAGCGCGAGGTCGTCGTCGGTGAACCGCTCGCCGTCCGGGCCCCGGTTCCAGCCGGCGGCCTCGAATTGGACGGGCTGCTTCGGGACGGCGATGCCGCCCACCCGGGCGAGCGCGGTCTCCGGACTCACCCGGAGGTAGTCCACCCGGTCGTACACCGCGAAGGCGTCCACCAGCCGGGCCCCGCCGAGCGCGAGATCGCGGTAGCCGGGCGCGGCGTCCTCGTCCACCGCCAGGTCGAGGACGATTTCGTTCTCGGACTCGAGCGAAGCGGAGACGACGGTCACTCCGGGCCCGAAGTCCAGCGACCCCGCCGTCTCGGCGGTGAACCCGGCGCCGAGCACCCGCGCCGGGCCGGCGCTCGTCCCGGCGCGGGCCGCCGGGGGCCAGACCGCGGTCGCGGCGGCGCCTCCGTCGAGCCGGGTCAGCGTGAGGTCGAGCCCGTCTTCGCCGAACCGGCCCGCGAAGAGGCGGCCGGCCAGGGTCCGTCCGTCCGCCGAGAGGAGCAGCGCCGCCCGGCGCTCGAGCAGTTGCGGGCCGTTCGACCGCCCCCGGAAGGAGTAGCCGCCGTAGAGGACGCCGTTCCCGGATCGGGCTTCGGCGGTTCCGTCGGCGTGGACCAGGCGGGCGGTGTAGGCGTAGTCGCCCTCGCGTCCACCGGCCACGAATTCGACGACGCCGCCGACCGGGCCGGCGCCGGGCCGGTTGCCGCTGAAGAGCCACTTCCCGGCGATCCCGGGGCCGCGCCCCTTGGTTCGGTGCTGCCGCCACTCGGGGGTCTCGAAGGGGTACATCGCCTGGATGCGTTCGAGCGCCCGGTCCACCGCCCAGCGGTCGTCCTCCGCCGCGCCTTCCTCCGCCGGCCGGCCGCCCTCGCCCCGGTCGTCCCAGTTCGAGCCGTCGCGGAAGGTCTGGCTCTCGATGACCGGGAAGTAGCCCACATGCATCCCCTTGAGCAACTCCCACTCCTCGGCGGTCCGCCGCTGGGCGCGGAACCGGGCGGTGAGGTGGCAGCGGGAGCAGGTGTCGTAGAGGATGGCTTCGTCCGGGCCGAAGGACTCCTGCCGGGGGCGCTGCTCGGCCAGGTAGAAGTAGGGCCGCTCCTCCTCCGGCGCGAGGCCGTGGCGGTCGGTCAGGTAGCGGACGATTTCGCGGGCGTCCTCCGGGCCGAGGGAGACATGGCCGGTCCGCATCATCCGCACGACGGTGATCTGCCACCCCTCGGCGGACTTCCGCTGCCAGGAGATCCGCGACATCCGGCCCTCGTCGTCGGTCAGGTGGCAGGAGCCGCAGGCCGCCTGCACCAGGTCGCTGGTGACCGGGATGCCGTCGCTCTCCGCCGGGGCGGCGGGGGCGGGGGCGGCGAGTACCGCCGCCAGCGCCGCGGGAAGGGCGACCGGGAACAGGCGCATGAGGCGAACCCCCGATAGTACGCGCTCCCGCCGCCCGGCGCGAACGCGAAGCCCCCGCGGTTCTCCGACGGGCCGGGCCGCAGTGGCCGGTCTCCGGCCCCGACGCCGCTGCGAGACCCGCTCCCGGTCTCCCCGCGGCGCCGGCCGCCTCCCCGGATCGGGGCTAGCCCGGTTGCTGGGTCTCGCCGCCCTTCACGATGGTCGTGGCCAGCGTGAGCATCGAGGCGAGATCGCCCAGGTTGGCGGGCACCACGAAGGTGTTGCCCTCCTTGGCGAGTTGGCCGAACTGCTGGACATACTGCTCGGCGATCCGCAGGCGGATAGCGTCCATGCCGCCTTCGGTCCCGGCGGCCTCGCCCACGCGCCGGAGCCCCTCGGCGGTCGCGGTCGCCACCGCGAGGATGGCCTCCGCTTCGCCCTGCGCCTCGTTGATCTGCTGGGTCCGGGCGGCTTCGGACTCCTTGATGATCCGCTGCTTCTCGCCTTCGGCCTCGTTGATCTTGGCGTCGCGTTCGCCCTCGGAGGTCAGGACGACCGCGCGCTTCTCCCGCTCGGCGCGCATCTGCTTCTCCATGGCGGCGAGCACATCGCGCGGCGGGTTGATGTTGCGGATCTCGTAGCGGAGCACCTTCACGCCCCACGGCGCCGACGCCTTGTCGAGTTCGGTGACGACCAGGCCGTTGATCGAGGAGCGTTCCTCGAAGGTCCGGTCGAGGTCGATCTTGCCGACTTCGCTGCGCAGCGTGGTCTGCGCGAGTTGGGAGATGGCGAACACGAAGTCGGTGATCCCGTAGGACGCCTGGCGGGGGTCGAGCACCTGCAGGTAGAGCACCCCGTCCACCCCGACTTGGACATTGTCGCGGGTGATGCAGAGTTGCTCGGAGATGTCGATCGCCTTCTCTTTCAGGGAGTGCTTGTAGGCGATCCGCTCCAGGAACGGGATCAGGATGTGGAAGCCCGCTTGAAGCGTGCGGCTGTAGCGCCCCAGCCGTTCGACCACATAGCCGGACTGTTGGGGGACGATCGTCGCCGTCTTGGCGATGACGACGATCACCAGAACGACCACCGCCACGACGGCGATGAAACCGGTATTCATGGAATCTGCTCCTCGGCGTCCAGTTCGAGCACGAGATCACGCACCGCCCGGACGCGGACGCGCTGTCCGGGTGCGATGGCCGTCCTGCCGGCGTTGCGGGCGGTCCACTCGGAGCCGCGCAGTTGGGCGCGGCCGGTACCGCCGGGTTCGATGGGCTCCGCCACGGTCGCGGTCTCCCCGACGACCGGGTCCAGTTCCTCCGCCGCCCCGCCGCGCAGCCGCCGGTAGAAGTGCCGCCGCACCCCGACCAGGAGTCCGACCGAGAGCACGCCGAACACCGCCAACTGGAACCAGAGCGGGCCGGCCACGAGTCCGACCCCGGCGCCGAGCCCGACGAGCAGCGCCGCCAGGCCCAGGATCGCCAGGTAGAAGGTGGTGTCCACGACGAACAACTCCGCGCCGAGCAACACGGCGCCGAGGACGATCCACTGCCACCACGGCATAGAGGCGGACACTATACGCGCCGACAGGAGCGCCGACAGGGGCGCCGACAGGGGCGCCGCCGCGCCGGGGCTCGCCCCCGAACGGGGCCGGGGCTCTCCAATGCAGGTTGGGCCTTCGGGGCCGCCGCGAGAGTCATGGGTCGTTCCTGTTCCGGAAGCCGCTCCGATCCGGGGAGGCGCCCGAGGGAAGGAAGCCTAGGCGGAGGCCGCGTCAGAATCGGTCATCCCCTTCTCTCCCCGTCCCCCCGGGGCGCCGGGCCGCGGGCGCGGAGTCTCCCGGCGGTTGGAAGGCCGGGGCCGGCGGATGGCGGCGCCGGGCGCCGGGTCGCGGGCCGGAACCCGCCGCCGTCCGGCGGTCTGCGGGCCGGAGCGCCCCGGTGGGAAGCGCGCCGGGCCCGGTCCGCCCCCGCAGTGCCCGGACGGGACTACCGGCCCCGCTTCTCCCGCCAGCGCCGGATGTAGTCGCGCTGCTCCTCCGTCTGCGGAGTGTCCGCCCAGATCCTCGACTTCGGGTTCTGCCGCCAGAGTCCCGCGAGGTGGACGAGCGCCTCCTCCCCGCCGAGGCCCCGCCGGACGAGCCAGCATCCGATGATGGTCCCGGTGCGGCCGATCCCGCCGAGACAGTGGACATACGCGATCCCGCCGCCGGCGATGGCCTCGTCTATCGCGTCGAGCGCCGCCTCGGCGACCTCCCGGGACGCCGGAGTGTTCATGTCCCGGATCGGGAACCGCAGGTGCTTCGCCGGCGCCGCCAAGTGGGCGTAGGGCTCCAACAGAGTCAGGAAGGTCTCGCCTTCCTCGGTGAGGTCGATGAAGTGCGTGACCCCCGCCCCGGTCAGGGCGCGAACCTTCTCCCTCGACGCCTCCTCGTCGAGTTCCCGCGGATACTCCCCGGCGAGCAGCCGCCCGGGCTCGACCCAGTAGCAGTGGCGAATCGGTCGCTTCATGAGGAACGGACACTACCGCATGAGAGGGCCCGGCGACCTCTCACCGAATTCCTGCCGCTCCGGTCGAAACAGCCTCTACGGCAGATGTCCACGGA
Source organism: Candidatus Marinacidobacterium sp. (assembly GCA_965204755.1). Classification (GTDB taxonomy): domain Bacteria; phylum Acidobacteriota; class Vicinamibacteria; order Marinacidobacterales; family Marinacidobacteraceae. Next base: position 1,558,698 of record OZ242011.1, on the reverse strand, counting down.
AGGGGGCGTCCAGAACGAGGTCCGTCGCCACTCGATCTCCCGACGGATTACACTTGCGGCATCCGGGATTCACTTCTCTCTACCTCCGCAAATGACAACGATATCTGCCGACAACCCTCCGCCCGCTCCGCTACGCCGGTCCGACTACTTGGCCGGAAGGCAGTGCCGCCTTCGTCTATGGCAGGACTTCAACGCGCCCGACCGCGCTACTGACGCGGATGAGTCCTTTCTTCACATCTTCAACCCCATTCATCATGTAAGCGCACTCGCTCGCGCCCGTCACCCCCACGGACAGAACATCACAGCCGACCGCAGTTCGGCGGAGGCCACCGCAGAGACGGATCGGATTCTCCGAACCGAAGTCCCCGCGCTCTTCGGCGCCACCTTCGAGCACGGTGGTGTCATGGTCACCGTTGACATCCTTGAGCGTGTAGACAAGAGCAGTTGGCGCATCGTCATGGTCAAGTCCGGAGTCCACACCAAGGACTACCATGTCTTGGATGTGGCCCTTCAACTATGGGCGGTCCGAGGGGCTGGGCTGCGTGTCCACGACGCCGGAGTACTCCTTCTGAACGGGAACTATGTCTATGACGGGATCCAACTCGATGTCGACACGATGTTTCGCTTCCATACCCTGCTGGAGAAGGCAGAGGCCATGCTGCCTGGCATGGACGAGGATGTCTTGGCGATGCGGCGCGTGCTCTCCAGCGAAAAAGAACCACGGATCGCACCTGGCGATCACTGCAAGACGCCCTTCCCGTGTCCGTACTATGGGCACTGCACCCACGATATCCGGCAACCGGAACATGGCATCAGCGAACTGCCGAATCTCCGATCTACTTCGTCAGTGCGGCAGAAGTTGGACAAGCAGGGTATCGAGGAGATTCGAGATATCCCGCGCACCGTTCCGCTGACGCGGCTCCAACGGGTCGTTCGGACGGCGGTGCAAACGAAGTCCATCCAGATCCACGGAGACTTGACGGCCAGACTGGATGCCGTTAAGTGGCCAGTGCGTCATTTGGACTTCGAGACATTCTCGCCCGCAGTGCCTCGCTTTGCCGGTACGCGTCCGTTCGCTCGCGTACCGTTTCTCTTCTCGGTCCATACCGAACACCCCGACGGGCGCATTTCGCACTCGGACCACATTCACGCTCACGACAGTGACCCACGGCCGGAGTTGACCGAGCGCCTCATCGCGGCTCTCGGCGACGAAGGGACCATTTGCGTCTACAGCGGTTTTGAGAATTCTGTCCTTGGCGACTTGGCGCGGTTGTCTCCGCAACATGCGGCGGCGCTGGTGAGTATCCAGGAACGGCTCCTGGACCTGCTTCAAGTCGTCAAGAAGACGCTCTACGACCCTGAGTTCCGGGGCTCGTTCTCGATCAAGCGAGTCTTCCCCGCCCTGGTTTCCGGTCTGGGTTACGACGATCTTGAGGTCTCGGACGGCCTCATGGCCTCGGCGTACTATGAACGCGCCATAGAAAACAGGGACGAGAATTCGCGCCACCGAGACTTCGAGGCGCTGCGCCGTTACTGCGAGCGCGACACCACCGCCATGGTAGAACTGCGGAAAGCACTCGTGGCCCTGAATGAAGAACACGGGGACTGAGTGTTTCGACCTGGGCCGCACGGAGTCCGGGACGCTACGCGGACGGCGGGCCCGAGTCGAACTCAGCGCCTCCGCGTTGAAGTTGCCAACGGGAGCGAAGTCATCCGGGAACCCTCGGCGACCGGCCTCAGGGTTGGCTCCTCAGGCTTGTCTGGCGGTGTTCGGCGAGTGCCTCTTCATGCTCGAAAGAGCGTGTTCAAGTGTCTCTCCCACTGGTCTTCGTCCACGACTTCGAAGCGCATCACCTTGTCGCGCATGGCGGGCACGAAGTCCGCCCAGTCGGCTTTCCGGGCGTGGCGGGAGCAGAGGTCGAAGACCGACCGCTTGTAGGCGGTGTCCTCCGAATCCTTCAGGTGGACCCCCTTCGTCTCTACGACGAAGACGCGGTGGAATTCGTCGTCGGCGTCCGGTTCGTCGGCTTCGAGCGTAAGGATGAAGTCGGCGTAGATCCGGTGCGGTCTCCAGCCTTGGACGAAGAAGTCCTTGCGAGATCGATTGCGGTACCAGAAGAACAGCCGTTCCTGCCCGTCGAGATAGGCGGCGACTTTCTGTTCGAGGCCGTTCAGGTCGGTCTCGTTCGTACGGTCGAAGAGGTTGCGTTGGAACTGGCTTCCATCGTCGCGGTTGGCCTGGCGCTCCTTCACGGGATAGTCGATCGTCAGCGGGAGCCGGTTGAAGCCGAAGTCCTTCGCGATGACCAGGAACCGCATCGTTCCCGAATCGAGGAGTTCGGAGAAGACCTTCCGGGAGAGCCGGTCGCGTTCGAGGGCCAGGTGCTTGCGCAACTCCTCGAGGACGAACAGGGCGTTGGCGGCGACGAGTTCCTTCGGTCGCTTCGACATCAGTGTCTCGAACACTCGCCGCGCCGCTTCGGCGGCTCTCCACGGGTTCGGCATCACTTCGTTCAGGTGGTTGGCCGCGAAGTAGTAGTCCACCACGCCGTCTTCCGCATCTCCCGACATCGCCGGCGCCGCGAGCGGAGCCGCATTGAAGCGCTCGCCGTCCAAGCCGGCGCGAAGGACTTGATCGCCACCCGCTTGGCCGAGTTCCAAGTCGAAGAGCGGAGTCAGATCCACTTCGTTCCACCGGACGCGGGACAGAAGATGGACTTCGTGATGAACGGGCCGCCATCGTCCGTCCTCGTGAATCACGAAGGTCGGGAGGACGAACTCCTTGGTGGTCCGACGGAAGCGGCCTCTCTGGCTGGCGGTGATGGTCTCTCCGGGCCGCGGCGCATCCCCGTCGTCCGTCCGGACGCGGGATGTCAGGTCCTCAAGGCCCTCTTGGCCGAACCCTCTGCGCACCTGATCGAGGAGGTCCCTGGCGTTTCGTTGGAAGCAGAAGACATAACTCTCGTCGAGGGCCGGGACTTGCGTCTTCCGGGCGTACGGTTGACGCAGGATGCGCCCCACCAACTGCGTCAGGGCGCTTTTGGAACTCGGGCTCGTCAGGATCGCCAGGACATAGGCGAACGCGCAGTCCCAGCCCTCCTGCAGCGCCTGCTTGGTGATGATGAAGCGGATCGGGCAGTCGCGCGACAACAGGCCGCCGACCTCGTCCACCTCCTTCAACTCGTCGCGCGCGCTGGTCTTGACCGCCACCTGTTCGGCCGTGATTGCGGGATGGCGGAGAAGGTAGTCGCGCACATCCTCCGCGTGGATGAAGCCGGCCTTTCTCTGCTCCTTTCCGGTCCGTTCCACCTGCACCACGCAGATCGGTCGGATGTAGGTCCCCGTCTCGCCCTCGTGCGCCAGCGCCCGTTCCTCCAAGCGTTGTCGGTGCTCGACGGCGGCGAGCATCGTGTCCTGCCAACTGACGCTCGACTTGTTCTGGATATGGAGATCCAGTTTGATCATCTCTTCCGCGTTCAGCGCCTGTCCCGACACTTCCACGAGGACATTCGCTTCCTTGGTCGGCGTCGCCGACAATTCCACGATCATGTGGGGATTGAATCCTTCGAGGGTCTCCCGGGCCAGCGAGCCGTAGGCCTTATGCCCCTCGTCGAGAACGATCAGCGGCTCCAGCAGACGCAGCGTGTTGCCGAGCGAGGTCTTGATCTGGTGCCTCCCGTAAGCGCCCTCCTTCTCGAAAGTGTCCAGATTCGGGATCCTCTTCCGCAAGCCCTTGTGCCCGTCGAAGTCGTCGTCGCCCGGAAAGAAACTCGCAAAGCCGCCGCTGTCCCGGAACATCCGCAACTGCTCCTTGGTCTCGCGGTTGGCCGAGGGCAGCATGAGGAGCAGGATGCAGAGGTTTTCCGCGACCTGCGACGGGCCGAACCCGCTGTTCTTCTCCAATACTACGGTGCGCCCGGCGGAGGCGATGTCGAGTTGCTGGCGGTAGGGGTGGTCCCGATCTCGCAGGGCGCGAAGGGTCTGGTCGTAGATCTGTTTGGTCGGAACTACCCAAAGCACCAGCCCGCTCTGGCGATAACGGAAGTGCACATTGACGAGATCGATGATTTTCGTCGCCAGCAGCGTCTTGCCGCCCCCCGTGGGGATCTTGAGGCAGAAGACCGGCAACGGCTGGTCGAGCCCGTTCGTTCTCTTGAAGTAGGCGCGGCGCGTCGCCGCGGCCTCCCAAGCCCGTTCGGCCCAGTCCACACCGAGCGCGGGATCGAGGCCCCCTGCCTTGTCGCGCCATTCGGCGAGCAGGCGAAGATACATCCTCACCCGCTCCAGCGCCCTTCGCTGGTACTCCTTGAGGATCATGGAGAGAGACTGTCCACGGTCTCGTAGATTTCGTACGGAAGTTGTTGGAAAGTGATGCCGAGCGCGTGCATGGTCTCTTCGTCGAGGTACTTGGTAGGAGCGAACACCAATTTCGGCCGCTTTCCGCGGGACAGCCGCCGGGCGATATCCCGCGTGAGCGCGAGATCCTTGAGTTTCTCGAAGTCGTCCGTGTAGATCAGGAAGACATCCTGGGTTTGACTTTTGCCGATGAACCAGCGCTTTGGGCGCATTGCGGCGGGGTCGAATTCCTCACCTGTGGCGGTGAAGAAGACATACGCGGCGAGCCGCTCGTAGGTCGGCAATTTCGACGGATGGAGCATGGCCTCCTTCCGCATGGGCTTCCCGAGTCGGAAATAACTGAAGGTGCCCCCCCCCCCCCCCCCCCCCCCCCCCCCCCCCCGGCAGGGGTTTTCGAGTGCTCGTCTTTGACCTTGGACACATCCTTGATGACGCGTCGCACACGCTCGGCAGTCATTGTGTCGACATAACTCTCGCATTCCACCAAGACGAAACGCCGTCTACCATTGTCCTGCGCGTTCAGGGACAGGACGGCGTGGGCAGTCGCACCGGACCCGGCGAAGGAATCCAAGATGATGTCCTTGTCGGCCGTAACCGCTTCGAACAAGCGCCGGAGTACTCGGATATCCTTGGGGTACTGCAACGGGGCATCGGGAAGCAGTCGAACCAAATCCTTGTGCGCCGCACGACGGTCCTGATAGAAGACACTTGTGAGGACTTGGTGGTCTGTTTCATGGAGATACCGCTTGAGATTGGGTACACGCGTCTCATCGAGGCCGAAGTGGACGCGGGCCTCGGCGAGAGCTTTGTTCATCCGCTCTTCGTTCGGAAACACCCATCCTCGAGCCGGCACCTTGACCGGTCGTCTCGTTCGGGGATGAAGAACCTGGTAGGTCGGCCCACCGCCGCCTGGCCAAGAGATGTCCCCGGCGAAATAGACACCGGTTTCATCAATCCAGTTGTAGTGCCGGTGCGCACGGACCGGGTCGTTCTTTGGAAGCGATGCGAACCACGACTTCAGATCTTTTGAGGCGGCAGCAAAGTCGTCGCTTCTCTTCCGCACGAACTCGGCAGCCATCTCGAAGACTCGACCTGAGCCATCCTTGATGACTCGCCAGCGAGTGCGATTCGTTCGGAGTTTTTCGAGTCGCTGGGCGTAACACAGGATGTAGTCGTGGCCGACGGACACGAAGTGGGCGTCGTTCTTACCCGTCCCTTCCCAGACGAAAGTGCCGATGAAGTTGTCGGCTCCGAATACATCGTCCATGACACATCGCAAATGATGGACTTCGTTGTCGTCGATAGAAACGAAGATCACGCCGTCCTCGCGCAGCAACTCCCGCAACAACTTGAGCCGCGGCAGCATCATGCAGCACCACTTGTCGTGACGCGTCAAGTCCTCGCGGTCCACGGTCTTGCCGAGCCAGTCCTTCATCATCGGCGAGTTCACGCGGTCGTTGTAGGCCCAGTTCTCGTTGCCGGTGTTGTACGGCGGGTCGATGTAGATGCACTTGACCTTGCCGTGATAGAACGGGAGCAGCGCCTTCAGGGCGGCGAGGTTGTCGCCCTCGATGATCAGGTTGTCGTGGATACTGGGTTTCTTGCTCAGACCCTTCGACTCGACTGCCTTGAGTTCGTGGTAGGGGACGCCGAGGTGGAAGTTCTCGACGAAGACCCGGCCCTTGAAGGCGAGGTGGGCCACGGGGCGGTGTAGAGGGGCCTAAGCCCGGCGGGACGGCCGGAAGTCGGGCGGGAAGGGGGCGCGGTGCGCAGGAGCGCCCCGAGGGGGGAGGGAACCCATCGCCGGGTGGCGGGACGGATTCTAGGCGGGGGAGGCCCGATGGTGCGGAGAGCCCGATGGGCAGCGGCCGGGGCGGGAGCGGAGCCGCCCGACCGGGGCCCGCGCGCGGCCGGCGACGCCCCCCTCCGGCGGACAACGGGGAGCGCCGAGCGGTGCGGCACCGAGGCGGCCCCCGCCTCCGCGGGTCTGATACAAACTCCGCATGACCGAGAACTCGATGTCCCGCCGTGTTTTCCTGGGCGCCGCCGGAGCGGCCGCGCTCGGCCCGAGCGCCGCCGCCGGCGCCCGAACGCCGCACCCCGCCGCCGCCACCCCGGAGGCCCCGGAGTACGGGATGGCCGTCCACGACCTGGACACCCCGGCGCTGCTCGTGGACCTCGACGCCCTCGAAGCCAACCTCGCGGTCATGCAGCGGACGGTGACCGCCAACGGGATCGCCGTGCGGCCGCACGCCAAGACCCACAAGTGCCCGGCGATCGCCCGGATGCAACTCGACTCCGGCGCGCTCGGCATCTCGGTGGCGAAGGTCAGCGAGGCGCAGGCGCTCCACGACCACGGGATCGGGCCGCTGCTGATGACCACCAGCAATGTGACCCCCTACAAGATCCGGCGCGCCATGGGGCTCGCGAAGCGGAACCCGTCGTTCATCCAGGCCACCGACACCGAGGACAACGCCCGGATGCTTTCCGAGGCGGCCGGGGCCGCCGGCGTTACCGCCGAGGTGGTGGTGGATGTGGACCCCGGCGGCCACCGCACGGGAATCACGCCGGGCGACCCGGCGCTCGCGCTGGCCCGGCTGGTGGACCGGCTGCCGGGGCTTCGGCTGCGCGGCCTGCTCTGCTACGACGGCGGTTCGCAGCATGTCCACGGCTTCGAGAAGCGGCGCGAACAGACGCTCGGGCGGCTGGCGGCGGCCGCCGAAACCTGCGAGCGGATGGAGGCGTCAGGGCTCGACACCGGCATCTTCAGCGGCGGCGGCACGGGCACCTACAACATCGACCACGGGACGCCCGGCTTCACCGATGTGCAGGCCGGGAGTTATGTCTTCATGGACGCCCAGTACCTGGCCATCGGCGGCGAGTCCGACCCGGAGGCGTACACCGACTTCCGGCCGTCGCTCACGGTCCTGGCGACGGTGCTGAACGCCCAGTACGAAGGCCGCGCCACCACCGACGCCGGGGCGAAGGCGTGCACGATCAACCGGCCCTGGGCGATCGTGAAGGGCGAGACCGGGATGACCTACACCTCCGGCTCCGACGAGTTCGGGACGCTCCGCTACGAGGATCCCAGCCGCACCTACCGGGTCGGCGACCGACTCGAACTCATCGTCTCCCACTGCGACCCGGTGGTGAATCTCTACGACCGGATGTACGCCGTCCGCGGCGGGGTGGTCGAGGCGGTCTGGCCGGTCGCCGCCCGCGGCTGCTCGGCGTAGCGGTCAGTCGGAGCGTTCGCGGCGGGGAGGCTGACCGCCCCGCTCCGGGGCGAGGAACCCCTCCCGGACGAGCCAGCCGACCGCCCGAATCCCGGAAGCGCCGGTCCCCGGGACTCGCCGCGCCAGTTCGGCGGCGGTGGCCCCTCCTTCGGCGCCCCGGAACAGGGGCGCGAGCGGCGCGCCCCCGACGCGATGCGCCGGCCGGTGGCGGCCCGGCCGGACGACGACTTCCGCGGGAACGATCCAGTCGCCTTCGAGCACCCCCCGCGTCTCGATCCGCGCATCCTTCGCCGGATGGAGCGGGGTCTCCGGACTCGGCGGCGCGGGCGGCGGGGACGGCGACGGAGGCGTCCCGGCGCGGCGGCGCCAGAACGGGCGGTCGGCGAACCGCCGCTCCTCGGCGTAGAAGCCGGCGATCCGCTCCGCGCTCCCGGCGGCGAGCCCGCGCTCCTTGTCGGCGTGGAAGGCCAGCGCGAGCGCGGCGTCCTCCGGACGGGCGAGCGCCGTCCGGAGCGCGACCGCCCCGGTCAGCCCGGAGTCCATCGCCTTCAGGACCCCGAGCCCGGTCAACGGGTCGAGCGCGCTCGACGCGTCCCCCACCGCCAAGACGGTCGCGCTCGCCCTCTCCGGCGGCGCCGCTCCCGACACATAGGGCGTGGCGTCCGCAGCGCGGACCGCCGCCATCTGCGAACCGGAGAGGAAGCGCCGCACTCCCGGGGCCGCTGCCGCCGCCGAGGCCGCCGCCGCGTGGAAGCAGCCCTCGGCGTTCCCCGCGGCGGCCTCCGCGTCCACCAGCGCCGTCACCTCCCGTCGTCCGTCCGGCAGCGGCGCGCTCCAGATCCACCCGTCCGGGAACGAGACCACGGAAGTCCCCCGCGCTTCGCTCCCCGCGAAGTGCGCGGTCAGGGCGGTCGTCCGGAAGTCGGGCCGGATGCGCCTCGCGCCGGTGAAGGCCCCGCTCCGCCCGCTGGCGTCCACGACCGCCCGCGCCTCGATCCGGAACGCGCGCCCTGCGCTCTCCCGCACCCGGACGACTCCCCCGCCCCGTCGCGCCGCATCGTCCGCCGGCGCCGCGGACCCCTCCAGGACGATCGCGCCGGCGCGCTTCGCCTCCGCGAGCGCCCACTCGTCGAGCGCGCCGCGCCAGACCAGTCGCTGCCCCTCGCCGAATCGCCCGGGATCCTCCGGCTGGGCGGCCACCCGATCCTCGCGTCCGCCCCAGAACACGAAGTGGTCGGAGGGACGCGGCGAGAACACCGACTCCGGCAGTTCCAGCCCGTAGGAGCCGAGCAGCCGCGCCGCGGAAGCCCCCAGACTCTCCGCCCGCTGCTGCCGCCGAGCCCGATGGACGAGGACGACCTCGACCCCGAACCGAGCCAACTGCCGCGCCGCCAGCGCCCCCGCCGGCCCGGCCCCGACGACGACGACCTCGGCCGAACGCTCCGGTCTCAGGAGTGGCCGCGTCGCCGTATCCCCCCCTCCGGCGAAGGGGCGGCGTTCGCCGTTTCGCCTCCGAACCCGATCGGCCCCGGGTCGGCCGGCCCGCGACATTTCCTGTCCTACCGAACGCGCAGAATTGTCGGCGTGGAGCACCCGCCCGCGTCGCCGGCGGCAGACTCGTTTCGACGAGGCGGCGTAGCGATCCATTTCGCGCCCGCCGAAGGACTGTACGCCACTTGGCCGACACCGGTGTGCGTGATCGTGGACGGGCCGTACGGCGTCGGCGGGTTCCCCGGCGATCTCCCGGACGCGCGCGGCCTCGCCGAGTGGTATCGGCCTCACATTCGCGAATGGACCGCCGGCTCGAGCCCGGAGACGACCCTGTGGTTTTGGAATACCGAACTCGGCTGGGCGACGGTGCATCCGGTGCTCGCGGAGTACGGTTGGGAATACCGCTCGTGCCACATCTGGGACAAGGGGCTCGGTCATGTCGCCGGCAATTGCAACACGGCGACGCTTCGCAAGTTTCCGGTGGTCACCGAAGCGTGCGCGCAGTACGTGCTGCCGGCTCGCTTCGCCGCGCCCGGGGGACGGGTTTCCGCGCAGGACTGGCTCCGGGCGGAGTGGAGGCGCACCGGTCTTCCCTACCGCGCCGCCAACGACGCCTGCGGGGTGTCGAGCGCCGCCACGCGCAAGTACCTGACCGCCGACCATCACTGGTACCACCCGCCCCCGCGCCTGTTTGCGCGCCTCGTTCGCCATGCGAACGAGAACGGCGATCCGAAGGGTCGGCCGTACTTCAGTCTCGACGGTCGAGAGCCGCTCACCGCCGCCGACTGGACGCGGATGCGCGCGAAGTTCCGCTGCTCCGTCGGTATCACGAATGTCTGGCGCCATCCCCAGGTTTCCGGGCGGGAACGCCTCCGCGGCGTTCGCTCTCGAATGAAGTGGAAGTACCGGAGCCTCCACGGCAGCCAGAAGCCGGTGGCGCTCATCCGAATCGCCATCGAGGCCAGCACCGATCCGGGGGATGTCGTTTGGGAGCCGTTCGGAGGACTCTGTCCGGCCGCGCTCTCGTCCGCCGTTCTCGACAGACGATGCTTCAGCGCCGAAATCGTCCCGGAGTTCTACGAAGCGGCCGTCCGGCGGTTGCGCCAAGTTGTCATCTGACCGGACCGGACGCGATAGGCGTCAGCGCCGCGCTCGTTCTTTCGGGCCACCCGAAGGAACGGATCGTTCGCCGCACCGAGAAGCGCCGGGCAGCCCCCGCCTTTCGGAAATCGGGGACGACCGCCACTGGTTCCTCCCGTCCGAGAGCGCCGCGAGGTCAGGTCCGTCGCCGCCGGAGCCGACTGACGCCGGTGGAGTGCTTCGGGGGCGTTCTCGCGCTACATTCCCGGCCAAGGGTCGCATCCCATCCGACACCTCTTCGTGAGTGAGGGATGCTTGGCAAGCCCGACAGAGGGAACGCTCGGCTTCAAGCCGGGTGGGGCGGTGCTTCGAAACGCCGTCGTGCGACCCCATGGGACTACCAGGCGCAGTCCCGCCCCGCTTGAATTCGAGAGTCGCTATCGGCGCGCGGCGGAGCGGATTCGTTCGAGGGCTTCGGTGACGCCGGCGAGGACCAGGCGGCGCTGCTCCTCGTTTCGCCAGTCATCGCGACGCTCCATCGCCTCCCCGAAGTCCACGATCATCCGCTCCAGGTAGGCCCGGTCGCTCTCCACCACGATCGGGCGGCCGCCGATGACGGCGTACACCGGGGTGGAGTGGGCGAAGAGGGCGCTGTCGGTCGTCCATACCGATTTCGGGCCGTCCACGCGGACGGCGATCCAGGCGCTCTCCGGGAGTTCGAGTTCGCCGCGCGCTTCCAACTCGAAGGGTGAGTCGGCGACCGGGTCGGCGTCGGGGTTCCCGACGGCCTCCAGCCACGGCTGCCCGTTCACGAGCACCGTCAGCCGCTCCATCGGGACGGCGGAAACGGCGCGGGCTGCCACCGGCAGCGCCGCCCCGGCCGGGCGGCGGACTTCCTCGCCCATTCCGGCGCCGTCCACCGCGAGTTCGAGCAGCGGCCCGTTCGTCGAGTAACTGCGCCCGGCCTTCAGCGCCCGGTCCCACTTCTCGACGGTCAACTCCCCCTCCACCCGCGCGTAGGTGCGGCCGGTACCGAGCGGGGGGTCGCGGGAGGTGTCCGAGAAAGTGTCGGAACCCCCGGCGGCCGCGAGCCGGAACCCGGCGTTCAGCAGCCGGGCGTAGATCGCCGCCGCGCCCGCCTCGGAACTGGGGATGCAGTTCAGGTCGAAGAAGTCCACCACCCCGAGGGCCGCATCCACCGGGATCTCCGAAGGAGAGGCGCCGGTGAACGGTTCCCCGGCGGCGAGATAGCCGAAGTAGGGGTGCGGCATTCCCACCACGAGGTGGTCGCCCTGCTCGGCGCGGATCCGGCGGATGTACTCGAAGAGCGGCGGGAAGGGGGCGGCGCGGGCGGTTCCGGGCACCCCGGTGGCCAGCGGGTAGAACAGCCGCTCGGGATTCAGGAAGGTGCGGTGCCCGAAGGGCATCCGGTACTCCTGCCCGTAGCGGAGCAGCACGCCGCCCGAAGACGCCGGGTGGGCGCCGGGGACGAACCGGGCGGGGTCGCCCATGGTGCGGCTCCCGTCCACATGGATGAGCGCGTGGACCACCTCCACCGCCTCGGCTTCCGCCTGCGCCACCAGGTCCGCCGGAGTGATCTGCAGGTCGCCGGCGTGGAGGTCGTGGACATGGGTGTCCCCGGAATGCCAGCCCGCTTCGCCGGAGTTCGCGAACCGTTCGAGGCGCACTTCCAGCGCCGCCGCTTCGCCGGAACGGATCTCGACTTCCCGTTGGAACGGCCGGAACTCGACGCCGCGCTTCAGCCGGACGACGGCCCGGCCGGGCGGGAGTTCGACCTCGAAACTCCCGGCGGTGTGGAAGTAGTGGGTCTCGGTGTAGGAGACGATGCGCCGGAAGGCGCCGCGCGGGGCGTGGGCCCGGCCGTCGGCGCCGAGCACGGTCGCCCGCGCCGGAAGGTCGCTCTCGACCCGCAGCCTCCCCCACTCCGGGCCGGCCCGGCGAAGGCCCGGGATGGCCAGGCGCCGGGAACCGCCGCCCTCGACGCCGATCGTCCGGAGTTCCGGCTCGCGGCCCCGGTTCGTCGCGTACGCGATGCGCGAGCCGTCCGGCGACCAGGCGGGTTCGCGCTCGTCTGCATCGTTATCCCGAGTCAGCCGGAACGGCATCCCGCCCTCGGACGACAGCAGGAACAGGTCGTAGGTCCCGCGGATGTCGGAGGCGAAGGCGATCGTCTTGCCGTCCGGGGAGACGGCCGGCCGCGTGCGGAAGGTGGTTTCCTCCAAGTGGAGTTCCCGGGCGTCGTCCGGCCCCTCCACCCGGAAGATCCCGCCCGTTCCGGGGGCGTCCGACCGCGAGGAGACGGCGACGAAGAACGCGTCCTCGCCGGCGCCCGGCCCCGGGTCCGGCTGGATCTCGTTGGAGCCGCCGCCCCAGCGGAGGCGGTCTTCGCCGTCCTCGAGCCCGATCTCGCGGATGTCGAAGTCGCCGCCGCCGGCCGAGGAGTAGAGAACCCGGCCGCCTTCGCCGGCCCGCGGGTGGAAGTCCATCGCCGGGTCGTCGGTGAGCCGGGTCGGCGCCGCGCCGCCGCCGGTTCCCGCGGCGGCGATCCGCCAGATGTCGAGGTTGCCGTCGAGGTCGCGGGAGAAGACGACGAACTCCCCGTCCGGCGTCCAGTCCGGCTCGAAGTCGTACGCCGGGGCCGGGTCGGTCGGGCCGCCGGTGAGTTGCCGCGCTTCGCCGCCGTCCGCCGGAACGGCCCACAGGCGCCCGTCGAGGGCGAAGGCGATCTCGCTGCCGTCCGGAGACCACGCCGGGTAGGCCGGCCAGGAAGTCACCCGCGGGACCAGGTAGTTCTCGATCCGGATCTGGCCGCCGGCGACCGGCGGGAAACGCAGCGGGCTCATCTGCGCGAGGGCGGGCGCCACCGGGCTCCCGAGCGCCGCGAGCAGCGCGAAGGCGGCGGCGCCGCCGGTCAGCGACCCTCGCCGCGGGGTCATCGGCGCCTCGGCGGGGCGGGCCGGCGGGGGCCCGAAACGCCCCTCACGGGTTCGCGCCGGAGCGCCTTTGCCACGGGCCGTCAGGTGGCCACGATCCGGCAGGCGTCGCTCTCGGAGTGCACCGGTCCGGCTTCCGGCTGGATCGTCACATGGCGGATCCCGAACTTCTCCCGGAGGAGATCGGTCGCCCGCCGGAGGATCCGGTCGGGCACGGCGTCTTCCTCGATCTCCGCGTGGCAACTGAAGGAAACGAAACCGCTGTTCACCGTCCAGATGTGGAGGTCGTGGATCCCCCGGATGCCGGGAACCGCGCGCAGGCTGGCCTCCACTTCGCCGGCGTCCACATCGGACGGCGTGGCCAGCATGAGCACCGAGACGCTGTCGCGCAGCAGCCGGACTCCGGAGAGGACGAGCAGCGCGGCGATCCCCAGCGAGACCAGCGCGTCGATCGGCGTCCAGTCGGTGAAGTAGATGACGATGGCCGAGGCGATCACTCCCGCCGAACCCAGCGTGTCCCCGAGCACATGGAGGAACGCGCCGCGGATGTTCAGGTTGCTGTGCTGGTGGTGCCCGAGCAGCCGGAGCGCGATCAGGTTGACGATGAGCCCGATGATGGCGATCACCAGCACCGGGAGCGCCGAGATGTGGACATGGTGCCCGACCCGGCCGAACGCCCGGAGCGCCACCCAGCCGGCGATGCCGAGCAGCAGCAGCGCGTTCAGCAGGGCGGCCAGCACTTCGGCCCGGTGGAGGCCGAAGGTGCGGCGCGCCGTCAGCGGGCGGGTGGCGAGCCAGGCGGCGAACAAGGACACGCCCAGCGCCGCCGTGTCGCTCAACATGTGCCCGGCGTCGCCCTGGAGCGCCAGGCTGTTCGCCATCCATCCGCCGACGAACTCCGCCAGCGCGATGGTCAGCGTGCACGCGATCGCCGCCAGCAGCGCCCGCTGCGACGGCTTTTTCCCGTGCGCGTGGCCGTGCGAGTGGTCGTGATGGTGGAAGTCCAAAGTGCTGTCGTCCGCTCGTAGCGGGGGTGGTTTTCGCGCCGGTACCGGCGTCAAGTATCCCATTCTCGGCCTCCCCGGCGGGCGGAGGCGGCCCGCGGCCGCGGCGGGGAAACCTCGTCCCGCTGCTAAAATCGGCGTTTTCCCGGCGCCGCCGCCATCGGCAGGCGCCGCTTCAACGGAGTGGAACGAGAACTCATGGCTGAAGGCAACGGCAAACAGGCCGTCGAACTGACGGACGCCAACTTCGACTCGGTGGTGCAGGGCAGCCAGCCGAGTCTCGTGGACTTCTGGGCCGAGTGGTGCGGGCCCTGCCGGATGATCGCGCCCACGATCGCGGAACTCGCGGAGGACTTCCACGGGCGCGCGGTCGTCGGCAAGGTGAACATCGACGACCAGCCCCGGATCGCAGAGAACTACAAGGTGCGGTCCATCCCGACGCTGCTCTTCTTCCGGAACGGGGAGGTCGTCGGTCAGGTGATCGGCGTGCAGACGAAGGACAAACTGGCCGCCAAACTGGAGTCCCTCCTCGCCGGCTGAGCCCCTCCGTCCGGTTCCCGAGACCGGTCTTTTTCTCTCCCCCGCCGCGGCCGCAGTCGTCGCCGCGGCCGGCGTCGTCTGCGGCGGGCTGTCACCGCGGCGCCGTCCCCGGTGGGACGGTCTTCGCCGAAGGCCGGGTCGCCGCCGCCCGTCCGGGCGGGTTCCTCCCGCGTTCGTGATCGAATCCCGTTGAACCCCCAGTGAATCGGAAACAGATGCCCCGACTCCCGCTCCCGCGCCGCCCCCCGTTCGGCCGCGCGCTCGCTGCGGCGTTCCTGCCCTCGGCGCTCCTCGCCGCCTGCGGAGGCGACTCGCCGACGACGCCCGATCCCGCTCCTCCGGCGCTGGACCTCCCGTTCAGCGCGACCGATCTGGAGGAGGGGGACGGCCGGGAGGCGTCCGACGGCGACCTGGTCGCCGGCGCCTACCAGGGCTGGGTCTATGACGAGGACGCGGACGACAACCGCGGGCGGGAATTCGGCGTGGCCACCGCCGAGGATCCCATCGTCTTCCGGCTCGGCGCCGGCCAGACGATCGCCGGGGTGGATGCCGGGGTCGCCGGGATGCGGGTCGGCGGCCGGCGGCGGATCGTGATTCCGCCGGATCGGGGTTGGGGCGCCGACGGCACCGCCAGCGTCCCGGCGAACGCGCACCTGCTGGTCGAATTCGAGTTGCTCTTCGCCGACCCGGTCCCCTACGGGCAGACCGACCTGGAGGAGGGAACCGGCGAGGAAGCGACGGAGGGGGCGTCGCTCTCCGTGACCTACACCGGCTGGCTCTACGCCCCGCTCGCCGAAGACCGCCGCGGCGAGCAGTTCGACAGCGCCGGCGCGGACGAGCCGTTCTCCTTCACCTTGGGAAACACCGGCGCCGGCGGGGTCATCGCCGGGTGGAACCGGGGGGTGGCCGGGATGCGGGTCGGCGGCCGGCGCCGGCTGGTGATCCCGCACGACCTGGCGTACGGCGACGCCGGGCGGGGCAGCAGCATTCCCGGCTTCGCCACGCTGTTGTTCGAGATCGAACTGCTCTCGGTGAACTGACCGGCGGCGCCCGGTCCCGGCGATGCCCCCTCCCGCCTCCGCCGCCCTCGACCGGTTCGGGCGCCCGCTGCGGAGCCTCCGGCTCTCGGTCACCGACCGCTGCAACCTCCGCTGCCACTACTGCATGCCGGAGGAGACCTACCGCTGGCTGCCGCGCCGGGACCTCCTCTCCTTCGAGGAGACGGTCTTCCTGACCGAACGGTTCGCGGCGCTCGGGGTCCGCCGCCTCCGGATCACCGGCGGGGAGCCGCTGATCCGTCCCCACCTCCCGGAACTCTTGGAACGGCTGGCCGCGCTGGAACTCGTCGAGGACCTCGCGCTCACCACCAACGGGCTGCTGCTCGCGCCGGCGGCGGGGGCGCTCGCCGCGGCGGGCCTCTCCCGGATCACCGTGAGTCTGGACACGCTGCGCCCCGACCGCTTCCGCGCCCTGACCCGCCGCGACGGCCTCGACCGGGTTCGGGCCGGGATCGCCGCCGCCGGCGCCGCCGGTCTCGCCCCGCTGAAACTGGACACGGTGGTGATGCGCGGCGTGAACGAGGACGAGTTGACCGACCTCTTCGAGTTCGCCTCGGAGCAGGGCGCCGAAGTCCGGTTCATCGAGTACATGGATGTGGGCGGCGCGACCGAGTGGAGCGCCGACCGGGTGGTCTCCGCCGCCGAGATCCGCAGCGCCATGGCCTCGCGCTACGGCGCCCCGGAGTCCGTCCCGGACGGCGACCCGGCGGCGCCGGCGCGGCGCTACCGGATTCCCGACGGTCGGGTGTTCGGGACCATCGCCTCGGTCACCGAGCCCTTCTGCCGCGCCTGCGACCGGAGCCGGCTGACCGCCGACGGGAGGTGGTTCGACTGCCTCTACGCCGCCTCCGGCCGGGACCTGCGGGCGCCGCTCCGCGCCGGCGCGGACGCGGACGCCCTCGAGGCGCTCATCCTCGGCGAGTGGGCCGCCCGGGACGCCCGCGGGGCCGAAGAGCGGGCAGCGCTCGCCGATCGGACGGCGCTGCTCGGCCGGAAGGCGCTCGAGGAGAACCCGCACCTCGAGATGCACACCCGGGGAGGCTGAGCGCCGGCGGCCCCGCCTCCCGGGCGGCTTCGCCCACCGGAGGGCGGATCAGGGCGACGGCGAGTCCTCGAGCCGGATTTCGACGATCGCGTTCTTGCGCAGGTTCTCCACGAAGGCGGCCATCTCGGTCTCCATCTTCTCGGCGTAGAGCGATTCCGCGATCTGGTTGCGCACCTCGTCGAGCGGCGTGGTGGTCTCCTCGGTCCGTTCCTCCACGCCGAGCAGGTAGAACGAGTCGCCGAGGCGGATCGGGTCCGACACCCCGCCGGTCTCGAGGCTCTCCACCACGGTCCGGAAGGTTTCGTCCAACTCGCCGAGTTCGAAGAGCCCGAGCGCGCCGCCGCTCTCCGCGGAGGCGGATTCGGAGCGCACGCCGGCGACTTCCGAGAACGCGTTCCCGGAAGCGACGAGCCGTTTCGCCTCCTCGATGCGCGAGCGGGCGTCCGCCTCTCCCGCTTCCCCGATGTGGATCACGATCTCGTTGAGGCGGACCTTGGGCGGCGTGACGAACTCGTCCACATTCTCGCGGTAGCGCTGCTCGATCTCCGGCTCGCTGATCCGCACCCGCTCCTCGATGTCCTGCCGGCGGATCTCCTGGATGAGCACGCCTTCGAAGAACTGCTTCTTCAGTTCTTCGAGGTTCGTCCCCTGCAGTTCCACCTGGCGGATGAACTCCGCCTCGTCGGGCAGGTTCATCTCCTTGATCGTCTGCTCCTTCCAGTCGTCGAAGTAGCGGTCGGGAACCCGGAGGCCGCGTTCTTCCGCCAGTTGCAGGATGAGGGCGTTGTCCACCATCCCCTGGAGGATGCGCGAGCGGAACTCCGCCGCCAGCGCCGGATCGTCTTCGGGGACGCCGAGCCGCTCGGACTGGACGGTGACCTGCCGCTCGAGTTCGCTGAGCGTGATCATGTCCCCGTTCACCAGCGCCACCACCCGGTCCACCACCTCCGGCCCCGGAGGGGGCGTCTCCTGGGCGGAGGCGGCCGCGGCCGCGAGGGCGAGCGCGGCGGCGGCCAGCGCCGGGGCGAAGCGCCGGGGCCCCGCGGACGGCGCCGAGAGTCGGAACTTCGGGAGTGGCGGCAGGTGGGTCAGGGGGCGGGTCAGCAGGCGGGGCAGCGGGGGAGTCATCGGGCGCGAAGGCATTGTAGAGAGCGGGGAAACGGGTTCGGTCGGAGGATCTTCGGCCGGTCAGGGTTCGGCGAGGAGGCCGACATAGGGGAAGCGGAGCCGGGCGGCGTGGACTTCCACCGGGTGCCGGGCGCGCAGGTCTTCGAGGAAGGCGGCGATGCGGGCATCCGCTTCCCGCCGCAGCACGGTCAACTGCACCACTTCCTCGACTTCCTCGAACTCCAGCCGGCCGCCCGGCTGGTGTTCTTCGACCCGGTAGATGCGGAAACCGGTAGCGGTCTCGATGACCTCCGTCGCGTCGCCGGCCTCCAGTTCGAAGACGACTTCACCCACCGCTTCCGGCAACTCGCCGCGCCGGAAGGCGCCGATGGCGGCGAAACCTTCCGGCGCCGACGGTCCCTCCGCCCCCGGTTCCCCTCCGTCCTCCGTTTCCGAAGCCGCCGCCCGGATCTCGGCGAGCGCGGCCTCCGCCTCTTCGCGGTCCTCGAACGCCCGCTCGGAGAGCGACACCGTTTCCGGGCGGGAATAGAACGGGAGCCCGCTCTCGAACTCCAGCAGCGCCGCCTCGTCCGACGGCGCCAGGTCGCCGAGCAACTCGGTTTCCAGCAGGCGTTCGATCCGCAGCCGGTTGCGCACCTGCCGGCGCGCGACCGGGGGCGGACCCGCGGGGGCCGGCTCGTCGGCGGCCGCTTCCCCTCCGCCCGGGCCGGCGCCGGGCAGCCGTTCTAGGGCGCTCACTTCCGCCGCCACCCGCATCGCGGAGACCTCGATCCCGGCGTCGTCGGCGGCGATCAGGAACAACTGCTCCCGCACGAACTCGTCGAACAGCACGCTGAGCAGGGCGGCGTCGACGGGAATGCCCAGCGCGGTCCGGGCGGTCACGAACTCGTCGAACTCGGCGTGGGTGTAGTCCCGGTCGCCGATGCTCAGGACCGGACGCCCGTCCGGGTCGGCGACGAACCCGCATCCGGCCGACAGGGCGAACAGGCCGAACAGGGCGAACAGGAGGGCGAAGAGGGCCGCCGCGGGAACGCGCGCGCGCCGCCGAGGAGTCATGTTCCCGCTGCCGCGGCGGCGACCGCGGGGGTCGGCGGGGGAGGCGGCGCTCCGGCGCGGACCGCTTCCACCGCCGAAAGCGCGGTCTCCAGCGAGTCGAGCACCGCCGCCGGGTCGGATGCCGCCGGCAGCGGCGCCCGGAACCCGCCGGCCGCGCCTTCTTCTCCGGCGGAGTCGAAGCGGAGGGCGCCGCCGTCCCGCCCGCTCTCCCGGTGGATTCCCGCGTAGCCGAGAGCCTCGGCCCGGAGGCGCAGGCCCACATGCCGGAACAGGAGCGAGACCTCCTCCGGCGGCGGCCCGAACCGGTCGCGCGCCTCCGAGGTCAGCCGGGAGAGATCCTCCTCCGAAGCCGCCGACGAGCACCGCTTGTAGAGCCACATCCGCTGCCGCTCCTCTTCGATGTAGGCGTCCGGGATCCGCAACTGGAATTTCAGGTTCATGGAGCAGCGGCCGCGCTTCGGCGTTCCGCGCGCTTCGGCCACCGCCTCTTCGAGCAGCCGATGGTAGAGGTCGAAGCCGACCGCTTCGAGGTGGCCGTGCTGCGCCGCTCCGAGCAGGTTCCCCGCTCCGCGCAACTCCAGGTCGAGCGCCGCGATGCGGAAGCCGGCCCCGAGTTCGCTGAACTCGCGCAGCGCCCGGAGCCGGGGCTCCGCCCGTTCCGGGACCGGGCCTCCCGGCGGCGTCAGCAGGTAGGCGTACGCCCTCCGCGAGGAGCGCCCCACCCGGCCGCGGATTTGGTACAACTGCGACAGGCCGAAAGTCTCCGCCCGGTTCACCAGCAGGGTGTTCACCCGGGGCAGGTCGAGACCGTTCTCGATGATCGTGGTCGCCAGCAGGATGTCGGCCTCCCCGTTCTGGAAGCGGAGGATCGTCCGCTCGAGCGCCGCCTCCGGCATCTTTCCGTGCGCGGTGAGGATCTTCGCTTCCGGCGTCAGGTCGCCGAGCCAGGCGGCCATCGCGTCCAGCGACCCGATCCGGTTGTGGACGAAGTACACCTGCCCGTCCCGCGCCATCTCGTGCCGGATGGCCTCGGCGATCAACGGCGGGTCGAACGGCCGGACCTCGGTGTGGATGGCCATGCGGTCCCGGGGCGCGGTCTCGATGACCGAGAGGTCGCGGATGCCGGCGAGCGACATGTTCAGCGTCCGGGGGATCGGGGTCGCGGTCAGGGCGAGATGGTCCACCCCGGAGGCCAGCCGCTTGAGCCGCTCCTTGGCCGCCACCCCGAAGCGCTGCTCCTCGTCCACCACCAGCAGGCCCAGGTCGCGGAACTCCACATCCTTCGACAGGAGCCGATGCGTCCCGATGACGATGTCCACCGCCCCGCTCCGGAGCCCGGCGGCGGTCTCGCGCTGCTGCTTCGGCGCGCGGAACCGGGAGAGCAGTTCCACCCGGATCGGGAAGGGGCGGAACCGCTCGGCGAACACCCGGGCGTGCTGCGCGGCGAGCACCGTCGTCGGCGCCAGGATCGCCGCCTGTTTGCCGTCCATCGCGGCCTTGAACGCCGCCCGGAGCGCCACTTCCGTCTTGCCGAAACCCACATCGCCGGCGAGCAGCCGGTCCATCGGCGCCGGGGACTCCATGTCGGCGAAGACCTCCCGGATCGCCCGCGCCTGGTCTTCGGTCTCCTCCCACTCGAAGCCGTCCTCGAATTCGCCGAGCCCCGGCGTGTCCTGCGCGAACGCGTGCCCCGGAGTCTCGCGCCGCTCGGCGTACAACCGGATGAGGTCGTCGGCGATGTCCCGGAGCGCCCGGGCCACCCGCTTCCGCCGCCGTCCCCAGGCGCCGCCCCCCAGCCGGTCGAGCGGCGGCGCGGCCCCGTCGCCGCCGGCGCTGTAGCGGTCGAGCAGGTCCAGCCGGTCCACCGGCACGAAGAGCCGCGCCCCCTTGGCGTACTGGATCTCCACGAGTTCCGGCGCGCCCTCGCCGGAGTCCAGCCGGGTGATCCGGACGAACCGGCCCACCCCGTGGTCGGCGTGGACCACCGGGTCTCCGGGTTTCAGGTCGCGGAAGTCGGAGAAGAAACTCCGGGTCCGGGAAGAACGGGCGGGGCGCGCGCGGGGCGGGGCGCCCAGGAGAGCGGCGGCGCTCACCACGCGGAGCGCGATGCCGGGCATCTCGAACCCGGCGCTCAACCGGCCGGAGTGCGTGAAGACCCGCGGCGGCGCTTCGACCCCGACGCCGACCCCGCTCTCGTCGTCGGAAACCCGGGCGCCCGCCTGCGCGGCGCGTTCCCGGAACCGGGCGGCGGCGCCCTCCCCGGGGGCGAACACATGCGCCGCGGCCCCCGCCGGCGCCGGCCGGGTCAGACTCTCGAAGAGTTCCGCCGGGCGGCGGGCGTAGGACTCCGCCGGCCGGGACGCGATCTCCTCGGCGGGGAACGCTCCCTCCGGCGCCCGCCGCCGCCTCGCCGGCGGATCGAGCGCGCGGAGCCGCACCGCGCCGGCCGGCGGCCGCCGATCGAGATGGTCGAGCAGTTCCTCGTGGTCGGAGAGCAACTCCTCCGGCGCCGCCGCGCCGACCGGACGCCGGCGCCCGGCGGACGAATGTGATTCCGCGATCCGCAGGGTCTCCCCCTCGGCGGCTTCCCGGAACCGCTCCGGGTCGGCGAGGAGGAGGTCCGCGCCCTCCAAGTACTCCGCGAGGCCGCTCCGGAAGCCGGCCTTACCCGGCGAGGAGAACGCCGGATGCGGCTCTTCCGGGCCGGCCGGCGGGTTCGCGCCGATCCACTCCCACGCCGGCGGGACCCGGAGTTCGGCGGGCCGCTCCAGGTGGTCGCCGCTTCGCTGGGTGTCCACTTCGAACTCCCGCAGGTCTTCGACTTCGTCGAAGGCGAACTCGACGCGCACCGGCAGTCTCCGGCGCACCGGGAACACATCGAGGATGCCGCCCCGGCGGGCGAAGTCCCCGGGCGACCCGACCGGGTTCTCGTGCCGGTAGCCGGCGTCGGCCAGCCGCCGGGCGATCCCGATCGGCGAACCCGAGCCTCCGCGCGCCAGTCGGATCCCGGCGGCGGCGATCCGGTCAGGCGCGGCCGTGCGGGCGAGCGCCCCGGCGGCCGAGGCGACGACCACCGGCGGAGGCGCCCCGTCGGCGCCGCCGGACGCCAGCGAGGCGAGCGCCTCCGCGCGGAGCGCCAGCGCCTCCGGATGCGGCGAGCCGCCCCCGTACGGGTTCACCGCGACGCCGGGAAGCCGAAGCACCGGGCGGGAGACGCCGAAGGCGCGCAGCAGCGTCTCCAAGTCGGCGGAGGCGGGGAGCAGTTCCGGATCGCCGGGCAGGAAGAGCGCCAGCGGCCGCTGGCCGAGCGCCGCCCAGGCCGCCGCCACCGCCAGCCGGGCCGGGCCGGAGAGCCGGACGACTTCCCGGACGCCGGCCTCCCGCCGCCGCGCCACTGCGTCGAAGAGCGCCTCGAACCCCGGCGGGCGCGGCGGCGCGTTCATCGGTCGAAGTCCTCGCGCGCCGCCGGAACCTCGGTCGAACCCTCCTCGACGAGCCGCAGCGCCAGCGAGACGGCCTCCCGCGCCGAACCCGCCCGCCGGGCGCCGGGAACGGACGCCGCGGAGGCGTCTCCCAGCGCCACCAGCGGCCGGCCGAGCGTCCGGGCCATCGCCGCTTCGGAGAGCGTCCCGGCGGCGCCCGGCAACGCGACCACCCCGGCGGCGGCGTGAACCACCAGGAAGTTGCGGAAGTGGCCGAGACCGGTCGCAAGCGGAACCCGGACATGCGGGTTCGCCGCGCGCGGGTCGCTTCCCGGCAGCAACCCGATGGTGAGCCCCCCGGCGGCCTCCGCGCCCCGGCAGGCGGCCTCCATCACCCCGCCCAGCCCCCCGCAGACGAGCGGAGACCCGGACGCGGCGATCTCCCGCCCGACGGCTTCGGCGAGCGCGAGGACGGCGTCGGAAGCGCTGCTGCCGCCGATGACCGCGATCGGCGGGCGCCCGGGCCCGGTCGGCGGCCCGCCGGAGACGCTTCCCCGGTCGGCGCTGCCGGCGGTCCCATTCGGTTCGGTGATCGGTGGCCCCTTCGGGAAGCCGGTGAGTTTTCCACAGCGCGAGCCGCTCGCCGAAGTAGGGGATCAGTGGGGAATCCCGGCCACCCGGCTCCGCGTCGAAGGCGCCTCGGCGCCCGCCGACCGGCTGCTAACCTCCCGACTCGCCCATGCCTCCCGCCGCCACCGATACGGAGCGGCGGCCCCGGCGGCGGCTGGCGGTGGAGCGGGTCTGGCCGCGTCATGCGATCCCGGGCGGCCGGCTGGACATCGGCGGCCGCGGTTTCGCCGTGGACCAAGCGTCCCGGCTCCGCGTGTTCTTCGGCGAGCAGGAAGCCCATGTGTGCCGGGTTTCCTCCACCCGGATCGGGGTTCGCGTGCCCCCGGGGGCCGGGGAAGAGATCCGCGTCGCCGTGGGGGGCCGGGAAACCGACCCCTTCCCGGTGGCGATCGGCCGCGCCTTCGCCGAGGACCTCGACATGGTGGCGAACCCGGTCTTCGACCGGCGGGGCATCCTCTACGCCACCTTCAGCGGCCGCCGCTCGGAGCGCGTCCCCAACCCGATCTACCGGCTCCGCCGCCGCCGGGAGCCGGAACCGCTCGGCGAAGGCATCGTCAACCCCACCGGCCTGGCCTGGGGCCCGGACGACACGCTCTATGTCTCGTCGCGCGAGGACGGCCGGGTGTACCGGATGGACGACTCGGAGTCGTTCCAGGTGTTCGCCGAGGAACTCGGCTGCGCCACCGGAATCACCTTCGCCCCCGACGGCCGGCTGCTGATCGGCGACCGGGACGGCACGCTGTACCAGGTGGACGGCCCCGACGGCCAGGTCGAGGTGTTCTCGCATCTCCGCCCCTCGATTTCGGCGTACCACCTGGCGTTCAACTCGGCAGGAGGCCTGTTCGTCGCCGGCCCGACCCTCTCCTCCCGCGACCAGATCGTGGAATTCGGGCCGGGCGGCCAGCCCTGCCGGGTGCACTGCGGCTTCGGTCGGCCGCAGGGGATCGCCTTCGACGAACGGGACCGCTGCTTCGTCGCCGAGGGCTTGGCCGGCGACGCCGGCGTGTTCCTGTTCTCCCCCGCCGGCGCCCGCCGGATCATCGCGGGGCCGCCGGTGGTCGGGGTGGCGCTCGACCACAAGGGCCTCCTGGCGGTGGCGACCTCGAACACGATCTACGAGTTCTCCCTCGACCGCAGTCTCCTCGGCGTCCCACCGGACAGCGAGATCACGGACCGGGGGCCCGGGCTCCCCAATTGAGCGCCCCGGCCGGGACTCGCGACCGCCGCCGGGCGGCGCTCCCGGCCCTCCTCCCTGTCCCGGTCGCCGCGGCGCTTCTCGCCTTCGCATCCGCCGCGGCCGCGCAGGACCTCCGCGAGACCGTCGAAGCGTTCACCGAGGCCCGCCAGGCGGAACTCGTCCGCGAACTGGTCGAGGTCGTTTCCATCCCTTCGGTGGCGGCGGACCGGGAGAACATCCGGCGAAAGGCGGAGCGGCTGCGCGACGGCTTCGCCCGGCGGGGCTTCGCCGCCGAACTGCTGGAGACCGACGGCAACCCGCTGGTCTTCGGGGAGCGGCCGGCGCCGGGCGCCGAGCGGACGCTCCTCGTCTATTTCCACTACGACGGGCAGCCGGTGGACCCGTCGCGCTGGGCGCAGGAGGACCCCTTCCGGCCGATCCTGCGCTCCGGCGCCCTCGAAGACGGGGCGGAACGGCTCGACCTCGAGGCGAGCGAGGTGTTCTCCCCGGACGACCGCATCTACGCCCGATCGGTCGCCGACGACAGCGCCCCGATCATCGCCTTCCTGGGAGCGCTGGACGCGCTGGAATCCGCCGGTATCGGCGTCTCCAGCCATCTCAAGGTCGTCCTCGACGGCGAGGAAGAGGCCGGGTCGCCGAACCTGGTCCCGGCCATCGACCGCTACCGCGGCCGGTTCGCCGCCGACGCGATGCTGATCCTCGACGGCCCGCTCCACCAGAGCGGCCGCCCCACGGTCAGTTTCGGCGCCCGGGGCATCCTGCCGCTCGAACTCATCGTGTACGGCCCGCGCGTCCCGCTCCACAGCGGCCATTACGGGAACTGGGCGCCGAACCCGGCGGTCCGGTTGGCGCAACTCCTGGCCTCGATGAAGGGCCCGGACGGGCGCGTCCTCATCCCCGGCTTCTACGACGGGATCGAGTTCACCCCGGAGGAGCGGGCGGCGCTCGAGGCCGTCCCGGACGACCTCCCGGCGCTCCGCCGCGCCCTCGGCTTCGCCGAGGCCGACCGGGTGGGAGAGTCGCTCCAGGAAGCGATCCAGTTCCCGTCGCTCAATGTGCGCGGGCTGGAAAGCGCCTGGGTGGGGGCCGAGGCGCGGACGATCGTTCCGGCGACCGCCACCGCGGCGCTGGATGTCCGGCTGGTGGCCGAGACCCCCGCCGACCGGATGTTCGACCTGGTCCGGGGCTTCATCGAGTCCGCCGGCTATGTCGTCCTCGACCGGGAACCCTCGGAAGACGACCGGCGGCAGCACCCGCGGCTGGTCCGCCTGACCCGGCGGGCCGGGACCAACGCCTTCCGCACCCCGCTCGACCACCCGGTCGCCGCGCGTCCGGTCGAGGCCCTCGCGGAGGCCGCCGGCGAAGCGCCGGTGCGGAAGCGCACCAGCGGCGGCACCGTTCCCATCGCGCCCTTCGTGGAGGCGCTCGGCGTTCCGGCGCTCATGATCCCGACGGTGAACCACGACAACAACCAGCACAGCCCGAACGAGAACCTGCGCCTCGGCCACTTCTTCCGCTCGGTGGTCCTCTTCGCCGCGATCCTGACGATGTGAGCCGGGGAGACCCGCCGGCGCTCCTCGTTCCCGGGCCCACCCCGGTCCACCCGGCGGTGGAACGGGCGATGACCCGCCCGGCGATGAACTACCGGGGGCCGGAGATGCGGGCGTTGCTCGAGCGGATCTCCGAGTCGCTGCGGCAGTACCTCGGAACCGCGCGCCCGCCGCTGCTGCTGACCGCTTCCGGCACCGGGGCGATGGAGGCGTCGCTCGCCAACCACCTCTCTCCCGGGGACCGGGTCCTCGGTCTCGGGGGAGGCCAGTTCGCCGAGCGGTTCCTGGGCGTGGCGCGGGCCTTCGGCCTGGAGTGCCGGTCGCTGGAGACGGAGTGGGGCCGTCCGGCGGACCCGGAGGCCCTGCGCCGGGCGCTCCGCGCGGAACCCGGGACGAAGGCGGTGCTGCTCACGCACTCCGAGACCTCCACCGGCGTCCTGCACCCGGTGGACGCCCTCCTCCGGGTCGTCCGCGAATTCAGCGGGGCGCTGGCGCTCGTGGACGCGGTGTCGAGCCTCGGCGCCGCGCCGCTCGCGGTGGACGACTTCGATGTGGTGTTCACGGCGTCGCAGAAGGCTTGGGGGCTTCCTCCCGGGGCGGCGATGGTCTGGACCTCCCCCCGCGCCGAGGCCCGGGAGGCCGAAGCGCGGCTCCCGCGCTTCTACTTCGACTTCGCCCGCTACCGCGAAGCCCGCAACCGGGGCACCCTGCCGTTCACCCCGGCGCTCCCGGTGTTCCACGCGCTCGAAGCCGGCGCCGCGCTCCTGCTCGAAGAGGGCCGGGAAGCCGTCTTCCGCCGGCACCGGGCCGCGGCGGCGGAGGCCCGCCGGGCCATCGCCGGCGCCGGCCTGGAGGCGGTCGCCCCCGAGGAGTGGGCGTCCCCGACGGTCACCGCCGCCTACCTGCCCCCGGAAACGGACTGGCCGGCGGCGGCGGCGCGCCTCCGGGAGGAACACGGCGTCACGCTCGCCGGCGGCCTCGGGCGCCTCGCGGGGAAAGTCCTCCGCATCGGCCACTTGGGCTGGGCGACCCCGGAGACCGTCCGCCCGGCGGCCGCCGCCCTCCGCGCCGTCTTCGCCGCGCCCGACTGAGGTCGCCGCCCCCTGGCCGAGGGGGCGCGGGCCGGGCTTTCCCTACCGGCCTTCCCGGTAGAGCCGGGCGACGGCCTGTTCGAGCGTCGCCGGGAAGGAAGCGTCCCCGAGCGCGAGCAACCTCGCGAGCGCTTCGTCCCGCTCCCCGCGGGCGGCCCGGACGACGGCCAGGTCGTAGCGGACCGCCGCCGCATCCACCGGGGAACCCGGCCCGATAGCTTCGAGCGCCCCCCGGAACGCGGTCTCGGCGGCGGCGAGATCCCCGGCGGCGGCCGCCTCCCGGCCGGCGCCGAGAAGCGCCGCTTCCGGCGCGTCTGCGCCGCCGTCGGCCCGCAGGAGCGTCTCCGGCCCGCCCGCCGGCGGATCGCTCTCGCCGGGGAAGGCGACCAGTTGCGGCGTTCGGACGAGGATTTCGCCTGCGGGGCCGATTTGGGCCGGGCAGAGCCGCTCCAGCGGGCCGGTCGGCGGCCCCCAGGCCGCGCAACTCGTCCGGTCGGGGCCTTCGCGCCAGGAGAACGCGAATCCGTCCTCCCGCGCCGCCGCCCTCCCGACCCGCCCGGCGAACAGGTCGAGGGCCCGAACGATTCCCGGGCCGCCGCCCGGGACCTCCCGGGTCGTCACCGCGAGGACCCGCCGGCCGCCGCCGTACCTCTCGTACTCGCGCAGCGCCGCCGTCCAACCCTCGCCCGCCCCGCTTCCGACGGCGACGGCGACCCTGCCGCCGGAGGCCGGCCCGATCACCAGCGCGTCGCGGGCCTGCGCGGCTTCCAGCGACCGCGTCCCGAACTCGGGGGCCATCGCCCCGAGGAGGCGCAATTTGGTTCCGGTACTCCCGCGAAGCCCGGCGGCGGACGCCAGCAACCGGCGCGCGAATTCCGCCGGTTCCGCTTCCTGCCGCACCCGGCTCCGCACGCTCCCGAGGAGCGCCCGTTCGAGGTCGGCGAGCGGCTCCCCGCCGGCCTCGAGCCGGCGGAGCGCCTCGATCAGCGACTCGGGGGAGTCGGAGTCCGCGGGCGCCGAGGAAAGCGGTTCCGGGCGGCCGGCGACCGGCGAATCGTCGAGGAAGTCGAACAGGGCGGCCACCAGCCGCCGCGGCGAATCCCCGTCGCCGAGCCGGGCGCGAAGGACACTCAGCCCGCCCCGGGCGGCGAGCCAGAGGGTTTCCTCCGCATCGCGGCCCGGTCGGAAGTCGAGCGCCGCCCGCCGGGCCACATGGGCGACCGGACGCGGCGTGAGCGCCGAACGGCCGGCGGCGGTGTGCGGCTCCGGCTGGAAGAGGCCCGCGCCGGTGAGTTCGGCCGCCCGGCGGAGCAGCGGCAGTTCCGCGTCCTGCGCGGCGAAGACCACATCCACCCGGCGTTCCCGGAGAACGACCTGGAGGTCGCCGATCAACTCCCCGCAGCGGGGACAGCCGCGTCCGGGGAAGTAGAGGAGCAGCGAGCGGCCTTCGCCGAAGGACCTCCCGGTGGAGTACGCGCCCCCTTCGACCGCGATCGTCAGCGGCGGGAACGGGGTCGATCTCAACTCCAGCCCTTCCGGCGGGCGGCCGCGGAAGGCGTCCGGATCGTCGAAGCGGAACCGGTCGAGGGCGGCGGCGAGTCCGTTCGCGGTGCGGAAGGCGCCGCTCTCCCGGAGGCGTTCGAGGGCCGCCCCGCGCTCCGCCGCCGGCGCAGCGGCCCAGGCGCGGAGGAGCAGCCGGACCCGCTCCTCCGGCGCGACGCCGGGGAGGTCCGCGAGTCTCGCGAGGTGTTCCGACCGGGGGTCGAGCGCGATCAGCCGGCGATATTCGGCCTCCGCCCCGGCGAAGTCGCCCGCGCCGGCCAGGGCGGCAGCGAGCGTCGCCCGGTAGGCTTGGCGGGCTGCCCGGTAGGCGGCGGCCGCCGCTCCGGCGAAGTCGTCGAGCACGAGGTTCCCCTCCGGCGCTTCGCCGCCCCAATCCTCCGGCGCGAACTCCCGGGAGCGGAGCAGCGCGTCGAAGGCCGATTCGACCGCCCCGGCGAAGTCGCCGGCGTCGAGCCGTTGCCGGGCTGCGGCGTGCTCCTCGGCGCCGGGGCGCTCGACGAGGCGGGACGAGGAACCGGTGGTCGCCGCCGCCCGACCCTCGAAGAGGCGGCCGATCCCGGCGCGCCGGCGGCCTTCGCTCGGTCCGCCGCCTTCGGCGGGCCGCTCACCCCGGGCCGGTCGCCCGCCCTCGGCCCCGCCGCTCCCGGCGGGCCGCTCCTCCGCGGCGATCCCGGGCGCCGCGGCGATTCCCGCCGCCGCGAGCGCCGCCGCCAGGATCCCCGCCGCGCGGCCGGCGCCCGGCCCGGGCGGCCGCCCCGCGCCCGCCGCGCCGCCGTGGGCCCCTGCCGCGCCTGCCTCCTTCGCCTCTCCAGGCGCCTTCATCCGCGGTCGGGCGCCGCCTCGGCCGGAGGGTCCGCCAGTTCCGGGTAGAGGCGCCGGTAGAGCATCTCGTTCCGCAGGATCAACTTCACATAGTTCCGGGTCTCGGTGAAGGGGATCTCCTCGATGAACCGCTCGGAGGCGATCTCCAGGTCCATCCCGGTCCAATTGCGCACCCGGTGCGGCCCGGCGTTGTAGCCGGCGAGCGCGTAGTCCCGCCGCCCGCCGAATTCGTCCAGCAACTGCCGCAGGTAGCGGGTGCCGAACCGGATGTTCACTCCGGGGTCGTAGAGCCCGGAGAGCCGCCAGCGCAGCCCCTCGACCCGGGCCAGCGCGCGCCCGGTGCCGGGCATGATCTGCATGAGACCGCGGGCGCCCACCGGGGACCGGGTCCGCGGCGCGAAGGCCGACTCCTGCCGGATGAGCCCGGCCACCAGGAACGGATCCAGGTTCCGGCGCGCCGACTGCTCCTTCACGCCTTCGATGTAGCGGAGCGGGTAGAGCAGCCGCCAATACTCGTCCGGGAGCAGGTCGCCGGCGGCCGAGGTGAAGAACGGCGCCGCCCGGCGCATCGCCTGGATCGAGGGCACATTCTTCCCCTCGCGCGCCAGCAGCCACGCCTCCATCGCCCCGAACGCCGCGTCGTCCGGTTCTCCGGCGCCCGCCGCGGCCGCTGCCGCTTCGCGGGCCCGGTCCGAGGCCCCGGCGGCGTGGAGTTCCGCCACGAGGGCGGCTTCCCGGGTTCGGCGGACGCGGAACCGGTCGAGGAGCAGCCCCCGCTCCGTGATCGGGTTCTCCACGGTCGGCTCGGCCAGCGAGGACGCCGCGAGCCGGTCCGCCGCCCGCCGCCCGTAGAACGAGTTCCGGTAGCCGAGGACCACCTCGCGATAGCGCTCGGCGGCCTCGCGGCCCCGGTCGAGCCGTTCCCCCGCCCGCCCGGAAAAGTACAGGAACTGCCCGGCGCGGAAGTCCCCGGGGTGCTCGCGGGCGGCCCGCTCGAAGGCCGGCGCGGTCCGCTCGAAGTCCCCGTTCCGGTAGAGGTCCCACAGGTCGTGCCAGACCGCGAACACCGCGTGACCGGAATGCGGGTAGCCGGCGGCCAGCCGCCGGAGGTAGGGAACCGCGGCCTCCCGGTCGTTCTCCGCCAGCCGGGCGCGGGCCAGACTGTAGAGGGCCCGCGCCCCGTAGGGGTGCTCGGTCTCGAGTTCCAGCAGTTCCTCGAGGATCCGGCTCTGCGTGGTCAGCCGCTCCAAGCGCCGGAGGGACTCGCCCCGGTAGTAGAGCGCCGCCGGACGCAGGTCCTCCCGGGTGATCCGGGCGAGCGTCCGGAGGGAGGCGCTGAGCCGGCCCCGATGGAACTCCGAGATCCCGATCCGGAGGCGGACCAGTTCCGTGTCCGCCACCGAAGAGAAGCGGCGGGCGATCTCCCGGTAGTTCTCGTGGGCCCGGCGGTGGTTCCCGGCCGAGGCGAACCCGGCGGCGCGGGCCATCGCCCGCGGGTACCGCTCCTCCGGCGGGGGAGACGCCGCGTTCGGACCGCGGTAGAGCCGGGTCAGGCGGCGTCCGGCATTCAGCGACTCCGCATGGGTCGGCAGGTCGTAGTAGAGGGTCTCCAGCGCGCGGACCGCGTCCTCGAACCGGCCCAGCCGCTCGAGCGCCGCCGCCTGCGCGGCGAGCGCGTCCCCCCGGAGGTCGGCCCCGCCCTCCGCCGCCGCCGCGAAGTGGGGCAGGGCGTCCTCCCGGCGGCCGGCCGCGGCGAGCCGCTGACCGAGCAGCAGCCGGACCGCGGGCGTCTTGCGGTAGTCCGGATGCTCCGCGAGCAGCGTCTCGAGGCGGGCGATGGCTTCGTCGCGCTTCGCCCCGGGCAGGTTGGCCGCGAGGAGGTGCATGGCGTCGGCGGCGAGTTCGCTCCGGGCGAGTTCCGGCGCGCCCAGCCGCTCGGCGGCCTCCGTCCAGCGCCCCCGACGGAGGGCGTCGCGGCCGAGACGGAACGATGCGGCGGCCCGGGTCCGGGCGGCGAGCGCCTCGTCGTCGGCGATCGCTTGGAGCGCCGTTCGCCGCGCCCCCGCGTTCTCGATCCGGCTCGCCCGGTGGACCGCCGCCAAGTCGGCCGGCGGGGTCTCGAGTTCCGCCCAGGCGATCGGGGGGACGGCGTCCGGGCCCGGCGGCGCGCCGAAACCCGGCCGGAACAGCAGGATGGCCGCGAGAACGACCGGGAGGGCGCCGGCGAAGAACGCAAACCGCCGACGGCTCCGCCCCGCGGATGCGAGAGCCTTCCCGCCTCTGCGGCACCGGAGTGTCGTCACGGGCTGCTAGAATGGTAGCCGTTCGCCCGGCGCATCCCGCGCCGGGCCACCCGGAACTCACCGGAAGATCTCACCGAAAAGGAGGGGGCGTACTGGGTTCGACGAAGGTACAGGAAGCAGCGATTGCATGCCGAGGGTCCACCTCTCGCGAACGGTGGAAACCACACACAAGCCAACAACACTGAACTGGCTCTGGCGGCTTAGGCCGTCACGCCCCTCCTGACCACGCCTGCCGGGCGGGAAGGGGCGACGACGAGGCGGGCTCAGCCGACGGTTCTCCCGCGCCGGCGGCGAAACCCCAGGGATAGCGTCCACGCCGCGACTCGCCGGGTCGATGCGGCGCGGAGGCGAAAAGGGGAGCGCGCCCTCGGGCGCAGTTCCCCGCCACGACGCGGCTAAGCATGTAGAGGTCGCTGTGGAAGGCTTTCGGACGCGGGTTCGATTCCCGCCGCCTCCACCATTCGGTTGCGCAACCGGCCGCGTCAGCGGCCCGCGGGCAGGGGAACCCCCTCCCCGCACTCCTTCGCGCGGCGCTCCGCTCTACCCGGCGCTCCGCCCTGCCCGGCGCTCCCGGCCGGACTTTCTCCACGGGCGGTCCGCCCCGTCCCCCGGGCCGCCCTCCCGGCGAGCGCCGCCCGCGGCCGACCCGCTCGGCCCGTCGAGCGGAGGGTTCGTCGTCGGCGCCCGCGCCCGACCGACCCCGCGCGAATTTGTGTATTGACTCCCGCCCGGCTGCGTCCGTACTATTGCCCGCCCCGCCGGGAGCCCGACGGGCGGCCGAAATTCCTTTCGGCCCTTCGCGGCTCCGTTTCCGCGGCGCGCCGGGAAACGGCGTTCGCTGACGGGACGGTGAACCTCCCCGTGCAGGCGGCGGCCGGGCGCGACGCGGTTCGGCGCCCGCCTCCGCCGGGAACCGATTCCATCAACCCCCCTCCAATGGATGCTCCGGATGTTCGACAGCGCCCCGCGGCCAACTCAGCAGGAACTCTTTCTTCCATGATCGGGCGATTTCTCTCTTCGGCGTTCCGGTCTTCCGACCGCGCGGCGGCGCGAAGGCGGCGCCTCCGCCTCGGCCCGGCTCTCGCCCTCGGCCTCTTCGCCGCCCTCTTCGCCGCGGAGCCGGCCTCCGCCCAGGAAGGCGGTCCCGCCGCGCATGCGGTCGGCCTCGACACGCTGTTCGTGTTGCTGTCCGCGTTCCTCGTGTTCCTGATGCAGTGCGGGTTCGGGATGCTCGAGGCGGGCTTCATCCGGGCGAAGAACACCTCGAACATCCTCACGAAGAACTTCCTCGACTACTGCTTGGCGTCGCTCGGGTTCTTCATCTTCGGCTACGCGCTGATGTTCTCCGAGGGGAACGCGTTCTTCGGCACCAGCGGGTTCCTCCTGATCGGCGCCGAGTCCGCCGCCGATGTGCCCCTGTGGGCCTTCTGGCTCTTCCAGGCCGCCTTCTGCGGGGCCGCCGCCACGATCGTCGCCGGCGGCATGGCGGAACGGATGAAGTTCACCGCCTACCTGGCCTACTCCTTCATCATTTCCGCGTTCGTCTATCCGGTCGTCGGCCACTGGACCTGGGGCGGCGGCTGGCTCGCCCAACTCGACTTCTTCGACTTCGCCGGCTCCACCGTCGTCCACCTGACCGGCGGCGCCACCGCGTTCGTCGGCGCCTGGATCCTGGGGCCCCGCCTCGGCCGGTTCACCCCGGACGGCAAGGCCAACGCGATTCCCGGGCACTCGGTGCCGCTGGCCTCCCTCGGCGTCTTCATCCTCTGGTTCGGCTGGTTCGGCTTCAACGCCGGGTCGAACCTCGCGGTCGGCGACGGCGAGGCGATCTCGTTGATCGCGGTGAACACGAACCTCGCCGCGGCGTCCGGGGCGGTGACCACCACCCTGATCTCCTGGATCGTGTTCGGCAAGCCCGACCTGTTCTTCACGATGAACGGCGCCCTCGCCGGACTGGTCTCCGTCACCGCGCCCTGCGCGGTCGTGAGTCCGTCGGCCTCGATCTGGATCGGCGCCGCCGGCGGCTTCGTGGTCGTGCTCGCGGTCAAGTTCCTCGACGCAGTCAAGGTGGACGATCCCTGCGGCGCGTTCCCGGTGCACGGCGCCTGCGGCATCTGGGGCACGCTCGCCGTCGGCCTGTGGGGGCGGGAGTCCCTCGGCCTCGCCCGCGAAGGCCTCTTCTACGGCGGCGGCTTCGAGCAGTTGGGAATCCAGGCGCTCGGCACTTTCTCCACCGGCCTGTTCGTCGCCATTTCCATGGGACTCGTCTTCTTGACCATCAAGTCGCTCTTCGGCCTGAGGGTCTCGCGCCAGGAAGAGATCCGCGGCCTCGACGAGAACGAACACGGCATGGAGTCCTACACGGGCTTCCAGATCCTGTCCTCCTGACCGCGCCCCAACCTCTGCGAGTGGCTGCTCCATGAAACTGATTACCGCGCTGATCCAGCCCGAAGTCCTGCCGAAGGTGCAAGAAGAGTTGTTCGCCGCCCAGGTCGGCAAGTTCTCCATCACCGCCGGCGTCGGCCACGGCACCCAGAAGGGCTACGAAGCCCAGTTCCGGGGCATCCAGACGCAGGTGGATGTCCTGAAGCGCGTCCGCGTGGATGTGGCGGTCAACGAGGACTTCGTGGAGCGGACGGTGAGCGCCATCCTTCGCGGCGCCCAGACCGGCAAGGCGGGCGACGGCAAGATCCTGATCACCGACCTCCACGACTGCGTCCGCATCCGCACCGGGGACCGCGGCTCGCAGGCGATCGGCTAGGGGCGCTCCATGTCGCTGCGCCAAGTCCGCCGCATGATCTCGGACCGGGACATCCGGTTCGTGGACTTCCGCTTCGCGGACCTCCTCGGCAGTTGGCGGCACATCACCTACGCGGTGGAAGCCTTCGAGGAGGACATGTTCGTCAAGGGCGTGGGCTTCGACGGCTCCTCGGTGCGCGGCTTCCAGAGCATCGAAGACAGCGACATGCTGCTGCGCCCCGACCCGGACACCCTGTTCGTGGATCCCTTCTACAAGGATCCGACGATGGTGTTCATCTGCAATGTCAAGGATCCGGTCACTCTCGAACTCTATTCCCGCGATCCCCGCCACATCGCCGAGAAGGCCACCCGCTACCTGAACACTTCCGGCCTCGCCGACACCTGCTATGTCGGCCCGGAGGCCGAGTTCTACATTTTCGACGACGCCCGTTTCGACCAGACGGTCAACGAGGCGTTCTACCGGGTGGATTCCGCCTGGGGCGGGTGGAACACCGGGCGGGACGAGAAGCCGAACCTGGCCCACAAGCCGGGCCTCAAGGAAGCGTACTTCCGGATGCCGCCGACGGATCCCTACCAGGACATCCGGTCGCAGATGATCTCGAACCTGCGCCTCTGCGGCGTGGACGCCGAACTCCACCACCAGGAAGTGGGAAGCGGCGGGCAGTGCGAGATCGGCCTGAAGTACGAGCCGCTGACCCGCATGTCCGATGCGCTGATGAAGTTCAAGCACACGGTGCGGAACACGGCGAACGACTGCGGGCGCACCGCCACCTTCATGCCCAAACCGCTGTTCGGCGACAACGGCTCCGGGATGCACTGCCACCTCAGCCTGTGGCGCGACGGGAAGAACCTCTTCTACGACCGCGACGGCTACGCCGGTCTCTCCGAGATGGGGCTTTGGTTCATCGGCGGCCTGCTGGAGCACGCCGGCTCGCTGCTCGCCTTCGCCTGCCCCACCGCGAATTCCTACCGCCGGCTGGTGCCCGGGTTCGAGGCGCCGATCAAGTTGGTGTACTCGCAGCGGAACCGGTCCGCCGCGATCCGGATCCCGATGTATTCGCAGGCGCCGGCCGCGAAGCGCGTGGAATTCCGGTGTCCGGACCCGAGCGCCAATCCTTACCTGGCGTTTTCCGCCATGCTGATGGCCGGCCTCGACGGCATCTTCAACAAGACGATGCCGCCCGACCCGGTTGACCGGGACATCTACGAACTGCCGGAAGACGAACAGCGCAAGATCAAGGACACGCCGCCCACGCTCAAGGCCGCCCTCCGCGCGTTGGAGGACGACCACGACTACCTGCTGCGCGGCGGCGTGTTCACGCCGGATGTGGTGGACACCTGGATCCGGTACAAGCGAGCCAACGAACTCGCCTACATGGACCAGCGCCCGCACCCGGCGGAATTCGCGCTCTACTACGACTGCTAGCAGAGGATCCGCCGGCGCCGGACAACCGACCCGCCCGCCGCCGACTTCGAAGAGGTTTTCATGACTCCAGGAACCATCGGAATCATCATCGCCCTCGGGGCCACCGCCGTCATGGCGTTCATCATCTTCATCCGCAGCCATGTCGTCGTCTGCGCGCCGAACGAAGCGGTGATCTTCTCCGGCCGCAAGCGCGGGTTCCGGGTGATTCGCGGGGGCCGCGGCTTCCGCCGGCCGCTCATCGAGACCGTGTCCCGCATCTCGCTGAACACGATCCCGATCGAAGTGAAGGTCCAGAAGGCGCTCTCCGCCGGCATGATCTCGCTGGATGTCGAAGGCCTCGCCACGGTCAAGGTGTCCGGCGAAGTCGGCGGCGGCCTCGACCAGGCGGTCGAGCGTTTCCTCGGCAAGAGCGAACACGAGATCCAGACCGTGGCGCGGCAGACGCTCGAAGGCAGCCTCCGCGGCGTGCTCGCCACCCGGACGCCGGAAGCGGCGAACGCCGAGCGCCTCGCCGTGGCCGACTCCGCCTCCGAGGCGGCGCAGACCGACTTCGGCCGCCTCGGGCTGGTGCTCGACACCTTCAAGATCCAGCACCTCTCCGACTCCGAGGGCTACCTCGAAGCCATCGGACGGCAGAAGAGCGCGGAAGTCCGGCGTGACGCCCTCAAGAAGGAAGCGACCGCGGACGCCGAGGCGCGCAGCGTGGCCGCCGAAGCCAAGCGCAGCGCGGTGGTGGCGGAGACCGAGGCCGAGCAGGCCATCGTGGACGCCGAGCACGAAGTCCGCATGCGCCGCGCCGAGCGCTCCGCCAAGTCGAACGAGGCGGAAGAGGTCGCGGAGGTCGCCCGGGCCATCTCCCGCGCCCGCCAGCAGAGCGAACTCGAAGACATCCGGGTCGAGCGCAACCAGAAGCGGGAACAGGCGAACACGGTCATTCCCGCCGAAGCGGCGAGCCGGGCCAAGATCCTCGCCGCCGAGGGCGCCGCCTCGAAGATCCGCGAGAACGGTAAGGCCACCGCCGCCGCGATCGAGCAGATCAAGATGCAGTGGACCGACGAGACCGCACGGGAGATCATGCTGCTCCAGATGCTCCCGCACCTGATCGACAAGGTCACCCATGTCCTCCACGACAACCTCCATGTGGAGCGGCTCACGGTGGTGGACAACGGCGACGGCGGCGGCGTGCCGAGCCATGTGCGCGGCCTCACCGGTTCCGTCGCGGCCTTCCTCGAGCAGTTGAAGACCGCCACCGGCGTGGATGTCCCGGCGCTCCTCTCCTCCGACAGGAAGGACAGCGACGGCCCGCCGGCGGCAGGCGAAGCGGAACGGGGAGCCAAGCGCGGTTCCGCCCGCGGCCCCCTCGGCCACAGCGGCCACTGAGCACCCGCGCGCCCCGGGGTCTCCCCGGCCCCGGGGCGCGCCCTCGACCCGGCGCCCGCCGGGTCAGTAACTCATGCGGGGCCGGTTGCGGCCCGTCAGCCCGGTTGGGACCCGCGAACCGCGGCGGCGATTTCGGCGGCGACGGTTGCGGGATCTTCGTGTTCCCAGAAGCGGAGGACGGTCCATCCGGCGTCCTCGAGTTCCCGGCGGTGGCGTTCGTCGCGGTCGGCGTTCGCCCGCAGTTTGGCGGCCCACCACTCGCGGTTCGTGGCCGGGGCCGAGCGGTGGATCGGGCAGGAGTGCCAGAGCAGCCGTCGAGGAACACGGCCACCCGGCGTCCGCTGAATACCAGGTCGGGCCGTCCCCGGGTCACTCCGGGAACGCCGCAGTCCACGCGATAGCGCAGGCCCAACGCGTACGCCTGCTTCCGCACCGCGACCTCGAACGGCGTATCCCGCCGCGGCGTATTCCGCATCCGCCGCCGAACGGACTCCGGGACCGACTCCTCCCGCGCCGGCCCGGCGCCGGCGCCGGTCACGCGTGCTGCGGTTTCCGTCGCGGGCTCGCCCGGCCCAACTCGGGGGCGAGCAGGGAGAGCGCCGCGGCGTAGCCGAGCGGCATGGGCACCGCGTCCCCGATCCACTTCGCGAGTTGCGACCGGGTGGGGACTCGGTCGGCCTCCGGAGCGAACCGGTAGGTGTCGGGAAAACCCTGCAGCCGGGCCGCTTCGCGCGGGGTCAGCGTCCGTCGCCGGGTCGGATGCACGAACCGGCCGCGGCCCGGTGTCAGGAAACCGGTCGTGATCGTCGGCGCGGGCTGGTCCCGGTGCATACGCCCGTACACCGCCGAGTAGGTCGTGCCGTCCCGGTGGCAGGCCGGCCGTTCGGAGAGGTCGAGTTCGTGAGCGTCGTTGTCGAACAGCCACGCGATACGAGCGCGGTTCTCCTCGCTGAGTTCCCCCACGCGATGCAGCGGATCGTCGCCGCCGGTCTCCTCCAGGTCCTCGATGGCCCACCAGAGCGGGCGCGGAGCATCGTCGGCGAGACCCTCACGGATCGCCGCGAACGGCACTGGCGCGCGGGAACGGTGAGCCACCAGGAAGAACCGCCGCCGCGTCTGCGGCCATCCCATGGCGTCGGCGGCGAGGACGCCGGTTTCGACGGAATAACCGGCAGCCTCCAACAGGTTACGCGCCGCCTCGACCACTCCGCTGCGGTCGTTCTCCACCGCGGGCACATTCTCGATGAGCACCATCCGCGCCCCCGCAGCGACCGCGAACGCCGGAACCGCGAGATAGAGGTGGTTCCGCCGGTCGTCCCGGCGCGTGTGGTTGTTCAGGTTCGAATGCCCCTCGCACGGCGGCCCGGCCATCACCAGGTCCACGCCGCGCACCGCCTTGCGCAACTCGGGGTCGAGGAACTCCGATTCATAGACGAACTCGGCCCCGCTCGACCGCCGCCGCACCCGGTAGTCCAGCAGGTCGGACACCGATTCCCTCGAGACCCGCCGCACCGGGTGGTTCCCCGCGTACACCGCCACCGCGCCGTCGTCTCGGTCGGCGATGAACTCCCAGACCGGCTCGAGACCGGCTTCGTCGCACAACTGGCGAACCCCGAGCGCGAGTCCCCCGGCCCCGCAGAACAGGTCGGCGATGCGCAGGGTCTTCCCGCTCGGGTTCGCTGTGACCGGTCGGCGGCCGCGGAGATAGGCGCGCCACCACTCGCCCTTGGGATCGCCGCTGCAGCGAGGGGCGCTCTCCGGCTCTCCCAGATCGGCGCTCAGGCCCCGTCGCGCGCCGAGCGCGAGCGAGTGCCGGACACTCCCGTTGTGCCGATAATCCTCCCGAAGCGTTCCCTTCGCGGCAACCACACGGGACTGCCGGGCGGCGCCGGCAAGACTCACTATCCGGCCTTCCGGCGGTCGAACTTCGCGCGAAGGTCTCGGATGAAGATGTCGGCTTCCTCGTCGTTGTAGATGCTCAAAACGACCGTCGAACGGATCTTGGAAATGTCCTTCGCGAACTCCCGGAGATCGTCGGTGTTGAGACGCCTCTCTTTTTGCATTCGCGCGAACGCCCGAACGACGGCCGGCGACGCCGCGGTCTGCACCCGGACCACATGACTCCGCCAGAAGTCCGTCGCGGCCGGAAGCGCCGTAGCCAGTTCCCGGAACTGTCCCTTCGGGTCGTCCCGGGCGCCGAGCGCCAACACGCGCATGTACATGCGCGGAAGGACACACTCGGTCGCCTTCTTCCCGTCGACATACTTGAGGAAGTTGTCGCCCTTCTGCAGTGCGCGGTGCTCCCTCCAGGCGATGAAGCCCCAAAACGCCAATCCGACACTCAGGTAGCGCCAGAAACCCGGATCGTCGAGTGCGTCGACCGGGACTCCGGCAAGGCCGTCGTAGAGGAGAACAGCGGCCTTCCCCTCGATTCGATCCCGATCCTTCGCCTTGTCGTCGACGAGACGGACGATCTTCTTGGCGGCCTTGCGGATCGGCTTTATGTCGAGGTCTTCGCCGGCTCCGGCGAAGACAACGCCCGTACCGATGTCCGGCGTCTCTCCCGCGAGTCGCTCGCGGGCGAAACGCCGACACTCCTGGAGCGGGAGTGTCTTGTATCGCATCGTGGCTACTCCCGAAACGCGTCGCGAAGAAGAGCGCGAATTTCGGTGACGCCCTCGCACTCCGACACGACACCCTCCAAGCCACCGTCACTGCCGAGTCTGTCCATCCATCGAGCGCACTCGGCGACGGGCGCGTTCTTCCCGGCGATGGCGCGAAGGGCCTTGCCGAGCAGTGTGTTCGCGATGTCCCGCCACATGCGCCCGCGCCACTGCTTTCGGTTCATGTGAGCATCGGTGAGGACGCCACGCAGGAACACATAGGCGAGTTCCGCTTGGGCCAGGCGGCTCGGCAGCGCTTTCGGCTTCGCCGCGATCTGCGCCATGATCTCGGCGTCCAAGTACACCTCCGGCGGCTCTTCGGGGTCATATTCCTCCCAGACGGGTTCCGGAAGATGGACATAGCGGAGCGCCTGAACCGAGAGTTGAAATCGCTTCCGCTGTTTGTCGTCCAGTTTCCTCGGTCGAAACAGACTCTCCGTGTAGTCTGTCGCTACCGTGAAACTCGCCCTCGACAGCCACACTCCCTTCCTCCAGGGGCGAAGAGGCCGTTCTTCCAGTTTGCGGGCGAGCAGGAGATACGCGTCCACCCGGCAACCTCGGACACATGTCCTCCAAGCCGCCGCGTCGGTTTTCTCGGCCCGAAGGTCAAGGGCAGGTTCGAGTTCATCCAAGTCGTCCAGAGGACAGTTGAAGAGGACATCCACGATACCGAGATACCGGCTGGTGGCCGTGACGACGAGAGCCAGACTGTCGGGAGGCAGACCGGACTCGCGGCAGCCTTGTTTCAGCCCGGACAAGAAGGTCGGAGACTCGTCGTCCGCGCTCCACTCCAGCAAAATGTCTTGGTCTCGGTAGGTCTCGAAGTCGTCCCACTGGAGGCGAGCGCCCGCGGTGACCTGTTTCTCTCCGAACCGAAGAACCGCATTCCGCAGGGCTCTGGTCAGCGACGGCGCTACGCCCCGAAACGGGCGTACGGTCTTGCGTTCTCGATTCAAGAGTCCTCGGAAAGGAATTCGGCCTCGATGTAGAGCCGACCGGTCCAATCCTCGTCGTAAGGATCCGTTTGGAAGGAGAAGCCGTGTTCGTCGCCGCGAGCCAACCAGCCCGTGAAGCGGTGGGGATCGGCGTCGTCGGCGACTTCGAAGCCATCGGGAGGCGCGACTGCGACCGGGACGCTATTGGCGCCGCGGGCCTGACCGTCCTCGAGTACCACGAAACGGACTTGGATGGCAACGCGTGCGCCGGGGCGGGACACCGGAAAATTTTCGCTCAGACCGAACTGCGCGGACCCGGTGGTACGGATGAGCCCGTGGCCAACGATCTCGGGCTCGCTCTCGATTCCATCCAACCGTACGAAACGCCTCTGCGCGGTCGGCCCCTGTTTTCGGCCCTCGCCGCCCAAGATGCGCCGCATGATGCGGTCGAACTCCGGGAGCCTCACGAACTCCGGTTTCGGTGCGGGCGGCGCCAAGTCCTTGCGAACCTTGCGAACGCGATCCTTGATTTTCTTCAGGATGCAGTCTGCGACAGCACGAGCCTCTTCGCTGGCATCGTTCTCGTCACCACCCGAATACCAAGCATCGTGCCCGACGGGTTCCGTTTCCCGGAGAAGACCGCTCACGCCGTCGTCCGCCACGAAGACGCCGCGAACGATCGGAGTGGTCTCCCGGAACCCCAACTTTCGATATTCCACGACCATCCGCGTGTTGCGCATCAGCGCGACGAGACTCTCATCCGATGACGAACTCGGGTCCTGGAACGACCAACCGTCCGGGTCGGTGACCAGTACGAGTTTTCCCAGTAGTCGGGACGAGTCCCAGATATCAAAAGAGTGGAGGTTGGGAACTTTGCCGATGAACTTTGCGGTGGAGGTCGCCTGCCGATAAGCACGGACGAAGGGCTGCAGGTCGGCGTCCTGTTGCGGTCGCGGAGAACGCGCGTCTTCGCCGGGCGGCCGGATCGCTGCCTGGAAGCCGAGCGTCGTGTCTTCCAGCGCCGGCCACCAAGAGCGGTTGATCGCGGTCTCCAGCCTCCCCGGATCGACGGTGGGTTGCAGGATCAAGAACGAAGTGCCGAAGTCCTCGTCGTTGTCCGGGTGGCGAAGCCTCAGCCCCAGTTCCTCGGCGATACCGTCCGCCTCGTCGTTCTCGAACGGTCGCGGCTCATCGGAGTTCGTGTCCCAACGCGCCATTCCGGTGAAGTCTCGGTCGTCCAGTGAATGTGCGTCCCAATAGGTGATTCCCAAGAGGCGACGGGTAACTCCTGGATCGTCCATCTGTTCCCGGAAGCAGGTGTAGGCCACCACGATCCGCGGGGCCGAACCGCGAATCAGGCCCGCCTTGCCGAAACCGAAGGCACCCCCGGCATCCGCATCGTCCTTGCCTTGGATGCCGAGGGCGGCGAGAGCCTTGAAGAGTTTCGACTTGGCGCCCTTCCACGGCCCGAACATCCCGGTCGTTGCCGTCTCCTCGATGACGAGAACCGGGAGCGGTTCGTTGCTCTCGAGATGATCCAGACAGAGATCGTCATCGAGACCGATCGTCTGTCGTTCGAGTTGCGAAAGCCGCTCGACATGCCCGCCCAAGTCCAGTGTGGCGATGAGCGACTTCTTTTCCGAACCGCTCAGCACACGAAAGTCGAACTGGATGTAGAAATCTGGAAGACTTTTTGCGGGGGGGGGGGGGGGGCAGGTTTCCGCAACTCGAGGGCGGCGTCCCATGCGTTCTGGATGACCTCTCGAGCCATCAGGTAAGCGTTCAACCCCGGAGCGCCTTCCTCCAGAAAGCCGGGCTTCTTCTCCTCCAGGTTGCGAAACACCTTCGCGAAGGCGCCGCCGGCAGCGCCCACATTCGGGTCGACGGTTTCCCACCGCCACTGCCGGTTCGAGCGGTTCTTCTTCATGTCGGAGGGGCTGTTCCGGAAACGGGGCCGCGCGGCGCCCTCGCTCGGAACGGACGCAATTCTACGGGCGATGCGCCGCCAAGGTGATGCCCCGGTCGAGTTCGGCCTCGGAGGCCAGGTAGCGGCGCTCGACCGCGCGAGAGGCCCCGTCCAGCGTCAGGACCAAGGGGATCCCGGTGGGGATGTTGCGGTGTTCGATCTCCTCCGGGGACAGGGCTTCGAGGCGCATCACCAGCGCCCGGAGGCTGTTGCCGTGGGCGGCGACCAGCACCGGGCCGAGGTCGAGGTCGGGGAGGATCGCCCGCTCCCAGTAGGGGAGGACGCGCTCCGCGGTGTCCCGCAGGGACTCGCCGGCCGGGAGGGCCTCCGGCGGGACTTCTCGGTACCGCGGATCCTGCGCCGGGTGGCGGGGGTCGGCGCGGTCCACCGGGGGAGGGCCGTCGGCGTAACTCCGGCGCCAGCGCCTCGTCTGCTCCCGGCCGTAGCGGCGCTCTGTCTCCGCCTTGTCCTCGCCCTGGAGGACGCCGTAGTGGCGCTCGTTGAGTTCCCAGGCCCGGCGGACGGGGACCGCCTCCCACCGGGCCCGGGCCATCACCTCGCTCAGGGTGTCCTCCGCCCGGCGGAGGCGCGAGGTGTGGGCGGTGGCCGGGACGATCCCCGCCTCGACCAGCAGGTCGCCGGCGCGGCGGGCCTGCTCCCGGCCGGTGTCGGCGAGCGGGACATCGGTCCAGCCGGTGAACCGGTTCTCCCGGTTCCAGACGCTTTCGCCGTGGCGGAGCAGAACCAGCGTCCGGCGGTCGGTCGGCGACGCTGCCGGCAACGCCGCCGTCAGGCCGCCGCCGCGGCGGCGAACGAACCGGCGGCCGGGCCGAGTTTCTCGGTGTTCTCCTCGAACATGCCGAGGAGTTTCCGCGCCTGGCGCCCGTAGGCGTCCGGGTCCTGCCAACTCCGACCGGGATCGAGGATCTCCGGCGGGGCTCCGGGGCATTCCTTCGGGATCTGCAGCCCGAAGATCGGCTCCCGTCGGAACTCGGTCTTCTCGAGCGAGCCGTCGAGGGCGGCGCGCACCAGCGCGCGGGTCAGCGCCAGCGGCATCCGCGGGGAGGCGCCGCAGGGGCCGCCGGTCCAGCCGGTGTTCACCAGGTAGCACTTCACCTGGCGCTCCTCGAGGCGGCGGCCGAGGAGTTCCGCGTACGCCTCCGGTCGGCGGGTCATGAACGGCGCGCCGAAGCAGGCGCTGAAGGTCGCCTGCGGCTCGCTGACGCCGCGCTCGGTGCCGGCGACCTTCGCGGTGTAGCCGGACACGAAGTGGTAGCGCGCCTGCTCCGGGGTGAGCCGGGAGATGGGCGGGAGCACGCCGAAGGCGTCCGCAGTCAGCATCAGGACCACCCGCGGCTGCCCGCCGCAACCGGTTCGGGAGGCGCTCGGGATGTGGGTGACCGGGTAGGACGCCCGCGTGTTCTCGGTGAACTCGGCGCTGTCGAGGTCGAGGCGCCGGGTCTCCTCCCGCACCTTCACATTCTCCAGGATGGTTCCGAAGCGGCGCGTCGTGGCGTGGATCTCCGGTTCCCCTTCGCGGGACAGCCGGATGACCTTCGCGTAGCAGCCGCCCTCGAAGTTGAAGACGCCGTTCTCGCCCCACCCGTGTTCGTCGTCGCCGACCAGCGTGCGGCCCCGGTCGGCGGAGAGCGTGGTCTTCCCGGTGCCCGAGAGGCCGAAGAAGATGGCGAGGTCGTCCTCGTCGGCGCCGTAGTTCGCCGAGCAGTGCATCGGCAGGACGCCGCGTTCCGGCAGCAGCCAGTTCATCACCGAGAAGACGGACTTCTTGATTTCGCCGGCGTAGGCGGTGCCGCCGATGAGGATCTCCCGGCGCTCGAAGTTCACGATCACGAAGACTTCGGACCGGGTGCCGTCCTGGTCGGGCGCGGCGCGGAAACTGGGCGCGGCGATGACCGTGAACTGCGGTTCGTGCTCGGTCAGCCGGGTTTCGTCGCGCGTCCGGATGAACATGTTGCGGGCGAACAGGCTCTGCCACGCCGTGGTGGTGATCACGCGCAGCGGCAGCCGGAACTCGGGGTCGGCGCCGGCGAAGCAGTCCTGGACGAACAACTCCCGGTTCTGCATGTAGGCGGTGAGCCGCCAGCG
This sequence comes from Candidatus Marinacidobacterium sp., assembly GCA_965204755.1. Taxonomy (GTDB): domain Bacteria; phylum Acidobacteriota; class Vicinamibacteria; order Marinacidobacterales; family Marinacidobacteraceae. The sequence goes on along the minus strand of OZ242011.1, from coordinate 1,513,935 downwards.
GAGCCGGTCGTACTGCTCGCGCGAGAACGGCTGGTTGTGGGGGCCCCACCACACCTCGCCGCTCGTGTTCGGCTCCTCGACGATGTACTTGTCCTTGGGCGACCGGCCGGTGAACTCGCCGGTGCGCACCACGATGGGGCCGCCGTGGGCCAGCGTCGCCTCCCCGCGGAAGACGGCCTCCTGGGTGAGCGCCGCCGTGGACAGGTTCCACAGCACCCGCCGCGGGTAGCGGATCCCGGAAGTGGAGAGGTCGTGGCGGCTTCGGGCGAAACCGAGGTGTTCCGTCGTGAGGTGGGTCAAGTAGAACGCTCCCTAAGCGCGGTGGAGGAACAGGTGGAGGCCGCCGGAACGGCGGCGCGGCGGTTACCGGACGAGGAACCGGAAGGGACCGGGCGGCGGGAAGTGTCGCTCGCCGAACGGCCCGTGGGAAGTCCGGGGAGACCCCGGCGTCGGCGGGCCGGCGGCGTTCACGCGCTCGCCGGAAGGCCCGCGGAGATGGTCTCCCGCACCTGGGTGACCAGCGCCGCCACTGCCCCGCGGTCCCCGGGCTCGATGCCGTCGGTGGGCACCGGTTCGTGGTAGCGCACCCGGATGAAGCCGGGGCGGACGAGTTTCGAACCCGGGACCAGCCGCTCCCGCGCGCCGGTCACGGTGATCGGCGCGATCGGGGCGCCGGCGGCCACCGCGATCCGGAAGCCGCCGGTCTTGAAGGGCCCGACCTTCCCGTCGCGGCTCCGCGTTCCTTCCGGGGCGATCACCAGCGAGTGCCCCTCCCGAATCGCGTCCACGGCGCGCTCCAAACTGCGGCGCGCGGCGGTCGGATTCGTCCGGTCCACCGGCACGAACCCCACCGCGCGGAACGCCGACCCCACCAGCGGCACCCGGAACGCCTCCTTCTTGATGAGCGTCGTGTTCTGGCCGGGCAGCAGCGCCAGGATCGCCGGCATGTCGAGGAGCGAGGTGTGGTTCGTCATGTACACCCGCGGCCGGAGCGGTTCGATCCGCTCGCGCGCCGTCTCCCGGATGCGGATGCCGGTGATCCGCCAGCAGACCTGCATGATCAGCCGCCCGAACTCGTAGCCGAGCCGCCTCCGGCCGCTGAGCCGGTCGCCGAGCGGGATCGCCGCCAGCGCCGCCACCAGCATCAGCGGCAGCGCCACCGCCACGCCGGCGGTCCCGAGGAGGGCGCGAAGCGCAGCGAAGGGGGAGCGCCGGCCCACGGAGCGCGAAGGCGTACTCGGCGGGCGCCGGCGCGGGGGATTCAGTAGCGGTTGATCGAGATGGAGACCGTGCAGCGGCCGCCTTCCACGCTCCGCCCCTTGCGCCGCCTCCGCACCGGGCGGGGGACGACGCTCGTCGCCCGGGGGTGGCCGTCGTCGGCGTCGTCCCGGCCGGTCGCGCCGTTGCGGCTGCGGCGGAGCGCGTCGAACACCTTGTTCTCCACTTCCTCCACCGACTGGCCGGCCACTTCCGCGACCTCGGTGACCGTCAACTGGTGGGCGCGGTCGAGCATCCGCTTCTCCCGAAAGGAGAGCGTCTTCCGCTCGCTCAGGTAGTAGAGACCCTTGAGCACCCCGGCGACTTCCACCGGCGAACCGCTCTTCATCCGGTCGGAGTTGTCCTTGTACCGGGTCTTCCAGTTCAACTGCTCGTCCACTTCACCGTGTTCGAGCACATCGAGGACCGCCTCGACATCGCCGTCGGTCATGATCCGCCGGAGTCCCACTTCCCCCACTTTCTCCACGGGCACCATCACCAGCGTGGACTTCTCGAGCAGGCGCAGGCGGTAGAAACAAGTGCCCGAAACTCCGTCGGCGCTCTCGATTCCCTCCACGATGCTGATTCCCTGGTTCGGGTAGATCACCTTGTCACCGACTTCGAACTGCATGGGCCCTCAACGACGCTCCGGTTGAAAAAACAACGGGTTCAACGCCCGAATTCCCGAATTCTACCACATTTTCCCGCCGAAAACGCATCGAAAAACGCGCCGGCCGGGCGCGGGGCGGCCCCGAGCCGGTCGAGAGAGCGCCCGAACGCGCCGCCTGCCGAGCGTTTACACTGCCCGCCCCCGGACGGGACGGCGCGAGCGGCGGCCCTCGCCGGAGTGGCGGAATCGGCAGACGCGCGGGACTCAAAATCCCGAGATCCTTAGTGGTCGTGAGGGTTCGAGCCCCTCCTCCGGCACCGCCGTCCCGTCCCGCCGTCCCGACTCTCCCGGTCCGACTCTCCGAAGTCCGCGATGATCCATCCCGAACTGCTCGAGATCCTCTGCTGTCCGGAGTCCCACCAGCCGGTGGGCGAAGCGCCCGAAGCGCTCGTCGCCGAGGTGAATACGGCGATTCGCGGCGGGACGGCCCGAAACCGGGACGGGGAGCCGGTCGGCGAAGAGATCGAAGGCGGCCTGGTGCGCGAGGACGGCGCCTGTCTCTATCCGGTCCGCAACGGGATCCCCATCATGCTGATCGGCGAGCGGCTCGCGTTGCCCTTGGCGGACGGCGCCGACGAGTCGGCGGGCGCCGCCGGAGAGGCCGGGGATTCCGGCGCCCCGGCGCCGGTCGGCTCAGCCGAGGAGGTTGAAGAAGACGGCCATCCCGATCATCAGCAGGTGGAGGCTGACTCCGGGGCCTGAGAGCAACGCGCTGCGGAGGGCGTCCGCCGGCTCGGGCAGGCTGTCGGCGGCCTCCTCCTCTTCCCCGGTGGACGGGGGCGGAACCGCGCCCTCGGTAACCGCTTCGTAGAGCCGGTCGAGCCGGCGGTCGGCGCGGGTGATCCCGGCGTCGCGCCACCAGCAGAGGAGCGCCGCCGGGATCGCGAGCAGTTGCAGGAGCGGCCACTCCTGAAGCGCGCCGACGCCGACCGGGACCACCACTCCGGCGACGCTCGCCCGCTTCATCCACAGCGAGCGGGCGGCGAGGGTCACCCGCGCCGCCTGGATCCGTTCGAGGCTCCGCTCGCGTTCGCTCCGACCCGCGGGGCGGGGCGCGCGCGTGGTTCGGGTCGTTCTGGTCGGCACTCTCCGGCTCGACGGCCTGTCCGGGCCCAAGTCATCCGGGCCCAAGTCAGTGGACGACCGGGAAATCCGCCTGCTGCAGACCCGACGGTTCTTCCTCCTCGCCCTCCTCGACGGCCCGCATCTGGGTCTCCAGCATCTTGATGAGCGCCGGCACGATCCGGAAGGGAAGGACGATCCGGGTCTTCGGGTCCGCGTACACCACGCCGTCCCCGCCCTCCCCGGTCTCGGTCACATCTTCGGGCTGGATGCCGGAGAGGCAGCAGAAGGTGAGCGTCAGGTCGAAGGGGGAATGGGTGGCCTCGCAGAAGTTCGCGTAGGTCTCGGGACAGGACACATCGCGCCGGGCCTTGATCTTGAAGGTTCGCTTGGTGCGCATGGGGATTTGGCCTCGGGACGGCCGGTGGCGGCCGGCGGCGCCGGCGCCGGGGATCTTCCGGGGGCGCCGCGTCGCGCCGAACGGGGTGGTAGCGGGGGGCGGACTCGAACCGCCGACCTGAGGGTTATGAGTCCTCCGCTCTAACCGACTGAGCTACCCCGCCCACCGCCTCGGCCGGACGCCCGCGAAACCGGTGAGGCTATCACTCCGGAGCGCTTCTCGCCCGGCGGCATCCCGGCCGCCGGGTGGCATTTCACTTGCAAATCCGGCCGCGGGCCCGCGGATCGGCTGCGAGGCCATTTCCCGTCAGGAGGAAGACTCATGACGAACACCCGGAACTCCGTTTCGGCCGCCCGCCGCGCGGTTCGGAGCCGCTCGTTCCTGCTCGCCGCCGCTGCGGCGTTCGCCGCCCTCACCGTGGCCGGCGCCGCCGCGCGGGCGGAAAGCCCGGCTCCGGCGACGGCCGCCGCCGGCCCTTCGGAGGCCGAAGCCTCGCCGTCGTCCACGGTCCGCGCCCCGGCCGAAGCGCAGGGTCGCGTCCAAGCCCGCCGCGACCGGGAGCGCGCCCGGCGCGAGGGGAACCGCGACCGCCGCCGCGCGCGGGTGGAGCGCCGGTTCCGCGACCGCCGAGGCGCATACGGGTACTCCGGCGGCCGCGCGCTGCTCTCTCCCCGCCTCGCCGAGGAACTCGAGTTGACCGAGGCGCAACGGGACGGGTTGCGGACCCTCTTCCGTGACCTCGCCGACGAGCGGCGCGACGGTCGGCGCGCTCTCGCGGACGCCCGCCGGGAACTCGCCCGCGCGGTCGGGGACGAGAACCGCTCCCCGGACGAAGTGAAGGAACTCGGCGCCGCTGTCGGCGTCCTCGAGGCGGAACAGGCGCTCCGCCGCCGGACGGATCGGGAGCGGATGCGCGCGCTGCTCACCGAGGAGCAGCGGTCGAAACTCGTCGAGCGGAACGACCGCCGGGGCCGCCGCGGCAGCGGGCGCTGACCCGGCCCGCCGGCGCCGCTCCGAAAAGGGGGGCGGCGCCGGCCTCGGGCCCGCGCACCTGAGTCCGCGCGGGCGGAAGGACCGGTTTCCGAAAGCCGGGGGAGCCCCGACCCCGCCGGTTCCTATCGCTTCGCCTCTTCCTGGCGGGCCGCTTCTTCGGCGGCCTCGATCTCGTCGATCTCGTCGTCGGTGAGGACGCCGGCCATCTTCCACACCGGTTCCTGCGGACCGGCGACGATGCCCTCGATGTCCCGGTCGGCGCCGGTCGGCCGGGGACCTTCGGAGGCCCGTTCGAGCGCGCGCTCCCGGCGGCGCATCTCCTTGGCCTTCTGGCGGGCGGCCCGTTCCTTCTCCTTCCGCCGCTTGAGGAAGGTCTGACGGGAGCGGTTGGCCATCGGTGGCGAAAATGCTAACAGCCCGTCGAGGGGGCCCCGCCCTCCGCTCCTCGACCGGAGCGCGCGAAGTCCCCGTCCGGTTCGCTGACTGGACGCTCTTCCTGCGGGCCGGCGGCGCGAATCGCGGCGCGACCCCCCCGCCTTCTTTCGTGGGAAGGCCCCTCCCCGCACTCCTGCCCGGTCGGCGCTTCGCCGGCGCGCCGCGCCCCGGGGCGGCGCGTTTCATATGCTTTCCCGTTCGCTCCGATTCCGCTCGCCGGACTTCCGCTTACCGAAAGGAGTTCCGCCATGTCCATTCTTCGCAGGTCGAAATCCCGGCCGCATCCCGCCCGCCGGTCCCTCCGGCGCACTTCGACCGCCCTCGCGACTTCGCTGACCGCGCTCCTCGCGCCGGCCTTCGCCGCGCCGGGCGCCGCCGCGCAGGACGGGGCCGCCGACCTCACGCTCGACGAGTCCTTCCTCCGCCCGATGCAGTGGCGCAACATCGGCCCGCTGCGCGGCGGACGGTCCCTCGGCTGCTCCGGCAGCCCGGGGCGCCGCCACGAGTACTACTTCGGCGCGACCGGCGGGGGGTTGTGGAAGACCCTCGACTCGGGAACCACCTGGTTCCCGGTGACCGACGGCCAGATCTCGAGTTCCTCGATCGGCGCGGTCGCGGTGGCGGAGACCAACCCGGACATCGTCTTCATCGGCGGAGGTGAAACGCAGTTGCGCGGCAGCATCACCCAGGGCGACGGCGTCTATCGCAGCGGCGACGGCGGGAAGACCTGGCGGCATGTGGGCCTCGCGGACACCCAGGCGGTCGCCCGGATCCGCATCCATCCGGTGAATCCGGACATCGTGTATGTGGCCGCCCTCGGCCATCCCTACGGCGACAACGAGGAACGCGGCGTCTTCCGCTCGACGGACGGCGGGAACACCTGGGAGCGGATCCTCTTCGCGAGCCCGAAAGCCGGCGCAGCCGACCTCATCATCGACCGGACGAATCCGCAGGTGCTCTACGCCACCCTGTGGCAGGTGTACCGGAAGGCCTGGAAGATGTGGGGCGGCGGCCCCGATTCCGGGCTCTACCGCTCCGACGACGGCGGAGACACCTGGACCGAACTCACGGAGAACCCGGGAATGCCGGCCGGCCCGATCGGAAAGATCGGCGTGACCGTTTCGCCGGCGAATCCGGACCGGGTATGGGCCATCGTGGAAGCGCCCGAAGGCGGCGTGTTCCGCTCCGACGACCGGGGCGCCACCTGGCGCCTCACGAACAACGAGCGGAAACTGCGCCAGCGCGCCTTCTACTACTCGCGGGTGTATGCCGACCCGGTGGATCCGGAACGGGTGTATGCGCTGAATACCGGCTTCTACCGTTCGGACGACGGCGGCGAGACCTTCGACCATGTCATTCGTCCGCCGCACGGAGACCAGCACGACCTCTGGATCGACCCGAACGATCCGATGCGCATGTGCAACTCGAACGACGGCGGCGGCAATGTCTCCGTCAACGGCGGCGACACCTGGACCGGTCAGGCGTATTCGACCACGCAGTTGTACCATGTGAATGTCACGAACGACTTTCCCTACCATGTATGCGGGGCGCAGCAGGACAACTCCACGATCTGCGTTCCCAGCGAGGGTTGGGACCACATGCAGGCGCGGGGGCCGGGCAGCCGTTGGTACTACGCGGCCGGCGGCGGCGAGAGCGGCTACATCACCCAGCACCCGTCGAACCTGGATGTGTTCTACGCCGGCAGCCAGGGAGCGCTGCTGACCCGCTACAACCGCGCGAACGGACAGATCCGGGACATCCAGGTCTATCCGCGGTTCTTCTCCGGCGAACCGGCGAGCGCGCTTCCCGACCGCTGGCAGTGGACTTTCCCGATCGTGTTCTCGCCCCTCGACGAGAACCGGCTCTACACCAGTTCGCAATTCCTGTACATGACGACGAACGACGGGCAGTCGTGGACGAAGATCAGCCCCGACCTCACCTACGCCGACCCGGAGACGCTCGGCGAGACCGGCGGCCTCATCACCATGGACATGAACGGGCCGGAGATCTACGCGACGATCTTCGCCGCCGCTCCGTCGCAGCACGACATCGACACGATTTGGGTCGGCTCCGACGACGGCCGCCTCCACCTCACCCGCGACCACGGCGCCGCCTGGACCGAGATCACTCCGCCGGACCTGCCGAAGTTCAGCCGGGTGAGCATCATCGAAGAATCGTCCCACCGTCCGGGGACCGCGTTCGTCGCGGCGAACCGGTACCAGGTGGACGACCGCGAACCGTATGTCTTCCGCACGACCGACTACGGCGCCACCTGGACGAAGATCGTGGACGGAATCGCCCCCGGCCACTTCGCCCGCGCGGTGCGCGAAGACCCGGTGCGCCAAGGACTCCTGTTCCTCGGAACGGAGCACGGCGCCTATGTATCGCTAAACGACGGGGATCGTTGGCAGGCGCTCCAGCAGAACCTGCCGGACACGCCCATACGCGACCTCGTGGTGAAGGGGAGCGATGTGGTGCTCGGCACCCACGGACGCGGGTTCTGGATCCTCGACGACATCGAACCGCTGCGCCAACTCGCGGCGGACACGGAAAACGCCGCCCTGACCGTCTTCGAACCCGGGCGGGCGGTGCGCGGCGTCCAGGACGCGGTGATCCAGTACCACCTCGCTTCGGAAGCGGAGAAAGTCACCGTCGAGATCCACGATGCATCGGGCAACCTGGTGGACCGCTTCGAAGGAACCGAACCGGACTGGGAAGCCGAGCCGGACTTTTCCTGGTTCCGCTCCCGCCGTTCTTCGTCGCCGACGACCGCCGGCGGGCTGAACCGTTTCGTCTGGAACGGCCGCTACCGGGGCGCGGCGGAGTTCGAGGGAATGATCCTCTGGAGCGCCCGCGCCACCAGCGGCCCCAAGGCGCCTCCGGGCGACTACGAAGTCAGCGTGGAAGCCGCCGGCGTCACCGAGACGACGACGCTCACCCTGATCGCCGATCCGCGGCTCGAGGGCGTGAGCACCGCCGACCTGGTGGAGCAGTTCGAGTTGGCCAGCCGGATCCGCGACCGCACCACCTCGGCGAATGAGGCGGTGATCCGCATCCGCGAGGTCCGCGCCCGGTTGGAGGAACGCCTCGAAGGAACCAGCGACCGGGGCGTGCTGGAAGCCGGCGGCGAACTCACCGCCGACCTCACCGAGATCGAGGAAGCGCTCTACCAGACCAAGAACCGCAGCAACCAGGATCCTCTGAACTTCCCGATCCGGCTGAACAACCGCCTCGCCTCCCTCCGCCGCAGCGTGGAAACCGGCGACGCCAAACCCACCGACGGCGCCTACGCCGTCTTCGAGGAACTCTCCGGCGAACTCGACGCCCACCTGGAGCAGTTGGACACCGCCCTCGGCCCCCGCCTCGACGACCTGAACCGCCAACTCACCGACGCCGGCGCGGAGCCGGTGGCCCCGGCCCGCTCGCAGAAGACCGGGTAACCGCCGGGAGAACGCCGAGGCCCTAACGGGCGGCGCTGGGTTACAACGAACGAAGCGCCGCCCAAGGGTTGGCGCGAAGCGCCCGGAGCCCGGTCGCGGCGCACGCGGCGAGCAGGGCGAGCCCCATGAGCGCGGCCGGCCCGGCGTAGAGCGTCCAGTCCCCGGTCTCCACCCAGGCGATCCGGCTCCCCACGACCCGCAGGAGCACCCACCCGCCGGCGACCCCCAAACCGACGCCGACCCCGGACGCCCACCCGCTGCGGCCGGCGGCGGCCCGGACGACGGCGTCCGGCGGGGCGCCCACGGCCTGGAGGATCGCGAGGCGCCGGACTCGCCGGGCCGCGGTCTCGACCACCAGACCCACCGCGCCCACGACTGCCAAGAGCGCCGAAACCGCCGCGAAGAGCGCCACCAGCGCCGCAGCGAGGACATTGCCGCCGAGCAGACGGGCGCGGCGATCTCGCACGGATTCGGCGCGCAGGATTCGGAGCGCCGGGGCGGCCGAGGCGACTTCCCGCGCGAGCGCGGCGGCGTCCGCCTCGCGAACGGCGCGGTCGAACCGGACCACGATCTCGGCGCGCGGCGCCGGCATCGCGGCGATCGGCGGCTCGGCGAACGGGATGTACGCCGCGGGCGGCGCCGCCTCGGCGGGAAAGCGCAGCACATCCGCCGTGACGCCGACGGCGCGCGCCTCGGAGCCCCTCGACCCGATCATCCGGTTCATCGGATCGCCGCCCTGCCGCAGCGCCAGGGAGCGCGACAGCACGGCGACCGTTTCCGCCGGCGGGTCGTCCGTCTCGAGGAGCCCGCGTCCCCGAAGTACTTCGAGCCCGAGGGTCTGGAGCAGTCGAGGGCTCGCCCGGATCTCCGTGAAGGCGGCGGCGCCGGGCTCGAAACTCTCGAAATTCACCCGGCCCATGGCGTCGGGGAGGGCGTCCGCGTAACCGACTTCCACCACGCCCGGGAGGGCGCGGAGGCGGTCGGCGGCGCGCTTCAGCGCCGCGGCCTTTTCGTCGTGGGACGGCGGCCGAGTCGTACCGCCGAAGTCCACGGTGAGTTGCGCCAACCCCTCCGCGGAATAGCCGCCGAGGCCCCGTACGAGATCGAAGGCCCGAGCGCTGAACGCCCCCGCCGCGATGAGCATCGCCGTCGAAGCAAGAGTTCCGAAGGCGAGGTAGGAGGACGCGAGCGCCCCGGTTCCCGGAGTGAGCGGCTGCGCCCCCACCAGCCGCGGCGGGTGGCGCAGCGCCGCGAACACGGCCGGTGTCTCGGAAATGGCCACCGCGACGAGCGCCAGGGCGAACCCGAGGCCGACGCCGGCCGGCGTGAGGCCCCACGATTCCGAGAAAGGCACGGCGCCGGCGAACCGGCGCGCCGCGGAAATGAGCCAGAACGCGACCAGACTGGCCGCCGCGCCGACGAATACGGCTTGGACGACGACCCGCGAAAGCGCGCGGCGCAGTTCGTCTCCCGACGAAGCGCCGAGCGCCCGCCGCGTCGCCGCGGCGACGCGTTCCGCGAGCATCGCCGACATGCGGAGGGCGGTCATGCTGACCGAGGCGGCCAGCGTCAGCAGGAGCGCGCCCCACAGGAGCAGGTCGAGCGCCGGCCGGACGCCCGCCGTCACCACATCGGCCAGGCGGGTCACCCGGACGCTCTCGTCCGGGCGCAGGTTGCCGCCGCTCTGCAGGATGGCGGTCAGTTCCGAGGAAGCCGCCGCAGGTGATGCGCCCGGAGCGAGCCTCCCGACGAGTCGTTGGGCGGATCCCCGGTTCTGGCGCGAGGGTCGAAGTTCCCGGGTCGGGACCCAGGCGGCCGCGTCCGGATCGGGGAAGAAAAAACCCGCCGGCATGACCCCCGAGACCGGTGTCGGCGTCCCGTTCAGCGTGAGTTCCGGTACGGGGTTCTCCGGGGAGCCGCCGAGTCGCCTCCAGAGGCGGTGACCGAGCAGAACCGCCGGTGGCTGCTCCGGGTCGGCCTCGTAGTGCTCGGGAGCGAACGAGGCGCCCGAGGAAGGGTGGACGCCCAATGCGGCGAGCAGGCCCGGATAGGCGCGAACGACCCGAACCGGACGGCCCGACTCGCTGCCGACCGTCGCCCAAGTGTCGCTCCAGGCGGCGAAGCCCGCCACGGAGGAGGCGTGCTGCCGCAGCAACTCCGCTTCGTGGATGGTGACGAGATCACCGAAGCCGGCCGCTGCGCGCGGGTCGTCGGGACTCCGGGCTGCTTCGATCCGAACGAGCGCCTGCGCGTCCGGGTAGGGAAGCGGCCGCGAAAGAACTGCCTCCCGGATGACGACGACCGTCTGACCGGCGGCGACCGCGAGCGCGAGCACGCTCGCCGGAACGGCCGCGCGGCTGCCGGCCCGGACGAGGGCCCGGCCCGCCGCCGCGAAGTGGCCGATCACCCCGGCGCGGAGCGCGGGGCGGGCGCCGCCGCCGAGAAAACGACCTTTCGAGGTCGGCGGCGCACCGCAGCGCCCGGTGAGCCCTGCCGGAGAGGCGACAGCCGGCGAAGCGGACGCCTATGGCTCGGAGGCCCGCTGCCTGGCGGCGCGAACCGCTTCGGCGATCCGTTGGCCGATCGGTCCGGGCCGGCGTTCGAACACCCAGAGTTGCGGCGTGTCGTCGAGCCTTGCCCCGTGGTCGAAGAACATGTTCACCAAGGCCTCGTCTTCGAAGAACCACGGCAGGAACCGGATGGGTGGCCCCATGACGCTCTGGAGGTTCGGGTTCGCGCCGGCCTCGAAGAGGGCCTCCACGAAACGCCTCCGGTCCTCGCTTATCGCTTCGGTGCCGTCCACGGCGCGCCATCCCGCCATGGCCTGCTCCAAGGCGGTCACGAAGTGCGGCTCCCGTTGCCCGTCCACATCGGCGCCGAGCGCCAGCAGGCGCAGCCCGGTGGGAAGCGCCCCGGCGAAAGCGGCCGCCACGAACGGCGTGAAGCCCTGTCCGTCCAAGCCGTCCACTTCGGCGCCGGCTTCGATCAGCAAGTCGAGAGTCTCCACGGACCCCGACTCGGCGGCCCGGTGAAGAGCGCCGCGTCCCTCGCGGTCCCTGGCTCGCGGCGAGACGCCTTGCGCAAGGAGCGCGGCGACGCCGGCGGCGTCACCGTCGAGCGCCGCCGCGACCAGCCGGCCTTCCGGGCTGTCGTCGGGCTCGGCTGAATCGGCGTCTCCGGTCCCGGAACCGTGAGCGTCGTCCCCGCCGGCTGCGTCGTCGGCGGGAGCCGGCGCCGCAACCGGGGCGTCGGGTGCCCGGTTGCGAAGGGCGGTCGCCACGACCAGAGCAACCAGACCGACGACGACGACCGCGAGAGCCGCCCTCGGCGCCCATGCTCGCATCTCGAACGCGAATTTCGCACTTTCACGGCCCGACTTCAACCGCGCGGCGAGCCGTTCCGGACGCCGGGCGGACGGACAGCGGGAGGCGTCAGCCGGCGGAGGGCGCGGCGGGGCTCGGTTCGAGGCGGCTCTCCAGCATCCGGTCCTCGTCGAAGACGAATCGGCCGGAGAAGGGTTCGCCGCGGAGGAGGAACGGGAGCCAGACGGCGTCGTCTTCCCACATGCGGTCGTAGGGGATGGCGTCGAGGTCCGCCCAGAACGGGGTGGCCTCCGCCGTAGGGCCCGGCTCGCCGACGCAGTCGTCGGCGCGGAAGACCTCGACGCCGATGGCGTGGCCGCTCGTGAACTGGAAGCGCAACTCGCCCATCCGGCGGACGCCGGTCGGACGCACCAGGACCTCCTCCTCGACCTCGCGGACCGCGGCAGCCTCGGCGGTCTCTCCCGGTTCGATGCGTCCGCCGGGGCCGTTGATCTTCCCCTCGCCCAGGCCGCGGTGCTTCTCGATGAGCAGCACCCGGCCGCCGCGCACGATGAACAGCAGCGTGGCGAGTTCGTCCGGCTCCCACCCGGCCCAGTCGAACCCGGCGAGGAACCGGGCGGCGGCCGGCGAGGGCCCGGCGCCGTTCCCGGAGGCGGCTGCCTCCACCGGGGTCAACTCCCGTCCCAGCCGACGCCGGAGAGGCGGCCCAGCAGCGAGCCTTCGCCCTTGCCGCCGCCGCCGGTCTGGGGCGCCGCCTGGTGGATCCGTCCGGCGAGCCGGCTGAACGGGAGCGACTGCAGCCAGACCCAGCCGGGCCCGGTGAGGCTGGCGAAGAAGAACCCTTCGCCGCCGAAGATGGCGGACTTGATCCCGCCCACGAACTGGATGTCGTAGTGGACGGAGGGCGCGAGCGCCACCAGGCAGCCGGTGTCCACCCGCAGGTTCTCCCCCGCCGCCAACTCCTTCCGCACGATCGTCCCGCCGGCGTGGAGGAACGCCAGCCCGTCGCCCTCGAGCGACTGCATGATGAAGCCCTCGCCGCCGAAGAGCGCGGTGCCGATCTTCTTCTGGAAGTGGATGCCGAGCGACACGCCCTTCGCCGCGCACAGGAAGGCGTCCTTCTGGGCGATGAGTTTCCCGCCCAGTTCGGACAACTGCACCGGCAGGATCTTCCCCGGATAGGGCGAGGCGAAGGCCACCCGCTGTTTGCCGCCGCCCCGCTGGTTCACGAACTCGGTCATGAACAGGCTCTCGCCGGTGAGCAGCCGCTTCCCGGCGCCGAGCAGTTTGCCCATGAACCCGCTCTCGCCGCCGTCCCCGAAGATGGTCTGCATCTCGATGCCGGCGTCCATGAACATCATCGCCCCGGCTTCGGCGATCGCCCCTTCGGCGGGGTCGAGTTCGATCTCCACGAACTGCATCTCCTCGCCGAAGACCTCGTAGTCCACCTCGTGCATCCGCGTCGGGGCCGGGGGCCGGGGCGCTCCGCCGCCGAGCGCGCCGCCGGAGAGTTCGGGATGGGCGGCCGCCGGCTTCCAGTCGGTCCCGCCCTCCGGGCAGACCTGCGTCTGTCTCGTCCACCGGCCGGAGTGGATCCCCCGGGCGACTTCGGAAGCCGGGAACGGGCCGAGCGTCCGCCCGGCTTCCGCCACATACCATTGCCTGTCCGCCATGCGTGTTCTTCTCCTTGGAGGCGAGTGGCGCCGTCCGGAACTCAGGCCTTCCACCAATGGAAGAGGAGGAGTCCGGCGAGCGCGAGGAGCGCCAAGGCGATCGGCGCGAATGCCAGAACGATGTGCCGCCGGGTGGGGTTTCGCGACTCCTCCCCGGCCGGCATCCGGAAACTGTAAGGCGCAGTGAGCCCGCCGGGGACGAGCGCGCCGCCGGCGGCGCTGCGGCGGGACCTCGAGGCGATCTTCCGCGCCGGGCTCGCCGACTCCGAACCGGGCGCGATCCTCGAACGGGACCTCCGCGGCAGCCGCGGGACCGGGTGGCGGTTCCGGGGGCAGGCGCTGCTCCCGGCGGCGGCGCCGGGGGAAGGGCCGCTGCTCCTGCTCGGGGCCGGGAAGGCGGCGGCGGCGCTCGGACGGGCGGCGGCGGCCCGGCTCGCCGGCGAGCCGCTCCGGGGGCGGATCATCGTCAAGCGCGGCCACCGGCTGGAAATCCCGGGGGTCACGGTCGAAGAAGCGGGGCATCCGGTCCCGGACCGGGACTCCGCCGAAGCCACCGGGCGGCTGCTCGCCGACCTCCGCGCCGCCGGGCGGCGGGGGCGGGCGCTCCTCCTGCTCACCGGGGGGGCGTCGGCGCTGCTCGCCGCACCCGTGCCCGGGATCACCTTGGAAGAGAAGTCGGAGGTGAACTCCCTGCTGCTGAAGAGCGGCGCGGACATCCACCGGATGAACACCGTCCGGAAGCACATCTCCGCGGTCAAGGGCGGACAGTTGCTGCCGCTCCTCCCGCCGGGCCGCGCCGGCGCGCTCCTGATCTCCGATGTGGTCGGCGACTCGCTCGCTTCCATCGGTTCCGGGCCGGCGACCCCCGACCCGACCACCTTCGGGGAAGCGCTCGGCGTCCTCCGGGAATTCGATCTCGAGAGCCGCGTTCCGGCCTCCGTGCTCGCTCGGCTCGTCGAAGGGGCGGCCGGCCGCGTTCCCGAGACCCCGAAGAGCGCGGATCGGCCGCTTCCACACCGCATCCTGGCCTCGAACCGGCGCGCGCTGGACGCCGCCGGGCGGGCCGCCGCCGACCTCGGCTACGAAGTGGAAGTCTTCGGTCGCGACCTGACGGGGGACCTCCACCCGGCGGCGCGGCGGTTCGCCGACCGCCTGTTGGAACTGCGGGAGGCGGGACGCCGGGCGGCGCTGGTGGGCGGCGGGGAACTGACCCTCCGCGTCCGGGGCGGCGGGCGCGGCGGGCGCTGCCAGGAATTCGCCCTGGCCGCCGCCGGCCGACTCGCCGGGACGCCGGGGGCGGCGATCCTCGCCGCCGGCACGGACGGCACGGACGGGCCGACCGACGCCGCCGGGGCGTTCGCCGACGGCGGCAGCGCCGACCGCGCCCGCCGGGCCGGGTTCGACCCGGCGGAGACGCTCCGGCGGAACGACTCCGGGTCGCTCTTCGGGGCCACCGGGGACCTCCTCGTCACGGGCCCGACGGGCACGAATGTGATGGACTTGCTGCTCGGCCTCGCCTCCGGACGCTGACCTCGCGGCGGCCGGCGGTCTTCCGACGGCCGCGTCCCGGCCGCCGCCCCGCCGAGGCTACCGGTGGCGGTCCCGGCTGCCTCGGCGCGGCTGGTGGCGGGCCGCGGAGCGGGCGCGCGACCGGGCGCGGCCCACGACCAGTCCGTGGAGCGGTTCGCCGTCGAAGGCCGCCTGCAGGATCTCCCGCAGGTGGGCGATGCGCCGGCGGACACCGGAAGGGCTGAGCGGAACCGTCGGCATCCGGGCGATCTGCGGCGTGCTCCGGCCCTCCACGAAATAGAGTTGGAAGAGTTGCCGGTAGAACGACCGCTCCGGCCCGGGCGGGGCGACCGCGCGCAGCGCCCGCTCGACGACTTCCCGGACCTCCCGGGCGCTCAGGTCCGCGTCCGGGTTCTCCTCGGTGTTCGTCGCGAGCGCCTGGTGGAGCGCCTCGTCGAGATGCGGCGGAAGGTCGTCGAACGCCAGCGCGTCCTCGAGTTTGATCCGCACCATGTCGGCGCGGAGTTGGTCGCAGACCGCGTTCTCCACCATCCGGCGCAGGTACAACTGGAGCGCGATGCTGCCGAGCGCCACCAGCCGATCCAGCCGGCGCCGATCCTCCGCGACCAGCCGCAACAGGACTTCCTGCGCGATGTCCGCCACGAAGGCCCGGCTGTTTTCCCGCGGCATCCAGTTCCGGAACCAGAGCGTCCGGCGCACCTGCGACAGACACAGTTCCAGCAGGTCGCGCCACGCGGGATCGTCGTCGCGGGCCCGCGCGAGCCGGCGAAACAGATCCAGTTGATCCAAGGGAAACGGTGTCCGGGAGGGGTCAGTTTAGGGCCGCCGCCCTCTCGTCCTCTTCGTCCGCTGCCGCCGGCCCGGAGTCCCGCGCTTCGCGGGCGGTCCCGACCTCGCCGGCCCTAGCGGGCGGCGCCGGCTCCGGCCGCCGCGTGAGCGCGAATGCGGTGAGCGCGGCGAGCGCGCCGTCGCTGGCCGCGAACAGCAGGAAGACCGCCGGAGAGCCCCGGAGCGCGAAGTCCAGCGCGAAGAGCACCGCCCCTCCGCCCTTCAGGAACGGCCCCATGATCCACAGGTAGAACCGCCCGCGCTCCGGCGCCGGGAGGACCGCGAAGTAGCCGGCGCCCACCGCCAGCGCGAACAGCCCGTTCAGGTTCGCGTTGAGCGGGAACCGGGGAGGAGGAACCCCGAGCAGCCGGACGGTTTCGTCGAGGGCGAACAGGAGCGCGCCGCCGAGCAGCAGGTCGTAAACGCCGCTCAGGAGCGCGACGAACCGGAGCAGCCGCACGACGAGGAGAGCAGGATACCGGGCGGGGTCGGCGGCGCCGCTCCGTCCGCCCGCCCGCCGGGGAGACCGCGGGGAGACACGGGACGGCCGCCCATAGACTCCGCGCCCGTGGAAGCGCCCCTCCCGTTCCGGACCGCCGCCGCGGCGCTTCGGGCGAACCCGCTGCGCACCGGGCTCGCGCTCGTCGGGTTGGTGATCGGCGTGGCCTCGGTGATCACCATGGCCGCGCTCGGAACCGGCGCCCGCGCGGCGGTCCGGGACGATGTGCGGTCGGCGGGCACGAACATCGTGGTCGTCCGCGCCGGGAACTACATCCGGGGGGGCGACGCCGTGAACATCCCCTCCGGGTTCGGGCGCGCCGACACGCTCTCCGTCGCCGACGCGGAGGCGATCGGGGCGCTCGACCAGGTGGCTTCGGTCAGCCCGGTCGTCGAGGACCGGGCCGCGCTCGCTTCCGACCTCGGCGACTTCTTCGCCCCGGTGCGCGGCGTTTCCGAAGCCGCCGCCCGGATCTGGCGGCTCTCCCTGGTCGAGGGGGAGAACTTCGACGCCGACGCCGTGGAGGCGCGCCGGCCGGTGGCCCTCCTCTCCGCCGCGGCGGCCGCCGAACTGTTCCCCGGACGCTCCGCCGTGGGCCGCCGGTTCGCGGCCCGGGGCCGCGAGTTCGAAGTCGTGGGCGTGTTCCGCACCACCGACCGGCGCCTCGTGGAGTCCGCGCTCGTCCCCTGGCCGTTGCTCGCCGAGACCCTCGGCCGGGCCCACCTCCAGGAGGTGGTCATCTCGACGGAACGCGCCGGCGACGCCTCGCGGGTGGGCCGGGAAGTGACCCGACTGCTGCGGGAGCGGCACCGGCTCACCCGCGCCGCGCCCCCGGCGGAGTCCGACGCGCCGCACGCGTTCCGCCGGAGCGGTCGGCTCCCCGACGACTTCGTGGTCCGGACGCAGGCGACTTCGGCGCTCACCGAGGGGCTCTACACCACGGCCGCCGCCTTCGTGCTCGCTTCCATGCCGCGCCTCGACGAGATGACCTCCGAGGAGATGGTCGGCACGCTGAACCGGGCCACCTCGACGATGACCCTGCTGCTCGGCGCCCTCGCCGGCGTCTCGCTGGTGGTGGGCGGCGTCGGCATCATGAATGTGATGCTGCTCGCGGTGACGGAGCGCACCCGCGAGATCGGGCTGCGGCTCGCGGTGGGCGCCCGCCGCCGGGATGTCCTCTGGCAGTTCTTGGCGGAGGCGACGGCGCTCGCGGTCCTCGGCGGGCTCCTGGGCATCGCCGCGGGGGCGGCGGCGGCTTCCGGGGTGGAGCGGGCGCTCGGCTGGCGGACGCTGATTCCGGCGGCGGCCCCCGTCGGGGCGGCGCTCCTCGCCGGCGCGGTGGGCGTCTTCTTCGGGTGGATTCCGGCCCGCCGCGCCTCCCGTCTCGACCCGATCGTCGCGCTCCGATCCGAGTGAGCGGCGGTCGGCGGTCGGCGCGGGGGGCCGCCGCATGACCCGGCAGCGCGTCGGGCTGGTCCTGGGCCTCGGCCTGCTGGTCGGGCTCGCCGCGGTCCCGATCCCCGGCCTTCCTTCCGAACCGCGGCTGATGCTGGCGGTGGCCGCGGTGATGGCCGCCTGGTGGGTCACCGAGGCCGCGCCGCTCGCGGTGACTTCGCTCCTGCCGCTGGTCCTCCTGCCGGCGTTCGGCCTCGCCACCGCCGGGGAGGCCGCCGCGCCCTACGCGAACCACTTGGTGTACCTGTTCCTCGGCGGGTTCATGCTGGCGCAGGCGATGCAGCGGTGGAACCTCCACCGGCGGCTGGCGCTGCGGATCGTGCTGGCGATCGGGGGCTCGCCGGCGCGGATCGTCCTGGGGTTCATGGCGGCGTCCGGGTTCTTGTCCATGTGGGTCTCGAACACCGCCACCACCGCGATGATGATGCCCATCGGCGTCGCCGTGATCCGCGAAGTGGCCGCCGCGGAACGCGCGCGGGAAGGGGGTTCCGCCGCCGGCGGGGGGCTCGCGGCGGCGACCGCCGGCTCGCCCTTCGCGGTCTGCCTGATGCTCGGCTGCGCCTACGGGTCTTCCATCGGCGGCTTCGCCACGCTCATCGGCACGCCGCCGAATGTGTTCCTGTCCGGGTTCGCCCACGACGAGTACGGCATCGACATCGGCTTCGGGAGATGGCTCGCCTTCGCGCTGCCGCTGACCCTGCTGTTCCTGCCGGCGGTCTGGCTCTGGCTGACGCGTATCGCGTTCCCCTTGCGGCTGCGGGAGTTGCCCGGCGGCCTCGCCCCGGTCCGCGCCGAATACGAACGCCTGGGGCCGTTTTCCACGCCGGAGCGCCGCTTGGCGGTCCTCTTCGGGAGCACCGCGCTCGCCTGGATGTTCCGTCCGGTCTGGACGGCCTTCGTGCCGAACGGCGAACTGATCACCGACTCCACGATCGCCATGGCCGCCACCGTCCTCTGCTTCCTCCTCCCCGCCGGGGCCTCTGCCTCGGCGCCCGGGAATCCTCCTCCCGGCGGGGCCGCGGTCCGCGCCGCGGACGCCGGGCGCGAGCGCATCCTGAATTGGGAGTGGGGCCGGGCCATCCCCTGGGATGTGCTGCTCCTGTTCGGCGGCGGGTTCGCGCTGGCGAACGGGATCGAAGTGAGCGGCCTCTCCGAGTTCCTCGGCCGCCGGCTCGCCGCCGCTTCGGCGCTGCCCCTGCCGGTATTCGTGGTTCTCGTGGTGCTCTTCGTGATCCTGCTCACCGAGTTCGCGTCCAACCTGGCGTCGGTGGCGATGATCCTGCCGATCCTGGCCGCGGTCGAAGTCTCGGCGGGGATCGCCCCGCTGACCCTGCTCGCCCCGGCCACGGTGGCCGCTTCCTGCGCGTTCATGTTGCCGGCGGCGACGCCCCCGAACGCCATCGTGTTCGGCACCGGCCAGTTCCGGATCCCGCAGATGGTGCGCGCCGGCATCGGCGCCAACCTGATCGGCGCCGTCCTCGCCAGCCTGTTCGCCGTCTTCTGGGCGCCGGTGGTCCTGGGCTGAGGAGCGGGGTTAGCATCCGGCGCGATGAGCGGCGCTCCCGAGACCCCGGATTCGTTCACTTCCCGGCTGTGGGCCGGGATCGAGCCCATCTACTCGGAGATCCTGCGGCATCCGTTCCTGGCCGGCCTCGCGGACGGGACGCTCGACCGGCAGGTGTTCCGCTTCTATGTGATCGAGGACGCGCTCTACCTGCACGACTTCGCACGCGCGGTGGCGATCCTCGGCGGCAAGGCGCCGCACCCGGACATCACCGAGGCGCTCTGCGGCGACGCCGTCGAGACCGTGAAGGGCGAACGGGAACAACTCGGCGCGTTCCTCGAGGAACTCGGAGGCGCCCGGGAGGAGTTGTTCTCCCGGCAGCCGGCGCCGACGAACCAGGCGTACACCGCCTACTTCCTCTCGCAGGTCCACTCCCGGCCCTTCCACGAGGGCCTCGCCGCGGTGCTCCCCTGCTACTGGATCTACGCGGAAGTCGGCAAGGAACTGCTGGGGCGCCCGCCGTCTCCCGACCCGCTCTACCGGCGGTGGATCGAGAGTTACGGCAGCGCGGAGTACGACGCGGTGGTGCAGCGGGTGGTGGCCCTCACCGACCGGACCGCGGAAGACCTCGGCGACGCCGCCCGCCGGGCGATGGCCCGGCACTTCGCCATGACTTCCCGTTACGAGTGGATGTTCTGGGACATGGCCTGGCGGCAGGAGGCCTGGCCGCTGTGAACCGGCGGCGTCCGGCGGCGGGATAGCCGCTCCGCCGGCGCGCCGCGCGGCGAAGGGCGGCGGCGCCGCTCAGCGGATCCAGACGGTCTTGCGGTTCGTGAACTCGGTGAGGCCGTCGGTTCCCAACTCGCGTCCGAAACCGGACGACTTCGCGCCGCCGAAGGGAACGCGCGGATCGGACTTGGTGATGCCGTTCACGAACACCGCGCCGGCCTCGATCTCGGGGATCAGCCGCTCCGCCCGCGCCGGGTCGGAGGTCCACAGCGAGGAACCGAGCCCGTAGGGCGTCGCGTTCGCGATCTCGACCGCCTGGCGTTCGTCCTCGAACGGCAGGAGCACGGCCACCGGGCCGAAGAGTTCCTCGCTCCAGGCGGGAGCGCCGGGGCGAGCGCCGCCGAGCACGCCGGTCGCGGAGTAGTAGCCGACTTCGGGCGCTTCGCCGCGCTGGAGGACTTCCGCTCCGGCGGCCACGGACCGGGCGACCTGGTCTTCCAGCCGGTCGCGCAGGTCTTCGCGGGCCAGCGGCCCGACCTCGGTGGCCGGGTCCGCCGGATGCCCGACGGGAGCGCCGGCGATGCGCTCGGTGAACTTCGCGGCGAAGTCGTCGAAGACGCTCCGCTGGACCAGGAACCGCTTGGCGGCGATGCAACTCTGGCCGGAGTTGATGAGCCGCGCTCCCGCGCCGGCGGCGGCCGCCTCGGCGAGGTCGGCGTCGTCGAAAACGACGAACGGATCGCTCCCGCCGAGTTCGGCGACCATCGGCTTCAGCGCGCGGCCGGCCTCCGCGGCGACTTCGCTCCCCGCCCGGGAACTCCCGGTCAGGGTCACCGCCCGCACCCGCGGATCGGCGATGCAGGCCGCCGCCTGTTCGTTCGTCAGGAAGAGGTTCCCGATCAGGCCGTCCGGCGCCCCGGCCTCCGCGTAGAGCCGGACGATGCGCAACGCGCAGCGGGGGACGGACGGCGCGTGTTTCAGCAGCATCGGGTTGCCGGTGAGGAAGTTCGCCGCCGACACCCGGATGACCTGCCAGAACGGGAAGTTCCACGGCATGACCGCGAACAGCGGCCCGAGGGGTTCGAACTGCTGCCGGGTCTCGCTCCCGTCGGACTCGAGCGGGCGGGGGCGAAGCGCCCTCTCCCCGGTCTCCGCGTAGTGCCGCGCCACCCAGGCGCACTTCTGCGCCTCCGCCACGCCCTGGGCCAGCGGTTTCCCCATCTCCTCGGCCATGAGCCGCGCCAGGTCGTCCGCCTGCGCTTCGAGCAGGCCCGCGAGCCGCTCGTTCACCCGCCGCCGCTCGGCGAACGGCGTCCGCCGCCAGTCCGAGAAGACCCGCTCCGCGCTCTGCAGGGCGATCTCGATCTCGCCGGGCGTCGAGGTGTCGAACTCGGCCAGCAGTTCCTCGGTCGCGGGGTTCAACGATCGGTAGAGCATCGCCCGGACGGTACCCGATGCCGACCCGGGAGCGGGCCGCGGCCGGGACTGCCGGGCGGGCTTTCGGGAACGCAGGGCCGTCGAGTCGTTCGAAACCCTGCGCGCCCACCGCTCGGGGCGCCTCCCGCTACGATCGCGGATCGATTGGCGAACCGAAGCGGAGTTCCGGAGTCGCGGAACCGGAGGTCCCGGCCGGGCGGGCGCCGCCGCGAAGCGGACCTCGAAACGCGCGATTCGACTCCCGTCGCCGCGCAGTGGCAGGCGCTGCGCGCCCTCCGGGACGGCTGGCTCGACGGACAGGGACGGGCGCCCTCTCCGGCAGGACTCGACCGGTTCGCGGCGCGCTTCGACGAGGACTACCCGGAGCGGTTGCCGCCGCCCCGCATCTATCCGACTCTCGCCGGCGGCGCACAGTTGGAATGGTCGCTCGGTTCGACCGAGGTGAATGTCGAAGTGGACCTGGTCACCGGCGCGGCGGAATGGCACTCCGTGGATCTCGCTTCG
Organism: Candidatus Marinacidobacterium sp.; assembly: GCA_965204755.1. Lineage (GTDB taxonomy): Bacteria > Acidobacteriota > Vicinamibacteria > Marinacidobacterales > Marinacidobacteraceae. The sequence continues at coordinate 1,492,196 of OZ242011.1, read as the reverse complement.
GGAGACGACCTGCTCGACGCGCTCGACTTGACCGCTCGCCGCGGGTGGGAACTGCTGACGGACCGCCTCGAGCGCCTCGTCGAATCGTCTTGGTGAACGAACGGCGTCTCTCCGCTGCGCCGCCCGCCATGCGGCTTCCGAATGTATGGCGGGGGAATCGAGGCCGACTATCCGGGCGCTGCGCCGGCGAGACGCGAGGCCGGAAGTATCGGCCCGGCTGACCTTCACCAGCGGGTGAGGTCGGCGGGGAGGCTTCGGGCCACCAGGGCGAGTTTGGCCGCGGGGGAGAGGCCGATGCGGGGGCCGAAGACCGCGTAGCCGCTCGCTTCGATGCGGTCGAGGACGGCGAGATAGACCCTTCCCATCAGCCAGGCGCAGCGGCGGGCGTCTTCTTCGATGAGGCCGAGAACCGGTTCGGCGCGGCGGTAGTAGTCGCGCGCCCGCTCCAACTGGAATCGCAGCAGGGCGGCGACTCCTTCCGTGATCTCTCCGCGGCGAAGGTCGTCTTCTGCGACTCCGAACCTTCCGAGTTCGTCGAGCGGGAGGTAGATGCGGTCGCGCTCCCGGAGGTCTTCCCCGACATCGCGCAGCACATTCGTGAGTTGGAACGCGGTGGAGAGGTGGTCGCCCGCCCGCTCCGCCGCCTCCGGGTCCGACGCGCCGAAGATGGCCAGCGAGATCGTGGAGATCGTCCCGGCCACCAACCGGCAGTACTCGAGCAACTCGTCGAAGTTCGCGTACCGCGTCTTGGACAGGTCGAGCCGGCAGCCGGCGATCAGGCCTTCGAACGCCGCCTTCGGCGCCGGGAACCGGTCGAGGGCGGCGGCGAGCGCCCGCCCCACCGGGCGCTCCGGGGCGCCCCGGTACACGCAGTCGAGTTCGCGCTGCCAGCGGTCGAGCGCGTCTTCGATGCCCCCGCCGCGCTCTCCCCGGCCCGCGGCCTCGTCCACCTCGTCGTCCACGAAACGGCAGAACGCGTACGCCGCGTACACGGCGCGCCGCTTGGCCGGCGGCAGCAGCCGGAACCCCACCGAGAAGTTCGGCCCGGCGCGGTGCGCCACCCGCCGGCAGAGCCGCTCGGCGGCGGAGAGCGAAGTCGGCGTCAACCGGGAGCCGGCTCTTCGCGCCGCCAGGGCCTCGGTCGGCACCAGCGGCAAGGACCCAGGTGGTGGCACCGGGCCGCCCGCCCGAACCGCCGCCGGGCCAGCGGGGCGAGCAGGGCCCGGCCGAGGTTCGGGCCGGCGAACCTCGCGGCGAACCGGCGGAAGTCCGACCGGGCGGCGAGGGCCAGGAACGGGCCGAACCCGAACCGCTCGATGAAGAGCCGGGTGACGATCGCCCCGGCCACGCTCCGCCCGAACCGCTTCCGGATGCGTTCCTCGTAGCCGCCCCCCTCCGCCAGGCTGACTCCCGCCAGGTGCCCGGACACCAGGGCGGTGCGGATGCCGAACCCGGCGGTGTAGTCGATGAGGCCGCCGGCTTCGCCGGGAAGGAGCGGCCCGGCCCGGCCGAAGTCGCAGAGGTAGAAGTTCACCCGCGACCAGCGCACCGGGCCCCATTCCATCGGCATGGGGTCGCGCTCCTGGAAGAACTCGGCGCTGCGGCGCAGCCGCTCGTCGCCGCTGCCCTGCGGCCGGTCGGTCGCGCCGATGAGCGCGGCGGCCACGATGCCCCGCCCGCCGCTCACGATGCGGTAGGCGTAACCCCCTCCGGGGAAGATGGACTCGTCCCAGAGCACTTCGAGCCGGTCGGCGGCTTCGGTGGTGAAGTGCTGTTCGGCGGCGATCCCGTCCGCCTCGCGCGGCCCGACCGCCGCGATGTCCGCCTCGGCCGGGTCGAGAGGCTCGGAAAAGCGCAGCGAGACGCCCCGCGCCTCCGCCTGCCGCGCCAGGTCGTGGTCGAGGCTGCCGGGTTCCGGCCCCCGCCGGACGCAGTAGCCGTAGGGCTCCCGGCCGGACAGGTCGGCGCTCGAGAGCCGCCCGGCGCCGCCGGCGCCCCGGCCTCCCCGCCGGGCGAAGAACCGGGCGCCGAAGAATCGGCCCCGGACGAACCCCTCCGGCTCGATCCCCAGCCCGCGCACCTCCTCCAGCGAGTCGCCGGGGAAGGTGAAGTTGTCCAGCAACTGCAAGGAGCCGGGAAACCGGGTTCCCACCGCGCGGCGCCGCTCGAAGACCTCCACCGCGTGCCCCCGGTCGGCGAGCGCGATCGCCGCCGCCAGCCCGGAAGGCCCGGCGCCGGCGATGCGCCAGGGCTTCACCGGGGAGGATCGGGCGGGTGGAGCCGGTTGTACTTCCGCCCCACCGCCAGCACCTCTTCGATCGGGATCGCCTCGCGGGTGTGCCCGTTCCGCCCGGTAACCGTCGTAGCCCGCAGCATCGAGTTGTACACCGCTTCCTCGGTGGACTCGATGGCCGCCTGGAAGAGCGGCGAGAGCCGGTCGCCGCGCAGTACGCCGCCGGTCTCCAGCGGGGACTCGGAGTCGAACGCGCTCACGAGCGACGGCGCCGCGGAGAACGCGATCACGAAGTCGCCGCTGCCGTGCGAGGAAGTGGCGCCGGTGCGGGCGAGGCCGAGCATCGCGCGGCGGGCCAGCCGGGTCAGTCCCGGCGAACGGATCGGGGCGTCGGTGGCGAGCACCATCATGATGGAGCCGTCGGGATTCTCCTCGGCGTAGTCGGATTCGTCCTCCGGTTCGGCCGCTCCGCCGCCGGCGGCGTCCGCCCGCGAGAGCGCGCCGCGGAGGAAGTAGCGGTCGAGTTCCTCGCCCACCGGCAGCCCGTCCATCATGAGCACGCCGCCGTAGTTGCTCTGGACCAGCGCGCCCACCGTGTAGCCGCCGAGCGCCTCCGGCAGGCGCCGCGACGAGGTGCCGATGCCTCCCTTCCAGCCGAACGCCGAAGTCCCGGTCCCCGCGCCCACCGAACCCTCGGCGACCGGGCCGGAGGCGGCTTCGGCGATCGCCCGGAGCACATGCTCTTCCCGCACATGGCGCCCGCGGATGTCGTTCAGGTACCCGTCGTTGGTTTCGCCCACCAAGGGGTTCACCGACCGGACCGTCTCGTTCCCGGGGAGCCCGAGCGCATGCGTCACCACCGCCCGCGCCGCATCCCAGACCGAGAGCGTGTTGGTGAGCACGATCGGCGTCTCGATCGTTCCCAGTTCCACGACCTGGGTCGAGCCGGCCAGTTTGCCGAAGGCGTTCCCGATGTGGACCGCGCCGGGGACCTTCTCTTGGAAGAGGTTCCCGTCGTGCGGCAGGATCGCGGTGACGCCGGTGCGCACCGAGTCGCCTTCCCGGAGCGTCACCTGCCCCACCAGCACCCCGGGGACATCGGTGATCGCGTTCTCCGGCCCGGTCGGGAGCACGCCGGGCGCGAGCCCGATGTCCCGCGCCCGGGGCCGGGCGTTCGGCTGGCCGGCGGCCGCCGCCGAGGCCGAAACGAGACCGGCCGCGGCGATGGACAGGACCGCTGACAGGAGGACCGGCAAGATCGGCGGCAGCAGCGCCGGGGAGTTCGGGAGACTGGAGAGATTGGGGAGGGTCGGCATCGGGCGAAGGCGGGCGCCTCGGGCGCGGGCCGGCCGACCGGGCGCCCGATCGGGGCCGCCGCCCCCGGCGGAGGGAGGGACGCGGAAGGCCCGGAGAATACGGGAAACCGGGGCGGAACCTTTTTCCGCCCCGGCCGTAACCGTCTCCCGTCATGACGGAGTCGCCCCCCCCGTTCCTCCGGGGAGAGGGAGCCGCCGGCCCCCGCCGGGCGCTGCTCCCGCTCCTCCTCGCGCCGGCGCTCTCCGCCTGCGCGGGGGTGTCGTTCCACGGCGAGCCCAACGCCGAGGAGATCGAGACCTTCACCGAGGCCTTCGAGGACGGCGACACCTTCGACATCAAGAACACCAACGGGTGGATCTCGCTGAAGGCCTGGGACCGCCGGGAAGCGGAGATCACCGCGCGCAAGGTGGGGCCGAGCGAGGCGGCGCTGCGGAACCTGAAGGTCGAAGTCGAGCGGACCGGCGACGGAGTGCGGGTCCGGACGCGCTCCGACCGCCGCCGCCGGTGGGGCCGCCAGCAGGGCAGCGTCCGCTACTCGGTGCGGCTGCCGCGGCGGGCGAACCTGAGGATCGAGACGGTCAACGGAACGATCGATGCCGAAGGGTTCGACGGCGAACTGGCCGCGCAGACGGTGAACGGTTCGCTCACCCTGAACGGCCACCGCGGCAGCGTGAACGCCAAGACGGTCAACGGCCACATCGACACCGAGTTGTCCCGCTTCGCCCGGGGCGAGCGGCACGCCTTCCACACGGTGAACGGCCGGGTGCAGTTGACGCTGGGGCCGGAGGCGCAGGGGGAAGTGGACGCCCGCGCGGTGAACGGCCGGGTGGAGTTCGAGATTCCCGACGCGGAGAACCTCTCGACGCCGACGCGGCGCCGGAAGCGGGTGCGGGTCGGCGAAGGCGGCGGCGAGTGCCGGGTCCGCACCGTGAACGGCAGCATCCGGGTAGCCCGGGCGAATCCCTGAACGGGCGCCCTCGTCGGATACTCGTCGGACACCCGGCGGCGGCGCGTTCGGCGCGCCGCGAAGGCGGTAGCGTTCGCGCCCATGCGGCGCGGAACGGTGTCGGCCCGGCGGGCTCGACCCGGGCTCGGTGACCCGGCCGCCCCGGCCCCGTCGTCAGCGGGCGCCCGCGTCCTCGGGGCGGCGCTCCTCGCGCTCCTCCCCCTTTCGTCCGCCGCCTCCGGCGCCGCGAGCGGCGCGGAACAGGCGCCGAGCCTGCCCCGGGTCCACCTGATCGGGACCGGCGGGACGATCTCCGGCGGCGCCGCCGGGCCCCTCGACGCAGAGGCGCTCCGGGCGGCGCTTCCCGGCCTCGCCGAAGTGGCGGAGGTCACCACCGAGGACTTCTCCCGGATCGGCAGTTCCCGGATGCATCCGGAGTTGCAGTTCGGACTCGCCGAGCGGGTGCGCGAAGTCTTCGCCGCGCGCCCCGGACTCTCGGGAGTGGTCGTGACCCACGGCACCGACTCGCTCGAAGAGACCGCCTTCCTGCTCGATGTGGTGCTGCCGGCCGGGCGGCCGGTGGTCTTCGCCGCCGCCCAGCGCGCCCCCCGCCACCCCGACACCGACGGCCCCCGGAACCTCCTCGACGCGATCCGGGTCGCCGCCTCGGAGCGGTTCCGGGGGTTCGGGGCGCTCGTCGTCCTGAACGGCCAGGTCCACGCGGCCCGGGAAGTCGAAAAGACCCACTCCATCGCGCTCCACGCCTTCGCCTCGCCCGCTTCCGGGCCGGTCGGGGCGGTGGACGAGGGCCGCCTGCTCCTGTTCGCCGAGCCGCGCCGGCGCGTGTTCCTCGAGACCCCGGCGGTGGAGCCGCGGGTCGAACTGGCGCGGCTGACCGCCGGGGGCGGGGCTTCGGGGATCCTGGCGGCGGCGGAGAACGGCGCCCGCGGGCTGGTCGTGGAGGTCTTCGGCCGGGGGAATGTGCCTCCGGAGGCGGACGAGGCGGTGGACCGGGCGCTGGCCGCCGGAGCGGTGGTCGTGTTCACCACCCGGACCGGGGCCGGCCGGGTGGTCCTCTCCGACGCCGAGCGGGAACGCGGCATCGTCTCCGGCGGCGATGTGCCCGGCCTGAAGGCCCGGATGCTGCTGACCGCCGCGCTCGGGGGCGGCCTCTCCCGCGAGGGGATCGCCGCCGCCTTCCGCCGGCTGACCGGACTGACACCGGAGTGACCGCCGGCGGGGGAACGCCGCCGGCAGCTCAGCGCGGGTAACCCGATCCCGCGCGCCCCGGCGCGAGGACCAGCGCGACTCCGGTCGTCGTTTCCCCGGCGCGGACGGTCACCGGTTCGAGCAGGAGGCCGTCGCGGACATCGAACGACGCCCCCTCGCCCTCGTTCACGAGGCTCTGGTGGGTCCCGATGTCCGGGATCGCTCCGGCCCGCAGCAGGTAGTCGCCGGGCGCGGCGCCGGCGAGTTCGAACCGGCCGCGGTCATCGGCGAAGGTGGCCGGGCCGGGGCTCGCTTCGCCGCCGACCAACCGCGCGCTGAAGATCGCGGCGTAGCGCGCCGGTCTTCCGCCGGCGGTGACCGTCCCGGTGATCGTCCCGGTGCGCCGCCTCCAGCCGGGGGCCGGACGCAGAAGCGACGCGCCGGCGCGGTCGTCCGGATGGAGGAGGTCGGTGAGCGGCCGCCCGTAGGACATCTTGGGCGGCTCGCCGAGGAAGCCGGAATCGAGATCGTGGAGGCCGGCCCACTCCCCCGGGTCGCTCGCGTGGTCGAGACCGATGCAGTGGCCGAGTTCGTGGACCAGGGTCGCGTTCGGGCGCGGTCGTCCCGGCGCGTAGCCGGCCACCGCGGTCGGGACCAGGCCGATGTCGCATTCGACGACCTCCCAGCCGTCGTTCGCCTCGTTCCGCTCCCACCAGGCGCTCGCCCAACCGAGGATGCCGGGGGCGTCGTCCACGGAGATCGTGTTCGTCCCGTCGAGGTCCCCTCCCGCGCCGGCGACCGTCCCCTCGACCCGCCAGCGGATGTCCGCCGAGGCGACCTCCGCCCAAACCCCCAAGGATTCCGCCACCATCGGGACCGCGTCCGCGACCGTCCGGAACGGCGGCGGCTGCGGCGCCCCGAGGTCGTCGGTCCACGCCGCCGTCCAGGCGGAGTCGCGGGCCAGGCGCCAGACGACCGACGCTCCCGGGCCCCACCGGTCCGCCCGCCAGCGGACGGCGGTCTCCACGGTCGGCAGCGGCAACTGCCGGTACCCGGTGAACCGGTAACCGGGCGCGTTCCCGGTCGAGAGGGCGGTCGAGAGGGCGATCGCCGGCGCGACGACGGTCCGGCAGCCGAACCGCCGCGCCGCCGAGCGGGCCTCGTGGCGCCCGCCGCCCGACGGAAGGGGCGGGCGGCGGCGGCTCATGGCGGCGGGGGCCGGAGACGGAGGGCGGGCGCCGGGTTCAGGGAGTGAGTTCGCAGCCCTCCGCGGAACAGGACGCGACCGGTTCGCCGGAACAGGCGCCGCCCAGGAAACCGAGTTCGAGATCCGGGTCGCGCAGGGTGGCGGCGTCCGGCCACTCGATGTCCAGTTCGTGGCGGATGGCGGCGCCCTCCGGTTCGGCGCTCCAGCGGGCGATGCGGGTCGCGGCGAAGGGCCGGTAGTCGTACTCGGCGAGCCGCTCCTCCCAGTAGTACGGCCCCCGGAAGTCCAGGGTCGTTCCCGCGGCGGCGGGCTCGCGGAGGAGGGTCAGGCGGGTGAACAGGTGCCCGGCGCCCAGGCGGTCGTCGTTTCCGGGTTCCGAGGCGGTCGGCGGCCGAGCGCTGATCGTCAGGCCGGGGCACGGGGAGGCGCCGCCCTCCCGGATCGTGAACTCGAGGTCTCCGCCCAAGCGAACGCCCGTCGGCGCTTGCGGCGGGACGAAACGGATCGTCGCGGTCTCGTCCCCCTCGCTGAAGGACCGGTCCGTCGGAGCGGAAAGCGGAATCGCCAGTTCGCCGGACACGCCGCGTCCCGCCGGGACTTCGAAGGCGGCCTGCTCGAGCCGGAAGTCGGTCTCCGCCGCCGTGCCGGGAAGCGCCGAGACCGAAAGCGGGAGCGCCGTCGGCAGGTTCCGCACCTCGTAGCGGATCACCGCGGCGCCGGCCTCGCCCTCGGTCACTTCCAGCGGCCCCGGCGCGAACGACAGGAGCGCGCCGCCTTCCCGGACGGAGACGATCAGGTCGGCGCCCAACTGCGCCTCGACCGCCGGGTCGGGGACGAAAGCCAACCGCAGCGTCTCCGTCCCCTCCTCGAAGTCGTCGTCGAGGAGGCCGGCGACCGTGAAGGAGACCTCGCCGCTCGTTCCGGAGCCGGCCGGGATCTCGACGGCGCTCTCCGGCAGCGAGAAGTCGGCGGCCGCCGCGGTTCCCGGGAACGGCGAGACGCCGAGGCGCCACGGCGCCGCCAGGTTGCGGGACTCGTAGCGGATCGGGATTTCCACCGTCCCGCCCTCGAAGACCTCCGCCGACGAGGAAGCGAAGGACACCACCGCCGCGATCGGCGGCGGCGTGGGTACGGACGGCGCCGGAACGCTCGTCCCGCCGCCGCCCCCGCCGCAGGCGGACGCGAGCGCCAGGGCGCCGCCCCCGGCGGCCGCCGGCGCGGCGAAGCGCCGAAGGAACCGGATCATCCGGGGCCGCTCCCGGCCCGTCCGGCGGCCAGGTCCAGCGCCAGGTCGGTCCGGGCCTCCCCGGCGGCGAGCGCGACCGGGTCGAGCCGGAACCCGTCCCGCGCGTCGAGTTCGGCGCCGCCTTCCAGCAGCCGGCCGTGGGCGCGGCCTTCGGTCAGCGAGCCGGCGGCGATCAGGTAGGTCCCCGGCGGCAGCCCTTCGAGGGCGAAGCGCCCTTCCTCGTCGGTGAACGCGCTCGGCCCGGGCGCTCGCGCCCCGTCCGCCAGCCGGGCGCTCAACACGGACACGAACGGCGCGGGCTGTCCCGAGACGGTGACCCGCCCGGCGACGCTCGCGGTCGAGGCGGGCCAGCCCTCCGCCGGGCGGAGGAGGGACGCCCCCACGATGTCGTCCGCGGTCAGCCCGTTGCCCAGCGCCCGTCCGTAGGACATCTTGGGGCTCTCGCCCCAGATCCCGTAGTCCCGCTCCCGCCAGCCGCCCCAGAGCGGGTGGGCGGCGGCGTGCGCCAAGCCGAGGCAGTGTCCGAACTCGTGGAGCAGGGTGGAGAGGCTGCGGGGCGAGTCCGAGCGGGTGTAGGCGGCCGCCAGCGGCGAGATCTCGATGTCGCACTCGACGATTTCCCAGCGCGACTCCTCGTCCCGGCGCTCGAACCGGTAGGTCGCCAGCCCGCCGAAGCCGCCGTCGTTGGGTCTCACCGTCAACGAGTTCCGTTCGTCCTTCTCGATTCCCGGCCCCGGCCCGACGCCGGAAAGATGCCAGCGGATGTCGGCGCTCCCGACACCGGCCCAGGCGGCGAGCGCCGCCTCCACCAGCGGAACGGCGTCCTCGATCCGGGCGAACGGCGGGTCGTGGGACTTTCCTTCAGAGCCGGTCCAGGCGGAGGTCCAGCCGGGGTCGTCGGCGAGGCGCCACTCCAAGGATTCGCCCGGCCCCCAGACCGAAGCGCGCCAGCGCGCGGCGGCGGCGGCGCTCGGCGCCAGGGAGGCTTCGCCCGCGTCGTAGAACCGGTAGCCGGACGCGGCGCCGCCGGACAGGAGGCCGAGCGCCGCCAGTCCGGCGGCCAGGCGGGGGCGGCGCATCGGCGCCGGAGGGCGCGGGCGGCGGCTCACTCGACCCAGGCGCTCCCTTCGCGGCCCGGCGCGAGGGCGATCTCCACGCCCCGGGTCGTCTGACCGGCGCTGATGGACACGGGCGCCAGGCGCGAGCCGTCCCGGGCGTCGCCGGAGGCGCCCGCTTCGAGGAGTTCCGGATGGGCGAGGCCGTTGACGAACGATCCGGCGCGGAGCAGGTAGTCGCCCGGCGCGAGCCCCTCCAGTTCGAACCGACCGGCGCCGTCGGTGAACGCCTGGGGCCCGGGAGCGGCCTCGCCGCCGACCAGCCGCGCGCTCCGGACGGTCACGAACCGCGCCGGTCGGCCGGAAACCGTGACCCGCCCGGAGACGGCGCCGGTCGAGGCCACCCAGCCGGCCGCCGGACGCAGCAGCGAAGCGCCGACCCGGTCGTCGGCGAGCAGGGCGTTGCTCAGGTTCCACCCGTAGGACATCTTCGGCGCCTCGCCCCACACGCCCGAGTCGAAATCCCAGTAGCCGGCATAGACCGCGTGTTCGGCGGCGTGGTCGAGCCCGATGCAGTGCCCCAACTCGTGGATGAGGGTGGCGAGCCCGGCCGGCTCTTCCTCCCGGAGCGCCGCCGCCGACCCGGGGGCCAGTTCGATGTCGCACTCGAGGATCTCCCAATCGTCCGCCACGGACGGCCGCCAGATCCAGATGGCGGCCCACGCCAGCGCCCCGGCCTCCGCCACGGCTTCGGAGACGCCCACCGCGTTCCACCCGTCCGGATCGTCGGCAGGGATGTTTCGCGCTCCGCCCGCCCGCCAGCGGATGTCCGCGGAGGAGAGGTCCGACCACGCCTCGAGGGCTCGATCCAAGTAGGGCCGCGCCTCGATCGCCCTCTCGAACGGCGGGTCGCGCGGCCCGTCTTCGTCTTCCCAAGGTTCCGTCCACCCGGAATCCAGGGCGAGGAACCAGCGGAGGGTCCCGCCTTCGGCCCATTCCGCGGCGTTCCACCGGACCGCTCCCGCCGAGCCGGGGACCACGACGCCGTCCGCGGCGGCGTAGAAGCGGTACCCGGGGGCCGCCGACGCCGCCAGGACCGCGAAGGCGCCGACCGCCGCCGCGCCGCCGGGCGGGATGCGCCGCGGTCGGGAAGAGCGCGTTCGAGGGAGCCGCCGCATCCGCGAAGAATGCTACTCGCCGGCCGGCCGCCGGAAGCCGGCGGGATATCGCGGCCGCCGGGGATTCGGGCCTCTACGGGGATCCGGCGTCCGCCCCCGCGGCCGGCGGCCCCTCGTCGGAGGCGTCGCGGATGGTCTGCAGCGGCGCCCCGGCGGCTACGGGGTCGCCGGCGGCGGCGAGCGGGGCGCCGAGCCGGCCGCCGCGCGCCGCGCGGACCTCCCAGTGCATCTTCATGGACTCGACGACGGCCACGACTTCGCCCCGCTCCACGACCGCGCCGGCGTCGCCGCGGATCCGGAGCAACCGCCCGGCCACCGGCGCCCGCGCTTCGCCCCCGCCGGCGGCCCCGGCCGCCCCCGACTCTCCGTCCGCCGGCGAGTCCGGCCCGGCGCCGACCAGGATCGTCTCCCCGAGCGCGGTGACCGCCGTCCCCCGGACGCCGCCGAGCGGAGTCGCGACGACGCGCAGGGGCCCCGGGCGGTCCTCGTCCGGCCCGGCCGCCGGCGGGGAGACGACGGCTTCGCCCGGCCCCGCTCCCGGCGTCACCCGGGGAGAACCGCCGCCGTCCGAGAGCCGCCCGAAGACCGCCGCGCCCGCGCCGCGCCCCCGGCCCGAGGCGGCCTGGACGAGCGCTTCCCCCATTCGCTCGCGCCGGAGCATCTCCGAGACGCCGTCCGGGAGGCGCCGCGCGGCGAGTTCGGGAAGGCGCTCCTCCACCCAGCCGGTGTGCGCCCGCCCGGCGAGGAAGTCCGGATGCTCCAGGATCGCCGCCAGGAAGGACACGTTCACCGCCACCCCGTGGACGACCGTCTCCCGGAGCGCCGCGGCGAGCCGGCTCACCGCCGCCGGCAAGTCCGCGCCCCCGGCGACCACCTTGGCCAGCAGCGAGTCGAAGCCGGCGGGAACCGGCGCGCCTTCTTCGACGCCGGAATCCACGCGCAGTCCCGGTCCCTCCGGGACGCGGTACCGCCGAATCCGTCCGGGACTCGGCGCGAAGCCGTCCTCCGGAGACTCCGCGAGCAGCCGCGCCTCCGCCGCGGCGGCGACCGCTTCCCGCGGCTCGAACTCCGCCGGGAGCGCCGGCGGGGGCAGCGAGTCCGGCCAATGCCCCAGTGCCGCGTCGAACTGCGCGTCCACCAGGTCCACGCCGTACGCCGTCTCCGTCACCGGGTGCTCCACCTGCAGCCGGGTGTTCACTTCGAGGAAGAAGAACCGCCCGTCCTCGCCCACCAGGAACTCCACCGTCCCCGCGCCCCCGTACTCGGCGGCGGCGACCAGCCGCAGCGCCGCCTCCCCCATCTCCCGGCGCCGCACCGGAGTCATCCCGAAGGCCGGCGTCCACTCCACGAGTTTCTGCCGCCGCCGCTGGATCGAGCACTCCCGCTCGCCCAGGTGGATCCCGCGCCCCCGCCCGTCGCCGAACACTTGGATTTCCACATGCCGGGGCCGCTCGATCCACCGCTCCGCATAGACCGTTGCGTCGCCGAACGCGGCCCCCGCCTGTTCCGCCGCCCCCGCGAGCGCTTCCGGGAGATCCGCCGCCTCCCGCACCACCCGGATCCCGATCCCGCCTCCCCCGAACGCCGCCTTCACCGCGCAGGGAAACCCGACGCCGCTCCCCTCGACGACGGCCGCCGGGTCGGATGCAGCCGCGAGACGCTCCGAACCCACCGCCGGCAGCGCGGGAACGCCGACCTCCTCCGCGAGCCGCCGCGCCTCCTCCTTCCCTCCCAGCCGGCGCATCGCCTCCGGGGAGGGCCCCACGAACCGCAGCCCCGCCGCGATCACCGCCGCCGCGAAGTCCGCGTCCTCCGAGAGGAATCCGTATCCCGGATGGAGCAGGGTTGCGCCCCACCCGACCGCCGCCGCGACCACCGCCGGGCCGTCCAGGAAATCGGGAACCTCCAGCACGGCGTCCGCCTCCCGCCGCACCGGCGCCCCGAGGTCCGCCTCCGTGGAGATCACCGCGGCGAGGAACCCCCGCGCTCGAGCCGCCCGAACCACCCGCCGCGCGATCTCCCCCCGATTGGCGACCACCAACCGCACCGGCCCCGCCGCCGTCCCGGCGCCGCCCCCCGCCGGCGCCGGTTCGCCTCCCCGCGCCGGACTCACGGATCGTCGGGACATCGTCGTGGAGTCGAGTTCCCGCGGCCGGACATCGAGGCGGCTCATCGGCAGTTGGTCGTGCGTCGAACGGGCGGCAGATGGCGACGAACGCCCCGCCCTGCGCCCCCTCGACTGAACGAGGAATCTCGACGCCGATCCACGACCCTCGGTCAGTTCGACGCCGGCGGGCCGTCCAACGGAAGTCGTCTCGTGACCTCGAGCAGTTGCCCGCCCGTTCGGAAGTCCAGTTCGCGAATCAACCCGAACATGTGGATACATCGGATGTTCAGGTCGGCGCACACATCGGGAATATGCCGGTTGGCCCGTTGCCGGCCGGGCCGCGAACGCTCGTCGGTTACGACGCATCGGTCTTCGGGATCACGCAGCGCGTAGGCGATGAGAAACGGATCACGCCCCAATCTCCTGATCTCGTCCTCCTTCAGGTCGGGCGCGTAGCCGCGATCGACGACGGAGGATACGAAGTCGGGTCGAACCGTCTCCCCGAGTTTCATGGTCTCTCGGCGTCTGCGAATCCACCTGACGAAGTCGTCCGGCTTCTTCCTGTTGACGGTCTCCCCATAGACCTCCACGGGAACGGCGACCCGGCGCTCCTCCGCCATGCGGAACAACCAATTCCAGAACTCGGGCACGCGATGCACCGGATAGTAGTCCCCGTGCGCGCGGATCAGCGCGCTGGCATCCAGCAGGTACAGCACGCGTCTCAGGACGCCGGCTCGAGCAGCGGATCCACTTGACCGATTCCCACGCCGAGTATCCGCGCCGCCCTACCCGTGGAAAGATCTTCCGAATCCATCATCAAGCGAACGACTTCGGTCAGACGCCTGCCGAGACGGTGGCGCCTGACGGTGTAGAAATTCGGTTTGGTCTCGCCGTCCTCGGCCACGCGGCGCTTGCGTTCGAGCCACTCGATGCGCCACCCGGCGCTGAGTCTCTCGTACAGCGCCCAGTCGAGACTTCCCTCGCGAGCCAAGCGGTAGGCGATCATGGTGCGACTCAGGTTGCGCTCATCGGCGAATTCGGCGATGGCCTTCGCCACGCTGTTGCGGTCTCCCCGAGGCACGGTCAGTTCGCTCAGTTCGCGCGACGGGAGCAAGAACTCTCCGGCGACTTCGTCGCAGAACCGTTCGTCCGGGTGTTCCGTCCGCACAGCGCCCACGCCCGTCTGCCCGAGGAGCAAGTGGACGACTTCGTGCAGGAGTGCGAAGGAACGAGCCGGCGCGGCATCGTGGTCGTTGATCACGAGGAACGGCGCGACGGGATCGGCGATGGCGAAACCCGGGAAAGACTCCAACGGGATACGCGATCGGTGACTTCCCAAGTCGCCCTTCAACAGAACGAACACCCCGGTCGCTTCCACTCGGTCGCGCAGCAGAGCGAACGCCTTGGACGCCGTCGGTCGCTTGCGGTAAGCCTGCAGGTCGGTACGCAGGACAGTCTGAAGTGACTCGAGCACGGAGTCCAAACCGTCCTCGACCGTGCGGGAACCGACGAATTCGCAGGTCTCCGAGTCCTCGTCGTCCTCCAACAGCGCACGGACCATGTCCTGGCGCGCGAGGATGTCCCGCACCAAGGCGTCCAGCAGGGCCTCGTCGGCAGGCTCTCCACCGCCACGGAGCGTGCGGAAGTCCACGCCGCGTTCCCCCTTGGCCGGGGGGCGGGAGAGGTAGAACGCGACGAGCGGTCGGTGATAGACCCGCTCCATGGCGAGAAGCACCGTGCGCGACGGTTCCTTGCGCCCGGACTCCATCGCCGACAGTCGTTCGGCCGCGGTGGCGGTCTTCGTGTCGCCGACGCCGACCTTCTCCGCTGCATCCTCGATCGTGAGGCCGGCGGTCTTGCGAGCCCACACCAGGAGTTCGGACTTTACGGCCGGCATCGTTCGGTCCTCCGTCGCGCCTCGGCGCCGGACGCCGCATCGGTCAAGTTCGATGTCATGCGTTCGGCCACGCTCCGGCTCGGAAGTTCCCGGAGGTTACGGTGCTCGGCCGGCTCCGGCAGTTCCGCGGAGGCTGACTGCCGCCGAGGGGATCGCATGGGGTCCTGTCCGTCGTCGCGTCTCGCTTCTCGTCGCCATTCTACGGAGCCGCGCCACGGGAGACCTGTCGTTGCAGGTTCCGCTTTTTCTTCGTGCCGTTGCCCCCTCGACGCGGCCGGTTCACGAGCCCCCTTCGTCCGCGTCTTTCGGCGCCGCCGGGGGCATCCACGGCGGCGGCTTTCGGGCGAAGAAGGCGGCGGCGCCGGCCTGGCCCTCCTCGGAGGCGCGGGCGGCGGCGATGGTGCGGATGGTCGCTTCCTCGACTTCGGGGGGCGGGAGCGGGGACTCGCGAAGGATCAACTCCTTCGTCTTCCGGACGGCGTTCGGGGCGCACTCGAGGAAGCGGCGGACAGCGCGGGCTACGGCGCCATCCAAGTCGCCCGGCGGGGCCAGTTCGTGGGCGATGCCGAGGCGCTGCGCCTCCGCTCCCGCCGCCACCGAGCCGCCGAGGAGGAAGGGGCCGGTCGCGCCCGGGCCGAGGCGGCGGACGACATAGGGCGAGATCACCGCCGGGGTGAGTCCGAGCCGCGCCTCCGGCGTGCCGAACCGGGCGTTCTCCTCGGCCACCACCAGGTCCGCGGCCACCGCGAGCCCGAAACCGCCGCCGATCGCCGCCCCCTGGACTCCGGCGATGACCGGCGCCGGGAACGACGCCACCGACCGGAACAGCGACGCGAAGCCGCGGGCGTCCGCGAGGTTCGCCTCCTCGCCCGCCCGGCCCGACTCGCGCATCGCCCGGATGTCCGCCCCGGCGCAGAACACCGGGCCGTCGCCCCGGAGCGCCAGCAGGCGGCAGTCCTCCGCCGGGAGCGCCGCGGCTTCGGCGAGCAAGACCGGAATCCCGGCGACCATCTCCGGGGTCAGCGCGTTCCGCGCCTCCGGGCGGCGAAGGCGGAGGTGGAGGACCCCGTGGTCGCCGTAGTCCAGGGAGAGGTGGGGGGTGGTCATGGAGGATTCTCCGGGGGCCGGTATTCCGGCGCGGTCGGACGGGCCGGTTCGGCGACGGACGAGAGGATCGCCGCCGGGACGCGCACCCGGCGGAGCAGGAGCGCCGAAGCGAGGGTCTTGCCCTGCGGGTCGGGCAGCAGGCTCTCCGCCCCTCCGCCGCCGAGCGACTTCTCGAGGACGAAGTTCAGCGCGCCGGTCCCCGGGAGCGCATAGCGGCGGACCGGGCCGTCGGCGATGTCCGCCGCCCACTCCGCCATCCGCTCGGCGGTCAGGCGCTCCCGGAGCCAGCGAAAGCACTCCGGACTCCGGGCGACGACGCCGAGGTTCGCCGCGTCGCCCTTGTCCCCGCCCCGCGCGTGCGCGACGGCGCCGAGCGGGACCTCGACATCCCTCTCGTCGTCGTCCGTCCGCCGGAGTCCCCGCGGGAGGCCGCCGGAGGCCGCCGCCATCGCGCCGGCGTCCGGTTGGCGGGTCGGCCCGGAACACGGAACCTCCTCCTCGGCGATCACCTCCCGGGCTCCGCCGGCCTGCCCGCGAAGCACGCGGACCCGCGCCGTAACCGCTTCCCTCGGGACGAGCGACGGCCGGTAGCGAACGACGGAGGACACGCGCGGCGCGCCGCCGGTCACCGCAAGACCCGCCGGCCCGCTCAGCAGCAGGCCGGGGGCCAGCCGCCGCAGGATCTCCAGCGGTTCCCGCCGGGCGCTCCGGGCGGCGAAGCGGACGAGTCCCTCCGCCGGCTCCGCCCGGGATTCCCCGCCGCCGTCCCCGCCGAAGCCGCGCTGCAGGCCGCCGCCCCCGACCAGGGCCATCCGCACTTCGTCGGGCGCCGGGACGCCGGCGGCCTCGCAGTCGGCGGCGAGCCGTTCCCGGAGGGCGGTTTCCAACGCCTCGGCCTTCGCCCGGACTTCCGGGCCGCCGATGAGGAGCGCCGCGTCCACCCGGAACCCCCCGTCCAGCGCCAGGCTCACTTTCAGCGTGTCCGGCGGCGGGCCTCCCCGCGCGCCGGTCACCCGCGCGCGGTCCGGCCCGCTCGCCTCCACCGTTACCTCGGTGAAGTCCACGGTGGCGTCCGGAGACAGGTAGAGCGCCGGGTCGCCGAGTTCGTAGAGCAACTGCTCTTTCACCACCGGCGGCGTCACCAGCCCGCCGGTCCCCGGTTGCTTCGTCAGGGTGAACGCGCCGTCCGCCTCGGCCTCGACCACCGGAAACCCCTGGCGGCCGAGGCCGGGGACCCGGCGCCAGTCCGTGAAGTTGCCCCCGGTGGCCTGCGCGCCGCACTCGATCAGGTGTCCGGCGACCAGGCCCTGCGCGATCCGGTCCCAATCCTCGGCGTCCCAGCCGAGCGCGAAGCGCAGCGGCGCCAGCGTGAGGCCGGTGTCGGTGACCCGGCCGGTGACCACCACATCCGGCTCGTGCGCGAGCGCCCGGACGACCGGCTCCGCGCCGAGGTAGGCGTTCGCCGCCGCCACCGAGGACCGCCGGTCGCCGAGCGGTTCGCCGGTCTCCGGGTCGTCGAAGGGGACTCCGGCGGCCAGGAGCCGGTCCAGGTCGGGCATCAGGTCGTCCCCGGAGACCACCGCCACCGTGAGCGGCGTTCCCGCGGCGGCCGCCGCCCGGAGCAGCGCCTCGGCGCAGCCCTCCGGGTTCACGCCGCCGGCGTTCGAGATCACCGTGATGCCGCGTTCCCGGACGGCGCCCAGCAGCGGGGCGGCCTGCTCCACGAAGTCCCGGGCGTAGCCGGCGTCCGGGTCCCGCAACTGCTGCTTTTTCAGCAGGCCCATCGAGATCTCCGCTAGGAAGTCCGCGGTCACGAACTCCGGCGGCGCCGGCCCGAGCACCTGCCGCTCCAGCGCCCGCCGGTCGTCTCCCCAGTACCCCCCGGCGTTCCCCACCCGGACGACCCCGCTCCCGGCGCGCGGCGCCCCCGCTCCCGAACCCGATCGCGCCGCCGTCACCTCCGCCCCCTCACATCCGGAAGATGCCGTGGCGGGGCGGCGGCGCCGCGCCCGAACCCGGCCGTCCCGCTTCGAGCGCCGCCGCCAGGCTGAGCGCCAGCGCGCGCCGGGTCTCGCGCATGTCCACGATCCCGTCGTCCCAGAGGCGCGCCGAGGCGTAGTACGGCGACCCCTCGCGTTCGTACTTCTCGCGCACCGGCGCCGCGATCGCTTCCGCTTCCTCCGCCGGGAGTTCCTCCCCCGCCCGCTCCCGCTGGCTGCGTTTCACTTCGGTCAGCACCGCGGCCGCCTGCTCGCCGCCCATCACCGAGATGCGGCTGGACGGCCAGGTCCAGAGGAACGCCGGGTCGTAGGCCCGCCCGCACATGGCGTAGTTCCCGGCGCCGAAACTCCCGCCGGCGATGAGGGTGATCTTCGGGACGCCGGCGGTCGCCACCGCGTTCACCAGTTTCGCCCCGTCCTTGGCGATCCCCCCGTGTTCGTAGCGGGCGCCCACCATGAACCCGGTGATGTCCTGGACGAACAGGAGCGGGAGTCCCTCGCGGGCGCACAGTTGGACGAAGTGCGCCCCCTTCTGCGCGCTCTCGCTGAACAGGACGCCGTCGTTCGCCACCACGCCCACCGCGATTCCCTCGAGGTGGGCGAAACCGGTGACCAGGGTCGTCCCGTAACGCGCCTTGAACTCGTCGAGCCGGCTGCCGTCCAGCAGCCGCGCCAAGGTCTCCCGGATGTCCTGCTGCACCCGCGCGTCCCGCGGCCGGACGCCGAGCAACTCCTCTTCGGGGTAGAGCGGCGGCTCCGGCGTCCGGCTCTCCGCCGGCTTCGTCCCGGCGGGCCCCAGCCGGGCCACCAGGCCGCGCAACTGCCGGATGGCGTCCCGGTCGTCCTCGGCGAAGTAGTCGGCGACGCCGGAGCGCTCGGTGTGCACCCGCGCGCCGCCCAGTTCCTCCGGGGTGACCGTCTCCCCGGTGGCCGCCTTCACCAGCGGCGGGCCGCCCAGGTAGATCGTCCCCGCCCCGCCGACGATGATCGCCTCGTCGCTCATGGCCGGGACATAGGCGCCGCCGGCGGTGCACATCCCCATCACCGCGGAGAGTTGCGGGATGCCTTCGGCGCTCATCACCGCCTGGTTGCGGAAGATCCGCCCGAAGTGCTCGCGGTCGGGGAAGACTTCCGCCTGCAGCGGCAGGAACGCTCCGCCGCTGTCCACCAGGTAAACGGCGGGCAGGCGGAGCGCCCGCGCGATCTCCTGCGCCCGGAGGTGCTTCTTCACCGTGAGCGGGTAGTAGGCGCCGCCCTTCACCGTGGCGTCGTTGGCCGCCACCATCACCAGCCGCCCGGAGACCGACCCCACTCCCGCGACCAGCCCCGCCGCCGGGGTCGGCGAGTCGTAGCACTCGAACCCGGCGAACGCCCCGATCTCCAGAAACGGGGTCCCCGGATCGGTCAGCAACTCGATCCGCTCGCGCACCGGGAGTTTCCCCTGGGCGCGGTGGCGCTCCCGCGCCGCCTCGCCGCCTCCCCGGAGGATGGCGTCCCGCCGCTGCCGCAGGACTTCCGCGGCGGCGAGCCAGTGTTTCCGGTTCGCCCGGAACTCATCGGAACCCGTGAGCAGGCGGGATTCGAGACGGGCCAAACGGGTTCCGGGGACGGGGCGAGCGGGGAATTCTAGGGGCGAGCCCGAGGCGGCGGAGGCCCGTTCGGTTCCCCGTACACTTCCTTTTCGAGAGGGGCCGCGGGGCGCTCGCTTCGACCCGGCGCAGCCCGCTCCCCCGAGAGGTTTCCCCCATGCCCGTTCCTCGCTCGCCGCGCCGTTCCCGGTGTCTCCCGCTCTTCGCCGCCGCGGCGGCCGCCTTGGCCGCCTGCGGGACCGGAGGCGGGGGCGCGGGCGACCCGTCCGAAGGAGACGCCATGGCCCGTTTCGATCGAGCCGTCGCCGGATTCGAGCGCGCGCCGCTCGCCCACCTGCCCACGCCGCTCGACGAGATGCCGGCGCTCGCCGCCGAACTCGGCGGCCCGCGGCTCTTCGTGAAACGGGAGGACCAGACCGGGCTGGCGCTCGGCGGCAACAAGGCGCGGAAACTGGACTTCATCCTCGCCGACGCCCGGGCGCGCGGCAGCGACCGGGTGATCACCTGGGCCGGGGTGCAGTCCAACTGGGCGCGGATGACCGCCGCCGGCGCCCGCCGCCTGGGGATGGAGGCGACCCTGGTGTTGCAGCGCCGGGAAGGCCAGCCGGTGGCGCCCGCCGACGGCAACCTGCTCCTCGACCGACTGCTCGGCGCGGAGGTGCGCCTGCTCGAACCGGACGACGACCGGGAAGCGGAAGTGGAGCGCGTCGCCGCCGCGGTCCGCGAGGCCGGGGGGAATCCTTATGTGGTCGCGGTCGGCGGTTCGCGCACCGGCCACTCGATGACCGCCCCGCTCGGCGCGGTCGCCTACGCGAACGGCTTTCGCGAGTTGCTGGGTCAGGCGAAGGAACGCGGCATCGGAATGACCCATGTGGTGCACGCTTCCGGTTCCGGCAGCACGCAGGCCGGTCTGGTGGTGGGCGCGAAGGCGCTCGCGCCGGAAGTGCGCGTGATCGGGATCAGCACCGGCGGCGCGAAGGAAGCGAGCGAGAGGAATGTGTTGGGGATCGCGCAGGAGACCGCTTCCGCGATGGATCTCGGTATCGAGATCGTTCCCGGCGATGTCACCGTTCTCGACGACTATGTGGGCGAGGGGTATGGAATCGTCAACGAGAAGATCGTCGCGGCGATCGCGCGAGTCGCGCGGACCGAAGGCATCCTCCTCGATCCCGTGTACACCGGGAAAGCGATGACCGGACTCGTCCATCTCGTGGAGAGCGGCGTCCTCGGCCCGGAGGACACCGTGGTGTTCGTCCATACCGGAGGAACCCCGGCGCTCTTTCCTTACCGGGAGGACCTGCTCGAAGATCTCCCGCCCACGGAGTGAACTTCGTCCCGCGGTCGCGGACGGGGTGAATGTCGGTGTCCGGTCGGGCTCATTTCGACCTGTGGGACGCCCTTCAGGGAAAGACGCCGCATTATCGGTATTACCTCCACGAAGTGCGTCTCGCGGGGATCCACGGCATCACCGATCTCCGCGTCACTTTCCCGTACCCGGTGACCGTCATCGCGGGAGGTAACGCCACCGGCAAGTCCACGGTGCTGTCCGCCGCGGCCGCCGCGTACCGGGTTCCGGACGCCGCGCTGCGGGAGTTCGTCCCGTCGTCGCTTTTCCCGGCCTATCGCCCCGAGGTCGGGGAGCGCGCAGACGCGCAGGGCGAGATCGTGATCGAGTACGACTACTCCACGCCCGACGGAAGCCTGTCGATGCGATGGCGCTTCGCCAAGGGCTGGAACCGCAGTTTCTTCGGCCGACGGGGCGCGAAGCAGCCGAGCCGTCCGGTGTACCTGCGCACTCTCGCCAACCTCACCGATCCTTCGGAGGTGCGGAGCATCCTCCGCCGTTCCCGGCCCGAGACCTCGCCGCCGGAAACCGCCCTCACGGCGTCGCAGGTCGAGTTCGCCCAGACGATGTTGCCGTTTCGCTACTCGGAGGTCGTGGACCTGTCGCTCGACGGCCGCAACCTGCTCTACGCCACGCAGAACGGCGGCGCGCAATACTCGGAGTTGCAGATGGCCGCCGGAGAACGCGCCGTCTTTCGCTTGGCCCAGGCGATCGCGCAACTGGACGACGCGCTGGTGCTCATAGACGAAGTGGAAGCCGGTCTCCACCCTTGGGCCCAGCAACTCCTCATGCTGCAGTTGCAGCGGCTGGCGCTCCGGCGCGGCCTCCAGATCCTGGTGACGACCCACAGCGCGGTCGTCCTGGACACCGTTCCGCGCTATGCGCGCATCTTCCTGGACCGCGGAGCGGACGGCGCCGTCCGGGTGGTTCCTCCCTATCGCGATGTCATCCAGAACGCGCTCTACGGGAGATCCTCGTTCACGCTGAACTTCCTCTGCGAAGACGAAGCCGCGGAGGCGGTGCTCGACGGCGTCCTGGACACGGTGCTTCCGCGCCACGACATCCGCCGGGAATTCGTGCGCATCGGACGGGACACCGGCGCGGACGAGTTCCCGACCCACGCCGCTGCATTCGGCAAGTTCGGGGGGCTGACCGGTTTCGTCTTCGTCCTGGACGGCGACCGGCGCGGCGGGACCGTGGAAGAGAAGATCCGCGCCGCCGCCGGCGCCGAACCGTCGGTCCTCTACCTCCCGGGCGAGGCCCCGGAGGAATGGGTCTGGAAATCTCTTCGCGGCCAAGTCGGAGGAGTCGCGCCCGAACTGGGCGTGACCGCGGCGGAACTCGCCGAGAACCTGGACCGCATCGAGAAGGTGTATGCGCACGCTTCCGATACGCGGGCGGAAATCGCGAAGAGCGAACTCCGCACGCTCGCCGACATGCTTCGCCGCCAGGTCCCGGAGATCTGCCGACTCACCGCCCGACTCGAGTCCCGCCGCCCGGAGAGCGGCATCCAACCGCTCGTGGATCGCGTAGACGACGAGTTGGAAAAGTGGCGGGTCCGCCAAGTCGGCTGAGGACCTCCCGGGGGACACTCCCGCCTCGGCCGGCGGCCCGCCCGGCGACCATCGCCGGCAGGGGCGACTTCGGAGCGCCCGCCCGGGAGTCGAGGCCCCCTCGACCGGCGGAAACGGGCCGCCGGAAGGCGACTTATCCGAAAAAGCGCCCCCGGCGGCGCTTTCGTGAGCAGAAATTCTCGGACATCCGTTCAGTAAACGAGTGAATCGCGCGGATTCCGTCCGCCGGCGCCTCGTCGGCGAGCCGATCCCGCCACTCGTCAGGAGGACGACGATGCCCGAACCCGCCCCCGGAGCCGCGGTTGCGGCCCCTCGCTCCGCGGACTACGCTCAGCGCGAGACCGTGACCGAACACAGCAGCGAGAAGCCCGCGCCGGCCGACGCTCCCCCCGCGCCCCCGGCCCTTTCGGCGGCCGGGACGCCGCCCGCCCCGCCCGCGGGCGGAACGCCGTTCCCCGGCGCGCCGGCCCCCGGCCCCGGTGCGCCGGCCCCCGGCCCCTTCGCGCCCGCCCCCGGCCCGCTCGCGCCTGCCGCCGACGGAAGCGTCGCCGCCGCGCTCCACGCGATCGGACACCACCTGCGCTCGATCGACCGCCGTCTGGACGGGATCGACAACCGCTTGGACGGGATCGACAACCGCCTGGACGGGATGGACAACCGTCTGGACGGGATCGACAACCGCCTGGACGGGATCGACCACCGCCTGCACGGGATCGACCACCGTCTGGACGGGATCGAGCGCCGCCTCGACGGCCGGATAGACCGGCTCGAAGCCAAGTTCACCCTCGAGATCGCGACCCTCCGCCAGGACTTCAAGGTCGAGATCCGGGACCTCCGGACGGAGGTCGCCGAGGTCCGGACCGAGGTCCGGACCGAAACCGCGGACCTCCGGCGGTCGCAGCAGCGGTGGTTCTGGGTCGTGATCATCCCGATCTCGCTGGTGATGGCGCAGTCGCTGGTCCGCTGAGGACCCGTCCCGGCGAGGCGATCACCTTCCGGATCCACACGGTCAACCGGGCGTCGGTGAACCGGGTCGACGCCCTTCGCCGCCGGGGCCCGGAGATCCGCCGGCTCGCGGCCCGGATCGAGTCCCGCCGCCCGGAGAGCGACCTCCAGCCCTTGGTGGAACGCGAGGACGACCACTTGGCGAAGTGGCGCGCCCGCCGGATCGGCTGAGGACCGACCTCCCGGGGACACTCTCGGCTTGCCCGGCGGCCCGTCCCGGGACGATCGAGGGGCGGGGGCGCGACCCGCGAGCGCCCGGCGGGGAGTCGGAGGCGTCGCGACCGGCGGAAAACGGGACGCGGGAACGCGACTTATCCGCAAAAGGGCCTTCAGCGGCACTTTCGTGAGCAGAAATCGTCGGACATCCGTTCAGTAAACGAGTGAAACGCGCGGATTCCGCCCGCCGGCGCCTCGTCGGCGAGCCGATCCCGCCACTCGTCAGGAGGACGACGATGCCTGAACCCGCCCCCGGCGCCGCGGTTGCGGCCCCTCGCTCCGCGGACTACGCTCAGCGCGAGACCGTGACCGAGCACAGCAGCGAGAAGCCCGCGCCGGCCGACGCTCCGCCCGCGCCCCCGGCCCGCTCGGCAGGCGGGGCGCCGCCCGCCCCGCCCGCGGGCGCAACGCCGTTTCCCGGCGCGCCGGCCCCCGGCCCCTTCGCACCCGCCCCCGGCCCGCTCGCGCCGGCTCCCGACGGAAGCGTCGCCGTCGCGCTCCAGGTGATCGGACACCACCTGCACTCGATCGACCGTCGCTTGGACGGGATCGACAAGCGCTTGGACGGGATGGACAACCGCGTCAACAATCTCGAAGCCAAGTTCACCCTCGAGATCGCGGAACTCCGCAGGGACTTCACGGTCGGGATCTCGAAACTCCGGGAGGAGATCGAGGATGTCCGCACCGAGGTCCGCAGCGAGATCGCGGAACTCCGGCGGTCGCAGCAGCGGTGGTTCTGGGCGGTGATCATCCCGACCTCGCTGGTGATCGCGCAGTCGCTGTTCCGCTGAGGACCCGTCCCGGCGAGCGGGCCGCGCTGCGCCGGCGGAGCCGGAGCGGGGGCCTCGACGCCCGGCTCCCCGGCTGACCCGACCGGTTGCCTCGTTGCCCCCGCTCGCCCGGCGCACTACGCTCGAGGCATGAAGATCGTGACCTCGCGCATCCCCGAAGCGTCTCCCTCGCCCGCCGACCAGCCTTCCGCGCCTCGCCCCGCTCCGCCTTCCGGGACTCCGATTCCGCAAACCGGAGCGGCGGCGCCCGTCGCTGACATCCTCCTGGGCTCCGCGCCCCGCGAATCTGCGACGGACTGGGTCGTCAGGAGCGAACTCCACGAGATCCGGAGCGAACTCCACGAGATCCGGCGCGAACTGCGCTCGATCGATCGCCGTTTGGACCGGCTCGATGACCGCGTGCGCGAACTCGAAGTTCGGTTCACCGAAGAGATCGCGGCCGTCTGGCGGGCCCGGCAGCGGTGGTACCTCGCCGTGCTTCTGGGCCTCTCGCTCTTGCTCGCCTACTCGATGTTCCGCTGAGCCCCGGCCCGGGAGTGCGGGCTTCGGCGGAGCGTAGGCCGCGCGGGGCCGGCGTCCGGCTCGGCGGCGCTCGGCGGACTGTCGGAGGGGAAGCGGCCGAAGCGGTCGCCACGACAGCCGCGCAGAGGACCGCCCGCGTCTCGGCGGCCCGGTGGCGGGGCTCGACCATCCGACTCGGCGGCTTGGACCGCGAGGAGTTTCGGTGGCGTTCACGCCGTTCGGCAGCGCGCGACCGGCGCGGGCGTCCGCAGCGCCATCGCATCGGAGGCGTAACCACCGCCTCTTGTCCCATCCGCTACCGTTCGAGCCGCGATGACCCGCGAAGAAATCTCCCGCCTGGCCGCCGGCGGCGAATCGGAGACGCTGGAATTCAAGGAAACGACGGGCCAGCGTCGCGAGGCCGCCGAGGCGGTCTGCGCGATGTTGAACCACCGGGGCGGGCAGGTGCTGTTCGGGGTGGAGCCGGAAGGAGCCGTCCGGGGGCAGGAGGTCGGAAAGGACACGCTCGACCACATCGCGCGGGAGTTGCAGCAGATCGCTCCAGCGACCTATCCGGGGATCGTCGAAGCGGATCTCGGCAACGGCCGAAGCGTCATCGTCGTGACGACCGGCGCCGGCCCGACCCGTCCCTACACCTATCGCGGCCGAGCGTACCGCCGGGTCGGCAGTACGAATCTCCGGCTGTCCTCCGACGAATACAACCGGATGTTGATGGAGCGGCTCCATCCCGACCGGCGTTGGGAGACGGAACCGGCGACGGGATGGGAAGTCGCCGACCTCGACGCCGACCAGATCGCTAACACGGTGACCGAGGCCGTTCGAAGAGGCCGCCTCGAAGAACCGGACAACCGGGAGCCGGAAGCGGTGCTGCGCGGCTTGCGGCTCCTGACGGACGACGGCCTGCGCCGCGCTGCGGTCGCGCTGTTCGGACGCGACTCGGACCGGGTGGCGGCGGAATACCCGCAGTGCCTCCTTCGGGTGGCTCGTTTTCGCGGAACCAGCCGCGCGGACGAATTCCTCGACAACCGGCAATTCCGCGGCAACGCCTTCTACTTGCTCCGCCACGCCCTGCGCTTCTTCGTGGAGAGTCTGCCCATCGCCGGCCGGATCGTCGGCTTCACGCGGGTGGACGAACCGCTCTATCCGCCGGAAGCGCTCCGGGAAGCCGTGGCGAATGCGATCTGTCACCGCGACTACGCGACGGTCAGCGGTTCCATCGGGATCGGGATCTACGACGACCGACTGGAAGTGACTTCGATCGGCCCTCTCCGTTTCGGATTCACGCCCGAAGCGCTGTTCGAGCCACACCAGTCCCGGCCCTGGAACCCCCTGATCGCCGAAGTCTTCTATCGGCGGGGCATCATCGAGACTTGGGGCAGCGGCACGATCAAGATGGCCAGACTCACCGAGGAAGCCGGACTGCCTCGGCCCGAGATCGAAGAGGCCGGCGGCGCAGTAACCGTCCGGTTCCGACCCGGCCGTTATGTCCCGCCGCAACGGGTCGAAACGGCCCTGACCGAAAGGCAGCGCTCGATCCTGGCGATCCTGGAGGAGCATCCCTCGGGCGCGCCCCTCCGGGACATCTTTTCGCGCCTCGTCAACGGCGCCACGGAGCGGCAGGTGCGCGACGACTTACAGGCGCTCCGAACGCTCGATCTGGCGGAAACCTCCGGGCACGGACGGGGCGCGCGGTGGCGGCGGAAGCAGGGGCCGCGTTCTTGACCGGGGCCGGCGCGGAAGCGTCCGTTTTTGGAATTCCTTTTCTCCGGCTTATTCCGGCTTAATCGGTCGTAAACCCCTGAAAATGTTGGCTTTATCGTGCTGGGGCCATTCTCCGCCCGAATCCGGCTCATTCCCCGGTTCGTTCCCGGCAGACTCCAAGTTGATCGCTCGTAAGTCATTGTTGAAAAAGGATCATCCGGATCACCGGCCGAATAGGTTTCCTATTCCGGCTTAATCGGCTCGAACGATCCCGCCGGGTCCGAACCACAGGCCCGCTCCACGAGGTCCCCGCTTCCCCGGCGGAGGTCGTCCCCGTCAGCGCCGCGCCCGAAAGGTCGCCGGAAGCGGGCCGATGTACGGCCGGCCGGCGCGGTAGAGGGCGGCGCGGGCGGCGGCTTCCGCGCCGAAGGCGGCATCCCCCGCGGAAGACGCGATCGCGGCCGCGCGCTCGGCCGCCCGCGCCGCGGCCTCGAAGTCCCCGTTCGCCGCGTAGGCCGCGCCGAGCAGATCCAGCGAGCGGGGCTCCCCGAACGAAAACCCCGCCGCCAGCCGCTCGGCGATCCGCAGCGCTTCCGCCGGATCGCGGACCTCCCGCCGCGGATGCGCCGCGAGGATCCCGGCGAGACGACCGAGCGCGACCGGCGCGACCGGGTCATCCGGCGCGAGGGACGCCGCCCGGCGCAGCGCTTCCACCGCCTCCC
Organism: Candidatus Marinacidobacterium sp.; assembly: GCA_965204755.1. Taxonomy (GTDB): domain Bacteria; phylum Acidobacteriota; class Vicinamibacteria; order Marinacidobacterales; family Marinacidobacteraceae. The sequence continues at coordinate 1,465,229 of OZ242011.1, read as the reverse complement.
GGACCCGGCCGACGCCGAGCAGGGCGTCCGCGTACGCCGCCCGGACCCCGGCGGAGGCCGGGCTGAGCCGGACCGCCTCCCGCAGCGGGGCGAGCGCCCCGGCGGCGTCGCCGGTCTCGAGCAGCAAGTCCCCGAGTTCGTAGAACGCGTGCGGCTTCGTCGCATCGTCCGCCGCCGCCTCCCGGAGAACGGAGACCGCCTCCGCGCGCCGCCCGCCGGCGCGCAGCAGCGCCGCCCCCTTGAGCCGGGTCGCGTAGTCGGGACCGAGCGCCAGCCCCTCCCGGACGACCTGCTGCGACCGGGCCCGGGCCCGCCGGAGGTGGAGCAGTTCCGCCAGCCCCATCCGCAGCCGCGCCGCGCGCTGTGGGGGGTTCGGTTCCGCGACCCGCCGTTCGTAGAGGGATTCCAGATAGGCGAGGTCGGAGCGCCCGGCGGCGGACCCCGGAGTGACCGCCTCCCCGGCGAGCCGGATCCAGTGGTCGGTGAACGGCGTCCCCCCGAACACTTCCCGCCGCTCCGGCAGGTGGCAGCCGGCGCAGTCCGCCCCCGCCGAAACCGCCGGGTCGGAGTGGAGGGCGGCCGGGTCGGCGTGGCACCGGGAGCAGACCGCGCGGGTCACCGCGCCCCCGGCCGGATTCGGCGCGTGCGGGTCGTGGCAGTCGGTGCACCGGATCGTCGTCTCCGGCGGGGATTCCCGGAAGCAGGCGCTCATCATCAGCCCGGCCCCGGCGTGCCGCGCCAGCGTCGGGTCGCGCCCCAGGATCAGGCTCGGCTCGAAGTCCGTCGGCTGGCGGTGGCACTGCCCGCAGAACGCGACCTCCCCCGCCGCGTCGAGCCGCCCCGGATGGAAGATCGGCCCCGGAGGGCCGCCGGCGGACTGGGACTCGAGGTGGGCGATCCCCGATCCGTGGCACCGCTCGCACCGGACGCCGAGGACGGCGCCGTGGGGATCGAACCGTCCGTCCCCGTCCCAGGCGAGCGCGGTGGCGTGGCAGCCCACGCAGTCCTCGGTCGCCTCCGGCCCGTCGAGATCGCCCCGCGGATCGGCGTCCTCCTCACCCCCCGGAGTGGCGATCCAGCCGTCGTGGGCCCGCGAGTACGAGAGCCGCAGTTCCCGCATCCGCCGCCTCGCGGCGAAGGACACCGGCGTCGCGCCGCGAAGCCCCGAACCGAACACCGCGTCCACTTCCACCTCCGTCCCGTCCGGCACCGGCGCCCCGAACCGGACGCCGGACTCGCCCTCGGCCCGGTAGCGGGGCTCCGGCCCGTAGTCGTCCCGCCAGGCCACGGGTCGCGCCAGCATCGCGTCCGAGAACCATCGGGCGCGCGTTCCCGAGTCCACCGCCGCCGCGGTGCGCGCCATCGGGTGCCGTTCCTGCCCGGCGGCGATGTCCGCGTGGCACGCGGCGCAGACCGTCGCGCCCGCTCCCTCCTCCGGAGCAGCCAGCGGCGAGCGCGGAACTTCGGCGGCCGCGACCGAGGAGACCGGCTGTTGCGCCGGCGGATCCGCCTCCTCCGACCGGCCGCAGCCCGGAATCGCTCCCGCGAACAGCAGGAGGGCACCGAGCGGTGCGCCGCCGAGCGGCGCGCCGCCGCGCCGCGCCCGACCGGGCCGGGGCCCCCCGAACCTCACCGGGAGGCCCCGACCGGCTGCCGGCCCTTCCCTCGCCTCCGTCCCGGGCCCGGCCTCAGCGCGAAGCGGGCTCGTACTTGGTGAGGCCGCCGCCGGCGAAGGGGCGCGAGGCCGGCCCTTCCGCCACGAACACATTGCCGTCGGCGTCCACCGCCACGCCTTCGCCGGCGACGCCCTGCAGGACGCGGCCCTCGGTCGGGATGTGCGGCGGGATGAAGGCCGTCACGCGGTCCTCGTTCGCCGGGCCGATCCGCACGCCGTTCATCCAGCCGTAGTGGCGTCCCTCGTTCGACTCGGAATCGATGGCGTAGAGCGTGTCGTCGTCGGTGATGAACAGCCCGCTGACCCGTCCGAACTGTTCGTAGGTGTCGAGCAGGTTGCCGTCCTGGTCGAAGACCTGGATCCGGTGGTTCCCCCGGTCGGCCACGAACAGCCGTCCGACGGAGTCCATCTCCAGGGCGTGCGGCGTGCGGAACTGCCCCGGACGGAAGCCGATCTCCCCCCACTCCTTCACGAACTCGCCGTCGGCGGCGTACTTCAGGATCCGTCCGGTGCTGCCTTCCGGCGGGTCGTCGCTCTGGCCGGTGTGCCCGTCCGAGACGAAGATGTCCCCGTTCGGGGCGGTGATCACATCGCAAGGCTCGTTGAGTTGGCCGGGGCCGCTGCCGGGCTGCCCGGCGATACCCAGGCGCAGCAGGATTTCGCCCTCCGGGCTGAACTTGATGACCTGGTGCCCCTTGGTGCCGGCCTCGTTCCCCTGCGAGTCGGTGACCCAGACATTCCCGTCGGTGTCCACATGGAGCCCGTGGGGCAGCACGAAGAGCCCGGCGCCGAACTCGGCCAGCACCTCCCCGGTGTGCCGGTCGAACTTGAGGACGGGGTTCACCTCCGGGTTCGCCTCGCAGCCGCCGTCGAGCCCGTTCGCCCCGCACCGGTCGTAGGCCCAGACATGCCCGTCCGGCCCGATGTCCACCCCGGCGGTGGAGCCCCAGGTCCGCCCGTCGGGGAGGGCCGCCCATTGGGTGATCACCACCGGGGCCGGGTTCGGCAGCAGCCGCTGCACCAGGTCGGGGTTCCCGGTCGGCATGTCGCTGTCCGTCGCGGCGGGACCACGGCAGCCGAGGGCGAGGGTCAAGAGGGCGAAAACGAAGAAGATCCTCGGGGCGAACATGGAGCAGCTCCTTTGTGGTTCGCGCCGAGTGCCGGAGACGGCGCGACTCGGCGGAACGGGTGAGTGTACCGATCCCTCCGACTCGCCCTTCAGTCGCAGCCCGCCGAGTGTCGGCTGTCGGGGGCCTCCGCGGCCGGATGGACGGACGGTCAGCGGTGTTCCCGGAGCCCCACCCGACAGCCCCCGGCCGCGACGATGGGCCGGGAACGCGAAGACCCACAGGATGGCCTCCGGTGGGGACAAGTTCTCCGCGGACCGGTCAACCGCGACGACTCGTCCGCAGAGACGATAGGCCGAACGGCGGCCGCTCCTCCGGCCCGATGGACCTCTGTGCCGGAGTCGCAGACAAGGCCGAAGCCGAAAACAGCGAAAGACCCGCCGGCTCGCTGAGGAGCCGACGGGCCTCGTCGGGAAAGGCGCCCGGTGACGGGCTCGTCAGGTCAGAAGGTGAGTCTCGCGGATAGGCCGATAGTTCGGCCCTTCAGGTAGTCGATGACATTCTGGTAGGGCGAGGCGGTATCAATCAGTTGGAAGTTCGTGATCGTGTTCGCGTTCAGGGCGTTGAACAGGTCGAAGATGAACTGCACATTCATGCGGTCTCCCAGCGAAAACGACTTGTCGATACGGAAATCGATGATGGTCACATTGTCCGACCGGTTCTCACTCATGGGAGCGAGCCAAACATAGGGTTTCAACCCGCCGTCGTACAGGCTCAACCGATGGATCGGTGCGTAGTTGAAACCGCTGACGAAGCGGTAGGTCCCTGCCAAGCCGATCTCGTAGGGCAGCACATAGCGTGCCGAGGTCTTCAACTGGAAGGTGCTTGTGTCCTGAACCGTAGGGATGTCCTGATCGTAATTGACGAACCAACCCTGCGCGGTCGGGTCCGACGATAGGGGCGTCCTCGCCGCCCAAGAGGTTACCGAGGACCCCGGGCTGCGCGGCTCTGAACGCCACTGGTAGTCGAAGTAGATGTTGTAGAAAAGATTGTTGCGGAATCGCCGGTTCAGCGCCAGCGACGCAGTGTGGAAGTTCATGTCGCTCTCGCCTGCCGGGTGATTCATGGTCTGGTTGTCAGACTCACCCACGAGTTCTTCGGGAATGACGACCAGATTGAACGACCGGTTGAAACCGGCAGGACAATCAACGCACTCGGTCACGGTAGTCGGGGTATTTCGATTGTTCAGTGTGACCTGGTTCAGATTGCCCCAAGTGTTCCGCATTCGCTTGTACACATAGGAAACTCGCGCTCCGAGATCCGTCGTCAATTCATGCTCGAAGGAAGTGCTGAATTCGTCCGCATAGGCGAGCGACCAGTCAGAGGCGATCGGCGTGGACGCGCCCGCGCCCTCCGACAAGGCGAGTTCCTCCCCGAGTTCCGAGGAGTCGTCGAGGACACCGTTCATGTTCTGGTCGAGAAACCGCCAAGTGCCATTCGCCTGGCCGCCGGGATTGGCGGAGCCCAGACCGGTTCCCACATTCGAATAGTAGCGCCCGAAATAGGCCTTGAAGACCGACGAGCCCGCGCCCGTGAGGTCGAGAGTAAAGCCGGCTCGGGGCGCGAAGTTCCAGTGACTTCCAACCGAATCACCGGGAATCGTGCCACCGGCGCCGAACACATCTTGAAGGATCTGCGACTGGTTCGCGGGCAATTCGAATTGACAGAGAAGGGAATCTGGACAGGCGCTACCGGGCGAGTTTTCGGACGGCTGATAAGAAAGGATTTGACTGCCGACTCGGACACCGGCGGTAACGGTCAGCCGGTCGTTGACGGTCCAGGTGTCCTGAACGAAGAAGTCAGCATGCATGTTCCGATTGTCCGTGAGATTCGGGACGCCGACGAGATACACGCGATCCACATTGTGGGGGCGGCCCTCCCGGGAATCGTCGAGATATCTCACACCACCCGAATTCGTGTTCCAGCCGAACAACTGTGTGTCCCATTGCCAATCCCAGCCGAACTTGAAGTCGTGGCTGCCGTCACCGATCGGGACATAGTAGTTGAATTGCGCCGTGCTTTGGGGTTTCCACCGCAGGCTGGTGAACGGTTGCCAACCCGATCCGGATCGGACATCCGTGGTTGCCTCGATACGCGGTTCCTTGCCGTTGACGGGCTCCACATTCGGCACCATCGGCCAGACGGTACCCATGTGTCCGATCATGATGTTGCTGTAGAGACGGTCGCTCCAAACGCGTTGCCATTCGGCCTTGTGCAACCAGATCCAGTAGTCCTGAGCAAGAATGGATTCCGCCGGAATGGTGGCGGACAGCGAGCGGTTCGGTTTCCGCTTCCACGACCAAGTGGAGAACCCGATGAACTGGTCGCGTTCGGTGATCTGCCAGTTCAACTTCGCCGTGAAGATGTCGAAGTCCCCGATATCGGTGGCGATGTTCTGATCTACACCCGAGATCGCTGTATCGATCAGGAAGTTGTTGTAGGCGGCATAGAACCAAGCCTTGTCCCGAACGATCGGGCCGCCGAGGTCGAGGTGGAACTCGTAGAACCGGAGCACCGGCGCGGGTGTGCCTCCGCGCGATTGGATGTCGCTGTCGATGTTCTCCGCGATCCAGCCCGCCGGCTGCCACGCGCCGCTCTCCAACCCGGAAAACTCGTTCCCGCCACTCTTTACGGTCGTCTGGATTTGTGCTCCTGGTGTGGACATCTCTACATCGGCGCCTTGGGCGGACACCTGGAATTCCTCCATGGCGTAGTAGTCGTAGTAGCCGCCCGCGCTTCCGGTGCCCTCGGTGGTGTTGACACCCTCGTAGAGGACCCGGTTCTGGCTGCGCACGCCGAAGGTCTCATACATGGACTGTTGACTCTTGTGCGAGCCGCCCACATCGTAACCCTGCACCCGGATGCCCGGGCTCTGGTGCAGTACCGCCCACATGTCCGTTGCAGTCGGGACGTCGTCCAACTGCGTCTTGTCGAAAGTCGCCGCCACGCCGGTGGACTTCACATCCACTACGGGCGATTCGCCGGTAACCGTGATCGTCTCCGCCACGGTGGCGATCTGCATGTCGGCGTCCATGGAAAAGGTTGTGCCGGTCACCACCCGGATCTCCTCGAAGACGACGGTCTGGAAGCCGCCCAACTCGAAAGTCAGGGTGTACTCGCCGGGGGGCAAGGCTTGGAACCGGTAAGAACCGTCCACATCGGTCGTCGCGGTGCGGCTGCCGATGATCGCTTCACCGGCCAAGGTCACCGTTACGCCGGGGAGGGCGAGTCCCTGGGCGTCCTGGGCGGCGCCTTCGAGCCGTCCGTACTGCTGCTGGGCGAACGCCGTTGCGGCGAACGCAAGAAGCAGGAGTGAGAGAAAGAGTCTCCTCATGCGCTTTCCTCCGTCAGGGGATGAGAGAAGCAGATAGATCGAAAGGGCGTCGAGGCAACCGATATGCCATGCCCCGGCTGCCTCGTGGACACCCGAAAACCGATTATACGACTACGAGTTACGCGGGCCCAAGAGGCCTTCTGTCCGACCCTCGCCGTTCAACGAACCGAACGCTCCGGAGCGGCTTCGGGGCGCCGGTCCGGCGGCCTTTCCGGTCAGCGGCCCGGCCCCGGATCCGGGTAGGAATCCGAGAGCATCGAGAGGAACTGCGCCGGGAATTCGACGCCCAGCCGGCGCCCTTCGTGGACCACCGCCCAAGTCTCCTCGAACCGTCCCAGGGACGCCAGCGCGGCGGCGAGCCCCAGCCGGTAGTCGCCCCGCAGCGGTTCCTTCGCCACGGCGATGCGGAAGTGGCGGATGGCCTCGTCGAACTCCCGGCTCGCCGCCAGCACCTGGGCGATGGAGTCGTGGGTCCCGGCGCGTTCCGGCTCCTCGGCCAGCGCCCGGCGGAACCAGCGCACCGCTTCCGCCCGCCGTCCGTCGAGGGCGGCGATGCTTCCCAGACTGGACAGCGCGCCCGGGTGGTTGGGACGGATCTCCAGGACGCGCCGGCAGCGGCGCTCCGCTTCGGCGAGGTCGCCGGACTGGGCGAGGACGATGCTGGAGTTCACCAGCGCCGACACATGCTCCGGGTTGCGGTCGAGCGCCGCCCGCCAGGCGGCGAGGGCTTCGTCGTTCCGGCCCTGCCGGGAGAGGTTGTTGCCGAGGTTGTAGTAGAGGTCCGCCGAGTCCGGGCGCGAGCCGATCATCTGCCGGAGCAGGGCCTCCGCCGCCCGCGGGTTGCCGGCGCCCTCGGCGGCGAACGCGCGCCGCTCCTTGCCGACCACCGAGACCGAAAGCGCGGTAACCGCGTCCATGAGCGGGTCGTGGATCGCGAGGTCGTGCTCCAGGCCCCGGGCGCGTTCCGCCGCGGCCCGCGCCCGGGGCTCGTCCCCCGCCCGGCGGTAGAGCCGCGCCAGCGCCGCCTGCACCGCTCCCGACTCCGGCGCGGCTTCCGAAGCGCGTTCGAGGAGGGGCAGCGCGGCTTCGAGGTCGCCGTCCGCCGCGAGCAGCCGGCCCAGCCGGAAACTGGCCGAGGCCCGGTTCGCCGGGGACTCGGCCGCGCCGCCGTCCAGGACGGCCCGGTACCGGGCGGCGGCCGCCTCCGGCGCGCCCCGGTCCTCCGCGAGTTGCCCGGCGAGGAGCCGCGCCGGGGCGTACCCCGGCGAGAGGGCGACGGCCCGCAGCGCGGCGGCTTCCGCGGCTTCCGGGTCGCCGCTCCAGAGCGCCCGCGCCGCCAGGTACGCGTGGCGGTAGTCGTCCGGCGCCAACTCTCCGGCCGTCCGGTAGGCGGCGGCCGCCTCGGCATGGAGTTCGTGGGCGAGGAGGACGGCGCCGTAGGCGGCCCATCGGTCCGCCGATCCCGCCTCGTCCGCCAGCCGGTCGCGGGCGGCGCGGATGGCGGCGGCCACTTCCGCTTCCATCCGCGAGGCGTCGGGCAGCGGGGGCGCCGGCGGGCCGCCGCCGCTCCGGCCCCAAACGAGGAGGCTTGCGGCGGCCGCCGCCAGCGCGAGCGCGGCGCCGACGAACAGCGGGCGGCGGGAGCGGTTCGGCGCTCGGGGCGGCGCGGCGTCCGGGCGGGGCTTCGGGGCGGGCGGCGGGCCGGCCGGGCGTCGCCCGCCGCCCGCGCGGGGCGGACGGCGCGGTCGGGATCGGCGGGAGCGGGCCACGGCGCTCAGGCGGCCCGGCCGGCGGGTCGGCGGATCGTCGGCGCCATCAGCGCGGCTCGCCGGTCCCGCGCCGGAGGGTCACTTCGCGGCCCTCGGCGCCGGGGAAGGACTCCTCGCCCCCGTCCGGCCAGACCACGAGCAACCCGGTCACCCGCCGCCCGGCGGGAATTCCGAAGAACGCCCGCGGGTCGTTCGCCGCAAGGTAGCCGCCGCCCGGGTCGGCCCGCCGCAGCAGGCGCCGGCCGTCGTCCAGGGTGGCGAAGACCCGCGTCGGGAACGCGGCGCGGCCCTGCGCGTCCACCGGGCGGACCGCCAGCGCCGCCCCGGCCCGGCGGAAGTCGTTGCGGTAGAGCCGGGCCGGGCCGGCGGCGTTCGCCACCAGCAGGTCCGGGTCGCCGTCCTCGTCGAAGTCCCCGAAGGCGAGCCCCCGGCTCACTTCCAGCGCCCGGTCCAGGTCGCCCCCGGGAGCGGCGGCGAACCGCGCTTGCCCGCCGTTGAGGAAGACCTGGTTCGGCTCGGCGAAGGGCCGCCAGAAGTCGTCGCCGGAGGCCCCCGGAAGCGGGGGTTCCCGCTGCACCCGGCCGTTCGCCACCACCAGGTCGAGCGCCCCGTCGAGATCGAGGTCGAGGAAGGCGACGCCGAAGCCGGTGAGCGCCATGCTCGGCGGGCCGAGCCCGGAGGGCCCGGTGCGGTCGCTGAAGGAAGGGCCGAAGTCCGCCCCGTCGCTGCGGTAGAGCGTGTTCGTCTCTTCGGCCACATGGGTGATGAAGAGGTCGAGGTCCAGGTCGGCGTCCACATCGCCGAGCGCGATGCCCATCCCCGCCTCCGGGCGGCCGGCGTCGTTGAGCGCCACCCCGGCGAGGAAGGCGTCGTCGCGGAACTCCCCGCCCCCCCGGTTCAGCCAGAGTTGGTTCGCCTCGCCGTCGTTCGCCACATAGAAGTCGAGCCGGCGGTCGCCGTCGAAGTCCGCGCAGACCACCCCCAGGCCGGGGGCGTGGACCGCCCGCAGGCCGGCCGCCAGCGAGACCTCCTCGAAGGAGCCGTCCCCCCGGTTCCGGTAGAGGTAGTCGTGGGTTCCGGCGAAGACCTGGGGGCTGCAGTAGTCCCGGCTGCCGTCCTGTTTGGTGCAGTGCTTCGCCGGGTCGTTCCGGACATACCGGGCGACGAACAGGTCGAGCCGCCCGTCCGCGTCGTAGTCGCAAAACGCCGCCGACGAGGACCAGCCCTCCCCGGCGACGCCGGCGGCCTCCGTCACTTCCTCGAAGGCGCCGCCGCCGAGGTTGCGGAAGAGCGCGTCCGGCCCGTAGTTGGTTACGAAGAGGTCGGCGCGCCCGTCCCCGTCGTAGTCGCCGGCGGCGAGCCCCATGCCGTAGCCGGCATGGGCGAGGCCGGAGGCGGCGCTCGCGTCCCGGAACCGTCCGTCGGGCAGTTGGAGGAACAGGGCGTTTCCGGCGGCGCCCGGCGGCGCCTCGACCGGGTCGGCCGGCCGACCGCCCTGCAGCAGGTAGAGGTCGAGGGCGCCGTCCCCGTCGGCGTCGAAGAAACCGCCGCCGGCCCCGGTGATCTCCGGCAGCGAGTAGTTCCCCCGCTCGCCGGCGTCGTGGACGAAGCGGACGCCCGCCTCCTCGGTGATGTCGGTGAACCCGGCCGGCGCCTCGGTCTGTCCGGCGGCGAATGTCGGGCCGGCGGCGGCCGAAAGCGCGAGGGCGAGCGCCGCGGGGATCGCGGGGCGCCGCGTCGGCCGGGAGCGCAAGGCGGGCGCGAGTATAGAGAGCGCTGTCGGCAAAGCCGTCCGGCCTCCGGCGCGCCTCGGAGGCGGAAGGAGCCCGCCGGGCGGCGGCTAGAATCCGGCAAGATGACCGAGGGGCGAGCGAACGGCGCCGGCGCCGAGATCAAGATCCGGGCGGAGCCGCGGGACAACTCCACCTGCCGGTTCGTGGTGGACCGGCCGGTCTTCCCCGGGGGCTCCGCCTACTTCGACCCCTCGAGCGACACCTCCCGGGCGCCGCTCGCGCGCGCCATCCTGGAAGTCCCCGGCGTGCAGGGCGTCCTCGTGCAGAACGAACTGGTCACGGTAACCGCCGAGACCGGCGGCAACTGGATGCCCGTCGGGAAGGAAGTGGGGCGCCGGATCCGTTCCGCGCTCGCCGGCCCGGCGGATCCGATCGGGGCGGAAGTGCTCGAGTCGCTGCCGGCGCCTAACGAGATCCGGGAGCGGGTGGAGCAGGTCCTCCGCGACGAGATCAACCCGGCGGTCGCCGCGCACGGCGGCCACATCTCGCTGGTCGAAGTGGAGCGGAACCAGGTCTTCCTGCGGATGGGCGGGGGCTGCCAGGGATGCGGGATGGCGACCGCCACCCTCCGGCAGGGGGTCGAGCGGGCGCTCCGCCGCGCCGTCCCGCAGATCGGGGCAATCCTGGACACCACCGACCACGCCGCCGGGACGAACCCCTACTACGAGCCGGCGCACTCGTAGCCGCCCGAGCCGTCGGGCCGCGCCCCGGCCGGGCGCCGCAGCGCTGGCGCTCGCCGCGGTCGCCTTCGGCGCCGGATCGGCCTCCGCCCAGCGGCGGCCCGAAGTCCAGCGGCCGCCGGAGGCGTGGCCGCACCCCGAGGCGCCGGCGGACACGCTGGTGACCGAGGCCGAGCGGGTGGAGCGGGACGGCGACCTCGTGGTGCTCGACGGCTACGCGCAGGTCGCCTGGGGTCGCATCCGGGTGCAGGCGGACCGGATCGAGATCCGCGAAGACGCACTCGCGATCAGCGCGGTCGGAAGCGTGGTCTTCGAGCGCGGGAACGACAAGGTCGTCGCCGAGTCGCTCGAGGCCGACCTCCGGGCCGGGCTGGCGAAGTTCCGCAACGCGCGCGGGGTGCTGGGGCACGACCTCCACTTCTTCGCGGAGTCGCTCGAAGAAGTCGGGAACGGCGATGTGATCCTCGAGAAGGGGGCGTTCACCACCTGCGTCCAGCCGACGCCGCGCTGGCAGTTCGCCGCCGGACGCGCCGTCGTGCGTCCGCAGCGACGGGTCTGGCTGCGAAATGTGACCTTCCGCATCGCGGATGTGCCGCTCCTCTACCTCCCGGCGCTCTACTACCCGCTCCGGAAGAACGAGGAAGAACGCAAGACCGGATTCCTGACGCCCAAATACGGCCGGTCCGATGTCCGCGGACACCTGGCGAGCCAGTCGTTCTACTGGGCGATCAACCGCTCGATGGACGCGACGATCAGCGTGGACTACTTCACCAAGGCCGGCGCCGGCCTCGGCGTGGAATACCGCAACCGGGGCGAGCGCGGTTCCCGGGCCGAAGTGGAAGCCTTCGGCATCAACGACAGGACGACGGAGAACCGCGAGTACAGCCTGAATTTCGACATCGCGCAACGGCTTCCGGGTCGGTTCCGGTTCAGCGCGAAGGGCGACATGTTCTCGAGTTTCAACTTCAGCCAGCGGTTCCAGAACTCCTTCTCCCGATCCACGCGCCGCTTCAAGCGCCTGAAGTCCGACCTGAAGGGCCAGTTGTTCCGCCACCGCGTGTCCTTGAAGATCGACCGCAAGGAGACGCAGTACGCCACCCGGACCAGCCTTCGCCAGGCGCTCCCCCAGTTCAACATCACCCGCCGCAGCCTGAACCTGCTCGGTGACTATGTGCAGGTCGGCTACGAGTTCGACTATGTGCGCGTCGCCAAGTCCTACCGGGACGACATCCACCGCTGGAACCGGCTGTTCCTCGGCCCGAACCTGAGTTTTTCGCTGCCCACCGTCCCGTTCCTGGAACTCACCGTCGGCGCCGAGGGCGGCTATGTGCGGTACAGCGGCTCGGAGGATCCGGAGACCGGGGACTTCGATCCGACCCTGGGGCTGACCCAGCGGTTCTACGGCGGCGACCTGCAACTCATCGGGCCGAAGGTGGAGCGGATCTTCGAGAGCCCGAACAACTTCTACGCGGCGCGCTACAAGCACCTGATCGAACCGGAGGTCACCTGGGAGTACCGGGTCAGCGGCGACGGCTTCGACCGGGTGAAACGGCACGACCGCCGGGACAGTTACGCCACGACGAACCAGGTGAGCGTGGCGCTCGTGAACCGGGTGCTCGCGAAGCGGTACCGGGACGGCGTGGAGGAGTCCACCGCCACCGACCTCATCACCTGGCGGGTCATGCAGAGTTACTACTTCGACCCGGAAGGGGGCGCCTACAACTCGTCCTACTACTCCTCTTCGTTCGAGGAAGAGCAGAGCGTGGTCAAGTCGCCCGTCCGGTCGGAGTTCCGCTTCCAGCCGGATCGGAACGCCGGCGGCGACTGGACGATGGAATGGGATCCCGACGAGCGGCTGTTCACTTCGATGCGGGTGGGCGCCCGCATCGGCGACTACGCCTCGGACCGGCAGTTCACTTTCAACTGGTCCAGGCGCGCGCGGCGCATACCGGAGACCGAGACGGAACCGGAAACGATCGACGCGAACAGTTACCTGCGCGGCGGAGGGGACTTCGTCGTCGGCGAGTTGATCCGCAGCGGCGTCCAGGTGAACTACGACATCACCGAACGCCGACTCTCCAATGTCTCCGTGCGCGCCGATATCCTGTTCCAGTGCTGCGGCGTGAATGTGGAGTGGACGCGGTTCAACCTGGAGAGCCGCAGCGAGAACATCTTCCGCTTCGGGATCTCGCTGGGCGGCTACAAGAGTTTCGGCTTCGGCGCCGGCGGCGGCAGCGACCGCCTGTACTGACCGCCCGCCGGAAGAGCGCCCGGCGCGCCCCCGGCGTTTCTCCGGCCCGCCGAGAGGCGCCCGCCCTCCCTTGACCGTCGTCCTGCTCCTCCTGCTCGCGAACGCGGGGCTGGCGTTCCTCGGCCGGCGTTTCGGAACGGTGGACGGCGGCGGCGCGCTCGCCGGGGGGGTGACCGGAGCGGTCGTCGCGCTCGCCGCCGGACTGTCCGGCTACCTGCTCCTGCTGCTGTTCTTCGTCGTCGGGTCCGGAGCGACCCGGGTCGGGCTGGCCCGGAAGCAGGCGCTCGGCATCGCCGAACCCCGGGCCGGGGCGCGGGGCGCGCGTTCCGTGCTCGCGAACGGCGGGCCGCCGGCGGTCTTCGCGCTCTTCGCCGGACTCTCCCCGGCGCCGTGGAGCGGCGTCTTCGCCTGCGCCTTCGCGGGAACGCTCGCCGCCGCGGCGGCGGACACCGCCTCTTCGGAGATCGGCAAGGCGTTCGGCGGGGCCGGGCGCCGGCTCCGCGGCTTCGCGCCCGTTCCGCCGGGGACGCCGGGCGCGGTCACGCCGGTCGGCACGCTCGCGGGAGCCGGGGCGGCGCTCGCCCTCGGCGCCGCCGCCGGCGCGTTCGGCGTCCTCGAGTGGGCCGCCGCTCCGTTCGCCGCCCTCGGCGGTTTCGCCGCCGCGCTGGGAGAGGGGCTGCTCGTCTCCCCGGACCCGGCGCGGCGGCTCGACCACGACGCGGTGAACGCCCTCTCCGGGTTCGCCGGGGGCGCCCTCGCCGGCCTCGCCTGCGGGGCGCTCCCCGTCGCCGCGGCGTTCTTCGGCCTGCCCGGCGCAGCCGGATGAAACCCGCCGCAGCCGGATGAGATTCGCCCGGATCCGCGCGCGGGCGGCGCTCTACCTGGAGTTCTCCCGCCCCTTCACCCTGCTGCCGCCGCTGGTCGGCTTCCTGAGCGCGAGCGTCACCGCCTACGGCGCGGAACCGCCGCTCGACGCCGTTCCCTGGGGCTCGGCCGTCCTGGGCGCCCTCATGGCCGCGCTCCTGAACGCGGCCAGCAACGGGCTGAACCAGGTCTGCGACCTCGAGATCGACCGGATCGCCAAGCCGCAGCGGCCGCTGCCCTCCGGGCGGCTGGGCCTCGCCGCGGCGAAGCGCTTCACCGCCCTGACCTGGGCGCTCGCCCTCGCCGCCGCGTTCTTCGTGACTCCCGGCGGCGCGGCCGGGCTCGCCGGCCGGGAGTGCTTCCTGGTGGTCCTCGCCGCCAGCGTTTTCATCTGGGCCTACTCGGCGCCGCCGCTCCGCACCAAGCGCCTGGGGATGGCGGCGAACCTGACCATCGCCGTCCCCCGCGGCGTCCTGCTCAAGGTGGCCGGCTGGTCGGCGATCCGCAGCGCCGCCGCCCTGGAGCCCTGGCTCATCGGCGGGATCTTCGGCCTCTTCCTGCTGGGGGCCACCAGCACCAAGGACTTCTCCGACCTCGAGGGCGACCGCGCCGGCGGCTGCCGCACGCTCCCGGTGCGCTACGGCCCGAAGGGGGCGGCCCGGCGGATCGCCCCGTTCTTCGTCCTGCCCTTCCTCGCCATCCCCGTCGGCGCGCGTTACGGCCTCCTTACCGGCGCCCCGGAGGTCCTCCACCCCCTCGGCCTCGGCCTCGCGCTCTACGGCGCGTTCGTCGCCGCCCTGATGCTCCGGCGGCCGGACGACCTCGCCGCCGACCGCAACCATGTCTCCTGGACCCACATGTACCTGCTCATGATGGCGGCGCAGGTCGGCTTCGCCGCCGCCTACCTCTGACCGCCGCCACCGGGGCGGCGACCGGAACCGGCCCCGCCCCTCCCTATACTGCTTGCCGCCCATGACCGCCCCTCCGAACGAGAGTTTCCGCCGCCGCCGCTTCGGCCCGCCGCTCGGGGAGCGCGACCCGGAGATCGCCGCCGCCGTCCGGGCCGAGGAGGTCCGCCAGTCCCGCGGCCTCGAACTCATCGCTTCGGAGAACTTCGCAAGCGACGCGGTCCTCGAGGCGAACGCCTCGGTGATGACCAACAAGTACGCCGAGGGGTACCCGGGGCGGCGCTACTACGGGGGCTGCGTCCATGTGGACGAGGCGGAGCGGCTGGCCCGGAACCGGGCGAAGGAACTCTTCGGCGCCGCCTACGCCAATGTCCAGCCCCACAGCGGCAGCCAGGCCAACCTGGCCGCCTACATGGCGCTGCTCGAACCCGGGGACACCTACCTGGGGATGGCGCTCGACCAGGGCGGGCACCTCACCCACGGCCACCCGCTGAACTTCTCCGGGAGTCTCTACCGCCCGGTCGCCTACGGCGTCCGCCGGGAGGACGAACGGCTCGACCTCGACCGGCTGCGCGAACTGGCGGAAGAACACCGCCCGAAGATGATCCTGGTGGGGGCGAGCGCCTACCCGCGCCTCTTCCCGGCGGAGGAGATCCGCGAAATCGCCGACTCGGTCGGCGCCCGGGTGGTAACCGACATCGCCCACATCGCCGGCCTGGTGGCCGGGGGGGCGATCCCGAACCCGCTGCCGTTCTCCGACATCGTGACCACCACCACCCACAAGACCCTGCGCGGCCCCCGCGGCGGGCTGATCCTCTGGAACGACAAGGAACTGACCAGGGCGCTCAACCGGGTCACTTTCCCCGGGATCCAGGGCGGCCCGATGATGCACACCATCGCCGCCAAGGCGGTCTGTTTCCGGGAGGCGCTCCAGCCGGAGTTCTCGGCCTACGCCCGGCAGGTGATCGCGAACGCCCGGGCGCTCGGCGAGGCGCTCGCCGGACACGGTTTCCGGCTGGTGTCCGGCGGAACCGACAACCACCTCCTCCTGCTCGATGTGCGGCCCAAGGGCGTCACCGGGAGAGACGCCGAAACCGCGCTCGAAGCGGCCGGCATCACCGCGAACAAGAACACGATCCCCTTCGACCCGGAAAAGCCCCTGATCGCCAGCGGCGTCCGGCTGGGCACCGCGGCGCTCACCAGCCGCGGCTTCGGGGAAGGGGAGATGCGGATCGTGGCCCGCATGATCGCCTCCGCGCTCGAAGCCGCCGGGGACGAAGCCGCGCTCGCCCGCCTCGCCGACGAAGTCGCCGAGTTGGCATCGCAGTTCCCGCTCTACCTGGAGCCGGCGGACACTCCGGCCTCGGCTTAGCAGCCCGTGGAGAAAGTCCGGAGAGCCTCCGTCGGCGCGAAGCGCCGACCGGGGAGGGGTGCGGGGAGGGGGTGGCCCCCTCCCCGCGATAGATGGCGGGGGGAATCGCGCAGCGATTCGCGCCGCCGGCCCGTGGGAAGAGCGCTCCGCCCGGAAACCCGACCGGGACCGGGCGTCCTCCGGTCGAGGAGCCGAGGGCGGAGCGCTTTTTCCACGGGCCGTTAGCAGCCCGTGGGGGCGGCGGACTTCCTGGGCGAAGGCGGCGCGCTCGCCCGGGCGCTCGACGGGTTCGAGCACCGCCGGGGCCAGGTCGAGATGGCGGAGCGGGTCGAGGCCACCCTCGGCGGCGGCGGCGCGCTGCTGGTGGAAGCGGGGACCGGGATCGGGAAGTCCTTCGCCTACCTGCTCCCGGCGCTCCTCTGCGGTAAGCGGGTGGTGGTCTCCACCGCCACCCGGAACCTCCAGGACCAACTCTTCGAGAAGGACCTGCCGCAACTGCAGCGGATCCTGGGCAGCCGGGTGCCGACGGCCCGGATGAAGGGCCGCGAGAACTACCTCTGCCGCCGCCGTTGGGCGGAGTTCCGCGCTTCTCCCGACCTCGGGATGCGCCGGCGGAAGGCGGACCTGACCCGCATCGCCCGCTGGGCGGCGAAGACCCGCACCGGCGACCGCGACGAGATCGGCGGCCTCACCGGCGGGCTCGACTACTGGCGGGGCATCTCCGCCGTTTCGGAGAACTGCACCGGCCAGCAGTGCGCCGACTACGACGACTGCCACCTCATGACCCTGCGGCAGCAGGCGCGGAAGAGCCGCATCGTCGTGGTGAACCACCACCTCCTGGTCGCCGACCTGGTGGTGCGGCAGCGCTTCGACTTCGGCGTGGTGCTGCCCGACTACGACCTCCTGATCGTGGACGAGGCGCACCGCCTCGAAGGCGCGGCCACCCAGAGCCTCTCGACGACCGTCTCGTCGTCCGCCGCCGAGCGGCTCGCCACCGACCTCGGCCGCTTCTGCCGGCGGCTGGAAGAGAAGGCCCCCCCGGCGGCGAGCCGCCTGAAGCGGCCGTTCGGCGCCCTGTTCGAGGCCCTGGCGCCGGACTCCGACGGCCCGCGGGATCACCGGCCCATCGAACCGGAAGGGTTGCCGCACTCCGTTCGCCGGGACGCCGGCGCCGCCGAGGAGGAACTCCGGGCGCTCGACGAGGAGTACTCCGCGGTCCTCGACCGCCTCCGGGAGCGGGCGTCCGCCGACGGCCGGTCGGCGGAGGAACTGCCGCACGGCGCGGAGCACCTGCGGCGGCGCATCGCCGAGTTGGCGATCGACCTCCACGCCGTCCTCGAACCCTGCGACAACACCGTCTTCTGGAGCGCCTGGCGGCAGGACGGCGAGCGGGGCCGGGAACGGAAGCGGACGGTGCTGCTGAACGCCAGCCCGATCCACGCCGGGGAACGGCTCGGCAGCGAGTTGTTCGAGCCGCTCGACGCGTTCGTCCTGACCTCCGCCACCCTCTCGGTCTCCGGGGGCTTCGACTTCGCAGCCGACGCGCTCGGCGTCCGACCCGACGGGGACGCCCGCTACCCGTCGCCGTTCGACTTCGAGGAGCAGACCCGCCTGTTCGTCCCGGAGGGCGCGGCGTTCGACCCGAAGCGGAACGGCCGGGAGTGGCCGGGAGCCGTGGCCGCGATGATCCTGGACCTGGTGCGGGCCAGCCGGGGCCGGGCGCTCCTGCTGTTCACCAGTTGGAACAACCTGAACGCGGTCGGCGAGCGGCTCGACGCCGCCTCCCCCTACCCGGTGCTCCGCCAGGAGTCCCGGGGAGGGCACGCGGCGCTCCTCGACCGCTTCCGGAACACTCCCGGCGCGGTGCTGCTCGGGGTGCAGTCCTTCTGGGAGGGGGTGGATGTGCCCGGCGAGGCGCTCACCCTGCTGGTCATCGACAAACTGCCCTTCCCGCCGCCGAACGACCCGCTCCACTCCGCCCGCGCTTCCCGGGCGGAGGCGGTCTCCGGCAGCGGTTTCTCCGGCTACCACCTGCCGATGACCGCGCTGGCCCTCAAGCAGGGGCTGGGTCGGTTGATCCGCAGCCGCCGGGATGTCGGGCTCGCCGCCGTCCTCGACTCCCGGCTGGCCACCAGCCGCTACGGCGCCGCCATCGTGGAGAGCCTGCCCCCGTACCGAATCGTCCACGACCCGGCGGAGGCGGTGCGCTTCCTGGAGTCCCTGCCGTGAACCGCCCCCCAATCCGTCTCGCGAAACCGTCTCGCGATCCGTCCCGCGAATCCGTCCCGCCGCGCGACCCCCGCCTCCCGAGGCCCCGCCGATGACCCCGGAGACGCTCGCCGGGCGGATCGAGCGGGTGCGCGAGCGGATCGAAGACGCCTGCCGACGGGCCGGGCGCGACCCGGACGGCGTCCGGCTGGTGGCCGTCTCCAAGACGCGCGCCGCGGCGGAGATCGACCGCGCGGCCGGCTGCGGCCTCCGCGACTTCGGCGAGAACCGCGTCCAGGAGGCGGCGGCCAAACTCGGCGAAGTCACCGCCGCGATCGTTCCCCACCTGGTGGGCCGGCTGCAGTCGAACAAGGCGCGGGCGGCGGTCCGGCTGTTCCCGGTGATCCAGTCGGTGGACGGCGCGCCGCTCGCCCGGCGCCTGAGCCGCATCGCCGGGGAGGAGGGCCGCCGCTTGACCGCGTTCGTCCAGGCGGACCTCGCCGGGGAATCCACGAAGACCGGCGTCCCCGCGGCGGAACTCGACCGGGAGGTCGCGGAGATCGCCGGCCTCCCCCACCTCTCGCTCTGCGGGTTGATGGCCATCCCTCCCTTCACCCCCGACCCGGAGGCGGCGCGCCCCTACTTCTCCCGGCTCCGCGCCGCGGCGGAGCGGCTCGCCGCCGCGGGGCTGCTCCCGCCCGCCCCGGCCCTCTCCATGGGGATGAGCCACGACTTCGAAGCCG
Organism: Candidatus Marinacidobacterium sp.; assembly: GCA_965204755.1. GTDB lineage: Bacteria > Acidobacteriota > Vicinamibacteria > Marinacidobacterales > Marinacidobacteraceae. The sequence goes on along the minus strand of OZ242011.1, from coordinate 1,446,505 downwards.
CCATCGCCGAGGGCGCCACCGTCGTCCGGGTGGGTACCGCCATCTTCGGCCCCCGCCCGCCGGCGCCCGCGGCCGGCCCGCCGGGGTAGGGCGTCCGGCGGGTTCCGCCCCCGCCGCCCGCCGGCCCGGTCAGGAGACCGGCGTGAAGAACCGGTCCCAGCGCGTCCGCGAGAAGAAGCGCACCGGGAGGAGCAGCAGGTCGAGCAGCCGCCGCGAGAGCCGGGTCTCCAAGTACTCCTCGCGGGGGGCGCCGTAGGACCAGTAGATGAACAGGCCCCGCCCCTTCACATTCTCCGCCGGCAGCGCCCCCCAGAACCGGCTGTCGTGGCTGTTGTCGCGGTTGTCCCCCATCACGAAGTAGTGGCCTTCGGGAACCCGGTACTTCCGCATCCCCGGCTGCCCGCCGTGGACGAAGGAGGTGTAGTCCTCGGCCAGCGGCCGGCCGTCCACCAGCACCTGCCGCCGGCCGACTTCCAGCGTCTCGCCCGGCAGCCCCACCACCCGCTTGATGAAGTCGCGCTCCGGCTCCTCCGGGAACTTGAACACCACCACATCGCCGCGCTCCACCCTCCGGGAGGGGTCGAGGCCGACCCCGCCGGCGTGGTAGAGCATCTTGTTCACCAGCAGGTGGTCGCCGATCAGCAGGTTCTCCTGCATGGAGCCGGTGGGGATCTTGAACGCCTGGAAGACGAAGGTGCGCACGAAGAGCGCGAGGATCACCGCGATGCAGATGGACTCGAAGTACTCGCGCGCCCCGCTGCGGCGCGAGGGCCGCTCCTTCGGTTTCTTCGTCATCGAACGCGGGCCCGGCGCGCCCCGGCCGCAGGAAGCGGGGCCCCGGACGCCGCCGCCTCCGGCTCGCCCACCCGCACTTCGACCGTCTCCGGGTCGAACGCCACGACGGCGATGGTCTCCGCCCCGGCCTCGGTGAACCGCAGTTCCGGCGCGACCCGGTGGACGCCTTCGGGCAGGTCCGCGCAGGAGACTTCCGCGAAGAGGGTCTCCGGCGTGACCCGCGCGCTCAGGTGCCTGGGGATCCGCAGCGAGGCCGCCACCCGCGCGGTCTCCACCCGGCAGGCGAGGCCCGAACCGGCGTCGTCCCCGCCGGCGGCGCGCACCGTGAGCCGCAGGTCGCGCGGCTCCCGGGTCTCGCCGATCAGCAGGCGCACTTCCACTTCCCGCACCGACGGGCGGAGCGCCGGATCCAGTTCGACCTGCAGCCGCCGGGCGTAGGTCTCGCGGAGCCCCTGCGCCGAGATGGGCTCGGTCGCGACCTGCTCCAGGTCCGCGAGCAGCGACTCCGGCCCTTCGAGAACCAGGGCCGCCGGTTCGATGGTGATGCGGTGGATCTCGAAGCCGGTGGCCGGTTCGCCGAGCACCCGGGGACTCACCCGCACCCGGGCGCTCATCGTCCGCCCGAGTTGGAGCGCCACCTGCGAAGGGGTGACCCGCATCACCTGCACTCCGGCGGGCGCCTCCACCGACTCCACCCCGAGGAACCACGCGCGCTCCCCCTGGTCCTCGCCGGACAGGTCCACGAACGCCCGCAGCGCCCCGAGCGGCGCGTCCCGCAGCAGCGCCGAAGGCCCCCGGAGCCGCACATCCACCTCCTGCACCGACTGCCGCACCACTTCGAGCCCGGGCGGGACATGCCGGAGTTCGAGCGGCGTGGTGGCCAGGATCTCCGCCTCGTCCTGGCTGCCGACGAAGTACCAGAGGCAGACCGCCAGGCCGAGGGCGGTCAGCGCCCGCCCCAACTCGGTGCGGCGCGTCGGGCGGCGGCCGGTGACCGGCCCGGGAGGGGGCTCGGGCGCGGGGTTCACCGGGCGGCCTCCGGCATCGCGGGTCCGAGCGCGCGCGGTTCGGCGTCCGCCGGCGACCGCGCCCGCGCGAGTTCCGCTTCCAGGTCCGGACGGCTCGCGGCCGGCACGATGCGGCCGCGCGAGACGACGCTCGCCCTTCCGGTCTCCTCGGAGACCACCAGCGCCACCGCGTCCGTCTCTTCGGTGATGCCGAGCGCCGCCCGGTGGCGGGTCCCGGCGCGGCCGGCGGCCTCCTGCCCGGAGAGCGGCAGCACGCAGCGCGCCGCCACGATCCGTTCCCCGCGAACCACCACCGCGCCGTCGTGGAGCGGCGAAGAGGACTGGAACAGGGAAACCAGGAGCGGCGCGCTCAGCCGGGCGTCGAGCGGCGTTCCGGTGTCCACATAACTCTTGATGCCGATGGTTCCCTGCCACACCACGATGGCCCCCACCCGCCGGCCGGCGAGTTGGGAGGCCGCGTCGCCGAGCACCGAGATGGTGTTCCGGTCCGGCCCCCGCCCGCGGCGCCGGTGGCGAAGGAAGCCGCCGCCCCCGATCCGGGCCAGCCCGGTGCGGATCTCCGCCTGGTAGAGCACGATGATGGCGATTCCCAGGTAGGGGAGGGTGTTCCGGACGATCCACTGCACGGTGGTGAGGCCGAGTTCGCTGAAGCCGGTCACCACCAGCAGGCCGCCCACGATCAGCGTCCCGAACGCCATCTGCGAAGCGCGGCGCCCCTCGATCAGTTTCAGCAGGACATGGATCGCGCCGGCGACCAGCAGCACATCCACCAGGTCGGCGAAGGACAGCCGGGCGCCCAGCGTTTCGAGGAACCCCCGGACCGCTTCGGTCACGAGCCGCGCCCCCGCCTTCCGAACGGCGAATCGCCCTCAGGCGGCGAAGCCGCGGCGCGGCGGAACACCGGCCACTCCCGCCCGCGGTCTCGCCCGTGTGGCGGCGGCAAGACCCCGGGGACTCGTCTCTCCCCGGCTCAGGCGGCTCCGCCGGGTTCCGGTACCAAGGGCGGCGCGAGCGGAGCGCGCTCCGGAGCGGGCCGGGCCGGTTCCGGCGCCGCCTTCGGCTCTTCCTCTTCGGCGGCCGCCGGGGGCGCCGCCGGCTCGGGCAGCGTCTTGCCGTCGAGCACCAGTTGCACTTCCTCCGAGGTCAGCACTTCCCGCTCCAGCAGCGCTTCGGAGACCGCGGCGACGCGGGCGCGGTTGTCCTCGAGCAGTTTCCTGGCGCGGTCGTAGGCGGCGGTGATGATCCGCTTGATCTCGGCGTCGATCGCCTGCGCGGTGCCTTCGCTGTAGTTCTTCCGCGAGGCGAAGTCCCGGCCCAGGAAGACTTCGCCCTCGTTCGAGTCGAAACTGAGCGGGCCGAGCGTCTCGCTCATGCCCCATTCGCAGACCATCCGCCGCGCCAGGTCGGTGGCTTTCCGGATGTCGTCCGAGGCGCCGGTGGTGACCTGTCCGAGGAAGATCTCCTCCGACAGCCGGCCGCCCATCTTCACCGCGATCATCGCCTCCACATAGTCGCGGTCCTGGGTGTGGCGGTCGTCTTCCGGCAGGAGCATGGTCACGCCCATCGCCATGCCCCGGGGGATGATGCTCACCTTGTGGAGCGGGTCCGCTTTCTCGAGCAGCGCGGCGAGCACCGCGTGCCCGGCTTCGTGGTACGCGGTGGTGCGCTTCTCTTCCGGGGTCATCATCACCGAGCGGCGTTCGGCGCCCATGAGCACCTTGTCCTTCGCCTGCTCGAAGTCGTCCATCCGCACCTTCTGGCGGGTGAGCCGCGCGGCGCTGAGCGCCGCTTCGTTCACCAGGTTCGCGAGGTCGGCGCCGGAGAAACCGGGCGTGCCCCGGGCGATCACCCCGAGGTCCACTTCTTCGGCGAACGGGATCTTCTTGGTGTGCACCTTGAGCACGCCTTCCCGGCCGCGGATGTCCGGCAGCGGCACCACCACCCGGCGGTCGAACCGGCCCGGCCGCAGGAGCGCCGGGTCGAGCACATCCGGCCGGTTCGTCGAAGCGACCAGGATCACGCCCTCGCTCGATTCGAAGCCGTCCATCTCCACCAGGAGTTGGTTGAGCGTCTGTTCCCGTTCGTCGTGGCCGCCGCCGAGTCCGGCGCCCCGCTGCCGGCCCACCGCGTCGATCTCGTCTATGAAGATGATGCAGGGGGCGTTCTTCTTCCCCTGCTCGAAGAGGTCGCGCACCCGGCTCGCGCCCACCCCCACGAACATCTCGACGAAGTCCGAGCCGCTGATCGTGAAGAAGGGGACATTCGCTTCCCCGGAGATCGCCCGGGCGAGCAGGGTCTTCCCGGTCCCCGGAGGCCCCATGAGCAGGACGCCCTTCGGGATCCGGCCGCCGAGCCGCTGGAACTTCTGCGGCTCGCGCAGGAACTCGATGATCTCCTGCAATTCCTCCTTCGCTTCGTCCACGCCGGCCACATCCTTGAAGGTGACCTTCTTCTGCTGGTTCGAAGTCAACTTGGCGCGGCTTCGACCGAAGGACATGGCGCGGTTTCCCGGCGTCTGCATCTGCCGGATGAGGAAGAAGAACAACCCGACGATGAGCAGGATGGGCAGCCAGCCCAGCAGGGTGAGCGCCCAGGGAGCGCGGCTGCCGTCGTCGGCCTCCACATCGATGCCCCGTTCGAGCAGCAGCGCGACCAGGCCTTCCATCTCCGGCGCGTAGGTGCGGAAGGAGTTGCCGTCCACCGCGGTGCCGGTGATCTCGCTGCCGGCGCCGGTGCCGCTGATCGTGACCCCGGCGATCCGGTCTTCCTCCACCCGCTGCATGAACTGGGTGAACGAGAGTTCGTTCTCGCGTTCGGAGATGCGCGACGAGACATTCCAGAACAGGATCAGCACCAGCGAGGCGACGAGCCAGAACATCAGGTTCTTCATCGTGGAACTCATCGGCGCGGTCTCAACTCGGCGAACTCACTTCGGGGAACTCATCTCGGGGAAGGAATGCAGGCGAAGGCGGCGCATCGCGGCGTCGGTGTCGCTCCGGCCGTCGAATCCACGCCGCCGCGCCCGGATCCGTTCGTTTTGCGGGGGAAGTTCCAAGCGTCGGTCGGCGCGGATTATACGCGGAGGGCCCGCCTTCGACCGGTGGAGAAAACGCCCGCCGCGCGCTCCCGTTCCCTCCGGGCCTGCGGTCGCCGGTCCAAGGAACTCACCCGTCCTCCTCTTCGACGGGCTTTTCGACGGGCGTTTCGGCAGGCGTTTCTACGGGGCCGGTTCGACCCGCCCGGTTCGGCGCCGGGCCGGCCTCCGTCCGTTCGGCGAAGACGATTTCTCCCCGAGTCAGGGACACCCGCGCCCCGGGCAGGTCGCACCTCGCCCCGCCCCGCCCGGCGCGGACGATCGCCAGCGCTTCTTCCACCTGGGCGAAGCCGATCCGGCGCAGGTCGCCGCGCGCGAAGCGGAGCGCTTCCCGCACCGCGCGCCGGGCGAGCGCCGGCGCCGCTTCCCGGAGTCGCGCGGCGGGCGCGCGGGCGGTCCGGCCGCCGCGCTCCCGCCGGAACACGCCTTCCCGCTTCCACCAAGCGGAGGCGGCCGCCGACAGGAACGCCTCGTCTTCCCGGAGCAACTCGGCCGCGCGGGCGAGCGCCTCGACGACCGAGGGGTTCGCCGTCCGCCGCAGCAGCGGGAGCACTTCCCGGCGGATGCGGTTCCGGGTGAAGTCGGGACTCTCGTTCGACGGGTCTTCGTAGTGCTCCCACCCCTCCGCCGCGGCGAGGGCGGCCAGTTCCTCCCGCGAGACCCCGAGCAGCGGCCGGACGATGCGAGCGCCCCGCGGGTCCTCGCGGACCGGCGGCATGGCGGCCAGCCCCAGCCCGCCCGCCCCCCGGACGAGTTGCAGGAGCACGGTCTCCGCCTGGTCGTTCCGGGTGTGGCCGAGCGCCACCGCCGGAAGACCCCGGTCGAGCGCCGTTTCGGCGAGGAACTCGGCGCGCGCCGCCCGGCCCGCCGCCTCGAGCGAAGTCCCTTCCCGGCGCGCCCGGGCCGCCACCGGGCGCCGCCCGAGCGCGAACGGGACGCCGAGCGCGTCCGCCGCGGCCTCGGCGAACCGCGCCTGCGCGGCCGAGTCCCCCCTCAGGCCGTGGTCGAGATGCGCGGCGACGACTTCCGGCCGGCCCCCGCCGCGGCGGGCGGCGGCGTCGAGGACCAGGCGCAGCAGCGCGGTGGAGTCGAGACCGCCGGAGAAGGCGACGACGAGGCCGCGGGGCGGCGGGCCCTCCGCCCGTCCGGTCGAGGAGGCGGTGAACCCGGGGAGCGCCGCCGAGAGGGCGCGCCGGACCCGCTGGCGAACGCCGTCCCGCAGCGCCCGGCCCGAGGGGGACGGCGGTCGGGACGAAGGCTGCGGCCGGGACGGCCGGTCTTCACTCTCCATCGCCGGACGGCGGCGGGGGCGGCTCGACCGGCGTGAGGCGGATTCCGGCGATGCGGTGCCGCTCCACCCGCTCCACCCGGATCTCGGCGCCGGGGATCGCGAAGCCGTCGCCTTCCTCCGGAATCCGGCCCAGCCGTTCCAGCACGAAACCGGCGACGGTGTCGTAGTCGTCCCCGGACGGGATGGCCGGACGGGATGGCCGGCCGCGGCCCGCCCCGTCGTCCCCGGACTCCCCGGACGACTCCCCGGACGACTCCCCGGACGACTCCCCGGACGCGAGCGCCGCGTTCGCTTCGGCCACGGTGAGCGCCCCGTCCAGCAGGTAGGCCCCGCCCTCGGTCCGGCGGATTTCCTCCGCTCCGGGTCCCCGGATGGCGTCCAGCAGCGAAGGCGCGGTGACCAATCCCTCGATGCCGCCGTGCTCGTCCACCACCAGCAGCATCCGGCTCGCCCGGCTCCGCATCTGCAAGAGCGCCTGCGAGAGCGTGGCGGTGTCCGGGAAGAACCGCGCCGGCTCCACATGCGGCGCCAGCGAGAAACCCTCCGGCCCGGCGCGGAGCGCGGAGCGCACATCGAGGACGCCGACCACTTCGTCGCGCCCGGGCCCCGCCACCGGGAACCGCGAGTGCCCGTACTCCCGGAACGCCTGGGTCACCAGCGCGAACGACGCCTGCGGCGAGACCCAGCGGATGTCCCGGCGCGGGGTCATGATCTCGGTGAGCCGCCGTCCGGTCGCGTCCGCCAACCGGGCGAGGATCCGCCGATGGTCGCCTTCCGCCCCTTCCGGGCCGGCCCGGAGCATCTCGGTCATCTCCGCGACGCTCAGCGTCGTTTCCCGGGCCGGACGGGGAATGCCGAACAGCCGCAGCAGGCGCTCCACCAGGAAGGAAAGCGCGGCGGCGATCGGCCCGAACAACCACAGCAGCGCCTGCACCGGCCGGACCGTGAGCAGCGCCCACCGCTCCGAATGCCGGGCGGCGATGCTCTTCGGGATCATCTCCCCGAACACCAGGAGGCCGGCGGAGGTGGCCAGCGCGGCGGCGAGCGCGGCGCGCGCGCGTTCCTCCACGGTGGCCGCGCCGGCGATCAGCACGGTGGTGAGCAGCACCCCGACCAGGGCGTTCGCGAACACATTCCCGGTGAGGATCGCCCCCAACAGCCGCTCCGGGTGGCTGCTCAGCCGCCGCACCGCCTGCGCCCGCTCGCCGCCCACCGCGCGCAGCCGGTGGAAGTTCACCGAGAGGAACGCCGTCTCCGAGCCGGAGAAGAACGCGGAGAGGACGAACACCCCGGCGAGCGCCGCCGCGAGCGCCCAGATCACCGGAGCGGCGTCACTCGAAACGCCGGAGGACCCGGTAGTGCGTGTCGCGCTGCACCGGCCGGAATCCCGCCTCGCGGATCAGGACCTTCACTTCGTCGGTGCTGGTGCGGTTCACGAAACCGGTGCAGGCGTGGACATTCTCCTCGAGCAGCGTTCCGCCGAAGTCGTCGGCGCCCCAGTGGAGACCGACCTGGCCGGCCTTCTTGCCTTCGCTGAACCACGAAGCCTGGATGTGGTCGAAGTTGTCCAGCACCAGCCGGGCGGCGGCGAGGATGCGCAGGTACTCGTTCGGGCCGGCGTACTCCGGAATCTTCTTGACCAGCGGGGTGTTGCCGGGCTTGAAACTCCAGGGGACGAAGGCGGTGAACCCCTCGAACTCGTCCTGCAATTCCCGGATGGCGAGCAGGTGCTCCACCACCTGTTCGTTCGTTTCCAGGTGGCCGTACATCATGGTGGCGGTGCTGCGGAATCCGAGTTCGTGCGCTTCGCGGTGGACCTCGAGCCAGGCGGCCGCGCCGCCTTTCTTGTGCGAGATCCGGCGCCGGACGCCGTCGGCCAGGATTTCGGCGCCCCCGCCCGGGAGCGTGTCCTGTCCGGCTTCGCGCAGCCGCTCGAGCACCTGCCGCGTGGTGAGCCCGCTCACCTTCGCCATGCCTTCGACTTCCACCGCCGACCAGAAGTGCGGCGTGACGCCGGGGAATCGCTCCTTGGTCCCGCGCACCAGGTCCAAGTAGTAGTCGAGCGGCAGCGATTCGTTCACGCCCCCCTGGAGCAGCACCGTGGTGGCGCCCCGGTCCACCGCTCCGGCGATCCGGTCGAGCATCTCCGGGACGGAATGCGTGTAGGCCTCCTCGTGCCCGGGCGGCCGGTAGAACGCGCAGAAGGTGCAATCGACTTCGCAGACATTCGTGTAGTTCGGGTTCGTGTCCACGACGAAGGTGACTTCGGCGGCCGGGCGCCGGCGGAACCGGTCGAAGTTGGCCATCTCGCCCAGTTCGAGCAGCGGCGCTTCCTCGAGCAGGAACCGGGACTCCGCTTCGTCGAGCCGGACGCGGGCTTCCACCTTGCCCCGGATCCGGGCCAGCGTTTCCCTTCCGGCCCCGTTCGACCGCGCGGCCGGGTTCACGGGCCCGCCGCTCCGAGCGCCGGCGAGGCGAGGTTCGCGGTGAAGTCGAAGTCCATCCAGCGGTCGGCGAAGAACCCGGGGCCCGGTTCGACGAGACCCTTCTCCCGGACTTCGCGCCGGAAGAGCGCCAGTCCTTCCCGCTCGCCCTCCCCGAACCGGTAGGTGAAGTCGGCGAGGTAGGCGGCGAGCGTTTCCGGGTCGCCGAGCGGCCCGGCGGCCCGTTCGGCGATCTGGGGAATCCGTTCCTCCCCGCGTTCGAGGCCGCGGGCGATCGTGTCCCGCAGTCCGGCGCGGGCGCTCGCGGTCAACGACCGCCGCGCGCTCCACACCGCGAAGACGAACGGCAGCCCGGTCCATTCCCGCCAGGCGGCGGCGAGGTCGAGTCGGTACGAGAACGCCGGGTCCGGATGTTCCCGTTCGCGGAGCGCCGCGTCGCCGATGAGCAGCGCCGCCTCGTGGCGCCGGGTCACGCCGCGCCGGTACCGGGGCCGCTCGATCCCGAGCCGGTGCTCCAGGTAGAGCCGGAGCAGGAGCACCGAGGTCGAGGTCTCGTTCGTGATCTCGACCACCTCTCCCCCGAGGCCCGAAGGTTCCCGGCGCGACAGGAGGAAGACGCTGCCCGCCTGCTCCCGGCAGGCGATGCCGAACGAGCCGCCCGGATCCCCGATCGGCGAGTAGCGGTCCTCCACCGTGAACAGGTCCGCCGCCGAAAACAACCCGCCGTCCAGTTCCGCGGCCCGGGCCAACCGGCCGATTTCCGCCGGCGAACCGCGAAACACCCGCGCCCCCCGCAGCGGTTCGAACGGGCGGGTGTTCAGGTAGGCCAGTTGCCCGAGAAGCAGCCGCACCGTTTACCGGGGATGCGGCCGGCCGGCGCGCAGGCGAGCGCTCACGCCGCTTCCCAGACGCGGAGGGGGTTGTAGAGCGCGTCCCGTTCCACCGGGGTCTTGCCGGCGCCGCGGATCATCCGGATCAGGCGATCCCGCGCCAGTCCGACCGGACTCGAGGCCTGCGCGAAGTGGGCGATCTTCTCTTCGCCGATCGTGCCGTCGAGGTCGCTCGCGCCGAAGTTCAGCGCCATCGCCGCCGAGTCCTCGCCGAGCATCACCCAGTACGCCTTGATGTGCGGGAAGTTGTCCAGCAGCAACCGGGCGCAGGCGACGGTGCGCAGGTCTTCGAGCACCGATGCCTGGCGTTCCGCCAATCCGGTGTTCCCGGGCTGGAGGGCCAGCGGGATGAACGAGGCGAACTCGGCGCCGTTCCCGTTCCGGCTTTCGTTCCGGCATTGGTCCTGGGCCTCGCGCAGTTGGAGGAGGTGGTCCACCCGCTCGCCGAGCGTTTCGATGTGGCCGTAGAGGAGTGTGGCGTTCGAGGGGATGCCCATCCGGTGCGCCGCCCGGTGCACTTCGAACCATCGCCGCCGGCCGATCTTGGTCTTGAAGGTCTCCTTCCGCACCCGGTCCGAGAAGACTTCCGCCCCGCCTCCGGGCAGCGAGTCGAGCCCGGCGTCCCGGAGGCGCTCCAAGATGTCTTCGATCGTCGTCTTCTCCAACCGGGCGAACCAGTCGATCTCGACGGCGGTCCAAGCCTTGACTTGGACCGCGGGGAACCGCTGCCGGATCTCCCGCACGATCTCCAGGTAGCGGTCGAACTTCCACCGGGGATGCAGCCCGCCGACGATGTGGACTTCGGAAAGGTCGTCGGAGACCTGCGCGAGCACTTCGTCGAGGCTCTGCTCGTAGGCGTGGTCGTCGCCCGGCTTGGCGGCGAAGTCGCAGAAGGCGCAGGACAGCACGCACAGGTTCGTCGGGTTGATCTGCCGGTTGACGACGAACTGCACGCGGTCGCCGTTCCGGCGGCGGGCCGCATGGTCCGCCATGCGGCCGAGCGCCGGCAGGTCGAGGGTTTCGAGCAGCGCCAGCCCGTCCCGCCGGTCGAGCCGTTCGCCGGCGAGGACCTTCTCCCAGACGGGAACCAGCGCCCGGTCGCGGAAGACGATGCCGTCAGCGGTCATGGACGGAGGGGACCGGGCGAGGAACTGCGGGCTCGACGAGAACCCGGTGAGCAAGACCTCGGGGAACGGGAAGCGCCCGGGAACGGCGCGGAACGGGAACGGCGCAGAGCGGCCAGGAACGACGGGATCGAAGCGAAACGGGCGGCGGAATCTACCACGAGGACGGCGGCCCGCAGCCCGCGCCCTCCCCGCCGACCGCGACCGGACGGCGGGTTCACTTCGTCTCCTCTTCGCGCCAGCCCGGGGCGGTTCCGAGACCGAGCACGCCGAGCACCTTGTCCACGAATCCGTCCACCACTTCTTCCATGGACGCCGGCCGCCGGTACCAGGGCGGCGCCACCGGCATGACGATGCCGCCGGCTTCCGAGACCGCCAGCGCGTTCTTCAGGGTGATCGTGGACCAGGGGGTTTCGCGCACGCAGAGGACGAGGCGCATCCGTTCCTTGAGGGCGACCTGCGCCGCCCGGGTGATCAGCGTGTCCGCGAGCCCGCCGGCGACCTTGCCGAGGGTGGAGAGGCTGCAGGGGATGAGCACGAGCGCGTCGTAACGATTCGAGCCGGAGGACCAGGGGGCGGCGAGGTCGTCGTCGCGGTACGCCTTCGACCCGGCCGCGCGGAGGTCTTCCACCGTGGCGCCGGTTTCCAGCCGCAGCACTTCCTCGCCCCACCGGGAAACGATCAGGTGGGTCTCTCCGGGGCACCGGCGGAGGAACCGCAGTCCGTACACGGCGCCCGAAGAGCCGGAGATGCCGACGAGGATGCGCGGCCGGCGCGCGTCGCTTCGGGGACGGGCGGCCCCGGCTTCCGCGGTTTCGTTCGGTTCGGTCGTTTTCATGTGAAGCGGTCGATGGCGCTGCGCCGGCGGCGGTGAGGCGGATGACGGCGGTCAGGCGGAGGGCGGCGGTCCGGAGAAGACGACGCCGAAGAACACGGCGGCGCCGAGCGCCGCGTTCACCCGGAAGAACGCGAGGGGCACATCGTCGCGCACGCGGTGCTGGAACACGAACAGCGCGCCGACCAGCAGGAAGAAGCCGAGGGTGACGACGCCGGAGAGGGCGGTGGCGTAGAGCGCGGCGAGCGCGGCGAACGCCGCCGCATGGAGCAGCGCGGCGACCCGGTACGCCGAACGGACGCCGGCGTCCGCGGGAAGCGAGTGGAGTCCCTGGGCGCGGTCCGCGTCGCGGTCGAGCACCGAGTACAGGATGTCGAAGCCGGACGACCAACACAGGGTGAACAGCGCGAGGCACAGGATGGGCGCCGGGTCGCGGAAGTCGAGCGACACCGCGAAGAAGCCCCCGAGCGGGCCCGTCGCCAGGCCGGCGCCGACGCCGAGATGCGCCCAGCGGGTCCACCGCTTGAGCAGCGGATAGATCCAGAAGACGGCGAGGGGTATCGGCGCGAGCAGCAGGCACCGGACCGAGATCGCGGCGGCCGCCGCGAGGTAAATCGCCGCGGCGACGGCGGCGCCGACCGCGGCAGAGCGGAGCGTCAGGTCGCCGGAAGGAAGCGCCCGCCCGGCGGTGCGCGGGTTCCGGGCGTCCAGTTCCCGGTCGAGGATGCGGTTCAAGCCGAGCGCCGCCGTTCGCGCCCCGGTGGCCGCGACCAGGATCAGGAGCGCCGCGCGCGGCGTGAGCGGCGGTTCCGCCAGCAGGGCGCCGGCGTACACCAGCGGCGCCGAGAACAGCGTGTGCTCGATCTTCAGGTACTCCGCCCATACCCGGAGACGGCTTCCGGGCGTTCGCTTCGTCGAGGCTTCGGCCATGGGGAGGACGGGAATGGCGAAGCGGAAGAGCGGTGTGGAGTCCGGGCGGCGGCCCGTCGAATGCGCCGACGCCGCGCCGCGTCGGAAGACCGCGTGAAGGCGCTCGGCCCTTCGCGGTTGCGCAACGAATTCCTTGCCGGAATCCCCGCGCCGCGGTACGGCGCGACCGGTTCCGGTACGCGCCGGCGCTTCTCGACGCGTTCGACCGGTCGGTGGAGAGTTGACCCGCGGCGAACTCGGATGATAGGGTTTTCCGTACTGGACAGGGAGCGCGCCCCGGCGCCGCTCCTTCCCTCTTCGACACGACCCAGCCACGAAAGGCGGAGCCGGACATGAAGAAGAAAGCGAAGAGCACCCGGAAGAAGGCGGCGCGCAAGAAGACCGCCGCGCGGACTCTGGTTCGCCGGAAGAAGGTCGCCCGCCGCAAGGTGGCGCGCAAGAAGACCGCCGCCCGGCGCACCGCGACGCGGAAGAAGGCCACGCGCAAGAAGGCCGCCCGGAAGAAGGCCGCTCGCAAGAAGGCCACCCGGAAGAAGGCCGCGCGCAAGAAGGCCACCCGGAAGAAGGCCACCCGGAAGAAGGCCGCGCGCAAGAAGGCCACCCGGAAGAAGGCCGCGCGCAAGAAGGCCACCCGGAAGAAGGCCACCCGGAAGAAGGCCGCGCGCAAGAAGGCCGCCCGGAAGAAGGCCGCCCGGAAGAAGGCCGCCCGGAAGAAGGTCTCCAAGAAGGCCACCCGGAAGAAGGCCGCTCGCAAGAAGGCCGCCCGGAAGAAGGTCTCCAAGAAGGCCACCCGGAAGAAGGTCTCGAAGAAGGCGACCCGCAAGAAGGTCTCCCGCAAGAAGGCCACCCGGAAGAAGGTCTCGAAGAAGGCGACCCGCAAGAAGGCCGCCCGTCGGACGACCGCCGAGCCGGCCGCGCCGGCGGCCGCCGAACCCTCGCCGAGCCCGGCGCCCGAGCCGACGCCGGCCCCCGCTCCCGCCCCGGTCGAGAGCGCCGACTAGCGCAGCCGGCAAAGGGCGGCCCGCGTCGCGGGCCGTCAGCGCGAGCCCGAAACCTCGGGCTCGAAGGCGGGCGGGACAGCGAGTCCCGCCCGCGCCCGTCCCATGAGGGAAGTCGCGGGAGTCGCTCCGTCTTCCGTCGCCGGACCCGGGCGGGCGCCTCGAGACTCGGCGGCTTCCACGAACCGCCCCGGATGCAGTTACCGGATGCGGTTACCTGCCGAACGAATTCGCCGGCAGCCGGTCACCCCGATCACCGGGTTCCCGCCCAGGTCCGCAGGCGCGCGGCGACCGGCTGAACGGGGCCGGGCGAACGGGACCGGGTGAACGGGACCGGGTGAACGGGACGGGACGAGCGAACGGGACCGGCGGCGCCGGGCGGCCGCTGTGGTACATTGTTTCGCTCGCTTCTGCGCGCCGGATTCCCCCTTCCGAGGCCCCTTTTCGAGGAGATCTGACCAACTTGCGTTTCCCCCGCACCCCGTCTTCCGTTCGCATCGGAGTTCGGCCGGTTCCCGTTTCCGGCCGCGCCGCCGCCGGGCCGGTGTCCGGCGCCTCCCGCTTCCGCCTCCGGGCCCTCCTCGCTTCCTCCCTCCTCGTTTCCTCGCTCCTCGCCGCCGCCGGCTGCGGCGGTTCCGCGCGGGGCGTGACTTCCGACGAGATCCACCTCGGCACTTTCGCCCCGCTCACCGGCGAGTTCCAGGCGCTCTCCAATGTGGCGAAGGCGATGGACGCCTACTTCCAGTGGGTGAACGACCAGGGCGGCATCAACGGCCGGAGGGTGCGGCTCAGCATCCGCGACGACCAGGGGAACCCGGAGATGACTCCGGCCGCTGTCGAGGACCTCCTCTCCGTGCGCGGCGACCCGGTGTTCGCCATGGTCGGCGGCATGGGGAGCGGCAGTTGCCTCGCCATCAAGGACCGGGTGGCGAACGGCCTGATTCCCTGGATCAATCCCGGATCGAGTTCCCCGGTGTGGACGGACCCGGTGAGCGCCTATGTGTTCTCGATCTTCCCGACTTCGATCACCGCGGCGAAGGTGCTCGCCCACTATGCGATGAGCGAACTCGGCGCCCGCCGCATCGGCGCGCTGGTCGAGGACACCCCGTTCGGCGGGCAGGGGCAGGAGGGATACCGGCTCGGCGTGCGCGAGTTCTACGCCGAGGTCGCCGCGAACCTCCCGGAGGACATCGAAGTCCGTTACACGAGGTCCAACGAAACGCGGATCCGCCGGCCGCGCACCGAGAATCCCGACTCGGAGGGTTGGGTCTCCGATCCGACCCGGCTGCCGCAGCGGAACGGCGCCCTCTGGCGCGTGGAGCGCACGCGGGGCGGACGCTGGGGCCGCCCGGAACGGGCGCCCGAAGATGTGGGAACGCTGCGCAGCCCGCGCAGCGGGACGGCCATCGCCCAGTCCCTTTCGGGACTCCGCGACAACCAGGCGGACGCGATCCTGATCTGGGGCGTGGCCGAGTTCGGGGCGGAAGTGGCGAAGGCGGTCGCCGCCGATCCGGACTGGAATCCGCAACTCCTGGGTTCCATCGCCATGTCCGATCCGGCGATGTTCGAACTCGCCGGCGACGCCTGGGAGGGCGCGGTCGTCGTCTCCTCGACACCCGACCTGGCGAACGACCACAGCGGCGCCGACCGGGTGAGGGAGATCCTCGCCCAATACGCTCCGGACCTTCCCTTCGGGGACTACGCGGTGCTGGGCATGGCTTGGGCGCAACTCGCGCATCACGGAATGGAGTTGGCCGGCGAAGACCTCCAGCCGATCACCCTCATCCGCGCTCTCGAAACCCTCGACCACTGGCATGAGTCCTTCCTCGGGCCGCCCGTGAGTTTCAGCGAAGACAACCATCGCGGACTGGACGCGGTAACCGTGAAACGCGTCGAGGACGGTCAGTTCGTAGCGCTGACCGACTGGCTCGGCGAAGTCGCGGCGGAGCCGTAGGCCCGGGCCTCCGGGGCCGATTTCTCCCGGCGCGAACCCGCGAGCGGTTCGCGCCGGGGCGGTGGTTTCGCGCCGGCGCGCTGCCGGCCGCCGGCTCTTCGCCGCCGGTTCCTGACGAGGGCGGTCAGTCTTCGGTCGCGGCCGCCGCCTTGCCCAAGTAGGCCCGGCGCACTTCCGGGTCCCGCAGCAACTCGGCCCCGGCGCCGCTTCGCGCGATGCGCCCGTTTTCGAGCACATACCCGCGCTCGGCGATCGAGAGGGCGCGCACCACATTCTGCTCGACCAGCAGGACGGCGACGCCCTCGCCCCGGATGCGGGCGATGGTCTCGAACACGGTGTCCACCACCTGCGGCGCGAGACCGAGCGACGGTTCGTCCATGAGCAGCAGTTTGGGGTCGGCCATGAGCGCCCGCCCGATGGCCGCCATCTGCCGCTCCCCTCCGGAGAGGTCCCCGGCGAGTTGGCCCGAGCGTTCTTCGAGGCGCGGCAACAACCGGTGGACGAAGTCGAGCCGCTCGGCGAACCCCCGGCGCCGGCGGATGGCGAAGGCGCCGAGACGCAGGTTCTCCGCGACGGTCATCTCCGGCCAGATGCGGCTTCCCTCGGGGACCTGCGCGATGCCGGCGGCGACGACGGCGGCCGGGTCGCGGCCGGTGAGCGATTCGCCTTCGAGGCGTATTTCGCCGGCCTCCGCCGGGGAAAGTCCGCTCACCGCCCGGAGCGCGGTCGTCTTCCCGGCGCCGTTCGCGCCGAGCAGGGCCACGACCTCCCCCGCCCGCACCTCGAAAGCGATGCCCCGGAGCGCCGGAACGCCTCCCCGCCGCACCCGGAGGCCGGTCACCGACAGCAGGCTCACGGCCGCCCCTCCGCCCCGCCGCCGAGATAGGCGCGGATCACCGCCGGGTCGGCGGCGACGGCCGCGGGCGCGTCGCAGGCGATCGTCTCCCCGTGTTCGATCACCTGGATGCGGTCGGAGAGTTCCATCACCGCCTCCATCACATGCTCCACATAGATCATGCCGAGACCGCGGGCATGCACTTCGCGCAGCAGCGAGACCGCGTCCCGCACTTCCGCCGGGTTGAGTCCGGCGGCGACTTCGTCCACGAGCAGAGCGCGCGGCCGGGTGGCGATCGCCCGCGCCAGGTCGAGCCGCTTGCGGTCCGCCAGGTTCAACGCCCGCACCGGGTCGTTCTTCCGGCGCTCCAGTCCGGTCGTCGCGAGCAACTCCGCCGTTTCCCGCTCCGGCGCCGCGCCGGGGACGCGCCGGCCGAACCGGGCGCCCACCAGCACGCTCTCGAACACCGTCAACGAGAGGAACGGACGCGGCACCTGGAAAGTGCGCGCGATTCCCAGCCGACAGGCGCGATGGGGGGGCAGGCCGGTGATGTCCCTCCCGAGCAGCCGGATCCGGCCGGCGTTCGGGCGCAGCCGCCCGCTCAGCAGGTTGAAGATCGTGGTCTTCCCGGCGCCGTTCGGGCCGATCAACCCCAGCACTTCGCCGCGCCGAAGCGTGAGGTCGAGGCGGTTCACGGCGGTATGCCCGCCGAAACGCAGCACCAACCCGCGGGTCTCCAGCAGGGGCGTCTCCCCGCCCGCCGAAACGGCGGACGAAGCCCCGCCCGCCGAGACGGCGGGCGAAGCCCCGCCCGCCGAAACGGCGGAAGAAGCCGACGACGGGACGGGACTCACGACGCCGAGGGCCCCCGCGAGAGGCGCCGCCGCAGCCCGGCGGCCAGCGAGAACACGCGCGGCGCCAGCCCGCGCGGGTCGAGCAGGACGATGGCGATCAGGATCGCGCCCAGCGCCGCGAGGTGGATGTCCGCGAGGCTCGCGAGCACGAACTGCTCGAGGAAGAGGAACACCGCCGCGCCGAGCAGCGGCCCGGTAACCGTCCCGATGCCGCCGACCAGCACCATGAGCACCAAACTGATGGACAGGTCGAACCCGAAGACCTTCTCCGGCACGACATACAGCGTGAACTGCGCGTAGTAACTGCCGCCGAGACCGGTGAGCGCCGCGGCGACGGCGAACGCGGCGGCCTGCACCCGACCCACATCCACGCCGGAGGCGGCCGCGGCGGCGGCGTCCTCCCGGAGCGCGACCAGGCCGAGTCCCAACCGGGAACGGCGCACGGCGTCGCTGACCACCACCGCCAGGATGGCGAGCGCCCCGCCGAGCGCGTAGAGGAAGAAGGGGCCGCCTTCCTCTTCGAGCGGCAGCGTGAGCCCGGAGGCGCCGCCGGCCGCCTCCAGGTTGTTCACGATGATGCGGGTGGCTTCCGCCACGCCGATGGTGGCGATGGCGAAGTACGGCCCCCTCAGCCGGAGGCAGGGCCAGCCCCAGAGGAGTCCGAACGCCCCGGCGAGGACCGCCGCCGCCGGCATGGTGGCGAGCGGGTGCATCCCGCCGAGCCAGAGCAGCGAAGTCGCGTAGGCCCCGACGCCGAAGAGCGACGAGTTCCCGAAGGAGATCTGCCCGGCGAACCCGCCGACCAGGTTCCAGGCGCTCGCCAGCAGGATGTTCAGGAACAGCAGTTGGGCCAGCCGGAAGACATACGCGTTCGCCATCAACAGTGGCGCGAGGGCCGTGAGCGCCGCGGCGGCGGCGAGCGCGGCCAGGAGCCGCTTCCGGCCGGCGTCCGAAAGCCCGGGGGACATCATCGGGGGGTACCAGCCGGAACCGGAGGATCGCGTCAGCGCCCGCCGTCAGCGCTCGCCGTCCGGGCGGCGCAGCACCAGCGCCGCCGTCAGCACCAGGAAACTCACCACATCCCGATACCCGGTGTGGACATAGAACGCGGTCAGGTCTTCCGCGATGCCGAGCCCGATCCCGGCGACCAGGATCCCGCCGATGTTCGTGAGTCCGCCGAGGACGACCACGCAGAAACTCTTGAGGAGGAACCGCGCCCCGAACTCCGGGGTCACCGAATAGAAGAGCGACATCAGCGAGCCCGCGGACATGGCGAGCGCCGAACCGATCCCGAACGCCGTCGCCCACACCCGGTTCACCGGGACGCCGGAAAGCGCCGCCGCCTCACCGTCCTGCGCCGCCGCCCGGAGGGCGAGCCCGCTCCAGGTCCGCTTCAGCATCAGGCCGAGCGCGACGAAGCCGGCGAGCGAGAACCCGGCGACGATCAGCCGGGGGACGCTCACCTGCACCGGGCCGAGCGCCACCGACTCGAGCGAGTAGCCGGTGAGCAGCGAGCGGTCGGCGCCGCCGAACACCAGGTAGAGGGCGTTCCGGACGATGAGCCAGACGCCGAACAACAGCAGGAGCGTGGTTACCGGCGGACTGTTCCGCAGGCGGAACACCAGCGTCCGCTCGACCGCGGCCCCGAGGAAGAAGCCGAGGGGAACCGTCGCCGCGAGGGAGACGAGCGGGTCCACGCCGAACGAGGAGTGGAGCCACCAGGTCACATAGACGCCGAGCGTCAGGAAGGCGCCGTGCGCCAGGTTCACCACCCGCAGCACGCCGTAGATGAGCCCGAGTCCGTACGCCATGTAGGCGTACACCGTCCCGACGAGCACGCCGGAGGCGAGCACCGAAACGAGTTCGGTCAAGAGCGGGGCGAGGCCGGCTCGGCCGGAAGATGGCGGGCGGTCAGCCCGTGGAGAGCGTCAGGGGAGGTCGGGGGAGCGTGAGCAGCCCGTGGAGAAAGTCCGGGGAGCCCTCGTTGGCGCGAAGCGCCGACCGGGGAGGGGTGCGGGGAGGGGGTGGCCCCCTCCCCGCGATAGATGGCGGGGGGAATCGCGCAGCGATTCGCGCCGCCGGCCCGTGGGAAGAGCGCCCCGCCGCGAAACCGACCGTCGACTTGGCGCCCTCGCGTCGAGGAGTGGATGGCGGGGCGCTCTTTCCGCGGCGGGATGCCGTCCGGCCGCGCGCCGGGTCACTCGGCCGGATGGAGGACGGATTCGGTTTCCGCCGCTTCCGGCGGATAGACGATCCGCGTGCCGCCGTCGGTCTGGTTCTGCACGATGACGGAGCGGTTGTGGATCTGGTAGCGGTGTTCCGCCGGGAAATGGAGGCGGCCGCCGGGAAGCAGCGAATCGGTGAGGTCGAGGGCCTGCAGCGCGTCGCGGATCGCTTCCGGCTCGGCGGAACCGGCGTTCGCGATCGCGAGGATCAGCCCCCGCGCCGCTTCGTAGGCGACCGCCGGGTAGTACTCGGTCAGCGCGCCCTCGTTGCGCGATTCGTACTTCTCGATGAACCGGCGGGACCGCTCGTAGGGAAGCGCCCGGGTCCACCACTGCGCCGAGACCAGGTGCGACACCGCCGCGCCGAGCCCTTCGCGCACCGAACGCTCCGGCCCCCTAGCGCCGTAACTCACCGCCCGGTGGCGGAGCCCCTGCTCCACATAGGCTCGGTGCTGCAGGAGGAAGTCCGGCTCGTGGGCGTCCGAGAGGAAGACATCGGCCGGCGCCGACTTCACCTTCACGATGAGCGAAGTGTGGTCGCTCGAGAGGTGCTCGAACGACTCGTCGAGCACCACGGTGAACCGCCCCGGTTCGCTCGCGACGGCCTCGAGGACTCCGTCCCGGTACTCCCGGCCGTGGTCGGTGTTCTGCCAGACCAGCGCCAACCGGAGCGGCCTCGGCAACCGGTCGCGGTCCTGCTCCCAGGCGAGCCACTCCAGGGTCGTCCGCGCCAGCGCCTCCACCGGACTCAAGGCGCCGAACACCCACTCGTTCCCTTCGCGGAAGATCGTCTGCGACGCGCCGCCGGCGTTCACGAACGGAACGCCGCGCCGCATGGGCACGACCACCTGCGCCTGCACCAGCGGCGTGCTGTAGCCGGAGAGGAGCGCCGCCACGCCGTCCACCGCGATCAGCCGTTCGAGGAGGCTCGGCGAGATGGAGGCGTCGCTCTTGTCGTCGTACACCACCAACTCGACCGGCCGGGCGACGCCCGCGATCTCGACGCCGCCGGCCTCGTTCGCCTCCTCCACCGCGATCGCGTACCCCTCGCGCAGGAAGCCGCCCACATTGGCGTGCCGCCCGGACAGCGGCAGCGCGGCGCCGATCCGCACCGTGTCGCCGCCCCCGCCGCAGCCGGGCCCGAGGGCGCCGGCAGCGACCAGGGCGACGGTCAGGAGCCGGCCGGCCGAGCGCGGGGCGGGACGGAACGAGAGGGGCGGCAACGGACTCGAAGCAGCCGCGAATCGTAACGACTCCGCCGCCCGGCCCCGCCCCCCCACCGGTCCCCGAAGGGGATCGCTACCATGCCCTCCGGTCGGGAAGGGGAGGGCGGGAAAGAGTTTTCCACCGCCGACATGCAGTCTCCGACCGGCGTGATGACCCGGGCCGACCTCGCCGAACTGGTGGCTCGCGGGGAGGGTTCCTCGTTGGAATTCCGGCGCGACGACCTTACGGCGGAATGTCTCGCCGGCGAGATGGCGGCGCTCTTCAACCTCGGGAGAGGCCATATCCTGCTCGGCGTCGAGGACGACGGATCCGTCTCGGGCTTGGCGCGGCCCGCGGCGAAGGCGGAGGAATGGGTCATGGAAGCCGCGCGCACCCATGTGCAGCCCGCGGCGGCGATACCGCTCTGGAGGACCATCCGTTGGGACGAGGACCGCGTCGTCGGCGTGGTCTCCGTGCCGCCGAACCCTCCCGACAAGCCGTACAAGGCGAAGCGGCGCGGCGCCTGGGTCACCCGCGTTCGGGTGGGGACGACGACTCGAGATGCGTCCCGCGAGGAGGAACAGCGCCTGTACCAGCGCTCCGGGGCTCTCCGGTACGGCGCGAAGCCGGTGCTCGGTTCGACCCTGGAGTCGCTGGATCGGCGGCGCTTGACCGACTACTTCGGGACCGTGCTCGCCGGAGAGGCGCCGCCGGAGGACGACGACGAGGCGTGGGCGGTGCTGCTCCGGAACCTGGAGTTCCTTACGCTCGCATTGGGGACGCTGACGGCGACGGTGGACGGGATGCTCCTGTTCGGAACGGATCCCCGGCGCCGGATGCACCAGGCCGGGATCCACGCGCTGGCGTTTCCGGGAGAAGACATGGACTACGCGACCCGCGAGGACCGGACGCACGGCGGGCCGATGACGCCCAGGCTCGCTTCGGACGGCGAAGTGATGGAGTCGGGACTCGTCGAACGGGCGATCGAGTTCGTCCGGCGGAACACGATGCCGACGGCGCGCCTGGAAAACGGCCGCGTAGTCCGGGGTTGGGAGTACCCGGAAGCGGTCGTCCGGGAGGCGGTCGTGAACGCGCTCGTCCATCGGGACTACGGCATCGCGGGCTCGGACATCGAACTCCTGGTCTTCTCGAACCGGTTGGAGGTCCGGAGTCCGGGCGGGCTCCCGAACACCGTGACGCCGGAAGCGATGCGCCGCGGAATGCGCTGCGCGCGGGACCAGGTTCTCGTCAATGTCATGCGCGACTACGGCTATGTGGACGGTCACGGGATGGGGATCAGCAGGAAGATCGTCCCCGGTATGCGGAAGCACAACGGAACCGAGCCGGAGTTGATCGAAGAGGGGGAGCGCTTCACCGTCCGCCTCTGGAAGGAACCGCCGGCCGCCCCCCGCCGCTCGTAGAATCGGCGGTTCGGGGCCGAAGATTCGTGGACTTGGTGGACGCTTCGCCGCCGACCCTCGAAGTCCTGCCGCTGCGGGACATCGTCTTCCACGAAGAAGTGGACCTGGCGCGGGTGGCCGCGCTGATCGAGCGGCTGGGCGCGGACGGCATCCTGCGCAACCCGCCGGTGGTGGTCCGCTTCGGCGGCGGGAGCGGGGACGGAGACGGGCGCCGGCTGCTGCTCGACGGCGCGAACCGGGTGGAGGCGCTCGCCCGGATGGGGATCGCCCACGCGGCGGTGCAGACCGAGTCCGCCGACGACCCCGGACTGCGCCTCTTCCACTGGAACCATGTCATCCGGAAGAAGGACGCGGAGGCGGTCCTCCGCGAGCCGCCCCCCGGCGTCCGGGTCCGCTTCCCCGCGACGGGCGAGGACGCTTCCGCGGGCGCGGACGCCTCCGCCGACGACGAGGGCGGCGGCGCTCCGCTCTGCCGCCTCCTGCTCGCCGCCGGCGGCGAGGTCCGGTTCCACGCCGAGCCGGCGGGGGACGAAGCGGCGGGCGGCGCCGCCCGGGAGACCGCCCGGGCCGCCGGTCTCCGCGCCGTGGTGAACCGGCTGGCCCACCCCCGGGGGCGGATCGCCCGGGTCGCGCACGCCGACCTCGAGGAGGCGCTGCGCGGCCACCCGGACTGCGGCGGGCTGCTCGTCTATCCCGACCTCCCCTTCCCGGAGGTGCGGCGCATGGCGGCGTCCGGCGAGCGGCTCCCGTCCGGGGTCACCCGCTTCCTCCCTCCCCGCCGCGTCCTCGGTTTCGACCTGCCGCTCTCCTTCCTCGCCACCGACCTACCGCTCTCGGAGAAACGGCGGAGATTCGAGGCGATCGTCGCCGAACGGTTCGAGTCCGGGCGCGTCCGCTTCTACGCGGAACCCACCATCGTCTTCGACGACTGACGGCCCGCGCGACCCCCGCGCCGGGCTGTGCCGCCGGCGGGCGGCGGGAGGAGCGGGCGGCAACGGCCTGTGGAGAAAGTCCGGGGAGCGGCTGTCGGCGCGAAGCGCCGACCGGGGAGGGGTGCGGGGAGGGGCATCCCCCTCCCCGCGACAGTTGGCGGGGGGAATCGCGCAGCGATTCGCGCCGCAGGGCCGTGGGAAGAGCGCCCCGCCGGGGAACGCGACAGGGACTCGGCGTCCTGCCGGTCGATGAGCGGAGGGCGGCGTGCTTTTTCCGCGGGCCGGTAAGATGAGCGCAACCATCCGAGACCGACAGAACGGAGTCGTTGCGCGTTGTCCGGACACAGCAAGTGGCACTCGATCCGCCACAAGAAGGCGGTGGTGGACGCCAAGCGGGGCCGGGCGTTCACCCGGCTGCTGAAGGAAGTGACCATGGCCGCCCGGCTCGGCGGCGGGGACCCGCAGTTCAACCCCCGGCTCCGCCTGGCGATCGACAAGGCCAAAGCCGGGAATGTCCCCCGCGACAACATCGCCCGGGCCGTGAAGAAGGGGACCGGCGAACTCGAGGGGTTCCGGCTGGAGGAAGCGAACTACGAGGGCTTCGGCCCCGGCGGCGTCGCCGTCTTCGTCCAGGCGGCCACCGACAACCGGAACCGCACGGTGAGCGATGTCCGCCACCTGTTCTCCAAGTACGGCGGCAACCTCGGCGACAGCGGCTCGGTGGGCTGGATGTTCGAGAAGGCCGGCCACTTCCTCATCGCCAAGGAGCGGACCGACGAGGACCGGCTCATCGAAGTGGTCCTCGCCGCCGGCGGCGACGATGTGCGCGACGAGGGCGGGCACTGGGAGGTGCGCACCCCCCCGGAAGCGTTCGGCGCGGTGCGCGACGCACTCGAGGCGGAGGGCATCGCCCCGGACAGCGAAGCGGTGGCGATGCTCCCCAACCAGCAGGTGCGGGTGAGCGGCGGCGAAGCGCAGCGGGTGCTGCGGCTCATGGAAGCGCTCGAGGACCAGGAGGATGTGATCCATGTCTGGGCGAACTTCGACATGGACGACGAGGAACTCGAGGCCGCGTCCTGACGGTCCGCGGAAAGGGCGCCCCGCCTCCCGCCGGGGCGCGGCGGCCTGACGCCGCCCCGGACGGGGGCGGCTGCCGGATCCTCGGCCTCGACCCCGGCTCCCGGGTCACCGGCTGGGGAGTGATCGTCGAGTCCGGCGGCCGCCCGGTCCTCGTCGAATACGGCGTCGCGCGCTGCCCGAACGGCGAAGCGCTGGTGGCCCGCCTGCGCCGGCTGCACCGGGAAATCGCCGCGCTGGTCGCCCGCCTCGGCCCCGACGAAGTGGCCGTCGAGTCGGTGTTCAGCGCGGCGAGCGTCGGTTCGGCGCTGACCCTCGGCCACGCCCGGGGCGCGGTGCTGGCGGCGATCGGCGAGCGGCCGGTGGCCGAGTACGCGCCCCGGGCGGTGAAACAGGCGCTCACCGGCTACGGCGCAGCCGGGAAGGCGCCGGTCGCCGCGATGGTCGCCCGCCGCCTGGGACTCCCGGCGCCCCCGACCCCGGAAGACGCCGCCGACGCGCTGGCGGTGGCGGTCTGCCACCTCGACCGGCGCCGCGCCGCGGAGCGCGCCGCCCGCGCCCGCCCGGTCGCCGCCGCCCCGGGAGGCCCCCCGGCGCCGCGCCGAACCCGACCCGCCGTCAGGCGAGCCTCCTGACCCCGGAGGAACGACGGTGATCGAACGGTTGCGCGGCCGGGTGGCGCAGGTGGCGCCGGAGCGGGCGCTGGTGGATGTCCACGGCGTCGGCTTCGGCGTCCATGTCTCCACCGCCACCGCCTCCCGCCTGCCCCCTCCCGGCGAAGAAGTGACCCTGGTCGTCCGCACGCTCCTTCCGCGCGGCGAGGACCTGGTGCTCTACGGGTTCCCGACCGACGAGGAGGCCGCCCTCTTCGACCGGCTGTGCGCCGTCAGCGGCGTCGGCCCGGCGGTCGCGCTCCGGCTGCTGGCGATCACCCCGGCCCGGCTCACCGAGGCCATCCGGGCGCGCGAAGTGAAGCCGCTCCAGCAGGCGCCCGGAGTGGGCGCCAAGATCGCCCGGCGGATCATCACCGAACTCGCCGAAGCGCTGCCCCCGCCCGAAGAGCCGGCCGGCCCCGCCGCCCGCGCCGCCGACCCGCAGCGCGAAGGCCTGCTCACCGCGTTCTCCAACCTGCAGTTCAGCGACCGCCGCCGGGTCGAGGAGGCGGTGGACGCCGTCATCGCCGAACTGCCCGACGAGACGATGGAAGCCCGGTTCCGGGCCGCCCTCGCCCGCCTCGCGCCGCGGGGGACCCGCTGATGTCCTTCCTCGCCATCGCCGACCGGGAGAAGTTCCTCCAGCGGGCGGCCGACCGCCTCGACCAGGTCTCCGGGCTGCTCGACCGGGTGGACCTGGTGGTCAAGTTCCGGATGGGGGCCACCCTGCTCACCGCCGTCCTCGTCGTGCTCGTCGCCCGCGAGACGGTGGCCTCCTGGTGGCTCTTCCTCGCCGCCGCCTTCTTCGGCGTCCTCGCGTACTTCCACGAGCGATGGATGCGGCAGGCCCGCGCCCTCCACCGCATGGCGGACTTCCACCGCCGCGCCTCCAGCCGGATCCACGCCGACCTCGAGGACACCGAGGACCGGCGGGGCGTCCCCACCGAGGCCATCCGCCGGCGGGGCGTCCAACTGCGCCGCCCCTCGCTGGACGAGGACAAACTCGCCGCCAACCGCCGCAACCGGGTCCGCCTGCTCGACCGGCGCGGCCTGGGCCGCCACCTCGACCTCTTCGACAGCGGCCAGGTGTTCGACCGGCTCGCCGACTTCCGGACGGACAGCGGCGGCGAGACCCTCGCCTGGTGGCTGGTGAACCCGGCGCCCCCGACCCTGGCCCGGGCCCGGCAGGCGGCGGTCCGCGAGTTGACCCCCCGGGTGGACCTCCGGGAGGCGGTGGCGGCCACCGGCTCGCTGCGGGCCTGGCCCAGCCACCGCTGGCCGGTCTCCACCGCCTGGACGCTCCACCCGTTCGACTCCAAGGGCCGCTTCGGCCGGGCCCGCCGGGAAGCGGAGACGGAAACGCCCGCCGACGAGGGCCGATCAGCCGACGGCGAGGGCGGGAACGAACCCGCCGGCGAGACCGGCGGGGCCGACGCCGGGGACTCGGCCGAGAAGGACGAGACCGACTCCGGGAAAGAGAAGAAAGGGAAGTCCCCCGCCGCCGACCCGCTGCTCGCCATCCCCCCCCACCTGCCGATCAGGCGCGAACGCCTCCTCCTCGCGCTCGCCTTCGCCAACCTGGCCCTCCTGTGGACTTCGCTCCCCCTCGCCCTGCTCCACGCCGGCGCGGCGTGGGTGTTCCTCCTGGCGGTGGCCGGCGCCGTGGTCTATGGCCTGGGCATGCGGCCCCGGGTCCTGGCCCACGAGGAGATGGGCTGGCTCATGGAGCCCGAACTCTCCGGCCTCCGGGAGATCGTCTCCATCTTCGAGCGCGAGGACTTCCGCTCCGACTGCCTCGGCCGCCTCGGCAAGGACATCGCCGGCGCCGGCGCGGCGATCTCCCGGCTGCTCTCCCTCCACGGGCGCCTGCGGTTCCGCCGCAACCTGCTGTTCGCGCCCTTCGGGGCCGCCGTCTTCTTCGGCTCGCAGCACGCCCTGGCCATCGACCGCTGGCGGCGGCGCCACAACGAAGACCTGGAGAAGTGGCTGCGGGTGGCCGGCGAATTCGACGCCCTCCTCGCCCTCTCCCAGTACGCCGAGGAGCGCCCGGCGCACGCCTTCGCCGAATTCGACGACACCCCCGGACTCCGCGCGGTGAACCTCGGCCACCCCCTGATCCCGGAGGAGCGGCTGGTGCGCAACACCGTCGTCCTCGGCCGGGGCGAGCCCGAGATCAAGGTCGTTACCGGGTCGAACATGTCCGGGAAGAGCACCCTGCTCCGCGCCCTGGGCGTCAACTTCCTGCTGGCGCGGATGGGCGCCCCGGTGAACGCCACCAGCCTCCGGGTCGGCCCCGGCGCGCTCGGCGTCTCGGTGGCCGTCCACGACTCGCTGCAGGACGGCGTCTCCCGGTTCCTCGCCGAACTCTTCGCGCTCCGCTCGGTGCTCGACACCGGGTCGGCCGACCAACCGCTGTTCTTCCTGCTCGACGAGATCCTGCAGGGGACGAACTCCGACGACCGCCGCGCCGCGGTCTTCGCGCTGGTGCGCGAGTTGGCCCGCCGCCGCGCGGTCGGGGTGATGACCACCCACGACCTCTCGCTCACCGAACTCGCCGAGGAACTCCCCCGGCAGGTGCGGAACCACCACTTCAGCGAGCGCATCGTGGACGGCGTCATGGACTTCGACTACGACCTGCGCGAAGGCCCGCTGACCCGGGGCAACGCGCTGGAGTTGATGCGGATGCTGAACCTGCCCGCGCCCCGCCCCGACGGCGCCGACGGCGCCGACGGGGGCGAGTTCACCTCGCTCCCCGGACTCGCCGGCGACCGGGAACACTGACCGCGACACCCCCGAACCGGGCGCCCTCGATCCTCGCCGCAACGGCCTGACGCCCCATGACCGACGCCCTCCCCGGAGCGGCCGCCGACTTCCCGCCCCCGGCCGGCCGCGAAGACGAAGAGTTCCACCGGAGCCTCCGCCCTCGCGGCTTCGACGAATTCGTCGGCCAGACCGCCGTCCTCGACCAACTCCGGATCAGCGTCCAGGCGGCCCGCGGGCGGGGGGAGGCGCTCGACCATGTGCTGTTCCACGGCCCCCCCGGGCTCGGCAAGACCTCGCTGGCGGCGGTGCTCGCCCGGGAACTCGAAGTGCGGATGCACTCCTCCTCCGGCCCGCTCATCCCCCGCACCGGCGACATGGTGGCGCTGCTGAACGCGCTCGAACCGAACGAGGTGCTGTTCGTGGACGAAATCCACCGGCTGGCCCCGGCGGTGGCGGAAGTGCTCTACCCGGCGATGGAGGACCGGTTCCTGGACATCATGGTGGGCGAGAAGTTGGGGGCGCAGTCGCTCCGGATCACGCTTCCGCCGTTCACCCTGATCGGCGCCACCACCCGGGCTGACCTGCTCACCGGCCCCCTCCGCGACCGCTTCCCGCTGGTCCACCCCCTCGAGTTCTATTCCGGCGAGGAGTTGGAGCGGGTGCTGCTCCGGTCGGCGGCGGTGCTGGACACCGCGCTCACCGGGGAGGCGGCGGCGCTCATCGGCTCCCGCGCCCGGGGGACGCCGCGGGTGGCGAACAACCTGCTCCGGCGGATCCGGGACTACGCCCAGGTCAAGGGCGACGGCGCGGTGGACGAACGCCAGGCGCGGAAACTGTTCGAGTTGGCGCAGGTGGACGAGAGCGGGCTCGACCGCGCCGACCGGAAGATCCTGGAGGCGGTGTTCCACACCTTCACCGGCGGGCCGGTGGGCGCGGCGAACCTCGCCGCCACCCTGGGAATGGACACGCGGACGCTGGAAGAAGTCCACGAGCCGTTCCTGATCTACCGGGGGCTCCTGCGCCGGACCGCCCGCGGCCGGGTACTCACCCCCCGAGGGTTCGAGTGGTTCGGCGCGGCCCCGCCGAGGGAGGGGTTGTTCGCCGCCCCCGCGCCCGGCGGGAGCGGCGCGGCCGGGGCCGAGCGCCCGAACGGCCGCTGAGCGACCCTCCGCCGGGGCGGCGCTCCTCCGACCCCGGCGACCGGCCCGACGACCGGCCCGCCGCCCCGCCCGGCGGCGGCGCGGCGGTGCCGGCCGAGCCGCTGCGGACGGGCGATTTCCGGTACGACCTGCCCGAGCGGTTGATCGCCCGGCGCCCGGCGGAAAAGCGGGGCGGTTCCCGGCTGCTCCACCTGCCCGCCGCCGGCCCGCCGACGCACCGGCGGTTCGACGACTTCCCCGACCTCCTCCGGCCCGGTGACCTCCTCGTCCGCAACCGCACTCGAGTCGTCCCGGCCCGCCTCCACGCCGTCCGGGAGGGGACCGGCGGCCGGGTGGAACTGCTGGCGCTGCCGGACTTCGACGCCCCGAGATCGCCGGAGTTCGCCGCGCTCACCCGCCCCGCGCTCCCCGCCGGCGTACGCCTGCGGATCGGCGCCGCCGTCCGGCTCCGGGTGGGCGGCGCCCTCGGCGAAGGCCGCCGGACCGTCCGCATCCTCGAAGGCGCGTCGGATGTCTTCGACCTGACTTCCCGCGCCGGCCGGACGCCGCTCCCCCCCTACCTCCGCCGCCGCCGCGCCGCGGCTGCGGGTCATCCCCCCGCTCGCGAAACCGGCGACCCGGACGCCGACGAGGCGCTCCACCGGGAGCGCTACCAGACGGCGTACGCCCGGGATCCCGGCTCCGTCGCCGCCCCCACCGCCGGGCTCCACTTCGAGCCGGCGCACTTCGCCCGCCTCCGGCGGCGAGGCGTCGAAGTCGCCGACCTCACCCTCCATGTCGGCTACGGCACCTTCATGCCGGTGCGGAGCGCCGACCCCCGGGAGCACCGCCTGGCCCCGGAGCGATTCCACATTCCCGAAGCCACCCGCGCGGCGGTCGGCGCCGCCCTGGCCGCCGGCCGCCGGGTCGTCGCCGTCGGCACGACTTCCGTCCGGGCGCTGGAAACGATGGGAACCCGCCTCGCGGCCCGGCGGAACCCCGCCGCGGCCGCCGCCGCCCGGCCCCCGGAGCCCCCGGACTCCCTCGACGAGACCTCGCTCCTGATCCTCCCCGGCCACCGGTTCCGGGTGGTGTCCGCGCTCCTCACCAACTTCCACCTCCCGGAGAGTTCGCTCCTGCTGCTGGTCGCCGCGCTCGCCGGGCGCGAGCGCGTCCTCGCCGCCTACGAAGAAGCCGTCCGCCGCCGCTACCGCTTCTACTCCTACGGCGACGCCATGTTCGTCGAGACGCCCGGCCCCGCCCCTCGCTGAACCGCGCGCCGACCCCGGCGTTCCGGCGCGGCCGCCGCCCGCGCTCCGTCGGGCGTGTGCCGTATGATGCGCATTGCGCAGCAGGACTGCACCACCAACCCGAGAGAGCCGAAGACGCCATGCCGGCCGCCCGCATCCACTTCATCGCCGACGAGACGGACAAGGTCCGCTACGAAGCGCAGGCCCGGCGGGAGGGAAAGTCGCTCGGCGCCTGGTTCCGCGCCGCGGCGGAGGCCCGGCTCGCCGCCGGGCGCGAGCGGCGCTTCGAGTCCGCCGACGAACTCGACGCCTTCGTCGCCGACTGCCAGGAGCGCGCCGGCCCGGGCCGCGAACTGGACTGGGAGGACACCAAGCGCCTCCTCATCCACTCCAAGTTCTCCGGTCTCCGCGACCCCGGCGCGGACTAGTCCCGGCCCGCGGCAAAGAGCGCCCCGCCATGGTCTTCGTGGACTCGAATGTCCTGGTCTTCGCCCTGGGCGGGCCGCACCCGCTCCGCGCCGAGGCCGCAGCCCGGCTCCGCGCCGGATTCGGCCGGCCCGCGGGGCTTTGCACTTCCAGCGAAGTCCTGCAGGAACTCCTGCACATCCACCTGCGGCGGGGCGAACCCGACCGGTTCGACGACGCCCTGGCCCTCGTCCGCCGCGCCGGAATCCGGATCTGGCCGGTCGAGCCCGAGGACCTCACCCTCGCCCGGGCGCTGGCGGATGTCCACCCCCGCCTCGACGCGCGCGGCCTGCTCCACCTGGCGGTCTGCCGCCGCCGCCGCGCCTCCGACCTCGTCACCTTCGACCGTCCCCTCGCCGCCGCCTGGACGACCCCCGCCCGCCGGGGCCCCGGCGCCCCCGCCGGCCGGCGCTCCGGGAAGGCGGTCCGCCGACCGTAGCGGCCGGGGCCCCGCCGCCGAATGGAGGCGTCGCCCGTCCCCCGACCGCCGGGGAACCGCCCGTCCCCGCCGGTTGACTTGGACTTCCCGCCTGTGATTGACTTCGCGCCCTTATGCGCGCTGCGCCGGTGTGGCGCGGGCGGGGCGGCTTGCCGGTTCTTCCCGGTTACGCCTATACTCCGCCCCCGATTACCCGGCGCAGTGCGCACGGGGTTGTCACCGGTCGGAAACCGGTAGCCGGGAAGTCCCCCTCCGGGACGGCCCGCCGGGAGCCTTCGGGGTTCCGTTCTCCACCGTCCTACAGGAGGTAGGCGACATGATGCAGATCACAAGGAAGTCGAGTCCGCTGCGCGGGCTGACTGTCCTTCTCGCCCTGATGCTGGGCGCAGGCCTCGTGCTGTCCGGGTGCGGTGACGACGACTCGACCACCACGACCCCGGCCCCGGCGCCCGCGCCGCCGGCCCCGGCCCCGACGCCGACCCTCGACGCCCCGGGCGGGCTGACGGTCGCCTCCAGCGGGACCGACTACATCGAGTTCAGTTGGGAGGCCGTGGAAGGCGCGAGCGGCTACGAGATCCAACTCAGCACGACCGAGGGGGACTTCAGTTCCGTCTCGACGGCGAGCGTGACGGGCACGATGCACCGGTTCTCGGTTGAGCCGGGCACGACCGCCTACGCGCGGGTCCGGGCGGTGTCGGACGAGGCGAACAACAGCGACTGGACGGAGGCGGTTACGGGGATGAGCAACGCGGCCCCGCTGGTGCTGGGCGTGCCGACGGTCCGGGTGAAGGCCACGGGCGTGGACTTCGTCGAGTGGGAGTGGGACGCGGTGGAGAACGCGCAGGGCTACCAGTTGCAGGTCGCGGACTCGGAGGATGGCTTCGAGATGGCGGAATTGGAGACGGTTACCGCGACTTCGCACCGGGTGACGGTGGAGCCGGAGACGACGATGTACATCCGGGTTCGGGCGGGCGTCCTCCTTCCGACGCCGACGGCCGGCGACTGGAGCGAAGCGGTGATGGCGACGAGCGACATGGCGCCGAGCCCGCTGACGGTGAGCATGAGCACTCCGGATGCGGACGACGACAAGTCGTGCATGGGTCAGGCGTTCTGCCCGGACGACGGCAAGGACGCGGAGACGGCGATGGCTTCGGTGAACGCCAAGTTGATGGTGAGTTCCTCGCACGCCGCCCGGATCACGCCGATGTTCATGGAGGGCGCCCGGCCGGTGGTGGTGTCCGCCGGCTCCGGGGCGACCCCGTTCACATTCGTGGACTGGTCGGCGACGCAGGTGGCGGTGGCGCGTGACGGCGCGGTGTTCATGTTCGAGAAGGTGACGGTGGGCGCCGGTCAGGAAGCGATGCCGACGGGCGATGTGGCCTACATCACCTGCGGCCCGTTCCGCTGCTCCGACGCCGCCACGGATGCCCCGCCGCGGCCGGCGATCACTCTCGAGGACTCCGCCGCCTGCCAGGAGTTCGAGGCCGACCTGACACTGGTGAAGGGCATGGTCCACAACCAGCGGGCCAACGACCAGAACATCGGTCTGGACATCGGTTTCACCTACACGGTGACGCACGATGCGACCGTGACCCATGAGTTCTCCGATGTCAGTTTCGGTGGCGGCAGCAGTTACCGGGTCAAGGGCGGCAGCATCTCTAAGGGCACCAATCGGCCGCTGTCGCTGGTTCCCGGCACGGGGACCAGCACCAACAACCACTTCGGCGGCGCCCTGAACCGGGACAACAACCCGCAGACGCAGACCCAACCGGGGCCGATCCGCAACGGCGAAGCGGGCAACGCGGGCAACGCGGCGGCCGACTGCCTCCCCCTCACTCACGCCAACAATCCGTCTTACGCATCCGCCAACCAGAGTAACGGCGACACCATCGCTTCGGGAAGCGCTGCCGTGTCGCGGCCGGAGCACTGTGCGCGACTCATCACGGACGGCGTCTACGAAGATGTAGATGCGTGGACCGCCGACGCGGACGGGATTTCCCTGCAGTGGCGGAACTACCTGAACGGCTACCGGGTGCACATAGACCCGACGGCGAAGGTCGCTTGGGCCGGCAGCAGCGTTTCTTGGAGCAGCCTCGACAACGATCCGTTCGATGGGTTGGAATGTGGGGGCAAAGTCTTCGAAATCGCCGACATGGTGAATATCTGCGACGACTTCCGCGCGGAAGTGGACGCTTACTGGGGGAACGGCATCGGCTCCGGCGGCAATTTCGATGTCGAGTACACCGGGACCGATGGAACGGGTAATGCTGTCCGTCTCGACCAAATCGTCATCCGATACACCGAGGACTCCGACTCCAACGAGCGAGGTCCCGGCGATGTGTATCGGCCGCGGGGCTCGCGACATGCCCACCTCTGGCTTGTGGACAAGCGCGTGACTTCCTCTTTCGGAATCGACGGTACCGAGCCCGATCACGATCTCTACTCGGCCAACCAGAGTTGGAATGCCCGGGTCGGAGCCGGCTCCGGCGCCCAAAACTTCGGGGTCAGCGGTGATTGGCGGCCGATCATGTCCCTGTACATGTTCGACGCCGACGGCGACCCGAAGTACGGCGACTTCGGCAAAACCGACTTCGACGAGGACGGAGAAGCAGACAACACGGACACGGTCAACGATGACGCGTCGCGGAAGTGCTCCGCCGACGATGGCGGCGCCGGTTGCGACGCGGAGATGACCTTCGACCTGAGCGCCACCTTTACCCGCATCCGGGATACCGACGAAGGCGACTTCGCCGGAGCCTGCGTCCACGAGATTGAGCAGAGCATCACCTGCACCTGGGACGCCCAAGGCGACAAGGAGCGCGCCGGCAACGATAGATTCGACCTCTCGGGCAAGGACGACAAGAACTACTTCATCAAGTGCCTCCCGAGTTGATGACCCGCTGACCGAGGGGTAGGCGGCGCCGGCCGCCTCCCCACGGCGAAGAGCCCCGGAGCCTCGGCGCTCCGGGGCTTTTTCGTTATCCGCAACACGGCGCCTCCGCTTCCGGCCTCTCACTCGAAGCGCCGGCGCCTTCCGGCGCGACGGGGTTCGCGCAAGCCGAGTGCGTCGAGACTTCGAGCCGGGTGGGCCCCGGCCGAATTCCCGACGGTGACAGAAGAGTGGTCGTGGGACGAGAAGATCCAGCGGCGGTAGGCTGAGCGGGACGGTTCCCGGTCACCGTCCGGATGATGCGGGTCGGCCTGCGGCTCCGGCCGCCGCGCCGGCCGGGGCGCGACCGTCGCGGCGTGCTGTGAGCAGGCAGTGAATCGGAGCACCGCCCCTCGGGTGCCGCGCGGGAGCCATCTTCCCCCTCCGCTTGTCGGCGGGCTCCCAATAATGGACAGTTGTGGGACGCGAAAAGTGGACAGTCCGTCCGGGGGAGGATTGTCGTCCGGTCTCCGCGGAGACGGGCGGCGAGAGGGTCGGTTTCCGGGAGGGGGGACCGGGCCCGGGGAGTCGGTCTGGGGGTTGGGCGCTGCTCTTTGCGCGGGAGAGGCGCGATGTACGAGAGGACGTTTCGGAGGCGGTTCTGGGCCTTGCTCGGTCGGGGGCTAGCGTGGCGGCGATCAGCCGGGAGCTGGGGATCAGTCGCCAGACGGCGTACAACTGGAAGCGGTTGGGCGGCGGGGACGGTGGGCGGGAGGGTCGGGTTCGGTATGGGCCGCGGCGGGGTCCGGGTTCGGTTCTGGACCCGTTCCGGGAGTGGATCGGGAGCCGGCTTTCGGCGTATCCGGAGTTGTCGGCGGTTCGGCTGTTCTCGGAGATCCGGGATGCCGGGTATGCGGGGGGGTATGACCTGGTGAAGCGGCATGTCCGGGAGGTTCGGCCTCGGCCTCGGGTGGAGCCGGTGGTTCGGTTCGAGACGCCGCCGGGGCTGCAGGGGCAGGTGGACTTCGCGAAGTTCCGGCTGCCTTGGGGGAGGCGGCACGCGCTGCTGGTGGTGCTGGGCTACTCGCGCCTGCTGTGGTTCCAGTTCTACCGGCAGGAGACGATGGAGGTGCTGATGCGGGGCCTGGAGGCGGCGTTCGAGTACTTCGGGGGGGTGCCCCGGGAGTTGCTGTTCGACCAGATGAAGTCGGTGGTCATCGAGGATCGGCGGGCGTCGGGGGGCGAGTTGCTGCGGAACGCGGAGTTCTTGCGGTTCGCGAGCCACTGGGGGTTCCGGATCCGGGCCTGCCGCCCGTATCGGGCGCAGACGAAGGGGAAGGTGGAGCGTCCGGTGGGGTATATCCGGAAGGGGTTCTTCTACGGGCGGGAGTTCGCGTCGGACGGGGACCTGAACGACCGGGCGCTCCGGTGGCTTTCAAGGACAGCGAACGCGCGGGTTCACGCGACGCTGAAGGAGGTTCCGGCGGAGCGCTTCGAGGAGGAGCGGGCGGTGCTGGGGGCGCTGGCGGGGCGCCCGTATGCCGGGATCGTTCCGGCGTTGCCGGGGTCGGCCGCGGCGCCGGCGGCCCGTTCGGTGCGGGTGGAGCGGCGGTCGCTGCGGGCCTACGCGCTGTCGGAGCGGGTGTCATGACGAAGGGGACCCGGCGGGAGCGGATCGGCGCCCAGCTGGTGGACCTGAAGATGCCGGGGGCGCTGGAGGCGCTGGACGAGGTTCTGTCGGGGGTGGACAGCGGCGGGATCACCGGGGCGGAGGCGGTGGAGCGGCTGCTGGGGGCGCAGATCACGCTCCGGAACAACCGGCGGCTGGCGGCGGCGATGCGCTCCAGCCGGCTTCCGGCGGTGAAGACGCTGGACGACTTCGACTTCACCTTCCAGCCCTCGATCCGTCGGGAGCAGATCGCCTCGCTGCACGAGTTGGACTTCGTCCGGCGGAAGGAGAACGTGGTGTTCCTGGGGCCGCCCGGGGTGGGCAAGACCCACCTGGCGATCAGCTTGGCGATCGCGGCGGCGGAGCAGGGGCGGCGGGTGTACTACGGCTCGCTGGGGGACCTGATCGAGACGCTGCGGGAGGCGGAGGCGAAGGGCCAGTTGCGGCGTCGGCTGCGGGTCCTGACGCACCCGGCGTTGCTGGTGGTGGACGAGATCGGCTACCTGCCGGTGACCCGGGACGGGGCGACCCTGTTCTTCCAGTTGATCAACGAGCGCTACGAGCGGGCCTCGACGGTTCTGACCTCGAACAAGACGTTCGAGGAGTGGGGGGCGATCCTGGGCGACGAAGTGATGGCGGCGGCCCTGCTCGACCGGCTTCTCCACCACTGCCACATCGTGAACATCCGGGGCAACAGCTACCGGATGCGGCTCCGGGCCGACCTGGCGCAGGCGCTGCACCAGGCCCCGGCCCGGAAGAACCCCGGCGACCCGCCGGGGATCGGGGAGGCGGGCCCCCGATGAAGCGCGACGCGCGACGGCCGGGGCGCTCCGGTCGCTCCGCTCCCTCCGGCCCCGGCCGTCGCGCCCACCGGCCCGGACGCTCCGCCAAGGCGCGCCCGGCCCCGCCTCGGCCCTACCCTCCCGGAGGAGTGCCGGGGTCGCGGGACGCCACCACCGTCGTCGGGCCCCAAACCCCGCCTCGACCCTTCCCTCCACCCCGCAACCCGAGCCCGAAAAGTGTCCACTTTTCGGATCCCATTTCTGTCCACTTTTCGCGTCCCATTGACACGCCCGCCCCAAGAGCCGACCACGCCCGCGGCCGTCGGCCTCGGCCGAAAGTCCGTCCGCAAACCTTGCCCGGCCAACCGACCTCCTCCACTCCCCGAGGTGGGGCGTTTTCGTTGCTTAAAAGTGGGACATTTTCGGCGCCGGTTGACCCGCGGAATCGGAAAGTCAGGATACTCTGTCGCTCGCTTCAAGAATCTGAACCGAAGGGCTCTCTGTCGAAAAGGGGGGCGTGTAGGATTCTTCTTCCAAACCGTTGACAAATTGACTTTTACGCGAAGGCTCAGGACCTGCCTGCTCGATGTGGCCGATGGTCCGGCCGTTGCCTCCTGCAAACGCCCTTTTCTCGCCCCCGGCTGCAGAGGTGGCCGCGGGCACTGACCTGACCCGATCCGAGGAGCACACTCATGACGATCACCAAACCGGAAACCGTTCCGACGCCCCCCGACGACCACCGCAAGGGGAAGTCGCGGCTTGAACTTCGGCGGCGGCCGATCGCCGACCTCACCCGGAGGCAGATGGAGGACGCGGCCGGGGCCCATCCGCACGACTCGGGGTGCGAGGGCGTTTGCCCGGCGGCGACCGGCGACGGTCCCTCGTGCGCGCCCACCTGCGACGGTGCTGCCTGCGGCGCCACCGCCGGGGACACCTGCGGGGACACCTGCGACATGGGCGGGTGCGGTGTGGACTCGACCAGTCCGGAGCGCTGCGCCTAGCGCGGCACTCGGGCCCGTCCTCTGCGACGGCCAAGGCCCCCGGCAGCGTCGCCCGTTCCGTGGAATGGGGATCGAAGCCGGGGTGCCTGACCTGCGCTTCTCCGGAACGCTGTTTGGCGCCGGGCGTTGCCTTGCCCATTCTCGGCGCTGCCTGTCGGAAGTTGCGTCGCCCCATGCGCCAGTGATTTCGATCCGTTCCAGTTGCCGGGTCCTCACGATCACGCGGAGTCGAACATTCGGCGGGTCGCGAGTGTCGGCAACCTCGGTCGTGGCCTTGGGATGAGGCCAAGGATGGTCTCTCACGATATTGCGAAATCTGCAGTCGAGGAGGCTCGGTACCGGACTGGCCGCCGGAGGACGGTTCAACCGTGAAGCCGCTTCTTCCGGAGGGGAATCGGACTGCGACGACGGCCGTGAAGGCCGTTGACCGGGACCTGTCTTACCTGACGCGCGCCGGTACCGACGAGGTTTCCGTGAGCGGTCTGCCGCGCTCCGATGTGCTCGCGACGCTCCTGCCCGCCTATCTGGAGTTGACGGGTCACGCCGACGACGGCATGGAGCGGTGCGGACGCCTGGTGGACTCGTACATCGATGGCTCGGGAACGCGCCTCCGCCCGGGGTTGTTCGGAGGTTGGGCGGGGCTCGGCTGGCTCGTCGGACATCTCGGTGCGGAGGACGACTTCGTGGAGCGGGAAGTGAGCCGAAACACGGGGGCTGCGCTGGACTCGTGGCCGCGGTCGTTCGGGTACGACCTGATCAGCGGGCTTGTCGGAGTGGGCGTCCACTTCGTAGAGCGGCTGCCCGACGAGGCCGCCTGCGATGGGCTCGTCCGTATTCTCGACGAGTTGGAGAAGACGGCGGTAGAAGTCGACGAGGGCATCAGTTGGTTCACGGAGTCCGACCTGCTCCCGGCGTGGCAGCGGAAGCGCGCGCCGCAGGGCTACTACAACTTGGGCGTGGCGCACGGTGTGCCGGGGGTGATGTGGTTGCTCGGCAAGTTGTGCGCGCGCGGCGTCGAGGCGGACCGGGCGAGGACGCTGCTCGAAGGAAGCCTGCGGTGGCTGCTGGCCGCTCACCCGGACCCGGGAACGCCCGATCTGCCGTCGTGGATCGCTCCCGGTGTCCGGCGCGAGCCGAACCGCCGCATGGCTTGGTGCTACGGCCCGCTCGGCGCGGCGGCCGTCGTGTGGGAAGCGGCCCGGGAGGGCGGTGATTCCGCCGGCGAAGAATGGGGGCGGACGATGTCCTTCGCCTGCGCCGGCGTCGAGCCCTCCGAGAGCGGTAACCGGGACGCTGCGCTCTGCCACGGGGCGGCCGGGAACGCCCACATCTTCCACCGGCTCTACCGCCGCACCGGAGACGAGCGATTCCGGCAGGCGGCGCTCGCGTGGTTCGGCGACGCCTCGACCTACCGCAAGCCCGGCGTCGGTGTCGGCGGCTTCCAGGCCTGGGCGGAGGTGGACGGCAAGCAGGGCTTCGTGGACGATGCTTCGTTCCTGGGCGGGTCCGCGGGCATCGGTCTGGCTCTTCTCGCCGCCGTCACCGACACCGACCCCGCCTGGGATCGGCTGCTCCTGCTGTCCTGACCCGGGCCGGGAGAGTCCTCGCATCGCGGGCGGCGGGCACCCGGTAACCTCCCGCCCCGCCCATGGGAGAGAAGGCAACCGGCGCACCGCCGACGCCCGGCCCGCTGACCGGGCAGTTCCGGCCTTCCGGCTTCTTCGTCCTTCGGTCGCCGCTGCTCCCGGCGTCGGCCTTCGGCGGCTGGCGGGACCGGGCGGCGGCGCACGCCGGCGAGGGAACCGCGGCCGGGACGCCTGGGGAAGCATCGCTTCGTCGCGAGTTGGAGCGCGTCCTCTCGTCCCCGGCCGTGCGCGATGCCCTGCGGGTCGCCAGTCCCGGCTTGGAGGACGCGATGAACGCGGATACCGGGAAGCGGTCGGCGCGGAAGCGGGCGCGGCTCGACCGCTCCCTGATCCAGTACTTCGCCCGGATGAGCGACCGGTGCACGCCGTTCGGGCTGTTCGCCGGGGTTTCCGTCGGCGAAGTGGGCGGGGAGACCCGGCTCCGGCTCGCCGATCTGGCCGGCTGCCGCCGCCGATCCACGCTGGACTTGGGAGAACTGGCGTCGCTCGCCGACGGGTTGCGCGGCGACCCGGAGGTCCGCCGCTCGGCCCGCTACCGGCCGAACGACACCTTGGCGCCGGTCTCGGGGGGCTGCCAGTATGTGGAGTTCCGCCAGAGCGGCGGCGAGATCCGCCACGAAGCGCAGTTCGTCGAGGTGACCCCGGTCCTGGACGCGGCGCTCCGTCGGGCCGAAGGAGGCGCTTCCCCGGCGGAGTTGGCGGAGGCCGTGGCGGAGTTGGCCTCGGACGCTTCGACAGACGAAGTGGCGGCCTTCGTGGACGACTTGATCGAGGCGCAGGTCCTCACGCCGGACTGGATGCCGGCCGTCGTGGGGGACGACCCGCTCGACCAGTTGCTCGAGCGCTTGCCTGCGGCCGGGGCGGAGCGGGTCCGGCCTCTCCGCGAAGCCATCCGCCGGTTGGACGCCGGCGGCGTCGGCGCTTCCCGGGACGCTTGGGACGCGGTCGGTGCGGTCTGGACGGACGGTTTGGGCATGAAGGCCTCCGATCGGCTGTTGCAGGTGGACCTCTTCCGGGAGGCGCCCGGTCTGCGGCTCGACGAGTCCGTCGTCGACGAGGCGCTCGGCGCCGCCGAACCGCTCCGGCGGCTGGCGGGGGCGGCGGGGGACGGTTTGCGTGAGTTGAAGTCGCGTTTCCGGGAGCGCTACGAGTCCCGCGAAGTCCCGCTGACGGAGGCGCTCGATCCGGAGCGGGGGATCGGACTGCCCGGCGCGGACTTGCGGCCCCGTCTCCCCGCGTCCCCGCTCCTGGCCGGTCTCGACATCGGCCCGGGGCGGGCGGGCGGCGGCGCGGGCGGCGCGCCGCGTTCCGCCTTCGCCGACGGGATGTGGGAGCGGCTGCAGGCGGGGGCGCTCGAGGCGGGCGGCGCGCTGCCCCCCACCGTGGAACTCGACGACGAGTTGCTGGCCCGGCTCGCGCCGGCGGAGAGCGCCGAGTTGCCGGATGCGCTGAGCCTGCAGTTCGAGATCTGGGCCGAGTCGGAGGCGGCGGTGCAGCGGGGCGACTACCGGCTGTTCGTGCGGGGGGCGCACGGGCCGTCCGGCGCGCGGCTGCTGGGGCGGTTCTGCGACCTCGACCCGGAACTCGGCGAATGGGTGCGGAAACACCTCCGGGAAGAAGAGGCGTTGGCGCCGGAGGCGGTGCTGGCGGAGGTGGTCCACACCCCGGAGGGCCGGGTGGGGAATGTGGTGCGGCGGCCGCGGCTGCGGGAGGTGGAGATCAGTTGCGCCGGGAACTCGCGGCTCGAGGGCGACTCCCGGTTGACCGCCGCCGACTTGCTGCTGCGACTGGAGCGGGGGCGGTTCCGGCTGCGGTCCCGCAAGGACGGGCGGGAGGTGCGCCCGCGGCTCACTTCGGCGCACAACTTCCGGCGCAGTCCGGGGCTCTACCGCTTTCTCTGCGCCCTGCAGGGCGAGGGTCGGCGCGAGGGTTTCGGCTGGGGCTGGGGATCGTTGGATTCGCTGCCCTACCTGCCGCGGGTCGTGCGGGGGCGCGCCGTGTACGCGCTGGCCCGCTGGCGGGTCGGGCGCGGGCGGAAGGCCTACGAGCGGGTGGCGGAGGGGAAGACCCCCGGCGAGCGGGAGCGGGCGGCGGCCGCCCTCGTCCGGGAGTTGGGCCTGCCCCGGTGGGTGCGGCTTTCGGAAGGCGACAACCGGCTGCTGCTCGACTTGGAGAACGAACTCTGCCGGCGGGTGCTGGCGGACTATGCGCGGCAGCGGCCGTCGTTGGTGCTGGAGGAAGTGCCGGCGGAGGATCTCGGCGGGTGCGTCGAGAGCCCGGAGGGGCGCCACCGGCACGAGATCGTCCTGCCGCTGGTGCGGAAGGAAGCCCGCGAACCGGACGCCGCCGAACGGGAGGGGCCCGCGCGGGCGGCGGCTTCCGCGCCGGGGGAGGCCGCCGTCCGCCGGGTGTTCCCGCCGGGGGACGAGTGGCTGTTCCTGAAGATCTACGCCGCTCCGGTGAGCGCGGACCCGCTGCTGCGGGAGGTGGTGGCGCCGCTGGCTGCCCTCCACCGGGAGCGGGAGCCGGACGCGCCGTGGTTCTTCCTCCGCTACTCCGACCCGGAGAACCACCTGCGGGCGCGGTTCCGGGCGAGTCGGGAGACGCAGCGCCGGCTGGACGACCGGGCGGCGGAGTTGACGCAGCCGTTCTTCCGCGACGGGCTGGCGCACCGGATGTCGGTGGACACCTATGTGCGGGAGATCGAGCGCTACGGCGGCGGCCGCGGCATCGAGTTGGCCGAGGACTGGTTCCGGCTGGACAGCGAAGCGGCGCTCGCCGTGCTCCGGGCGGTGGAGGAGACCGGCGACGAGG
This sequence comes from Candidatus Marinacidobacterium sp., assembly GCA_965204755.1. Lineage (GTDB taxonomy): Bacteria > Acidobacteriota > Vicinamibacteria > Marinacidobacterales > Marinacidobacteraceae. The sequence goes on along the minus strand of OZ242011.1, from coordinate 1,405,082 downwards.
GGCTTCGCTGGCGCGCGGCGCTCTTGGGGTTCGACCGGCTGCTCGGCGACTTCGGGCTTTCGGTGGAGGAGCGGCGGGAGGTGATCGAGGAGGCGCGGGAGAACTTCGGGCGGGAGTTCTCGGTGGGGGCGCCGCTGCGTCGGCGGTTGGCGGGGCGGCTGCGCCGGGAGTTGCCGGGGGTGCTGCGGCTGCTGTCGGGGGAGGATTCGTCGGCCGACGGGCCGTTGTCCGCGGTGGACGCCGCGTTTCGCCGGCGGTCGTCCGGAACCGAGCCGCTCGCGCGTCGGCTCCGGGAGCGGGCCGAGGCGGGGGAACTCGGGCGTCCGCTGTTCGCGATCCTTCGGGACTTCACGCACATGCATGCGAACCGCCTCCTGCGAACCTCGGCGCGCCAGCACGAACTGGTACTCCACGACTTCCTGAGCCGCGCTTACCGCTCGTTGTTGGCGCGCGGCCGCGTCGGCGCGGCCGCCTGACCCGGGACATGGACGGGGCGCGCCGTCGTCGGCGGAGCGTTCGCGCGGCGGCCCCTGCGCCCGCGTCGCGTCGCCTGTTTCGCTCCTTCTGCGTTTCGATCCTCGCCCCGCTCGTCTTCGCGGCCTGCGGCGGCGAACCGGCGGCGCCCGGTGGAACGGCGTCGTCCGGCATGGCGGCGTCTCCGGCGGAACGCTCCGGGGCCGGGCCGGCGGAATCGGACGACGCTGTCGAGCGGTTCGCCGCCGGGGGCGAGGTCTATACCGGGGTCGTCGTGCGCGAACGGGAGATTCGCATCCCGGCGCCGTTCGACGGCCGCCTGGAGGAGAGTCTGGCGATGCCCGGGCAATCCGTGACCGCCGGCGCGGTCCTGGGGCGTTTCGACACGGACGCGTCGGAGCGGCAGGTTTCTTCCGCCCGCGCCGCCGTTTCGGAGGCCGACGCCGCCCTCCACGCGGCGCAGGTGGAAGCGGAGCAGGCGACCGGGCGCTACGAGCGGCGCCTGGAGCGCCCGGATCTCTTCTCGCAGGAACAGATGGAAGACATCCGGGCCGAAGTGGAGATCGCCGAAGCGCGGCTGCACGCCGCCGAAGCGCGTCTTTCCCAGGCGCAGTCCGCGCTCTCCGACGCGGAGGCGGAGTTGGCCCGCGCCACCCTCCGTTCGCCGCTCACCGGGGTCGTTTCCGAAGTCCACGGCCCGCCCGGCGCCTACTACACCCGCGGAGCGACCGTCTTCGCGGTCGGCGCCGGCGAGTGGCGCATCCGCTTCGCCGCGCCCACCGACGCGGCCGAGTTCCTCCTCCCCGGCGATCCGCTGTGGGTGCGGACCGAAGGGCACGCGGTGCAGCCCGGCGTCGTCCTGGCGGTTTCGCCGGTGATCGATGCCCGCACGCTGCTCGTCTTCGTCGAGGCGGCGCTCTGCGGCGAGCGGCTGCCGTCCGGCCTTCCCGCCCGGATCTCGGTTCCGCCGCGCCGGACCATCGCCGACGAGCGGTTCGCCGGTTGCCGCGCCGCGCATCCCGAAGTGTTCCCGGCCACCGACGACTCGTCGTGACCCCCGCTTCCCCCCGGCGCCCGACCCGTGCCTGAGCCGACGCGGTTCTCCTTCTTCGCCGCTTCGGTCCGGAACCTCCGGGGCCTGGGCCAGATCCGCCGCCCGCGAACCGTTCCCTTCGTCCAGCAGACGGCGGCGACCGAGTGCGGGCTCGCCTGCCTGGCCGGCGCGCTGGCGCTCCACGGCCGCCATACGCCGGTCCGGGTGCTGCGGGACCGGCTCGACCCCGGCCGCGACGGCACCACCGCCGCCGACCTGCTCCATATGGCCGAGGAGCACGGACTCGGCGGGCGCGGAGTGCGCGTGGACCGGATCGAGGACCTGGGTCGGCTGCAGCAGGGCTCGATCCTGCATTGGCGGTTCAGCCACTTCGTCGTGCTCGACCGGCCGACCCGCCGCGGCCTGCGGGTCATGGACCCGGCGATGGGGCGGCGGCTCGTCCCCTGGGAAGAGGTGAGCCGCAGTTTCACCGGAGTGGCGGTGGAGTTGTGGCCGACCGACACTTTCTCGTCGAAGAAGGCGGAGCGCAGCGGCGTGCTCCGCGACTACGCGCGGGTCATCCTGCGCTCGGGGCACCTGCCGCAACTCCTGGCGATGTCGGCGACGATCCAGGTGCTCGGCGCGGCGACGCCGCTCTTCACCGCCCTGCTGGTGGACCGCATCGTCCCGCGCCGGGACTACAGCCTGCTGCTCACCGTGGCGGTCGCCCTGGTCGGCATTGCGCTGTTCTCCACGGTGTTCACCTTCATCCGTTCCCGGTTGATGGTGGAAGTGATGTCGCGGATAGACGCCCGGCTCACGGTGTCCTTCGTGGATCACCTGATGGACTTGCCGTTCTCGTTCCTGCAGAACCGGTCGTCGGGCGACCTCATGCTGCGGATGAACAGCCATGTCCAGATCCGCAACGCGCTGACTTCGACAGCGTTCTCGGCGGCGCTCGACGGCCTGTTCGTCCTCTCCTACCTGGTGCTCATGCTGCTGACCGACCTGGTCATCAGCAGCGTGGTGATCGTGCTCGGCATCCTGCGCGTCACCGTGTTCCTCGTGACCCGGGTGCGCCGCCGCGAACTGGTGTCCGAGTCCATCCAGCGCCAGGCGGACGCCCGCAGTTACCAGGTGCGGATGCTCTCCGGCATGGAGGCGCTGAAGTCCATGGGCGCCGAGCGGCAGGTGGCGCGCAAGTGGACGGACCTGTTCGTGCGCGAACTGAACATCGGGATCGAGCAGAACCGGATGAACGCCTCCGTGGGGGCCGCGACCGGCGCGCTCTCCAGTCTGGGTATGGTGCTGATCCTGGTGGTGGGGGCGCAGCGCGTGCTCGACGGGCACCTGACGCTCGGCGTCATGCTGGCGATGAATGCCTTCGCCACGGGCTTCCTGGGGCCGCTTTCGTCATTGGTGGGGACGATCTCTTCGATCTACCTCGTCGGCAGTTATGTGGACCGGATCGAGGATGTCATCACCGCGGAGCCGGAACGCCGCATCGAGCGTCCGGTCGCCGCCGACCTGAGCGAGATCGCGCTGGAACAGGTTTCGTTCCGGTACGGCGACAGCGGGCCGGAGGTGTTGAAGGACCTCTCCGTGAAGATCCGCTCGGGCGAGTTCGTGGCGTTCGTCGGGCGGTCGGGCGCCGGCAAGTCCACCATCGCGAAGTTGCTGCTCGGCCTCTACGAGCCGACGAAGGGGCATGTGCTCTACTCCGGGACCGACCTCCGCAGTCTGGATGTGCGCGAAGTCCGCCGGCTCATCGGGACGGTGACGCAGACGCATTGGTACGCCGCGGACAGCGTGCGCGAGAACATCGCGCTCGGGAACCCGGAGATGTCGCTCGCGGAAGTCATCGAGGCGGCGCGGGTCGCCTGCATCCACGACGACATCGCCAAGTTGCCGCTCGGCTACGACACGATGCTCTACGACGGCGGCTTCCTGATGTCCGGCGGCCAGATGCAGCGGCTGGCGTTGGCGCGGGCGATCGCGACCGCGCCGCCGGTGTTGATCCTGGACGAGGCGACGAGCCACCTGGATACGCGGTTGGAGGCGACCATCCAGTCCCGGCTGGCGCGGCTTTCGTGCACCCGCATCGTGATCGCCCAGCGTCTGAACACCATCCGCGACGCCGACCGGATCGTGGTGCTGCGCGATGGCGAGATCGCCGAGTCGGGCCGGCACGAGGAGTTGATGGAGCGGGACGGGGAGTACGCCGCGTTGGTGCGGGCCCGGGCGGACGGCGCGGCCGAAGGCGAGGAGGCGGCGGCGTGAGCGGCGGGGGTCTTCGGCGCGTTTCGGCGGCCGCGGAGATGCGCGTCGGGGGGTGGTCGTGTTCCGCTTGGTTGCTGGAGGTGGGCGAGCGGCAGGCGCGGGTGGGTCTTCGGGAGGCGGATGCGGCCGCCGGGCGCGACGGGGCGGCGGAGGGCGTCGAACTCTCCTTGCGGCTGCGCTCGGCGCGCGGCGGGGCGTGGGCGCGCGTGGCGGACTTCCGGCTCGGGCCGGCGCTCGGCAGCGGCGCCCGGGCGGTTCGGTCGGCGACCCTGCATCTCGCCGAAGACGCCGGGGGTCGGGATGCGGCGGCCCTCTCCCGGCTCGCTCCGGCGGTGGTCGCGGTGGACGACGAGGCGGCGGTTCCTTGGCTTCGGGAGGTCCCGGGTCTCGCCGGGATCGAGGTCGTTCCGGTCGGCGAAGTCCGGGACGACGACGCCGTCGGGGCCTTGCTGCTCGGTTGCCGGCCGCCGCACGATCCCGCCGAAGCCGCGGTCCGGCCGGCGGTCGAGAACTTCCCCGGTCTTCGCCCGATCCTGGTCGCCCGGGGCGGCGCCCCGTCCGGTTGGCGGAGCGAACTGGCGGCGACCGGCGCCGCCTTCTTCGTCTGCCGCGGCTGGCCCGAGCCTCGGCTCCTGGCCGGGCTCGCGCTGGCTGCGGCGGAGCAGGCCGTCCTGCGCCGCGCCCACCGCGCCCTCTTCGGCGAGACCGACGGCGAGGACTACGAGATCCCGGAGCGGGACTGGTACGACTCGGCCAGCCTGCGCCGGCGCCGCGCGGTCCAACAGACGCTGGGCGACCTGGCGGCGCGCGCCGAGCAGCGGATGCCCGAAGCGGTGGCGTCGGTGTACGCCTGCGACGACTGGGCGGACGCGCTGATCGGCCCCCAGCCGGTGGCGGAGGCGGAGAGCGTGGACAGCGCGGCGGTCGGGTTGATCTCCTACGCGGCGCGAGCCGGCGTTTCGGTGGAGGAGCCCCGGCCCGAAGAGAGCGTCTTCTACGACCCGGCCCTGGACGCGGCGCCCATGGCGGGCCGCGGGCTCGTCGCGCTCCCGATCCGTGACTTGGCCGGCACGGTGCTGGGTGTCCTGACGCTGCGACCGCGGAACGAAGAGAGCCGCCTCGCGCGTGGTTGGGTTCCCGCCGGCCGCCTGCTCGCCCGGGAATTCAGCGCCCCGCTGTCGGCGCTCCGGGAAGAGCAGCGGTTGGAGGGCGGGGGCGGCCCCGCCGACCCGTCCATCTTCCGCCCGGAAGCCCTGGAGGAGCACCGCCGGGCCGACCGCGGCGCCTCCTCCATCCTCGATGTCTCGGAACGCTGGGGCAACTGGATCGTGGTCGCGCTGGCCGCCCTCCTCGTGGGCTTCTTCACCTTCCTCATCCTCGGACGGAGCACGGAATACGCCGAGGGGGCGGCGTTCGTCCACAGCCTCGGCCGAACCCCCGTCGTCGCGAACGCCGCCGGAACGGTGGAGGAGGTGCGGTTGACCCCGGGCGCGCCGGTCAGCGCCGGCGCGGTCATCGGCACGCTCTACGACGCGAACGAACTGGCTCTCGTCCAGCGGCTGGAACAGGAGTACGAGGAGAACCTGGTCCGCTACCTCCGCTATCCCGACGAACCCGGCGCCGGATCGGGTCTGGCGACCCTGCGGGCGACCAGCCGGGAAGCGCGCGCCGCCCTGGAAGCCCGCGCCTTCACCGCCCCGGTGGACGGCGTCCTCGCGGACATCCTCGTCCAGACCGGCGCCGTGGTCGCGCCGGGGCAGACCGTGGCGGCCATCCACAGCGAGGACGCCGCGTTCGAGATCGTGGCCGCCGTCCCCGGTAACTACCGCCCCCTGCTCCACTCCGGCCTCCAGGTCGAAGCCGAGTTGGACCAGTTTCCCGGCATCCCCCTGCACCTGACCGCCCGCTCGGTCAGCGGCGAAGTCGTGGAGGGGGAAGAAGCCCGCGCCCTGCTCCGCCGCCCCCTCCCCGAGGAGTTCACCGGCCGCCCGGTGGCCTTGGTCTACGCCGACCTCCCGGCGAGCGTCGTCTACGAGTTCGGCCCCGAACACTCCGTCTATGACGGAATGACCGGCCGCGTCCGAATCCCCGTCCGCCAGGAACGATTCCTGGTCTCCCTATGGCCGTCCCTCGGCCGCTGAGCGCCAAGGGTTTCCGCGCGTCTACACTTCGCCTCGGCAGGAGGCATCGAGGCGGACATGGAGCGATTCCGGCTCTTCGTGAGTGGCTTGGAGGCGGAGTTCCGAGACGAACGAAGAATGCTCGAAGAGCAGGTGCGCGGCAACCCGGTCCTGCGTCGGTGCTTCACTGTATCCCTCGTCGAGCGGCCCTTCGTTGCGGATTCGGCGCCGTCGCCCGCCCGCCGAGATGCCCTCGACAAATGCGATGTGTTTGTCGGCCTTTTCGGAGCGGCCTACGGCGACGCCGCGGGCTCGATCTCACCCACGGAAGAGGAGTTCGATCGAGCGAGTGTCGGTCGGAAGAAGCGACTCATCTTCGTGAAGGGAGGCGACGACGCTCAACGAGATCCGAGGATGACGGCCCTGATCCGTAAAGCGGAACAGTCGGCCGTTCGAACCGATTTCACGGACTCCGATTCACTCCGGGCTGCGGTTCTGGATTCTCTTGTCACCTATCTTCTGGACTACGGAGTACTGCGCACCGAGCGGTTCGACGAAGCCCGATGCCCGAGAGCCTCCTTGGCCGACCTTGGAGAGGAACCGGTCGGCGCCTTTCTGAGGCGCGCCCGGGAACCCGTTCGTCGGCGCCTCGGACGCGATCCCGGAGTCGCCGAAGTGCTGAGATATCTCGACCTCGGCGACGACGAGCGTTTGACGAATGCGGCCGTGCTCCTGTTCGGCGCTTGCCCGACCAAGTTCCACCCGTCCGCCGTCATCAAATGCGTCCAGTTCCGCGGTCTCCACGCCGCATCGCCCATAGCGGCGACTTCGTTCGTAGAGGGGCCGATCTTCGGGGCGATCGAACGCGCGACAGAATTCGTCTTGAGTCGCTTGTCTTCCCGGATGGGTCTGCGGACGGACGGGCCGAGGGTGCCCTGCGGTCCGCAGTTTCCGGAAGCGGTGGTGACAGAGGCTATCGTCAATGCGGTCGCTCATCGGGACTACTTCAGTGCTGCGAGCGTGCAGGTGATGCTCTTCCCGGACCGCCTGGAGATCATCAACCCCGGGAAGTTGCCGACCTCGCTGTCGGTGTCGGCCCTGTCGGAGCCGCATCCCTCCGTTCCCCGCAACCGGGCGATCGTGCGCGCGTTGCGACAGACGCGCTACATGGAGACGAAAGGGACCGGGACGCTGCGAATGATCGATGGATGCCGCCAGGCTGGGTTGCCGGCCCCCAAGTTCAGGCGTGATTCCGGCCCTTGGGTGCATCTGGCGATAGGCAGCAGGGGTGTGATGCGAAGGCCCGCTCTCCGGCCCTTGCCGGACGAGGCATCGGCATAGAAGTAGGCTGGGACGAGTCCGGGCGCCGTTCCAAGGTCAGAATGGGCGGTCATCCGATGGAGCGGGTCGGAGCCGCCTCGGCCAGAGCCGCTCTCTCGCGTCTGCTTCGGCTGGTCGAGGCGGGGGAGCGGTTCGTCATCACCAGGCGCGGTCGGGCGGTGGCCGAGTTGCGGCCGGTGGCTGCTCGCAACGAGGAGACGATCCAGAACGCGATCGAACGACTGGAGGTGTTCCAGCGAACCCATGACCTCGGCGGGATTTCGATCCGGGCGCTGTTCGAGGAGGGACGCCGTTACTGAGGCCGTTCGTGGCGGAGGGATCGTTGAAGCGATTTGCGCCGCGAGCCAATGGGGAGAGCAACCCGCCAAGGAACGGAACGGAGGTTCCTTCCGGTCGAGAAGGGGAGGGCAGGGCGCTCTCCCCGCGGGTCTCAGCCGGACAGGCGGCGGCCGGTGATTCGCAGTTCTTCGGCGTGGGGGCGGAGGGCGGAGATGATGAACTCGATGTGGGTGTTCAACTCGACGCCCAGCAACTCCGCTCCGGCGAGGCACTCGGCGCGTTCCACCTTGGCGGCGAACGCCTTGTCCTTGAGTTTCTTGCGGACGCTCTTCGGGGCGAGGGTGGAGACGCCTTCCGGGCGGACGAGGCAGCAGGCGACGATGAAGCCGGTGAGTTCGTCGCAGGCCAGCAGCGCCTTGTCGAGGGGCGAGTTCAGCGGGACGCCCCACTTCGTGTAGTGGCCGGAGATGGCGTAGGCCAGCGCCTCTTCGCCCCGCTCGCGCAACCAGGCCACGATCCGGTTCGGGTGGTCTTCCGGCCACTTCTCGTAGTCGGCATCGTGGAGCATTCCGGCGATGCCCCAGACCTCGGGGTCGGCGTCCGGTTCGCCGTAACGCCGGGCGGCGGCGCGCATGACGACTTCCACCGCCCGCGCGTGCTTGCGGAGCGAGTCGGTCTCGCACCAGTCGGTGAGATGCGCCCACGCTTCGGCGCGGGTGAGGTTCGTCGTGGCGGCGCTCATTCGGGTGGTTCCTCTTTCCGGTCTATTCGCGGCGCGGCAGCGCCAGGGCGACGAGTTCCCCCGGGAACTCGCGCGCGCCCACGGCGACGACGATGACTTGGCGACCGTCCACCAGTCCGGTCATCGGCGTGCCCGACTGGTTCGCCGGCAACTCGAACTCCCACCGGATCTCGCCGGTGGTCTTGTCGTGGGCGCGGAGCATGGGGCCGCCGGAGCCGTAGGCGGCGAACAGGCCGCTTCCTTCCCCGGCGAAGAGCAGCGTCTTCGTTACGAGCAGGCCGCCGCGGTCGCGCTGCCCGGTGCGGCCGAGTTCCACGCCGGAGAGCGCCGGGTGGTCGCGCACCCAATCCGGCGCGTCGCTGTTCGGCATCCACCAGAGGATCTCGCCGCGGTTGAGGTCTATGGCGGTGATGCGGCCCCAGGGCGGTTTCAGCAGCGGGAGCCCCTGCGGGCCGCCGCCTTCGGGGAGCACGCGGTCCGGGCCTCGGCCGAGGATGAAACGCATGGCGGAGCGTTTCGGGTCGTGCACCAGGCCGAGCACATTCAGGTCGAGGCCGGAGGAGACATAGAGGACTCCGGTTTCCGGGTCGGCGGCCACGCTCGGCCAGTTCGCGCCGCCGAGCGCGCCCGGAACGGTGAGCGTGCCCCGGTTGCCGCCCTCTTCCATCACGGTCGGCGGGGTGTAGAGCGGGCCGAAGGTGTAGCGCTCGGCGATTTCTTCCGCTTCGGCGCGGAGTTCCGGGGTCAGGTCGAGGAGGTCGTCCTTCGAGACTCCCTGCCGCTGGAACGGCGGCGGCTTCGTCGGGAAGGGTTGCGTCGGCGCCGCGCGTTCCCCGGGGACTTCCGACCGCGCCACCGGGCGTTCCTCGATGGGCCAGACCGGTTCCCCGGTGCGGCGGTCGAAGACGAAGGTGAAGCCTTGCTTGGTGACCTGGGCGAGCGCCGGGATCCCGCGTCCGTCCACGGTCAGGTCGAGCAGCACCGGGGCGGTGGGCAGGTCGTAGTCCCAGATGCCGTGATGGACCGTCTGGAAGTGCCACTTCCGCAATCCGGTGCGGGCGTCCAGCGCGACGACGCTTTGCGTGAACAGGTTGTCGCCGGGGCGGTGCCCGCCGTAGTAGTCGCCGGTCGCCGCTTCCGTCGGCAGATAGACCAGGCCGAGTTCCGGGTCCGCGCTCATCCAACTCCACACGCCGCCGTTGCCGGTGAACCGCCAACTGTCCTGTTCCCAGGTTTCCCAGCCGTATTCGCCGCGGCGGGGGATCGTGTGGAAGGTCCAGAGCAACTCCCCGGTGCGGGCGTCGTAGCCGCGCACCGGCGAGGGCGGGTTCTCCGGCGAAGGCGGCGCCCCTCCGCTCGGCAGCGCCGCGCCCACCACGATGACATCCCCGACCACGGTGGGGGGCGACCCGGCGCCGATGGGCGCGCGTTCGAGGTCCACTTCCCGGCCGAGATCGCGCCGGAGGTCCACCATCCCGTCCAGCCCGAAGTTCGGGATCGGCCGTCCGGCGGCCGCGTCGAGCGCGATGAGCCGATACGCCGGGGACACGAGGAAGAGCCGCGCCTCCTCCCCGTCCGACCAGAAGGAGAGGCCCCGCCCGGAGGTCTGCCGGGGCGCCGACCGTCCCCGCCGTCCCTCGTCGAGTCGGTACATCCACAGCGTTTCCCCGTTTGCGGCGTCGATGGCCACGGCGACCCGCCGCGCCCCGGCCGTCGCGTAGAGCACGCCGTCGATCAGCAGCGGCGTCGTCCGCAGGTTCCAGTCCGTCCGCGGCCCGAAGTTCCGCGAAGTCCACCGCCAGATGATTTCCAGGTCCGCGACATTCCCGGCGTGGATCTGCTCCAGCGGCGAGTACCGCGTGGAAGCCAGATCCGCTGCGTAATGCGGCCAGTCGCCGGGCGTCCGGTCCTGGGCGCCGACTCCGGTGTTCACCGCGCTCGCCAGGACTCCGCCGGCGACGGCCAAGAATTTTGGCGACATGGAGTCAGCCGGCCTCCGTCGGCGTCCGATTCTCGGACGACTCCCGGGCGAAGAGGGCGTACCGAAAGTGATCGAGCACGACATGAGCGCGCTCGTAGTATTCCTCGACTTCTTCCAGAGTCGGCGCCGCCCCGTCGCCGTGGGCGACGATGTTTCGGCTGCGGATCAGGCTGTCGTACTTTTCGTTCGTGTCCCGGTCCACGCGCCTCTGGAACTCCTGGCGGGCCTCGTCATCGAACCGCCCGAGCAGACCGGCGAGCGCGCCGATTCCCAGACTTCGAAACACGCTGTCCACGCAGTTGGCTACGAAGCGTCGGACCTCGGGGTCGGGAATGTCGGCGCATCGTCGCATGAGTTGTTCCCGAATCGCCCGGTCGAACTCCGCGTAGATCAGGATCAACACGGCTTGGGCCAGCAGGCTCCGCACGGACGCTCCGACATCGCCCTCGGCCGCCAAGTGCCGGCGGCACTCCGTAAGCGCCTCTTCGACTCGGGGAAGCCGCACGGGTCGCAGTCCGCCTACGAATGGAACAGGCTCCTCGACGCCTGCTCGAAACGCCCTCGCAGCCGGTCGCCGTCCGTCGTCCGCTGGGTCGTGTTGCGACAAAAGTCATCGTCGTGGAGGAGACGCTCGAATCGCGCGCGGATGTCGTTCGGAATGCGACCGAGGTTCTTGGAGAACGCGACCATGACTGCGTCCATCGCGGAGACGCTCAGGAGGCCGCTCCGGCGGTGGAAGGGCTTCTCGCCGAGATGGCGGGCTACCGCGGTGCAAGTGACCTCGAAGACTTCACGATGGGCGGAGAGCGTCTGCGCCGGCGCGTGCCGGTTGTGGGCCATATAGAGCGAGAGGAAGCGCTTCATCGGCTTCTCGTAGGTGTCGAGAGACCTCGTAGCGAAGAACCGGACGATGAGTTCGATGTCGCGCATCCGGCTGTCCGGCGCTCCCTGACCGATGACGACCCGCCATGACTCCAGTTCGTTGAGTTCCTCGAGAAGATCGGCGAAAGGGCCGCGGTAGATGCATTGGCGGATTTCCTGGTTCTCGAGATGGGTGCCTCCGTTGTTGAGCCGTTCGAAGATGTCGTACATGCTCGCATCGTCGTCGGGGTCTATCTGCTTGACGATGAAGGCGCGGAGGACGGCGTTCCGGAGGCGCCGCCGGTCACGCTCGGGCAGGCCGTGGAAATCGAAGTGTTGGTAGTAGCGCGACGAGGGGAGCCCGACCAGGCGAAAGACGGAGCCGTTGTCCTGCGCGGCGGACGGAGGATTTCCGACCTCGGTCGGCGGGAAACGACCGTCGAAGTAACTGAAAACGCTGCGCAGGCGCTGCTGTCCGTCAATCACGAGGTACTTGTCGCTGCCGTGCTCGCTGTAGAGGAAGATCGCCGGTACGGGCAGTCCCAGCAGGAAGGAATCGATCAGCCGGCTCGCCTGTGTCTTCGTCCACACGAATCCTCGTTGGAAGCGAGGGATTTCGATCTCTCCGTCCTCCCACTTCTTGTGCAGGATTTCGAGCGTGAAGTCCGTGGGATAAGTCGTGATCTGGTAGTCGGGGGCGGAACTGCGGCGGTCCTCCTCTTCTGCCGAGTTCGGTTCCAGTTCCAGATCGTCGAAACGCCGGGCGGCCGGCGGGGCGGCGTCCGGAGCGGCGTCGGGCGGCGCGCTCGCCTTCCCGATCGTTGACGCGGCCGGGGGTGTCTTTTCGGGCATCAGCCGCCGGAATACCACACCCGGTAGATCGCGCCGGCGCGGTCGTCGGAGACCAGGAGGCTGCCGTCGGGGAGTTCGAGGAGGTCCACCGGGCGGCCCCAGGGGCGTTCCTCGGGTTTGCCGATCCAGCCGGTGACGAAGTCCTCGTAGCCGACGGCCCGGCCGTCTTCCTCCCGGACGATGGTGAGGCGGTAGCCGATGCGCTCGGTGCGGTTCCAGGAGCCGTGTTCGGCGACGAAGGCATGGCCGCGGTATTCCTCGGGGAACGCGTCGCCGCGGTAGAAGGTCATCCCGATCGCGGCCACATGGGGGCCGAGTTGCTGCGTCGGCGGTTCGAACTCGTCGCAGGAGCGCTCCCGGCCGTACCAGGGGTCGCCGACATCGCCCGCGTGGCAGTAGGGATAGCCGAAGTGCTGCCCGACCTCGGTCAGGATGTTCATCTCGCCCGGCGGGTTGTCGTCGCCGAGCCAGTCCGGGTTGTTGTCCGTGAACCACATCTCGCCGGTCTCCGGGTGCCAGTCGAAACCGACGGACATGCGGACACCGCGCGCCGCGACTTCGAGGCCGCTGCCGTCGGGGCGCATCCGGGCGATGGAAGCGAAGAGCGGATTCACCGAGTCGCACCGGTTGCAGGGCGCGCCCACCGGAACATGGAGGTAGCCGTCCGGGCTGAACGCGATGAACTTCCAGCCGTGGTGGCGCATGTCCGGCAGGTCGGCGGTCACGACCGTCGGCTCGCCCGGATCGTCGAGGCGGGATTCGATGTCGTCGAACCGGAGGATGCGGTTCACTTCGGCCACGAAGAGCGAGCCGTCGCGGAAAGCCACGCCGTTCGGCATGAACAGGTTCTCGTCGAGCGTGTGGAGTTCGTCCGCCCGGTGGTCGCCGTCCCGGTCGGCGATCGCGTACACGCTGCCGTCGGGGTCGCGGGTGCCCACGAAGACGGTACCCCGGTCGCCCCGCGTGAGCGACCGGGCGCCCGGTATGCGGCCCCAGACCGCGACCTCGAAGCCGGGAGGAAGCGTCAGGCGCTCCAGCGGGAGCGGGGCGCCGCGTTCGTCGGAACCCGAGGGCTGCCCCGAAGCGCCCGCGATCGCCGGAAACAGCAACGCCGCTCCGGCGAAGACGAGCGCCGGCCGCCGCGCCGTCGAACGCGCCAACTCAGTCGCCGTCCGTGGAAGCGGCGGGAATCGCCTCCATCAGCAGGCCGAGAGCGTTCTGGAGCGCCCGGTTCGCGCTGCCGTCGAGCGAACCCTGGTAGAGGCCCAGCCGGGCGATGACCATCTCGTGCGTGGGGACGATGATCGTGCTCTGCCCGCCGGCGCCGGCCATGCTGTAAGCGCTGTTCGGCAGCGCCGGGAACCGCTTCGTCCCGCCGCGCGGCGGGTTGTTGATCCAGAAGAGGCCGCCGTAGATCGGACGGCCGTCCGCCTCCCACGACGACGCCACCGTGCTCACGAACTCGGCGAAGCCTTCCGGCAGGACGCGCTCGCCCTCCGGCGAAATGCCGTCGTCCAGGTACAACTGGCCGAGCCGCGCCCAGGTGCGGCCGGCGCCGAAGCCGTAACCGTTCAGCAGGAAGTTGCCGTAGGGGTCGGCTTCCGCCACGAACCGCGCGGCGCCGATCTTGTCGAAGAGGTACTTCTGCGGGAACCGGTGGTAGTTCTCCTCGAGTTCGCCTTCGACGCCGAGCCGCACGATGTGGTTCGTGAGCACCGGATCGCAGTTGCGGTAGCGGCCTACCGTGTTCGGCGGCCACTGCGCGGGACGGTCCGCCGCCCAGAGGTGCGAATCCACGGTTCCGGTGTAGAGGTAGAGGTGGTCGGGGTATCCCATCGCCGCCTCGTCGTATTCCGGGTCGCCGGCGTTCACGCAGCGGAGGCCGCTGGACATCTGCAGAATGTCACGGATGCGGATCGTGCTGCGTATGTCGGTGGGGTCCTCGCGCCAGGCGTCGATCGGCGCGATTTCGTCGAGGTCATAGACGCCTTGCTGGATGAGCACGCCCATCAGCGTCGCCGAGAGGCTCTTGTTCATGGACCAACTCTCGAGCGGCGTGTCCTTGTCTATGCCTTCGCGGTAGCGCTCGGCGACCAGCCGGCCCCGATGCAGCACCACGAAGGCGAGCGTCATCGCGCCCTCTTCGAAGGCGGCGTCCACCGCGGCTTCGAGTTTCGCGCCGTCCACATCGTCCGGCGGCATTTCGTCCGGCAGCGCGTCGCCCATCGGCCACGGGTCGTTCTGGTTCACGGTCGAGGCAACCGGCACGGTCTCGTAGAAGGGGGCGTCTTCGCCCTTCGGGAGCGCCACGCAGCCCTGGTCGCCGTGGAGCACGGCCGTGCGGGTTACGCCGGTGTCGGTGGTGATGTGGACGCGCTGTCCGTCCATGTCGATCTCGCGTCCGGGGAGACGGTCGCGGTACTGGTAGCGTGCGGTGAAGCCGCCGATCTGCATCTGGGCGTCCTCGAAGTCGAGCCCGGTCAGGAACACGGCGGAACAGAGCACTTTGGCGAAACCGGCGGCTTCGTGCTCGATGAAGTCGCCCGGCGGCGGGACGCGCTCGGTGTCGAGTTCGAACCCGGCGGCGCGGGCGACCAAACTCTCTTCGAGGGTCATCTCCACCATGGGCTCTTCTTCGGCGCCGCCGCCGCAGCCGAAGGCGGCGAGGGCGAGCGCGAGGGCGAGCGCGAGCGCCGCCGCGGCGGCCCCGGCGGGTCGGCGGAGCGTCGCCGGCGCGGGGTTCCGGCGGGTGGTCGGGTGGTTTCGCATGGTGCTGGCTCCTTCGGGGCGCGTCGCCCTTCGGTTCTGCCGGGGCCGCGCCCCGCCGGGGGCGGGATGCCGCGGCGCGGCGAATCCCCGATTCTATGCGCCGCCGGGTGGCTGACCCGACGCGGAAGGACTCCGACCGGTGACGCTCGGAACCGGGCGGCGGCGCCCGATTTCCGCCGACCGGAACCCGACGGGGAGCATCGGGCGGGAGCGGCGCGTTCGCGCATACTCCGGCGGCCCGCCGCATGACTTCCCCCGCCGTTTCCGCCGCCCCGCGCGTCCTGCTGGTCGGCGGCGGACACGCCCATGTCCAGGTGCTCCGGGCGATGATGATGCGCCCGTGGCCGGAGGCGCGGGTCACCGTCGTCCTGGACACCCCGGTGGCGATCTATTCCGGGATGGCGCCGGGGTTCGTGGCGCGGCAGTACCGGGCCTCGGAACTGGAAATCGATGTGGTTCCGCTCGCCCGCCGGGCCGGCGCCGAGGTGGTGCTCGACGCCGCGGTCGGCGTGGCCCCGGCGGCGCGGCGGGTCCTGCTCGAGAGCCGCCCGCCGCTCGCCTACGACTTCGTTTCGTTCGATATCGGCAGTACGGTCGCCGGGCTCGACCTGCCGGGAGTCCGCGAGCACGCCTGCGCCACCCGGCCGATCTCCCGGCTGGTCGCGGAGATCGAGTCCGTTTCCGCCGCCTTCCTCGCCGGCGACCGCTCGCGGCGGTTCGAGGTGGTGGTCGCCGGCGGCGGCGCCGGGGGCGTCGAACTCGCCTTCACCCTCCGCGAGCGCCTGTTGCGGGATCAGGAGGCGGACGCCGGAGGCCCCGCGCGGCCGCTCCGGGTCACGCTGCTCCAGGCGCAGGCGGAGGTCCTGCCCGGGTTTCCCCGCTCGCTCGCCGGCCGCGCCCGGCGGCATGCGGAGCAGCGCGGGATCCGGGTTCGCACCGGGACCGAAGTAGCCGAAGCGGCCGCCGGGCAGGTCGTCCTGCGCGGCGGCGAGTCGCTGCCCGCCGACGCGCTGGTGTGGGCGGTCGGCGCCGGCAGCCGGGAGACCCTGCGGGATTCGACCCTCGCGCTCGACGAGCGGGGATTCGTGCTGGTCCGCCCCACGCTGCAGACCGTCTCCGACGACCGGGTCTTCGCGGTGGGCGACTGCGCGACGCTCGCGGACTGGCCGGGCACGGCGAAGGCCGGGGTGTACGCGGTGCGGCAGGGGCCCTACCTCGCCGAGAACCTGCGCCGGGCGGTGGCCGGCCGGCCGCTCACCCGCTACCGGCCGCAGCCGGACTTCCTGACCTTGCTGAACCTCGGCGACGGTCAGGCGCTCGGAGCGAAGTGGGGACTCTCGTTCGAGGGTCGGTGGGTGATGCGCTGGAAGGACCGGATCGACCGGAGATTCATGGAGAAGTTCCAGGCGCTCGACGATGGGGACGCCACCAGCGCCGAGTTCCGGCGGATGGAACGGCGGATGGACACCGCCGCGATGGACGCCGTGCTCTGCGGCGGCTGCGCGGCGAAGGCCGGACAGACGACGCTCGACCGGGCGCTCGCCCGGCTCCGGGAGGAGATGGGCGCCGGGGCCGGCGAGGGAGCGGGCGCCGCAGCCGGGGGCGCCGGCCGGGTTCGCCTCGGCCTCGGCCGGCCCGACGACGCAGCCGCCTACTTGACGCCCTCCGGGGACACCGTCGTGTCGAGCGTGGACTGGTTCCGGGCGTTCAGCGGCGACCGCTGGTTAGTGGGGCGGGCGGCGGCGGCGAACGCGCTGTCGGACCTCTTCGCCACCGGAGCGGCGCCGCGCTACGCGATGGCCCTCGTCTGCCTGCCGGAAGAAGAGAGCCGCGACGAGCGCGCGGAGAGCCTCTTCCAACTGCTCGCCGGGGCGCGTTCGCTGCTCGACGAACGGGGGGTGGCGCTGCTCGGCGGCCACACCACGGTCGGGCCGGAACTCACCGTCGGGTTCTCCGTGGAAGGCCACCCGATCGGCGACCACCTGCTGACGCTCGACGGGGCGGCGCCCGGCGACGGCCTGTGGCTGACGAAACGCCTGGGAGTGGGCGTCGTCCTGCGCGGGATCATGTTGGGCCGGGGCCGGGGCGCCTGGCTGGAGGCGGTGTCGGCGCAGATGGCGGGGCCCAACGAGCGGGCCGCTCGGGCGGCGGTCTCCTGCGGCCTCCGGGCCGCGACCGACATCACCGGCTTCGGCCTGCTCTCGCACCTGACCGAGATGCTCCGGGCCAGCGGCGCGTCGGCGGAAGTTTGGGTCTCGGAACTCCCGGCGCTTCCCGGCGCGGAACCCCTGCTCGCCTCCGGCCTCCGGAGCACCGCCCACCCGGAGAACCGCCGGATCGCCCGCGCGGTCCGGGTCGAGGAAGACGCTTCCGCCCATCCGCGGTACGAGTTGCTGTTCGACCCCCAGACCGCCGGCGGCCTTCTGGCCGCCGTCCCCCCGCCCCGCGAAGAAGCGTTCCGCGCCGCGCTGGCCCGGGCCGGCGTCCCTGCGTCGCGCATCGGGGTCGTCACCGCACCCCGGGAGGACGGCGCCGCCGCCCTGGTCCGCCGTGCGCGACCCTGACATTGCCTGAGATCTTCGTCGTCATCGTCGTGAGGAACGCCGTCGACAGGGGCTGGATAGCTGGTGGGCCGCGTGACGGTCGTTCGCGGGGCGCCGTTGCCCGTTGGGCCAGGCGGCTCTTCCGCCCCCTCAACTACCTTTCCGGCACCTTCGTCTGCCATCTCATCCGCACGCCAACGCAGGGGCACTTGTGGAGATGCTGGTTTCCATGATATCATGATTCCTTACTCATTTGCCGCTGCCGGAGGTTCGCAAGTTCATGCTTGCCAAACTCACTTCCAAGAACCAGTTGACGCTGCCCAAGGCCATCATCGCCGAACTACCGAAGGTCGAGTACTTCGATGTTGAGAGGACCAAGGACGGGATCCTCTTGACGCCGGTGAGGGTTCTCAAGGTGAACCAGATCCAAGAGAAACTGGCTGCGCTGGGCATCTCGGAGGCGGATGTGGCCGATGCGGTCGCGTGGGCTCGTCGTCGCAAAGAGTGAAGAGCGTCCGTTTGGTGTTGGACACGAATGTCGTGCTCTCGGCTCTGGTGTTCTCTGCGGGGAAAGTGGCCTGGGTGCGCGAAGGCTGGCGGGCCGGCGACCTGGTTCCGGTCGTCAGCGCCGACACCATCGCCGAGTTGGTTGCCACGCTCGGCTATCCGAAATTCCGATTGGGCGAAAGTGAGCGCGGCGACCTCGTTGCCGAGTATCTACAGGTGAGCGAGCCGATCGTTGTGGCCATACCACCCGAGGTTCCGGTCTGCCGTGACCCAACCGATCGGCCGTTTTTGGAACTCGCTGTCGCCGCCGAAGCGGATGCGTTGGTGACCGGCGACCGGGATCTACTGTCCTTGGCGTCTGGTTTTCGGATACCGATTCTGTCGCCCGCTGTCGCGCTCGAGCGGTTCGGGGCCTGATCTCCCTCCGGTCCGCCACGACCGGCTCGAGTTGGCTGGCGTCGAGCAGGTGACGCTGTTCGCGCGTTAGGCGCCTCTGCCCGCCGAGTGCTTGTACGGCTTGGGCTGCCTCCGGGGACGGCGGCGCGGAGGACCGATGCCGGGGCGGAAAGTCAGCCGCAGGCGCGGCGGAGGACTTCGAGGCCGTCTTCCGCCGTCTCGCCGGATTCGTTGACCGGAGGGGAAACGATGAGCGTGGTCGCGCCCGCCTCCCGGTAGGCGGCGATCCGTTCGGCGATCCGGGAGGGCGGGCCCACCAGGCAGACCTCGTCCACCAGGGCGTCGGGGACCGCGGCCGCCGCTTCGCGCCGGCGGCCGTCGAGATAGAGGGCCCGGATCCCGGCCGCCTCGGCGCCGTAGCCGTAGCGCCGGGCCAGGTCGTTGTAGAAGTTGCGGTTCCGGGCGCCCATCCCGCCGACATAGAGCGCGATCCCCGGCCGCAGGCGGTCGCGCAGCCGGGGCAGGTCCTCGCCGAGGGCGCAGTCGAGCATCGGCGCGGCTTCGAGCCGGTGCGGTAGGCGCCGCTTCGCCGCGCCGGCGGCGAGCGCGGGGCCGAAGACCTCGCCCGCCCGCTCCGGGGAATAGAGGATGGGCAGCCAGCCGTCGGCGATTTCGGCGGCGAGTTCCGTGTTCTTCGGGCCGATCGTGGCGAGCAGGATCGGGGTGTCGGCCCGGCGCGGGGCCATCATGAGTTTCAGCGGCTTCCCCAGCCCGGTTCCGCCGGGCAGCGGCAGCCGGTGGTGCTCGCCGGTGAATTCCAGCGGCGCCTCGCGGCGGAGGACGCGCCGGACGATTTCGACCGCTTCCCGGGTGCGCCCCACCGGGTCGGCGAAGGGCGCGCCGTGCCACCCCTCCATCACCTGCGGCCCGGAGACGCCGAGGCCGAGGAGGAACCGCCCGCCGGTGAGCAGGTCGAGCGTGGCGGCGGTCTGCGCGAGCAGCGCCGGCGTCCGCGAGCCGATGGGGAGGATCGCGGCCCCCAGCCCCACCCGCTTCGTCCGCGCGCCGAGATACCCGAGCACGCTCACCGCGTCCGAACCCCACGCCTCCGAAACCCACACCGAGTCGAACCCGACCGCCTCCGCCCGCTCCGCGAGCGCCACCGGCGGCTCCTGTCCCGTGGTGAGGAACCCGAGTTCCAGTCCCAGTTTCATGTCGGTTTCCGGGGCGTCCGGGGTTTCGGGGGCGCGGCGGCGTCGGGGTCCGGGACGCCGAGCCGCGGGCACATCGCCTCCAGCGAGCACTCGCGGCACTTCGGTTTGCGGGCGAGGCAGACGGCGCGGCCGTGGTGGATGACCCGGTGGCTGTAGTCGATCCACTCGGGGCGGGGCAGGAGTTCCATGAGCCGCCGCTCCGTTTGCGCCGGGTTCTGCCCGGCGGTGAGGCCGAGGCGGTGGGAGATGCGGAACACATGGGTGTCCACGACCACGCCCTCCGCCTTGCGGAACCAAGTGCCGAGCACCACATTCGCGGTTTTCCGGGCGACGCCGGGCAGGGCGAGGAGCGACTCCATGGTGTCCGGCACTTCGCCGCGGTGCTCCTCGGTGATCCGGCGGCAGGCCCCCCGGATGGATCTCGCCTTGTTGCGGAAGAAGCCGGTGGAATGGATCAGGGTCTCCAACTCGTCCGGGTCCGACTCGGCGAGGGCGGCGGCGTCCGGGTAGCGGGCGAACAGGCCCGGGGTGACCTGGTTCACCCGCCGGTCGGTGCACTGGGCGGAGAGGATCGTGGCGATCAGGAGTTGGAGCGCGGACTCGTGCGTGAGGGCGCACTCCGCCCCCGGGTAGTCCTTCGCCAACTGCCGGGTGATGCGCCCGGCGCGCCGCCGGAGCGCCGCCTCCTCCGCGTTGTCGGCCGGCTTCGCCGCCGGGGCGGCCGCGCGGCGCAGGGTCTTCTTCTTCCGCGCGGCCTTCTTCGTGGTCTTGCCGCCCGCCCGGCCCGCTCCCCGCGCTGCCGTCTTCCTCCCGGCGGCGGCGCGGGGAGAACCGGTCGTCGAACCGGCGCCCGGCATCTCCCGGCTCAGGCGAGCGGGGCGTCCGCCGGCGGCGAAGAGGCGGTGGCGTAGCGGCGGCGCGGCATCCGGCCGGCGAGGAACGCCAGGCGGCCCGCTTCGACCGCGAGGCGCATCGCCCGCGCCATGCGCGCCGGGTCGTCGGCGGCGGCGACCGCGGTGTTCATCAGCACGCCGTCCGCGCCCAGTTCCATCGCCACCGTCGCGTCGGAGGCGGTCCCCACCCCGGCGTCCACGATGACCGGGACCTCCACGGCCTCCCGGAGGAGCGAGAGGTTGTTCCGGTTCTGGATTCCCAGCCCGGAGCCGATGGGCGCGCCGAGCGGCATCACCGCCGCCGCCCCGGCGTCTTCGAGCCGCTTCGCCACCACCACATCGTCGCTGGTGTAGGGGAGCACCACGAACCCGTCGGCGACCAGTTCCCGGGTCGCCCGGAGCAACTCGGCGGTGTCCGGGTACAGGGTCTTCCGGTCGCCGATCACTTCGAGTTTGATCCACTCCGAGAGCCCGGCCTCGCGCGCCAGTCGGGCCGTCCGCACGGCTTCCTTCGCGGTGAAACAGTCGGCGGTGTTCGGGAGCAGGGTGAGCCGGTCGCGGGGGATGAAGTCGAGCAGCGACTCCTTCGCTTCGAGGTCCACCCGCCGGACCGCCACGGTGACCATCTCGCAGCCGGAAGCGGCGTGGCAGTCGCGCATCTCCTCGAAGGATCGGTACTTCCCGGTGCCGAGGACGAGCCGCGAACCGAAGGTCCGCCCGGCCAGCGTCAGCGGGCGGTCGGCGCGCGGGGGGGGCGTCCCCGCGGGAGCGGACATCGGCGGTCAGCCTCCGCCTACGAAGGTGACTACTTCGAGCCGGTCGCCCGGTGCGATCTCCGTCCGGGCGTGCTCGGCGCGGCGCACCAGCGCGCCGTTCACTTCCACCGCGACCGGGCCGCGGAGTCCGAGGGCGGCGAGCGCCCCGGCGACGGAGGGCGGCGACGGAAGCGGCCGTTCCCGCCCGTTCACGCGGATGACCGGCGCCGGGTCGGCCGCGCTTCGCCGGCCGCCACCGGGGCCAACTCGGGCGGCTCCTTCCCGTCGCATCGAACGGGAAAGCGTAACGGGTGGAAACCGGGTTTCCGCTCGGCCGTCGTTGGCTATTCTCCGGCGCCGCCGGGGGGTTCGTCCGCCGGTTCCGCGGCCGCCGGTCGGCCCCGCTTCGACCGGCGGGGGGTGGACGCGAACGCGGACCGATCGGAGCGCGGATCCCCGGCGACGATCCCGACTCGATTCCCTGATGCCGTCTGCCCCCGCCGCCCCCGCCACTCCCGCCGCCGCGTCGGCAGTGGGCGCCCTCCGCGCCGTCCCCGCGGTGGGGAGGCTGCTCGAGACCGAGCCCTTCCGCGCGCTGGCCGCGGCGTCGGGGCGGGAGGCCGCGCGGGACGCGCTCCGCGCCGAGACCGCCGCGATCCGGCGCGCCATCCTCGCCGGAGCGGTTCCCGCCGGCTGGGAGCGCGATCCGGAGGGGTGGCTGGCGCAGGCGGTCGCGCGCCGGCTCGAGCGCGCCGCCGGGCCGGACCTGCGACGGGTCATCAACGCCACCGGCGTGGTCGTCCACACGAACCTGGGGCGGGCGCCGCTGTCCCCGGCCGCCGCCGCCCGGATGTTCGAGGTGGCGAGCGGCTACTCCGACCTGGAGTTCGACCGGGACACCGGCCGCCGCGGCAGCCGGCAGAGCCGGGTGACGGGACTCCTCGCGCAGTTGTTCCCGGGGCGGGAGTCGCTGGTGGTGAACAACGCCGCCGCCGCCGTGCTGCTCGCGCTGGACTCGATCGCCGCGGGGAAGCGGGTGGTCGTGTCCCGCGGCGAGTTGATCGAGATCGGGGATTCGTTCCGGATCCCGGAGATCCTCGAGAAGAGCGGCGCCCGGCTGCGGGAAGTGGGGACGACGAACCGCACCCGCCTCGAGGACTACCGGCGGGCGCTGGCCGCCGAGAAAGACCGGGTCGGCGCCGTGCTCCGGGTCCACCCGTCCAACTTCCGCATGACCGGGTTCACCGAGTCCGTCGAATCGAAGGCGCTGGCGGCGCTGGCCGCCGAGTTCCGCGTGGCGTTCCTCGAGGACTACGGCGCCGGCAACCTGTCGCCGCTGGGCGCGTTCGGCGTCGCCGGCGGAGACGAAGAGCCGACGGTCGGACAGCGGCTCGCCGGCGGGGCCGACCTGCTGGTCTTCTCCGGGGACAAACTGCTCGGCGGGCCGCAGGCGGGAATCCTGTTGGGCGCCGGGTGGGCGGTGGAGGCCTGCCGGCGGAATCCGCTGGCGCGGGCGGTGCGCTGCGACAAGACCCGGATCGCGGCGCTCCGGGCGACGCTGCTGAGCCACGCCGCCGGGCGGGCGGCCGAAGAGATTCCGGTGGTCCGGGCGCTCGCCCGGCCGGTGGCGGCGATCGCCCGGGCGGCCGAGGAGTTGCTCGCCGGTCTCGACCCCGGTCCGGGATGGACGATCCGCGTGGTGGAGTCCGAGTCCACGGTCGGCGGCGGCGCGGCGCCGGGCGCCCGCCAACCCACCCGGTGCCTCGAAATCTCGCACCGGGACCGGGGGCCGGACCGAGTCCGTTCCGCCCTGCTCGCCGGCTCGCCCCCGGTGGTCGGCCGCATCCACGAGGAGCGCGTGCTCCTCGACCTCCGGACGGTGCTGGACGGCGAGTCCGAGGAACTGCGGGAAGCGGTGCAGGCGGTCGTCGGCTGACCCGCCGGCGCCCTTCGATCGGCGGCGCCCGGAACCGGTTTCGGCGGGTACCATCCCGCGCTTCGCGATGCCCGCGCCGGAACCCTCGGAGCCCGAAGCCGGCCCCGCTTCCGCTCCCCGGCGGGCGGTGTTGAGCGTCAGCCGGAAGGAGGGGCTCGCCGAGTTCGGCCGGGGCCTCCGCGACCGCGGGTTCGAGATCGTCGCCAGCGGCGGAACCGCCCGCTTCCTGTCGGGCGCCGGGGTCGAGGTCCGGGAGGTCGCGGAGGTCACCGGGAGTCCGGAGATCCTGGGCGGGCGGGTCAAGACCCTCCACCCGGCCATCCACGGCGGCATCCTGGCGCGGCGGAACCGCGCCGCCGATCTGGAGTCGCTGGGCCGCTTGGGTATCCGGCCGGTGGAGGTGGTGGCGGTGAACTTCTACCCGTTCGAGGAAACCGTCGCGCGCGGCGCGGGCGACGGCGAAGTGCGGGAGAACATCGACATCGGCGGCCCCTGCCTGGTTCGCGCGGCGGCCAAGAACTGGCCGGATGTGGCCGTGGTGGTGGACCCGGCGGACTACCCGGCGGCGCTTCGGACGCTCGACGCGCCGGACTCGGAGGCCGCCGAGGCCGAGCGCCGGCGCCTGGCGGCGAAGGCCTTCCGGGCGACGGCGGCGTACGAGGCGGCGATCGCCGACGCGTTCGCCGCGGATGACGCCGGCGGCGAGGCGGCGGCCGAAGGGGATTCCGGGTTCCCGGAGCGTTTGTCGCTGACCTTCGACCGGGTTTCCGCCCTCCGCTACGGCGAGAACCCCCACCAGTCGGCGGCGCTCTACCGGGACCCGGGCGGGGAGGCGGAGGGGATCCCCGGCGCCCGCCAACTCCACGGGAAGGAACTCTCCTACAACAACATCCTCGACCTGGACGCCGCGCTCCGGCTCACCGCCGACCTCGCCGAGGCGCATCCGGACCGGGCGGCGGCGGTCGTCGTCAAGCACTCGAACCCGGCCGGGGCCGCGGTGGAACGAACCCTCGCCGAGGCCTACGCGGCGGCGCGGGCCACGGACCCGGTCTCCGCCTTCGGCGGCATCGTGGGGCTCAGCCGCCCGGTGGACCTCGAGACCGCCGAGGAACTGGCCTCGACTTTCCTGGAGGCGGTGGTGGCGCCGAACTTCGCCCCGGAGGCGTTCGCGCGGCTCCGCCGCAAGAAGAACCTGCGGCTGATCGCCTGCGCCGACGCCGTCGGCTTCCGTCCCAGAGGGCGCTACCTCGCCCGGGTGGCGGGCGGGCTGCTCGCCCAGGACTGGGACGGCCCGGTTCCCGGGGAAGGGGAGGGCGAGGGACACCGGGTGGTGACGCGGCGCGCGCCGGATCGGGAGGAGACCGAAGGCCTGCGGTTCGCCTGGCGGGTGGCGCGGCAGGTGCGCTCGAACGCGATCGTGGTGGCGCGCCGCCGCCGATTGCTCGGCGTGGGCGCCGGGCAGATGAGCCGGCTGGACTCCTGCCGGCTCGCGGTGGAGAAGTCCCGCGAAGAACTCGCCGGCGCCGCCGCCGCGTCCGACGCTTTCTTCCCCTTCCCGGACGGCCTGCTGGCGTTGGCGGACGCCGGCGTGGGCGCCGTCATCCAGCCGGGAGGGTCGAAGCGCGACGACGAAGTGGTCGCCGCCGCCGACGAGCGCGGGCTGGCGATGGTCTTCACCGGTCGCCGGCACTTCCGCCATTGAGGGCCCGCGGATCGAGCGCCCCGGCCGCCGCCGATCGGCCGCCGAGCGCCCGTTTCCGGTCGGCGGCCGGGCCTCGGCGCGGGCCTCCCGACTTCTATAATTTTCGGTTCATGTCCGGCGTTTTCCGTCTGCTCCTGGGCGTTTCGACGGCGCTCCTGCCGGGCTCGGCGGCGGCTGCCGGACAGCCCCGGAACCCGGCCCCTCCCGCTGCCGACGAGGCCGCCGCCGAACCCGCTGCGCCGGTCGTTCCGGTGGACGCGGTCGCCGAGGCCTACCGCCTCTTCACCGAAGGGCGGATGGCCGAACGGGCGCGTGATTCGGAGGCCGCGGCCGCCGCCTACCGCCGCGCCGCCGAACTCGACCCGCGGTCGGTCGGGCCGCTGGTGGCGCTGGCCAGCCTCCACTACGGCGCCTCCGACGGGGAAGAGGCGGAGCGAACTGCGCGGGAAGCGGCGGAGCGCGACCCTGCCGCCGCCGCGCCGCACCAGATCCTGGGAAGCCTCTACTTCCGGCAACTGCGCTCGGGCGATCCCGAAGCCGCGGAGCGCGCCATCGGGGCCTTCAGCGAGGCGGTCCGGCTGGACCCCGACGATCTGGAGAGCCGCTCGGCGCTCGCCCGACTGCTCGCTTCGGCGAGACGGAGCGAGGAAGCGGCGGCGCACTTCCGGGAACTCACCCGGCGGGCCCCCGACCCGTACCACGAACTCTTCCTGCTGGCGCGGCTCCGGCTCGCCGACGGTGACCGGGAGCAGGCCTTCGACTACGCGCTCCGGTCGCTGCGCATCGAACCCCGGCAGCCCGACGCGCGCGAACTGCTCGACAGCCTGCTGCTCGACCCCCAGGGCGTCCCCGGCCGCTCACGGGAAGAGGCCTTCGCGGAGGCGGCGGCCCTGTACGAATCGGCCGCGGCGGAACACCCGGACGACCCCGAGGTGCGCCGGGCGCTCGCCGAGGCGTTCTACCGGGTGGGCCGGTTGGACGAAGCGGGGGCGGCGTTCGAGCGGGTGGTCGAGGCGGAACCGGAGGACGAACTCGCGCTGATGGGACTCGCCCGGGTGCGGCAGCGCCAGCAGCGGCTTCGGGAAGCGGAGGAGGTCCTGGGCCGGGTGCTCGAGCGGAACGCCCGTCATCTCCCGGCGCGGGACGCGCTCGGCGGCGTGTACTTGGCCCGCTGCGAGTACGAGAGCGCCGCCGGGGAATTCCGCTCGCTGCTCGACCTGCCGGAGGACTCCTACGGGCGCGCCCGGCGGCGGGACTTCCTGGTGCGTTACGCCCATGCCCGCCAGGAACTCGGCGACCACCGGGCGGCGCTCGACGCGCTCGGCGAAGCGCGGTCGCTCTCCGAAGGGCGAAGCGACGCGCTGCGGTTCCGGGTCATGGAGATCCACGGGATGCTCGCGGCCGGGGACGCCGACGGCGCGGTTTCGAGGCTGGCCGAGGTTCGGGAACGCCACGAAGACACGCCGGGGCTCGCGGCGCTCGAAGCCCGGGTGCTCTCCGCGTCCGGCCGGCCGGCGCAGGCGCTCGCCGTCCTGCTCCGGCTGGCGGACGAAAACCCGGAGGAGCCCGGCCCGGCGCACGAACTCCTGCGCCACCGGGTGGAACAGGGCGACTACGCCGCCGCGGAGGCGGTGGCGCGGGAGTGGCTGGCGGAGCGGCCGGAGGACACCGCCTTCCGGTTCCAACTCGGCGCGGTCCTGGAGCGGCAGGGCCGCCGGGAGGAAGCGGAGGCGGAGTTCCGGCGGGTGCTGGAGCGGGCGCCCGACCACGCCCTCTCGCTGAACTACCTCGGATACATGCTCACCGAGGACGACCATCGGCTGGAGGAGTCCGAGGCGCTGATCCGCCGGGCGCTGGACGAGGATCCCCACAACGGCTCCTACCGGGACAGCCTCGGCTGGGTGCAATTCCGCCGCGGCCGACTCGACCTGGCCGAGCCGAACCTCCTCTCCGCCGCCCGCTGCATGCCGGAGAACAGCGTCGTGCTCGACCATCTCGGCGACCTGTACCGGGCCAAGGGGAACGCCGACGAGGCGGTGCGGTTCTGGCGGCGGGCGCTGGAACACGACGGGGAAGACGAACTCGAACGCGAAGCCGTGTCGCGGAAGATCGAAGAAGCGGCCGACGAACGGCGATAGCCCGCCGCTTCTTCGATCTCCGGCTCCGCTTGCTCCACGGGCGGCGAGGCTGGTTCCTCGGCCTGCTGGCCGCGGGCGCCCTCTCCTCCTGCGTCCGGCGGCCGCCCGACCCGCCGCCTCCAGCGCGCCCGCTCTCGGCGGCGGAGGCGTCTCGGTTGCTCGACCGGACTCGCGCGGCGGCTGCCGGGGTGCGGCGGTACCAGGCGGTCTTCGGCGTTCGCGGCGAACGGGACGGCCGCCGGACCTCGGGCCGGCTGCTGGTGGTGTTCGCGCGGCGGGAGGGGGACTCCGCGCCGGCGGAGGCGCCGGGGCGCCCGTCGGGCGGGGGCGCGGTGGAGGCGATGCGGATCTCGGCGTTCGGGCCGGTCGGCGGGGCGCGCTGGAGTCTGGTCGCCCGGCCCGGCCGGGTCGAGGCGGTGGCTCCGGGAGCGCGGGTGTTCACCGTGGGAAAGGCCCTTCGCGAGTTCACCGAGCCGCTGTTCGGCGCCGCGGTCGGACTCGAAGAGGTCGGCGCCGCGCTCTCCGGGAGCGGGATCCCCATCCCGCCCGGCGCCGAAGGAGTCCCGGCGGAGGGCGGGGCGAGGCTCGTCGGGGGCGGCGGGTCGCTTCGCTGGGCGCCGGTTCCGGTCGGGCCGGCGGAGGAGGGGGCGGACTCCCCTCCCCGGGTGGTCCGGGCAGCCGCGCCCGGCTACGAGGTGCGGTACCCGGATCGGGCGGATTCCGATCGGCAGGCGCCGCGCCGGATCGGGATCGCGGCCCCGGGGGTGGAAGCGACGCTCCGGGTCGAGGAACTGCGGATCAACGCCCGCCTCCACCCGGACTCCTTCCGGCTGCCGGACACCGCCGGCCTCCGCCGCCTGTCGGTCCCTGCGTTCCTCGACGCCGTGCAGCCCCGCGCCCGATGAGCCGGCCGGCGGTTTCCCCGGCGGCCGACCGCCCGCCGCTCGTGGTTCGGGCGCCGGCGAAAGTGAACTTCGGTCTGCGCGTTCTGGGGAGACGCGCTGACGGCTACCACCGGATCCGCACCCGGCTGGCCACGATCGCGTTGTGGGACGAACTCCGGTTCCAGCCCGGCGGCGCCGGCCTGCGGCTCCGCTGCGTGGGCGAGGCGGGCGGCGACCCGATTCCCGGCGGGCGCGAGAACCTGGTGCTGCGCGCGGCGGAGGGGCTGGAATCCGCGACGGGCCGGCCGCTCCCCGGCGTCTCGATCCTCCTGCGGAAAGGGATCCCGGCCGGCCGGGGGCTGGGCGGCGGCAGTTCCGACGCCGCCGCCGCCCTGACCGGGTTGAACCGACTCTTCCGGCTGGGCCGGTCCCGCGCCGAACTCCACCGGACGGCCGCCGCGATCGGCATGGATGTCCCGTTCTTCCTCTACGGGGGCGCCGCGTTCGCCGGAGGGCGGGGCGACGCGGTGTTCCCGTTGGCGGAAACGGGGGGCTCCGCCGCGGCGCCGCGTCCGCCGGCGCTGGTGCTGCTCCTGCCCCGCTTCGGGATCTCCACCGCCGAGGCGTACCGGGGTCTCGATCCCGCCTCCTCCGGGCGGGGACGCGAGCGGAATCCGGGGCGCCGGCGGGCCGCGCCCGTTGGTAGAATCGCCGGCCTTCGCGGGTTCCCCGGCTTCGTCGGCGAGCCTTCGTTTCCTTCTTCTCCGGACGACTTTCGGAACGATCTCGAACAGTCCGCGGTGTTCGAATCGGCGGCGCCGGGCCGGGAGATCGGCGAGATGCGCCGGGCGCTCCTGGCCTCCGGGGCGCTGGTTTCGGCGATGTCCGGGAGCGGTTCGGCGGTGTACGGCGTCTTCGGCGATCCGGCGGCCGCGGAGGAGGCGGCTCGGCGGCTCGACGGCCGGGAATGGCGGGCCCTCGCCACCCGCGCGGTCTCCCGGGGCGAACTCCTCCGGGGCGCGGCTTCCGACCGGGGGCGTTCGTGACCGCCGGACGGCGTTCCCGCCGGGCGCCCCCGCGGTTTCCGCCCGCGGGCGCCCGGGTCGGGTCGGTTTCGGGCTGCAGGTTCTTGGGGCGTGGCCGAGGGGCTAGGCGCCGGGTTTTGGTTCCGGTCTACGAGGGTTCGAATCCTTCCGCCCCAGCCTCCTCGATTCCTCCGCCGACGGATTTCCGTCGGCGTCGTCGCGTCGCCCGATGATCCGCGACACCGAAGATCCCGCCTGCCGCAGTCCGGTGCACGGCTTTTCGGGCCGGCTCCAGGTGTTCGGGGGAGGGTCGAATCCGGCGCTCGCGGCGGCGATCGCGGAACACCTCGGGATCCGGCTCGGTTCGGCCTCGCTCGGCCGCTTCCGGGACGGCGAAGTGCGGTTCCAGGTCCACGACAATGTGCGCGGCGCCGATGTGTTCGTGGTGCAGTCCACCGCGCCGCCGGTGAACGAGAACCTGATGGAACTCCTCATCATGGTGGACGCGCTGAAGCGGGCGTCCGCCGCCCGGATCAACGCGGTGATCCCCTACTACGGCTACGCCCGGCAGGACCGCAAGGACCGCCCCCGGGTCCCCATCTCGGCGAAGTTGGTGGCCGACCTGTTGACCGTCGCCGGCGTCCACCGGGTCATCGCCATGGACCTCCACGCCGGCCAGATCCAGGGCTACTTCGACATCCCGGTGGACCACCTCTTCGCCGCGCCGGTGATGCTGGAATACCTCGAGTCGCTGCAACTGGAGCGGCCGATCGTGGTCGCGCCGGACGCCGGCGGCGTGGAGCGGGCGCGCGCCTACGGGAAGAAGTTGGGCGTCGGCATCGCGGTGATGGACAAGCGCCGGGGCAACGACCGGAACATCGAGACCATGCATGTGGTCGGCGAAGTGCGCGGCCGCGCCGCCCTCCTGGTGGATGACATCGTGGATTCCGCCGGGACGCTGATGCGGGCGGCGGAAGCGCTCCGCGAGGCGGGCGCCGCGCCGGTGATGGCCGTCTGCACCCACCCGGTGCTCTCCGGCTCGGCCGTCCGGCGGGTGGAGGAGGGGCCCGTCGAGCGCCTGATCGTCGGGGACACGATTCCGCTCACCCCCGAAGTCGAGGCGTCCGCGTCGCGCCTCACCGTGCTCTCGGTGGCGCCCCTCTTCGCCCGCGCCATCGAGAGCGTCCACGGCGAGACCTCGGTGAGTTCGCTCTTCGGCTGAGCGGTTTTCCGGGCCGGTCCTTCCGCGGGGGGCTGCTAGACTCTCCCGCCCGTTTCGCCGGGCGGCGGTTCGATGGCGGGCGCCGATGGATCCGGCGAGCGGCGGCGCTTTCGGGGACGAGCCCGACCGGTCCCGCGACCGGCGCCTTACGCGTGCGGGCCGCTCGGCAGGCGGGACGCGCGGCGCTGCGGACGGCGGCCGGAGCGTTTCCCGGCCCCGGCGCGAGGCCGGCCCGGTCGTTCCGCTTCCCTCTCCATTCGCCGCGCCCGATCCCGCAACCCCGACCCTTCGCTCCTGGGCGATCCAGAAAGGCCCCGAACCACCATCCGATGTCCGACACCCGCGTTTCCGCCCGCCCGAGAGCCGAAGTGGGCAAGGGGCCGAACCGACGGTTGCGCGCCGGCGGTCTGATTCCGGCGGTGGTGTACGGCCGGAGCGTCGAGTCCCGCTCGCTCGCCGTCCGGCCGGAACACTTGACCGACATCATCCGCTCGCCGCGCGGCGTGAACACGATCTTCTCGCTCGAGATCGAGGGCGACCGGAAGGCCGAGCAGGTGATGATCCACGACTACCAACTCCATCCGCTCGACCACTCGCTGCTCCACGCCGACCTCCTGCGGGTGGAACTGGACAAGGTGGCGGTGTGGCAGGTGCCGGTGCGCCTCACCGGGGAATCGGTGGGCGTGAAGCGCGGCGGCCACCTCGACTTCGTCACCCGCTCGCTGGCGGTGGCCTGCCGTCCGGGCGACATCCCGGTGAACCTTCCGCTGGAAGTCGCCGCGCTCGACTACGGGGACACGGTCCGGGCCTCGGACATCGAACTCCCGGGGAAACTCGAACTGGCGACCGAACCGGAGGTCGTGGTGGTCCATGTCTCCGCGCCGAAGGTGGGTGACGACGAGGACGAGGACGAGGAGAAAGAAGCCGCCGCCGAAGGCGCCTCCGAGGGCGCGGCCGAAGGAACTCCCGCCGCTGCGGATGCCGGCGAGGGCGCGGCCGAGTGAGTTCGCTCGGGGCCCGGCCCCTCGCGGCGCCCGTCGCGCCGGCGGCGGGGTCTTCGTTGGCGGAGGCGCCGCGGGAGACCCCGGTCCGAGCGCCGATTCGGGTCATCGTCGGGCTCGGGAACCCCGGCGCCCGTTACGACGGGACCCGCCACAACATCGGTTTCGAGGCGGTTACGGCGCTGCTCGAGGGACTTCCGTCGCGCCGCCGGAGGTTCGACGGCGGCGAACTCGTGGAAGCCGAGATCGCCGACCGTCCGGTCGTCCTGTTGCGCCCCACCGGGTACATGAACCGCAGCGGCGGCCCGGTGCGCCGACTGCTGGCCTCGGAATCGGCGTCTCCGCAGGCGGCGCTGGTCGTCTGCGACGACTACGCGCTTCCGCTGGGTGCGATCCGCGCCCGGCGGCGGGGGAGCGACGGCGGCCACAACGGACTCGCCTCCGTCCTCTCCGCCCTCGGCACCGACGAAGTGCCGCGGATGCGCCTGGGCGTGGGGGCGCCTCCGGCGGGGGAGGACCCCGCGGATCATGTCCTCGCTCCGTTCGCCGCGGCGGAAGCGGAGGCGGTGGACGACCTGCTCGAGCGGGCGGCCCGCGCGATCGCTACCGCAATCGGCGAAGGGCTCGATGCGGCGATGAACCGCTTCAACCGGTCCCCGGCGTGACGATGCGCCGACCGGGGACCACGGCGCCGTCCGGCGGCGCGGGAGACCCCACGCGATGAACGGCTACGAGTTCATGTTCCTCCTCGACCCGACGCTCGACTCGGCGGCCTCGCTCGCCGTGGTCGAGCGGGTCGAGGGCATCGTGAAAGGACAGGGAGGGCAGATCGTGAGTCTGAAGGCCTGGGAGCGGCGAAGGCTGGCTTACCCGGTGCGCGGACGGAACGAGGGCCTCTACATGCTCTGTTACTTCGACGCGCCGCCGGAGGCGATCTCCGGCATCGAGAGCCGGGTGCGGTTGGCGGAGGGCGTCCTCCGGTTCCTCGTGCTGAGGACCGACAAGGAAACCCGGGAACTCGACCAGGCCGCGGACGCTCGCCGCCGCGAGGAGAAAGCGGCCCAGGCGGCGGCCCGGGCGCAGCGCGAAAAGGAAGCCGAGGCGGCGGCGGCCGCCGCGGAGAAGGAAGCCGCCGAAGCCGGCGACAGGCCGTCGAGCGAGAGGCCGTCGAGCGACAAGCCATCGAGAGACAGGCCGTCCAGAGACAGGCCGTCGGGCGACAAGCCCGCGGCCGCCAGGCCCCCGTCCGATGAACCGCCGGCCCGCAAGGCCGCGGCGAGCGGCAAGGGCCGGAGGGGCGAGAGGGCCGCCGGCCGCAGCCGCGGGACTTCCGAGCCCGAAGCGGCGGCCGAGCCGGCGCCGCCAACCCGGAAGGCAGCCGTCTCACCCGAGGACGGCGCGCCGGAAGCCGCCGCGAGCGGCGGCAAGACCGAGGAGAAGACCTCATGAGCGAGAGCGGCAGTCCCCCGCAACGGCGCCGGCGGCGCAGCAGCCGCCGCGTCCGGGTGAACCCCCTGCTGAACGGCGTGGAGCGCGTGGACTGGAAGGATGTGGACTTCCTCCGCGAGTTCATCGGGGACCGGGGGAAGATCGTGCCGCGGCGCGTCTCCCGCGCCTCGGCCCGCCTCCAGCGCAAGATCCGCATCGCGATCAAGCGCGCCCGGCAGATGGCGCTGCTGCCCTACGAGTGAGTTCGATGCGCCTCCTGCTCCGAAAACCGGTCGAGACGCTCGGGGAGCCGGGCGACGAAGTGGTCGTCCGCCCCGGCTACGCGCGCAACTACCTGTTGCCGCGGGGCATCGCCCTTCCGGTGACCGAAGAGAACCGGCGCGAAGTCTCGGACGCGAAGCGCGCCTGGGCCGTCCAGAAAGTCGCCGACCGGAAGACCGCCGAAGCGCTCGGCGCGGAACTCGAAGGGCTCGCGCTCCGCTTCGAGCGGCGCGTCAAGTCCGACTCGGACGAACTCTACGGTTCGGTGTCGGTCCTGGACATCAGCCGCCGCCTCGACGAGCGGGGGTTCGAGATCGCCCGGAACCGGATCATCCTGGGCGGCCCGATCCGCAACCTGGGGGAGGGGTCGGTGGTGATTCGGCTCCATCCGGAAGTGCAGGTCACGCTCCCGATCGAGGTCACCGCGCTGGCGGTGGAGTCCCTCGGCGACCGGGCGGCGGTGCTGACGCCCGAGGAGCCCGCCGCGCCGGCGACGGAATCCGCGGCAGACCCTGCTCCGCCGGAAGATGCCTCGCCGGACGCGGCCGAGTCCTCGCCGGACGCCGCCGAGTCCTCGCCGGACGCCGCCGGCGGGGCCGCGCCTGCTTCCGACGCGCCTGCCGCCTCCGCCGGGTAGGGCCGGCGGCCGTTGACCCGGGGCCCCGGTCCGCCGGGCGCCGGGCCGAATCGCTGCGCGATTCGCCCCGCCGTCTTTCGCGGGGAGGGGGACAGCCTCTCCCCGCACCCCTCCCGGGTCGGCGCTTCGCGCCGACGGGCGCTCCGTGGACTTTCGGCCGGCGAACTCCGGCGTTCCCCCTTCCGGCCGCCGGCCGCGGCCCCGATCCGGGCGTCCGCCGTCCGACCCTTCGCCTGAGGGCGGCGCCGGACACTTCCCCATGCCGGAAGCGGCGGCGCGTCTCCCGTACGACCACGCCGCCGAGCGGGCGGTGCTCGGCGCCGTGCTCCTCGACCGCCGGCAACTGGACGCGGTCCGGCAGGTCGTGGCCGCCGCCGACTTCTACGACAGCCGCCACCGGCGGGTCTTCGAGGCGGTCTGCTCGCTCGACGACGACCAGGAGCCGATCGACCTCGTCACGCTCCGCGCCCGGCTGGACCGCGACGGATCCCTCGAAGCCGCCGGAGGGGTCGGGTTCCTCGCCGAACTCTTCGACGGGCTGGCGCTCTCCACCAACGCGGCGGAGTACGCCGGGATCGTCGGCGGCCACGCGCTCGCCCGCAAACTCCACCGCTACGGCAGCCGGATCACCCAGGAGGTCGGCAAGCAGGAGCCGCGAACGCTCCTCGAGGAGGCGGAGAAGAGCCTCTTCGCCATCGCCGAGGGCTTCCAGACCGGAGCGCCGGTGCCCATCGGCGAGGCGGCCGCCCCGATCGCCGAGGAGGCCCAGCGGCAGCGCGACGCCTTCCCCGGCATCCGCACCGGCCTGCCGGTGCTCGACGACCTCATGGGCGGGCTGCGGCCCTCCGACCTCATCCTGCTCGGGGCGCGTCCGGGAGAGGGCAAGACCAGTCTGGCCCTGAACATCAGCCTGGCCGCCGCCCTCCACGGCCACCAGGTGCTGGTCTTCAGCCTCGAGATGCCGGTGCGGCAGATCGCCATCCGGCTGCTCTTCTCCCACGCCCAGGTGGACGCCCGGCCGCTCTCCCAACCGGGAATGCTCTCCGCGGAGGATCGGCGGAAGATCCGCAACGCCAACGAGGTGTTCCGCGCGCTTCCGATCCGGGTGGACGACTCGACGGTCACCCCGGTCGAACTCAGATCGAAGGCCCGCCAACTCCGGCGCGACCCCGGGCTCGACCTGATCGTGGTGGACTACCTGCAACTCATGCACGCCGGCCAGAGCGGCGACCGGAGGTTCGAAAACCGGAACCTGGAGATCGCCGAGATCAGCCGCTCGCTGAAACTCCTGGCGAAGGAACTCGATGTCCCGGTGCTCGCCCTCTCCCAACTGAGCCGGGCGCCGGAGCAACGGGACGCCACCGCCCCCCGCCTCTCGGACCTCCGGGAATCCGGGGCGCTCGAGCAGGATGCGGACATCGTCCTCTTCATCCACCGGGAGCGGAGGTCGGCGCCGCGGGACGGCGGCGGCGACGGCCCGCCCGTGGAGCAGGGGCCGCCGGTCCGGCGGGTGATGGTGGCCAAGAACCGGAACGGCCCCACGGGAGTCGTCCGGCTCGCCTGGCTCGACCGCTTCACCCGGTTCCTCCCCATCGAAGACCCGTCGGCGGTCGGCGGCGGGGAGGGCGCCCCGGCGGCCGGTGACGCCCTCGAACCGGCGCCCGGGTACCCGGACGAGGCGCCTCCCGAAGCGGACTTCCCGCCGCACCCCGCGGACGACCCGGGGTTCTGAGGGCCCGTGCCGAAACCCCCCGCCGACCGCTTCTTCTGCCCGGAGTGCGGGCACGAACAGTCCGGCTGGTTGGGGTATTGCCCGGCCTGCCGGGCGCGCACCCCCCTGGTGAAGGCGCCGTCCTCGCCGCCGCCGGCCGCCGCCGCGGCAGGCGGCTGGCGCGGCGCGGCGGCGGCGCTCTCGGGCAACGAAGCGGCGCCGACTCCCTGGAAGGAAGTCGCGGCGGACACCGGGCCGCGCCCTTCGTCCGGGATCAGCGAATTCGACCGCGTGCTCGGGGGCGGCGTGGCGCCGGGCTCGGCGGTGCTGGTGGCCGGCGAACCGGGCGCGGGGAAGAGCACCCTCCTGCTCCAACTCGCCGCCGCCGCCGCGGCGGGCGGGGCGCCGGTGCTGTATGTCAGCGGCGAGGAGTCGGAGCACCAACTGAAACTCCGGGGAGAGCGGTTGGGCGTGGCGCCGGAGTCGCTCTTCCTGTATTCCGCCACCGAGGTCCCGCGCATCCTCGAAGCGGCGGAGACCCTGAAGCCCCGCCTGCTGGTGCTCGACTCCGTGCAGTGCGTCCATACGCCGGCGGTCACCGGCGCTCCGGGCACGATCAGCCAGGTGCGGGAGGCGGCCTCGGCGCTGGTCCTCTACGGGAAGCGCACCACCACGCCGGTCTATCTGGTCGGCCAGGTGAACAAGGACGGCGGCGTCGCCGGCCCGCGGGCGCTCGAACACATCGTGGACACCGTCCTCTACTTCGAGGGGGATCGGCGGGAGTCGCACCGGCTGCTGCGGGCGGTGAAGAACCGCTTCGGCCCGGCGGGGGAACTCGGCGTCTTCGAGATGACCGAGCGGGGGCTGGTCCCGGTGGAGAACCCGTCGCAACTGTTCCTGGCCGGCGACGACGGGCCGAAACCGGGTTCGGCGGTGATCTCGACGCTGCAGGGCCAGCGGCCCATCCTCGCCGAAGTCCAGGCGCTCATGGCGGAGAGTCCGCTCGCCTACCCCCGCCGGGTGACCGTCGGCTTCGACAGCGGACGACTCGCGGTGCTGCTCGCCGTCCTCGAATCGAACGGCGGCGGCGGACTCTCGCGGAGCGATGTGTACATCTCGGTGACCGGCGGGCTCGCGGTCACCGAGCCGGCCGCCGACCTCGGCCTGCTGGCCGCCGTGGTCTCCCGCAGGCGCGACCGGGCGCTCCCCGAAGCCGCGGTGTTCCTCGGCGAAGTCGGCCTCTCCGGCGAAGTGCGGCCGGTGCACCGGGCCGCGCTGCGGCTCAAGGAGGCGTTTCGCCTGGGGTTTCGCCGGGCGCTTCTCAACCCCGGGAAACTGCGCCGCTCCGAACTGCCGCGAGGTCTCGAGATCGTCCCGGTGACCCGGTTGGGCGCCGCCTTCGCGGCGGCCTTTTGACGGGGGAGGACGCGATGAAGCCGGCCTCGCCCCGCCCGGCGCCCCCGGCCGACGCCGTCGTGGCCGCCGCCGGTTCCGGCGTTCGCTACGCCGCCGGGGGACAGGCGCCGGCGCCGAAGCAGTTCCTCCCGCTCGCCGGCCGGCCGCTGCTGGTGCACGCCGCCGAGGCGATGCTCGCGGCGCCCGGTGTCCGCCGGGTGGCGGTCGTCCTGCCGAAGACCGGTTTTTCCGGATGGCGGGAGCGCGTCGAGCCGTTCTTGGCTGCCGCCGACGATCGCGTGCGGTTCTGCGCCGGCGGCGCGACGCGCCAGGAGTCGGTGCGGCGGGGCCTCGACGCTCTCGGGGTCGGCGGTCCGGCGGCGCGGAACGCGGCGGAGGGGGCGGCGGAGGGGGCGGCGACGGGGGAAGAGGCGGGGGAGTTGATCGCCGTACACGATGGCGCCCGTCCTGCGGCTGCCGCCGATCTCGTCGCGGAGGTGTTCCGGGCGGCGGCGCGGCACGGGGCGGCGGCGCCGGTCGTCACCCCGACGGACACCCTGTTCCGGGTGGCTTCCGGCAACGGGGCGGAGGGGCGGCGGCTCGCCGAGGTGATCCCCCGCGAGGACGCGGGGGCGGCGCAGACGCCGCAGTGCTTTCGCCGCGAGGTGCTCGCCGAGGCGCTCGCCGCCGCCGAGCGGAGCGGCTTCGCCGGAACCGACGAGGCATCGCTGGCGCGCTTCGCCGGGCATCCGGTGGCGGCGGTGGCCGGCGATTCCCGGAACTCGAAGGTGACGACGCCCGCCGACCTGGAGGCGCTGCGCGGTCGGTTCGGTCCCTCGCGGCCCGGCGGACCGCCTCCCCGGCTGGGGTTCGGCTTCGACGCGCATCGGTTCGGCGAGACCGGCACGCTGAGGCTCGGGGGCGTCGCCTTCCCGGGAACGCCGGCCCTCCTCGGCCACTCCGACGGGGACGCGCTCCTCCACGCCCTCACCGACGCGGTGCTCGGCGCGGTCGGCGCTCCGGACATCGGGGCCCTCTTCCCTTCGACCGACGAGCGGCTGCGAGGCGCGGCGAGCGGCCGGTTCGTCGCCCGGGCGGTGGAGGTCGCCGCCGCCGCCGGTCATGCGCCCGGCCAGGCGGACCTCACGCTCATCGGCGAGCGGCCGCGCCTCGGGCCGAAGCGGGACGAGGTGCGCGCGTCCGTCGCCCGGCTCCTGGGGATCCCGCCGAGTTCCGTGGGTCTCAAGGCCACGACCACCGACGGCATGGGCTGGACCGGGCGCGGGGAAGGGTTGGCGGCGCAGGCGCTCGTCCGGTTGGATGCCGCCGCGCCGGCAGGCGCGCCGGGCGGCGACTCGGGGCCGGGGTGAGCGGGACCACCGACCGAAGTTCGGGAGGGCGGCGGCCGAGCGGCGGCGGGCCCGGCCGGCGGGCCGGGGCGCGAGCCGCCGCCGGGCGGCCTTCCGGGGGACCGCCCGAACCGGCTCCGGCAGCGACCTGGATCTTCGGGCCCGCTCGGGTGGCGGAGACCGTGCAGACGATCCCGGAACAGGTGCGGCGGGTGATCCTGCGCACCGGGCGGCTCGAAGCGCGGCACCGGGCGCTCCTCAAGATCGCCCGCGCCCGGGGGGTGCGCCTGACCCGGGCGCCGAACGAGGAACTCGAGCGGCTGGCCGCGGCCGCCGGAGGCGCCCGGCACCAGGGCGCCGCCTGCGAGACCTCGCCCGTTCGCTGGCGGAGCCTCCCGGAGGTCCTGGCCGCCGACCCGCCGCCCGACCTGCTGCTCGTGCTCGACCGGATCGAAGACCCTCGGAACTTCGGCGCGCTGGTCCGCACCGCCGACGGCGCCGGCGTGGACGCGGTGCTGGCGCCCCGTCGGGGCGCCGCTCCTCCTTCGGCGGCCGCGGTGGCGGCGTCCTCGGGGGCGCTCGCCGCGGCGCGGCTCGTCCGGGTGCCGGGAGCGGCGTCGGCGCTGCTGGCGCTGCGGCAGGCGGGATTCTGGACCGTCGGCCTGTCCCCCAAGGGGTCGGCCCGGTGGCACGAGTTCGACTGGACCCAGCGCGTTGCGCTGGTGGTGGGGGGCGAGGGCCGCGGCTTGCGCCCCGGGGTTTCCAAGCGGTGCGACGCGCTGCTCTCGCTGCCCCAGCGCGGAACCGCGCGGTCGCTCAATGTCTCCGTCGCCGCCGGAATCGCGCTCTACGAGGCGCTGCGCCAACGGGGGGAGAGGAAGGGGCGCGCCCCGGGAGCGGCCGCCTCGGGTGAAGAGCCGGAGTCGGCGCCGGGCGGCGGAGAGGCCGTCGGAGCGCGCGCGGACGCCGCCCGGACCGGGCCGCGGCCGGGTAGCGGGAATCGTTCTTGACAGGCGTGTTCCGGCGGCTCTATAATCACTTGTTCGCCGGTGCTCGCTGGCGTAGCTCAGGAGGCAGAGCAGCTGATTTGTAATCAGCCGGTCAAGGGTTCAAGTCCCTTCGCCAGCCCCGGGTTCAGGTCCGGTTTCGGGAGTCGTCGCTTCGGCGCGCTCACGCGGACGCTGCCGGGCGCCGGGGCGAGAGGGCGCGCCCGGGCCGGCTGATCCGGGGCGGGCCACCGGTCGGTCCGCCCCCGGAACCCTCCCGCGAATCGTCATCCCGACCGACGGTTCGCCGTTCCGCATCCCGCTGCTTCCGCCGGCTCCGGTCCGCCTGGGCGCCCCGGTGAGCCGGCGCGGCGGCGCCCGGAGTGGTAGCGAAGCGGCCAAACGCAGCAGGCTGTAAACCTGCCGGCATCTGCCTTCGGAGGTTCGAATCCTCCCCGCTCCACCGCCGGCCCGCTCCCCCGCCGCCTTCGCTCCAACCGCCCCCTCCGACCGCTCCCGCCCTTCCCGAAACCCGCCGCCTCCGCCCCGCCGAAACCGCAACACCGTCGCTTCCCGCCCCTCCCCTTCGCTCCGGCCCACCGTCCGTCCATCCCTCATGCCCTTCCCGAAGACCGCGGGCGCCATCCCGCCTCGCGCCGGGTGCTCCGCGGGAGTAGCTCAGTTGGCAGAGCATCAGCCTTCCAAGCTGAGGGTCGCGGGTTCGAACCCCGTCTCCCGCTCCACCCGTCCGGGCGGGCCCGGAGGCGGCGCCTCCGGGGAGTCGCGGCTCGCCGGATCGCCCTTTCGCCCACGTGGCTCAGTGGTAGAGCACTTCCTTGGTAAGGAAGGGGTCATCGGTTCGATCCCGATCGTGGGCTCCACTCCCGTTCCCGCTCCCGGGCCCGCCGCCTCCTTCGGCGCGCGGGTGACCATCGCCGGGATCCTCTGACTTCCGAACTCGCCGGCAAGGAGACCCTTCATCGTGGCCAAGGAAAAGTTCGAACGCACCAAGCCCCATGTCAATGTGGGCACCATCGGTCATGTGGACCACGGCAAGACCACGCTGACGGCCGCCATCACCAAGGTGCTGGCCGCCGAGACCGGAGGCTCGTTCCGCAGTTTCGACTCGATCGACAACGCTCCCGAGGAGCGCGAGCGCGGCATCACCATCGCCACCGCCCATGTCGAGTACGAGACCGAGGCCCGGCACTACGCCCATGTGGACTGCCCGGGTCACGCGGACTACATCAAGAACATGATCACCGGCGCTGCCCAGATGGACGGCGCGGTGCTCGTGGTCTCCGCCCCCGACGGGCCGGCCCCGCAGACCCGCGAGCACATCCTGCTCGCCCGCCAGGTCGGCGTGCCGCGAATCGTCGTCTTCCTGAACAAGGTGGACATGCTCGACGACGAGGAGTTGCTCGAACTCGTCGAGATGGAGGTCCGCGAACTCCTGTCGCAGTACGACTTCCCCGGCGACGATGTGCCCATCGTCCGGGGCAGCGCGCTCAAGGCGCTCGAGGCGGACGGCGGCGACGCCTGGGACCCGATCCGGGAACTCGCGAAGACGCTCGACGAGTATGTCCCGGTGCCGGAACGCGCGGTGGACCAGGACTACCTGATGCCGATCGAGGATGTGTTCTCCATCTCCGGCCGCGGCACGGTGGTCACCGGCCGCATCGAACGCGGCCGCGTCCGGGTGCAGGACGAAGTCGAGATCGTCGGCATCCGGGAGACCCGCAAGCGGGTGGTTACCGGCGTCGAGATGTTCAAGAAACTGCTCGACTCGGGAGAGGCCGGCGACAATGTCGGCATCCTGCTCCGCGGGACCGACCGGCGCGATGTGGAGCGCGGGATGGTGCTGTCGAAGCCCGGCGCCATCACGCCGCACACCAAGTTCCGCTCGGAGGTCTATGTCCTCTCGAAGGAAGAGGGCGGGCGCGAGAAGCCGTTCAAGACCGGCTACCGGCCGCAGTTCTACTTCCGCACGACGGATGTGACCGGCGCCGCCACGCTGCTCGGCGACCAGGTCGTGGCCATGCCCG
Source organism: Candidatus Marinacidobacterium sp. (assembly GCA_965204755.1). GTDB lineage: Bacteria > Acidobacteriota > Vicinamibacteria > Marinacidobacterales > Marinacidobacteraceae. The sequence goes on along the minus strand of OZ242011.1, from coordinate 1,364,301 downwards.
GCGACAACATCCAACTCGAAGTGGAACTCATCACTCCGATCGCCATGGACCGCGGCCTCCGGTTCGCCATCCGCGAGGGCGGCAAGACCGTGGCGTCCGGGATGACCACGGAGATCCTCGAGTAGTTCCGGCGCCCTCCCAGACTCGACGCCCCGACTCGAAGCCCCGACTCGAAGCCACCGCTCCGGAGACGACATCGTGACGCGCTTCCGGGCGGGGCCGGTCCCGGCCGTCCTCGCGCCGTCCGCCTCCTGAGGTCCGTCCATGGCCCGCGACCGGAAACGGCTGATCGTCACCCTGGCCTGCACCGATTGCCGGCGGCGCACCTACTCCACCACCAAGAACCGCGCGAAACACCCGGGCCGGATGGAACTCAGGAAGTTCTGCCGCTTCTGCCGCGGGCATGTGCTGCACCGGGAGACCAAGTGACCCGACAGTCGGCCCTCGTCCGGCCGCTGCCGCCGGCGGCGTCCCTTCGGCGAACCTCCGCCTCGGCGCCGTCGTTCGAACCGTCCTCGCCGGGCGCGAGGGGTGGGAAGGCCAGTAGCTCAATCGGCAGAGCACCGGTCTCCAAAACCGGGGGTTGTGGGTTCGATCCCCTCCTGGCCTGCCACCCCGCGCTCGACCCGCGATGGCCGGCTCACTCCGGGGGGCGGCGATGAGCGTGCTCGAACGCGCCGGCGCCGCGCGCACCTTCCTCACCGCGGTGCGAACCGAAGTGGGCAAGGTGACCTGGCCGACCCGGAACGAGGTCCGCGGCACGACGATCATCGTGCTCATCACGGTCTTTTTCTTCGGGTTCTACCTGTACGGGCTGGACATCGCGATGTCCTATGTCTCGGCGTTCATCACGAACCTGATCACCGGGTGACCGCCATGGGCATGGAATGGTTCATCGTTTCCACGCACTCCAAGTTCGAGGAGCATGTCAAGGAGTCGTTGGTGCACCGGGCCAAGGCCTACGACCTCAGCGAAAAGTTCGGTGACATCCTCATCCCGACCGAAAAGGTGGTCGAGATGAAGGGCGGCCGGCGGGTCGTGACCACGAAGCAGGTGTACCCCGGCTATGTGCTCGTGAACATGGAGATGAACGCGGACACCTGGCAGATGGTCAAGAACACCGACAAGGTCATGGGGTTCGTGCCGCCGCACAAGCCGCAGCCCATGGACACCGAAGAGGTGGAACGCATCCGGACGCAGATGAAAGATGACAGCGAGCGCCCGAAACTCAAGCACACCTTCGAGCCGGGCGAGTCCGTACGCATCATCCACGGGCCGTTCAGCAGTTTCCACGGCGTGGTGGATGAAGTCCAGCAGGAGCGCAGCCGGTTGAAGGTCATGGTGACCATCTTCGGGCGAGCCACCCCGGTCGAACTCGAATTCCTCGAGGTCGAGAAGATCTGAGGTCGAGAAGATCTGAGGTCGAGAAGATCTGAGGTCGAAAAGATCTGAAGAAGAGATCTGAAGTAGCCGCGACCGCCCCGAGCACTCGAAGACCCCAGGAATCCCCGCCATGGCCCGTCCGTCGAAGCCGATACTCGGCATCGCCAAGATCCAACTGCCCGGCGGCAAGGCCACCCCGGCGCCTCCGGTCGGGCCGGCGCTCGGTCAGCACGGAATCAACATCATGGACTTTTGCAAGGCGTTCAACGCCGAAACGCAGAAGGACGCCGGCATGATCGTTCCGTGCGTGGTGACGGTGTACAAGGACCGTTCCTTCAGTTTCATCACGAAGACGCCCCCGGCGGCGGCCCTCCTGAAGCGGGCGGCCGGCATCGCCAAGGGCTCGGGCGAGCCGAACCGGAACCGGGTGGGCTCGGTGTCCCGCGACCAGGTGGACGAGATCGCCAAGATCAAGTTGCCCGATCTCAACGCAGCCGACCTCGAAGCCGCCCGCCGGATCGTCATGGGCACGGCGCGGAGCATGGGTATCGAAGTCACCGGCCTCGGCGAGGCCGCGGCGAGCAACTGACGGGGGGCGGCGAGATGGGCAACAAGTACCGGGCGGCTCGCGAAAAACTCGCCGGCGCGAGTTTCGAGACCCTTCCGGAAGTGTTCGCCGCGCTGCGCGAAGCGAGTTTCGCCCGGTTCGACGAGACCGCGGAGATCGCGATGCGGCTCGGGGTGGATCCGCGCCACGCGGACCAGATGGTGCGCGGCTCCATCGTCCTCCCGCACGGTCTCGGGATCTCCCGGCGCGTGGCGGTGATCGCCTCCGGCGAACGGGCGAAGGAGGCCGAAGACGCCGGCGCCGACCTCGTGGGCGGCGACGACCTGGTGGAGAAGATCCAGGGCGGCTTCCTCGACTTCGAAGCCGTCGTGGCCACCCCCGACATGATGCGGGCCGTCGGCAAGTTGGGGCGCATCCTCGGCCCCCGCGGTCTGATGCCGAACCCGAAGTCGGGAACGGTGACCTTCGAGGTGGCCGAGGCGGTCCGGGAGATCAAGGCCGGCAAGGTGGACTACCGGGTGGACAAGACCTCGAATATCCACGCCCCGGTAGGCAAGCGCTCCTTCTCCGACGAGAACCTGGCGGAGAACACGCTGGCCTTCGTGGCCGCCGTGATCCGGGCGAAGCCGGCCGCCGCCAAGGGCCGCTACATCAAGAGCGTGGCGCTCAGCCTCACGATGACGCCCGGGCTCTCCATCAACCCGACGATGGTCGGCTCCCGTTAGGCCTCTTCCCCGCAGTCATGCATCGCAAAGACAAGCACCGCGCCGCCGCCGACCTGGCCGAAGAACTGAAGACGCCGCAGGCGATCTTCTCCTTCGATTTCCGGGGGATGACCGTCTCGGAAGTCACGGACCTCCGGCGCCGGGTCCGGGGCGCCGGCGGCGTTTGCCGGGTGGTGAAGAACAGCACCGCCCGTTGGGCGTTTCGCGGCGCCGGCGTCGAGGGCCTCGACGACCACCTCACCGGAATGACCGGGCTCGCCTGGTCCGACGGGGATGTGGTGGGCCTCGCCAAGGCGCTTCACGAGAGCATGGCCGATTTCGACACCCTCGCCTACAAGGGCGGCGTGGTGTCGAGTCGGGCGGTCGGGACCGACGAGTTCGAGGCCTTGGCCAAACTTCCCGGCCGGGAGCAACTCGAAGCGCAACTCGTCGGCACGCTCGCCGCCCCGCTCCGCAACCTGCTCGGCGTCCTCCAGGGCGTACCGAGAAACCTCATCCTGGTGCTCCGCGCCGCCCGGCAGAAGGCCGAGGAGAGCGCGTGATTCCGATCGCCCGAACCCCGGGCGCCCGAACCCCGATCCCCAGCGATCCCCCCGCTTCGAACCGCTAAGGAGTCGTCGTCAGAACATGTCCACCCTCACCCAACAGGATGTGGTCGAGCACATCAAGTCGCTCACCGTGCTCGAGTTGTCCGAACTCGTCAAGACGCTCGAGGAAGAACTCGGCGTGTCCGCCGCCCAGGCGATGCCGGTGGCGGTCGCCGCCGGGAACGGCGCCGCCCCCGCCGAAGAGAAGACCGAGTTCGACGCCGTCCTCACCGAGATCGGTCCGAACAAGGTGAAGGTCATCAAGGCGGTACGCGAGGCCACCAGTCTCGGTCTGCGCGAAGCGAAGGCGCTCGTCGAAGAAGCCCCCAAGGCGGTTCGCGAAGCAGTGCCGATGGAGGAAGCCAAAGCGCTCCAGGAGAAGTTCAGCGAAGTCGGCGCGACGATCGAGATCAAGTAGAGCGGATCGCCTTCGTGTCGATCGGCCTCCCGGCCCCCGGTCCTCCGCCGGCCCCGCGTGTCCCGGCGGCGCCCCGGGGGAGCGGAGCCCCGCGGACGGATGCGGCCGGTTTCGACCCGGGTCCTCCCGTCTCCCATGATCTTCGCCCGATGACTCCGGTCCGGCGACTCTTCTCCCGGTGACTCTCCTCATGCCGACCATGGAAGTCGTTCCCAAGCGGGATCGGCACAACTTTTCCCGGATCCGGACTTCGATCCCGCTGCCGAACCTCATCGAGGTCCAGCACCGGTCGTACGAGCGGTTCCTGCAAAAGGACATTCGGCCCGAGGAACGGGAGGAGATCGGCCTCCAGGCGGTGTTCCGCTCGATCTTCCCGATCAGCGACTTCCGGGACAACTGCGAACTGAGTTTCCTCGAGTACTCCGTCGGCCGTTGGGCCTGCAGTTGCGGCGAACTCGAGGGAATCGAGGAGGCCCGGCAGGAGACGGTCTGTCCGTACTGCGGCGACCGCGCCCACCTCAAGGTGGAGCACGATGTCGAGCAGTGCCAGCAGCGGGGGAAGACCTTCGCCGTCCCGCTCAAGGTCAAGATCCGGCTGACGGTCTATGACCGTGACCCGGAAACCGACCGGCGATCGATCCACGACATCAAGGAGGAGGAAGTCTTCTTCGGCGACATTCCGTTGATGACCGAGAACGGCACCTTCATCATCAACGGCACCGAGCGGGTGGTCGTCTCGCAATTGCACCGCTCCCCCGGAGTCTTCTTCCACGAAGTGGACCGCGGCTGCTATCTCGCGCAAGTCGTTCCGTACCGCGGCTCGTGGCTGGAGTTCGAAACGGACGCCAAGGGACTCTTGCAGGTGCGCATCGACCGGAAGAAGCGCTTTCCGGCGACGATCTTCCTGCGCGCCCTGGGGCTCGCCCGGACGGAGACCATCCTGGCGCGCTTCTACACGATCCAGGAGGCCGCTTTCACCGAGTCCGGCATGCGGCTGCCGATCACCGACGAACTCAAGGCGCTGCTCCGGGATGTCCGCGTCGAGCGCGACATCGAGTCCCGCGGGAAAGTCGTCATCAGCGGCGGCAAGCGGGTGAGCGCGGGGGACCTCCGCAAACTGGCCAGGAGCCGCTTGAAGCATCTCGACTTCCATGTCGAGGCCCTCGGCGGATTCCGACTGGCGGAACCGGTGGTGGTTCCCGGCACGGGCGAGGAGATACCCGCGAACACCACCCTCAGCGCGAGTCTCATCGAGGAGTTGAGGGAAGTCGAGAAGGTCCGGGTCATCCTGCCGGGCGCGGACCCGGTAGGCCCGATGCTCTCGGACACCCTGAACAAGGATCCGCTCACTCGCCAGCGCGGCGTGGAACTGCCGAATGCGGAATCGGAGAACGGGGCGCTCATCGAACTCTATCGCCGCCAGCGCCCGGGTGACCAACCGACGATAGAAAGTTCCCGGACCTTGCTGAGGAACCTGTTCTTCAACGAGCAGAAGTACGACTTCTCGCGGGTCGGGCGGCAGAAACTGGCGACGAAACTCGAGATCGAGATGGACGAGGGGACCGCGAAGCGGACGACTCTCCAGGAGAGCGACTTCATCTCGGTTCTCGACTACCTGTTGCGTCTCACCAAGGGAACGCCCGGTTACCGTCACGACGACATCGACCACCTGGGCAACCGCCGGGTGCGTTCCGTCGGCGAACTCCTGGAGAACCAGATCCGGGTCGGGCTCGTCCGTATGGAGCGCGCGATCCGCGAGAAGATGAATGTGTACCAGGAGATGACGACGGCGATGCCGCGCGACCTGATCAACGCGAAGCCGGTCACCGCGGCGGTGCGCGAGTTCTTCGGCGCCTCCCAACTCTCGCAGTTCATGGAGCAGACGAACCCCCTCTCGGAAGTGACGCACAAGCGCCGGCTCTCCGCCTTGGGGCCGGGCGGTCTGTCCCGTGACCGCGCGACTTTCGATGTCCGCGATGTGCACGCGACGCATTACGGCCGTATCTGTCCCATCGAGACGCCGGAAGGGCCGAACATCGGCCTCATCAGTTCGCTCTCCTGCTACGCCAAGATCAACGACTACGGGTTCATCCAGAGTCCCTACCGCCGGGTCAAGGACGGTCGAATCGTGGACTATGTGCGGGTCGAGGACGCCGGGAACAGCCGCCTCGAGACCGGCGCGATCTTGCCGCGGGTCGAGGCGGAAGCCAAGAACGCGCGCGTCGGGAAGCGGCGCCGCAAGGCGACGCTCGTCCCGCACGCCTTCTACCTGACGGCGCTCGAAGAGGAGCGCCACACGATCGCCCAGGCGAACGCCCGGGTGGGAGAGAGCGGCGAACTGCTCGACGAGCGGGTCAATTGCCGCCACGAGGGCGAGTTCGTCCCCGCGCCCCGGGAGGCCGTGGACTACATCGATGTCTCGCCGAAGCAGATCGTCTCCGTGGCCGCCTCCCTGGTGCCCTTCCTGGAGAACGACGACGCGAACCGGGCGCTGATGGGATCGAACATGCAGCGTCAGGCGGTGCCGCTCATCCGCTCCGAGGCGCCCTTGGTCGGAACCGGAATGGAAGGCGTAACCGCCCAGGATTCCGGCTCCGTGGTCGTCTGCCGGGAGAACGGCGTGGTGGACCGCGTGGACGGGCGCCGCATCATCGTCCGCAAGGAAGGCGGGACCGAAGGAGAAACCGAGATCGGCGCGAGCATCTATCGGCTCAAGAAGTTCCGGCGGTCGAACCAGAACACCTCGATCAACCAAAAACCCGTCGTCGGACTCGGCGACCGGGTGCGGCGGGGCGAAGTCATCGCGGACGGCCCCTGCACGGACTACGGGGAACTCGCGCTCGGCCGCAATGTGCTCGCCGCCTTCATGCCGTGGCGCGGCTACAACTTCGAGGACGCGATCGTCGTGTCCGAGGCCCTGGTGCAGGACGACGCCTTCACCTCGATCCACATCGAGGAGCACTCGGTCCAGGCGCGGGACACGAAACTGGGGCCGGAGACGATCACCCGGGAAGTGCCCGGCGTGGCGGAGAACTTTCTTCGCAACCTGGACGAATCCGGCATCGTGCGCATCGGCGCCCGGGTAGGGCCCGGGGACATCCTGGTGGGCAGGGTCACCCCGAAGGCGGAAGCGCAGTTGACTCCGGAAGAGAAGTTGCTGCGCGCGATCTTCGGGGACAAGGCCGGGGATGTGAAGAACTCCTCGCTCAAGTGTCCCTCCGGCGTCGAGGGCGTGGTCGTGGATGTGCGGGTCTTCCACCGCCAGGACGCCGAGAAGGACGAGCGGGCCCAGGCCATCGAGGAGGAGATCATCACCGCCATCGGTCGGGACTACGACGACGAGGAGCGGATCCTCAGGGAAGAGCGCGACAAGCGCGTCTCCAAGTTGATGGTCGGCGCCCGTCTCGTCGAAGACTGCATGAACTCGACGACCGGGGAGGTCGAACTCAAGAAAGGCACGAGGTTGACCGAGCGCGTGCTGTCGTCACGCTCCTCGGAGTACCTCTACCTCTTCGAGACGGACCTCCCGGCCGATATCAAGGAGGAGATCCAGGAAATCGAGGACAAGACGGACGAACAACTCGACTTGCTCTCGGTGCGGCGCCAGGAACAACAGGACCTGGTGCAGCAAGGCGACGAGTTGGCGCCGGGCGTCATCAAGATGGTCAAGGTGTACATCGCGATGAAGCGCAAGTTGAGCGTCGGCGACAAGATGGCGGGGCGCCACGGCAACAAGGGCGTGATCGCGAAGATCGTCCCGGTGGAAGACATGCCGTTCCTGCCGGACGGCAGTCCGGTCCAGATCGTCCTCAACCCGCTCGGCGTGCCTTCCCGGATGAACATCGGACAGGTGCTCGAGACTCATCTCGGCTGGGCCGCCAAGATGCTCGGCCGCCACTTCGCCACGCCGGTCTTCGATGGCGCGCGGGAGCGGGATATCCTCGGTCTGCTCGAGGAGGCCAACGAGCGCGCCCGGCACACGGACGACCTGCGCCCGAATGTGTTCGAGGACGGGAAGACCGAACTCTACGACGGGCGAACCGGAGAACCGTTCGAGCAGCCGGTGACCTGCGGCTACATGTACATGCTGAAACTGGGGCATCTCGTGGACGACAAGATGCACGCCCGCAGCATCGGCCCGTACAGCCTGATCACCCAGCAGCCCCTCGGCGGCAAGGCGCAGTTCGGCGGACAGCGGTTCGGCGAGATGGAGGTGTGGGCGATCGAGGCGTACGGCGCCGCCCACACCCTGCAAGAACTCCTCACCGTGAAGTCGGACGATGTTCGGGGCCGGGCGAAGGTGTACGAATCCATCGTCAAGGGCGACACGAGTGAGGCGCCGGATGTGCCGGCGTCGTTCAAGGTGCTGATGGCCGAGATCCAGAGCCTGGGTCTCGACATCGAACTCATCCGGGCCAAGAGTTGACCGGGACTCAGGCGAACGCACCTGACGGGTGCGAACGGAACACGATGTATCCGGGCGGGAGGACGCCTCATGCAGACGACTGACTCGACCGGGATCTTCCCGGAACTCGACGAGCGGGAGGCGTTCAGTTCGGACTTCGACGCGATCAAGATCTCGATCGCCGCGCCGGAGAAGATCCGGGCCTGGTCGCACGGAGAAGTGACCAAGGCCGAGACGATCAACTACCGGACGCTCAAGCCGGAGCGCGGCGGCCTCTTCTGCCCGCAGATCTTCGGGCCGGTCAACGACTGGGAGTGCAGTTGCGGCAAGTACAAGCGGATGAAGCACCGCGGAGTGGTCTGCGACAAGTGCGGCGTCGAAGTGACGCAGGCCTCCGTCCGCCGCAGCCGGCTCGGGCACATCGAACTGGCGTGCCCGGTGTCCCATGTCTGGTTCTTCAAGGTGCCGCCGAGCCGCATCGGACAGGTTCTCGACCTGACCCCCCGCGAGTTGGAACGCGTCCTCTACTACGAGTCCTATATCGTCCTCGATCCGGGCGATGTGGACATCTCCCTCCTGCGCGAGCGCAAGGATCTCTTCGACGCCGAGGAAGTGGCGTCGTTGCAGCAACTGTTCGCCTTCTCCTTCGAGGAGATCGATCGCCGCTTCTCGATCGCCTCGGTCAAGGCAGGCGTCCTGAAGAAGGGACAGTCCATCAGCGAAGCGCAGCGGCTGCTGATCGAGCGGTACTTCGGGAAGAAGGAGGAGGACTTCCGGGACCGGACCGGCAAGACCGGCCGGCCGGCGACCACCACGCTGACCTCCCAGTTCGTCCTCGACCCCGGAGCCGTGAACCTCTCCCAGTTGCGCGACCGGGGCATCGAGTTCGGCAAGAAGGAACTCAAGACCCTCAAGGAACTGTTCGACTTTGCACCGGAAGCGTCCGCGAGGCGCCACCCGATCGGCGAGATCGCGCGGGGGACTCTCGAGCGGGGCCGGCAACTCCATGGCCGGCAGATGGACCTGCTCCGGAAGTTGTTCGGTTCGAACGAAGAGGAGTTCGAGAAGAAGATCGGGCAGCCGGGTCGTCCCTGCCGCTCCAAGTTGGTGTCACAGGTCGTTCTCGATCCGGGGCAGGTGAGCGTCGAACTGCTTCGCGACCGCAAGGTCGAGTTGACCGACGACGATGTCTCCGGTCTCGGCGAACTGTTCGAGTTCCAAACCGAAAAGAGCGGCGAGGACCGTCAGGTCGTTTCGGAGGTGACCGTCGGCGCCCTCCGGAAGGGTCAGCCGCTCACCGACGAACAGCACGGGTTGCTGAAGCGGCTCTTCGGCAAAACGGACACCGAGTTCCGCAGCCGGATGAAACTCCGCGGGAAGAAGACCCTCCACCGTATGGACTCGGTCCACGAAATCCTCGATCCGGGGGATGTGGATCTGGCTCTCGTTCGCGAGGCGAAGACCCTGCTCAGCGCTGCCGACCTTTCGGCGCTGCACACTCTGTTCGACTTCGAGGAGAGTTACCGGGTAGGCCGCGTGAAGATCGGCGAACTCCGCCCGGAGCAGGTCGTGACCGGAGAGCAGGACCGGGTGCTCAGGAGACTGTTCGGCTCCACGGACACCGAGTTCCGCGAGCGGATGAAGATTCGCGGCACGAGGAAGTGTCTCTACCGGCTCGACTCGATCCACGAAGTGCGGGATCCGGGAGATGTGAATCTCGAACTGCTGCAGGAGCGGAGCGAGACTTTCACCGAGGCCGAGATCGCGCTCCTGCAGCCGCTGTTCCGCTTCTCGTTCGGGGAGATCCCGCGACGCTTCCGTATCGCGAATGTCCGGCTCGGCGTCCTGCGCAAGGGTCAGGTCGTCACCGAGGAGCAGGACCGCTTGCTGAAGCGGCTGTTCGGTCGGTCCGATGCGGAATTCCGCGAGCGGATGAAGACGCCGGGCCGGACTTTCACTGCGGACATGGGCGCCGGCGCGGCCAAACAGTTGCTGCGCGAGGCCGACCTCGACGCCCTTGCGGTGGAACTTCGGGATGCGATGCGGAACGAACGCTCGATCCAGAAGAAGGCCAAGGCAGCCAAGCGCCTGAAGGTGGTGGACGCCTTCCGCAAGTCCGGAAATCTTCCGGAGTGGATGATCATGGAGGCGATACCGGTCCTCCCGCCGGACCTGCGGCCCCTCGTGCCGCTCGACGGCGGACGGTTCGCGACCAGCGACCTGAACGAGTTGTACCGAAAGGTCATCAACCGCAACAACCGACTGCGCCGGTTGCTCGAACTCCGGGCGCCCGATGTGATCGTTCGCAACGAAAAGCGGATGCTCCAGGAAGCGGTGGATGCTCTCTTCGACAACGGCCGCCGCGGCCGCGTCCTCAAGGGCACGAACAACCGACCCCTCAAGTCCCTCTCCGACACTCTGAAGGGCAAGCAGGGGCGTTTTCGCCAGAACCTGCTCGGGAAGCGGGTGGACTATTCCGGACGCTCGGTCATCGTCGTCGGCCCTGAACTGAGACTGCACCAGTGCGGCCTTCCCAAGAAGATGGCGCTGGAGTTGTTCAAGCCGTTCCTGTTCAACCGCTTGGAGGCGGAGGGGCTGGCGGACACGATCAAACAGGCCCGGGAACTCGTGGAACAGCAGCGGCCGGAGGTCTGGGACTTCCTGGAAGAGGTCATCAGCGGGCACTTCGTGCTGTTGAACCGCGCGCCGACCCTCCACCGGCTCGGCATCCAGGCGTTCGAGCCGGTCCTCGTGGAAGGAAAGGCGATCCGCATCCATCCGCTGGTGTGCAGCGCGTTCAACGCGGACTTCGACGGCGACCAGATGGCGGTCCATGTGCCGCTGTCGCCGGAGGCGCAGATCGAAGCGTCGGTCCTCATGCGTTCGTCGCGGAACATCCTGTCGCCGGCGCACGGCGGCCCGCTCGCCGTCCCGACCCAGGACATGGTGCTCGGCATCTACTACCTGACGAAGCCCCAGGTCATCCCTCCGGAGAAGAAGAAGGTCTTCGCGACCACCGAGGATGTCCTCCTCGCTCTCGACAGCGGTGAAGTGTCCACGCTGACGCCGATCGAGTTGCGGTACACCGGCGAAGTCATGGACACCCACGACAGCCAGAACCTGCTCCGGATCGAGACCACTCGGGTCGAGCGCCGGCGAATCGCCACGACGGTGGGCAGGGTCATCTTCAACGACCACTTGCCCGAGGAGGCCCCGTTCGTGAACGGTGTCCTCAAGAAGAAGGGCATCCAGAACCTGGTCAGACTCATCTACCTGCGCTACGGGCTCGAAGAGAGCGCGCGGGTTCTCGATGCGCTGAAGGACTTGGGGTTCCACTACGCGACCCTGAGCGGCACCTCCATCGGGCTCGGAGACCTGGTCGTTCCCCCGAACAAGGCGGCGCTCGTCGAGGACGCGAAGGCCGAAGTCGGCCGGGTGGAGGCGCAGTACCAAGAGGGGGCGATCACCGAGGGTGAGCGCTACAACAAGGTGATCGATGTCTGGTCGAACACCACGAACCGGGTGGCGGAGGACATGCTCGCCACCATGCAGGCTCGGGAGCGGGCGACCGGACGCTTCAGCCCGGTGTTCATGATGGTGGACTCCGGCGCCAGAGGCAGCGAGAAGCAGATCCGCCAACTCGCGGGAATGCGCGGCCTGATGGCCAAGACGACCGGCGCGATCATCGAGACGCCGATCACCAGCAACTTCCGCGAGGGACTGAGCGTCATCCAGTACTTCATCTCCACGAACGGGGCGCGCAAGGGTCTCGCCGACACGGCTCTTCGGACCGCGGACGCCGGGTATCTCACGCGGAGGCTCGCCGATGTGGCGCAGGATGTGATCGTCACTCTGCGGGACTGCGGGACCCTGCGGGGCATCTACGCCGAGCCGATCATCGAAGCCGGCGAGGTGATCGAGCCGCTGCGCGAGCGGATCGTGGGCCGGGTCAGTCTCGACGAGGTCAAGGACTTCACGAATGAACTCATCGTGGACGCCGGCCAGGAGATCAGCGAGCGGATCGCCGGCGAGATCGAGAACGCCGGCGTCCAGAAGGTCAAGATCCGCTCGGTTCTGACTTGCGACGCGAAACGAGGCGTCTGCGCGATGTGCTACGGCAGGAACCTCGCGACCGGCAAACTCGTGGATCTCGGCGAGGCCGTCGGCATCATCGCGGCGCAGTCCATCGGTGAACCCGGTACGCAACTCACGATGCGCACTTTCCACATCGGGGGGACCGCGAGCGTCTTCGAGAACTCGGCGCTCGAGGCTCGAAACGAGGGGGCCATCCGGTTCTCCGAAAACCTGAGGATGCCCGAACCCGGCTCGAATGCCGGTTCGGAAAGCGGCGCCGAGGCCGAGCCGGAGGCGAACGGCGTTCGCCGCTCCGGCCTGGTGCGCGACCGCCACGGCAACCTCGTGGTCATCAGCCGCTCCGGCGCCGTGGAAGTCGTGGACGGGGAGGGGCGTCCGCTCGAGAGCCATCCGGTGGTGTACGGCGCGAGGATCAAGGCCTCGGCCGGAGACCGGGTCTCGCCCGGGCAAGTGATCGTGGAGTGGGATCCCTACAGTTTCTCCATCCTCTCGGAGGAAGGCGGAACCGTCCGTTTCCGGGACATCATCAGCGACATCACGATGATCCAGGAAGTGGACAATGTGACCTTCCGGTCGCAACCCGTCATCATCGAGTCCTCGGACGACCGCCACGAGCCGAGGATCGAGATCACCGGCCCGGAGGGAAGTGTCCTCCGCACCTACCTCATGCCGTCCCGGGCGCATCTCGAGGTGGGGGAGGACGATGTCGTCCGTCCGGGCGATGTCCTCGCCAAGATCCCGCGCGAAACGACGAAGACCAAGGACATCACCGGGGGGCTGCCCCGCGTGGTGGAACTCTTCGAGGCGCGCCCGCCGAAGGCCCCGGCCTTGATCAGCGAGATAGACGGGCGGCTGGAGTACGGCGATGTGCGCAAGGGCAAGCGCCTGGTCCGGGTCGTTCCCGATGGCGGCGGCGAACCCCGCGAGTACGAAGTGCCCCGAGGAGTGCACATCAGCGTGCGGGAGCACGAGGATGTGCGCGCCGGCGATCCGCTCATGGACGGGCCGCGCAACCCCCACGACATCCTCCGCGTGCTCGGGGAGGGCGAGTTGCAGCGCTATCTGGTGCACGAGGTGCAGGAGGTCTATCGGCTGCAGGGAGTCGTGATAGACGACAAGCACATCGAGGTCATCATCAGCCGGATGATGCGCTGGGTGCGGGTGAAGGATGTCGGGGACACCGACCTCATCGCCGACTCGGTTCTCGACCGCCACGAGTTCGCCCGGGCGAACACCAAGGCGGAGCAGGAGGGCGGGAAGACCGCCGAAGGCGACCCGATGCTGCTGGGCCTGACCAAGGCCTCGCTGGCGACGGACAGTTTCATTTCCGCCGCCTCCTTCCAGGAGACGACCAAGGTGCTCACCGAGGCCTCGCTCAACGGCAAGGTGGACCAACTGCTCGGGCTCAAGGAGAATGTCATCATGGGCCGCCTGGTGCCGGCCGGTACGGGACTCGGGCAACACCAGAAGTTCTTCCTCCCGGAGGAGGTCACCGCCCGTCGGGACGCGATCCTCGCCCGCCAGCGAGAGGCGGCGCAGGAACTGTCCTATCTGGGCGAGGCGCCGTAGATCCCTTCCGGGGCAGGCGCGCGCCTGCCCGCCCGCCCGACGACGCGGCCCCGGCGGGGGCCGCGCCCGGAGCCGCGGTCCGCCCCGCCCGGCATTCGGGCGGCGATTCGAGAACCGCGGGACCGGCATTTGACAACGGGGCCGCCGGAGGCGTAGAATCATTCGTTCGCTTCGCGCCCCGGAACGGCCTGCCCCAACGGCGGCCGACAGTTCCCGGCGTCCCGAGCACCCCGGCGTCTTCCCGGCTCAGCGAGCGGGAGGCGTGATCCACCGATCGGCGTTTCCGAGCCCCTCGCGGGTGGGTGGTCGGCGCTCGATCTTCCGGTTTCCCGCGTGGGATTCCCTCGTTTTTCCTCGTTTTCGTCCCGATTTCGCATCTCTCACACCCGTTTCTCCCGATCTCCCTCGACCCTCCGCCACCGCCCGGCACACTCCCCGACTACTGACCCGAGACCTGCCCGATGCCGACGATCCACCAACTCGTCCGCCGAGGCCGAAAACGGGCCGCTCCGGCCACCGATTCGCCGGCGCTCCAGCGGTGTCCCCAGCGCCGGGGCGTGTGCGTCCGGGTCTTCACGGTCAACCCGAAGAAGCCGAACTCGGCCCTTCGGAAAGTGGCCCGCGTCCGCCTCACGAACGGGATCGAGGTCACCACCTACATACCGGGCGTCGGCCACAACCTGCAGGAGCACTCGATCGTGCTCATTCGCGGCGGCCGGGTGAAGGATCTTCCGGGCGTTCGTTACCATGTGATTCGCGGCGCCCTCGATGCGGTGGGAGTGGACGGTCGGATGAATGCGCGTTCCAAGTACGGAACCCGCCGCCCGAAGAATTGATCTTCGCAGCGCCCACGGAAGCAGCGCCCACGAAACCGGTCCGCGAACTCTCGCAGCAAGCCGCCCCCAGGTCGTAGTCATGTCCCGACGACGCGATGTGCCGAAGCGGCAACCGGCGCCCGACTCCCGCTACCAGAGCGTGCTCGTGTCCTCGTTCATCAACAAGGTGATGCTCGACGGCAAGAAGTCCGTCGCCGAATCGGTGGTCTATGGCGCTTTCGATCGGATTCGGGAGCGCACCGACGCCGAGCCGGTAGCGACTTTCCGCGAGGCCGTGGCGAATGTGAAGCCGAGCCTCGAAGTGAAGAGCCGCCGGAAGGGCGGCTCCAATGTGCAGGTGCCTTTCGAAGTGCGGCCGGAACGCCGCACCTCGCTCTCGCTGCGCTGGCTCGTGACCTACGCCCGGAGGCGCCCGGAGAAGACGATGGTCGAGAAGTTGGCCGGTGAGATCCTGGACGCTTCCCAGAACCGGGGCGGCGCGATCAAGAAGCGGGAAGACACCCACAAGATGGCCGAAGCGAACAAGGCCTTCGCGCACCACCGCTGGTAGCGCCTCCCCGGCCGATTCCCCACCGGACCCGAGTCTCGCCGCTCCCTTCGTTCCGAACCGACTCCTCTCCACGCTTCTTCCTTCCGCGCTTCCCTTCCGCGCTTCCATGCCCCGCCAAGTCGCGCTCGCCGATACCCGGAACATCGGGATCATGGCGCACATAGACGCCGGCAAGACGACCACGACCGAGCGCATCCTGTACTACACCGGGATCACCTACAAACTCGGGGAGGTCCACGAAGGCACCGCCACCATGGACTGGATGGAGCAGGAACAGGAGCGCGGGATCACGATCACTTCCGCGGCGACGACCTGCTTCTGGAAAGACCGGAGAATCAACATCATCGATACTCCGGGACATGTGGACTTCACGGCGGAAGTGGAGCGCTCGCTCCGGGTTCTCGACGGCGCCGTAGCGGTCTTCTGCGCCGTCGGCGGCGTGGAGCCTCAGTCGGAGACCGTCTGGCGCCAGGCGGACAAGTACCGGGTGCCTCGGGTGGCGTTCGTCAACAAGATGGACCGCGCCGGCGCGGACTTCGAACGCGTGGTCGGCATGATCGAAGAACGCCTCGGCGCCCGCCCCGCGCCGATACAGTTGCCGATCGGGTCGGAGGAGGGATACGAGGGGGTGGTGGATCTCGTTCGCATGAAGGAGATCCGGTACCTCGGGGACGCGCTCGGCGCGAGGTTCGAGGAGTGCGAGATCGCGCCGGAACGGTCGGACCGGGCGCGCAGCGCCCGCGAATCGCTCCTCGAGCAGATCTGCGAAACGGACTTGGACGCGCTCGAACTCTGGGACGAGAACGGCGACCTGACGGAAGAGCAGTGCCACACGGCGCTTCGACGCGCGACCCTCGATCTGCAACTCGTACCGGTGCTCTGCGGCTCGGCGTTCCGCAACAAGGGAGTCCAGCCGCTGCTCGACGCCGTGGTGTCCTACTTGCCGGCGCCTACCGATGTCCCTTCCGTGCGCGGCAGCGTTTCGACCACGGACAACGGCCCGGAGGACAACGGCTCGCAGGACAACGGCTCGGAAATCCGGGAGGCGTCGGACGAGGCGCCGCTCTCCGCGCTCGTGTTCAAGGTCACGGCCGACCCGTTCGTCGGCCAGTTGTCTTTCTTCCGGGTGTACTCCGGAGTGCTCCGCGCCGGAGACACCGTGCTGAACTCGACCCGGGGCCGCCGCTCCCGGGTGGGCCGGCTGCTGAAGGTGCATGCGAACAAGCGCGAAGAGATCGATGCGGTGTATGCCGGTGACATCGCCGCGGCGGTCGGTCTCAAGAACTCCCGCACCGGCGAGACGATCTGCGCCCCCGATGCGCCGGTCGTACTCGAGGCGATGGAGTTCCCGGAGCCGGTGATTTCACGCGTCATCGAGCCGGCCACGAAGGCCGACCAGGAAAAACTCTCCGCGGCGCTCGGCAAGATGACCCACGAGGACCCGACTTTTCGGGTCCACACCGACCAGGAAACCGCCCAGACGATCATCAGCGGAATGGGAGAGTTGCACCTCGAGATCATCGTGGACCGCCTGCTGCGCGAGTTCCAGGTCACCGGCGTCGTCGGAAGGCCCCGAGTCGCCTATCGGGAGGCGATTCGTTCCGTTTCCCGGACTACCGGCCGTTATGTGCGCCAGACCGGCGGGCGCGGTCAGTACGGCCATGTGGAGGTCGAGGTGAGCCCGCGTACCGACGGCGCCTTCGAGTTCGTGAACGCCATCGTCGGCGGCGCGATTCCGAAGGAGTTCATCCCCGCCGTCGAGGCCGGCGCCAAGGAGGCGCTCGCCGCCGGCCCGCTCGCCGGATACCCGGTGATCGGCGTGTCGGTGCGGTTGTACGACGGGTCGTTCCACACCGTGGACAGTTCCGAAATCGCCTTCCGGATCGCCGGTTCCCTCGCGGTGAAGACCGCCCTCCGTCAGTGCTCCCCGGTCATCCTGGAGCCGGTGATGAAGGTGGAGGTCGTCACCCCGGACGATTACACCGGCGAAGTGATGGGGGATCTCTCGGCGCGGCGGGCCCGGATCGGCGGACTCTCGATGCGGGGCAACGCCCGCGTCATCGAAGCGCAGGTCCCCTTGGCCGGCATGTTCGGCTACGCCACCGACATCCGGTCAGCCACCCAGGGGCGAGCGACCTACACCATGCACTTCGGTTCCTACGAAGAGGCGCCGGAAGGCGTGACCGCCGAAGTGATGGCGAGCGCCTGACCCGAATGGGATTGGCCTGACCCGATCGACCTGACCAGATCGATCTGACCCGATGAACGAGAAGATCCGGATCCGCCTCAAGGCGTTCGACCATCGTCTGCTCGATCAGTCCACGAACGAGATCGTCGAGACGGCGAAGCGGACGGGCGCCTCCGTCGCCGGGCCGATACCGCTGCCGACGGTGAAGAATCGCTACACGGTGCTCCGTTCCCCGCATGTGGACAAGAAGTCCCGGGAGCAATTCGAGTTGCGCACGCACAAGCGCCTGCTCGACATCCTCGGCTCCACTCCGACGACCGTGGACGCGCTTTCGCGGCTCGACCTGCCGGCCGGCGTGCATGTCGAGATCAAGGCCATGGTCTCGGACGAGCCGCAGGCGCAGTAGCCCGGCCAGCGAGAACGGACGAAGCGGAGCGAGCCATGGACGGTCTGTTGGGCGTGAAACTGGGAATGGCCCAGCACTTTCGTCCCGACGGCCGGGTCGAACCGGTCACCGTCATCCGGGTGGGCCCCTGCGTGGTCACCCAGTTGAAGACGGCGACCGCCGACGGCTACGACGCCGTGCAGGTGGGGCTCGTCGGCTCCGGTCGGCGCCGCGCCTCGAAGCCGGCCGGCGCCCGCTTGGCCGGGGGCCCGCTCGAGGGCGGCGGCGCGCCGCTGCTGCGAGAGTTCCGCGCGGACGCCTCGGAGGACATCGAAGTGGGAGCGCGGCTCGGCGCGGAGATCTTCTCTCCCGACCAGCGAGTCCGGGTCAGCGGGCTGAGCAAGGGGAAGGGATTCACCGGCGTCATGAAGCGGCACGGCTTCCACGGCGGCCCGAAGTCGCACGGGTCCAAATTCCATCGCGCGCCGGGGGCGATCGGGATGTGCGCCACGCCCTCCCGCGTCCTCCCGGGCACGCGCCTTCCCGGCCATCACGGTGACCGCCGCGTGACCGTCAAGAACCTCCGCGTGGTCGGCGTGGACCCGGAACAGGGTCTCATCCAAGTGCGCGGCGCCGTACCGGGGCCGCGCGGCGGATACCTGGAGATCCGCAAGGTCTGAGCGGGGAATGACCAGCGAATCCTCCGGCGCCGCCGTCCAGGTTCCGCCGGCGCCCGTCTGCGGCGGCGGAGAGGTCTCGCTGAACGCCGAAATCTTCGCCCAGCCGGTGAACCGCGCGCTCCACTATGACGCCGTGCGCCAGTTCATGGCCGGTCGTCGGGCCGGAACCCACGCCACCAAGAACCGCGCGCTGGTCGCCGGCGGAGGAAGGAAGCCCTGGCGGCAGAAGGGCACCGGCAACGCGCGGAGCGGCAGCCGCCGGAACCCGCTCTGGCGAGGCGGCGGCACGGTGTTCGGACCGCAGCCGCGCGACTACGCCTACCGGCTTCCCGGCCGGATGCAGCGGGGCGCGATCCGTTCGGCGCTCTCGCTCCGCGCGAGCGAGGGACAGGTCCGGGTGTACGACGAAATCGAACTCGCCCGCCCCTCGACCAAGACCCTGCTGAACCGGCTCGGCGAATGGGAGATCGCCGACGGCCGGGTGCTGATCGTCGAGGACGCTCCGTCGGCGAACCTCTGTCTCTCGGCCCGCAATGTGGCGCGGCTGGAGGTGAGTTCGGTAACCGCCCTCCACTGCTACCACATCCTCCGGGCCCGCACCCTGCTCGTTCGCCGTTCGGCGCTCGACGCGCTGGCCGAGAAGTCCGGGGAACGCGATGAGGCGGGCCCGGCTCTCCCGGCGACCGCGGCCGAAGGCGAACCGGCCCCGGCGAGGGAGACCGCCGGCGAGACCGGCGGCGGCGCCGGGAACGGCTCGGGAGACGCGTGATGGAGCCCGACCGAGTGATCCTGGGCGCGCTCACCACCGAAAAGAGCGACCGGTTGCGCGAGCAGTCGAATGTCGTCTGTTTCCGGGTGGCGCCCGGGGCGAACAAGGTGGACATCCGCCGCGCGGTGGAGAGCCTGTTCGAGGTGCGGGTCACCGCGGTGCGGACGTTGAACAACACCGGGAAGTTCAAGCGTTGGGGGCGGTTCCGCGGGAAGCGTCCGGACTGGAAGAAGGCGTTCGTGACCCTCGAAGAGGGACACGAAATCCAGATCTACAAGGGCGTCTAGCGGAGAGGACGAGATGGCGATCCGCTCCTCCCGCCCGACCTCTCCCGGCCGGCGCTTCCACACCGTCCAGACCTTCGAGGAACTGACGACGGACCGCCCGGTCAAGGGCCTTACGGTCGGCAAGAAGTCCACCGGGGGGCGCAGCCGGGCCGGCCGGATCACCGTCCGGTTCCGTGGCGGCGGCCACAAACGGCGCTACCGTCGGGTCGATTTCCGCCGCGCGAAGCCGGAGGTTCCGGCGCGCGTGGCCTCGATCGAGTACGACCCGAACCGGTCGGCGCGCATCGCCCTGCTCCACTATCTCGATGGCGAGAAGCGGTACATCCTGCATGCGGTCGGCATGAAGGTGGGCGACACCGTGGTCGCCAGCGACTCCGCCGAGATCGCTCCCGGAAACGCGATCCGGATCGAGCGGATCCCGCTCGGCTCGACCATCCACAATGTGGAACTCCGCCCCGGCGGCGGAGGCAAACTGGCTCGGAGCGCCGGATCCTTCGTCCAACTGGTGGCGAAGGAAGGGCGTTACGCGCAGGTGAGGCTGCCGTCGGGCGAAGTACGCCGCGTCCTCCGGGAATGCCGCGCCACCATCGGCCAGGTCTCCAATGTCGAGCATGTCAATGTGAAATTGGGCAAGGCCGGCCGGAAGCGGTGGCTCGGCCGCCGCCCGCACAACCGGGGCGTGACCATGAACCCGGTGGACCATCCCCACGGCGGCGGCGAGGGCAAGAGTTCCGGAGGCCGGCACCCCGTCAGCCCGTGGGGCGTGCCGACGAAGGGGCACAAGACGCGCAACAACAAGCGGACGGACTCCATGATCGTTCGCTCCCGGAAGCGGCGGCGGTAGCCGGAACCGGCAGACGAGTCGAGGAAGAACGAGTCGAGGAAGACATGCCGCGCTCACGACACAAGGGGCCCTACATCGAGGAGAGCCTCCTCCGCAAGGTGGAAGACGCGATCACCGCGCGCCGCCAGACCATCATCAAGACCTGGTCCCGACGCTCCATGATCGTGCCGCAGATGGTGGGGCTCACTTTCGCCGTTCACAACGGACGGAAGTTCATTCCGGTCTATGTGACCGACACCATGGTCGGCCACAAGTTGGGCGAGTTCTCGCCCACCCGCACCTTCAAGGGGCACAAGGTGAAGACCGAGAAGGCCGGAGCCCGGAGATGATCGAGGCCGTGGCGCGGGCTACCGCGGTTCCGGGATCGGTCCAGAAGGCGCGGTTGGTGCTCGACTTGATCAGGAACAAGAAGGCCGTGGACGCCATCGCCGTGCTCCGGAACACCAATCGGAGAGCGGCGCCGATCATCGAGAAGGTCCTCCGTTCGGCGATCGCCAATGCGCAGACCAAGGCTCTCCAGGAAGCGCGGCGCCTCGACGAGGACCGACTCGTCGTCGCCGAAGCCGTCGCCGACGGGGGCCCGGCGCGGACGATCGCGCGGAGCGGCCGCCGCACCCGAATGCGCCGGATCCGGCGGCGGACGACGCACTACCGGATTCGGGTCACCGCGGAAGACGAGGACTAGGCATGGGTCAGAAGGTTCATCCGCGCGGTTTCCGGCTGGGCTACACCAAGACCTGGCGCTCGCGCTGGTTCGCCTCGGCTTCGTACCGGGACGCGCTCCACGAAGACCTGCAGTTGCGTCGGCTGCTCAAGAAGCGGCTCTACCACGCCGGGATCTCGCGGGTGGAGATCGAACGCCCCGGCAACAAACTCAACATCTACATCTACACCTCCCGCCCGGGAATCATCATCGGCCGCAAGGGGACCGAGGTCGAGAAACTGACCCGCGACCTGCGCCGCCGGACCGGCAAGGAAGTCCACATCCGACCGCTCGAGGTCATCAAGCCGGAACTCGATCCCCAACTCGTCGCCGAGTCCATCGCGCTGCAACTCGAGAAGCGGATCGCCTTCCGCCGAGCCATGCGCAAGGCGGTCGAGAACACGATGCGCAACGGCGCGAGAGGTGTCCGCATCCGCTGCGCCGGACGGTTGAACGGCGCGGACATCGCCCGCTCGGAGTGGTATCTGGAAGGGCAACTGCCGCTCCACACCCTGCGCGCGGACATCGAGTACGGGCTTGCCGAAGCGTTCACCACCTACGGACAGATCGGCGTCAAGTGCTGGATCTATCGGGGCGAGGGAGATCCGGGAGGCCGGTCGCGTCCGGAGATTCGGGAGCGCCCCGAGTCGCCCCAACGCCCGGACCCCGTCCGCCGGCCCGCCGGCCCGGCCGAAGCGGAAGCCGCCCCGCCGGCGGAGTAGGGAGGAACCGCCCTCGTGCTTCAGCCGAAAAAGACCCGCTACCGCAAGCAGCAGCGCGGGCGGATGAAGGGCAAGTCCTGGACCGGGCAGACCGTCGCCTTCGGCGACTACGGGCTCAAGACGCTGGAGCCGGGGTGGATCAGCAACCGCCAGATCGAATCCGCGCGAGTGGCCATCACGCGCTTCGTCCGTCGCAGCGGCCGCCTCTGGATCCGCATCTTCCCGGACAAGCCGTTCACCAAGAAGCCGCAGGAGACCCGCATGGGCAAGGGGAAGGGCGGCCCCGAGGGCTGGGTGGCGGTCGTCCGCCCGGGACGCATCCTGTTCGAGATCGAAGGTGTCCCGGAGGAGCAGGCGGTCGAGGCCATGCGTCTGGCCGGCCACAAGTTGCCCGTGGCGACGCGTTTCGTCACCCGTTTCGAGCGGGGAACGACATGAAGGCCAAGGAGATCCGCGAGTTGAGCCACGAGGAGTTGGAACGGAAACTCACCGAGGCCACTCGGGAACTCTTCGACGCCCGGCTCGAGGCGGCGACCGGGCAGTTGGGGCACACGCACAAGGTGAAGGCGCTCCGGCGGGACTTGGCCCGGCTCAAGACGATCTCCCGCGGCCGCCGCCTGAAGATCGCCTCGGAAGCGCCCGCGGATGCGGCGCCCGAAGCGAACGGAGACTGAGCGTCGAAGGCGCCGAAAGACTCCGCTCCCTTCTGGAAGATCGAACATGCCGAAACTGATCCGAACCGGAACCGTCGTGGCGAACCGAGCGGACAAGACCATCACCGTTCGCGTCGAACGGTTGGTGCAGCATCCGCTCTACAAGCGGCGCTACCGCAAGTCCTCGCAGTTCGCGGTGCATGACGAGAGGAACGAGGGCCGCCTCGGCGACCGCGTGCGGATCGAGGAGTGCCGGCCGCTGTCCAGGACCAAGCGCTGGCGCCTGCTCGAAGTCTTGGAGCGCGCGACATGATCCAGATGCAGTCGGTTCTCCAGGTCGCCGACAACTCCGGCGCTCGCCGCGTCACCTGCATCCTGCCCCTCGGGGGCGGCGTGGGGCGGGTCGCGCGGCTCGGCGATGTCATCACGGCCTCGGTCCGCGAAGCGGCGCCGGGGAGCGCCGTCAAGAAGGGCGCCGTCGTCCGCGCGGTCATCGTGCGCACCCGGAAGGAGCATCGGAGGTCCGACGGCTCCTACATCCGGTTCGGCGACAACGCCGCCGTCTTGATCAACGAAGCGCGGGAACCGACCGGAACGCGCGTCTTCGGGCCGGTGGCCCGGGAACTCCGGGAGCGGCAGTTCATGAAGATCGTCTCGCTGGCGCCCGAGGTCCTCTGAAGATGGGCGGGCGCGGCGAACGAACTCGCCTGCATGTGAAGAAGGACGACATGGTCCAAATCATGGCGGGCAGCGACATCGGGAAGCGCGGCCGCGTCCTCCGGGTGTTTCCCGAGACGGGCCGCGTGCTGGTCGAGGGCGTGCACCTGATCCGGCGCCACACCAAGGCGAATCCCCGTCAGAACATCAAGGGCGGCGTGGTCGAGCGCGAGGCGCCCGTCGCGGTGAGCAATGTGATGCTGGTGGATCCGGAGACGAACGCGCCCACCCGTATCCGCCGCACGCGGCTGAGCGACGGGCGCAAGGTGCGCGTGAGCGTCAGGTCCGAGGGAGTCCTCGACCGATGAGCCGCCTGCGCGACCGGTACCGCGACGAGATCGCGCCGGGCCTCCGGGAGCAACTGTCCATCGGCAATGTCCACGCGGTGCCCCGACTGACCAAGGTCGTCGTCAACATGGGCGTCGGCGACGGCGCGCGGGAGCACAAGTTGATCGAAGCGGCGGTGTCCGACTTGTCGGCGATCACCGGGCAGCGTCCGGTGGTCACCCGCGCCCGGAAGTCCATCGCCAACTTCAAGATCCGGGACGGGATGCCGGTGGGCGCCCGCGTCACGCTCCGCGGGGTGCGGATGTACGAGTTCCTGGACCGGCTCATCAACATCGCGCTGCCGAGGGTGCACGACTTTCGCGGCGTCTCCGACCGGGCGTTCGACGGAAGGGGCAACTACACGCTCGGCCTCACCGACCAGTCGGTGTTCCCCGAGATCGACTACTCGCAGATCGAGGCGATTCGCGGGATGAATGTGACCATGTGCACCACGGCGGCCACCGACAGCGAGGCGCGGGCGCTGCTCCGGGGATTCGGCATGCCGTTCGCCCGGAGTGACGCCTGAGCGCCTCGAGCCTCGCGAATCGGGAGACACTCCTTTGGCCAAGAAATCGTTGATCGCCAAGGCGAAAGCCCGGCCTCGGTTCTCCGTGCGCCGGTACAACCGCTGCCTGAACTGCGGACGCCCCCGCGCTTACTTGCGCAAGTTCGGGCTGTGCCGCCTGTGTTTCCGCAAATTGGCGCTCGCCGGAGAGATTCCGGGCGTCATCAAGGCGAGTTGGTAGGAGGGAAGTCCCGTGTGGTCTGACCCCATCTCCGACATGCTCACGCGCATCCGGAACGCGATCCTCGCCCGCCACGACTCCGTGGAGGTCCCCGCTTCCCGCGTGAAGCAGGAGATCGCCCGCATCCTGCACGAGGAGGGGTATGTGGACGGTTGGGAGCGCCGGGAAGGAAGTCCGCAGGCCTCGCTGCGCATCGAGTTGCGCCGGCTTCCGGGGCGCCGCGACGCGCTCACCGGACTCGACCGCGTCTCCCGCCCGGGAACCCGGGTGTATGTGTCGTACGACCGCATCCCGCGCACGCAGGGCGGTCTCGGAATCACCATCCTCTCGACTTCGCGCGGCGTCATGACCGGCGACCAGGCGCGCCGCCTGCGCGTGGGCGGCGAAGTGCTGTGCCGCGTCTGGTAGAACCGGGTTACGAGCGATGTCCAGAGTCGGCGCCAAACCGATTGCGATCCCGGCCGGGGTCGAAGTCTCCGTCCGGGGGTCGGAGGTCTCGGTTCGCGGCCCGCAGGGGTCGCTGGTCACGCCGGTCCCGTCCGGAATTCGGGTGGAGCACGAGAACGGGACGCTTCGGACCTCGCTCGCCGAGGGGAATACGGACCGGGCGCGCTGGGGGCTGGCGCGCGCCCTGCTCGCGAACGCGGTGACCGGCGTCTCCGAGGGCTTCAAGAAGGAACTCGACATCGTGGGCGTCGGGTACCGGGCGCGCGTGGAAGGCCGCAAGGTCGCATTCGCCCTCGGTTTCTCCCATCCGGTCGAGATCGAACTTCCTGCCGGCGTGGAGGTGCAGGTGGAGAAGAACACCCACATCGTGGTGTCCGGGTTCGACAAACAGGCCGTCGGCCAAGTGGCGGCGAAGATGCGCGCGCTTCGGAAGCCCGACCCGTACAAGCAAAAGGGCGTCCGCTATACGGGCGAACGCCTGATCAAGAAGGCCGGCAAGACCGGCGCCTGACGCTCGAGGCACGACGCATCCATGCGACCCCTGACCCGAAGCGCCGCCCGCCGGCGCAGACATGCCCGGATCCGCCGCAAGATCACCGGCACGGCCGAGCGGCCGCGGCTCGCCGTGTTCCGCTCGCTCCGCCACATCTACGCCCAGGTCATCGATGACGACTCCGGGCGGACTCTCGCGGCGGCCGGAAGCCGCGAGAGCGGTATGGAGGCGGGCGGCGCCTCCGCCGGCGCCGCCCGCGTGGGCGCCGTGCTGGCCGAGCGGGCGCGGGCCCTCGGAGTCACGAGGGTCGTGTTCGACCGGGGCGGGTCGAAGTACCACGGCCGGGTGAAGGCCCTCGCCGACGCCGTGCGCGAGGGAGGCGTCTCGTGCTGACTGCCCCGGACCCGACTCGCCGCGGGCCCCGGACGCCGCGGAACACCCAACTCGAACGCACCGGCGACCCGGACCTCAAGGACAAGGTGGTCTCCATCAACCGGGTGACCAAGGTCGTGAAGGGCGGCAAGAACCTGTCGTTTTCGGCCTTGGTGGTCGTGGGCAACGAGGACGGTCGGGTGGGTTTCGGTCTCGGCAAGGCGCGGGAAGTGCCCGCCGCCATCAAGAAGGGGATCGAGATCGCCAAGAAGAACCTGACCGCGATCCCGCGCGACGGGGCCAGCATCGCCCACGAGGTCGTCGGCGTTTTCGGCGCCGGACGGGTGCTGCTCAAGCCGGCTTCCAAGGGAACCGGAGTGATCGCCGGAGGCGCCGTGCGCGCGGTGATCGAGTTGGCCGGCATCCGCGACATCCTCACCAAGTCCATCGGCACTTCGAACCCCAAGAATGTAGTCGAGGCCACCATGGCCGGGCTTCTCTCGCTGCGCTCCAAGGAAGGCGTCGCCGAACTCCGCGGGAAGACGGTCTCCGAGATCGAATCCCGGATGCGCGCGTGAGCGGCGGAGGACGATCGGGGAACATGGCCGGGAGCAAGACCGCGGTCCCGGCGGCGCCGCCGCGGATCCGGGTGCAACTCGTCCGCGGCCTCGCCGGCGCGACCCGGTACCAGCGGGAAGTCGTGCGCGGGTTGGGGCTTCGGCGCATCGGCGCCGTCGCGGTTCGCCCGGATACCCCGATGATTCGGGGGATGGTGGCGCGGGTGCCGCACCTGGTGCGGATCGTGCCCGGCGAGTCCGCGTGAGGCGCGACCGGAGGAAGCGGTGAGCCTTCACGAGTTGAGCCCGCCGCCCGGCGCGGTGCGTCCGCGCCGGCGAATCGGCCGGGGGCCCGGCTCCGGCACGGGGAAGACTTCGGGCCGGGGACACAAGGGCGCCCGCTCCCGGTCCGGGTACTCCCGCCGGCGCGGTTTCGAAGGCGGGCAGATGCCGCTCATCCGCCGCGTTCCCAAGCGGGGTTTCACGAACATCTTCCGCCGCCCGTACCAGATCGTGAACCTCACGGACCTGAACCGGTTCGAAGACGGCGCCGTCGTCTCCGAGGTCGAGTTGGTGGCGGCCGGTTTCGTCCACGGCGCCCGGCTCTACGCCCCCTCGTCGCCCGACGGCGAGGCGGTGCTCGTGCGTTCCCGCGGTTTCCGGGTCAAGGTGCTCGGTGACGGGGAACTCACGCGCCGTTTGACGGTTCGGGCGCACGCGTTCAGCGAATCGGCGCGCCGGAAGATCGAGGGCGCCGGCGGCGCCGTCGAGACGATCGGGGCCGAGGGGTGACTTCGCGCCCGCGCCGCCGCCGGTAGAGAGTCGTGCTCGCCAGCCTCCGCAGCATCGCCCGGATTCCGGACCTTCGGGTCCGGATCCTCTTCACCCTGGGCATGTTGGCCGTGTACCGGCTGGGCAACCACATTCCCACTCCGGGAGTGAATCCGACGGCGCTCACCGCGTTCTTCGAGCAGAACCGAGCGACCTGGTTCGGCTTCGTGGACATGTTCTCCGGCGGGAACCTGTCCCAGGTGACGGTGTTCGCGCTGGGCATCATGCCGTACATCAGCGCCTCCATCATCCTGCAATTGCTCACCCTGGTCTGGCCCTATCTGGAGAAACTGAGCAAGGAAGGCGATTTGGGGCGGAAGAAGATCACCCAGTACACCCGCTACGGGACGGTGATCCTCGCCGTGATCCAATCGGCCAGCATCGCCGTCTTCCTCCAAAGCCAGACGGTCGCCGACGGGATGCGCCTCGTGGAAGAGGGCGGACTCGGGTTCACGCTGATGACGGTGCTGACGATGACCGCCGGCACGGTCTTCATCATGTGGATCGGCGAGCAGATCACCGAGCGGGGCGTCGGGAACGGCATGTCCCTCCTCATCTTCGCCGGCATCGTGGTCATGTTCCCGTCGGCGATCGTCACCACCGTGCAGAACATCCGGGTAGGCCAGCAGAGCGTGCTCGGAGTGGCGCTGCTGGTGGTCTTCATGGTGGCGGTGCTCGCGTTCATCGTGTTCATCGAGCGCGGTCAGCGCCGGATCCCGGTGCAGTACGCCAAGCGGTTCGTGGGCCGCCGGATGTACCAAGGCCAGGCCACGCACATTCCGCTCAAGATCAACACCGGCGGCGTGATTCCGGTCATCTTCGCCAGTTCGATCATCGCCCTGCCGCAGACTTTCGCCTCGTTGTTCCCGGCGAGCCGGTGGATGACGGCGATCGCCGAGCAGTTGCGCTGGGGGATGCCGCTCTACACGCTGCTCTATGTGACGGCGATCCTGTTCTTCTGCTACTTCTACACCGCGATCGTGTTCAAGCCGGCCGATGTGGCGGACAACATGCGGAAGAGCGGAGGGTATATCCCGGGCATCCGGCCGGGCCGGCCCACGGCGCAGTACCTCGACTCCGTACTCGGACGCCTCACTTTCGTGGGCGCCATCTACCTGGCGGCGGTGGCGGTGCTGCCCGAGTTCTTGCTGAACGGCTTCACGGTCGCCCCCATCCCGGTGATCGGGGCTTGGCTGGACTCCGTACTCCCGACCTTCGTCACGGAAGGCCTCGGAGTGACCTTCTATTTCGGAGGGACCTCGATCCTGATCGTGGTCGGCGTGGCGATGGACACCGCCCAGCAGGTGGAGAGTCAACTCATCATGCGGAACTACGACGGTTTCCTGGCTCGAGGCCGGGTCCGGGGAAGGCGCTGAAGGCGCGGAGCGTGACCGCCATCATCCTGCTCGGCCCTCCGGGCGCCGGCAAGGGGACCCAGGCGGAGCGGCTCGCCAGCCGACTGGGGGCGCCGCACATTTCCACCGGCGAGATCCTCCGGCGGGCGGTGGCCGACGACACGGCGCTCGGCCGGGAGGCCAAGGAGGTCATGGAAGCCGGCGGTTTGGTGGGTGACCGGATCATGTTGGGCATCGTGGAAGATCGGATTTCGGCCCCGGACTGCGAAGCCGGTTTCCTCCTCGACGGATATCCCAGGAACCGGGCGCAGGCCGAAGCGCTCGACCGGGTGCTCGGCCGGCTCGGCGCGTCCTGCCGCATCGTGAACCTGGCGGTTCCTCGGGAGGAACTCGAGGCGCGGGTGCGCGGGCGGCGAGAGGCGGCCGGTCGGGAAGACGACCGGGAGGACGCCTTTCGGCGCCGGCTCGAAGTGCACGAAACCGAGGCGCGTCCGCTGCTCGCCTACTACTCGGGGCGCGTGGAGGAGATCTCCGGAGTCGGCTCGCCGGACGAGATCGCGGGGCGGCTGGCGGCCGCGCTTCCGGAACGGGTTCTGACGGGGGCTCCCGTATGATTTCGCGCACCGCGAACGAACTCGACAAATTGCACCAAGCGAACGCCATCACGGTCGAAACCTTGGACCTCCTGCGCCGCAGCGTGGAGCCCGGAGTGACGACCGCCCACCTCGACCGGGTCGCTGCCGGCAACCTGCGCCGCCACGGCGTGAAGTCGGCCTTCAAGGGGTACCAAGGCTTCCCGGCCTCGCTTTGCGTCTCCATCAACGACGAAGTGGTGCACGGCATTCCCTCCCGCTGGCGGCGCCTGAAGAGGGGGGACATCGTGGGGCTGGACTTCGGCTGCATCGTGGACGGGTATTACGGAGACAACGCCACCACCGTTCCGGTGGGCGAAGTGGGCCGCGATCTCTCCCGATTCCTCGAAGTCGCCGAGGCGGCGCTCTACGCCGGTATCGCCGCCGCGCAACCCGGCGGCCGGCTCTCCGATATCGGGAACGCGGTCCAGACCCGGGTGGAGAGGAACGGCTACTCCATCGTGCGGGATTTCGGGGGACACGGGATCGGAACCGCTCTCCACGAGGAGCCGTGGGTTCCCAACTTCGGGATTCCCGGCCGGGGTCAGCGACTCGTGCCGGGCGTGGTTCTCGCCATCGAACCCATGGTGAACCGCGGCGGGCCGAAGGTGCGCGTGAAGCGCGACCGCTGGACGGTGGTCACCGCCGACGGGAGCCTTTCCGCGCACTTCGAACGGTCCATCGCCGTGACCGAGTCCGGGCCGTGGGTGCTCGCCGAACCTCCGGGGCGAAAGCCGGCGGCCGGGCGCAGCCTCCCGCCGGAGGGAGACCGGTCCGCCGAAACGGCCGCGAAGGACCTGTACGAGTAAAGACATGTCCAAAGAGGACGCCATTTCCGTCGAGGCCACCGTCGTGGAACCGCTTCCGAACGCCATGTTCCGGGTGAAACTGGACAAGGGATCCCATCAGGTGCTGGCGCATGTGTCCGGCAAGATGCGCAAGAGTTTCATCAAGGTGTTGCCGGGAGATCGAGTGGTCGTGGAGTTGTCTCCGTACGACCTCAGCCGCGGCCGCATCGTGTACCGGTGCAAGTAGGGGAAATCCCATGAAAGTACGCGCCTCCGTCCGCCGCATCTGCTCCAAGTGCAAGATCGTTCGCCGCCGCCGCGTCGTCCGGGTGATCTGCGAGAACCCGCGGCACAAGCAGCGACAGGGATAGCGCGGACGAGACTCCACTCCGCCCTCCCGGAAACGAACCGAGGTACGACTCATGGCCAGAATCGCCGGCGTTGACCTTCCGCGCGCCAAGCGGATCGACATCGGACTGACGCACATCTTCGGCGTCGGGCCGGCTCGGTCGGCGGAGATCCTCCGCCGAGCCGGGATCGCGCCGGCCCGCCGGGTGAGCGAACTCACCGAGGAGGAGATCAGCACGATCTCGCGGGTCATGGAAGAAGAAGGCGGCGTAGAAGGGGACCTGCGCAAGCGGATCTCGATGGATCTCAAGCGTCTCATGAACATCGGCTGCTACCGGGGGCTGCGCCACCGCCGCGGGCTTCCGGCGCGCGGCCAGCGCACCCGCACGAACTCCCGCACCCGCCGCGGGTCGCGGCGCGGCGGCGTACGGCGGCGCTGAGCGTCCCGGGTCGAGCAGCGCCGAGATCGAAACTCCGGAGGAACCATGGCTCAGAAGAAAACCTCCCGCCGCCGCGCCGGGAAGAAGCGCGAGCGTCGGACTCTGACGACCGGTGTCGTCTCCATCCAGGCCACTTACCACAACACGATCATCACTTTCGCCGACCCGGCCGGGAATGTGGTCTGCTGGTCGAGCGCCGGGGCGCAGGGATTCACCGGGTCGCGGAAGCAGACGCCGTTCGCGGCGCAGCAGGCGGCCGGCGCGGCGGCGCGGGAAGCGCGCGCACTCGGCTGCACCGAGGTGGAAGTTCGCGTGAAGGGGCCGGGATCGGGACGGGAGGCCGCCATCCGCGCCGTCTCCGCCGCCGGAATCGAAGTGCGGACGATCCGCGATGTGACTCCGCTTCCCCACAACGGCTGCCGGCCGCCGAAGAAGCGCCGGACCTAAGGAGGACCGCTCGTGGCCAGATACCGCGGGCCCGTCTGCCGGCTCTGCCGGCGGGAGGGGGCCAAACTGTTCCTCAAGGGGGACCGCTGCCTGAGCGCGAAGTGCGCCATAGACAAGCGGAACTTCGCTCCCGGAGCGCACGGGAAGACGCGGCGCAGCCGCGTCCAGGGTTACGGCCTGCAGTTGCGCGAAAAGCAAAAGGCGAAGCGCGCCTACGGCCTGCTCGAGCGGCAGTTCCGGCTCTACTTCAAGCGCGCGGAACGCGAGCGGGCGGTGACCGGGACCTTCCTGCTGCAGTTGCTGGAACGGCGGCTGGACAATGTCGTGTACCGGCTGGGGTTCGCGCCCTCGCGGGCGGCCGCGCGGCTGTTCGTGCGGCACGGGCATGTCGAGGTGAACGGCAGCCGGGTGGACATCCCGTCCCGCATCCTGACTCGCGGCGATGTGGTCCGCGTACGGGAAAAGACCCGCAAGAAGGAATTCTTCAACCGCGTGCTGGAAGCGGCCGAAGGCCGGCAGGTTCCCGAGTGGTTGGAGCGGGAGACCGAAGAATTCGCCGGGGGGAGGGTGCTGACCTTTCCGAGCGGTGAAGATCCGCAACTCAAGATCCGCGAGCAGCTGATCGTCGAGTTGTACTCGCGCTGACGCCGCGAGGAAACGAGAGAGGCGTATGTCTGAACTGCAGCGGCCTCGCGCCGTCAAGGTCGTCGAGAGCACGGAGACTTACGGTCGCTTTTCGGCGGCGCCCTTCGAGCGCGGCTACGGCGTGACCGTGGGGAACTCCCTTCGCCGCGTGCTGATCGACTCGATCCGGGGCGCGGCGGTCACCGCCGTCCGGTTCGCGGGAGTGCGGCACGAGATGTCCACGATCTCCGGAGTCAAGGAAGACACGATGGACATGATCCTGAACCTGAAGACGGTTCCGCTTCGGCTGCACGGGAATGTTCCCCGGACGATTCGCTTGCGAGCGAAGGAACCCCGGGTCCTGACTTCGGCGGACATCGAGACCGATCCGAATGTGGAAGTCCTGCAGGACGATGTGTACATCGCCACGATGACCGAGCCGGGCGACCTCGACATCGAGATGCGGGTCAAGAACGGGCGCGGTCGAATTCCGGCGGACCAGAACCGGGACGAGGATCTCGACATCGGCTACATCCCGCTCGACTCGACCCACTCCCCGGTCCGCAAGGTGAACTACACGGTGGAGCCGGCGCGCGTGGGCCAGGACACCGATCTCGACAAACTCGTCATCGATGTGCACACGGACGGCTCGGTGAAACCCACCGATGCGCTGTTCACTTCGGCTCGCGTGCTCCGGGAGATGCTCGGCATCTTTTCCGGAGGGGACGGCGAGGACGCCGAAGCAGTCGTGGTCAACGAGGAGCAGATCGCCTTCGAGACCCATCGCTACAAGTCGATCGACGAGATCGGCGACAAGATCTCGGTGCGAGCCTTCAACGGCCTTCGGAACGCGGACATCGGCACGATCGGAGAACTGGTCGTGCGGACTGCCGAGGAGTTGATGAAGGAGCGCAACCTCGGGCGGAAGAGCATCGAGGAAATCGAGAAGGTGCTGAAGAACATGAACCTCCATCTCGGCATGGGGGCCGGCTGAGGGGCACGGGAAGATGCGGCACCGTAACGCCCACCGGAAGTTGGGGCGCCGCCCCTCGCACCGCCGAGCGTTGCTGCGGAATCTGGCGGCTACGCTCATCCGGCACGGGCATCTTCGGACCACGCTCGCCAAAGCGAAGGAGGTGCGGCCGTTCGTGGAGCGGCTCGTGACTCTCGCCCGCCGTTCGGATCTCGCCGCCCGAAGGCGCGCGCTCCAGGTCCTGCCGCAGAAGGAGGTGGTCCGCCACCTCTTCTCCGAGGTCGGGCCGAAGTTCCAGACCAGGCCGGGGGGCTATACGCGGATCCTGAAACTGGGGCCGAGGGCCGGCGACGGCGCCCCCATGGCTCGAATCGAGTTCGTCGAGTAGCAGGGACTTCCGCCTTACGGCCGGTCGGGACCCGTTGTCGGGCCGCGGCCGGCGCATGCCGACCCGGCGCGGGAACCCGGTCGCTCCGCCCGGTCGCCGGGCGCTCAGTCGGTGAACTCGGCGAGGCGACTCCGGACCAGGGAGTTCAACCGGAAGACGCCGGTTCCGCCGGCTTCGACGAGTCCGAGACGCCGGGCCCATTCCACCTGGCGGCGGATCGTGGCGCCCGCCGCGGCGCTGTCTTCGGCCAACAGTTCGATCGTTTCCTGGGAGAACGGCTCCTCGAGTTCGGCCAACCGCCGGAGCGCCTCTGCCGCGGCCGGATTCGACGCCAGGCCGAGTTGCTCCCCGCTCGGCGTGCGGGCGGCCTTCTTCCGCAGTTCGGCGATGCGGAAACTCCAGTCCTTGGTGGGGCCGGTGTTGAGTTCGAACAGGCCGGCCGGCCAGCCGCCGGTGACCTCGAGGAGTTCGGTGATCGTCTCCTCGTCGTGCTGCAGGTTGACATCGTCCAGCCAACTGCGCACGAAGATCGCGTCGCAGGGACGGACTTCGATGCGGTCGATCCCGGGCCAGTCGGCCACCGGGAATTCGTCTTCGAGACGCCACAACTGCTCCGGGTCGGCCTGGAAGACGACCCGGATCCGAAGGCTGTTGCGGCGCGTCCGGCAGAACTGCCGGGCAGCGTCGAGCCACTGGGTGTTCCAGCGGGTGTCCAGCGGTACGAGGTTGACCGAGACGCCCGCGGCCGGCGGCGAGATCCGGCCCAGGCGCCGAACGAAGTCGTCCAGCCCGTTCGGTCGGGGCAGTACGCGAAACTCCTCCACCCCGTTCCGCTGTTCGCTTCGCTGTGACAGGAACGCCTCTACTTCCGCGAGGCCGGCGGCGCGGTTCCCGGTGACCACGGCGACGCCGGGGCGTCTCAAACGGTCCTCCTGAAGATAGGTCAAGGGCCCTCGGCGTTTCGCTCGCGGGCCTTCGCGCGGGTAGCGAGCCCGAAACGACGCCGGCTCGTAAGTCGCCGGGAGCGACCGCGGCTTGTCGAGGTTCTTCTCGATCTGCTCCGTGTTGCCGAGCAACAGCAGCACATTCGGGTTGCGCAAGGTGTAGCGACTCCCGTCCAGCGATCGCAGGACGCCGAGTCCGTCCATCTCCTCGAGCAGCATGTGGAACTCGATATCGGGGATCCGGAAGCCGTCCGGCCACCAGCCCTCTGCGGCATCCCGGATCTCGTCGCGTCCCATCCCGTCGTTCAGGACCGGGTGATCCTTCAACTCGAAGGCGAGCGCATAGGCGATGACCTCGTATCGAGGATCGAGTTGGAGCGTGAGCAAGAAGCGCTCTCGAATGGCGTCGCGCAGTTCGCTGCTGCCGTACGCTTCGTCGAGTTCCGCGTCCGAGACCAGATAGGGGAACGGTTTTTGGAGGTCGCGCACCCGGCGGGCGAGTTCGGCGCCGTAGAGTTGGATGAGGGACGGGTAGTAGTTCGTCTGCGCGAGGACGCGGTGGATCAAATCGTCCCGTTCGAAGCGGCAGCCGGCCGCCTCGAGCGGTTGGCGAACCAGCGCCTCGGCGCTCTTCCGCTCGTCCCGCCCGCCCAGCATCGGCCCCACTCGAACCGGCTCGCCCAAGTGGGCGAGCGGATGGTTCGCCTGTTGCGTCGTGCGCAGTACATTGTGGAGTCCGGAAAACACGACCTTGAACCGGCGGTCGGTCCGGTCCATCAGCCCCTTGAGGCGGGCCGATTCCCGGAAGTCGCTGCCGGCGTCCTGCGACAGGAATTCGTCCGCCTCGTCGAGAAGCAGGAGGAGGCGGCGGTCCTTGCGTCCGGCCACCCATTCGGCCATCGCCTTCAGCAGGGTCTCGATGTGGCGGAGGTTCGCCGGGTCCAACTCTCCTCGCCGGCGGGACAGCACTCCCCGCTCCGAAAGGCCGTCCCGGATGAGCGGCCAGATGTCGCGAGGCCCTCTGGCGTAACCGATCTCGTGCACCTTGAGGTCGATCCACAGCGCCACCTGACCGGAGGTCTCGTTGAAATCGTTCTCGACGCGGCGAAGCAGGGCGGTCTTCCCGAGTTGTCGTCCGCCGTAGATGAAGCAGGCGCCGGAGCGGTCGGCGATGTCGCGGCGCTCCCGCTCCCGGCCGTAGAACAATTCGGGGGGCACGGCGCCGGAAGTGGGCGCGTACGGGTCGGCGGAAGCGAACGGCAACGCCGCGCGGAAGAAAGCGGAAAGGCCCGAGCCCCGACTCGCGAGGAAGACTGCGAGCGAATGGTCGAGGACCAGGAAGAGACGCTGATCGCGCAGGGCCAGCCGGCGCAGGCCCTCCCGGCTCGCGCCGAGACAGCCGAAGTGGAGTACGAGGGTCGGCGAGTCGCCGGAAACCCCTACGGACCGCGTGATCGCCTCCTCCACATTCGGCGCCCAGTTCAGCAGCAGGCGGTAGCGGCCGTCCGCTTCCGACCCGAACTGCCGGGACGGGCAGAGGTCGCGGTCCGCGAGCCGCTCGAAGTCCATGGACCCCAAGTAGGAGCGAGTTCCCCGGTCCGCCGACACGCGGCAGCCGGTGAACCCCAGTTCCTCCAGGAATCGCTGGAGCAGCGGCTGGTCGTAGGCGCGCTTCGCCGCCAGTCGATACCAGGCCTTCAACAGCCGCGCTCCGCGCTCCGCCTGTTCGGCGTCGAGTTCGCCGAAGCGGATTCCGGCCAACCCCTGCCGCCGGGAAAGGCCGGCGATGACGCGCTCCGGTTCGTACCGCGGCAGGGCCTCGTCGAGGACGGCCGCCCGGGAGACGAACTCCCGGAACGGGCTCGGCTCCTCCGGCGGACGCAGGAACGACTCCCCCTGTTCGAGTTGGAGCAGGTATTCGTGGGCGGTCAGCAGGTGTCCGGCGTCTATGGCCGCGCGCGCCTCGGCGAGCCCCTGCCGGTCGGCGCTCTCGGGGAGTTCCTCGAGCCGACGCCGGGCGGCGGCAATCCGCTTGGCGCTCATCGTCCCGGCGGCGCGCCGGATCTCCTCGAGTTCGCGCTCGGCGCCCACCACGGCTTCCACTACCCCGGCGCCGGGCTCACCGGGCCGTCCCGGCGCGGCGAGCGCCTGCGCCAGTGAGACCAGCCGCGCCGCCAGGTCGTTTCGTTCGTCACCCAGCCGCCCTTGGCAGAACGCGCCTTCGATCCGGGCGGTCTCCTTGGCGAGTTCTTCGTTGAGCGTGAAGCGGCGCTGCTCGGCCGTCTCGATGAGATCGCGCCGGCAGTCGGCGGTCCCCTCGTCGCCGCGAGCCTCCATCGTCGAGAGCGCGAGGCCGGCGCCAACCAGATCCACGCGGGCGAGGCGCCCTCGGAACGCCGCCGAACGGGTCGCCGCGTGTCCTTCCCGGTCGAGCAGGACCTCCAGCACCGCGCCCCGGTCGAATGGCGCGCGGGGGCGAAGGTCGGCGCCCAGGTCCAGCGCGGTCACCAACGCCAAGTCGCCGTACCGAACGATCTCCGGCTTCGGCGGCGGCGCCGCCGACAGCGCCCGACGATCGAAGATGTGCCGGAGCGTCGAGATCGCGGACCGGGCGCGCGACAGACCGGCGGCCAATTCCGAAGCGTCCGGGGCGGCTGCCTCGACTTCGGAGATCGCCGACAGCGCCTTGTCGCTCTCTTCTTCGAGGTCCCGGCGCAGCGAGACGATCAGGTCCCGCAGGTACCCCTTCCGTTCTCCGGTCGATCGCGACACCAGCCGCAGCCACTCGTGGGCGTGCTCGATGGCCGGGTGGACATGTTTCCAGAGTTGCCGAAGCGCCTTCTCGTTGATCGGCCGCGCGCCGGTGCGGCGGTCGCTGTGGTGGACGAGCGCTTCGAACTCGCGGGTTACCCCTTCGGACAGCGCCGGAAGCCGCGTGGCGCCCAACTCCTCCAGGATTCGCTCGACCCGGCCGCGGTCCGCCGGTCGGCCGGAAGCGACTGCCTCCGTCAGGTCGGCCAGACAGCCGTTGGTGAGCAGGGCCGTGAGCACCTGCGCCGCCCGCGGCAGGGGGTTGGTCTTCGCCTTTACGGCCACCGACCACTCGCGGATTCGCCGGCCCACCTCGTCCAGTTGCTTTTCGCGGCTCGCCGTTCCCAGGGCGCTCCTCAGCAGCGAGATATCGAGCGGCGTGCCGTGAAGCCGCTCGGCGTATTCGGCGATACGGGTAGCCAAGGTATAGACCGCCGAGAGCGGCTCTGTCGTGTGGATCCGCCTCAGCAGCGACGGAGCGCCGGTCGCCGGCGCGAAGAGCGCGGGCGCCAGGGTCGAACTGAAGAGCAGGAGGTTGAGCGCATCCTGGCCGCGGGCGTCCGCGGCCGCGAAGCCCTCCGGGTCGATGGCGGAGAGGATCGGGCGAAGGGCGGCGGCGAACTCGTCGCCCGGCGCCCGGACCTCGGCGGCGAGCGCGGTCGCCGCAATCAGGTCGGCGGGGGGCAGCACCGGAGCGCGGTCCGGTTGCGGGTCCGCGAGCCGGGCGATGAAGAACGCCGCGCCCGGTCGTCCTTCGTGGAGCGCGGTCCAAGCGGCTGCCGCCTCCCGATGAGGCTCGGGCGCCGGAACGACGGCCGGCGGAGGTGGTCGGGGGGGCGGCGCGGCCGGCGCCCTGTCGGCCTCGGCTGCGCCGGCGGTCTTCGCCGGGCCCGGAAGGGACCGGGGCGCTCGACCGGCCGGTCCCTCGGGCCGTCGGGTCGGCCGCCCCTTCGGGGTCTCTCCGGGTCCCTCCTTCGGCCTTTCCTCGGGGCGGGCCGGCGGTTGTCGTTCGGCGTCCGCCGATTTCGGTTTCGACGGTCTTCCCCGCCCCTCCGCCGCACGGGCTTCCTTCGCCGGATCCCGCTCGGCCGCGGCGCGGCGACTCGCTCCCTTCGCCGGGCCCTCGGCCGCCGGCTCCCCGGTGGTTCCCGCGCGCTTCCCCTTCGCTGCCCGGTCGGGCGCTTTCCCGCGGCGCGCCTTCTTCTTCGTCGGCCGCGGTTTCGGCGGGTCGGGGGCGTCGGGTCGGGGCGCGATGATCTCGATGACGCGGCGGCGAGCTTCCACGCGGCGCCGGGACGCCGCCGCGACTCGCTCCTGCAGCCCGACGATCCGGTCCTCGATCGTCCAGTCGGTTTCCGGGGAGCCCTCCGAAGCAAGTCGCTGCCGCTCCGCTTCGGCTTCGCCCACTTCGATATCGGCGCGCTCCCAGGACTCGAGCGCATCGGGCAGCGCCTCGCCGAGACGGGACAGATCGGCCTGGAACGCCTCCCTGCCTTCAGTTCCGACCGGCGAGTACCGCGTCTTCCACCGCTCTTTCGTCTCGGGAAGCAGCGCGGTGAGCCATGCGGCCCCGCACTTCTCCGCCGCCCCCTTCAGGATGGAGTGCAGTTTCTCGAAGAGTTCCCCGAGCAGGAGCGCCGCCGCCCGATCCGCGACGATCTCGTCCCGCAAACGGCCGAGCGCCTCCACCCTCCGGATGGTCTCGTCGAAGCGGTCGGGGGGTACGCCGCTTCGTCCTGCGGCGGATACGAAGTCGAAGAACTCACCGTAAGCGTCTTCCCACTTCTCGTCGTGTACGCGCGACCACTCCGCGATGTCTTCCTCGCTCGGATCTTCCACGCCCAGGGCGAAAGCGAACTCGGGCTCCAGGTCGTCCACGGACTCGGCCGCCCATTCGAGGAAGCCGCGGTGATCGAGCAGCGTCGCTACCGCGAATACCGCGGCCGAGGCGACTTCCCGGTGTTCTTCGTCCAATTCGTCGAAGCGGCTGATGTCCTCGCGAATCGCCGGCCAGGCGTTGACTGCCGGTGTCTGCCACTCGCTCGTCTTCCCCGGAATGCCGTCGGTCTTCGGAATGTCCTCCAAACTCCGGCGAAGGGCCTCTTCGGAAGGCGCCTTCTCGCTTTCGTCGTATGGCTTGAGCGCCTGGAGTTCGAAAGAAGGAAACGCGATCCGCGAATCCTTGCGCCGTACGATCCAGATCTCCCGGCGGCTCGACGGATCGGAAAGGAACCGGGTGAGTTTGGCGCGGAGACGCTCCGCCGTCTTCAGGTTCTTGAACGACGCCTTCTCGCGCCGGAAGAACTCCCTGACGCGCTGGTGGGCCGCGAGACGCTGCAGGTACTGCCGATTCGGGATGCCCAGGAACCGGCACAGGTCACGGAATCCGGTCTCGGGATCCGTATAGCGGGCGGGAAGCCCGACCGGTAGAGACGGCATGGTCCGTCCGGCGCCGTTATCGGCCCGTGGAAAAAGCACCCCGCCCTCTGCTCATCGAGCGGAGGACGCGAAGTCCCTGTCGCGTTTCCCGGCGGGGCGCTCTTCCCACGGACCGGCGGCGCGAATCGCTGCGCGATTCCCCCCGCCGACTATCGCGGGGAGGGGGATACTCCCTCCCCGCACCCCGCCCCGGTCGGCGCTTCGCGCCGACAGCCGCTCCCCGGACTTTCTCCACAGGCTGCTATTCGCTGTCGGCGTTGTGGGCGTCGATCAGTTGTTTGGCGATGTTCGGCGGCACCGGGTCGTAATGGGAGAACTCCATCCGGAAGCCGCCGCGGCCGCCCGTGAGCGAGGTCAGGGTCGGTTCGTAGGTGAGCATCTCGGCCATCGGGACCTGCGCGGTGATCGCGATCGTATCGCCCTTCGTGTCCATGCCCTGCGTCCGGCCCCGGCGCGCGTTCAGGTCGCCGAGGACATCGCCGGTGGACTCTTCGGGAACCGTGATCTCCACGGCCATCACCGGCTCCAGCAGAGTGGGACGGCACCGGGACATGGCGTCGCGGAACGCCAGCGACGCGGCGATCTTGAAAGCGATCTCGGAGGAGTCCACCGCGTGGAATTTGCCGTCGAAGACGGTCGCCTTGAAGTCCACGACCGGATAGCCGGCCACATACCCTTTCTGCCGCGCTTCCTGGAAACCCTTTTCGATGGCGGGAATGAACTGCTTGGGGATCACGCCGCCCACGATCTTGCTCTCGAAGACGAAGTCTGCGCCGCGGGGAAGCGGCTCGACGCGCACATGACAATCCGCGAACTGTCCGTGTCCGCCGGTCTGCTTCTTGTGCCGTCCGTGCGCCTCCGCGCTGGCGGTGATCGTTTCCCGGTAAGGCACTTGCGGAGGCTTGAGCGTCACTTCGACGCCGTACTTGCGCTTCAGCCGGGAAACTACGACTTCGATGTGGAGTTGGCCCGTGCCGGAGAGTCTCAGTTCCCGGTCCCTCTCGAAAGTGAGCGTGAGGTCTTCTTCGCCGAGGCGCTGGAGGGCTTGGGAGATCTTTTCTTCGTCACCCCGCGACTTGGGTTCGATGGCGAAACTGATGACCGGCCGCGGCACTTCCGGACGGAGATAGCGGACGGCGTCGTCCACCGCCAGGGTGTCTCCGGTCGCCGTGTCCCGCAGTTTCGCGAAGCAGCCGAGGTCTCCGGCGCCGAGCGAGGCCACTGCGTCGGTCGCCTTGCCGTTCATCCGGTACACGCTTCCCAGCCGCTCCGCTCCGCCCGTGCGAAGGTTGCGGAGAGGCGTGTCGGCGCTCACGGAGCCGGTCATCACCCGGAACAGGCTCAGCCGCCCGGCGAACGGGTCGGCGATGGTCTTGAACACATAGACGCTCGCCGGCGCCGAAGTGGACACCTCGCGCTCCGCCGGCTCGCCGTCCGGCCCGCG
Organism: Candidatus Marinacidobacterium sp.; assembly: GCA_965204755.1. Classification (GTDB taxonomy): domain Bacteria; phylum Acidobacteriota; class Vicinamibacteria; order Marinacidobacterales; family Marinacidobacteraceae. The sequence continues at coordinate 1,323,811 of OZ242011.1, read as the reverse complement.
GCCCTTGGCCGGGCCCCGTCGGGCCGGGGCCGGAGCGACGGCGGTGATGGCGTCGAGGAGCGCGGTCGTGCCGATGTTCCGCGCCGCGGCGGCGGCGAACACCGGGAAGATGGAGCGGGAGGCCACCCCGGCGGCGAGGCCGCGAAGCATCTGCTCCTCGCTCAGTTCACCGGCCTCGAAGAAATGTTCGAGCAGTTCCTCGTCGGACTCGGCGATCATCTCCATGAGTTCCGATCTTGCGGTCTCCGCCGCCGCCTGCATCTCGCCGGGCGCCTCCGAGAGGGAAACGGTCCGGCCGTCCGGGCCCGGGCCGAGATGCGCCTTCATGGAGATCAGATCCAGGACGCCGCGGAATTCCGCCTCTTCTCCGATCGGCAACTGCACCGGAATCGCGGTTCGGCCGAAGGCTCGCTGAATCCCCGCGAGCGCGCGCGTAAACGACGCCCGTTCCCGGTCCAGCCGGTTCACGACCAGCATCGCGGCGGCGCCCGCCGACTCGGCGAATCCCCAGACCCGCTCGGTGTTCACCTGGACGCCGTCCACGCCGCACACCGAGACGAGCGCCGTGTCGGCGATCGGCATCGCCAAACTCGCCTCGGTGATGAAGTTGCCGTATCCGGGGGTGTCCACCAGGTTCAGGTGGACTTCGTTCCACTCGCAGGAGGCGAGGGCCGCTCCCAGACTGATTCCCCGTTCGATCTCGTCTTCGTCGTAATCCGTGACCGTGTTGCCTTCCTCGATCCGGCCGAGTCGGGTCTCCGCGCCGGCCTGGTAGAGCAGCGCGGACACCAAGGTGGTCTTGCCCGAAGTGCCGTGTCCGGCGACCGCGAGGGTGCGGAGGTGGGGGAGGCCTTTCGAATTCATGCTTCCGTCGGCGTCGGGGCGCGGTCAGGCCGCGGAAGAAGCGCTCCGCCCTCCGCTCCTCCACCGGAAGGCCCGAAGCCCCCGCTGGCTGTCGCGGGGAAGTGGACACCCCCTTCCGGCGCGCCTTCCCGATCGGCGCTTCGCGCCGAGGACCGCTCCCCGGACTTTCTCCACGGGCGGCCATCGTCGGCGCCGGAAGCGGGTGGATCGAACGGGCGTTCGAGGGGCTCCGAGAAGAAACGCAAGAAGTATCGGAGAGAGACCCGGCGAACCGCCGCCGGGCGAACCGCGAATTGTACCATCGGCGGCGTTCGGGCTTCCCTGCACCAAGATGCGCCGGTTCCGGTCGAAACGCCGCCGCACCGTCGGAATCGCGTTCGGCGCCGAGCGGCTGTTCCTCCGCTCCGGCGACGGGCGGTGGGTCGAGAGGCGTCTCCCGGAGAACCTCCTGCGCGCGTCCTCTTCCGAGCCGAACCTCTCCTCGACCGCCGACGCGGCGCGGGCGCTCGGGAGCGCCTTGGAGCGGCTCTCGGAACCGGACGGCGAATACCCGGGCGGGCCGTTCACCGAGGCCGTGCTCGCGATCCCGGACCGGGCGGTGGCGGTGGCGTTCGCCGAGACGCCGGGCGCGGGGGGGCGAAGGCGGTTGCTGCTGGATCTCGCCGCCGGCCTCGCCGCCGGGAGCGACCCCGGGTCGCGGCCGGCGCCGGGCCGGGTTCGCTTCGGCGCGATCCCGAGCGGCCCGCTTCGGCGGCGCTCGCTGCTCGGCGCCTGCGCCTCGGCCGCGGTGGTCTCGCAGTACGAATCGGTGGCGGCGGCGGTCGGCCTCGAAGTGCGCTGGGTGGACACGCCGACGCTGGCGATCCTTCCCGAGTGGCTCGCGGCGGGCCGCGGCGCCGGAGAGCGGATCCTGGCGGCGCTCCATCGGAGGCATTTCGCCGTCGCCGCCGCCGCCGGGAACCGGCTCACGGCCTTCCGGCTCAAGTTGCGCGCGGCGCTCGATCCGGAACCGCCGGCGGCCGCGGTCCGCAAACTGACGGGGAGCGCCGGCGCCGAGGCGGTCTCCGTCCGCGGGGAAGGGGCCGCCGAAGTCCGGGCGCTGCTCGGGCTGCCCGGCGGTTCGCCGGCCGGGGAGGCGGAACCGGACACCCGCGCCCGACCGCCGGGCGCCGGCGAGTCGGTTTCCGGCCCGGCGCCCCCGATTCGGGAGGATGCGCTCGCGGCGCTCCTCCGAAGGGTCGGCGTCCGGCCGTCCGCGCTGGCCTCCCGACCGGCGGCCGCGGTCTAGGTCCCCGGCGCGGCCCGACCCATGGCGCGGATTCCGCCGGGAGTCCAACTCGGTCGGCGTCCGCGCCCCGGAGTGCGGTTCCTGCTCGACGCGGCCCTCGCGGGCCTTGCGGTCGCGGCCGTGACCGGCGCCGTGTCCCTCTTCCGGTTGCGGGCCGAAGGGGCCGCCGAGGCGCCCGCGCCCGGAGGCGCGGCCGCCGCCGTCGCGCCGGCGACGGACGCCGCGGCGGCGCGCCGGGAGGCTGCGGTGTTGATGCTGTCCGGCGCGGTCGGGGGAGTGCGACTGGCGGAAGCGTTCACCACGGTGCGCGGCGCGGCTCCGCCCGGAGTCCGGTTGACGGGGGTCGCGATCCGGCCGGCGCCGGCCGCCGGCGGGAGCGCGGCGGCCGAGGCGTCCCTGTCCGCCCGAGCGTCCGACGCCGCAGCGGTGGCCGGCCTCCTCGGCGCGCTGCTTCGGTCGGACGCGGTGCTGGCGGCGGAAGTGATCTCGGAGCGGCGGCAGCGGGACGGGAGCGTGGTCGTCGAGATCACCTCCCGGATCTCCACCGAACCGCCTGCCGTCCCCGGTACCGAAGAGCGGGCGGAAGGCCGCGAAAAACCAGGAGGGGCGCCGTGACCGCGGGTTTCGTTCACGGCGCCGGGGTTTCCCTCCGACTGCGGGCGCTCCTCACGGTGCTCCTCGCGGCGCTGACCGCGCTCGTCTGGATCGAGCGGCGCGCGGCGCTCGACCGGCGTTCCGAGCGAGCCTCGGCCGAGCAGTACGCGGAGCGCGCCCGGCGGGAAGTCGAGCGGGGAAGGGAACGGGAGGAGCGCCTGGCCCGGCTGGCGGCGCTGCTCGACCGGCGCCCCCCCGGGCCCCGGAGCGTGGCGGAGGTCCGGGCGCGCCTCCTCGATCTCGCCGCGCCTCGCGGCGTGGACCTCACTTCGGTTCGGCTCGCGCCGCTCGCCCGCCCGCCGCGGGGAACCGCCGGCGCCGAGGCCCAACTCACCGCCGAAGGGCGGACAGCGGACCTGATCGAGTTCGTGTCCGCGATGGAAGCCGGCGGCTGGCCGCTCCGGTTCGACCGGGCGCAACTCACCGAGCCGAGCGCCGCCGGCGCCGGCCGGCCGACGGTTCTCACCGCCGCGGCATCGGTGTTGTGGCCGGAGGAGGGCGTGGACTCCGGCGCCGCCGCGGGAGGGGATGCCCGCCTCGACGAGGAGATCGAGGAGATCGAGGCCGTTTCCGATTGGCTCGAAGCGCGGCTTCCCGCGGCCGGTCGGGAACTCCGGGCCGCTGCGCCGCCGCCCCGGCCGCGTGAACCCGCCGGGCGCGCGGCGCCTTCGGTGGAGCGAGAGCCGCCCGCGCCGTTCCGCCCGCCGGAGGTTCCGCGGGCGCCCGAACTCCACGGGTTCGTGGACTTGGGGTCGGGTGAGCCGGTGCGGGCGGCGCTCTTCCACGAGGGGGAGACGGTGCTGGTGACCGCCGGCGACCGGATCGGCCGATACCGCGTCGCCGTCATCGAACCCTCGGAGTCCGTCCTGCTCGAACGCCCGGACGGGCCCCCGCTGCTGCTCACGCTCCGCTGAAGTCGCCGCCGGCGGCCCGGCGGCGGGCCGGCCCCTACCGGGGCGGTCGTCTCTTCCCGGCGGCGGTTTTCTCGGCCAGGGCGGCGAGTTCCCGGCGGATCTCCTCCTGCCGAGCGCGGAGCCGCCCGGCGCCGAGGGGGTCGAGCGCCCGGTTCGGATTCCGCGGCGCGTACGGGAGGCCGCTCGCGCCGACGGCGGCGAGCGACCACTCCAGGTCGAGCAGCCGTTCGCGCAGGGCCTGCTCCCGCTCCCGGCGGGCCGCGGCTCGGTCCTCGGCGGAGGTCTCTCCTCGAGATCCGGAGTCGCGGAGGCCGAGGCGTTCCGAGGCTTCGGGGGACGGCTCACCTTCCGGGGATCCTTCCCCGCTCCGCCGGCCGGCGGCGGAGGGGACGGAGCGGGGCGCCGACGACTCCGCCGGCCCGGGATCCGCGCCGTCGGGGGCGCGCTCGGCGGGGAAGGCCGCGTCGTCGTATCGGGGCGCCGGTCCTCCCCGGCGGCGGCTCCTCGCGATCCGTTCCCGGTTCCGGCGGGCAGCCTCCGCCAGCGTGGGCCGCCGCGGCCCGGGATGCTGCGGCGGCCGGGCGACGGGCGCCCTCCGGTCCGCGGGGCCGCCGGCCGAGACCGGCTGCCGGCCGGCGGTCCGGCCGTCCGCGCCGGACACGCCGGGCAGCAGGAGGAGCGCGGCGGCCAGCGCCGCGACGACGAACCGCGGAGCGACCCCGAGGACCGGACCGACGACGAGCCCGATGCCGGCGTCCGTTCGCCGTCCGCGCGCGCGACCGGGCACCCCTCCGCTCCCCGCGGTCAATCCGCGACCGGGTTCCCGAAGCGGTCGCGCCGGATGTACCGCGGCAGGCGGTGCTCGTCCCGGAACAACTGCGTGCGGACCGATCCGGAGGCGCGCCGGGCCAGGTCCCGTCCGGTCAGCGCGTACACCACCGTCGGGCAGAGGTCGCGCCGCATCACCTTTTCGGGGAACACCGCCCCCTCCCGGAAGTCCGGCCCGACTCCCAAGGTCCACACATTGTGGGCGTAGTAGTTCCCCTGCGAGTGGTGGAGTTGGCCGTACGCGTTCACTTCGTCGTCGCGTCCGCACTCCGGGCGCAGCAGGATCGCGGTCGTGTCCCGGAGGCGCGGGTCGGCCCGGATGAAGTCGTACAGGTTCCCGATGAGTTCGTCCGTAGCCGCGATGTGCTGCCGGTACTGCTCGTAGTCGGTGTCGTAGTCCCAAAAACCGGCGTCGGCGTGGGCGTCGTCGAGCGCGAGCATCTGGATCGTGATCAGTTTGGGGCGGAACGCGGCGAGCAGGTGCTTCGCGATCTCGAAGCACTGTCCGTCGCCGAGCGGAACTTCCCGGTCCACCAAGGGCGTCCGGGTCGAGGCCGGGAGGTCGAGCCTCCGGCTCACGGCGTCGGCGATCCAGTCCTCGACCGCCCGTAGGCTGGTCTTCGTGTGGCCGAGCCCGAGTTCGATGTTCTCCCGGACGAGTCGGGCGGGAGAGCGCCGCTCGTCGTCGTGGAACAGTTTGTTCATGGTCAGCGAGTTCGCGCCGAACTGCAGACCGCCCTCCGGGTGGGCGCTCCAGTGCTTGCGGTCGTACACCCACGACCGGTAGTAACTGACGCCCTGCAGCATCCAGTAGTCGTTCGGGGAGCCGCCCAGTTCCTTCCGGCAGATCTCCGTCCAGGTGGGGTAGAGCGGGTGCTCCGAGACGGTCTCCCGGCCGGTGAGCAGTTCCGTGTACAGGTAGCCGTGCAGGTTCGCGGTCTCGCCGAAGTCCTCGGTGAAGACGGTCCCGTCCTTCATCATCCGGGCGAGATGGGGCGCGTGGGCGGGGTCCTCGACGGTGTCCTTCTTCCGGCAGCCGTTGCCGTAGATGATGACGACGAGGTGTTTCGCGCGAAGACTGCGGTCGGGGACCCCTTCGTCCCGCCCGACGGCCAGGGCGGGCTCGGCTGCACCGAGTCCGGCGGCGAGCCCGGAACCGAGGCCGGCGCCCAAGCCGGCTCCCAGGAATGTCCGGCGGTCCAGTTCCATCGGCAGCATCGTAGGCGTTCCTCTTCGCGTGGCGGCGGTCGCTTCGGAGGCCGGCGCCTCCGCTCAGCGGCGGCCGCCGCGCGGCGCCCGGTCCGGCGGCGGCTCCGGCGGTTCGCCGTCGGGTTCCCCGCCGAGGTAGACCACCGACAGGCCGCGCACCGACTCGTCCCGCACCGGGTTCAGGTTCCGGTAGTTCCGGGCCCGGTCGGACAGGTTCACCCGCGACACGGCGTACCGCCCGCGTTCGCGCCAGTCTTCGATCTTCAGCGCGCCGCGGAACACATTCGGCTGCGGCACGAGCGACGGACGGTTGAGCGGCGGGTTGCGGCTCAGGAGTTCCACGCGCACCAGGTCCGCGCCGCTCGCGCTCAGAAAGGACACATGGACCTCGTCCACGCCGCTTCCCTCGTCGGTCACCAGGGCGGCCACCGGGATCGCTTCGTCGGCGGCCGCTTCCCGCTGCGGCAGTTCGAGGGCGAGCAGCACCGGGGGCTCGTCGTCCCGTTTCCCCGGATCCGCCTCGACCGTGACGACGGCGCCGCGGAGCGCCGGGTCGGTCGCGGCGAAGAGCAGCGCCTCGTTCCGGGCGGCGTCGTACAACGCGACCTGCTGCGCGGTCCACTTCCCGCCCTCGTACCACTCGGGAATCGTGAAGGCGCCCAGGAAGCGGCCGGGACGGCGGGCGTCCCCGATCAGGTCCGCGCGAACGCTCCGGCGGCCCGAGGGACTCACGAACACCGTCCGCGCCTGGGTCGGGCCGGCGAGGTCGTCTTCGGCGAAGGCCTCCACCCGGACGGTTTCGCCCGGGCCGACTTCCGGCGTCAGCACCTCGAGCGAAACCAGGGTCGGGGGCGTGAGGTCCGCCTCCTCGTTCTCCGCCACGACGAAGAACGCCGGCGTGCCGTCCGCCGCGCGCATCACCGGGTTGAACTCGCTGGAGTAGGCCTTCTTGTGACCGTGTTCGTCGGTGATCATCGTCGAGCCGATGTTGTAGCGGCCGCCCGGATGGTGGCGGTCCACCCGGCCCCGGCCGAGATAGAGGTTCTTGTCCTTCCGGTGGGGGCGGAAGTTCATGTACACCACCGCCGCGCGGCCGTAGTCCTGGCTCCAGAACTCGGCGACGAAACGCCGCCCCTTCTCGAACGCCGGCTCGACGCGGGCGATGCCCCGCACCACGCCGCCCGGCTCCACGAAGCCGTCGATGACCCGGAGTTCGGTGAGCGCGGCCGAACGGTGCTCGCCCCCGAGACCGGCCTGGGTGCGCTGGGTCCCGCGCCGCCGATACTGGAAGACCTCGGGGATGTAGTCCCCGTCGGGGACCCCCAACTGGCCGGTGACATCGGCGCTCTGCGGCTCGGTCCCGAGCGTCAGGTCCGCGGGCGCCTCGAAGGGGTACTCGGCGGCGGGGTCGCCCTCGGCGGCAGCGGGGGCCGCCGCTCCGCGTTCGCCGGCCTCTTCCTCCGGCGCCGCCGACCGCGGGCGCTCCTGACCGGCTACCGCCGCCGCCGCGAGCCACGCCGCGCCGCCCCCCAACAGGAGGCCCCGACCGGGTCGCGCGCACCCGGCGAGGCCGCGCCGAACGACGGGCCGGCGGCGCCGGACAGCGGCCGGTGAACCGGAACGCATCGCCAACCCGCCGCCGGAAACTGACTCGAAACGCCCCCCTTCGGGAGGCCGGCGCCAATATATCATCCGCCACCGGCCGCGCCGCCCACGACCCCGAACCCCGGCGGACCGCCGGGGACATTCCAGAACCTTCCATGCCTCTCTTCGCCCAGCGTTTCGGGCGGATGGGCACCGAGAACGCGTTCAAGATCGCCGAGGACATGGCCCGCGCCCGCGCCCGGGGCCGGGAAGTGATCCCTTTCACCATCGGGGAACCGGACTTCGACAGCGCGCCCCACATCAACGAGGCCGGGGTCCGGGCCATCCGCCGGGGCGACACGCACTACACCGACCCCGCGGGGGTGGCGCCGCTCCGGGAGGCCCTCGCGGGCCATGTCTCGAAGACCCGCGGCCTCGAAGTGACCGCCGACCGGATCATCGTCCTGCCGGGGGCCAAGCCGGCCATCGGCTACACCATGATGGCCTATGTGGACCCGGGAGACGAGGTGATCTACCCGAGCCCCGGATTCCCGATCTACGAGTCCTGGGTCACCTACCTGGGCGGCGTTCCGAAACCGCTCCTGCTTCGGGAAGAGCGCGGCTTCTCCTTCACCGCCGAAGACCTCGAACGGCTGCTCACCCCCCGGACGAAAGTGCTCATGCTCTGTTCGCCGTCGAACCCCACCGGCGGCGTGCTGCCGAAGAGCCTGCTCGCCGAAGTGGCGGAACTCGTCCGCGAAAAGGGGAATCCCGATCTCCGCATCTACTCCGACGAGATCTACGAGCACATCACCTTCGACGGTTTCGAGCACACCTCGCCGGCCTCCCTGCCGGGAATGGCCGAGCGCACGATCATCGCCAGCGGGCACTCCAAGGGATTCGCGATGACCGGTTGGCGGCTCGGCTGGTGCGTGCTGCCGACCGCGGAAGAGGCGCTCCGGTTCAAGCAGATCAACATCAACACCGTGTCCTGTGTCCCGCCGTTCATCCAGGAGGCGGCGCGCGAAGCCCTGGAGAGCCCGCTCACCGCCGGCGTGGTCGCCTCGATGGTGGAAGAGTTCCGGCGGCGGCGCGACTATGTCGTTCCGGCGTTGAACGAGATTCCCGGCGTCCGCTGCGCCCTGCCGCTGGGCGCGTTCTATGTGTTCCCGAACATCTCCGGGATGTGCGCCGCGCTGGGCGCGACCGAGTATTTCGCGGGTCTTCCGGAGGAAGCGCGCCGCCTCAGCAGTCCCGCCACCCTGGTGTCCCGGTTCCTCCTCTACTACCACGGCGTCGCCCTGGTGGACCGGCGCAGTTTCGGAGTGATCGGCAGCGAGGGACAGGACTTCCTCCGTCTCTCGTACGCCGCCGACCTGGACTCGCTCCGCGACGGCATCGGGAGGATCGCCGCCGGAGCCGCCGACCGCGACGGGTTTCGGCGTTTTCTCGACGACACCGTCGCCGTGGGGATCGCCGCATGAGCCGCATCTTCCTGACCCGTTCGATTCCGGAGGCCGGACTCTCGCTGCTGCGGGAAGCCGCCGAGGTCGAAATCGCCGAAACGAGGGACGACGCCGGCCCGCCGAGGGAGCGGGTGCTCCGGGGCGCGCGGTCCGCCGATGTCCATGTGTCGCTCCTCACGGAGGCGGTGGACCGGGAACTGATGGAAGCCGGGCCGCAGTTGCTCGGCGTGGCGAACTACGCGGTCGGCTTCAACAATGTGGATGTGCCCGCGGCCACCGAGTTGGGGCTGCCGGTGTCGAACACGCCGGGAGTGTTGACCGACACTACCGCCGACCTCGCTTGGGCGTTGCTCATGGCCGTCGCCCGGCGGGTCGTCCCGGCCGACCGCTACCTGCGCGAGGGCCGCTACCGGATCTGGGGCCCGGCGCTGATGCTGGGGGCGGACATCAGCCCGGGCGGGGACGGCCGCCGGAAGACGCTGGGCATCGTGGGTTTCGGCCGGATCGGGCAGGCGATGCTCCGGCGCGCGCACGGCTTCGAAATGGAAGCGCTGGCCTTCGATCCGCCGATGCGGGAGATCATCGAGGCGCGGGACGATGTGGAGTACGCCGACTTCCCGGCGCTGCTCGAACGCAGTGACTTCGTGACCATCCACTCGGACCTGAACGCCTCGACGCATCACCTGTTCGACGCCGAGGCCTTCCGGCGGATGAAGCCGACCGCTTTCCTCGTCAACACCGCCCGCGGCCCGGTCGTGGACGAGGCGGCGTTGGCGGAGGCGCTCAAGGACGGCCGGATCGCCGGCGCCGGGCTGGATGTGTTCGAGAACGAGCCGCAGGTCCATCCCGGCCTCGTCGGCCTGGAGCAGGTGGTGATCCTCCCGCACATCGCGAGCGCCAGCCGGGCGACGCGCGACCGCATGGCCACCATGTGCGCCGAGAACGCGTTGGCGCACCTGGGGCGGGGGCGCGCGCCGAACTGCGTGAACCCGGAGGTGTACGAGACCGACGCCTACAGGAGACGCACCGGCGTTTCCGGGTGAACGCCCGGAGCGCGGCGCCTTCCCCGCCGGCCGGCCGGTCGGGGTGACCGCTCGTGAGCGACGCCTTCGTCGGCATCACCGTCGCGCTCTACCTGCTCGCGCTGCTGACGCTCGGGGCGCTCTCGTCGAGGCGGATCCGGAACGCGACCGACTTCGTCGTCGCCGGGCGGAGGCTGGGGATCGGGCTTTGCACCTTCACCCTCTTCGCCACCTGGTTCGGGGGCGGCACGATGATCGGGGCGGCCGGAGCCGCGTACTCCGGCGGACTCTCCGCGGTGGTCGCCGATCCGTTCGGCGCGGCGCTCTGCCTGCTTCTCGCCGGGGCGTTCTATGTGCGGGTGCTGCGCCGGCTGCGGCTGCTCACCGTCGCCGACTTCTTCCGTCGGCGATTCGGGAGGACGGCCGAGATCCTGGGCGCGGCTTCGGTGTTGCCCGCCTATATCGGCTGGGTGGGCTCCCAACTCCTGGCGGTGGGAACGGTGCTCTCCGCGTACGCCGACCTTCCCTTCGTCGCCAGCGTGATGATCGCCGCCGCGATCGTGCTCGCGTACACCGTCCTCGGCGGGATGTGGGGGGTCACGCTGACCGACTTTTTCCAGGCCGTCGTCCTCATCGCCGCGATCTCCGTCCTCCTGCCGCTGGTCCTGGGCGAAGCGGGCGGCGTTTCGTCGGCGGTCGAGCGGATGCGGGAGGGCCATACGCGCTTCCTGCCGGCGGGCGGCGTCCTCGAGTGGGCGTTCTTCTTGCAGGCGTGGCTGCTCATCGGGGTCGGCAACCTTCCCGGTCAGGACCTGATGCAGCGGGCGCTCAGCGCCCGGAGCGAACGGATCGCCCAGTGGAGCGCCTACTTCGGCGGCGGGCTCTATCTCGTGGTAGGGCTGATTCCGGTGGCGCTGGGGATGGTGGGTTCGGTGCTCATGCCCGGTCTCTCGAACCCGGAGGAGATCGTGCCCCGGCTGGCGATGGAGTACTTGCCGCCGGTAGGGCTCGCGTTGTTCCTGGGGGCGCTCTTCTCCGCGATGATGAGTTCCGCGGACAGCGGCCTGCTCGCGCCCGCCAGCGTGTTCGGCCAGAACATCGTCCGCAATGTGGCGAAGGACCTGTCCCCGAAGGAAGTCCTGGTCGCCGTACGCGCCGGCGTCGTCGTGTTCTGCGGGCTCGCGCTGGCGGTGGCGCTCCTGTTCGGGAGCGTGTACACGCTGATGGTGGAGTCGTGGACGGTGATGATGGTCGCGCTGTTCGCGCCCCTCACGCTCGGGCTCTATTGGAAGCGGGCGAACGGGCCGGGCGCCGTCGCCGGCATCCTCACCGGCCTCGGCGTCTGGCTGGCGCTGGTGCTGCGCGGGGCGCTGTTCGCCGGCGCGACGGCCCTGCCGAACGCCCTGATCGCCATGCCGCTGTCCTTCGCGGCCATGGTCGCGGTCTCGATCCTGACCGGCGCCTCCCATCCACCGCGGCGGCTCACGGACTCCGGGGGCCGGCCGATCGCCGAACACGGGCGGCTCGGCACGCTGGGTCTTCGTCCCCGGCCGGCCGCCGGGTGAGTCCGCCCCGATGACGCCCCGCCCGGACCCGATGGCCCGGTGGAGGGTCGTCCCGACCGCGCCCGAACACGCGGAGACCCTGGCCGCGCTCCAGCGCCGGGTATTCCCCACCCTGGACCCGCGCCAGCGGTTCGAGGCCGCCCACTACCGGCGGCATGTGGCCATGTTCCCCGAGGGGCAGTTCGCCGCCGTCGCCGGGGAGATGCCCGGCATCCCGGTGGCCTCCACCACCACGGTGCGGCTGGACACGGACCTCGACCGGCCGGAGCACTCCTTCGAGGACATCTTCGGCGGCGGGTTCCTGGGCGCCCACGACCCGGACGGCGCCTGGCTCTACGGCGTGGACCTCGCGGTCCATCCCGACTACCGCCGGCGGGGCATGGCCCGGGCGCTCTACGCCGCGCGCCACCGGCTGGTGCAGCGGCGCGGGCTCTCCGGTCAAGTCACCGTGGGGCTGCTGAGCGGTTACGGCGCGGTGGCCGACCGCCTCCCGGCCGAGGAGTACTACCGGCGAGTGGTCGCCGGGGAGACTTTCGACCCCACGGTCAGCGTCCAACTCCGTCTCGGTTTCCGGGCGCGGGCGCTGCTCGCCGACTATGTCTCCGATCCGGTCTGCCGCGGCTACGGCGTCTTCCTGCTTCTTCCGGCGGAAGTCCCGGTCGCCCGCCGTCCCCCGCCCGGCTCCGACGGGGAGTCGGCGCCCGCCGCCGACGCGGGCGCGTAAGGTTCCTCCCGCCGGGGAGTAGGACGGGGGCGGGGACGCCCGAGACTTCCGGCGGAGCCAACCGGCGAAACGGCGGGCGGACGGCTTCCCGGACCGGCCCTCCGGTCGGGAACCTCGGCGCGCGGGCGGCGTAGTGGCCTTCCCGGACGCCTTCCGGACGCCTTCCGGACGCCTCCCGGACGCGGGCGGGCGACCCCCTCCCCCTCTCTCGCCGACCTTCCCGGACGACTTCCGCTTCGACGAATGACCGACGCCGAACACCGGCCCGGGGCCCGGGCCGCCACCCGGCTCGGCGAACTGAAGATCGAGGAAGAGGAGCGCGGTTCCGGCCGGATCGCGCTCTGGACCGCGGTCTTCGGCGGCGCGCTCGCGCTCGCCGGCGTGGTCGCGGCGGCGTTCCTCTTCGGCCGGGAGCCGGAGGCCGTCGTCGTCCGCACCGCCCGGGTGCGGGCCGCGGCGATGTCGGCGGGGACCACGGTGCTGAACGCGAGCGGCTATGTGACCGCCCGGCGGCAGGCCACGGTGTCCTCGAAGATGGCCGGGCAGATCACCGAGGTCTCCATCGAGGAGGGGATGGCGGTCACCGCCGGGCAGGTGCTGGCGCGGCTGGACTCCTCGAACCTGGAACGGAGCCTTCGCCTGGCCGAAGCGCAGGCGGACTCGGCCCGGAAGTCGCTGCTCGAAGTGGAGGCGCAGATCGCGGAAGCCGGGCTGCGCCAGGAGCGGACCCGCCGCCTGGTGGCGGAGCGGGTGCTCGGACAGGCGGACCTCGACGCCGTGGACGGCGAGGTGGCGACCCTCGAAGCCCGGCGGAACCGCCAGCGGGAGGACATCGCCGTGGCGGAGCGCCAGGTGGATGTGATCCGCCAGCAGATCGAGGACACGGTGGTTCGCGCGCCGTTCGACGGCGTGATCACCGCCAAGAACGCCCAGCCCGGCGAGATGATGTCGCCGATCGCCGGCGGCGCCGGATTCACCCGCACCGGAATCGGCACCATCGTGGACATGGACTCGCGGGAAATCGAAGTGGATGTGAACGAGGCGTACATCAACCGGGTGTCTCCCGGCCAGCCGGTGGCGGCGGTGCTCGACTCCTACCCGGACTCGGAGATTCCCGCGCGGGTGATCGCCATCATCCCCACCGCCGACCGGGATCGGGCCACCGTGCGCGTGCGGATCGGGTTCGAGGAACTCGAGCCGCGAATCCTGCCGGACATGGGCGTCCGGGTGAGTTTCCGCGCTACGGAAGCGGCGCCGCGGCAGACCGCCGGCGGATTGCTCGTGCCCCGGGCCGCGGTGTTCGCGGACACCGGCCGCGACCTGGTGTACCTGGTTCGCGCCGGCCGGGTGCAGCGGCGCGCCGTGCGGCTCGGGGATCCGCGGGAAGACGAGGTGTTCGTCCTTTCCGGTCTGGCGGAAGGGGATCGAGTCGTGGTGGCCGGCCCGGCGGAACTCGCCGACGGCGCGGAAGTGGTCGAGGAAACCGCCGAAGGGTCGAACGCCTCCGGCTGAGCCGGAGGATCCGGATCGCAAACGGGAAGGAATCACCGGAATGAGTGACGAGACGCCGGCGCCGCCGGCCGAGGCGGGATCGCCGATGGTGGAAGTCCGGGAAGTGACCCGCGTCTTCCGCCAGGGGAAGAGGACCGTGCCGGTGCTCCGCGGCCTGAGCCTCTCCATGGAACGGGGTGAGTTCTTGGCGTTGATGGGGCCTTCCGGATCGGGGAAGTCCACGCTCCTGAACTTGGTCGCCGGTCTCGACCGGCCGGGAGAGGGGGAGGTCGTCGTCGGAGGCGCGGCGATCCACCGGCTGTCCGAGCGCCGGCTGGCCGCCTGGCGCTCGCGCCAGGTCGGGTTCGTGTTCCAGTTCGCCAACCTGCTCGGGGCGCTGAACGCCCGGAAGAATGTCGCGGTGCCGCTGCTGCTCACTTCGCTCTCCCGGAAGGAGCGGCGCCGCCGGGTGGAGATCGCGCTCGACATCGTGGGGCTCTCCGACCGGGGCGCGCACTACCCCCGCGAACTCTCGGGCGGAGAACAGCAGCGGGTCGGGATCGCCCGCGCGATCGTGGCCGACCCGGCGCTCCTGGTGTGCGACGAGCCGACCGGCGACCTCGACCGGGTGACCACCGGGGAGATCCTCGACCTCCTGTCGGCGCTGAACCGGGAACACGACAAGACCATCCTGATGGTCACCCACGACCCGTTGGCGGCGGCGCGCGCTTCGCGCACCCTCCACCTCGAAGACGGCCGGTTGGCCGCGGCCCCGGCGGCGTGAGTTCGCTCCCGCTGATCGGCGCCGCCCTCCGGCGCAAGAAGACCCGCACCTTCCTCACCTTCTCCTCGGTCCTCTTCGCCTTCCTGATCTTCGGCGTCCTGGCGATGCTGCGGGTGGCGCTCGCCGCCGGCGTGGACATCGCGAACGAAGACCGGCTGGTGGTCCGCCACCGGGTCTCGCTTTTCCAGATGCTGCCCGAGTCCTACGAGGCGGACATCGAGAGTTTGGACGGCGTGGTGGACGCGGTCCACATGACCTGGTTCGGCGGGGTCTATCAGGATCCGTCCAACTTCTTCATGCAGTCGCCGGTGCGCCCGGCCGAATACCTCGACATGTATCCGGAAGTCCGACTCACCGAGGAGGAGAAGGCGCGCTGGATCGAGACCCGGAACGGGGCGGTCACCGGCCGGGCGAACGCCGAACGGTACGGCTGGGAGGTCGGCGACCGGATCCCGATCCGCCCGACGATCTGGACGCAGCAGGGACGGGGAGACGCGGCTTGGGAGTTCGAGTTGGTGGGGATCTACGACTCCGAGGTCGAGGGCTTCGACCAGACCCAGTTCCTGTTCCGCTACGACTTCTTCGACGAGGCCCGGAGTTTCGGACGCGGAACCGTCGGCTGGTACATGGTGCGGATCGCCGATCCGGACCGCGCGGCCGAGACCGCGGAGGCCATAGACACGCTGTTCCGCAACTCCGAAGCCGAAACCAAGAGCGAGCCGGAGGGCGCGTTCGCCGCCGGCTTCGCCAACCAGATCGGCAACATCGGGCTCATCGTGACCTCGATCCTCGGCGCGGTGTTCTTCACCGTCCTGCTGGTGGCCGGCAACACGATGGCCCAGTCGGTCCGGGAGCGCGTCGGCGAGATCGGGTTGCTCAAGGCGGTGGGTTTCACCTCGAACCGGGTGATGCGGCTCATCCTCCTGGAGTCGGTGGCGCTCTCCACCACGGCGGGACTCTTCGGGCTGCTCCTCGCCTCGGGGATCGCCGCCGCGCTGCGCCCGACTCTCGCGACCTACTTCCCGGGTCTCTTCCTCCGCCCGCAGGACATCCTCCTCGGCATCGCGCTGGCGTTCCTCACCGGGCTCGTCACCGGGGTCTTCCCGGCTCGGCGGGCGATGCGCCTCCGCCCCGCGTTCGCGCTCCGCCGACTGTAGGCGGCGGGCCCGATCACCGACCGAACACCCCGGGTGCGAAGAGGACGACGATGCGTTTCGGTTCTTTCCTGAGGCAGTGCCGGGCGGTCGCCCGCTACAACCTGGAGACGATCTGGGAGCGGCGGGGGGTCTCCGTCGTCGCCGTCTTCGGCATCGCCGGGGTGGTCGGGGTGCTCGTGGCCGTGCTCTCCATCGCCGCCGGGTTCCGCTCGGTGGTGACCGGGCAGGCCCGGGACGAGGTGGCGGTCGTCCTGCGGTCGGGCTCGACCGGCGAGTCGGTCAGCATCCTCTCCCGGCAGGACATCGAGGCGATCGAAGAGGCGCCCGGCGTGGCCCGGGGCCCGAGCGGCGCGCTCGTGTCCCCGGAACTCTTCGTCATCATCGACCGCAAGAAGATCGGCGCCGGCACGGACGCCAATGTGCCCCTCAGAGGGGTCGAAGCGGCGGCCTTCGCCGTGCGCGACAACCTCGAGATCGTCGAGGGTCGGATGTTCGAGGAAGGCCGCAACGAAGTGATCGTCGGGCAGGGGGCGGCCGCCGCCTTCGAGGGACTCCTGGTGGGGGACCGGATCGCCGTGGGCCGCAGTTCCTGGGAAGTGGTCGGCCGGTTCGCCGGCGGCGGGGTCTCCGAGTCGGAGATCTGGACCGACACGCGGATGCTGCAGCAGGCGTATCGGCGCGGCAACTCGTACAACGCCGCCTTCGTCCGGCTGACCGACGCCGCGGCGTTCGACGGCTTCTCGGCGGCGCTCGACGACGATCCCCGGCTCAATGTGGGCGCCGAGCGGGAGACCGAGTACCTGGCGGCGCAGTCCCGGCCGATGGAGATCTTCATCTCGGCGCTCGGCTGGATCATCGTCTCCATGATGTCGGCCGGCGCGGTGTTCGCCGCGCTGAACACCATGTACGCCGCCGTCTCCACGCGGTCGCGGGAGATCGCCACGCTGCGGGCGCTCGGTTTCGCGCGGCTGCCGGTGGTGTTCTCGGTGATCGTCGAGTCGCTGGTGTTCGCCCTCCTCGGCGCCCTGGTGGGCGGCGGCGCCTCCTACCTGCTGTTCGACGGGTTCCGGGCGGCGACGATCAACTTCGCCTCGTTCAGCCAGGTGGCGTTCGCCTTCGAGGTCAACGCCGCGCTCCTCGCCCAGGGCATCACGCTGGCGCTGTTCATCGGCGCGGTCGGCGGCCTGTTCCCGGCGATCAGCGCCGCCCGCCGGAGCGTCGTCGGCGCCCTCCGCGAGCAGTAAGGCGCCGGCCGGCAAGGCGCTGCGGGGCGGCCCGCGCCCGGCGCTCTCCCGGCCGGCGCGGGCCCCGGGCGTCAGCCGCCGAGGCCGCGGCGCTCCAGCAGCGGTTCGACTTCGGCGTCCCGTCCCCGGAAGGCGCGGTAGAGGTCCATCGCCTCCACGCTGCCGCCCTTCGACAGGAGCGTCCGGCGGAAGTGGTCGCCGTTCTCGCGGGTGAGGCCGCCGTTCTCCCGGAACCATTCCACCGAGTCGGCGTCGAGCACCTCGCTCCAGATGTAGGAGTAGTAACCGGCGGAGTAGCCGCTGCTCCAGATGTGGGAGAAGTAGGTGCTGCGGTAGCGTGGCGGGACCGGGGCGAACGACGCCCCGGCGGCTTCGAGCGCGGACTCCTCGAAGGCGAGCGCCCCGGACGCCTCGGGGACCTCCGCCGGCGTCAGCCGGTGCCAGGCGAGGTCGAGCAGCGTCGCCGCCAGGTATTCCGTGGTGGCGAAGCCCTGGTTGAAGGTCCGGGCCGAGAGCACGCGTTCCAGGAGGTCGGCCGGGATGGGTTCGCCGGTCTCGTGGTGGACGGCGTAGTTTTGCAGCACCTCCGGCCAGGTGGCCCACATCTCGTTCACCTGCGAGGGGTACTCCACGAAGTCGCGCGGCACCGAAGTGCCGGCGAAGGTGGGATAGCGGACCGAGGAGAACAGTCCGTGGAGGGCGTGGCCGAACTCGTGGAACAGGGTGATGACTTCGTCGAAGGTCAGCAGCGTCGGCTCGCCTTCCGGCGGTTTGGGGATGTTCAGGTGGTTCGCCACGACCGGTTTCGTCCCGAAGAGGCCCGACTGCGGGACATAGGCGTTCATCCAGGCGCCGCCCCGTTTCGAGGGCCGGGCGTAGAAGTCGCCGAGGAACAGGCCGAGCGGCGTCCCGTCCTCCTCGAAGACCTCCCAGATGCGGACATCGGGGTGGTAGGCGGGAAGATCGGGGCGCTCCTCGAACCGGAGGCCGTAGAGGCGGGCGGCGGCGTGGAAGACGCCGTTCTCCAGAACGCCGTCCACTTCGAAGTAGGGCTTCAGTTGCGATTCGTCGAAGTCGAAGCGCTCCGCGCGCAGTTTCTCCGTGTAGTACGACCAATCCCAGGCGGCGATGTCGAGGTCGTCCCCCTCGGCGCGAGCGAGCGCCTCCAGCGCGTCCCGCTCCCGCCGGGCGTTCGCCACGGCCGCCGGCGTGAGGCCGGCCAGCCGTTCGTCGACGGCTTCCAGGGTCTGCGCGGTCTGTTCCTCGAGGACGAAGGCGGCGTGGTTCGGGTAGCCGAGCAGGGCCGCCCGTTCGGCGCGGAGCGCGGCGATGCGGACGATGACTTCCCGGTTGTCGCGCTCGCCCCCGCTGCTGCCCCGGGCGAGGGACGCCTTCATGATCCGCTCCCGGAGCGCGCGATCCTCCAATGAAGCGAGCGCCGGCTGGCCGCTGGTGTTCAGGAGCGCGAGGACATACCGGCCCTCGGCGCCTCGTTCCTTCGCCGCTTCGGCGGCCGCTGCGATCTCGCCCTCGGAGAGTCCGGCGAGTTCGGCGGCGGTCTCCACCTCGATCGCCGAGGCGTTCACTTCGTCCAGGGTGTTGTCCGAGAACTCGGCGGAGAGCGAGGCCAACTCCGCGTTGATCTCCCGCATCCGCTCCTTCTCCGGGTCGGCGAGCCGCGCGCCGGCGCGGGTGAAGTCACGGTGGTGGCGCTCGACCAGACGCACCTCTTCCGGACCGAGGCCCAGGTCGGCGCGCTGCCCGTAGAGGGTCTCCACCCGACGGAACAGGTCGGCGTCCAGCAGGACGGCGTCGGCGTGCGCCGCCAGTCGAGGCGCCATCTCCGCGCGGATGGCGTTGATCTCCTCGTTCGTGTCCGCCGAGGCCAAACTGAAGAAGGTCCGGGCCACCCGGTCGAGCAGCCGCCCGGACCGCTCCAGCGCCACCAGCGTGTTCTCGAAAGTCGGCGCTTCCCCGGAGGCGGCGATGGCTTCGACTTCGGCGAGGTGCGCCTCCATCCCGGCTTCGAAGGCGGGGCGGAAGTGCGCGTCCTCGATCCGGTCGAACGGCGGCAGGTGGTAGGGGAGGGTGCTTTCGGAGAGGAAGGGGTTGTCGGTCATCTCGCTCTCGTTCCCGCCGCCGCAGCCGATGGCGAACGCCACCGCCGCGCCGGCGGCCAGCCGGGGGGTGATTCTGGTCATGGGGGGTGCTCCGTTGGCGGCGCGCTCCGGGAGGGCGATTCGCCCCGCCCTTCCGGCCGCCGGGTTCCTAATTCTGACCGCGCCCGGCGGCGTCGTCGCGAGCGGCCCGCCGCGTGGAGAGTCCGATGGCTCTTAGGAGGTCGGTGCGCGCGGCGAACGCGCCGTCTGTCTCCTTGAGAAGACCATGCTCTACGAGCCAGCGCAGGTCGCGGCTCAGCGTCCTGAGCGCCTTGCCGGCGTAGCGTCGCGCCAAGTCGGGTGTCAGGCCGGGAATGGCCCGCATTCGAGTGGGGCCGGTGTCCGCCAGGGCGACGGCGACCCGGTGGCGGCGCTCCGCCATCGCGGCCGAACCCCCTTCGGCTCGCGCGACCTCCTGGACGAAACTGTCCCAGGCGATTCGTTCCTGGAAGCGCTCCACATCCCGGATCTGTTCCCTCAGGCCATCCACGAACCCTCGCAGGGCGTAGACGACGAACCCCAGCGGGTCGCCGGCTCCTCGATTCGCCGCGCTCGCCCTCTGGAGTTCGTAGTAGTAGGAGGGGCGCGTTCGGTTGTAGTGGTTGCTCAGCAGGTGGGCGCACTCGGGCGCGACGCCGGCGCGGACCAGCAGGAAGAACTCGACGAGGCGGGCCGTGCGCCCGTTCCCGTCGCCGTAGGGATGAATCCAGGCGATATAGAGGTGCGCCTGGATCGCGTGCGCGAGGGCGGTCGCCATCCGATTTTCGGCGTCCGGCGGGAAGGCGGCCGCGAGTTGCGCCGAAGGTTCCACCATCCGGCACAACTCCGCGAGCAGGTAGTCGCAGTCGCTTCGCGGAGCGCCTCGGTACCCGGCTCCCCGGACGCCGACCGAGTGTTCGGGGATCTCTCCCGGGACCACTCCCTCTTCGAGGCGCTCCTCGAGGCCGTTGAGAACTCCGCGGTTGTAGGCGGTGATCCGATCGGGCGTCAACCGCGTATCGGGGTCCCGGTCGAGCGCCTGCAGGGTTTCGTCGAAGGCCTGCACCACATTCCGGAGTTCCGTCTCTTGGTAGGCCCGCGAGGGAGGAATGTTCGCCGTCCCCTCGATCACGGCCTCGACCTCCTCGTCGGAGAGCGTGTTGCCCTCGATGGCCGTCGTGGCCTGCGCGCCCTTGGTCAGGTAGAGATGCCGAAGTTGCGCCCGCGCCGGCGCCGGGAGGATCGCGGTGGCGACTTGCCGGCACATCGCCAGCGCCTGTCCCAGCAGCGCCCACAGCGAAGGCGGGGCGCGAGAGAGGTCCATGCGGAAAGTCAGCCATGGATGGGACTGGCGGTAGGGCCGCCCCGACTCGCTCACGGGGCAAGTGTAGCGCAGGAATGTCCCTTGCTATGTCACGACCGATGTCCCGGATCGAATCATGGAAAATATCAATATTTACTTATATTTATACACGATACTTCTCGAAAATGTCCTCCATTTTGTCAAACCATATGTCCACTATCTTGTCCTTTTCCGGGTGTTCTTCCGAGCCCTGTTCCGGCGCCGGAAATGTCCTCTGCGGCGTCCCCTCCGATGTCCCTTGGGACGCGCCGTATTCCTCTCGATAACTGGTTGAAAAATATGACATTACTCCAAGACCCTCCCGGTTTTGGGGCGCCGGTCGTCCCTTTGGATGTCCCCTCGGGATTTCCCTGTTGCGTGTCCCCTCCTCGTCTTCGTCCGGCCGCCCCGGGGGCATCGTCGCCGGCCTTCGCTCCCGGTGGCCGGGTTCCGGCCCGGAAGGGGCACTCAGCGGGAGAGGGCGCGCGCCCGGGCGACTTCGCGCTCCGCGTCCCGCGGGCGGCCCAGGCGGTTGTACACATCGGCGAGGACGAAGTGGCCGAGGGGAGCCATCTCCCGCTCCGGGTCGAGGGCCAGTCCGCGGAGCGCGGTTTCTTCCGCCTCCGCCAGTTCCCCCCGGTCGAGCAGCGCCTTCGCCAGGTAGAGATGGCCCACGGCGAACTCCCGGTTCGCCTCCACCGCGGCGCGGAAGGACGCCTCCATCCGCTCCCGGTCCCCCAGCGCCCCGTACAACTTGGCGGCGTTGAAGTGGGACCGGAAGTCCCGGGGCGCCATCGAGAGCCGCGTCTCGTAGGCGTCGAGCGCCCGGTCGGCGTTGCCCCGCTGCTCGAACAGCAGCGCCAGGTTGTACCAGGCGTCCGAGAGTTCGTCGTCCATGGCGAGCGCCCGGCGGAACTCCGCTTCCGCTTCGTCGAGCCGGCCGAGGCTGAGCAGGACCTGCCCCTTCAGGTTCCGCGCCGGGGCGCGCTCCTCCCCGGTGGCCTCGAGCCCGGCCAGCACTTCCAGCGCGGCGTCGTAGTCCTCCTGCGCGGCGCGGATCTCCGCCAGGTGGAAGTGCGCCTTGTTGTCGTTCGGGTCGAGTTCCAGCAGGCGCCGGTAGCCGGCGGCGGCCTCCTCGTAGCGCTCCGCCAGCCGGTAGGCGTCCGCCAGGCCGAGGATCCCCGACTTGTACCCGGGGTCGAGTTCGAGCGTCCGCCGGTAGGCGGCGACCGCCCCGTCCCAGTCCTCGAGTTTCCGCAGCAGGTTGCCCCGGACCAGGTGCGCCTCGAGGATGGCGTCGTCCTCCGCCAGCACCCGCCCCACCTTGGCGAGCGCCTCGTCCACCCGATCCTCCGAGGAGTCGGTCCCGGCGGCCTTCAGGAGGTTGTAGAGCGCGATCTTGTCCTTCGGGTCCGCCAGCGCCGCCCCTTCCTCCACCGCCACCCGGGACGAGCCGCCCAGGTAGCCGAGGGCGGCCAACTGGGCGCGGGTGTCCTCGTCCAGCGTTTCCGGCTCTGCGCCGCTCCGCTCCTCCGCCGAGAACTCGTCGGTGATCCGGGCCAGCAGCCGTTCCAGTTGGCGCACCTGGCCCGGCCGGGACCGCGCCAGGTCGGTCGTTTCGCCGGTGTCGGAGGCCACTTCGAAGAGTTCCGGGCGGGGGGCGGAGATGAAGTGGAGGATGCCGTTCCGGAGCGACCGGAGGGGCGACCAGCCGTAGTGGTTCCTCGGGTAGAGGCTCTCCGAGTAGGCCCACAGCCCCAGGTCGTCCACCGAGCCGTCCGCCAGCGGGACGAGACTCTCCCCCTGCACCGCTTCCGGAACGGGAACGCCCACCAGGTCGAGCACCGTGGGCATCAGGTCGATGCCGCGCACCTGCGCCGAAACGCGGCGGCCGCCGCCGACTTGCCGGTAGGGCGTCCGCAGGAGGAAGGGGACCGCCATCGTGGCGTCGTAGATGAAGAACCCGTGGGCGCCCTCCCGGTGGCGCCCCAGGCTCTCGCCGTGGTCGGCGATCAGCGCCAGCAGGGTGTCTTCCGCCAGCCCGGTCTCGTCCAGCCAGTCGAGCAGCCGGCCGACGAGGGAATCGGTGAACGCCACTTCGCTGTCGTAGGCGGCTTCCGGGTAGTCACCGGCGGCGGACCGCCAGGGTTCCGGCGGCTCGTAGGGCCAGTGGGGGTCGTAGAAGTGGAGCCAGGCGAAAAACCGCTCGCCCCGGACGCCCTCCATCCAGCGGATCGCTTCGTCGAGGACTTCGTCGCCGGGCCGCTGGACGCTGTCCAGACTGATCCGCTCGAACTCCCGGAAATCGAAGTCGTCGAAGTACCGCTCGAAGCCCTGGTCGAGGCCCCATCGGGAGTCCACGACGAAGGCCGCGGTGAATGCCCCGGTGCGGTACCCGGCGGCGGCGAGCGCCTCCGCGAGGGTCTCCGAGTCCTCGGGCAGGTAGTAGCCGCCGTTGTCCCGCACCCCGTGGAACATGGGGTAGGTCCCGGTGAACATCGAGGAGTGCGAGGGCAGGGTCAGCGGGACGGTGGCCGCCGCCTGCTCGAACAGGACGCCCTCGGCGGCGACGCGCTCGAACGCCGGCGTCTCGATCCGGGTCTGGCCGTAGGGGGTGAGGTGCCGCGCCGAGAGGGTGTCGAGGGTGACGACGACCACATTCAGGGGCCGGATCGGGTCGGCGCCTCCGGGAAAACTCCCGCACCTGCCGAGGCCGAGAGCGGCGATCCCGGCGAGTCCGGCGGCGATGCCCGCCCCGGCGACTCGCCCGCGGCCCCGAGTCATCAGGCCGATTATCGCCCGGTTCCCGGCCGGCGCGGGAGGCTGCCGGAAGCCCGGGCGCCCGAGGTCCGCGTCGGGCGTCGGCGACCGCGCGGCTTGCTCCGCCGCCGTGAACCGCCGGATTCGATTTGACAGATCCCGGAGAATCGGATAAATACGCTCCTCCAAATTACGCCGATCGGCGCCGGGCTATGGACGGCTCGCCGGTGGCCGGTGCGGCGTTCCAACATCCCTTCAGGAGGGTTCGCGGTGTCCGGAACACACATTCTTCGCGGAGCGGCGGCGCTGGTCGGACTCCTGTTCTCGGTCGGTACGGCCTCGGGACAGACGACCGGGGCGATTCTGGGAACGGTCACCGACGATCAGGGGGGCATCCTTCCGGGCGCGACGGTGACCGTCACCTCGGAGGCGCTCGCCGTGGGGACACTCGCGACGACCGCGGACGCAACCGGGGATTTCCGCTTTCCGAACCTGCCGCCCGGCGACTATGTGCTCCGGGTGGAACTCTCCGGATTCGGGACCTACATCGAGGAAGGGATGGTCGTGCTGCTCGGAGGGACGACGGAACGGGCCGTTTCGCTCGGGCTGGCCGCCGTGGCCGAGACGGTGACGGTGACCGGCGAGAGTCCGGTCGTCGATACGCGGAGGTCCGGGGTCTCGACGAACTTCTCCAACGAGTACATGGAGAATACGCCGCTGCGGCGCTTCAGTTTCTTCGACTTCACCAAGAGCGCCCCGGGGATGTCGGCGACGAATCCGACCAGCGGCACGAGCAGCCGGGTGTCGGCGTTCGGGTCCGGCGTGGACGAGAACCGGTACCTCATGGACGGCGTGGACTTCACCGCCCCGGTGTCGGGCGCCGCCTGGCCGTGGCCGGACACCGATGTGATCGAGGAAATGGAGATCGTGTCCCTCGGCGCCTCCGCCGAGTACGGAAGCGCCGCCGGGGCCGTCTTCAATGTCGTGACCAAGCAGGGCACGAACGAGTATCGCGCCGATGGCGCCTACTTCGGCATGTTCGATCGCCTGACTTCCAAGCCGGTCCGGGTCAACGCGGACGGCGAAATGGACTCCGACGGTTGGGGTTTCACCCGCAACAAGTACATCGATGCCACGGCGCATGTCGGGGGGCCGATCATTCGCGACCGCGCTTGGATCTATGGCGGATACCAGTATCTCCAGGACTGGGACAACCAGCCGGGCACGAATCCCGAGCATCCGCGAGAGTTCGGGGCGCACCGGGCCTTTTGGAAGGTAACCGCCGACATCACGCCCAATGTCAAGTTCATGCACACCTACCACAACGACTGGTGGGTGATCCCGTCCACGCCCTCCGTCAGCCGTCCGTTCGAGGCCGCGTGGACTTTCAGCGGCAACAACCCCGCGGTGACTTTCGGCCGCATCACGCACATCCTGTCGGACAGCACCTTCTACGAGTTGGCCCTCTCCGGTTTCTACTCGCCCCGTGATGTCAGCCGGCCGAACAACCCGGGCGTGCCGCGCCGAAACGACATCGACAACGGAATCGCCTCCGGCGGCGCGCCCTCGTTCGACATCTTCAAGCAGGGGCGAACGGAAGTGAAGGCGAAGGTGAGCCACTACGCCAGCGACTGGATGGGCGGCGACCACGACTTCAAGTTCGGCGTCTCCTATGTGATCGGAAACCACAGTTCGCACGGAGGCTATACACCCGGGCCGAACTATCCGGGCGGGGTCGTCTATTACGACAACGGTGACGGCAGTCCCAACTACATCTCGCTCGGTTCGAACTACAATGTCGGCGGCGAATTCCGGGAGTTGGGCGTCTTCGCCGAGGATGTGCTCAACATCGGGAACCGCGCCACGATCTCCGCCGGGCTGCGATTCGACCGGGTGCGGGGGATCAGCCCGGATCTCGACAACCTCGTGGCTACGGACATCGCGGACATGCAATTCGAAGCGCAGGGCGCCGCGCCGGGCGCCGGGGAACTCTACGAATGGACGAACTGGGGGCCCAGGGTCGGCTTCAACATCAAACTCGACGAAGACGGCCGCACCGTGCTTCGCGGCAATTTCGGGCGCTTCTACCGGGCGGCGATCACGGGCGAGATGTCCGGTGTCCATCCGGGGCAGGGGAACTCGCAGGAGTGGTATTGGAACGCCGAGACCGGGATGTACGACATCGAAGGGCCGAAGTACGAGGCCGCGACGAATTTCGGTTTCGACCCGAACGGCCGGTCGCCGCGCACGGACCAATTCTCGATCGGTTTCGACCGGGAACTCTCCGCGGGGTTCGCGTTCGGTTTTTCCTATGTGCGCAAGGACCAGAACGACATGCTCGGCTGGAACACCGACAACGCGTCTTACGGCCGCGTTTCCTGGACTGCGAAGGACGGACAGGCCTACGATGTCTATCCCATCCTCACCGACCCGAACGACCGCTACTTCCGGTTGAGCAATGTGACCTGCGAGGGCATCTCGTACTACTGCAGACCCCTCTACATGGACTACAACGGGCTGGTGTTCATCCTGAACAAACGAATGGCGGACCGGTGGCAGGCGCAGGTGTCCTATGTATTGTCCCGAGCCTACGGTCTGTTGCCGTCCAGCGGTTTCGGTGCCGCGTCCAGCCAGACGACCAGGGTCTATAACAGTTCACTGGCGAGAGATCCGAACCAGTTCACGAACGCCACGGGGCACCTGCTGAACGACCGGACGCATACTTTCCGCGTTACCGGCGCGATCGTGATTCCGGGCGATGTCCTCTTCGGATTCAACTACGCGCTCTTCAACGGCAAACCATGGGGCGTGAGGGATCGAGTGCCGAAGGATGTCCTTCCGCAGGGTGGAACCAACATCTACCTGAATTCGCCCGGCTCCCGGCGGCTGGAAGTGCAGAACCTTCTCGATCTGCGGATATCCAGGGCGTTCTACTTCGGCGAACGCGGGAAGATCGAGCCGCTCGTGGACATTCTCAACATCTTCAATTCGACGGCGACCGAGGACTTGGGTTCACAGGCGTTCGGATCGTCGCTCTTCGGCGTGGGCGAACGGTGGATCGATCCCCGGAGGGCCTTCGTCGGGGTGAAGTTCGCGTTCTGAGTCCGCGCCGAGTTCTTTCGGGGCGGGGGCCGGGTCGGCCTCCGCCCCGTTTCGTTTCGGATGGGTGAGTCGCCGGCCAGGGCCGGGGAGCAGGATTCTTCGGCTATGGACAGTCTCTTCGATCGGCTCGGACTCGGTGACGGGGCGCCCGGAGCGTGTCATGGCCCGGGTTCCTGGATCCTGAGCGAGGCGCCGGCGCTCGCTTCGCTCAACCCCCACACCGGGAAACCGATCGCAGAAGTAGTTCCGGCGGATGCGGCAGGGCTCGAACGGGTGACCGCGGCGGCCGCGGAAGCGTTCGAGTCGTTCCGCCGCCTCCCGGCCCCGAAGCGCGGGGACCTGGTTCGGGACCTCGGCGCGGCGCTCCGGGAGGACCAGGAGCCGCTCGGCGACCTGATCGCCCTCGAAGTGGGGAAGATCCGGGCGGAGGGCCACGGCGAAGTCCGGGAGATGATCGACATCTGCGACTTCGCGGTGGGCCTGTCGCGCCAACTCTACGGGCTCACCATGGCCTCCGAGCGGCCCGGCCACCGGATGTTCGAGCAGTGGCACCCGCTCGGGCCGGTGGCGGTCATCACCGCCTTCAATTTCCCGATGGCGGTCTGGTCGTGGAACGCCGCCGTCGCCGCGGTCTGCGGGGACCCGCTGATCTGGAAGCCGTCGGAACAGGCGCCGCTGTGCGCGCTCGCGGTGCAGCGGATCGCGAACCGGGTCATGGAGGACCACGGCCTCTCCGGCGTCTTCAACCTGGTCGTCGGGGGCGGCGAGATCGGCGCCCGGCTGGCCGCCGACCGGCGGATCCCGCTGGTCTCGTTCACCGGTTCGACCGCGGTCGGGCGCCGGGTGGCCTCGGCAGTGGCCGGGCGGCTCGGGCGGTGCCTGCTGGAACTCGGCGGCAACAACGCGGTGATCGTGAGCGCGAAGGCGGACCTGGACCTGGCGGTTCGGGCCATCGTCTTCGGCTCGGTGGGAACCACCGGGCAGCGCTGCACCACCACCCGGCGGGTGTTCGCGGACCGCGCCGTGGCGGAGCCGCTCACGGCGCGGCTCGCGGACGCCTACCGCCAGGTCGCCCTCGGCGATCCGCTCGACCCGGCCACGCTCATGGGGCCGCTCATCTCCGAGGACGCGGTGCGGGGGATGGAAGCGGCGCTCGAACGGGCGGTCGCCGAGGGCGGTACGGTGGTGTGCGGAGGCGGCCGCCGGCCCGATCTCGGGCCCCACCAGGTGGAGCCGGCCCTGGTGCGGATGCCGCGGCAGAGCCCCCTCGTCGCCGAGGAGACCTTCGCCCCGATCCTCTATCTGATGGAGACCGACTCGCTGGAGACGGCGATCCGCCTCCACAACGAAGTGCCGCAGGGGCTCTCTTCGGCGATCTTCACCGACAGCGTGCGCGAGGCGGAGACCTTCCTCTCCGCCGGCGGCTCCGACTGCGGCATCGCCAATGTGAACATCGGCACCTCCGGCGCGGAGATCGGCGGGGCGTTCGGCGGGGAGAAGGACACCGGCGGCGGCCGCGAGTCGGGCTCGGACGCCTGGAAGGCCTACATGCGCCGGCAGACCAACACCGTGAACTGGTCGGAGGACCTGCCCCTGGCCCAGGGAATCGAGTTCGGCCCTCCGTCCGCCGGCTGAGGGGAATCGAGCCGCTCTTCCTCGCGCCATCGGGCCGCGTCGCCCCGCGGGCCGGCGCGCGCTACGATCCCACCCGGGATGGCGAGTGAGGAGACGGGCAGTGAGGAGACGAGCGGCGCGGCGGAGACCGAGACGGGGCTACCACGCCGACCGCGCCGAGGTGTGGCGGGCTCTTCGCGTTCTCGCGGAGGCGTTGCAGCGCCATCAGGAGTGGCATATCCGATTCGCGATGGAGGATCTGGCGATCCGGCGACGGGAGCGCGAGGAGGACTCGGCGCTCCGTCGGAAGGAGCGCGAGAAAGATCGAGCGGCTCGCGAGGAGGACCGATCGCTCCGCCGGAAGGAGCGCGAGGAGGACCTGACGCTCCGCCGGGAGGCCCGCGACGAGGACTTGGCGGCTCAGCGTCAGGCGACGGACCGGGACTTGGCGCTGCGTCGGAAGGCCAACGACGAGCACCTGGCTCTTCTGCGCAAGGCCGGCGACGAGCAGGTGGCGCTCTTCCGGCAGGCGGGCGACGAGTTCCTCGGCACGGTGCAGGAGGGCATTCGAGAGTGGAACGCCAACCGCGAGAGGGGCTGGCGGAAGATCGAAAAGGAGATCCACCGCGTGATCGGGGACGGCGACGCCCGCTGGGGCCGCCTCATGGAGGCGCTCACCGAAGGGGATCTGCCCGGGATCCTGGGCGACTTCGGGATCGAGGTCACCCCGCCGCGCCGGCGCATGGCGGCCACGCGCGGCGGCTACACCCGGGAGTGGGACCTGGTCGCCTTGGGCGAGGAGGCGTCGGTGGTCGTCGAAGTCAAGACCACGCTGCGGCCGGAAGATGTCCGGCAGTTCCGGACGCGGATGGAGGAGTTCCGGCTCTGGATGCCCGACTTCGACCGCAACGGGATGAACATCCACGGGGCGCTCGCCTACCTCTCGGCGGACGAGAGCGTGCTTCGGCATGCCGAGCGGCGGGGCTTCTTCCTGATCCGGGTCGTCGGCTCCAGCGCGAGCATTCGGAATCCGCCGGATTTCGTTCCCGCCGCCTTCTGAGTCGTTCCGGCGGCCCGCGCGCTCCGGCGCGGTCGGCGTCCGGTCCGGACCCGATCGCGGAACGCGCCGGCGAGCGTCGTCGGGGCCCGGCGATCCTCGGCGCTCGGCGCCGGCCGCAATACCGCGCTGTCTTCACTCTCGCGGCCCTCGCCGCGACTCCCGCGCCCGCGGCCGCCCCCATCCCCCAGCCGGCCCCGGCGGTCGAAGCGCGCCGCCTGCTCGACGCCGGGGAGTTCGGGGCGGCGCTCGCCGCGGTGGAGGACGCGCTTGCGACGCCGGACGCGGCCCCGGAGTTCCACCGTCTGCGGGCGGAGGCCCTGACCGGCCTGCTCGACTACGCCTCGGCGATCGAGTCGCTGGAACACGCGCCGGCGGACACGGCCGCCTCCGTCCTCCGGGTGCGGCTTCTCGCCCTGCTCGGGCGGGATCGGGAGGCGGAGGAGGCCGCGCGGGCCCTCGCCGCCTCCGGGTCGCCCCTCTCCCCGCGGTGGAGAGCCGGCTTGGCCGAGGCGCTCCGGGGCGCCGGCCTCCCGGCGGCGGCGGAGGCGATGCTGGGCCCGCCGGAAGCCGGAGAACCGCCGGCGCTCACCCTGGAACGGGCGCGGCTGCGCATCGCCGCGGACGACTGCGCCGGCGCGATCATCCCGTTGCAGCGGGTTCTGTCCTCCCGACCGCCGGTCCCCGGGGCCGCCCTCGAACTCGGGAGGTGCTTCGCCCTGCTCGATCGGGAGGACGAGGCGGAGCGCTGGCTGCGCCGGGCGGTCGAGGAGTCCCCCGGGGATCGCGCGGCGCGATTCCGGCTCGGCCAACTGCTCGCGCACGACGAAGAAGCCCGCCGGGCCGCCGAAGGGCGGCGACTGCTGCGCGGGCACGAGGAACACCGGCTGCGGGAGCGTCGAAAGCAGTTGCTCCTCTCGATGGTCACCGGCGGGGAACTCGCCGGCCTCGAACTGCGGGATGCGCTGGCGCAACTGCTCGGGCTGCTGCTCGACGGGATGGCGCCGGGAGGCGGCGCTCCGGAAGAAGCGGCCGAGGCGCTGTCGGTCCTGGAGGCCGGTTCCCTCCGTTTCCCCGACGACCCGGCGTTCCCCATCGCCCGGGCGAGGTGGCTCTTGCTGACCGCGCCCGACGGGTCCCGGCGCGCCGAAGACCTTCTCGCGCCGCTCGTCCCGGAGGCGCCGGCTGCGCTCTCCGGCCCGGCGCTGAGCGCGGCGCGCTGGCTCGCGGAGGCCCGCCTCCGGGGCGGTGATCCCCGGGCCGCCTCCGCGCTCTTCGACCGGGTGCTCGGGTCGGCGGCGGAGCCGATCTCCTTTGGTCTCCTGAGCGGCGCGGCCACCGCCTTCGCCCTCGCCGGCGACCCGGAGCGGGCGCTCATCCTCTTCGACCGCCTGGCGGACTCGGTTTCCGGCCCGGCGCGGGCGGGGCCGCTGGTGGACGGCGCCCTCGCGCTGGAGATGCTCGCCCGGGACCGGGAGGCGGAGGCGCGCTACCGCGAGGCGCTCGGCGCCGCCCCCGGCCACGCCGGCGCCGCCGCCGGGCTCGCCGAACTGCTCGCTCGCGTCGGCCGCCGCTCCGAGGCCGTCGCCGCGCTCCGGGAGGCGCTCGCCCACTCCCCGGACAGCGACGCGCTCGAGAGCCTCCTCGCCCGAATCCGGTGATCGCTCGACCGTGGCTTCGGTCATGGAAACAGGTAAATCGAAATGTCAATCTAGAATATGCCTGAATGATCGAACGGCACGCCGAATCTCGAATCGAGACGGCTCTCTCCCGGCAAGCGGCGGTCGGGCTGATCGGCGCCCGGCAAGTGGGAAAGACCACGCTCGCGCGGCGGGTCGCCGAGCGGCGCGGAGGAGTCGTGCTCGACTTGGAGATGTCCGAGGACCGCAGCCGGCTCGCGGACCTCCCTCGATTCGTGAGGGCCAACGAGACCCGCCTGGTGGTGCTCGACGAGATCCACCGGATGCCGGAGATCTTCCCCGAACTGCGCGGGCTCATCGATGAGGGCCGCCGCCGGGGCCGAGGCCTCGGCCGCTTCCTGATCTTGGGCTCGGCGGCGATTCCCTTCCTGAAACAGTCCGAGAGTTTGGCCGGCCGCATCGAGTACATCGACTTGAATCCGTTGAGCGTGCTGGAGGCGGGGGCCGGTTTCGAGGCCGTGGGTCGGCTCTGGCTGCGCGGCGGCTTGCCGCTGAGTCTCCTCGCCGACTCCGACGACGCGAGTCTCGCCTACCGGAGGAACCTGGTCCGCGCGTATCTCGAGCGTGACGCGCCGCAGTTCCGCCCGCGGATTCCCGCGGTGACACTCGAGCGGTTGTGGACCATGTTGGCGCACGGCCAAGGGGGAATCCTCAACACGGCCAAACTCGCGGGAAGTTTGGCCCGGAGCGCGCCCTCGGTCACTTCGTACATCGACCTGCTCGCCGGCCTGCTGGTCGTCCGGCGTATTCCGCCGCGGCATGCGAATGTTGGCAAACGGTTGGTGAAGTCGCCCCGGGTCTATGTGCGGGACAGCGGCCTGCTCCACTCACTTCTCGGTATCGCCGACCTGAATGCCCTGCTCGGCCACCCGGTCGCCGGTGCGAGTTGGGAAGGTTTCGTGATCGAAACGCTGCTGGATGCCGCTCCGGACGGAACGCTCGCGAGTTTCTACCGGACGGCGAACGGAGCGGAGAGCGACTTGGTGCTCGACCTTCCCGGGAAGACGCGTCCGTGGGCGATCGAGGTGAAGCGCACTTCCGCGCCTCGCCGGACCCGGAGTTTCACCGCGGCTTCCCGGGACCTCGATGCGGAACGCGCCTTCGTCGTGTACGGCGGCGAAGACCGCTTTCCGCTCGGCGAGAATCAGGAAGCCGTAAGCGTCGCCGAAACGGCGGGACTCCTGCGCTCGCTGTGATTCGCGCGCCCGGCGCGCTCGTCGTCCCCGACGGGGGAACGGGGCGCGTCCTCCCGGTGGCTGACGCTCGGAACCGGGCCGGTCTCCGCCGCGCGGTCACTCGTAGTAGATGGCGACATACGCGTGGAAGAGGATGAGGACGGCGAGGAGGGCCGTGAGGAAGATGTGCGCGGCGACCCAGATATCGTGGTACGGAGGGTTGCGCAGGCGGAGGCCGAAAGGGCTGGCTACGCCGACCAGCACGGCGCCGAGGAAGACCGAACTCAGCAGGGCGGTGAAGCCGTAGCCGATTTCGCCGCTGTGCAGGTAGAGGAGGACCGGGGCGGCGGCGCCGGCCTTCTGGTGGAGGATGGTTCGGCGGCGCAGCGCGGCGCCTCGGGGCCGGCCGGCGAAGTGGGAGGCGACCCAGGCCGCATAGCCGGCGAGCAGGACTCCGCTGAGGAAGGCGTAGGCGTCCTCCGCCTGGAAGGCGGCGAGGGTGTTCCAGCGCCAGCCGAAATGATCCTGTGCGGCGTACGCCGCGGCGAGAACGACCGCGGCGACGCGCCAGCGGACGGTGGAGAGCCGGGTGAAGAACGGCCCGGAGGCGTTGCGGGTCGCCTTCGTCGCGGCCACCTATTCCCCGGACGGTCCCGACCGGAGCAGGCGGCGCAGGGTCCCCGCCGACATCCGCCGCTCGGCTTCCGCGAGGAACACTTCGGCGGACGGCAGGGCGAAGGCGTCGGCCGGCCATTCGCTCCCGACGGCGGGAGGCGCGCCGAAGTTCTCGGCGGCCGAGAGGTACGCCGCGTAAGCGTCGCGGAACGCCGCGCGGAGGGCCGCGACGAGGGTAAGCGCTTCGGCGGTCGTTACCTCCGACTTCGGATACGACCAGGTGGTCGCGCCCATGACTTCGCCCGGCGTCCAGTCGGTGCGCGCGCTCTCCGGTTCCCCGTTGTGGCAGGTGACGCAGGCCTCCGCCACGGCGAGGTCGGAGAACATCGCGGTGTGCAGGCCGAGGTC
Source organism: Candidatus Marinacidobacterium sp. (assembly GCA_965204755.1). Classification (GTDB taxonomy): domain Bacteria; phylum Acidobacteriota; class Vicinamibacteria; order Marinacidobacterales; family Marinacidobacteraceae. The sequence continues at coordinate 1,291,106 of OZ242011.1, read as the reverse complement.
TTCGTCGAGGAAGAACTGCGGCTCGCCGGTTCGGCGGATCTCCTCGAAGTGGCGCTGCTGCGCTCCGCTGAACCGATTCGCGTCGTTGATCGGGAAGTCGGAGCCGAGAAACAGGTAGAGCGGAACCGGGTTTCGGCGCAAACTCTCCGCGGTCTCGCGCAGGAACAGCGCCGGCAGCGGGCCCGCTTCGACCTCCGGTTCGCGCCAGTCGGCGTCGAATCGCAGTCCGCGTTCCTGTCCGGCGCCCACGATCTCCTCGGTCCACAGCGCCCGAACCGTGTCGTTCTCCGCTTCGAGCAGCGTGAATACTTCGGAGATCGGGATCGCGCCGCCGCCCGGTTCGGCGAGTTCGTCCTCGGGAGGCGCGTTCACCACGATCAACACGACGAGGGCGGCGAAGAGCGCCGCGCCCAAGTGGCGGAGTCTCAAGGCGAGAAGCGGGTCTCGAGGGCGCGCCGGTCCTCCCTCACCTCGCCGTACGGTGAGGGCGCTCCGGCGAAGTAGGCCCGGACCTCGCGTTCGTCGGGCGCGGCCGCCAGCCGGTCGGGAACGGTCCATCGGTGGCTGCCGTGGAAGTCGTGGCAGCGGAGGCAGGTGTTCCACGAGTCGGCCTCCACCATTTCCGCGTGCGTCGGCCGGATCGGATCCGAAGCGAGTTCGAGGTTCCGGTGGCAGGTGTCGCAGAACCCGATCGTCGAGAGGGTCACCCGCTCCCCCCGATGCTCCGCGTGGCAGCCGGCGCACCGGTGGGCGGCGAGCGCCCGGCGGGCCTCGGAGAAACGGGGCTCGAAGAACCGCGAGACCGGATGGTGGTCGTCCTCGCGTTGGTGACAGGCCAGGCACTCGGCGGCGCCGACGCGCCGCGCCCCGAACTCCAGCGCGGTCCGGCGCAAGCCGAGCCGGTAGTAGATCTGCGAACTCGCCTGGCGAATCGCGTTGCCGGGCGCCGGCGTATGGCACTCCCGGCACGCGAGGTTTCCGTGCCCGGTGTTGCTCGGCCCCGGCGCGGCGAAGGCCCCCCAGTCCGGCGAAGAAAACGCCCAGATCGCGGCGAGCCCGAGTCCGAGACCGGCGGCGAGGCCGCCGTAGCGCCAGCGGCCCGTCGCGCGCCGGCCGTGGGCCGGACACGAAGCCGCCGGCCGAGGGGTCACGCGAGGGGTCTCACGGCCCGGGAGCGCCGGGTTCCGGATCGCGGTCCGATTCCCCCTCCGGGGCGCCTTCCGTTTCGAGCGGCGAATCGAGTGAGCGGAGGAGCGCGGTGATCTCCTCCCAATCCGCCTCGCGGAGCCGGAGGGTCCGTTCGTCGCCGGCGCGGAGGGCCTGCGGCCCCTCCTCGCCGCCGCCGGCGATGCGGACGGTCTCCGTGCGGGCCGGAGGCGGAGTCTCCGGGCCGGGCAGCGGGGTCTCTTCCTCCCGGACCGTGATCGTCCAGGCCGGCGTCCCGGCCGGCGTCCCGGCCGGCAGCGCTTCGGAGTCGGTGACCGCGGCGGCGTTCGTGGAGTTCAGCCGGTAGAGCAGGTCGTCCATGGTGTCGGATGCGGCGCGGGTCGTCTCCGCGCCGCCGGTCCGGCGCCCGATCGGCTCGCGCGTCCAGGTCCGTCCCCCGTCTTCGCCTTCTTCCCGCCGGAAGACGCTCTCGCCCTCCGGGCCGGCGAGGCGCAGTTCGACGACCTTCCAGGCGGAGAAGCGGAACAGCTGCACCGAGCGCACTCCGGTCAGCCCGTCGCCCACGCTCTCCGCCAACTCGTCGAACAGGGATTCGGCGACGACGAAGACCGCGGCGTCCTCCTCCCCGGAGGATCGCCCGTCGTCGGTCTCGATGCGGGCGAACACTCCCGAGGGGTCGTCGCTCGGATTCCCGAAGTGGAGAACGCCGGTTCGGGGCGTCGGCATCCCGCCGGTTTCCCCGCGCGCGGATTCGGCTGCCGCCGCCGGTTCCTCGCCCCCGGCGTCCTCGTCCGGAGCGATCTCGAAACGGGCGGTCAGCCGCGGCGCCGCCAAACCGAAGGGATCGGGGGCGTCGGCGCCGGGTTCGGCGGCGGCCCGGTCCCGGCGCGCGCGCCCGATCATGCGCGCCTCGCGCACCTTCGACGCGAGTTGGGAGGCGTCGTAGGGGTCGGCGGCGAACCGGTAGGGGCGGACGATCCACCAGTCGCCGTTCCTCCGCTCGATGGCGGCCTCGCGGCCGCCGGCGCTGATCCGAACCGCCCGGACTCCCGCGGTGTCGAAGCGGAAGACCCGTTTGTCGGTGAGGTCCCAGGCGCTCTTGTCGAAGTTCTCCTTCGACCAGTCGGAGACGATGACCACCCCGTCGCCCAGCCTGAGGTAGCGGTTTCCGGGGGCCGGCGTCTCGGCGCCGAAACCCGCCTCGACGGCGTTCGCGTTCGGGCCGCGGGCGTTTCGCCGCTCCACGCGCACCGTGAGATCCGGTTCCGCGAGCCCGAAGGCGTCGAGGTCGAGGGCGGCGGCCCCGGACAGCCGCCGCTCGAACCGGAGCGACTCGATGTTCTGCAGCAGGAGGTCCACTTCGGTGGGGTCCGCGTCTTCCGGCGCGCCCCCGCCTTCGCGGATCGCGAATGCCGCGGAGGTTCCTCCTTCCTCGTCGCCGCCGGCCGCGCCGCGGCGGCGTTCGAGATGGACCGCGGGAGTCTCCGGCCGAAGGAGGGACACCGAAGCGACCTGCTCGGCCGACACTCCGAAAACCGGCTCGCCGTCCGCGCCGGCCCCGGGTTCGCCGCGCTCGAACAGGAACAACCAGCCGCCGAGCAACAGCGCCGCGAGCAGGGCGGCTGCGGTCGTCCGGTTCATGGCGTTCGTTTCAGGACCTTCGGTTCCGGGGTACCGGCTTCCCGCGGCCCGGCGCCCTCCACGGCGTCGCCGGCGTTTTCCTCGGGGCCGGCGGACGGTTCAGCGGCGCGACCACCAGACGGCGATTCCCCAGACGAGGAAGAACCCCGGCCAGAACACCAGCGACGCCAGCACGACATTCCGCAACTGTCCGGCGGTCATGGTGATGCGCCGATCCTCCGGGTCGCGCGGACGGATGGCGATGAGCCCTTCGTCCTCGGTGAGCCAGTTCACCATGTTCAGGAACAGGTCCGCGTTCCCCAGCGGCGCGAGCGCCAGGTTGTTCGCGATGAAGTCCGTGTCGCCGACGACGACCAGCCGGCCGTCGCTCGGGGCGGATTCGTCCATCGCCGGTTCCGCTTCGTCCGCCGCCGTCTCCCGCCGCCCGGGAGGAACTTCCGGCGCGTTCTCCGGGGCTTCCCCGGAAGAGGCGGCGCCGCCGGCGTCGTCCGGCGCCGCGTCCGCCCCGCCGCCGTCCGGTTCGCCGTCCGGTTCGCCGTCCTCCTCGGGGGCGATCCGCGCCGCCCAAGCCAAGGTCAACGGCCCCCGGCGATCTTCGTCGTCCGGCGCCACTTCGCCGCTCGCGATCTCTTCCCCGTCCCGCTCGCCCCAACTCACTTCGGAGGTCATCACCAGTTCGGAGAGCGTGACCCCGTCCGGTCGTTCGGAGAGTTCCGGGACGATCAGGCTCTGCGCCAGCGGAAACACGGCGGCCGCGGTCTCGAAGCCTCGCGTGATCGGGTGGAATCCGTACGAGGCGGCGAGGGGCGCCTCCACCCCGAACCCGAACAGTTGGCCGACCCCGCTCGCGTCGATCACCACATCGCCGGCGGCGACGATCCCGAACTCGCCGGCGAGGTCCCGCAACTCGGAACGCTCGTCGTCCGCCCCGAGCCGCTCCGGCGGATCCACCAGGAGCATCACTTTGCCGCCGTCTCGCAAGTGGGCGGCGAGCGCCTCGGCCTCCGCCGGAAACAGGTCCAGCCGGGGGCCGGCCACGACGACCGCCGCCGCATCGCCGGGAATCGAGATCCGCCCCTCGGCCGCGGTTTCGAGGAGCGCCAGTTCGGAGACCTCGTAGTTCGCCTCCACGAGGCGGGAGCGGATCGCGGAGAGGCCGCCGGCGCCGCTCTCGTCCAGCGACCGTTCGCGGTGTCCGGTCGTGAAGTAGATCCGGTCGATGTCCTCGCTCAGGAGTCGGATGATCGCGCCGGTGATGTCCTGCTCCCGGGGCGCGGCGGCCCGCTCCCGCCGGTCTCCGGCGGTTACGACCACCGTGCCGAACGGGATACCGGCTTCGGCGCTCGCCCGGTAGGCCCGGGCGCGGGCCGGCTCCGCTTCCTGGTCGATGACCTCCCAGGTGATTCGATCGCTCCGGTCGGCGTACCGCTCGAACAGTTCGATGACCGGAGCGGCGGCGCGCGGCTCGTCGAGGACGACCAGGCGCACTTCCCGGTCGAGTTCCTCGAGGATGCGCAGCGTCTGCGGCGCCAAACTGAACTGGCCGCCGCTCGTCCAGTCCCAGGACACATTCCGGCGGTCGGCCAGGTAGTTGACTCCGGCGGCCATCGCGAGGAGCAGGAGCGCTGTCGCGGAGACATTCGCGCCCTCCCGGGCGCTCCGGCGGGCGAGGGCGCGGCGAGCCGCCCGCAGCCGGCCGGCCTCCCGGGCGCTCATGAAGTCCGCCAGCGCCGGGAGCGCAGCGACTCCCGGGTGAGGAACAGGAAGAAGGCGATGAAGGAGAGGTAATAGACCAGGTCGCGCGTGGCGACGACGCCTCGGGCGAAGGCGTCCAGGTGGCCGGTCACCGAGAGGTAGGCGAAGAACCGCCCGGCGCCTCCGGCCCGCTGTCCGGCGAACTCCAGCAGCCAGAGCATGAGCACGGCGCCGAAAGTGAGCAGTCCGGCGACGACTTGGTTCCGGGTCAGGCTGGAGAAGAACAGTCCGAGCGCGACGACCGCCGCGCCGAGCAGCAGGAGGCCGAGGTAGCCGGAGAGCACCGGCAGGAAGTCCGGCCGGGAATAGAAGAACAGCACGCCGAGGTGCGGGCCGGACAGGACGAGCATCACCCCGTAGAGCGAGAGCGCCGCGAAGAATTTGCCGAGGACGATCTGGCCGTCGGTCACCGGCGCCGTCAGGAGGAGTTCGAGCGTTCCGGAGCGGACCTCTTCGGCGATCGTGCGCATGGTGAGGAGCGGCAACAGGAACAGCACCAGAACGGCGGCGCTCGCCGTGAGCCAGCGGATCAGGTCGGCGTTCACATTCAACACGCCGCCCCCGAGACCGCCGGTCTGCGTCATGCGCATTCCCGCTTCCACGAAACTGGCGAGGTAGTCCGAGAAGAAGTAGCCGTAGAGGAAGGCGAACGCGCCGAAGAGCGCGTACGCGACCGGCGAAGCGAGGGCGCTGCCGATCTCCCGCCGGGCGATGGTGAGGGCGGCGCGCATCAGAACAGCCCGAACATGCCTTCGCCGCCGCCTTCCTCCGGTTCGGCGTCCCCGTCTGCTCCGTCGTCCCCGGAATCCGCGTCCGGGTTCCCCTCGTCGTCTTCGACTTCCTCGTCCCCCATCGCCCACACCAGCACCATCATCTTCACCAGGATCCGCAGGAAGTCGTCGCCTCGGTAGGACTCGGGCGCCGCCCGCGGGACCGCGCTCCCGTTGCCGCCTTCGGTCGCGACGGGCTGCGGCGCGGCGCCGGCGACGCCGCCGGCGTCGCCCAGGTCCAGCCGGACCGTCAGGTCCTCCCGCGAGATCTTCCGACTCCCCGCCGCGGTGGTCAGTTCGAGGACGAACCGCTCGAACCGGACGGTCACCGGCTCGCCCCCGCTCGAGGAACCGGCCAGTTGCCGGATCAGGGCGGACCGCACGCTCGCCCGCGCGGCTTCGCTGCCGGCGCCGAACACCCGGGCGCGGAACTTCCCGCCTACCCGAAGCGTCGGCGCCCGGATCGTCTGCCCGCTCATCCGGACCGGGCCGACGCGCCTTCCGTCGGTTCGGCGCCGTCGGCGTCCTCGTCGCCCACGGGTTCCACCGCCGGTTCGTCGGTGGTCAGTTCGAGAAAGACCTCCTCCAGACTCGCGGTCGTCTTCCGCAGCCCCAGGAGCGGACGGCCCGAGTCGAGAACCGTTCGGGCGAGTTCCGAGCGGCGGTCCTCGCTGCCGCGGGTCTCGATCTGCAGGACGACGGCGCCTTCGGGCGTCTTCGGGCCGGCGGCGACGAGAGTGACGCCGGCGGTTTCCCGCAGTTTCTCGACCGCGGCGTCCGCGGGCGCGGCGGTCTCGATCTCGATCCTGGCCGCCGGTTCGTCCGCCTCGCGCCGCCGCCTCAAGTCCGCAGCCAGCCGCTCCGGCGTGTCCTCCGCCCGCAGCCGGCCCCGGCTGATGATCACCACCCGGTCACAAGTGGCGGCGACTTCCGGAAGGATGTGCGTCGAGAGGACGATGGTGCGGTCGCCGGCCAGGCCGCGCACCAGTTCCCGGGTTTCGTGGATCTGTTTCGGATCGAGCCCGGAAGTGGGTTCGTCGAGGATGAGCGCGTCGGGGTCATGCACCAGGGCCTGCGCCAAACCCACGCGTTGGCGGTAACCCCGGCTCAGTTTCCCGATCAGCCGGCCGCGGGCCTCGCCGAGCGCGCACTGCTCGACGACCCGATCCACCGCGGCGGCGGCCCGCTTCGGCGCGACGCCCCGCAGCCGCGCGGCGAACTCCAGGTAGCCCGCCACTTCCATCTCCGGGTAGAGCGGAGGCGACTCCGGCAGGTACCCGATCTTGCGCCGCGCCGCGAGCGGCTCGACGGACGGATCGGCCCCCGAGACGAGCACCCGCCCCTCGCTCGGCGGCATGAAGCCGGCGATGACCCGCATGGTGGTCGTCTTTCCGGCGCCGTTCGGCCCCAGCAGGCCCAGCACTTCGCCCTTTTCGACCGAGAAACTCAGGTCACGGACGGCGAGCGCCGCGCCGTATCTCTTGGAGACCCGGTCGACCAGGACAACGGGTTCCAAAACGGCCGATCCGACGCTCGCGAAACTACGGCCGCCACTCGACGACCGGCCCGTCGAACCCGTCTCGCGGGACGGGCTCGGCGACCGGACGGCAGCCGCGTCAGCCGGTCATTATACTGGCCGAAAACCGTGTTCCCGGAGGCTCGTTCCATGCGTTTTCGGCGCTTTTCGGCTGCTTCGCCCGCTGCGGCAGCGGCGGCATTCGCGCTCTCGGCGCCGCTGGCCCTGTTCGTTCTCGCGGCCTGCACCGACGCGGGCGCGGACGAGAATGCGGCCGGGATGGAGGTGGCCGACCTCGTGGCTTACTGGGCCGTGCGCGGCCAGGACACCGAGGGCAACAACTACATTCGGCCGGCGGTGCGTTTCCGGTTGCGGAACCGGAACGAGGAGCCCATCCAGTATGTCCAGGTGATGTCGGTGTTCCGCCGGGAGTCCGCGCCGGAGGAGGCTTGGGGCACCGGTTACCTCCACTCCGTTTCCGAGGGGCCGCTCCGGCCCGGCGAGGCCAGCGTCGAGCACACCCTGCGCGCCGATTCCAACTACCTGTCCAAGGACTCTCCCGCCCGGATGTTCTCCAGCGAACTCTGGGAGGATGTGGAAGTGGAGATGTTCGTCCGGGTGGGGGCCTCCGCGTGGCTCTCCAAGGGGCGCACCGTCGCGCTGCGGCGGCTGGGGCCTCCGGGGGTGGAGAAGTACCTGGAGCCCATCGAGGACGAACCGATCTACGGGCGGGACCCGGGCGGCGCGGACCCCGGGCCGGCCGAAGCGGAACGCCCGACCGGCGAACCGCCCGCGTAGGCCGGTCGGCCCGGCGCCCCGGGCGCGCCGCCTACCGCCGGCGGAGGGTGATCCAGTCGGCGAGGCGGCGGCCGAGACCGCCGCCGAAGTCCGGGACATGGCCGGAGCCGTTCATGACCCAGAGTTCGACGGCGCGGCCGCCGCGGCAGCCGCGGTAGCGGCGGATGCGGGTCTCGGCGCCGGGCGTTTCGAAGTCCAGGTCGAGGGCGTCCGGGGATTCGGCCGGGGTCGGGTCGCAGCCGGCGCGTTCGGCCCAGCGGCGGACGACCTCCTCGGCCCCGGGGTGGCCGGCGTCCCCCTTGGGGCCGGGCCGCGGCGTCCAGCCGTCGAACCCGATCGTCCCGTCCTTCGTGCCGTGGAGATGGAGGACGGAGACCTCGGAAGGCGAAGCGCAGCGGGAGGCGTCGTACCACGAGGATCCGGCGACCACCATGACGCCGGTCAAGCCGGGCACGGCGCCGTCGCACGCCGCCCGATACGCCATGAAGCCGCCGTTGGACATCCCGGTGAGGAAGACGCCGCGAACGGCGAAGAACTGCTCGGCATCCTCGACGAGGTCGGCGAGGTAGCCCACATCGTCCACCCCGGCGCCCTCGAGGTCGCAGCAGTAGTCGGTCGCGTTCCAGAAACGCAGCCCCTCGCCGTTCTGCGTCCCGTCCGGGCTCACCAGGGCGAAACCGGCCTCCGCCGCGCGCGGTGACATCCCGAAGTAGAGATCCTGCTGCCGGCCGTCGCTGCCGAAGCCGTGGAGGTTGACCACCAGCGGCAGGGGGGTCGAAGGGCCGGTTCCGGCGGGAACCAGGAGGCGGGCCGGACGGGCGCCGCCGATCCGGTGTTCCACCAACCGGTCTCCGCCGAACGGGGCCACCACGCCCCCTCCGACCGGCGCCGGCTCGGGAGCGGTGGGCGGCGGGGGCGCGGTGCCCCCGCCGCCGCACGCGGGGAGCCCTCCGCCGGCCGCGAGGCCGACGCCGGCAAGGAGGGCGGCCGTCGGGCCCGCCCCCCGAAGAGCCGGCCGGATCAGAACTCCGCCAGCGCTTCGTCTTCGGTGCCGACGATCTTCAGGATCTGGTTGAACCCGCTGATCTTGAACACCTCCAGGATGTGCTCCTTCATCTCGCACAGGACCAGTTTCCCGTTGAGACCGGAGAGGCGCTTCGCCAGGATCAACAGCACGCGCATCCCGGTGCTGTTGATGTAGTCGAGTTTCGTGAAGTTCATCACGATGTTGACGGGGCCTTCGGCGCCGTCCACTCGCGCCATCACGCCCTGTTCGAAGGCGCTGCTCGACCGGGTGTCGATCCGGCCTTCCGGGGAGAAGACGATGACTCCGTTCTTGGTCTCGTCGGTGAGGTTCATGAGGTTTCCTCCTTCCCGGCGTCGTCCAACGACCGGGTGAGAACGACCAGGTTCCTGCCGTTTTGGTGTTCGTAGTGAACACTGGTCATGAGGGACTTGACCAGGAATACGCCCAGCCCGCCGATCGGTCTCTCTTCGAGCGGCAGACTGGTGTCCGGGGCGGCGACTTCCTCGAATGGATTGAACGGGAAGCCCTTGTGTTCGATTTCGATTCGGACCGCGCCGGCGGCGACTTCGACCCGGACATGAATCGCCCCGCTCGAGCCGTCCGGCGAGCCGTAGTTGATGATGTTCGTGACCAACTCGTCCACCGAGAGGGTGACGCGCTGGGCCTGCGCCGGTTGGACTCCATGCGTCTCGGAAAACTCCTCGAGTTCCTCCGTGAGCCGGCTGAGTTCCTGGAGATCAGCGGCGATCTCGCGCGAGAAGGACACGGGCGCCGCCGCGTCGGCGCCGCTCGGCGCGGAGTCGGTCATTCGGCGTTCGCGTGGGGATGGGCGGTCGGGCCGATCTCGTCCATCCCATTCGGTCGTCGGGGCCCGTTACGCCCCGGAAATTCCGTTGCCGGCGGCGGACGCCGGGCGTTCCCCCTCCGGGCGATAGGCGCCGTCGAGCGCGCTGATCCGGACATTCACGGTCAACTCCTCGCGCGTCGCGGCGAGGAAGTGGCCTCGGGTGGGCGGCACATCCCGGTAGTCCCGGCCCGCGGCCAGCCGGATGTGCTGCGCCCCGGGGCGGACGCCGTTCGCCGGGTCGGCCTCGACCCAGCCGAAACCGGGGAGCAGGCATTCCACCCACGCATGGCTCGCCGCGGTCTCGCCGGGGTACGGGAACACATACCCGGAAATGTACCGCGCCGGGATGCCCCAGCCCCGCACGACCGCCAGCATCAGGTGCGCGAAGTCCTGGCAGACGCCGCTCTTCGCGGTGAGCGCGTCGTCGATCGGGGAGTCCACCCGGGTGCTTCCGGCGCGGAACGAGAGCGCCTCCGGGATGCGCCGGGTCAACTCCCGGATGGAGTCGAGCGGCGTCGCGCCGCGCTCGATCTCTTCCTGCCGCAGGAAGTTGGCCAGCGTGGGTGTCGGCCGGGTGAGGTCGGTGCCGTTCAGGTAGTGCCACAGCCGCGGCGTGTGGAGTTCCTTGAGCGCGTCCCAGTCCGGCTGCTCGTCCGGTTCGGGTGAGGCCTCTTCCGTCACCGGTTCCGACCCGGAGGGATGGACGGCGACCACGGACTCCGCCTTCACGGTCAACCGGTCGTGCTTTCCCGGGACATCGAAGAAGTGCGCGGTGTTTCCGAACGAATCCTCGTAGGAGGAGAGTTCGGCGCCGGGGTTCGTGGTGATCGAGAACGCCTCCAGTTGTTGCGTAGGGCTGCTCTTGGGCTTCAAGAACACCGTCATGAAGGTCTCGCGCACCGGCTCTTCGTATTCGAAGGCCGTGAAGTGCTCGATCTGGTAGAGGGCGGCTTCTCGGGTCTTTGGCATCGGGGGATCGGTCAGGAGAACTGGAGCACTTGATCGGCGGTGTAGTTGATGTACCGCGAGTAGATCTCGTTGTGGAGGTCGCGGCTGAGGCCGCGCACTTCACCCAGCGTAGCGGCGAGGGCGTCGCTCCGGGTCGGGCTGTACGCGAGGAGGGCGCGCAGTTGCCCGGCCAGCCGGTGCGCCGAGTGGAGCGGGTGCCGGGCGCCGCCGGCCGGGTCGATGCGGTTCAACCCGTTCCGGATCTCTTCGGCGGCGAACCGGAGGGTGTGCGGCGACTCCGGTTCGTACATCAGGAATTCCATGACCCGGTCCGGCCGGAGCACGGCCGTATGGTGCTTGCAGAAGGGCTCGAAACTGGCGCAGTTGCGCAGGAGCAACGCCCAGTCGATGTGGTCGCCCTGTTCCGAGAGGCCGGGAAGGTGCACCTCCAGGATCTCCGCGGTGATCTGGATCCGCTCCATGAACCTGCCGAGCCGGATGAAGTCCCAGGCGAGTCCGTGCCGCAGGCTGTTGTCGGTGACTCCCCGGAACAGGTAGATGCGCGCCGAGGTGTCCCGGAAGAACTGCTCCGGCTCCTTCTTCCAAAACGACTGCAACTGGGTCTCTTTCAGCGTGAGGTAGTACCGGTTCAGGTGCCCCCACATCTCCGAAGTGATCTCCTGCCGGGCCTGCCGCGCATTCTCCCGGGACCGGGCCCAGAGGGCGAGCACCGAGTTCGCGTTGTCCGCCTCGAAGGTCATGTAGTCGGTCAGGGAGTAGGCGTCGGCGAGCAGGAAGTTCTCGTCCACATCCTCCTGGTAGAAGGCCGGACCGCCGGGCGGAAGGGTGGACAGGCTCTGGAAGAGCCGCTTCCAGCCGGAGGCGATCTCGGTCGTCGGGCGGTCGGCGAGCGCGCCGACCTGGACCCGGAGCAGTCGGGCGGTCTGGTCGGCGCGCTCCAGGTAGCGGCTCATCCAGAAGAGGTTGTCCGCGACTCGGGCCAGCATGGGATCAGGCTCCGTTTTCCGCGGCCGCGCCGGGGCGGTCCACGATCCAGGCGTCCTTGGAACCGCCGCCCTGGCTGGAGTTCACGACCAGACTGCCCCGTTTCAGGGCCACTCGGCAAAGACCGCCCGGGACGATTTCGGTGCGGTCGGCGTGGAGGACGAACGGGCGAAGATCCACATGCCGGGGTTCGATGTGGGCGCCGACCAGGCAAGGCGACCGGGACAGCGCGAGCGTGGGCTGCGAGATGTAGTCCTCCGGGTGTTCGCGCAGGAACCCGGCGAACTCCGCCCGTTCCGCCTTCGTGGCGTGCGGGCCGACGAGCATTCCGTACCCGCCCGATTCGCCGACCAGTTTCACGACGAGTTTGTCCAGGTTGTCCAGCGTGTACTTGAGTCCTTCCGGCTCCCGGCAGAGGGTGGTCGGGATGTTGTCGAGAAGCGGTTTCTCGCCCAGGTAGTACTCGATGATGCGCGGCACATACGCGTACACGCCCTTGTCGTCGGCGATCCCGGTGCCGGGCGCGTTCGCGATCACGACGCGTCCGGCGCGGTAGGCGTGGAACAGGCCGGGCACGCCGAGCAGCGAGTCGGCCCGGAAAGTGACCGGATCTATGAAGTCGTCGTCTATCCGCCGATAGATGACATCCACGGCCTTGAGTCCGCTGGTCGTGCGCATGAAGACGCGCTCGTTGTGCACCAGCAGGTCGCGTCCGGCCACCAATTCGATGCCCATCTGCCGCGCCAGGAACGCGTGCTCGTAGTAGGCGGAGTTGTACACGCCCGGCGTCAGCAGCACGATGTTCGGATCGGCGGCGCGCGACGACGCGAGCGAGCGGAGGATCTCGAGCAGCCGTTGGCTGTAGTCCTCGACATCCCGCACCCGGGACTGCCGGAAGAGCCGGGGAAGGCTGCGCTTGACCGCATCCCGGCAGGCGAGCATGTAACTGACGCCGGAAGGGACCCGGAGATTGTCTTCCAGCACCGCGAAGCCGTCGTGGGTGCGCACCAGATCGCTCCCGCACACGGAGACATAGGCGCCGTGGGGCACATGCACCCCGCGCATCTCCTGCCGGTAGTGCTTGCTGCCGTAGATCATCTCCGCCGGCACGATGCCGTCCCGGATGATGCGGCCTTGATGGTACACATCGTGGAGGAACAGGTTCAGCGCCTTGATGCGTTGTTCGAGACCGACCGCGACCCGATCCCATTCGTCGCCCTGGATCATCCTCGGCAGGCAATCGATGGGGAACACGCGCTCCAGGGTCTGCTCGTCGCCGTACACCGTGAAGGTGATTCCCTCGTGGAGGAAGGACCGCCGCACCCGGTCCTGGATCTGCGCCATTTCGTCGGGGGCCGTGGCGCGCAGGAGGTCGAAGAACGGGAGACAGTGTTCGCGCGTCGCCCCCTTCTCGTCGAACATCTCGTCGTAGAAGACGGAGTTGAAGTCGTACTGCCGGAACGCCGGAAGGGCGCTCGCTTCCGGCGAGATCGCGGGGCTGGGCTCGTTGGCGGGCACGGCGGGACTCAGGCGCGCGGCCGGCTGGAGCACGGGGCGGAAGGGACCGGGCCGCGGACGGGCGAGGCCGTCCGGTCGGAGGTCGGGCCGGACCGCCGGCGGCGCGGGAGGCGGGAGACCCTGCCGGGGCGCGCTTCGACGCGCCGCCTCGGATCAGGCCGATTTGGGGAGGCCGTTTCGGGCGATGTGTTCATAGACTTCGCAGAAGTAGTCGAGTTCCGCCATGGTGGTGTAGAGGTTCGGCGTGATGCGGAGCCCCCGGAACTCCTCGTGCATGATCGGGGTGACGATGATGTGGTGTCGGTCCCAGAAGTAGTCCCTCAGCCGCGGAGGCTCCACGGACTTCAGGTCGATGTTGCCGATGGCGCAACTCATCCGGGGGTCGAGGGAGGTGTGGAGTTCGGTCCCGGGCAGCGCCGAGAGCCGCTCGGCCCAGACATCCTTGAGATAGCGGAGGCGCGCTTCCTTGTTCTCCGCGCCGACCGTCTCGTGGAAGGTGATCGCTTCGCCTACGGCTATGAAATTCGCCGCCGGATGCGTGCCGATCTCCTCGAATTTGCGGATGTCGTCGGACAGGCGCTCCGGGGCGGGCATGAGCGGCCAGATGGAGGGGATGCGGTCCTTCTTCACATAGAGCATCCCGGTGCCCTTCGGCGCGAGCAGCCACTTGTGGAGGCTGGTGCCGAAGTAGTCGCAGCCGATGTCGTCGCGACGGAAATCGAACTGGGCGAAGGAATGGGCGCCGTCCACCATGACCTCGACGCCCCGCTCCCGGGCGAGGTCGCAGATGGCCTTCACCGGCAGGATCTGGCCGGTCAAGTTGATCTGGTGGCACATCAGGATCAGGCGCGTTCGGTCGGTGATCGCGTTCCGGAAGCCCTCGATGACTTCCTCGTCGGTCTCCGCCGGCGTCGGCACCTGGATGTACTCGATCTCGATCCCTTCGCGGCGCACTCGCTGGTCGAGCGTCGTGATCATCCGGCCGTAGTCCTGGGTCGTCGTGAGGACTTGGTCCCCGGCCTTCAAGTCCATGCCCAGAAGCAGGATCTCCATGGCCTCCGAGGTGTTCCGCACGAGCGCGATCTCTTCCGGGTCGCAACCGAAGATTCCGGCAAGCCGCTGCCGGACCAATTCCTTCCGCGGCTCGAGAACCTGCCACATGGTGTACACCGGGGCTTCTTCCTGCGCCCAGGTGTAGCGGACGAAGGCCTCGGTGACCATTCGCGGCGACGGACAGACGCCGCCGTTGTTCAGGTTGATGATCGATCTCGAAACGCTGAACGCCTGCTGGACATCCGCCCAGTAACTCTCGTCCCTCGCCCGCTCCTCGGGAGTTTCGGCGGCCGGCGCCCGGCGGTTCGCGGCCTCGATGCGGGCGACCGCTTCCGGGCCGAACAGGGTGGTGACCAAGGCGGCGCCGCCGGCCTCGCCCAGCGAGTTCAGGAAACGGCGGCGCAGCATGTGGTGATGACTCCTTCTCGTCGACTCCTCCCGGCGCGGAGCAGCTGCCGCCGGCCTCCGCGCCGGGGTGTCCCGGAGCGTCGGCCGAGGGCGTTCGCTCCGCCGGGCGGCCCGCGAATCTATCACGAGGCGGCGGGGTCGGACCGCTTCGGAACGGCTCCCGGGACCGGGTTCGGCGCCGCCGACGGCCGGGCGGGAGGCCGCGGAGCGCCGCCCGGTCGGCCCGGGGAAGCCGTGGAGCGGCAGCGCGACCGGAGGCCGCGTCGGCGCCGCGCGGGCCCCGCTCCACCGCCTCTCTCCCCCCCGAAACCCGGTGATCGCGCGCCCGCCGGACGCCGGTTTCCGGTCGGCGGCGCGCCCCCGCCGAGTCGCCGCTCCCCGCCCCGGGCAACTACTAACATCCCGCCATGCCCCAACAGTTCGGCGACTGGCTCCGGAGGATCCCTCCGATCTTCGACACCACGGTCGGGGACCTGGTGATCGCGCTCGGCGTCCTCGCCGCCGCCTTCGGCCTCGCGCTGGTCGCCGCGGCGGTCCTCCGCCGCCTGCTGTCCCGGCTCGGCCTCCGCGAGAGCGTGGCGGTCCGGCTGCGCGGCGGCATCCGGCTGGTGCTCGGCCCGGAGCGCGCCGCGCAACTCGATGTGGACCGGCTGGCCGGCCGCATCCTCTTCTGGGGTCTCCTGATCCTCGTCGGCGCCGGCATCGCTTCGGTGGCGCCGGTCGGCAGCGTGGGCGGCGCCTCCGGGGAGTTGCTGGACCGGGTGATGGGGCTCACCGCCCAGTTGGGGCGGGCGCTGATCCTGCTCGTGGCCGCCTGGGTGCTGGCCGCGGTCCTCCGCCGCGCGGTGCGGGCGGCGCTCGACCTGGCCGGGGTGGACGACCGGCTGGACGAGTCCGGCGGCGGGGAGGCCCGGCCCTCGCGGCTGTCCCACACCGTCCCCGAGGCGGTGTACTGGATCGTCCTGCTGCTGTTCCTCCCGGCGGTGCTCCGGGCGCTCGATCTCGAAGGCGTCCTGCTGCCGGTGGAGACCGTCGTGGACGAGGTGATCCGGTTCCTGCCGAATGTGCTGGGGGCGGTCATCATCCTGCTCGCCGGCTGGCTGCTCGCGCGCATCGTCCGGGCGATGGTGGTGAACCTGCTCGCCGTGCTGGGCTTCGACCGGGCCGCCGAGCGGCTCGGCGCGCGCCGGGTGCTGGGCTCCCGCAATCCGTCGGGCGTCGTCGGCGGCCTCGCCTACCTGCTGGTGCTGTTCCCGGTGATCCTTACCGGTCTCGACCGCCTGGGCCTCGAAGTGATCACCGGCCCGGCGACCGATGTGCTGGGACGGGTCCTCGGCGCGGTGCCGCTGGTGTTGGTGGCCGCCGGCCTGCTGCTCACCGCCTACATCGTCGGGAGGATCGTCTCCAACCTGGTGCGCGACCTGCTCCACGAGGGCGGCTTCGACCACCTGCTGACGCGGATCGGCCTCACCGGCGCGGCGCCTCCCGAGGAACTCTCCGCCTCCAACATCGTCCGGGTGCTGCTGCTCGCGCTCATCATGGTGGTGGCCGCCATCGAGGCCGCGAGCCTGATCGGCTTCGACAACGCCTCCGGGCTGCTCACCCGGCTGCTGGAGTTCGCCGGCCATGTCTTCCTGGGGCTGGTCTTCCTCGGGATCGGCGTGGCCCTCGCCTCGTTCTCGGCGCGGGCGATCGCCGCGAGTTCCATCCCCCAGGCGCGCCTGTTCGCCCTCCTGGCCCGGATCGGCATCCTGCTGTTCACGACGGCCATCGGCCTGGAGCAGATGGGAATCGCCAACGAGATCATCGAGTTGGCCTTCGGGATCGTGCTGGGCGCGGTGGCGGTCGCTTTCGCGGTGGCCTTCGGCCTCGGGGGCCGGGACGCCGCCGCCCGCCAGATCGAGAGGTGGCGGGCGCAACTGGACGACGACGCTTCGGCGTCGGCGCGCTCCGGCGAGAAGCCGCCGTCCCCTTCCGGGCCGGAGGCGTCGGCGGGGGCGGTCGAGCCGGCCCCGGCGGAGGACTAGCGCGTTGCCCGCGGCCTCGAAGGAAGCGCCGTCCGGGGCCGCCGGCGCTCCGTTCCGCTGGCGAGGCCGGGAGATCCGCCGGGCGGCGGTGATCGGCTCCGGCCAGATCGGCCCGGACATCGCCCTCCACCTGGTGAAGACGCTGGCGCCGCGGGGCGCGCCCACCATCGTGGTGGACATCTCCGAGGCGGCCCTGGCCGGGGGCGAGGAGAAATTGCTCGGGAAGATCGAGAAGGGACGGCAGACCGGGGCGTTCTCCGACCGGCGCGCCGACCGGATGCGGGATTCGGTCGAGTTCACCGGCGACTACGGGCGGGTCGAAGGCGCCGACCTGGTCGTGGAGGCGGCTTCGGAGGACCTGGCGGTGAAGCGCCGGATCTTCTCCGCGCTGGAGGAGCGGGTCGGGCCGGAGGCGGTCCTCCTCTCCAACTCCTCCCACCTCGAACCGGACCGCATCTTCTCGGAACTGGCCCGGCCCGGACGGGCGGCGGTCGCCCACTACTTCTTCCCCGCCGAGCGGAACCCGGTCGTGGAGATCGCCGCGGCGCCGGCGGCGTCGGGCCTCGTCCCCTGGCTCCTCGCGTTCTACGAGGAGATCGGGAAGGTTCCGGTTCCGGTGCGCTGCCGGTTCGGTCATGCGCTGAACCCCATCTTCGAGGGGCTGTTCCTCGCGGCGGCGCTCCTGGTCGAAGAGGGCGTCGGGACCACGAAGGAAGTGGATTACGCGGCCAAGGAGGCGCTCGGCCTCGGGATCGGGCCGTTCACCGCCATGAACCTGACCGGCGGCAACCCGATCACCTACGAGGGGTTCGGGGAGATGCACACCCGGCTGCACCCGTGGTTCCGGATCCCCCGGCTGCTCGAAGAGGCGATGGCGGCGGGCGGGCCGACCGGGCGGGTCTGGGAAGTCCCGGCGCGGGGGGAAGCGGTGGAAGTGCCGGAGGATAGGCGGCGCGCCATCGCCGAAAGGGTCACCGCCGCTTTCCTGGGTCTTTGCGCCTGGACCGTCGAGGAACGGGCGATCTCGGCGCCGGATTTGGATCTTTCGTGCCACCTCGCCCTCGCGGTGCGGCGGCCCTACGCGCTGCTGAGGTCGCTGGGGCCCGCCGAGGCCGCGCGGCTCCTGTCGGAATACCGGGAGCGGGAGCCGACCTTCTTCGCGCCCGAGATGCTGCGGGGGCCGGGCCCGGCGTGGGCCCGGCGTCCGATCCCGCGGATCGTCGTCCGCGAGGTCTCCGCCGGCGGCGGAGTCGCGCGGGTGCTGGTCATCCGCCGCCCCGAGGCGCTCGGCGCCCTCGACGAGGAACTCTTCGCCGAACTGGAGGAGCGGTTCGAGGAGTCCGAGGCGGACGACCGGGTCCGGGGCGTCGTGCTCACCGGGTTCGGCGTCAAGGCCTTCGTCTCCGGCGCGGATGTGCGGATGCTGGCCCGGATCGAGTCGCCGGCGGACGGCGAGCGGCTTTCCCTGGCGTCGCACCGGGTGCTGAACCGGATCGAGGCGTTCCCGAAACCGGTCGTCTGCGCGCTGAACGGCATGGCGGTCGGCGGCGGCAACGAATTGGCGATGGCCTGCCGGGTCCGCATCGCCCGCGAGGGGCTGCCGACGGCGGCGATGCAGCCGGAAGTGAACCTGGGAATCATCCCGGGCGCCGGCGCGACCCAGCGGCTGCCCCGGCTCATCGGGCTGGAGGCCTCCTGGGCGCTGCTCCGGACGGGCGGCCCGATCTCGGCGAAGGAGGCGCTCGCGCTCGGGCTGGTCAGCGAACTCGTCCCCGGCGACCGCCTGGTGGACCGGGCGGCGGCGCTGGCCGTCGAACTCGCGGCCGGAGGCGCCGGGCCGCCGCCCGTCGAGGCCGGCCCGATCCCGATTCCGGAACCGCTGCCGGAAGTGGACCTCGGCCACCGCTCCCGCGCCGTGGACGAACTCCTGCAGCGGGCCGTCCTCGAAGGCGCCCGCGGCCCCCTCGCCGACGGCCTCCGGCGCGAGGCGCGCCTCTTCGGCGAGGGCTGCGCGCTGGAGGACATGCGCCTCGGCGTCCGCCATTTCCTGGAGAACGGCCCCCGCGGCGGCCCCGCCCCCTTCGTCCACCGGTGACCGGCGCAATCGAAGACTCCGTGAGGAGAAGGGCCCGGGGCGGGCCGTCCGCCGAGGCGCGGGCGCGCGGGACCTGACTCGACCGGTGCGCGCCCGGGCCGCGGCCGGGAGGATCGTCCTGCCGGAAGGCCCGCGGGAGTTGTTCGCGGGGGTGGAGCCCGCGCTCGGTCGGCACTTCGGGGCTTCGGGCTACCGTCTCGGCGGCGGAACCGCGCCGGCCGCCCTCTGGGCGCACCGCCACTCGACCGATGTGGGCCTCTTCGCCGAGCCTTCGCATTTCCAGGAGGTCGTCGGGCGCGCCGGGCGGGAACTCGAGCGCGCGCTGCTCGACGAGGTCGGCGGAGTCGTTTCCGCGCGGAGTTGGGTGGAGCCGGAGCACATCTGCCTGGACTTCGGCGAAGGGGAAGTCACCCTGATTCCGGCCGTGCGTCTCGTCCCGCGTGAGCGGCGGGCGGTCGTCGTGGAAGGGACCGAAGTACCGGTGGAGGAAGTCGACGAGATCCTGGCGAAGAAGATCCGCCTGCGAATGCTGGGCGCCGGGTCGTACTTGGTTCGCGACCTCTACGATGTCGCGTGCGCCGCTCGCCGCAGTCCGGAGGCGCTCGGACGCGCGCTCGCCGGGGAAGGGCCGCGGCGGCTTCGGCAGATCGCGGACGAACTCACCGCCTTGGACGACTTCGAGGGAACATTGATCAGGCCGGTGGAGGACTGGTCGCATCGGGAGATCCGCGACCGAGTGGTTGCGATCTGCCGCGATGCGGCTGCGGCGCTCCGCGCGTGACGAGTCGCTCGGTCAGCCGGTCGCTCAGCCGGCCGGGTAGCCGGGTGGCGCTGCTGCCCTTGGAGCGGTTCGACCGGGAGGCGCTCCGGCGGCCGCTACCCGCGGAGGGAACGACGCGCCGGGGGCGCGCGCCGATTCCGGTGATGCGGAGTCTGCTGGCCCGGCACTTCGCGGGCTACGCGGATGCGCCGAGTCCGCAGTCGCTGTGGAGGGCGCTTCGCGCCCCCGAAGTCGGCCGGGAGTCGCGCGGCGCTCTCTACAACCTGTTCGGGAGCATGCGCTTTCCGGAATACCGCGAACTGGTGTTCGACACCGGGCTTCCGCTCTACGAGTTGGCGCGGGCGATGGGCAACGCCCGGATCGCGCCGTTCACGGCGACGCGGTGGCTCAACCAGTTCGCCCGCTCCGACCGAGCCGGGGAACGGGACCGAAGACGCCCGACGCGGGCGCCGTCCTCGTGATCGGTCGGCCGGAACGACGGCGGGGACTCAGGCGGTGGCTTTCTTCCAGGCGGGGTTGAGTTCCAGCCGGTAGGAGAGGCGCTCGAGGGCCTCGGCGGTATCCGGATCGAGCGGGATGCCGCGCGCGCGGCGTTCTTCTTCGACGGCGCCTTCCGCCTGCCCGGGGTAGGGGATGCGGCGGCGGCGGAGGTCGGTGAGGCGCTCCACCATGCGGTTGCGGAAACCGGCCCAGGGAGCGAAGGCGCGGATGCGGAAGGCGAGGAACAGTTGGCCGGTGCCGCCGTGGAGCGGCTCCGGACGGTCGGCGGCGACCAACTGGCCGGGAAGGGCGGCGCCGGCGAGCGCGGTCAACGCTTCCAACGCGAGGGCGAGTTCGAGGTCGGCCCCCTCCCCGCCGGCGCGGTCGGCGCGCGGGCCCGCCGGGTCCCCGAGCCAGGTGTTCAGCACCAGGGGCGGCGCGGTCTCGGCGGCGGGGATGGCGATGCCGAACGCGGCGGGGTAACCGACGGGCGCGGAGTCGCCGCCGACAGCCGGGTCGCTCGGCCCCGGCGGGGGCGCCGGACCCGAACTGACCGCCACGCCGATCATCTGGTGCGGGAGCGCCAGCCGCGCGAAGTGGCCGGGGGCGCCGAACCGGTTGCCGCCGCGCACCGCGACCGCGCCCACCCCGTGGCGGTTGGCGGCGCCGATGGCTTCGGTCATCCCGCGGTGGGCGACCGCCGGGCCGGGGCCGCCGCCGCCGTCGAGCACGGCGGCGCCGCCGGAGGACGCCGCCAGCCGGAAACTCGGCGAGGCGTTCAGGTGGCGGGTCGAGAGGCCGTCCACGATCTCCGGCAGGCGGGCGGCGCCGTCCTCGTCCCAGCCGGAGAGGTTCGCCCCGACCAGGGCGTCGGCGGTCTGCGACGCCAACTCCGGCGCGAGGCGCGAGCGGGTCAGCGCCTGCCGGACGAAGGCGTGGAGCCGTCCGTGCCGCACCCGCAGCGGCCGGGGGCCGGAGGCGGACTCGCGCCGCGGCCGGCGGTTTCGGCGGGGCTCCCCTTCCGCAGGCGGAAGCGCTTCGGGGGGCGCACTCGAGTCCCCGGGCGAGGGGTCCCCCGAGGCCGCGGAGGGACCGCCTCCGGCCGGCGGCCCCCCGGCCCGCGCCGGGGCCTTCCCGCCCGGCTTCCGGTCGGGTTCCTCCGCGCTCATCCGAGGAGGTCCCCGAGGGCGCCGGCCCAGCCCCAGACCAGCACGACCACGACGCCGATCGGGATCACCCAGCGGATCCAGAAGAGCCAGAGCGTCCCCGGCGGGTGCTTGGCGCCGCGTCCGGCCTCCGCGAGCGCCCGACCCCGCGAGACGAAAAAGCCCAGGCCGACCAAGGTGAACACGGAGCCGATGGGTTGCATGGTGGAGCCCCAGACCAGGTCGCTCCAGCCGAGGTAGGCGGTGCTCGCCATCGCCGGAAGGGCGACGGGGACCTGCACGGCGAGCATGAGGAGCACGACGCGGGCGCGGCTCCATCCGGTCCAGGCGATCCCCGCGCCGACGACGACTTCGAGGGCGGCTACCGCCGAGAAGAACGCCGCGAGGAACAGCCCGGCGAAGAACAGCGGGCCGAACACCTGCCCGGCGGGCATGGCCGCGAAGACCTTCGGCAGGGTGAAGAAGAGCAGCGGCGGCCCGGAAGCGGGCGGGATGCCGAGGGCGACAGCGGCCGGGAGGACGGCGAGACCCCCGAGCAGGGCGGCGCCGGTGTCGCCGAGCACGGTCGTCCCGGCGAGGCGGCGCAGGCTGGCCGACGACGGGAGGTAACTGCCGTAGGCGAGGAAGAAGGTGCCGCCGAGCGACAGGCTGAAAAACGCCTGCCCGAGCGCGGCGAGGAAAGTGGCCGGGGTCACCTGGGCGAAGTCCGGCCAGAGGAAGTAGCGGATGCCTTCGGCGGCGCCGGGCAGCGTGACCGACCGCGCCACCACGACCAGCAGGGCGAGGCCGGCGAGCGGCATGGCGATCCGGGACACCCGCTCGATCCCCCGGCGGACTCCCAGCGCGGTGACCACGCCCATCGCGCCGAAGACGAGCACCGAACAGCCGACATTCAAGGGCGTGATGCCCTGGAAGTTCGCCGCGTAGAAGGCTTCGGGATCGGTGATGGCGCGGCCGGGGATCGCGTAGAAGAAGACCTGCGCGACGACGACGGCGTAATACGAACCCGCCATGAAGACGGTGAGGAACAGCAGTCCGCCGATCGCGCGGCCGCCGGGCATACCGATCGCGCGAAAGGCGGTGCCGGGGCCGCCGCGGGTGAGCCGCCCGAGGCTCCATTCCGCGATCAGCGCCGGCGCGCCGAGCAGCAACACGAGGACCAGGTAGATCAGGACGAAAGCGCCGCCCCCGAACTGGCCGGCCATGTAGGGGAATCGCCAGACATTGGCGAGCCCCACCGAAACGCCGATGAGCGCCATCGCCGTCCCGAAGGCCGTGGCGAAACGCTCACCCCCTCCGGGCGTAACGGTGGTCATGACTCGGTCAGAAGGGCGGGTTGTCGCCGCGGCCTTCGCCCTCCGGTGCCCGCCGTCCCCGTCCGTTCGCGAGCGGCCTCGAAGACCGGCCGGCGTCGCACTCGTCAGACGACTGAAACGAGCGCACTCGCACCACAGCGGACCGCCGCGAGGTTCCGCCCTCCTCTTCGGCAGGACGGAGACCTGCCGGCGGAATGCGCGGCCGCGGCGTCAAGGACTTGATCATCGCAGCGCTCTTTGGCAGTTGCCAAATCATCGGACGTACTTCTTGGTAACGGACTTGAGCACGCGGCCGGAAGGATCCGTATCCGTACTCGTCTTCTGGGAGTATGCCCACGAGATCTGCAGTCCGAGCACTGTCAGCAAACCCGCTCCGGTCGCACCCAAGGCGATTCCTACTTGGATGCCTTCGATTCGGTCGGTCACGATTGCCCACGCGATCAGAAACAGCCAGGCCGCGGTGAGTATCGGAAGACCGAACAGCATGACCACGCGGAATCGATTCTTGTGCTTCTTCTCGCTGAGTTCGTAGTCCTTCTCGGCGACACGCCTCTGCAGTGTTCGGGCACCCTTCAACGACTGTTGCGCCGGAGCCGCCGGTTGTCCTTTGGAACCGAGGCCCAACCAGTCGGAATAGGGATATTCGGCGTTCACGACGGACTCTCTTCCTCTTGTCCGTGACCCTCGTGGTACAGCCGCAACATCTCCCGATAGTAGAACTCGATCAGTTCGTTCGGTATGGCTCGGCCGCGAACTCCTTTCCGGTAAGTCAATTCCCACGGAGTGTTCGGCGCATGAGTCAGCGACGAGAGCGCGGCGGCCGTGAGCGGGCCGTACTGTTCGACGGCGTCCGACATCACTCGTTTCGCTTCCGGTTCGAAGACTTCATGCGGTTTGTCCGGGAGGTCGGCCGCCGTCACCGGCTCCGCGCCGCGGTGTTTGATCGCGTGGTACAACTCCGGGAACACCGGGCCGTATTGCCACGCCTCCACCCGGCCGCGCACCAACGGGAGGCCGTGGATGCCGAGCATCCAACCGTGGGCCAGGTACACGATCTTGAGCAACTTCATGGGCGTGACCGTGAACCCCTGCTCGCCGGCCTTCGTGAGGATGTAACGGCCGACGGCGATGGGGGAGTGGGCGACGAGTCCCTCGAGACTGTGGCGCTTCCACCAAGGCATGGCGACTAACTCTTCGACCGGGGATCGGGGCGAGTGTAACCGTCGCCGCGGTTTCCGGCCTCGTCGTGGGCGGCGGCGAGAACGCGCCGTTCACGGGCGAGGCGGCGCTCCATGAGGAGCAGGCGCGCGAAGTAGCCGCCGAGCAGTACGAAGAAGGCGGCGTAGCCGGCGAAGAGCCAGGACATCGCGGTCAGGACTCGGAGAGGAGCGCCGCGCGGTCGGCGAGCAGGCGGCGTTCGGCGTGTTCGAGCCGGACCCGCCAACGGAACAGCCAGAGGAAGAGCAGCGTCAGCGCCGCGAGCGAGATCAGCAGCGCGATCCACATGTCCGGGTGGAGTCCCGAGTCCGGGCCGCCCATGATGACCGGAGAAGGGTGCTGGGTCCGCCACCAGCGGATAGAGAAATAGACCAGCGGGATGTCGGCGGCGCCGAGCAGGCCGAGCGCGGCGGAGAGGTTCGCCCGGCGCACCGGGTCGTCCACCGCGGCGCGCAGCATCAGGTATCCGGCGTAGATCAGCCAGAGCACGAAAGCGGTGGTCAGGCGCGCGTCCCAGGTCCACCAGATGCCCCAAGCCGGTTTCGCCCAGATGATCCCCATCGCCAGGCCGATCGTGGTGAACAGGACGCCGATCTCGGCGGCGGCGACCGCGGCGGCGTCGTACTTCGGGAGGCGGGTGCGGAACCAGCCGACCGCCGAGCCCGCGACGACGAAGAACGCGCCGAAGGCGAGCCACCAAGCGGCCACATGGAAGTAGAAGATGCGCTGGAGGTCGCCCATCGTCCGCTCCGTGGGCGCGTAGAAGAACACTGCCGCGAGCGCGATGGCCAAGGCGGCGATGGCCGCCGCCGGGAGCAGCCGGGACCGGGACCGGGGCTCGCGGTCGGCGCTCACCGGCCCCCGACCTGCCGTTTCGCCGCCTCCGGCTCCCGGGCGGAGGGGCCGGTTTCCGCGCCCGCCGAAGGGCCCGCGGCGCGCGGATTCACTCGGGACTCACCGGAAGAAGAGGACGCGGGACGCCGGACGCGGCGCGCTGACTATACTCGCTGGATGCCCGGTTTCTCTCGCTCCTTCCGCCCATTCGGGGCTTTGCGCGGTCGGCTTTTTCGATCGGTTTCCCCCCGTTTCGCGGCCCGCGCCGGCGCCGGTTCCGCGGCGGGTCGGGCCGTCCTGCTCGCCGCTCTCCTCGCGCCCGGCGCCGCTGCCGCGCAGGCCCTGATTCCGGCGTCCGCCGAGACCGCCCGCGACCGGCTGAACGGCTCGCCGCGGCATGGGGAGTGGGTGTCGGTTCCGGCGCCCGGGGGCGACTCGGTGGAGTCCTGGGTCGTCTATCCCGAACGCGCCGACGCCGCGCCGGTGGTCGTCGTGATCCACGAGATCTACGGCCTCACCGACTGGATCCGCGCGGTGGCCGACCAACTCGCCGACAGCGGGTTCATCGCCGTCGCGCCGGACCTGCTCAGCGGCAAGGGGCCGGGCGGGGGCCGCACCGACTCGGTGGACCGCGACGGCGCGGTGGCGCTCATCCGGGCGCTCGACGCCGACGAAGCGCATCGCCGGCTCTCGGCGGTGGCGGAGTGGGCGATGGCGCTTCCGGCGGCGCGGGAGACCTACGGGGTCGTGGGGTTCTGCTGGGGCGGGCGGACGAGTTTCGCCCACGCCGCCCGCTCCGCCGACCTCGGCGCGGCGGTGGTCTATTACGGGACTTCGCCCGAAGCCGACGAACTCCCGGCGGTGGAAGCGCCGGTGCTCGGCCTCTACGGGGAGGACGACGCCCGCGTGAACGCGACGGTGCCGCCGGCGGAGGAGCGGATGGCCGAACTCGGCAAGGCCTTCGAAACGCACACCTTCGCCGGCGCCGGGCACGGGTTCCTGCGGGCGCAGGAGGCGCGGGAAGGCCGGAACCGGAACGCCGCCGCGCAGGCCTGGCCCCTGACCGTGCGGTTCTTCCGCCGCCACCTGGGGTCCTGAGCGGGCGGCGCCTCGCCGTCGTCCGGCCCTCGCCGCCTGCGCGGGCGGACGATCAGCCGGTTACCGTGAAGGCGGCGCCGGTCTCGTAGGTGTCGTCGCGGTACCGGATGCGAATGCGCAGCCGGTAACGCCCGGGAGCGAACTGCGCGAGCGGGATCTCCGCGTTGGCGGCGGCCTGCCGGGTGCTGGTCGGCAGCGCTTCGGGACGAACGAACCCGGTCTCCCGCCCGTCCCTCAGGACCGTGTACTCGGCGACGATCTCCGGCAGCGCGCCGTCGTCCTCCCGGGCGCCGGGATAGAAGAAGTAGAAAGCGCCCAGCGTCTCGCTGCGGCGGAAGATGCCGTTCGACCGCGCCCGGAAGTGGGTGCGCCCGAACTGGAACGCCCGGTCGGACGAACCTTCGGCGGCGGTGACCGGGGTGGTCTCCCCGTAGAGCACCACCGAGGAGAAACTCGGCTCGGCCTCGGGGAAAGCCGGGGCCTCGATCTCGATGGCGGCGGTCCCGAAGGCGTCCGACTGTTCGTCCACCACGCCCAGCAGGAGTCGGCGGTCGCCGGGCGGCAGCACCAGGGAGGCCTCGAACCGCGCCGGCCCCCCTCCGGGCTGGATGCGGGTGTTGGCGGTCTCGAACCGAAACCGACCCTCGCCGGGGCCGCCGGCGGCGGCGCGGGGCGCGGCGGCGTCCCGGGCGAAGACGGAAGCCGCCGACTGTCCGTCGTCGGCGGCGGCCAGTACGCCGGCGGGGGTCTCGAACAGGAGCGCCACGGTGGTCGCGTCCTCGCCGCTCCGGAAGTACGCGGGCGTGACCCGGAACGGGAAGCCGGCGGCGCGGGGGCCGGGGTCGTCGGCCGCCTCGTCCGAAGCCATCGTCGCCAGCACCTTCCGGGCGCGCTCGGAGCCCCCGGCGGGCAGGTTCGGGATGAGGAGCCGCCCGTCCGGGCCGCGCTCGAACCGGATCCCGGGCCGGACGATGAGTTCCGCGCGCAGGGGTTCGAGCCGGTCGTCCACCTCGCCTCGGTTCTCCAGCCAGAGCCGCCCGTCGGGGTCGGCCAGGTAGTGCGCGGTCAACCCGTCCGGGACCCCGGCGTCCCGGTCGGGCGGATAGACCCAGAGGAGCCCGTCCGGGGCGTCCTCCGTCGCCGGCTGCGGGATGGTCTGCACCGGCAGGCCGAGCAGGACGAAGACCCGCGCCCGGTCGCCGCCTCCGCCGTAGCCGTCCTTCCGGAAGTTGCTCTCGGCCAGCCGCACCCGGGCCAGGTAGCGCTCCAGCGTCTCGTTCCGGGGCGTGTCGGGCGTCGGGTCCCGCCGCATCCAGAACAGCCGCCGGAACGCCCCCCGATCCCCGGCGGACAACGCCCGGATGGAGGCGCGCCGCTCCTCGGGCGTCATGAGGAACGACTCCAGCCATCCCAGTTCGGTGTCCGTGGGCCGCTCGCCCTGGGCGCTCGCGCCGGCCGCCGCCGCGAGG
Organism: Candidatus Marinacidobacterium sp.; assembly: GCA_965204755.1. GTDB lineage: Bacteria > Acidobacteriota > Vicinamibacteria > Marinacidobacterales > Marinacidobacteraceae. Next base: position 1,264,169 of record OZ242011.1, on the reverse strand, counting down.
ACGAGGAGGATGGCGGCGAGGCGGCGGCGGGTCTTCCGGAGGATCATGCGGGGACGGACGGGGTGCGACGGGAACCTAACGCGGGGGGCCCTGAGCAGGTTCCGAGCGCATGGGTGTTCGGTTGTGCGGGGACGGCGGGCGTCTTCTACAATTCGAGCGGGACGGGCCGCCGCGCCCTTCGGCGCCGCAGCCTGCCCCCGGAACCCACGAGCCACGAGATGACGACGAGCGCCCGGAGGTGTCCTCAGACTTCTCTCTCTCTCTCTCTGAGCGCAGTCGGCGGATAGCAGCCGCCCGGTCGCAGGCGCGGCCGGGGGTCTTCGCCCGGCGTCGCCGCTACGGTGCGGCCGAGCACTGAGCAGCGTATGCGCCGCCTTCGAGCAGGCTGCCTGTTCTCCGGAATGGGCGGGTTCGCCTCCGGTCTGGCCGAGGCCGGCTTCGAGATCGCTTGGGCGTCGGACTGCGACCGCTCCGCCTGCGAGACCTTCCGCCACCGGTTCCCCGGCGCTCCGGTCGTGGAAAAGGATGTCTGCGAATTGTTCGTAGCCGCCGCTCAGCTGAGCCCGGTCGAGGTGCTGGCGGCCGGGTTCCCGTGCCAGAGTTTTTCCCAGGCCGGCGACCGCCGCGGGTTCGACGATCCGAGAGGGCGCCTGTTCTTCGAGATCCCGAGACTTCTGCGTGAGTACGCGGAGGAGGAGCGCCCGGCGCTCGTCGTTCTCGAGAATGTTCCTCACCTGCTGTACGGCGCCCGAGGCGCCTGGTTCGATCGCGTGCGCCGAGAACTGCGCCAGGTCGGATACTGGTTTCGTGAAGAGACCTGCTGGAAAGTGAATGTCCGGGAAGTCAGCGAGTCGCCGCAGGATCGGGAGCGGCTCTTCCTGGTGGCCGCTTCACGCGCCCACTTCCCCTACAACCCGTTCTCCGCGCCGGCCATCGCCAGCGGAGTCAAATCGGAGATCGGCGCCTTGATCGACCGCAGGCGAAAGGCTCCCGACGATCTCTACCTCGCTCCGGAGAACCAGTACTACCGAATGATCAGCGCGGCCATGGAGAAGGGGAAATCCGACCGCAACCTGTATCAACTTCGGCGTTCCTATGTCCGCGAGAAGCCGAACGGCCAGTGCCCGACGCTGACGGCGAACATGGGTATCGGCGGCCACAATGTTCCCTTCCTCCGCGACCGGTGGGGGATTCGCAAGTTGAGCGTCCAAGAGGTAGCCCGACTCCAGGGCTTCGGCGTGGATTCCTCGGTTTTTCCGGAGTCCGTCCCGACTGCCGAGCGCTACCGTCTGCTCGGCAACGCGGTCTGCGTTCACCTGTCCCGCTTGATCGGCGTCGAGTGCGCTCGCATCCTGCGCGAAGAGTTGAGAGCCGCCGCATGAATCTCGGAGGCGGCATCGGCTGGAAGTTCCCGCTTCTCGATGGAGGCGAGGGGCAGGGGTTCGAACACGCCGGGATGGCCCACTTCCAGGGCGATTTGCTCGGGAGTCTGGCGCGGGAGGTGATCCAGAATTCGTTGGACGCCGGTCTCGACGGAAAAACCGTGGAGATGACCTTCGAACTGCGCGATATCGACATCCGCAAACATCTCGACGGCGATCAACTGCGCCGGCACATCGAGGCCTGTCACCGCGTCTGTGTCTCTGATGATCGGACAAAGGCGGCCGATTTCTTTGCGGAGGCTGCGAAGTTGCTCGAGCGCCGAGTCGTTCCGTTCCTCTGCATTTCGGATCGCAACACTACGGGATTGCCGGACGCGGAGTGGAAGGCGCTCGTGAAGAGGCAGGGGGACAGCGCCAAGAAGGACACGACTTCCGGCGGGTCGTACGGAATCGGCAAGAACGCGCCGTTCGCGGTGTCGCCGCTTCGCACCGTCGGCTACTGGACCTGTCTCGACGAGGACGGTGAACTCGTCGAAAAGTTCCAGGCGAAGGCGATCCTGATGTCTCACGACTGGCAGGAGAACGGAGGCGCTGAAGAGACGCACGGCTCGGGCTTCTTCGGTCTCACGGACCGCTGCCGCGAGTTGCGGAACCGGAGGATTCCCCGAGTGTTCCGCATGCGTGGGAACGAGGGAACGCCGATCGGCGGGACAGCGGTGTGGATCGCCGGGTTCAGGACGGAGGAGGCTTGGCAGCGAGGAGTCGCGCGAAGTGTCCTCCGGAACTACTTCTACGCGATCGAGCGCCGCCGACTGGATGTCGTGCTGGAGCCGGATGAGTCCCGTGAAGCGGGCGGCGAATATGCCGATCTCCGTAACGAGACCCTGGAGACGGTCTTCGCCGGTCTGTTCGAAGAGGACGACGGCGCCGCGGACGGCTCCCGGGACGCTTACACCTACTGGAGGATGACTCGAGATGGCGCGAAGCCGCGCTTCGAAGAGGACCTGCCGGGACTGGGGAAGGTGAAGTTGTGGGTGGAGACTGAGGACGAGCGCCCCGGAGAAGAACTACCCGGCAAAGTGGCCCTGATTCGAGGGACGGGGATGCTGGTGACCGACAACCAGCCCGGCCTGATGCGTTTTCCGTCGTTGCGCGATTTCGCTGCAGTCTGTGTCTTCGAGACTCCCGAAGCCAACGAACTCCTGCGGCAGATGGAGAACCCGGCGCATGATCGATTCGAGCCGGACCGTCTCCCGCCGGACCGCCGGAAACAGGGCCGCGACACGCTCCGTGGCCTGACCGGCTGGATCCGGAAGCGGCTCGACGAGGTGGCCGCGCCGGCGCCGTCGAGTGTTTCCGAGGAGTTGGACGAACTGGCTCGGTTCCTGCCGCTCGACGGCCCTGGGCCGCTGGATGGTGGACAAGGAGGCGAACACCTCGAGAAACAGTTCGGTGTTACGGGAGTGGTGCTGCGCAAGGCTCCGAAGCGCCGCGTTCAGCCGAGTGGGCTCGAAAGCGACGCAGACGAGGACAACGAGGCCGGCGACGGTGACGAAGCCGGACACGGTGGCGGCGCACCCGTCGGCGAGGGCGGAGGAGGTCAGGGCCCCGGGGGTGGGCCGGGTGACGGGCCGGGGCGCGGAGGCACGGGGCCGAGGGACGGCCCGCTCGGCGGCGCAGCCGTCAGACTCTACGATGTTCGGATCCTTGCCGAGGACGCGAGCGGCCGGCAGTTCCGGGTCTGGTTCACGCCCGGAGCGAGCGGCCGCGCACGCCTCGCACTCGAAGAGGCCGGGGACACGGCGGCGCGGGCGATTCCCGGAGTTCGGTTCATCGCCGACAACGGGCGAGAGGTCACGACGGGCTTGTCACTGAAGGAGAATCGCCGGCGCTCTTTGCATGTGAGAAGTCCGGAGGCTCTCACCGGCGCCGCGCTTCGCCTGATTGCGAGTTCCGGGAGTAAGTCGTGAAGTTCGACGAAGCCAAGGCGTTCCCGCATCCGGTGCTCCGTCCGCGTAGTTCGGACTACGAGAAAGTCGAATTCGAGGTGGATGTCGAGGTCGAGCGGATCGAGGGCACGGTGGCGCTCCGAGTTACCGCCGACTACCGGTTGAGCGACCCCGACCTGGTAGCGCTCGTAGAGAAGCGGAGCGCGCGCTACGCCCTCCTGATCCACTGCCCGCTCACCAGTCTGCGCACCTTGGCGTATTCGTTCGAGCCGAGAATCGTCGAGGAGTTCCCCGACGGAACGATCGCGCGCGATCTCGAAGTTACGGCGTTCTGTGTGGCCGGAAGACCCCTTCGGGCGTTTCGCGCCAGGCGTTGGCACTCGGACTTCGATGGCCGCACTTTCGACATCGAAGAAGGAGCCGTTCTCGCGATGGACACGCCGGAGGCCTACTGGATCGACACGGCAGACGAGAGTCATATGGGTTCGATCTTTATTCTCATTCCGCACCCCGAACAAACGCGTGGTCTTTGGTCCTGCGCGCCGACCGGGGACCGTGTGGAAGTGCAGATGCACCCCGTCGACTACAAGGACTTTCGGCAGGCTCGGGAGCGGGTTCGCACGAAGGCCGAGGCTTCGTACCTCATGAACGGCGTGTATCTCCCGGCACTCGTGCATCTGTTGACGATCGCCGACAGCGCTCCCGACGAGTACAGGTCCTGTCGGTGGTATTCCGTACTGAACACGCGGTTGGAGAAAGTACGGCCCACGAGCGAGGCACTGGGGGAATCCCGGTCGCCGGTGTGCCGACCCATCGGTTGCGAGAACGCGGACCGTCTGATGGATGCGCAGCGTGTCTTGGAAGGTCCGTTCAGAGGGCTGCCCCTCCTGAAGGACGGACGATCGGCGTAATGGACGAGATCCGCTACTTCACGGAGGCATCCCTCGTAGAGTTGCGGGAGAGCGTGCCGGACCGGCTGGACTGGTACTACTCGGGTTCCCACGGAAGAAAGCGCGGCCTGTCATGGCCGGAGTCGCGACGAGCGAGAGTCGAGAGACGTACCGCAGATCTTCGGCTTACGGCGACCGAGAAGCCGGGACAAGACGATCCGGTCAACGCGCTGCGCGTGCATGACCACCTTTGAGAACTGAGCCGTCATGAGGCGTCCGAAGAGCGGCTCTGGGCGTACCTGTGCCATGTGGAGTGCGCGGACTATGTTCGGGCGAGGTGGCTTCTGCGCCGGCCGAAGAAGAAGGAGGCGGCGGTCCGGGAGGTAAGGAACCACTTCTTCGCCCGCGGCGCGCGGGCGCTGATTCGGGACAACGGGATCTCCCGCCTCTGGTGGCTCGGGAAGATCGCGCGGGAGGTGGATCCCGAGCGGCCGGAGGAGTTTCTGGAGATCGTGCTCTATCGTCAGGATGTGCGGTCGTCGCTGTTGGAGCGCCCCTTCGTGTCCCGTAATGTGAAGGTCCTGCGGAGGATCTATGCAGTGATGAAGGAGCACTGGAAGGACGAGGGCGACCGGGCCTTGTTCGACCGTGAGGTGTTCCGGGCGTGGATGCGCGGCGTCAATCGCCGGGGCGGCGTCGTCCTGCTCGATGCTCTCTCCGAACCGCGCCTCCGCCGGCTGCTGGAGGAGGAAGCGGAGGCGGCGCTGGAAGGGGTGGCGCGAAAGGGGAGGTGACCGACAACCTGAGCCGCGAGGATCGGTCGCGGTGCATGTCGCGGATTCGGTCGGAAGGGATGGCGCCGGAGATGGTCGTCCGGTCGCTGGTCCACCGGATGGGGTACCGCTTTCGACTTCACCGGAAGAGTCTTCCGGGGAAGCCGGATTTGGTCCTCCCCCGTCTTCGATCTTGACTTCGACGGTTTGGCTTTGTAAGTGGTTGACAGTTGGGGATTTGGTTTCGTAGGCACACTACAACCGGGGGGAGTCCGGCGGTGGGGTGTCGGAGGTCAGGCGACTTCGCGGAGTCGCCTCGGGGGTGGAACCGGCGTGGCCCGCCGGGGCAGTCGCAGGCCCACCAGCCGGTAGATCCGCTCCGCCTCCGGGGTGGCCTTCGAGGGCAGGAAGAACCACTCGTTCGTGCCCCGGTCGCAGCCGTGGGAGACCTCCACCCGGAGCAGTTCCCGCAGTAGCCGCTCCTCGCTCAGCGGCGCCTCCGGGTAGGCCCGGGCGTAACGCCAGCGCAGCAACCGGAGCAGCGCGAAGGCGGCGTAGCAGATCGCCAGGTGCGCCCGCACCCGCCGCTCCGTCCAGTGGAACACCGGGCGCACTTCCAGCGTGCCCTTCAGCACCCGGAACCCCTGCTCGATCCGCCACAACCCCCCGTAGTGCGCCCGGATCTCCGCCGGCGGGTCCGCCAGGCTGGTGAACACCCCGTGGAGCCCGTCGAACCGCGCGTCCCGTTCCACCAGATCCGGGTCGAACCGCACCGCGTCCCGCCGCACCCGCAGGTAGCGCGCGGCCCGCCCCTTCCCCTTCACCCCCGACGCCTCCCGCTTCTTCGCCTGCTTCACCGCCTTCGCCCGGAGCCCCGCGTCCCGCTCCGCCTTCTTCGGGCAGTAACGCACCACCAGCCGAAGCCCCCGCAGCGCCCCCTCCTCCGCCCGGTGCTCCCGCAGCCGCTGCCCCGCCTCCCCCGAAGCCGCCCAAGACTCCGGCTCCGCCAGCGCCGCCAGGTCCTTCCCCCGCAACTGGCGGAGCTTCGCCGCCACCACCCACTCGAAACCGGCCGCCGTCAACGCCTCCAGGTTCTTCGTCCCCAGCATCGCCGCGTCCGCCACCACCACCACCCGGCCGATCCGGTACCGCTCCCGCAACTCCCCCACCAACGGAAGCAGCGTCTTCACCTCCGCCGTGTTCCCCGGGAACACCCGATACCCCAGCGGCAAACCCTCCCGCGTCTGCAACAGCGCCAGCACCACCTGCACCCGGTGCGGCTTCTGGTCCTTGCTGTACCCCTTCGCCCGCAACCCGTCCTCCTGCTCCGAGGCGAACGAAAGGGTGGTCACATCCATGAACACCACCTCCACCTCGCCCCCCAGCAGCCGCCGAACCTGCGTCCCCACCCGGGCGGTGAGCCGCGCGATCCGCTCCCCGTCCAGCCGGTCCATCATCCGGTAGAACTTCTCCACCGGGATCTCCAGCCCGTAGTTCCGCTGCGGGTCCTGCGCGTGGCCCCGCTTGCTCCGGCCCGGCTCCGCCAGCCGCAGCATCACCGCATGCCGGAACACCCGACCGGACACCGGGTGCCCCGCACCCCACACCCCGTCCAGTCCGGCCTCGCTCCAGAGCGCGCCGAACACCTCGTGCACCCCCAGGGTCAGGCGGGCCTCCTCCTGCAGTTGGCTCACCTCCGACAACCGCGCCCGGCGCGTCCGCCGGTCCTGGCGGGCCTCCAGCGCCTGGCGCAGCAGCAGGTCGGTGGGGAACAGGGTGGGCCGACGGGCCAGCCGGAGTTCGGCCACCTTCCTCTCGGCCACTTCGACCAGGGCGTCGAGGGCCGGGCCTTCCGGGGCGGAGCCGATGGAGACCATCAGTTCCTGCCGGGGCCGGCCGCGGGCGTCGCGGAAGGACCGGACGATCTGGACGCCGACGCCGGGCCGGTTCTTCCGGCGGAACTTGCGGACGAACACGCGGGAATGATAGCAGTAAGTTACTCATCACCAAATACCACGGCACACTACAAACCGGATCCAAGCTGCCGCCCCAAGGGCACCAAGGACTTCCCGGTCTCAGACCGGGCTAAACCGTCGAAGTCGAGAATCGCCGGGGCGGCGTCGTCCTGCTCGATGCTCTCTCCGAACCGCGCCTCCGCCGGCTGCTGGAGGAGGAAGCGGAGGCGGCGCTGGAAGGGGTGGCGCGAAAGGGGAGGTGACCGACAACCTGAGCCGCGAGGATCGGTCGCGGTGCATGTCGCGGATTCGGTCGGAAGGGATGGCGCCGGAGATGGTCGTCCGGTCGCTGGTCCACCGGATGGGGTACCGCTTTCGACTTCACCGGAAGAGTCTTCCGGGGAAGCCGGATTTGGTCCTCCCCCGTCTTCGATCGGTGATCTTCGTGAACGGGTGTTTCTGGCACTGGCACGCCGACCCGAACTGCCGGATCGCCGGACTGCCGAAGTCCAATCGGGCCTACTGGCTCCCGAAACTCCGCCGCACTCGGGAGCGAGACCGGGAGCACCTCGTGCGCCTCGGAGGGGACGGGTGGCGGGTACTCACGCTGTGGGAATGTGAGTTGGCCGATCCCGAGGGGACGGCCCGCCGGGTTGCGGCGTTCTTGGGGGAGGCGGATCGCTGACGCGGCGCCGGTCGGGCGTGGGACCGGGTCATCGGCGATCTCATCCGGCGAAAGGCAACTTCATCGGTTTCGCGCTCGCGCCATCGGCGGCAGGCTTCGAGTCGCGCAGACGCTCGATCAAGGACTCCGACAGGTACAGGGACTCGACGGTCTCGCGAATTCTGCCGAGCAGCGTGGCCTGGCTCGATCTGCCCGCATGGAGGAACAGCCGCCGCAAGCGCAACCGATCGGGCAGTGGCCGACCATGTGACTTCGTACCGGTGCGCCCGTCATAACTGACGATGTAGGACTGCCCGGCGTCGTTCATCAGTTCCAGCGCCTCCACGAGATCGGCGCAGGACAGCCCGCCCGAGTACCGGTGGTCGCGGGTGAGCGAAGTGCCCTGATAGGGAGGATCCAAGTAGAGCACATCGTCGTCGGTTGCATCCGTCACGACCTCTCGGAAGTCGATCGCCGTGATCTCGGTGCGATTCGCCATCAGTTCGGAGACCCGCAGCAACTGTCGGCGCATGGTGTCCGGGTGCATCCCGAAGCGCCGATTGTCCGGACTCTGGTTGAGGCGACCTTCCGCGTTGTAGCGCACGGCGCCCTTGACGATTCTTGCCAGCAGGTAGAGAAGGAGGTGGGGCTCGCGGGTGCGGTTGAACTGCCCCCGGGTACGAAAGAAGAACGCCTTCCGGTCCGCACTTTGCTCCCGCCACAACCGGGCGTAGTTCAGGGCCAGCGCCTCGGGGCGCTCCAGAATCTCGGCCCACAGCGCCATGAGCGGCCCGTTGCTGTCGTTCAGCCAGAATCGCCCCGCGCGCCGGCGGACAGCCGCCGCGAGCGACACGGCCGCAGACCCGGCGAAGGGCTCGACCAATCGCCCGGCGCCGGCAGGCAGGTAGAGGAGGATGTGGTCGGCGATGGCGCGCTTGCTCCCTTGGTAGGGAAACGGATGCGGCGGCCGCGCGCTTCCGATGTCGTCCGCCGGTTCCCGTGCGTCCGACGCGCTCTCGACGCGGGCCGCGGCATGCGGAGCCGCGGGAGTAGAGCAACCGCGTGGTCGCAAAGCCGCTTTCCCTCGGCCGCGCTCTGGCCGCGGCGACTCCCCGAAGCAGGGCTCTACCCCGCCGGGTGGGGGTTTACTGCCGGGGTTCGGCGGGGCGTTCGTGGAACTCGAATTCCTGCTGGCAGCACCAGCAGGGGCCGGGCATGTGGGCGGTGATGTTGCAGGTGAAACAGAAGTAGAAGGGCTCGATCTCCTCGCCGTCCTGGATCGTGTGGAGGTGGAGGATGTTGCCGAGGCCGTCTTCGTTCCAGAGCGTGACGCGGAGGGGGTGGCGGGTCACGCGGTCGTCGGTGAGGATCTCGACGCGCGGGTCGTCGGGGTTCAGGCGGTGGAGCGTCCCGTCGGGGGACTCGATGGCGAAGGGGTCGCCGTAGGAGCACTCGGCGGGCGGCGCGGGGACCTCGCCCCGAAGGCAGACGGCGCGGCCTTCGACCACGGCTTCGCGGGAGGGGTCGTCGTCGGCGTCGACAGCGGCGGCGCCCGCCGACGACAGGGTGCCCAGCGGGAGGGCGCCGAGCGGGAGGAGCGCCGCGAGCGCGAGGGCGGCGCCGGGCCGGTTCGTCATCACTTCCCCTTCTTTCCGGTCAGGCCGCGACGAAGACATTCTTCCGGGCGAAGCCGAGGAGGGAGCAGAAACCGCCGAGGGCGATCGCGACGGTGATGAGCAGGGCGAGCGTCTCGCGGCGCGCTTCGAGGCCGGCGATCTCTTCCGCGGCGCGGTTCTCCGCGGCGGCCATCACCTCGTTCAGCGGCCGCATGATGCGGGCCTTCTCCTGGTGGTAGCGGGGGCCGTGGAGCAGGGCGCGGGCCTCCTCCAGCGCTTCCGGGGTCTCCGATTCGAGGGCGCTGGCTTCGAGTTCGGCCAGCACATCGGAGTTGCTCTCCGACTCGCGCAGCAACGCGAACTCCAGGTCGGCGAATCCGGCTTCCTGCGCCAGCGCGTCCAGCGATTTCCGCTCCCCGTAGGGGCGCGGGCGCTCCCCCCGGTCGAGGACGAAGTCCCAATAGACGCCGAAGTAGTCCACCGGACGGCGGGCGTCGCCGCTCCGGATGTCGAGGATCTCCTCGAAGTAGTCGCGGTAGCGCGGGTCGCCGGTGACGGAATACAGCCGCGCCATACGGGTCAGGTCGTCCGAGGTCTGCCGGAGCCCGTCCGCGACGCGGAGGGTTTCCAGGCGGGCGGCGTGGACGGCCGCGAGCCGCGTTTCGTTCTCGGCGAACTGCCGGAACAGGACATACGCCGAACCCGCCGAAAGGAGGGAAACGACGAACAGGAGGACCTGGGTCTTGGATCGCTTGGCCATGGTGGGGGCGGAGTATAGGGGGGCGCCCGCCTTGGCGGCGCGTGGAAAGAGCGCCCCGCCGTCCACTCGCCCCGCCGTCCACTCCATGACGCGAGGGCGCCGAGTCCGCGTTCGGTTTCGCGGCGGGGCGCTCTTCCCCCGGGCCGGCGGCGCGAATCGCTGCGCGATTCCCCCGCGATCTTTCACGGGGGGCCGCCTCCTCCCGGCACCCCTCCCTGGTCGGCGCTTCGCGCCGACCAGGGGCTCTCCGGACATTCTCCACGGGCTGCCGGGGCGGACGCCGGCGTCATCGGCGCGTCCCGGGCGCGCGGAGCGCCGGCGATGAAAGGAAGGCCGCCCGGCGCGCGGCGCGGCGGCGCGACCGGCGGTCCGCCCTCGACCTTTCCCGACGGGCGGGGCCTCGCGGCGGACCGAGAGCCGGCGGCGGACCCAGAGCCGCCCGCGGAGCGGGCCGCCGATGTATCCTTGCCGGTATGACTGGAATCGCTGGTGAGCGGCGTTTCGCCGCGCCGTGGAACACGGCCCGTCGCTTGGGTGTTCTGCCGGTCGCCGCGGGGGCGGGGCTGGCCTTCGGAGCGCTCCTGCTCCCCGCGGCGTCGGGCGCCGAACCGCCCGCGCAGCAGGGGCCGCACCGCCACGGCGGCGCGCCGGTGGCCGGAGAGGGCGTGCGGAGCCTCTACGCGCCGCCGTCCCTGCCGGAACTCCTCGATCGCGCGCAGACCGTGGTCGCCGGGGAAGTCCTGGACATGCGGTCCGATTGGACGCCGGACCGCCGCCAGATCTTCACGACGGTCACCCTGCGGACCGATCGGCGGTTCAAGGGCCGCGGCGAGTCGCTGGTGCGGTTCCGGATTCCGGGCGGCACCGTCGGTGACACGCGGCTGATGGTCACGCACTCGCCGCGGTTCTCGGTGGGGGAGCGGGCGCTGGTGTTCCTCGCCGGCGAGAGCGGCCGGCTCCCACGAGTCGTGGCCGGCGAAGCCGGAAAGCGCCACCTCCGCGAGGGGGACGACGGGCAGGAGTTGATCCTGCCCGGGTTCGCGCTCTCGGAGGGGGCCGGCGGCGCGGCCAGTCAGATCAGCGACCTGGAGGGCTTGGCCACCGCCGTCCGCCGGCTGGCTGCGCAGCGGCCCCGGTAACCCCCGGGGCCTGACCCGGCGCCGCCCGGAGAAGGGCCGGCGCTCCCGCCCGAATCCGGGGCTTCAGTCCGGCGGGGACTCCTCGCCGGCGGTCGGGTCGAGGGCGGCGCCCATGAACTGGACCGGGTCCGAGCCGGAGCCGAAATCCTTCGGGGCGGAGACCAGCGAGAGCGGGTGGAAGCAGCGGGCGCGGCTCACTTCCTCCGGCACCTCCGCCGGAGAACACTCGCTCAGGCCGTGGAGCATGTCGGCGACGACTTCCCACTGTTCCTCCTTGAGACCCAGCAGGTCGAGCACCTGTTCCGCCGTCATGGTGATGCACACCGCCGGCGGGCGCGCGTTCTCGCCGCCGCCGAGCCGCGCCTTTCGCCGGGCCGCCAACTGCCGCGCCCGCTCGCTGTTCAGGTGCGCGAGCAGGAGTTCCATCTGGTTCGCATACACATCCCGGTAGAAGTCGGGTTTGTGCTCGGACCAGATGTCCTTGAGGGTCTTCGGCTTCTCGGCGGCGGCCATCTCCGGTCTCCTGATTCGTTCGCGGGGCGGCCGGTGAGAATACCGCGCCCCCGCCTCTCCGCCCCGCGCGGGAGTTGCCGGGGCGGGGCTGCCCGCCCGGCGAAGGGCCGCAGCGCGTCGAACGCCCGGAGGGGCCGGGCGGCGCCGAACCCGCGGGATTCGTCGGTCGCGGTCAACTGCGTCCGGGAACCGGACTTCACCGCGCGTCGGGGCCGTAGATCTCCTCGCGACTCCAGGACGAAGAGCGGCCGGTCCGAACGGTGATGAGCCGGAGCGCCCGTCCCGGCGACGACCGGTGGCGCCGGGCGGCGAGGCGCCTCAGCGCCTCGGCGACCTCCGCGGCCACTCTGCGCAGGCGTACCGCCGACATGCCGGCATCGTAACCACTCGCCCGTCGCCCGGCCGCGTCGGGCCATTCGGCGCGGACCCCCGGAGGGATCGCCGAGATCGAAGGCTCGCCGTCCGGCGGGCCGCGCGCGTGGTCTTCGCGGTTACCGGAGGCCGCAGCCGTCGGCGCGGCAGACGAAGGTCGGGCGGTCGCCGCATGCGCCGGACGCCGACCGGAAGCGGAGGCCCGCCTCGGCGGATTCCGGCCAGTCCACCACCAGCGTGTGGCGGACGGTCTCCCCGGCTTCCGCCACCTCCCATTCGGGGATGGCGAGGTCGAAGTAGGGCGCCCCGGCGCGCGGCGGCGCTTCCCGGATGGGCCTCCGGCGCCAGTAGGGCACCCGCCAGTCCCGATAGAGCCCGGCCCAGTCGAAGACGACGCCCTCGGCGTCCGCCGCCCACTCGACGACCAACTCGGTCGTCAACCAGACATCGCCGCCGATGCCGGGGTCCGGCTCGGACGCGCCGTGGGGGCCGTCCGCCGGGTAGGGGCGCCCGGCGCGGACGCGGATCCCGGGGCAGGGAACGCTCCAACCGTCGGCGGGCAGGAGCGGCGCCGGCCCGGCCGGAGGCGGAGCGTCCGGGAGCGGCCGGCTCTCGCGGCCGATGCGCAGCGGGATCTCGACCCCGGTCGCGTACTGCCCGGCGCGCACCCGCACCGGGCGCCCCAGCACGGTGTCGTCGAGGTCGAGCGGCGCGCCGTTCGCGCCCAGCAGGAAGTGGGCATCCTTTGACACCAGCGGGTGCGCCCAGAGCAGGTAGTCCCCCGGGGGGAGCCCTTCGAGGCGGAACTGCCCCCGTTCGTCGGTGAACACGCCGACGCGGTCACGGAGCGGATGGTCGCTTCCGGTCGGCGCGGCCCATACCTGGACCCAGGGCGCCGGGTCGCCGTCGGTGTGGAGCCTCCCGTAGATCGACCCGGTTCGCGGCCACCAGCCGGCCGCGGGGCGGAGCAGGGAAGCGCCGACCGCGTCGTCGTCGGGCACGGCCGCGGGGTCCCGCTGGGAGCGGCCGTAGGACATCGCCGGATCCCGGGGATGGATGAGTTCCACCGGTTGGATCCGGTGGCCCAGCACCGGCTGTCCGCGCCGCCCCAGCAGGGACAGCGTGCCGGCGTGGGCGAGCCCGATGCAGTGGCCGAGTTCGTGGACGATCGTCGCGACAGCCGAAGCGAGACGGCGCGTCTCGTCGCGGGCGTCCTGCCGGGGCCGCGCGGCCCAACTCCCGAGCGTGAAGTCGCATTCGACGAGTTCCCAGAGGTCCTCCTCGTTCCTCCGGCTCCAAAGCGCGGCGTAGCCGCCGGCGCCGGACTCGGCGTCGAGGAAGAAGGTGTTGCGGCCGTCCGCCTCCGCGAACTCGTGGTTCGCTTCGTCGGGGAGGGAGGCGGTCCAGGTGATGTCCGTCGAGGGGAGACCCGACCAGGAGGCGAGAGCCCGCTGCAGGTGCGGAAGGACACCGGACGCCCCGCCGAAGAGGCCCTCGAAGTCCGGATCCGGCGCCACCTCCCAAACCAGCGCGGCCCCCGGCCCCCAGGCGGCCGCCGACCAGCGGAGCGCCTCGTCGGCGCCGACGAGCCGCCAACTCCGGAGCGGCGCGTCTTCGCCCCGGGAGTCGAAGAACCGGTACGCCTCCGCGGACCCGGCGGCCAGGACCGCCGCCGCCGCCCAACCGAGCGCCGCCGACCGGCGAGGGTGCGCGAATGCCCGGGTCATGGTCGGAGTTCGCAGCCCTCGGCGCTGCAGACCAGGAGCGGGAGGGGACAGGCGTCCCGGGCGGAACGAAGCCGCATGCCGACTTCGCGGAACGGCGGCCACAGGAGATCGAGCGTGTGGCGGGTCACCGTCGGCGCGACCGGCGCCGTTTCCCATCCCATGAGGCTCATCTCCAGGGCCGGCGGCGCTGCGCGCGCGTCGTAGTTGCCGGGGGAGAAGTCGAAGTACGGAGAGACCCATTCGAAGCCCTCGGCGAATGCGGCGTCGTCCCAGTCGAGGACCACCGTCACGCGATTCCAGTCGTCCACCTGCCGGGGCGCGTTCGCGCTCGCCGAGACGCCGTAGCAGGGGCTCCCCAGGAGCGCCGGCGGTTCGGGCGGCGGCGGTTCGGGTTCCGGCGCCGGTGGTTCCGGCGACGGCGGCGCCGGGGTCGTCGGGGCGACGCCGGCGGCGGCCGGGACCGGGGCGGTTCCCGACTCGCCGCCGCAGGAGAGGGCCCCCGCCGAGCCGGCGGCGATCGTGAACGCGGCGAGCAGCGCGGCGGCGTCGGGGGTTCCGCGTCGGGAGCAGGCCTCGCCGGGGCGCCCGGGCCAAGCCCGGCGCGGTTTCGGGGCGGTCATCGGAACAGTCATCGCCATGGGGCCGCGCGGTTCGGTTCGAGCGTGAGGACGATGCCGCCGGTCGCTTCCCCGGCAGCCACCGGGACCGGGAGCATCCGGAGAGTGTCGTTCACCTCCGTCCGGCCGCCGGCGCCGAGCAGCCGGTGCAGGTCCGCGTTGATCGGATGAGCCCAGAGGAGGTAGCGGCCGGGCCGCAGGCCCTCGATCATGAACTCGCCGGCGCGATTGCTGAACGCGCCCACCGGATCGGTCAAACCGCCTTCCCCGATCGGGAAGGCCCAGACATGGGCGTAGGCCAGCGGCGCCCCCTCGGCTTCCAGGGCGCCGGAGATGCTGCCGACGGTCTCCAGCCATCCGGCGCGGGGGCGCAGGAGCGAAGCGCCGACGGCATGGTCGTATCGGGATCTCCAGAGCGGACGCTCGACTTGGGGGCCGCTCAGGAAACCGGTGAGGCGGGAGGTCGGGTCGTCGGTCTCCGGTTCCGCCGCGCGGACCGACGCCGAGGTCGGCGGTTCGGCCGAAGACCCGAGGCCCAGGCAAGCGCCGAAAGCCTCTGCGAGCGCTTCGATCGCGAGCGACTCCAGAGTCTCGGGATCCCGGCCGTCCTGGGTCAAGGACGACGGCAGGGCCACATCGCATTCGCTGATCTCCCAGACCTGCCGGGTCCGGCTGCGGGAGAACCAGACGCCGGCGCCTACGTACCCGGCGGCGGAGAAGAACACCCGGTTCGAGGCGTCTCGGTTCCACCGCCCCATGAACGGCGCCGCCGTTGCCGCCTCCGACCACCGGATGTCGGCGCCGGGAATGGCGGACCAGGCGCCCAGGGCCCTTGCGATGACCGCCCCGGCCCGGTCGGCGGAGCCGAACGCCGCTTCCCACTCCGGCTGGTCTTCCCTCCGCCACTCGAGTTCCGCGCCGGGGCCCCAGACTTCCGGCGCCCAGGCGATCGCCTCGGCGGAAGTCACCACCGAGTCCGCCGCGCCATGGTCGTAGAGGCGGTAGGCCTCGGCGGGGCCGAAGGCGCCTGCGCCGACCGCCGCCGCCAGCAGGGCGGCCGCCGCCCGCGTGGCGGGGCGCGGGGATGAAAGCGAGCCGGGGAAGCGGATCCGCCTCCGCCCGCCCGGCGATGACGCCTCCGCTCGCATGGGCGGGACTCTACCGACGCCAAGGCGAACCCCGGCCGGCGCGGCGGCGTCCGACCGATGGTGGTCGGCGACCCGTCGGCGCGCCATGAAGCCGACCGAACTCCGGGGTTCCGGCTACCTGAGGCCGCAGCCGTTCCGGGTGCAGACCACGGTGCGCTCGCCGCGGCAACTGCCGCCGCGGAAGCGGAGCCCGGCTTCCGCGGACTCGGGCCAGACGACCTCCACGGTGTGGCGCACTCCGCCGCCCGCGCGTTCCGCGTCCCAGCGGGGGAGGGAGAGATCCATGAAGGGCGAACCCGAGCGGGGGGGCGTGATGTACACGATGCGCTGCAGGAAGAACTCGTACTGCCAGTTGCGATAGAGGCCGGTCCAGTCGACGGCGACGCCGGCCGACGCCGGCGTCCACTCCATCGTCAACTCGCTGGTGAACCAGGCGTCGCCGCCGAGGAGTTGGCCCGGTTGGCTGGCGGCGTGCGGGCCGTCGGCCGGGTAGGGCGCGGTGGCGCTCACGCGAACCCCGGTGCAGGGTGAGGCCCCGCCGGCGATGGAGGAACCCGGACTCGCGGCCGCGCGAGCGTGGTCCGGCGGCCTCCGGCCGGTGCGGCCGATGCGCATCGCGAAGGCGACGGGGCCGGCGGTTTGCCCCGCGCTCACGCGGACCGGATACCCCATCAGGGTGTCGTCGAGGTCCACCGGGGCGCCGTTCGTCAGGAGCAGGCCGTGGGCGGCCTGGCGCACGACCGGGTGGGCCCAGAGGAAGTACTCGCCGGGGGCGAGCCCCTCGATCACGAACTCCCCGTTCTCGTCGCTGAATGCGCCGACGCGATTCCAGAGCGGGTCGTCGCTGCCCACCGGCAGCGCCCAGATGTGGACCCACGGCGCGGGTTCCCCGCCGGCGCGGAGCGAACCGGAGATCTCCCCGGTTCCCGCGCGCCAGCCGGGGGCCGGGCGCAGCAGCGAGGCGGCGACGATGTCGTCCGCGGAGATGAACGGCCGCTCCGTGCGAGCGATGCCGTAGGACATGGAGGGGTCGAACGGGTGTTCGTAGGTCGTGGGCTGTTCTTCGGAGCGAAAGAGTTCCTGCCGCCGCCGGCCGGTGGCCGACATCGAGGCGGCATGCGCCAGGCCGAGGCAATGGCCGAGTTCGTGGGTGATCACCGCCACGGCTTCGGCCCGCAGTTCTTCCAGGACGTCCTGCCGGGGGTTGATGACCCAACTGCCGAGGGCGAAGTCGCACTCGAACAACTCCCACGGTTCGCCCGCGCCCCCGCGCTCCACCCACAGCGAGGCGTACCCCCCGGCCGCCGACTCCCCGTCGATCCAGAAAGTGTTGCGGCCGTCCTGGAGCGTTTCTTCGGTTTCGTCGTTGACCGGCGCGCCGACGGACGAGGCGGCGCTCCAGCGGATGTCGGCGTTCGGGATCTCCGACCACTGGGCCAGCGCTTCCCGGAAGTACGGCAGCGCGCGGTCCGCGCCGCCGAACAGGTCGGCGAAGTCCGGATCCGACGCGATCTCCCAGGTCAGCGTGGCGCCGGGGGCCCAACTCTCCGACGACCAGCGCACGGCGTCCGCCGCGCCGCGGAGGCTTCCGCTGAGGAAGGGCTGGACCCGGTCCGTCCCGGCGAAGAACCGGTAGGCCTCCGCGGAACCGAGCGCGAGGAGGGCGCCGGCGGCCGCGGCCGCGACCCGGCCGAGGCGGAGGAAGTCGGCCGCCCGGGCGCCCCGCTCCCGCCGGCCGGCTCGCCCGGTGAGGCGCCGAAGTCTCACGACCGCCGCCTCAACTCGCAACCGCTAGCGGCGCAAACGAGGGTGGGGGTCTCGCACCCGGCGCCGCCCGAACCGAGGTCGAGCCGGAGTTCCGCCGAACTCGGCCAGCCGACTCCGAAGGTGTGCCGCGTGACCGTCGCCGTGGTTTCGACGCTCCAGTCGAAGAGGGCGACATCCAGCGTCGGTGGTTGTTCCGGGTCGGGGTTCGGGACGACCTCGTAGGGCCCGGCCCAAGTGAAAGCGGCGCCGCCGGAGCGGTTCTCCCATTCGATGACGAGTTGCTGCGCCAGCACGGTGTCGCCGCTCGCGGTCGGCGGGTCGCTTCGGACGACGACTCCCGGACAGGGGTTGCCGATGACCGCCGGCAGCCGCGTCGGCGTCGGGGGCGGCGAGGGGCCGGACGGATCGGGCGGCGGGGCGGGGTCAGGCCCGCCGGGCGTCGTCGAAGTGGAATCGCCGCATCCGAGGAGGCCGCCGGCGAGCGGGAGCGCGAGAAGGAGCGGGAGGAGCGGACCGGGTCGGCCGCGGCGCCCGCGGAACCGAGCGGCGCGCGCTCCGGGCGGAGGGAAGGACGCCATCCCGGTCAACGGCCTCGCTGCATCGAGATTCGGTGTCCGCGGGCGGTCCCTCCGGCGGTGACGGTCACCGGGAGCGCGAGGACGGCGTCCCTCACATCGGCCACGATCCCCGCGCCGGCCAGCCGATTGTCGTAGCCGTTGATCGGGTGGGCCCACAGCACATAGTCGCCCGGCGGGAGCCCCTCGATCATGAAGGCGCCCGAGCGGTTCGCGAACGCTCCGACCGGGTTCCCGACTCCGTTCGAGCCGTTCGTCCGAAACGCCCAGACATGGGCGTAGGACACCGGCTCGCCGTCGGACTCGACCGAACCGGAGATGCTGCCGACGGACTCGCGCCAGCCGCTCCGGGGGCGGAGGAGCGAGGCGCCGGTGTCCCGGTCGGAGGTCGGGGTCCACGGCGTCCCGAAACCGTCCAGACTCGGGGCGGACGGCAGCCGGGCGGAGGCGCCCAGCCCGAGGCAGTAGCCGAACCACTTGCTGAATTCACCTGCGGCGAAGGGGCCCCCGCCGCCCTGGAGTTCGGAGCGCCACGACCGCGGGACGCCGATGTCGCATTCGGTGATGTCCCAGACGGCGCGCGACCGGTCGCGCGCGAACCACACGCCGGCGCCCCGTTGGTATTCGTTCCCGGCGGTGTTGAGGAATACGGTGCTGGCCCCGTCGCGCGTCCAGGCGCCCTGCGGCGTTCCCGTCGTTCCCGAAACGCTCCAGCGGATATCCGCCGTCTCGATGTCCCCCCACCGGGCGAGCCCCTCTTCGATCGCGGAGATGAACTGCGCCGTCGAACCGAAGATCGCCGCCCATTCGGGGGAGTCCGCGACGCCGAACGACAGGTTCGAGCCCGGTCCCCAGATGTTCGGCGCCCAACGGACGGCTTCGTCCGAGGCGACCACATAGTCGATGGCCCCGTTGTCGTAGAGGCGGTACGCCTCGCTTCGGGGCGCGCCCGGAGCGAGGCCGAGCGCGGCCAGCGCCCCGGCGACCAAGGCCTTGGCGGGCAGCGCCGCCGGGAGCGGTCTTCGGGTCTGACCGGCCTTCGGTCGGCGGGGCCGCTGCACGCGGAGAGTCTAGCCGGGGGGCCGGCGTTCGGCCCCGCGCCGCGGCGGTCGGCGGCTCATCCGGGAGTCCAGTACCAAGTGGCCTTGGCCAGCACTTCCCGCCGCGACGGGTCCGAGGCGCGCGAGCCGAAAGGGCGGCGCTCGTTGTACACCAGGAAGAAGTCGCTTCCCGGGGCGTAGGTCCATCGCAACTGCACATTTCCGGAGAAGTTGCCGTCGTCGTCGTTCCACTGCAGCAGGCCGCGGACGAAGGCGTCCGGCGAGAGCGCGATCAACCCGCGGAGGACGACCAGGTTCGTGTCGAAGTCCCCGTTCTCCTGCGGCAACCGCACCTCGCTCCGCGAGTAGTTCACCTGCAGCCGGATCCGGGGGTGGGGGCGGAACGCCACTCCCGGGGAATACACATTCAGCCGGCCCCCGAAGAATCCCCGGTTCATGCCGAACAGGTTGAACGAGACGCGGCGGCTCTCGGAGGTGTCCAACATGTACAGCACGGCGCCGGCGCGGTATTCGCCGGCGGCGATCTCCACGCCATCGCGCAACTCGAACGATTCCGCGAGCCCCTCCACCGAGCGCTCCACGCTGAAGAACAGGTTGCTGCCGTCGTTGAACAGGAAGAACGGGCCGACGCCGAGGGTCTCCGATTGGACCGAGCCGTCCGGTCTCGTGAACCGGAGGTAATCCGGGCCGAAGAAGACCTGCCGGATGCCGAACCGGCCGGGGCGCGGTTTCCACAGGCCGCCCACCCGCACCTTGCGGACGCCGGTGCGCGGCACGAATCCCATCTTCGACTCGAAGCCCTCGCCGATGTCGGTGTAGGCGGCGGTGAGGTTCCAGAGGTCGGTGGTGGTTTCCCCGTGGAGGCCCCAGACCGATTCCCGGCCCTCGGCGCCGGGAGTCCAACTCCGCGCCCCGAACCCGCTGATCGTGGTCGCGCGGTGCGGCGCCCAGGAGAAGTCGGCCGCGGCGACCCGGTGCGACTCGCCGCCGATCTCGGTGCGGTCGAGGGCGAGCACGCCGACGGAACTCCGGGCCAGCACATCGCGGCGCAGGCGCGCCGCGGTATACCCGACCGCCGGCTGTTCGCCGTCGAGCGCTTCCTGGCGGATGTGGAAGGCGCCCACATCCGTCGCCCCCACTTTCCCGGTGACCCGCGCGCCGCCCAGGATCGGCAGGATGTCCCCGTCGGAGGACAACCCGATGCGGCGGCTGAAGAACAGGGCCGTCTCGCGGGGATCGAACGGGCGCGTCCGCTCCCCCACTTCGAACAGCCCGGCGTTCTCGAGGAAGAACTCGCGTTTCTCCGGGAAGAACAACTCGAAGCGGGTCAGGTTGACCTGCTGCTCGTCGGCTTCCACCTGGGCGAAGTCGGTGTTCAGCGTCAGGTCCAGGTTCAGGTTGGAACTCAGGGCGATCTTGGCGTCGAGCCCGAGGTCGGGTACGACCTCGCGCTCGGTTGCCTCGCCGTCCGAGACGCCGAGGACGCCGAACGGCTTGAGTTTGACGCGCCCTCCCGGTTCGGCGCGCTCCATTCCGGTGAGCCCGCCGTACGCGGAAACCCGCCACTGGGCGTTGAAACCCCAGCCCGGGTCTATGGGCGCCCAGTAACTCTCTTCCCGGGTGCGGGCCACCCGCCGGCCGAAGTTCACGCCGAACTCGGAAGCGCCCGCCGGGAAGCGGAGCGTCTCGAAGGGAATCACCATCTCGGTGACCCAGCCCCGGTCGGTGCGCCGGGACGCCACGGTCCATACGCCGTCCCATTCGGTGTTCACATAGGCGCCTTCCCCCTGCACCAGGCCGTCCTGGCGGGTCCCGACGGCGTTGGTGGTGAAGAAGAACGCGCTCCGGTGGTCGTGGTAGGTGTCGAAGACGACCATGAAGTTGTCGTCGGAGTCCAGGTTCGCGTCTCGTCGGTATTCCCTCGCCACCACCGCGTCCGGCGCCGGATCGTCGAGCCGGGCGCCGACCATCACCCCTTCCGGCGTATAGGCGATGAGCACCTCGGTGGGCAGCGTCGCCGGTTCGCCGTAGGCCGGCTCCGACTGGGTGAAGCCGCGGATCCGCGCGGCGGTCTCCCAGACCGGCTCGTCGAGCCGTCCGTCCGGATTCGGGAGGGATTCGACGAGCGGCGCCCGTACGGATTTCTCTCGGCGCTCTTCCGGCGCCGCGTCGGCTTCGGGGGCGGGCTGCGTCGTCGCCGGCGAAGCGATGCTCCAGGCGCCGGCGGCGAGGGCCGCGAGCAGCGCGCGCCGGCCGGTCACGGTTCGAGGACGAACTCGAAGACGATCCAGGAGACCGAGACGAACGCCGTCGAGGCCAGCAACAGGAAGCGCGCCGCTTCCCACACCGGTTCGCCGGCCATCGCCGACGCCAGACCGGAGACGCCGGCGATCAGCAGCGGGGCGGCGAGGGGGAACAGCAGCAGCGGCAGCAGCACCTCGCGGGCGGAGGTGGAGGCGCAGATGGCGGCGACCGTGACCCCGAGCGCGGTGAAACCGAGGGAGCCGCACAGGAGGACCAGACCGATGGCGAGAGAGCCCCTTACGGCGCTTCCGCCGGAAAGGTTCACGGCGAACAGCAGTTCGTAGAGCAGGGCCACCGGGACCTGCACGAAGAACAGCAGCGCCGCGCCGGAGAGCAACTTGCCGAAGTAGATGGCGGCCCGGTCCACCGGGGCCAGCATCAGGCCGTGGAGGGCCATGGCTTCCGTTTCCGGGGCGAAACTGCGGTAGAGGCCGAGCGTCCCGGCGAGGAGGAAGGCGGTCTGGAGCACGCCGGGCGCGAGCCGTTCGGCGCCCGCTCCGTCGAGCCCGGCGGCGAAGTGCATCACCAGCAGGATGAGCGCGGCGAACAGCAGCATCGCCGGGACCCGCTCCCGCGACCTCGCCTCGCCGAGGAGGTCCTTGCCGGCGATGGCCAGCGCGGCTCGGACGGCTCCCATGCGGGACGGGCGGGTCAGCGGGCGGGGTCCGCGGCGGTGTAGGCGCGTTCGATGGCGGCGCGGTCGGCGTTCGGTTCGTCCAGGACCTTCTTTCCCCGGTGGAGCACCACCGTCCGCTCGGTCAGCGGGAGCCCCCGGTCGAGGTCGTGGGTCGCGAGCAGCAGCGCGGCGCCCCGGGCCCGCGTCCGCCGGAGGTGAGCCGCCAGGCGGTCGCGCGAAGGGCCGTCCAGCGCGGCGAAGGGCTCGTCGAGCAGCAGGAGGGCCGGTTCGTGGAGCAGCGCCCGCGCGAGGGTCGCCCGCTGCGCGGTCCCCCGGGAGAGTCGGCTCGCGGGGGTGTCCGCCCAGAGGGTGAGGCGCCAGGCCGCCAGGAGTTCGTCGAGGTCGGCGGCGCTCCCGTGGAGGCGGCGGTGGAGGGCGAGGTTCTGCCGAACGGTCAACTCCGGGTAGAGGAGCGACCGGTGCGAGGCGTAGCCGATCCGGCCGCGCGCGGCGGGGAGCGCCTCGGCGGCGGGGATCCCGTCGTAGAAGAGGGCGCCGGCGGAAGGGCGGATCAGCGAGGCGGCCATGCCGATCAGGGTGGTCTTCCCGGCGCCGTTGCCGCCGAGCAGGCAGACGCCCTCGCCTTGGCCGATCCGCAGGGCCACTCCGGACACCACCGGGGACTCCCGGTACTTCCGGGTGAGGCCTTCCGCCCGGAAGACCTCCGCCGCCACGGGGGGCGTTACCGGGCGGCGCCGCCGCGCGCGGCGGGGTCCTTGCCGCCGCCTGCGACGGGGTTCTTGCCGCCGCCCCCGGAGGGGTCGCTCGGGCCGCCGAAGGCGCGGTGGAGCAGGCCGAAGCCGAGCGCCGCGGCCATCAGCAGCGCGAGCGCCCATTTGCCGGCGCGGGTCGGGTCCGGGAGGACGCCGATCGTCCCGACCGGGGAGGCCGAGTCTCCGGGGGCTCCCGGCGCCTCCACCGGCGGCAGCGCGCCGCCGCCCGCCGCCGGTCGGGCCGGAGGCGCGGAGAAGGCCGCGGGGCCCGCGTCCGCCGCTGCGGGCGAGCCGCCGGCGAAGACCATCCGCACCGGTTCGCCGGCCCGGACTCCGATCTTGCGGGCCACATTGAGTCCGGCGTCCGGGTCCGGCCCCGGGAATTCCCACCCGGCGGCGGCCGGCCCCGAGGCGTCGTCGGGGAGGGCCAGCGTCATGTCCGCCGGGGCGGCCAGCAGCATCACCTCCGGGGAGTCCCGCGGCGCGACCAGGGACGCCTCGTGCCGCTCGCCGGGGTACTCCACTTCATAGGACAGGACGATTTCGGTTTCGCCCGGCTTGAAGGCGGTGCGGACCGCGTAGTCGTTGCCGGCCCCCGCGCCGCTCTCCACCGGAAAGGGGCTCTGCGGCACCGGCATTCCGGTGGCGCCGGTGGCGCTCACCGAGGGGACGCCGAGCAGCGCGTCCTCGCCGGGCAGCCGGAAGCGCAGCGTCTCGCGGTCGCTCGCGAAAGTGCGGGGCGGCGCCGTCCGGTTCTCGATCACGAAGATGTGGTCGGCGCGGAGGGTGTCCGCGGCGGCGCCGGCGGCGCTCGGCTGCCGGCGGTAGAGCGCCCGCCAGGTGGTGAGGGCGATCCCCCCGTCCTCCCAGCGGTCGAAGGGGTCGTACACCGTGAGCGTCGCCTCGGCGCCGCCGTCGGCGTCGAGGCGCACCGGTTGGTTGTAGTTCACTCCGGCGTAAGTGGCCTGCAGGAGGTAGGGGCGCGGGAGGCCGCCCGGCGCGGCTTCCGCGGGGGCCTCCAGCACCGCCGAGGCCTCGGCGTCCTCGACGGACGCCACCGGCTCCATGCCCCGGCCGAGGCGGTAGAGCGTGAGCAGGTCCGCCCGGCCCGGTTCGCCGGTGGTGCCGTTCACCAGCGTGACGCGGACCGGCCCGGCGGGCGCCGGGGACGGGGCGCCGGTGACGGCGGCGAGAACGGCCGCGGCCATCGCGGCGACCGCGCTCCGGCGCCTTCCGGCGGACCTCATTCCGGGGACCCCGCGGCGCCGGCGGCCGGGGCCGCGGTCGCCGGCGGACGCTTCCGGCCCCCGCGCCGCCTGCCGCCCTTCGGCTCGGCCCGCGCGTCGAGCGCTTCGCTGACCGCCGCCGCCTCTTCCAGGAGCGCGGCGCGGGCGGCGCGGTGCTCTTCCTCGCCGACCTTGCCGGCGTCGCGCTCGAAGTCCAGTTCGGCGATGGCGAGCAACAACTGCCGGCGCCGCTCGGCGAGCCGCAGGGCTTTTCGGTCCGCCGGGCACTCGGGGGCCGGCGCGCTCGCGGGGGCGGCGAAGACCGGCTGCAGCACGAAACCGGTGGCGATCGCGGCGAGCGCCGCGAGGAAGACCAGGGTCACGCTCGGGCGGCGGCGGCTCCGCGGTCGCTCAGCGAAGGTCGGCGATGTCGCGTTCGATCCGGGCGAGGACTTCGGGCCGGGCCGCGCCGGCGGCGTTCGCCGAGGGGCCCTCCGCCGGCGTGGCCGGGGCGGGCGTCTCCTGCCGCCAACGCCGGATCACGAGCGCTGCCGCCGCGCCGCCGAGGAGCAGGACGACGCCGGGGAGCATCCACGCCGTGAGGTGGAAGCCGGCGGCCGGCGGGGCGGCGAGCACCGAGAGGCCGTACCGGTCGCGGAATCGGGCGATGACCGCTTCCGGCGTCTCTCCGGCCTGCAGCCGCTCGGCGGTCTCTTCCCGGATCGGGTTGGAACTGGGGCAGCGATCCATGGCGCATTCGGAGACGATCGCGTTGCAGCCGCCGCACTGGCAGGTCAGCGCCCCGGTGACCTGGCGGTAGGCCTCGCTGTTGTAGCGCTCCTGCCCCATCGCGCCGGCCGCGCTTCCGGCCCAGACGGCGGCGAGGCCGACGAGGATGCGGCGCGCCCGGGCGGGGGCGGGCGCGGACGGCGGGGCGGAACGCATCGGCGGGTTCAGGCGGGCTTCGCTGACGGGAGTTCGCCGGCGGGGGACTGCGCCCGGACCGCGGCGGCGGAGCGGACCGGCGAAGGGGCGGCGCGCCGTCCGGGCAGGAGTGTCAGGATGGTACCGAGGAACATGACCAGGCCGCCGATCCAGACCCAGCGCACCAGCGGGTTCCGGTAGATGTGGATGGTGGCGCGGCGGTCGTCGGTCACCCCGGAGAAGACCAGGTAGATGTCTTCGAGGAAGGTGGCGTGGCGGCGGACCTCCGAGGTGGCCTGTCCGGTGGCCCGGTCCAACTGGCGGCGGGGCTGGAACAGGCCGACCGGCTCGTCGTGCTTCGTCAGCAGCAGCCGGGCGCCCAGCCAGTCGTACACCGGGGTCGAGCCGCCGGGGAGTTCCTGGAGCGTGGCTTCGTAGGGCCCGATGCGGGTGCTCCCGCCCGGTTCCAGGTCGGCGATCACTTCGGTGTTGAAGGCGTTGCCGGCGAAACCGACGAAGAGGAGGACGATGCCGAAGTGGACGATGTATCCCCCGTATCGGCGCGTGTTGCGGAGCACCAGGTCGTTCAGCGCCCCGAAGTAACTCCCGCCCCGGTGCGCGCGGCGGGCGCGGACGCCGCGGTGGAACTCCAGCCCGATGGTGACGGTCACGAATGCCGCGAAGGCGAAACAGACGACCGCGTACGGGTGGCGCATCCCGAGCAGGGGCAGGGCGGCGGCGGCGGCGAGGCCGGCGGCGCCGGGAACCATGAAGTTCCGCCGCAGGCTGTCCGCCGAGGAGCGGCGCCAGGCGAGCAGCGGCCCCACGCCGGTCATGAGCAGGAGCGCGAGCCCGAGCGGCACATTCACCCGGTTGAAGAACGGGGCGCCCACCGTGATCTGTTCGCCCTGCACCGCCTCGGAGAGGACCGGGAACAGCGTGCCCCAGAGGACGGAGAAACAGGCGGCGAGCAGCAGGAGGTTGTTGAACAGGAATCCCGACTCGCGCGAAACCACCGCCTGCAGTTCGTTCTCGGTCTTCAGGTCCTTCAGCCGGGAGAGCAGCAGCGCCGCCGAGAGCGCGGCGGCGACGACGAGGAACACCAGGAACCGCCAGGCGAACTCGGACGAGGCGAACGCATGCACCGACGAAACGATGCCGCTCCGCGTGAGGAAGGTCCCGAAGACGCAGAGCAGGTAGGTCGCCATCAGGAGGCCGGCGTTCCAGACCTTCAGCATCCCCTTCCGCTCCTGGATCATCACGGAATGGAGGAAGGCGGTGCCGGTGAGCCAGGGCATGAGCGCGGCGTTCTCCACCGGATCCCAGCCCCAGTAGCCGCCCCAGCCCAGTTCCACATAGGCCCAGCGGCCGCCGAGCAGGATGCCGCTCCCGAGGAAGAACCAGGCGACCAGCGTCCAGCGGCGCGTGCTCGCGATCCACGAGGCGTCCAGCCGGCGCGTCCAGAGCGCGGCGATGCAGAAGGCGAAGGGCACGACGAAACCCACATAACCCGTATAGAGGATCGGCGGGTGGATCGCCATGATCGGGTGCTGCAGCAGCGGGTTGAGCCCGTTCCCGTTCGGCGGCGCGAACGGAACCGGCCCCGCCGCGGTGATCTCCGCCAACTGCTCGAACGGGTTGCATACCCAGTAGTTCATGTAGGCGAAGAACAGGGTGACGCCGGCGAGGGTGAACACCACTTGCGGTATCAGCCGGTCGCGCCGGCGCGAAATCACGCACGCCGCCGCGAACACCAGCATCAGGAAGGTCCAGAACAGCAGCGACCCGTCGTTCCCGGCCCAGAGCGCGGAGACCTTGTAGTAGTAGGGGAGTTCCGCCGCCGAGTAACTGGCCACATAACGGAAGCGGAAGTCGTCGGCGAGGAACAGCGCGAGCAGCGAGGCCACCGAAAGCGCCGAGAACCCGGCGGCCGCCACCAGTCCCCGCCGCGCGCTGTCGGCGAGCGCGGTCGATCCCTTCCGGATCGCGAGGAGCGCGGCGACGGCGGCGTAGGCGCACAGCACCACCACCGCCATGAGCGAGAAGTTGCCGAGGTGGTGCACGAATCTACTCAGATGTCGCCAGGCGTTCTCGGAGGTTGCCCGACATCACCGGCCGCCTGCGAAACCGACGCCGAACCGCTCCGTCGCGCGAACGCACGGCATCACTGCTTGCTCACTTCTGTTTCGGGAGGTCGGTAGATGCGCGGTGTCAACTGCTGAAGTGTTTCTTCAACACTTCCTCGAAGAAACTCCGCCCGAGAGGTTCGATGCGATCTCGCTTCAGACCGCGTTGTCGAAAGAACACGAACTGCTCCTTCTTCATGTCGTAGCCGATCTCGTGGAGGTCGGGGACATTCGGGGCCGTTAGGCGATCGAGACGCTCATAGTAGTACGAACCCGGAGGGTCTTCGCGCGCCACATGCAGAGTGACCCGGCAACCGCTCCTCTTCGCTCTGTTAGTGGCCGAGCCGAAGAAGAAGAGATAACGCGCCGTGCGGTCGCCCCGCCTGAAATCCAGCCGACAGAACCAAGTCCTTTTCGCGGCGGCGCCGCTTCGCATGATGGCGTACTTCTCGAACTCCGCGAGACCGAAGTCCTTGACCCAGATCCGCCCGAACTCACTGGAGATCTCCTCGGCGACCTGACGAAGAAAACTACGGAACAACTCCATCGCGTTCTTCCAGACTTCGTACTCGTTTTCGGTGCGAATTCGCTCCGGCTCCGCGAACCGCATCTGCTGTTTTTGCGCCCATCCCGACTGCCTGCGTTGTTCCTCGGCGGCGCGTTCGTACTCTTCGAGGCTCTCAGACACGCATTCGTGGAACAGGACGAGGAAAGGAGTCAGATCGGACCCCTGGGACTCCTCCAGAGCGTCGTAATAGCGGTACCGATCTTCGCGCGAGACGATCGCTATGGGGTATCGATAGCGCATGAGGAGGAGGTTGGCCAGCAAGCGCGCGACGCGGCCGTTGCCGTCCACGAAGGGATGGACAGTGACGAGCCATGTGTGCGCCGCGGCGGCAACGAGCAGACCCCTAGCGGACGCCAACTCTTCTTCGGCCGGAACGCTGACGCCCTTCAGCCAGTCGCAGAAGTGATCCATCTCTGGCTGGACTTTCTCCGGTCCTGGCGGGTCATGTTGGGATCCTGCGATCGCCACTTCGATGGTTCGGTACGCACCGGCATGATCGGCGATACCGCGAAGGACGAGTTCGTGTATCTGGCGTAGATCACGCCCGCTGATCGGGATCGTCGTGTCCTCCACCAGTTCTTCCAGAAAGTCGATCGCGGAGGACAAATTGCGCGCTTCGGCCTGATCCTTCAGAGGTTTTCCGGTGAGTGTCAGCCCCTGTTCGACGACCTGCCTCGTCTCCCCGAGGTCGAGCTGGTTTCCCTCGATGGCGTTCGAGTGGTAGATGTTCTTGATCCGGAAGAACTTCGTTACGCGACGCATAACCTCCGGTGTCAGCGGCCCGCCGGCTCGCATCGTCTGGACCCGACGGGCGAGGGTCTGGAAGTCGTCGATCCGGGACGAGTGGAACGAATACGGGGTTCCGGGGATTTCCTCCATGGTCGCGCTCGCGTCAGTCATCTCAGGTGATCCAGTGCGCCAAGTGGCGCGGCGGTCGCCGACCAATGTGGGTGTTCGGTTGCGGGCGGGTCATGCGCGGGACGACCGATGGCCGTGCGCGGCGCCGCTCCGGGGCGATGTGCCTCAGGCGCCGTCGGTGGAACGGCGCTCGTTGCCGGGGCCGGGCTCGGCGTTGTCGGGCTCCGGCGAGCCGCCGGGTGGTTCCGCGCTCTCCGCTTCGGCCGGCCCGGCCCCGTCCGTCTCGTAGGCGGGGTCGTACTTGGAGGCGCACTTGGCCTGCACCTGCCGGGCTTCGAAGGAACCGTCGGCGAGCAGGGTCCCGGTGGCCACCGCCTGCGCCCGGTCCACCAGCGTGTCCGGAAGCGGCTCCCGCCCGGTGTAGAGCACCGGCAGGCGCTCCCCGTCGTACTCGATGGTGAACGCCACCCGGCCCTCGCCGCGCGGCTCGATGCTCCCCGGCACCACATCCCCGGCCACCCGCACCGGCCGCCCCTCGGCCGCCGGCCCCATGGCCCGCAGTTCGCCGACCGTCCGGTAGTAGGCCTTCCCCTCCTCGAACCCGGTGAGCAGGAGGGCGGCCACGGAGAGCGCGAAGAGCCCCCCGCCGAGATAGAACTTCGTCCGCTTCCCCGTCATCGCAACTCGCCGCCGGACGGGGGAGATTACCACCCGGCGCGGCCGGCCTCCCGGCCCGGTCAGGCCCGGACTGTCGGTCGCCGGGATTTCGCGGGGGCCGCCGGCCCGACGGGCGCTCAACGCCGGTGGCGGCCGTTGTCGGCTCGCCGGCCGCGTCCGCCCGGCCGGGCGCCACGCACGCGGCGGGCGCGGCTTCGCGGCTCAGGCCTTCGGCGCCAGCAGTCGTGTCAAGTTGAGGAGGTGTTGGTCGAAGAACCCTTCCGGCCAGGAGGACAGACGACCGCGGGAATCGATCTGTGGCGTCCGCACGACGGACTGGCCGTTCTCCTGCTCGAAGTGATGGAACCGCGTGTCCCCGGGCTCGAGGAGTCTGTCCAAGACCGCGATTCGTACGCCGTCGAGAACATGGTTGCCGTGTGTCTCCAGGACGACCTGCAGACCGGCTGCTGCGGCGCGCGCGGCGAGTTCCGCGATCTTGGTCTGCGCGCTCGGGTGGAGATGCGCTTCGGGGTTCTCGATGAGGCACAGGGTTCCCGGGGGCGCGAGAAGGGCTGCGACGGTGGGCGCGACATAGGACAGTCCGAAGCCCGCATCGGCGGCTCGATATCGGCGCGCGCCGCCGGTCGGCGCCTCCGCCGCTCGGATGCGCCCGGTCCGCCGCGAGGCTATCGGCATGATCTGCCGCAACCAGTAGTCGAGGACATCGCCGTATCGATCGGTGTCCGCTTCGTCGCGCCGCGGGTCGGCGGCGGTGAGGGAATCGTTTCGGTGCGCAGTCGGGAAGTTCGAGGCGGACTCGTCGCTCCGGCGCGCGCCGGTGTCGGGCGGGTCCCGAATCTTCCCGGGCCCGATCCGTTCGGCGGCCAAATGATGCAGGGCCGCGAAGGGCGGCAGCGCTTCCCACGGGCCGAGAGCCAAGGCGCCGGCGCCACGCACTCGCAACTCGTCGGTCTCGCGGTCGTAGTCGAAGGTGATCCGCAGGGGTTCGGCGGCCCGGTCGTCCACCAGTCCGAATTCGATGGCGTCGTCTTCGGCGAACTCGTGGAGGACCCTCCGACCGGTTCCGAGACCGGTGAGTTCGTCGGCGGGGACCGGGTTGCCGCGGTCGAGGGCGCCGGCTGCGCGAGACCGCCGAAGCGCGAGCAGGGCCTGCAGCACGCTGCTCTTTCCCGCGCCGTTGCCGCCGCAAAGAAGCGTGAGCGGCGCCAACTCCAGGTGAAGACGCGCGAAACACTTGAAGTTGGACAGTCGGACTTGGCGAAGCACTACCGGCGCTCCTCGATCGAGAGGCTGGCTCGCAGAGGTCAGCCCCCGGTCTCGGGCGGGGCCTGGCGGCGGATGAACCGGTCGAGCAGCGGGACGGCGAAGGAGTACCGCCCGTGCCGGTTCTTGAAGACCAGACCCTGGTTGGCCAAACTGGAGAGCATCTGGTTGATGTGGCTGGAGCTGAACGGTCGATCGAGCAGGGTCTTGGCCTTCTCGACCGCCGCTTGGACGGTGAACTCCCCACCATCTGTCTCCAGATGTGCGATCACCCACAGGAGGGCACGCTGTCGGTCGGTGGTCTTCGACCAGCGTCCGGAGAAGAAGTCGTCGTCCAACTTCTGTTCGATCTCCCGCGCCGGTACGGCGGGGGGCTTGCCCTTGCGCTGCCGCTGGAGGAACGCGTCGAACACTTCCCGGCAAATGAACTGGATGAAGTAGGGGTAGCCGCCGGACATCTCGACGACTCCGGCGACGGTTCGGCGCGACAGACGAACCGGGCAGTCGAAGTCCTCGATCGGTTTGCGGATGGCATCCTCGCTCTCCCGATCGCTCAGGCGTTTGAGGAAGAGGACACGGAACATCCGCTCCGACGAAGTGCGCGCCTGCACCAAGGCCGGATAGAGCGTCGGGAGTCCGGCCAGGGCCAGCAGCAGGGGCAGTCCCTGTCGCTGCAGAGACTGGAAGGCGTCAATGAGCAGCGAGAGCGGGAACTGGTCCCGGTCCGGCCGGTTGGCCAGGTTCTGCGCCTCGTCGTAGGCGACGACGATGCCCCGGACTTCAGAGCGCGCCGCACTCACGGCCTGCCATGAGGCCATGAGGATCTGCTTGAACTTGTCAACCGGGAGGCCGGGCGTGTCCCGATAGATTCCGAGCAGAGCCTCGAAGGTCAGGGGGGCGTCGTCGGGCCCGCCGGAGGCGAACCCGGCTCGGCGCTTCGTCGCGGTCGGCAGCGCGAGTCCGGAAGTGATGAGCGCCAGGTCGGCGGCGAGACGGGTCGCAAGGTGGTCTTCGCTCAGGCTGGCGGCTTCCGAGAGGTCGTTTCCGGCCCACAGCCATCCGCTCCGCAGTGCTTCCGGCCTCAGGGATTCGAGCAACACGGTCTTGCCGACGCCGCGGAGCCCGGTGAAGATCGGGTTTTCGAGAATCGGCGACTGTCCGAGCAGGCGCCCGAACTCCTCGCGTTCCTCTGTCCGTCCGGCGAGATACGGCGGCGGATGACCGGCTCCGGGACGGAACGGGTTCGGGAAGTCCGTGGTGGTCATGGTGACAGGAGGAATAAGTTTAGACCAGACACTTGATTCGTGTCAACACCTCTCGCTGCCGGCAAGCGCCCTGGCGCCTGCCGGGTTCCTCAGATCACCCGGTCCTCGCCCCTCGGGGCGCCGCCCTTGGAGAAGCGGGTGATGGAGAACGGTTCGATGTCCAGCGCGCGGGACGCGCCGTCGAGGATGACTTCGGAGATGGCGCGGCCCACTGCCGGGGCGTGCTGCATCCCGTGGCCGGAGAAGCCGCCGGCGACCAGGAACCCGGGGACGCCGGGTACCTCGCCGAGGATGGCGTTGTGGTCCGGGGAGACTTCGTAGAGGCCGGCGGCGGTGGTTCGCAACTCCGCGTCGGCCAGGGCCGGGAGGCGGGCGGCGGCGTCGAAGAAGACTTGGCCCAGGTAGGCCAGGTCCGGGGTCTGGGAGAACCCCGGCGGCTCGTCGGGGTCGGAGTTCCCGACGAGCATTCCGCCGCTGTGCCGGTGCATGTACACCCCGGTTCCCCAATCGATGGTGAGGGGCGTCCGGGGCGGGAGCCAAGACAGCGGCGCGGTAACGAAGAACTGGCGGCGGACCGGCGACACCGGGATGTCCACGCCCAGCAGCCGCCCCACCTCCGCCGCCCACGGGCCGGCGGCATCCACCAACCAATCGGCCTCCCACCGCTCCCCGCCGGCGGTGAACGAGAACCCGCCGCCGGGGCGGGGCGCCGCCTCGGTGACTTCCGCCCCCCGGCGGAGTTCCACGCCGCTGCGCCGCGCCAGGGCCGCGTAGCCGGCCACGAGCGCCGCCGGAGTCGCCACGCCGTCCTCGGCGCAGAAGGTCGCGCCGACCAGGTCGTCCACGCGGATGCCGGGGTGGATCCACCCGGCCTCCTCCGGCGTGATGACCTCCACCGGCGCTCCCAGCCGGCGCTGCTCCCGCGCGGTCTCGGCGAACCGCGCCAGGTCCGCTTCCCGGTCCAGCAGGAACAGGTAGCCGTCCTGGTGGAATTCCGGATCCACCCCGGTGCGCTCCTCGAACCGCCGGAGTTCCTCGATGCTGTAGCGGGAGAAGGCCACATTGGCGGCGGTGGTGAACTGGAGCCGGATCCCGCCGGCGGCCTTCGCGGTGGAGCCGGTTCCGAGCGCGTCCTCCCGCTCGAACACCACCACGGCGGCGCGGCCGCCGGCGCCCCCGCTACCGGCTCCCATCCGTTCCCCCAGGTGGGCCGCGATGGACGCGCCGATGACGCCGCCCCCGACGACGGCCACCTCGCACGACCGCCGGGCCGAAGCCGCTCCCGCCCTCGACATGCCGGTCGCTCCCGTCGCTTCTCGATGTCCCCGGGGCGGTCAGCGGGCCGGGCCCGCGAGCCCCGGACGGGTAGAATTATCCGCTTGCCCGAACCGAGTGATCTCCCGTTCCCGGCGGACGGGAGCCTGAGCGTCACCGACGGCCGGAGCGGCGCCGACTACCGGATCGGGATCGAGCGCGGCGCGATCCGCGCCGCCGACCTCAAGCAGGTCTCCCTCGGCGACGGCGACCCCGGCCTCGTCGCCTACGACCCGGCGTTCAAGAACACCGCCGCCTGTGTCAGCCGGATCACCTACATAGACGGCGACCGCGGGATCCTCCGCTACCGGGGGTACCCCATCGAGGAACTGGCGGAGCGGGCCACCTATCTCGAAGTCGCGTGGCTGCTGCTCCACGGGGAACTCCCCACCGCCGCCGAACTCGCCGGCTGGCGGCAGGACATCGCCGTCGAACAGGCGGTTCCCGACCCGCTGCCGGGGATGCTCGGCGGCTTCGGGCCGGACGCCCACCCGATGGCGGTCTTCATCGCCCTCCTCGCCGGGCTCTCCGCCCTCCACCCGGAGGCGAAGGCGGTCACCGACCCGGCGCGCCGGGCGGTGGAGATCCGCCGGCTGATCGCCAAGGCGCCGACCTTGGTGGCGCTCGCCCACCGGAACGCGAGCGGCGAACCGCTGCCGCCGCCCCGGCCGGACCTCGGCTTCACCGCGAACTTCCTGAACGCCGTCTTCGGCGGCGGGGACGACTCCCGGCCGGACCCGGTGCTCGAACGGGCGATGGAGGTGCTCTTCATCCTGCACGCCGACCACGAGCAGAACTGCTCCACTTCGGCCATGCGCGGCGTCGGGAGCGCCCACACCGACCCCTACTCGTCCGCGGCGGCCGCGGCGGCGGCGCTCTACGGCCCGCTCCACGGCGGCGCCAACGAAGCGGTGCTGCGGATGCTCACCGAGATCGGGTCGGTGGCCGAGGTGCCGGCCTTCCTCGACGGGGTGCGGGCCGGCGAGCGCCGGCTGATGGGGTTCGGCCACCGGGTCTACAAGAGTTACGACCCGCGCGCCCGGATCATCAAGAAGACCGCCTACGAGGTGTTCGAGGTCACCGGGAAGAACCCGCGCATCGACATCGCGCTGGAACTGGAGCGGATCGCGCTGGAAGAGGACTACTTCGTCCGCCGCCGCCTCTACCCGAATGTGGACTTCTACTCCGGGATCATCTACGAGGCGATGGGGTTCCCGGTGGGCCTGTTCCCGCTGCTGTTCGCCGCCCCGCGGATGTCCGGGTGGCTCGCCCAGTGGCAGGAGATGCTGGAAGACCGCGAACAGAAGATCGCCCGCCCGCTCCAGATCTATCTCGGCGAGCCCGAGCGCCCGGTACCGGCCGAGCGGGCCTGAACCCGGCGCGGCGGACGCCGTTCAGCCGTCCCTCCGCCCCGGATCAGGCGGCGGCGGCCGACTCCGAGGCCACCTCCGCCAACGTCTCGCTGATCAGCCCGAGGCTCTTCTCCACCACCGCGGGTTCGGCGCCGTAGCCGATCCGGAGGAAGCCGTCCATCTCGAAGTGGGACGCCGGGACCACCAGCAGGTCCTTCTCCAGCCGGAGCCGCTCCGCCAGGGCCTCCGACGAGACCGGATGCCGGTAGCGGACCGCGGCGATGGCGCCGGCCTCCGGCGGCGTCCACTCGAGCCGCACCGGGTGGTCGCGGTGGGAGGCCACCCACTCGCCCACCAGCGGGAGTTGCTTCCGGCAGATCCCCCGCGTCCGCTCCAGGATCTCCGGCCGCCGGTCGAGGGCGATCTGCGCCAGGCGGTCCGACAGCGCGCTCAGCGCCAGGGTGCTGTAGTCGCGGTGCCCCCAGAGTTCGTCCGCCTTCTCGCGGGTGGTCACCGTCCACCCGACCCGGAGGCCGGGCAGCCCGAACGCCTTCGAGAGCCCGGAGTTCAGCAGCAGGCGCTCCGCCTTGCCCCAGAAAGTGGGGCACTCGACGCCGCTCAACTCGGCGCCGCGGTACACCTCGTCGGCGAGCAGCCAGGCGCCGGTCCGGTTCGCCGCGGCGGCGATGCGGTCCATCTCCGCTTCGGTCAGCACCGCGCCGGACGGGTTGTTCGGGTTGCAGACGGCGATCAGCCGGGTGCGGTCGGTGACCGCGGCGTCGAGGGCGTCGAGGTCCGGGCGCCAGCCGTCCTCCTCCCGGAGCGGGAAGGGGAGGACCCGCGCGCCGAAGGAGCGGAGAGCGCCGATCAACTGCATGTAGTTCGGGACCATGACCACGGCTTCGTCGCCCCGGTCCACGGTGGTGAGCGCCGCGAGGAAGTTCGCTTCGGCGGTTCCGTGGGTCGCGAGCACCCGGTCGGGGTCGGCGCCGGGGTAGAGCGCGGCGATCCGCTCCCGCAGCGGGATCGTCCCGTTGGACTGCGGGTAGCCGAGCCGGACGCCGCCGAGATCGGCGCCTCCGGCCAGTTCTTCGAGCGTCAGCGGATGCACCCCGCTCTCCGAGATGTTCCAGCGGACGGTGTTCTCCCAGCGGCAGAGGTCCCGCTCCATGGCGAAAGGTTCGAACTGCATCGGGGTCGGTCTCCTTCGGGCGGCGCCGCGCCCGGGCGCGGCGGGCCGGGGTGGCCGGGAATCGTAAGACCTCCGCCGGAGTAGCATTTCCGGCGTGCTGGCGGAGCGGAACCCCACCCGGCGGGTGCCGGTCGGCGATGTGGTCGTGGGCGGCGGCGCCCCGGTGGTGGTGCAGAGCATGTGCGCCACCCACACCCGCGATGTCGAAGCCACCGCCCGGCAGGCGGAGGCGCTCCGGGAAGCCGGCGCCGGCATCGTGCGGATCGCGGTGGACAGCGCGAAGGACGCCGAGGCGCTCGCGGAGATCCGCCGCCGCACCGGGGCCAACCTCGCGGTGGACCTCCAGGAGAACTACCGGCTCGCCGGGAAGGTGGCGGCCCAGGTGGACAAGATCCGCTACAACCCGGGCCACCTCTGGCACCACGAGACGGAAACGCCCGTGCCCGACAAGGTGCGCCGCATCGCCGACGCCGCCGGCGAGCACGACTGCGCGCTGCGCGTCGGCGTGAACTGCGGCTCCATGGATCCGGCGCACCGGGACCTGTTCCGGGGCGATCCGGTGGGGGCGATGGTCGCGTCCGCCGCCGAGCACTGCGAGATGCTGGAGAAGATCGGCTTCGATCGGTTCGTGGTTTCGCTGAAGGACTCCGACCCGGCGCAGGTGATCGAGGGGAATCGGAGGTTCGCGGCGGAGCGGCCCGATGTGCCGCTGCATCTCGGGGTCACGGAAGCCGGGATGCCGCCGGAGGGGATCATCAAGACCCGCATCGCCTTCGAGCAGTTGCTGAGCCGCGGGATCGGGGACACCGTCCGCGTCTCGCTCACGCTGCCGAACGCGCGGAAACCGGAGGAAGTCACGGTCGGGCACGAAATCCTCCGCGACATCGCGTCCGGGCGGTTCCGCTCGGTGCCGGAGTTCCCGAAGGACCGGTTGAACATCATTTCGTGCCCGTCCTGTTCCCGCGTCGAGAACGAGAAGTTCATCGAGTTGGCGGAGGAGGTGCGGGAACTCACGCGTTACGCCGAAGACCACGCGATCACCATCGCGGTGATGGGTTGCCGGGTGAACGGCCCCGGGGAGACCGACGACGCCGACCTCGGGCTGTGGTGCGGCCCGCAGTTCGTGAACCTGAAGCGCGGGACGGAGGCGCTGGGGGCGTTTCCCTACGGGGAGATCCTGGGTCGGCTGAAGACGGAGGTGGATCGGCTCATCGCGGCGCGGGGCGCGTCGGAGGCCCGGTCGGCGGGAGCCTGAGCCGCGACCGCCGTCGTCGGCGGTCTTCTTCTTCCGTTATCGCCGCGTGGCGGCGAGGTCCCGGTTCACGGCGCGGTAGCGCAGTTCCCCGGCGGCGAGCGCCCGGCGGCGGGCCGCCAACCAGTCGGCGGCTTCCGGGATCCCCGGACTGCCGGCCACTTCGCTCTCGACGAAGTCCAGCACCGCGGAGAGGAAGACCCGTTCTGCGTCCGAGGTTTCGCCGCCCTCCGCCGGGACGCGCCAGTCGGATCTCCCGGAGGCCAGCACGGTGAAGTCCGCGCCGGCGCCCCGTTCCATATCGCCGGCGAGTCTCGTTCCCGCTCGGGGATCGCCGCCCCGCGCTTCCATGCTCCGGTGGTAGCGGTCGAGGACGACTTCGTCGAGCGGCAGCGGCGGCTCGAAACTCGTCTCGCCGCAGAAGGTCAGCGCCGAGTAGAAGAGGCCCCCGGGCCGTAGAAGGCGCCGCCCGACCGCGAGTGCGCTCCCCGGCGGCGCGAGGTCCCACACGGACTGCGCCGCCAGCAGGTCGAAGGCGCCGGACGGGAAGCGGTCGAGGCCGCCGGGGGCAGCGGCGCGCTCGAACCGGAAGACGAGGCTCCGCCCGTCGGCCTCGATCCGCAGCGCTCCCGCGCCCCCGTCGGCGAGGCAGTACCGGTGTTCCCCCGCCCAGGCCGCGACGGCTTCCCGGTGCGCGCGGAGCAGGGCGTCGGAGGGGTCGGTAGCGGTGAACTCGACCGACGGGAACGGCGCGAGGAGCGCCAGCCACCGCGGCAGGGCGTGTCCGGCCCCCGCGCCCACTTCCAGTACGCGGAGCGGCGCTCGCCGGTCCCGCTCCCGGGCGATTCGGCGGAGCGCCGCGGCCGCCGCCCGCCGCACTTCGCGGTTCACGGCCCGCGCGTCCACGACGGACTTGGCCGCCAGGTACGGCGTCTGTCCCGCGCCGAAGGCGGAACCCGACGCCTCGAACCCGCGGCTCCCCGCGCCGCCCGCCGCAGCGCCGGGCGAAGGGCGACCGCTGCCGAGCGCTACCGCTTCGGTGGGCGCTTCGGACGGCGCTTCCCGGTCGTACCCTGGAAGATCTTGCCCCGCCGCGTGCGCCGGTCGCCTTTTCCCATAGCGTTCTATTCTACCTGCGATGCCCTCCCGGCGGAATACGGAGCGCGGCCTCTGAGCCTGCCCGGACCCGCGCCGCTTCCGGACGACCCGTCGTTTTGTCGCGGCCACGCGGTGAGGAGAGGGGCCCGGTGAATCGCAGGTGATCGAACTCGTGCGGTCTCCGTGGATGGCGGATCTTCGGGACTTGGCCGGGTCCGCTCGAAAGACCGCCCTGATCGCCGCCCCTTATGTGACCGGAGACGGCTGGAGCGCGTTTGCGGAGGCGTTGAAGTTCCCCGGTTCCATTCGCATCGATCTCCTCAGCTGCCTGCGAGTCGAGTCCGCCGCCTCGGGATCGCTGGACCTGAGAGCTCTGTCCGAGGCTCACCGCGGCGTTCCCAACTTGACGGTGCGGCATGTCGAACACCTGCACGGCAAGGTGTATGTCGCCGATGGCGAAAGGGCGATCGTGACATCGGGCAACTTGACCGCGGCGTCGCTCCTTCGGAACAAGGAATACGGTGTCCGAATCGCCGACGCTTCCGTCGCTGCGACGATCGATGCAGACATACGGGAGTACGCCGGGCTCGGTACGGAAACGCCGCCGGAAGCCTTGGCGGAACTGGCCGATCTCGCCTCCGAGTACGACGCGTCGGCGAGCGGGGCCCGGGGCGGCGAGTTACAACGGCGGTATGACCTGCGACTGCGCTCCCTGCGGGGAGACTCGGCGACCTCCCGCACCGGTTTGTTCGTGAAAACCGTTCTGCACCTGTTGCGACGAGAAAGCCTGCGAACGGTCGAGCTGTATCCGCTGGTTCAGCGGATCCATCCTGACCTCTGCAACGACGATGAGCTCCGGATCATCCGCGGCGTCCGCTTCGGCGCTCGGTGGAAACACGATGTCCGAAACGCGCAGACTCAACTCAAGAACAAGGGCGTCATCGTCCGCCGCGCCGACGGCCGGTGGGAGCTGGTGGCGCCGCCCGACCGGCGACGCAGGGATGCGGCGGGAGGGTGACAGTCCTGAAGTCGGGCGTAGAATCGGGGTCATGCGGATAGACCTCAACTGCGACCTGGGAGAGAGTTTCGGGAACTACCGGCTCGGCTGCGACGAGGAGATCCTGGAGATCGTCACCTCGGCGAATGTGGCCTGCGGGTTCCACGCCGGCGATCCGGTCATCATGGACCTCACCGTGGAGCGGGCGCTCGGGCGGGGGGTGGCGG
The DNA here is from genome assembly GCA_965204755.1 of Candidatus Marinacidobacterium sp. Classification (GTDB taxonomy): domain Bacteria; phylum Acidobacteriota; class Vicinamibacteria; order Marinacidobacterales; family Marinacidobacteraceae. The sequence goes on along the minus strand of OZ242011.1, from coordinate 1,225,228 downwards.
TCGGCGCGCATCCCGGGCACCACGACCTGCGCGGGTTCGGGCGGCGGCCGATCCAGGCGCCGCCGGAGGAAGTCGAGGCCGATGTCCTCTACCAGGTCGGCGCGCTCTCGGCGTTCGTCCGCTCGCGGGGCGGCTCGCTCGTCCATGTGAAGCCGCACGGCGCGCTCTACAACCAGGCCGTGGGTGATCCGGCCCTGGCCCGGGCGCTCACCCGCGCGGTGGCCCGCGCCGACTGCAACCTGGTCTTCGTCGGCCTGGCCACTTCGTCCGCGATGCGCGAGGCCGCCGGGGAGGCGGGGCTCCGCTTCGCCGGCGAGGCGTTCGCCGACCGCGTGTACAACCCGGACGGCACCCTGCAGTCGCGGCGGATCGAGGGCTCGGTGATCCACGACCCGGAGCGGGCGGCGGCGCAGGCGGTCGCCATCGCCTCGGGTTCGGTGACCGCCCACGACGGCTCGGAAGTCGCCGTGGAAGCGGAGACCCTGTGCCTCCACGGGGACAACCCGGCGGCCCTGGGGAACGCCCGGCTGGTGCGGCGGCGGCTCGAAGAGGCCGGCGTCGAGGTCCGGCCGCTCGCCTGAGCCCGCCCGGCGAGCCCCGCCCCGTCCGTCAAACGGTCCGTCGAACCGTCCGCCGCGCCGCTCAACCGGTCCCCGACCGAAACCCCCGGCCCGCCGTTGCCGCCGCCCGCCGCCGAGTACCCGCGCCTCCTCGACGCCGGGGAGTCCGCGTTCTCGATCGAAGTCGGCGGCGGCATCTCCGAGGAGTCCAACATCCGGGCCGCCGCCCTCGCCGAACTCCTCCACCGGGAGACCCCGGAGGGGTTCCGGGAAGCGGTGCCCGCCTACCGCTCGGTGCTCGTGGTCCACGACCCGGCGGCCGACCCCGCCGAACTGCGCCGGGAGACCCTGGCGCTCGCGGCGCGGGCCGGGCGGGAACCGCCGCCGGCGCCCCGCCGGATGGAGATTCCCTGCGTCTATGACGGGGAGGACCTCCCGGAAGTCGCGCGGCTGGCCGGCGTCTCCCGGAAGGAACTGGTCGGGATCCACGCCGGGCGCGACTACCGGGTGTTCGTCCTCGGCTTCACCCCCGGTTTCCCCTACCTGGGAATGACCGACCCGCGCCTCGACCTTCCCCGCCGCTCGACGCCGCGGATCCGCGTCCCGGCGGGGTCCGTGGCGCTCGCCCGCGCCCAGACCGGCATCTATCCCTGGGTGACGCCCGGCGGCTGGCACCTCATCGGGCGCACCGACCCGGCGATCCTGTTCGATGTCGAGAAGAGCCCGCCGAGCGCCCTGCTCCCCGGCGACCGCGTCCGCTTCCTCCCGGTCGCTCAACTCCCGGAGGCGCCGGGCGGCGGCGCGTCCCCGGCGCGGGCGCCCCGTCCGGAGGGGGCCCGGCCGTTCGCCGAAGTGGTGAAACCGGGGCTCCAGACCACCGTGCAGGATCTCGGGCGCCGCGGCCACCTCCGCCACGGAGTCCCCCGGGCGGGGGCCGCGGACTCCCGGTCGCTCCTCTTCGCCAACCGGGCGGCGGGGAACCCGGACGACGCCCCGGGGCTCGAATGCACCCTCCTCGGCCCCGAACTCCGCTTCGTCCGCGACACGCTGGCGGCGCTCGGCGGCGCCGACCTGGGCGCGCTGCTCGAGACCGGAGGCGGCGTCCGCTGGCGGGCGCCCGTCGGCGCTTCGTTCCTGGCCCCGGAGGGGAGCCGGCTCCGCTTCGCCGGCCCGCCCGCCGGAATGCGGGCCTACCTGGCCGTCGCCGGCGGGATCGCCGTCCCCCGGGTGCTCGGCTCCGCCGCCACCTACCTGACCTCGGCCTTCGGGGGCGTCGAGGGCCGCGCCCTCCGCGCCGGCGACCGCCTCTTCGCCGGCCCGCCGCCGGAGGGCGCCCGGGAGAACCGCTACGAGCCGAACGCCCGCCGGCCGGCCGCCGACCGGATGACCCTGCGGGTCAGCCTCGGCCCGCAGGACGACTGCTTCACCGACGAGTGCCTCGCTTCCCTCGGCGACCGGGAATGGACGGTCTCGAACGACTCCGACCGCATGGGGGTCCGGCTCGCCGGCCCGCTGCTCACCCACCGGGAGGGCCGGAAGGAGATCGTCTCCGACGCCAACCCGCCCGGCGCGATCCAGGTCCCCCCGAGCGGCCTCCCCATCGTGATGGGCGCCGACCAGGGCACCACCGGCGGCTACCCGAAGATCGGCTGCGTCGCCGCCCCGGACCTGGCCCGCCTCGCCCAGGCCCTCCCCGGGACCGCGGTGCGGTTCGAGGCGGTCTCCCTCGACGAAGCCCGGGAGATCACCCTCTCGGAACCGCCCGCGGCCGGGGAACACGCGGAATCGCCGTGAGAGAACCGGCGCCAACCCGCGAACTCACTACGCCGGCGGTCGGCTCGGGCACTCGTGCCTGTGTCCCCCCCGTGGGGCGGGCAGACAGTTCGCTGTTCCTCTATCATTCGCGGGAGAGCGCAGTGCCGGCGCGGTTCTACCGCCGGCCCCTTCAGGCCCGATAGCCGCCAAGCGCCGGCAAGCGTGCCGGTGGCCGGTGGCCGAGATGGCCCACCTCCTGTGATGCCCAACCGCCCGGCCCTGTCGTCGTTGGCTGCTTGTGCCGCGGATGGTCGTGCTCCGTGTCCGCCAACCGGCCGAATCCCGTCCGTGAGCCCCTGCCGGTCTGCCGGCGAACTGAGCGTGGATCCGCCGGCGTGGCGGCCTCCGTCCGGAAACTCACGGTGACCTAGATGACGCCTCCACCGGTTCACGAAATTCAACGAGTCGAAATTGGGCTCCTCATGCTTGACGACAAGAATCCCCGGCTGGTCGGCCAAGCCGCAACAACCGAGGAGTCCATCATCGCCCGTCTCTACTTGGCCGCCGAACTCGATGAGTTGTTGCAGTCGATATCGGCCAACGGCTATATGGACATCGAGCCATTGATCGGCTTGCGGACCATGACGTCCAAGTTTGTCGTTCTGGAAGGGAACAGGCGCCTCGCGGCGTTGCGCCTGCTGCGGGAGCGCGACCTCGTCGATCGCATCAACTCGACGGGCGGCCTCAGCATCAGTGTCCCAAGTGTCGACCAGTCCAGGCGCCGCTCTCTCGACAGCGTATCGGTGTACCCGGTCGACAGTCGCGAGGAAGCGCGATCATTCATCGGGTTCAAGCACATCAATGGGCCCGCCAAATGGGACGCCTATGCGAAGGCTAGGTTTGCTGCCCAGTGGTACGAGTCCGCGTTACGACAGGATGTGACGATGGACCACATCGCTAACGCGATCGGAGATCGACACGACACCATAAAGCGGATGGTTTCCGCCATCTACGTGCTCGACCAAGCGCACGATGAAGGTCTCTTCCGTATTGACGATCGGTACAGCAAGAGATTCAATTTTTCTCACCTGTACACTGCTCTCGGAAGATCGCCCTACATGAAGTACCTCGGTCTCGGTACTCGGTGGGCACGGTATGATCCGCGTCCGAATCCGATACCTCGACAGAAGTTCCTGCAACTTGAGCGGGTGCTCTCGTGGATTTACGGATCACGCAGCGAGGACGTCGCACCTGTCGTTCGTGCTCAGAATCCACATATCAAGTATCTCGGAGAAGTTCTTGCCCACGCGCAGGGGCGACATGTGCTGGAATCTACAAGAGATCTTGATGCCGCGTACGCAGCGACCGAACCCGTTGACAGACGGTTTACGGCGTCGTTGGTTCGTGCGCGAGATGCCATCGGTGAGTGTGCCAATTCACTACGTGCGTATGATGGTCAAGATCGCTCACTACTTGAAATCGCCGCGGACGTCAAGGAAACTGCCGGTCTAGTCTGGCAGAGTATGAAGAAAAAGTCAGACGGCGAGGACCATCCTGAATGACGACGCGCCTCTCCTTCCCGAGGGATGCCGCCACGCCGGGCCACCTCGATTTTGATCTCCTTGCGGACTTTCTTGAACTTGCCGCGTTCTTCTCGGCGGATGGCACGGAGCGCATTTCAACTCTCGGTAATCAACTGGGCATCGCAGCGTCGAACGACTACGCTAATCTTGACGACGAACTCAGCCGCGGCGAGGAAGAGGCGGAGTCACGCACGGCCGAGTGTGTGGAATCACGGCGTCACATACTGGGTGCAGCATACCCGTTCCAGTTGGATGACTCGGGCGACGTCATTATGTGCGACTTGCGCAAAGACTCCATGGGTCAAGTCGCGTACATTCTGAGTCTTGTGTTGTCGAATCTCCGTTCGGCCTCCGACCTTCTAAGTGACTCGGATCTCCATCCGACGGACGCTGAAATTCCCTCACTGAGGGAGTTCTTTCAGTTCTTTGCTACTGCGGCGATGGCCGCGGAGATCCAGGGCAGTGCGTGGTCATTTGGATTCCCGCGACCAGATCGGTCAGGCTTTCTGGAGAAACTGAAGACGATTTGGAGGTGTCTCGGCGATGGGCGAGTAGAGCCGCAACCGGGTGCGCCGAGTCATCCGAAGGACGATGGGATTGATGTGTTCGCGGCTCGTCACCATCGGGATCACTTTCCTGGATTCCTTCTAGCGGTAGCTCAAGTAGCGACAGGAAGGGACATGAGAGACAAGAGTGTGCTGCACCACATGGAGGCCTTCAAGGATCGATGGTTCTTCCCGCGACCAGCGACGAAATTCGTTCCTTACATGGTCGTGCCGTTCGTGATCGATCGGGTTCAGTTCATCGATGATGTACGGACACTAGGCAACATCCTTCACCGACTTCGAGTGCCGCGGAGGGTGGAGGAAGCGGCCGAACTGGTGGAACGCAGTGTCAAGATCGAGGGATACAAGCGTCTGGAAGACGCAAAGGAGTGGGTACACTCGTACCGAAAGCGGGGGAGGAGCGTGGCGTGAGACATCGGTTCCATGCGATTTGCCCGTACTTTGCCATGTTTCCCGAAGCATTTGTGCGAGAGCAGTTGGTTGCCAGCGAGTACTCGGGTGTCGTTTTCGACCCGTTTTGCGGTCGTGGGACGACCATGTTCGAGGCGCTCCTGTCCGGGCGCGAAGGGGCCGGCTGTGACCGGAATCCCGTGGCAGTCTGCATCGCCGGTGCGAAGTGTGACCCACCGACATTGGTGCAGGTCAAGGAGCGCGTGGGGGAATTGCGTTCGGAGTGCGTGGAGCCACAGGATCGGGGGTGGGACGGCAACTTGGGCGAGTTCTTCGGGATGTGCTATCACGAAGGAACGATGGTACAGGTGCGGTATCTACGGGCGACTTTGGACTGGCGTCGACGGAAGGACGATCGGTTCATTGCCGCGCTGTGTCTTGGCGCACTTCATGGAGAGTCGCATCGGTCGCGGAATTACTTCAGCAACCGCCTTCCGAGGACGATCAGCACCAAACCCGACTATTCCGTTCGGTGGTGGCGGCGAACGAAGTCGGAGCCACCTCCTCAAGATGTCTTCGACATACTGGAGCGAATGGCGGAATACCGATTCACCACGGCGCCGCCGACGAAAGCGGGCGAAGTGGTGGAATCCGATGCACGGCGGGCCGCGGACGCCTTTCCGAGACTGCTCGGGAGGGTTACGGATGTGGTGACATCGCCGCCGTACCTAGACACGACGAACTATCGCGAGGATCAGTGGCTTCGCGCGTGGTTTCTCGGCGGCGACCCCGAAGTGCGTACCGCCGGAGGAGACGACCGGCATCGCGACAAGGGGGCGTATTGGGAGTTCATCGGGGAGTCAGTGCGTGGGTTCGGACCGCTACTGGACGAGTCGGCGCGTATCGTCGTGCGCATCGGCGGGCGGGCTTTCGAGAAGGCGGAGTTGGCGGCGGGACTCGAGAATGCGCTGGACAGGGAGCTGAACCGGCGCGTGTGCGTCGTTGGGGAGGGTGTCACTTCGGAGGTGCCGCGTACGCAGGCCAGTGCGTTTCGGGGAAGGGGAACTTCGCGCGGCGTCGAACACGATTTCGTGTTCGTTGTCTAGAGGTGCGGTCGTCACTCGGCCGGACGGGGGCGGGATGCGCGAGTGCCGAACCGCTCCGCGAAGAAGTCGGCGATCCGCTCCCGGAGGGCGTCGCGGGTTTCGCGGAATCGCGCGAGTTGCTCCGGTTCGCTCCAAGCCTCCGACGGGTCGGGGAAGGGCCAGTGGAGACGGCGGACGCCGGGGGGAGTGATCGGGCAGACCTGCTCGGCGCAGAGCGTGATCACCGTGTCGGCGGAGGCCACCGGGACTTCGGTGACCGGCTTCGACCGCGCGCCGGAGATGTCGAGCCCGGCTTCCGCGAGGACGCGGACGGCCATCGGGTGCACCCGCCAGGGGTGGGATCCGGCGCTCTCCACCCGGACGCCGGGCGGCGCCAACTCCCGCCCGAGGGCTTCGGCCAACTGGCTGCGCGCCGAGTTGGCCACGCAGAGGAACACCACCAGGCGCTCGCGCTCCGCGCCCGGGCCGGTCGGCGCCGGCGAGCGGCGCGGGGGAGTCGAGGACACGGAAGGAGGCGCGGGGCGGCGGGATGGTACGGGGGATATCCTTCCGGCGCGCCCGACCGAAACACTCCGAAGCCGTTGGTGAGACTCCTCCTTTCGGGCCGGCCCGGTTCCGGCTCCCTGCGCGCCCTCCGAGGGGGGCGCGGCCGCCGGAATCCGCCGCTCGCCCTCCTCGCGGCCGCCGGCGCGTTCGCGCTCGGCTGCGGCGACGACGACCGGCCCCGGGATCCCGCCCCGGCGCGCGAGTCGCCGGCCCCCGCCCCGGTTCCCCCGCCGGCGGAAGACCCCGCCGACGACCGCCCGGCGGTCATCGCCTTCGGGGACAGCCTGACCGCCGGCTACGGGTTGGAGATCGAAGAGGCTTGGCCGGCGCGGCTGCAGGAGCGGCTCGACCGGGAAGGGCCGGGCCTGCGCGTGGTGAACGCCGGGGTCAGCGGCGAGACCTCCTCCGGCGGGCTTCGGCGGCTACCCTGGGTGCTCGACCGGGAGCCCGCGGCTCGCGCGGTGGTCCTCGCGCTCGGCGGGAACGACGGCCTGCGCGGCGTCCCGGCCTCCGTGATGGCGGACAACCTGCGCGCCATGATCCGGGAAGCCGAGGGGCGGGGCCTCTCCGTCCTGCTCGCCGGCGTCCCCACCGCCCCGGAACTCGGGCCGGACTACGCCGAAGAGTTCCGCGCCGCCTTCCGCGAAGTCGCGGACGAGACGCGGACGCCGCTCCTCGAGAATCTCCTCGACGGGGTGGCCGGGGACCCCGCCCTGAACCTCGGCGACCGGATCCATCCCAACGCCGAAGGCGCGCGCCGCCTCGCCGACAATGTCTTCGCCGCGATCGGGCCGCTGCTCGAGCGGGCGGCCTCCGGCGCGGCGGCGCCGGCGGCGGAACCTTCCGATCCCTGACTCCGTTCTCCCCTCCCGATCGTGCCCGAGACGCCTCCCGACGCGCCCCCGGCGATGATCCGCGCCGCCGGCCTCCGCCGGACGGTGCGGAGCGGCGACCGGGACCTCACCATCCTGAACGGCCTCGAACTCACCGTCGCCGCCGGCGAACTCGTCTGCATCCGCGGCCCTTCGGGCAGCGGGAAGTCCACGCTCCTCGGCCTGCTCGCCGGGCTCGACCACCCGACCGCCGGCCGGGTCGAGGTCGCCGGGACCGATCTCGCCTCACTCGGCGAGGAGGAACTCGCCCTCTTCCGGTCGAGGCATCTCGGCTTCGTGTTCCAGTCGTTCCACCTGCTGGCGAACCTCACCGCGCTGGAGAACATCGGCGTGCCGCTGGAGATCGCCGGGGAGCGCGGCGCGAAGGCCCGGGCGGAGGCCCTGCTCGAGTCCTTCGGCCTCGCCGATCGCGGCCATCACCTGCCGTCGCAACTCTCCGGCGGCGAGCAGCAGCGCGTCGCCATCGCCCGCGCCATCTCGAACGAACCCGCGGTCGTGCTCGCCGACGAACCGACCGGCAACCTCGACGAGGAGACCGGAGGGGCCATCGCGGAACTCCTGCTCGGCGTCCGCGAACGAACCGGCGCGGCGCTGGTGGTGGCCACCCACGACTCGGGCCTCGCCGCGCTCGCCGACCGCCGCCTCCGGCTGCGCGCCGGCCGGCTCCACGAAGACGACGACCTCCTCGAGGCCCCGGCGGCGGCCTCGGTCGCGCCGTCCTCCGTCGGCGTCCCGGAACCGGCCCTCGCGGCCGGCTGACAGCCCGTGGAAAAAGCGCCCCGCCGTCCACTCCTCGACGCGAGGGCGCCGAGCCCGCGTTCGGTTTCGCGGCGGGGCGCTTTTCCCACGGGCCGGCGGCGCGAATCGCTGCGCGATTCCCCCCGCCATCTATCGCGGGGAGGGGGACAACACCCCCTCCCCGCACCCCTCCCCGGTCGGCGCTTCGCGCCGACGGGGGCTCTCCGGACTTTCTCCACGGGCTGCTGAGCCCGGCCCGCGCCTCCGGCCGAGCGCGAGTGCCCCCGACCGACCCGATCGACCTGACCGACCTGACCGACCTGACCGACTCGACCCGCCGGACGCCGCCGCCCGGGGGCGGCGCCGGAGCGCGCTTCGCCCTGCGCATGGCCTTCCGGGAACTCCGTTCCTCGGCGCGCCGGCTGGGCCTCTTCTTCGCCGCGGTGGGGATCGGCACCGCGGCGATGGTCGTGCTGCGCTCGGCCGCCGACAGCATCCGGGAAGCGCTGCTGACCGAATCCCGGTTCCTGCTGGCCGCCGATGTCTCCGCCGTCTCCTCGGAGGGCTTCGACGAGGAGACCGCGGCGCTGCTCGAAGCGGCGGCGGAGGCCCACCCCCTAGCCGGCGTCACCAGGACAGCGCAGGTCGCCACCCTCGCCCGCTCCGCCGCGGACCCCGACCGGGGCGCGATGGTGGAGTTGAAAGGCGTCGGCCCGGGCTTCCCGCTCCACGGCGCGCTGGAAGTGGAAGGGGTGGACGAGAGTCCGGACCTCCTCGCCGGCCTGCTGGCCGGCGGCGGCGCGCTCGTCCGACCGGAACTGCTGCCCCGCCTCGGCCTCGAAGTCGGTGACGCGCTGCTCCTCGCCGGGACGCGCTTCGAGGTGCGCGGCATCCTCGCCCGCGAACCGGGGGGCGGGATCAACTTCTTCGCCCGCGGCCCCAAGGTGCTCGTCTCCCTCGACGACCTGCTCGCCGCCGGCGTCGCCGACGACCCGGCCCGGGGCCGCCGGGAGATCCTCTTCTCGGTGGCCGACGGGGCTTCGGCGGAAGGGTTGGCGGCGGGACTCCGCGAGGCGCTCGACGGGCGGCCCGCCGAGACCCGGGTGCGCGTCCGGACCTACCGCGACACCGGCGAGCGGCTGGCCCGCCGCATCCGCCGGGCCGAGGACTACCTGAGCCTCTCCGGGTTCGTGATCCTGGTGCTCGGCGGCGTCGGCGTCTTCAGCGTGGTCACCGCCTTCACCCGCCAGAACCTGGCGGGCGCGGCCACCCTGAGATGCCTCGGCGTCCACTCCCGGACGATCTTCCTGATCGCGGCCCTCCAGGTGGCGGCGCTCGCCGGGGCCGCCGGCGTCTTCGGCATCGCGGTCGGGGCGGCGGCGCTCTCCTTCTTCATCCCCCCGGTGGCCATCGGCGGGATCGAGGCGTCCGTGCGGCTCACCGCCGGGGCGGCCGCCTCCGGGGCGCTCACCGGGGCCGCGGCGGCGCTGCTGGCGTCCTTCTTCCCGCTGCTGCCGCTTCGCCGGGTGCGCCCGCTGGGCCTCCTGCGCAGCGGCGGGCTGCTCGACGACGACCGCTCCTCCCGCGCCCGGCGGATCGAGGTCGGAGTCGCCGCCGCCTGCGGGGCGCTCTTCCTCGGGCTCGCCGGCTGGCAGTCGGGATCCTTCCGGGTGACGCTCGCCGTGACGGCGGGCTTCGCGCTGGTCGCCGGGACGCTGTGGTTCCTCGCCGGCTTGCTGCTGCGCTCCCTCCGCCCGCTGGCCGCCGCCCGCACCTTCCCGGTGCGCCACGCGGCGCGGACCGTCCTCCGGGGGGCGGCTTCGGTCCGGCTGACGCTGGTGGCGCTCGGCGTGGGGGTCTTCCTGGTGCTCGCCACCACGGCGATCGAGCGGAACCTCCGCCGGGAGTTCGCCTTCCAGGAGGACGCCGGCGCCCCCGATGTCTTCTTCCTGGACATCCAGTCCGACCAGCGCGAAGCGGTGGAGGCGAACGCCCGGCGGAGCGGAGCGGAGTCGGTCAACCTGCTCCCGGTGCTCCAGGCCCGGATCGAGGCGGTCTTCGGTCCGGAGGTCTCCTTCCCGGACCGGCGGGCGGTGCGCCGCGGGGGGATGGGCCGCGAATACACGGTGAGTTCGCGCTCGTTCCTCGAGGACAACGAGACGCTCTTCGCCGGCGAGTTCTGGGGCGGCCGCCCCGCCGAGGGCGTCGAGGTCTCCGCCGAGATCGACCTCTGGCGCGAGCAGGGCCTCCGGGTGGGGGACACCATCCGGTTCCGCATCCTGGGGGAGACGCTCGACGCCCGGATCACCTCGTTCCGGGATGTGGAGTGGCGGAACGCCCGGAACGGCGGCTTCACCTTCCTCTTCCACCCGGACAACCTCCGGGAGTTCCCCCGCACCTGGGCCGGCTTCGTGAAAGGGCCGGACGACCCGGTGGAGCGCTCCCGGTTCATCGGCGCGACCGTCGGCGCCTTCCCGAACATCACCGTGGTGGACCTCCGCGATGTGCTGAACACCTTTCGCCAGGTCGCGGACAGCGTGGCGCTGGCGATCCGCATCGTCGGCCTCATCGCGGTGATCGGCGGGGCGCTGATCCTCATCGGCACGGTCGCGGTCCACATCGGCGCCCGCCGCCGGGAGACCGCGGTGCTCCGGGTCCTCGGAGCGGCGCGGAACCGGGTGTTCGCCCTCACCCTGATCGAACACGGCGCGCTGGGCGCGGTCGCCGGCGCCGCCGCGGCCCTCGGGTCGGCGGTCACCGCCTTCTTCGTGGTCCGCCGACTCATGCGCATCCCCTTCGCCGCGGACCCGCTGGTGGGAGCGCTCGGCGTCTTCCTGCCCGCCCTGGCGGCGGCGGTGGTCGGCGCCTTCGCCGCCGCCGATGTCCTCCGCCGCAAACCGCTCGCCGTCCTCCGCGAGTAACGCCGGCGGGCTCTACGCCGCGGCGTCGTCCGTCATTTTGCCCAGTAGGCGTACACCCGCTTGAGTTCGGCGATGAAGAAGCGTTCCTGGGCTTCGGGGTCCTTGTTCCCGTCGTAGACGCCGATCCAGTGGGCGATCTCGAAGAAGCCTTGGCCAGGCCGCATCTCGTCCTTCAGCACGGCGACCGCCGAGAGCATCGGCCGACCTTCCTCGTGTTCCGCGATGTTGATCCGCCCCAACAGGTCGGAGAGTTCCGTCCGCTGGTCGGGTTGACTCATGTCCAGGCCGATGAGCGCGCCGAGGTCGGAGTAGAAGATCGTCGTCTGTTCCTCGGCCGTCTCGACGAGACTCCGGCGAATGACGGCGTCTTCGCTCATCGGTGTTTCCTTTCCGCACCGGATCTCGTTCCGCCCGGTCGGCTCCGGCGCGGGCGACCGCGAGGAACTTCGGGCCGGGCTTCCGCTTGCGCCATCGGCGGCCAATCGTCGGGCAGGCGCACCGCCAGGACCTCGCCCTCCACGGTGACGACGCCGTCGGCCTCCACCGTGACCGCCACGCGCACCTTGCGTTCGGCGACTTCGACGGCCCGCCCCCGGAGCAGGAGTTCCTCGCCCAGCGGGGTCGGGCGGCGGAAGTCCACGCGGAGCGAGGCGGTCACGAAGCGGAGCGGCGGGTCGCTCCCGAGAGGACGTCCCGCGGCGCGGTAGGCGGCCTCCGCGGCGCTGCCGGTGCCGTGGCAATCCACCAGCGACGCGATGAGCCCGCCATAGACGAAACCGGGCAGGGAGGTGTGGTGCGGCGCCGGGGTGAACCGGCAGACGGTCTCGTCCCCGCTCCGGTAACTTCGAATCCGGTAGCCGTGTTCGTTGCGGCCGCCGCAGCCGTAGCAGTGGCGGGTCTCCTCCGGGTAGGCGTCCTGGATCGCCGGCCGACCCGCTTCGGGGTCGGCGGCCGCCGCCGGGGTCGTCTCCCGGCTCATCGCGCCCCGAACAGCGCCCACAGCAGCGCTCCCCAGGACGCCGCGAGGCACAGCCCGCCCACCGGGGTGACCGGGCCGAGCCACGCCGGCCCGCCGAGGGCGAGGCCGACGAGGCTGCCGCAGAAGAGCGCGGCGCCGGCGGTCATGAGCGCCCCGGCCACCGAAACGGCGCCGCCGGCCGCAACCCCGGTCTCCCCGGCGAGGCCGACGGCGAGCAGACCGAGGCCGTGCCACGCCCCGTACCGCACCGCCGTCTCGAAGACCGCCAGCGAACGGGCCGGCAGGCGGCCTTCCAGGACATGCGCCCCGAAGGCGCCGGCGACCACCGTGAGCAGGAGCGCCCCGGCGCCGAGCCGCAGCCAGGTCACCGCGGCGGCCTCCGCCGCTCCGGCCGCCGCCCTGCCCGGGGACCGGCCCCCGGCGGGCCGCTCAACGGGCGGTCTGGCCCATCCGCAGCGCGCGCTGCGGCTCCATCGGCTCGTCCGGGTAGAGCGACGCCACCTGCTCGGCGTACCCGTTGAACAGCGGGGTCGGGAACCGCTCCCGGTCGTCGAGCCAGTAACTCTCCGCCTGGCTCCACCTCGGGTGCGGGATGTTCGGGTTCACATTCGACAGGAACCCGTACTCGTGCCGCTGCATCTCCCAGAAGAACTTCGGCTGTTCCCGGGTCAACTCGATCTTCACCACCGCTTTCGGGCCCTTGTAGCCGTACTTCCACGGCACCGCCATCCGCACCGGCGCCCCGTGCTGGCGGACCAGCGGTTCGCCGTACGCGCCGGTGACCACGAACGCCAGCGGGTGCATCGCCTCGTCCATCCGCAGCCCCTCGTGGTAGGGCCACGGGTACCAGTTGCTCGCGGCCATCCCCGGCATCTCCTCGAGCCGCTCCAGCGAAGTGAACGAGACGAAGCGGGCGCTCGCCTTCGGCTCCACCGCCTCGATCAGGCGCGACAGCGAGAACCCGGTCCAGGGCACATTCATCGCCCACCGCTCCACGCAGCGGAAGTGGTAGATGCGCTCCTCGTGCGGGAACGCCAGCAGGTCGTCGAGGTCGAAGGTGCGCGGTTTCTCGCACTCGCCGCCCACTTCGACCGCCCAGGGCACCGGCCGGTAGCCGCCGGACAACTTCCAGACCGCCCCGCCGCGCCCGGCGAGGAACTCGTAGAAGTTGTTGTGCGAAGCCGCGACTTCCCGGGACATCAGTTCCTTCCGGGCGATGTCCTCCGGAACCGCGTACGAGGCGTTCCGCTCCGCCGGGAACACTTCCGGCCGCGAGTACGGGACATCGAGGAGCCCCACGCCCGGCGCCTCCCCGTCCTGGGAAGGGGTACCGGCTTCGCAGGCGGCGGCGACCGGGCCGATCAGGGCCGCCCCGGCGGAGGCGCCGAGGAACGCCCGGCGGTCGAAGAACGCCCCCGGCTCGGTGATGCGGCCCCCCACCGGGCTCCGGTCGAAGCGGTCGCGCTTCGAGGTCTTCAACAGCAGGCTCATTGGTAATCTCCCGACTCCCGGACGGTGGCGCGAACGCTCCGGAGGAGTGCCGCGCGGGATGGTATCCGCGCCGGGCGCGTCCCCGCCGCCCGGCCCCCCGCCCTCGGCTCCCCCCGGCGACCCGAGGGGCCCCTTCGTCGGAACATTCGCCCCGCCATGCCCCGCTCCGCGCCCGCCGACGCCGGCCGGGCGAGCCCGGTCGTCTCCGGGGTGGACGACGCGTCCCTGGCGAAGGCCCGGCTCGGCGCGCGGGCGCTCTGGGCGAAGCGGATGCCGCCGGCGTCGCTCGGCAGCACCGCCGACCGCTCCACCGCGCCCCGACTCGGTTGGGTGGACCTGCCGTTCGAGGCGCGGGACTGGCGGCTCGAGGGCAGCGCCCTACGCGGCGACCTCCACCGCGACGGCATCCGGCGGGTGGTGGCGGTCGGCATGGGCGGCTCCGCGCTCGGCGCCGCCACCCTGGTTTCCGCGCTGCCTCCGCAGGAGTTCGTCTCCATCGATCCGCCCCTCGCGGTACGGGTCCTCGACACCCTCGCGCCGGAGGCGGTCCGCTCGGCGATCGCCCCCCGGCGGGTGCGCGAGACCGCGTACCTCATCGCGTCCAAGTCGGGGGAGACCGTCGAGACCACCGCGCTCCGAGCGGTCATCGAGCAGGCGGTGGAGCGGGAAGCCGGATCGTCCCGCCAGTTGCTGGCGGTCAGCGACCCGGGCTCGCCGCTGCTCGCCCGCGCCCGCCGCGACGCCTGGGGCGCGGCTTACGAGGGCCGCTCCGATGTGGGCGGGCGGTTCTCGGCGCTCGGCCCCTACGGCCTGCTCCCGGCGGCGCTCGCCGCGCGCGAGATCGAGGGCTCGATCCCCTCGGCGCTGCGGCATCGGAAGACGCTCGACCGCGAGTTCGAAGGGCCCGAGCCGCCGGAGGACCCCGGCGTCGGGCTGGGCGCTCTCCTGGCGGTCCTCCACGACGCCGGGCGCCGGCAAATCCACCTGACGGCGGCGCCCGACCGGGAGGCGCTGCTCCCCTGGCTGGAACAACTCTTCGCCGAGAGCGCCGGCAAGGAAGGGAAGGGCCTGCTGCCGGTGATCCTCCCGCCCCACCCCCGGCCCCGGCCTCGGGATCCGGGCGGGGATCCCGGCGGGGAGTCCGGCGTCCGGCCGGTGCTCCTCCACCTGGGGCCCGCCGACGAGGCCGACGAAGTCCGGCTCGCCGAGGCCGCCGCCGCCGGGATCCCGGTCATCCGCTGCCCCACGCCGCGCGAGGAGGCGCTCGGCGAACTGTTCCGCTGGCAGGTGGCGGTGGCGGTGTTCGCCTGGCGGATCGGGGTGGACCCCTTCGGCCAGCCCGACATAGACGGCTCGAAGGCGCTCGCGCGCCGGCTGCTCGCGGAAGACTCGGCGGCGCCGGAGCCTCCGCCGCCGGAGTCGGACCTCGGCGAGTTCCTCCGGGGCGCGGCGCGGGGCGGGCTGGCGATCAACTGCTTCGGCCACCGGAGCCCGGCCGCCGTCGAGGCCCTCGCCCGGCTGCAGCGCCGGCTGGCGGCGGCGCTCGGCGCCGTTCCCGCCGTCGCGTTCGGCCCGGGGCTGCTCCACACCCTCGGGCAGTTGGAGAAGGGCGGCCCGCCCGACCTGTCGGTCCTCATGCTCACCTGGAGCGGCAAGCGGGATGTCCGCGTTCCGCCGTCCCGCCGGGGCGCCCGGCGGCGCGGCTGCGGGGAGATCTCCCGGCTGCTCGCCGCCGCCGACTACCGGGCGCTCCGGGAAGCCGGGCGCCGGGCGCTCTGGCTCGACTCCGGGAAGGAGGGGCTCAACCCGCTGCTCCGCCGGGTCGAGGACGCCGCCGCCGCTCCCGGGCCGGGCGGCGGGGAGGCCTGACTCGCTCGTCGAGCGCTCCGCCGTCGAACTGGCGGCGCTCCTCCGGCGGCGCGCGGTCTCCGCCGTCGAGGTGGTGGACGCCCACCTGGAGCGCATCGAGGCGGTGAACCCGCGGGTGAACGCCGTGGTGACCCTGACGGCGGACGCCGCCCGCGAACGGGCGAAGGCGGCGGACCGGGCGCTCGCCGCCGGGGCGCCGGCGGGGCCGCTCCACGGGCTCCCGGTCGCCCACAAGGACCTGGTCCCCACCGCGGGGATCCGCACCACCTTCGGCTCCCGCATCTACGAGTCCTTCGTCCCGAAGCGCGACGGGCTGATCGTCGAGCGGCTGCGGGCCGCCGGGGCGATCACCCTCGGCAAGACCAACACCCCGGAGTTCGGCGCCGGCTCGCAGACCTTCAACGAGGTCTTCGGGCGGACGCGCAACCCCTGGGATCCGGCGAAGACGCCGGGCGGGTCGAGCGGCGGCGCGGCGGCGGCGCTGGCCTCGGGGATGGTCCCGCTCGCCGACGGCAGCGACTTCGGCGGTTCGCTGCGGAACCCGGCGAGTTTCTGCGGCGTGGTCGGCTTCCGCCCCTCGCCCGGGCTCGTCCCGGTCTGGCCGAACGAGACCCCGGACTTCCCGATCCCGGTGGAAGGGCCGATGGCGCGCACGGTCTCCGACGCGGCGCTCATGCTCGGCGCGCTGGTCGGCCGGGACGACCGCGCGCCGCTCTCCTTCGACGCCCCGGGCGAGGCGTTCCGCGGCCCGCTCGAGCGGGACTTCCGCGGGGTCCGCGTGGCCTGGAGCCCGGACTTCGCCGGTCTCCCGTTCGATCCGGCGGTGACCGCCGCGCTCGCCCCGGCGCGGGCGGCGCTCTCCGGCCTGCCCGGCTGCGAGGTGGAGGACGCCGCGCCGGACCTGACGGGCGGCGCCGAGGTCTTCCGGGACCTGCGCGCCTGGTACTTCCACCGGAGGTTCGGGCGCCTGCTCCGCCGCCACCCCGGCCGGCTGAAGGACACGGTCGTCGGGAACATCGAAGAGGGCGCCCGGCTCACCCCCGCCCGCCTCGCCGAAGCCCGCCGCGGCCGGGAAGCGCTGCGGGAGCGGGCCCGCCGCTTCTTCGCCGGCTACCGGTTCCTCGCGCTCCCGGTCAGCCAGGTCCCGCCGTTCGACGCGGAGGTCGAGTGGGTGCGGGAGATCGCCGGCGTCCCGATGGGCTCCTACATCGAGTGGATGGCCTCGTGCTGGCTGGTCTCGCTGCTCGGCTGCCCGGCGGTCTCCGTCCCCTTCGGAAGGACCGAGGACGACCTCCCCGTCGGGCTCCAACTAGTCGGGCCCTCCGTCGGCGGCTGGCGCGGCGACCTGGCGCTCCTCCGGTTCGCCTACGCGTTCGAGCAGGCCGCCGCGCTCCCCCGCCGCTTCCCGCCGCGGTGAGGGCGGGCGGGGAAACCGCCCGCCGCCTCCACGGCGCCGCGCGGCTCGGCCCGATCCGCCTCAGCTATACACAATTCCGCTCAGCTATACACAATTCCGCTCAGCTATACACAATTCGCGTCAGCTATACACAATTCGGGCTGAGCTATACACAATTCGGGCTCACCTATACACAATTCGGCGTATTCCCGCCCGATCCGGGCGCGGGCCGGCCCGCCCTCCGGCAGCCCGGCGCTCCACCCGTTCCGCCCCCCCGGCCCTGCGAACACCGGTCGGGAGCGCCCCGGGAAGGCCCGATCCGGTCGCCGGCGCGTCCCGGCGCGGGCCGCTCCGCCGCGCATCCGCGCCGCGGCGGGCGCCGGCGGCCCGGCTATACACAATTCCCGGCGCAGCTATACACAATTCCGCTCAGCTATACACAATTCGGGCTGAGCTATACACAATTCAGTCCAGCTATACACAATTCGCGTCACCTATACACGATTCGGCCGGTGAGGTTGCCCCGCTTTCGTGGACGGGTCGCAGTCGGCGGCCACGGTGGTCAGGCCGCTTCCCGGCGCGGGGCGCGGCAGGCATAGACCGCAGCCGGAGGAACATTCCGCCACACCGTCTCGGTGCGCTCCACGACGCCGAACCGCTTCCGGATGGAGCGGGCGAACCCGGTGCGGCGCCAGAACGGGACGGCGTGCAGATAGACGAAGAACACGAACTGGCCGCCCGGCGGCAGGCTCCGGCACACCCCGTCGAGCGCCGCTTCCTGCCGCTCCCGGGTGAGCACCGACCAGGGCAGGGTGGCCACGACCACCTTGGGCCGGGGGACGCTCTCCGCGGCGCAGATCTCCGGCAGCCGCGCCAGGTCGTCCACCACCAGGTGCACCTCCGGCAACCGCCGCCGCAGCGCCTCCGCGCACACCGGGTTCAACTCCACCGCCATCAGGCGCATGTCTTCGGGCTTCTCCCGCGCCAGCACCTCGGTGATCGCGCCGTCGCCGGCGCCGGCCTCCACCACCGCCCCCTCGGTCGGCCACTCCACCGCCCGGACGATGGCCCGCCCGAGCGCCGGCGAACTCGCCCGGACCGCCCCGACTTCGCGGGGCCGGGCGAAGAACTGCCGGAGGACGGTGTTGCCCGCCGCCGGCCCCGGGCGGCGGCCCACGCCGGCTAACCGCCCGTGGAAAGAGCGCTCCGCTCTCGGCTCCTCGACCGGAGGACGCCCAGTCCCCGTCGGGTTTCCGGGCGGAGCGCTCTTCCCACGGGCCGGCGGCGCGAATCGCTGCGCGACTGCCCCCGCCACCTATCGCGGGGAGGGGGACACCCCCTCCCCGCACCCCTCCCCGGTCGGCGCTTCGCGCCGACAGGGGCTCTCCGGACTTTCTCCACGGGCGGCTCTAACCGCCCCGGGTGGCGACGATCCGCCGGGTGGCGAAACCGAGCCAGTGGAGCCGGCCGAAGTGCCGGGCGTGCTCGACCTTCATGCACCGGTCCATGACGACTTCCATGCCCAGCGCCTCGGCCCGCTCCGCCGCCTCTTCGTGGACGACGCCGTACTGCAGCCAGAGGCCGCGCGTCTTCCCGGCGCACTCCTCGACGACGCCCGGAACCGCGGCGGGCGCCCGGAACACGCACGCCAGGTCCACCGGTTCCGGGATCGCCGCCACCGAGGGGTGGCAGCGCTCGCCCAGGATCACCTCGGCGCGCGGGTTCACCGGGACGATCCGGTACCCGTTCCGCTGCAGGTAGAAGGCGACGAAGTAACTCCCCCGGAGTTCCTTCGGGGAGAGCCCCACCACCGCCACCGTCTTCGCCCCGGCGAGCAGCCGGCGGATGCGCTCCGGCGACTGCCACCGGGAGGGGGCCGCCGCCGGGGGAGGCAGTTCACAGGCGACTTCCGAGGATGCGGCGGCGGGCGTCAGGTCGGACATCAGGTCGGACATGCGGCTCCTTCTTCCGGCGGCGCGGTCGGCTGCTCCGGCGCATTCTCGTCTTCGGCGGCGCGGAGGCCGGCGTCGAGGTCCCGCAGCAGGTCGTCCGCGTCCTCGATCCCCACCGAGAGCCGGATCGTCCCCGGCGAGATGCCGGCGCCGGCGAGTTCCTCCCCGGTCAACTGCCGGTGCGTGGTGCTCGCCGGATGGATCACCAGGCTCTTGGCGTCCCCCACATTGGCGAGGTGGGAGAACAGCGACAGCCCGCCGATGAACCGCCGCCCGGCGGCGCGCCCGCCCCGGAGGTCGAAGGAGAACACCGAGCCCGCCCCCTTCGGCAGGTACTTCCGGACGAGCGGCGCGTAGCGGCTCGAAGCGAGCCCGGGGTGCGCGACGGAAGCGACTTCGGGCCGCCCGGCGAGGAACTCCGCCACCCGGAGCGCGTTCGCCGTATGCCGCTCCATTCGCAGCGGGAGGGTCTCGAGCCCCTGGAGGAACAGGAAGGCGTTGAACGGCGACATCGCCGCGCCGAGGTCGCGCAGCGTCTCCGCCCGCAGTTTCATCGAGAACCCGTACTCGCCGAAAGTCGCGGGGAAGGCCAGTCCGTGGTACGCCGGCGACGGTTCCGCGACGCTCGGGAACTTGCCGTTCGCCCAGTCGAACCGCCCCGACTCCGCCACCACGCCGCCGATGCTGGTGCCGTGGCCGCCGATGAACTTGGTGGCGGAGTGGACGACGAGGTCCGCGCCCCACTCCAGCGGGCGGCAGAGGTAGGGCGTCGCGAAGGTGGAGTCCACCATCAGCGGAATCCCGCGCTCCCGGGCGACGGCGGCCACCCGTTCGAGGTCCAGCACATTGCCGCCGGGGTTCCCGATGGTCTCGCCGAACAGCAGCCGCGTCTCTTCGCGGACCGCGTTGCGGAAGTTCTCGGGATCGTCCGGATCCACGAAGGTGACCGAGAACCCCAGTTTCCGCTCCAGGTGCCGCAGTTGGGTGAGCGTGCCGCCGTAGAGCGCCCGCGACGCCACCAGGTGGTCGCCGGGTCGCAGGATGGTGAACAGCGCCGCCGCTTGCGCCGCGAGACCGGACGAGAAGGCGACGGCCCCGATCGCCCCTTCGAGGCTGGCCACCCGCTCCTCGAACGCGGCCACCGTCGGGTTCATGATCCGCGAGTAGGTGTTGCCGTATTCCTGCAGGTTGAAGTAGGCGGCCGCGGCGTCGGGATCCTCGAAGACATAACTCGTCGTTTGGAAGATCGGCACCGCCCGCGCCCCGGTGTAGGGCTCCGGCCGCGCCCCGGCATGCACCGCCCGCGTCGCGAACCCGAACTCGTCCGCCCCGCCGGCGGGCGCGGGGCCGTTGCCGGGTCGTTCGGTGGTCATGTCCGTGGGGGTCAGGGGAGGAAGCGGGAAACGGCGCGGACGCCGCCGGCCCGCCCGAAGGGTCTCGGGGGCCGCAACGGGGCGCCGACTGCCGGGGAACGGAAGGGGGAAACGCCGCCGCGCCTCCCCTCGGCCAAGTGTCGCGGAGCCGCCGCGAAGCCTAACGACTCCACTCCCGCCCGACCGGGCCTCCGGGTAGATCTCCCTCCGGCGCGCTCCGCCCCCCGCCGGGGGCTAGAATCGCTCGCCCGGACGGTGACACCGATGCAGCATCTTCCCCTGTATTTCGACTTCCGGGCGTTCGTGGAGGGCCGGGGCTTCGTCGCCGCGATCCGCATTCGCGGGCGCGCCACCGGCATGCCGGAGTTCGGCTCGTACTGGATCTACGGCGTCAATCCGGGTGGACTGGCCGAAAACGGCGACGACTTGAAGTCGGCGTACGCCAACTTCCGCCGGGGCGTCGTCGAAGTCTTCTACGACTTGGCCGACCGGGCATCCGATTTCGCCGAGTTCGAAGAGGCGGCGCGCGCCTTCCTGAACGGGACGAACGATGACCTCGTCGAGGAGTGGAACGAGGCTCGGCGGAAAATCCAGGCCGGTCCGGTTCCCGATGTGGGTCTGCGCCCCGAGACCGCTGAACTCGACCCGCTCCTGACGATCCGGAACATCCTCGACCGCAAGATGGCCGGGTTGCTGCCGATCAACGAATTTCCCGTTTCGCAAGAGCGGCTCGCCGCCTGACCGCTGCGGGAGCGCCTGGGCATGGCCTCCCGCGGGCAGATTCGGTTCAGGGCCTTGAGGAAGCACATGGACGCCCTCCTGCCGGGATGGGAGCGCGTGGAGGGGCCGCACCGGTGGACGATCCACTTCGACGGGGCGACGGCTTTCCTCCCCAAGGGGAAACACGGAGCATCGAATCCCGAGTTGGAAGTCGGTCATGTCAAGCACATGTTCCGCTTGCTCGGGAAACTCGACGAAGCCCGGAAGCAGATTCCGCAACCGCGCTGATCCAAGGGCCGGGCCCACCGAGGACGCCGGCTCCTCCGGGGGATGGCTCCCTGCGCGGCCGATTGACGGGGAAAGGCGGTAGAGGAACGCCGCGGCGCTTCCCCTCGGCCAAGAATCCCGGAGCCGCCGTGAAGCCGGGTGAGTCCGCCGCCGCCCGACCGAGCGGCCGGGTCGGGTCATCCCGAGAGCGGGCGCCCCTCGCTATGGTTTGCGCCGGAGGAGAAGGCGTCCGATGCAGAAGTTGCCGCTCTATTTCGATCTTCTCGGCGTGGTGGAGGGTGACGGCTTCGTCGCCGTTCTCCGAATGCGCGGGCGCGTCACGGGGATGCCCGAGTTCGGTTCGTACTGGATCTACGGCGTGAATCCCGGCGGTCTGGCGCAGAACGGGGACGACCTGGAGTCGGCGAGGGCGAACTTCCGCCGCGCGGTCATGGAGGTCCTCTTCGACTTCGCGGAAGAGGCGTCCGACTTCGACCGGTTTCGGGAGGAGGTCCGCTCGTTCCTGACCGAGACCGACGACGACAGCACCGAGGAGCGGGTCGAGGCGCGGCGGCGGATTCGCGCCGGGCCGATTCCCGAAGCGGGTCTTCGCGCGGAGACCGCGGAACTCGACACCGGATTGGAGATCCGCAACCTCCTCGACCCGGCGTCGGGGCCGGAACCGCGAATCAATGTCCTCCCGGTTGCGGAGGAGTTCTTGGCTGCCTGAGCGGGCGTTCGACGCGAGCCGACGAGGAGGAGGGCGATGCGGGCGATCCCGTTGTACTTCGACCTGGAAGAGGAGGCGCGAGGCGAGAGGCGCGACGGCTTTGTCGCGACCGTCCGGTTGCGCGGGAGGATCACCTGCCGACCGGAGGATGGCGCCGTCCGGATGACCGGCGTGAACCCGGCCGGGATCGCGGAGTGCGGCGACACTCCGGCGGCGGCCTACGGGGAGTTCCGCGGCGCCGTCCGCGACTTCGCCGGGTGGGCCGAGGACATCCGGCAGTTCCGAGCCGAGTTCACCGCGTTCGTGCTCGACACGAACGAGGAGATCGAAGGCGAACGGGTCGCCGCGCGGCAGGAGATCCGGAACGGGGGCCTTCCGGGCTTCGACTTGCTCCGGGAGACCGGAGATCTCGAGCCGATGCCGGAGATCACCCTGCGGCGTCCCGAGCGGCAGGCGCCCGGCGCGCCGCCCGCGCGGTCGTCGCCGCTGGCGGGAGCCGACGCGTTCCCGGACGCGCGTCTCGCCGGGTAGTCCGCCGTCCGCGCGCCGTCCTCCGGCGGACCGATCCGCCGCGCGGCGGCTCAGTCGTCGCCGAGGAAGGCGCGGATGAGGGGGGTCATCCGGTCGGCGCGGAGGAGGAAGGAGTCGTGGCCGTAGTCGGTTTCGATCTCGTGGTGTTCGACCGGTTTCCCGGCGGCGCGCAGGGCGGCGGCCATTCGCGCGGAATCACCCGTCGGGTAGAGCCAGTCCGAAGTGAAGGACAGCAGCAAGGTCCGGCAGCGGAACCGGGCGGCGGCGCGGGTCAGGTCGCCCCCGCCGTGGCGGCGGGCGAGGTCGAACCAGGTCAACGCCCGCGACAGCACCACATAGGCCCCGGCGTCGAATCGGCGGACGAACTTCGCCGCCTGGTGGCGGAGGTAGGACTCGACTTGGAAATCGGCCGCTTCCAAGTCGAAGGCGAAGTCCTCGCGATCCTGCAGGTTCCGTCCGAACTTGGCGTCCATCCCGGCTGCCGAGAGGTAGGTCAGGTGCCCCACCATGCGGGCGACGGCGAGCCCGCGCTCCGGCCGCGTCCCGAAGTCGGCGTATCGCCCCCCGCGCCAATCCGGGTCGGCGGTGATCGCGTTCCGGGCGACGGCGTTCCAGCCGATCCCCTGCGCCGAGAGCGCCGGGGTCGTCGCCACGCCGACCACCGCGTCCACCTCGTCCGGCCACGCCGCCGCCCACTCCAGCGCCTGCATCCCGCCGAGCGATCCTCCGGCGACCGCGCGAAGGCGGCGGACGCCCATCTCCCGCAGCGCGGCGCGGGAGGCGCGGGCGAGGTCGCCGACGGTCACCGGCGGAAAGTCCCCGCCGTAGGGGCGCCCGGTGGCCGGATTCCTCGACTGCGGCCCGGTCGTCCCCCCGCAGCCGCCGAGCAGGCTCAGCGACACCACGAAGCAGCGGTCGGTGTCGAAGGCCTTGCCGGGCCCGATCATCGGGTCCCACCAGCCGAGGCCCGCCTCCCGGTTGCCCGCGCGGTCGGCGCCGAACCCGTCCAACGCCGACTCCCCGCGGCCTTCCCCGGCGGCGTGGGCATCCGCCGAGAGCGCCGGGCAGATGAGGATGGCGGTTCCGTCCGGATCCGGTTCGCCCCAGGTCTCGGCGGCGACTTCGAGCGCGGGGAGTTCCGCCCCGGACTCCAGCCGGAACCGCCCCGGCGGACGCAGCGTCCGCCGCCGATGCGGCAACGCGTTCGCGCGGAGGTCCCAGGGCCGGGACGCTCCGGCGCCGCTCCGCTCGGTGTCGTTCAGGCCCGCAGCCACAGCGCCACGGCGAAGGCCAGCGTGGCCGCTCCCACCACCAGCCGCAGCCGGCGGTCGCCGGCCCGGATCGAAAGCCGCGCCCCGAGGAGGCCGCCGGCGACCGTTCCCAAGCCGAGCGCCAGCCCGATCGGCCAGTCCACCACCGAGTTCGCGGTGAACACCGCCAGCGACACCACCGAGAACAGCGCGATGCAGGCCACCTTGATCGCGTTACCCGCCACCAGCCCGTAGCCGGCCCAGGTCGTCGCGCCCAGCGAGAGGAATCCCACTCCCGCCTGGAGGAAACCGCCGTAGAACCCCACCCCGAGGAACGCGGCGAACAGCCCGATCCCGGCGGTCGCGCCCGGTTCCGCGGTCTCCTTCGACCGGCCGCGGTGGAACAGCGGCGCCAGCGTGAACAGCACCATCACGACGGCGAGGAAGCGGAGGAACGCCGCCTCGCCCACGCGGACCGCGAGCGCGCTGCCCGCCGCCGCCCCGAGCACCGCCGCCGGCCCGATCCGCGCGACCACCCGTTTCGGCATCGCTCCGGCGCGCCGGAACGCCGCCGCCGCGCCCGCGGTCTGCATCAGGATCGCCAGCCGGTTCGTCCCGTTCGCGGTCTGGTGGGGCAGGCCGAGGAAGATGAGCAGCGGCAGCGTCAGGAACGAGCCGCCGCCGGCCACCACATTCAGCGCCCCCGCCACCACGCCGGCGGGAATCAGCAGCAGCGCGGCGGTGAGCGGGTCGTCCGTCGAGAACAAGACGGCGCCGGCGCGCGGGGAGAGGCGGCGTCAGTCGCCGCCGTCCGCTCCCGCCGCCGGACGGAAGTCGAGCGCCGCCGAGTTGATGCACCAGCGCTCCCCGGTGGCTTCCCGGGGCCCGTCCGGGAACACATGCCCCAAGTGGGCGCCGCACTCCCGGCAGACCGCTTCGGTGCGCGCCATCCCGAGGCTTTCGTCGCCCCTGGTCGCGACCGCTTCCCCCTCCGCCGGCCGCGTGAAACTCGGCCAGCCGCTCCCGGAGTCGTACTTGTCCCGCGAGGAGAACAGCAGCGCCCCGCAACAGACGCAGCGGTACTCGCCGGGGGCCTTCGTCCGGCAATGCTCGCCGGTGAACGGCGGCTCAGTCGCTCCCCGGCGGGTTACCGCGAACTGCCCGGGGGTCAGCCGCTCCCGCAACTCGTCTTCGGACAGGCCCTTCGGTTCGTCCCCGGTTCGCTCTTCCGAGTCCATGGCGGCCCGGAAGGATACCGGGCGCGATGCGGTCAGTCGGTGAGCGCCGCCCGGGTCACGATGAGGATCCAGTAGAGGACGAGCGAGAGGATCAGCGCCTTCCCGAACTCGCGCACTTTCCCGGTGAAGCGCGCCTTCCGCGCCTTCGGGATCACCGCGTAGATCCCGGCCGCCGCCAGCACCACGATCGCCAGGTTCCGCAGCCGCAGCATCGTCGCGGGCCATCATACGGGGCCGCTCCCCCTTTCCCGCGGCGCGCCTTCGGGCTCCCGGGGACACCCCCTCTTGGCTCCCCGGCCCACGACTCGGACCCCTCTCGGCCCCTCGGCGCCCACCTTGGACCCCGGCCTCGTTCCCGCGGCGATCCCGGTCGTTCCGCGGCCGCCGGGCCGGATTCATTCGGCAGCGGGACCGCGCGCGGTCGTGGCGAAGCCGCCGGCGGTGGCGAACTCCGGTTCCGGTGCCCGGCCTCCGCGCGCCGGCGGCGCAGGTCGGCGGTTCCCGTTCCTATCGGCTCGAGGCACACCGCGGGATAGACGGCGCTCGCCAACGGGGCATGGCCCGGTATCGAACGGCGCGGGACGCGCAGCCGGTCGAGAGTTCTCTCCGCCGCCCGCCCGAATCCCCTTTGCCGGCCGATCGCGGCGACTATATTTCTACTCTATCCGCGATGCCTACGACCGTCCATCTTCCCGAAGACCTCCTCCAGTCCGTGGACCGCCGGGCCCGCGACCTCGACATGAGCCGGAACCGCTGCATCGTTCGCGCTCTCGAACGCAGTCCGGCGACGGACACCGAGTGGGGCGCCGACTTCGTCGAGATGCTCGAGGCCGCGCGGGCGGACACCCGCAGCCATGAACTCATCGATGAGATGACCCGGGCCATCGTGGCGAACCGGACCAGGAAGGGGCCGTCCGCCTCGTGAAATACCTGCTCGACGCGAGCACGCCGTAGCCCCGGTCATCGTGGGCCGGCGGGGTTTGGTCGAGTTCGTCTCGGTGAAGTCGCCGAGTGGGCCTGACCCGCGCCAGGTGGGTGCGAAAGCGATCGTTGTGATGGCGTTCCAGGAGATGGACCATTTCGTGGACGAGGATGTAATCGAGGCAGGACAGGGGTTTCTTCTTTCGGATATAGCCGTCGAAGGCCGTGAAGTCGTGGATGAGTTCGAGGAGCCGGTCCTCGGCGCAGAGTTGGCGAGTTCGCGGAAGAGCGGGTTGTCGCCGGCTTGCGGGTGTGCTTCGATCTCCTTTCAACGCAGCCAGTTTTTGCGGGGTTTCGATCGCGGCGTAGCGCGAGCCCCGGGCCTCGTTTCCGGCGACAGCAACTGGATCGTGGAAGAGACGACTGGATGAACTGCGGTTTCTGGTTGTCGATGTCCTGACGGATGCCTTCACCGACGGATACGGTCGAGCGCTTCGACTCCAACACGGCGACGGCGATGCCGTTCAGTTGTTCGCCGGGGAGGCGCCGAAGCCGCTGTCGAAAGAGCCGCCCGCGGCTCGGGGAGCCCGAAGCCGTCTGAAGTTCCCGGCTGGAAGCCGGTGCGGCGACACATGTTTCCGGCATCGCAGAGTCCCTCGAGTCCAGTGAGACTTTGACCCCACTCGGACCCCCTGGCGCTCAACTTGGACCCCCAACTTGGACCCCCAACTTGGACCCCCACTTGGACCCCCGAGCGGCTGCCTTCTCGACACTTGGTCGGGGCTGCCTCGGCCGCTCGCCGGTTCCGTGTGTCGAGGCCTTTCTTGTCTTGGGCTTCCCGGCGTTCCGGTCTTCCGGCGCCACTGGTCGCGCTCGAATCGCAAGCCACCTCGCCCGGATCCGCGCTCGCCGATTCTCCGACCTGGACCCCCACTTGGACCCCTACTTGGACCCCCGCTTGGACCCCCTGTCTCGCAACTTGGACCCCGGCTCGGTTCCTCCCTGCGTTCTCGCCGTCTCTCGTGGTCACCCGGCCGAACTCGAGTCGTTCGGCCGCGGGGCGGTATACCGTTGTGACGAAGGCGTCGGCGATGGCGAACTCCGGTTTCCGTAGCCCGGCCTCGGTGCACCGGCGGATCATGTCCACGGGTCCGGTTCCGATCCGCTCGATGCAGCCCGTCACGGAGAGGGGCTGCGCCAGCAGTCGTTTGCCCGGAATCGAACGGCGCGGAACGAACAGCGTTTCTGAAAGTGAGCGAGGGTGGCAGGCGGCCGAGGTTCCGGGTATCCGGACGATTCGGCAGAACGACCGCTGCCCGTGAAGTCGGTTGCCGATCGGCGCCGGTCGGCGGGTGCGCGAGCCGGGCGGGTGGCCGGGCGCGGGAAGGCGCCGGGCCGGGGGCCGCGGGGGGCGGAAGGGTTATCATCGTTCGGCGGCGGCGCGACACGGTGGACGAGGAACGGCTGATCCCCCGGCCCGCGCCGAAGCCGCGCCCGGCCTCGCCCGTCGGGCCTCCGGGAGGGCCGGGTGTCCCCGGCGCGGCCCCCGCATCGCCGCCCCCGGTCGTCCCGCCGCCGGCGCCGTCTGCCCCTGCCGCGCGGCCTTCCCCTGCCGCGCCGCCTCCCGGCGTCCCGCCGCCGTCAGCGCCCGCCGCCGCGGCCCCGGCCGGAGGCGTCCCGCCGGCCGCCCCGCCGCCCGCGGCGACGCCGCCTCCGGTCGCCCCGGCGCCCCCGCCGTCCGTCGTGGTCGTGCCGCCGCCCGCCGCCCAGCCGAGCCCGCCGGCCGACGGGGGAAGCCGCCAACCCCCGGCGCCGGACAGCGCGGCCGCCGGGGCGGCGTTCGGGGCGGCCGCCGGGGCGGCGTTCGGGGCGGCCGGGGCGGCGTTCGGCCCCGGCGCCGGCGGCGCCAAGCCGTCCTCCCCGCCCCCGAGGGACAGCGACGACGGGCCGGTCGAGGACGAGTGGGGGCAGTTGCGGCGCTCACCGTCGGACGACGGCGGCGGCGGGCCGAGCAAGGGCAAGGTCATCGCCATCACGCTCGGCATCCTGGTGCTCGCCGCCGCCGGCGCCTGGTGGTGGCTGAACCGGGACGCCGCGCCGCCGGAACCGGACGCCGAAGAAGTCGTCGAGGCGCCCGAGCCGGAGACGACTGTCGAGCCGGACACGCCCCCGCTCCCGGCGCTCGACGACAGCGACGCTTTCCTTCGGGACCTCCTCTCCGCGCTCACCTCGAACCCGGAGATCCTCGCCTTCCTGCTCGGCGAGGACATCGCCCGCCACCTGGCGATCGCGGTGGACAATGTGGCGGACGGGGTGAGCCCGCGCCGGGCGCTCCGGGCGTTCATGCCGGTGGACGAGTTCCGGGCGACCGGCGAGGGCGACGACCTGCAGGTGGACCCCGCATCCTTCGCCCGCTACGACTCCCTCGCCGCGGCGATCGGCGACGCGAACATGGCGCGGGTGGCCGAGGCGGTCGTCCGCGTCCTCCCGCTGCTCGAGAGCGCGTACGCCGAACTCGGCCGCACCGACCGCAGTTTCCGCGAAGCGCTGGACCAAGCGGTGTCCCGGCTGACCGATGTGCCGGTCCCCGAGCCGCCCATCCTCGTCCGCGAACAGACGCTCCGCTACGAATACCGGGATCCCGCGCTCGAAGGGCTGGACGAGGCCTCGAAGCACCTCCTCCGCTTCGGGCCGGAGAACCAGCGGCGCATCCAGAGCGCGCTCGTCCGGTTCTCGGCGGCCCTCCGAGGCCGGCTGGCCGCTCGCTGATCCCGAAAACCGCCGCGAGGGGATAGCGGGTGCCCCGGGTCCGCTTCACCCCGAACCTTCGGCGGCATCTCGCCGTAGAGACCGCCGAAGTGGCTGCCGGGACCGTTGCCGAAGCGCTCGCCGCCGTCTTCGCCGAGAACCCGTCGCTGCGCTCCTACCTGCTCGACGACCAGGGGCGCGTCCGCGCGCATGTCACCGTCTATGTGGACGGCTCGCCGCTCAAGGACCGGCTCCGGCTCGCCGACCCGGTGGAGCCGGGCGCGGAGATCCATGTGATGCAGGCCCTCTCCGGCGGCTGACCGGCGCGTGCGGCTCCATCTCGGCACCCGCAAGGGCTACCTGGCGTTTAGTCGCGCCGCCCGCGGCGACTGGCGGCTCGACCGCTCCGCCTTCGTCGGGGACCCGGTGAGCCAGTTGCTCCCCGACCCCCGCGGCAACCGCCTCTACGCCGCTATGGACCTGGGGCACTTCGGGGTGAAACTCCGGGTCTCGGAGGACGGTGGGCGGTCCTTCGAGGAACTCGCGGCGCCGGCCTTCCCCGAAGCGGAAGGAGAGGATGCCGCGGAAGCGCCCTCGGTGGACCTGCTCTGGTGCGTGGAGCCGGCCGGGCCGGAACCGGGGTCGCTCTACATCGGGACGATCCCCGGCGGGCTCTTCCGCTCCGACGACGGCGGCCGCTCCTGGGAGTTGAACCGCGCGCTCTGGGACCAGCCGAGCCGCGAGCGCTGGTTCGGCGGCGGCTATCCCCACCCGGGCATCCACTCGGTGCTGGTCGAACCGGACGGCCGGCGGGTCGTGGCGGGGATCTCCTGCGGCGGCGTCTGGACCAGCGAGGACGCCGGCGCCTCCTGGCGGGTGACCACCGAAGGGATGTTCGCCGAGTACATGCCGGAGGCCCGGCGCGAGGATCCGGCGATCCAGGACCCGCACCGGCTGGCCTGGTGCGCCGCGGACCGGCGGCGGATCTGGTGCCAGCACCACAACGGCTTCTTCCGCTCGGACGACGGCGGCGCGACCTGGACAAGCCTCGCGGTGCCGCCGTCGGCCTTCGGCTTCGCGGTCGCGGCCGATCCCGGCGACCCGGACACCGCCTGGAGCGCGCCGCTGGTGAAGGACGAGTGCCGGGTGCCGGTGGACGGCCGGATGGTCGTCGCCCGGACGCGCGACGGCGGCGAGAGTTGGGAGGGCGTCGGCCGCGGCCTCCCCGCGGAGAACAGTTTCGCGGTGGTGTACCGCCACGGCCTCGAAGTCCACCCGGAGGAGCAGGGGGTGCTCGCGCTCGCCACGACGACCGGCGCGCTCTGGATCTCCGAGGACTTCGGCGACGGTTGGGAACTGGTCACCGCCGACCTCCCCCCGATCTACTGCGTCCGCTTCGGAACCGGCGCCCACGCCGGCTGAGGCGGCCGCGCCGCCGAAGGCGCGAATGACACCGGCCACCCCGGCCGGGTAGAATCAGCGAATTCTGCCGCGTTCGCCGCTCCGCGGGGCGCGCCGGCGGGTTTTCCCTTGAGCCGCTCGCGCCCGACGCCCTTCCACCCGCTCGTCCGGGCGCTGGATCGCCGCCTCCGCGCCGACCGCCTGCTCCGCGACCTGGCGTGGCTGTTCGCCGCCGCGGGGGTCGCGCTGCTCGCGCCGCGCCTCGCCGGCGAAGCCGTCCCGGCGCTGGTCGCGGGAGTCCTGCTGTCGGGCGCCGCGGCCGTCGGCGTCCGCTACTTCCGCCGCCGCCCGTCCGACCTGGCCCGGGCGGCGGCGGCGGGCGACCGCGGCGGTGAACTCTCGGACGAACTCGGCTCCGCGCAGTGGTTCGCCTCCCGCGCGGGAGGGGACGCCGGGCCGCCGGCGGAGGCCGAAGCCGGCTGGGAGGCCTACCAGGTCGCCCGCGCCCGCCGCCGCGCCGACGAACTCGACCCGAAGGCCCTGGCTCCGGTGGCGGCCCCCCGCCGGACCCTCGCGGCCGCGGCCACCTTCGGCGTCCTGCTGGTCGGTCTCCCGCTCATCGACGGGCCGCTGCTCTCGGACGCGCTGCGCGCCCGCCTCGCCGGCGGTTTCTCGGACTCGGCCGCCGGCCCCGACGGATCGCCGGCCGGTGAAGAGCGCGGCGAGGACCCGGAGGACGCCCGCCTCGAGGCCCGTTCGCCGGAGGAGGTGCTCGCGGAACTCCGGGCCGGGGAACTCCCGCTGCCCGAGGCCGGCGGCGACGCCGAGGCGCTCCGGGCGGCGCTCGCGGAGGCGATGGAGGAGCGCGCTTTCACGGAGACGAACGAAGAAGTCACCGCCGCCCTCGCCGGGCTGGCCGAGGCGATGGACTCTGCCGACGGGCTCACCGCGTCCGAATGGCTCGACGAACTCACCGAAGCGATGCGCGCCGCCTCGAGCCCCGAGGAACTGCGCGAACTGCTCGAGTCCCTCGGCGCCGGGGCCGACGCCGACGCAGCCGCCGCCGCCGAGATGATGGGGTTGATGGAGTCCGGGATGAGCCCGGAGGAGGCCCTCCAGCAACTCGCGGAGAACATGCAGGGCGCGGACGGCCAGCAGGGGAGCGCGCCCGGCGACGGACAGGCGCAGCAAATGCCGTTTCCCGGTGACGGCGAGGGCGGCGGCCAGCCGCAGGCCGGGGAAGGCGGCGAACCCGCCGCCGGGATGCCGCAGGGCGCCGCCGGGATGTCCGGCCAGGTCCAGATGGTCTCCGCCGAAGGGCAGATGGGCGCTCCGATGCCCATGGACGCCGGCCCCGCCGGCAACATGACCGGCCCCGGAGGCGGCGGCGAGTCGGAAGTCTTCGGAGCGGTCACCAGTCTCGAAGTGCAACTCGAACTCGAAGCCATTCCCGCGCCGCTCGAAGAAGAACCGGTTCCGGAGCAGATGATCGAACGGCAGAGCCGGCGCGAGGACGCGAGCGTGGAATACGACGAAGTGCGTCCGCTGTCCGAGTACGAGGACGAAGCGGTCTCGCGCGCGCGGCCGATACCCGCCGGACTGCGCCCGCTCGTCCGCGCCTACTTCCTCATGATCCGCGAGACCGCGGTGGCGGACGACGCCGCCGAAAGCGCCGGGGTGGCCGCGGAAGGCCCGACGAACGCGCCCGCCGATTCCACCGAACCCCTCCCCGAACCGGAAAGCCGCCCATGACCCCTGCCGATACCGCTCTCGCCGACTCTCCGCCGTCGGCCTCCGCCGCTCCGGAGGAGATCGAACGCCGCATGGCGGAGTTCCGGGAGCGCCACGAACGCGTCCAGACCGAAGTCGGACGGATCATCGTGGGCAACCGGGAAGTGGTCAGCGGGATCGTCACCTGCCTGCTCACCCGCGGGCATGTGCTCCTCGAAGGCATCCCCGGCCTCGGCAAGACGAAGATCGTCCAGACGCTCGCCGACGCGATGCACCTCAAGTTCAACCGGATCCAGTTCACGCCGGACCTGATGCCGGGCGACATCGTGGGCACGAATGTGGTGCGCGAGACCGACACCGGCGCGAAGGTGCTCGACTTCCAGCCGGGGCCGATCTTCTGCAACCTGATGCTGGCCGACGAAGTGAACCGCGCCACGCCCAAGTCGCAGTCGGCGCTGCTCGAAGCGATGCAGGAGAAGAGCGTCTCCGTCGGGAACACCACCTACCGGCTCGAAGAACCCTTCTTCGTGATGGCGACGCAGAACCCCATCGAACTCGAAGGCACCTACCCGCTCCCGGAAGCCCAGATGGACCGGTTCCTGATGAAACTCCGCATCGGGTATCCCGACGAGGAGGAGTTGGGCGAGATCGTGGAACGCACCACCACGGTGGAGGAACCGAAAGCGGAAGCGGTGGTGGACCGCGGCGAAGTCCTCGACATGCGCCATACCGTGCTTTCCGTGCCGGTCGCCGGCCCGGTGCAGGAGTATGCGATCCGGCTCACCATGGGCACGCATCCCGGCTCGAAGTACGCCCACACCCTCACCAACCGCTATGTCAAGTTCGGCGCGAGCCCGCGCGGCACGCAGGCGCTGGTGCTCTCCGGCAAGGTGCGGGCGCTGCTCGCCGGCCGGGCGCATGTGGCCGCCGAGGACATTCGCGGGAGCGTGCTCCCCACGCTGCGCCACCGCCTGCTGCTCAACTTCGAGGGCGAGGCGGACAAGGTGGACACCGACGACATCCTGAAGGAGATCGTGGAGTCCATCGCGCCTCCGGGCGCCTGACCCGCGGCCCTTCCGTCGGTCGGTCCGCCGGAGGTCGAGGCCGCCGTGGCTGAGGCGCTCCGCGGCGCCGGCTCCGGGCCGGGCCGGAGGACGCCGCCGACCCGGGCCAACGAGCCCGGCGCTTCGGGGGAGACGCTGTTCGACGCCGACTTCATGGAGCGGCTCGAGTACCTGAAACTCATGGCGACGCGGATGCTGCCGTCGCGCCACCGCGGCGAACACCGGGCGAGGAAGCGCGGTTCGGGCATCGAACTCGCGGACTACCGCCCCTATGTGGACGGCGACGACACCCGCGATGTGGACTGGAAGGCGTTCCTCCGCCTCGACAAGTTGGTGCTTCGCGTTTTCGACGAAGAAGCGGACCTCCCGGTCTATCTCTTCGTGGACCGGAGCGCCTCGATGGCGTTCGGCGATCCGACCAAGTTCGACTTCGCCCGGAAGATGGCCGGCGCCCTCGCCTACATCGGGCTCATGAACCACGACCTGGTCTCCATCGTCTGGTACGACGGGCGGGTCGGGGAACTCATGCCGGCGAAGCGCGGCCGGAACCAGATCTTCCGGGCGTTCCGCTTCCTCGACGCCGGGAAAGCCGGCGGAGAGACTTCGCTCGCCGCCTGTTTCCGGGCGTACTTCGGTTCCCGGCGGAAGCGCGGCCTCGCGGTCGTCCTGTCCGACCTGATGGACGGCGACGACCTGCTCACCGCGTTCGACGCCTGCAGGTACCAGAAGCACGACCTGTTCGTGGCGCAGGTGCTCTCTCCGGAGGAACTCGATCCCACCCTCCCCGACGAAGCGCTGCTCACCGACTCCGAGGACGGTTCGGAGCGCCGCGTCCGGGTGACTCCCCGCTTGTTGACCCGCTACACGGAAGCGCTCGAGGAGCACCGCCGGGAAATCACCGAGTACTGCTCCCGGTACGGTTTCGGCTATTCGCTCGCCAACACCGGCAAACCGTTCGAGGACGCGGTGATGACGATCTTCCAGCAGGATCGCTTCATCCGCTGAGCCGGCGCTTCGGGCATGAACTTCGGCGTGGCGCCGCTCGTCGCGGCGGCGCTGCTCGGGCTCGCCGCCGTCGTCGTCTGGATCCTCTACCGGGTCCGGCCGGAACCCCAGCCGGTCACGGTTCCGTCGAACTTCATCTGGCGGCGGGTGCTCGACGAACGCCGGCGGCGCGAGGACTTCTGGCGGTGGCTGATCTCCTTGGTCGCCGCGCTCCTCGTCGCGCTCTCCGTCGCGCTGGCGCTCGCCCGGCCGTCGTTCGGAGACCGGGAAGTCCGCCGCTTGGCGCTGGTGCTCGACAACTCCGCGGCCATGGCGGCGCTCGGCGCCGACGGCGCGAGCCGGTGGGAGCGCGCCGTCGCCGAAGCGGACCGGCGCATCGCCGCGGCCGGCGCGAACGGGGAGTTCCTGGTCCTCGACACCGCCGGTCGGCGCGGCGGCCGTTCGTTCCTCGACTCGCGGGCCGCGCGGGCCGCGCTCGAATCGCTCTCCCCGGTCTTCGGCGCGGAGCACCGGTTCCCCGAGGTCTCGGATCTGCTCGCCGCCGATTCCGCCGCCGAGGGCGCGGAAGTGGTCTTCTTCGGGGACGGGGTGGCCGTCTCCGGCGCGCCGCCGGGCGTGGAGCGGGTTTCGGTGTTCGAGCCCGCGTTGAACGCCGGGATCACCGCCTTCGATGTGCGGCCGCTGCCCCGCGACCCGGGGCGGTTCGAGGCCTATGTGGAAGTGGTGCTCCACGGCGAGTCGCCGGAGGCGGGCGCCGGCGCCGAAGTGGTGGCGCTCCAGATCGACGGCGCGGGCGGGGCCACCCTGCGCCGGGTGCTGCGGGTCCGCCCCGGCGCGCCGAGCGGCGAAACCGCGCCGCTCGCCGGCTTCGTCGCCGGCCCGGTGCGCGCGGCCATCGCGGTCTCCGGCGGCGACGCCTTCCCCGCCGACGATGTGGCCCACTCCTATGTCCCGTCGCGCAACCGCCTGCGGGTGCTGCTCGCCGCCGACGAGAACCCGTACTGGGAGGCCGCGCTGCGGCTCGACCCGCGGGTCACCCTGGAGTCCATCCTTCCCGGCGAACTCGCGGCGCGCGGCGTCGAAGGGGTGGATGTGATCGTGCTCGACGGGCCTCCGCCGGAGGCGCTGCCGGCGGCGCCCCTGCTCTTCGCCGGGGCGGGAGAGGCCGACTGGCTGCCGCCGCGCCTCGCCGCGGCCGCCGCGCCGGAGGCGGAGGAAGCGGCGGCCGCGTCCGGCGCCGAGCCGGAAGGCGACGCGGAGGGAACGGCCGCGGTCCTCCTCCCGGTCATGCCCGGCGCGGAGAACCATCCGGTGCTCGACGGCCTCCAACTCGACGACGCCCTGGCTCGCGAAGTCCGCGCCTTCTCCGCCGAATCGCTCGCCCGTTTCGGCGAAGCGGAGGCGACCGGCGCCCGTTGGACGGCCCTGCTCGGCGACTCCCGCCTGGGTCTCCTCGCCGCGCGCTCCAGCCCGCGCCGGGCGCTGGCCTTCGCCTTCCCGCTCCGCCGGTCGAACCTGCCCCTCCAGCCCGACTTCCCGGTGTTCCTCTCCCGGTCGCTCAGTTGGCTCACCGATGTGGAGGTCCGGCGCGCCGGCCTCGGCCCGGTGCGCGTTCGCCTGGGCGCCGGAACGATCTTCGACGCCGACGGCGAGGAGTTGGAGTCGCAACAACTCGGCGGCGAACTCTCCTTCGAAGCGGAAAGTCCGTCGCTCTACTACGCCTCCGGCGCCGGCCGGGAGGTCGTCATCGCCGCCAACCTGCTCGACCGGAGGGTCTCCGACCTGAACCGCTCGGCCTGGGCCGGGGCCGAACCCGCGGCGCGGGCGGCCGCCACCGCGGAGGAAGAGCCCCCGGTCTTCCCGGTCCTCTGGCCCTACCTGGCGCTCTTCGCCCTCCTCCTGCTCGTCGCGGAGTGGGTCGCGTTCCACCGCCAGGTCACCGTCTGACCTGAATCCGGCCCGACGATCCCTCTGTCAACGACTTATCCCATAGCCGGCTGGAACCTCCGTCCCGTGGCGGGGGGTGTAAGTTTCGGGCGGGCGAAGCCGTATGGACGGTATGGTCGGCGCTCGTCACTTCGGCTGCGGTGTTCTCGCCGCGGCGGCTTTCACCTCGTGGGCCCTTTCGTCCGCGGCGGCGCCGATGCCGTCGTTCGGGGCGCAGACGGACCGGATGGCCGGTGGTGAGACCGCGCCCGTGTTGCAGCGGATCGAGCACGCCTACTACACGCGGGATCTCCCCGGGGCCGGCGCCGCGCTCGGGGAGATCCCGGATTCGGAGACCCTGGCGCGCGCCTGGGGCCTGTGGCGCGTCGCCACGCTGTATCCGATCCATGATGTCCGTCGAAGCGTGAAGAGGCTCAACGAGGCGAGGCGGAAGCCGCTTCTGGACGAGGCCCAACGCCTTCTCGATGAACATCTTGCGGAATCGCCCGACAGCCCGTATGCCCTATTGATCCTTTCCCAAGTCGAACAGGCGCGGATTACCGGGATGATGTCCGGCATGCGTCACGGCCGCCGCGCGGGGGAACTCCTCGAACAGGCAGTCACCTCGGGGCCGGAGAATCCGCATGTGATCTACCACCAGGGAATCACCCATCTGATGGCGCCGGGCCCCTTCGGCGACCGGGACGCGGCCCGGCGCCGACTGCGCGAGGCGGTGGCCATGTTCGAGAGAGCGTTGGAAGAAGAACCCTTCGCCTGGGGTTACGCCGAGGCCTTGGCTTTTCTGGGACTCGCTCTCGCGAGGGACGATGACGAGACCCGCGCCGAGGAGTACTACGAACGGGCGCTGCAGATCGAACCGGGCTATGTTTGGGTGCGCGACGAGTTGCTCCCCGATCTCCGCTGAGCGACCGCCCCGCCATTCGGGTCAGCCGGTCGGACCGGGGGCGGACGCACAGGGCGTCACTGCGAAGTTCGAGACCACCGCCGGGGATCCATAGGCTGTCGGTCGCCCGGCCGACCTGCGATCGAGACGGCGGTCTCCGCGACTCCTGAGGGCTGTCGGCCATGGTGCGATTCGTTCCTCTCGCCGCGACCGGCCTCCGGAGTCAGCGGCTTCGGGCTGCGGTCACCGTATCGTCTGTCGTCCTGTGCTTCCTCCTGTTCTGCGCGCTGTGCGCCCTCCGGCGCGCCGTGTCGTTCGGAGAGTTCGTCGCCGAGGAGAACCGGATTCGCGTGTCGAATCGAATCTCCGTGATCGAGTCGCTGCCGACGAGATACCGGGAAGAGATCGGTCGTATCCCGAATGTGCTCGCGGTCGCGCCCACCACCTGGTTCGGCGGCATCTACCAAGATCCGCGAAACTTCTTCATGTCCCTGGCGGTCGAGCCGGACGAGTTCCTCCGGGTGTATCCGGACATCGGGATAGACCCCGGCGCCGTGGAGCGGTGGAGGGAGACGAGGGACGGCGCCATCGCCGGCTCGTCGTTGTTCGAGCGCTTCGGGTGGCGCCCCGGCGACCGGGTGACCCTTTCCGCGCAGGTCCATCCTCGTCGCGACGGCACGCGCTCCTGGCAGTTCACTTTGGCGGGCGCGTACTCGGTGGAAGACGACGCTTACTCGGACAGCCACTTCCTGTTGCGGCAGGATTATCTGAGGGAGGGACGGACCGAGGATCCGGGCGTGAGTTGGTTCACCGTCGTCCTGGCCGATGCGCAGGGCGCGGCCGATACGGCCATGGCGATAGACCGGTACTTCAGCAACGCGGCTGCTCCCACCGTCTCGCAGCCCGAAGGGGCGGCGATTGCGGCGTTCGCGAGGCAGTTCGCCGACTTCGGGGCGGTCTTCGCCGCGATCCTGAGCGTGATGCTGGGGATAACGGTTCTCGTCGTCGGCAGTACGGTTTCCGAGTCGGTGGAAGAACGACGGCGCGAGTTCGCGGTGCTTCGGGCCCTCGGATTCTCTCCGGCCAAGTTGATGGCGTTGGCCGTCGGGGAAGCCGTCCTGCTCGTCGGCTCCGGGGCGGTGCTGGGCTTGGCGCTCGGGAGCGCGGCAGTCGCGGCCTTGGGGAGGGACTTGGCGGAGATGCTGCCCGGGCTGGCTTTCCGTACTTCGGACGCCGTGCTCGGCGTGGCCGTCGCCTTGGGTTTGGCCGTCCTTGCCGCGATACCGGCGTTGGTCCGCGTCCGCGTGGGAGGCCTCGGCGGACTC
Source organism: Candidatus Marinacidobacterium sp. (assembly GCA_965204755.1). Taxonomy (GTDB): domain Bacteria; phylum Acidobacteriota; class Vicinamibacteria; order Marinacidobacterales; family Marinacidobacteraceae. Next base: position 1,187,349 of record OZ242011.1, on the reverse strand, counting down.
GCCGGCGAGTAGGGATGCGCTTCCGGCTGCTGGCGAGACAGGTGGCGGCGACAGCGCTGTACTGCCTCTCGACCATACGGCAGCGCCGGCGGAGCGCTGTCGTGCTGGTGCTCGGGATGGCGGGCGCGACCGTCGCGCATGTCGGCGTCTTTTCGGTGGCGGACGGACTGCGGGCGGCGCTGGTCTCCGGGGCGGACGATCGCGTTGCGGTCGTGCTTCAGGAAGGCGCGATGGCGGAACTCGACAGCCGGCTGCCGCGCGAGGCGGTCGCCGTGATCGCCGGGCTTCCCCAAGTCGAACATTCCGACGGGAGGGCACTCGTTTCCGGAGAGAATGTAGCCGTCGTCAGCCTCCCGAGACGGGAGGGAGGGGCTTTGGAGAATGTGCTGCTTCGAGGACTCTCGGACGCGGGCTTCGCAGTGCGGGAGCGGGTCGAGGTCCACACCGGAAGACGCTTCCGAAGCGGTCGATACGAGGCGATCGTCGGGGCCGGGGCGAGGGATACCTACGATGGTCTGGCCCCGGGGTCGGATATCCGCTTGGCCGGAAGGCCGCTGAGAATCGTCGGCGTGTTCTCCGCGGGCGGCCACGGCGAGGAGTCGGAGATCTGGACCTCGGACACCGCCGTTCGGGAGTCCTTCGGCTACGGCTCGAGTTTTCAGGCGATCCGCGTACGGCTGACCGAACCGGAAGCCCTGTGGGGCTTCGAGGGCGGCACTCTCGCGGACCGGAGGCTGCGCGTCGCCGTGGAACGCGAAACGGAGTTCTATCGAAACCAGGCAGAGATCATGACCCTGTTCGTGGAGGGTTTCGGGTGGTTGGTGGTCGTCCTCATGGGCGGCGCGGTGAGCGTCGTGACTTTCAACACGACATTCGGCGCGATTTCGAGCAGGAGAAGGGAGATCGGCACGCTGCGCGCCCTGGGCTTCGGTCGCTTCGCGGTGTTGGCGGCATTCCTGGCGGAGGCGGGAACCCTCGCCGCCGCCGGCGCCGCGCTCGGCGCCGTCGCGAGCGGCGCGGCGCTCGACGGGTTTCGGACGAGCACGCTGAACTTCGCTTCCCTGAGCCAACTCGTCTTCACCTTCGAGGTCGGCGGTGGTACAGTCGTCCAAGCGCTGCTGTTGGCCGTCGGCATCAGCCTCCTCGGTGGCGCGGCGCCTGCGGTCAGCGCCGCCCGAACACCGATTCGTCTTGCCGTACATCCGCGATGAGTGACCGGGCCGATCCCGCCCACCGTGCGGCGGGGCGGTGAGCGTATGACTCGGAATGGGCGCGCGCCGTCGCTGTCCGTGAGGATTGCGACACGGTGAGCGTTCGCACGCGGATCGCGCCGTCCCCGACGGGGGATCCCCATGTGGGGACGGCGTTCATCGCGCTGCTGAACTACGCCTTCGCGAAGCAGCGCGGCGGCGCGTTCGTGTTGCGGATCGAGGACACCGATCGGGCGCGTTCCACGCCCGGGGCGGAGGCGGCGATCCTGCGCGCGCTCCGCTGGCTCGGACTCTCCTGGGACGAGGGGCCGGATTGCGGGGGGCCTTTCGGGCCGTACCGGCAGAGCGAGCGGGTCGAGCCGTGCCGGGAGGCGGCGGAGCGGCTGCTGGCGGATGGCCGGGCGTATCGGGACTACAACGAAGACGGCGGCGCGTACGCGATCCGGCTGCGCACGCCGAACGAGGGGCGGATCGCGCTTCCCGACCGGTTGCGCCCGGGTCTCGAGAAGGACTGGGAGTCGGTGGACGATCCGGTGCTGCTCAAGTCGGACGGTTTCCCCACCTACCACCTGGCGAATGTGGTGGACGACCACCGGATGGAGATCAGCGATGTCATCCGCGGCGAGGAATGGATCGCGTCGCTGCCGAAACACCTGCTGCTCTACGAAGCGCTCGGTTGGAAACCGCCCGCCTTCCGGCATGTGCCGCTCCTGCGAAACAACGACCGGAACCGGTCGAAACTGAGCAAGCGGAACAGCCCGACTTCGATCGAGTACTACCGCCAGGCCGGTTTCCTCCCGCAGGCGATGCTCAACTTCCTCGGCGCCTTGGTCTGGACGCGCGCCGAGGGCGAGGAGAAGTTCGACTTGGATGCGTTCGTGGAGAACTTCGACCTCTCCTCGCTCTCGCTCTCCGGCGCGGTCTTCGACACCGAGAAGTTGGCGTGGTTGAACGGCCGCTACCTGCGGGAGGACTACGACCCGGCCGGCGTCGCCGCCCTCCTGCGGGACTGGCGCCTGGACGAAGGGACGCTGACCGGTATCGCCGCGCTGGCCCAGCCCCGAATGCGCACGCTGGGTGATTTCGGTTTCCTCGCGCCGTTCTTCTTCGCCGACGAGGTCCCGCTCGACCCGGCCGCGCTGGCCGGGAAGGAAGAATCGTCCGTCGTGGCGGAGTGGTTGCTGCTCGCCGAGTGGACGCTCGAGGATCTCCCGGACTTCACCGAAGAGGCGGCGCGGGATTCCCTCCGGGCGCTCGCGGACCGCCTGGAGGTGAAGTTCCGCCGGCTCACCGCCCCGCTCTATGTCGCCGTCACCGGCGCAGCCTCCTCGACCCCGCTGTTCGGTTCCATGACGATTCTCGGAAGCGCCCTGACCCGAATCCGCCTCCGCCGCGCCCGCACCGCCCTCGGCGGCGTCCCGCGCCGCCGCGAGAAGGAACTCGCCCGCCGGCGCGCCGGCTCTTGACCAGGGCGCGGACGGTGGTCTCCGACTTCGAGCGCGACTCGCGGGACGCCGCCCGCGATGATCCGGATGGGCGCGACCGGCAGTCCGTCACCGAGATCCCCGACAGAGAGGGGCGAGACATCGTCCTCAACCAGGTCCGGCTCTTTCACCGGAAGCATCCGGGCGCCCGCCAGGTCGACGACCGGCTCAAGCGGGGTTTGGGAGTGCTCCCGATCTCCGTGATCCCGATCGTCGCCCGGGAGGCGCTGTCCCCGCCGGAGATACCGGTCTACCAGACGCGCCTGGTGGGGCTGCCGCCCGGGACGGTGCTGCGTCAGATGATCGACCATCCCGAAGTCACCGCTGCCGACTATCGGCGAGTTCCCGATCTCATCCGGACCGGGGCGATCGAGTTACGAGGTGAGGGTCACGAACTCGCGTTCTACCAGGAATACGACGGAGTCTGGTTCCGGGCGATCGTCCGGCAGATGTCCGGGGGCGAACTCGAACTGACCGGCCTCCACGCGATCGGGCGCGATCTCCTGCCGGACGCCGTGCGCGCCGCCCGACTTCTCGACTTGGACGAACAGGACGACCTCGACGACCCGGAAATCAAGGACGCCTTGGATGCCACGAGCCGACTTCCCGGCGTCGTCGCGCTCTCGGCTCGGACCATGCTGAAACAGCAAGAGCGGCACCCGGAACTCACGACCGACGAGTACCGCCTCCTCCCGGACCTCATCGAGCACGGCGAGGTGGAGGCGACTCCCGACCGCCGGAGGCTGGTCATCACCGGAGAGTTCCACGGCCGCCGGTATCGCGCCGTGGTCGCGCAGACTTCCGCCGGACGCCTGTATCTCATCGGTTTTCACCGCATGACTCGGCGGCCGAGGCGGCGAAGCGGCGCCCGGCCGATTCCGGACGAGTAGGACGGGCTTCCCGCGGCCATCGACCGGAGGCGCTACTCCATCACCCAGAGGGTGAGGTGGTTTTCGTCCTTGACGAAGATGCGGTTGCCGGAGAGCGCCGGCGCGCCCCAAGTCGCCGTGTCCGCGACCGGGTAGCGGCGGAGGGGGCGGAACTCCTCGGCGCGGGCGTCCAGCACGAGGAGTTCGCCGTCGTCTTCAAGGGAGAACCAGAGGTCGCCGGCGAGAACGAGCGAGGCGTGCTCCGCCTGGCGGGGGGCGCTCGTCCACCGGACGCTTCCCGAGTCCAGGTCGAGCGCGAAGTACTGGCCGCTGTTCCGGTGGGAGAGCCCGAACATCACCGCCCCGTAGGCCACCGGGTTCGCCATGTGGAGCGACACCTGGGCCACGCTCCATTCGTCGGCGGTGTCCCACTCGCCGTCCGTCCGCGCGGCGCGGAACGAGGTTACGCCGTGGCCCCGGCCGTTCTGGATGACGCTGCCCCGGTGGACGAGAGGCGTCTGCGAAGTGGTGTCGGACGGCGTGGTGAAGGGGCGGCGCCAGAGTGTCCTGCCGTTCTCCGGATCCACGCCGAGCAGGTGATCCTGGGTGAAGACGACGACTTGCGGCGCGCCGTCCAGTTCGAACAGCATCGGCGAGCCGTACGCCGGGCCGTCGCCCTCCGCCCTCCAGTGCGGCTCGCCGGTCGCTGCGTCGAAGGCGGTGAGCGCGCCTTCGTCGTGGCCCCCGACATGGAGGATCACCCGGTCGCCGAGGACGAGCGGCGACATCGCCGTGTGGTAGAGCGGGGTCTTCCCGGTTCCCGGGAAACGCCACAAACGCTCGCCGGTCTCCGCGTCGAGCGCGGTGAGCGCGCCGTCCATCCCGTGGGCGAAGAGGCGCCCGTCCGCGTAGGTCGGCGTGGACTTCGGCCCCGGCCCATGGCTCCTGGCGGCGGGATGCATCTCGAACGGCGCCGACCATCCGGCCTTCCATTGCTCCTCCCCGGTCTCGGCGTCCAGGGCGAGCACCACCTCGTCCCCGTCCTGCCGGGCGTACTGGAAGACGCGGCCGCCCACCACGACCGGCGTGGCGTACCCGAGGCCCACCGGCACGCGGTAGCGCTCGGTCAGCGTCTCGGGGAGCGGCTCGGGCGCCGTGAAGTTCTCGGCGACCCCGGTACGCGAGGGCCCCCGCCACTGCGGCCAGTCTTCGGCGGCGCCGAGGGCCGAGCCCGGCAGCAGCGCCGCTCCGAGCGCGGCGGGGACGCCGAGCCGGCGGAGCGCTCCGGCCGGCGGGGACAGGGAGGTCGAGCGGGTGGTGGTCATCTCCCGGTCATTGTCTCCCGAAGCGGCCCCCGAAGCGGCCCCGCCGCGCCGCCGGGGGCGCCCGGCCTCCCGCCCCTCACTGGCGGGCGGCGCGGCGCTCTGGCAGAATCCGCCGGTTCCGGCAGTTCCCCAGGAGGTCCCCGCCCGTGCGCATTCCACGCGTTCTCCTCTGCGTCGCCCTCGCCGCCTTCGTCGGCTGCTCCGCGGCCGCGAACGAAAACGAGAACCCCCGCTTCGGCGTCTGGCGGCTCCGCTCCGACGCGCCGCCGCCGCAGATCAACATCATGACCTACGCACCGCACGGCGAGAGCGGGATGAGCATCACGGTCGCCTCCACGAACGCCGAAGGCGTGGACTCGGAGTGGAGTTATGTGACCGAGTTCGACGGGGTCTTCCGGCCGGTCACCGGCCTCGAGGACTCGGACACCGCGGTGGAGATCGTGAACGAGCGCACCACCCGGATCCTGAACCGCCGCGGCGGCCATGTGTACCAGGTCATCATCAACACCCTCTCCGAGAACGGCCACCGGATCGACAACGAGTACGTCCGGTTCGACGAGGACGGGAAGATCACGCGGGTGAACCGCGCCACCTACGACCGCATCGAGGGGGACTGAGAGTCGTGGCGCAGTCCGTGAGTTGGCGGTACCACCGCCCCGGTTGAACCGGCTGCCGTAGAACGCAGGAGTTTCTTGCGTCCCGCGGGATTTCCGGGGAGACCGTCCAGAGCGCCGGACGGGATCCCGTCGAGGGCAAGGACGCCCTCTCGCTGCTCGACGGCGTGACCGAGTTGCTCGTCGCCCGGGGGAAGAAGACGCTCCGCTTCGACCTCTCGGCCGGCGAGCGCCCCGACGAAGAAGAAGTGCTCGGCCTGCTGCTCGGCCGCTCCGGCAAACTGCGCGCCCCGGCCCTCCGCGTGGGCTCGCGCCTGCTGATCGGGTACGGCGCCGACATGTACGAGTCGGTCTTCGACTGACTGCCGCGCCGCGCGGCTCCGGTCTCCTTTCCGGCTTCGGCCGCATTCCCTGGACAGACCCATGAGAACGCACACCCGTTTCCTTCTCCGCCCGCCGAACGCCCGGTTCCTGCCGGCGGCCGCCGCGCTGCTGGTCGCCGTCTCCGTTTCGGCGCAGGAAACCGCCGGCCCCGGACGGCTCACCGCCTCCCACATCTTCGACTGGGAGCGGGTTTCCGGCCCGGCGATCTCGCCGGACGGCGCCTCGGTCATCTACACCCGGAGCCGCGTGGACCGGAAGAAGGACCGCTGGGTCTCCGACCTCTGGATCGTGGACGCCGACGGCGGGCGTAACCGCTTCCTCACTTCCGGCTCGGCGCCGGTCTGGTCGCCCGACGGAACCCGGATCGCCTTCCTCGATGCAGACGACGACGGCGACCCGCAGGTCTTCGTCCGCTGGATGGACGCCGAGGGCGCGGTCTCGCAAGTCACCCGCGAGGCGCATCCGCCGCGGGACATCCGTTGGTCGCCCGACAGCGGCCTGATCGCCTTCACCCGCGTCGTCCCGGCGCCCGAGACCTGGGCGCTGCCTTCGCTTCCCGCGCCGCCGGAAGGAGCGGAGTGGACGAAGGCGCCGCGCATCGTGCGGCGGATGCACTTCCGCCAGGACCGGGTGGGCTTCCTGGTCGAAGGTTTCCGCCACCTGTTCGTCGTCCCGGCCGACGGCGGGGCGTCCCGGCAACTCACCGAGGGCGAGTGGCATGTGGGCTCTCGCGGCGCGGTCGGCCTCGACTACGGCGCCGGCGTCTCCTGGATGCCGGACGGCAGCGGCTTGGTCTTCGACGCCTCGCTGGCGGACGACGCCGACCTCCGCTACCGCGAGTCGCACCTCCACTTCGTCAGCCTCGACACCGGCGAAGTCCGTCAGATCACGACGGAGCACGGCCCGTGGGCCGGGCCGGTGGTTTCGCCCGACGGGACGCAGATCGCCTTCCGGGGGTACGACTGGACCGAGCAGACCTACCGGGTGAGCGACCTCCAGGTGATCGGCTTCGACGGTTCCGGGCATCGTCCGCTCTCCTCGGACCTCGACCGCGACGCCGTGAACCCGATCTGGGCGCCGTCCGGCGACCGCATCTACTTCACCGCCGACGACCGGGGCTCGCGGAACCTCCATTCGGCTTCCCTCTCCGGGGAGACGAGTCCGGTCACCGAAGGAACGCACCTCCTGTCGGTGAACACCGTTTCCGACACCGGGGTCGCGGCGGCGATCCGGACTTCCTTCCACGAGCCTCCCGATGTGGTGGTGTTCCCGCTCGACGACCCGAGCCGGGTCACGCGGGTCACCGCGGTGAACGACGACGCGCTCGCCGGGATCGAACTCGGCGAGGTGGAGGAACTCTGGTACGAGTCGAGCGGCGGCGCCCGGGCGCAGGGTTGGTTGATCGAGCCGCCGGGTTTCGACCCCTCGCGGGAATACCCGCTGATCCTCCACATCCACGGCGGCCCGCACGCCATGTATTCGGTCGGCTTCAACAACTCGTTCCAGAACCTGGCGGCGAACGACTACCTGCTCCTCTACACGAATCCCCGGGGGAGCACCGGCTACGGCACCGATTTCGGGAACGCCATAGACAACGGGTATCCCAGCGTGGACTACGACGACCTGATGGCCGGCGTGGACGCCGCGATCGCCCGGGGCTCGGTGGACGAGAGCCGGATGTATGTGACCGGCTGCAGCGGGGGCGGCGTGCTCAGTTCGTGGGTCATCGGGCAGACGAACCGCTTCGCCGCCGCCTCGGTCCGCTGCCCGGTGGTGAATTGGATGAGTTTCGCCGGCACCGCGGACATCGTGCGCTGGGGCTACAGCCGGTACGAGGGGTATCCCTGGGACAACGCGGAGAAGTACCTGGCCCATTCCCCGCTCATGCATGTGGGCAAGGTGACCACCCCGACGCTGCTCATGACCGGCGAACTCGACCTGCGGACGCCGATGAGCCAGACCGAGGAGTACTTCCAGGCGCTGAAGGCGCTCGGGGTGGACACCGAGATGGTCCGCTTCCACGACGAGTACCACGGCACGAGTTCGCAGCCTTCCAACTTCGTCCGTACGCAGTTGTTCCTGCTGGACTGGTTCAGCCGTTACCGTCGCGGCGACGAGGGGGCGGCGGTCGCCACGCCGCCGGCCGCGCTCCCGGGCGGGGGTCGGACGCCCGCTCGGTAGAATTCGCCGCCGGAATGGTCAAGGCCGATCTCATCGAACGGGCGGTCGCGGAGACCGGCCTCTCCCGGCGCGAAGCCCGCGCCGCGGTGGAGGGCGTCTTCGACGCGCTCGCCGGCGCGCTCCGGCGGGGCGAGCGCACCGTGGTGCGCGGCTTCGGCTCGTTCTCGGTCCGGCCCCGGCGCGTCGGCATGGCGCGCAACCCGCGCACCGGCGAGCCGGTTCCCATCCCCCCGGGGCGGGTGGTGCGGTTCCGGCCGGGGCGCGACTGTTTCGAGTCGGACTGATCCCGCTGTCCCGGGGCGTCCGCCACGCCGGGTCGGGCCGCAGTCGGCCCGCGCTTCGGTAGCCGGGGGGTCGGGGCGAGATCGGCCGGCCGCCTCTTCGTCGTGAAACTGGCCACCCTGTTCGGGCGCCCCAATGTGGGCAAGTCCACGCTGTTCAACCGGATCGTCGGCGGCCGCCCGGCCATCGTGCACGCCCGGCCCGGCTCCACCCGGGACGGACGGGTGGAGCCCGTGACCTGGCGGGGGCTGGACTTCCGGCTCCACGACACCGGCGGCGCCGGCCCGCCGGACGCGGCGCCGTTCGCCCGGGAGGTCCGCGCGCTCGCCGAAGCCGCGGCGCGGCGGAGCGACGCCGTGCTGTTCCTCACCGACGCCCGCGCCGGCCTCACCGCCGCCGACGAGGAACTCGCCGACGCCCTCCGCCGGGAACCGGCCCGGCCGCCGGTGCTCGTGGTCGCGAACAAGGCGGAAGGGCTCCACGAGTCCGGCGCCGCGGAGTTCCACCGGCTCGGCTTCGGAGAGCCGCTTGCGGTTTCGGCGGAGCACGGCCAGGGGGTCGCCGACCTGCTCGACCGCCTGCTCGAGGCGCTGGAACTCGATCCGGAAGCGGTCGGGAGCGCCGGCGGGGTCGAGGCGGACGAGGCAGACGCAACGGATGAGGCGGACGCCACGGACGAAGAGGAAGCCGCCGAAGGCCCGCTCCGCATCGCCATCGTCGGCCGGGCGAATGTGGGGAAGTCCACGCTGCTCAACCGCGTCGCCGGGTACGAGCGCGCCCTCGTCTCCCCCGTCGCCGGAACCACCCGCGACCCGGTGGACGAACTCATCACCGTGAACGGACGGGAGGTCCTGCTCGTGGACACCGCGGGGATCCGTCGGCGCCGCCGACCGGGCGGGCGTTCCGGGAGCGGCGTCGCGGAGGCGGACGCGGTCGCGGTGCTGCTGGCGGAGAAGGCGATGGCCCGCGCCGAGATCTGCCTGCTGGTCGCCGACGCGGTCGAAGGCTTCACCACCCGCGACGCCGCGATCGCCCGGCTCGCCGCCGACGCCGGCTGCGGGGTGGTGGCGCTGGCCAACCGCTGGGACCTGGTGCGCGGCCGCGCCGCCCGCTGGGCGGAACTGCGCCGCGCCGCCGGCGAGACCCTGCGGCACCTCCCCGACGCCCCGCTCCTCCGGATCTCCGCGAAGAGCGGCCAGGGCGTCGCCGCCATCTGGAAGTCCGCCGAGCGCGTCCGCTCCGAGCAAAGGAAGCGCGTCCCCACCCCGGAACTGAACCGCTTCCTCGCCGAAACCGCCGAGCGCTTCGCCCCCCGCTCGCGGGACGGCCGCCGGGTGAATCTCCTCTACGGCTACCAGTCCGGCGCGGCGCCGCCCCGTTTCCGCATCTTCCTGAGTTGCCGGAAACGCGACCTGCTGCCGTCGTACCCCCGATACCTGGCGGGCGCGCTCCGCCGCCGCTACGGCTTCGCCGGCATCCCGATCCGCCTCGCCCTCGAATACCGGAAGCCGGGGTCGCGGAACCGTTCCGCGCCGCCCGGGGGCGCGCCGCCCGGGGGCGCCCCGCCCGGTCGGCCCGATCCGGGCCCGGAACCCGGCTCGTAGAATGGGCTCCCCGCCCGACGGCTGCGGCCCGTCGCCGCGAGCGAACGGCGGCCCTCGGCGCCCCGCGCTCCCCGCACCTTGACCCCCGAAGCCTCTTCCCGCCCCAAGATCCCCGGGAAACTCTATTTCCGCATCGGGGAAGTCACCGAGATCACCGGGGTCCAGCCCTACACGCTCCGCCACTGGGAGAGCGAGTTCCCCACGCTCAACCCCAAGAAGAACGACGCCGGGCAGCGGCTCTACCGCCGCGCCGAGATCGAGATGGTGCTGGAGATCCAGCGCCTCCTCCACCTCGAGGGCTACACCACCGCCGGCGCCCGCCGCCTGCTCTCCCAGCGGGCGAAGACCAAGGGAAGAGGGGGCGCCGCCTCCCCGAAGCCGGCCGCTCCCGCCCGGCCCGCCGCCGCGCCGGCCGTTCCGCCCGCGGCTCCGCCCGCCGCTCCCGAAGCCGCGGCCGCGCCCGAGGCCGCCCCGGCCGAGCCCGCTCCCGCCGAGCAGCCGACCCCCGGGCCGGCCCCGGAAGCCGCCCCGGCGGAGTCCCCGTCGACTCCGGAACCGGCGCCGGCCCCTGCCGCCGGCGACGACGGGGCGGCTGCGGCCGCCGCCCGCCGGGACGCCGCGCGGCGGGTGCTCGCGCTCATGGAGGAGAACGACCGGCGGCTCGCGGAACTGCTCGGCCCGGAAGGCCGCTGACTAGAATCCGCCCCCGCCCGGCGGAAGTCGTATCGGGACGTGGCGCAGTCTGGTAGCGCACTTGCTTGGGGTGCAAGTGGTCGTCGGTTCAAATCCGGCCGTCCCGACCACGAAAGCGTTCCCGGCCCCCGGGGAACCGGCCGCGGCGCCCGGTTCCGCGGCGCGTCCGGCGCGGGAGGCGGCGTCTAGAATCCCCGGTTCGCCGCGGGGCGTGGCTCAGTCTGGCAGAGCACCTGGTTCGGGATCAGGGGGTCGCAGGTTCAAATCCTGCCGCCCCGACGGCGGGCGACGACCAGCGGACGCGCGATCTCGTTGAAGGCGAGCAGCAGCCCGTCGAGTTGCATGCGGCGGTTCCCGTAGAAGGCGGTCAGGCGGCGGTCCGTCTCCTCCACTTCGAGCAGCGCTTCGGCGAAGGCGCCCGGCGGCGCGAGCGCCGCGGTTTGTGTTCGCGACCCGCCGCTGCCGGTCTCGGAGTCGCCGCTCGCGACGGCGAGCGGCGGGGCGCCGGCGGCGACCGCGGCCAGGTCGCGTAGTTCCGCCCGGAGGAGGGCGAGCAGCGCGCGGAGGTCGTCGGCGGCGCCGGCGGCGCGGGGGCCCGGCGCCGCCAGCCGGGAGAGCAGGTCGGCGCGTTCGGCGGGGCGGATGCCGCGCGCCGCCACGGCGGCGATGCGGGCGGCGTCCTCCCGGAGCCCGAGGAGCCGGTCGCGGGGCAGGGCGAGCGCGGTCTCGGGGTCCCCGCCGGCGGCGAAGGCGGCGGCTTCGGCCTCTTCCTCGGCGTATCCGTGCTCCTCCCGGAGCCGGGCGGCGGTTTCGGCGAGGGTCAGCGAACGGAAGCGCCACCGCTGGCACCGGGAGACGATCGTCGGCAGGAGCCCGCCCTCGCCGCCGGCGCAGAGGACGACCGACAGGTAGGGGTGGGGCTCTTCGAGGGTTTTCAGCAGCGCGTTGGCCGCGGCCGGGTTCATGGTGTCCGCCTCGGCGACGATGAGGAACCGCTTCCGCCCTTCGAGCGGGTGGGCCCGCGACGCCGCGATGGCCTGCTTCAGGTTCGCGACCCGCGTCGAGACGCCGTCCGGCCGCACGATCACCACATCGAGGAACGGGTGCACCGCGCCGACTTCCCCGGCGACAGCCCCCCGGCCCTTCCGCGGCGCCTTCGCCGCCGCCTCCTCCGGCTTCGGGCGGGCCGGATCCACCTGCCGGATTCGCTCTTCGAGATGGCGGGTGGCCGCCGAGTCCGCCCGCCGGTCGGGGCTGTTCACCTGCGCCGCCAAGCGGATCGCCGCCGCTACGGTGGGCGCCCCGGGCGGGCCGCTGAACAGCAGGCTCGGCGACAGCCGCCCGGCCTCCGCCAGGGCGGCGAGCCGCGGGAACGGCGGCGCGGCGAGCGGGTCGGAAGTCATCGGGGGAACCGGCCGAACCGCTCCCTGACCGCGCCGTGGACCGCCGCGAACACTTCGTCTTCGGCCCGGTCGGCGGGGACGACCACGATCCGTTCCGGCTGCTCCTCCGCGAGCGCGAGGAATCCCCGCCGGACGCGCTCGTGGAACCCCGCCGCTTCCCGCTCGATCCGGTCGGGGCGTCCGGGGGAGTCCGGGTGATCGCCGCGGACGCGCCGTTCCAGCCGCGCGAGACCGGCCTCCGCCGGCAGGTCGAGCACCAAGGTCAGGTGTGGGCGGAACCCCCCGGTGATCCCCCGATCCACCGCCAGGATGCGCTCCGGGGCGAGTCCCCGGCCGTACGCCTGGTAGGCGAGCGTGGAGTCGGTGAACCGGTCGCCGACGACCGCTTCTCCCCGGGCGAGCGCCGGGCGGATCACTTCCGCCAGGTTCTGCGCCCGGTCGGCGAAGAACAGCGCGATCTCCGTCTCCGCCGCGAGCGGCTCGTCCCGGTCGAGCAGCAGGTCGCGGATCGCCCGGCCGGCGCGGGTGCCTCCGGGGTCCCGCGTGAGCGCCACCCGGCGCCCGCTGCGGCGGAGTTCCTCCGCCAGCCGCCGCGCCTGGGTGCTCTTCCCGGCGCCGTCCACGCCCTCGAGCGAGACGAAGAACCCGCCGGCCGGGCCGGCCCCGCCGGGTGGCGCCACTCTCCGGCCGTCGGCGGCGGGATCGGCGACGGGACCGGCGACGGGACTAGGAGAAGGCGGGCGTGAACAGCGGCACCGTCGAGCCGCAGACCCGGTCGCGGGAGGACCTCTCCCAGACCTCCCGCGGCACCGAGGGGCCGGAGCGCGTGCAGTGCTCGTCGAAGGCGGCGGTGAGCGCGGCGGCGACCTGGGCCGGGGCCATCCGCTCGATGTGGCGGCGCTCCAGCATGTGCGCCAGCCGGCCGCCCGAGAACAGCGCCACCGACGGGGAAGACGGCGGCACATCGGTCATGTGCGCCCGCGCGCGGTCGGTGGCGTCCCGGTCCACGCCGGCGAACACCGTCCCCAAGTGGTCGGGGATCCGTCCGTGCTGGAGCGCCAGGGTGACGCCGGGCCGGGCCGAGCCGGCGGCGCAGCCGCACACCGAGTTCACCACGATCAGCGCGGTTCCCGGCCGGGCGACCAACTCGTCCACCGCTTCGGGCGCGTGGAGCGGCGCGATGCCGCACTCGGCGAGTTCTTCCCACATCGGCCGGACGGCCTCCGGGTCGTAGAGCGGGGGCTGCGGGGGCATGGCGATCCTCTCTCCGGGGGCGGCGGCGTTCCTCCGTCCCGCCGCCTGCGCGGAACCGCTAAGGATATCCGCCGGTTACTCGCCGGCTTCCTCTTCCGAAAGCGCGAACGCGACCAGCCGATTCCCCTCGCCGCGGCCCACCGCGACGACCACGAACTGCACCCCGGCGGGCGACTCGTAGGTCATCGGGTTCGCGTAGGAACTCGCGCCCAGCGGATGCGCCCAGAGTTCCTCGCCGGTGGCCTTGTCGAGGGCGAACAGGTGGTCCGCGCCGCCGGTGAAGAAGACCAGCCCGCCGGCGGTGACCATCGGCCCCGGCGCCCCCACGACCCCGAGGCGCTCCTCGCCGAGGTCCACTCCCTCGAGCGCCGGGTGGTTCCGCACCAGCGGGTTGTTGCCGGCGGGCACCTGGAACACCTGCTCCCCGGTGTTCAGGTCCATCGCGGTCAGCGTCCCGTACGGCGGCCGGTTGACGGGCAGGCCGTTCGGCAGGTTCAGCGACCGCCGGTCCCGATCCAGCCAGTACCGCCCTTCGGTCTCGTCCGGGTTCGCTTCCGTGATGGCGAGGAGCGACGGAAACTCGTTGGCCTTGACATAGACGATCCCGGTCTCCGGGTCGGCGGCCGCCCCGCCCCAGTTCGCCCCGCCCAGGATTCCCGGGTTGGCGATCGTCCCTTCGAGCGACGGCGGCGAGTAGAGGCCGCCCGTTCGATACTGCCGGACCCGCGCCAGCGCTTCCTCCTTCAACTCCGGCGTGAACGCGATCACCTCGTCTTCGGTGAAACCCTGTTTGGCGAACGGCGGGGGGCGGGTGGGGAACGGCTGCGTTTCGGCGGCGCGCTCGCCGGGGACATCGGACGCAGGGACCGGGCGGTCTTCGATGGGCCATACCGGCTCGCCGGTCACCCGGTCGAAGACATAGAGGAAGCCGGTCTTGGCCGGCGCGGCCACCGCCGGGATCTCCCGGCCGTCCACCGTGATGTCGAGGAGCGTCGGCGCCGCCGGCAGGTCGTAGTCCCAGAGGCCGTGGCGGACGGTCTGGAAGTGCCACACCCGCTCGCCGGTGCGGGCGTCGAGGCAGACGACCGCTTCGGCGAAGAGGTTGTCGCCCAACCGGTGTCCGCCGTAGTAGTCGTTGCTCGGCGTGCCGACCGGCAGGTAGAGCAGCCCCCGCTCCTCGTCGAGGGACATCGGCGCCCAGACATTGGTGTGACCCACCCGGTCCCAACTGCGGTCTTCCCAGGTGTCGTTGCCGAACTCGCCCGGTTGGGGAATCAGGTTGAACGACCAGACCAACTCGCCGGTGCGCGCGTGGAACGCCTGCACATTCCCCGGCGGGTCGCGCTCGTACACGAAGCGGTCCCAGACCCCGTTCCCCAGGATGACCAGGTCCTCGAACACCACCGGCGGCGAGGTCTGGGTGTAGTGGAGGCGGTTGATCGGCCAGAGCAGTTGCGCGGTCAGGTCGATTTCGCCGCCCTGGCCGAACGAGGGGTCGGGCTCCCCGGTTACGGCGTCTATGGAGATGAGCCGCCACCGGCTGTTCAGGAAAACGCGCCGCGCGCCGTCGCCGCCGTCCCACAGCGCGACCCCCCGGTGGACGAAGCCGGTTCCGTTCGGCACCTGCCCCCACTCGGTGATCCGGGGGTCGTAGATCCAGAGGACTTCGCCGGTGTCCGGGTCGAGCGCCGCCACCCGGTTGTAGGAGGTGCTCACATACATCACGCCGCCGGTGACGATGGGCGTGTTCTCGAAACTGGCCGGGCGCACCGGGTTGTCGGGGACCGGGAGCCGGGGGCCGGCGAGCGGGACTTCCGCGGTGTCCCATTCCCACGCCGGACGCAGCCGGGACACATTCCCCCGGTGCACCTGCGCGAGCGGCGAGTAGTGCTGCGAGCCTTGGTCGCCGCCCCAGTGGGGCCACTCGACCCGCTCGCCGACCTCCTGCGGCGGAGCGCTCGCCGCCGAGGCGCACGGGGCGAGGGTCAGGAAGCCGGCGGCGAAACCGAGGAGCGGAGCGAGCGGAAGCGGGCGCATGGAGGCGGGATTATCCCGCCGCCGGGCAGGCCGGCCGCCTCGCGGCGAGGCGCCGTCAGCCCGCGGCGCCTTCGGGAACTCCGGCGGGAAGCGCGGAGGCGGCTTCGGGGCGGGCGCGGGCCGGCGTGGAGTCCCGCCAGAGGCGGCGGGCGCGGAGGCCGAGGTCGTCGAGCAGCGTGTAGAAGAACGGGAGGATCACCAGCGTGAGGACGGTGGAGGCCGCCAGGCCGCCGATCACCGTCCGGGCGAGCGGGTAGTAGTAGAGGCCGTCCAGCCCGGCCCGCCCGAGGCTCATCGGGACGAGCGCCAGCATGGTCGCGCCGGCGGTCATCAGGATCGGGCGCAGCCGCTCCCGGCCGCCGACCAGCAGGGCCTCCGACCGCTCCATCCCGCCGCGCCGGAGCGCGTTCACATGATCGATGAGCACGATCCCGTTCTTGACGACGATACCCATCAGGATGAGCAGCCCGATCTGCGCCATCAGGTTGAACGGGCTGCCGGTGGCGAGCAGCAGCCAAGCCGCTCCCCAGAGCGCGTAGGGGATCGAGATCAGGATGGCGAACGGGTGGATGAGCGACTCGAACTGCGCCGCCATCACGATGTAGATGAGGAGGAGCGCCAGCAGGTAGTTCACCGCCATGTTCCGGAGGTCGGTGTCCTGCCGGCTGATCCGTTCGCCGAACGACCAGGAGACGCCGGGCGGGAGCGCGAGGCCGTCCATGCCGGTCTCGATCTCCTCGCGCGCGGCGTTCCAGTCGTCCCCTCCGTAAGAGGCGCGGACGGTGGCCACCCCCTTCCGGTCCACCCGGCGGACGGCGCGCTTCCGCTCCACGACTTCGAAGTCGGCGAGGCTGCCGAGATGCACCGGTGAGCCGCCGTCGCCGATCAGGGTGAAGTTCCGGAGGTCCTCCACCCGCGAAACATCCTGCTGCGACATGGTCAGCAGCACTTCCACTTCCCGCTCGCCGGTCTGGAAACGCCTCAGGCGCCGGCCGCCGAGCGAGAAGCCGAAGATGTCCGAGAGGTCGCGGGGCGTGATGCCGTAGAGCGCCGCTTCTTCGAGGCGCGGACGCACGATCACTTCCCGCCGGGGGGATTCCTCGCGGCTCTCGATGTCCGTGACCCCCTCGACGGCGGCCAAACCCTCGGCCGCCCGTTCCGCGAGCGCGGTCAACTCGCCGGAGTCGTCGCCGTAGAGGTTCACCCGGAAGAACATGCTGCTCCCTCCGGTATCCCGGTCGTCGTCCCCGAAGAGGACGCGGACGCCCGGCAGCGTCGGCAGCGCCTCGCGGATCCGGTCGCGCAGTTCCGCGCCTTCGTCGTCCGAGACATGTTCGTCCCCGAACGACAGCACCGTCTGCGCTTCGTTCTCGGCGAAGTAACTGTAAACCGACTCGATCCCCAGCGGTTCGCGCAGCGGACGAAGCGCGTCCTCCACCCGGTCCACCACCCGTTCGGCGTCGGCGCGGTAGTGGAAGTCGCTGAACTCGTAGGCGAGGAAGATCCGGTTGCGGTTCAGCCCGGCGAACACCGCGGTCGAAAGGCCGAGGAAGAACGGCAGGACGGCGCTCAGGAGGAACGCGGCGGCGACCCCGGCGGTGATCCAGCGGCGGCGCAGCGTCACCCGCAGGAGGCGCCGGTAGGCGTCCGCCAGCCGCTCGGTCCACCGGGGCGCCACCGAAGCGCGGCGCGCCAGCAGGCGCGAACTCACGAGCGGGATGAGCGTCAGCGAGATGAACAGCGAACAGAAGACCGTCAGCGAAAGCGCCAGCCCGATTTCGCCCAGCCAGATGGACATCGGGTTCTTCGCGCCCACGACGGTCGGCAGGAACACGATCGCGGTGGTGATCGTCGAGGCGATCACCGGCCCGGAGACGGCGTGGGCGCCCACGATCGCGGCCGCCTTGGCGCGGAGCCCGCGCCCGTGTTCGCGCACGATGGATTCGAGCACCACGATGGCGTCGTCCACCAGCAGACCCACGCCCAGCATCATGCCCATCATCGAGAGGACATTCAGCGACCTTCCCGCGAAGTAGAGGATGATCGCGGCGGCGATGATGGACATCGGGATCGTCAGGCTGACGATGGAAGTGGTGTCCACCCGGCGCAGGAACAGGAACAGCACGAACACCGCGAGCAGCGCCCCGAGGAGTCCTTCGGTCCGGATGCCGGCGAGGCCGGAAGTGATCTGCGCCGCCTGGTCTTCGAACACCAGCAGGCTGATGCCGGCGAGCGCCGGGTCGGCGGCGATCTCGCTCTCGATCAGCGCGGTGACCTCGGTCGCGACTTCGACGGTGTTCGCTTCGGCGCTCTTGAACACGCTGAGCCCGATGGCCGCTTCGTCGTTCAGGTGGCGGCCGAACCCGATGGGCGGCTCGCGGTAGGTGACTTCCGCGATGTCGGCGACGCGCAGCCCGCGGTCGTTCAGCGGGAAGGCGCCGATCTGGTCGATCGCGTCCAGCGCGCCGAAACCCCGCACCGGGGTCACGCCTCCTTCGGTGCGGATGCTGCCGAGGGGCAGGTTGCGGTTCAGGTTCTCAACGCGCGCCGCGACTTCCCCGATGTCCACCCGGTGGGCGGCGATGCGGTCGGTGCGCAGGTTGATGCGCACTTCGCGCGGTTCCACGCCGCTGAGGTCCACGCGGGCGACCCCGGGCACCCGCCGGATGGGGTCGGCGATCCGCCGCTCCAGCCGTTCGTAGTTCGCCGACAGGTCGAGTCCCGGCGCCGAGATCCGCGCCTCGACGATGGGAATCCGGGTCGTCGAGAAAGTGTTCACGAAGACTTCGCGAACATCGGTCGGGAGGTCCGGCCGCGCGTCCTCCACGGCTTCGAAGACCTTGGCGCGGGCCACATCCACCGTCTCGCCCCAGGTGAAGTCGAGTTGCAGTTGGGCCTGGTCGGCGGTGGCGGTCGCGTTGATGCGGCGCGCCCCGGGAATGGTGGCGAGCGCCTCTTCGAGCGGACGGACGATCTCCCGCTCGATCTGCAGCGGGTTGGAGTTCGGGTAGGGGACGGTGACGAAGACCGCCGGGAAGTCCACATCCGGCAGGTAGGCGAGGGGGATCCGGGTGAAACTGATCGCGCCGAGCGTCAGGACGCTCAGCAGCAGCATCGCGGTGGTGACCGGGCGGTTCACCGAGAGGCGGGGAAGACTCACGGCGCCTCGAATCGCTTGCGGTCGAAGACCGAGTACGCGGTGGGGATCACGATCAGGGTGAGCGCCGTCGAAACCAGCAGCCCCCCGATCACGGTCACGGCCATCGGGGACCGGATCTCGGCGCCGGCGCCGAGTCCGAGGGCCATCGGGGTGAGGCCCAGGATCGTGGTGAGCGTGGTCATCAGGATGGGCCGCAGCCGCATCCGCCCGGCGGCGACGATGGCCTCTGCCTTCTCCATCCCCGACGCCCGCAACCGGTTGATGCAGTCCACCAGGACGATGGCGTTCTTCACCACGATGCCGGCGAGCATCACCACCCCGATGAGCACGATCACGCTCACCGTCGCGCCGGTGAGCAGCAGCGCGAGCACCACGCCGACGGCGCCGAGGGGAATGGTGAACAGGATCAGGAACGGATGCAGCAGCGACTCGAACTGGCTCGCCATCACGAAGTACACGAGGAAGATGGCCAGACCGATGGCGAGCGCCAGACTGCGGAAGGAGCGCTGCATCTCCTCGCGCTGGCCGCTGAACCGGGTGCTCACCCCG
Organism: Candidatus Marinacidobacterium sp.; assembly: GCA_965204755.1. Lineage (GTDB taxonomy): Bacteria > Acidobacteriota > Vicinamibacteria > Marinacidobacterales > Marinacidobacteraceae. The sequence goes on along the minus strand of OZ242011.1, from coordinate 1,168,299 downwards.
GACGGCAGCGCGAGGCCGGCCACCCGGCGTTCGATGGCGGCGGCGGCGCTCTCCAGGTCGGCGCCGTCGAGGTTCGCCGAGATGACCACCGCCGGCCGCTGCCCCACCCGGCGCAGTTCCGCCGGGCCTTCGCTCACCACGGAACTGCCGAGCGCGCGGAGCGGCACCGGGCGGGCGTCCTCGGCGTGGACGATCAACTCCGGCACCGCGGAGGCGCGCGAACGGAGGTCTTGTGTTCCCCGCACCACCACATCCACCCGGCGGTCGCCCTCGTCCAGCCGGGTGGCGACTTCGCCGCGCAACTTGGAGCGGAGCGCGGTCGAGGCGGCGTCCACGGACAGCCCCATCGCCGCCAGCCGGTCGGCGGCGAACTGCACCCGGATCTCCGGGCTGCCGGCCTCGGCGGAACTCGAGACATCGGCCAGTCCCGACAGGCCGGCGACAGCGTCCCGGATGCGCCGCGCGTTCGGGACCAGCGCGTCGCGTTCGACGGAATAGACCTCCATCTCCACCGGCCGGCGGAAACTGAACCAGGAGGGCCGCCCGAACTCGTAGCGGAGGCCGGGTCTCCCCGCCAGGTCGGCCCGGAGCGCGGCGATCACTTCCGCTTCGGCCTCGGCGTCGTCCCGGTCGGCCATCACCACCGAGATGCGGCCCCGATGTTCCGCGCGGCCTCCCCCGGAGGACATCCCCGCGCCGCTGCCCGCCCCGGCTTCGGTGGTGACCCGCGCCACCGCCGGGTGGGCGCGGGCGGTTCGTCCGGCGTCCTCGATGACGCCGTCGGTGGCGGAGACCGCCGAGCCCTCCGGCAGGAGAACCTCGAAGTGGAACTCGCCCTGGGAGAGGGCCGGGATGAGTTCGACGCCGACGGCGGCGCGCCCCGCCCAGAGCGATCCGACGAACAGCAGGGCGGAGAGAGAGAAGACCGCGCCCGGGTGGCGCAGCGCGGTGCGGACGGTTCGCGGATACGCGCCGGCGATCCATCCTTCGACAGCGGTGAACCCGGCGAGGATCGGCCGGAGCGGGTAGAGCAGCCCGCGGCCGAGGAAATCGAGCGCCGTACGGGATCCCCGGAGGAGGCGGGCGGCGCGGCCCGGTGAGCCGGCATCGGCCGGTGCGGCGGCGGCGTCGCGCGCGCGGCTCGCGAGCACGGGAATCAGCGCCAGCGAGAAACCCAGCGAAGCGAGGATCGAGATCGAGACGGTGAGCGCCTGGTCGCGGAACAACTGCCCGGCGACCCCCTCCACGAAGACGATGGGCAGGAACACCGCCACCGTGGTCAGCGTGGAGGCGACGACCGGCCCGGCCACTTCGCCGGCGCCGGAGACCGCCGCGTCCCGCGCCGCTTCGCCGCCGGCCCGCCGCCGGTGGATGGATTCCAGGACGACGATGGAGTCGTCGAGCAGCATCCCGACGCCGAGGGCCAGCCCGCCGAGCGACATGATGTTGAGCGAAAGCCCCATCTGCTGCATCACGAAGAAGGTGGCCACCACCGACACCGGGATCGCCATCGCCACCACCGCGGTGGCGCGCCGGTCGCGCAGGAACAGGGCGATCACCAGGATGGCGAGCAGCCCGCCCTCCCAGGCGTTCCGGGTGACTTCGGAGATCGCCCCTTCGATGAACTGCGACTGGTCGAACAGGACGGCCAGCGCCATTCCCCCGGGCACGGCGTCCTCGAGTTCCTCGAGCCGCTGCTTCACCCCCGCGGCGACCTGCACCGTGTTCGCGTCGCCCTCCTTGAAGATGCGGAGTTCGACCCCTTCCGCGCCGTCCTGCCGCAGGATGACTTCCTGGTCGCGGAAGCCGGCGGATACGGCCGCCACATCCCGGAGCCGCACCCGCCGCCCGTCCTCGTTCTTGACGATCACCGCCCCGATCCGGTCGAGGGTGTCCAGTTCGTTCAGCGTGCGGACCAGGTAACGCGCCTCGTCCTCGTACACGCTGCCGCCGGCGAGGTTCACATTGTTCCCGGAGAGCGCGTTCCGCACCTGTTCCACGGTGATGCCGTACGCCGCCAGCCGGCCCTGGTCCACATCCACCTGGATCTCGCGGACGAGCCCGCCCTCGATCCGCACCGCCGCGACGCCGTCCACCGAGTCGAGGTCCTTCTTGAGGTCCTCCTCGGCCCACTCGCGCAGGTCGGAGAGAGGGTTTTCGCCCGAAAGGCCCAGCCGCAGCACCGCGTCGGATGCGGGGTCGAACCGCAGGAGCCGCGGCCGCTCGGCGTCCTCCGGCAACTGCACGGTGTCCAACTTCTCCCGGACATCGAGCCCGGCGAAGTCCATGTCGGTGTCCCAGGCGAACTCGAGCGTGACCTCCGAAGTCCCGGCTCGGGAGCGCGAAGTGACCCGCCGGAGCCCGGGCACCACCCCGACCTCTTCCTCGAGGGGACGGGTGACGAAGGTCTCGACCTCGATCGGCGCCGCGCCCGGCAGCCGCGTTTCCACGGTGAGCGTCGGGTAGGAGATCTCCGGCAGCAGGTTCACCGGCAGCCGGCCGAGAGACACCAGGCCGAAGACGCAGGCGGCCACGGTGAACATGGCCACGCTCACCGGCCGCCGGATGCAGGCGGCGATCAGGGAGTTCACCGAGTCGTCTCCCGGAGCGGCCCCGGCGGCTCGATTCGTCCGGTGGAGGTCAGGAGGTCGGCAGGACTTCGACCGCGGCCCCGGCGGCGAGCGCCGCGTGCCCGGCGACCACGACCTGCGCCCCGCTCTCCAGCCCTTCGACGAGTTCGATCAGGGCGCCCTCGCCGCTGTCCATCTCCGCCCCGACGGTGACTTCCCGGCGTACCGCCCGGCCGTTTTCGACCACGAAGACATGCGCCTCGCCGTTCCCGTTCTGCACCACGGCGCGCTTCGGCGCGAGCACCGCGTCCTCCCGGCGTCCGGTCTCGATCACCACCCGGGCGAACGATCCGGGCCGCACCCCGCCGCCGGCGCCGTTCGCGCCGAGGCCTCCCCGCGCGCCGTCAGCGGGGATGGCGACGGTCACCTTGACCGTGCCGGTGGCGCGGTCCACCACCGGGCTGACTTCGCGGATGCGCCCGGTGAGCCCCGCGCCCGCCGGGCCGGACTCCGGGCGGACGACGGCGGGCTGCCCCGGGGCGAGCCCGGCCACATCGCGCTCCGGCAGGTAGAGCCGGGCGATCAGCGTCTCGAAGTCGGCGATGGTCAGCAGGTGCTGCGCCTCGTTCAGGTGTTCCCCCTCGACGAGCAGCACCTCGGTGATCCGCCCGGCGAACGGCGCCCGGACCTCCGTCCGGTCGAGCGTCAGTTGCGCCGTCTCCAGTTCGGAGGCGGCGAGGTCCCGGTCGAAGAGCGCCTTTTCGTAGTCGTACTCCGAGACCAGTTCCTGCTCGAACGCCCGCTGTTGCCGGGCGAGTTCCGCCTCGGCGCGGGAGAGCCGGAGTTTCGCCTGGTCGAAGGCGAGCCGCCGCTCGCGGGCGTCCACCCGGGCCAGGGGCTCTCCGGCCTCGACGATCTCCCCTTCCCGGACGAGGATCTCGGTGAGCAGCCCGGAGGTCTGGGGCAGCACCTTCGCGGTGCGCTCCGCCTCCACCGCCGAGGTGGTCTCCAGGTGCAGGGTCACCGGCCCCGACTTCGCGGCGGCGACGCGCACCGGCGTGGCCGTCTCTTCCGCGGCCTCGGCGTTCGCGGCCTCGGGCGTCCCGCCGCCCCCGGAGACGACCCCGGTCGCGACCGCCGCGGCGCCGGCGACCACCAGGGTGATGAGCAGGATGAGGAGGATTCGCTTCATGGGCTCCCGTTCCTAACGCTCCCCGCCCGGCGCCGGTTCCGCCCGTCGCGGCGCCCCGGCGGCAGGGGCGGGGCCGGACCTGACGACGCGAGGTGCGAGAATCCGGCCCGACGGGGGCGCGCGGGAGGGGCCCGCGCCGGAGGGCGGTTGGCTCAGCGGCAGAGCACCTGCCTTACACGCAGGGGGTCGAAGGTTCGAATCCTTCACCGCCCACGGGGCCGGACGGCCCGGCGCGCGAGCGGCCGGCGGAACGGGCGCGGGCGATCCGTCTCCGGGGAGTCGTTGTTTGCGGTTTGCGGCGTTTCCGCGAACAAGCCACTCCCTTGTTTGCGAAACCACAAACAAGGAAGGATCCGCCCCGAGGCGGGCGGCGCCCCCGTCGGCGCCGAGAGCGGGGAAGGTGGCGCCGGGTGCGGCGGAACCGGTCGCCGTCGGGCAGGGGAACCGCCGGTAACCTGCCTCCGCGCTCCTCGACGCTCCGGGCCGGCCGTCCTGCGGGTCTCTCCGAGGGGAACGGACTCGCCCCGCACTCCCGATGCTCACCAAGATCACGATCCGCAACTTCAAGAGTTGCCGCCACGCGGAGGTGAACCTCCGGGCGATGAACCTTCTCGTCGGGGCCAACGCGAGCGGCAAGTCGAATTTCTTCGACGCGCTTCGCGTGCTGCAGGGCATCGGCGCCGGCGCCACCGTCAGCGAGTGTCTCGACGGGAAACTGGAGAACGCCGCCAGCGGGACGACCTCCGGTGGAATCCGCGGCGGCAGCGCCTTCGCCTGCCACCGGGGCAAACGCGTGGCTGACCGATTCGAGTTCGCCGTTGCCGGCCAACTGCCCGACGGACCGGAGTGGCGCTACTCGATCATCATCTCGCCGGCGGACGGGAGGGTGGCGCGGGAGAACTTGGTGGTCGCGGGCTATGACTACTTCGATACCCCGGCCGGCGATCTTCCCCATCGGTCGCTGATCGGGGTTCGGCGTTTCACCGGGGCGCCGGGAGGTCTGCGGACCTGGTGGATGGATCGCGCGCGACCGGTCCTGCGGCAGTTCGTCGAGCAGGCCGACGCCCCGCGGGAGCGTCGGCGCGTCGCCGAGGACATCGCCCGGCAGTTGGCGGAAACCCGGTGTTTCGACCCGTCGCCTCCCGTGCTGCGCCGGTACTCGGAGCCGCAGCGCGCGGACCGGATGGGAGAACGCGGCGAGAACTTCGCCGCGGTGGTTGCGGCGCTCTGCGCCGACGCCGGGACCAAGGACCGCTTCCTCGGCTGGCTTCGGGAAATCGGCCCGGAAGGAGTGGACGATGTCGGAACGCTGCGCGGCGCCCCCGGCGGGTCGCTGTTCCTGCTCCGGGAAGGGGGTCGGGAGTTTCCGGCGACCGCGCTCGGCGACGGGACGCTGCGCTTCGCCGCCATCGTCGCCGCTTTTCTTCCGGCCCGCGGCGCCCGGCCTGCTGGCGATCGAGGGGATCGAGAAGGGCATCCACGCGAATCGCGCCCGCGTCCTCGTCGAATTGATGCGGCGCCTGAGCACCGACGGCGCGCCGCAGGTGATCGCCACCACCCACTCCCCCGCCGTCCTGGCTTGGCTGCAGGCTTCGGACTACCCCTCCACCTTCCTCTGTCGCCGCGATCCCGAGACCCGGGAAGCGACGATCCGGCCGCTGCTCACGCTGGACTACGCCGAGAGCGCCCTCGCAGTCGAGTCGCTCGGGGAACTGTTCGCCGAGGGTTGGATGGAAGCGGCGTCGGACGGCCCCGGGTCCTCGTGACCCCTTGAGGAGGGCTCGTCCCCGTGGCAGGGCGGGCCGGGTTGACAGCGTTCGATTATTCGATGATAATGGAAGTATGGAACGAGCGCAGGCGCTGGACGCGCTCGGCGCACTGGCGCAGGAGACCCGGCTGGACGCCTTCCGGCTGCTGGTGCAGGCCGGCCCCGGCGGGCTGACCCCCGGCGCGGTCGGCGAGCGGCTGGGAGTGCCCGCCGCCACGCTGTCGTTCCACCTGAAGGAACTCCGGAACGCCGGGATCGTCCGGTGCCGGCGGGAGAGCCGGTCGCTGATCTACAGCGCCGACTTCGCCGCCATGGACGCCCTGCTCGGGTTCCTGACCCGACACTGCTGCCGGGGGGCGCCGGCCGAGCCGCGCTCCTGAAACCCTACGGAGACACCGCCATGCGACTGCAACTCGCCCTCAATGTCCGCGACCTCGACCGCGCCGTGGACTTCTACTCCCGGCTGTTCGGCGCCCGGCCGAACAAGCGCAAGCCCGGTTACGCCAACTTCGCCCTCACCGAGCCGCCGCTGAAACTCGTCCTCTTCGAGTCCCCCGACGCGCCGGACCGGGTGAACCACCTCGGCGTGGAAGTGGAAGACGACGCCGAGGTGGACGAGGCGATCGCCCGCCTCCGGGCGGAGGGCCTCGCCGACGAGGTCGAGGAGGACACGACCTGCTGCCACGCCCGCCAGAACAAGGTCTGGGCGACGGAGCCCGAGGGGATCCGCTGGGAGTGGTACCGCGTCATCGAGGATTTGGAGTCCGAGGCCCCGCCCTGCTGCGCTACGGCCGCCCCGACGGTCGCCCTCGAGACCGTCGCCGGCTGACAGCGCGAGCCGGCGGGCCACTCGGCCGGCGGGGAAGAACGTGACGAACCCACTGTAGTGGGCTTCAACTCCGGACAGCCCGTCCGGCGGCAGGTCGGCGCGAAGGACTCGCCTGGTTACGGTCCCTGCGACACTTCGACCGCCAAGTAACGAAACTGGCCGTGGCGCCGTTGGACCGGGCTGCCGTAGTCGCGCCAGTGAAACCGGTACGAGCCCTCGAGGACGATCGGGTCCTCTCGTCCCCTCGTAGTTCCCCGTCCGGCATGGGCTACCCAAGCCAACGGCCCGGACGCCGTCCGCCCCTCGTGGATTCGGAAATCTGCGTCCACCGTGTTCTGTCGGGTCGGAGGCCTCCAGTGAGCCGAATCGTTCGTCAAGAGGATGGCGACCCCCTTCTTGATCCGCCCGGACCCCGCGGCAACCCGTTCCAGCCTCGCGACATCCTTCAGGAAGTCGTAGCGGCGGATGTCATGCGCGGCTTGATCCGCGAGCGCGAACGACTCACCGTTGCAGTTTGCTTCGAGGCCTCGCGTCAGGTACTTCAGTTCCACGGCGACCTCGGCGCGCGGCAGCAACAGGTCCACATAGATCTTCTCCGCCGCGAATGGCTTCCACTCCAAGCGGACGGGCTGGCCCGTCGTCTCCCGAACCTTCCAGGCGAGCGCGAACTGGAAGTCGGCCTCCGAGTGGAAGACGGGACGCTCGGCGGCGAGGGCTTCGAGCAGCGTGGAAAACTCAACCATCGACGCCATCCTCCCCGGATCCGCTGGAGCCCGACCGATTCCGCTGTTTCACGGCGGCGTCCACCAGGCGAGTCGAGCCGTCCTCCGGGGGAGCGCATCGTTCCAGGATGAACTGCGTGAACACTGCGTTCGGAACCGGTTCGTTCCGCCACCCGACACGGCGCAGCAGGCGGCCGCTCGGCGTGGTCACGACTCGACCGTGGACCTCCGGAACGGCGGTGATGGTCAGGTCGAAGTCGTCCACGACCAGCGCGCGGACTTCGAGCGCAACCTCGCACCGCTGTCCGAAGTGTCCGATGCGGGCGGCCAAGCCCCCCGAATACGGGCAGCCGATCAACGCCGGGCCCCTTCCGACCCCGTGGACGACGAGACCGCCCCGAGTCATGGCCATGGCGGTGATCAGGGCGTGGAAGTCACGGGGAATGCTCCGCGTGAAATCGAGCGTTTCGTGCTCGGCACGGCCGAACGCGCGCCAGAACCGGTCGCTGGTGATTCGAAGGGGGAGGTCGGTGAAGAGTTGGGCTGGGGTGGTGTTTTTCGTAGCCTCCGAGGATCTTGGCGGCGGGAGACCGCCCGCTTGGATTGGGTGAGAACATAGTATATCATTCCAGTCATAGATGGCAGAGAATCAACCTACGGCGGCCACCATCCGCGCGATCCGGGCGGCGCTCGACCTGACCCAGCAGGAGTTGGCTGACCGGCTCGGGGTGTCGTTCGCGACCGTGAACCGGTGGGAGGGGGGCCACACTCGTCCGCAGCGGGCGGCGCGGCTGGCCATCGAGGCGCTGGCCGAGGAGTGCGGGGTGACTCCGGCCAAGCCGGGGGCGGCGCCGAGGGAAGCGGTGACGCGGGTCGTCCGAAAGCGGCGGGGGAGGCGCCCGGTGGGGGCCGAGGCCGGGGCGACCGGGACGATGGAGCAGATGCTGTGGGGGGCCGCCTGTTCCATCCGGGGCGAGAAGGACGCGGCCAAGTTCAAGGACTACCTGCTGCCGCTCCTGTTCCTGAAGCGTCTCTCCGATGTCTTCGAGGACGAGATCGCCCGGCTGGCGGAGGAGTACGGGGACGCCGACCTCGCCCGGCAGATCGCCGAAGACGACCGGCGGGTGCTCCGCTTCTACCTGCCGCCGGAGGCCCGTTGGGGGGTCCTCAGCGGCCGCGAGCCCTACGACTGGCCGGACGGCGCCGACGGGCGGACGACCCGGCCGCCGGACATGGGGGCGCACCTCACCACGGCGGCGCGGGCGGTCGTCCGGCACAACCCGGAACTCTCCGGGGTCCTCGACCTGGTGGACTTCGCCGCCGAGCGGAACGGCGAGCGGGAGATCAACCCGGCGAAACTGGCCGCCGTCGTCGAGACCTTCTCCGACCCCCGCCACCGCCTGGGGCTCGCCGATGTGCAGCCGGACTTCCTGGGGCGGGCCTACGAATACCTCCTGCGGAAGTTCGCCGAGGGCTCCGGCCAGAGCGCCGGCGAGTTCTTCACGCCCACCGAAGTCGGCTACCTGATGGCGCACCTGATGCGCCCGAAGCCGGGCGACTCCTGCCACGACTACGCCTGCGGCTCGGCCGGCCTGCTGGTGAAACTGCAGTTGGTGGCGCGTGAACTCGACCCGACGAGCAAGGTGCCGCTGAAACTGGGCGGACAGGAACTCCAGGCCGAGAGTTACGCCGTCGCCAAGATGAACGCGATCATCCACGACATGGAGGTGCGGGTCGAGCGCGGCGACACCATGCTGAACCCGAAGTTCAAGACGGCGACCGGGCAGATCGCCGCGCACGACATCGTGGTGGCCAACCCGATGTGGAACCAGCCGTTCGACCCGACGCTGTTCGAGGACGACCGGCACGACCGCTTCCGCCCCCGCGGCGGCGTGACTTCGGGCCGGGGCGACTGGGCCTGGCTGCAGCACACGCTGGCGTGCCTGACCGACCGGGGCCGGGCGGCGGTCGTGCTCGACACCGGCGCGGTGACTCGGGGCTCCGGAGCGAAACACGAAGACCGGGAGCGCAACATCCGCCGCTGGTTCGTGGAGCGGGACTTGCTCGACGGCGTGATCCTGCTGCCCGACAACCTCTTCTACAACACGAGCGCCGCCGGCGTGATCGTGATCCTGTCGAAACGGAAGCCGGCCGCGCGGAAGGGCCGGATCGTGCTGCTGAACGCCGGCCGCCGCGTGCGGAAGGGCCGCCCGAAGAACTACATCCCCGACGACGCGATCCGCCCGCTCGCGGCAGCGTTCCTGAAGGGCGAACCGGTGGAGGGCGAAGTCGCCGTCATCACCGCCGACCAAGCGAAGGAGGCGGATTACAACTTGAGCCCGGCGCGGTGGGTGGAACAGACCAGCAGCGTGGCGCAGCGGCCGATCGCGGACATCCTCGCCGACCTCCTCTCTCTCGACTCCGGAGCACGAGAAGCTGAAGTCGCGCTCGTCCGGATGCTGGAGCGCCTGCGATGAATGACGCCTGGCCTCGGCGGCGACTCGGGGATCTGTTCGAGATCGGAGCAGGAAAAACGATGTCGGCCTCGGCCCGCCTCGGCAGGCCGAAAACGCCGTTCCTCCGAACATCGAATGTCCTGTGGGACGAGATCGACCTGTCCACGGTTGACGAAATGGCGATCTCCCCGGAGGAGTTGTCCGTCAAATCCCTTCGCCGGGGAGATCTGCTCGTCTGTGAGGGAGGCGAGATCGGGCGCTCCGCGATCTGGGAAGAAGACATCGCGCCGATGGCGTTCCAGAACCACCTGCACCGGCTGCGTCCTGCCGTTGAAGGCGTGGAACCCCGCTTCTATGTGTACTTCCTCCAGTCGGCGTTCACGCAACTCGACCTCTTCCGGGGCGCGGGCAACCAGACGACGATCCCGAACCTGTCACGCAGTCGACTTTCTGCGCTGGAGGTCCCGCTGCCCAACCGTGAGGAGCAGCGAATCATCGCGAAAACGCTCAGGTTCGTACGGACGGCAGTCGGGACTCAACAGCGCCTGGTCGCTTTGGCGCAGGAGTTGAAGCAGGCAGCGTCGCGCCATCTCTTCATGCGAGGACTCCACAACGAGCCGACGAAGGACACGGAGATCGGCTCGATTCCACGGAGTTGGCGGCTCTCGACGATCGGCGACTTGTTCGAAATCGAACAGGGGCTGTCTCTGAAGGGGAATCTGACGCGAAGCGAGGAAGGAACGCCCTTCCTGCGTACTTCGAATGTCTATTGGGGTCGTTTCGATCTCAACTCCGTAAGTCGGATGCGACTCGACGGGGAGGTGCCGGAGCGGAAGAGAGTGCAGAACGGAGACCTTCTCGTTTGTGAAGGAGGCGACATCGGGCGCGCAGCCGTCTGGCGCAGGGAAGAGGAGGGTGTCGTCTTCCAGAACCACCTCCACCGTCTCCGAGTCCGATCCTCCGTAGGAGACAGCGCCACGAGACCGCACTTCGTGAGAGCGTGGCTGGAGGAGGGGTTCGTGAATCGAGGCGTGTACGAGGGCGCCGGTAATCGCACGACGATACCCAACCTGTCGCGCTCGCGTCTAGCGGGTCTCGCCGTGCCAGATCCCCCTGTACATGAGCAGGTCGAGATCGTCGCAATGATCGGCGCGATCGAGAACAAGTTGGAGAACAGTCGACGAAAGTGTTCTCTTCTCGAGCAATTGTTCCGCACCCTGCTTCACGACTTGATGACCGGACGGATTCGAGCCGACGAACTCGAACTGTCGAAACTTGGGAACTACGCCGGCACGAACACGGAACGGGACGGACGGAAGTGACGCAGGCGACGGAGGGCGCGCCGTATGTGTTTCTCGACGAGTCGGGGGACTTCAATTTCGGCGAGCAGGGCAGCGCCTACTTCGTCGTGACTGCCGTGACCATGCGGCGCCCGACCGAGATTGACGATGCCCTCGCGGAGTACCGCTACGAGCGCTTGGAGTCGGGATACGACACCGAGTATTTTCACTGCGCCAAGGACAAACCCGTCGTGCGTGATCGCGTGTTCGGGATCATCGCGGCGCACCGAGATCGCATGCAGATCGACTATCTGGTGGCCGGGAAGGCGAAAACCGAGGCCTCGCTCCGGCCGATAGCGCAGTTCTATCCGAGGATGGTCGGGACCCTTCTGGCCCGGGTGATCCCCGGAGCGCATATCGGCGACGGGAGCCGGGCCGTGATCATCACGGACCGGATCCCGGTGAAACGGACCAGGAAGGTCGTGGAGAGGAGGGTGCGGGAATCTCTGCCGAAGATGGTGCGGCGAGGGTACGGCTATGACATCCATCACCATGAGTCCCGGTCGCACTTCGGGCTTCAGGTGGCGGACTACTGCTGTTGGGCCATCCAGAGAGAGTGGGCCAAGGGGGACGGGCGCTACTTCAGGCTGATTGAACCGGCGCTCCGGTACGCTTTGCGTGCCGAGGACAGACAGACACCGTGACAGGTTCGGCGAACCCGCCACTTGGGAACCAGCCGTGTCAAGTCCCGGCACGGTTCCGGCCGACAGGTGAGCGACGGGGCTACCCGCCGGGCAAGACTCAGAGAGTGACCCCCCCGGCTATTCCGACCGATTTACTCGGCTAATCGGCACTGGTGAAGCCGGCAACCAGCACCCGGAAAGCCCACAGTGGCAGGCTTGTCACCGGGGAGGAACCTTTGCGGAGAACCATAGCCCCGGCTCGTCCGTCGGTCAAGCGCGCCGGGCGGTCTCGCCGGCAACCCGAACCAGTCTCCGTTTGGCTCTGGTGCGGCCAAGCGCCGGTCGTCGGGGACTCATGGCACGGCCAATTCCGGCAGGGTCGGGACGCCACCGTGATGACCCCCCCGGCTATTCCGACCGAGTTACTCGGCTAATCGGTGCTGGTGAAGCCGGCAACCAACACCCGGAAAGTCCACAGTGCAGGCTTGTCACCGGGGAGGAACTTTGCCGGGAACCATAGTTTGGGCCCGTTCGTCGGTCAAGCGCGCCGGCGGGCTTCCCGCGCTGGCCGGAGCAGACACGCTCGCCACGCTCGCGTTCCTTCCGACGGGATCCCGCACTCGGTTCGTCCTACACCCGGGCCCACTCCCGCGAGGTCGGGACGCCGCCGTGATGACCCCCCCGGCTATTCCGACCGGTTTGCCCGGCTAATCGGTGCTGGTGAAGCCGGCGACCAACACCCGGAAAGCCCACAGCGGCAGGCTTGTCACCGGGGAGGAACCTTTGCCGGGTAGGATAGCGTCCCCGGGCCGGAGGCGTCGGGCGCGAGGTGGAGTGGGCGACGAGGCGCGGGGTCGCCGCCGGCCGCCGGGGGGAGTCGGACGGCCGGCCCCGGCGGCCCGGCCGCGCCGGGGAGCAGCAGCGTCTTGACCGTGCCGAAGATCAGCGAGGCGGGGGCGGTGCAGTTCCCGATGGTGCGGCACGCGGAGGAGGTGGGTTGGACGCGGCTCGCGCCGGCGGCGGCGGAGCGGAAGCGGGGAGGTCCGGCCGGGACGCTGCTCCGGGACGAGTTGGAGTCGGCCCTCGGTCGCCTCAACCCCTGGATGAGCCCGGAGGCGGTCCGCTCGGTAGTCGAAGCCCTCGAAGCCCTCCCGGCGACGATCGAGGGAAACCGGCAAGTGCTCGCCTGGCTGCGCGGGGAGCGGCAGATCTACGACGAGGCCGAAGCCCGGCAGCGGCCGGTGCGGCTGGTGGACTTCGACAGCCCGGGCGAGAACTCCCTGCGGGTCACCTGGGAATGGTCGGTTCGACCGCCGGCCCGGCGGGCGAGCCGCGCCGATGTGATGTTCCTGGTGAACGGGATCCCGGCGGCCATCGTGGAGCACAAGAACCCGAAGCACCGCGACGCCATCGAGAAGGGCCTGACGCAGTTACGGCGCTACGAGGAGGTCACGCCCGAGTTGGTGGCGGCGGCGCAACTGTTCAATGTGACGCACCTCTTCGACTACTGGTACGGCGTCACCTGGAACATCTCGCGCCGGTTCGCGGCGCGGTGGAAGGAAGAGGACGACGAGACTTACCGCTTCGCCGTCCAGTCGTTCTTCGAGCCGACGGATTTCCTGCGAACCCTGCGCGACTGGATCCTCTTCCATGTGGAGGACGGCGAAACGAGGAAGTCCGTCCTCCGCCGGCACCAGCGGCGCGCCGCCGACCGGATCGTCGAGCGCTGCGCCGATGCCGGCAAGGCCCGCGGTCTCATCTGGCACACGCAGGGCTCGGGCAAGACCTTCACGCTGCTGACCGCCGCCCGGCTGATCCTGGAGGACCGGGAACGCCGCTTCGCGAAGCCGACCGTCGTCGTGGTCGTGGACCGGAGGGAACTCGAGTCGCAACTGCGCGGTTGGGTGGATCGGCTGCTCGGCGAAATGCAGCAACGGGACATCGCGGTCGCGCGCGCCGACTCGATCCACGACCTGCGCGACTATCTGCGGGCCGACCGGCGGGGACTGATCCTCTCGATGATCCACAAGTTCGACGGGATCGATCGCGACGCCAATGCGCGAGCGAACACCTTCGTCTTCATCGACGAGGCGCACCGCTCGGTGGCCGGCGACCTGGGCAACTACCTGATGGGCGCCCTCCCGAACGCCACGGTCATCGGTTTCACCGGAACCCCCATCGCCCGGACGGAACACGGGCGGGGCACCTTCAAGATCTTCGGCGCCGAGGACGACCGCGGATACCTGGACAAGTACTCCATCGCCGAGTCCATCGAGGACGAAACGACCCTCCCGATCCGGCATACCCTGGCGGCGAGCGAGTTGACCGCTCCGGTGGACCTGCTCGACCGGGAGTTCTTCGACTTCGCCGAGGCGGACGGGGTGACGGACATCGAGGAGTTGAACCGGGTCCTCGACCGCTCGGCGGGCCTCGCGACTTTCCTCACCGCGGACGACCGCATCGAGAAGGTGGCCGACTTCATCGCCGACCACTTCCGGAAGAATGTCGAGCCGCTGGGCTACAAGGCGTTCCTCGTCGGCGTGAACCGCGAGGCCTGCGCCCGGTACAAACGCGCGCTGGATCAACGGCTGCCCCCGGAGTGGACGGCGCCGATCTACTACGGGAACGCGAACGATGTCGTGGAACGCCCGCTGGTGGCGCAGTACCAGTTGTCGGAAGACGAAGAGGCGACCGCGCGCTCGAGTTTCCGCCGCGAGGGCGAAGACCCGAAGATCCTGATCGTCACCGACAAACTGCTCACCGGTTTCGACGCGCCGATCCTCTACTGCATGTACCTGGACAAACCGATGCGCGACCATGTGCTGCTGCAGGCCATCGCCCGCGTGAACCGGCCGTACGCCGACCGGGACGGACGGGCCAAGCGGATCGGCCTGATCGTGGACTTCGTGGGCGTCCTCCGTCAGTTGAGGAAGGCCCTCCGGTTCGACTCGGAGGACATCGGCGGCGCCATCGAGGACCTCGACCTGCTGCTGGCGGACTTCCGGGCGAAGATCGCGCGCGCGAAGAACGATTGGCTCCTGCCCGGCAAGGCCGGCGAGGGGCAGGACGAGCGGCTCGAGCGGATCGCCTACGAACACCTGCGCGACGAGGAAACGCGGCGGCAGTTCTTCCAGGACTTCAAGGACCTCGAGAACCTCTGGGAAATCCTCTCTCCCGCGAAGGAACTCCGGGACTGGATCGAGACCTACAAGGGTCTCGCCGATCTCTACACGGCCGTCCGGAACGCCTACTCCAAGACCGTCCACTACGACCACGACCTGGGCAACAAGACCATACAACTCGTGCGCGAACACGCCGATCTCGCGGACACGAGTTTCCAAGTGCGGAGCGCGGACTTCGATCTCGAAACCCTGAAGGCCCTGCGAGGCGAGAAACGCCCCGACGAGGCCAAGGTGTTCGACCTGGTCCGCGGGCTCGCCAAGGAGATCGAGGAAGAACCGGAGACCGCGCCGGTCCTGGTCGCGCTCAGGGAGCGGGCGGAGGGCGTGTTGAGCGCCATGGAGACCCGGCAGGCGACAGCGGCCGAATGCCTCGACCGGCTCGCCCGGTTGGCGAACGAGCGCGCGGCCGCGGAACGCGCGCTCCGCGAGAGCGGCCTCTCTCCCCGGGCCTTCGCGGTCGGCTGGGAGTTACGCGACGAGTCGGCCCTTCGCGAGGCGCAAGTCGAGCCGGAGGCCCTGGGCCGCGAAGTCGAGGATCTCCTCTCGCGCTTCCCCAACGCCGCCGAGAGCCCCGACGAGGAGCGGCGCCTCCGCGCCGCGCTCTACAAACCGCTCCTCGAAGTG
Organism: Candidatus Marinacidobacterium sp.; assembly: GCA_965204755.1. GTDB lineage: Bacteria > Acidobacteriota > Vicinamibacteria > Marinacidobacterales > Marinacidobacteraceae. The sequence continues at coordinate 1,152,993 of OZ242011.1, read as the reverse complement.
GCCGGGTCCGAGCGCAAAGCCCTGGTGGACCGCATCATCGCCATGCTCTTCCGCGCCGGACGCGATGGCGGCGCCTGACCCCCGCCGCGCCGCCCTCGCCCGGCGGGTGGAGTCCTGGGCGGAGCGCCTCCGGGTGCGCCCCCGGATCGTCCGCGTCCGGCGGATGACCCGGAAATGGGGTTCATGCTCTACCGCCGGAACGATCACCCTCGCCTCCGACCTCCCCGACCAACTCCCCGGCTTCCAGGACTTCGTGATCGCCCACGAACTCCTCCACCTCCGCATCCCCAACCACGGCAAACTCTTCCGCGCCGTCCTCGCCGCCCACCTCCCCGACTGGCGCGCCCACGACATCTGCCGGAGCGCGGGGCAGGGGCGCCCGTCGGACGCCGCCGCCGGCGAAGGAAAGGCAGCGGCGCCTCCGCCCTCCGCGAGTTCCGAGATGGCGGTACGCTCGGCGTGAGAACCGGGGGCGGCGGGCCGTCGTAGGGGTCGGGAGGACGGACCGGGAAGGGAGACCGCATGACGGAGAACGAGGCAGCGAACGGGGGACGGATCGAGGAGCGCATCGCCGAGTGGCGGCGCGGCGCAGGAGGCGGGGCCGAACGCGAAGAAGAACTGCGCGAACGGGCGCGGGCGCTGGTCGAGGCCGGGTTGACCCCGGACGAGGCCTTCCTGGTCGCCGTGGGGCGAATGGGGGAACGAGACGACGAGTCCCGCGGTTTCGCGCGGCGGTTCGCCGCGCGTCTTTGGCCCGATCGGGCGCGCGCCGCCTCCGCGGATTCGGCGCCCGAGCGCCGCCGCGAGTTCGGCGCAGCGTTCCTGCTCGCCGTCGCCGCCGCCGCGGGCGTGGCCGTCGTCAACCTGATCGTCCGGCAACTCGACCTGGGCGACGACGACGCCGCGTACTACCGGACGGCCATCGTGTTCGTCCTGTTCCTGTTCGCCGGGTTCTTCGCCTGGAAACGCCGACTGAGCGGGAAGGGACGGCTGCTGCTCGCGGCGCCGTTCCTCGTCGCCGGATTCGTGGCGCATCTCTACCCCTTCGCGCCGAACGGCGCTTCCGGCGACCTCGCGACGGTGCACTTGCCGATCGCCCTTTGGCTCGCGGTCGGCGCCGCCTATGCCGGGAGCCGCTGGAACGAAGTCGGGCAGCGCCTTGCGTTCGTGCGTTTCTCCGGCGGGTGGTTCATCACCTTCGTCCTCGTCGCGGCCGGCGGCGGGCTGCTCGTCGCGCTGTCCCAGGCGATGTTCGCCGTAATCGAGATCCCGGTCGAAGACGCGGTCCTCAGTTGGGTGATTCCCTCCGCGGCGGCCGGCGCCGTCGTGGTCTGCGCCTGGCTCGCCGAGACCTGGGGCAAGACGACCCAGCAGATCGCGCCGATGCTGGCTCGAGTGTTCACCCCGCTGGTCGCCGCCGTCCTCCTGGTCTTCCTCGGCGCGATGGCTTGGACCGGCAGGGGCCTCGGCGCCGACCGCGAAGTCCTGATCGCCTTCGACCTGCTCCTCGCGCTGGTGCTCGGCCTGCTGATCTATGTCGTGGCCTCCCGCGACCCCGACGCGCCGCCGGGACTCTTCGACTGGCTGACCGGCGCCCTCGTGGCCGTCGCGCTCCTGATGGATGTCGCCGCCCTCGCCGGCATCGTTTCCCGGATCTCCGACTTCGGCTTCAGCCCCAACAAGACCGCCGCCCTCGGCGAGAACCTGGTCATCCTGGCCAACCTCGGCTGGTCGGCCTGGCTCTACGGCCGCTTCCTCTTCGGCCGCGGTTCCTTCCGCGCCCTCGAGCGATGGCAGACCGCCTACCTGCCGGTGTACTCCGCCTGGGCCGCGGTCGTCGTGATCGCCTTCCCCCCGCTATTCCGCTACGCCTGAACCGCCCTCTTCCGTCCACCGGGCTCGGAACGCGGTCCAGTTCTCCACCAAGTCAGGTTCGCGGGGTTCCTTCAAATGAGGAAGCAGCATGGCGCCCGTCTCCCGGTCGCCGAGGAGGACCACTTCTTCGTCGCCACGCAGCCACTTGACCCCGAGGATGTAGCCGACAGCGGCATCGAACTCGTCATCGCTCTCCGGCTTGCGCAGGGTGCTCCGCAGACTGTCGTCGCACCGACCGAGGATGACCTCCCACATCTCGTCGATGAGGGCCTCGTCCCTGCCAGAACCCTTGTACTTCCATCCCTTTCCCCGCTTCCAACTCCTCTTCCTCAACTCCTTCTTGCACCAGAGCCATGCGGCCACCGCCGGATGGATCTCCACGGCGCAGGAGCGGGTCAGTTGCGACACCGCGACGCCGCTCGCTTCGCGTGCGTTTCCCGGCAGGAGATGGAACGGCAGACGATCGAAGTCCGTGTCCCACGGACCGACCCTGGGAAGCCCGAGAACGGATCGCGAGATCGTCCAGTGGGGACAGCCGGCGTACGGCAGCACGGAGATTCCCTTCGGGGTCTTGAAGCCCGTCTCCTTTCGGGCGAAGAAACTGTCGAGGCGCCTCTGCGAGAAGTCGCCGTCGCCCGAACCGGCCTCTTCGACAAGGCGCGGCCCGGTCAGCGGAGCATCCCAGCAAAGAAGAACCGGAGACGCCAAGTCTTCTAGGACACCTCGCATCTCCGACGCCGGCACCGACCGGAAGCCGGCCTCGGCGCTGTACATCGTGCTCTCCTTGGCGGGAGCGGGATCGATGGCTACGACTCGCATCGTCATTGTCTCCTTTGGGTGTGGCCGCCGCGCCGGCGGACCGGGACACTCCGCGGAGATCCGGCCGACACCATGGGCTCGTCCGACCGTCGCGGCGTCACCGGAGCATATCGAGGTCACGGGCTCCGCCGGGGCCGGAGTTCGGGGCCGCGGAGGTAGCGGGCGCCGCGGCGGGTTCCCTCCAGGGTGGCGAATCCTTCTTCGCGGAGTTGGCCCATGAGCCGTACGGTGTCCTGCCGGCTCAGCCCGGTGAGGCTTCTCACATCGGTGTTGGAGAGTCGGTCTCCTCGCGAGAGGGCGTCCAGGACCAGGCGTCTGACTTCGGGCGCTGCTCCGCCATGCGGGCGTTCCGGCTGGCGGCGCAGGTGGATGAGTGCGGTGCTCAGACCGTACTTCGCATGGGGCCCCCGACCGCGAGGGGACAGGTAGCCGCGCTCCCGCAGCGAGACGAGGCAGCGTCCGGCGTGGCTCTCGTCGGATTGGATGACGATCGCGCCGGACGAGCGGTCGAGTTCCGGAGTATCCCGGAGGGCGTCGAGGATCAGCAGGTCGTCGAGATCGAATTCGCGGCCCTTCGAGGCCTCTTCGTCGAGGAAGCGGACGAAGTCGGGGCTCGTGCGGGTCGGCAGGGACAGGCGCGTCGAGTCGCTTTCGACGGTATAGGAAGGCCGGGCCTTGCCGGCGAGCAGGAGTTCGGTGTGTATCCGGTCGACGCCGAGCCCGGCCCGGTTCACCAGGCCGATCCTCTGGAAGACATCGGCGACGAGGGGATTGCGGCGCACCGGAGCGTGTCGGATCACATTGTGGACGGTGACGCCGTTCGGGAAACCGCCCGGACTCGCGACTTCCAGTCGGTCGTCGTGGAGCGACACCATCACCGATTGGCTCGCGAAGTAGTCCCGGTGGGTCAGGGCGTTCAGCAGGGCCTCCCTGGCGACCCACGGCCCGACATCGGGGAACTCCTGTTCCCGCGCCCCGCCGACGCGGACTGTCGTGAGCCCGGTGTGGGCGTCCAGCAGGCCGAGAACGGTCTCGATCGCCGACAGCACGGGGTCGCGCAGGTCGTGGCGGGCGTCGTACCCGGTCGGCCCGGACTGCCGGGTGAAGATCACTTCGTGGCGCGGCGCGAAACGGGCGATGGCGGAGCGCTTTCCGAGGAACAGGACCGCCGCCAGCGTGATGTCGTCCTCGTTCCCGTTGCCGAGGCCGAGCGCTTCGACCAACGCGCGGTCGGGGAGGCGGGCCGGTCCGTCGTCCGCGGCGTGCGTCCGGATCAGCCGGCGCAGGCGGTGGAACTCTTCCGGATCGAGGTCGTCCCGGGTGGCGCCGGGGAGGGCCTCGGCCGTAAGGTCGCGGCGCCCCCGGGTGGTCAGGATCCTGGCGAGGTTGGAACCGGTGAGCGGCTTCGATTCCTTGCCGACGCGAATCTTCGCCACGCCCTCGGCGGTGGTGTACGGCGGGATTCCGCGGGGGACCCGGAGGACGAGAACCCGCCCCTGCGGGGTGTCCACCGTCTCGATGTCCACGAGGATGTGGGGGTCGGTGCCGTCGTGGATGTCCCGCCGGAGGAGGTCGGCGTCGAGGTCGCCGACGCCGTGGACCGCCGCCGCGCGCGTGAGCGTCCGGTCGGCCACGCCGAGCACGATGGCCCCGCCCCGCGAGTTCGCCATCGCCACGACCGCCTCCCGAAGTCGACGGATGCGCCTCTTCCGATCCTCGATTGGCCGCTTCCACGATTTGAATTCCAGGGTCTCCGACTCGAGGGAGTCGGCTACGGATTCATCCAGTTTTTCAAGGATTTGGAGGATGTCCTCGTGGGGCTTCACGAGGGAGATTATAACAGCATCGAGTTATGATTTCATATTCATAATATGAACTTCGGTCATAACTCGCCCGGAGCGGCCCCCCGGCAGGGCCGCTACAGGTCGAGGGCTTCCGGGTCGGGGGCGCCGGAGTGGATGAGGTCGCGGCGGGCGGCGGGGTCCTTGCCCATGAGGTCGGTGATGAACTTGTCGGCGCGGAGGGCGGACTCCATCTCGACGAGCAGGAGGTTGCGGGTCTTCGGGTTCAGGGTGGTGTCCCAGAGCACCGACGGCTGCATTTCGCCGAGGCCCTTGAAGCGGGTGATGGCCTTGGGCTTGGCGCCGTTCTTCTGCTCGCGGAGGATTCGCTCTTTCGCGGCTTCGTCGGCGGCCCAGCGGGTTTCGCCGGCGAACTCCAACCGGTACAGCGGGGGTTGGGCGACGAAGACGCGTCGGTTCTCGATCAGTTTCGGCATGAAGCGGACGAAGTAGGCGAGGAGGAGGGTGGTGATGTGGTGGCCGTCCGCGTCGGCGTCGGCGAGGAGCACGACGCGCTGGTACCGGAGTTTGTCCGGGTCGCAACTCTCGTCGATTCCGCAGCCGAGGGCGAGCGCGATGTCCCGCAGTTCGGCGTTCTCCGCGACCTTCGCCTTGCTGGCTTGCGCGGCGTTGAGGATCTTTCCGCGGAGGGGAAGCACCGCCTGCCGCATTCGGTCGCGGCCCTGTTTCGCGGAGCCGCCGGCGGAGTCGCCTTCGACGATGAAGATCTCGGTTTCCGCCGGGTTCCGGGAGGCGCAGTCGCTCAACTTGCCCGGGAGGACGGTCTTCTTTCGCGTTTCCGTCCTGCGGGAGACCGCGGCGGAGGCGGCGCGGGAGGCTTCCCGGGCGCGGGCGGCGAGGACCACCCGGCTGCAGATGCGTTCGGCGGCGGTCGGCGACTGGTTCAGCCACCGCTCGAGGCCCAGGCGGACGGCGTTCTCCACCGGGGCGCGCACCTCCGGGTTGTTCAGTCGGTCCTTGGTCTGGCCCTGGAACTGGGGGTTGGGAAGGAAGACGCTCAGGATGGCGAGCACGCCTTCCCGCACATCCTCGGCGGCGATCGTCAGTCCTCTCGGCGTCAGCGAGTGGGTCTCCAGGTAGTTGCGGACCGCCTTCGCCACGCCTTCGCGCAATCCGGCTTCGTGGGAGCCTCCGGATCCCGTCGGGATGCCGTTCACATGACTGCGGAACTCCTCGCGCGGGGCTTCCGTCCAGCCGAGGGTCAACTCCAGCCGGCCGTCGCCGTTCAGCGCCTGGCTCTCGATCTCGAACGGGGCCTCGTGCGCCGGCGCGAGTCCCTTCTTCGCAACCAGCGAGTCGAAGTAGTCCCGGAGGCCGCGTTCGTGTTTCCACTTCTTCGGGCGTGCGCCGCCGGCCTTGTCGTGGAAGCGGAGTTCGAGTCCCCGGTGCAGGTAACTGGTTTCCTCCAGCCGTTCCGCTATGCGCTCCGCCGAGAACTCGGTGGCCGGGAAGATCTTCGGGTCCGGAAGGAACCGGATGCGCGTCCCGGTTCCGGTCGCTCCCTCGCGCTTCTTCATCCCGTTCAGCGGTTTGCCGCGGGCGAAGGACATCCGGTACTCGCACCGGTTCCGCTTGACCGTGGCGGTGAGCGACTGGCTGAGCGCGTTCACCACGGACGCGCCCACGCCGTGGAGGCCGCCGGCGGCGTGGTAACTCCCGCGGTCGAATTTGCCGCCGGCGTGGAGCGTGGTGAGGATGACTTCGAGCGCCGGCTTCCCCGTAGGTTCGTGGAGGTCCACCGGAACGCCGCGGCCGTTGTCCTCGACGATGACGGATCCTTCGCGCTCCAGGGTGACTTCGATCCGGGAGGCGTGGCCGTTCATCGCCTCGTCCACGGCGTTGTCGAGGAGTTCCCAGACCAGGTGGTGGAGTCCTTCGGAATCCACGCCGCCGATGTACATGCCCGGGCGCTTCCGCACCGGGGCCAGGCCCTCGAGGACCGTGATCTGTTTCGCGGAGTACTCGGTGGTGTTCGTCATCGCTGTCGCGGGAGGAGAGGGGGCGGAGGCGCCGGGATCGGCGCCGGTGGGATCATGCCGGGGCGGGGAGTTCCGGCAACTCTTCGATTTCGGTTTCCACTTCCGAGAAGCCGCCCTTGACGACGGGCGCGCCCTTGCGGCCCCGGGCGCCCACCTGGTGCGTGCCCGGCGCGATCAGGCGGCTCTTCCCGCCGGCGGTTCGCACGCGCAGGGCGTCCGTCCGGCGGCGGGCCAGGTGGAACCCGATCACCCGGTCGCCGGGGGCCAGGGAGATGGCCTTGACGCCGAGCCCGGGGCCGGAGAGCAGGTTGATCTCTTCGACATCGCAGAGAAGCGCCCGGCCGCTCCGCGTGACCACGACGAGGGTCTCCGAGCCGGTCGCGAGTCCCACGCCGAGCACTTCGTCGTTCTTCTTGAGCCGCGCGTACTTGCGTCCGTTGCGGTTCGAGGGTTCGAGGCAGGCGTCGAGCCGGAAGCGGAACGCGTACCCGCCCCGGGTCACGGCGAGCGCGTGCGTCGGCATCTCGTCTTCCTTCTTCGCCCTCTTTCCCCGGGCGCCCATTCCGGCCGGGAGCCGTTCGTCGAGGCTCAGCATCCGCACGATCCGCTCGTTGTCCCGGAGGGCGAAGTGCTTCTGCACCGGCTCGCCGTAGCCGGCCGTCGCCGGGACGCCCACCGCGCGGAGCGTGAACGCGGCGCCCAGCGAGGAGAAGAGCGCGAGCGGAGCGCGCGTGCTGGCGCGTTCCAGCCCCAGCAGCGCGTCCCCCTCCCGGATCCGCAACTTCTCGCGGTCGGTGATTTCGCGCTGGCGCCGAATCCATCCGTCGCGGGTGAGCATCACATCCGCGTTCTCGGCGACGATGAAGTCCTCTTCCGCGTAGTCCGTTTCCACCGCGCCGTTGCCGATCGCCGTGCGCCGGGTTTCGGTCTCCCGGTACTTCTCGCGGATCTCCCGCAGTTCTTCGCGCACGACGCCGGTGACGCCGGTTTCGCCGGACAGGAGTTTCTTCACCTCGCGGAGGCGCTTCTTCCGCTTGCGCATCTCTTCGAGGACGACCCGGATCTCCAACTTCGCCAACCGGTAGATCTTGAGTTCGAGGATGGCGTCGGTCTGCTGCTCGTCGAGGGGCAACTCGGCCATGATCTTTCTCGCGGCGTCCGCCTTGCCGTCGGAGGCGCGTACGATCTCGAGCACGCGGTCGAGCGCGTCGAAGACGATGCGGAAGCCTTCGAGAACCCGGAGCCGCGCCTCGAGTTTGCTCCGTTCGTCTTCGAGCCGCTTCCTGACGACCTCGCGGCGGAACGCGAGGAAGTCCGCCAGGAGCGTCCTCAGTCCCACGCGTTCCGGCGCGCCTCCCGGCGAGCGGTCGAACCGGAGGCAGGTCAGGTCCACCGTGAAGTTCGATTGCAGCGGCGTCCGCTTGTAGAGGTAGGCGAGCACCTTGGCCGGGTCGGCGTCCTTCCGGACCTCCAACTGGATGCGCACATCGTCGGTGGACAGGTCGCTCACTTCGAGCAGTTGGGGCAGCGCGCGGTCGGCGGCGATCTCGCCCAGCCGCTCGACGAGTTGCGCCTTGTTGACGCCGTAGGGAACCGAGGTGATCGTGAGCGTGCGGATGTTGCGCCGGGCGCCGCTCTCCTCGACCTTCGCCCGGACGCGCACCGCGCCGCGCCCGCGTTCGTAGATCCCGGCGAGGTCTTCGGCGGAATCGAGGATCTCCCCGCCGGTGGGGAAGTCCGGCCCGCGAACGATCCGGGCGAGTTCGCGGCTGCCGAGCGACTCGTCGTCGAGGAGGGCGAGCAGCGCGTCGGTGACTTCGACCAGGTTGTGCGGCGGGATCGAAGTGGCGACGCCGACCGCGATCCCGGTCGAGCCGTTCACGAGCAGGAGCGGCAGTCGGGTGGGCAGCACCACCGGCTCGGTTCGGGCGCCGTCGTAGGTCGGCCGCTCCGGGACGGTGTTCGCCGCGAAGTCGGCCAGGACTTCGTTCGCCGCCGCCGCCAGGCGGCATTCGGTGTATCGCATGGCGGCCGCCGGGTCGCCGTCGAGCGAGCCGAAGTTGCCCGCGCCTTCGACGAGCGGGAGCCGGGAGGAGAACGGCTGGGCCATGCGCACCAGCGCTTCGTAGATCGCGGAGTCGCCGTGGGGGTGGTAGGCCCCCATCACATCGCCGACCACCTTGGCGCACTTGCGGAATCGGCCGTCCGCCTTCAGGCCCTGCCGCCACATCGTGGTGAGGATGCGGCGCTGGACCGGTTTCAGGCCGTCGCGGACATCGGGAAGCGCCCGCGCGGTGATGACCGAGAGCGCATAGGTGCGGTAGCGCTCCCGGGTGACCTCGGCGAGGTCCACGACCTGCGGCGCCGGCGTTTCGTCGGCGAAGAGGGCGCGGGCGGCCGAGGTCTTGGCCGCCACTCCGCGCCCTCCGCTACCGGTCTCGGGAAGAGCGGCCGAGCGGCCGAACCGCGGGCCGTTCGGCCGCGCGGGCGGGGGCCGTCAGCGGACGGAGCGCGCGCCGTCCCGAACTCGACTCGCCCGCCGAAGCGCGCCGCCCCGGATAATGCCCGGAGTGATCCCGCCGGCGAGTCCCCGAAGCGGCGAGCGCCGCGCGGGGGCGGCGCTCCTCGCCCTGACCGCGACGGTGGTGCTCGCGGCGCCGCTGCTCGACGCGCTGAGCGACCGGCTCTGGGCGGCGTTCGCCGCCGGACGCGGCGGGCCGTCCGACTTTCCCGAACTCTGCGGCGTCAAGGTCGTCTTCGGGATTCCGTGCCCGTTCTGCGGCGGCTTCCGGGCCACCGCGGCGCTCGGCCGCGGTGACCTGTTCGGAGCGTTCCGCTGGAACCCGGGAGCCGCGCTGCTTCACGGCTGGCTCGCTGCCACCGGCGCGCTGCTCGTCCTGGGGAAGACGCCGCCCTGGTTTCGCGCCGGGCGAGCGGCGCTCGCCGCCGGGCTCGCCGCGCTGGCCGCGAACTGGGCGTACCTGCTCATCGTGGGCCGCTGAGAGGCGCGGTCTTCGATATAGACGCGCAGTTTCACCCGCTTCGCGCCCCGGCGGTCGTTCGAGGTGATCGTGAGCCAGCGCTCCAGGATGCCGCGGTACTGCCGGGTCTCCAGCGTGACCCGCAGCAGGGTTTCCGCGCCGGGCGGGAGCACCTCGGTTCCCACCACGGCGGCGGCGCAGGCGCAGGCGGAAGCGATACGCCCGAGCACCAGTTCCCGATTGCCGGTGTTCTTCAGGACGAAGTCGCGCTCGAGGGTTTCCCCCGGGCCGGCGTTGCCGAAGTCCCATTCCTCCGGCTCCACTTCGAGCCGGGGGCCGCGCTGCGCCGCGGTCTCCGCCGCCCCGGCGCCGGCGGCGAATACCGAACCGCCGGCGGCGAATACCGAGCCGCCCGCGGCGGCGAGGCCGGCGCCGGCCAGCACTGCCGCCGCCGCGGCGAGAGGGCGCCTTCCCGTCTTCATGCCGGTCCGGGTTCAGTCCGAGTCGTTCCGGTCGCCGCCGGTTTCGACCATCTTGAGGAAGGCGGCGAGCCGCTCGTTCTCGTAGCGGACGATGTTCAGGAACAGGCTCTCGATGAGGTACCGGCGCCGTTCGTCGGCCTCCATGGAGTCCACGATGTGGCTGATCTCCTGCATCATCGTTTCATAGGTGTTCTTGAACTCGCTCCGGACCGAGACCTCGCGGTAGAGCGCTTCCAGGATCTCCAGCAGGTCGCCGTCGAGCGTGATCTCGCGCCCGCCGCGCATGACGAGGGAGCGCGTCACGACGGCTCCTCCACCGCGCTGCGGAGCGCTTCCACCGCCGCGGCGGCGCTTTCGTGGAGCGCGATGAACTCGTGGGCGCCGGTCATCCGCAGCATCCGCTCCACGCGCTCCTGCAGTCCGGCGATCGCGAGCGCGCCGTTTTTCCCGGCGGCCCGCCGGTAGAGGTCCATGAGGCAGCCGATCGCGGCGGAGTCGATGTAGTTCACCGCGCTGAGGTCGAGCGCGAGGAGCGGCCCCGGCGCCTCCAAACTGCCGGAGACCTGCTCCACGAAGGAGTCGAGTCCGGCGTACACGAGTCGGGCCTCGCGCAGCACGGCGACGGTGACGCCGCCTTCGGTGCGGAGTTCGAGGTGGATGGTGGTCTTCATCGGGCGCGGCTCTCCGGATCCCGGCTCCGCGGTGCGCGGAGGCGTCGCTTCAATTCTGCCCGGCCCCGGTGGATCCGGCTCTTCACCGTCCCCTCCGGGACGCCGAGGCGTTCGCAGATCTCCTCGTAGGGCAACTCCTCGAAGAACCGGAGGTGCAGCACTTCGCGGAGTTTCGGCGAGAGGCCCTCGAGGGCGCCCAACAGTTCTTCGCGCGTTTCCCGATCCTCGTAGAGGCGTTGCGGATCGGGGCGGGGACTCGCCACGGTCTGCTCGAACGGGAGTTCCTGCGCAACCAGCCGCTGGCGCTCCCGGCTCCGGGAGCGGTAGTGGTCGATACAGTGGTTCCGGGCCACCGAGTTGAGCCACACCGCGAAGTGCGCCCGGGGGTCGAAGCGGTCCAACTGGCGGAACACGCGCACGATGATCTCGTGGGTGAGTTCTTCCGCTTCGTGGTATCTCCCGGTGAAGCGGTACGCCAGCGAGAACAGCCGGCCGCGGTGCCGCGCGACGAGTTCCGTCCAGACGGCGTTCGGGTCCGCGTCGCCGGCGCGAAGCGAGCGGATCGCGGCGATGTCGAGTTCGTTTCGCCGCTCGTCTTCGTCGGGATGGCCGGGCGTTTCGCCCGCCGGCGCCGTCGGCCCCGCCGCATCGGAAGGGTGCTCCTCGGGGCCGGTCAGGACTCCGGAACCTCGGGGCGTCCGGCGGCCACCCAAGCGGTGTAGATCAGGCTCGCGGAGTCCCGCGCGGCGCCGCTCATCAGCGATTCCACGACGCCCGCCAACTCGCCCCACATCCCGTCCATGTAGAACCGGCCGTAGTCCGCGACTCCGCGGCGCGAATGCGCGTCCACGAACAGGATGTTGTCCGCCCACACATGGGACTTCAGCGGCAGCGAGCGCATGAACTCGCCGGGTCGGTCGAGATAGACGCCGGCCGACCGGTTCACCCGCAACCGGTCCGCGAAGATGTCCGTGAGTTGCGTGTCGAACCGGCGGGCCAAACCCTCCTGCCGCGTCGGCTGGCCGTCGCCGATGTTCGAGACATTCGGGGGGACGCCGAGTTCGCTCACCAGGTGGGTGACATCGCTGGCGCGCTCCAGCGACTGCTCGAAGTCGCTCTCCTCGAAGGCGAGGACCAGCGCGTCCCACGCCTCGAGCAAGCGGTAGAGCGCGTCGCCGTTCGCCGAGATCTCCTCCTCGCTGAACCGCCTCAGCGCCAACTCGCGCGTGGCCGGCACATCGTAGAACGGGAACTCGTCGTAGGCCTCGAGGAAGAAGCGCGCCGGGCTCCGCCCCCGCGCCGGGTCGTCGAGCAGTTCGAGGAAGTGCTCCTCGCGCTCCTCGAAGTAGTCCTTCAGCGGGTTGGGCAGCGACTCGACCGCCCTCACTCCGATCAGCCGGTGCCCCTCGATCCCCCACGCCGCCGCCGGAGCCGCCGCCCCCGGGAGGAGCAGGAGGAAGACCGCCGAAGCGGCGGGGAAGCGGAACGCTCGCACGGCGGCGGACGGCGGAAATCCTAGCCGGGGAAGGCGTCAGTCGCGCGGCTTGGAGGCGGCGCCGACGGTGGGCGCGCGCGCCGCGGTCAGCACATCCAGCGGCCCCGCGCCGGCGCGCGCGAGGCGCCGGGCTGCGGCGGCGACGGTCGCCCCGGTGGTGAACACATCGTCCACCAGCAGGAGCGGCCGCCCGACCAGCCGTTCGGGCAGCCGGCGCGCCCGGAACGCGCCGCGGGCGTTCGCGGCGCGGGCGCTCGGCGGCAGGCTGGTCTGCGCCGGCCGGTGTTTTTTCCGGAGGATCCCGAGCGCGAGCGGCAGCCCGAGCGACCCGGCGACCGTCCGAGCCAGCGACTCGGCTTGGTTGAAACCCCGCCGCCTTCGCCGCCAGAACGGCAGCGGGATCGGGACGACCGCCGCCGGCGGCGGGCTGCTCCGGTCGTCCTCGCCGGCGCCGCCGTTCGCCCGGCCCCGGGCGCGGAGATAGGCCTCGGCGGCCGGCGCGGCGAGGAGCGGGGCGAGTTGTTCGCGCCGCCCGAACTTGAGTTCGAGGATCGCTCGTCGAAACGGCCCCTCGTATGGCGCCGCCGAGACCGCGAGCCGGAACGCCGGCGGCTTCGCGCGGCAGCCGCCGCAGAGCGCCGGCCGCACTCCCGGGGCGTAGAAGAGCCCGCAGCGGGGGCAGGCCGGGTCGCGAAGCGCCTGCAACTCCCGGCGGCAGGCAGCGCACACCGGACTTTCCAGCGGGTCGGCCAGTTCGCTGTCGCAGAGGCAGCACGGCCCCGGGAAGAGGAGTTGGCCGAGCCGGCCCCTCGCGCGGAGCAGGAGCCCGCGCGCCCCGTCCACCTGCGGGGCTCCCCGGCGTCAGCCCGGGTGGGCGGCCGGCTCCGGCGCCGGCTCGGGCGCCGGTTCGGCCGGGGGCGCGGCTTCCGACTCGCGTTCCGGGTCGGGCGCCCCCAAGTCCAGCCGGACCGCGCCGTAGGCGCCGCAGGCGCGGCAGGCGTCCGTCCAGTCCTCGTAGCGGGCGCCGCAGCCGGAGCAGGAGTACTCGGCGGAGAGCGCCGGCAGCGAAGCGAGGACCTCCCGGGCGCGGGCCACCGCCTGCGGCAGGTCGCCCCGGGTCTCGAGGATCTTCGAGAGCCGGGCGGCGAGGGCCGGGGCCGAGGTTCGCGGCAGGTTGGCGAAAGTGCGCAGGGCGTCGTCGAGCATGAACAGTTGGTCGTAGAGCCGGCCGAGCAGGTACTGGGCGGCCGCGCCCCCGTTCGTGCGTTCTATCGCCCGCTTCCAGAGCGCGATGGCGTCTTCCGGGCGGGTGCGGTCGAGGTAGTAGTCCTGGAGCGCCGTCAGCGGCGCGGTGGCGCCGGTGACTTCGAACGCGCGTTCCCAGGCGGCGACCGCCGACTTCTCGTTCCCGCCCCGGAGGTAGGCCTCGCCGAGGCGCACCCAGGCCGGAACCGCGGCGGGGTCTTCGTCCACGATGGCGCGGAACACCCGCACCGCCTCGGCGGCGTCGCCTTCGGCGAGCAGCGCTCGTCCGTGCGCGTGCCGGAGCGCCCGGGCCCGGCGGGCCTCCGCCGGCCGTTCCGAGGGGGCGGTCAGCGAGAGGATCTGCTGTTGGGTTTCGAGCGCGGCGGCGATCTCCCCGGCGTCGCGCTGCAGGTCGCGGAGGCGGCCGAGCGCGGCCACCGGCGGCTCGGGATCCTCGGGGACCGTTCGTTCCAGCAGCGTCCGGGCGCGCTCGGTCTCCCCGGTGGCGGCCAGCGCCCGCGCGAGGGCATAGGCCACGCCCCGGTGGCTGCGGTCCTCTTCCGTCGCTTCGAGCAGGGCGGCGGCGGCTTCCTGCGGGCGGTCGAGCCGGGTCAGGCACTCCGCCTTCCGCATGAGCAGCCGCACATCGGCGCCGGAGTACTCCTCGGCCGCCTCGAAACTGAGCAGGGCCTCGCGGAACCGGCCGGAGGCCATCTCGTCCACGCCTTCGAGGAAGAGCCGCTCGCCTTCCTCGAGTTGCTCGCGCCCTCGGCGGAGCCGCCGATCCCGCAGCGAACGCCGCATCCGCCCGGCGCCGTCGAGCGCGAGCGCGGCCACCGCGCCGATCCCCACCCCGCCGAGCAGGACCTTCCACAGTTCCGTCCGAAGCGGGACGAAGAGGGGCAGGGAGACCGTGACCTGCTGCGAATTCCCGTTCACGAGCGCGAGCAGGAACAGCGCCGCCACCACCATTCCGGCGAGGAACAGCAGCGTCCGGGCGCCCACTTCCGATTGCCCCCCGTCCCGCTCCGCTTCGTTCCCGCCGGTTCGATTCTACGCGCCCGCCGCCGGGGTTCCCCGGCCGCCCGGCGATGTCGCGCCGGGTGCGGAGTCCGCCGGCGGGCGCTCCGGAACCCAGCGCTCCGCGTCGCCCCAGAGGCGCTCGAGTCGGTAGAGGTCGCGGGTCTCCCCGGCGAAGATGTGGACCACGAAGTCCACATAGTCCGCGAGCAGCCAACCGGCCGAGGGGAAGCCCTCCAGGTGGGTGGGTTTCCGCCCGAATTCTTCCCGGACCCGGCGCTCCACCGCCTCGACGACGGTGCGGCGCCGGCGCTCGCTGTCGGCGGTGGCGATCACGAAGAAGTCGGTGAAGCCAGCCAGGCCGCGCAGGTCCAGCACCACGACTTCGCTCGCCATTTCGGCGAGGGCCACTCCGGCGGCGAATCTCGCCTGCCGGCCGGACTCCGGCAGGGAGGCGTCCGCGGCCGGTTCCGCCGAGGCCGGTTCGGGCGGGGCGGCGCGGCCGCTCATCGGTAGAGGCTTCGGGCGCTGATGGCGTCCGCGACGGCGGGGGGCACGAGGTCGGCGATCGGCTGTCGTTCCGAGAGCCGGGACCGGATCTCTTCCGAGGCCGGGTCGGGCAGCGACAGGGGGAGGAGCAGGATGCGGGGCGGCGTGAGGTCGGCGGCGGTATCCCGGGTCGCGGCGGCCCGGAAGCGGGTCGGCAGCGCGGCTGCCGCTTCGTCGAGCGGATAGCCCCGCCGGCTCACGACGACCACGGGGTGCCGGTCCAGGAGGGTCTCCCAGCGGCTCCAGGCGCGGATCTCCCGAAACGCGTCGCTGCCGACCGCCAGGAGGCACGAAGGGCCGCCGCCGGGAGGAAGGGGCCGCGTTTCCGCGAGGCGGTCGAGCGTGTCCAGGGTGAACGACGGGCCCGGACGCTCGATCTCGATCCCGCTGGCGGCGAGACCGGGCCGGCCTTCGACGGCTTCGGCGACCAGCCTCAGCCGCTGTTCGGGGGAGAGCCGCGGCGGGAGGGGTCGGTGCGGCGGGACGGCGGCCGGGACGAGCCAGACCGCCTCCACGCCCAAATGGTCGCGGATCGCCTCGGCGGCGCGCACATGCCCCCAGTGGGGCGGGTCGAAGGTCCCGCCGAAGACCGCGACCACACCCGGGCGGCGGACTTCCGGGCGGGTCATCGCCGGTCGGGCGACGGGGACGGATCGGCCCGACCGAGCCCCTCCGCCACCCGGGCGCCGAGGACGGCGGTCAGTTCCCGGCAGCCCGCGCCGGTCGCCGCCGAGACCGGGAAGACCGGCAGGTCGAGCGCGGCGGCGGCCCGGCGCACCCGGTCGAGCCGCGTCCCGTCGTCCAGGATGTCCGTCTTGTTCGCCGCGACCAGGGCCGGCTTCCCGGGAAGGCCGGCGCCGAACCGGAGGACTTCTTCCCGGAGGGCCGCGAGGTCGTCCGCCGGGCTCCGGGCGGAGGACTCGGAGACATCCACGAAATAGACCAGCAGCGCGGTCCGCGAGAGGTGCTTCAGGAAGCGGTTCCCCATCCCCGCGCCCTCGCTCGCGCCGGGGAGCACGCCGGGCAGGTCCGCGAGGACGAATTCCGTGTCGTCGTCGAGCCGGACCATCCCCAGGTTCGGGGTCAGGGTGGTGAACGGGTAGTCGGCGATCCGGGGGCGCGCCCCGCTCACCCGGGCGATGAAGGAGGACTTCCCGGCGTTGGGGAACCCGAGGAGGCCCACATCGGCGAGCAGGCGAAGTTCCAGCCGCACCTCGCGCCGGACCCCCGGCTCGCCCGGCTCCGACCGGCGGGGCGCCTGGTTGGTCGGCGTCCGGAACACCGCGTTCCCCCGGCCGCCCCTCCCGCCGGGGGCCACCGTGATCCGGTCGCCGGCGCCGGTGAGATCGCCGAGGAGGACGCCGCTCTCGCGGTCGTAAGCGGCGGTTCCGGCCGGGACCCGGAGGCGCAGGTCGTCGCCGGACTTGCCCTGCCGGTTGCCGCCGGCGCCGTGGCCGCCGGCGCCGGCGCGGTACGAGGGTCGGAAGCGGTAGGGGGCCAGCGTGTGGCGCCCGGGGTCGGCCACGAGCGCGACTTCCCCTCCCGGCCCGCCGTTCCCGCCGTCGGGGCCGCCTTTCGGGACGAACTTCTCCCGGCGGAAACTCACCGCGCCGTTGCCGCCCCGCCCGCCTTCTACGACCAGCGTCGCCTCGTCCACCAGCCGGGGCCGGCCGCCGGACGAGGCGGCGCGGGCGGTCGGGAGGCCGCGCTCCCGCGCGGGGGCGGTCCGGGGCGCGAGGGTCAGCGGAACCACCGGCGGAACCGCCGGCGGAGGTACTGGCCGGCCCGCCGACGGGAAGCGCGGCGCGACGGCTCGCGGGAGGGCCGGTGGGATGGCCGGCGGGAGGGCCGGCGAGGAGGTCGCGGCCGTGGCCGTCAGGACTCGGCGGCCCGTTCCGGTCCGGTCGGCGCCGGCGGGGTCGGGGACGGTTCCGGGGTGATGGAGATGAACCGGCCCATCCGTCCCCGGTTGCGGAAGACCACGACCCCGGAGACCCGGGCGTAGAGGGTGTCGTCGCGGCCGCGTCCGACTCCGGGGCCCGGCTTGAACCGGGTGCCGCGCTGGCGGACCAGGATCGCGCCGCCGAGCACCCGCTCGCCGGCGAACCGCTTCACGCCGAGCCGCTTGGAATGGCTGTCACGCCCGTTCCGCGAACTTCCCTGTCCCTTCTTGTGCGCCACGGGATTCTCCTTCGGTTCGCGCGATCAGTCGTCGCCGGTTCCGGTCTTCACTTCGGCGGACTCCGTAGGGGATTCCGCGGGGGATTCCGCAGGGGACTCCGATCCGCTCGAGGCGCCCGCTTCGGCGCCGGCCGCGTTGGCTTCTTCGGCCGAAGGTTCCCCGGTCGGCGGCGCCTCGGTCACGGTCGGGGCGGCGCCGGCGAGGCTCTCCGAACTCGAACGGATCTCGTCCACCTGGACCTGGGTGCGGTGCTGCCGGTGCCCCCGCTTCCGTCGGTACCCCTTCCGCCGCTTGCGCTTGAACACGACGACCTTCGGATCGCGGTACTGCGCGACCACCGAGGCGGTCACTTCGGCGCCCTCCACATAGGGGGCGCCGATCCGGCAGTCGCCGGAGTCGGGATCGCGCACGAGCAGCACGCGGTCGAAGACGACTTTCCCGCCCACCGGGGCGGCGAGTTTCTCGAGCGCGAGGCGCTGCCCGGGCTCGGCGCGGTGTTGTTTTCCACCGCTTTCGAAGATCGCGTACATGGGGTTTGCCGTGGCGGAGAACCCGCGATTCTAGCACCCGCCCGCCGTCGGCCCCGCGGTGGAAACCGTTCGGGCGCGGCTTCGGCGGACGCGCGGGACCGCCGGGATCACGAGGCCCGGATCGAGGCGAGCATCTCCGAGTTGGTCGTCGTCCGCTCCATCCGCCCGAGCAGCAGGGACATGGCTTCGAGCGGCTTCAGCCCGACCAGCGCCCGGCGCAGGAGGTGGGTCTTCTGGAGTTCCTCCGGCGGGAGGAGCAACTCCTCGCGGCGCGTGCCGGACTGGTGGATGTCGATCGCCGGGAAGATGCGCGACTCCGCCAGCCGCCGGTCGAGCACGAGTTCCATGTTCCCGGTGCCCTTGAACTCCTGGAAGATGACTTCGTCCATCTGGGAGCCGGTGTCCACGAGCGAGGTGCCGAGGATGGTCAGGCTGCCGCCGTCCTCGATCTTGCGCGCCGCCCCGAAGAACTGCCGGGGGAATTCCAGGGCGCGCGAATCGATGCCGCCGCTCATCGTCCGGCCCTTGCCGCGCATCTCCCGGTTCGCCGCGCGCCCCAGCCGGGTGATCGAGTCGAGCAACACGACCACATCCTCCTTCATCTCCACCAGCCGGCGCGCCTGTTCGAGCACGATCCGGGCGACGCGCACATGGTCGTCGCTGCTGCTGTCCGCCGTGGACGCCACCACCTGGGCGTCCGGAACCGCCCGCCGCAGGTGGGTCACTTCCTCGGGGCGCTCGTCGATGAGCAGGATGATCAGGTGGATCCCCGGATAGTGCTTGGAGATGGAGGCGCCGATCTGCTCCAGCAGGATGGTCTTCCCGGTCTTCGGGGCGGCCACGATGAGCCCGCGCTGCCCGCGCCCCACCGGCGCGATGAGGTCCACCACCCGGAGCGAGACCGAAGGGTCGTCTCCCAGCGCCAGTTCGATCCGCGGGGCCGGGTGTTCGCTCACCAGGTCGGAGTAGTTGCGGCGCGGCGGCATCTCGTCCACCGGGTAGCCGTTGACTTCGACCACGGTGTGGAGTTCGGAGCGCGGCGGCCCGGGCCGCCGCCGCCGCCGGGGCACGGAGTGGCGGCCCTGGACCTGGTGTCCTTCCCGCAGCCGGTAGCGGTCGATCAGCCCGAGGGGAACGCGGACATCGCCGGCGCGGGGCAGGTAGTTGTTCTCGAGCAGCCGCAGGTGCCCGGTGTCCCGCGGACCGACATCCAGCAGGCCGGTGATCTCGTGGTCCTCGCCGGGCGGCGGGAGGGCGGCCGGAGGCGGCTCGGACCGGGGCGCCGACGGCCGGGGCGGGCGGTTGTCGCGTCCGAACCGCTTCGGGGGTCTCCGGGCGGGGCCGGGCCCGGAGGGGCGGTCGTGGCGGGAAGGGACTTCTTCTCGGTTGTCTTGCATGGAACCTCCGTGGAACCGGGCGTCCGGGCGGACAGCCGGGAAAGAACGGGCCGTTCGGGGCGCCGGGCCGGGGAGTCGGTGGGCCGGGGGGCGCTCCCGCCGGTCGCTCCCGAAGGAACATCCGGTCGGGCGCACCCCGCGGAGGGGAGCGCCGGGCAGGCGGCTCGGCCGCCTCCGGAACCCGGCGTCGATCGGCGGCGCGGGCGTCCGCGCCGCCGGCCGTCGGAAACGAAGGATCGTCCGGGAAACGACCGGCGATCGCGCCGGGTTCCCGGTCAGCGATCCCGCCGGAAGGTCGTCGACCGCGAAACGGCCGGGCGGCGCCGGAGGGCCGCGCCGAGGCCGCCGACCCCCGGTCTCCCGCGGCCCCTGCTCCCGGCCCGACTTGCCGGCCGGGCCCGGAGCGGCGTCGCCGCTCCTTCGTCCGTCCTTCCGGCTTCCCCGCGGTCCGGCGCGAGCCGGACGGGGCGCGGAGCCGGAACACCTCCGCCCCGGTGGATTCGAGTCCGAACCGATTCGGCCCGCCCGCGGCCCGGCGATTACGCCGGCGCCGCGGACAGCCGCCACCCCGGGCGGGAGTGTAGCAACGGGGCCGGCCGCCCCGAAGCCCGCGGGTTCGCTACTCCGGTCGGGCGGTGATCTCCAGCACCGTGACGGTGGCGCCGTCCTCGCCGAGAACGCCGGTCACCGTGACATCGGTTCCGGCGAACTCCTCCACCGCCTCCTGGTTCGCGATGCCGTAGACGAGGTCTTCCTCCGGGACGAACAGGGCGTAGTCCGCCCCCATCTCCCGGCAGGCGACCGCGCATTCGGGGTCGCTCATCCCGTCCATCATGTGCTCCTTTTCGCACATGCTGTCCGTGATGTGGGCGGCCCAGGTGCGCTCCTCGGACGCGCCGGCGAGGCGGCCCGCGGAAAGGGAGACGCCGAGGACGAAGCCGGCGGCGAGGACGAGGGTCGAAGGGGTGCGCATGGGGAACCTCCGGTCGGCGGGGGCCGACGCTCGAAAGATTCTCGCACGCCCGCCGGGGTCGGCCCCGGGCCCGACCGCCGCGCCCTCCGGGAACGCCGGGCCGCCCATAGACTCCGCGCCGCCGTGCCCGCCGTTTCCACGAGTCCGGTCAGCGGGATGCGGGACCACCTGCCGGCGGCGGCGCTCCGGCGGCGGGCGGCGGTCCGGCGGGTGGAGGCGGCCTTCCTCCGGCACGGGTTCTCGCCGCTCGAGACCCCGGCGATGGAGCGGCTCTCCACGCTCCTCGGGAAGTACGGCGAGGAGGGCGACCGGCTCATCTACCGGGTGCTCCACCGGGGCGGACGGCTCGAGCGCGCCCTCTCGCGCTCCCCGGTCGAGCCGGGCGATCTCGCGGAACTCGGTCTCCGTTACGACCTCACCGTCCCGCTCGCCCGGGTGGTGGCCGAGCACCGCAGCGAACTCCCCTCCGTGTTCCGGCGGTACCAGATCCAGCCGGTCTGGCGGGCGGACCGGGCGCAGCGCGGACGGTTCCGCGAGTTCACCCAGTGCGACGCGGACATCGTGGGCAGCCGCTCCCTCGTCGCGGACGCGGAAGCGCTGCTCGCGCTCTTCGAGGCCCTGGCGGACCTCGGGTTCCGCGGCGCGGCGGTGCGGGTGAACCACCGGGAATTGCTCCGCGGCCTGATCGCCGCCGCCGGGGTGGAGCCGGCGGGCGAGACCGAAACGCTGGTCGCCCTCGACAAGTTGGGCAAGATCGGCCGCGAAGCCGTCGAGGCGGAGTTGGCCCGGCTCGCGCCGGTGGGGCCCGAACGCGCCCGGCGCCTCCTGGAACTGCTGCCGGGCGACGAGGGCGGTACGGACGCCCGCGAGCGGCTCCGCGCCCTGGGGCGAGCCCTGGAGGGGGCGGCCGGCGAGTCGGCTCGATCCGCCGCCGACGACCTGCTGCGGCTCTTCGACCTGGTGGAGGGCGGTCTCGGCGCCGGTCCGGAGGGGGGCGTCCTGCGCTTTTCCCCGTCGCTCGCCCGGGGTCTTTCCTACTACACCGGGCCCATCTTCGAGGCCGAGGCTGCGGCGCCGACCGGCGGCGGGGGCGGAAGCGGGGCCATCGCCGGGGGCGGGCGGTACGACGGCCTGGTGGGGATGTTCAGCGGCCGCGAAGTCCCGGCGGTGGGTTTCTCGCTGGGGATGGAGCGCATCCTCCTCCTGCTCGAGGAAGGCGCCGCCGCCGGCCCGGAGGAGACGGGCGCGCCTGCCGTGCTCTGCCCGCTTCCGGGGCTGCCTCCGGAAGAGGCGCTCGGGGCGGCGGCGCGTCTCCGCCGCGCCGGCGCGCGGGTCGCGGTCTCGCCGGACTCCGGAAAGGTCGGCAAGCAACTCGCCCGCGCCGCCCGGGACGGGGCGCGTTTCGCCCTCATCCTGGGGCCGGACGAGGCCGCGGCCGGCCGGCTGACGGTGCGGGACCTCCGTTCCGGCGAACAGGCGGCGCTGCCGCTGGCCGAGGTTCCCGCCCGACTCGCGGCCGCCGGGGAGGAACGGGAAGAGCCGTTACCGCCGGCGTAGCCGAAGCGTCAGCCGGCCGCCTTACTCCACGGGCGTCAGCCGAACCCGGGAGCGGTCGCGGCGGCGCGGGTTGAGCCGGTCCGGCGGCCGGCCTCCCGGCTCACCGAGGAGTTCGACCCGAAAACGGCGGCCGGCCGCGAACAGGGCGGGGTCGCGCATCGGCGGCAGCGGCCGGGTCGGGTCGCGCCGATAGAGCCCGTCAGCGTCCGCCCGCATCGCCCCGACGAACAGGAGTTCCCGCCACTTCCGCGAGGGCAGGGTGAAGGCGCCGGCGCATCCCTCCGGGGCGGCGTCGAGGAAGGGTCGGTCGTCGGTCATGGCGCCGGGCGGAACGGGCGGGAGCCGATCCGAGCCTACGATACGAACCTTTCCCATGGGGCCGGTGCACTTCGTCCTCGTCCGGCCCGCCCGCCCGGAGAACATCGGCGCGGTGGCGCGGGTGCTGGCGAACGCCGACCTCGACGAACTCCGGCTGGTCGCTCCCGGCGACTGGCGGACGGTCGGCGCGTTCCGGATGGCGTGGCAAGCGGAGGAAGTGCTGGAAAACGCCCGGGTCTTCGACGACCTCGCCGAGGCGGTGGGCGACTGCCGGTTCGTCGCCGGGCTGAGCGGCCGGGGCCGCGACCGCATCGCCCACCTCAGCCCCCGCGGACTCGCCGCCGAAACCTCGCGGATCGAGGGCCCGGCGGCCGTGGTCTTCGGGAGCGAGGCCACCGGGCTGACGCTCCGGGAGCGCTCGCTCTGCCAGCGGCAGGTGCGGATCCCTTCCTCGCCCCGCCAGCCTTCGCTGAACCTGGCGCAGGCGGCGATGGTCGCCGCCTACGAGATCCACCTGGCCCGCGCCTCCCCGGCCTCCGGCGCGGCCCCTCCGCCGCGGGCCCGCGCCGAGGAAGCCGAACGGGCGCTCTCCCTGCTGCGGGACGCGATGACCGACATCGGACTCCTGCCGCCCGAGAAACCGGAAGTCCGCTTCGCGGCGTGGCGCGACCTGTTCGGCCGCGCCGGCCTCACCCACCGGGAGACCCGGCTGCTCATGGCCCTCGCCCGGCGGATGGCCGGCGCCGCGCGCGCCGGGAAGGACTGACTGCCCGCCCGGGCCTCAGTCTTCGAGGTTCGCCCGGAGGAACTCCAGCACCCGGTTCCAGGCGTCCCGCGCCGCCGACTCGTCGTACGCCTCGGGGCGCCCGTCGTTGAAGAACGCGTGGTCGGTTCCCGGATAGGTGTGGAACTCGGCCTCGACCCCGGCGGCGTCCAGGTCCTCCCCGAGTTTCGCCACCACTTCGGCGTTCACCATGGCGTCGTTCTCGGCGAAGAGTCCGAGCACCGGACAGCGGATCGCCTCGTAGTCCGGCTGGACCCGGGGATGGATGCCGTAGAAGTCCACGCAGGCGCCGATGCGGGCGGACTTGCTCGCGGCGTAGAGGGCGAGTTGGCCGCCCATGCAGAAGCCGACCACGCCCACCGATGCCGCCTCGGTCACCGACGCCAGGTAGGAGGCGGCCCCGCGCAGGTCCTGCTCGGCGCGGTCCACTTCGAGGGCCATGAACAGTTTCTCCGCCTCGCCCGGCGAAGCAGTCCGCTCCCCGTGGAAGAGGTCGGGCGCGAGAGCGGTGAACCCGGCCTCCGCGAACCGGTCGGCCACCTCGGTGATGTGGCCGACCAGACCCCACCACTCCTGGATGACCAGCACTCCCGGCCCGGGCCGATCGGCGCGCGCCAGGTAGCCGCGGGCGGAGCCGCCGTTCGCGGGGAAAGACACCATCTCGGAAGCCATCGGAACCCCCTCCTGAAACCGGGGCAACGATCCTAACCCACCTCGGCGGCCCGCGGAAAAGGAGCGCCCCGCCCCGCGCTCCTCGACCACCGGGGGACGAAGTCCCCGTCGGGTTTCGGGACGGGGCGCTCCTTCCCCGGGCCGGCGCCGCGAACGGCTCGCGCCGAGCCCGGCCGCGCGGGTTTGGTATCTTCGCTCTTCCGGCCGCGCTCTTCCCGGGCCCGACGAGGGCGGCTCCGCTTTCGGGCCCGAGACCGGGGAAGACCGCCCAAGTGAGTCCGCTCGCCGCCACGCTCGTGTGCTTCGGCCTGTATGTGGTCGGCTACCGCTTCTACGGACGGCGCATCGCCCGGCGCGCTTTCCAACTCGACGATTCCCGGCCGACGCCGGCGCACGAGTTCGCCGACGGGCGCGACTATGTGGCGACCTCCAAGCCGGTGCTCTTCGGGCACCACTACGCCTCCATCGCCGGCTTGGCGCCGATGCTGGGGCCGGCGATCGCCGTGATCTGGGGTTGGGTCCCGGCGATGATCTGGGTGGTGATCGGGACGCTGCTGGTAGGCGCGGTGCATGACTTCTCGGCGCTCTGCGTGAGCCTGAGGGCGCGCGGCCGATCCATCGGCCTGATCGCCGAAGACATCCTGGGGAAGCGGGCCAAGTTCCTGTTCCACGCCCTGATCGTGTTCCTGATCGGGCTGGCGATGGGCGTGTTCGTCCAGGTCGTCGCGCAACTCTTCTCGACGACTTTCTATCCGGAGGCGGTCACGCCGAGCAGCGCGGTCATGGTGCTGGCGGTCGCCATCGGCTGGCTGTCCTACAAGCGGGGCGTGAGCCTGAAAGTCCTGGTGCCCATCGGGGCGGCGCTCCTGTTCTTCAGCATCTGGTTGGGCGCGGTGCTGCCGGCGCCGGCGCTCGGGACCGAGAGTTGGAGTTACCTGCTGCTCGGCTACGCCTTCTGCGCTTCCGTGCTCCCGGTTTGGCTGCTGCTCCAGCCCCGGGACTTCCTGAACTCCATCCTGCTCTACCTGGCGCTGATCGGCATCTTCGTCTCCTTCGTCATCCAGAACCCGGAGTTCGCCGCGCCCGCGTACAACCCCGCGCCCGCCGGCGCCCCCCCGATCTACCCCTTCGTCTTCATCGTGATCGCCTGCGGCGCCGTGTCCGGGTTCCACGCGCTCGTGTCTTCCGGCACGACCGCGAAGCAACTGAACAAGGAGACCGACGCGACTTTCGTGGGTTACGGGGGAATGATCGGCGAGAGCCTGCTCGGGCTCTCCGCGGTCCTCGCGACCACCGCCGGATTCTCCAGCCGGAGCGCCTGGCACAACCACTTCTCGAGTTGGGAGAACGCCGACGGGTTGGCCGCGAAATTGGACGCCTACATCCAGGGCGCCGCCAACTTCCTGGTCACCATCGGCATTCCCACGGAGACCGGCAAGGCGTTCATGGCGCTCGTCGCCGTTTCGTTCGCGCTCACCACGCTCGACTCGGCGACGCGCATCCTCCGCTACAACTTGGAGGAAATCTCGGAGAGCGTCGGCGTCTCGGTCCTCGGCAACCGCTATGTCGCGTCCTTCCTCGCCGTGGTCGTCATCGGGTTCTTCGCGCTCCTGGAGATCCGGGTCGACGGCGACTGGATCCCGGCCGGCACCGCGCTCTGGTCGCTGTTCGGGACGACGAACCAGGTGATGGCCGGGCTCACCCTGCTGTCGGTGACGCTCTACCTCTACTTCCGCAAGAAGCCGTACCGGTTCGCCGCCGCTCCGATGGTGTTCATGCTGGGCACCACCATCGCCGCGATGCTCTACAACATCAGCCAGTACCTGAAGGGCGGGAACTACCTGCTCCTGGTCGTGGGCGCCGCCGTGCTGGTGCTCGCCCTCTGGTTGGTCGTGGAGGCGGCGCTCCGGTTCACCCGCGACCGCGAAAAGGCGATCGCCGGCATCCGCGCGGCGTTCCCGGACTGATCCCGGGGCGGAGACGGCGCGCCGCTCGGCGCCGCGGCCTGTTCAGGACCGGTTGGATCTGCTTTCCGGCCGGATGCGGGGCCCCGCGCTCTCGGTGACTTCCCCGGCGCGGACCTCGGTGAACCTCCACTGGTCCCGCACGGCGTTGTACGAGGTGCGGAAGAAGTAACCCCACGGGTCCACGATCGGGTGGATCACCAGCAGCGCGGCGCCCGGCGCCACCCCCTGCACGAGGAAACGCCCCTCGGCGTCGGAGAAGGCTCCCGGGCCGGGTCGCGCGTTCCCGTTTTCGTCGAGGAGGAGGGTTTGGACGAAGGCGTGCGCCGCCGGGTCGCCGTACACGGTGACCAACTCGCCGCGCACCGAACCGTACGCGGCGGCGAAGCCCGGCGCCGGGTAGAGCACCGAAACGCCGGCCCGGTCGTCGGCGGTCAACCGCGCGTCCGTGGCGCCGCGGGACATCACCGGGTCGGGAAAGTCCGGGAACAGGTCCTCGTCCGGCTCGTAGTCCGGGAGTGAGTAGAGCGAAGCCGGGAACGGTTCGGTGTGGCCGAGTCCCAGGCAGTGCCCGAGTTGATGCAGGAGGTCGGCTTCCAGCCGCCGGCGGGAAACCTCGCGCCCGACGAGCGCCGCCCGGTTCAGTTCGATGTCGCAGCCGATGATGAACCCGCTCCGGATCGTCGCCGAGTTCGTGGCGAGCGGGACCGGTTTGCTGACGAGGGGCGGGAAACTGGAGACCCCGATGGTGTTCATCCCGTCGTCGTCCGCCCCCCAGTCGCGCCGCGCCGGCGCCGGGTCGATGACCAGCCGGATGTCCGCGGTCGAAACCCCGTTCCAGCGCTCCATCGCCGACCGTACGGCGTCCTGCCAGGAGCCGCCGCCGGTGAAGGCGAGACCGTCGTCGTTGTCGTTCTCCAGCAGCCGGAAGCGGATGGTGCGGTCGGTGGCGAGCCAGCGCGGCGCCTCCTCCGGGCCGATCACCCGGAACCGGGGGTCGCGGAAGGAATACGCGGAAGCCGGCGCGGCGGCGGCCAGGGCCAGGAGTCCGGCGAACGCCGGCGCGGCCCGGCGGCGTCCGCGCCTCATCCGGTGAAACAAGTCGTCGTATCGCAGGTGACGCGCACCGGGCTGCAGTCCGGGGCGGCGACTTCCAATTCGAGCCGGCCCAACCAGGACACGGTGAGTTCCTGCGTGAAGGCGCCCTCGGTCCGGCGGTAGGAGAGGTCGGAGACGAAGGCCAGCGGCCGCGGCGCGGTGGGGATCGCGGGGATGTTCGAGGGGACATCGTCGTCGGGGCCCCCGTAGTAGGGGCCGAGCAGGGCGATCGCCACGCCCGCTTCCGGGTGCGTCACCCGGAGGCGGGCCCGCTGCATGGCGATTTCGGCCTCCGCCGCGCCCCGGTGGGAGGGAACGATCGAGAGTCCGCGGCACGCGGTCTGCGCCGCCCGCCCGTCCGGGAGTTCGACGCCGGCCCCGGCAGCGGCTTCCGGCGCCGCCTCCGGGCCCGCCGGCGGCGCCGCGGGGACCGGCGCCGGCGTTTCCGAGCAGGCGGCGGTCAGGGAGAGCGCCGCGCCGAGCCCCAGTCCGGCGGCCGCCGCCCACCGGCGGGCGCGGGGGGTCATCCCGAATCCCCGAGACCGCGCCGGAGAGTGATCCCCGGTACGGCGGTGACCGCCCCAGCCTCCGCCTCGGAGAACGCCCAGACCTGCGGGAAACGGATCTCCCGATCGCCGGGGTCGGCGCGGAAGTTGTGGGCGACGCCCACCACGAAGGAGTGGACCCAGAGGAACACCGGGCCGGGGCGCACCCCCTCCAGCAGGAAGACGCCCTCCTCGTTGGAGAACGCGCCGGGCCCGGCGCGCGCGTTCGAGT
Organism: Candidatus Marinacidobacterium sp.; assembly: GCA_965204755.1. Taxonomy (GTDB): domain Bacteria; phylum Acidobacteriota; class Vicinamibacteria; order Marinacidobacterales; family Marinacidobacteraceae. Next base: position 1,125,763 of record OZ242011.1, on the reverse strand, counting down.
CGCCGATCTCGATCGCCTGCACATAGACGAAGCGCGCCGGCCCCCCGTCCGAGAAGCGGATCTCCCCGCGCAGGGATCCGGTTTCCTCCGCGAAGCCGGCCGTCGGGTAGAGCAGGGAAGCCGCGACGGCGTCGTCGCGCGTCAGGTAGTCCTTCTGCCGACCGTAGGACATGATCGGGTCGGCCTCGAACCCTTCCAGTTCCAACTCGGGCAGGCCGTAGTCGAAGGGCATGGGGAGCAGCACCGAGTGGAGCAGCCCCAGGCAGTGGCCGACTTCGTGGAGGATCAACCGCACCAGCGCCGACTGCCGGGTCTCCCAGCCCTCGTCCACCCGGTAGATCGGGTTCAACTCGATGTCGCACGAGGTGAGGGCGCTCCCGGAGACCTGCCAGGAGGCGAACCCGGAGTAGGGGAAGTCGTTGCGGGCGAAGTACGAGGAGAAGCCGATCGTGTTCCACCCGTCGGCGCGGGACGCTTCCTCCTGGACGGCCGGCGCCTCGTCCACGGCCAGGATTTCCTCGGCCGTCTCGATGTCGTTCCAGTGGTCGAAGACCTCGGCGATGTAGGCGCGCCACTCGGCGTGGGAGGAGAAGTCCTCGGCGGGCAGGTTCCCGTTGGAGAGCACCCGGAACCGCACCGGGAGGTCGGCGGCGTCCCAGCGGCGGGCGTCCTCCGCGCCGCCGACCCTGGCGCCCACCACCGAGAATCGGTAGGCGTCGGCGCCGGGAGCGACGACGAGCAGCGCGAGTCCGGCCCCGGCGGCGAGCCCGCCCCGGACGCGCTTCCGCCGGCGGCTCCCGGAGCCGCGCGGTCGGTCGGCCGTCGGCGTTGCCGCCCGATCCCTCATGCGAATGATGCTACACCGGGTTCGGGGGCCGCTTCCGGGAGGCCCTCCCGCGGGAAGGAAGCCCCCGCCCCGCCCGCGGGTCGTTCGCTATGATGGAGCCGATGCCTCTTCCTGCTCGCTTTCGCGGCGGACCGACCGGCGCCGCCCTCGGGTGCGCGCTGGTCTTCGCACTCTCCGCCGAAGCGCAGCGCCACGCCCCGGAGGATCTGTTCGCACCGCTCGGAATCGAGCAGTTGGCCGATCTCTCGACCTCGGTCGTCGCCGGGACGATCGAGGCGGCGGTGGGCGAGTGGAACTACGACCGGACCCGCATCCACACCCGGTTCACGCTGGCGGTGGACCGGGTGCTGGCCGGCCGGGCCTCGGAGACCGTCCACTTCCGCGTCCTCGGCGGCACCGTGGGCGACACCACGGTCATGGTCTCCGAGATGCCGCGCTTCGAGGTCGGCGAGCGGGTGGTCGTCTTCCTCCGGGGGCGGCCGGGCCGGCTCCCCTCCGTGGTCGGCGGCCCCGAGGGGAAGATCTCCCTCGACCGCGGCGCCGCGCCGGGCGAGCCTCCGGAGTTCCTGCACGCGCCGCTGCGCGCGGGGACTCGGGAAGACGGATCGCCGGAGGCGCTGCTCCGCGGGCTGGACGACCTCGAGGACTTCCTCGAGACCCGCCGCCGGAACTGAGTCCCCCCGCCGGGAAGCCGGACGGGGCCGCCGCGCGTTCCGGTCGAGAAGGGACGAGAAGGGAGCGGTCGGGCGCTCTCCCGACGACGGCCCGCTACCGGGCGCAGGTCAAGTGGCGGCCGCCGTCCACCGGAACCGTGACGCCGGTGAGGAAGCCCGCCCGGTCGGACAGCAGGTAGAGCGCGAGGTCGGCGACTTCTTCCGGGCGGCCCACCCGGCCGATCGGGTGCGTGGTCTTGCTGCGCTCGAGGAACGCCGCGTACCGGTCGGCGTCGAGTCCGCCGGCGGTGTGGAGTTCCGTCCGGGTCACGCCCGGATTCACCGAGTTGACGCGCACGCCCTCGGCGGCGAGTTCGAGGGCCGCGCAGCGGGTGAGTTGGTCGAGCGCCGACTTGCTGCAGTTGTAGGCGAGGACGCCGGGAAACGACCGGAGGCCGTTCACGCTCGAGACATTCACCACGCTTCCCCGGCGGGCGAGCAGGTGCGGCGTCGCGAGCCGCAGCAGGTCGAACACCGCCTCCACATTCAGCGCGAACATCCGCCGCCAGGCGTCGAGTTCCGTGTCCTTCACCGTGCCGAAGGCGATGACCCCGGCGGCGTTCACCAGGTGGTCCAGCGCGCCGAACCGGCTCACCGTCTCCGCGACCACGCGGCTGCGGAAGTCGGGGTCGGTGACATCGCCGGCGAGCGGGAGCGCGCGCCCGCCGGCGGACTCGATCTCGCCGGCCGCTTCGCGCAGCCGCTCCCCCCGCCGGGCCACGAGCGTTACGCCGGCGCCTTCGGCGGCGAGCGAGCGGGCGGCCGCCCGTCCGATGCCGCTCGAGGCGCCGGTGACGACGGCGACTCGATCCCGGAAACGCTGCTGCGGGGACTCGTTCATGGGTCTTCCTCGGGGCGGGGCCACTGCCTGCCGGGCAGGGGCGCGTGGTGGGGGCCGGAATCCGGAGGCTGAAAGACTACCGGCGGAGTCCGCCCGGTCGTGCCCGAATATCCGGATCTCGAGGCGTACCGCGCGGCGCTCGCCGAGCGGATCGAGGGCGCCCGGCTGGAGCGGCTCTCGCTCGCCGCGCCCCACCTGTTGGCCACCGTCGAGCCCGCTCCGGCGGCGCTGGCCGGGCGGACCGTCCTCGGCGCGCGCCGCGTGGCCAAGCAGTTGGTGATCCTCCTTGAGGCGGCCCATTTCTGTTCCGTGCACCTGGCGGTCGCCGGCCGGCTCCACTGGACGGACCTGCGACCGGGCGGGAAGAAGACGCCGAAACCGGCCCGGCTCTCCCCGAGAGGCAACCTGGCGATCTGGGACTTCGCCTTGGCGGACGGCGGAACCGGCCAGTTGCGGCTGGTCGAGCGCAGCCGGAAGAAGCGGGCGACGATCCGGCTCGGAGCGACCGCGGAGGCGCTCGCCGCCCTCGACCCCGGCGGCCTGGAGGTCCCCGGTTCGACCCTCGGCGACTTCGCCGCCCGGCTCGCGGACTGCCCGAGAACCCTGAAGCGGGCGCTCACCGAGCCGGCGCGCTTCGCCGGGATCGGGAACGCCTACTCCGACGAGATCCTCTGGCGCGCCCGCCTCTCGCCGACGAAGATCGCGAACCGGCTCGACGCCGCCGAGACCGAACGGCTCCACCGGGCGGCGGCCGGCGTCCTCACCGAGTGGGCGGCGCGGCTCCGCGAGGAGAGCGGCCCGGACTTCCCCGCCGGGGTCACCGCCTTCCGCCCCGAGATGGCCGTCCACGGCAAGTTCCGCGAACCCTGCCCGAAGTGCGGCGCCCCGGTCCAGCGCATCGCGCGGGCGGAGAACGAGTGCAACTACTGCCCGACCTGCCAGACCGGCGGCCGCCTCCTCCGCGACCGCGCCCTCTCGCGCCTCCTGAAGAAGACCTGGCCGAAGACCCTGGCCGAGGCCGATCGCCGCCGCCGCGCCTCGGCGGTTCCGCTTTCCGGGACGCCGCCTCCTCCGCGTGACCGGGGATTCGGCCGGAAGGGCGCCGACTCCGAGGACCCCGTCGGCGGGTGACGCTCCGTGTCCATCGTCGGCCTTATCCTCCCGTCGCCGCGCAAGTCGTAGTCACCCGCCGATGGTCAAGATCGTCCACTTCGCCGACTTGCACCTCGACCGCGCGTTCGCGTGGGCCGGAACCGCCGCGGCGAGCGGCCGCCGGGAGAACCAGAGGAAGGTGCTCCGTCGGATCGTCGAACTCACGCGGGAAGTGGAGGCGGATGCCCTGCTCTGTGGCGGGGATCTCTACGAACACGATCGGATTACGAGAGACACCGCGGAGTTCCTGGTGAAGGTCTTCGAGAGCCTGTCCCCGACGCGCGTCTTCCTCGCGCCCGGCAACCACGACTGGTACGGCCCCGAAAGTCCCTACGCGGCGAGGGGTTGGAGCGACAATGTCCACATTTTCCGGGCGGCCCGCTTCGAGCCGACGCCTCTGGGCGATGGCGTCACGCTGTGGGGCGCGGCGCACCTGGCGCCGGCGAACACCGACAACTTCCTGAGCGACTTCCGGGTCGAGGGCGACGGATGCCACCTCGCGCTCTTCCACGGCGCCGAGAAGAACTGGTTGACCGAACAGGGAGTCGGCAAGGAACCCCATGCCGCGTTCGACGCGGTCGAAATCGAGAGGGCGCGGTTCACTCACGCCTTCCTGGGCCACTACCACCGGCCTCGCGACTCGAAGTTCCTCACCTACCCGGGAAACCCGGATCCGCTCGAGTTCGGGGAGACGGGCGACCGCGGAGTCGTGATCGCGTCCGTCGAGGGCGACGGCGAGATCCACCGTGAGCGACGGAGGGTAGCCCTGACGGAGACCCACGACCTGGCGCTCGACCTCACGGGGTGCACGACCCGCGGGGAAGTGACCGAGAGACTCGAGGAGCGCGCATCCGGTGCGAGCGGTTTCGTCCGGCTCACCGTAAGCGGCGATTTGCATCCTGACATGGACCTCGAGGAGTCCCACCTCCGTCAGTGCCTTCGGGATTTCGACGCCGCTCAGGTTCGGTGGGAGGTTCGTCCGGCGTACGATTTCGCTGCGCTTCGAGAGGAAGACACCGTGCGCGGACAATTCGTTCGGGATGTCCTCGAAGCCGACCTCATGGCGGACGAAGAACGGCGTGTGCTGATGACGGGCCTTCGCGCCTTGGACGGCCGAGAGGATCTGGAAGTTCCCTGATGGTCTTCGAAACGATCCATTGCCGGCCCTTCGGTCCGTTCCATGACCGTACGCTCCAACTGGCGCCGGGCATGAATGTGATCCACGGGCCGAACGAGTCCGGCAAATCGACACTGCGGGCGGCGGTCTCCGTGGGTCTGTGCGGACAGAAACGGGGGCCGGGGCGCTCGAAAGTCGCCCGGCAGTTCGATGCGCGACATCGGCCATGGGACGACGGAAGCGAGTGGGCCGTCGGCGTCGTCATCCGTTTGGCCGACGGTCGCCGCGTCGAATTGCTGCAGGACCTCGCCCGGGGCGTGGACAGTTCCGCGCGCGATGCGGACTCGCACCGGGACCTGTCCGGCAGCGTAATGAACGCCGGTGCGCCGGACGGGTCACGGTGGGTCGGACTCAGCCGGGAGACCTTCGAAAGTGTCGCCTGCGTGCGACAGGCGGAGATCCTCGCGATTCTGGACGACGCCGGCGCCCTGCAGGTGGATCTCCAGCGCGCCGCGGCCACGGCGCGATCGGATCAGACGGCGCGAAAGGCCGTCGAACTGCTTTCGGACTTCCGTCGAGAGCGAGTGGGGACGGAACGGTCTCCGACGAAACCCCTCCGCCGCTCGCAAGCCGCGGTGAAGTCGGCGAACGAAGCGTTGGACAGTGCGCGGAAGCGGTATGACGAGCACCGACGAAGAGGGGAGCGGATACGGGAGATGGAGGACCGGAAAAAGGTTACCGAGACGCGTTTGCAGACGGTGCAGGCGATCCTTGCGGAAACGGAGGCCGCGGCCGCCGAAAGGCGCTACGAGGAGGCGCGCGAGTTGAGTCGGCTGTTTCCCCGGGGGGAGCCGGTTCCTCCGGGGCGCGACGAGGAGGAGGGTCTGGAGGGGCGTCTCGCCGGAGCGCTCAGCCGTTGGGAGTCGGCGCCCGAGCCGCAACCGCCGGAGGGCCCGTCCGCGAAAGAACTGCGCGAACGAATCGCCGAGTCTGAACGACGGGAGGCCGCGTGTCGGGTAGTGGCTTTGGAGATCGAGTTGAAGGATCTGAGGACTCGGTATGGAGAAGCGGCCGCGCTCGATGATCGGTTTCCGAACGGGGCACCTCGTCCGTTGGGCGGAGACCACGAGGAGTTGGAGCAACGGGTGGCTGTCGCCCTGGAGAGTTGGCGAGGCTCTCAGGCCCCGAAGCCGCTGGTCGGCGTGTCCTCGGATCAGGTCGCGGCCAAGATCGAGGCGTCGCGCGTCGAGGAGCAGGCGCGCGCGGCGGTTCACGCGGAAGTCGAAGCGCATGAACGCCGTAGTGTCCTGGAAGAGGCGCGGGGCCTCGCCGAACTTGTGAGTGGCGCCCCCGAGCGGCGACCGAGCGAACACGAGCCAGTCGAGCGAGAGGTCGGCGAAGCGCTGCGTCGGTGGGACGAGCGGCCCGACAGCGAGCGGCCGCCCGGCTCGACCGAGGCCGACCTCTCGGCGGAACTGGTCGAGGTCGATCGGGAAGTGATGGGTCTGGCTGAAGGGCGCGGCGCTGCAGAGGCGCTTCGAGGGCGTCCTTCGCTCTACGGGATCGGAGTCGTGCTGGCGCTTCTCGCTCTTTCCGGCGTGACCGGCAGCCTCGCCGCATGGACGGCATCGGCCGCCGTCGTCGCCGGCGGGATCTGGTGGTTCGCGAAGGCTGTTCGCGAGCGGACCGCGGAGCGTCAACGCCGGCTGGAAGAACTCACGGCTCGCCGCCGCGAATTGGAGCGGGCGATCACCGTGAGGCGCGTGGATGACCAAGCGTATGAGCAGGACCGTCGGAGGATCGAACGAGCGAAGCAGATGATTCGCGATGCGGCGGCGAAGATCGGCTCGACTTCGACGAGCGCGGTAGTGGAGGCCGAGTCGCTCCGAGACTGGATGAGCGCGCGGAGGAAGGATCGGGAAGCGTTCGATGCGCTCCGCTCGGATCGGGCTCTTCTCGAGCAGGTCACCGCCGGTCGTCCTCTCGCGGATCTCGAAACCGAGTGTGACGAGCTCGATCGAACGGCCCGCGAAGCGGCCTCCATCGCCTCCGCGGACCGGCTCGAGGCGGCGCGACGCCAGCCCCTTTCCGGTTCCGATTGGGATCGCCATCGGCGCTCCGCAGCCGCGGATCGCGAAAAATGGAACCGGGAATTCGCCGAACGGCGAGCCGAGGAGGATGCCTACGAGGCCGGAGTCGAGCAGCGAGAGAAGGAAGGGCGTCGTCTTCTGGATGTCGCCCGGTCGGCCGGCTTGAAGCCCGGGAACCCGGAGGAAGCGGCTGGGAGTCTGGAATCGTGGCAGTCCAAACAGACGGAGCGGCGAAAAGAGTTCGATCGGCGTAACGAAGACTGGGGCAGGCTGCAAGCGTTGCTCCAGGGTCGAACGCTCGACGAACTCTCGCGGGAGGTGGATGAGCGGCAGGGCGAATGGGAACGGGTACTGGGCGACACCTCAGAAGAAAGCGTGGTCGCAGTCCGCGCCGAAGCCCCGACACCGGCGCTGCGGGAGAGCATGCAGCGGAACGAGCAATCGCAGAGGAAGGGCCTGGGCGAAGCGCTCCTCGACCGCCAGACGCAGGACAGCGCCTACGAAGAGGAGGTCTCTCGCAGGGGGCGCCTCGCCCGGGCCGTGATCAGCGCGGCGAAGTCCGCCGGCGTGGAAGCGACCGAGCCGGAGCCGGCGGCCGACGCCGTTGGAAAGTGGATCACGGAGCGCGGTAGGCAGCGCGAGGAGTACGAGCGCCGTCGTGAGGCATGGGGGCGCTATCGGGAGAAGACCGACGGCGTCACGCTTGCTGGACTCGAGCGGCGAGCGAAGGAGTCGGCCGAACGGGCGGCGGGACTCTCGAGAGGCGCGGACAACGACCTGGCCGGAGAACTGCGGAGCCAGGGGGCCGCGGCAGTCGAGCGGATGCGTGACGCGTTTCAGAAGGAGTTGGATGGTTGGCGCAGCGATCTCGACAAGGCCAGCGGCGAGTCGCAGCATCTCGAGGCGACACTCCCCGTTCTGGTGGAACTCGAGGAGGCGTTGGCGGCGACCGAGGCGGAACGGGATCGGGTCCGGGAACTCGACAGGACACTCGAGACGACCATTCGCTTCCTCGAACAGGCGGAAGAGCGCATCCATCGAGACTTGGCGCCGATCCTGAGGTCCGGTGTTCGTAAGAGGCTCGCCGGCGTTACCGGAGGTCGTTACACCGATTGTCGAGTCGATCCGAGGACGCTGGCCGTCGAGGTGTGCGGGGACCGAAAGCGATGGAGATCGGCAGCCGATCTGTCGCGCGGTACGGCCGAGCAGATCTACCTGCTGCTTCGAGTCACCTTGGCGGAACACCTCGGCCGGACGGATGAGCAGTGTCCGCTGATCCTCGACGATCCGACGGCATCGAGCGATACGGACCGGCGGGACGCCGTGCTGGATGCGCTTTTTTCGATCGCCGCAGATCGACAGGTCGTCCTGTTCACGCATGATCCCGGAGTGCGAGACTGGGCGGAAACAAGACTGGCCGGTGATTCCCGGCACCGCGTCGAGCGACTGAGTGCTGATGGGATTCCCGCCTGAACCGGTGCGGTCGGCGAGCGTCGTCGCGTCGGGGTCGCCGTAGCGGACACCCGGCGGCATTCCGTATCCGGCCGTCGTTGGCGTCGTCGTCGCCGAGCGGGGTGAAGACGCCGGGGAAGCAGCCGGCGGGGAGGCCGTAGCCGAACCGGGCCTCGAACGCGCCGCCTTCGAGGCGGGCGGCCCGACGAGACTCGGGCCGCGCCCGCGGTCAGGGGTCCTCGGTGCTCAGGCCTTCGAGCGGGATGGCTCCGACTGCGGCGCCGGCCGGCTCGCCGACCGCCGCATCCCCGTAGGGGGCCCGTTCCTCGCGCAGCCGGATGCTCTGCTGGCGGCGGCGCCGGACGATGCGGGCGACCGCCTCCATGCGTTTGCGAAGGCTCGGGCTTCGTCGAACGCCTTCGACCGCTTGGCAGACATCGGACGGCGTGAGCCCCGGCAGGACTTCCGACGCCTCCAACCGATGCGGTGCAGCTCCCCGGTCCGGAGCCAGGAAATCCGCCCGGAGCGTCTTCTCTCCGTGCTTGCCGCGGAGGCGCCAGAACTCCCGGACGCCCAAGTCGGCGTAACGGGCGATCTTGCCCTCGTCGGCGTGGGTGATTTCGACTTCGACGACGAGGTCCGGGCCGTTCTCCTCGACGAAGGCGTCCGCTGCCTTCTCGCTCTCGGCGGAGGCCTCGAGGTAGGCGCGGGCCCGTTCGCCCACATAGAAGGAGCAGTCCGGCTCCATACCCGTGCCCGGGGGATCCCCTTTCCCGCGCAGGCGAACGCTCCCGAGTTTGGTCGAGGCGCGGCCCAGCGCGTCGGCCGCGGCGTCCACGATGTCGTTGAAGACCCCGGTCAGGCCTTCGTGGAGGCGCGAAGGGGTCATGAGGACCACCACTCCCCGCACCGGGTCGAGGCACACCCGCCGAAACCCCTCCGTCCAGTCCAGACCGGCGAGGGCGGCCACGGTCGCCGTATCCGCGCGCAGGTGGTAGATCGTCGAACCCAGCGGTCCGACGAAACTCGTGCTCGATCCGGGCATCAGGGGTCCTCGGTGCTCAGGCCTTCGAACGGGATGGCTCCGACTGCGGCGCCGGCCGGCTCGCCGACCGCCGGCGCCTCCCCGTAGGGGGCCCGTTCCTCGCGCAGCCGGATGCTCTGCTGCCGGCGGCGCCGGACGATGCGGGCGACCGCCTCCGTCCGTTCGCGATGGTCGGGGCTCAGGCGGACGCGCTCGACGGCTTGGCAGACATCGGACGGAGTGAGCCCCGGCAGGACCTCCGACGCCTCCAGCGGATGCGGCGGCGCTCCCCGGCGGAGCGCCAGGAAGTCCGCCCGGAGCGTCTTCTCTCCGTGCTTGCCGTGGAGACGCCAGAACTCCCGGACGCCCAAGTCGGAGTAACGGCCGATCTTGCCCTCGTCGGCGTGGGTGATCTCGACCTCGACGACGAGGTCCGGGCCGTTCTCCTCGAGGAAGGCGTCCGCCGCCTCCTGGCTCTCGGCCAACGCCCCGAGATAGGCGCGGGCGCGTTCTCCCACATAGAAGGAGCAGTCCGGCTCCATGCCCGTGCCGGGCGCCCCTTGCCCGCGCAGGCGAACGCTCCCGAGTTTGGTCGAGGCGCGGCCCAGCGCGTCCGCCGCGGCGGCCACGATGTCGTCGAAGACCCGGGTCAGGCCTTCGTGGAGGGACGACGGGGACATGAGGACGACGATCCCTCCCACCGGGTCGAGCCACACGCGGCGGAAGCGGCTCGTCCAGTCGAGCCCGGCGAGGGCGGCCACCGTGTCGGCGTCCGCCCGGAGGTGGTAGATCGTCGAACCCAGCGGTCCGACGAAACTCGTGCTCAGTCCGGTCATCGGGGGTCTTCGGTGCTCAGCCCCTCGAGCGGGATGGCGCCGACTGCGGCGCAGGCCGGCTCGCCGACGGCCGGCGCCTCCCCGTAGGGGGCTCGTTCCTCGCGCAGCCGGATGCTCCGCTGTTGACGGCGACGGACGATGCTCGCCACCGCCTCCGTGCGTTCGCGGCGGCCCCCGCTCCGTCGGACGCCTTCGACGGCTTCGCAGACATCGGACGGAGTGAGCCCCGGCAGAACCTTCGACGCCTCCAGCGGATGCGGCGCCGCTCCACGGCGGAGCGCCAGGAAGTCCGCCCGGAGCGTCTTCTCCCCGCGCTTGCCGCGCAGTTGCCAGAACTCCCGGACGCCCAGGTCGGAGTATCGGTCGATCTTGCCCTCGTCGGCGTGGGTGATCTCGACTTCGACGACCAGGTCCGGGCCGTTCTCTTCGAGGAAGGCGTCCGCGGCCTTCTCGCTCTCGGCCAGGGCCTCGAGGTAGGCGCGGGCGCGCTCCCCCACATAGAAGGAGCAGTCCGGTTCCATGCCGGTGCCCGGGGGCTCCCCTTTCCCGCGCAGCCGAACGCTCCGGAGTTTCTTCGAGGCGCGGCCCAGGACGCTCGCCGCGGCGTCCACGATGTCGTCGAACACCCCGGTCAGGTCTTCGTGGAGGTGCGACGGGGACATGAGGACGACGATCCCTCCAACCGGGTCGAGCCACACGCGGCGGAACCGGCTCGTCCAGTCCAGCCCGGCGAGGGCGGCCACGGTGTCGGCGTCCGCCTTGAGGTGGTAGATCGTCGAACCCAGCGGTCCGACGAAACTCGTGCTCAGTCCGGTCATCAGGGGTCTTCGGTGCTCAGGCCCTCGAGCGGGATGGCGCCGACTGCGGGACCGGCCGGCTCGCCGACGGTCGGCGCCTCCCCGTAGGGGGCCCGTTCCTCGCGCAGCCGGATGCTCCGCTGTTGACGGCGCCGGACGATGCGGGCGACCGCCTCTATGCGTTTGCGAAGGCCCGGGCTCCGTCGAACGCCTTCGACCGCTTCGCAGACATCGGACGGAGTGAGCCCCGGCAGGACCTCGGACACTTCCAGCGGATGCGGCGCCGCTCCCCGGCGGAGCGCCAGGAAGTCCGCCCGGAGCGTCTTCTCTCCGCGCTTGCCGCGCAGTTGCCAGAACTCCCGCACGCCCAGGTCGGCGTACCGGTCGATCTTGCCCTCGTCGGCGTGGGTGATCTCGACTTCGACGACGAGGTCCGGGCCGTTCTCCTCGAGGAAGGCGTCCGCCGCTTTCTGGCTTTCGGCCAAGGCGTCGAGATAGGCGCGGGCGCGTTCTCCCACATAGAAGGAGCAGTCCGGCTCCACGCCCGTGCCGGGCGGCGCCTCTTTCCCGCGCAGGCGAACGCTCCGAAGTTTGGCGGAGGCGCGGCCCAGCGCGTCCGCCGCGGCGTCCACGATGTCGTCGAAGATTCCGGTCAGGCCTTCGTGGAGGGACGACGGGGACATGAGGACGACGATCCCTCCCACCGGGTCGAGCCACACGCGGCGGAAGCGGCTCGTCCAGTCGAGCCCGGCGAGGGCGGCCACGGTGTCGGCGTCCGCCCGGAGGTGGTAGATCGTCGAACCCAGCGGTCCGACGAAACTCGTGCTCGTCTCGGCCATCAGGGCTCCTCGGTGCTCAGGCCTTCGAGCGGGATGGCGCCGACTGCGGGGCCGGCCGGCTCGCCGACGGCCGGCGCCTCCCCGTAGGGGGTCCGTTCCTCGCGCAGCCGGATGCTCTTCTGCTGCCGGCGCCGGACGATGCGGGCCACCGCCTCCATGCGTTTGCGAAGGCTCGGGCTCCGTCGAACGCCTTCGACCGCTTGACAGACATCGGACGAAGTGAGCCCCGGCAGGACTTCCGAAGCCTCCAGCGGACGCGGCGCTGCTCCCCGGCGGAGCGCCAGGAAGTCCGCCCGGAGCGTCTTCTCCCCGCGCTTGCCGCGCAGTTGCCAGAACTCCCGCGCGCCCAGGTCGGCGTAGCGATCGATCTTGCCCGCATCGGCGTGGGTGATCTCGACTTCGACGACGAGGTCCGGGCCGTTCTCCTCGAGGAAGGCGTCCGCCGCTCTCTCGCTCTCGGCCAGGGCCTCGAGGTAGGCGCGGGCGCGCTCCCCCACATAGAAGGAGCAGTCCGGTTCCATGCCGGTGCCCGGGGGCTCCCCTTTTCCGCGCAGGCGAACGCTCCGGAGTTTGGTCGAGGCGCGGCCCAGCGCGTCCGCCGCGTAGTCCACGATGTCGTCGAAGACCCCGGTCAGGCCCTCGTGGAGGCGCGAAGGGGTCATGAGGACCACCACTCCCCGCACCGGGTCGAGGCATACCCGCCGGAACCCCTCGGTCCAGTCCAGCCCGGCGAGGGCGGCCACGGTCGCCGCGTCCGCGCGCAGGTGGTGGATCGTCGAGCCGAGCGGCCCGACGAAACTCGTGCTCGTCTCCGTCACCGATGCTCCTCCGAAGTCTCCGAAGGGTAGCGCCGCGATGATCGGGCGGCGGGCCGCCGTCGGCATTCGCCGGGGCTCCGCCTCGGAAGAACGCGGCGTCTCGCGCGACGCCCTCCCGGTCCGGCGGGAGGGCGCCGGGTGGAACTCAGGAAGAGGCGGGCGCGGCGGGGGGAGCGGGCAACCGGTCCGGCGCGGCGGCGGCCACGCGGACGCCCATCAGGCGGCCGGCGTGGCCGATGGCGGCGCCGGAGGCGGCGGCGCCCCAGAAGACTCCGGGGACGATGCCGATGATGCAGAGCAGGACCGTCGCCTCCGAGAGGATGTGGAACAGGATCAGGGACAGCAGGAGGAAGAAGAAGGTCCCCAGGTGCGCCTGGATCAGCCTGAGGTGCCCGCTGAGGCGGAAGGCGTCGCCCAGCCGGTCGGTCGCCGCCAGGCGCAGCAGGCCGACGGGGAGGAGGCCCTTGAGCACCAGCACCAGGAAGGACACGAAGAACAGGGTGACGACCACTCCGAAGACCGAGAGGATCACGACGGCCGGGGAGCCGACGGATTCGCCGATGGCGACCCACAGCGCGGTGAACCCCAGGAAGCAGATTCCGGCGACCGCCCCGGCGGCGGAGTAGGCGAGGACGACGACCGCGACCTTGAGGCCGTCCAGCAGGATGGCGCCGAGGTCGTCCCACTCCGCCATGGGGTGCTCGTCGCCCCGCAGCGCGCCCCGGGCAGTGGCCAGCGAGTAGCCGGCGAGGGCGACGAGGCCGATGCCCAGCACCGGGATGAACAGGAAGGCGAGGCAGCCGAAGAGGAGTTTCGGCACGACCCGCGGGTCCCGGAAGAAGAAGGAGAACAGGTAGCCGAGGTCGAACCCGGTCCCCTTCCGCCGGCCGGCGGAAGGCTCGAGGTCGGGAGGCGGGGGCGGAGGGCCGGCGTCCGCCGGGGGAGGGGGCGGGGGAGCGGCGGCGCCGGCGGCTTCCGGGGCCGCGTCTTCCGGCGCCTCGTTGGCTGCGGCGTCGGTCTTCCGGCCGGTCTCTTCGTCGTTGGTCATGGCGCGCGGTTGTCCTTTCCGGCCCGGTTGCGCGGTCGCGCCCGAGCGGGCCATCCCCCCTTACGACGATCCTACGGTACGGGTTCGCCGGGGCGGCGGCGAAGGGGCCGACCGTTATCCTCCCCGGTTCGCCTCCGCCGGGCCGGGTCGCCGTCGGAGCGAACGCGGAAACCCACCGTCATGTTGCGCAATTCCTTCGGTTCCCTCGAGACCCTCCCCGCCCCCTCCGGGCCGGCCCGCTTCTACTCGCTCGAAGCCGTCGAGCGGGAGGGGCTGGGGACGCTCTCCCGGCTGCCCTTCTCCATCCGGGTGCTGCTCGAGGCCCTGCTGCGGGGGGTGGACGGGCGGACGATCACCGAGGACGATGTGGCGGCGCTGGCCGCCTGGGCCCCGGCGAGCCCCGCGCGCCGGGAAGTGCCGTTCCGCCCCGCCCGGGTGGTGCTCCAGGACTTCACCGGGGTGCCGGCGCTGGTGGACCTGGCCGCCATGCGCTCCGCCCTCGCCCGGATGGGCGGCGATCCCTCCCGGATCAACCCCCGCGCCCCGGTGGACCTGGTCATCGACCACTCGGTGCAGGTGGACGCCTACGGGACCCCCATGGCCCACCGGAAGAACGCCCGGGTCGAATTCGAGCGGAACGCCGAGCGGTACCGCTTCCTCCGCTGGGGACAGCAGGCCTTCTCCCGGTTCCGGGTGGTGCCCCCGGCGACCGGCATCGTCCACCAGGTGAACCTGGAACTGCTGGCCGAGGTGGTGATGGAAGACGGGGAGGACGGCGAGCGGGTGCTCTACCCCGACACCCTGGTCGGCACCGACTCGCACACCACGATGATCAACGGGCTCGGCGTCCTCGGCTGGGGCGTCGGCGGGATCGAGGCCGAGGCCGCGATGCTGGGCCAGCCCTGCTACCTGCTCACCCCGCGGGTGGTCGGCTTCCGGCTGAGCGGCGAACTGCGCGAGGGCGTCACCGCGACCGACCTGGTGCTCACCGCCACCGAGCAACTGCGGGGCGCGGGCGTCGTGGAGAGTTTCGTCGAGTTCCACGGCCCGGGGCTCGGGGCGCTCTCGCTGTCCGACCGGGCCACGGTGGCCAACATGGCGCCGGAGTACGGGGCGACCATGGGGTTCTTCCCGGTGGACGAGGAGACGCTCGCCTACCTCCGGCGCACCGGGCGCGACCCGGAAACGGTGGCCCGGGTCGAGGCGTACACCAAGCGGCAGGGGCTCTTCCGGACCGAGGACACGCCGGACCCGGAGTACAGCGAGTCGCTGGAACTCGACCTCGCGTCGGTGGAGCCGAGCCTCGCCGGCCCGAAGCGGCCGCAGGACCGGGTGGCCCTCTCCGGGATGAAGTCCTCGTTCCGGCGGTCGCTGACCGCCCCGGTGGCGGAGCGCGGGTTCGGGCTCGACCCGGTCCGGTTGGCCCGCACCGCCCGCGCCGGGAACGGCGGCGCCAACTTGGCCCACGGGGCGGTGGTGATCGCCGCGATCACCTCCTGCACGAACACCTCGAACCCGAGCGTGATGCTGGCCGCCGGCCTCCTCGCCCGGAAGGCGGCGGCCCGGGGCCTGACCACGCCCGGCCATGTGAAGACCTCGCTGGCGCCCGGCTCCAAGGCGGTAACCGAGTACCTGCGCGAGGCCGGGCTGCTCGCGCCGCTGGCCGACCTCGGCTTCCACCTGGTCGGCTACGGCTGCACCACCTGCATCGGGAACAGCGGCCCGCTGCCGCCGGCGGTGGACCGGGCCATCGGGAAGGCGGACTTGGTGGCGGCGGCGGTGCTCTCCGGCAACCGCAACTTCGAGGGCCGGGTCCACCCGCGCGTCCGGGCGAACTACCTGGCGTCGCCGCCGCTGGTGGTCGCCTACGCCCTGGCGGGAACCGTGGACCTGGACTTCGAGACCGAGCCGATCGGCGAGGGCGCCGACGGGAAGCCGGTCTGGCTCCGGGACATCTGGCCGACGACCTCCGAAGTGCGCGAGACCCTCGACCGGGCGCTCGACCCGGAGACCTTCCGGCGGATGTACGGGAATGTCTGGGACGGCAACCCGGAGTGGAACCGGATCCCGGTGGACGCGAGCGAGATCTACCCCTGGGACGAGGCCTCCACCTACATCCAGGAGCCCCCGTTCTTCGCCGGGACGGCGGCGGAGCCGGCGCCGGTGGAGGACTTCTCCGGGGCGCGGGTGCTCGTCCGCTGCGGGGACTCCGTGACCACGGACCACATCTCCCCCGCCGGGGACATCGCGCTGGACTCGCCGGCGGGGCGGTACCTGACCGAGCGGGGGATCGGGAAGCCGGACTTCAACTCCTACGGCTCCCGGCGGGGGAACGACCGGGTGATGCACCGGGGGACCTTCGCCAACATCCGGTTCCGCAACCTGCTGGTCCCCGGCGTGGAAGGCGGCGTCACCGTCCACCATCCCAGCGGGGAGCAACTGTCCATCTACGACGCCGCCGCCCGCTACCGGGAGGAGGGGACGCCGCTGCTGGTGCTCGCCGGGCGGGAGTACGGGACCGGGTCGTCGCGGGACTGGGCGGCCAAGGGGACGCTGCTGCTCGGGGTGAAGGCGGTGCTGGCGGAGAGTTTCGAGCGCATCCACCGCAGCAACCTGGTGGGGATGGGCGTCCTGCCGCTCGAGTACCGGGCGGGGGAGAGCGCCGAGTCGCTGGGGTTGACCGGGGCGGAGACCTACGACCTCGCCGGGATCTCGGAGGGTCTGGCGCCGGGAGCCGAGGCTACGGTCACGGTGCGGGCCGAGGGGGAGGCGCCCCGGTCGTTCCGGGTGCGGGTGCGGCTGGATTCGGCGGTGGAAGTGGACTACTACCGGAACGGCGGCATCCTCCACACCGTCCTGCGCCAACTCGCCGGGAACGGCGCGGACTGACTTCGCGGGGCCGCGCGCGGCCCCCGCAGGCCTACCGCGCGGTGGGCGGCGTCTCCCCGGCGAGGATGCGGGAGAAGACCGAGGGCTCCAGGTTCCCGCCGGAGACGACGCACACGATCTTCCGCGGCCGACCTCCCGACGCGCCCTTCCCGGCGCGGGGTACGCGGTCGGCGAACGCGACGGCGACCGGGCAGGCCCCGGCGCCTTCGGCCACGATCCGGGCGCTGCCGGCGAGGACGCGGACGGCTTCGGCGGCCTCGTCCGGGGTGGCGGCGAGGGGCTCTGCCAGGAGTTCCTCCACCAACGGCCACATCGGGTCGAGCACCGTGTTGCCGCCGATCCCGTCCACGAAACTGGGCTCGGTGTCGATCCAGACCGGGCCGCCCCCGGCGACGGCCGCCGCGACCTTCGCCGAAGTGGAGACCTCCACCGGATAGACCTTCGCGTCGGAGCCCCGCTGCCGCAGCGCCGAGGCGATGCCGCAACTGAGCCCGCCGCCGCCGAACGGGACGAGCACCGCGTCCGCTTCCGGCAGGTCCTCCAGGATTTCGAGGCCGGCCGTGCCGTTCCCGGCCATCACCGCGTCCTCCTCGACGGGATGGACGAACCGGGCTTCCACGCCGGGGTGGGAGTGGGTCACGATGGCCTGCCACCACTCGGCGAAGGGCGCCACCACGATCTCGGCCCCGAGGGCGGCGATGGAGCGGCGCTTGTTCTCCGGCGAGGTCTCCGGGACGACCACCGTGCAGGGGACGCCGCGCTCCCGCGCCATGAACGCCACCGCCTGCGCCCAGTTCCCGGCGCTCGCGGTCATGACGCCGCGCTCCAGGTCTGCGTCGGGGATCCCGGCGAACAGCGCCGCCGCCGCCCGGATCTTGAACGAGGCGAAGGGCTGCAGGTTCTCCGGCTTGAGCCAGATCTCGTCGGCCCCGGCAGCCGGATGCCGGAGCCGGATGAGCGGCGTCCGGACGGCGTAGGGCCGGATGTGGCCGCGCGCGGCTTCGATGGCGGAGAGGGCGATCATCGGCGCGGGAGTATGGACGACGGCCGGCGTCGGGACGCGGCGGGCGGCCGCCGGTAGCATTTCCGGCGCGCCATGCTGCTCGTCTTCGATGTGGGAAACACCAAGACCGCGGTCGGGCTCCACGACGGCGGGAGTTGGGTGCGCGACTGGCGGGTCTCGACCGCCCCGGAGCGGCTGCCGGACGAACTGGCGGCTCTCTTGGACTCGCTGCTCGCCGGCGTGTCCGTCGCCCGCGGCCGGATCGCCGGGGTCGCGGCGGCGAGCGTCGTGCCGACGGTCACCGGGACGCTCCGCGCGGTGGCCGGGCGCCACTTCGGGCAGGCCCTCTTCGAGTTGACCCACCGGACGGCCCGGGGAATCCGGCTGGCGGTGGACACGCCGGAGGAGACCGGGGCGGACCGGATCGCCAACACGGTGGCCGTCCACCGGCTGTTCGGGACCGCGGCCATCGTGCTGGACGCCGGCACGGCGCTCACCTTCGATGTGATCTCCGCCGCCGGGGAGTACCGCGGCGGGGCGATCGCCCCCGGCCTCGGCGTCTCGGCGGAGGCGCTCGTCCGCCGCACCGCGCGGCTGCCGCGGGTGGAACTCGCCCCCCCGAAGCGGGTCATCGGCACCCACACCGTGGCCGCGCTCCGCTCGGGGCTGGTGCACGGCTGGACCGGCATGGTCCGGGAGATGGTGCGGCTGCTGAAGGCGGAGATCGGCGAGGACTACCCGGTGATCGCCACCGGCGGCCTCGCCCGCCAGGTGGCGGAGTGGACCGGCGTCGTGGACCGGGTGGAGGAGCGCCTGACCCTCGACGGGATCCGCCTCGCCTACGCGGACCGGCTGTCAGCGGACTAGTTCGAAGTCCGGGGCGGAGGGGACGACGCCGGCGCGTTCGGCCATGGAGAAGAGGGTGCGGAGGGCGGCTTCGCCGGCGTCTCCCATGTCCTTCGTGAGGTCGGACACATACATCTTCACGAACTTGCGGCCGAGTTCGCGGTCGAGGCCGCGGCCGAATTCGAGGGCGTAGTCGAGGGCCTCTTCCTCGTTGTCGTAGGCCCAGGCGATGCTCTCGCGCATGGCGCGGTTCACTTCGACGGCGAAGTCCCGGCCGAGGTCGCGGCGGACCACATCGAGGCCGAGGGGGAGGGGGAGGCCGGTTTCGTCCCGGAAGCGGACGCCGAAGTCGGAGCGGAGGTGGAAGCCCTCGGCGGCGTAGGTGAGTTGGCCTTCGTGGATCACGACGCCGGCGTCGGCGCCGCCGCCGCGGACCGTCTGCAGGATGCGGTCGAAGGGGACGACGACCGGTTCGAACGCGCCGATGTAGCAGCGGGCGAGGAGCGCCGCGGTGGTGCGGGGGCCGGGGATCGCCACCCGGCGGCCCGCCAGGTCGGAGAGTTCGCCCGGTTCGCGGCTGACCACCACGGGGCCGTAGCCCTCGCCCATGCTCGCCCCGGTGGCCATGATCCGGTAGTGGCGCCCGACCGTGAGGTAGGCGTGCGCGGAGATCGCGGTCACCGGGAGTTCGGCGTTCGCGGCGCGGTCGTTCAGGCTCTCGATGTCTTCGAGGACATGTTCGACCTGGTAGTCGCGGATGCGGACCGCGCCCTTGGCCAGCGCGCAGAACATGAAGGCGTCGTCGGGGTCCGGGCTGTGCCCGATGCGCAGGATGCGGTCGTCGCTCACTGTGGGTTCCTTCCCGGTGGGGGGAATGTCGGGGCGCGCGCCGGGCCTTCGTCGGCCGGGCGGGCTGGGGGTGCTCGGGCGGGTGGGGCCGGCGGCGCGCGGGCTGGGGGGTCGGCGGCGCGCGGGCCGGGGGGCCGGCGGCGCTCAGGCCCGGGGCCGGTCGGGGCGCGAAGTATCGCCGGCGAGGCGGTTGGCGGCGGCGGCGACCTCGGCGTCGCCCCAGTCCATCGGGAACACGAAGTCCGCCGCGGCTTCGGCGCCGGAGAGGGCGTGGCGCTGGGCGGGGAGGGCCATCTCGGCGAATCGGCGGCGGGTCTCCGCCTCGGTGTAGCCGCGCTCGCCGGTGTCGCGCCGGATCCGGCGGGCGAGGAGGCGCTCCGGGGCGCCTTCCAGCAGCACCCGGAGGACCGGTCGGTGGGCGGGCGGCGCGAGCCGGAACACCCGGACGCCCTCGGCGATCACGAAGTCGGCGGGGCCGCGCTTCCCCTCGGCGCGGCGCGCGCCGGTGGCGAAGTCGTAGGCCAGCCGGGGGACGCCTCCGCCGGCGCAGAGCGTCGCCAGGTGCTCGGCGAAGAGCGTCAGGTCGAGGGCCTCCGGCAGGTCGTGGTTCACGCGCACCTTCTCGGCGTGGGTGAGGTGCGAGGTGTCCCGGTAGTAGTCGTCCTGGGAGAGGACGGCGGCGGTCGCCGGGCGGAGTTCCTCGGCGAGGGCCCGGGCGAACCGGGTCTTGCCGGAGCAGGTCCAGCCGGCGATCAGGGCCAGGGGCCTCGGCGGTCCCGCCGGTTCTTCGCCGGCGTCGGTCTCCCGACTCACTCGCCGCCGGCCCCCTCCGGGGGCGGCAGGTCGTCGTCCCGGGCGAGCGCCCGCTCCAGCGCGGCGCGCACCTCCCGGGCGGCGGCGCGTCCTCCCAGTTCGCGCATCGCGCGGCCCATGAAGGCGCCGATGGCCTTGCGGTTGCCCGCGCGGTACGAATCCCGATCCGCCGGGTGTTCCGCAGCCAGCCGGGCGGCCAGCGCGTCGAGTTCGGAGCCCCCCGCGGCCTCGTCGAGTCCGAGTTCCGCGATCAGGTCGGAGGCTTCGCGGCCGGTCTCGCACATCGCGGCGAAGACCTTCCGGGCGGCGCTCCGGGGAATCTCCTCCGCGGTCCGGAGGTGGAGGAGCCGCCCGAGGCGGGCGGGGTCCACCGCCAGCCGGCCGTCCTGTTTCTCCCGGGCGACGACATCGCCGGTGACCCAGCGCGCCGCGGTGGCCGCCGCCTCCCGAGTCGGGGATCCCGCTTCGACCGCGGCGGCGAGCGCGGTCTCGTAGTACTCGGCGATCTCCCGGCGGGCGGCGATCCGTTCCGCCTGGTCGGCGGCGACGCCGTGCTCCGAGCGGTACCGGGCGGCGCGTTCGTCGGGGAACTCCGGCAGACGGCGCCGCTGCTCGTCCACGAGACCGGCGGGGAGTCGGAGCGGCGGCAGGTCCGGGTCGGGGAAGTAGCGGTAGTCCTCCGCCTCTTCCTTGCTCCGCATCGCTTCGGTCCGGCCCTTGGACTCGTCGTAGAGGCGCGTTTCCACCGCGACCGGTTCGCCGCGCGCGAGGAGCGACCGGTGGCGTTCCTCCTCGAAGCGGATCGCCCGCTCCAGGTAGCGGAACGAGTTCAGGTTCTTGAGTTCGACGCGAGCGCCGAGTTTCCCGCCGTCTTCCCCACCGTTTTCGCTGCCGTCCCGTTCACGCACGGAGATGTTGCCGTCGATCCGCAGGTTCCCCTTCTCCATGTCCGCGTCCGAGATGCCGGCGAAGACCATGCGCGACTTCAGGAGCCGCGCGTACGCCCCGGCCTCCTCCGCCGAGCGGAGGTCCGGCCGGCTCACCACTTCGATGAGCGGCACGCCGGCGCGGTTGAAGTCCACGCCGCTCTTGTCCTCGGCGCCGGGGAAACCGGTATGGATGAGTTTGCCGGCGTCTTCTTCGAGTTGCACCCGGTGGATGCCGATCCGCCGGGGTTCGCGTTCTTCCCCGCCGTCGGGGCCGTCCGTCCGTATGGAGAGCCAGCCGTCCACCGCGATGGGACGCTCGAATTGCGTGACCTGGTATCCCTTCGGCAGGTCCGGGTAGAAGTAGTTCTTCCGCTCGAAGACCGATTCGTCGGGGATCTCGCAGTTGAGCGCCAGCGCGGCGAGCACCGCGAGTTCCACCGCCCGCCGGTTCGGGACCGGGAGCGCGCCGGGAAGGCCGTAACAGACCGGGCAGAGGTGGGCGTTCGGCCGGGCGCCGAAGGCGTTCGGGCAGCCGCAGAACAGTTTGGTCCGCGTCCGCAGTTGGACATGGACCTCCAGCCCGATGACCGTTTCCCAACGGTCGGGCGCCGTGGCCATTCGTCGCCGCGCGCGCTCCGGGCCGGGGAATCAGGAGTACAGGGCTTCGATCCGGTCGGCGTAGCGCTCGGTGACCACGCGCCGCTTCACCTTCAGCGTCGGCGTGAGTTCGCCGCCCTCGATGGAGAAGGTGTCCGCGAGCACCGCGATCTTCTTGACGCGTTCGAACGAAGCCAGGTCCCCGCCCAGCCGTTCGACTTCCGCCATCAGGTGCGCCTGCACCTTCTCGTTCCCCGCCATGGCCTCGGAGGACGCGGTTTCGACGCCGTTTTCCTCGCACCAGGTCTTGAGTTGCTCGAAGTCGGGGGCGATGAGCGCCGAGAGGTAGGGCTTGCCGTCACCGACCATGACCGCTTCGGCGATCACCGGGCTGGTCTTGATGACGCCCTCGATCGGCTGCGGCGCGACATTCTTGCCGCCGGCGGTCACCAGCAGGTCCTTCTTGCGGTCGGTGATGCGGAGGAAACCGTCCGAATCCACTTCGCCGACATCGCCGGTATGGAACCAGCCGTCGCGGACCACTTCGTCGGTGGCCGTCCGGTCGCCGTAGTAGCCCTTCATGACATTGTGGCCCCGGCAGAGGATCTCGCCGTCGTCGGCGATCTTCACTTCCACGCCTTCGACGGTCTTGCCGACGGTGCCGAAGCGGAAGTCGTCCGGGCGGTTCACCGCGATGACCGGGCTGGTCTCGGTCAGGCCGTAACCCTCGATGACCAGCCAGCCGGCGGCCAGGAAGAACTCGGCGACTTCCCGGGGAAGCGCCGCGCCGCCGGAGACGAAGAGCCGCATCCGGCCGCCGAGGCGCGCGTGCAGTTTGGAGAAGACCAGTTTCGTCGCCACGCCGTAGCGGAAGCGGAGCCCGGCGCCGGGGGTTTCGCCCTCCTGGCGGCAACGGCCCATCTCGTGGCCCACGCGGAAGGCCCAGTGGAAGATCTTCTGCTTCAGCGGGCTGCCGGCGGCCGCCGACTCGAGCACCCGGTCGCGCATCTTCTCGTAGAAGCGCGGCACGCAGGCCATGATCGTCGGCTTCACTTCGCCGATGTTCTCGACCAGTTTGTCCATGCTCTCGGCGATGGCGATGGGGACGCCGCAGTGCGGGTAGAGGTAGTGCGCCACCATGCGGGCGAAGACATGGCTGTACGGCAGCACCGACATCGCCAGGTCGTCTTCCCGGAAGGCGAGCACCTTCGCCGAGACCAGGGCGTTTTGCACCAGGTTCGCCTGGGTGAGCATCACGCCCTTCGGGTTCCCGGTGGTGCCCGATGTGTAGATGATCGTGGCCAGGTCGTCCGGTTGGACGGCGGCGGCGGACTTCTCCGGGCCTTCGGGGTCGGCCTTGCGGGCGGCTCGGCCGGCTTCCCGGACGGAGGCCCAGTCGCTGCCGGAGAAGCCTTCGGCGAGGGGGGCGTCGAGGCCGATGCGGACGCTCGCGTCGGGGAGGTCGCCCATCACCGAGGCCAACTTGGCCTGCTGGTCGGCGCCGCCGGCGATGAGCGCCTTCGCGCCGGAGTCCCGGGCGATGTAGGCGGCCTGCTTGGCGGTCAGGGTCGGGTAGATCGGGACGGTGACCGCGCCGAGGATCTGGAGCGCCGCCTCGATGGTGAACCACTCCACGCGGTTCTCCGAGAGCAGCACCACCCGGTCGCCCCGGCCGACGCCCTGCGCGGCGAGCCCCATGGCGGCGTCGCGGGCTTCGTCCAGCCAGCCGCTTCCGGTGACCGTCTTCCACTCGCCGCCGCTCTTGTGCAGGAGCGCCGGGCCGTCGCCCTTCCGCTCGCAGGCCTGCCTGAGCAGTTGGTTCAGCGTTCCGATTTCTGCCATGACCGGGTTCCTCCGGAAGGGGCGATTCTACGGGAGCCGGGGAGGGGGCCGCTTACGCGTCGGCGGCGACCAGGGCGTCCCCGCTCGTTCGCAGGCGGCCGGAGCGGCTGGGAGTGTGGCGCCCGGCCCCGCCTCGCTGGAGCGTGTGGCCGCGCTCCGCCCGTCGCGCCTGCCCGCCGGCGGCGGGAGGTTCCGAGCCGGTGGGGCTCCTCTCGGCATCACCCTCTCAATGCGAGCGACCATCCGCTCCCCAGCGCGTCGGATGCCGTGGCGGCCACCGATGGGCGCCACAACCAGCGCTTCGTGGATCGGGCCTTCGCCACACGAGCCGCCGAAGGGAGGCAGGCATGTCCGAGAGGAGACTTGGGCCTACCGTGATGTCACCGGACGGCGCAGCACCGCAAGCCTTGAAGGCGCCCCGTCTCCGCTCCCGCCCACTTCTCGGAGGCGTCCGCCTCGCGTGGCGAGCCCGTCGGGCCGTCGGCATCTGCGGCTACTGGGGATCGGGGTCGGCGTCGTGGTCCTTCAGCTGCTTACTCACATCCCCCATCAGTTCGTCCCAGTTGAGCGAGTTTTGGAACCGGGCCTTCTCGAGGGCTGTCTCGATCTTCTGGAGTTCCTCGTCCGGATTCCGCGCCCAAGCGGTGGACCAGACGCGGTGGATCGTCCAGCCCAAGCCTTCGAGTACATCCTGCCGGATGCGGTCGCGATCCCGGGCCGCCGGCGCGCTGTGGTACCGGGCGCCGTCGCATTCGATGCCCAAGTCGAAACCGGCGCCGCTCTCGGCTCGAATCCCGAGATCTATCCGGTAACCGGACACGCCGACTTGGGGTACGACTTGGTGTCTTCGGCTACGAAGTGCCTTGAGTACCGCCGCCTCGAACGGGGACTCCGGTTCCGCGTCCGGATCGTCGGTCGCCTCCTGCTCGAACGCTTGGCGGGGGTTGGCGGCGTACTCGAGATAGCGCTTGAGCAACCGCGGGCCGTCTGTCCGCGAGTGCTCCGAGATCTGGTCGGCGCGCAGGGAGTGCACCAAGGTCATCGTTCGGCGCGCACGGGTGACAGCGACATTGAGGCGCCGCTTGCCCCCTTCCTGGTTGATGGGACCGAATCGTTGCGGCGGGCGTTCCGATCCGAGTGTGGGACCGTAGCCGATGCTCAGGATGATGTGGTCGCGCTCGTCGCCTTGGACATTCTCCAGGTTCTTGACGAAGAACCGTTCGTGCGCTGACTCGCTGAAGCGGTCGTCGAGGTCGCGGCGTTCGAGGCGGCGCTGCATCACCAGCCTGTCTATCAGGCCCGCCTGCGCCCTCGAGAGCGCGACGACGCCGACGCTCTCGTTCGGGAGGCTGGTCTCCATGGTTTCGAACACGAGATCTACGACCTTCTCCGCCTCGATGGGGTTCGTGCGCGAAGCGCCGGCCTCGTAGCGACCTTCGGGAACCGCGACATCACGCATCCCGAGGGAAGTGTCGCGGCCGGGACTCGGAAAGACCAGCAAGCGGTTGTCGTAGAAGTGGTGGTTGGAGTACCGAATCAGGTCCTGGTGGCGGCTACGGTAGTGGACGGTGAGGTGCTGCTCTCGGACGCCGCTGCCCACCATCGAGTGCATGACATCGAGGATGCTCTCCTGCCCTTCCATTTGGTCGGAAGGGCCTTCCTCGTCTTCGTCGTCCACCTCGCGGTCTTCCTCGTCGTCTTGGCTCGCCCGGAAGAAGTTCGTCGGCGGGAGTTGCCTTGCGTCTCCGGCGAGGATCGTGCGCTTGGCGCGGGCGATGGCCGGCACCGCGTCCTCGGGGAAGACCTGTGACGCTTCGTCGAAGATCACGGTGTCGAACTCGATCCGCTCGGAATGCAAGTCACGCCATTTGAGGTATTGGCTGACTGCCAATGGGCTCATCAACATGCATGGCTTGAGGGCCTGGATCACGCCGGGAATGCGGCTGAGCAACTCTCCCACCGATTCTTGGCCGCGCGTCTTGTTGAGTTCCTTTCTCAGGATTTTGAGGTTCTCGGTGTAAAGAGATGTGTCAGGATAGTTTCGGAAGCAACGCGTCTGAACTCGCTGCCGGCTCGCTTCGAACTGTTTGCTGTCGAGTTCGCGAAAATCCCAGCGCAGGTGTGTGTGATCGGTCGGGTTGAAACCGGTGAGTTCAGGCGTTGAGCGGTAGGCGTCGTCCAGCCAGGTGCGGCAGAGGCGGCGGCGGATGATTCCGGGCACTTTTCTCTCGTCGTCCGTGACTTGGCGGATCCGGTCTACCAGCCCCGGACTCAGGAGTTCCTCGAGAGTCCTCACGGCGTCCCGATAGTCCAGCCACATGCTCACGGTCGAGGCGGATCGGGAGCATTCGTCGGCCCAATCGATCAAGTCGTCGAAGCGCGTGTTGCGGCCGTCGGGCCAGGGACGGATCTCCGGGTCGAAGAAGGAGCATGACGCTTCGTGGAGGCTCTCCACTGCCCGGGCGGTCTTGCGGAGGGACTCGGCTCGGCGTTTGTATTCATCGGGTTTCCGCGGGGTCACGAGATGCGCAGCGTAGGCCGGTTTCGGCGGGCGCCAGTCCCGTCTGAGTGCTTGCCTCGTCCAGTTGATCGCCTCCCGGATCGCCGGCCAATCGGTGTCCGGCCCGGTGAACCTCGGGCCGAAGTCCGCTTGGAGTTTGGGTTCGTCGGCGCGGTCTTGATGCTCCACTCGCGCGAGGGCAGCCATCTGCCTGATCCGCTCCATGAGGACCGAAAGGTCGTCCGGGGGTGTTCGGAATCCGCTACCGACTTCGTCCAAGAGTTCCACGAGTTTTCGCAGCGGGTCGAGTGCGCGGGATGCGGTGTCGGCCAAGTCTGCCAGCGACGCCTCGAAGTCGTTGCACTTCCCTGCCGGCGCGACGGCCGAGGGAGGGACGGAAGCGAGTCCGAGGGCAGTCACGGTCTCCCGGAAGGTGCCGGCGCGATTTTTAGCGTTGGGGAGGAGTGCCCGCAATTCGTCGTGTCGCCCTTCGTCGGTCAGCACCTGCCGCAGTTTCGGGTCGTCGAAACATCGCTTGGAGAGTCCTTCGAACTCGTCGAGAGCCCCGCGGAGCGCTTCCGGGTCGGTCTTCCTGCCCCGGAATCGATCGCCGAACACTGTCTCGAACGCCTTCGCCTCGCGTTTCCATTCGTTCCGAAGAAGTCGAAGAGCCCAGGCACGCTCTACGGCGCGTCGCCAGTCCTCGTAACCTCGCTTCTTGGCTGACCGGTCTGCCCCGCGCAGATTCCTCCGGTCCCGGCGATACGGCGAGTTGGGCCAGAATCGCCTGGACCAACTGCGGTACTCGTTCCGGAATCGCTGGACCATCGGCCAATTCACGACAGCGAGGATCTCTTCGTCGAAGTCGGCAAACAGTCCCGTCTCCACTTCATCGAGCGCCCTGAGGTCTTTCTCCAGCGCTCCGAGGGACTTCCGCGCTTCCTCGAGCCCCCTCGGGCGCAACCAGCGCGACGGTGCCGGAAAGAGATTCACCAGACTGTCGGCGGCCGTGATCGCGGCCTCAAACTCGGATCCGGTCTTCGGCCGCTCACCGGGCAGGAGGCTGCCGAGACTGTCGGCAGCCCGAACTGCCTCTCGCGCCGCCGATTCCAAGGCGCCGCACTGTTCGAGACGCTGCGCGGCGTTCGGTAGCACTCGGCGCTGCCAGTCGGCGCCGAGCACCTCCGTGAAGGCCCGGGCATCCGCCGCGATTCGCCGAAGACGCTCCGCCGCGTCGTCCCAGTCCGTGTCCGGTCTCGTCTCCCCGAACAGGCCGCGCGTAGCGCCTTCGAGTTTCTCGCGTTCCCCCTGCCGCTCTTCCTGCTCGATCGCGAGCCGTTCCAGGCGCGGGAGGACATCGCGCTCGAGCCAGACTTTCGGCACTCCCTCACCTTCGGACAGGTGGTCCAAGGTTTCCTGCAGTCTCGAACACTCGTATACGGTTTTGGGTGCCGCGGTGCCGACCCACTCGGCGGCCGCGGTGCCTTCCTTCCGGGCGTTGCGGGTGGCTTGGCCCAACTGATCCATGGCCGTGCGGATTCGATCCCTCAGGTCGAGGGAGGCGTCCTCCTCGACGAGGGCGATCCAGCGTTCTTCGTGCGGCCGGACGAGTTTCAGGTGGCGGCTCAGTTTCAGGGACGCGTCTTCGATCCGTTTCCACCGTTCCCTGTCGAGCGAGGCGAGATCACCGACCGCGAACTCGACATCGGGGAGGTGGTGGACTTTGGCGTAGTCGCCCTGTACACGAAAGACAGAACGTCCGAGAGGTTCGCGCTCTCGGTGCAGCGCCCTCACGAACCGGTTGAGGGCGTCCCGCTTCTGCTCCAGTTCGTCGTAAGGGAACTCGTCGTCCACCCGCCGCCGGGAATCCCTCAACTTGTCCTCCGACTTCTGCAACTGTTCGTACACCGACTTCTTTCGTCCGCGTTCGCTGTGGAGGTCGAGACAGAAAACGCCCAGCCCACAGTCGTCGAGCCGCTTCTTGACTACATCCAGGGCCGCGGTCTTTTCACTCACGAAGAGAACCCGCTTTCCGTCCGCCAAGAGGCAGGCGATGATGTTCGTGATCGTTTGGCTCTTGCCGGTTCCGGGAGGGCCGTGGATCACTTGGTCGCTGTCGCCTCGGCGGGCCGCCTCGATGGCGCGGAGTTGGCTGAAGTCGGCGTCCTCCACCGTGTACTGGTCGCGCACTTTGAGCAGGTCGTCGAGTCTCCCACCCGGCAGATCTTCGTCTGGAGGCAGGGGGTTGGGCCCCTCGCCGCCGGCACCGGAATCTGTGCCGGCGCCGCCCGCCTTCGGTTCGCCCCCGGCGAGCCGCCGGATGAGCGGGTGGGCCACGCCGTTCTCGCGCATGCGTTTCAGGTCGTCGTACATCGCCATCTTGGAGAAAGCGAAGTTGCCGAGAAAGACTTCCGGCGTCACCGTCCATTCCCCCTTGCGCGCGACGGCCTCTCGCGCTGCCTCCAGGTAATCGGGGACGCCCTGCTCCTTGTACTCGGGAAGCGTGAGATCGAAGTTGTTCCTCATCAGGTGCGCCAGCGTGGGATTCCCCTCGACATCGCCGACGGGCTCCACGCGCCAAGGACCGCTCACCGACGCGCGCATCAGGTCGCAGGGGACGAGGGCGAGCGGCGAACAGGCGCGTTCTTCGTCCAAGTCCGTCCACTGGAGGAAGCCGACAGCGACGAACAGCACATTGACGCCTTGTTCCTCTTGCCATTCCCGCTTGCGGCGGCGCAGCCCGGTCAGCCGCCGCCGGAGTTCCGCGGGCTCGAGCCCGGTACGGATCGCCCCGGCTTGACGCCGGGAGCGGGCACGCTCGTCGAGTTCGACGAAGCGCCGCGACTTCTTCCGAGGACTGTCCAGCCACTGGGCCATCTGCTCCGGCGAAGTTTCTGGCAGCGGGACCGCGACACGGCCTTCGCGGAAGTAGAGCAGCCGGTTGCGCCGGTCCAACTGGAGGAGTTTTTTCTGCCAGCGGCCGATCGTCGCCGCGATCGCGGACTCGGCGCCGGCGGCCTCCTCCGGCTGGGGGCCCCCGCCCGCCGGCGGTGGCGGCAGGGGTCGCGTTTCGTCCATCGGCCGACTGTCGGGCGGGGGATTCTACGGGAGCGCGAGGTAGGCGCGGCGTTCCCCTCCGGTGAGCGGGTCGGTGAGGGGAGGGAGGTCGGGTCGGATGCCGGCGAAGTGCTCCTCGACGCTCCAGAACGAGAACCGGGGGTACTCCCCGGCGCTCCCGCGGAGGCGGAAGGAGCCGAGTTTCGCCGCTTCCGCCTTCATGCCCGCAGTCGTAGTCGGCCTCCTGGTGATGAAGACCCCGGCGACCGCGCGGCTGTCCGGGTCGTCGAGGGAGCGGGCGAAGGTGAGCACCGAGTCCATGGTTGCGGTTCCGCTCTCGACTCGCGCGACCGCCCCCCCGCAGTCGAAACCTTCGATGTCGCGGAGGAACTCTCCGCGGCCCTCCATGCCGCCGTCCCCGGGCCGCCTTTCGCTCGGCGCCATGCCGGGGATCAGGTTCACCGCCCATGCCTCGAAACGGGTGCGGTCGTTCGCCGCCAGGCGTTCGGCTTCCTCCATCCGGGTGGGGAACCCGGCGAGGTTCACCTTGCCGCCGACGAGCGGGCGCAGGCGGTTCTCGACTACCGGGGACACCGCGAACGGGGAGACCTCGATGCCGGCCCATCGCCGGTTCTCCTTCAGCGCCGCCGCCATGGTCGTGCCGCAACCGCAGAAGGGGTCGAGCACCAGGTCGCCCTCGTTGCTGGAGGCCCGGATGATCCGGCGCAGCAGCGCTTCCGGTTTCTGCGTCGGGTATCCCAGTTTCTCCTTGGAGAAACTGGTGATCATGATCGAGTCGAGTCGGTCGGCGGCGCTGCAGTTCCAAGTGTCTTCGAGGGGAATGCCGCGGCCGGTCGGTTTTCCGCGTTCGCCGCGCCGGCGGTAACCCTCCGGATACGGCAGGTATTCCTTGTGGAAGGTGGTCGGGCCGCCGTTCCCGTAGTAGAGGATCGTGTCGTGGTTGCGGATCCAACCGCGTTTCCTCGTCTTGAAGCCGGAAACCCAGCCGATCCGCCAGACGATCTCGTTCCGGAAGTTCCCGGCGCCGAAGACCGCGTCCATGACGACCTTGAGGTAGTGCGACGCCGCGGGATCGCAGTGGAGATAGATGCTGCCGGCGGGTTTGAGGAGGCGCTGCGCTTCGGCGAGCCGCTCGGCCATATAGGCGAGATAGGCGAGCATCCCGGAAGGGCCGAGCGCGAGCCGGAGACCTTCGATGGCGCCGGCGATCTTCCCGGCGCGGTTCGTGAGTTCGCGGACGCGCTTCGCGGCGGCGGCGTCCCATCGCCAGGTGTCCTCGAAGGCGGGCGCCTTGCGCGGTCGGCGTCTCCCGTCGGCGCTGCTTCGGAAGGTGAGTCGGTAGTCGCGTTGCGAGCGGAACGGCGGATCGAGGTAGATCAGGTCCACCTGCTCCGGCCGCCAGCGGGACATCACTTCGAGGCAGTCGCCGAAGTGGACGGTGTCGGGTGCGACTGGCGGTATGAGGTTCATCGCGCGCGCCTCGCCGGGGTCGGTGGCGCGCCGGGTCTCGCAGCGCCCGGCGTACCCTTCCGGCGCGTCGTCCCCGTCGTCCCCGTCGTCCCCGTCGTCCTCATCCGGGGGGCGGCCTTCGAACCGGTTCCGGGGCGGCGCCGCCCGGCCATGCTCAACCCCCTTTCCCTGACCGCGCGGCGAGTCTAGCCCGGGGCGGGGCGGCGGCTCTTCGTGTCCGGCGCGGCGCGCGCGGAGCGCCGGTCGGCGGCGCTGGCGGCGGTGTGGATCGCCCTCGCCGGAGCGCTCGCCCTGCTGCTGGCTTCGGATGTCAGCGGGGTCGCCGGGTTCGCGGCGCACGCCGCGCTGCATGCGGCGATGTTCGCGCCGCTCGTCCTCGCGCTCCGGCCGCTGCTCCGGGGCCGGGGGCGCTCCGCCGGCTCTTCCGCCGCCCCGCCGCCGGCCGGTCGGCGGCGGGCGCTCGTCCTCGCGCTCGGCGCCGCGGCGCTCGCGCGGCTGCTCTTTCTCGCCGCGCCGCCCGCGCTCTCCGGGGACATCTACCGCGCGATCTGGGAGGGGCGGGTGGTGGCGGCGGGCCACGACCCGTGGCGGTCCCCGCCGGACGCGCCGGAACTCGAAGACCTCCGCGCCCGCCATCCCGAAATCCGCGAGCGGGTGGAGTACTGGAAGTTGCCGGCGATCTACCCGCCGGGGGCGCAAGCCTTCGCCGCCGCCATCACCGCCGTTTCGACGAGCCCGCGGGCGATGAAGGCGGCGCTCGTGCTGGCGGAAGCGGCGCTGGTCGCCGCCCTCATCGCGCTCCTCCGCCGCCGGGGCCGCGACCCGCTCCTCGTGGTCGCGTACGCGTGGAACCCGCTGCCCCTCGTCGAAATCGCCGGCAGCGGCCACGGCGATGTCCTCGGCGTCGCGCTCGCCGCCGCCGCCCTCGCCGCCACCGCTTCGCGCCCGGCGCTCGCAGGCGCGCTGGCGGCGCTCTCGGGGACGGTGAAGTTCGCCGGCTTCGTCCTCCTCCCCTTCCTCTGGCGCCGCCTCGCCGACCGGCGCCGCCGCCTCGCGCTGGCGTTCGCCGCGGCCGTTTCCACCGCAGTCGTCGCCGCCCCGTTCCTCTCCCCCGCGGCCGCCCCGGACGGCCTCGCTGCGCGCCTCGCGGAGTTCCGGTTCAGCCTCGGCCACTACCTCCGCCACTGGCGGTTCAACGACAGCCTCTTCCCCGCCGTCGAGGCTGCGTTCGGCGCCTACGCCCGCCCGGCGGCCTTCGCCCTGCTGGCCGCCGTCTTCGCCGCCCTCCTCGCCCGCCGCCCCGCCCCGCCGGCGAGTCTCGCGTTCGGCCTCCTGGCCGGCGCCGCCTTCCTGCTGACCCCCACCGCCCACCCGTGGTACCTCCTCTGGTGCCTGCCCTTCCTCGTCCTCCACCCGGAGCGCCGCTCCCTCTACTCCGCGGCGCTGACACTCACCCTCACCACCGTCCTCGCCTACTACCCCTTCTGGACGACCCCTCCGGGCGAACCTTGGACGCTCCCGCTCCCGCTCCGCTTCCTCGAATACCTGCCGCCCGCCGCGCTCCTCGCACTCGGCGCGGGACGGTACGCCTTCCGGCGGGGAAGGGGAGAGCGGGGCGCCGGACCCGCGGGCGGTCAGTAGTGGATACCGAGCAGCCGTCCTTCCGGGGACTCGTCGGAGAGGCGCAGGCGGACGAATCGCCGGTAGTCGAAATCCGGAGAGAAGTCCCCTTCGGGAACCATGTCCGAGTTCAGGGTGCAGATGTACTGCGCCCCCATCTCGGTCGTCACTTCGTGGGCCCGCTCCAGCGCCCGCGCCCGCTGGCGCGCGTCCACGGGGTCGAACAGCAGGGAGTCGTGGATCAGGAAGTCCATACCTCGTTCGAGATATCGCTGCAGTTGCAGCACCGCGAGGTCGAAGCAGAAGATCTGCATCCGTTCGATCCCGTCGCCGGCGCCGCGCTCGATGGCGGCCCCGTACTCGTAGCCGTTCGAGTTGGCATCGATGACCAAGTCACCGGGCGACCGGTAGAGGGCGCGCGAGTTCTCGTGGAACCACCGTATGGCGGCCTCGCGGACGGGGCGGCGCTCCTCGCAGTCCTGCCGCGCCAGCCGCTCGAGGAGTGAGCGCTCCTCTGCGATCTCGCGCTTCCGCTCCTCCTTCGCGTTTCGCTCGGCGATTTCGCGCCGGACGGCTTCCAATTCCTCGCGCAGCGCCACCCGCCGCTCGTGGAGTCGGGCGTACTCGTCCAACGCCCCGCGGCTTTCGAGGACCGCCATGATCGAATCGCGCGCCTCGCTCAGTTCCCGGATCTTCTCCTTTCGCTGCCGTACGGTCCGCTCCAGTTCGGCCATCGTGGGCGCGAGGAACTCACGGCGGTCCAGCACGCGCCGGCGATGGAATTCGCGCGCTTCTTCCAGCGTGCGTCGCACGCCCTCCGGAAACACGACGCCGGCCTCGGCATAGACGCGCTCCAGGGAGAGGGCCTCCGGCGGCTTCTCCTCCACGATCGATTCGCGGTAGCGGGTGAGCCTCAGGCCGTCCGCGAAGTTGAGATCGGCGAGTTCCTGGAGGGTCAGGGTGAGGTCGTTGGCCTCCTTCAGGAGCGGCCCATAACGCGGGTGTACCTGGAAAGTGTCGAGCGCGGACGCGGAGGCGCCGACCTCCTGTTCGATTTGCCGCC
The DNA here is from genome assembly GCA_965204755.1 of Candidatus Marinacidobacterium sp. Classification (GTDB taxonomy): domain Bacteria; phylum Acidobacteriota; class Vicinamibacteria; order Marinacidobacterales; family Marinacidobacteraceae. Next base: position 1,092,690 of record OZ242011.1, on the reverse strand, counting down.
GGCGCGTTTCGAGTTCTTCGGTCGGTCGGGACGAAGGGCCGGTGAGGCCGTTTTCCTCGACCGGGCCGGCGGTTCGGAGATCGGACTCCCGCGTCCGGAGCGCCGCCCAGCGGGCCGCGACCGTCGAGTCCAGACCCAGGAGGTGGGAGATTGCGATGTTCCGGTCCGATGCGGACTGACGAGGGGAGGAGGTCATCGCGTCGAGGTACGCGCCGGGTCGCCGGCGGGCGAGGTAGGACACCAGGCGGCGGAAACTCGGCGTGCTCCCGCGCGCCGGGTCAGCGCCGGGCGGATCGTCGGGCAGGTCGAAGAGCGCCCGACCGAGGGCTCGCTTCCAGATACCGATCGGCACGGTCTCCTCATCGGCGGGCGACGGTCGGAGGTCCAGTTCGGGGAGCAGGCGGAGCAGGTCGCCGCCGACAGTGATCAATTCCGGTTCCGCTACGGAACGCGACACCGTGCCGCGGTCGGCGCCGAGGGTGAGGTCGAGTCGGAAGGTCCATCCGGCCAGGGCCGGGCTCTCGATCTTCGGACACGGCGAACGGCTGCCCAGGCAGTAGTGGACGATGTCGATCAGCGCGGACTTGCCGACGCCGTTCCTGGTGTCCTTCTCCGTGGAGCCGCCGCGCCGGTCGGCGAGAACGATGTTGAGGCCGGGCTCGAAATGCACCGGCCGGAAACTCTCGCGGTCGGCGGAGACGGTGTGGATCACGGCCCGGGCCGGATCGTTCCTCGTTCGACGCGGAGGGCGCCGAGGAGGAACAGCAGGTCGACGGCGAGCACCAAGCGCTCGTAGGTCCCTACCGCCGGATCTCCCCGGAGTCGGCTCCAGAGGCGGGTCATGGTGGTCGGACCGCGCACCTCGCCCAGAACGGCGGCGCCGACGCCGAGCAGCGTCCTCTCGGCGCGCAGGTGTTTCGTCGGAAGGATCATTTCTCGAAGATCTCGCAGGCGGCGAAGAGATAGGCGAGGAGGGCGACGCCGGCGGCCACCGCGAACGGCTCGTTTCGGCCGCCGCTGGCGAACGCGCACATTAGCGCGAAGAGGTCGTCCCCTCGCCGCCCCTCCTCCCGGAGGCGGAGGTACTCACCCAAGAAGGCGTACTTGAGGCGGTTCATGAAATCGGGACTGGAATCGGTCTTCGCATCGACGAGTCCGCGAACCCGGTCCTCGGCGTCGAGCCCCACCCCGAGCAGCGCGCGCGACGAACTCCCCAAGCCGTTGAGTCGCAGTTTCTCTTCCGCGTGGAGGAGGGGGAAGTCGGAACCTCCCGGTGTGGAGGGATGGGCCTCGAAGTAGCGCGCGGCTTCGCTCAGTTCGGCGGCGCCGATGCTCGGCATGACCGCGGCTCGATCCTGCCGCACGGTTCGTTCGCGCGCCTGTTTGTAGGCGTGGAGGCGGGTCGCGGGGTAGTCGCGTGGCGAACGATCTACGAGTCGGTGGCAGTCGGGGCAAAGATAGATCAGGTTTTCCGGAGAGTCCCGTTCTTCGGGAGTCATCGCCGCGTCGTATCGGGCGGACCCCGGCCGTTCCCCGGCGATGTGCGCGGCTTCCCCGAGCAGCACCTGCCCGCCGTGTTCCTCCTCGGGGGCCAGCGGTCGGTTGCAGGCCGGCAGGGTGCAGCGTCCGCCGGTTCCGAACGCCAGGATGATCTTCGTGGGATACGAGACGCTCATGCGGACGGCGGCGCTCAGTCGGCGGGGTCGGGGACGGCCGGCGTTCGGGCATCGGGGCCCGGCAGGCAGCGCCGACGCGGCGGCCCGGCGCGCCGGCGGTCGAATGGCGGGTGCAGGGGGGAGCGACGCTCTTCCGGCACTTCGACGGAACTCTCGAACGGCGCCTCCCGGAGGAGGGGCGGCAAGCGCCGCGGTGGGGGTGTCCGGCGTAGGAACTCATACCCGGCCGGGGGCGCCGGAGCCCCCGACTGGTAGCGGGAACCATAGCGTCTCCGCCCCCGAGATCGTCAGCCGCCGGCAGCCGTCTCCAGGCGGCGGTGGTGGGTGATGGTGAGGGCGGCGGCGTAGCCGGCGCCGAAGCCGTTGTCTATGTTCACGACGGTGACGCCGGGGGCGCAACTGTTGAGGAGGGCGAGCAGGGCGGCGAGGCCCCCGTAGGAGGCGCCGTAGCCGGCGGAAGTGGGGACGGCGATCACCGGGCAGGGGAGGAGGCCGGCGACCACCGGGGCGAGCGCGGCCTCCATTCCGGCGACGACGACCAGGGTGTGGAGGTCGCGGAGGCCGTCCGCCTCCGCCAGCAGCCGGTGGATGCCGGCGACGCCGACATCGAAGATGCGGCGGACTTCGGCGCCGGCGAGTTCGGCGGTGAGGGCCGCTTCTTCGGCGACCGGCTGGTCGGCGGTGCCGGCGGAGAGGACGCCGACCACGGCGTCGAGCGGGGGCGGGGGCTCGCGGCGGACGACGAGGGCGCGGGCGTCGGGATGCCACTCCGCTTCGGGGACGGCCGAGCGGACGGCTTCGGCGAGTTCCGGGGTGGCCCGGGTCACGAGCGTCCGACTGGCGGCGCGGGAGAGGGAGCGGACGATGGCCACCACCTGCTCCGGCGTCTTGCCCGGGGCGAAGACCACCTCGGGGAAACCGCGGCGGCGTTCCCGGTCGTGATCCACCCGGGCGAACGGCGAGGAAGCCGCGCCGGCGTCCGGGGAGGAGAGCGGCTCGACGGGCGGCGGGAGCGGCAGGTCAGCGGCCGCCCGGCGCTCCAGTTGCCGTTCGGCTTCTTCGGGGGACAGCCGCTTCTCGGCGACCGCGTCCAGCAGGTCGCGGAGCGGCGATTCAGGCAACGGGGTTCGCGCGGTTCGCGGAGAAGCCGGTCATCGATCCGGGCGCTGCCGTGCGGCGCCGGGGAGGCCGTCGGCGGCGGATTCGCCGGGCGGGTTCGACGGCGGCCACGGCGGGATTATGCTGGCGCGGATGCCGGGCGACGACGCGTTTCGGGAGCGCGTCCGGCAGGCGAACGACATCGTCGTGGTCGTCGGGGAACGGGTCGCGCTGCGGACCTCCGGGCCGGGGCGCTACAAGGGCCTCTGCCCGTTCCACGAGGAGAAGACGCCTTCCTTCTCGGTGAGCGAGGAGCGGCAGGCCTACTACTGCTTCGGCTGCCGGGCGAGCGGGGATGTCTTCGCGTTCGCGATGAAGACCGAGGGGCTCGACTTCCCCGGGGCGCTCGCGGCGCTGGCGCGGCGGGCCGGGATCCCCATGCCGGAGCGCGACTCGAAGAAGGCTTCCCGGACCGAGGCGCTGCGGGACGCGAGCGAACATGCGCGGCGCTTTTTCCGCCGGCAACTGCGCGGGGCGGAAGGGCGGAAGGCGCTCGACTACCTCCGGGAGCGCGGGCTCACCGACCGGACGATCGACGAGTGCGGGCTGGGATTCGCGCCGGACGCCTGGAACCGGCTCGGGGAGACGCTCGGGAAGCAGGGGATCCCGGCGTCGGCGCTCGTGGAGTTGGGTCTCTGCCGGGAAGGGAAAGGCGGCAAGCGGTACGACTTCTTCCGGAACCGGCTCATCGTGCCGATCCACGACGCCCAGGGGCGGGTCGCCGCCTTCGCCGGGCGGAGCCTCGACGGGTCGGAGCCGAAGTATGTGAACAGCCCGGAGAACCCGATCTACCACAAGCGGTCGGTGCTCTACGGGCTCGACCGGGCGCGCCCGGCGATCCGCTCCGAGCGCTCGGCCGTCCTCTTCGAGGGGTACTTCGACTGTCTCACCGCCTGGCAGGCGGGCATCCCCGGCGCGGTCGCCGTCTGCGGGACGGCGCTCAGCCCGGAGCACGCGCGGCTGCTCGCGCCGTCCTGCCGGGAAGTCGTCGTGGCGTTCGACTCGGATTCCGCCGGGAGGAAGGCGGCGGAGGCGGCGATTTCGGTGCTGCTCGCCGCCGGCCTCTCCGCGCGGGTGGCCTCGTTCGAGGAGGGCGGCGACCCCGACGACGCGATCCGGGAGCAGGGCGGGGCGGCGTTCCGGGAGCGGCTCGCCGCGGCGCCGGGTTTCCTGGAGTTCCTGCTGGACGAAGCGCTCCGCGCGCCCGGCGGGGCCGCCGCCGGTTCGGAGGCGCGGCGGGAGGCGGCCCGCCGGGTGGCGGAAGTGATCGCCGGGTCGGCGGACGCGCTCGCCCGCGACGACTGGACGCGCGAGGCGGCCGGACGGCTGGGGTTCTCGCCGGACGCCTTCGCCGCGGAAGTGGAACGCGCCCGCCAGCGGCCGGCGCGGGTCTCCGGGACCGCCGGGCCCGTCCCGGCGGGCCGGCCGGCGGGCCAGCCGGCGGGCCAGTCGGGGGGCCGGCCGGCGGGGCCTCCGGGAGACGCCGACCGGGCAAGCCCCCCGACGCCGGTGGAGCGCGACCTGATCCTCTGGGCGGAGTCGCGGCCCGGCGACATCGCCCGGCTGCTCCGCGAGACCGGGCCGGAGGACCTCGAAGGGTTGGCGACCACCCCGCTCCTGCTGGCGATGAAGGAGGCCGCGGCGGCGGGCCGCGACGACTGGGAGGGGCTCGTCGGGAGGTCGGCGGCGGAACCGGGGCCGGTGCAGCGGCAGGTGAACGAGATCCTGATGGCGTCGGTGCGGCTGGACGAAGACGGTCAGCGCCCCGAGGACTGCTTTTCCGCCCTGCGCCTCCGGCGGCTCCGCCGGGACCAGGAGCGTCTCCGCGCCGCGGTGCGCGAGGGGGCCGGGGGCGGCGCCGGGGGCGAGGACACGCTGCGGGCGATTCTGGAAGTCACCCGCGAGATCGAAGAAGTCCGGGCGCGAATGGCCCGGGGGGCGTAGCCCGGAGGTCACGGCCCGCGGGAGAGGCGCCCTGCTGCCGTGTCCCGTCGCCGGCTCCGATCACCTGGTGATTCGGCCTCCCGGCGGCGCCGGCCGACCCGACCCCCCGCCGGGAGGAATCGCGCTACCCTTCTCCCGAAGACGGGGCGGTAGTCCTCGTCGAGGAGGTTCCCGGCATGTCGCCCCTCGTTGACACCCTCCAGGCCACCCGCCAACTCGAGAAGGCGGGCTTCGCCACCCCGCAGGCGGAAGCCATCGTGGCGATCGTCGCCCACGCGGGAACCCGCTTGGCCACGAAGGACGACATCGAACGCCTGGAGGTCTCCACGAAGGACGACATCAAGCGCGTGGAACGCGTGGCGCTCGCCACGAAAGAGGACATCGAACGCTTGGAGGTCTCCACGAAGAAGGACATCCAGAGTCTGCGGACCGAGTTGACCGCGATGATGGACACGAAGATCGCCGATCTTCGGTCGGACTTGCTCGCCAAGATGAGCCAACAGACGAACAAACAGTTGATGGTGATGTTCGCCGCTCTCGGCCTCCTGTTCGTCGCGCTCCGGTTCACCTGAGGCGGCCCGGCGCCGCTTCCGGCCTCACCGGCCCCGGGGCGCGCGCCCGCGTCACGGCCCTCGAGCAGCGGCTCGGCGTTCGCCGGGCCGACGCGGCGCGGGCGCCGGGAACGGGCCGCTGACGACGAAGATCACCGGCCCGGAGGCGGAGGAGTTCGCCGAGCGAGCGGGGCGGGGCGGCCCGGCCCGGCCGGAGGCGGCGATGCCGGGCCTGGAGATGCCGGGCTTGGCGCCGCGGGCGGCTTCGGCGGCGTCTCGACCCCGTCCCCGTCCGGACGCGCGCGCGGAGGGTGGCCGCCGGCAGTGGGCCGCGCTTGCTAGAATCGCCGGTTTGCCGCGCGCGCCGGTGTCCGGCGCGAACCGACGGCCCCATTTTTCTGCTGCTCCGTTGACTGTCCGCGACCCCGCTGTCTGCGCCGCGCGCCCGGCCCGTCCGCCGCGCCGATGTCCCGGGCGGCGGCCAACCGCAGCGTTCGCGCCCGGCGGTTTTCGGGGCGCCCCGGCCCTCGGCGGCTGAGGGATCGAGGGATACGGAGTGAGCCCCGGAGCGCTCGGTTTCGTCTCCCTCGGGGAATCGGTCGGGCGCAGGGCGGCAGGGGCGGAGAGCGGGACCGCGGGGGCGACGGCCGCCGCGGCCGGCCCACCCGCGGGGATCCGCCCACCGACCCGCCGAATGACCTGCCGAATGACCCGCCGAATGATCGGGCCCGGCGGAACCGCGAACGCGGCGTCGTCCGGGCGAACAGGCCGGAGGGGCCCCGACGGGAACCCTCCCGGGAATCGGTAGCCGGAGGAGGCTGAAATGGCCATGGAACACGCGGAGACGCCGGGTCTCGACCTCGACCTGCTGCGCGACTTCGGACTCGATACCCAGCCCGACGAGGTGAAAGCCCTCGTCACCCTCGGCAAGGAGCGCGGCTACCTGTTGACCGAGGAGTTGCAGGAAGCGTGGGGCGACGACGCCCCGGAGTACTTCCTCGAACTGCTCACCGAGTGGAACATCCCGGTCTATCACTCGGAGGAGGAATACGAGAAGGCCCGCGACCAGCAGAACGGCGCGGTCCTCGACTTCACGCCGAGCGCCATCGAGCGCACCAACGACCCGGTGCGGATGTACCTCCGCGAGATGGGCGTGGTGCCGCTGCTCGACCGCGAAGGCGAAGTGCGCATCTCCAAGCGCATCGAGCGGGGCCGGAACCGCTCCAAACGCGCCGTGACCCGGCGGCTCTACATCATCCACCAGTTGCTCGACGACTTCCGCCCGCAGGTGGAAGCGGACAGCATGGCGCTCCGCGAGAACTTCGAGGTCGCGGAGAGCGGCACCACCATCCGCCACGACGAGTTGCGGAGCCGGATCCTGAAGGCCCTCGAGAACCTCGCCCGGGAGTACAAGGCGTACCGGAACCGGGTTTCGCGGCTGCGGCAGTACGCCCGGCGCACCCACAAGCACCAGCGGGCCGCGCATCGGGCGGCGCGCACCCGCATCCGGATGAGTCACATCATCTGGACGATGCGCCCCACCGACGGCCTGCTCAACCGCTGGATGGACGACCTGAAGCGGCAGCGCGACGCCGCCGCCGAAGCCATGAGCGAACTCGAGTGCTGCGCCGGACTGCGGGCCGAGGTCGAAGGCGGCGAGGACCTCACCCCCGAGCGGCGCACCGAGATCCGCCAGGAGATGGGGCGCCGGCGGCGCGCCGCCCAGGCGACCCTCGACCGGGTCGGCGGCGTGATGCCGGAGTTCGGCGGGCCGAAGAAGGTGCGCTGGGCGCGCCAGCAGGTGCTCTCCGAGTTGGACGAAGCGGTCCACGACATCTCGCTCGGCGAGGAGCGCGCGCAACTCGCCAAGCAGGACCTGGTGCAGGCGAACCTGCGCCTCGTGGTCTCCATCGCCAAGAAGTACACGAACCGCGGGCTGCAGTTCCTCGACCTGATCCAGGAGGGGAACATCGGCCTGATGAAGGCGGTGGACAAGTTCGAGTACCGCCGGGGCTACAAGTTCTCCACCTACGCCACCTGGTGGATCCGGCAGGCGATCACGCGCGCCATCGCCGACCAGGCCCGCACCATCCGGATCCCGGTCCACATGCACGAGACGATCAACAAACTCCACCGCACGCAGCGCAGTCTGGTGCAGGAGTTGGGGCGCGAGCCCCGGCAGGAGGAGATCGCCTCGCGGATGGGGATGGACTCGGCGAAAGTGGGCAAGGTGATGAAGATCGCGCAGGAGCCCATCTCGCTCGAAACCCCGATCGGCGAAGACGACGACGGGCGGCTGGTGGACTTCATCCACGACGCCAACGCCCGCTCGCCGCAGGAGACCGTGAGCCAGCGGCGCCTGCAGGAGACCATCGAAGCGGTGCTGAAGACGCTGACGCCCCGCGAAGAAGCGGTGATCAGCAAGCGGTTCGGGCTGAACGGCCACCAGGAGCAGACGCTCGAGGATGTGGGCCAGGAGTTCGAGGTCACCCGCGAGCGCATCCGGCAGATCGAAACCAAGTCCATCCGCAAACTCCGCCACCCGGCGCGGTCCCGGCGGCTGCGCCCGTTCCAGGAATGACCTCCGGCCGGGCTCCGTCGGCGGAGCGGGACGCCGCGGGGGCGGCAGTCGGGCCCATAGCTCAGTGGTCAGAGCGGCCGGCTCATAACCGGTTGGCCCCAGGTTCAAATCCTGGTGGGCCCACCGCCGCTCGGCGGCGGCTGGGTCCGGAACGCGAATCCTTCTTCGGCCGGGCGGGTTGCCGCCGGGACCGCGGGCGGTCGGCGCCGACCCGCTGAAACGGTGCTTCCCGCGCTGCTCACGCTGCGGGAGGTGCAGCACCTCGACGACGAACTGCGCGTCGTCGACGGGCGCCTGGCCGATGCGCCCCGCGCCCTCGCCGCCATAGACCGGGAGGAAACCGAGGCCCGCGGCCGGCTGGAGCAGGCGGAGCGGGCCCTCGAGGAAAACGGCGCGGCGCGCCGCCGGGCGGAGGCGGAACTCGAGGACGCGGAGGCGGCGGTCGAGAAGTACGAAGGACAGTTGCTCGGGGCGAGTTCGAATGTGGAATACAGGGGGCTCCAAACGCAGATCCGGACGAAGAGGGAGCGGATCAGCGCGGTCGAGGACCGCATCCTGGAGTTGATGGAGGACGAGGGGCGGCTGAAGAGGGAGCGCGCCGACGAGCGGGCGGGGTTCCGGGAGGCCGCCGCCCGGATGGAGAAGCAGCGGGAGAAGGTGCGGGCGCTGCAGCGGGAAAACCGGGCGGAGCGGGAGACGCTGCTCGGGCGGCGGAAGGAGGCGGCCTCCCGGCTGACGGACGCCCTGCTCGCGCGGTACGAGCGGGTGCGGTCGGCCAAGGGCGGACGCGCGGTGGCGGTCGTCTCGGTGGACCGCTGCACGGCGTGTCATGTGCGGCTTCGTCCGCAACTCTTCGAGGACCTGCGGGCCGGCCGGCAGGTGCTCACCTGCGAGTCCTGCGCCCGGCTCCTCTGCTACGAACCGCCGCCGGGCGACGGCGGGGCGGAAGCGGAAGGGGACGCCGCCGGCGAGTCGCTGTCGGAGGCCCCGTCGGGGGCCCCGTCGGACGCGCCGCCGGAGGCCCCCGCCGGGTGAGGGTTCGGCCCGCCGGCCCGCGCCGCGCGGCGGGATGAGACCCCGCCGGGGGAGCCTCGCCGACCGGCGGCTCCGGGAACGCGCCGAACGGCGGCTGGCCGGCGAAGTCCGGCTGGAGACGCCGCCGGACTTTCCGGCCCCGGTCGCGCTCGCCTCCGGCGGGCCCCGCGCCGGGTCGCCGCGGTCGTCGGCGTCCGGGATGTCGGTGGCCGTCGGCTACCCGAACCGCTACGCGCTGGGGATGTCCAATGTGGGGTTCCAGGCGGTGCACCGGTTCTTCGACCTCCTGCCCGGCGTGTCCAGCGAGCGCTTCTTCTACCCGGACCGGGTCGAACACGCGGAGTACCGCCGGACCGGGCTGCCGCTCGGCGCGCTGGAGAGCGGGCGCCCGGTCCGGGACTTCGACGCAGTGGCCTTCTCGATCACCTTCGAGCCGGACGCGGTGCGGCTGGTGGAGATGCTGGAACTCGCCGGCATCCCGCCGCTCGCCGAGTCCCGGGGGCCGAGGGATCCGCTGGTCCTCGCCGGCGGGCCGGTGACCTTCCTGAACCCGGAGCCGCTCGCCCCCTTCGTGGACGCTTTCGGCGTCGGCGAGGCGGAGGCGCTGCTCCCGGCGCTCACCGAACACCTGGCCGCCGGAACCCGCGCCGAGCGGCTCGACCGGCTCGCCGCCGAACCCGGGTTCTATGTCCCGGCGGCGCACCGGGTCTTCCACGACCCGGACGGACGCATCCGCGAGCGGCGGGCCCCGGACGGGCAGCGGGCGGTGCGCGCCCGGATGGGGAAGGACTCCCGGTTCCCGCCGCCGGCGACCTTCCTGCTCACCGAGGACACCGAGATGTCCGGGAAGTTCCTCGTCGAGGTGTCCCGCGGCTGTCCGACCCTCTGCCGGTTCTGCTGGGCCGGGTATTCCTACCTGCCGAAGCGGTCCTTCGAGGTGGAGGGGCTGCTGGCGCTGGCCCGCGCCGCCCGCCGCCACACCGACCGGATCGGGCTGGTCTCCACCGCGGTGGGCGCCCACCGGGAGATCGTGCCGCTGGTCGGCGCGCTCCGGGACCTGGGCTACCGGGTGAGCGTCTCCTCGATCCGCTTCGAGGATGTCCGCGACGAGTTCGCCCGCCCGCTCGCCGAGAGCGGGGAGCGCACGGTGGCCGTCGCGCCCGAAGTCGGGACCGACCGGCTGCGCCGCGCGATCCACAAGCGGGTCACCAACGAGGAGATCCTGGAGCGGGTGGAAATCCTGCTGGACGCCGGCGTGGAGAACCTCAAGTTGTACCTGATGGTCGGGCTGCCGGGCGAGACCGACGAGGACGCCGCCGCGATCACCCCGCTCGTCGCCGCGGTCCGCGACCGGGTGCGGGCGCGGCGCCGCTCGGCCCGGACGATCTGCAGCGTCAACCCGTTCATCCCCAAGCCGGGCACCCCGTTCCAGTGGCGGCCGATGGCGCCGCTGCCGGTGTTGACCGCCCGGATGCGGCGCCTCTCGCGGGAACTCGGTTCCCTCGAGGGCGTGGAAGCGCACTGCAAGTCCCCCCGGATGGAGCGGCTGCAGGCGCTGCTCGCCGTCGGTGACCGCCGGTTGGCGCCGGTGCTCCTCGACCTCGCCGCCGGGAAGGGCCTCGCGCCGAGCCTGCGGGCGGCCGGTCTCTCCGCCGACTTCTACCTCCACCGCGAGCGCGGCCTCGACGAGGAGTTGCCCTGGAGTTTCCTCGACACCGGGATGAAGGACGAGTTGCTCCGCGACCAGGCCGCCAAGGCGGCCCGCCTGGTGGCCTGACTCCCGCCCGGCGGCCAAGCGTCAGCGCCGGGCGTCAGCGCCGGGCGTCAGTCCGCGGCGGCGACCCGACGGGCCGCGCCGGTCAGCGCGCGCCCCCCGACGAGCGCGGCGGCGGCGAGGAAGGATCGAGGACCCGGTCCGGATTCACCGCCGCCTCCCACTCGACATCGACCGGGGCCACGATGTCCCCGGTGATGTCGATCCAGTCCCGATACTTCCCGATGGGCGCGGACTTCGGCGCATCCGCCGGAACGAGCCGGCAGACCGCCCGCCCGTTCTTCGCAATCACGATCTCCCCGCCCCCGGCGGCGACTTCGTCGAGCAACCGCCGGCACTCGGCCTCGAACTCGGCTGCCTCCACGACTCGCGCCCGAGGCTCGGCCGGGGTCGGCCGCGGCATCGCCCGCCGGCTCCCCGCGGCCGCGGTCAGCCCGGCGGACGGGGGCGAGTGGCGGCCCCGAGTCGTCATCGTCGTGAGCCTAGCCGTCCATGGTCATGACCGCGGCCCGGACGGCGACCTCTCCGGCTGCCGTCGTTGCGGGGTGTGTGGATCCGAGCGTTTCTGCGCCTCGACACCCGCCGTCGGCCGGTCCTCCGCCGTAGAATCCGGCCCGCCGGAGAACCGCCGAGAGACGATCGTGCGGCAGCGACCGGGTCTCTGACGACCGCGGCGTCGCTCCGGTACCGCTTCGATGCCTCGCTATACCGACAATCAGATCGCACAGTTGGCGGCGGATCTCGAGTCCGATCGCGTCGAACGCAAGCGTTCGGTGGCCGACGGGAAGGCGATACGGCGAAACATCTGCGCGTTCGCGAACGACTTGCCGGGACACGGCGAACCGGGGGTCCTGCTGATCGGCGTCGAAGACGACGGTCGAATCTCCGGCACTCCGATCGACGACGAACTGCTCCGCCGGGTCACTGGGGTTCGGGACGACGGGAACATCTTGCCGATGCCGTCGCTCACGGTCGAGAAGCGGAAGTTGGGCGAGGGGGAGGTTGCCGTCGTCCTCGTCGAGCCAGCGCGGTATCCGCCGGTGCGGTATCGGGGGCGCGTGTGGGTGCGGGTCGGCCCCACGGTGCGCCAGGCGACGCCCGATGACGAAGTGCGTCTGAGCGAGCGCCGACGCACGGCGGATCTGCCATTCGACCAGCGGCCCTGTGAGAGCGCTTTGCTGTCCGACTTGGACGAGGGATTCGTGCGGGAGCAGTACCTGCCGGCGGCCGTCGACGAAGAAGTTCTCGAAGAGAACCGCCGACCCTTCGAAATGCAACTGCGTTCACTCCGACTGCTGGGAGCGAGTTCTTCGCCCGTCCGGGGTGCCCTGCTCGCCTTCGCCCGCGACCCCCTCGTATGGCTTCCGGGAGCCTATGTGCAGTTCCTCCGTATCTCCGGCCGCGAAGTCACGGATCCCATCCGTAACCAGAAGAAGATGGACGGCAGGCTCGTCGATGTGTTGCGCAGTTTGGAAGAGTTGCTCGATCTCAACATTCTGACACGTACTGTAGTCGACGGCGTCGAACGGGAGTTGCGGCAACCGGACTATCCGATCGATGCGTTGAGGCAACTCGTGAGGAATGCCGTCATGCATCGCAGTTACGAGTCGAACGCCCCGATTCGGGTGTACTGGTTCGACGACCGCGTGGAGATATCCAGCCCGGGCGGGCTCTACGGCCGGGTCAACAAGGAAGGGTTCGGCGAAGGAGTGACCGACTACCGTAATCCGCTGGTGGCGGAGATCATGGCGCACCTCGGGTTCGCCCAGAAGTTCGGAGTCGGCATACCCCTCGCGAAGAAGAGACTCGAAGCGAACGGGAATCCGCCGCCGGAGTTCTCGTTCTCCCAGGCCGAAGTTAAGGCCGTCGTGAAGTCCGCGCCATGACGACGATCGCGTTCTTCAACAACAAGGGCGGCGTCGGCAAGACTTCGCTGGTGTACCACTTGGCGTGGATGTATGCGGAACTGGGCGTGAACGCGCTCGCTGCCGACCTCGACCCGCAGTCCAACCTGACCGGGATGTTCCTCGACGAGGAACGGCTGGAGAGTCTCTGGGACGGGGACCACTCCCGTCGGACCGTGTACGGCGCCTTCCGCCCGTTGCTCGAGGGAACCGGGGACGTGGCTGCTCCACATGTCGAAGCGCCCGACCTCGGACTCGGTCTCGTCGTCGGCGATCTGCAGTTGGCGAGGGCTGAAGACGAGTTGTCGAACCAGTGGCCGCGGTGCCTCGATGGCGGCGAGCGTGCGTTTCGAGTGCTGTCCGCGCTCTCGCGGATCCTGCGCGTGGGCGCACAGGGCATGGAAGCGCAGGTCGTCTTGCTCGATGTCGGGCCCAACTTGGGGGCGTTCAATCGAGCCGCGCTTATCGCAGCAGATCATGTTGTCGTGCCGCTCGCGCCGGACCTCTATTCGTTTCAGGGGCTTCGCAACCTCGGACCCACGCTGCGCACTTGGCAACGGGAGTGGCGAGAGCGGCGCGAGCGCAATCCGGTCGCCGATCTCGAATTGCCGGAGGGGAGAATGCGTCCTGCAGGCTATGTCGTTCTCCAGCACGCCGTACGGTTGGATCGTCCGGTGAAGGCGTATGGCCGGTGGATGGCGCGTATTCCCGCGGTGTACGGCAAGGAAGTCGCTTTCGAAGAGACCTCAGAGGGAGTGGATCTCGCCGGCGACCCGCATTGCTTGGCCGCGCTCAAGCACTACCGCAGCCTGATGCCGCTCGCCCAGGAAGCGCGCAAGCCGATGTTTGCGCTCCGGGCCGCCGACGGTGCGATCGGTGGACACGCCGCCGCTGTCGCCGGGTGTCGGCGGGACTTCGCCGCACTGGCCCGGCGGATCGCCGAGGTGTGCGGCATCGAGATGGAGGACTGACGGGGCGGAGGCCGCCGGTCGAGCGCTCCGCCGGAAGGGTCGGAGCAGGCGGTTCAGTTGGTGGTCGCGCGGGTGAGGTCGGGAGTTGCCAAGATCACGCTCCAGTTGCGGCCGGCGTGGGGGGCGGAGCGGCGGTGGGAGTGGAAGGCGGGGTCGCAGCGGGTGCAGCGGGCGGCTTGGTGGATGCGGGATTCGGCGAGGCCGGCGGCGAGGAGGCGGAGGCGGGTGTCGAGGGGGAGGTCGAGGTGGGGGCGGGGCAGGTAGGCGGACCGGGACGACCGGGGCGACCGGGACGACCGGGAGCGCGGCGGCGGCGGGCGGCGGATGTCGTCGGGGTTGCGGCCGGCTGCGGCGAAGGCGGTGAGGACTTCCGGGCCGACTTCGAAGCAGCAGGGGCCGATGGCGGGGCCGATGGCGGCGTGGAAGGAGGTCGGGGGGGAGCCGGTGGTTTCGGCGAAGGCGGCGACGGCGCGATCTACTACGCGGGCGGCGGCGCCGCGCCAGCCGGCGTGGACGGCGGCGGCGGCGCCGGTTCGGTCGTCGTGGAGGAGGAGGGGGATGCAGTCGGCGGTCTTGACGGCGGCCGCTTCGCCGGGGCGGGCGGTGATGAGCGCGTCGCAGGTCGGAGCGGCGTCGCCGCCCCGGTCGTCGGGTCGGTGGGGGGGGTCGTTCGGGGATCCGGCCACGACGACGGTCGCGCCGTGGACTTGGCGCATCGCGTGGAGGCGCTTCGCGCCGAGGAGGCGGCGGAGGAGGAGGCGGTCGGCGGCTTCGCGGTCTCGGTCGCCGAGGGGCGGGTCGGCCCCGGCGGGGTCCGGCGGGGCGCGGCCGGTGAAGGCGTGGGGAGGGGGGAAGGCCGGGAAGTGGAACGCCGGGAAGTGGAACGCCGGGACTTCGGGGCGGGGGCCGGGGTCGTCGCCCGGTTCCGGCGGCGCTCGCAGCGGGCGGGGGACGAACGCTCCCGGCGGCGGCGCGCCGGCGCCCGGCGGCGGGGCGGCGGGCGCGGCGCGGGGGCGGTCGGGGGCGTCGTCCGGAGGAGAGGGGGTTACCGGTTGTTCGGGTGTTGGGACCACGCCGGGGTGTCCAGGTCGCCCCAGCGCTCGTCCCCGGCGGCGGCGGCGTCGAAGGTCGGCGGGGCGTCCGGGGTCGGGGTCGGGGGGGAGGCTTCCTCCGGCGGGTAGGGACGCTCCGCCGGCCGGGGCCGGTCACCGCCGTTGGGGCGGCCTCCGGCGGCCCGCGCCGGGGTGGGGAAGGCCACCGGGGCCGGGGGCTCGACCGGGGCGCCGTTCGTCCGCTCCGCCGCCGCGCCCGCGCCCTCCGCGGCCGGGGCGTGGCCGTTCGCGCCGGACGGGATGCCGGACGGGTTGCCGGACGGGGCGCCGGTCGGGGCGCCGACCGCGGCCGGGTCGGCCACGGCGCGGCGGGTGTAGGCGAAGAAGTCCTGCGGGGTCGCGCCGGCGCGGCTGCGCTCCGGGAAGCCGGTGGCGACGACCGTCACCCGGATGGCGGGGCCGCTCTCGGCCTCGTCGAGGGACGGGTCGAGGGCGGTGCCGAGCAGGATGTAGTCGCCCGGTTCCGAAGCGGCGGCGGCGCGGAGGGCCGGGCCGTCCGGGAGGACGGCGTCGCGCACCACCTCGGCGGCGCGCTGGACCTCGTTCAGGGTGAGGCTGTCGCCGCCGCTCACATTCAGGATGATGCTGCTCGCGCCCCGGATCGAGGTGTCCTCGAGCAGCGGGGAACTGATGGCGGCGCGGGTGGCCTCCTCGACCCGGTGCTCGCCGGAGGCGACCCCGATGCCCATCACCGCGTCGCCGCGGGCGCGCATCGCCGTGCGGACATCGGCGAAGTCGAGGTTGATCTCGCCGGGGGTCTGGATCAGGTCGGAGATGCCCTGGACCGCCTGGCGGACGACATCGTCCGCCTCGCGGAAGGCGCTGCGGATCGGCTGGTCGCCGAAGACCTCGACCACCCGGTCGTTCGGGACGGAGATCAGGGTGTCCACATACTCGCGGAGTTCCCGGATGCCGTCGTCGGCGGTCTCCCGGCGGCGGCGGCCCTCGACCGCGAGCGGCCGGGTGGCGACCGCGACGCCGAGCGCCTGGATCTCCTGGGCCACGCAGGCGACCACCGGGGCGGCGCCGGTGCCGGTGCCGCCGCCTTCGCCGACGGTGAGGAACACCATGTCCGCGCCCCGGAGCGCGGTGATCAGGGTGTCCATGTCGTCGCGGGCCGCCGCCCGGCCGATCTCCGGGTCGCCCCCGCAGCCGAGGCCGCCGGTGCGGTCCACCCCGAGCGGGATCTTCACCGGGGCGAGGGAGCGCTCGAGCACCTGGAGGTCGGTGTTCGCGGCGATGAACTCCACCCCGCGCACCCCGGCCTCGATCATCCGGTTCACGGCGTTGCCGCCGCCGCCGCCGACGCCGATCACCTTGATGACCGCGCCGGAGCCGGTCGGGAGGGCCTCTTCGCCGGGGTGGACGGGAAGCGCCGCCGCACCGTTCGCCGCCGGGGCGTCGGCGGGCGTCTCCTCCGGCGCGGCGGCCGGGGCCGTTTCGGGCCCGACGGGCGGAGTCTCGACCGGGACGGGCCCGACGGGCGGAGTCCCGACCGGGACGGACTCGACGGGCGCAGTCTCGACCGGGGCGGGCTCGACGGGCGCAGTCTCGACCGGGATCGGCGCGGGGCGGGCCGGGGGCGGGGCGAACCCGACGGTCGGCGTCGGCGCGGCCGGCGGCTTCGGCGGAGCCAACGGCGTCGGCGCAGCCGGGGGAATCGGTGCGACCGGTGGCGTCGGCGCAGCCGGGGGAATCGGCGCAACCGGCGGGGGCGCGGCGAGCGCCGGCTCGCTTTCGGGGGCGGCGCCGTTCGCCGACGCCGGCCGGACTCCCGGCGCCGGCGTGGCGACCGGCGACAGGCGCGCCGGCGCGGCGGGCGCCGCCGGCGGCGCGATCGGAGTCGGGGCCGGGAAAGCCTCCGAGATCGCGCCGGCCGCGGGGGCCGCCGGAGCCGCGGCGACCGGGGCGGCAGCGACCGAGGCGGCAGCGACCGGGGCGGCGGCGACCGGGGCGGCGGGCGCCGGGGCGGCCGCGGCCGCCGGCTCGGTCGAGCCGCCGGCGAAGAGGCCGGAGGCGCCGGCGGGAGCGGGGGCTTCCGTCGGGAGCGCCCCGACGGGCGCCGGCGCCGCGGCCGGCGCCGCGTCCGCCGCCGGCGGAGCGGCGGCGGGGGTCGGGGTCGAGGCGGGAGCCTGATCGTCGGACGGTTCGTCGGCGAAGAAGATCATGCGGGTCTCTCCTGGAACGGAAGCGGGAGGGGGCCGGCGGCGGTCGGGCCGCCGGGAGGGGGAAGGAAGGCGCGCGGCGCGCGGATCGCCGGCGGCGGGGCCGGGAAGCGCCCGGTCATCGGCCGAGGGCGCGGCGGAGGCGGCCGCCGACCGAACTGAGCATCTGCTGGAACGGCGCGGTCGCGGCGCGTTCGCTGGCGGCGCGGCGGCGCTGTTTCAGGCCGTAGCGGCAAAGCCCCACCGAGGCGCTGAACCGGGCGTGGCCGGCCAGGTCGCGGAGGCCGAGGACGCCGATCGGGCCCCGGCTCTCCGCCTCGCCGCCGAACACCAGCCGGGCGACTTCCGCGACGCCGTCGAGGTCGGCCCCGCCGCCGGTGAGGACGACCTGCGCCGGCGTCCGCTCCTGGAGGACGCGGTGCACCTCCTCCCGGATGCGGGTGAGGTCGCTCTCCGCCCGCAACTGGAGGATGTTGGCGAGCAGCCGCCGGGAGTGGAGTTCCGGCGGGGCGCCGTTCCGGGTGCGGAGCGGGAAGTGCTCGTCCTCCTCCACCGAGTCCACGAGGGCCGCGCCGTAGCGGCGCTTCGCGTCCTCGGCGGCGGCGTGCGGGGCGGGGAGCCCGAGTTCGGCGTCGCGGGTGTAGGCGCGGCCGCCGCTCGGCATCACATCGGAGTGCCAGAGCGACTTGTGCCGGAAGACGGCGATGTCCGTGGTCATCGAGCCGATGTCGAGCAGCGCGACGCCCCGGTCGCGCTCCTCCGGGTGGAGGGCGGCTTCCCCGGCGGCCAGCGGCGCGAGCACCAGCGACTCCACGGTGATCCCGGCGCGGTTCACCGCCTGCTCCAGCCGGTCGAGGCTGCACTGGCGGCAGGAGACCAGGTGGACGAAGGACTGGATGTTCGTCCCGGTCCAGCCGGTGGGGTCGGTGGTGGCGTCGAGGTCGTCCACCCAGAACTCCTGGGGCAGGGCGTGGAGCAGCACGAAGGGCGGCTGCAGCCAGCCGGCGCCGTCCCGCCGGGGGATCGCCATCTCCACCGCCCGCAGGACATCGCCGCGGGTGATCGGCCGGCCGGGGTCCCGGACGGTGACCGAGCCGGAGGAGTTGATCGTCCGGCGGCTGCGGCAGCCCACCGAGACCAGCGCCTCCCCGACTTCGACCCCGGCGGCCTGCTCCATCTCCTCCACCGCGGCGCGGACCGCGGCGGTCGCCCCCTCCGGGTTCACGATCTCGCCGTGCTGGACGGAGTTCTGCACCGGCGCCTGCCCGATGGCCAGCACTTCGAGGGGGTCGGGGCCTTCGGCGGCGTCCGGCGGCGGGGCGACCGGCGTCCGGGCCAGGACCGCCCGGATGGAATCCGACCCGATATCGAGTCCGCAGATGAGTTCCTTGGGCTGGTTCATCGGTTCTGGTCGCCCTCCGGGGCGGGGGTGGGAGGAGGGGGCGGGCCGCCGCGCCGCAGCAGCAGCCGGTCGGGGATCCGGGCGTCGATCCGGGTGAGGTCCGGCCATCGCTCGAGGAGGTCGGGCGCGACGGCCGCCGCGGCGCGGAGCGAGGCGGCGAAGCCGGGCGAACCGGAGCCGGCGGCGTCCGGCTCGGCGGCGGCGAGGACGGTGAGACCCGGCGGGTCGCGGAGGAGCACCTCGACCAGCGCCGGCGCGCGGGCGACGCCCAGTTCGGAGACCCGGGCGTCGAGCGCCGGCTCCCCGGCGAGCGCGGCGGCGAGGCGGCCGGCGGTCGCCGCCCGCTCCGCGAAGTCCGGGGCCGCGGGGTCGGCGCCCCGGACGACGGGGAGGTCGGCGGCGCCGGCCCAGTCCAGGTCGGCGGCCGTCGCCGGGCCGAGGAGGGCGCCGTCCCCGGCGATGGCGAGCGGCGGGCCTCCGCCCGGGCCTTGCGGCGGCGTTCCCGCGCCCTCGCCGTCGGCCGGCCCGTCGGCCGGCCCGTCCGACAGCCCGCCGGCGAGCAGGATCGCGGCGGCGCGCTTCTCCTCGACGACCACTTCCACCCCGCCCTCCGGGGTGCGGAGCACTTCCACCCGTCCGACGGCCGCCGCGGCCGCCGGGCCGAGGCGCTCGCCGAGCCGGCGGCGGATGCCCTCCGGGTCGGCGAAGAAGCCGGCGCGGAGCGCGGAGGCGTCGGCGTCCACCCGCCCCGGGCCCCGGAACTCCACCGAGAACAGCGAGTCCTCCACCCCGGAGAGGCGGCGGCCGGTGAAGACGCCGACGAAGAACGCCAGCCCCAGCGAGCCGATCCCCGCCCGGAGCGCGAACCGGGCCCCGCCGGAGACCCGGCGCCGGCCGCCCTCCGGGTTCAGGAGGCGGGGGCCGTAGCGCATCGCCGGCCGGCCGCCGCGCCGGGCGAGCCGCTCCGCCTCCGGCGGGAGGGGGTGGGCCGCGGCCTCCGGCTGCGGCGCCGGCCGGGCCGAGGCGCCGCCCCGCCGCATCCGCAGGCGGAGCCGGCGCGGTTCAGTCGGCGCGTGCACGAAGGGCCTCCAGGAGGAGGTCGGGGAGCCGGGTGACGCTGCCGGCGCCGAGGGTGAGCACCACTTCCCCGGTTCGAGCCGGGGGGCGATCTGCGGCGGGATGTCCTCCAGCGCCCCGATGAACTCCACCGCCGGGTGGCCGGCGGCGCGCACCGCGTCGGCGAGCCGCTCGCCGGTGACGCCGGGGATCGGGGCCTCCCCGGCGGCGTAGATGTCCGAGACCACCACCCGGTCGGCTGCGGCGAAGGCCCCGCCGAACTCCTCGAGGAGGTCGCGCACCCGGCTGTAGCGGTGCGGCTGGAAGACCGCGGTGGTCGGCGCCGACCAGGCCTCGCCGGCCGCTTCGAGGGTCGCCCGGATCTCGCTCGGATGGTGGGCGTAGTCGTCCACCACCCGGACGCCGCGCGCCTCGCCCCGCAGTTGGAACCGGCGGTCCACCCCGGCGAAGGCGGCGAGCCCCTCGCGGACCTCCCGGGCGCCGACCCCGAACTCCAGGCCCACCGCGGCGGCGGCCAGACTGTTCAGCACCGAGGTCCGCCCCGGCTTCTGGAGCCGCACCTCCCCGGCGTCGCCGCCGCGGAGCCGCAGCCGGTACCGCGACCCGTCCGGGCCGATCTCGATCTCCGAGGCGGAGATGTCCGGCTCCCCGGTGAGCCCGTAGGTGACCGTCCGGCGGCGGACCCGCGGCAGGAGCGCCCGCACATTCGGGTCGTCGAGGCAGAGCACCGAGAACCCGTAGAACGGGGTCATGTTCACGAAGTGGAGGAAGGACTCGCGCAGGTCGTCCATCCCCGAGTAGGCGTCGAGGTGCTCCCGGTCTATCCCGGTGACCACCGCCACCACCGGCATCAGGTCGAGGAAGGTGCGGTCGGACTCGTCCGCCTCGGCCACCAGGATGTCCGAGTCCCCCACCCGGGCGCCGCCGCCGATGGCCGCCACCCGCCCGCCGATGACCACCGTGGGGTCGAGCCCGGCGTGGTCGAGCAGCACCGCGGTCATCGAAGTGGTGGTCGTCTTGCCGTGCGAGCCGGCGACCGCCACCGCGAACTTCATCCGCATGAGTTCGGCGAGCATCTCCGCCCGGGGGATGATCGGGAGGCCCCGCCGCCGCGCTTCCTCGACCTCCGGGTTGTCCGCGCCCACCGCCGAGGAGGCGACCACCACATCGGCGCGGCCCAGGTGGCGGGCGGCGTGGCCTTCGAACACCACCGCGCCCCGCTCGGAGAGGCGGCGGGCGCTCTCCCCGAACTGGAGGTCGGAGCCGGTCACCGGGTAGCCGAGGCTGAGCAGGACTTCGGCGATGCCGTTCATGCCCACGCCGCCGATGCCCACGAAGTGCACCCGGATGCGGTTCGAGAACAGGAGATCGCTGCCGGTCCGGGGGGCGGCGCGCCCCGCCGCGCCCGGCCGGCGGCCGGCGGAGTCCCCGCGGCGGAGGGCGTTCTCGGTCATCCGGCGCCGCCCTTCGCTCCGGATTCGGCGGCGAGGTCGGCCAGCCGGCGGGCGAGGCGGGAGGCGGCGTCTTCGCCGGCGCCGCCGGGGGGCG
This sequence comes from Candidatus Marinacidobacterium sp., assembly GCA_965204755.1. Taxonomy (GTDB): domain Bacteria; phylum Acidobacteriota; class Vicinamibacteria; order Marinacidobacterales; family Marinacidobacteraceae. The sequence goes on along the minus strand of OZ242011.1, from coordinate 1,071,792 downwards.
CGAGGCGCCGGGCGGCTTCCGCCATCCGCCGCCGCCGCGTCCGGTCGCCGCGGAGGGCCAGCAGCAGCGAGGCGAAGTCCCGGCCGGGAGCGCCGTCGGGGAGGGTGGCCGCCGCGCCGGCGCGCTCCATCGTCCGGGCGTTCCCCTGCTGGTGGGCGCCGGCCACCGGGGCCGGGACGATGACCGACGGACGCCCGGCGGCGGCGAGTTCCGCGCAGGTGATCGCCCCGCCCCGGGCGACCACCAGCCCGGCGGCCCGGACCGCCGCCGGCATGTCCTCCAAGTAGGGCACCACCGTCGCGCCGAGGCCGGCCCGTTCGTAGGCGCCCCGCACCGCGAGGAGGTCCGCCGGCCCGGTCTGGTGGGTCAGGGTCAGCCGGGCGGCCTCCCCGGCGAGTTCCGGGAGGGCTTCGACCACCGTGCGGTTCAGCCGGGAGGCGCCCTGGCTGCCGCCGGTGATCAGCACCGCCAGCGGGTCGCCGTTCCGCTCCTCCGGCAGCGGGAGGCCGAGGAAGTCCGACCTCACCGGGATCCCGGAGTGGAAGACCCGCCGGCCGGGGAAGTGGCGCTCGGACTCCTCGAACCCGACGGCGATCTCGGTGGCCACCGGGGCGCTCCACCGGGTGGCGAGGCCCGGCTCGGCGTTCGGCTCGAGGATCAGCGAAGGGACGCCCACCAGCCGGGCGGCGAGCGCCGCCGCCCCGGAGACCGCGCCGCCGGTGCCGAAGACCGCGTCCGGGTGGAAGTCGCGGAGGAGGCGCGCCATCCGGAGGAGGGCGCCGGGCAACTTGGCGGCGGCGAGGGCGAGGCCGACCGGCGACCGCCCCCGGATGGGCGGGGTCTCCACCAGGTCGAGCGAGAAGCCGTGCGCCGGGACCAGCCGGGTTTCGAGGCCGCGGGGGTCGCCGAGGAAGCGGACGACCGGTCTTCCGGCGCCGCCGTCCGGGTCGGCGGGGAGTTCGGCGAAGGCGCGGGCGACGGCCAGCCCCGGGTAGATGTGCCCGCCGCTGCCGGAGGCGGCGACGAGGAGCCGCGGCGGGGCGGCGCCGTTGCGCTCGACGGTCACGGGGCGCGCTGGGAGACGGAGAGCAGCAGGCCCGCCGCCATCATGGTGGTGAGCAGCGAACTGCCTCCGGCGGAGACGAAGGGGAGCGGCAGCCCGGTCGTCGGGACCAGCCCGATGGCCACGCTGATGTTCAGGAAGGCCTGGGCGCTGATGGTGAGCGTCGCGCCGACGCCCAGCAGCATCCCGAAGCGGTCGGCGGCCCGCGAGGAAACGAGGAGGCCCCGCACCGCGAACAGGAAGAACCCGGCGAGCACCGCCGCCGCGCCCACCAGCCCCAGTTCCTCGCCGATCACCGAGAAGATGAAGTCGGAGTGGGGCTCCGGCAGGTAGAGCAGTTTCTGGCGGCCGGCGCTGAACCCGACGCCGGAGACGCCGCCGGCGCCCAGCGCGATCAGCGACTGGCTCAACTGGAAGCCGTCGCCCAGCGGGTCGCCGAAGGGGTCGAGGAAGGTGAGGACCCGCGCCAGCCGGTACTCGGCGGTGAGGACCGCGGCGGCGAAGAGCGGGGCGCCGGCGGCGGCGAGCGCGCCGAGGTGGAGGAACCGGGCGCCGCCGACGAAGAGCATCGCCGCCCCGATCAGGGTCAGGAAGGTCGCCGTCCCCAGGTCCGGCTGGCTGAAGATCAGCCCCGCGAGCAGGGCGGTTACCCCGAGCGGCAGCGCCAGCCCGCGGAGGGTGTCCGGGGCGCGGGTGGCCATCAGGTGGGCGAGCGCCACCGAGAGGGCGAGTTTCGCCGGCTCCGAGGGCTGGAAGGCGAAGCCGAAGAGGCGGACCCAGCGGTGCGTCCCGGCGATCGGCGGCGACAGCAGCGCCGCGGTGAGGGCGAGGAGCGCCGCGCCGAGGACGCACCAGGCCACCGGGGGCCGGTTCAGCACCCGGTAGTCCACCCGGGCGAGGACCATCATCGCGGCGAAGCCGAGCGCCGCCCAGACCGCCTGCCGGGAGAGGAAGAAGAAGGGGCTGCGGGCGTTGGCGTCGGCGACGATGGCGGAGGCGCTGTAGAGCATCACCAGCCCGAAGAGGAGCAGCGCCAGCGTCCCGGCGAAGAGCAGCGCGTCGGGCGCCATCCGCCGGGCCTTCACCGGGGGCCCCCTTCCCGGAGGCGGGCCGCGGCTTCCCGGAACCGCTCGCCGCGGGCGCGGTAACTCTCGAACTGGTCGAAGGAGGAGCAGGCCGGGGAGAGGAGGACGACCGGGGGCGGCCCGGCGGCGGCGTCCCTCCCGGCGGCGCCCATCCCGGCGGCGGCGAAGGCGGCGGCGACCGCGTCGTCGAGGCTGTCCCGGAGGGAGACCGGGACCGAAGTGATTTCGGCGGCGGCGCGCTCGCGGCTCTCGCCGATCGCCTGGATCGTCCGGACGCCGGCGAGGGAGGGTTCGAGGTCGGCGAAGCGGCCGGCCTTGAGGATGCCGCCGAGGATCAGGTGGACCTCCGGCGGCGGGTCGGCTTCGGCCAGGGCGGCGAGCGCGGCGCGGGTGGCCGCCGGGTTCGTCGCCCGGGAGTCGTTCACGAAGCGGACCCCGGCGGCGGCCGGGAGTTCCTCGAGGGCGTGCGGCATCCCGGCGAAGGCGGCGGCGGCGGCTTCGATGGCCGGGCGCTCGACGCCGAAGAGGCTCGCCGCGGCGGCCGCGGCGGCCAGGTTGCGCCGCTGGTGCCCGCCGGGGAGGCGGAGGCGGGCGGCGTCCGCGAGGACCGTCCGTTCGCCCCCGGTCCGGCGTTCGATCCGCCCGGCGGGGCCGTCTCCGGTCAGGAGCACTTCGTCGTCCCGGCCGCCCGGCCGGCCGCCGAAGGGCAGGTAGTCGGCCCCCGTTCGGGCGGCGGCGGCGAGGGCGAGTTCAGCGGCCACCGGGTCCCCCGCGTCGGCCGCGATCCGGTCGCCTGGCCGCAGGTTCTCGAAGAGCCGGGCCTTCGAGGCCCGGTAGTGGTCGAGGTCGGGGTGCCAGTCCAGGTGGTCTTCGGTGACCGCGAGCAGCACCGAAGTCCCCGCCCGGAACCGGGAAGTCCCGGCCAGCATGAACGAGGAGGCCTCGACGACCAGCAGCGGCTCCGCCCCGGAGACCGGGGAGGCCCCGAAGAACGAACAGAGCGGCGCCCCCAGGTTCCCGGCCCCTTCCGCCGGCCGGCCGCTCCGCCGCAGGATGTCGGCGAGCAGCGTGACCACCGAGGACTTCCCCTTCGTCCCGGTAACCGCGACGAGCCGCTCCGCGGGTTCGCCGAGCGCCCGGAAGCCGAGTTCGAGTTCGGAGAACACCGGGATCCCGGCGGAGCGCGCCGCCGCGAGGATCGGCGTGGAGGGGGGGATCCCCGGCGAAGCGACCACCAGGTCGCAGCCCTCGAGCAACTCCGGCGGATGGCCTCCGCAGCGAACCGAGACCCCGACCTCCCGGAGCGCCGCCGCGGCCGCCGCGACTTCGGACTCCGGGCGGGCGTCCGCCGCGGTCACCTCCCGGCCCAGGGCCGCGAGGCACCGCGCCGCCGCCGTCCCCGAAACGCCGAGGCCCAGCGCCAGCGCCGTCCGCCCGGGGACCCGCCGCGAAAGGGACGCGCCCATCGCTCATCGGATCTTCAGCGTGGTCAGGGTGGCGAGCGCGCAGAGCACCGCCAGGATCCAGAACCGGACGGTCACCTGCGTCTCGGTCCAGCCGCCGAGTTCGAAGTGGTGGTGGAGCGGCGCCATGCGGAAGACCCGGCGCCCGGTCAACTTGAAGTAGCCGGACTGCACGATCACCGAGACCGCCTCCAGCACGAAGACCCCGCCCACCAGCGCCAGCAGGATCTCCTGCCGGATCAGGATCGCCTGCATCCCGATGCCGGCGCCGAGCGCCAGCGAGCCCACATCGCCCATGAACACCTGCGCCGGGTGGGCGTTGAACCAGAGGAACCCCAGCGCCGCCCCGGAGAGCGCCGCCCCGAAGATGGTGAGTTCCGAGGCCCCCGGGACGAACAGGATGTCCAGGTACTCGGAGAACTCGGCGTGCCCGGAGAGGTAGGTCAGGACGGTGAACGCGCCGGCGGCGACCAGCACCGACCCCGACGCCAGCCCGTCGAGCCCGTCGGTCAGGTTCACCGCGTTCGACGAGCCCACGATCACCAGCACCACCCAGGGGAGCAGCAGCCAGCCGAGTTCCGGCTGGAACTCCTTGATGAACGGGACGATGACCCGGGTGGTGAACGCGCCGGAGGCGGAGTACCAGAGGAGGAAGCCGGAGGCGCCGAGCGCCAGCCCCACCTGCGCCCCGAACTTGACCGGGATGGAGATGCCCCGGCCCCGGCGGAGTTTCCGGTAGTCGTCGGCGAAGCCCAGCCCGGCGAAGCCGAGGACGGTCAGCGCCGCCACCCAGACCAGCGGGTTCGCCGGGTCGGCCCAGAGGACGGTGGAGAGGGTCACCGAGGTGACGATGAGGACGCCGCCCATCGTGGGCGTCCCGGCCTTGTCCCGGTGGTGGGCCGGGCCGTCGGCGCGGATGTTCTCGCCCACCCGCAGCCGGGTGAGCCAGCCGATGAGGACCCGCCCGAGGCCCAGCGAGAGCGCGATGGCGGTTACCGCGGCGGCGGCGGTGCGCACGGTCACATACCGGAACACCCCGAACACCGGGTGGAGTTCCGCGAGCGACTCCAGGAGTTCTCCGAGCATCTCTAGGGGCCTTCCCGGTTCCGGTCGGCCGGGGCGTCCCCGGCGAGAAGGGCGACGGCGCGTTCGAGGCCGACGGCGCGGGACGCCTTGAAGGCCACCAGGTCGCCGGGGCCGAGGCGGCCGGCGAGCAGGTCGGCGGCCTGTTCGGGGTCCTCGACGGCGGCGGCGGACTTCGCGCCGGCCGCCCGCGCCGCCTCCGCGAGGCGGGCGCCGAGGGGGCCGACGCCGACGACGAGGTCGAGTCCGGCTTCGGCGGCGAGGCGGCCGCACTCGGCGTGGAGCGGCTCGGCGCGGTCGCCGAGTTCGAGCATGTCCCCGGCGACGAGAATCCGGAGGGGTATTCGACGGGGGCTCGCGGTCCCCGCCGGGGTCTCCGCGAGGGCGGCGATGACCGCGCGGAGCGCCGCCGGGCTGGAGTTGTAGGTCTCGTCCAAGGCGACCGCGCCGCCCGGGAGCGGCCGCCGCTCGCCCCGGCCGGGGAGCGGGGAGAGCGGGCGGACCCCGGCGGCCGCCGCCGGCAGCGGGACGGAGAGGACCAGCGCGAGGGTCAGCCCGGCGAGGACATTCAGGGCGTTGTGGCGTCCGGTCAGCCCGCAGCGGACGGTCTCCGGCGCCCCGCCGAAGGCGCCCACCCGGAAGGCGATCCCCCCGTCCGCCTCCGCCCGGAAGTCCGAGGCGCGCACCTCGGCGCCGTCGGAGAACCCGTAGGAGACCCGCTTCCCGGCGAACCGCCGGGCCTCGCCGGCGGCCCGCGGGTCGTCGGCGTTCACCACCGCGGTCGCGCCCTCCGGGAGCGCTTCGTAGATCTCGCCCTTCGCGGCGGCGATCTCCTCGAGGGAGGCGAAGTTCTCGAGGTGGGCCTCGGCGACGGCGGTCACCACGGCGGCGTCGGGGACGGCGATTTCGGTCAGCGTCCGGATCTCGCCGGGCGCGGACATGCCGAGTTCGACCACGCCGACTTCCTCGTCCCCGGCGGCGGCGAGCAGCGAGAGCGGCAGGCCCCACTGGTTGTTCAGGTTGCCCGGCGAGCGGAAGACCCGCCGGGTCGCGCCGATGGCGGCGGCGGCGGCTTCCTTCGCCGTGGTCTTGCCCACGCTGCCGGTGATCGCGGCGATCTCCGCGCGGCTCGCGAGGCGCCGGCTTCGGGCGAGGGCGCCGAGCGCGGTCGTGGGGTCGTCCACTTCGATGAGGAACGCGCCGGGGGCGGTTTCGCCAATCGGGGGGGCGCCCCCGGCGACGACGGCCCCGGCGGCGCCCCGCGCCAGCGCGTCGGCGACGAAGGCGTGGCCGTCCCGGTTCGGCCCCCGGACGGCGAAGAAGAGGTCCCCGGCGGCGATTCGGCGGCTGTCGATGGAAACGCCGGTGATCTCCCGCGGCTCGGCCGGCGCCGGGGGCCGGACCCGTCCGGCCATGGCCGCCGCCGCTTCGCCGGCGCTCAGGCGCACGGGGACCTCCTCACGCGCCCTGCCACCCCGGCCCGGCGGCGCGGTTGCGGAGCGCTTCCTCCGCCGCCTTGCGGTCGGAGAAGGCGCGCCGCTTCCCGCCGATCTGCTGGTGGGTCTCGTGGCCCCGGCCGGCGATGAGCACCACCTCGCCGGGCGCCGCCGCCCGGATCGCCCGCCCGATGGCCTCGCGCCGCAGCGGCGCGATGGTGAGCGACGGCGACCGCTCGGCGTCCGGCTGGTCGGCGCCCCGGCGGATGTCCTCGATGATGTCGTTCGGGTCCTCGGTGCGCGGGTTGTCCGAGGTCAGCACCACCCGGTCGGCCAGCCGCGCCGCCACCTCCCCCATCAGGTAGCGCTTCACCCGGTCGCGCTCGCCGCCGCAGCCGAAGACCACGGTGAGCGGCCGTCGGCCGGCGATCTCCCGGCAGGCGGCGAGCGCCCGCTCCAGCGCGTCCGGGGTGTGGGCGTAGTCCACCAGCGCCACCGGCGCCTCCGGGTCGTCGAGCCCCCGCGGGAGCGCCCGCTCCATCCGCCCCGGCGGCGGCTGCGCCCGGCCCAGCAGGTCGGCGGCGTCCTTCCCGGGGACGCCGAGCGCGGTCAGCGCCGCCCAGGCCGCCGTCAGGTTCTCGGTGTTGAACCCGCCGACCAGCCGGCTGGAGATGCCGAGCGACCCCTCCGGCGTGGAGAGGAGCAGCCGGGTGCCCTCGAGGTCGGAATGCGTCTCGGTGATCCGGACTTCCGCCTCCTCGTTCGCGCCGTAGGTCAGGACGCGGACATCCCCCCGCGCCGCCCGGAGTTCGCCGGCGAGCCGCCGCCCCCGCGCGTCGTCGAGCGAGATCACGGCCGTCCCCTGCGGGCGGAGGAGGTCGGTGAACAGCCGGGCCTTCGCCCGGTAGTAGTGCTCGAAGTCGGGGTGGAAGTCCCCGTGGTCGGGGGTCAGGTTGGTGAACACCGCGGCCTCGAACCGGGTGGCGGAGAGCCGGTCGAGCGCCAGCCCGTGCGACGAGCACTCCACCGCGCCGAAGGTGCAGCCGGCGTGTTCCGCCCGGGCGAGGAAGGCGGTGAGGGCCGGGGCCTCCCAGGTGGTGAGCCGGGGTTCGGTGAGCCGGCTCTGCCGCCCGCCGGCGGAGAACCGGTGCCCCAGCGTCCCGGCGAGCAGGCCGGCGCCCTCCCGGCGGCGGAACGCCTGGTCGAGCAGCCAGGCGACGGTGGTCTTGCCGTTGGTGCCGGTGACGCCCACCAGGCGGAGGCGTTCGCTCGGGGAGCGGTACGCCGCGTCGGCCACCGGGCCGGCGGCCTTCCGGGTGTCCGGGACGCGCGCCCAGGGGAGGGGGGCGTCCTTCGGGGCGGTCTCGACCAGCGCCGCCGCCGCGCCCCGGGCTTCCGCCTGCGCGAGGTGGTCGTGGCCGTCGTGGAACGCGCCCCGGAGGGCGATGAAGAGGTCCCCGGCCTTCACCCGGCGGGAGTCGGAGGCGACGCCGGTGATGACCGCCCGCTCCGCGCCCTTCCCGAACTCCGGTTCGGGGGCGGCGGGGAGCGCCTGGGCGAGGATCCGGCGGAGGGTGGGCCGGGCGGTCGCCCCGCGCCGGTCGCGCCCGGCGCTCTTCGGCGCGGCGGCGGGGGCCGGTGTCATGCGGGGCCCCTCCGCCCCGCCGGGGGCGAGGGCGGCGGCGCTTCGCCGCCGGGTGTTTCCGGAGAGGGTTCCGCCCCGCTCGTCGGCGGCGCGGTGAGGGAGTCGCCCGCCGGCGGCGGGGGGACGGGCGCGGGCGCCGGGGGGGCCGAGTCGGCGGGAGCGAGGTTCTCGGTCGCCGGCGGGTCGGCGCGGGGGGCGGACCGGTCGGCGTCGGCCACGCGGGTGGGGGAGGGGCGCGGCCGCTCCGCCGGCGGGGCGGGGTCTTCGCCGCCCGGCTCGCCGAGGCTGCCCGGCTCGGAGAAGCCGCCCGGAGGCCGGCGCAGGGCGGCGGCGACCGCCTCCCGGGAGGAGAGCGGCGCGGCGGCGCCGGCGTACCCGATGTTCCGGTAGCCGCCGCCCCGCGCCGGGCGGAGCGGCCACGGGGTTGCGGCGCCCTCCCCGACCGGCGCGAAGAGGCCTGCGGGGTTCGCCGGGGCGGCGCGGGCGACCAGCGTCGGCGTCTCCGCCGGCGCCTTCCGGTACCGCCGGAGCATCCGGGCGGCGATCCGCCCGAACACCCGCGCCGCGTTCGCCCCGCTGTGGTTCGGCTGGCTGGTGTCGAGCAGCACCACCGCGGTGAACAGCGGGCGCTCCGCCGGGGCGAACCCGGCGAACGAGGCGATGTAGTCGGTCTCCGAGTAGCCGCCGGGAACCGCCTTCTGCGCGGTCCCGGTCTTCCCGGCGACCTCGAACCCGGCGACCCCGGCGCTCCGCCCGGTGCCGTCGCTCACCACCCCGGCGAGCAGCCGCCGCATCCGGGCGGCCGTCGCCTCCGAGACCACCCGCTCGCCGCGGGCGAAGGCCGCCGGCTCGCCGCCCACTTCGCGGGTGAGCCGCAGCGGGATCCGGACGCCGCCGGAGGCGATCACATTCACCGCCTGCGCCATCTGCGCCGGGGTCACCGCGATCCCCTGCCCGAAGGAGACCGTCGCCAGCCGGATCGGCCGCCACCGCCCGGCGGCGGGGACGATCCCCCGGCTCTCCCCGGGGCCGCCGATCCCGGTGGGCGCCCCGAACCCGAACGCCCGGATGTAGCGCAGCATCCGGCGCGAACCCAGCCGCGCCGCCACCTGCAGCGTCCCGATGTTCGAGGACCGGCGGATGACCCCGGCGAAGGTCAGCGGGCCGAGCGGCTGCCAGTCGCGGACGACCCGGTTCCCGACGGCGTACCGCCCGCCGTGGGTGTCGAACGGCTCTTCCTCGTAGGTGACCCCCTCCTCGAGGGCCGCCGCCGCGGTGACGACCTTGAACACCGAGCCCGGCTCGTAGGGGTCGGTGAACGCCTGGTTCCGCAGCGCCGCGCGGGGGAACGCCCCGTAGCGGTTCGGGTCGAAGGCGGGGAGCCCGGCGAGCGCCAGGACCTCCCCGGTGGCGCTTTCGAGCAGGATCGCCACGCCGCCCCGGGCGCCGGTCTCCTCGACCCCCCGGGCGAGTTCGTCCTCGGCGATGGCCTGCGCCCGGAGGTCCACCGTGAGCCGGACATCGGCGCCGGGGCGGGGCGCTTCGTCCACCCGGCTGCGGCGCCCCGTGCGGCGGCCGTCGGTCCAGACGGTGCGGCGGCCGGGTTCGCCCCGGATCCGCCCGTCGAGCGCGTGCTCGATCCCGCCGAGCCCGTTCCCGTCCACCCCGACATAGCCGACGAGGTGGGCGGCGAGCGCGCCGCCGGGGTAGGCGCGGTCGTACTCCTCGATGACGCCGACGGGGTGGCCGCTCTCCCGGGCGCAGGCGGCCTGCTCGCGGGAGGCCTTGCGGCGGAGCCAGGAGAACTCCGAGGGGCGGCGCAGGCGGCGTTCGATGTGCGCCGGGGCGCGGTCGAGGCAGGCGGCGAGCGCGGCGGCGGCGGCGCGGAGGTCGGCGCCGCGGTAGTTGGGCGGCTCGGCGTACACCGACTCCGCGGCGACGGTGAGCGCCAGCGGGCGGCCGTTGCGGTCGGAGATCGCGCCCCGGAAGGGCGGGATGGTGAGGCGGTGGTGGTGCTGGTTGGCCGCCTGCGCCAGCATCTGGTCGTGGTGGAAGACCTGGGTCTGGACCAGTCGGCCGCCGATGACTGCGCCCCAGACCGCGAGGAGGCCGACGCCGACCATGATGCGGCGGCGGGTCTGCGCCGCGCGGGCGGCGGCGGCCGGGTCGGGTTTGTTCGGGGGGGGCGGGAACCGGGCGGGCTCGGGGCGGGGGGCGGCGGCGCGGCGCTGTTTGCGGCGCTTGGCGGTGGCGGCGGGGGCGCGGTCGCCGGGGGCTTCCCGGTCGGTGCGGCGGCGGCGGGCCTTGCGCCGGGGCTTGGTGGGGGCGCGGACGCCGGGGAAGAGGCTCGGGGGGGCGGCGGCGTCGGGGCGCGCGCCGGCGGCGGCGGGCGGGGTCTTGCCCGTCGGGGTCCCGCCGGTCGGGGGCTTCCCGGTCGGGGTGTTCCCGGTCGGGGCGTTCGCCGGGTCGAGCGGGCGGAGGGCGTCGGTCGGGCGCTCGGTCATCGCGGCCTCTCCGTCGCGCCGGCGGGCGGGGCCGCCTCGGCGGGCAGGACGACGCGCGCGAACTCGGCGGGGGCGGTGAGGCCGAAGCGCTCGCGGGCGGCGCGCTCCAGCCGGCCGGGTTCGGTGATCGCGCCGAGGTCGGCGCGGAGGCGGAGGACGGCCTTCTCCAACTCCTCCTTCTCGTGGCGGAGTTCCTCGACCCGGTAGCCGAGGCGGACGGCTTCGAGGCGCGGCCAGGCGGCGGCGACCAGCGCGAGCAGGACCAGCACCGCCGCGGCGCAGTGCTTCAGCAGGCGGCGGTAGCGGGCGGGGTCGATCTTCCGCCGGAGCCAGCGGTTGCCCGGCCGGTAGTCGAGTTGGAAGTGCTCGGCGTTCATCGCTCGGTCGGGCGGTCCGGTGTCGGGCGGTCCTGTCGGGCCGGTGTCTGTCGGGCCGGGGTCGGGGCGTGGCGGCGGAGGGCGCGGAGGCGGGCGCTTCTCGCCCGGCGGTTCCTCGCGGCTTCGTCCTCGTCGGGGCGTTCCGGGCGGCGGGTCTCCACGGTGAAGCCGCCGGCCGCGGCGAGTTCGCGGAAGCGGCGCTTCACCGGGCGGTCCTCGTCCGAGTGGTAGGAGAGGACGACCAGCGCGCCGCCGGGGGCGAGGAGGGCGGGGGCCTTGTCGAGCGCTTTGTCGAGCGCCTCGGCCTCGCGGTTCACGGCGCGGCGGACGGCGAGGAAGGTTCGGGTCGCCGGGTCGAGGCGGGCGCGCCTGGGGCCGACGGCGGCGATGACTGCGGCGCGGAGGTCGCCGGTGGTGCGGAGGGGCCGGCGCGCGGCGATCTTCCGGGCGATGGCGCGGGAGCGGCGCTCGCCGGCGGCGAAGAGGAGGTCGGCGATCTCCGGCTCCTCGAGGCGGTCGAGGAGTTCGGCGGCGGTCTCGTCGCCGCCGCCCGGGTCGAACCGCATGTCCAGCGGCTCGTCCCGGAGGAAGGAGAAGCCGCGGCCGGGGGCTCCGGGGTCTCCGGGCGCGGGGGCGTCGAGTTGCGGGCTGGAGACGCCGAGGTCGAAGAGGATGCCGTCGAGGCCGGGGCCGTCGGGGGCGCCGGCGGCGGCTTCGTCGAGTGCGGCGTCGAGTTCCGCGAAGTCCCGGCGGAGGAAGCGGAAGCCGGGGTGTCCGGCGGCGATTTCGGCGGCGGCGGGTTCGGCCGCCGGGTCCCGGTCGAGGGCGAGAAGCGCGGCTGGCGGGTGGTCGGCGTGGCCGGCGCGCCCGGCCGCGGCTTCGAGGATGGCCCGCGAGTGCCCGCCCCGCCCGAAGGTGGCGTCGAGGTATCTCCCGCCGGGCCTCGGGGCGAGGTGGTGGAGGACGCGGGCGACCATCACCGGCTCGTGGGCCGGGGCGGGCGCCGTCGTCGGACGGGGTGTTCGGGGCGTTCGGGGCGTTCGGGATGCCCGCTGTCCGGCGGCGCCGAAGGCGGCGGCGTTCAACAGGACGGGGGCGGGCGGCGGGACGGCGCGGGCCGGGGCCGGAACGCCGGTGAGAACGGACATGGCGAGGGGGCGCGCCTCGGGCGTGGCGGTCAGTTCCCCGCCTCGGCGAGGGCTTCCTGGTCGTCCTCGTCCAGCGGATCGCCCTCGAGTTGGGCGATGAGGGTCTCGTGGTCCCAAGCCTCGAGGAACCGGCCGCGGCCGATCACATCCACCTTCCCGGCGGTGCCGGCCTTGGCCCGCAGGTGCTTCGGGAGGAGGACGCGCCCTTGCGGGTCGAGTTCGAGTTCCTGGCCGTAGTAGTTGACCTGCCGGGAGAACCGGGCCCAGACGCCCTTCTCGCGGAGGTCGGCCTCGACCTTCTCCCAGTGGGCCATCGGGTAGATCCACACGCTCCGCCCGTCCGGGCTGGTGACGAACAGCCGCCCGCCGTGCTCCTCGCGCAGCCGCCCGAGGAAGGCCGCCGGCACCTTGAGCCTCCCCTTCCCGTCCACGGTGGCGGGGTGGTTGCCGCGGAACATGGGGGTCTCTGATCGGTGGGGGAGTGGGGGGAGGGGCGCGCGGCAGCCGGGCCGCCCGGGCGGTCGCCGGGCAGCGGAGGGGCCGCTGCCGGCGGCGGTTGGGCGGTCGGGACGGGGTGCGCCGAACTTGTTTTACCACTTTTTTCCACTAATTACCACCGCCAACCGACCGGGAGCGTCGGGGCCGGGGCGAGGGCGGCCCGCCGGGCGTCGCTCGACGGACGCTGCGGGAGGCCGTGTCGCGGCTACTCTTGGTTCACCTCATGGCCCACCCGTTCGACCCGCGCGCCGCGGTTCGGCGCCTCGAGGCGGCGGGACTCGAGTCGCCGGCGGCCGAGGCCATCGCGGCGGCGATCGTGAATTCCCGATCCGATCCGGTCACGAAGGCCGACCTCCACGCCGCCCCGGCCGGGGCGCGGGCCGACCTCCGCGCCGACATCGCCGGCGTCGAGAGACGGTTGATCCCGACCGGGGTCCGCCATCGCCGGCCTGCTGTTCCTCGCTCTCCGTTCCTCCGACTGACCGCCCGGGGGCCTGCTGGGCGCGTGGTAGCGTGCGAGATGGCCAGGACCGGTGCCGGGTCAGCCTCGTTCGCGGTCTTCGGCGGCTGCCGATACAGCCAGCTGCGCTACTGCATCTTGGATGGTCATCCGGCCAGTCAAGTGTTGTCTTCGCCCGGACTTCGGGCACCTGCGACTCCGGCAGGGACCGCACAGGCGGCTACATCGGGGGCATCCGTCGGTGTACGATCCATCGTCCGGCAGCCCTAGATCGGCCTTCCCGGCAGACAGCAAGATGACCAAACCGAAACGCGCAGCCAACGCCAACGGTGCCTATTCTCTGGAGGTTGCCAACTTCGGTCCGATCGTGACGGCGTCCGTCGCGCTGCGCCCACTCACGGTGTTCGTGGGGCCGAGCAACACGGGGAAGTCCTACCTCGCCATCCTGCTCTATGCCCTACATCGGAGTCTCTTCTCCGCCCCCCCTCGCCGACACGGAGACTATTTGTGGTTTCCCGAGAGACTGAGTGCACCCGCGGCCGTCTCGGAGCCTGTCGGAAAGGCACTGACGGCTTGGCTGAGTGCAGGAGCCGCGTCTACGCCTCTCCCCGAAGAAATCGACACAGCGATACGAACGGGTTATGGGCCGCGAGTCCGACGCACGGTCGCAGCCGAGATCCACCGGTGTTTCGGTGTGGATGGCCTGCCGGACCTCGTTCGTGAGAGCAGTTCTGCCCTGCGATCGAGCATTGTCGTTCGCGCACGACAGCACGCGCAGGAGTCGGTATTGCACTTTGACTTTGGTCGCCGAGGGCCAAGCGGGAAACCCACCGCAACTTTGTCGAACTTGACAGCCGAGGCACCGCTGTCGGAGAGCGCGGATCGATGGAGAGCGTATCTCGGACGTGGTCGTATGCGGGAGGAGTATCAGTTCCTGTTTCACGAAATCTCCAACGCGGTCTTCGCTGCTAGTTTCCGTCCGGCCCTCCGCCACGCCGACTATCTCCCGGCAGACAGAACCGGCGTAATGCACGGCCATCAGGTCGTCGTCAACACGCTCATACAGAGTGCAGCTTCCGCTGGGCTCCGACCAGGACCTCGGGACACGCCCATGTTGTCCGGTGTGTTGGCTGATTTCCTGAGTCAACTGATAGACATCGGGACACATCGGCAGGTGCCGAAGGGACACGATCTCGGCACTAGCATCGAGCGCATTCTGCGGGGGAGCGTTCGCGTCACGAAGAACGAGGTCGGCTATCCGACTTTCACTTATCGGCCTGACGAGTGGAAGACCGACGATCTTCCATTGATTCGCGCTTCTTCCATGGTGTCCGAACTTGCGCCGGTCGTTCTGTACCTTCGCTATAGAGTTCGTCGAGGGGACGTCTTGATCATCGAGGAGCCAGAGGCGCATCTGCATCCCGCGAATCAGACTGCCTTGGCCCGGGAGCTCGTCCGTGTAGTCCAGCGCGGCGTCCGTGTGGTCATTACTACGCACAGTGAGTGGCTGCTTTACCAGATCGGGAACTTGGTGCAAATCTCGTCGCTCCCGGACGAGCACCGGGAGGGAATGTCGAGTTCGCAGTTCGCTCTGCCCTCGACGGATGTAGGGGTTTGGTTGTTTCGGGAAAGCCGCAGGCCACGAGGTTCGGTAGTTGATGAGATCGGGTTGGACCGGGAAACGGGTGAGTATCCCACCGGCTTCGACGCAGTGAGCGAGGTTCTCTACAACGAGAGCGCTGAGATCTACAACCGTTACCAAGAAGCGCAAGAATGAGCGGTGTAGCCGCCACAGTGGCGACTGCGGTCGGTACGGAGCCACAGGTGAGACGATGCAAGAAGGTACGTTGCACCGTCTCCCTGAGTCGCATCATGGACCGGTATGTCGTGATCGATTTGGATCACCCGAGCGTGGGCCTCCCACCGGGCCCGCACTGTGACTATGTCGTTGCGGTCGGGGGTGGTGTCTCGGGCTGGATTTCGCCGCTTGAACTGAAGGGTCAGACCTTTGACATTTCACATGCCGTGCTACAGCTGCAAGGGGGAGCTTGCGCAGCAGATCGCTGGTTGCCTCGTGACATGTCGGTCCAGATGCGGCCAGTGTTGGCGTACGGAGGTCGGGCACTCGGTAGACGTCGTAGAGCCGCACTCAAACACGAGCGGGTAGTCTTCCGAGGTCGCAAAAACAAAGTACGCACGATTCCCTGCGGCGGGCGTCTGATCTCTGCGACCGCCGTTTAGATCCGTTGCGGGGGATGTGCTCCCAGGCTGTGCCTCTCACAGGCTCGTGAGTACCGTCGAACAAAGGTCGTAACGGGCGACGCCTTCCCATGCGCGCCGGGATCGTCGGGTTTCCCGCCTCCGGGAAGAAGACGCTGTTCTCGCTCCTCACGCGGATCGCCCCCGGCGGGTACGCGCAGGAGGCGAAGCGCGGCGTGCTGGCCGTGCCCGACGAACACCTCGAAACGCTGACGCGGCTCCACGAATCCCGCAAGACGACTCCGGCGACCGTGGAGGTCGTACTGCTCCCCGCGCTCCGGCGCGGCGCCGGGGGGCAGACGGAGAACCTCGCGGCGGTGCGCGATGTGGACGCGGTCGTCCATGTGGTTCGCGCGTTCGACGACCCGGCGGTTCCCGCGCCGCTCGAAACCGTGGACCCGGCGCGGGACGCGGCGAACCTGGACCTGGAGTTGCTGCTCGCCGACCTCTCGGTGCTGGAAAAGCGCATCACCCGCCTCGACGCCGACCGCGCCCGCGGCAAACCGGAAGCGGTGCGCGGCGAACGCGACCTGCTCGACCGCGCCCGCGGCCTCGTCGAGGAGGAGCGCCCGCTCCGCGACGCGCTGAGTGTCGCGGAACGGAAGCGGCTCGCCGGCTATGGCCTGCTGAGCGCCAAACCCCAGTTGATCGTCGCCAATGTGGGCGAAGACGCCGCCGGCGAGGGAGCGTCGTCCCCGGCGCTCGCCGCGCTGGCCGAGTCGGCCGCCGGTTCGGAGACCCGCCTCGCGGTGGTATCCGCCGGCATCGAATCCGAGATCGCCGAACTCCCGGAGGCGGACGCCGCTGCCTTCCGCGCCGACCTCGGCGTCGAATCCGGCGCCGCCGACCGCGTGGTGCGCGCCATCTTCGAGTTGATGGACCGCGTCGTCTTCTACACCGCCGGCGACACCGAGTCCCGCGCCTGGCTCATCCGCCGCAACACGCGGGCGCAGGAAGCCGCCGGAACCATCCATTCCGATATGGAGCGCGGCTTCATCCGCGCCGAAGTCGTCCACTACGACACGCTGGTGGAACACGGTTCCTGGGACGCCTGCCGCCGCGCCGGCGCGTTGCGGCTGGAAGGAAAGGACTACCCGGTCCAGGACGGCGATGTCCTCGTCGTCCGCTTCAATGTGAGTTGACGCCGGGCGTCTTGCCCGGCGGCGCGGCGGCGTGTGATCCGCTACTGGGTGCGCTCCGGGGCGATGTCCTGCGTGAACACGCCGCTCGAGTCGGGGCGGATGCGGACCTTCGTGGGCGAACCCAGTTTCGAGCCCTGCTTCGTCCGCACTTCCATCTCGTAGTCGGTGTCCGGGGCGAGGCCGTTCAGGCTGCAGCCGGTGAGCGGCGTCTCGAAGCCGACGCTCCATTCCTTGCCGACTTCGCGGACCCGGATGACGAAGGTGACATCCGGCGTCCACTTCGCCTCGATGTTCGCGGCCTTCAGGTTGATGTGGAAGGTAGAGCCGTCCCAGACGATCGGCGGCGTGGTCTGTTGCGTGGGATTCATGTGTGGACTCTGCCTCGGGGTGTAGCCGGGTGGGAGAGAACGATAGCCGCCGTGGGAGTGGTCAGAGGTGGAGCGGCGCCTGCCGGAACCGCTCGAGCCGCATGGCCAGCAGGAGGGGATCCGGGCGGTCGTTCTCCCGACGCGGAACGGCGATCTTCGAGCCGTGGATGTCCAGCAGCCCTCGGCGCACCGGCGAGTCGTCCGGGTGATCGAGAACCTCCCGCCGCACTTCCACGGTGAAGTCCGGTCGAATGCCGAGGAACATCCGGTCGAACGCCGCGCGGTGGAGTTCGCAGAGTGCCATGCCGTTGTCGACGAGCGGCTGGCCGCCATCGCTGCGCGGCCAGATGCGGGCGGCGCCGAGCAGGCCCCGCACCTGCAGGCGGCACACGGCGCACTGCGTCCGATACGCGTCGAGAACCCGCTCCCGGAAGAGGGTTTCGCTGACCTCGTCTTCCGTGGTCGAGTCGGGCCGGTCGGGCGAGAGCCACGGCGTTTCCTGCGCCGCCGGCAGCGATTCGTGGATGCGGAGCCGGAATTCGTGGTTCTCGGGATCGTCGTGAACGACGAAGACCGGCCACGCCGCCAGGTACCTGCTCCCGACGACGCCGAGGAAGTAAACCAGCGGCACCCTCTGTCGCATGGCTTGGCGAAGACGCGTGTTGTCGAGATGGTTTGGATCGGTACCGAAGTACTTGTAGGAGGCGAGTCCTTCGGAGAAAGTGTCCTCGTAGGGGCGGGATGCGTTCCGACGCGGCGCGGCGGTGCGCACCGAGATGGGTACGGCGCAGAGTTTCGGCGTCCAGATCCCCTGCACGCTGACCAGCGTCAACTTCTCACCGCCGACCTCGAAGCCGCGCTCGAGTTCCCGGAAGTCGAAGATCGGCTGTCCTCGTCGTTCCGCTTGCTGCCTGAGCCACGCGAAGGCGGCGCTGCGGACGGCGGGGTCGGTGGTCTCGCGGCTCATGCGGTCAGAGAGCGAACCGCTCCGGGGGGTGATCCGGCGCTCCGTCGCGTGGATGCGCCGGAGAGGCTCCGTGGCGAGGCGAGCGAGCGCCCGAGGGGCGAGCGGATGAGCAATGGTTTCAGGGTGGGCCGTTCGGCGACGGCGGGCCGAACGATACCGAACCGGAGGCAAGGGGCGGCGACCGGCGCCTCGGACTCGGGGCGGCGTCGCGCCCGCCTTCCGCGGCTTCCGCCCCGGGGCTTCTTCGGCGGCGCGATCCCCGCATCCGACGGCGGCGGGCCGAGCGGCGCCCGGCGGCGCCGCCGCCCGGCCTGCGCTATCCGGCCCCGGCCTTCCGCTACGATTGGTTGCTGACCTGCCGTTCGTCGTTCGTGTCGGGAACGACGGACCGCTTCCCCCGGCAGCCCGCCGGGGGACAACCTTTCGAAAGCAGTGCGGGAGCAGTCGTGACGGACACCGTGGATGCGCGGACCAGAAGTCGGATGATGTCCGCGGTGCGGTCGCGCAATTCCCGGATCGAGGTCGCGGTGCGAAAGCGCCTGTTCGCCCAAGGACTGCGCTACCGGCTGCACCGCCGGGACCTTCCGGGCACGCCCGACTTCGTGTTCCCGAAGCATCGCTCCGCCGTCTTCGTCCACGGGTGCTTCTGGCATCTCCACGGCTGCGAGTTGTCTTCGATCCCGGACACCCGCCGCGACTGGTGGAAGGAGAAACTGGAACGCAACGCGGAGCGGGACGCCCGCGCCGTGTCCCGGCTGCGGAGCCTCGGATGGCGGGTGCTGACCATCTGGGAATGCCGTTTCCGCCGCGCCGGCCTCGACCGCGACCGCGCGCTCGACGAGGCGTGCCGCGAAGCGGCCGACTTCGTCCGGTCGAGCCTACCGTTCCTCGAGATACCGGGCCCGGACGGTCGGCGCCGTTCGGCCGCCCGCCGCTGACCATGGCGACGGCCGCACCGGCCGCGCCCGCGGCGCCGGCGGGCGCCGCGCCGCCCGCGAAGATTCCCTTCCGGTTCCATCCGCGCGTCTTCGCCGCGCTGGGTGCGGACCTCGTCACCGACGATGTCGTTGCTGTGATGGAACTGGTGAAGAACTCGTACGACGCCGGGGCGCGCAGGGTCACCGTGCGTTTCGGCGGAGGGTCGCCGATCCCCGAGTACTTGGAGGTCGAAGATGACGGTTGCGGAATGAGCCGCGAGACCGTCGAGGAGGTCTGGTGCGTCGTGGCCACGCCCCACAAGGCCCGGAATCCGGTGATCGGCGGGGTCTCCGGTCGGCGGCGCGCTTCGGGGGAGAAGGGAATCGGTCGGCTGTCCGCCGCTCGCCTCGGTGACGAGTTCCGCATGTGGACGCGGGCGCCGGGCGAGCCGTGCCTGGAGGCGCGGGTCTCCTGGCCGTCGCTGGCGAAGACGGACGATTCGGCGCGGGGCTCCGTCGAGTTGAGGCCGCGCGAGGACGGTCTTCGGGGGCCGGGAACGAGAATCCGCGTGAGCGACTTGAAACAGGAGTGGACCGCGGAGCGGATCGAGGACCTTCGCGCCGACCTGTCGCGGCTCGTCCCGCCGTTCGCCGACGCCGGGGAATTCCATCTCTTCCTGTCGCCGCCCGGCGCCGGGGATGCCGAGGCGATTCGAATCGAGCCGGACGAGTTCCTGGCGAAGCCGAAATACCGCATCGCGGGCTCCGTGAATGCCGACGGCGCCATCGCCGCGTCGTATCGGTTCGCTCCGCTGGCGGAAGACGGCGCCCCGAGGGAATGCGCGGTCAACCTGAGTCGGCTGCAGGTCCTGGACGGTAACGAAGCGTCGCGGGCGCCCGTCGCTGCCGATTCGCCGCGATGCGGCCCTTTCGACTTCGAGATCCGGGCTTGGGACCTCGATCGGGACGGCGCCGGGGAGACCACCCACCGGTTCGAACTGAAGCGAAGCGCCATCCGAAACGCCATTCGCGCCCACCGGGGGATTTCCGTCTATCGCGACGGCGTCCTCGTGTTGCCGAAGTCCGATGCGGCGAGAGACTGGCTCGGACTCGATCGTCGGCGCCTCGGAAGGGTCGGGACGCGGCTGAGCACGAACCAGATCGTCGGCTTCGTCTCGATTTCGTCACGGAGCAATCCCGAGATCCGCGACACGAGCGACCGGGAGCGGCTCACGGACGGGCCGGCGCTGAGGGACTTCAGCAGACTTCTCGAGGAGATCGTCAAGGCCCTGGAAGCGCAGCGAGATCGAGACCGCCCGAACCCGCAGCGGGGGAAGGCGATGACCTCGCTGTTCGCGGACCTGTCCCCCGGGGCCATGCTGGAGCGCGCGCGGACCGCCGCGCGGGAGGGGGCAGGCGCGAACGCCGTCCTGCCGGTCGTCGAGGGTTACGCCGAACAGGCCGAGGAGAGTTTGGCGGCGATCCGGGACCGGTTCGTCCGCTACAGCCAGTTGGCGACCGTAGGGACGATCGCGCAGATGCTGGTGCACGAGATCCGGAATCGCACGACTTCGATCGGCCGGTTCCTGATCTCGATGAAGGAGCACCTGGATCGCGAACCGCACCCGCGGCTGGAGACCGAACGCGCCCGCGCCGACCACGCCGCGATGGCGCTCGAAACCCTGTCGGACGGACTGTCCCCCTTGGCCAGCCGATCGTACCGTCGCGCGCAGCGAACGGCGGTAGTCGAGGAGTGCATCCACCGGTGCCTCGACCTGGAGCGCGGGCGTATTCGCCGCTTCGAGGTTCAGTGCAGCGTCCCGGATTCCCGTACGGTGGTGGCGGTCGATCCGGGTGAACTGGATACCGTACTGCTGAACCTGATTACGAACGCGCTCTACTGGTTGAGCGGCGTCGACGACCGGCCGAGGGAGATCGGCTTCGTCGTCGAATCGCGCGGCCCGACCGGCCGGGTCAGGGTTCGAGTCGAAGACTCCGGTCCCGGCATCGCCGCCGAGGATGAGGACGAAGTGTTCCTGCCGGGCGTGACGACGAGACCGGGAGGGATCGGAATGGGGCTGACGGTCGCCCGGGAAGTCGTCGCCGCTTACGACGGGAAGATGTCAGTCGAACCCGGGAACCGGGGAGCGCGGTTTACCTTCGATCTTCCGGCCGGTCATCGTCAAGGGTGCGGCCGGTGAGGTGATCCGTGTTGCGAGCGGGTGAGGTCGCCGTTCGGCAGGAGTTGTCAAGAGACGGGCCTGTCGCGTGGCTGCCGTGACAGGAGCCCCACGACTAACGAGCGGGGATATTGAGGAGCGAGCCCAAAGACTTCAAAAACTTTTCGAGCGTCAGGAGGTGAGGCCGTATCGAGGCGAGATATCTCTTGTGAAGATCCTCGGGCACAACGAGGCGGACGCGCGCCTCCTGAATCTGTCGGAATTGATTCTCGCTGACGCCCCGTTGCAGCGTGAGCAGATGCTTGCACGAGATGCGGTGAGCTTCGGTCAAGATCTGGCGCCAGCGATCGCGACAGGTAGTCTTTACCGCCAGCATCCGCAGATCGCTTTCCGCGTATCGAGGATTCGAGTACGCGGCTTGCGACGGGAACACGAAGTCGGGACGGCTCGAACCCTCGGAGATCACATCGTGGTCGAAGTGCTCACCCTGAACGAATCCGCTCTCCAGCAGGATCTGCCGCACTTGGAGTTCGAGCGACCGACCGCTGCGGGACTTGCGCCTGTTGACGATGCTCATCGCGCATTGCAGGAACGGCCCCAAGCCGTCGAAGCCGGCTTTCACCCTCGGAAGTTCGATCGCCTCCTGAATGCTCTCGAAGATCTCCAACTCGCACTGTCGCCGTCGCAGCAGGCGCTTGTCGGCGTCACCTGCCGTGGTCGGGAGAATCTCCAGCGTCTTGGCGACTATGTCCTCGCCGGACGGATAGGCCTCGCGCCAGGCAAGGGGTAGTTCGCCCGACGAGAATCGGCACTTTCCAACTCGCTGAGGGATGACCGGGAGCCCGGACTCCGGGTAGAACAGAACGGTGCGCCCCGGATCAACCATGCCGAGCCACTCCTCGGCGATTTCCTCCTCGGCCTCACGGTGGCAGACCCAAACCTCGGAGCGCAGGTCGGATCCGGATTGGAAAAAGGCAAAGATGGCCAATGCCCCGGTACTGTCCGGGTTCAGAAGCGGCGAGTTCCTGCCGCCGAAACGGGTTATTCGCACCTCGTCTCTCTTCGTCTTCTTCTTCCCCTCCTCCTCCGTCTCCTTGTCGCTGTCCCTGGATTCGGAAATACGTTTGCTGTTGTAGTAAGTGAGCACGACAGCGCGT
Source organism: Candidatus Marinacidobacterium sp. (assembly GCA_965204755.1). Taxonomy (GTDB): domain Bacteria; phylum Acidobacteriota; class Vicinamibacteria; order Marinacidobacterales; family Marinacidobacteraceae. Next base: position 1,050,040 of record OZ242011.1, on the reverse strand, counting down.
TGAGGCAGGCCGTGCGACACGATGGTCAGCGGAAACCACGACTTGGGGTTCTCCTTGTCCACGGTGTCGACGGATGGCGCGATGTCGAAGGCGACTGGTTTGCTCACATAGAGTCCGGCCTGATTGGCGCCGTTTGCCAAGGTGTCGTTCCCGGAGAGTCTCTTGGCGTAGATGATCCGTGCCGTGGCGGCGGACTCGATCCATCGGCGGAGACGATGCGCGTTGGACATCGGGTTAACTCGGGAGACGGCGGGTGGCGATCATCAGGTGACGCTGGAATCAGGCGACACGCCGCGCCGCCCCGGCGACGATGCCGGTGAGGTGTGGAACCATTTGGTGCGCCACGGCCTCGACTACCGGTACGACGACGGCGTTTCCGAACTGGCGATACGCTTGGGTGTCAGAGACCGGGATCTCGAAAGGAGGTCGCCCTGGCCGGTCGAAGCCCATCAGCCGAGCGCACTCTCTGGGGGTGAGGCGACGCGGGGCGGCGGGACCGGGCCGGCGGACCAGGATTTCCGAGCCATCCTTGTAGTAACGCGCGGAGAGCGTCCGGCTGACATCTCCGCGACCGACCAGGCCGTAGCCGAAGCCGTTCCCCTTGCTTCGGTGCTTTTCGGCGTACTGTTGGAGGTAGGTCCAGAGGTGCGGTGTCAGCGTGTACCGCGACGAGACGCGTGCCTTGGGCCCGACCGTGTACGGAGGCTCCGCGGGTTCGAGGCCGGCTTCCGGATGAAGCACTTCCCGGAGGCGGGGACCGCGGTTCGGGGGAGGCAATGCCATCTCGTCCAGCGAGAAGGGGGTCGGCTCACGGAATCCGGCGATGAAGACTCGTTCGCGGTGCTGGGGCACGAACGAGCGGGCGTCGATGACCCGGCAGGAGACGGTGTAGCCCAAGTCCTTTTCGAGTGTCGTCTTGATGATCTCGAAGGTGCGGCCGCGGTCGTGGTTCAGGAGATTCTTGACATTCTCGAGAAGGAATGCGGCCGGACGGTGGTGTCGAAGGATGCGGGCGATCTCGAAGAAGAGTGTTCCCTGGACTTCGCAGCGGAAACCGTGAGGGCGGTTCAGGGCGTTCTTCTTCGAGACGCCCGCGATGGAGAAGGGTTGGCACGGAAAGCCGGCCAACAGAAGGTCGTGCGGGGGAATGTCCTCGCTGTCCACGGCGCGGATGTCACCGACGAGCGGGTGGTCGCAATCGTGGTTGGCGGCGTAGGTCTGCTGGGCGAAACGGTTCCACTCGCTCGTGAACACGCACCGGCCGCCTGCCGTTTCGAAGCCGCGGCGCATGCCGCCGATGCCGGCGAAGAGGTCGATGAAGCGAAAGCGCGCCGCCGGGTCGAGCGAGCGTTCCACGGTTCGGGTCATCGGCGACTTACCCGACTCGAAGCGGACGAAGGGACTCGCCGCAGGGGGGCAGAAGAGAGAAGTGCGGGACATCGGCGGGGTCGCGCCCGCGGAGGGAGCCGAAGGGCGCGATACGGGGATTCTTCTCCGGGAGCACGACAGAAACCATCATGCCCGAGCGCGGCCGGGAGGCGGAGCCCGACGCCACCGCTCCGCCGGTCGGGGCGTGGTCGCCTTCGGGCGCGGGACCGCCGGCGGGACGGGAGCGCACGCCAAGAATCGTATATAGCACGAAGCGGGTCTCCCGGAAAAGCAGCGAGAACGGGGCGGGGGGCAGGCGTAGGCGCCGTTCTCGTCGAGGCGTCACTTCGCGGCCCGGAAGGCCTGGTCGGGGTGGCTGAATCGGTCCGGGTAGCGGCGGACGAGGCGGCCGGCGGCGGCCATGGGTTTGAGGTAGGTCCGGTTCAGACTGCGGGAATCCCGGCCGAGGATGGCGGAGAGTTCGGCGGTGGTGCTCCACTCGCGGGCGCGGCAGATGTCTTCGATGAGGGTCTCCATCGTGGCGCGGCCGGGGCGCCGGCGGAGTCCGCGGATGCGGGTGAGCAACTCCTCCGGGAGGGCCGCCGCCGGGTCGTCGGCGACGGGGGCGCGCGGTGTCTTCGGTCGGGTGGTGGCGGACTTCGGGGCGGGACGCGGGCGCTCGGCGGCCGCGGGTGGCGGCGCGGCCGGTTCGGGGGCGCGCGGCTCGACAGCGGGCGCGGCTTCGGGACTCGCCGGCGGCGGGGAGGAAACGCGGCCCGCGGGAGCGGTCCCGGCCTTCCGGGGTGCAGGCGGGGGCGCGGGGTCGGGCGCCCGCTCGGACGCTCGGGACGGAGCGGCGGGAGGCGTCGGATCCGGCAGCGCCGGGGGCAGGGGGGTGGCGTCTCCGGGGGCGGCGCTCTCGAGGTGTTCACCGATGTCCTCGATGCCGTCCGCCACCGGGAGCAGGCCCCGGCCGAAGTCGTCGAGTCGTCGTCCGAATCGGGAGAGGCCGGCGCCGGCGCGGGCGGCTCGTTTCCGGCCCGGCCCGATCGGTTTGGCCGCGCGCTGCTCTTCGAGACGGGCCAGCGCCTCGCCCATCCGGACGAGGACGGCGCCGACGCGGGCGGCGGTCTTCAGGATCGCCACCAGGACTTCGCCGAACCGGCGGACTCCGGTGGCGATGCGGCTGCGGTTCCGGTAGAGCCAACGGGCGCCGTCGGCCACCGGCGCCAGCAGACCGGACAGGCCGCCGACTCGTCGCCACCGATCCGCGATGCCGCCTCCGAGCCGGCGGAGCGCGCCCGGAATCCCCGACGCCGGCTTCGGTGGCTGCTGCGTCCCGGTCTCTACCGGCTCCGAGGAAAGCGCCTCCTCCGATGGCCGCCGTTCGGACTCTCCGCGAGACATGGGTTCGCCGCTGCCGACGATACCGGATGCGGCCCTCCCGCCGCGCGGAGGTCGGCCGGGAGGCCGGTCCGGGGCGACTCTCGCGCCCGCTTCCGGCAGGTCGGACCCTGTGTCTTTCGGCGGGGAGCCTGTGTCTTTGGGTCGAGCCTGTGTCTTTAGCCTGTGTTTTTCGACCGCGAGCCTGTGTCTTTAGCCTGTGTCTTTAGGTCGGCAGCCTGTGTTTTTGTATTCTAACTCCTTGATTTAGTTACAGTTATATGACTTGGGACGCGTGCGGCGGGGTGGCGCTCCGGGGAACGGCGCAGGGCGCGGTTCCGGGAGGTGGACGCGGCCCGAACGCGCATGGAGGCCCGAACAACGGCATCTCTTGCGCCGATGGGACGGCTCACGAGCGTGCGGCGGGCGCAGGTGGGCAGACCGCCGATTCTTCGGAAGCCTGTGTCTTTGGCCGCGGGAGCCTGTGTCTTTGGTCGAGCCTGTGTCTTTCCGGCATGAGCCTGTGTTTTTCGGATCGCGAGCCTGTGTCTTTCCGGCGGGGCCTCCGCGTCTCCCGGAACGGACCCACCGAGCCCGATGGAGCCCGACCCGCCGACCCGGCCCGCGCCGGGGACAGCGCGCCGCTGTGAGCGGCTCCGGGACTCCGTTTCCCCGGCGCGGGAACGCGGCGGGGACGGCTAGACTCCCGCCGCTTCCGGGCGAGTCACTCCTGCGGCCGGCGGCTCTTGGCCAGCGCTCCGTTGTTCCGGTTCTCCGCGCGCCCCCGGCGGGCGCCATCCTCCCTCCGCGTTACGGGATCGGTGCGCCCCGGCGACTTCCCGGGCGACTTCTCCGACGACTTCCCCGGGGACTTTCCGGTCCGGCCCGCCGGCCGCCCGACCCGGCCGTCCCTCGCGCCGCGGCGGGCGGCGGCCGCCGCGCTGGTCGGGCTGTTCGCCGCGGTCGCGGCCTCGCCGGGTTCGGCGGGGGAAGAGCGGGACGGGGCGAGCGACTCCGAACGGCCCCGGCGGGCTCCGTCGGACTTCGCTCCGGGTGACTTCGCCTTGGCGGCCGAGGCTGCCGCGGCCACTGCCGACTTGGACCGGGACGCCCCGGACAACGAGCCCCAGGGCGGCGACGAACTCGACCGCGGCCGCGACGACCTCGACCGCGGCGCCGGCCGGGTCGCGGACGACCGCCCGCCGCCGCCCCCGGAATCCCTCGCCCGGCGCATCCTCGGCCCGCCGGCGCCCGCCGCCGGGGAGTCGGCGCGGCGGAGTGACGACGGGCGGGTCACCTTGCGCGCCTGGCCGCTCGCGGAAGGGGTCACCGTGGACGGCGTCCTCGACGACCCGGTGTACGACGAAGTCCCCGCCGCCGAGGGATTCCTCCAGCAGGAGCCCCTCGAAGGCGCGCCCGTCTCCGAACCCACGCGCGTCTGGGTCTTCTACGACCGCGACAGCCTCTATGTCTCCGCCGACCTGGAACAGCGCCGCGACCGCATCATCGGCGGCGAGATGCGGCGCGACCACCGGAACATCGGCTGGCAGGACAGTTTCTCCGTCATCCTCGACACCTTCTACGACCGGCGGAACGGTTTCCTCTTCCATACCAACGAGCAGGGCGGCCTCTTCGACGCGCAGGTCACCGACGAGCGCAACACGAACAGCGACTGGAACACCGTCTGGTATTCCGAAGGCGCGCCCACCGAACGCGGTTGGAGCGTGGAGATGCGGATCCCCTTCCGCTCGCTCCGTTACGCCTCCGGCGGGGCGCAACTGTGGGGCATCAACTTCCGCCGCCTGATCAAGCACAAGAACGAACGCGCGTTCTTCACGCCGCTTTCGCAGGCCTACAGCCGCGACGCGCTGCTGCGCCTCTCCGAAGCGGCTACGCTGGTGGGGCTCGTCGCGCCGCCGGGTTCTCGCCGCATGGAGTTGAAGCCCTACGCGATCGGCGGGCAGGCGCACCGGCCGCTCGACAGCGTGACGAACGACCTCACCGGCGACTTCGGCGCGGACTTCAAGTTCGGGGTCACCGAAGGCCTGACCGCCGACCTCACCTGGAACACCGACTTCGCGCAGGTCGAGGACGACGAGTCGCAGGTCAACCTGAGCCGGTTCAGCCTGTTCTTCCCGGAGAAGCGCGAGTTCTTCCTCGAAGGGCAGGGCGTGTTCGACTTCGGCGGCCGGGAGAGCCGCGCGTTCGGCGGGCCGACCGACATTCCCATTCCCTTCTTCAGCCGGTCCATCGGGATCTCCGGGTCGAGCGCGGTGCCCATACTCGGCGGCGCCCGGCTCCACGGACGCGCCGGCGCCTATTCGATGGGGCTGCTCAACATCCAGACGCAGGCGCAGGACGACCTCGGCGTGGACGCCACCAACTTCAGCGCGTTCCGGGTGAAGCGCGACATCTTCTCGCGCAGCAACATCGGCGTGATCGCCACGCACCGCAGTTTCGACGAGGGCAGCGGCGGGCCGAACACGCTCTACGGCGTGGACGGCAACTTCGCGCCGACGGAGCACCTGCGCATCAACACCTTCTACATGGCGACGCGCGACTCGAACACCGAGTCGTGGGGCGGGATCGAGAACGCGAGTTATCTCGGCCAGGTGCGCTACGACACGGACCTGATCGGGGTTTCGGCGGAGCGGCTCTACCTCGGCGACCTGTTCGACCCGGGTATGGGTTTCGTGCGGCGGCGCGACTTCGTCAAGACCGCCGGCAGTCTCAAGTTGGCGCCGCGGCCGTCCGGGATCGATGCGATCCGGCAGTTCGAGGTGAAGGTCGATGCGGCCAACTACGACCGCCCCGACGGCGAGTTGGAGACCCGCGAGTATGTGGTCGAACTGCGCACCATCTTCGAGAGCAGCGACCGGTTGGTCTTCGACTATTCGCATACCGAGGAACGGCTGCTCGACGGTTTCGACCTGGTGGACGAAGTCGGCGTTCCCGCCGGGGAATACCGGTTCTCGCGCGGCAGCGTCCGCTACTGGCTCGGTTCGCACCGGCCGGTCTCCGGGTACTTCCGCTACCAGTTCGGCGACTTCTTCGGCGGCGACCGGCGGGAACTGAGTTACTGGGGCCGCACCGAGGTGCACGAACGCCTCGCGCTGGAACCGAACCTGGGGCTGAACTGGATTCGCGTCCCGGCGGGCGAAGTGCAGACGACGCTCGCCCGCGTGCGGGCTTCCTACACGATCTCGCCGCGCAGTTACTTCGGCGCGCTCGTCCAGTACAACTCGGCGGCGGAGGTCTGGTCGGCGAACCTGCGGTACCGCTGGGAGTATTCGCCGGGCAGCGACCTGTTCGTGGTGTTCAGCACGAACCGGGAAGCGGACGACGGGCTCTCCGGGGAAGTCCTCGGGCTCACGGACCGGACGCTGGTGGTCAAGTTCACCCGCCTGTTCCGGTTCTGACCGCGCCCGGTTCCGCCGCCGTTCGTCCGCCGTTCGCGGCCGCGCTCGCCCTCCCGCGTTCCGCCCATCCCGTCGTCCCGGTGGATCACTCGAAACGCCGGCTCGCCGCGTTCGCGTTCGTCGCGGCGGTGGTAACGCCGGCGCCGGCCCTCGCCCTTTCCTCCGGGCCCGCGCAGCAGCGCGGCGAGGCCGACCAGGCGTCGGCGGCGCTTCCCGACGACGCGAACCGCGCCGGCGCGGCGTCGACGGCGCCGACCGAACCCGACGATACCCCCACCATCGTCATCCGGGGCCCGGCGCCCCCGGACCTCCCGGAGATGGTGCGGCGCGACGAGGCCGGCCGCGCCACCATGCGCGCCGCCCGGCTCGAAGGCCCGTTCGAGTTCGACGGCCGGCTCGACGATCCCATCTACGACCGGGTGCCGGGAGTGGGCGGTTTCATCCAGGCGCTGCCGCTCGAAGGGGAGCCGGCCACCGAACAGACCGAGGTCTGGGTCTTCTACGACGACGACACCGTCTATATCGCCGGGCGGTGTTACGACAGCCAGCCGGACCGCATGGTGGCCACCGAGATGCGGCGCGACAACTTCGGCATCTTCAACAACGAGAACCTCGCGGTCATCTTCGACACCTTCTACGACCGCCGGAACGCCTTCTTCTTCTACATGAATCCCGTCGGCGGTTTCTTCGACGGGCTCATCGTGGACGAGCGGAATGTGAACCGGGACTGGACGGCGGTCTGGGATTCCCGCGCGCAGCGCACCGATGACGGCTGGACGATGGAGATGGCGATCCCGTTCAAGACGCTGCGCTATCCCGGCGGCGGGCCGCAGGTCTGGGGTATCAACTTCCGCCGGGTCGTCCGCTGGAAGAACGAGATCTCCTACCTGACGAAAGTGCCGGCGGCGCTCGGGCCGCGCGCCATCACGAAGGTGAGTTCCGCCGGCACGCTGGTCGGCCTCGACGCCCCGGCGAGCAGCCGCACCTTCGAAGTCAAGCCCTACCTGATCGGCGACTCCGCCGGTTCGTTCGCCGCCGAAGGCGCGTTCGAGAACACCTTCCACGGCGACTTCGGCGGCGACGCCAAGATCGGCATCACCAGCGGCCTCACCGCCGACCTCACCTGGAACACCGACTTCGCGCAGGTGGAAGCGGACGCCCAGCAGGTCAACCTCACCCGGTTCAGCCTGTTCTTCCCGGAAAAGCGCGAGTTCTTCCTCGAAGGGCAGGGCATCTTCGGTTTCGGCACTTCGACGCGCGCGCCGCCGGCCGGATCCACCCGCAGTTTCGGTCCGCCGAGCAGCACGCCGGTCCTCTTCTTCAGCCGCCGCATCGGGCTCTCGGGGGGTTTGGCCGTCCCGATCACCGCCGGCGGCCGGGTCACCGGGAAGATCGGCGACTACACGCTCGGGGCGCTCGCCATCCGCACCGGGGCGACCGACCTGACCGCCGACGGGACCGGCGGCGAACCGCAGACCGACTTCTCGGTATTCCGCCTGAAGCGCGACATCCTCGCCCGCAGCACCGTCGGGGTGATGGGAACCTACCGCTCCGATTCGTCGAACGGTCTCGGCCGGAACTTCGCCGGAGGCGTGGACGCGCGGTTCGGTTTCTTCCAGCACCTCGACCTGCGCGGTTACGCCGCGTGGACGCAGAACGAACTCGAAGACCGGACCGGCCTGAGTTACCTCGGCCAGTTGGACTACAACGGCGACCGCTACGGCCTGCAGGTCGAACGGCTGGTCGTCGGTGACAGGTTCGACCCGGGGATCGGTTTCCTCCGGCGGCGCGACTTCCGCCGGAACTACGCCGAGGCGCGCTTCAGCCCGCGCCCGCACTCGATCTCCTGGCTGCGGAAGATCGGCGGGACCGCCAGCGTGGACTACACCACCGACAACGAGAATGTGCTCGAAACCCGCATCTTCTCGCTCCGGAGCGATGTGGAACTCGAACACGGCGACAGCCTGAACCTGAGGTTCGCCCGGAACCGGGAAGTGCTGAGCGAGGACTTCGCGCTCGGCGCCGACCTGGCGGTTCCGGTCGGCGCCTACGACTTCGACTACGCCCGCGTGAGTTACCAGGCCGGCCCGCAGCGGCCGATCTCCGGCAACTTCGCCTTCCAGCAGGGAGGCTTCTTCGACGGGACCCGGCGCGAACTGGCGTGGCGCGGGCGGGTGGAAGTGATGCCGCGTCTCACGCTCGAACCGCTGGTTTCCCTGAACTGGATCGAGTTGCCGCGCGGCGACTACGACACCCGCCTGCTCGCCGCGCGGGTGAACTACACGCTCTCGCCGCGCAGTTTCTTCGCCGCCTTCCTCCAATACAACACCGCCGCCGACAGCCTCTCCACGAACATCCGGTTCCGCTGGGAATACCAGCCGGGCAGCGACCTGTTCGTGGTGTACAACTCGCAGCGCGACACGCTCTCGCCCGGTTACCCGGCGCTCGAAGAGCGCAGTTTCATCGTCAAGTTCACCCGCCTCTTCCGGTTCTGACCGGCCCGCGCGGGCGGGCTTTCCGGGCGGGCTTTTCGCCGCCGCCGGGGCCGCTACCAGACGGTGATCCCGACCCGCGCGTCTTCCGCTTCGACGCGAACTGTCGAACCGCGCGCCGCCCGCAGGAACCGGGACGCCAAACGGCGCGCGTCGCACTCCACGCGCTCCCCGTCCTCGCGGCAGGCGTCCGCCGCCTCCCGGAGCGCTTCGAGCGGGACGCGCACTTCCACGGTATCGCCGTTTCGGGCCTCATCGGTTCCCCGCGCGTCCCGGACGCCGTCGCGCGCGAGCACCACCAGTTCGCCGTCTTCGACGGAGACGCTCACGCGGCTCTCCCCGTCGCGCACTTCCACGAGTTGCGCGTTCTCCACGCCTTCCAGCGAGTCGAGCAGCCCGGAGACTGCGCGCATTCCCAGCACGGCCTCCGGCGGCAGCCGGGGAAATTCGCCGCGCCGCCAATGCCGCCATTCCCGTCCGTCCCGGCGCCAGGCCCGGCGCTCCTCGAAGGCGCGCCGGTAGCGCTCATGACGGTCGTCGAACAACCGCCCGTCGAACAGGCGCTCCGGCGCGAACCGCAACGCCGCCAGCGGCAGAAGCAGCGGGACCGGCGCGGTGAAGGTTTCGCCCTCCGCGGCCACCGAGACTACCGCGACGCCGCAAGCGGAAACGCACGCGCTGAACAGCAGCGCCGCCACCAGCGCGAGCAGGAACAGGTAACCGAGAACACGCAGCACGATGGAACTCCTCGTTTCGTCTCCGGGCGCCGTCCGCCCGCTTTACTCCTGGGGCCCGATCCAGACCCGGACCCGCCCGTCGTCGCCCTCCACGGAAACCAGGTCGCCTTCGTGAGTGGAGAGAGTCTCCAACGCCGCGGCGAAGTCGAGTTCGGTCGGGTCGTCCCCCGCGAAGAGCGCATCGCCGAAAGCCACGGGAACGCGGATGAAGATCGTCCCGTCGTCGCCGCTGCCCTCGACCCGCACTTCGTCGCCGTCCATGACCGCGGTGAGCCGTTCGCTCCCGCCCTCGGAGATGTCGATGGAAGTCCCGGGATCGTCGCGCAGCGCCTGCCAGAGGTCGCGGAGTTCGACGATTTCGTCCTCGTCCGCGTGCTCGGCCACCTCTTCGTACAGTTCGCCGAAGATCTCCTCCCCGAGCGAATCGGCCATCGCGCCCGCGGCGGCGAGCGGCACATTCACCGCGACGCGCTCGTCCTCCGACGCGCCCTCGACCCGGACATGGATCCAGGGCTGGTCGGTCTGGTTGGCCGCCTGCGCCGCCGGCGCGGCGAGCAGCGCGAACCCCGCGGCGGCGACCGCGCCGAGGCGAAGGAAGCAGTGGCGTCGGAGGGCGTCGAGCATATGACCGTTCCTAACGATCCCCCGCCGCCTGCGGTTCCCCGTTCCGCCGCCACGGCCCCCGACGCGCCGCCCGCGCTCCGCCGTCCCCCCAGCGCCGCAGCCGCCCGGCCGTAGGCGAAGATTCCACCCATGTCCGAACCCCTCGCCGGCGTCCGTTCGCTCCTCTATGTGCCCGCGTCCAACCGCCGAATGATCGAGAAAGCGGCCGAGCGCGGCGCCGACCTCCTCATCCTCGACCTCGAAGACGGCGTCCACCCCGACCGGAAGGCGGAGGCCCGCTCCGCCCTCGCCGACGCCCGCCGCCGCCTCACCGACGCCGGCGCCCGCGCGGCGGTCCGCGTGAACGGCCCGGACACCCCGTGGTGGAGCGCCGACCTCGAAGCCGCGTGGAAGGCCGGCTTCGAGAACATCGTCCTCCCCAAGGTGGAAGGAGCCGGGCCCATCTTCACCGCCCGGTCCCGCTCCATCGGCCCGCCGCCCCTGCTCCTCATGATCGAAACCGCCGCGGGAATGGCGCGGGCGTTCCACCTCTCCGGCATCACCGGCGTCGCCGGCCTCATCTTCGGCTCCGCCGACTACACCCTCAGCCTCGGCCTCCGCACTTCGGGCCCTGCGTCCACCCCCGCCCCCGAGTCAGCGACGACTCCGCCCGCCCCCTCCGAGCCTTCCGCGCCGCATCCCGAATCCCCCGAAACCGACCCCCCGGCCCTCACCCACGCCCGCCAACGCCTCCTCCTCGCCGCCCGCGCCTCCGGAGTCCGCGCCTGGGACGCCCCCCACTTCGCCTTCCGCAACCGAGAAGGAACCACCCGCGCCGCCCGCCGCGCCGCCCGCCAGGGCTTCGACGGAATGACCGCCGTCCACCCCTCCCAAATCCCCCTCATCCACGCCGCCTTCGCCCCCACCCCCACCGAACGCCACTGGGCCGAACGCGTCATCACCACCATGGAATCGGCCGCCGCCCGCGGCGAAGCCGTAACCGAACTGGACGGCCAACTCCTGGAACCCCTCCACCTCGAACAAGCCCACCGCCTCCTCCGCCGCCCCTGACCCCCTCCCGTGTCGGCCCGCCACGGCCTCCCATCGCGGTCGGCACAGCCGGTTCACGAGGGCCGGAGTCGCGTCGCCGGCCGTTGTGGAGTCGCTCCGGAAACTCGAATCACGGCCTACGGCACTTCCTCGTATCACATCGTCTTGGCCACGACCCCGACGAGCCAACCGACTCTGCCTCCCGCCCGCGCCATTGCGCGGCGCGATGCGGGGCTACTCGCCACCAGTGTGCTCTCGGGTCTCGCTCAGCGTTCGCCTGCACCCATGGCCTCGCGCCCGCGCACGGCCGGTCCCTAGTCCAATGACGAATACGCCATCGCAATCAGCCTCAACGCGATCTTGAATTCGGATTCCTCCTCGTGAGGGAAATGCCAGAAACGGGTAGGCATCCGCTGCACATACCGGGCGTGTTGGATCTTTGAGGAGTCCCATACCCAGTGCGGAGCCGTCTTCTCAGCACGGTCTCGATCAAGGCGTAGCAACACGCGCAAATCGTGCGTCCTGGGAACGATCTCCGCGAAGTAGCGACCATCTCGGTGATAACTCGCCGCCTTGCCGTCCGTCAGCTCAACGATGTCGGAACCGACACCGCAGATAGCGCTCCTGTACCGCTCGAAGAGTACGCGAACACCAGGCGAAGCGAAAATCTTTGTTCTGGCGTGCGGTCCAGAACACAAGTCACGGAATTCCGCACGCTCCACAAGGGCTCCATCAACATCAAGCGCCGGCCACACCTTCAAGGCGCGCGCAGCAAGTAGTCTCGTGCGCTCTTCGATCTCTACTTCCGTCCACACAGTCTGCTCGTTGACATACCTGTTGATGCTCAAGGCGCTCTCCAAGAAGCCGCGGGCCATCGTTTTCTTCTCCTCGAACGGATGGTCAGAGTACCGGGAGTTGTACGCCGTGAGCGTAAGGTTGCCCAGTCTGTGTACCCACTGTTCTTGCACCTCCGGGAACCGTTCGGGCGAAATTCCCGACCATCCTCGACGCGGTTGTGGGTTCTGGGGCAGGATGTGCTCCACGGTGTAACGACTCGTGTCCGGGCGGGCCCTATTCTCGTGGGTCTCCAAGCGTTCAAGCAGTGTCTTGATGAACCGATTCTTCGCCAGTGGATTCTCAAGAAGGGCGCTTTCGAACTCAGCGTCGGAAGGGAAGTGGTATCCCCAAGGCCGACGCTGAAAGGACGTCTTCAGATCGATCAACGCGTTGTCATCCCGAAGTTGCGATGACAACCAACAAAAGGCTTTCTCATAGGAATTGGTCGGCTCGCCGCACACGGCTCGCCTCATGAGAAAGCTCTCGATCAACATCAAGGCCTCCTGATAGGCTCTTTCGGAGATGCCGTCGTGGCGTCTCAGAGATTCATGGAGGCGCATAACGGTGATCGCGGGTGCGACCCGTGCAGCGGCCCTGATGAACGAATAGTGCTCACGGTGAACCTGAGGTGCGTTGGTACCGAATCGAAACGCTGCGTTGCTTCGCGCCGCCTTTCGAATGTCGTCAAGGTCGACAGTGAGATTAGCGTCCCGTCTATCGTGCCAGTGATGTCGGAATCGAGTGTAGACTTCGGGCCATGGTGTCCGAAACGCTGCTCGTGTTCTGAGGTCCAGCCAGTCTCGTACGAAACGATCAAAGTCGTCAAGATTCCCGCGGAAGAGAGCCTCGACCTCGCTCCAATGTGTCTCGTAGAGAGCAGTCTGTCGGTCCAGCGGCAGATTCATGAGCAGATAGTTGCGGACTAGATCCGAAACACGAAGCCTTATGCCGGTGGCGTTCAAGCTTTCGTAGATCGATTGCGCATCGTCGTCGTCGTGCAGCGAAACATCAACAATGACGAGTCGACTGAGCCCGTGCCAAAGTACATCAAGATCGGCTGTCTCGACCCGAGCGCGGAACCACTCGTAGTTTCGCGAGACCAGTTCGGAACCATCAGGTTCGTCGTGTCCGTCAACCAAACGGATGAGAGCCTCGGCATCTTGTCGGCGAAGAAGCATCCGGTAACGGGACCGGCCGCTCTTGTGAGTGTTCAAGAGATAGTAGTCGTCGAGTTCTGGTACGGAAGGCAGCGCCTCGGGTGTAACGCCAGTCTTGGCGATGTGGTCCCGAACGGCGATAAGAAGAAGCGTCAGCGTCGCGAGACGTTGTTGACCATCAATGATCAAGTACTGGGGCAGGGTGACACCACCGCCAACCTTCTTGTGGACAATCGAACCGAGGAAGTGGCAGCTCTTCTCCGGTAGAGAGGCGGCGAAGATGAGATCGTTCCACAACTGGGAACACTCCCTCTCGGCAGTCCAAGTGTAGTCCCGTTGGAACACGGGAACGATGAACTGTCCTCGTTGACGAATGAACTCCGTGACGGGCGCTTGTATCGCCTGCATGTTCTCAGTCGTAGGTGGTGAAGGTCGAGAAACGCCCAGTGGGCCGGTATTGCGGCCGACTCCCGATAGGTCTATCTGCCGACAAGACCGGGACGGGCGTATTCGCGAGCTGGAGGAAGGGCGTGGAGTGCGTGCCCGCCAACCGATGCAGCAAGATGTGTGACGCGGGAGGTGGGTGAGTTGAGCGCCGTAGGGGCGGATGAGTGTACAGCCTTGTTTGTCCGAACGCGGGGTGAGGGGGACGGACGCCGTTCGCACGGATGGGGGGATCACCGTGTCGCACGGACGCCACCACGCGCCCGAGCGCCGACGACGCGAGGTCACCGACGCTCACCGAGTCCCCGCCGACATTCCGCAGGACGACGACCGCGGCCCCGGTCTCCGGTTCGATCCACGCGGCGGCGCGGTAGCCGGCGACGCTGCCGCCGTGGCCGTAGGCGGTGAACTCCCCGCCGGCGGCGTCCCCCAGGCGGCGGGACATGAACCCGAAGCCGTAGCCGCTCGCCAGGTCGCCGGCGGCGAAGGTCCGGGTGAGGTTGTCCTGCCGCGTTCCCGAAGGGATCACCGCATCGAACGCCGCCGCCTCCACGCCGACCAGAAACCGCAGGAACACGCCCAAGTCGGCGACCGTCGAGTAGAGCGCCCCGTTCGGCACCTTGTAACCGCGTCCCCCGTGTTCCCGCGCCGGAGTCTCGGCATCCACCGTGCCGTCGTCCTCCACCTGGTACCCGGCGGCGATCCGCCCCGAAAGCGCTTCCGTCGGGTAGAAGATCGTCTCCTCCATCCCCAGCGGCCGCAGCAGCCGCTCCGAAACGAACTCCATGAACGGCTGCTCCGCCGCCCGCTCCACCGCGCCGCCGAGCACTGCATACCCGATGTTCGAGTACCGGTACTTCGTGCCCGGCTCGTACTCGAACCGAGTCTCCTCCAACGCCCGGAACACGACGGAAAGCCATTCCTCCGGAGCGCCCACGAGGTAAGTCGGCAAGTTCGCCGGTTCCCGCGCCAACCCCCCGGTCATCGTCGCCAGTTGGAAGATCGTCGGCCCCGGCGCCCAATCGAGCGGGTTCTCCACCCGCGACAACTCCGGCACGAACCGCCGCACCGGATCGCCGCGCCGCGCCCGCCCCTCCTCGATCAACGCCAACATCGCCATCGCCGTCACCGGTTTCGTGATGGAGCCGATGCGGAACAAGTGCTCCGGGCCCGCCGCCTCCCCGCTCTCCATGTCCGCCAGCCCGAACCCCTCGACCAGCACCGCCTCCCCGCCCACGAAGATCCCGAGCGCCGCCCCGCCCCTCCCGTCCGCCTCGACCGCCTCCCGAACTTCCGCCGCCGCGGCCTCCGCGGCGGCTTCCAAGGTGGCCGGCGCCACCAGGTCCCCGTTCGGCGGCGAGCAGCCTGCCACCCAAACCGCCGCCACCCCGAGCAGGGCGCGGGTCCACGCGTGTCTCATCGGTGTCTCAAGCCTCTCTACTTGCGACGCCTTCCACGAAGGGCCGAGTGTCGTTCTCCTGCGGCGCGCGGTCGACGAACAGTCGGAACGGAGCATCGTCGGGCGCTTCGGTGTTGACCCAGTTGATGGAGTCCAGCGGTTCGGAATACCAGGAGGAGATGGAGTTCCGCAACACTTCCGCGTACTCGTCGGAGATCTCGTAGTGGACGAACCGGCGTCCGTTGCGGTGCGCCGCTTCGGCCGTCGTGCCGATGCCGCCGAAGGGGTCCAGCACCACATCGTTGCGGAAACTGTAGTAAGTGATCACCTTCGCGGCGAGTTCCTGCGGAAAGACTGCCGGATGGTGCGGCGAGTGGGCCGGGTGGATCTTCCAGATATTGGTTACTTCGTAACCGTCGCCGATCTTGGACTGCCGGACGGCCTCCTGGTCCGGATGCTTCCGGATGTTCCAGTCGATCAAGCGGTCCGTCTTCTTGCGATAGACCAAGACATACTCCGTCACCGGAACGGGCTTGTATTGGAGCGGGTTGCGGTCGGCGGCGAACCGGCGGCCCCGGCCGGTGGCCCAGCCGGCGCCTTCGGGTTTCTGCCAGATGATGTCGTCCATGAAGACGAAACCGGTCTCGATGAACAGCCGGTGGAAATCGAAGGGGACGGCCAGGCGCCGGGACGCTTCGGAGCGGCTGGATCGGCGGACGAGGACGGGCGATACATTGAGGACGAAGAAGCGTCCTTCGCCCAGCGCGCGGTGGCACTGGCTCAGGACCCGCTTCATCTTCAGCAGGTATTCCTCGTACTCGATGTAGTCGGCGTATTCCGGCCGGGCGTTGAAATACGGCGGGGAGGTGAAGACCAGGTCCACCGACTCCGCCGGCGTTTCGAGGAGGAGTTGCTCGGAATCCCCGATGCCGATCGTGTTCCGGACCGTGGAGATCCGCGGCGCGGCGTTCTTCTTTGCCGTCTTCGGCGCCCGGGGCGCGGCGCGGCCGAGGATGCGGGATTCGAGGACTTCCCGCGTGGTGGTCTTTTCCTCGACCACGAGGCTGGTCTTCGCGTCGACGACGACTTCGCCGACCGCGTGACCGTTCGACTTGAGCGGAACCCGCCAGCAGTGGTAGCGGTCGTCCACTTCCGGCAGCCCGAAACGAACGCTGTTCTCCAGATCGATCTCCCGGAGATAGAGCGAGGCGACATTCTTCGCGCCCCGGACCGATTCCACCCGGTACTCGGGAGGGCGGCGGGCGCGGGGCACGGCGGCGGCGAAGTCGGGCCGGGGTCAGCCGGTTTCTTCTTCTTCGGACTTCGTCGAGTCGGACTCGTTCGGCGCGCCGGGCGGTTCTTCCCCGCCGGGCGGTTCTTCCCCGCCGGGCGGTTCTTCCCCGCCGCGCGCTTCTTCCTGGTGCTCCACCTCCCACGCGCGGGTGGCCGCGCCCAAGTAGTGCTCGATGTTGGCGCGGTACTCCGCGAACGTTTGCTCGACAGTCCTCGGGGGGAGGAGTTCGTAGTAGCGACTCTTGGGAGGACAGATTTCGATCAGGCTTCCCACGCCGCGCAGGAAGAGGGTCCAAGGCCGGAGACCGACCCGCCGAGTGCTGAACATCCGTTGCCGGCGGAGTGTAGTGGCGAAGCGAGGTCGGGGCAGGCGGCGGTCCCGGACATCCCTCGCGCCGTCCCGTCCCCGCAAACCCACCCTCGGAGGGGCGAACTCGTCAGCACCCGGCCCTCGCGACCCGGCGGCTGCTAGCATCGTTCCGATGCGGCGGCGGGCGCGGGGGCTGATGCGCGCGCCCGCTCCGGAAGCGCCCGGGAAGAACGCGGCGGCGGGCCTCCGCCCCGCTCCGGGAGGCGCCGGAACCCGGTCACCCCGCCCCGCGCGGTGGCGCGGCCTCCCGGCATTCGGGATCGTCGGCGCGGTCGCCGGGCTCCTTGCCTCCTCCGCAGCGCTGCGGGCCGCTCCGCGCGAGGCCCCGCCCGCCCCCGCCGCAACGGCGCATACGCAACCGGAAGCCGAACCGCGCCCCGTCCGCGTCAGCGAAGGCACCAACTTCGCCGTCGCGGCGTCCCCGGACGGGGAAACCCTCGTCATCGACCTCCAGGGCACCCTCTGGCGCCTCCCCGCGGCGGGCGGCGAAGCGGAGCCGCTCACCGACGGGCTCGGCGACGACCGCTGGCCGGACTTCCACCCGGACGGCGGGCGAGTCGTCTTCCAGTCCTACCGCAGCGGGACCTGGGACCTCTGGGCGCTCGCCCTGCCGCCGCGCCCCGACGCGGCGACGGCGACCGACGAAGCCGCAGCAGCAGATACCCCGCCCCCCGACCTCCGGACCGCAACCACTCCCGAGCGACTCACCGACGGCGAAGGAGACGACCGGGAGCCCGCCGTCTCCCCCGACGGGACGCGCGTCGCCTTCTCCTCCGACCGCGGCGGCACCTACGACATCTGGCTCCACGACCTCGAAACCGGCGGCCTCACCCAACTCACCTCCGCCCTCGGCAACGAAAGCGAACCCGCCTGGATGCCCGACGGCGCCGCCCTCGTCTATGTGGCGACCCCCGAAGGCGCCGCCGACGGCGCCCTCCGCCACCACCCGCTCGCCCCCGACGCCCCCGCCCCCCGCGAAATCCCGCAGACCGCCGGCAAGGTCGCCGCCCCGGCGGTCAGCCCCGACGGCGCCCGCGTGGCCTTCCGCCGACTCCGCTACGAGGGCCTCACCCTCATGGGCTCCCGCTTCGACCTCGGCACGGCGAGCGAACTCGCCCTCGCCCCCCTCGACGACGAGCGGACGCCGCCCCCCGGCGATGGGAACGCCGCGAACGACGCCCCCGCCCCCCCGACCGTCCTCCCGACCGCCGGCGAAGACATCTTCCCCTTCCGCCCGCAGTGGCTCGACGAGGACACGCTCCTCTACACCGCCGACGGCCGCATCACCCGCCTCGCCGCCCCGCCGACCCCCGCCGCCCCCGAACCCGCCGACCCGACCCCCGCCACAGTCCCCTTCACCGCGGAACTCGCCGTCCGCGCCCCCCGCGTCCGCCCCGGCCGCATCCGCACGGAAACCGAAGACCCGCAACCGGTCCGCGGCATCGTCCGCCCCACCCTCAGCCCCGACGGAAAGACCCTCCTCTACGCCGCCCTCGGCGACCTCTGGCTCCTCGCCCTCGACGCCGAGACCCCCGAAGCCCCCAGACCCCTCACCCGCGACGGCTACGAAGACACCGACCCCATCTGGACCCCCGACGGCCAAAGCGTCATCTTCGCCAGCGACCGCCGGGGCACGATGGACCTCTGGGAGAAACGCGCCGACTCCGCCCCCGGCGCCGGCCTCACCCAACTCACCACCCGCCTCGGCGCCGAAACCGCCCCGGCGCTCTCCCCGGACGGCGCCCGCATCGCCTACCTCGACGAGTCCGGCAACCTCCGCCTCGCCGCCCGCGTCCCCCCGACCGACGGCCCCGCGAACACCGCTCCCACCCCGACCCCGACCGACCCCGACCAAGTCCTCTACCGCGGCCGCCGCGGCCTCGGCGCCCCCCACTGGAGCCCCGACGGCGAAACCGTCGCCACCTCCGTCCTCTCCCCCTTCTCCACCCGCTTCCGCGAGGGCTGGAACCGCATCGCCCTCGTCGCCGCCGACACCGGCGAAGCCCGCCTCCTCGAAGAACCCCGCGCCTCCGTAGGCATCCGCGACTCCGACGGCCCGGTCTGGGCCCCCGACGGCCGCGCCCTCGCCTTCGCCCTCGACGGCGGCCTCGCCGTCCTCCCCCTCGCCCCCGACCACACCCCCGCCGCCGAACTCGAGACCATCTACGAAGGCCCCGCCGACTACCCGGCGTGGACCGCCGACGGCGAACACCTCACCTTCCTCTCCGGCGCCCGCCTCCTCCGCATACCCGCCGCCGGCGGCGATCCCGAGGAAATCCCCCTCCGCCACGCCTACACCGTCCCGGCGCCCGCCGGCCGCCTGCTCCTCCACGGCGTCCGCGTCTTCGACCCCGAAGCCGGCGTAACCACCCCCGACCGCCAAGTCCTCATCGAAGCCGGCCGCATCGTCTCCGTCGAACCCGCCGCGGAACCGACCGACGAAGACCTCCGCGTCATCCGCGCGAACGGCGCGACCCTGATCCCCGGCCTGATCGAGATGCACACCCACCCGATGGGCGCCGCCTTCGGGAACCGGTTCGGACGCGCGCACCTCGCCTACGGCATCACCTCGGTCCGCATCACCGCCGCCGCCCCCTACCGCGCGGTCGCCGAACGGGAAGCCATCCTCGCCGGCCGCCGCGTCGGCCCCCGCCTCTTCCTCACCGGCGCCACGCTGGACGGCAGCCGCATCTACTACCCGGGCTCCGCCCCCTCCGCCGGCGGCCCCGGCGCCGACGCCGCCTTCCGCCAAGCCGAGGAACTCGACTACGACCTCCTCAAGACCTATGTCCGCCTCGACGACGCCTCCCAGAAGGACGCGGTCGAACGCGCCCGCCGCCGCGGCCTCTTCGTCTCCTCCCACGAGATCTACCCGGCGGTCCGCTACGGCATCAGCGGCATCGAGCACCTGAAGGGCACCTCCCGCCGCGGCTTCTCCCCGAAGATCACCGACCTCGGCCGCTCGTACGCCGATGTCCGGTCGCTGCTCGTCGAGTCCGGCGTCTTCTTCACCCCGACGCTGCTGATCTACGGCGGCTGGGACCTCGCCCTCGCCCGCGAGCCGACCCTGCTGGAGACCGACCGCCGGATCCACGCGCTGCCGCACTGGCTGGCCACCCGCCTCGTCGCCCCGCTCGAAAACCCCGGCGACCCGGCGGAGCGGCTCGAACTGATGCGCCCGATGTGGGAAACCATCGCCGCCGTCCACGAGGCCGGCGCCCGCGTCATCGCCGGCACCGACACCCCGATCGTCCCCTACGGACTCGGGTTGATCCTGGAGATCGAGCAACTCGCCGAAGCCGGCCTCGGCGCCGCCGGCGCGCTGCGGACCGCGACCGCGGGCGCCGCGGAAGCGCTGGGTCTCGCCGGCGAACTCGGCGTGGTCGCCCCGGGCGCGCTCGCCGACCTGGTGTTGCTCGACGGCGACCCGCTCGAAGACCTCACCGCGCTCCGGCGCGTCCGGGCCGTCGTCCGGAACGGTCGGCTGGCCACCCTCGACCAACTCCTGTCGCAGTGAACACCGCTCCGCCGAACGCTCCCGTTCCGCGGGAAAAAATCCCGCGTTCGGTCGTCCGCCGGGGCGCTTCCTGTGGCATACTCGCTTGCCCGCGGCGCGGCCCCGTCCGCCGCGCGCGAACCCACTCCACAAACAACCGCCGGGCGAGAGTCAGCGGACACCGTAGGGAAGGAGCCCCTCGTACATGACCAAAGCGGAACTCATCGGTCGCCTCGCCGACGCGGCCGAGATCACCCGCCGCCAGGCGACGGACTGTCTCGACGAGTTGCGGGCCGCCGCCGTCGACGAACTGCGCAGCGGGGAGCCCTTCGTCCTTCCCGGCATCTGCCGGTTCACGATCGGCCACCGCCAGGCGCGCACCGGCCGGAATGTCCAGACCGGCGAGGCGATCCAGATCCCGGCGCGGGATGTGGTCCGCGTCAAGCCCGCGAAGCCCTTCCAGTCCGACTGCTGCGACTGAAGTAGTCCGCCGGCCGGAAACGGCCGGCGCCCTGTCGCCGGTCCGGTCGCGGGCCGCCGCGCCGCGGGGGGTCTTCGCGGGGGGTTCCCCGTCTTCCCCGTCTTCGCTGTCATCGGCGGAGTCCCCCGGGTCCGCTTCGCCGGAGGCGGGCCCGCGCCCGCCCGCGTCCGCCCGCGCCGGCGGAAACGGCGGCGGCTATCCCGTCGCCGACCTCTCCGCGTACCGCGACGAGGTCGCGCTCTGGCGCGCCGTCCCGATGGAGTTGGTGCGCCGGTTCCGTTTCGTCCCGCTCGCGGAGGACGGCGAGCGCCTCGCGGTGGCGGTCGCCCCGCCGGTGGACGAGCGGGAGACCGACCGGCTGGAACTCCTGCTCGGGCGTCCGCTCACCGTCCATACCGGGGACGCCGAGCGGATCGCCGCGATCATCGAGCGGAACACCAACTCCAGTTTCCTCCTCGACCGGGCCTCCGAAGACCTCCGCATCGAACGCCTCGCCGGGGCGGAAGCCGGCGCCGGGACACCGGTCATCTCGCTGGAGTCGCTGGAACAACCCCAGGGCGGCAGCCCGGTCGTCCGGCTGGTGGACTCGCTGCTGGTGAACGCCATCGAGCGCCGCGCCACGGACATCCACATCGAGACCCGGGCGGAGGAAGTCGTCCTCAAGTACCGGGTGGACGGCGTCCTCTACCCGGCGATGGATCCGGTGAGCGCCGCCTACCACGGGACGATCGCCGCCCGGCTCAAGGTCATGGCGGAACTCGATGTGGCGGAGCGGCGGGTCCCCCAGGACGGCCGGTTCCGCGCGCTCGTCCCCGGCGGCGCGGGCGGGGCGCCCCGCACCGTGGACTTCCGGGTCTCGGTGATGCCGAGCGTCCACGGCGAGGATGTGGTGATCCGCGTCCTCGACAAGCAGAGCCTCGGCTCCCGGTTCGAGGCGCTCTCGCTCGACGCCCTCGGCTTCGCCGGCCGCGAACTCGAAGTCATCCGCGAACACACCCGCCGCCCCTTCGGGATGTTCCTGGTCACCGGCCCCACCGGCAGCGGCAAGACCACCACGCTCTACGCCGCGCTCTCGGAGATCGCCACCTCCGAGGCCAAGATCGTCTCCATCGAGGATCCGGTGGAATACGAGATCGCCGGCGTCACCCAGGTGCCGGTGAACGAGAAGAAGGGCCTCACCTTCGCCCGCGGCCTCCGCTCCATCCTCCGCCACGACCCGGACACGATCATGGTCGGTGAAGTCCGCGACCCGGAGACCGCCTCCATCGCGGTGCAGGCGGCGCTGACCGGCCACCTGGTGCTGACCACCGTCCACGCGAACCACGCCTTCGATGTGATCGGCCGGTTCCTCCACATGGGCGCCGACCCGCACAACTTCGTCTCCGCCCTCCACTGCATCGCCGCCCAGCGGCTGCTGCGGCTGCTGTGCGCCGACTGCCGCCGCCCGGAGCCGCCGGACGGGCGCGAGCGCTCCACGCTGGACGCCGCCGGCTTCCCGGTAGAGAGCGTCTTCCGGCCCGGGGGCTGCCGCCGGTGCGACGGACGCGGCTTTCGCGGCCGGACCGCGGTGAGCGAGGTGCTGCCGCTGAGCCCGGCGGTGCGGGAGATGATCCTCGCCCGGCGCGGCGGCCCGCAGATCCGCGAAACGGCGGAAGGGGACGGGATGACCTCCCTCCGCGCGAACGCCCTCGCCGCGGTCGCCGCCGGGCGCACCACGCTCGCCGAAGCGAACCGCGTCACCTCCCGCGAGTCCTGACCTCCCCACTGTCCGCGAACCCGCCGGGGCCCGCCGACGCGCCGCCGCGCCGCCGCGACCTCCGCGTCCGGCTGGAGCGGAAGGAGCCGCTGTCCCGCGACGCCTGCCTGCTCCACTTCGCGCCGGTTTCCCCGCCGGCGGAGTCGGGGTCGGGGCCGGGGCCGGGAGACTCCCCGCTTCCCGGCCAGTTCGCGATGCTCCGGCTCGCCGGCGCCGGCCTCCTCCGCCGCCCCTACTCCTACTGCGACCGGGCCCCGGAGTCCGCCGGCTTCTCCCTGCTGGTCAAGGAGTTCGGCGCCGGCAGCCGCGCCCTCGCCCGGCTCGAACCCGGCGGGGAAGCGGACTGCCTCGGCCCGCTGGGCACGGTCTTCCGCCGGCCGTCAGCCGACCGGACTCCGGTCATCGTCGCCGGCGGCGTCGGCATCGCCCCGTTCGTCCTCTTCTGCCGGGCGCTGCGCGACGCCGGCCGCCGCGCCCTGGTGCTGCTCGGCGGCCGGACGGCGGAAGACCTCTACCTCCGCGACGCTTTCACCGACTTCGGCATGGAGGTCCGCTGCGCCACCGAGGACGGCAGCGCCGGCCGCCGCGGCTTCGTCACCGAACTCCTGGACGGCGCCCTGGCCGACGCCGGACGCCCCGCGCTCTATTCCTGCGGCCCCACCGGGATGCTCCTCCGCGCCGCCGAACTCGGCGCGGCCGCCGGCGTCCCGCACCAGGTCTCCATCGAACGCCGCATGGGCTGCGGCATGGGCTGCTGCCTCGGCTGCGTGGTCTGGGCCGCGCCTTCGCCCGGCGAGCCCCCGGAATACCTCCGCAGTTGCACCGAAGGCCCGGTCTTCGACGCCGACCGGATCGTCTGGACCCGCGACCCGCACCCGCTGTGACCCCGCCCGCCGATCCGCGCCCGCCGGCGCCCGAGCCCGACCTCTCCGTCGAAGTCGCCGGCCTTCGCCTCCCCACCCCGCTCATCGCCGCGAGCGGCACCTTCGGCTACGGCGACGAGTACCGCGGCGTCGCCGACTACTCCGCCATCGGCGCGGTCAGCGCGAAGGGCCTCTACCTGGAGCCCCGCCCCGGCTGCCCGCCGCCCCGCATCTGGGAGACCCCGTCGGGGATGCTGAACGCCATCGGCCTCCAGGAGGTCGGCATCCGCGAGTTCCTGGCGGCGAAACTCCCCGCCGTCCGCGCCCTCGGCAAAGTGCTCCTGGCGAACATCTGCGGCAGTTCGCTCGAGGAGTACGCGGAACTCGCCCGCATCCTCGACGACGCGGAGGGCGTCCACGGGATCGAGATCAACATCTCCTGCCCCAATGTGGCGGAGGGCGGCATCGAGTTCGGCCGCGACCCCGCCGCCGCCGCGCGCGCCACCGAAGTCGTCCGCCGCGGCACCACCCTCCCGGTCATCCCCAAGTTGAGCCCGAGCGCGCCGGACCTCGCCGCCGTCGCCCGCCGCGTCCGCGAAGCCGGCGCCGACGCGGTCTCGCTGATCAACACCATCCCGGCGATGTCGGTGGAGGTGGAGACCCGACGCCCCCGCCTCGCCAACATCGTGGGCGGCCTCTCCGGCCCGGCGGTCCGGCCGATCGCCGTCCGCATGGTCTGGGAGGTCTTCCGCGGCGCGCCCGGCCTGCCGGTGATCGGGATGGGCGGGATCGCCGGCGCCGAGGACGCCCTGGAGTTCTTCCTCGCCGGCGCCTCGGCGGTGCAGATCGGGACGATGAACTTCGTGGACCCCGGCGTCTGGCGCCGCACGCTCGACGACCTCCGCGCCTACTGCCTCCGCCACCGGGTCGCCGCGCTCAGGGATCTCACCGGCGCCCTGGACTTCGGAGACGCAACATGACTCCCGGTCATATTCCCGGCCCCGCCCCCCTTCCGCTGCCGGACTGGGTCGCGCCCCCCGGCGCCGGGCGGCTGGTGGTCGCCGTGGACACCGGCGACCTCGACGAAGCCCTCCGCCTCCGCGACCGGCTCGGGGACGCGGCCGACTTCTTCAAGATCGGCAAGGAACTCTTCACCGCCGCCGGCCCCCGCGCGGTCGCCGCCTTCGCGGACGCCGGCCGGGTCTTCCTCGACCTGAAGTTCCACGACATCCCGGCGACGGTCGCCGGCGCGGTCCGCTCGGCGGCCGCCCTCGGCGCGGACCTGGTGGACCTCCACGCCTCCGGCGGCCGTCCCATGATCGAAGCCGCCGCCGCCGCCCTCCGCGAACCGCCGCGCCCACTCGCCGCCGGTTCGCCGCCGCCGCGGGCGCCCGGCGACCGCCCCCTCCTGCTCGCGGTAACGGTGCTCACCCACCTCGACCCGCCGGCGGCCTCCGAAGTCTTCCCCGGCGTCTCCATCGCCGACCAGGTCCTCCGCCTGGCCGCGCTCTCCGTCGAAGCCGGCGCGGACGGGGTGGTCGCTTCCGCCGAGGAGGCGCCCCTCCTCCGCGAACGGCTCGGCGACGCCCCGGTGCTCCTCGTCCCCGGCGTCCGCCCCTCCTGGGCGGGCGAAACCCACGACCAGCGCCGCGTCGCCACCCCCGCCGAAGCCGCCCGCCGGGGCGCGAACTACCTGGTCGTCGGCCGCGCCATCACGCGCAGCCCCGACCCCGCCGCCGCCGCCCGCCGCATCCGCGAAGAGACCGAAAGCGCCCGCCGTTGACCCGCGGTCCCCGCTCCGCCGGGTCACGCGCCGTCTTCGACGGGGGACGACGAAGGGACTTGCGCCCGCACAACTCGTTGACGCCATACGGACGATTCCGATACTCTCCCCGGCCAACCTTGTCTTTCCGTTGCCCCGGAGGTCTCAGGTGAAGAAAGTTCTCGCCCTGCTGCTGCTCCTCAGTCTGGCAGCCGGCTTCGGGCTCGCCCTGACCGCGTGCTCCAAGCCTCCCCCGCCGCCGCCTCCGCCGGAGGAGCCGCCTCCGCCGCCTCCGCCGCCTCCGCCGCCGCCTCCGCCGCCTCCGCCGCCGCCGCCGCCGGAGCCCACCGAGCGGGACATGTATCTCGACGCAGACATGATGGAACTGCAGCGCAACCTGTCGGACATCCACTTCGACTACGACATGTCGGAACTCACCGACTCGGCGCAGAGCACCCTCCGGGCGAACTCCGACTGGCTGCAGCGTCCCTATGTGTCCGCGATGATCGAGATCGAAGGCCACTGCGACGAGCGGGGCACGGTCGAGTACAACCAGGCGCTCGGCGAGCGCCGCGCGCGGGCCGCGATGGACTTCCTGACTTCACTCGGCGTGCCCGAGAGCCGCCTCCGCATGGTGAGTTACGGGAAGGAGCGCCCCCAGTGCACCGACTCGAACGAGGAGTGCTGGATGCAGAACCGGCGCGCCCACTTCCGCATCACCGAGAAGTAACGCCCGCCTCCGGCTGAGCCGGGCGCCCCCGCAGGCGGCGCCCGGTCGTCGGTCTTCTCCTCCGGCGAAACCCGGCGGGTCCGTCCCGCCGGGTTTTCCTGCGTACGGGGGCCGCCGGGGCGGCGGAGGCCGCGCTACGCCGCCGGTTCGGGCGTTCGCTTCCTCCGCAGCAGCCCGAGGCGCTTCATCTTCTCGTGGAGCGTCGTCGGGTTCACGCCCAGCGCCTTCGCGGTCTCTTTCTGGTTGCCCCGGAACCGGCGAAGCGCCCGGGTGATGAGCGACTTCTCGAAGTCGTTCACTACCGCCTTCAGCGGCCGCGCCGCGCCGCCCTCGAACCCCGCCGCCCCCGGAGTCTCGGGCAGCGGGCAGAGCGCCTCCGGCAGGACGGCGCCCTCGAACCGGGAGACCGCCGCCATCGCCACCGCGCGCCCCACCCGCCCCTTCAACTCCGCGGTGTTGCCGGGCCAGCGGTAAGCGCCGTACGCCCGCATCGCCGCCTCGGGGATCCCGAACGGCCCGACCCCCTTCTCCCGGCAGGCCGCGGAGAGGAAGTGGAGCGTGAGTTCCGGGACATCCTCCCGCCGCTCCCGCAGCGGCGCGACGCGGATCGCGAGCGCTTCCAACTTCCGCAGGAGGCGGGGCGAAAACCGCCCTTCCCGCGCCAGCGTCCGGATCCCGGGGTCCGCCGAAACGAGCAGCCGGAACGGGGGCGGCCGCCGCAGCGCTTCCTCGAGCGCCGCCTGGTCGTTGGTTCCGAGCCCGGAGATCCCGCCCAGGTACACGCTGCCCGGCGGCCCGGCGGCGGAGTCGCCGACCGTTGCCCCGGCCCGGCGTTCCGCCCGCCCTTCGCCCGGTCCTACGCCGGCGGCGCGCCGCAGCCCGGAGAAGAAGAGGCCCAACTCCCCGGCCGGCAGGCTCGACGCATCCAGCGCGAGGAACGGCTGCGCGGCCCTCCGGGAGAGCCGGTGCGCCAACTCCGCCGCGAGTCGCAGTCCGCTCCCCGGTTCGCCGAGGAGCAGGACCGGCGTCTCCGAGAAGGCGGCGGTGACGATCGCGCCCCGGATCGCCGCCGACGCCGGGGAACTCCCCACCCAGTCGGTGAGCCGGGTATGCGTCCGCAACTCGCTGCGGAGCGCCCGGTTCTCCCGCAGCAGGTTGCGGTAGGAGAGCGCCGCGTCCAGCGCGGAGAGCAGCGACTCCCGCGTGACCGGCGCCGAGACCACTCGCGGCCGGTGCGGCCCCAGCCGGTCGTAGTCCGGCAGAGCCGCCCCCGGCGGCGCCAGCACGATCGCCGCCGCCTCCGGGCTGATCCGTGAGAGGACTTCCAACTGCGCCTCCGCCGCCCCGTCCGCCGCGCCGCTGGCGTCGGCGGCCTCCAACACCACCACGGAGGCCCCGACCAGCGGCTCGGGAGCCGATTCCGCGCCGCTTCGGGTCTCGACCCCTCGCTCGCCGTCGAGCGCCCCGATCTCCACCACCCCGAGCGACTCGTCCCGAAGCAGGCGCGCCGCCTCCCGCGCCGCCGTCCCGCCCCCGACCACCGCCACCGTCTCCCCCGCCGCGCGTCCGTGTCCGCCGGCCGCCCGCCGGTCCTCCGCGCCGCCGTAGGGCGTAGTTCGCCGGTCGGCGATGGTGACGGAGGAACGGGACATGGCGGGGCGGGGAAGGGAGCGAATCACGGCGCCGCCGGCGAGACCGCCGGCCGGAACGCGGAAGCGAGGCGACCGGTGCGCCGTTTCCCGCCGCCGCCGCTCATCTCACCCTGCAAGAACGCTCCCCGCCCCCGCCGGTTCCCCCGAAGCGGAGGCGCGGCGTCGCCGTGAGCCGAAGAACCGGCCGCCGAAACGCGACTTATCCGAATTCGCGGCTTGGAGGGCGCTTTCGTGAGCAGAAATCGCCGGCCATCCGTCCAGTAAACGAGGAAATCGCGCGGATTCCGCTCGCCGACCCGTCGCCGGCGCGCCGATTCCGCCACTCGTCAGGAGGACGACGATGTCCGAACCCGCCCCCGACGCCGCGGTTGCGGCCCTCCGCTCCGCGGACTACGCTCATCCCGAGACCGTGACCGAGCCCCGCAGCGACAAGCCCGCGCCGGCCGACGCCCCCACCGCGCCGCCCGACGCCCCCGCCGCGCCGCCCGCCGACTCCGCTGCCGCCGCGCTGCCCGACGCTCCCGTCGCGCTGCCCGCCGACTCCGCTGCCGCGCCTCCGTCGCCGCCGCCGGCCGGTCCGCCGCCGGTCGTTCCGCCGCCGGTCGTTCCGCCGCCGCCGCCGGTCGGTCCGCCGCCCTCCGCTCCGCTGCCGTTCCCCGGCGCGCCGGCCCCCGAGCCGTTCGCGCCTGCGCCCGACGGAAGCGTCGCCGTCGCCCTCCACGCAGTCGGCCACCAACTGCAGACGATCAACCACCACCTGCAGACGATCTACCGCCACCTCGACGGGATCGACAACCGCCTCGACGGAATCGACAACCGCCTGGACGGGATCGACAACCGCCTCGACGGGGTCGACAACCGCCTGGACGGGATCGACAACCGCCTGGACGGAATCGACAACCGCCTGGACGGGGTCGACAAGCGCCTGGACGGGGTCGACAAGCGCTTGGACGGGGTCGACAAGCGCCTGGACGGGATCGACCGCCGCGTCGACCGGCTCGAGGATCGGGTGGAGCGGTTCGAGGTCCGCTTCATGAGCGAGATCGCGGACATCCGGCGGTCGCAGCAGCGGTGGTTCTGGGCGGTGATCCTCCCGGTCGCGTTCGCGATCGGCCAGTCGATCTTCCGCTGAGAACCCGGCCACCCGGCCCGGGTTCTCACGACTTCCCCGGCCCGACGCGCGCCCGTGCGCTCGGGCCGCTCCTGCGCCCTCCCATCTCCCGCCGAGCCCTGTCGGAGCGCCGATCCCGAAAGAGACTTCCCGGTCGGGGCTTCCAACGCTGGAGAATGTGGAAATAAACGACGATTTATCAATGAGATAGTAAAAATATGTATCATATCGTTCAACAGTGCAAAACACTGGACAAACGATGCGTTACACTCCCTTGGCGATGCCGGACTACGAACGCCCCCTCGTGGCCGACCTGGTTCGCCGGCTCACCGACGGCAGCGACCTGATCGTCTCCATCTTCGGCCCGCGCCAGACCGGCAAGACGACCGCCATCCGACAGGCCATCGCCCACTGCGGGATGCCGGCGATCTACTACGCCGTGGACGCCGAGGACGACCCCGACGAGGCCGGCGCTCCCGGCTCTACGGCTGCGAAGGACCCCTACTGGCTGGCGGCGCGCTGGAACGAGGCTCGCCAGGAGGCGCGGCGGACGGGGACCTGGGTGGTGCTGGTCCTCGACGAAATCCAATGGTCGCCCGACTGGTCGTTGACGGTCAAGGGTCTGTGGGATGCGGACCGCCGTCGCGGCGACCGGGTGCGCGCCGTGTTGCTGGGGGCGACTCCCATGCTGATGCAACAGGGTCTCACCGAGAGCCTCGCCGGACGCTTCCACCCCTTCCGCATCACCCACTGGTCGCTCGGCGAGATGTCCGCCGGTTTCGACTTCACTTTGGACGATTTCCTCCGGTACGGGGGGTATCCCCGGGCGCACACCTTCCACGGCCGCCCCGGGGAGTGGTCGGACCGGGTGCGCTCCCTCGTTGAAACCATCCTGCGTCGCGATGTTCGGGCGATGACTCGGGTCGGCAACGCCCGGCTGCTGGAGCGCCTCTTCCAGACCGGTTCGCAACTCTCCGGGCAGATCGTGTCCTTCCGCAAGATGCAGCGCCTTCTGCGAGACGCCGGCAGCGCACCGACGCTGGCGCGCTACCTCCCCCTCCTTGAGGAAGTGGGTCTTCTCGCCGGGCTGCCGAGATTCGTCGACCGGGAGTCCCTCCCCCGTTCCGCACCGCCCAAACTGAATGTGTTGAACCCGGTGTTGATGACTGCGGCCACGCGTCGCGGTGAGGAGTCGGCGCTCACCGACCGCGCCTTCCGCGGCCGACTCGTCGAGAGCGCCATCGGCGGGCACCTGTTTCTCACCGGGTCCTCCGCAATGGAACTCCGATACTGGCGCGATGGAGACCACGAGGTGGACTTCGTTACCGAATGGGACGGTCGTCTCTACGCCATCGAGGTGAACAGCGGCTCGAGGGCCGGGAGCGGAGCCGGCCTCGACGCGTTCCGGAAGCGTTTCCCCGAAGCGATCCCCGTCGTCGTCGGCGGGCCCGGAGGGGAACGACTGACCGAGGTGCTCTCGACCCCGGCCCCGGAGTGGTTGGATTCCCTGTGAACTCCTACGACCGCAGAGTGTCCGTGCTCGGCCCCCGGGTCGGTAGGTCATCCGCGAACAGACCGACGCGACGACTGAGCGAGTTTCGCGACGCGGGCGCCTATGTCCTTCTCGGCGACCCGGGCATGGGAAAAACCGCGGCATTCGAGCGGGAGAGCGGAGAAGAGCCGGCCGGTCGCTTCTCCACTGTCCGTGACTTCTTGACGCTCCCACCCGGTCTAGGGGGCTCAACGCCGGAGACGCTCTTTCTGGACGGTCTCGACGAAGTCCGCGCCGCCGCGGACGACCCCCGCCGCCCCTTCGACCGTCTCCGGGAACGGCTCGCCGGCCGGGGAAGACCGCGATTCCGTCTCTCCTGCCGCCCGCTGGAGTGGCTCGGCGAGGACGACCGGGTTCGACTGAAAGCCCTCTCCCCCGACGGTGAGGTGGCGGTACTCCGCCTCGAGCCGCTGGATGAGGCGGAAATCGCCGCGTTCCTCAAAGGGAAGCGGGGCCACTCCGACACATCTCTCTGGCTGACGGCGTCGAGCGCCTACCGGAGCGCGGCCATGATCGGGAACCCGCTCACCCTCCGGCTCTTCGCCGAGGCGGCGCGGAGCGGAGAAGAATGGCCTCGCAGTTGGCGAGAAGGCTTCGAGCGGGCGTGCTCCCGGCTCGTCGTCGAACGAAACCCGCAGCACCGGATTCGCCCGGCGAAGCCCCACGAGTCGGAGGCGTTACTCGACGCAGCCGGTGAACTCTCCGCCCGCCTGCTTCTCTGCGGCGCCGCGGGCTTCGCCCTTCCTCCGGAGTTCGGTAGCGACGACTACTTGGCCCTCGACGCCGAGTCCGCGGCCCTCGGCAGCCCCTACCGGCTCGCGCTCGGCTCGCGCCTGTTCGTCGGCGAAACGGCAAGCGGCATCGAGCCTGCCCACCGCCGGTTCGCCGAGTTCCTGGCCGCCCGTTACCTCGCCCGACGAGTGGACGACGGATTCCCCCGCCTCCGCCTTCTCGCCTTGCTCACTGGAAGCGATGGCGCTCCGCCCAGTCTCCTCCGCGGCCTCGCCGCCTGGCTCGCCACCCTCTCGCTCCCCCTGCGGGCGCGCCTCGTCGCTGCCGACCCCTACGCCGTCGCACAGTACGGCGATCTTGAGGAGTTTTCGCTCGCGGAACGGCGCGCGTTACTCGACGAACTCCGCCGCCGGGCCGAGCATTCACCGGTGGATATCTACTCCGGCCTCGCCGACCGGCTGCTCACCGCCCCCGACATGCTCGACGAAGTCGTGGCGATGCTCCGCTCGGACAGCCGCGCTCCGGCGGACGAAGCGGCCCTGCAGTTCGTCCTGCCGTCGCTTCCCGACTCGCCGCCGGAGGAACTCGCCGCCGAGTTGCTTCGAACGGCGACGGACTCCTCTCGACCGGGCGAAACGCGGTGGCTGGCCGTCAGGGCGTTCGTCAAGAGCATCCCGTCGGATCGCGAAGACGAATTGCTGAACCTTCTTCGACAGATCCGGGACGGGGAGATGGCCGATCCCGACGACGACCTGCGAGGCCAACTCCTCGATCGCTTCTACCCGCGCCAGATCCCTCCGGCCGGGGTATGGGACTACCTGCCAGAGGAGTGGCTCGGCGCGCAGTCCGGGGCTTGGCTCTTCTGGAGCCACGAACTGCTGAAACGATCGTCCCCTACCGAAGTCGCGGAACTCCTGGATGCGCTCTCTTCCCGGCTGTCGGCGTCGAAACCCGCCGTCCCGCCCGACTGGAAGCGACTCTCCTTGGCCGACCTCCCCGTGCGCTTGCTGACTCGTGGACTGGATGCGCTCGGCGAGAACATCGGCGCGGCCCGGCTCCACGACTGGCTCCGGGTCGCCAGCCTCAAGCGGCCATCGCAGCGCCTGTGGCCGCGCGGCGCCGAGGGAATCCGTGAGTGGCTGTCCCGCCGGCCGGCCCTCCAGAAGGCCGTCTTGGAGGAAGCCCGGTCCCGACTGCGCGATGCGGGCGAAGTCTCTTTCCCGTACCTCGACTCCCGCCGCCTGCTCTACGGAACGCTCCCGCCGGACTACGGAAGGTTCTGCCTCGATGCGGCCCGCGACGAAGCGCAGGAACATCCGGACCTCTCGCAATGGCTGCTCGGCGAAGCGGTGAACGCGCTGCAGGGAGGCGCGGAGACCGAGAACCTGACCCTCGACCTGCTCTTCGAACTTTCCGGCGAAACGCCGCTGCTGGCCGAGCGCCTTCCGCCGCTGCTGCGAACCGATCTGGAAGACGATTACTTCTTGGTCCGGGACGAGGGACTGCAGGAAGCCGCCGAACCCGACGCTCGCGCCAACGAGTGGTTGACGCGCGTGCAGCAGAACCTGGACATGCTCCGCGAGAATCGGGCGCCGCTGCCCTTGCTCTACGACTTGGGCAGCGCCTTCTACGGCCACCTCCCCGAGAGCGAAGGAAGCGACCCGTCCGAGCGCTTCCGGCGCCTGTTCCGCGGGGACGAGGAGACCATCGCCGCCGTTTGGGCGGCCCTTCGCGGAACCCCGGCGCGCCCCGACGCGCCGTCCCTCTCGGAAATCGCACGGATGGGCGAGCACCGCCGCTGCAACGAGGAGTCCTCCGCTGCGTGGTTCGCCCCCGCCTTCCTCGCGGCCGCGCGGAACGCCGCCTACGCGGCACCCGGCGGGATCCCGCCTTGGAGCGACGAAGACCTTGAACGAGCCCTTGCCTTCCACTGCGCCCGCCACTACGCCCGGCCGCGACGCCAGTATGGCGAGCCTGACTTGGCCAAGCGTCTCGCGACCGAACGCCCCGAGTTGGCGGCGAAGGTGATCGTCGAGTTCGCCACGGTCGAATTGCGGACCGGCGGCGAACCCACCGACCTGTTCTACGACTTGGCGAGGGCCGACGGTTTCGCCGCTGTCGCCCCTCTCGCTGTCCCTCCGCTCCTCCGCGCCTTCCCCACACGCGCCTCGGCCGCGCAGTTGGAATCCCTGAAGTGGCTGCTGCGCGCCGCGCTCCTCCGCGCCGACACTGCCGCGCTCGCCGCCGTGATCGCGAAGAAGGCCAACAGCCGCACGGTGACACCGGCCCAACGCGTTCTCTGGTTGGCCGTCGGCCTCGTGGTTTCCCCCGATGAATACCGCGATCCGCTGGCGGACCTCCTGAAGGCGGATTCCGCCCGCGCCGCGGCCCTCGGCGAGTTCCTTTTCGCCGGCGAACCCGGCGACCGGACTCTCCTCCCCGAAGTCACCGACGCCGAGACGCTCGGCCTCCTGATCCGGGCCTTGGGAAACCTCGTGAAGCCCCTCGAATGGAAGACCAACCCGTTTCGCCGGGTCGGCGCCTACGAGCGAACCGAAGTGGCGGTCGGCGAACTCATCCGGCGGCTCGGCGCCGATCCCTCTGCCTCTGCTGTCCTCGACGATCTCATCGCGGACGAAAGCGTGGCGGACTGGCGCTCCGAACTCGCCTCCGCGCGAGAGCGCCAGCGTCCGCTCGCCCGGGACGCCGCCTTCCGCCACCCGTCACCGGAGGAACTGTCGGCGGCGCTGGACGACGGTCCTCCCACCAGCGCCGCCGACCTCGCGGCCCTCGTCGTGGACCGGCTCCTCGAGATCGGCGACGACCTCCGCGGCGGCGACGCGAATCCCTGGCGCCTCTTCTGGAACGAAACCGGCCCCGGACGCGAACCGGCGGAAACGAAACACGAGGACAGTTGCCGCGACGCCCTGCTCTCCCTGTTGCGCGCCGCCCTGCCGGAAGGCGTGAAGGTATGGCCCGAAGGCCGCCACGCCGACGACCGCCGTTCGGACCTCCGCGTAACCTACGGGAACTTCGCGGTTCCCGTGGAGATCAAGAAGAACACCCATCGGAAGGTCTGGAGTTCCGCGAGCCGCCAACTGGCTGCCCGGTACGCGACCGACCCGGCGGCGGACGGATACGGGATCTACCTCGTGTTGTGGATGGATCCGGCCCGCACCTCGCCCGCGCCGGAAGGACGGCGCCCCAAGTCCCCGGAGGAAATGGAAGAGCGTCTCCGCAAGGGCCTCGTACTCGACGGCCTCCCGCCGACTGACGCCCGGAAGATCAGCGTATGCGTCCTCGATGTCCGTCGCCCCCGCGACCGGGAGTCCGCGCCGGAGACCGTCGGGCCGGAGTTGATGGCCGCCGAACCCCGCGCTCCGTACGGGCCTTGGCCGTCGCCGTAAGCTATCCCCATCGTCCCGAAACCGAGTCCCCCCCGGCTCCGATCGGGACAGGGGAGCCAAGCGATCGCCGGGTTACTCGATCGGGCGGTGCCCGCCTACCCGCACTACTGGGCTCTCGGTCGTGAATGACCGATTCAGTACACTCGGCCGATCCGGCGGTCAAGCCCGCCCAACCGGAGAGGAACACTCGAACTTGGCTCGCGAGAAGCGCAGGCGCTCGGCAAGGCCGTCGCCGTTTACGAGCAAGCCGAACAGGAGCGGGCCAGCAGCCAGCCCATCGAGTGCGACTGTGCGAAGCATGACCGATGACGAGATCATCTCTCGCGTCGAGGAGCAGATCACAGGCTACAGGGCGCTCATCGCCAAACTGACTGCACGGGTCGAT
This sequence comes from Candidatus Marinacidobacterium sp., assembly GCA_965204755.1. Lineage (GTDB taxonomy): Bacteria > Acidobacteriota > Vicinamibacteria > Marinacidobacterales > Marinacidobacteraceae. The sequence continues at coordinate 1,015,561 of OZ242011.1, read as the reverse complement.
GCGGCGGGGGGCAAGGGGCTCCGCAAGCAGAGAAAAGTGTGGCGTGCGCAGATTCGAGCGGCGGAGAGAGCGGCAAGTCGGCTCGAAGCGATGCTGACGCAAGGAGGCTCATCGTGATCGGGCGCAAGCCGAACTTCGTCGCTCCGAGTCGTACTTCCAACCGTTCGCCGGACAACCCTCTGCATCGGACCGTTGAGTGGGAGGAGACGCTGTCTCGAGCCGCATGCGTACCGTCGCCGAGCGGCTGATCCCCTGATCTCGCGCCATCGACCTTTCTTCAAGGCGCGAGGTATCTCGGTGTGTGCGATTGGAAGGCCGTCCGTGCGATTGGGCACATTGCAAAAGCGGATGATCTGTGACTTGGGCATCGAGGGCGGCAGTATTCCTGTCCACGACGGTGACCCCCTGACGGAAGACGAAGCTAAGCGCGTCGTTGCCGCCGCGGTGCGGGGGCCTGACGAGGAACCACCAGTGGTTCATCTGCGACGAGTGGGAGGAGACCGAGTTCCAGAAGAAGGCGAGGGGCGGAAGTCGCCGCCAGCGGTACTTCACCTTCGTAAATTCGTTGACGAACCGCTTACCAGTTGGAGAAGATCGCGGACCAACTTCGGGAGAAAAAGTGGGAAAAGAGCGCCGGGACGAACTTGCGAACTAAGGCAGCGGGCGACCGTTTTCGCCACCTCGGAGTTGTTGGCGTGATCGGCAAAGATGGCGGGCATATGCGCGTGCCAGTTGCCGTCCTCCGCAGCTGCGCCAATTGTTGAGCGGCGTCGCACCTAACAAGGCTCGGGATGCCTTGCCATCGCCGCGAAGTAGGAATGCACCCGCCCATCGTCCGTCAACTCCGGGTGGAAGGTGCTTGCCAAGACGCGCCCCTCGCGTACCAGGACCGCCTGTCCCCGGTGGGACGCCAGCACGCGGACGCCGGGGCCGCAGGCGGAGATGACCGGGGCGCGGATCATGACGACCGGCAACGCCGGGTCGCCCAACTCGGGGCAGGGGACCGACGAGATGTGGCTGTCGATCTGGCGGCCGTAGCCGTTGCGCCGGATCGTCAGGTCGAGCAGTCCCAACGAGTCCTGGGACGGGTTCTCCACCGAGCGGGCGAGCAGGATCGCGCCGGCGCAGGTCCCGTAGAGCGCGCCGCCGCGCGCGGCGAACTCCCGGAGCGGGTCGTACAGCCCCTCTTCGAGGAGGAACTTCAGCATCGTCGAACTCTCGCCGCCGGGGATCACCAGGCCGTCGAGGCCGTCCAACTGGCCGGCCTTCCGCACTTCGCCGGCGAAGGCGCCGAGGCGCTCCAGCATCACGCGGTGGAGCGCGAAACTACCCTGGAGCGCCAGCACCCCGATGCGGGGCGGGGCGGAGGAACGCGACCCGGCCAACGAGCGCGCGACGGGGGAGGGGTCGGTCGTGTCGGCCACCGTCCGCTCCCCCGGAGAGGTCAGTTCCCCCGCGTCTGCAGCAGTTCCTCTTCCGGCATCGCGGCGATGTCCAGGCCGCGCATCGGCTCGCCGAGGCCCTCGGAGACCTCGACCAGCACCTCGGGATCCCGGTAGTGGGTCACCGCCTTCACGATCGCCTGCGCGCGCTGCGCCGGGTCGTCGGACTTGAAGATGCCGGAGCCGACGAACACCGACTCGGCGCCGAGTTGCATGCAGAGCGCGGCGTCCGCCGGGGTCGCCACGCCGCCGGCGGCGAAGTTCGGGACCGGCAACTTGCCGTCCCGGGCCACCATCCGCACGATCTCGTACGGCGCCTGGAGTTCCTTCGCGGCGGTCATCAGTTCGTCCGCCGACAGCACGGTCAACTGCCGCATCTCCGCGTTGATCCGGCGGAGGTGTCGCACCGCTTCCACGATGTTGCCGGAGCCGGCCTCGCCCTTGGTGCGGATGAGCGCCGCGCCTTCGCCGATCCGGCGGAGCGCCTCGCCGAGGTTGCGGCAGCCGCAGACGAACGGCACCTCGAAGGCGTGCTTCTCGATGTGGTTCTCCTCGTCGGCGGGGGTGAGCACTTCGCTCTCGTCCACGAAGTCCACGCCCATCTGCTGGAGGATCTGCGCTTCGACGAAGTGGCCGATGCGGACCTTCGCCATCACCGGGATGCTCACCGTCTCCATGATCTCCCGGATCTTCTCCGGCGAGGACATGCGGGCGACGCCGCCGTCCCGGCGGATGTCCGCCGGCACGCGCTCGAGCGCCATGACGCTGACCGCGCCGGCGTCCTCGGCGATCTTCGCCTGCCCGGCGTCGGTCACATCCATGATCGCCCCGCCCTTGAGCATGTCGGCGAGACCGGTCTTCAGTTGGAATTCGGTGGCCATGGCCCTCGTGTCCTGTTCGTTGTCGCTCGATTCCTCGGCGTTCTCGTGGCGTCCCCGCGGCCGTTCCGCGCGCCGGGCGGCGCCGGCGGATTCCGTTTCGGCAGCCCGCGTGACCCGGGCGCCGGCTTTCCCGGCCGTCAGGCCGCGGCGCGGCCGTGAACTCTATCGCCCGACCACAGCCAGTGCATCCGGGCGAGCGAGATCCCGGCCAGCACGAGGAAGCCGCCGATCAACTTGGCGGCCGGCAGCGTTTCGCCCAGCCAGACCCAACTGATGACCAGGGCCGGGAGCGGCACCACCTGCGAATACACGCCGGTCAGCGTGGGGCCGACCCGCGCCGAGGCGTGCCCCCAGAAGATGTGCGCCAGCGAGATCGCCGCCACGCCGGAGACTGCCGCCGCCCAGAGTCCCGCCGACGGCGCCGCCGTGAAGTCGGCGGAGTCGAGGAAGAACGGCGCCGGCAGCGTCAGGATCAGGGCGCCCAGGGTCACCGTCCAGGCGCAGAGGCGCACCGGGCCGTACTTCCGGACGAGCGGCGCGCTCCACACCGTATAGACCGCCCAGCCGACCGCGGCGAAGAAGAGCCACAGGTCGCCGAGCAGCGCGGCCGTCGTCGGCTCCGCGCCGGAAACCAGCGCGACCCCGGCCCCGGAGACGACGAGTCCGGCGGCGGTGTGCCGGCAGAAGGGCTCGGCCCGGCTGGTCCAGGCCATCACCGCGATCATCAGGGGAATCAGCGCCAGGATGAGCGCCGCGCTTCCCGCCGACGAAGCGTCGGTGCCGTGGATGAACCCCAACTGGAAGACCACATGTCCGACGAAGGCGAGCCCGAGCAGTTTGGGCGCGTCGCTCCACTCGAACTTCGTCCGCCGCCGGGAGAGCGCCCAGGCGGCGAGGAGCACCGCCACCCCGGCGGCCAGCCGGAGCAGGTTGAACGCGTAGGCGTCCCAGATGCCGACCGCGTACTTGACCAGACTGAAATTCATCGCCCAGGCGGCGACCACGACCAACAGGCCGAGTTCCGCCGACCCGACCGGCGGCGGCCGCTTCGGCCCCGCCAGCAGGGCCTTCCCCTCGGCGAGCGGCGTATCGGACGGCTTCCGGGCGCCGTCCCGGCCCGAGGGACTTACCGCCAATCCGCCTTACATCATTCGGGCGACGATGCGGTCGCGCTGTTCCACGGTCAGCGGTTCCGGCCGTCGGGCCACCGCCGGGGCGCCGTCGTCGAGGATCGGCTCCAACTCGTGGAGGGGCTTTTCGGCGCGGTTTTGGAAGAAGAGACCGGTATAGATCCGGTCCTCCCAGAACATCGCCTTCTCGCACGCCGCCTTCCAGTCCGAGGGATCGTGCTCCTCGTCTTCGAGGGGCCGGATGCGCTCGCGGAAGAAGGCGTAGGTGTTGTCGCGGTTGAAGGTCACGCAGGGGCTGAACACATCGATGACCGCGAAGCCGGGATGTTCGATCGCGCCCTTGATGAGCGAGACCAACTGCTTCTGGTTGCCGGAGAAACTCCGCGCCACATAGGTCGCGCCGTTCATGATCGCGGAGGTGATCGGGTTCACCGGCCGCTCGAGGTTCCCGAACGGGGTGGACTTGGTCTTCATGCCGACGCTGCTGCTCGGCGACACCTGGCCGGTGGTGAGCCCGTAGATCTGGTTGTTCATCACCAGGTAGGTGAGGTCGATGTTGCGGCGGGCGGTGTGGGTGAAGTGGTTGCCGCCGATGCCGTAGCCGTCGCCGTCCCCGCCGGTGACCAGCACGGTGAGCCCCTGGTTCGCCATCTTCACGCCGGTGGCCACCGCGAGCGCCCGGCCGTGCAGGGTGTGCATCCCGTAGGAATGGAAGAACCCGGGGAAGTTCGAGGAGCAGCCGATCCCGCTGACGCACACGATGTCGTGCGGCCGGAGACCGAGTTGCGCGACCGAGGTCTGGGTCGCCCGCAGCAGGCCGAAGTCGCCGCAGCCGGGACACCAGTCCGGTTCGACCTTGCCCTTGAAGTCCTTGGCGGTCAGCGGCTTTTCGGCTACGGCTACGGCGGTGCTCATGGGTTCTCCTGCGGGGTTCGGGCTGCGGGGCCTGACAGGGGGTTGACGGGGGGTCTGACGGGGTCTAGACGATGATTTCCTGGGTCGGCACGAAGACGCCGTCCGGGACTTCGCCGGCGAGGTGGGCTTTCACCCCGTCGGCGATGTGGTGGGGCATGAACGGCTCGCCGTCGTACTTGCGGATGTGCCCGTCGGCGGTGACTCCGGTTTCGCCCCGGAGGTAGCGGTGGAACTGGCCGGAGTGGTTGTTCTCGACGATGAGCACGCGCCGGGCGGCGGTCAGCGACTTCGCGATCTCGTCGCCGTGGAGCGGCAGGATCCACTTCACCGCCAGGCGGTTCACCCGGACGCCGTCGGCGCGCAACTGCTCCATCGCCTCGCCGATGACTCCCCAGGTGGAGCCCCAGCCGACCAGCGTGACTTCGGCGTCCTCGTCGCCTTCGACTTCCGGCGCGGGAATGCGCGTCAGGTAGTCGCGCATCTTCCGGGCGCGCTTTTCCACCATCTGCCGGCGCTTGATCGGGTTCGTGAACTCGTCGGAGATGAGGATGCCTTCCTCGTCGTGTTCGTCGGTGGCGACCGTGTGGACATGTCCGGGGACGCCGGGCGTCGCGCGGGGCGAGATCCCGTCCTCCGTGTCCCGGTACCGCAAGTAGACGCCGTTCCCGTCGGCCCCGTTTTGTCCCTCCGCCGCCTCGCGGATGAGTTTCCCCCGGTCGATCGGCGGGAACATGTCGATGTCCTTCGGCGGCACGCTGAAGGTGCCTTCGGAGATCAGCAGGTCGGAGAGGACGATCGCCGGGCACTGGTACCGGTCGACCAAGTTGAACACTTCGCCGATGGTCGAGAAGGCGTCGCGCGCGCTCTTCGGCGCCACCACGATGCGTTCGAAGTCACCCTGGCTCGCGCCGAGCGCCTGCCACAGGTCGCCCTGCTCGGTCTTCGTGGGGACTCCGGTGGAGGGGCCGGCGCGCATCACATTGATGAACACCACCGGGATCTCCATCATCGCCGCCGAGCCCACCGCTTCGGTCATCAGCGCGAAGCCGCCGCCGGAAGTGGCGCACATGGTCCGGGCGCCGGTGTGCGCCGCGCCGACCGCCATGTTGGCCACGCCGATCTCGTCTTCCACCTGCCGCACCATGATGCCGAGTTCGCGCGCGTTCTTGGCCATCCAGTGGAGCACCCCGGTGGAGGGGCTCATCGGGTAGGCGCAGTAGAACTTCACGCCGGCGGCGGCGCCGCCCATCGCCAGCGCCTCGTTCCCGGTCCAGACCGCGAGCGGGTCCGGGTTCTTCGGCAGCGGCTCGGAGTGCGGGGGGAAGTTCTCCGCGGAGTACCGGTACGCGGCGCGGGCGACTTCCACATTGGAGGAGACCACTTCGTCGCCCTTGCTGCGGAATTGCAGGGTGAGCGCTTCTTCGAGGACCTCGAAGTCGAGGCCGAACAGGTGGCAGATGACGCCGAGCGCCGCGGTGTTCTGCGCCAGGCGGTTCTTCGCGTCGCCGGTGAGTTCGTCCACCGGCATCCCGCAGAGGTGCACGCCGTCCGCGTGTTCGCCGGGAGTGACCGAATCCGAGTTGAATACCGCGTATCCGCCGGGCCCGAGGTGTTCGAGGTGGCGGGACATCGTGTCCTGGTTCAGGCTGAGGAGCAGGTCCATGCCGTCGCCGTGCGAGAGCGCTTCTTCGTCCTTCACGCGCATGGTGAGCAGGATGTGCCCGCCCCGGATGATGGACTGGTAGGCGTTGTAGGCGTGGAGGTGGAGTCCCCGCCGCACGAACATGCGGGCGAGGATGTTGCCGGGGGTGGCGATCCCCTGTCCGGCCGCTCCGCCGATCGCGAGCGTGAAGTCGAAACCCTGTGCCATGCGTTGAACCGTGCTCGTCGTCTCCCGGAGGGTCGAGATCGGGCGGTGGCCGCCCTCCCCGGCGGCTCCCTCCGAGGACGCCGGGCCTCCCGCCGGCCTCGTCAGCCGGCGAAACAGCCGGAAATCCTACCATCCGCGCCCTCCCCGCCTCTCCGGCGCCCCGCTCCGGCGGGAATTCGGCCGGGCCCGGTCGGCGGCGCGGCGCGCCCCCGCCGCCCCGCCTCCCGCGGCTCGGCGGCCTGCCGGCCCGATGCGCCGCGCAGCGGTCGGGCTTCGGGCTGTTAGGATTCCCCGTTCCCCCGACGGCGGCCTCGGCGCCCTGCGGGCGCGGCCGACTCCCGGCTTCGCCGTTCGTCGGGGAGAGAGGGGCCTTCCCGTTTCGCCGCCGGCGATCCGCCGCGGCGTCCGGTTCGGGCCCCCGATCCCGAGGTTCTTCCCCATCCCAATGAGCGCCCAGTCTTCCGGGGCCGTCAGCGAGGGTATGCCCGAAACCCCCCAAACCGAACAGCCACGAACGGATCATCCCCGACCCGAGCCGCTTCCCGAGTCTCTTCCCGAGTCTCTTGCGGCCGCGCCCGATCCCGAGTTTTCCGCGGAGGCGATCGCCGCCGCCCCGAGCGTCGACGCCGCAGACGCCGTTGCCGCTCCCGAAGTCCCGGCGCCGCCGGCGGCGGACGGAGGTGACGGCGCGGCCGCCGCGGAAGCGGACGCCGCTCCCGCGACAGTTGGCGACGGTGGCGGCGACGGCGCCGCGCCCGACCCTGTCCCGGAGGCCGACGGCGCCGGCGAAACGCCGGCGGTTACGCCGGTGGACGCTTCCACGAACGGAAGCGGGAACGGAAGCGGGAACGGCGCGGAAGCCCCGGTCGAACTCAGCGAAGACGCCCAGTTCGAGCAGTTCCTCGACGCCTACGACCCCCAGGTCAACGAGAACGAGTTGGAAGTGGGCCGGGTCGTCCAGTTGCGCGACAGCGAAGTGGTCGTGGACATCGGCTACAAGGCCGAAGGCATCATCTCCCTCGACGAGTTCCGCGATGTGGAGGGGAATGTCAAGATCGCCCCCGGCGACGAAGTCGAGGTGCTCGTCCAGCGCTGCGACAACCGCCGCGGCCACCTGAGCCTGTCCTTCCGGAAGGCGCAGAAGATGCGCGTCTGGAACCAGATCGAAGACGCCTTCGAGAAGCAGACCACGGTGCTCGGCCGCGTGGTCGAGCGCATCCGCGGCGGTCTCGAAGTGGAGATCGGCGAGATCGGCGTGCGCGGGTTCCTTCCCGGCTCCCAGGTGGACCTGCGCCCGGTGCGCAACCTCGGCAGTTACAAGGGCCGCGAACTCGAACTGCGCGTCATCAAACTCAACAAGCGGCGCGGGAACATCGTGCTCTCCCGCCGGGTGGTGCTCGAAGAGGAGAAGGAGAAGACGCTGGCCGCGCTCGAAGTGGGCCGGGTCTTCCGCGGCGAAGTCCGCGATCTCACCGACTACGGCGCCTTCGTGGACATCGGCGGCATCTGCGGCCTGCTCCACATCCGCGAGATGTCCTTCCGCCGCCTGGAGCATCCGTCGGAACTCATGAAGGTGGGCGACCGCATCGAAGTGGTCATCCTCCGGTTCGACTCCGAGGCGGAGCGGGTCTCGCTCGGCTACAAGCAGTTGAATGTGGACCCCTGGACCACCGTGAACGAGCGCTACAGCGTCGGCTCCAAGGTGCGCGGCAAGGTGGTCAGCCTCACCGACTACGGCGCGTTCGTGGAGATGGAGCCCGGCGTCGAGGGACTCATCCATGTGAGCGAGATGAGTTGGTCGAGCCGCATCAAGCACCCCTCGCGCATCCTCTCCAAGGGTGACTATGTGGAGGCGATGGTGCTCCGCATGGACCTCAAGGCGCGCCGCATCAGCCTCGGCCTCAAGCAGATCGAGGAGAACCCCTGGCCGCGCCTCGCCGAGCGCTTCCCGATCGGCTCGCGCCTCGCCGGCACGGTCCGCAAGTTCACCGACTTCGGCGCCTTCGTGGAAGTGGACGAGTCCATAGACGGGCTGATCCACATCTCCGACCTGAGTTGGAACAAGCGGATCAACCATCCTTCCGATGTGCTGAAACTCGGCGAGAAGGTGGAGACCGTGGTCCTGAGCATCGACCCGGACAACCGCCGCCTCTCGCTCGGGCGGAAGCAACTCTCCGACGACGCCTGGGAGGGCTTCTTCACCCGGCAGCAGGAAGGCGACCTGGTGGACGGCACCGTCATCCGCTTCGCCGACTTCGGCGCCTTCGTCCAGATCGAGGAGGGCATCGAAGGACTCCTGCGGCTGAACGACATCGCCGAGCCGCCGCCCTCGAAGGCCGAGGACGCGCTCGACCTCGGCACTTCGTACCGGTTGCGGATCGTCCGGCTGAGCCGCGACGACCGGAAGGTCGGGCTCTCGCTGCGCGCCGCGGAAGAGTCCTACGAGGGAGACGATCTCGGCGCGCCGGGTTCGGTGAAGATCGGAGACATCTGGAAGCGGTGAAGCCCGCGGCGCCGAGCAGCACCCGCGCCCGCCTCGCGGCGGAGATCGCCGAGACGACCGGCATCTCGCGCCGGGACGCGGAGTCGGTCGTCGGCATGGTCTTCCGCTCGATCGCCGAAGCCCTGGCCACCGGGGAGGAAGTGGAGATCCGGGGCTTCGGCAGTTTCCGCCTGCGGAGCCGCCGGGCCCGCGTGACCCGGAACCCGCGCACCGGCGAGCCGGTGATCGCCCCGCCGCGCCGGGTGCCCTTCTTCCGTCCCGGCAAGAAACTCCGCGAAGAAGTCGAGGAAGCCGCGGCGGTCGGCGCGCCCCCCCCGCCGCCGGCGGCGGCGCCGCCGGAGTCCCGCCCCGAAGACCCGGGGCCGTGACCCCCGGCGAAGCGGCGCTCCGGGCGCCGACGCTTCGCTCCCCGGCAGTCTCGCCGGGAGGGGCGGCGCCGGATCCGGGGACCCCGCTCCGGTTCGTGACCGCGGCGGCGCTCTTCGACGGGCACGACGCCTCGATCCATGTCTTCCGCCGGCTGCTGCAGGACCGGGGCGCGGAAGTCGTCCATCTCGGACACAACCGGTCGGCGGCCGAGATCGCCGCCGCCGCGGTCGAGGAGGACGCCGACGGGGTCGCGGTTTCCTCCTACCAGGGCGGCCACAACGAGTTCTTCCGCTTCCTGGTGGAACTGCTCCGGGAGGGCGGCGGCGCGCGCATCCCGGTGTTCGGCGGCGGCGGCGGCGTCATCCGCTCGCGCGAGGCCGACGCCCTCCACCGCGCCGGCGTCGCCCGCATCTACTCGCCGGAAGACGGTCGGCGGCTGGGGATCGCCGGGATGGCGGAGGACATGCTGCGGCGCGCCGGCGAGGCCCGCGCCGCGCGGGAGGAGCCCCCGTTCGCGGCCCTCCTCGGAGCGCTCGCTCCCGGAGATCCGACCTTCGCCGCTTCGGCGCCGGCGGTCTCCCGGCTGATCAGCCGGGCGGAAGTCCGGGGGCTCGCCGAAGAAGAGCGGGCGGCGCTCCGGGCTCTCCTGCCCGCCGCCCGCGCCCCGCTGCTCGGCATCACCGGCACCGGCGGCGCCGGGAAGAGTTCCGTCCTCGACGAGTTGCTGCTGCGTTTCCTCTCCGGCGGCTCGTCGGACGGCGCGGCGCCGGGGAAGATCGGCGTCCTCGCGGTGGACCCGACGAAGCGCCGCACCGGGGGCGCGCTGCTCGGCGACCGGATCCGGCTGAACGCCGCCTCCGTCCCCCGGGTCTTCGTGAGGAGCCTCGCCACCCGGCGCACCGGGAGCGAACTGGCGGCGGCCTGCGCCGACGCCGCGCTCGTCCTCCGGGCGGCGGGCTGCGGCCTGCTCATCGTGGAGACCGGCGGCATCGGGCAGGGGAACTCGGCGGTGGTCGAGATCGCCGACTTCTCGCTCTATGTGATGACCGCCGACTACGGCGCCGAGACCCAACTCGAGAAGATCGACATGCTCGACTTCGCCGACGCGGTGGCGCTGAACAAGGCGGATCGGCCCGGCGCCGAGGACGCCCTGCTCTCCGTCCGCCGCGCCGTCCGGCGATCCCGCTCGCTTCCCCGGAGCGCCGAAGTCCCGGTGTTCCCGACGGTCGCCGGCCGCTTCGCCGACCCCGGCCTCGACGCCCTCCACGCCCGGATCTCCGCCGCCCTCGGCTTCGCGCCGGCGGAGGCGACCGCAGCCCCGGCGGAGGCGACCGCCGCCCCGGCGGCGGAGGCTCGGCCCGAGCCTCCCGCCCCCGGACTCCTGCCGGCCTCGCGCTCCTCCTACCTCGCCGAGATCGCCGCCGCGCTGCGCGCCGAGCGCCGCCGGGTGGAAGGCGAGTCCGACCTGGCCGCCCGCATCGAACACCTCGAAGCCGCCGCCGCCGACCTGTCCGGTTCCGATTCGGCGGAAGACGCGAACGACGCGCCGGCCCTCCCGGCCCGGTTGGCGGAGCGGGCCGCGGCGCTCCGGCGGCAACTCTCCGCGGACAGCCGGGCGCTCCTCGAAGGTTGGCCGGACCTCCGCGAGCGGTACCTGGCGGCGACGACCCCGTTCCCGGTGCGCGGCCGCGAACTCGAAGTCGAAAACCGCCGCGAGACCCTGTCCGGCACGCCGCTCCCCCGCGTCGCGCTCCCGGAGTTCCGGAGCGCCGGCGACACGCTCCGCTTCCTCCACCAGGAGAACCTCCCCGGCCACTACCCGTTCACCGCCGGCGTCTTCCCCTTCCGCGAAACCGGCGAACCGCCGCGCCGCCAGTTCGCCGGGGAAGGGGGGCCGGCGCGGACGAACCGCCGGTTCCACCTGCTCGCCGGCAGCCAGGACGCGACCCGCCTCTCGGTGGCGTTCGACAGCGTGACCCTCTACGGCGAAGACCCCGCCCGCCGCCCGGACATCTTCGGCAAGATCGGCGAAGGCGGCGTCTCCGTCGCCACGCTCGACGACATGGCGGAGTTGTTCCGGGGGTTCCGGCTCACCGACCCGAAGACCTCCGTCTCCATGACGATCAACGGCCCGGCGCCGGCGGTCCTGGCGATGTTCCTGAACACCGCCGTCCGCCAGGAAGTCGAGGCCTTCACCCGGGAACGCGGCCGCGCGCCGACCGAAGAAGAACGCGCCGGGATCCGGCGCCGCGCGCTCGAAGTCGTCCGCGGCACCGTGCAGGCGGACATCCTCAAGGAGGACCAGGCCCAGAACACCTGCATCTTCTCGACGGCGTTCGCGCTCCGGCTCATGGGCGATGTGCAGGAGTACTTCATCGAGAACGGCGTGCGGAACTTCTACTCCGCTTCCGTCTCCGGCTACCACATCGCCGAAGCCGGCGCCAACCCGATCACCCAACTGGCCTTCACGCTGGCGAACGGTTTCACCTATGTGGAGTACTTCCTCGCCCGCGGCCTGCCGGTGGACGAGTTCGCCCGCAACCTGTCGTTCTTCTTCAGCAACGGCCTCGATCCGGAGTACGCGGTGATGAGCCGGGTGGCGCGGCGCATCTGGGCGCGGGCGATGCGCCTGCTCTACGGCGCCGGCGAGCGCAGCCAGAAGTTCAAGGTGCATATCCAGACTTCGGGCCGTTCGCTCCACGCCTCGGAAGTCCAGTTCAACGACATCCGCACCACCCTCCAGGCGCTCACCGCGCTGACCGACGCCTGCAACTCGCTCCACACGAACGCCTACGACGAAGCGATCACCACGCCGACCCCGGAGTCGGTGCGGCGCGCGGTGGCGATCCAGAAAATCATCCTGCAGGAATACGGGATGAGTTGGAACGAGAACTCGCTCTCCGGTTCCTTCGCCGCTTCCTGGCTCACCGACCGCGTCGAAGAAGCGGTGCTCGAGGAGTTCGACCGGTTGGACGCGCGGGGCGGCGTGCTCGCCGCGATGGAGCGGCAATACCAGCGCCACCGGATCCAGGAAGAGAGTTTCCGGTTCGAGTCCCGGAAAGATTCGGGGGAACTCCCCATCATCGGCGTGAACACCTTCCGCGCCGAAGACGACGGGCCCGGCGCGGCGGAAGAGCCCGAAGAGCCGGCGGAGCGGCTGGCGCGCGCGACCGCGGAGGAGAAGGAAGAACGGGTCCGCGCGGTGGAGTCGTTCCGCGAACGCCGCCGCGCCGCCGCCGGGCCGGCCCTCGACCGGCTGCGGAAGACGGCGCTGGAAGGCGGCAATGTGTTCGCCGAACTCATGGACACCGTCCGTTCGGCGAGCCTCGGACAGATCACGCAGGCGCTCTACGAAGTCGGCGGCCGGTACCGCCGCGCCACCTGACCCGGTGGACCTCCCGGCGGCGGTGGCGCGGGCGGACCCGCCCTACCGCATCCTGATCGCCAAGCCGGGCCTCGACGGGCACGACCGGGGCGCGCTGATCGTGGCCCGGGCGCTCACCGACGCCGGGTTCGAGGTCATCTACACCGGGCTCCGCCGCACCCCGGAGGAGATCGCCGAGGCCGCGATGCAGGAGGATGTGGAGGCGGTCGGCGTCTCCATCCTCTCCGGCGCGCACCGCACGCTGGTGCGGCGCATCCTCGACGGGCTCCGCGAAGTCGGCCTCGGCGAGGCGCCGGTCTTCGTGGGCGGCGTGATCCCCGACCGGGACGCCGCCGACCTGCTCGAGGGCGGCGTCGCCCGCGTCTTCGGCCCGGACACCCCGACCGCCGACATCGCCCGCGCGATCTCCGAGAACCTGGCCGAGCGCCGCCGCGCCCGCGCCGCGTCGTCCTGAGCGACCTCCCCGTTAGCACGGAGTTACCCCGGAGTCACCCCGGAATCCCGCCGGAACCCCGACCCCGAAGCGAGCCCGGGATGCCCGAAACGAGCGCGGCCGTTCGGCCGCCGGACGCCGGGCGGCGGCCGGTTCCGGGGACGCCGCCGCCGGCGCCGCCGGAGGCGAGCGTCCGAGCCCCCGGCTTTCCCGACGATTCATCCGTCAGCGCTTCCGGCGACCTCTCCCTCCCCGGCTCGCTCCCCGGCTCCCTCCCCGGCCGGGCCGTCGCGGACGCGATCCGCGCGGCGGTCGCCCCGGCGGCCGTCCCCTTCGTCGGGGTCTTCGACCGGGTGGGCTCCACCAACGACCTCCTCCGCGCCGTCGCCGCCGACGGGACCGCCGGGGTCCTCGCCGGTCCGGCGGCGGAGGCCGCCGGAGGGCCGCCGGCGCTCCCTCCGGTCGCCGCGGTCGCGTTCGCCTCCGAGCAGACCGCCGGCCGGGGCCGGTTCGGCCGGCGCTGGGTCTCGCCTCCCGGCGGCTTCTACCTCAGCCTCCTCGTGGCCGCGCCCCCGGCGGCCGGGCTCTCCCTGCTCCCCATCGCCGCCGGACTGGCCGCCGCGGAAGCCGTGGAGCGGGCCGCCGGGCTCCGCGTCGAACTCCGTTGGCCGAACGACCTCGACTGGAACGGCGGGAAACTCGCGGGCGTCCTCGCCGAGACCGGCTTCTCCCCCGGGCCCGGCCCGGCCCGCCTGCTCCGGAAGTCCCCGTCGGGGACCGGGGCCCCGGATCCTCCGCCGGAACCACCGCCCGAACCGGCCCCTGAACCGGCCCCCGATGCGGCCCCCGAATTCGCCCCCGACTTGGCTGTTGTCGGGTTCGGCGTCAACCTGACTCCGGTGGAACTCGACCCCCGCGCCGGCGAACCCCCTCCCCGGAGGCCGCCGGCTCATCTTCCGAAGGCCGCCGACCCCGCCTGCTTGGCCGGCGCCCTGATCGCCTCGTTCCGCCGCGCCTTCGGCCTCGCCGCCGCCGACCCGGCGGCGCTCGCCGCCCGGTGGGAGGAGCGGAGCCCCACCGCCCGGGACGTCCGCTGCCGCATCCGGCGGCGCGGGGGCGGCTCGGCGGAAGGGTGGACGGACGGCCTGGCCCGGGACGGGGGCATCCGGGTCCGGCTGGCCGACGGAGGCGCCGCCGTAGTCCACGCGAGCGATGCCATCTCCTTCGTCCACGCCGCCCCCTCCCGCTGACCGCCGGGCGCCGCCCGTCGGGCCCCGTCCGTCGGGCCCCGTCCGTGACCGGCCGGCCCTTCGGCCGGCCTCCATCCGCGCGGCGGCGGGCTGACCCGGCCCGCTGACCCCAAGGGGAAGCGGCGTGCCCGATCCCGCGCCCGGCGATCCTTCCGGACAGTTCTGCCGGGAGGTCGAACGGGCCTTCGTGGCCCGGCGCGGCGGCGCGTCCGTGGTGAGCCCGGCGGACTGGCAACTCATCCTCGACTGGGAACGCCGGGGCGTCCCGCTCCCGGTCGTGGTCGAAGGGATCCGCCGGGCGTTCGACCGCCGGGCCGCCGCCTCCGGGCGGCTGGGGCTCCGGGCCTGCGCCCGGTCGGTGGAGGCGGCGTTCGCCGACTACCGCCGCCGCCGCGCCGGGCTCCCGGAGACCGCCGCGGCCTCCGGGCCGCCCGCGCCCCCCTCTCCGGCCGAGCCTCCTGACGCCGGGACTGCGGAGACTCCGCCGACCCGGGCGGCAGGCGCCGCGCGGCGCCCGAACCGGGTCCCGTCGCCGCCGGCGGAGCGCCCCCTGCCGGAGTGCCCGCTGCCGGCCCGCCTCCTCGAACTCGCCGCCGGACTCCGCGCCTGGCGCCCCGACGCGTCCGCCGTCGAGCCCGAACGGGCCGCCGCCGCCGCTTCCCTCGCCGCCGGCCGGATCGCCGACCTCGCCGCCTCCCGCTCCCCCGCCTCCGGCGGCGCCCGCCCCGCCCGGCCGCCGGAGAATCCGGGGAGCCAGCCGGAGAACGACCCGGAGAACGACCCGGAAAACGATTTGGAAGCGGTAGAAGAAGAACTCCTCCGCTCCCTCGCGGACGCGCTCCGCCCGGCGGCCTCCGCCGCGATCACCGCCGCCGCCGCCGAGCCGCTCGCGGCCTTCCGCCGCCGGATGCCCCCTTCCGGCTACCGGGAGGCCCTGGCCGCCGCCGTCCGCCGCCGCCTCCCCCGCGCCCTCGCCCTCCCGGCGCTCCGCCTCGACGATCCCGCCTGACGGCTCGTGGAACAAGCGCCCGACCCTCCCCGGCTCGAGCACCGGGCGACCTCCGCCGCCGGAGCGGCGGTCGGCGCCGGGCCGGGCGCGCGGCGGCCCGACGAAACGGCCCACGCGCCGCTCCTGCTGCTCGCCGCGGGCCTGTGGCTGGGCCTCGCGCTCCCCGAGGTCCTCCCGGCGGGCGTCACCCGGTTCCTCGACGCCCTCCCCGCGCTTCCGGCGCTGGCGGCGGCCCTCTCCGCCCTCGCCGTCTTCTTCGCCGCGCCCGGCGACCCCGGCGCCGGCGAGTCCCCGCGGCCCGGCCCGAAGCGGGCCCGGCGGCTCACCGGCCTCCTCCTGTTCGCCGCCCTCGCCGCCGGGTGGGCGAACCGCCCGCCGCCGGGCCCGCCCTCGGTGGTCACCGCGGCGCTGGCCCTCGGCGAGGATCGGCTCCGCCGGCCGGTGCTGCTCCGCGGCCGCCTCACCGCGGAACCGGAAGAGGCGCGCGCCGAGACGACGCTCCGGCTCGCCGCGCGGGAAATGGTCGCCGGCAAGAGGACCTACCCGGTCTCCGGCCCGGTCCGGATCACCGTCGGCGGGGAACGCCGCGCCCGCCTCGCGGGGTTGGCCCGGGGCGCCGAGGTCGAGGTGTGGAGCCGGGTCTCGGCGTCCCGGGGCCCCTCCAACCCCGGCGCGGCTCCGTTCTCCGGCCCGACGGGCCTTTTCGGCAACACCAAGAGCGCGCTCCTGGTCGCCGAACTCCGCCCGGCCCCGGCGTTCTGGCGGCTGATCCGGCAGGTCCGCTCGGCGATCCGCGCCCGGCTGCTGGAATCCGGCCTCTCCCGCCCGGCCGCCGGCGTGGCCGCCGCGCTCCTGATCGGCGACCGCAGTTTGGCGCCGGCGCGGGTCGAGCGCGCCTTCCGGGACGCCGGGACCCTCCATGTGATGGCGGTGAGCGGGCTCCATGTGGGCCTGCTCAGCGCCCTCCTCTACGGGGTCCTCGTCCTGTTCGGAGTCCGCCGGCGCGCGGCCCTGACGGTCGTCCTCGCGGTGCTGCCCTTCTACGCCGCCCTCGCCGGCGCCCGCCCCTCCGTCCTCCGGGCGGCGCTCATGGCCGGCTCGGTCATCGTCGGCCTCCGGCGCGGCCTCACCGGCGGCGCGCGGAACGGCCTCGGGTTCGCGGCGCTCGTCCTGCTCGCCGCCGCGCCCGGGAACGCCCTGGATGTGGGCTTCCAACTCAGTTTCGGGGTCACCCTCAGCATCCTCGCCGCCCTCCGCCCCCCGGACCCGGCCACCGTGCCCTGGGACCGCCCCCGCTGGCGCTCGCGCCTGTTCGCCCCGGTGGCGGTCACGCTGGCGGCGCAGGTGGCGGGGTTCCCGATCATCGCCCGCGCGTTCGGCCGGGTGGTCTTCGGGGGCCTGCTGGTGGCCGTCCCGGCGGTGTTCCTCGCCGGGCCGCTGCTGGGCTTCGGCTTCGGCTGGCTGGCGTTCGGCGACTTGCCGCTCCTCGGCCCGGCGCTCTTCGAGGGGCTGCGCCTCTCCGCCGAGTGGCTGATCGGCCTGAGCCGCTGGGGCGCGGACCTCCCCTTCGGCGCCTTCCCGGTGGCGCGGCCCTCGTGGTGGTGGTTCGTCCTCTGGATCGCGGCCTCCCTCCCGGCGATCCGGCTCCGCGGCCGCCGCCGGATCCTTCCCGGCGCGGCGCTCTTCCTCCTGGCGCTTTCCACCTTGCCGCGCGGCGGCGGCGGAGAGGGCTCGCTGCGCATCACCGCGCTCGATGTGGGCGCCGGCGACGCGTTGGTGGTCGAACTGCCGGAGGGCGGCGCCGTGCTGGTGGACGCCGGCTCCGCTTTCGCCGACTACAGCGCCGGCGAGCGGGTCGTCACCCCGTTCCTCGTCCACCGGGGCCACCGCCGGCTGCGCGCCGCCGTCCCCACCCACCTCGACCTCGACCACATCGGCGGCTTCTCGGCGGTCTTCCGCGACTTCCCGGTCGAGGAGTACTGGGAGGGCCCGGCCACCGCCGGCGACGACCGCCCGGCGGCGCGGCTGCTGCGCCGCGACCGCCGCCGGGAGGGGATCCCGGTGCGCCGGGTCCGCGCCGGGGACCGGATCCCCCTCGGCGGCGCGGTCTTCACGGTCCTCCTCGCCGGGGACGCCGCGGAGTGGGAGTCCGGCGCCGGGACGCCCCCGAGTCCGAACGAGCGCTCGCTGGTGCTCTCGCTCGACTACGCCGGCCGCCGGACCCTGCTCACCGGGGACGCCGGCTTCCCCGCCGAGCGGCTTCTCCTCGACCGCGACCCGGACGCCCTCGCGGCCTCGGTGCTCAAGGTCGGCCACCACGGGAGCCGCTTCTCCACCTCCGAGGCCTTCCTCGAGGCGGTCCGTCCCCGGGTGGCGCTGGTCTCCACCCGCGAGGACCGCCGCCGCCGCCTCCCGTTCCCCGAAGTGATCGAGCGGCTCGCCGCCTTCGGCGTCCGCGTATACCGCACCGACCGCCACGGCGCCGTTACCGCGGTGATCTCGAGGGACGGCGCCCTGACCGTGCGCCCTTTCCGCGACCTGCCTCCCGTGGCCGGGCCGCGGTAAGGACTACAGGCGGCGGCGCACCGCGGCGAGCAGCGCCGCTTCCGGATCCACTCCCGCGGCCGCCGCCCGCCGGGCGAGGTCGTAGAGCGCTTCGCCGAGCGCCGCGGCGAACTCCTCCCGTTGCTCCTTCCCGGCGCCGCCGCGGTTCGCGTCCGCCTCGGAGCGGCCGAGCGCGGCGAGCGCCGCCCCGGGCGACCGGTCGAGTGACCCGTCGGGCGACCCTTCGGCGGCGCCCGCCTCCCGCCCGGCCACCTTGGCCGCGGCCACCAGGGCCGGGAGCGTCACCGGCAACTCCGGCCCGCTCCGTCCGCCGCGCTCCCGCTTCTCCTGCGCCTTCACCGCCTCCCAGGCGGCGAGCGCCTCGTCGGCGTCGGCGGCCCTCCGCGCGTCCCGGAACACCTGCGGGTGCCGGCGGACGAGTTTCGCGGTGATCCCCGCCGCCACTTCCGCCATCCCGAACCGGCCCTCCTCGGACGCGATCTGCGCGAGGAACACCACTTCGAGCAGCAGGTCGCCGCACTCCTCGCGCACCGCGTCCTCGTCCCCTTCGTCAATGGCCTCCGCCAACTCGTGCGCCTCTTCGAGGACATACCGCCGAAGCGACTCCCAAGTCTGCTTCCGGTCCCACGGGCAGCCGTCGTCCGACCGCAGGCGCGCCATGACGGCGACCAACCGTTCGACCGCCTCCCCCGCTTCCGTCTTCGCGGGGGGCGCCCGGTCGGCGTCGGGCGCGGCCGTCCGGGAGATCATCCGGAGGATTATCGGCCCGGGGGACGGGCGCGAGGCGCTTTCGGCGCGGGTCGGTAGGATTCCGGCGGCCTCGGCGGAAGACCATTGAGCGACGACCGGAGACCCCCGCGCATCGTGGAGCGCGACCGGCGCCGGTTCACCCCGGACGGGCGCCCCCGCGCCGAACCGGGGGAGACGGGAGAGGGCCGACCCGCCCCCGCCGAGCCCCGGCCCCCCGAAGAGACCGGCCCCGCCGGACCGCGCCCTTCCGGACCGCCGCCGGTCGAACCCGCCGCCGGCGCCCCCGCCGCCGGCTCCCCCGACGCGCCGCCCCGCCCCGCCGCTCCGCCGCCGACGCCGGAGGCGCCCGCCGACTCGAAACCGCAGCCGCCGCCGGCGGCGACGAAGGAACCGGCCCCGCCGAAGCCCGGCGCCGGCAACGAGGGTCGGGAGCACTTGGTCCGCTTCCTCTTCACCCTCGCGGACAACGAACTCCAGATCATCGCCGCGCGGGCCGCCGAGCCGGTCTCCGGAGCGGACGGCGCCGACGCGAACCGGAGGGATCGGGCGGAGCAGGACCGGCTGGCGCAGGCCTTCGTCGGGCTGGAACAGTTGGTCTCCTTTCTCCGCCTCCTCACCGAGCCGACCGGGCTCGGCGCCGCCGCCGGGTCCCCCGACGCGGAGGAGGCTCCGGCCGGGGATTCCAAGGGCGATCCCCGCCTCGGCCAGTTGGCGCAGTTGCTCCTCGCCCACGCCGACTTCTCGCTCCGGGTGGCCGCCGCCACGCCGGCCGCCGACCCGAAGGGCGAGGGAGAGCCCGACCCGGAGGACGCCGCGGCGGCCGCGCTGCGCGGCGCGGAGGCACTGGGCGCCTTCCAAGGATTCATCGGGATGCTGGAAGCCCTCGAGCGGCACACCCGCTCCCGCCGGACCGAGGAGGAGAGCCGGATGATGTCCCGCGCCCTCTACCGGATGCGGATGGACTACCTCGCGCGAGCCGGCGCCCCGGGCGCGGCGCCGGCCGGTCGTTGAGCGGCGGGGAAGGAGCGGCGGGGGCCCCATGAGGGTGGCGCGCCTCGCGGCCCTCGGCGACCCGCTCCCTCCCGCCGCCGCGCCCCTCCCGAACGGTTCCGTCGCCGCCATCGGGAACTTCGACGGGGTGCACCGGGGCCACCGGGAAACGCTGGTCCTCGCCCGGCGCGAAGCGGCCCGCCTCGGCGCGGCCTTCGCCTCCGTCACCTTCGACCCCCACCCGGCCCGGGTCCTCCGCCCCGACCGCGCCCCGAAGGCGATCTCCACCCCCGCCGACCGGGAAGCCCTGCTGGCCGCCGCCGGCGTGGAACTGCTGGTCGTCCTCCGCTTCGGGGCGGAGATGGCGAAGACGCCGGCGGAGGACTTCGTGGAGCGCCTGCTCCTGGGGCGGCTCGGCGTCCGGGCGGTCGTCCAGGGCGGGAACTTCCGCTTCGGCCGCGGCCGCTCCGGCGGGCTCGGCACCCTGCGCTCGGTCGGCGCCCGCCGCGGCTTCGCGGTGATCGAGTCCCCGGCCGTCCGCTTCGACGGGCGTCCGATCTCTTCGACCCGCATCCGCGAGGCGCTGGCGGCGGGCCGCCCGGAAGAGGCGGAGGCGATGCTCGGCCGGCCTTACGAACTCTCCGGCGCGGTCGTCCCCGGCGCGGGCCGCGGCCGGGGACTCGGCTTCCCCACCGCGAACCTCCTCCCGGAGGGGGAACCGCTGCTCCGCGAAGGCGTGTACGCCGCCGACGCCCTGGTGGAGGACGATCCGCCGCCCGCCTCCGGCGGGACGCGGCCCGGCCCCCGGCGCCGGGCGATCGTCCACTTCGGCCCGCGCCCCACCTTTTCCGACGGCGCTTCGCTGGAAGCGCACCTGCTGGACTACTCCGGCTCGCCGCGCGCGCTCCGCCTCCGCTTCCTCCGTTTCCTCCGCCCGGTCCGCGCGTTCCCCGGCGCCGAGGCCCTCCGCCTCCAACTCGAGCGCGACGCAGCCGCCGCCTCCGACCCGGCCCTCCCCCCGGCGCCCGCTCCGCGGGTCGAGACGCTCCGCCCCGCCCTCGCGGGGCCGTAGGCCGGCAGCGTCTTCCCCGGAGAGCCGACCCCCCCGATGCCCGACCTCGAAGTCACCGTCCGCCGGGTGGGCCGGGTGGCGGTGGTCGAGCCCCGGGGTTTCGTGAACGCCCACACGGTGGCGGACTTCGAAGAAGCGCTGAACCGGCTGGTCGCCGCCGGGGAGGTGCGGATCGTCATCGGCGGCGCCCACCTGTCCTATGTGGCCAGCGCCGGTTTCGGCGCGATCATGGGCCTGATCGAGGAAGTCCGCTCCCGGGGAGGGGACATGCGCGCCGCCGACCTCACCGGGCCGGTCGCGCACATCTTCCGGGTGCTCGGTTTCGACCGCCTCTGCCGCACCTTCGCGAGCGAGGCGGAAGCGGTCGCCAGTTTCGGCCCGGAGGAGGATCCGGGCCCGCCTCCTTCGTGACCGGGGCCCGATGAGCGCCGCCGAGGACCACCCGGTCCCCGCCGGGGACCCGCCGCCCTCGTTCGAGATCCGGGTTCCGGCGGTCTGCGAGTCGCTGGCGCTCACGCGGGAAGCCGCGCGGCGAGTGGCCGCCGCCGCCGGATTCGACGCGGTGGCGGCGCAGGAGATCGCCGCCGCCGTGGACGAGGCGGTGACCAATGTGGTGCAGCACGCCTACCGGGGCGAGCCCGGCCACGAGGTCCTGCTCCGCTTCCGCCGGGAGGAGCGGGCGCTGACCATCGAGGTGGAACACCGGGGCGAGCCGCCGGGCGACCTGCCCTCCGGCATGGACCTCGACCGCCTGGCGGCGGAGCGGCGCCGCGGCGGGCTCGGCGTCCACCTCATGCGCCGGCTCATGGACACGGTGGAGCACCGCCGGCCGGCGCCGGGCGTGGGCTGTTGGCTGCTCGTCCGGAACCGCCCGCCCGGCGCCGGCGCCGCTTCGGCCGACGCTCCCGCGCCGTGAAGGCCGGCGGAGGGGCCGCGGCCGCTCCCGAGTCGCCGGGCGCCCGGTACCAGCACCTGCTCGCCCGGCACCTGGGCGAACTGGGGCCGGAGGCCGGCCGCCGGATCTCCGAAGTCCTCGCCTTCACGGACTTCGCGGCGGCGCTGACCCGGCCGCGCCGCGCCGAGGAAGTGGCGGCGCTCATCCTGCTGGTGGCGCTCGGCGAGACCGGCGCCCGCTGGACCGGTCTCCTCCGCCCCGACGGCAACGGCGCGCTGCGCCCGGCGGGCCGGCGCGGGGCCGCCGACCCGGCCTGGCCCGAACTCGCGGTGGCGCTCCCGGCGGCGCTGCCGGAGGCGGCGGTGGTCCGGAGCGGCGACTGCCCTCCGGACGGCGGCGAGCCCGAAGCGCCCTGGTGTTCCCTCCTCGAAACCGCTTCCGCCGACGCGGCGGCCCTCCTCCGGTTCGACGACCGGCTCCTCGGGGTGCTCCTCGTCGGCGCGAGCCGCCCGGAGATCGCCGGCTCGAAGAGCGACTTCCTGGAAGCGCTGGCCGCCGCCGCCGGGGCGGCGCTGGAAGGCTGCCGCCGGGACGAGGAACTCCGGCTGGCGAACCGCCGGCTCTCGCTGAATGTCTATCAGTTGCAGTCGCTGATGGACCTGACCACCGGCTTCCACCGCGCGACCGACGAGACCGGCGTCTGGGACCTGCTGCTGAACGGCGCGATGGGGCATGTGCTGGCGAGCCGCGCCGCGGTGGTCGCCGGCGGACGGGTGCTCGCCGCCCGCGGGCCGCGGCGGCCCGACGAGGACTGGAGCGCGCTCCTCCGGGCGGCGGCCCGGGTCGGCCCGGGCGCCGGGGTGCTCCCGGTGGCGGAGTTGGAGGACCGCGCCCTCGCCGCCGGCCTGGCGCAACTGGAGATCGGCTGGGTCGCGCCGTTCGCCTGCGGCTCGTTCCGGGGCGCGCTTTTCGTCGGCGCGGGCAGCGTGGACGACGCCGCGCTCTCGCCGGCCAGCCGGTCGTTCCTCGGTTCGCTCGCCGCGCAGGCGGCCGCCGCGGTGGACAGTCTGCGGCTGACCCGCGCCGCCATCGAGAAGGAGAAGGAACTCGAAGCGGCGCGGCGCATCCAGAGCCGTTTCCTGCCCGACCGGCCGCCGCGTCCCGCCGGCTGGGACATCGGCGGCGTGAACATCCCCTGCCTGGCCGTCGGCGGCGATTACTACGATTACCTCGACCTGCGCGGCGGCATCTTCCTGACCATCGCCGATGTGGCCGGGAAGGGGCCCGGCCCGGCGCTGATCATGGCCTCGGTCCAGGCCTCGCTGCGCGCCTTCTTCTTCCACGGCCACACCGAGATCGCCGGCGCGGCGCTCGAACTGAACCAGTTGCTCCACGACAACACCGCGGAGAACCGCTACATGACCGCGGTCCTCGCCCGCTTCGAGCCGGAGACCGGGCGGTTCGACTACCTGAACGCCGGCCATGTGCGGCCGCTGCTGCTGCGCTCCGGCGGGAAAGTCGAACGGCTCGACCGGGGCTCCACCGTGCTCGGCCTGTTCCCCGAGATCGAAGTCGAAACCGGACGCTTCACGCTCGAACCCGGCGACCTGCTCATCCTGTTCACCGACGGGCTGAGCGAAACCGAGTCGCCGGAAGGGGAACTCTTCGAGGAAGAACGGTTGGTGGAAGCGCTGGACGCCGCCCGGGACAAGAGCGCCCGCGACATCTGCGGCGAACTGGTCTCCCGCGCCCGCGCCTTCGCCGGTTCGAGACCGCTCGCCGACGACCTCACGCTCATCGTCCTGAAGCGGACCGCATGACGCCCGCGTCGAAGGCGTCCGGCTGAGGGGAAGCGCGCGGTGGAAGACGCCGTCCCGATTCGTCCGCTCCGCCTGCGAAACACGCTCGGCGGCCGGGTCGAGCCGCTGGTTCCCGGCGACCCGCCGCGCGTCCGCATGTACACCTGCGGCCTCACCGTGTACGCCCGCGGCCACATCGGGAACTTCCGCACCTTCGTCGCCCAGGACCTCCTCCGCCGCTACCTGAAGTTCAAGGGGTACCGGGTGGAGCAGGCGATGAACTTCACCGATGTGGACGACAAGACGATCCGCGGCGCGAACGAGGCCGGAATCCCGCTCCGCGAATACACCGGGAAGTACATCGAGCAGTTCTTCTCCGACGCCGACGCGCTCTCCATCGAACGGGTCGAGCACTACCCCCGCGCCACCGATCCGGAATACCTCGCCGCGATGATCCGGCTGGTGGAGCGGCTGCTCGAAACCGGCGCCGCCTACGAATCCGCCGGCTCCATCTACTTCCGGGTGGCCGGGTTTCCCGGTTACGGGCGGCTGTCGGGCGCCTCGGCTTCGGACCGGCGCGCCGGGGCGCGGGTGGACGCCGACGAGTACGACAAGGAGGACGCCTACGACTTCGTGCTCTGGAAGGCCTCGAAGCCGGGGGAACCGAGTTGGGACGCCCCGTTCGGCGCCGGCCGCCCGGGCTGGCACCTCGAGTGTTCCGCGATGGGGCTCGAACTGCTGGGGCCCAGCCTCGACCTCCATTGCGGCGGGGTGGACCTGGTGTTCCCCCACCACGAGAACGAGATCGCCCAGAGCGAAGCCGCCACCGGCGCCCCCTTCGTCCGGCACTGGTTCCACTGCGAGCACCTGCTCGTGGAAGGCCGGAAGATGTCCAAGTCGCTCGGGAACCAGTTCACCGTGCGCGACCTGCTCGACGACGGCTTCTCGGCCGCTTCCGTCCGCTACCTGCTGGCGAGCGTCCACTACCGCCAGCAGTTGAACTTCACCCGCGCCGGCCTCCGCCAGGCGGACTCCGCGATCCGCCGGGTGGACGGCTTCCTCGCCCGCGCCGACGAGTCCGCTCCCGCCGCCGGCGAGGTTTCCGGCCCTCTCCCCGGGGCGGTCGCCGACGCGCTCGGCCGGTTCGAGGCGGCGCTCGACGACGACCTGAACGCCTCCCGCGCGCTGGCGGAGACCTTCTCGGCGCTCCGCGAGGGCAACCGGGCGCTCGACGCCGGCGACGCGCCGGCGGCGGCCGCCTGGGCGGCGGCGATCCGCCGGATGAACGAGGTGTTCGCGGTCTTCGACCGCGGCGCGCCGGCGGGAGCCGGGGACGCGGCGGGCGGCGGCGCGCTCTCCGACGCAGAGGTCGAAGAGCGGCTCGCCGAGCGCGCCGAAGCGCGGGAGCGCCGCGACTTCGCCGCCGCCGACGCGATCCGCGACCGGCTCGCCGAGGCCGGGATCCTCGTCGAGGACTCCCGCGACGGCGCCCGCTGGCGCCGCCGGTAGGCAGGGCCGTGCCCCCGCGCCGGGCGCGGCGTCGGGGGCGGTTCCTCCGCGCGCTGCGCCGGGCCGACCGCTCGCTGCGCGTCGAGGCGCGGCTTCGCCGCCGCCTGACCCGCCGGGCGCCCCACCTCCGGCTCGGCGCCCGGGGCGAACGGGTGGCGGCCCGCGCCCTCCGCCGCGCCGGCTACCGGGTCGTCGCGCGGAACTACCGGCCCGGTCGGCCGCCCGCGCCCGAACTGGATGTGGTGGCCTGGGAAGGGGACACGCTCGCCGTCGTGGAAGTCAAGACCCGGCGCGGCGGCCTCGGTCGGCCGATGGAGCGGGTGGACGAGGAGAAGCGCCGCCGCCTGCGCCGCGCCGCCGCCCTCCTCTGGCGAAGGGAGTCCGCCCGCCGCCGCATTCCCCCGGGATCCAAACTCCGCCTCGATGTCGTCGAAGTCTGGTTCCCGGCCGCGCGCCCTCCTCTCCGCTCTCCCCGTTCGTCTCCGGCCGGCCTTCGCCGCCGCCTGGCGCAGGCGTTCGAGCGCCCGGTGGTGCGCATCCGCCGCGGCGCGGTGTGAGTCGGCCGCGCCCTATAATGGCGGGTTCGGCCGAGCGGGACTAACTCAGTGGTAGAGTGCAACCTTGCCAAGGTTGAAGTCGCGGGTTCGAATCCCGTGTCCCGCTCCATCCGGATCCTGAGACTCGCGCCGCCGGTCGGTCGGCGCGTCGGTCGGCGCGCGAAGCGCGGCGGTTGGCGGCGTAGCCAAGTGGCCAAGGCGGAGGTCTGCAAAACCTCTATTCGGCGGTTCGAATCCGCCCGCCGCCTCCGCCGGCCCGACTGCCGGTTATCCGCCTGAGCCGCTCGTTCGGCTCATCCCGTTCCCCGTTCGCGCCGCCGGCGCGCCGCCGGAACCACCGCTGACGGCGTCCGGTCGCCTCCCGTCCGGCCCGACATCCGGCCTGACAATCCGGCCCGACAATCCGGCCCGACAAATCCGGCCCGACAAATCCGGCCCGACGGTCCGCGGAGTACCCCCGCACTTCGGGAACTCGCGGGTTCGCGCCCGATGGTTCCGCCCCGCGGTTCCGCCCGATGTTTGGGTCCGATGGTTCGGCCGAATGTTCGGACCGGTCGCGACGCCGCCCGGGGAACAAACCGGGAGCGGGCGGCCGGCGGAGCGGGGAAGACGGGCGAGTCGAATGCCGGGATGGCGAAATCGGCAGACGCGAGGGACTTAAAATCCCTTGTCCTCCATCGGGGGCGTGCGGGTTCGAGTCCCGCTCCCGGTACTCGGCGGCCCGCGGGAAGAGCGCCCCGCCGGGAAACGCGAAGAGGACTTCGAATCCCCTCGAGTCCCCTCAGGTCCCCTCGAAGAGCGGAGGGCGGGGCGCTCTTCCGCGGGTGGCGTACCGCGGGTTGTGTACGATGACGCCGAACCCGCGCGGGCCATCGTGTTCCGGCTGATGGATCCGAAAGGGAGTCACCTCTGACCGGCAGGAGAGCAAGCCCGCCCACCGAGCGGGAAGCCCGAGCCGGACACGAGACGCCCACCTGTTAGTCACAGGACGGAACCGGAGGTTCCGCAGCGGGTTCACCCGCCGGCGCCTGATCGAGTACCTGATCGAGTACCTGATCGAGTAAAAGCCCGGCGCAACTCCCCGGCGACCCGCCGGCCATTCCCTCCCCGGCGATACGCCGGCCATTGCCTCCCCGGACTCGCGGCCTGTCCGCCCGGCGATACGCCGGCCATGGCCCGCCCGGCGATACGCCGGCCATGGCCCGCCGCGCGCCGACCCCCGGCTCTACTCCAACTCGCGCGGGCGGACCACCCTCACGACTTCCGTCGCTTCCGGCGCCGGGATCCCGGCCCAGGCCGCGCCGGGGCAGGCGACCACCGCGACCGCCCCGGTCGGGAAGGGCCGGGCCGTCCCGCCGGCCGGCGCCGCGCTCCCTTCGCACCGGGCGGCGAGTTCCTCCATCCCCGGGTTGTGCGCGACGACCAGCAGCGGGGACGCCGCTCCGGGGATTTCCCCGTCCGCCGCCGCCTCGCGCGCGGCCCGGAAGATCTCCTCCGGCCCGGCGCCGTAGAGCCGGCGCGTCGTCCATCTCGGCGCGCCGCCCGCCCCGGCCGCCTCCAGCGCCGCCTCCGCGGTCTGCCGCGCCCGGCGGGCGCTCGAAACCAGCGCCGCCGCCGGCGTGAAGCCGTTCTCGGCGAGCCACCTCCCGATGCGCGGCGCGTCCCGCTCCCCGCGGGGGTTCAGCGGCCGGTCGTGGTCGGCGAGCCCCGGCTGCCCCCAGTCCGACTTGGCGTGCCGCATGAGCAGCAGCGTGAGCGCGCTCACGCCGCCCCCTCCGCCGGGGCGCCGTAGGCCTCCGCGAACGAGTTCGCGCCCCCGAGGATGCGGGCGTACGCCGCCGGGTCCGCATTCCCGCCGGTGACGACGACGACGACCTCCCGGCCCTCGAACCGCTCCGGGTCGGCGAGCAGGGCGCCGTAGCCGAGCGCGCCCGTGGGTTCCGCCTTCAGGTTCGCCTCCCGGAACAGCCGCCGCACCGCTTCGGCGATCTCCGCCTCCGGGACTTCCACGATCCCCGCCAGCCCGTCCTTGAGGATCGCCCAGTTGTGGTCGCCGAGCCGCTGCACCCGGGCGCCGTCGGCGAGGGTGTCCGGCTCCCGGTCGAGGGACACGATCCCGCCCCGGCGGAGCGACTGCGCCCCGTCGTTCGCGAGCAGCGGCTCGGCCCCGTACACCTCCGCTTCGCCGCAGCCGGCGGCGCGGAGCCCGACCACCATCCCGGAGGCGTTGCCCCCGCCGCCCAGCGGAACGACCACCGCGGCCCGCTTCCGCCGCTCCGGCCCCAGCCGGAGGAGCCGCCGCCCGATCTCCACGCCGAGGGTGCCGTTCCCGGCGATCACGAACGGATCGTCGTAACTCCCGCAGGTGTCCGAGCCCGGGAAGTCGCGGGCCAGCCGCGCCAGCCGCTCGGTGCGCGACTCCCGGTGGACATCGGTGAACACCACCTCCCCGCCGAATTTCCGGACGGCCTCGCACTTGATGCGCGCGGCGGTCGTCGGCATCACGATGGTCGCCCGTTTCCCCAGCATCGCCGCCGCGCAGGAGAGCGCCTGCCCGAAGTTCCCGGACGAAGCGGCGAGCAGGTGTCCCGAGGAGGAGTTCCGCGCCCGGTGCAGGGCCGCCCGGATCTTGAAACTGCCGGTGCGCTGGAAGGTCTCGCTGGCGAAGACCACCTTCGCGCCGGGCGGCGGGGTCAGTTTGTCGGCCCGGATCCAGGTCGTGGGGCGGACGAAGGCCGGGCGGTCGGGGACGGGTACGGTGGTCATGGGTCTTTCGGGGCGGGGGCCGAGCGGGTCGGCAGGTCGGCGAGGACGCGGTCGAGCAGGCGATCGGGATCGGACTCCCCGGTCTCGTCCTGGAGTTCGCGGCAGTCCGCGAGGATCCGGCCGACGATCTTCCCCGGACGAACTCC
This sequence comes from Candidatus Marinacidobacterium sp., assembly GCA_965204755.1. Classification (GTDB taxonomy): domain Bacteria; phylum Acidobacteriota; class Vicinamibacteria; order Marinacidobacterales; family Marinacidobacteraceae. The sequence goes on along the minus strand of OZ242011.1, from coordinate 987,325 downwards.
CCGCGCGAGCACCCGCTTCCCGGTGACCGCGTCTTCCGGGGGGCCGCGGAACACGCCGGCGGCGAGCGCTCCCTCCCGAAACGCCGCGCCTTCGGGCGCGGCCGCCGGGTCCGCGGCGCGCGCCGCCTCGGCCAGCCGGAGCAAGCGCTCCGCGGTGGTTCCCGCCGACGCCAACTCCCGCGCGAGGCGGCGGTAGGCGGAGCGCGGCGCCCCGTTCCGGGGGTAGTCGGCCGGCGCGGACTGCCGCAGGACCAGCGCGGCGACTTCCGCCGTCAGCGCCTTCGGCGCCCGGAGGCGGTCGAGGAACGACCGCGCCAGCGCCGCTCCGGCGGCCGCCCGGGAGTCGGGGGCGAGGGAACTCCCGCGCTCCTCGCGCCGCTCCCCGACCGCGGCCGGGCGGCCGAAGTCCCGGCAGAGCGCCGCGAACCGGAGTGAGCGGGCCTCCTCCGGGCCGGAGGTCCCCGTCCCGGCCGCCGCTTCGAGGACGAGGAGCGTCGCCTCGAACGCGTCTCCCCCGGCGGGCGCGGGTGAGCCGCGCAGCGCGTCCGGTTCGGGGAAGTGGCGCAGGAGCCCGGTCTCCGCCAGGAAGCGGAACGCCAGCGCCGGCCGGGGGCCGAGCAGCGCCTTCTCCAACTCGACGAGGATGCGCTCCGCGCTCAACTCGGAGAGGTCGAGTTCCGAGCACAGTTGCTTCAGCGCGTCGTCCGCCTCGAAACCGAACCGGGAGGCGAAGGCGGCGACCCGCAGCCCGCGGAGGGGGTCCTCCGGGAACTTCGCCGCGTCGGTCGCGCGCATCGTCCCCGCCGCCAGCGCCTCCGCCCCCCGGTAGGGGTCGAGCAACTCGCCGGTGAGCGGGTCGAGCCCCATCGCGTTCAGGGAGAGGTCCCGGCGGCGGGCCGCCTCGACGAAACTCATCTGCGGGTCGGCGGCGACCTCGAAACCCCGGTGGCCGGGCGCGATCTTGGACTCGCGGCGGGGCAGGGCGACCTCGACGGAGAGTCCGCCGATCCGGAGCACCGGGAACGACCGGCCCACCCGGCGGACCCGGCCCAGCCGCCGCAGCGCCCGCTCCAGCCGGGGCGCGGGGAGCCCGAACACCTCGAGGTCCGGTTCTCCGCCGGATTCCCCGAGCAGCATCCGGTCGCGCACATAGCCGCCCACGATCAGCGCCCTCCCCCCGGCTTCGCGGACCGCCCGGGCCACCAGCAGGGCGTCGGCTTCCGCCCCGGCGGCGTCCTCCGGGATCGGGCCGAGCGGGCGAAGTTCCGGGGAGGGCGCGGGCCCGGCGCTCACGGCGCCCAGCCGACGGGGTCGCCGGGGCGGATCGGCCCGCCCTCGACCACCTCGCCGTACGCCCCGGCGCGCCAGTCCGGCGCGAGCGCGTCGCGCAGGCTGGCCGCCGTGGTGTCCATCCGTTCGCAGGGCTTCGTTTCGCCGTGGATGCGGACCTGCGCCGCGCCGACCCGGAGCGTGCGCCCGGCGCTCTCTTTCAGGTCCACGCCGGTGACCAGCAGGTTCGCCCGGCGGAGCGCCGGATCCGCGTCCGGCTGACCCGCTTCGGCGGCGGCCCGGCGCCAGGCCTCCTGCGACAGCACCGTGACCTGCCGCTTGGCGGTCGTGGGCGCGGAGCCGGCGAGACCGGTCCCGGCGACCAACTCCCCCTCCGACCGCCGGCGCATCGGCTCCCCGCGAGCCTGCTTCTCCCAGATGGCGACCAGCCGGCCGGCCGGCGCCGTCGAAGAAAGGGTCATCGGATCTCGCTCTCGCTCTCGCTCCCGCCGGGCTCGCCGCAGCGCCGCTCCCGGCGCCGGCGCGCGGGGCGAATCCTACCGCCGCTCGCCCGGACCGGTCGGGGCATGATTCCGGCCGGCTCCCCATGCGCGCAGCGGTCCTCCTCTCCGGCGGCGTGGACAGCGCCGTCGCGCTCGCCCGGCTGGTGGAGGAAGGACACCGCGTCCGGGCGTTCTACCTGAAGGTTTGGCTGGAAGACGAGTTGGCCGACCTGGGCGGCTGCCCGTGGGAGGAGGACCTCCGGTTCGCGCGCTCCGTCTGCGACCAACTGCGGGTCCCGCTCACGGTCGCGCCGCTGCAGCGGGCCTACCGGGAGACGGTGGTCGCTTACCTCCTGCGGGAACTCGAGTCCGGCGCCACGCCGAGTCCCGACCTCCTCTGCAACTCCCGCATCAAGTTCGGCGCGTTCTTCGACCGCCTGGCCGAAGAGCCGGGGGGGGACGGCGACCGGGTCGCCACCGGCCACTACGCGGTCCGCGCGGAAGGGGCGGAGGGGCCGGAACTCCACCGGAGCCCCGACCCGGTCAAGGACCAGACCTACTTCCTCTCCCGGCTGACCGAGGCCCAACTCCGCCGGTCGCTCTTCCCGGTAGGGGGCCTGAAGAAGACCGAAGTCCGCCGCCTCGCCGCGGACCTCCGGCTGGCGCCCGGCCGCCGCCCGGACAGCCAGGGCATCTGTTTCCTGGGAAATGTCCGTTACCGCGACTTCGTCCGCGCCCACCTCGGCGAGCGGCCGGGGCCGGTCGTGGACGAGGAGAGCGGCCGGGAAGTCGGGACGCACCGCGGCCACTGGCTGTTCACCATCGGCCAGCGCCGGGGCCTGGGGCTCTCCGGCGGGCCGTTCTATGTGTCCGGCAAGGACGCGGAGGCGAACCGCATCCTGGTCCGCCGGGGTTCTCCCCGCCCGGCTTCCCGATTCCGCGTGGGCGACTTCCACTGGATCGGCGCTCCCCCCGCGTCGATCCCCGAGCGGCTCACCGTCAAGGTGCGGCACGGCCCGGTTCTGGTCCCGGCGACTCTCCGAACGCCGGAAGCGTCCGGCGCCGAGGGCGCGGAGTTGGTCCTGGAGCATCCCGACGACGGCGTCGCGCCCGGCCAGTTCGCCGTCTTCTACGCCGGCCTCCGCTGTCTCGGCTCCGCCCGCATCACCTCGCGGGGGGACTGAGGTCGGCGGTCGCCGCTCGCCCGGCCCGCGCGACCGCCGGTGAGTCTCGACCCCGGCGTTACCTCAGCAAAACCGCGGTCACGATGGAGACCATCCCGCCGGCGAGGACGGCGATGAGCGCCCACACCATCCGGAAGTAGCGGCGCTCCAAGCGCTCGAGCATGGTCCGCAACTCCGCGACTTCCTTCCGCAGCGCGTTGACTTCCCCGCGGAGTTCGTCGATCTCTCGGCGGAGATCGTCGAACTTCCCGTTGAATTCGGTGCGGAGGACTTCGGCCTTCCGATCGACTCCCTTGAGGAGGTCGTCGCGGAGAGCGGTCAGTTGCGCCGCCGTCTCCTCGCGGTGGGCGTCGAGTTGTTCGGTGAACTCCCGGCGGAGCGCGTCGAGTCGTTCGGTGAACTCCTGGCGGAGCGCATCGAGTTGCTGCGCCGTCCACTCCCGCTGGGCGTCCAACTTTTCCGTGAACTCCTGGCGGAGCGCATCCAGTTGTTGCTTCGTCCACTCCCGTTGAGCGGCGAACTGCTGCTTCGTCCACTCTCGTTCGGCGGCGAACTGCTGCTTCGTCCACTCTCGTTCGGCGGCGAACTGCTGCTTCGTCCACTCTCGTTCGGCGGTGAACTGCTGCATCGTCCACTCTCGTTCGGCGGCGAACTGCTGCGTCGTCCACTCTCGTTGGGTGGCGAACTGCCGCGCCATCTCCGTTCGGAGGGCGCCGGACTCCTGCGCCGCTTCGCCGCGCCGGGCGTCGAACTGCTGCGCCGTCTCGCGCCGGTGGGCGGCGAACTCCGCCGCGACGCCGGTCCGGATCGCCTCGAGTTGCTTGAGGACTTCCGCCCACTGCGCCTCGCTGCGGTCCGCGGCTTCCTTCCGCGCGAGGTCGAGCCGCTCGAGGAACGCCGTCCACTGGCGCTCGTAGCGGTCGTCGAAGCGGTCGAACCGCCCCTCGATCCACTCACGCAGGTCGTCGAACCGCTGCTCGTTGCCCCGGCGCAGGTCCGAGACCTCCGAGCGGAGGAGTTGGAACTCGCCGCGGGTCGGCGGGCCGAGCGTGACGGCCGCCGCTTCGGGCGCCTCCTCGCGCCGCGGTTCGTCCTCGGCGGGGGTCATCTCGGCGACTCTCGGCCCAGCATAGTGCGGGGCCGGAACCTCCGCAACCTGCGCCGCGGCGCGGGCGGCGGAGAGCCGCCGGGCGAGGGAATCGGGAACCGTCATCGTGGTCTGCTCCGGATGGGGAAGGGCTGGAGGGCGGGGCCGGGAAACTCGTCGGGAGACTTCCCGGGATTCCCGCTTCACGCCTTTCACTGAACGGTTCGCCAAGAATTTCTGCCCACGAAACGGCCCCGAAACGCCCGAATGCGGATAAGTCGTCCCGAGGCCGGTCCTTTTCGGCCGTTTCCGGTCGCGGCCCGGGAAGGCCGGCGCGCCTGCCGCCCGCCCTCGCTGCCGCCGCGTCGGCCCGGCCCGGAGCGGCTCAGCCGGAATCGAGCGCCCGGTCGAGGTCGGCGATCAGGTCGTCCGGGTGTTCCAGCCCGACCGACATCCGGAGCAGGTCGCGCGGCGTGCGCGTCTCGGGGCCTTCCACGGCGGCGCGGTGCTCGATCAAGGTCTCCACCCCGCCCAGACTGGTGGCCCGCGTGGCGAGGGACACCCGCGCCAGCACTCTCTTGGCCGCGGCCTCGCCGCCCGCCGTCCGGAACGAGAGCATGGCCCCGTAGCCGTCGGCCTGCCGCGTCTGCGCTTCGTGCCCGGGGTCCGTAGCCAGCCCCGGATAGAACACCTGCGCCACCGCCGGGTGGGAGTCGAGAAACGCGGCCACCGCGCCGGCGTTCGCCGACTGGGCGCGGATGCGCAGCGGCAGCGTCCGGATCCCCCGCCGCAGCAGCCAGGCGTCGAACGGCGAGGGCACCGGCCCGGTGTCCGTCTGGATGGAGCGCAGCCGCCCGGCGAGGGCGAGCCCCTCCCGAACCACCACGGCCCCGCCGGTCGCGTCGCTGTGGCCGCCGAAGTACTTGGTCGAAGCGTGCGCCACCAGGTCCGCGCCGAGTTCGAGCGGGCGCTGCAGCACCGGGGTCAGCCAAGTGTTGTCCACGGCCAGGAGCGCGCCGGCCTCGTGGGCGGCCTTCGCGGCCGCGGCGATGTCGGTGACCCGCAGCGCGGGGTTCGACGGCGTCTCCACCAGGACGAGCGCCGGGCGCATCGCGAGTCCGGCGTCGAAGTCCTCCGGATCGAGGAAGTCGGTGAACCTCGTCCGGAGACCCCACCGGGCGAGCGGACCCCGCAGCAGGTGCTGCGTTCCGTGGTAAGCGTCGCCCGGCGCGAGCGCCAGGTCGCCGGGTTCGAGCGCGAGGAACAGGGAGTGGAGCGCCGCGAGCCCCGAGGAGAACGCCACGCAGTCCGCCCCTCCCTCGAGGTCGCGGATCGTCTCTTCGAGCGCCGTCCGGTCGGGATTCCCGCTCCGGCTGTAGAGGAACTCCGAGACCAGGTCCCCCTCCGGACGCCGCTCGAAGGTCGTGGAGAGGTGGATCGGCGGGGCCACCGCGCCGGCGCGGTTGTCCGCCCGCCCGGCGTGGACGCTCCGGGTCTCGATCCGTTGCGCCGCCCCGGCCTTCGGGCGGGGCGGGGGTCCCGTCTTCGTTCCCGGTTCCGTTCCCGATTCCGTTCTCGATTCCGTTTTCGATTCCATGTCGGCGGATTATCCGGGAGCCGCGGGGAACTTTCGGCCCGGCCCGGCGTTCGGGGAAGGACGGCGCGCGCCCGCCCGGCCTCAGCCGTCGCCGGGGCGCGCCCGCCGGCGCGGTAGGCTCACCGGTTCGGCCGCGCCGGGCCGACGGCTCTCTACCGAGGAATCCGAAGATGACCCCACCGGAGAAACTCGAGACCCCGGACTGCCCTCCCGAGGACCGGGGGGCCGGGTCCCCGCCGCCCGAGGGCGGGGCGCTCGCCCGCTTCGCGGTAGCCCGCCGGGTGACGGTCGCGATGGTGGCGGTGGGGCTGGTCGTCCTCGGCTATGTGTCGCTGACGCGGCTGCCGCTGGAGTTCCTGCCGTCGTTCGGCTCGAACAGCCTCTGGGTGAGCGCCGAATACGAGTCCTCGTCCCCGGAGGAGACGGAGCGGCTGGTGGTGCGCCCGCTCGAAGAGAGTCTGGGCACGATCCCCGGCGTCACCGTGCTCACCGCCACCGCGAGCGCGAACAGCGGCAATGTCAGCGTGGAGTTCGACGAAGGCGCGGACATGGACCTCATGGTGGTCGAGGCCAGGGACCGGGTGGACCGGGTGCGCCACCTGCTCCCGGCCGGCGTGGAGCGGATCCGCATCCGCCGGTTCCGGAGCACCGACATCCCGATCCTCCAGTTCCATTTCGCCGCGCCGTGGGAACGGGATCGGCTCTACGACTTCGCCGAGGACTTCGTCCAGCCCCGCCTCGAGCGCCTCGAAGGCGTGGCGAGCGCCGACCTCCGGGGCGTGCGGCGGCGCGAGTTGCAGGTGACGATGGATCCGCAGCGGATGGCGGCGCTCGGGGTGGATGTGCGCGAGGTCGCTTCGGTGCTCAACGAGAACAATGTGAATGTCGCCGGAGGGGAGATCCACGACGGCTCCCGCGCGCTGCTGGTGCGGACGGTGGGGGAGTTCGACCGCCCCGAGGAGATCCGCGGCACGCCGATCGGGCCGGGCGGCCTCCGCGTCGGCGATGTGGCCGAGGTCCGCTACGCCTTCCCCAAGCAGACCTCGTTCGACTACCTGAACGGGGAGGAAGCGATCACCTTCCGCATCTACAAGGCCTCCACCGCGAATGTGCTCGAAGTGTGCGACGCGGTCAAGGCCGAAATGGAGCGCATCGCGGCGTTCCCGAACGCCGAAGGCATTTCGGTCCGGTACATCCGCGACTCCTCGCTCGATGTGCGCGGCGGGCTCCGCCAACTCACCATCGCCGGCCTCTTCGGCGGCGGGCTGGCCATCCTCATCCTCCTCCTGTTCCTGCAGAAGGTCCGCACCACGCTGCTGGTGGCGGTGGCGATACCCCTCTCGATCATCACCACCTTCGTCATCCTGTTCGTTGCGCGGCAGGCGGGCTTCGTGGACACGACGCTGAATGTCATCAGCCTGTTCGGTCTCATGGTCGCCGTGGGGATGCTCGCCGATCCGGCGATCGTGGTCATCGATTCCATCTCCCGGAGATTCACCGACCTCGGCGAGGACTCGAAGACCGCGGCCGTGCGCGGCGCCTCCGCGGTCACCATGCCCATCATCGCCGGCGCCGCAACCACGATGTGCGTCTTCGTGCCGCTGGTCTTCCTCGGCGCCACCATGGGCGGCTTCTTCCGCATCTTCAGTGATTTCGGGTTCACCCTGAGCGTCGTGATCGTGGCCTCGCTGCTCGTCGCGCTCACCGTGGTGCCGATGATGGCCGGCGTGGTGCTCGGTCGCGAGAAGCGCGCCTACTCGCGCGCGATGAAATCCCTCTCCAAACTCTACGGCCGCGCGATCCGCTTCACGCTTCGCCATCGCGGGCTCTCGCTCGCGGCCGCCGTAGCCCTCCTGTTCCTCTCCTGGTCGCTCTACCAGGGGATCGAACGCTCCGCTTCCCAGGACTCGGTGGAGCGGGAAGTCACCATCAATGTGGATGTGCCCCGGGCGTTTTCACTCGACGAGACCCGCGAGGTGATGGAGCGGGTCGCCGCGCTCCTCGACGAGCGGCGGGAGGAACTCGAGATCGCCGATGTGGTGTACGAGTTCCGCCAGGGCGGCGGCCGGTCCCGGGGCGGGTTCGGCGGCGGCGGCCGGCGTTTCGAGATCTACCTGCTCGACGAGGACGAGTCGGAGCGGAGCGTTCCGGAGATCACCGCCGACATCCGCGAGATGCTGCCGACGGTCGCGGGCGTGGATTTCCGCATCGCGCAGAGCCGCGGCCGCGGCCCCGGGAGCGGCGGCAGCGGCATCCGGCTGGATCTCAAGGGCGAAGACATGGATGTGCTCGAACTCGTGGCCGACCGCGTGGTGGAGCGGCTGGAAGCGCTTCCCCAGGTGCGCGATGTGGACACCTCGCTCGAGAGCGGCGTCGAGGAACTGCGCGTCTCGGTCCGGCGCGAACGGGCGCTGGCCACCGGGATCGGCACCGCCGCGGTGGCGCAGAGCGTGCGCAGCGCGCTGACTTCCCGGCCGGTCGGTTACATCGAGAGCGACCGGCGTGAAGTGGACATCGTGGTGCAGTACCCCGAAGAAGAACGGGAGGACCTCGACCAACTGCGCCGGATGCCGGTGTTCACCGCGGAGGGCCGGCAACCCATCGGCGCGATGGCGGACTTCGAGGCCGCGCGCGGGCCGCGCAGCATCGAACGCGAAGACCGCCGGCCGAAACTCTCCATCACCGCGAACACCACGGTTCCCGGAGCGTCGTTCCGCCTGATGGGGCAAGTGCGCGAACACCTCGCCGACATCCCGCTGCCGCCCGGTTACGAATGGAGTTTCGACCGCTGGACCCGCATGGGGACGACCGACTTCGCCTCCGCCGGTTTCGCCTTCGCGTTCGCGCTGCTGCTCATCTACCTGATCATGGTGGCGCTGTTCGAGAGTTTCCTCCACCCCGCGGTCATCATGACCGCGATCCCGTTCTCCTTCATCGGCGTCGCGGTTACGCTGAAACTCACCGGCCAGACGCTCGGGAACACCGCGATGCTGGGTTTGGTGCTGCTCGCCGGGATCGTGGTGAACAACGCCATCGTCCTCATCGCCCATGTGAACGCGCACCGCCGCGCCGGGATGCCGCGCGACGAAGCGCTGGTGGTCGGAAGCGAACACCGGCTGCGCCCGGTGATGATGACCGCGCTCACCACTTTCTTCGGCCTCATGCCGCTCGCCGCGCCGTACTTCCTCCCGGGCCTGTTCGGCTCGGTGGACGGCCGCGCCGCGAACTGGGCGCCCATCGGGCTGGTGCTCGCCGGGGGCCTTCCCACTTCGACGGTCCTGACCCTGCTGCTCGTGCCCACGATCTACGCCGTCGCGGACGACCTGCGCTCGCTGCTCTGGCCGTTCACCACCGCCCCGCGGGCCGCCGCCCCGTCTTCCGCCGCCGCTGCCGGCGCCGCCGCGCCGGCCCTCTCCCCGGCCACGGCCGCCGAAACCGCCGCGCTGTCGGCCTGACGCGCCGGCCAGCCTCGTCGGCCCCGCTTTTTCCATGACGACTTCCCCATCCTCCGCCGGCCCCGCCGGCCGCCCGCGCGCTCTCCGGCGCGTGTTTTCGATCCTCGTGGCGGCCGCGCTCTCCGGCGCGGCGTGCGGAGGCGGCGGAGAGGAGGCGCCGGCCGGCGGCGGCCCCGGCGGCGGCCGGGGCCGGGGCGGAGGGCCGCCCGGCGGAATGGGCGGCGCGGGCATGGGCGGCCCGGGAGGCGGCCGGGCTTCCGCGGTGCCGGTGGAGGTCGCCGAGATCGCCGCCGGCGACATCTCCGCGTTCATCGAGACCAACGGGGCGCTCGAAGCGGAGCGCGAGGTGGATGTCGTCGCGCGCACCGGCGGGCCGCTCACCGAGATCGCGGTGGAGGAAGGGGACTTCGTCGAAGCGGGCGCGCTCCTCGCCCGGATAGACGAGACCGAGACCCGGGCGCAGGTGGAGATTTCGCGGGTGGCGGTCCAGCAGGCGGAAGTGGCCTACGAACGGGCGCGGGTTTCCCTCGAGAACCGGGTGGTGAGCCAGGAGGTGTACGACAGCGCGCGCTCGGCGCTCGACTCCGCCCGCGCGCAACTCGACGGCGCCCGCATCGTCCACGACTTCACCCGGATCACCGCGCCCTTCTCCGGTCTCATCATCGAACGGGCGGTGAAGTTCGGGGAAACGGTGTCGAGCGGGCAGCGCCTGTTCCGCATCTCCGACTTCGACCCGCTCCTTTGCACGATCGCCGCGCCGGAACGGGACCTGACCCGGCTCTCGGTCGGCCAGCCGGCGTTCATCGAAGTCGAGGCGTTTCCCGGCGAGCGGTTCCCCGGGCGGGTGCTGCGCGTCAGTCCGGTGGTGGACGCCGCCACCGGCACGATCCGGGTCACCCTCGAGGTGGACCGCCAGGGCCGGCTGAGCCCGGGCATGTTCGCCACCGTGCGCCTGGTCACCGACATCCGGGAGAACGCGCTCATCATGCCCAAGCGGGCGCTCTCGCTGGACAGCCTCGCGGACGCGGTGTTCGTGGTCGAGGACGGCGCCGCGGTTCGCCGGAGCGTCACGCTCGGTTACGAGGAAGACGACTCGGTGGAGGTGCTCGAAGGGCTCGCCGCCGGTGACCGCGTGATCGTGGTCGGGCAGGACGGGCTCACCGACGCCACGCCGGTGCAGATCTTCGCCGGCCCCGGCGCCGAGGAGGCGTCTCCGCCGCGCCGCGCCGCCGGCCCCGGCGCCCGTCCCGGCGCCCGTCCCGGCCCGCCGGGAGCGGCGCCCTCCGGCGGCGAGCCGACGGAACGGGCCGGCCGGGCCCGCGCCCGGGCCGACGCCGGCCCCGGCGCCTCGACCGGGGAGACCGACGAAACGCGGCCCGCCGCTGCCGCCGCCGCCGGGGAGCGGCGACCCCGCCGGTCGGGGGGCGCGTCCGGCCCGCCGCCGGGCGCCCCTCCGGCGGGAGCGCGGCGCGCGGCGCGCCCGGGGGCGCCGGGACGCGCTCCCGAGTCGTCCACTACTCCGGCGCCGGCTGCCCCGTCGCGCGAGGCCTCCGCCCCCCGGCCCGACCCTCCGGGAGAGGGGGCGGCGACTCGCGCCGCCCGCCCGGCGAGCCCCCCGTCCGCCCCGCCGCCCCCGCCGGCTGCCGCGACGCCGCCGGCTGCCGCGCCCCCGCCGGCTGCTGCGACGCCGCCGGCTGCTGCGACGCCGCCGGCTGCTGCGACGCCGCCGGCTGCCGGGACGCCGCCGGCTGCTGCGACGCCGCCGGCTGCCGGGACGCCGCCGGTTGCTGCGACGCCGCCGGCTGGCGCGCCGCCGCCGCCTGAACCCGCCGTCCGGCCGTCCGCGGCGAGCGCAGGGCGCCCCGCTCCGCCTTCGCCCGCCGAGGCGCCGGCCCCGTCGCCGCCGGAGGCCGCTCCTCGTCCGTCGCCGTCCGCCCCCGCGCCGCCCGCCGCCGACCCCCTGGCGCCGGAGCGCCTCGAGCGCGCCCGCGAGCGCATGCGGCGCTCCGGGTTGACCGAGGCGCAGATCGAAGCCCGGATGAACGCCTACATCGAGCGCCGCCGGGCCGCGTCCCCCGCCCCGGGTCCGGCGGAGCGCGCCCCCCCGCCCGCGGCATCGGCGGCGCCTTCCCCACCGTCTTCCCCACGGTCTTCCCGGTCGTCTTCCCCGCTGTCTTCCCCATCGTCTTCCCCATCGTCTTCCCCCCCGCCCGCGCCCTCCGCTTCCCGGACCGGGGAAACGGCCGAAGCGGAGACTCCCGCCGCCGCGCCTCCCCCGCCGCCGGACGCCGCCGCGCCTCCCCCGCCCGAAGAACCGCGGCAGGGGTCGGAAGAGGAACTCGAACGGGTGCGGCAGCGGCTGCGCGAGCGCGGTCTCTCGGAAGAACAGATCGACCGGTTCCTCGCCCGCCGCCGGCGACCCGGCGCGACCGGGCCGCCCGGCTAGCGCCGCGCGCCGCCCCGTCCGCCGGTCCCGAGCCCCCCGCCGCGAATCGCGCGACCCGCCGCCGCCCGCGCCATGCGCATCGTCGAGTTCTCCATCCGCCGACCGGTCACGGTGGTGGTGCTGTTCATCGCCATCGTGGTGTTCGGCTGGGTGGGGTTCGGCCGGCTGGCGGTGGACCTCCTCCCGGACATCACCTACCCGTCCCTGACCGTTCGCACCGACTACGAAGGCGCCGCGCCCGGCGAGATCGAGAACCTGATCACCCGCCCGATCGAGGACGCGGTCGGCGTCGTGAACAATGTGGTGAGGGTCGTGTCGTCCTCGCGCCCCGACCTCAGCGAAGTCACGCTGGAGTTCGGTTGGGACACCGACATGGACCTGGCCGCGCTCGATGTGCGCGAGCGGCTGGATGTGGTGCGCCTGCCGCTCGACGCGCCGCGTCCGACGCTCCTCCGTTTCGATCCCTCTCTCGACCCGATCCTCCGCTTCGGCCTCACCGGCAACGAGGACCTGGTTCGCCTCCGCCTGATCGCGGAACAGGAGGTCCAGCGGAACCTGGAACGCGTGGAGGGCGTGGCGGCGGTCCTCGTCAGCGGCGGCCTCGAAGAAGAGATCCAGGTCGAGATAGACGAGCGCAAGGTGGCGAGCCTCGGTCTTTCCGTCCCGGCGGTGGTGAACCGCCTCGCCGCCGAGAATGTGAACCTGACCGCCGGGCGGCTGCTCGACGGCGGGGCGGAATACCTGGTGCGCACGATCAACGAGTTCGAGCGCCCCGAGGACATGCGGTCGATCGTCGTGGACACCGCGCGCACCGTGATCCGGCTCGACGATGTGGCCGAGATCCGCCGGGGCGCCAAGGAGCGCGAAGTCATCACCCGGATAGACGGCCGCGAATCCATCGAAGTCGCGGTGTACAAGGAAGGCGGCACGAACACGGTGACCGTCGCCGACGCCGCGCTCGCCCGGGTGGACGACCTCGGCGGCCGCCTGGAACAGGTCGGCGACGGCCTGGAACTCACGCTGGTCACCGACCAGGCGCGTTACATCCGCCAGTCGGTCTCCGAGGTGCTGCAGACCGCGGTCCTCGGCGGCATCCTCGCCATCTTCGTGCTCGTCCTCTTCCTCGGCGAACTCCGGAGCACGCTCATCATCGGCGTTTCGATCCCCATCTCGGTCATCGGGACCTTCTTCCTGATGTATGTGTCCGGCGTCTCGCTGAACATCATGTCGCTCGGCGGCATCACGCTCGGCATCGGCCTGTTGGTGGACAACTCCATCGTCGTGCTCGAAGCGATCCGCCGGAAGCGCCAGGAAGGCCTGGAACTCGTCGAAGCGGCGCGCGCCGGCGCCGGCGAAGTGGGGCAGGCGGTCATCGCGAGCACGATGACCACCGTCTGCGTCTTCGTCCCCATCGTCTTCGTCGAGGGAATCGCCGGCCAGTTGTTCGGCGACCAGGCGCTCACGGTGACTTTCTCGCTCGCCGTTTCGCTGCTCGTCGCGCTGACGCTGATCCCCATGCTGGCTTCGCGCGAGTTCCGACCGACGGCCGGCGGCGAATCCACCTTCCGCACCGCCTACGGGCGCCTCATCGGCAAGGCGATCGCCGCCGTCGGCCGGGTCCTCCGGGGCGGCGCGCTGCTTTTGGCGAAGGGAATCGGTCTCCTCGTCCGCGGGATCCTCTTCCTCCCGCAGCGCCTCTTCGATCTCGCGTACGGCGCCGTCGCGCGCGCCTACCCGACGGCGCTCCAATCCGCGCTCGACCACCCGCTCCGCGTCGGGACCGTCGCCGTGCTCCTGCTCGGCGGCGCGGGGACCCTCTATCCGTCACTCGGCGCCGAACTCGTTCCCGAACTCATCCAGGGCGAGTTCTTCGTGGACACGGAACTCCCGGCGGGGACGCACCTCGACCTGAACGCCCGCCGGATGGAGAATCTCGAAGAAGCCGCCGCCGCCCTGCCGGGCGCGCGAACCGTGTACGCCTCCATCGGGACGAGCAGCCAGCAGGGGGGCATCGCCGGCGAACTGCGGGAGAACATCGGGCAACTGACGGTGCTGCTCGACCCCCCGGTGGATCGGGAACGCGAAGAGGCCGCGATCGAGGAACTGCGGCCGCGCCTCGAGGCGGACCCGGACCTCCGTTACCTGTTCGGGCGTCCGTCCTACTTCAGTTTCCGCACCCCGGTGGAACTGGAGATCCGCGGCTTCAACCTGACCCTGCTCGACCGCGTGGCCGACGAGGCGGTCGAGCGGCTGCGCGCCATTCCCGGCCTCGTGGATGTGAAGTCCTCGACGGAAGGCGGAAACCCCGAACTGCAGATCCGCTTCGACCGCGAACGCGTGGCGGCGCTCGGATACACCGTGAACCAACTCGGCAACCTGGTTCGTTCCAAGGTGCTGGGCGAGGTGGCGACGGACATCCAGCGCGAAGACCGCTCCATAGATATCCGGCTGCGTTCGGAGGAGTCCTACCGGGACAGCGCCGACGACCTGCGCTCGCTGAACATCGCCGACGGCGGCAGCGCGGCGATTCCGCTCTCGGCGGTGGCTTCGGTGGACGAAGTCACCGGCCCGGCGGAGATCCGGCGCGCCGACGGCGAGCGGGTGGCGACGATCACCGCGAACCTTTCCGGCCGGGACCTCGCCGGCGTCGCGGCGGACATCGAAGCGGAGATGGCGGAGATCGCGCTCCCCGGCGGGTTCACCTGGCGGCTCGGCGGCCAGCAGGAAGAGATGGAAACCAGTTTCGACAGCATGCGGTTCGCCATCGTGCTCGCGGTCTTCATGGTCTATCTGGTGATGGCTTCGCAGTTCGAGTCGCTGCTGCACCCGTTCGTGATCCTGTTCGCCGTCCCGTTCTCGCTGGTCGGCGTCGTCCTCGCGCTCTGGCTGTTCGGGGTGACCGTCAGCGTCGTCGTCCTCATCGGGGTCATCATGCTGGCGGGAATCGTGGTGAACAACGCCATCCTCCTCCTCGACGCGACGAACCGCCTCCGGCGCGGCGGCCGGGACAAACTCGCCGCGCTCCGGGAAGCGGGCCGCGTCCGGCTCCGCCCGATCCTGATGACCACCGCCACGACGGTGCTCGGTCTGCTCCCCATGGCCGTCGGCCTCGGCGAAGGCGCGGAGTTGCGCACGCCCATGGCCATCGCCGTGATCGGCGGCCTGCTCCTCTCGACCGCGCTGACCCTCCTGGTCATCCCCGCCCTCTACCGCGTCATCGGCCGATAACGGCCCGCCACGCTGCAACCACGCCGCGGGGCGCGCCCCCGAGGTTCCCGGTTCCGGTTTCCCTGCGACGGCTACCGCCGCCGGAGATCGGGCAGCACCGACTCGGGGCTCCACGGCGACGGGCCCGAGTCGGGCCCGCCGTCCACCGCGCGGAGGAGGGCGAGGAACTTGCCGCCGCGTCCGCCGGCCCCGGCCTCGAGCCGGATGCGAACCAGGAAGAGCCCGGTCGCCGGGACGCCGAGGACGGCGAAGGCCCGCGCGAACGCGTTGATTTCGGCCCGCAGATAGTCCCGGAACGGGGGCAGGGGCCACGGGAAGGCCTCCCCGCCCGGCCCGCGTTCCAGAAGACCTCCCATCCCGAAGGAGAACGACCACAGGAGCAGCACCCCCGCCACCTGCGAGAGCGCCTCCCGCCCCCGGGCGCGCAGGAGCGCCGCGACCACCGCGGCCGCGCCGATGGCGGAGAGGACCAACAACTCGCGGGCGCTCTCCTCCAAGACGGACGCCAGCATCGGCCCTGCGACGACCGCGGAAACCGCGAAGCAACTCCCCCAGCGCCGCAGGAGGTCCCCGATAGCGGGAAACCCCCGGCGGCGCCGCGCCGCGCGGCGCCCGGCCGGGCCGGGCCCGGTCGCCGCGTCGGCCGATTCCTCGGAGGGTCGGGCCGGAGACCCGGTGGAGTTCACCGATAACTCCCCCGCGGCACGCAGATTGGGGGAAGGGCCGGCGTCGGCGGCGGAACCGGAGGTATGCGCGGCAAGGGCGGGGGCACGGGCGGAGGCGCGGTTCCCGGTTCCGGCGGTGGCGGAGGCGTCGGCGCCGGTGTCCACGACCGGTATCGCCCGGCCCTCGACCACGCCCGAGCGAAGTCGTACCTCGATCCGCGGGCGGCCACGCACTCGCTGCGCGGCCTCAGCAGCCACGCCACGGTGATCGCCGCCGCCGAGGCGATGGCCGTCGCGAGCACGAGCGACTTCCCGGAGATCCGCGTCCCCGGACCGTCGTCCGCGTGCCCCGTGGCATCACGCTCGAAGACGAGCGCGGAGGCCTCGGTTCCGGCGAGCCGCGCCGCGTCGAGAAGGCGAGTCGGTTCCGCTTCGGCGGCGCCGGCGGCGCCGGAGAGCGCGACGGCCGTCGTGAAGAGGGCGGCAGGGAGATGTTTCATGAGGCGTCTCCGGGGTGTCCGGCGAGGTGGCGCTCGAACAGGGCAGCGTCCCGGAGCAGTCGTCCGGGAGCAGTCGTCCGGGAGCAGTCGTCCCGGACGAGGCGGAAGGCTTGGACCGCCGAGTACGGAACGCCCGTCAGCGGCAGAAGGTAATGGCGGCATCGAGAACGATGGTGCTGCCCGTCGAGTCCACTCCTCCGACGGTAGCGGCTTCGATTCCTCAACGCGCCACGCAGACCGGCCTCGGTGTCGGCGGCGGCGGAGCGGTGATCGGATACGGCGTCCCGTCCGGTCGAGTCTCCCAGCGAACCTCCGGCGGCGTCGAGGTCCAGTTTCCGCTGAGCGTTACGGCGCTTTCGGGATAGCGGGTGATGGAGGCGCACTCGTTCCGCCCGCGCAGCAGCCACGCCACCGCGACTGCGGCGGTGGATGCGATTGCGGTAGCCAGCACCAGGGCGCGGCCGGTAAGTCTTGCCCCGGTCGCGGCGTCCGGGTCAGCGCCGGCGTCGCGTTCGAAGACCAGCGGGGACGCTTCCATCCCCGCCTGCCGCGCGGACTCGACCAAGCGGGTCGCGGGTGACTCATCGGCGCCGGCGGCGCCCGCAATCGCGAGCGTCGCGAAGATCGTGAGGGAGTAGAGGAGTTGCTTCATGGTCGGTTCCTCGCGTCGATCGGGGAGCGGGTTCGGACTGCGGCCCGTCAGCGAGCCACGCAGAGATCGGGGAAGGTCACGCCCGGCGGGCCCAAGGGCGGATGTGGCTCCGGGCCGGGAATGACAACTCGGGTTCCATCGTCGAGAGTCACCCACCGTCCGGAAACGACGCTCGTCCAGCGTCCGAGGCTCCGCGAGAACCGGGAGTCCGGCTGGCAGGCGTTTCCGGAGTTGCGGCCGATCAGCCAAGCCGTGGTCACCAGGGCCGCCGAAGCGATCGTCGTCGCCAGCAGGATGGTCGCCCCGGAGACCCGCCGCCCCTCCACGGCGGCGTTCGGGGAAACCGCCTCGTTGAAGACCAGCGGCGACGCCTCGATTCCGGCGAGGCGCGCGGAGGCGAGCAGGCCGGCGGAGCGCTTCTCCCCGGCGTCCGCGGCGCCGGGGAACACGCCGGCCGTGAAGATGACGAGCGTGACGAGGTGTTTCATGGTGTGTCTCCCCGGGGCGGGATGCCCTTGGCGAAAGCGGTTACTTCCGGCAGAAGTTTTCTCGGATGAAGTGGAAGGCCCGAACGGCCAAGAACGGAGCGCCCGGCGCCGAGACGAAGCAGAAGATGGCGTCGGTCCGGAGGGTTCCGTTCATCGCGGTGGCCCGGTACCCCTTCTTTTGTCGCGGTTCGAGGGATTTTCAAGGGGTCCGGGCAAAAAAAGTTCGAGAAGGCGCTTCGTCCTCCTGAACGGGGCAGGGGCACGCGCATTGCACGAATTCCCGGAGCCGGGCGGCCGCCGGGCGCGGCCGGTCGGCGAAGGGCCGACATGGACATTCGAGAGAGCCCCGCCGGGCTCACCGCCGACCGGCGGCACGCGAGCAGCGAGGTCGAGTCGGCGGGAAACGGGGCGAACCGGGAGACGGGGACCGAGTCCGACGATTTCGGTCGCGGGGGCCTCGACGGGGTCGCCCTCTACAAGCGGATGGCGCGCAGCCACCCCCGGCCGAGCGCGGAGGAAGAGCGGCGGCGCCTTCGGGAGATGTGGCGGGCGGAGCGGGTCATGGAGGCCGCGGACCCGCCCCCGCCGGAGGCGGTCCGGGCCTTCGAACGGCACCGGGAGCGGCTCCTGCTCGGCCACCTGGGCCTGGTCGTCCGCGTCGCCGAACGCTACGCCCGGCGGTATTCGTGCTTCGGGCTGCCGCTCGACGACCTCATCCAGGAAGGCAACCTGGGCCTGATGGAGGCGCTCGACGCGTTCGAGCCGGGACACGGCGCGCGGTTCGCCACCTACGCCGCGGGCGCCGTGCGTTCGCACATCTGCCGGGCGCTCTCCTCGAAGGCGCGGACGATCAAGATCCCGCTGGCGCGCCTCGCGCTCCGCCGCCTCGCGGCCGGCGTGGCGGCGGAACTCGAGCAGCGCTACCGGGGCGAGACCTGCTGCGACGGCCGGCGCCACCGGCATGTCCTCGAGGACGACGCCGCCCTGATCGGCATCCCGGTGGAACTGCTGCGGGCGGTGATCCGGCAGGTCCCGGAGTTCGAGTCCCTCGACGAACCGGCGGCGGGCGGCGCTCGGCCCCGCGGCGCCTCCATCGCGGACGAGCGGTCGCCGAATCCCCGCGAAGCCGCCGAGACGAAGGAGGCCGTCGGGTTCCTGCGCGAGGCGCTCCTCCGCCTCCCCGAGCGGCGCCGGACGGTCCTGTCGCGGAGATTCGGGCTCGATGGCGCGGACCCGATGGGGCTCGCCGAGATCGGCGAGTCGCTGGGCGTCAGCCCGCAGCGCGTCCACCAACTGGTGGGCCGCGCCCTGGAATTGCTCCGCGCCGACCCCCGTCTGCGCTGAGTCCGGATCCGCCCCCGGCCGGGGCGCCGGCGAGGCGTTTCGGCCGTCGCCGGGCGGCTCCGACCGGGCGCCGGACAGCGCGAAAGCAGCGGCCTCCCGCCCCTATACTTCGCGCCGCCATGAGCCGCCCCGGGACTCCCGACCACCCTCTCCGCGTCGCCATATTCGGTTCCGGGCCGACCGGTTTCTACGCCGCCGACCACCTCTTCCGGGCGGAAGGAGTCACCGTCTCGGTGGACCTCTACGACCGGCTGCCGACGCCCTACGGGCTGGTGCGCGGCGGCGTCGCGCCGGACCACCAGAAGATCAAGCAGGTCACCCGGGCTTACGAGCGCACCGCGAAACACGAGCGGTTCCGGTTCTACGGCGGCGTCGAGTTCGGGAGCGACCTCCGCCTCGCCGATGTGGAGCGCCACTACCACGCGGTGATCTGGGCGGTCGGCGCGCAGGTGGACCGCGCGATGGGCATCCCGGGCGAAGACCTGCCGAGAAGCCACGCCGCGACGGAGTTCGTGGCTTGGTACAACGGCCACCCGGACTACCGCGACCGCGAGTTCGACCTCTCCCGTGAGTCGGTCGCGGTGGTCGGCGTCGGGAATGTGGCCGTGGATGTCTGCCGCGTCCTCTCGCGTTCGGTGGACGAGTTGAAGACCACCGACATCGCCGACTACGCGCTGGAGCAACTCGCCGAGAGCCGCATCCGGGAAGTCCACATGCTCGGGCGCCGGGGCCCGGCGCAGGCGGCGTTCAGCAACCCGGAAATCCGCGAACTCGGCGAACTCGAAGGCGCGGACATCCGCGTCCTGCCGGACGAAGCGGCGCTCGACCCGGTGAGCCGGGAATGGGTGGACTCCGGCGCCGACAAGGCCGCGCCCCGCAAAGTGGAGATCCTGCAGCAGTACGCCGCCGAGGTCCGCTCCGGCAAGCCGCGGACGCTGTTCGTGCGCTTCCTGGTTTCGCCGCTGGAGTTGCTCCCCGGCGAAGACGGCGGCGTTTCGCGGGTGAAACTCGTGCGGAACGAGTTGTACCGGAACGAGCGGGGAACGGTCCGCCCCCGCGCGACGGAAGACTTCGAGACTCTGGACGCCGAACTCGTCTTCCGTTCCGTGGGTTACCGGGGGGTCGCCCTCCCCGGAGTGCCGTTCCGCGACGACTGGGGAGTGATCCCGCACGAGGACGGCCGCGTGCTCGACGCCCCGGACGGGACGCGCCGGCGCGGCCAGTACTGCGCCGGCTGGATCAAGCGCGGCCCCACCGGCGTCATCGGCACGAACAAGCCGGACGCCCTCGAAACCGTGGAATCGCTGCTGGCCGACGCCGCCGCCGGGAACCACTGGAATCCCGAGCGACCGGCGCCGGAAGCCGCGCGGCGGCTGGTCGCCGAGCGGGTTCCCGACTATTTCTCGTTCGCCGACTGGAAGGCGCTGGACGCGCTCGAAGTCGAACGGGGCGCCGCGTCCGGCCGCCCCCGCGTGAAGTTCGTCAGCGTCGAGGAGATGCAGGCCGCCATCCGCCCGGCCGCTGTCGCCGAAGCGTCCTGACCCGGCGGCGCGGCCGGGCGGCGGCCGCGCCGAACAGGCGGCCCATCGCTCCGCCGCCCACTTTCGGGCAAGGGGGCGGGCTCTCCCTGCCGGCGCGCCGGCACCGGCGCGTCAGTCGGTGTTCGGGGCGCGCAGCCCCGGAGCGTCCACGACGAGGCCCGCGCCTTCCGCAGCCATCCGGAGCCGACGGTCGTAGGTCACCACCGAGCGGACGCCCGCCAAGGAGCGGGCCGTCGCCAAGTGGATGGCGTCGAGGGTTCTCAAGGCATCCGGTTTGAGAACGGAGGCGCTCGCGAGGAGATCTTGGGTAATGTCCACCAAGGCGATCCGGGCGAGCGCCTCCTCGACGCAACGCCGAGTCTCCCGGGTTGCGGATCGCATCCGCGCGGCCCTTACGACTTCGACTCGCGCCAACGCGCTCGACACGCGTTCCGGTTCGGCCGCGAGATAGCGGTGCAGCGCCGGCGACTCCGGTTCCGGGACGATGAGTTTGACGATGGCGGAAGAGTCCAGATAAACCACGGGCGGTTACAGCCGCTCTTCGCGCGCCGCGAGAAGCGCATCACTCGCGACCGTCGAGACCTCTCCCTCCGGTGGCGGCAGGTCCAGCAGGTCGCCCACCGGCGGCTGCGCCACGCGACCTTCGGCGATCAACCGCTCCAGCGGTGTCATCTCCTTGCGGATGGGAACCAGCAGCGCCACCGGTGTTCCCCGGTCCGTGACCTCGAACCGTTCCCCGGCGACGATCCGGCGCAGATAGACGCTCAGGTTCTGGCGCAGTTCCCGTACGCCGACAGCGGAGGTGGAGGGGAGCGGGAGAGTCATATTGACGCACAATGTAGCACAACGAGCGCCGCTCCGGCCGGCCCTACCCGGCGCGCGCCCGGGCCTTCGCCGCCAGGTAGGCCGGGTGTTCCACATGGAGCAGGGTGGCGGCCTTCCGGATCAGGTGCTCCTCCTCGCCGGCCAGCCGTCCGTCGGCGAAGGCGACCCGGAACAGCAACTCGACCACCGTCGCCTTCTGCTCCCCGGTGAACGCCCGGTCCACCAGCCGGGTGAACTCGTAGAGCGAGATCGAGTCCGCCGAACGGCCGTCCGCGACTTCGACGATCTCGGCGGTTTCCGCCGGCGAGAGCCCGAACGCCGACGAGAGCGAGTCCAGGATCGCCCGGCGTTCGCGCGGGTCCACCTCGCGGTCGGCGGCGGAGACCTCGATGAGGAGCACCGCCGTGGCGATCTGCACCTCCCGCGGCCCCGGCGGCGGCAAGGGGCCTTTCCCCGAGAACGACCGGCGGGACTTTCCCGAGCCGCCGGCGACGAGGTCGCTGATCCAGCCCATGGGCGAGCCTCCCCGACCGGCCGGTCAGGCCGGGCCGGCGACCGCCGGCGGGGCCGGGGGGGCCGGCGCCGGCGGGGCGCTCCCGGAAACGGTCGGCGTTCCCGCGCCCCGCCGGGTCCTCCAGACCCACACCGCGAAGGAGCCGAGCCCGAGGAACATCGTCAGCAGGCCGGCGATGAATCCGATGACCGGGAGTTCGAAGACCACGGCGAGGACGAGCATCCCGAGCGCGAGCCGCAGCAGCCGCTCGCCGGTGGACGCGCCGAGCCCCAGGATCGCCTGTCCGATCACCATCGCGGCGGCCACCCGGGCGGCGTAGAGCAGGAACAGCCACAGCGCCGCGGTGAGCGCGCCGAGCGGCAGGCCCACGAAGGTGATGACCAGCAGCAACGCCGCGAACGGCATCCCCACGAACAGGAGCACGCCGAACAGCACCGGGACCAGCGGTCGTCCCCCGACCGCCGTGATTCCGCCGAGCGCGCCCGGCATCAGCAGCGCCAGCGCCAAGCCGAGCAGGAACCCCATCGCCCAGCGCGAGGCGACGCTGCCCGCGGTCCCCCACGGGTCGGGTCCGTCTTCCGCCGGACGGTTCCAGTCCACCGGGCTCGCCCGGGCGTGGCGGTCGGGAGCGTTCGGGCCGGAGAACCGGGCCGAGCCGGCGATCCGCGCCTCCGGGCCGGCCGTGAACTCCTCGCCGAGCACCCGCACCCGCCCGCCGACCGGAGCGTTGAGCGCGGTGCGCGCGGCGGCCGCCCGCAAGTCGCGCCCCACCTGCCCCGACACCGTGAGCCGCTCCGCCGCGGCGAAGAGGCTCCCGCCGACGCTCCCCCCTTCCGCGACCGTGATCCGCTGCCCGGCGGCGGCCAGCCCCCGCCCCACCGCGCCGCCGATCTCCACGGTCTGGGCCAGCGCGCGCACGCTCAGGTCCACCAGTCCGCGGACTTCGAGCCGCTCGCTCACCCCCATGACATCGCCGTCCACCCGGCCGGTGATCGTGAGCGACTGGGTGAGGTAGTAGAGATCGCCCTCGATCGTCCCGGCGATCGTGGCGTTGCGCTCGCACATCAGCACCACATCGTCGCGGATGACCCGGTCGGCGGCCACCTCGCAACTCTCGCCGCGAAGGACCTCGATGGCTTCCGCCGGCGCGGAGAACCAGGAGAGTCCGGGAAGGAGCGCCGCGAGCAGCAGCACCGGGGCGGCGCCGCTCCGGGAGCGGCGGAAGGCGGCGGATGCCGCGGCGAGGGCGATCAGGACCATGACGAGGGTGCCTCCGAGGGCGAGTTGCGTCCCGATCTGCCGAAGGTCGAGCAGCGAGAGCAGCGTGTAGCCGAGGTTCGAGAGAAAGGGGAGGGCGTCCGGGAGCGGCGTCCCGGCGGAGGCGTCGCTCACCGCGGCGTAGAGCCGCCGGAAGACGACGAGCCCGAGCGAGAGGGCGACGCCGGCGGCGACCACCCAGCCGAGTTCGCGCGGCGGCGGGCGGCCGGCGGCGGTCGAATCCGCCGGGACGAGCGCCACCCCGGAGCGGATCACTTCGCTCTCGAGCCGGAGCGCCTCGTAGGCCCGGTTGCACTCGAAGCAGCGGCCGAGGTGGGCCCGCGCGGCGCGCGACTCCTCGGCGCTCCGTTCGCCGTCCATGAACACGAGCAGGTCGAGTTCGGAGAGGTGGGCGCCGCCGGTTTCCTCGGGACTCATGCTTCCTCCTCCGCCGGCTCCTCTTCGAGGAACCGCCTCAGGCGGCGGCGTCCGCGCAGCAGGAGCACGCCCACATTGGTTTCGGTCAGGCCGAGGGTTTCGGCGATCTCCCGGTAGGAGAGGTCGGCGCCGTAGCGCAGCGTGATCGCGAACCGCTGGCGCGCCGGCAGGCGGTCGAGCGCCCGCCCCAACCGCTCGCGCCGCTCGGCGGTGACCAGTTCGTCGAGCGGCGTGGGCGAATTCGAGACCAGCGCCTCGACGCCTTCGTCGTCCAGCGGTTCGAAGCGGCGCACGCGCCGGGTTTCGTCCCAGCAGCGATTCGCCCCGATCCTGAACAGCCAGGGGGCGAACGGACGCGAGGCGTCGAAGCGGTCGAGCCGGAACCGGGCCTTCAGGAGGATTTCGGCGGCCAGGTCTTCCGCCCGCTCGGGGAGCACCCGGCGGCAGAAGCCGAGCATCCGCGGGTGGAAGTGCGAGTACAGCCGGGCCCAAGCCTCGGTCGCGGCGCGGTCGGTTTCGTCGTCCTCGGCGGGGTCGGCGTTCGGCACGGTGTCTTCGGTGGTTCCGGAGGGGTTGGAGGCCGGCGGGGAGGGCGCCGCCGAGCGGACTCGGTCGGCTTCCTGGCAGAGGCGGACGAGCCGCCGCGCCTCCGCGTCGCTCATCCCCTCGGCCACCCGTTCCTACGCCTTTGCCGCCCGGAAGTTACACCCCCGGCCACCGGACGCAGGGGCGCCGCCGGCGATGAGCCGCTTTCGCGCCGGCGGAGGCGCTCGAGCATCTCGGTTTCGTCCGGCGGGCGCGGGGGGGGCGCCGAGTTGGGAGCCGGGGATTCCCGGTCTGATGGACTGCATCCTGGAGCACGCGCCGCCGCCGGACGACGACGAAGCCGGCGGCGTATAGCGGCTCGCCGGCGGTCGGCGTTCCTATACTTGGCGGACGATGTCCGTTCCGGCTGAACTCAGTCCGTTCCAGCCCGGTACCGGGAGGCAGCCTCCCTACTTGGCCGGACGGGAAGAGGAGCAGTCGCTTTTCCACAGCCATTTCGACGCTCTTCGACGCGGTCGGTCGGTCCCCGCCTCCATCCTCCTCTGCGGGCCGCTCGGCAACGGGAAGACCGCGCTGCTCCGGTGGGCGCAGCGGGAGGTCGAAGCGGAGGGCGGGTTGGATGTCCGGTGGCTGGTCGGGACCGACCTCGCGGCGCCGGCCGACCTGGTGAGCCGCCTGCGGCTCGGCTCGTGGATCGGGACGATCGAGCCCGATGGCCTTTCGTCCGGCGGAGTCGGCGCGCCCCTGCGCCGGAGCGACTTCCGGCCGCCGCTCGAGGAGGCGCTCGAGGCGCGCGCGAAAGCCAGGCCGCTGTTGGTCCTTCTGGACGAAGCGCACGCCTTGGAGCCGGAGTTGGGGTTGTGGCTGCTGAACGCCGCGCAGTACGCCGGCGGCCGGGCGCCGTTCCTGCTCGTTCTCGCCGGGACGCCCGACTTGCCGCTGCGCCTGTTCGAGATGGGGGCGGGCTTCATGGGCCGGGCGGAGCAACTCCTGCTCGGCCGGTTGGACGAGGGGGCCGCCGGGGAGGCGATTCGCCGGCCGTTGGCCGAGGACGGGATCGGGGTCGAGGAGGAGGCGCTGGGGCGGATGGTCCGGGAGAGCCACGGGTATCCGTTCTTCGTGCAGTTGTGGGGACACGCGGTGTGGGACCGGGTGCGCGGGGCCGGCGGCGGACGGGAGTCGGTGACGATGGCGGTGGTGGAAGAGGCCGCCGGAGAGTTCGAGGCGGAGCGGAACGACTACTGCTCCGACCGCTACCGGGAACTGGAGGAGAGGGACCTGCTCCCGGCGGCACGGGCGGTGGCGGCGGCGTTTCGGGACGAGGCCCGTCTCAGCGACGCCGCGCTCGACCGGACGCTCGAACGAAGCGCCGGCGACGGGCCGGGGATCGGCGAGGCGGCCAAGGCGCTGGAGCATCTCGGGTTCGTTTGGCAGGCGAAGGGGACGCTGAGTTGGGAGCCGGGGATTCCCAGCCTGATGGACTTCATCCTGGAGAACGCGCCGCCGCCGGACGAGGAGGAAGCCGGCGACGGGTAGCCGCTCGCCGGCGATCGGCGCTCGGCGTTCCTATACTTGGCGGGCGATGGCCGTTCCGACCGAACTGAGCCCGTTCCAGCCCGGTACCGGGGTTTTGCCTCCGTACTTGGCCGGACGGGAAGAGGAACAGTCGCTGTTTCGCAGGTACTTCGACGCGCTTCGACGCGGTCGGTCGGTCCCCGCCCCGATCCTGCTCTACGGGCCGCGGGGCAACGGGAAGACGGCGCTGCTCCGGTGGGTGAAGCGGGAGGCCGATGCGGACGACGGGCTGGATGCGCATTGGCTGGTCGGGTCGGAGATCCCGGCGCCGGGCGACTTCGTGGCCCGTTTGGGGCTCGGTTCGTGGCTGCGGAAGATCGCGCCGGAGAGCGTTTCGGTTGCGGGGGTGGCGGTTTCGCTGCGCGGGGGCGAGGATCGGCCGTTGTTGCTGGCGGAGGCGCTGGAGGCGCGGGCGAAGTCGAAGCCCCTGCTGATCCTGTTGGACGAGGCGCATACGCTGAAGCCGGAGGTGGGGCAGTGGTTGCTGAACGCCGCGCAGACCGCCGGCCGCCGGGCGCCGTTCCTGTTGGTTCTCGCCGGGACGCCCGACCTGCGGGCTCGGCTCTCCGAGATGGAAGCGTCTTTCTGGAACCGGGCCAGGCAACTCCCGCTCGGCCGGTTGGACGAGGCAGCCGCCGGGGAGGCGATCCGCCGGCCGCTGGCCGAGGACGGGATCGGCATCGAGGACGAGGCGCTGGCGCGCATCGTTCGGGAGAGCCACGGGTATCCGTTCTTCGTCCAGTTGTGGGGACAGGCGGCGTGGGACCGGGTCCGCGGGGCCGGCGACGGAGGGGGGCCGGTGACGATGGCCGTCGTGGAGGAAGCCGCCGGGGAGTTCGAGGCGGCGCGGAACCGCTACTACCTCGACCGGTTCGACGAGTTGGACCGGCAGGGATGGCTCGGGGCGGCGCGCGAAGTGGCTCTGGCGTTCCGCGACCGGGAGCGGCTCCCGCACGCCGGGTTCGGGAAGGCGATCCGGCGGGCGGCGCCGGGCGGGGACCGGGCCGCCGAACTCGAGGCCGCGGCGGCCCTCGAACACCTGGGTTTCGTCTGGAAGACGCGGGGGACGCCGAGTTGGGAGCCGGGGATTCCCAGTCTGATGGACTACATCCTGGAGCACGCGCCGCCGCCGGACGACGAGGAAGCCGGGGGCGGATAGCGGCTCGCGGCGTTCGCCGGTCGGCGTTTCCATACTTGGCGGGCATGGTCGTTTCGACCGAACTCGGCCCGTTCCAGCCCGGTACCGGGAGGCTGCCCCCGTACATGGCCGGACGGGAAGAGGAGCAGGCGCTTTTCCGCGAGGCATCGGACGACCTGCGGAGCGGCGTTCCCGTTGCGCGGTTGCTCGTCGTCTACGGGCCGCGGGGTAACGGGAAGACGGCGCTGCTGGCCTGGGTCGAGGGCGAGGCCGAGAGCGACGGCGGGCTGGACGCGCATTGGCTGGTCGGGTCGGAGATCCCGTCGCCGGGCGACTTCGTGGCCCGGCTGGGGCTCGGTTCGTGGCTGCGGAAGATCGCGCCGGAGAGCGTTTCGGTTGCGGGGGTGGGGTTTTCGCTGCGGCGGGGCGAGGATCGGCCGTTGTTGCTCGCGGAGGCGCTGGAGGCGCGGGCGAAGGCGAAACCCCTGCTGATCCTGTTGGACGAGGCGCATACGCTGAAGCCGGAGGTGGGGCAGTGGTTGCTGAACGCCGCGCAGACCGCCGGCCGCCGGGCGCCGTTCCTGTTGGTTCTCGCCGGGACGCCCGACCTGCGGGCGCGGCTCTCCGAGATGGGGGCGTCCTTCTGGAACCGGGCCAAGAAACTCCCGGTGGGCCGGTTGGACGAGGGGGCCGCCGGGGAGGCGATCCGCCGGCCGTTGGCCGAGGACGGGATCGGGGTCGAGGAGGAGGCGCTGGGGCGCATGGTCCGGGAGAGCCACGGGTATCCGTTCTTCGTGCAGTTGTGGGGACACGCGGCGTGGGACCGGGTGCGCGGGGCCGGCGGCGGAGCGGGCGCGGTGACGATGGCCGTCGTGGAGGAAGCCGTCGGGGAGTTCGAGGCGGAGCGGAACGACTACTACATCGACCGCTACCGGGAACTGGAGAAGAGGGAGTTGCTCCCGGCGGCGCGGGCGGTGGCGGCGGCGTTTCCGGAGGAGGGCCTGTTGAGCCACGCGGCCTTCCGCCGGGCCGTTGCGCGAAGCGGCGGGGGCAGGCCGGGTATCGGCGAGGCGGCGGAGGCGCTGGAGCGTCTCGGGTTCGTTTGGCAGGCGCGGGGGACGCTGAGTTGGGAGCCGGGGATTCCCAGCCTGATGGACTTCATCCTGGAGAACGCGCCGCCGCCGGAGGACGACGGCGACAACGAGAACATCGGGGGAGCGTCCGTCGGCGGGTAGCGGCGACCGGGGAGGGTCGCCGGGAGGCGCGCGGGGAGGGGTGTCCCCCTTCCGGCGAAAGACGGCGGGGGGAATCGCGCGGCGATTCGCGGCAGGGCCCGGAGAGGGCGCTCTCCTCGGGGCGGGGGAGGGGCCGCGGGGGTTAGGGGTGGAAATTCGGGGGGGATTCCGGTATTTTGGGCGGCTCGCCCGCCGGCGCGTCGGGGTCGGGCCGGGGAAAGGCCGCGCGGCGGCGCGGGCGGGCGTTTTCCGATACCTGCCGCACATGACCACGCGCCGCGCGTCTTCGCCTTGCGATGAGGCTCAGGGCTGCCCCCCCCCCCCCCCCCCCCCCGGAAAAAACTGCCGGTAGGGCTCGCCGGGCGGCGCGGGGAGGGCGGGGTGGTCTTCGCGGGGGGCGGCGCCCCGGCGCGGTCGGCGCGGCGGTCGCGGCGGTCGCGGCGGTCGTCTTGGGGGCGCGGTTTCGTCCGGTGATGGGTAACAGGGCTACCCCCCCCCCCCCCCCCCCCCCCCGGAAAATCATCCGGTAGGGCGCGCCGGGCGGCGCGGGGCGCCGGTCGGCGAGTCGGTCGGGGAATCGCGCAGGGGGTCGCGCGGGGCAGGGCGCGGGGAGGGGGTTCGCCCCGCCCCGCGCCGGTAGGGCGGGGGCCGGGGGTCCGTCCGGTGTCGGGGCCGATGTTCGGGGCCGTCCGCGGGCTCCTCGGGCTCCGGGGGCTCCGGGGACTTCGGGGGGCGTCGGCGTTCGCCGGCGCCGTCCTGGGGCTGGCCGTTTCGGCGGGGGTTTCGGGGGCGGCTTCGGGGGCGGTTTCGGGGGCGGTTTCGTCCGCCGGCGCCGGGACGGCCGGGACGGCCGGAACGGGCGCTCGCGCGGGGGCGGCGCAGGCGACGCCGGCGCGGGTGAGCGGGGTGGACCTGGTGGGGAGCGGGAGCGGGTCGGGCGGGGTGTTCGTGGCGGGGGACGACATCGAGGTGCGGGTGCGGTTCAACGACCCGCTGGTGGCCGCGGTCGGCGCGCCGCGGGTGGCGCTCGGCATCGGGAGCCGGACGCGGTACGCCGGCTGGTCGGCGAACCGGGGGTCGGGGGTGCTGGCGTTCACCTACCGGGTGGTGGTCGAGGACGAGGACGCGGACGGCCTCAGCATCGGGGCCTCGGCGCTCGAGGCGAACGGCGGGACGATCTCCTCCAACGGGGTCGCCGCCGACCTGAGCCTCTCCGGCTACGCGATCACCGACGGCAACGCGGTGGTGGACGGGGACGGCGGCCCGCCGCGGGTAACCGGGGTCTCGCTCGCCGGGAGCGGGACCGGCGCGGGCGGGGCCTTCATCGCCGGGGACGCCATCGAAGTCCGGGTGTCGTTCGACCAGCCGGCGGCGGTGATCGGGACGCCGCAGGCCGCGCTCACCGTCGGGACCCGGACCCGGCAGGCGGACTACGCCTCCGGCAGCGGGACGACCACGCTGGCGTTCCGCTACACGGTGGCCGCCTCCGACGCCGACTCCGACGGGGTGGGCGTCCCGGCTGCGGCGCTGACCCTGAACGGGGGGGCCATCCGGGACGCGGACGGCAACGCGGCGCTCGGCCTCTCCGGTTACGAGATCTCCGGCGACCCGAACTTCACGGTGGACGGCGACGGCGGCGCCCCGCGGGTGGCCGGGGTGACGCTCGCGGGGACCGGGACCGGTTCCGGCGGCGCCTTCGTCGCCGGCGACGCGCTCGAAGTCCGGGTGGAGTTCGACCAGCCGGCGACGGTGAGCGGGACGCCGCAGGTCGAGATCACCGTCGGGACGACCGCCCGGCAGGCGGACTACGCCTCCGGCAGCGGGACGGCGACGCTGGCGTTCCGCTACACGGTGGCCGCCTCCGACGCCGACCCCGACGGCGTCTCCGTCGGGGCTTCGGCGCTGACGCTGGCCGGGGGGAGTATCGGGGACTCCGAAGGCGCCGCGGCGCTCGACCTCGGCAGTTACGCGATCACCGACGACTCCTCCTTCGTCGTGGACGGGGACGGCGGCGTCCCGAAGGTGGTCGGCGTGTCCCTCGCGGGGACCGGGCAGGGCGCGAACGGGGTCTTCATCGCCGGCGACGCCGTCGAGGTCCGGGTGGAGTTCGACCAGGCGGCGGCGGTTACCGGGGCGCCGCAGGTGGCGCTCGGGCTCGGCGACGGAACCCGGCAGGCGCCGTACTCCTCGGGCAGCGGGACGACGACGCTGGCGTTCCGCTACACCGTGGCCGCCGGCGACTCCGACGCCGACGGCATCTCCGTTTCCGCTTCGGCGCTGGCGCTGAACGGGGGGACGATCGGGGACTCCGACGGCGCGGCGGAGATCGACCTTTCGGGTCACGCGATCACCGACGACCCGGCCTTCGTCGTGGACGGCGGCGCGGCGGACGAGACCGCGCCGACGGTTACCGGGGCGACGGTTACCGGGGCGGCGCTCTCCGGGTCGCCGAGCGGGGCCGGCGGCGTCTTCCGCGCCGGGGACTCCCTGGCGGTAACCGTGGACTTCAGCGAGCCGGTGGCGGTAACCGGGACCCCGCAGGCGGCGCTCGCGATCGGCGCGAACACCCGGCAGGCGGCCTACGCCTCCGGCAGCGGCACGAACGCGCTGGTCTTCCGCTACACCGTGGCAACCGGGGACGCCGACCCGAACGGGGTGAGCGTCGGCGCTTCGGCGCTCGCGCTGAACGGCGGGACGATCCGGGATACCTCGGCCGCGGCGCACAACGCGGCGCTCGACCTCGGAAACCACGCGATCACCGACGACCCCCGCTTCACGGTGGACGGCGCCGCGGCGCCGGCCGGGCCGACGATGACCAACATTCATGTGTCGAATTACGACGGCCAACACAGCAATGCAGTCGCCATCGCCGGAAACCGTATCCAGATCTCGATGTCTGCGTCCCAAACGGTCGTGGTCACCGGCACGCCGCGAGTGGCGCTGGGTATCGGGACCGCGACCCGCTACGCCAGTTTCGTCACCTACGCCGCACCCATCCTCTACTTCCAATACCGGGTGCAGGCGGAGGACGAAGATGCGAACGGCATCAGCATGGGGGCGTCCGCCCTCGAGTTGAACGGCGGAACGATCCAAACCGCCGGCGGCGTCAAGGCGAACCTGAGTCTCTCCGCCTACGCGTTTACCGACGGGCCGCTCATGGTGGACGGGGACGGCGCTCCGCCGAGCGTGGCCGGGGTAACGGTGTCCGGGGCCGGGAGGGGGCCGAGCGGTTCCTTCATCGCCGGGGACACCCTCGAAGTCCGGGTGGCGTTCGACCAGCCGGTAACGGTTACCGGGACCCCGCAGGTCGCCCTCACCGTCGGCGGCGCCACCCGCCACGCGGCCTACTCACTCGGCAGCGGGACGACCACCCTGGTCTTCCGCTACACCGTGGCCGCCGGCGACACCGACACCGACGGCGTCTCCGTCGGCGCCTCGGCGCTGACCCTGAACGGCGGGAGCATCGCCGACGAGGACGGCGCCGCGAGCCTCGGCCTCGGTGACCACGCGATCGCCGACGACCCCGCCCTGCTGGTGGACGGCGGCGCGGCGGCGGTCTCCGGCCCGACGGTAACCGGGGTCTCGCTCTCCGGGCAGGGGAACGGCGGCGCCGGCGGCGCCATCTTCCGCGCCGGCGACGAGATCACCGCCGCCGTGGAGTTCAACCGGGCGGCGACGGTTACCGGGACCCCGCAGTTGGCCCTCGCCATAGGGACCGCCACCCGCCAGGCCTCCTACGCCTCCGGCAGCGGGACGACCACCCTGCGCTTCACCTACACCGTCGCCGCCGGCGACGCCGACGCCGACGGCATCTCCATCGGCGCATCGGCGCTCACCCTGAACGGCGGGACCATCGCCGACGCCGACGGCAACGCCGCCACCGCCGAAACCCTCTCCCTCGGCTCGCGCGCGGTAACGAACGACTTCCGCTTCCGGGTGCAGGGGAGTTACCAGGACCTCTCCGGCCCCCGGGTGACCGGCGTTTCGCTCTCCGGGACCGGCACCGGCGCGAACGGCGTCTTCACCGCCGGCGACCGGATCACCGTAACCGTGGACTTCCACGAAGCGGCCACGGTTACCGGGACCCCGCGGGCCGCCCTCGCCGTCGGCGCCGCCACCCGCCAGGCCGACTACGCCTCCGGAAGCGGCACGGCCTCGCTGGCCTTCCGCTACACCGTCGCCGCCGGCGACGCCGACTCCGACGGCGTCTCGGTCGGCGCCTCGGCGCTCGCCCTGAACGGCGGGACGATCACCGACGCCGCCGGCAACGCCGCCTCGCTCGGCCTCGGCGCCCACGCGATCGCCGACGACGACGACTACACCGTGGACGGCGGCGCGGCGGACGCCGCCGGCCCGACCGTTACCGGACTGACGCTTTCGGGAAGCGGGTCGGGAACCGGCGGCGTCCTCGTCGCCGGCGACCGGCTCGAAGCGAGCGTTACCTTCAGCGAGGCGGTAACGGTTACCGGGACCCCGCAGTTGGCGCTCACCATCGGCGCGGCGACGAAACCGGCGGACTATTCCTCCGGCAGCGGGACGACTTCGCTCGCGTTCGCCTACACCGTGGTAACGGCGGACGACGACGCGAACGGCATCTCCGTCGCCGCTTCGGCGCTCTCGCTGAACGGCGGGACGATCGCCGACGCCTCCGGGAACGCCGCCTCGCTCGGCCTCGGGAGCCACGCCATCACCGACGGCGACCTCGCGGTGGACGGGGACGGGAGCGACACCCTCGCGCCGACGGTTACCGGCCTTTCGCTCTCCGGGGTGGCGAACGGCGCGGGCGGCGCCTTCGTCCCCGGCGACGCCATCGAAGCGACCGTAACCTTCAGCGAAGCGGTAACCGTTACCGGGACGCCGCAGTTGGCGCTCACCGTCGGCAGCGCCACCCGGCAGGCGGACTACGCCTCCGGGAGCGGGACGACCGAACTGGTCTTCGCCTACACCGTCGCCTCCGGGGATACCGATACCAACGGGATCAGCGTTACCGCCTCGGCGCTCGCCGCTCCGCCCGGCGCCACCGTCCGGGACCGCGCCGGGAACGACGCCGCGCTCGCCCTCGGCGGCCACGCGCTGCGCGACCAAGGCGGCTACACCGTGGACGGGACCGCCGCCGATACCCGCAGCCCGACGGTGGTCGGCGTTTCGCTCTCGGGAACCGGGACCGCCGACTACGGCGCCTTCCGCGCCGGGGACGGGATCGAGGTAACCGCGCGCTTCGACGAGATCGTGACCGTTACCGGGACCCCGCAGGTCGCGCTCACCGTCGGCGCGGCCACGAAACAGGCGGACTACGCCTCCGGCAGCGGCACGACTTCGCTGGTCTTCCGCTACACGGTGGCGGCGGCGGACACCGACGCGAACGGGATCTCCGTTACCGCTTCGGCCCTCGCGCTGAACGGCGGGACGATCGCCGACGGGGCGGCCACGCCGAACGACGCGGCGCTCGCGCTCGGAACCCACGCCATCACCGACCACCCCGACTTCAAGGTGGACGGGAGCGCCGGCGCGGCCCAACCCGCGGTCGTCGGCGCCGCGCTGGCGGGCGTCAAGAAGAACGACCGGAACAACTACATCGCCGGCGATGTGCTCGAAGCGACGATCACCTTCAGCGAGCCGGTAACGGTTACCGGGACGCCCCGGCTCGCGCTCACCGGCCACGAAGGCAACACCCGGGGGACGCGCCACGCGAACTATGCGTCCGGCAGCGGGACGGCCTCGCTGGTGTTCCGCTACCGCGTGGAGGCGCGGGACTGGTTCCGGAACGGCCTCAGCGTCGGCGCCTCGGCGCTCGCGCTGAACGGCGGGACGATCCTGGACGCCGCGGGGAACGCCGCCGCGCTCGACCTCGGGTCGCACGCGCTCGCGCGCGACGGGGACTTCTCCCTGCGGGGGCAGAACCGGGACCAGGTGGCGCCGACGGTGGTCGGGCTCACGCTGTCGGGCGCCGGGACCGGCGCGGGCGGGGTCTTCCGCGCCGGCGACGCGATCGAAGCGGCGGTGGAGTTCGACGAGCCGGTCCGGGTAACCGGGGCCCCGCAGTTGGCGCTCACCATCGGGAGCGCCACCCGCCAGGCCGACTACGCCTCCGGCAGCGGGACGGCCACGCTGGCGTTCCGCTACACCGTCGCCTCCGGCGACGCCGACGCGAACGGCATCGGCGTCGGCGCCTCGGCGCTCGCCCTGAACGGCGGGACGATCAAGGACTTCATCGGCGACGGGGACTGGTCGCAGCACGCGACGCCGAACGACGCGGCGCTCGGCCTCGGGACCCACGCGATCGCGAACGACGCCGCCTTCACGGTGAACGGCGCCGCGGCGGACGGGGCCGCCCCGACGATCACCGGGGTAACGCTTTCGGGAACCGGAACCGGCCCGGGCGGCGTCTTCGTCGCCGGGGACGAGATCACCGTAACCGTCGAGTTCAGCGAACCGGTAACCAAGACCGGGAGCGGCGCCGCGTTCGTGCACCTCAACCACAACACGCAACTCGCGGAACTCGTTTCCGGCAGCGGGACGAGTTCCCTGGTGTTCCGCTACACCGTGCTCGCGACCGACGCCGACGCGGACGGGATCAGCACCGGCATCCTCCAACTGTGGCGGGGCGTCACCCTCCGGGACGCCGCCGGCAACGACGCGTCGCTCGACCCGGGAAGCCACGCCGTCGCGAACCACCCCGACTTCGTACTGGACGGGGACGGGGCGGACGCGACTTCGCCGACGGTGGCCGGGGTGACGCTCTCCGGCAGCGGGCGCGGCGCGAACGGCGTCTTCATCGCCGGCGACGAAATCGAGGTAACCGTCACTTTCACCGAAGCGGTAACGGTTACCGGGACCCCGCAGGCGGCGCTGACCGTCGGCGCGGACACCCGCCGGGCGGACTACGCCTCCGGCAGCGGGACGAACGCGCTGGTCTTCCGCTACGCCGTGGCCGCCGGCGATACCGACGCGAACGGCGTCGGGATCGGCGCTTCGGCGCTGACCCTGAACGGCGGGACGATCGCCGACGCCGCCGGGAACGCCGCCGCGCTCGGCCTCGGGACCCACGCCATAACCGACGGCGGCCCGGTGGTGGCCGGGGGCGCGACGGACACCGTCGTCCCGACGGTAACCGGGGCGGCCCTCTCCGGCGCCGCGCCGGCGCCGCAGGGCGCGAACGGCGTCTTCATCGCCGGCGATGTGCTGGAAGCGACGGTGTCCTTCAGCGAGCCGGTAACGGTTACCGGGACCCCCCGGCTCGCGCTCGCCGTGGGGACCGCCACCCGGTACGCGTCCTACGCCTCCGGCAGCGGGACGAGCGCGCTGGTGTTCCGCTACGCCGTGGTTGCCGGCGACGCCGACGCGAACGGGGTCTCCGCCGGCGCCTCGGCGCTCTCGCTGGCCGGCGGGACCATCAGGGACCGGGCGAACAACAACGCCGCGCTCGGCCTCGGCGCCCACGCGATCGCGGACGACTCCGGCGCCACGGTGAACGGCGCGGCGGCGGACACGGCGGCGCCGACGATCACCGGGCTGACGATTTCGGGAACCGGCTCCGGCCCCGGCGGCGTCTTCGTCAACGGGGACGAGATCCTGTTCACCGTCGAGTTCAGCGAGCGGATCACCGAGCACTCCGTGGGAGGGGTTCCGGAACTGGTCGTTTCCTCCCTGTCCCCGAGCACTCCCGCCTACATGCAGGGGATCCGCAGCGGGACGAGTCACCTGGGTTTCGTCCTCGAGGTGAGCCGGTTCCACTCCGCCCCGTCCGGGGTCGGCGCCAGCGGGATCCGCATCCCCGGCGCCGGCCACATCCGGGACGCCGCCGGGAACGACGCCGCGCTCGACCTGGGCAGCCACGCCATAACCAGCGACCCCGACTTCGTGGTGCGGGGCGGCGCGGAGGGGCCGGCGGTAACCGGGGTAACCGTCGGCGGCGTGGCCAGCGGCGCCGGAGGGGTCTTCATCGCCGGCGACGACCTCGAGATCACCGTCGAGTTCCACGAACCGGCGACGGTTACCGGGACCCCGCGGGCGGCCCTCGCCGTCGGCCGGGTCCTCCGCTACGCCGACTACGCGCGCGGCAGCGGGACCTCCGCCCTGGTCTTCCGCTACACCGTGGCGCCGGAGGACCGCGACCCGAACGGGGTCAGCCTCGGCGACTCGGCCCTGCGGTTGAACGGCGGGACCGTCGCCGACGCCTCCGGGAACGCCGCCGCGCTCGGCCTCGGGGAGCACGCCGTAACCGACGGCGGCGCGGCGGTGGACGGGAGCGGGACGGACGCCGCCGCCCCGACGGTTACCGGGCTCGCGCTCTCCGGGAGCGGGCAGGGCGAGGGCGGCGTCTTCACCGCCGGCGACCTCGTCGAAGCGGCGGTGACTTTCAGCGAGCGGGTAACGGTTACCGGCGCCCCGCGCCTCGCGCTCACCGTCGGGACCGCCGCCCGCTACGCCGACTACGCGCTCGGCAGCGGGACGCGCAC
Organism: Candidatus Marinacidobacterium sp.; assembly: GCA_965204755.1. Lineage (GTDB taxonomy): Bacteria > Acidobacteriota > Vicinamibacteria > Marinacidobacterales > Marinacidobacteraceae. The sequence continues at coordinate 951,379 of OZ242011.1, read as the reverse complement.
CCTCCGCTTCCGCTACCGGGTGGCCCGCGGCGACGCCGACGACGACGGGATCAGCGTCGCCGCCTCCGCGCTCGACCGCAGCGGCGGGACGATCCGGGACCGCGCGAACCGCGACGCGCTGCCCGGCCTCGGCGCCCACGCGGTGACGGACGACCGCCGCTTCCGGGTGGAGGGCGGGGCGGAGGACACCGTCGCCCCGAGGGTTACCGGGCTCCGGCTGGCGGGGACGGGGAGCGCCGCCGGCGGGGTGTTCACCTCCGGCGACCGGATCTCCATCACCGTCGAGTTCAGCGAACCGGTAACCGTTACCACCGGCGCGAACCTCCTGGTCTTCCTGACCGGCCACACCGGTACCGCGCGCCGGCCGTCGGGCAGCGGGACGAGTTCCCTGACCTTCCGCTGGACGGTGCCCACCCCCGCCCCCGGCGACCGGATCCTGGACGCGGACGGGATCGGATTCCTCGCCAATTCGCTGGGGGTGGAGGCAGGGCCGGGCCGGAGCGCCGGGCCCATCGTGGACGCCGCCGGCAACGCCGCCTCGCTCGACCTTTCGGCCCACCTCCACCACGGGTTCATCGTCGGCGCCCCCCGCTTCCGGGTGGACACCGCCGCCGCCGATGTCCGCGCCCCGGCGGTGGCCGGGGTGACCGTCTCCGGGACGGCGCGGGGCGCGGACGGCGCCTTCCTCGCCGGGGACGCCCTGGTAGTAACCGTGGACTTCAGCGAGGAGGTGACGGTTACCGGCGCCCCGCGGGTGGCGCTCGGGATCGGGTCGGCCACCCGCTACGCGACCTACGCCTCCGGCAGCGGGACCGCCTCCCTGGTCTTCCGCTACGCCGTGGTCCGGGCGGACGCCGACGCGGACGGGATCACCCTCGCCGCCTCGGCGCTCCGGGCGAACGGCGGGCGGATCGCCGACGGCTCGCTGGCCGCCGACCTCGACCTCGGCGAGCACGCCGCCGCCGCCGGCGGCGCGGTGGTGGACGGGGCCGGGCGCGCCGCGGCCTCGGTAACCGGCGTCACCCTCTCCGCCGTCGGGACCGCGCCGCAGGGCGCGAACGGCGTCTTCATCTCCGGCGACGCCATCGACGCGGCGGTCACCTTCAGCGAGCCGGTAACGGTGGACGCGACCGGCGGGACCCCCCGGCTGGCGCTCACCGTGGGGAGCGCCGCCCGGCCGGCGGACTACCGCTCCGGAAGCGGCTCCACCACGCTCACCTTCCGCTACACCGTCGCCCGGGGGGACGCCGACCCGGACGGCGTCGCCGTCGCCGCCTCGGCGCTCGCGCTGAACGGCGGGACGATCACCGACCGCGCCGGCCGGAACGCGGCGCTCGGCCTCGGCGCCCGCGCCCTCCCGGACGACGCCGCCTTCCGGGTGGACGGGTCGGTGGACCGGATCGCCCCCCGGGTCACCGGCGCCGCGCTCTCCGGGACCGGCCAGGGCGCCGCCCCCTCGGTCAACGCTCCGCGCGCCTTCATCGCCGGGGACGAGATCGCGCTCACCGTGGAGTTCAGCGAGCCGGTAACCGTTACCGGGACGCCGCAGGCGGCGTTGACCGTCGGCGAGGCCGCCCGCCGGGCGGACTACGCCTCCGGGAGCGGGACCTCCTCGCTGGTCTTCCGCTACACCGTCGCCGCCGGGGACGAGGACGCGAACGGCGTGTCCGTCGCCGCCTCGGCGCTCTCCCGCAACGGCGGGACGAACGGCGGGACGATCGCCGACCCGGCGGGCAACCTCGCCGCCCTCGACCTCGGCAGCCACGCGATCCCGGACGCCGCCGCCTTCCCGGTGGACGGGGACGGCGCCGACCGGAGGCCGCCGACGGTGACCGGGCTCACCGCCGGCGGCGAGCCGTCGGGCCCGGCCCGGACCTCCGTCCCCGGCGACTTCCTGGAGTTCACGGTGGACTTCGACGAGCCGGTAACCGTTACCGGGACGCCGCGGCTGGTCCTCACCGTCGGCGCGGCCACCCGCTACGCGAACTACCGCGCCGCCGGCAGCGGGCCTTCCTCGCTGCTCTTCCGCTACACCGTCGCCGCCGGGGACACCGACGCGAACGGGGTCAGCGTCGCCGCCGATGCCCTCGAACTGAACCGCGGGACGATCCGCGACGCCGCGGGGAACGCCGCCGAGCGCGGCCTCGGCGCCCACGCGATCGCCGACGGAGACCTGGCGGCCCGGCCGGTGGACGGGAGCGGCTCCGACACCGTCGCGCCGACGGTGACCGGGGTGAGCCTCTCCGCCGTCGGGACCGCGCCGCAGGGCGCGAACGGCGTCTTCATCGCCGGCGACGCCTTCGAGGCGACGGTCTCCTTCAGCGAGCCGGTAACGGTTACCGGCACCCCGCAGTTGGAGTTGGCGGTCGGCCTGCTCACCCGCCCGGCGGCCTACCAATCCGGCAGCGGGACGACCCGGCTGGTCTTCGCCTACGCCGTCGCCGCCGGCGACTCCGACCCGAACGGGCTCGGCGTCCCCGCCGCCGCGCTCACCCGGAACGGCGGGACGATCCGGGACGACGCGGGGAACGACGCGGCGCTGGGGCTCGGCGCCCACGCGGTCGCCGACGCCGCCGGCTTCCCGGTGGACGCCGCCGCCGGCGACCGGGTGGGCCCGACGGTGGTCGGGGCCCGGCTCGCCGGGAACCCGGACGGCGGCAGCGGCGGCCGCGAAGGCGTCGTCTTCGTCGCCGGAAACGAACTCGAGGCGGTGGTGGTCTTCAGCGAGGAGGTAACGGTTACCGGGACCCCGCAGGCGGCGATCACCGTCGGCGCGGCCACCCGCCTCGCCGACTACGCCGCCGGCAGCGGGACGGACTCGCTGACCTTCCGCTACCTCGTCGTCCGGGGGGACGCCGACCCGAACGGCGCGGGCCTCCCCGCCTCCGCGCTCGCCCTGAACGGCGGGACGATCGCGGACGCCTCCGGCAACGCGGCGGCGCTCGGCCTCGGGCCCCACGCGGTCGCCGACCACCCGGACTTCCCGGTGGACGGGGCGGCGGCGGACCTGCAGGCGCCGACGGTTACCGGCGTGACCCTCTCGGGAACCGGGCAGGGCGCGGGCGGCGCCTTCATCGCCGGGGACGCGATCGAGGCGGCGGTGGAGTTCAGCGAGCGGGTAACGGTTACCGGGACGCCGCGGCTGGCCCTCGCCGTCGGCGTCGGCGTCGGCGCGCCCACCCGCCAGGCCGACTACGCCTCCGGCAGCGGGACGAGATCGTTGGTCTTCCGCTACACCGTCGTTTCCGGGGACGCCGACGCCGACGGCGTGGCCGTCCCCGCCTCCGCGCTCGCGCTGAACGGCGGGAGCATCACCGACGCCTCCGGCAACGCCGCCGACCTCGCCGGCGGCGCGACCAGCAGGGACGGGATCGCGGACGACGGCGGCTTCGTGGTGGCCGGGGGCGGCGCCGACGCCGCCGCCCCGACGGTTACCGGGGTCACCGTCGGCGGCGAGGCGCAGGGCGCGAACGGGACCTTCGTCCTCGGCGATGTCCTCGAAGTCACGGTCGAGTTCAGCGAGCCGGTAACGGTTACCGGGTCCCCGCAGGTGGCGCTCACCATCGGCAGCGCCATCCGCCAGGCCGCCTACGCCTCCGGGAGCGGGACGACTTCGCTGGTCTTCGCTACACCGTGGCCTCCGGCGACGCCGACGCGGACGGGATCGGCATCGGCGCGGCGGCGCTCACCGGCGGGACGATCCGGGACGGGGCGGCGACTCCGAACGACGCGGCGCGCGGCCTCGGCGCCCACGCGGTAACCGCCGGCGGCCCGGCGGTGGACGCCGCCGCCGGGGACGCGGTGGCCCCGACGGTTACCGGGCTCTCGCTCGCCGGCGTCCCGCCGGCGCCGCAGGGCGCGAACGGCGCGTACATCGCCGGCGACGCCATCGAGGCGGCGGTCACCTTCAGCGAGCCGGTAACGGTGGACGCGACCGGCGGGACGCCGCGGCTCCTGCTCGCCGTCGGCGCGTACTCCCGCTACGCGGACTACGAGTCCTCCGGCAGCGGTTCGGCCCGGCTGGTCTTCCGCTACGCGGTGGGCGCCGGGGAAGTGGACGCCGACGGGATCGGCGTTTCGGAGATCGCGCTGAACGGCGGGACGATCGGCGACGCCGGCGGCAACGCCGCCGCCCTCGGCCTCGGCGTCCACGCGGTGGCCCGCGCCGCCGACTTCCCGGTGAACGGGAACGCCGCCGACGCGGTCGGCCCCTCGGTAACCGGGGCGGCGGTCTCCGGGACGGGCCGGGGCGCGGGCGGCGTCTTCCTCGCCGGCGATGTCCTCGCGGTAACGCTCGAGTTCAGCGAGCCCGTTACGGTCGGCGGGACCCCGCAGGTCGCGCTCGGCCTCACCACCACCGGCGGGACGCCCCGGGCGGACTACTTCTCCGGCAGCGGGACCGCTTCGCTGGTCTTCCGCTACACCGTCGCCGCCGGGGACGCCGACGCGGACGGGGTCTCCGTCGGCGCGGCGGCCCTCGCGCTGAACGGCGCGACGATCCGGGACGCCTCGGGCAACGCCGCCGCGCTCGGCCTCGGCGCCCACGCGATCGCCGACGGGGACGCGGTGGTGAACGGCGGCGCCGCCGACCCGGCGCCGACGGTTACCGGGCTGGCCCTCGCCGGGGTCCCGCCGGCGCCGCAGGGCGCGGGCGGGGCCTACCGGGCCGGCGACGCCGTCGAAGCGGCGGTCACCTTCAGCGAAGCGGTAACCGTTACCGGGACGCCGCAGGTCGCCCTCACCATCGGGACGACCGACAAGCAGGCCGACTACGCCTCCGGCAGCGGGACCGCCACCCTGCGTTTCCGGTACGCGGTGGTCTCCGGGGACGCCGACGCCGACGGGATCTCCGTCGCCGCGACCGCGCTCGCGCTGAACGGCGGGACGATCCAGGACCTCGCGCCCGACGGGGCGACCCCGAACGACGCGGCGCTCGGCCTCGGGACCCACGCCGTCGCGAACGACTCGAACTTCGTGGTGAGCGGCTCGGCGGCGGACGGGACCGGGCCGAGGGTGGTCGGCCTCCGGCTCTCCGGGAGCGGGCAGGGCGCCGGCGGCGCGTTCATCGCCGGGGACCGGATCGAAGCCACGGTGCGCTTCGACGAGGCGGCCCTGGTAACCGGGCCCCCGCAACTCGCCCTCACCGTCGGCGCGAACACCCGGCAGGCGGGTTATGTGTCCGGGACCGGGGACGAGGAACTGGTCTTCCGCTACACCGTCGCGGCCGCCGACGCCGACGCGGACGGGATCTCCGTCGGCGCTTCGGCGCTCGCCCTGAACGGCGGGACGATCCGCGACGCCGCGGGGAACGCCGCCGCGCTCGGCCTCGGCGCCCACGCGGCGGCGGACGCCGCCGGCTTCGTCGTGGCCGGGGCCGCCGCCGACGCCGCCGCCCCGACGGTTACCGGCGTAACGGTCTCCGGTTCGGGCCGGGGGCGGAACGGCGTCTTCATCGCCGGGGACGCCCTCGAAATCACCGCGGCCTTCAGCGAGCCGGTAACGGTTACCGGGAACCCGCAGGCGGTCCTCGCCGTCGGCGCGAACACCCGCCGGGCGGACTACGAGTCCTCCGGCAGCGGGACGGCCGCGGCGGTCTTCCGCTACACCGTCGTCCCCGCCGACGCCGACGCCGACGGGATCGGCGTCTCCGCGCTCTCCCTGAACGGCGGGAGGATCGAGGACGCCTCGGGGAACGCCGCCGCCCTCGCCCTCGGCGACCACGCCGTAACCGCCGCCCCGAACTCGGTCGTGGACGGGAGCGCGGCGGACACCCTCAGCCCGACGGTTACCGGGCTGACCCTCGCCGGGGTCCCCCCGGCGCCGCAGGGCGCCGGCGGGACCTACCGGGCCGGCGACGAGATCGAGGCGACGGTCACCTTCAGCGAGCCGGTAACGGTTACCGGGACCCCGCAGTTGGCGTTCGGGATCGGCGCGGATATCCGCCAGGTGGACTACGCCTCCGGCAGCGGGACCGCCGCGCTGGTCTTCCGCTACCAGGTGGTCGCCGGGGACACCGACGGGGACGGCATCTCCGTTACCGCCTCGGCGCTCACCCTGAACGGCGGGACCATCCGGGACGGCGCGGCTACGCCGAACGACGCGGCCCTGGCCCTCGGAAGCCACGCGATCAGCGACAACAGCGACTTCCCGGTGAACGGCGCCTTCGTGGACTCGGTCGGGGCGCGGGTCCTCTCGGTTACCCCGACCGGGACCGGCTCCGGCCCCGGCGGCGCCTTCGTGGCCGGCGATGTGATCGTCTGGGAAGTGCGGTTCTCGGAGCCGGTAACGGTTACCGGGACCGGGACGCCCCACCTCACCGTGTACTTCGGCGCCGACACGCTCGCGAACCAGCGGCGCGTCCGGTACTCCTCGGGATCGGGTTCGGCGCTGCTCCGCTACCGCTACGCGGTCGCTTCCGCCGACGAGTACGCCGGCGGGAGCATGACCTGGGTCCTGTTCCAGTCGGCCACCTCCTGGGGCATCGAGGACCGCGCCGGCAACCGGGGCCCTTCGGCGCAGGACCTGAACTACCGCCCGGCCGGCTTCCTCGTGGACGGGGACGGCGCGGACCTCGCCGGCCCGGCGGTAACCGGCGCGACCCTCGGGGGCCTGGCCCAGGGCGCGGGCGGCGTCTTCATCGCCGGCGACGCGATCGAGGCGACCCTCGCCTTCGACGAGCCGGTAACGGTTACCGGGACCCCGCAGGTCACCCTCATCCTCGCCAGCGGGGCGCGCCGCGCCGACTACTCCTCCGGCGGCGGGACTTCCGAACTGGTCTTCCGCTACACCGTCGTCTCCGGCGACTCCGACCCGAGCGGCGTCTCCGTCGGGGGCTCGGCGCTTTCGCTGAACGGCGGGACGCTCGCCGACGCCTCGGGGAACGCCGCCGCGCTCTCCCTCGGATCCCACGCGCTGACCGACGACGCCGGCGCCCGGGTGAACGGCCGGGGGGCCGACGCCCGCGCCCCGACGGTGGTCGGGCTCGCCGCCGGCGGGACCGGGACCGGCCCCGGCGGCGTCTTCATCGCCGGCGACCACCTCGACCTCACCGTCGAGTTCGACGAGCCGGTAACGGTTACCGGGACCCCGCGGGTGGCCCTCACCCTCGCCAGCGGGACGCGGTACGCGGCCTACCACTCCGGCAGCGGGACCTCTTCGCCGGTCTTCCGCTACACCGTCGTCCGCTCCGACACCGACGCCGACGGGATCACCGTCTCCGCCTCGGCGCTCGAATCGAACGGCGGGACGATCCGCGACCTGGCGACCCCGCCGAACGCCGCCTCCCTCGGCCTCGGCGAGCACGCCCTCGCCGCCGGCGGCCCGGCGGTGAACGGGAGCGCCCCGGAGGCGGTCCCGCCGACGGTGACCGGCCTCTCCCTCGGGGGCCTCGCCCAGGGCGCGAACGGGGTCTTCATCGCCGGCGACCGGATCGAGGCGACGGTGACCTTCAGCGAAGAGGTGACGGTTACCGGGACCCCCCGACTGGCGCTCACGGTCGGCGCGAACACCCGGCAGGCGGCCTACGCCTCCGGCAGCGGGACGAGGGACCTGGTCTTCGCCTACGCCGTCGCCGCCGGCGACGCGGACGCCGACGGGATCACCGTCGCCGCCTCGGCGCTCGCGCTGAACGGCGGGACGATCGCCGACGCCCGGGACACCGACGCCCGGCTGGGCCTGGGGACGCGCACCGTAACCGCCGGCGGCCCGGCGGTGGCCGGGGGCGGGACGGACGCCCGCCGCCCGGCGGTCGCCGGCGCGCGCCTCGGGGGCCGCCCGGAGGGCGCGAACGGGCGGTTCATCGCCGGCGACGACCTCGAAGTAACCGTGGAGTTCGACGAGCCGGTAACGGTTACCGGGACCCCCCGGGTGGCGCTCGCCGTCGGCGCCGCCACCCGGCAGGCCGCCTACGCGCTCGGCAGCGGGACGGCCTCGCTGGTGTTCCGCTACACCGTCGCCGCCGGGGACGCCGACCCGAACGGGGTGGCGGTCCCCGCCTCGGCGCTCACCCTCGGCGGCGGGACGATCCGGGACGCCGCCGGCAACGCCGCGGCGCTCGCCCTCGGCGCGATCCCCGACGCCGCCGGCTTCCCGGTGGCCGGGGCGAACGCCGACGCCGTCGCGCCGGTGGTAACCGGCGTCTCGCTCTCCTCGCTCCGGCCGCCGCATTTCTCCGCCGGCGTCTATGGCGCTTACGAGACCATCGTGGTGGCGGTCGCGTTCAGCGAGCCGGTAACGGTTACCGGGACCCCGCAGGTCGCGATAACCCTGGGTGACACCAACCCCAACAACTTCCGGGGGACGCTCCCGGCCCCCTATGCATCCGGCAGCGGCGGGACGACGCTGCGGTTCCACTGGGACATCCCGCGCGGCGCCCTTTTCGACTTCGACGGGATCAGCATCGGCGCCTCGGCGCTGACCCTGAACGGCGGGACGATCCGGGACGCCGCGAACCACGCGGCGGCGCTGGGTCTCGGAGCGCACGCCTTCACGAACCGGGGCGACTTCTCGATCAACGCGAACAGCCAGGACCCGCGCCGCCCGAGCATGACCGTCAAGACCCCCGGCGGGATCCCCTCCGGCGCCGGCGGGGTCTTCACCGCCGGGGACGCCCTCTACTGGGAGATCGGCTTCGACGAGCCGGTGCTGGTGGTCGGCTCGCCGCGCTACCGGTTCACCCTCGGCGGCGGGACGGCGCGGGAAGCGGACTACCTCTCCGGCTCCGGCTCCACCCTCCTCCGCTTCCGCTATGTGACGCAGGCGGCCGACCGGTACTCCTCCGGGACGATCCCCGACACGCTGGTAACCGACAACGCGAACCGGATCAAGGACCGCGAGACCCACCAGGGGGGCAACGACGCGAACCCCGTCGGCGGCGCCCACTCCCTGCCGGCCGGGTTCCGGGTGGACGGGTCGCTCGCGGATGTGGTCGGCCCGAAGGTGGTCGGGGTGACCCTCGGCGGGACGGCGCGGGGCGCGAACGGGGTCTTCCTCCGGGGCGACGAGATCGAGGCGACCGTGGAGTTCCACGAACCGGCGGCGGTTACCGGGACGCCGCGGCTCGCGCTGGCCGTCGGGAGCGCGGTCCGCCACGCCGACTACGCCTCCGGCAGCGGGACGACCCGCCTGGTCTTCCGCTACGCCGTCCGGGCGAGCGACGCCGACGCGGACGGGATCGGCGCCTCGGCGCTCGCGCCGGGCGGCGGGACGATCGCCGACGCCGCCGGGAACGCCGCCTCCCGGGGCCTCGGCGACCACGCGACCGAGGGCGGCGGCCCGGCGGTGGACGGCAGCCTCCGGGACACCGTCGCCCCGACGGTAACCGGCCTGACCCTCGCCGCCGGCTCGCCGCAGGGCGCCGCCGGGGCGTACATCGCCGGCGATGTCCTCGAAGCGGCGGTCACCTTCAGCGAGCCGGTAACCGTCGCCGGCGCCCCGCAGTTGACGCTCACCGTCGGCGCCGCCGCCCGGGCGGCGGCCTACGCCTCCGGCGGCGGGACGACTTCGCTGGTCTTCCGCTACGCGGTGGTGGCCTCCGACGCCGACGCGGACGGCATCGGCGTCGGCGCCTCCGCCCTGGGGCTGAACGGCGGGAGCATCGCCGACCGGGACGGCAACGCCGCCGCCCTCGACCTCGGGACCCACGCGGTGGCGAACGCCTCCGGCTTCGTCGTGAACGGCTCGCTCTCGGACACGGTCCGCCCGACGCTCACCCACATCGTTCCGGGCGGGACGCCCAACGGCGCGAACGGGGTCTTCATCGCCGGCGATGTGATCGTCTGGGAGGCCCGGTTCTCGGAGCCGGTGACGGTTGCCGGGTCGCCGAGGATGACTTACCGATTGAGCCTCGACCCGCCGACCCGGGTCGCGGGCTACCACTCGGGATCGGGCACCTCCCGGCTCCGCTTCCGCTCCACCGTCCAGTCGGGCGACTCGTACTCCGCCGGCGGGCCGCTGGTCGCCGAGATCACCGCCTCGTCGACGGTCCGGGACCGCGCCGGCAACGCCGTGGACCTGCTCGCCGGCCACCGGGTCGAGCGGCGCGGTTTCCATGTGGACGGGACCGCCGCGGACCGGGTCGGGCCGGGGGTCGTCGGGTTGACGCTGGGCGGGACGGCGAGCGGCGCGAACGGGGTCTTCATCGCCGGCGACGAGATCGAGGCGACCGTCGAGTTCCACGAGGCGGCGACGGTTACCGGGACGCCCCGGCTGGCCCTCGCGGTCGGGAGCGCCGCCCGCCGGGCCGCCTACGCCTCGGGCAGCGGGACGAGTTCGCTGGTCTTCCGCTACACCGTCGCCGCCGGGGACGCCGACCCGAACGGGATCGGCGTCGGCGCTTCCGCGCTCGCGCTGAACGGCGGGTCGATCGCCGACAGCACGGGCAACGCCGCCGCGCTCGGCCTCGGGGCCCACGCGATCACCGACGGCGACCTGGTCGTCAACGGCGCCGGAACGGACGGGACCGCGCCGACGGTAACCGGGCTCACCCTCTCCGGCAGCGCCCCGCAGGGCGCCGACGGCGCCTACCGGGAAGGCGACCGGATCGAAGCCGCGGTCGCCTTCAGCGAGCCGGTAACGGTTACCGGGACCCCGCAGTTGGCGCTCACCGTCGGCGCCCTCACCCGCCAGGCGGCCTATGTCTCCGGCAGCGGGACCGCTTCGCTCACCTTCCGCTACGCCGTGGCGTCGGGGGACTCCGACTCCGACGGGATCGGCGTCGGCGCTTCCGCGCTCACCCTGAACGGCGGGTCGATCGCCGACGCCGCCGGCAACGCCGCCGCGCTCGGCCTGGGAACCCACGCGCTCACCGCCGCCGCCGCCTTCCCGGTGAACGGGTCGCTCTCCGACACGGTGGCCCCGACGATCCTCTCGGTGACCCCCGGCGGGTTCGGCAACGGCGCCGGCGGCGTCTTCACCGCCGGCGACTTCATCTTCTGGGAGGTGCGGTTCTCGGAGCCGGTGGTCCTGCCCCGGTTCGGCCAGGGGAGTTTCACCTTCGCCTTCCCCAACGGGGTTCCGCGGACGGCGGCATTCGACTATCGGACGGCCCCCCGCCGGGCAACGGACCGGTACCGCTACCGCTACGCGGTCGCCGCGGGCGACGCCTACACCGGCGGGACCATCCGGTTCGATTTCTCCGGACTGCGGGGCTCGGACGCCGCCGGCAACCGGGTCTCCACGACCGGCAGCCCGGAGATCGACCTGACCGGCTTCCGGGTGGACGGCGCCGCCGCCGACGCGGCGGGGCCGGCGGTCGTCAGCCTGCATTTGGACCCCTACACCACGCAGGGGGCGAACGGGACCTACATCGCCGGGGACGACATCACTGTCCGCCTCGAGTTCCACGAACCGGTGACGGTTACCGGGACCCCGCAGTTGGCCCTCGACATCGGGAGCGCGACCCGGCAGGTGCCCCTGACCGCGATCAATTCCACCAGGCGGTGGCTGCGTTTCTCGTATGTCGTACGGGCGGAGGACTCCGACGCGGACGGGATCAGCATCGGCGGCTCGGCGCTGACCCTGGACGGCGGGGCGATCACCGACGGCGGGGGCCGGGCCGCCTCGCTCGACCTTTCCCGCCACGCGATCACCGACCACCCCGCGGTCGTGGTGGACGGGAGCGGGGCCGACGCGACGCCGCCCACGATTTCAGCGCAAGGCTTCAACTGGCGCGCGTCGGGCCGGCCGAACGGCGCGGGCGGCGTCTATGTCGCCGGGGACTCGTTCACCTTCGGGTACCGGTTCTCGGAGCCGGTCTTCGTAACCGGAAGCCCGCGGGTGCGGCTCACCGTCGGTTCGGCGACCCGCTACGCCGACTACGCCGGGGGTTCCGGCGGCGAGGTGGTGCTGTTCCGCTACACCGTGCAGGCGGGGGACTCCGACGCCGACGGGGTCAGCGCCCATTCGTGGGACCCGGGTTCGGCGACGATCCGGGACCGCGGCGGCCACGATGTCCCCGCCTTGGCCCCCGGGGTCTCGGGGCCGATCCCCGCCATCATCGTCAACGGCGCCGCCGCCGATGTCCGGGCGCCGGCGGTTGCCGGGCTGACCCTAGGCGGGATCGGGCAGGGCGCGAACGGCGTGTTCGTCGCCGGGGACCTGATCGAGGCGACCGTCGAGTTCGACGAGGCGGTAACGGTTACCGGGCAGGCGAGGGTGGTCCTGACGGTGGGGGCGGCCAGCCGGCCGGCGGACTACGCCTCCGGGAGCGGGACGACTTCGCTGGTCTTCCGCTACACCGTCGTGGCCGCCGACGCCGACGCGGACGGGATCAGCGCCACGGCGATCACCGCCGCTTCGATCGCCGACGCCGCCGGGAACAACGCGGCGGTCGGCCTCGGCGCCCACGCCATCACCGACGGCGGCCTCGTCGTGAACGGCGGCGGCGCCGATGTGCTGGCGCCGCCGGTGACCGGGCTCGCGCTCTCCGGCCTCGCGAACGGCGCGAACGGGGCGTTCATCGCCGGGGACATCCTCGAAGCGACCGTGGACTTCCGGGAAGCGGTAACGGTTACCGGGACCCCGCGCCTCGCGCTCTCGGTGGGCGCCGCCACCCGCTACGCCGACTACGAGTCCTCCGGCGGCGGGACCTCCTCGCTCCTCTTCCGCTACCTCGTCGCCGCCGCCGACGAGGACGCGGACGGGGTCACCGTCGCCGCCTCGGCGCTCGCCCTGGCCGGCGGGACGATCCGGGACGGGGCGGGGAACGACGCCGCGCTCGACCTCGGGCCCCACGCGGTAACCGCCGGCGGCCCGGCGGTGGACGGCGGCGGCGCCGACGCCGCCGGCCCGGTGGTTACCGGGGTCGCCGTCTCCGGCGACCGGCAGGCGGTCTCCTCCGGGGTCCCGGTCTTCACCGCCGGCGACCGGATCGTCGTAACGATCGCCTTCAACGAAGCGGTAACGGTTACCGGGACCCCGCAGGCCGCCCTCACCGTCGGCGCTTCCACCCGCCAGGCGGCGTATGTCTCCGGCAGCGGGACCTCCTCCCTGGAGTTCCGCTACACCGTGGCCGCCTCCGACAGCGACGGCAACGGGGTCGGCGTCGGCGCCTCGGCGCTCTCGCTGAACGGCGGGACGCTGGCGGACGCCGCGGGGAACGCCGCGAACCTCGACCTCGGGGCGCATGCCGTCTCCGACCTCCGGGGCACGGTGGTGCTCGGCGGCCAGGGCGACTCCCGCCGCCCGGCGGTGATCGGGCTCACCCTCGCCGGCGGGGCGCCGGGGGCGCAGGGCGCGAACGGGAAGTACATCGCCGGCGACGCCCTCGAGGTAACCGTGGCCTTCGACGAGCCGGTAACGGTTACCGGGACGCCGCGGGTGGCGCTCGGGGTCGGCGCGAACACCCGCCACGCGGCCTACGCCTCCGGCAGCGGGACGGACTCGCCGGTCTTCCGCTACGAAGTGGTCCGCGCCGACGCCGACCCCGACGGGCCCTCGATCGGCGCCTCGGCCCTCGCCCTGAACGGCGGGACGATCGCCGACGCCGCCGGCAACGCCGCCGCCCTCGCGCTCGGATCCCACGCCGTCGAAAACGCCGCCGGCTTCGTCGTGAAGGGCAGCGACCCGGACACCTTGGCGCCGACGGTGGCCGGGGTAACGGTCGGCGGGCGGGCGCACGGCGCGGGCGGGGTCTTCCTCGCCGGCGACGAGATCGAGGCGACCGTGGACTTCGACCAGCCGGTAACGGTTACCGGGACGCCGCAGGCCGCCCTGACCATCGGCGCGGACACGCGGCAGGCCGGGTATGTCTCCGGCAGCGGGACCTCCTCGCTCCTCTTCCGCTACGCCGTCGGGGCGGCGGACCGGGACCGGGACGGCCTCGCCGTCGGCGCCGGGGCGCTCTCGCTGAACGGCGGGACCCTGAAGGACGGCGCGGGGAACGACGCCCTCCTCGGCCTCGGCGCCCACGCGGTCGCCGACGGCGAGGGCCCGGCGGTGGACGGGGGCGCCCGGGACACGGTGGCGCCGACGGTTACCGGGCTCACCCTGGCGAGTCTCGCCCCGGCGCCGCAGGGCGCCGGCGGCGTCCACACGACCGGCGACGCGATCGAGGCCACGGTGGAGTTCAGCGAAGCGGTACTGGTTACCGGGACGCCCCGGCTGGCCTTCTTCCTCACCCTCGGGGAGATCCGGCAGGCGCCCTATGTGCGCGGCAGCGGGACGACTTCGCTGGTCTTCCGCTACACCGTGGCCGCCGGCGACCGGGACCCGGACGGGGTCACCATCGGCGGCGGCGCGCTCAACCTGGACGACGGGACGATCACCGACCGGGTCACCCACAACGCCCGGCTCCCCCTGCCGCCCGGCGCCGCCGTGGACAACGACCGCCGCTTCCGGGTGGACGGGTCGGCCGCCGACTCGGTGGCGCCGGCGGTCTCCGGGCTCGCGCTCTCCGGCCGGGCCGACGGGGCCGGCGGGGTGTTCATCGCCGGCGACGCGATCGCGGCGACCGTGGAGTTCACCGAGCCGGTAACCGTCACCGGGACCCCGCGGCTGGCCCTCGGCGTGGGGCGGGCCACCCGCTACGCCGCCTACGCCTCCGGGAGCGGGACGAGGTCGCTGGTCTTCCGCTACGCCGTCGTCCGGGAGGACTACGACCGGAACGGGGTCAGCGTCGGCGCCTCGGCGCTGGCCCTGAACGGCGGGTCGATCGGCGACGGGACGAACGCCGCCGCGCTGGCCCTGGGGAGCGGCGCCGTCGAGGACGCCGCCGGCTTCCGGGTGGACAGCGCCGCCGCCGACCGCCGGGGGCCGGCGGTGGTCGGCCTCGCGCTCTCCGGAAACGGCCGGGGCGCCGGCGGCGTCTTCCTGGCCGGGGACCGGATCGAGGCGACGGTGGAGTTCGACGAGCCGGCGGCGGTTACCGGGGCGCCGCGCCTGGCGCTCGCCGTCGGCGCGAACACCCGCCAAGCCGCCTACGAGTCCGGGAGCGGGACGACTTCGCTGGTCTTCCGCTACGCGGTCGCCGCGGACGACCGGGACGACGACGGGGTCTCCGTCCCGGCCTCGGCGCTTTCGCTGAACGGCGGGAGCATCGAGGACTCCTCGGGCAACGACGCCTCCCTCGGCCTCGGCGCCCACGCGGTCGAAGGCGGCGCCGTCGTCGGCGGCCTCGTCGTGGACGGGAGCGCCCGCGACCGGGTCGTCCCGACGGTAACCGGGCTCGCCATCTCCGGCCGCCCGCAGGGGAGCGCGTCCGGCAACCCGGAATTCATCGCCGGCGACGAGATCGCGGTAACCGTCTCGTTCAGCGAAGTCGTGGTGGTCAGCGGGAGACCGCAGGTCGCCCTCACCCTCGTCACGGGCGTCCGGCAAGCCCGGTATGCGGGCGGCAGCGGGACCTCCTCGCTGGAGTTCCGCTACGCCGTGGTCGCCGCCGACGCCGCCGCGAACGGGATCGGCATCGGCGCCTCGGCGCTCACCCGGAACGGCGGCTCCATCCGGGACCTCGCGGACAATCCGGCGGCGCTCGGCCTTTCGCGCCATGCGGTGGCGGGAGACACCCGCGCCCGGGTGCAGGGCGCCTCCCCCGACACCCTCGGCCCGGCGGTTACCGGCGTCTCGCTCTCCGGGACCGGGCAGGCGGCGGACGGCGCGTTCATCGCCGGCGACGCCATCGAGGCAACCGTCGAGTTCCACGAGGAGGTCACGGTCGCCGGCGGGACCCCGCGGTTGGCCCTCGCCGTCGGCGCGGCCGCCCGCCGGGCGGACTACCGCGCCTCCGGCAGCGGGACGAAGCGGCTCACCTTCCGCTACGCCGTCGCCGCCGGGGACCGGGACGCCGACGGGATCGGCGTCCCGGCCTCGGCGCTCACCCTGCCGGCCGGCGTGACGATCCGGGACGCCGCCGGGAACGCCGCCTCGCTCTCGCTCGGCGCCCACGCGGTGGCGAACGCCGCCGGCTTCCGGGTGAACGGCGCCGCCGCCGACCGCCGGGGGCCGGCGGTAACCGGGCTCACCGTCTCCGGCGGCGCCTCCGGCGCGAACGGCGTCTTCATCGCCGGCGACGCGATCGAGGTGGCGGTGGCCTTCGACGAGCGGGTGACGGTTACCGGCGCGCCGCAGGTCGCGCTCGAAGTCGGCGCGAACACCCGCCCGGCGGCCTACGCCTCCGGGAGCGGGACGGCTTCGCTCCGCTTCCGCTACGCCGCGGCGGCGGCGGACGAGGACCCGGACGGGCTCACCGTGCTCGCTTCGGCCCTCGCGCTGAACGGCGGGACGATCCGGGACGACGCGGGGAACGACGCGGCGCTCGGGCTGGGCGCCCACGCCGTAACCGCCGGCGGCCCGGCGGTGGACGGGGACGGGGCGGACGCCGCCGCGCCGACGGTTACCGGGCTCGCCGTCGGCGGCGTCCGGCAGGGCTCGGACGCCGGCGGCGCCCACTTCGCCGGCGGCGACCGGATCGAGGTAACCGTCGAGTTCAGCGAGCCGGTAACCGTTACCGGGACGCCGCGGTTGGCGCTCACCGTCGGCGCGAACACCCGCCAGGCGGACTACGCCTCCGGCAGCGGGACGGGCGCCCTGGTCTTCCGCTACACCGTGGCCGGCGGGACCGACCCGGACAGCGACGCCGACGGGCTCTCCGTCGCCGCCTCGGCGCTCGCGCTGAACGACGGGACGATCGCCGACCGCGCCGGCAACGCCGCCGCGCTCGGCCTCGGGGCGCATGCGGTAACGAACGACGGCGACTCCCGGGTGCTCGGCAACTCGGTGGACAAGCAGGGCCCGACGGTTACCGGCGTCTCGCTCTCGGGGACGCCGAACGGCGCGCGGGGCGTCTTCATCGCCGGGGACGGGATCGCGGTAACCGTGGAGTTCCACGAAGCGGTAACGGTTACCGGGACGCCCCGGGTGGCGCTGGCGGTCGGCCGCGCCTCCCGGTCGGCGGCGTATGTCTCCGGCGGCGGGACGACGGCGCTGACCTTCCGCTACCGGGTGGCGCGGGGCGACGCCGACGCCGACGGGGTCGGGGTCTCCGCGCTCTCCCTCGCCGGCGGGAAGATCACCGACGGCGCCGCGCCGCCGAACCCCGCGGCGCTCGACCTCGGGGCCCACGCCGCGGCGAACGACCCCCGGTTCCCGGTGCGCGGGAGCGCCCCCGACGCGGTCGCCCCGACGGTTACCGGGGTCCGGGTCGCCGGGGCGGCGAGCGGCGCGAACGGGGTCTTCATCGCCGGCGACCGGATCGAGGTAACCGTGGAGTTCCACGAACCGGTAACGGTTACCGGGACGCCGCGGCTGGCCCTCGCCGTCGGCGCCGCCGCCCGGCAGGCGGACTACGCCTCCGGCAGCGGGACGCGGTCGCTCCTCTTCCGCTACGCCGTGGCCGCCGGGGACGCCGCCCCGGACGGGATCACCGTCGGCGCTTCGGCGCTGGCGCTGAACGGCGGGAGGATCCGGGACCGGGCGGGGAACGACGCCGGGATCGGCCTCGGCGCCCACGCGGTCGCCTCCGGCGGGCCGGTGGTGACCGGCGCCGGGACCGACGCCGTGGCCCCGACGGTTACCGGGCTGGCCCTCTCCGGCCGCCCGCAGGGCGACGGCGGCGCCTACCGCGAGGGCGACGCGATCGAGGCGGCGGTCTCCTTCAGCGAGCCGGTAACCGTTACCGGGACCCCGCGGCTGGCGCTCACGGTCGGGACCTTCACCCGGCAGGCGGACTACGCCTCCGGCAGCGGGACGAGCGCCCTGGTCTTCCGCTACACCGTGGTCGGCGGGACCGCCCCGGACAGCGACGCCGACGGGATCGGCGTCGCCGCCTCCGCGCTGACGCTGAACGAGGGGAGCATCGCCGACGCCGCCGGGAACGCCGCCGCGCTCGGCCTCGGGACGCACGCGGTGGCGAACGCCGCCGCCTTCCGGGTGGCCGGCGCCTTCCCCGACTCCCGGGCGCCGGCGGTGGTCGGCGTGACCCTCTCCGGGCGGGCGCAGGGCGTCCTCCCGTTCCGCGGCGCCGGCGGGGGCGCCGGGGGCCTCTTCGTCGCCGGCGACGCCCTGGTCGTAACCGTGGAATTCGACGAAGCGGTAACGGTTACCGGGACCCCGCGGGTGGCGCTCGCCGTCGGCGCCGCCACCCGGCAGGCGGACTACGCCTCCGGGAGCGGGACGACCGCGCTCGCCTTCCGCTACGCCGTGGCCGCCGCCGACTTCGACCGGGACGGGGTCTCCGTCGGCGCTTCGGCGCTGGCGCTGAACGGCGGGAGCATCGCCGACGCCGCCGGCAACGCCGCCGCGCTCGGCCTCGGCGCCCACGCGGTGGCGAGCGACGGCGACTTCCCGGTGAACGGCGCGGGGGCGGACGCCACCGGGCCGACGGTTACCGGCGTGTCCCTCTCCGGAACCGGCCAGGGCGCGGACGGGGTCTTCGTCGCCGGCGATGTGATCCGGGCGACCGTCTCGTTCCACGAACCGGTAACGGTTACCGGGGCGCCGCAACTCGCGCTCACCGTCGGGGCCGCCGCCCGCCCCGCCGCCTACGCCTCCGGCAGCGGGACCGCTTCGCTGGTCTTCCGCTACACCGTCGTCCGCGCCGACGCCGACGCGGACGGGATCACGATCGCCGCCTCGGCGCTCGGGCTGAACGGCGGGACGATCCGCGACCGGGCGACCCCGACGCCGAACGCCGCCTCCCTCGACCTCGGCGCCCACGCGGTAACGAACGACGACGACTTCGAGGTGGACGGGGACGCGGCGGACGCCGTCGCGCCGACGGTCACCGGCGTGGTCGTCTCCGGCGACAAGCAGGGCGTCCGGGCGACCGGGCCGGTCTTCATCGCCGGCGACGAGATCGTGGTAACCGTCACCTTCAGCGAGCCGGTAACGGTGTCCGGGACCCCGCAGGTGGACCTCGGCTTCGGCGGCGACACCCTGGCCGGGTATGTCTCCGGCAGCGGGACCGCCTCCCTGGAATTCCGCTACGAGGTGCTGGCCGGGGACACCCAGGCCGGCTTCACCGTCGGCGCCTCGGCGCTCTCGCTGAACGGCGGGACGATCGCCGACGCCCACGGGAACGCCGCGGCGCTCGGCCTGGGGACGGTCCCCGGCCTCCACTTCGTGGTGCCGAACCTGGCCGACGGCGTCGGCCCGACGGTGGCCGGGCTGGCGCTCTCCGGCAGCGGGCGGGGCGCCGGCGGCGCCTTCCTCGCCGGCGACCGGATCGAGGCGGTGGTGGAGTTCACCGAGCCGGTAACCGTTACCGGGACGCCGCGGTTGGCGCTGGTGGTCGGCGAGGACACCCGCCGGGCGGCGTATGTCTCCGGCAGCGGGACGGACTCGCTGCGCTTCCGCTACGCCGTCGTCCGGGGGGACGAAGCCCCGGCCGGGATCGAGGTCCCGGCCTCCGCGCTGACGCCGGCCGGCGGGACGATCGCCGACGCCGCCGGGAACGCCGCCGCGCTCGACCTCGGTGAGCACGCCGTCGCCGCCGACGCCGCCTTCGTGGTGGACGGCGCCGGGGCCGACACCCGCGCCCCGTCGGTGGTCGGCGTCCGGCTCTCCGGCGCGGCGAACGGCGCGAACGGCGTCTTCATCGCCGGCGACCGGCTCGAGGTAACGGTGGTCTTCGACGAGCCGGTAACCGTTACCGGGACGCCGCGGGTCGCGCTCACCGTCGGCGCGGCCACCCGCTACGCCGCGTATGTCTCCGGCGGCGGGACGACTTCGCCGGTCTTCCGCTACACGGTGGCCCGCGCCGACCGGGACGCGGACGGGGTCTCCGTCGGCGCTTCCGCGCTCGACCTGAACGGCGGGAAGATCGCCGACGCCGCGAACCGCGCCGCGAATCTCCCCCTCGGAACCCGCGAGATCGCGAACGACGCCGACTTCCGGGTCGACGGCGCCGCCGCCGACGCCGTCGGGCCGGTGGTTACCGGCGTCGCGCTCTCGGGCCGCGCGAACGGCGCGAACGGCGTCTTCGTCGCCGGTGACGAGATCTTCGCCGCCGTGGAGTTCAGCGAACCGGTAACCGTTACCGGGAGTCCCCGGTTGGCGCTGACCGTCGGGACGGCCACCCGCCACGCGGGGTATGTCTCCGGCGGCGGGACGCGCTCGCCGGTCTTCCGCTACACCGTCGCCGCCGGCGACGCCGCCCCGAGCGGCCTCGGCGTCGCCGCCTCGGCGCTGGCGCTGGCCGGCGGGACGATCGCCGACGCCGCCGGCCACGCCGCGGCGCTCTCCCTCGGCGCCCACGCGATCACCGACGACCGCCGCTTCGTGGTGGACGGCGCGGTGGCGGACTCGGTCGCGCCGACGGTGGTCGGGATATCGCTCTCCGGAACCGGGCAGGGCCCGGGCGGCGTCTTCGTCGCCGGCGATGTGATCTTCGTAACGGTGGAGTACAGCGAAGCGGTGCTCGTCGCCGGGGCCGGGCCGCAGGTCGTGCTCCAGGTCGGGCCCCGCAGCAGCGATACCCGGCGGGCGGCCTACGCCTCCGGCAGCGGGACCGCTTCGCTGGTCTTCCGCTACCGGGTCGGGGCGGGCGACCGCGACGCGGACGGGGTCTCCGTGAACCCCGGCGGTCTCGGGAACCTGGTCGCGACCGCCCGGATCGTGGACGCCGCGGGCAACCAGGCGGCGCTCACCCTGGGAAGGACGAACTCCATCGTCGACGACGGCGACTTCATCGTGGACGGCGGCGCGGCGGACGGGGTCGTCCCCGCGGTAACCGGGGTAAGCGTCGGCGGAACGGCGCGCGGCGCGAACGGGACCTTCATCCTCGACGATGTGATCGAGGTAACCGTCGAGTTCCACGAAGCGGTAACCGTTACCGGGACCCCGCAGTTGGCGCTCGACATCGGCGGCGCCACCCGCTACGCGAACTACGCGCTCGGCAGCGGCACGCCCTCGCTGGTCTTCCGTTACACCGTGTTCTCGACGGACGCCGACGCGAACGGGTTGGGTATCGGCGCTTCGGCCCTTTCCCTGAACGGCGGGACCGTCGCGGACGCCTCGGGCCAGGCCGCCGCCCTCGGTCTGGGAGACCACGCCATCACCGACGGTGACCATCCGGTGGACGGCGGCGGAACCGACGGGGACGCGCCGACGGTTACCGGGCTCATCCTCTCCGGCAACCCGCAGGGTGCGCGCGGCGTGTTCCGCGCCGGCGACGCGATCGAAGCGGCGGTTACCTTCAACGAGCCGGTAACGGTTACCGGGACCCCCCGGTTGGCGCTCACCATCGGTACCGCCACCCGGCAGGCGAACTACGCCTCGGGCAGCGGCGCGCGTACGCTGCTCTTCCGTTACATCGTGGCGAGCGGCGACGCCGACGCGAACGGGATCGGCGTCTCCGCGGCGGCGCTCACGCTGAACGGCGGGACGATCCGGGACGGCGCGAACCGGGACGCCGCGCTCGGCCTCGGAACCCACGCGATCGCGAACGACGGCCGCGTTCCGGTGAACGCGGCGGCCGCGGACGCGGCGCCGCCGCGAGTTACCGGGACAACTTTCTCGGGCGCCGGATCGCTCGCGGTCGGTGCTTTCGGAGTCGGCGACACGATCGACATCACGATCGAATTCAACGAAGCGGTAACCGTTTCGTCAACGACCGATGTCGTCGTTATCGCCGGCTCCCGAACTTTGGGTGCGCCGTACCTGTCGGGAAGCGGGACGACTTCCTTGGTGTACCGATATACGGTGGGATACGGCCATTACGACGCAGACGGGCTCTCCCTAACGTCGTTGGTTGCGGCGTACGCAGCGCCCAGGGACAGCGCCGGCAACCGATGGCATCCCGATCACCAACCGGAGACGGACTATCGGATTTACAACGACAGCAACTTCCTGGTGTACGGCGCCGGCAGTTACCTGATGACCGGGGTCTCCGTCACCGGCGCGCCGCAGGGCGCCGGCGGGTTCTATACCGCCGGGGATGCGCTCGAGGTAACCATTACCTATAACCGCGCAGTAGAAGTTACCGGGGGGACGCCGCAGGTGCCGCTCACGATCGGCAGCGCCACCCGGCATGCGGACTACGCCTCCGGGAGCGGGACCTCCTCGCTGGTCTTCCGCTACACCGTGGTCGCCGCGGACCGCGACCTGAACGGGATCAGCCTGGGCGAGAGGATTCTGGACGGCATCCAGATTCGTGGGCCGGATTGGAATCTTCGCGCCTACGCCTTCACCGACGACCCCCGCCTCCGGGTCAACGGCGCGCTCCCGACCTGGTTCCGCCGGAGGTCGTCCGGGCGACCCCCGTCGGGAGCGGCGGGGGGCCGGGCGGCCTCTTCCTCGCCGGGGAAACGATCGAGTGGGAGGTGGAGTTCTCCGAGCCGGTAACCGTGGCCGGGGCCGGGACGCCGTCCTTCCGGTTCGCCTTCCCGGCCCGCGCCTTCGCCGTCCGGGAGGCGCTCTACCACTCCGGTTCCGGCTCGAAGACGCTGCGCTACCGCTACGCGGTCCACGCCGACGACCGCCACCCCGGCGGGCCGGTAACGGTCACCTTCCCCTGGAGCGGGAGCGGGTGGGCGGTGACCGACCGCTCCGGCAACCGGCCCTCGGCGGCGTCCACCCCGCCGCCGGCCGCCCCGCCCGGCTTCCGGGTGGACGGCGGAAGGGCGGACACCGCCGCGCCGACGATTTCCCATTTGGTCGTTGCCGCCAGCGGGCAGGGCGCGGTGCCCCAGGGCGGAGTCGCGCGCGCCTTCATCGCCGGCGACGAGATCGCGCCGGTGGTCGCGTTCACCGAGCCGGTAACCGTTACCGGCAGCCCGCGGGTGGCGCTCACCATCGGCGCGGCCACCCGGCAGGCGGCCTATGTCTCCGGCAGCGGGACCTCCGAGTTGCGGTTCGCCTACACCGTGCAGTCGGGGGACCTCGATGCCGACGGGATCGTCATGGCCGCGCTGACGCTGAACGGCGGGACGATCCGGGACGCCGCCGGCAACGCCGCCGCGCTCGGCGGGCCGAGATGGGGCCACGCCTCCGGGGGGATCATCGTGAACGGCGCCGGCGCCGACCGGGCCGGCCCGACCGCAACCGGCCTCGCGCTCTCCGGGACCGGGCAGGGCGCGGGCGGCGTCTTCGTCGAGGACGACCTCGTCTCGGTAACCGTCTCCTTCGACGAGCCGGTAGCGGTTACCGGGACGCCGCGGGTCGCGCTCACGATCGGCAGCGCCCTCCGCTACGCGGACTACTCCTCCGGCGGCGGGACGACCGACCTGGTGTTCCGCTACGCGGTGGCGCGGGGCGACCGGGACGCCGACGGGATCGCCGTCTCCGCCTCGGCGCTCTCCCTGAACGGCGGGGCGATGGCCGACGCCGCCGGGAACGCCGCCGCGCTCGCCCTCCCGGCGGCCGCCGCCGACCCGGACTTCCGGGTGGACGGGGGCGCGCTCGATGTCCGGGGGCCGGAGGTCGCCGGGGTGGCCCTCTCCGGGCCGAAGGCCGCCGGGGAGGTCCTGGTCGCCGGCGACGAAGTCTCGGTAACGGTCGCCTTCGACGAACCGGTCCATGTGGGCGGGACCCCCCAAGTGGCTCTCACCGTCGGCGGCGCCGTCCGGCAGGCCGCCTACGACTCCGGCCACGGGACGACCGCGCTGGTCTTCGACTACACCGTGGACGCCGCCGACGCCGACCCGAACGGGATCGCCGTCGGCGCTTCGGCGCTGACGCCGGCCGGCGGGACGATCCGCGATGTCTTCGGCAACGACGCGGCGCTCGCCCTCGGCGAGCACGCGGTGGCCGACCACCCCGACTTCCCGGTGGACGGGAGCGCGACCGACACCGCCGCGCCGACGGTCGCCGGGGTGGCGCTCGCCTCGGCGGCCCCGGCGCCGCAGGGCGCGGCCGGCGTCCATGTGGCCGGGGACGAACTCCGGATCACCGTTACCTTCGACGAGGAAGTCACGGTTACCGGGACGCCCCGGCTGGCGCTGACCGTCGGGACGGCCACCCGCTACGCGGACTACCGCTCCGGCGGCGGGACGAGGGAACTGGAGTTCGGCTGGACGGTGGCCGCCGGCGACGCCGACGCCGACGGGATCGGCGTCCCCGCGGCGGCGCTGACCCGGAACGGCGGGACGATCGCCGACCGGGCGGGGAACGCCGCGGCGCTCGGCCTGGGGACCCACGCGGTGGCCGCCGCCTCCGGCTTCCGGGTGGACGGGGCCGCCGCCGACGCCGTCCCGCCGACGGTTACCGGCCTCTCGCTCTCGGGCCGGGCGGAGGGGCCGGGCGGGGTCTTCATCGCCGGCGACCCGATCGGGCTCACCGTGGAGTTCAGCGAGCCGGTAACCGTTGCCGGGACCCCGCGGGCGGCGCTGTCCATCGGGACGAGGTTCCGCCACGCGGACTACCTCTCCGGCAGCGGGACGGCCTCCCTCTCGTTCGGCTACACCGTCGTCCGGACGGACCTCGACGCCGACGGGCTCGGCGTCGGGGCCGGGGCGCTCTCGCTGAACGGCGGGTCGATCGACGACGCCGCCGGGAACGCCGCCGCGCTCGACCTGGGGACCCACGCGGTGGGCGACCTCGCCGCCTACGAGGTGCGCGGGACCGGGGGGGACGCCTTCGGCCCGGCGGTTACCGGGCTCACGCTCTCCGGGACGGCGAGCGGGGCGGACGGGACCTTCCTCGCCGGGGACCGGATCGAGGCCGCGGTGGAGTTCCACGAGGCGGCGACGGTTACCGGGACGCCCCGGCTGGAGTTCGCCGTCGGGGAGGCCTCCCGCCGGGCGCTCTATGTCTCCGGGACCGGGACGACCGTCCTGGTCTTCCGCTACGAGGTGGCCGGCGGCGACGCCGACCCCGACGCCGACCCCGACGGGATCGGCGTAACCGCGCTCCGGGTGGACGCCGGCGAAGGGATCGCCGACGCCGCCGGGAACCCCGCCGCCGCCGACGGCGAAGTCCCGCTGGGCGCCCACGCGATCACGAACGACGCCGCCTTCCGGGTGGACGGGAGCCGGGGCCGGGCGCCGACGGTCGCCGGGGTGGCGGTCGGGGGCCGCCCGCAGGGCGCCGGCGGGGTCTTCATCGCCGGCGACGCCCTCGAGGTGACCCTGCGGTTCAGCGAGCCGGTAACGGTTACCGGGACCCCGCGGATCGCGCTGGCGGTGGGCTTCTCCACCCGGACGGCGGACTACCTCTCCGGCAGCGGGACGGACTCGCTGGCGTTCCGCTACACCGTCGCGCCGGGCGACCGGGACCGGGACGGGGTGAGCGTCGGGGTCTCGGCGCTGACGCTGAACGGCGGGAGCATCGCCGACGCCGACGGGAACGCCGCCGAACTCGGCCTCGGCCCCCGCGCGGTGAGCAACCACCGCCGCGCCCGGGTGGACGGCGCCGCCCCCGACCGGGTGGGGCCGGCGGTCGCCGGGGTCTCGCTTTCGGGGACCGGGCAGGGCGCGGGAGGCGAGTTCGTCGCCGGCGACGCGCTCGAAGTAACCGTGGAGTTCGACGAGCCGGTAACGGTCGCCGGGACCCCGCAGGTGGCGCTCGCCGTCGGCGAGAACACCCGGCCGGCGGGGTATGTCTCCGGCAGCGGGACCTCCGCGGCGGTGTTCCGTTACACCGTGGTCCGCGACGACGCCGACGCGGACGGCGTCTCCGTCGGGGCCTCGGCGCTGACGGCGGCCGGCGGGACGATCCGGGACGCCTCGGGCAACGACGCGGCGCTCCCCCTCGGCGCCCACGCGGTGGCCGCCGCCGCCGCCTTCCGGGTGGCCGGGAGCGCGGCGGACGCCGCGCCGCCCCGGGTCACCGGCCTCACGCTCGGCGGGACCGCGCGGGGCGCCGGCGGGGCCTTCATCGCCGGCGACCGGATCGAGGCGGCGGTCGAGTTCCACGAGCCGGTAACGGTGGACACCGCCGGCGGGACCCCGCAGTTGGCGCTGGAGATCGGGGCGGCCACCCGGCAGGCGGCCTATGTCTCCGGCACCGGGACTTCCTCGGCGCTCTTCCGCTACACCGTGGTCGCCGCCGACGCCGACCCCGACGGGATCACCGTCGGCGCCTCCGCGCTGACGCTGAACGGCGGGACGATCGCGGACCGCGCGACCCCGCCGAACGCCGCCGAACTCGGCCTCGGCGACCACGCGCTCGCCGACGCCGGCCCGGCGGTTACCGGGAGCGCGGCGGAAGCGGTGGCCCCCACGGTTACCGGGGTGACCATCGCCGGCCGCCAGCAGGGGGCCGGCGGCGTCTTCATCGCCGGCGATGTCATCGAGGTAACCGTCGAGTTCAGCGAGCCGGTAACCGTTACCGGGACCCCGCAGTTGACCCTCCTGGTCGGGCTGACCCCCCGCCGGGCGGACTACGCGTCCGGCAGCGGGAGCGAAACGCTGGCCTTCGCCTACACCGTCGCCCGGGGCGACCGGGACGCCAACGGGATCAGCATCGCCGCCCCGGCGCTGGCGCTGAACGGCGGGACGATCGAGGACGCCGCCGGGAACGGCGCGGAGACCGGCCTCGGCGCCGAAGCGGTTACGAACGACCCCGAAGCCCGGGTGGACGGCGCCGCCGCCGACCGGATCGGGCCGGCGGTGGCCGGGGTCTCGCTCTCGGGCCGGGCGAACGGGGCGCGGGACGGGCTGTTCATCGCCGGGGACGAGATCGAAGCCGCGGTGGACTTCGACGAGGCGGCGACGGTTACCGGCGCCCCGGGCCTCGACCTCACCGTCGGCGCCGGGCCCCGCCGGGCGGCCTATGTCTCCGGCAGCGGGACCACCCGGCTGGTCTTCCGCTACACCGTGCAGGCCGGCGACTCCGACCCGAACGGCATCGGGCTCGGGGCGCTCGCGCTGAGGCTGAACGGCGGGGCGATCCGCGACGCGGCGAGGAACGACGCCCGGCTCGACCTCGGCGTCCACGCGGTCGACGCCGCCCCGGACTTCCGGGTGGCCGGGTCGGCGGCGGACGCCGTCGGGCCGGCGGCGGTCGGGGTCTCGCTCTCGGGGACCCCCGAAGGCGCCGGCGGCGTCTTCATCGCCGGCGACCTGATCGAGGTAACCGTCGAGTTCGACGAAGCGGCCACGGTGGACACCGCCGGCGGGACCCCGCAGGCGGCGCTGGCCGTCGGCGCGGCCACCCGCTACGCCGACTACGCGTCCGGCGGCGGGACGACTTCGCCGGTCTTCCGCTACACCGTGCAGTCCGGGGACGACGACCCGGACGGGATCGGCGTAACCGCCCTCGTCCTGAACGGCGGGAGCATCGGGGACGCCTCGGGGAACGCCGCCGCCCTCGACCTCGGCGCCCACGCGGTAACCGACGCCGCCGACTTCCGGGTGGACGGGGACCTCGCGGACACCGCCGCGCCGACGGTCGTCGGCCTCACCGTCGGGGGCCGCTCGCAGGGCGCCGGCGGGCTCTTCATCGCCGGCGACGCCATCGAAGCCGCGGTGGAGTTCTCCGAGCCGGTGGCGGTTACCGAGACCCCGCAACTGGCGCTCACGATCGGCGCGGCCACCCGCCAGGCGGACTACGCCGCCGGCTCCGGGACCTCCGAGTTGGTCTTCCGCTACACCGTGGTCAGCGCCGACCGCGACCCGGACGGCCTCGAAGTCCCCGCTTCGGCGCTGACGCTGAACGGCGGGACGATCCGCGACCTGGTGGATCCGCCGAACGACGCGGCGCTCGACCTCGGCGGCCACGCCCTCGCCGCCGGCGGCCCGGCGGTGAGCGGCGCTTTCGGCGACGCGGTGGGGCCGGCGGTCGCCGGGGCCGCGCTCTCCGGCGAGGCGCAGGGCGCCGGCGGCGTCTTCATCGCCGGCGACGCCGTCGAAGTCGCGGTCACCTTCGACGAGCCGGTGTTCGTTACCGGAACCCCGCAGGCGGCCCTCGCCGTCGGCCGCTCGACCCGCCGCGCGGACTTCGTCTCCGGCAGCGGGACGGCCACCGCGGTCTTCCGCTACCTCGTGGCCGCCGCCGACGAGGACTCCGACGGCATCGGCCTCCCCGCCTCGGCGCTCGCGCCGAACGGCGGGACGATCCGCGACGCCGCCGGCAACGACGCCGCGCTCGGCCTGGGCCGCCACGCGGTCGCCGGCGCCGCCGGCTTCCGGGTGGACGGCGACCTCCGCGACGCCCGGCCCCCGGCGGTGGTCCGCGTCTCGGTCTCCGGGACCGCCCGGGGCGCGAACGGCGTCTTCATCGCCGGGGACGGGATCGAGGTAACCGTCGAGTTCGACGAGCCGGTGGTCGTAACCGGCGCTCCCGGGGCGGAGTTGACGATCGGCGCCGCCGCCCGCCGCGCGGCCTACGCCTCCGGCAGCGGGACCCGCTCGCCGGTCTTCCGCTACACCGTCACCCGCGCCGACCGGGACTCCGACGGGATCGCCGTTACCGGGCTCGACCCGGGGCTCGGCGCCGTCGCCGACCGCTCGAACAACCCGGCGGTCCTCGCCCTCGGCAGCCACGCCGTCGCGAACGGCGGCGGCCCGGCGGTGGACGGGGGCGGGGCGGACCTCGCGCCGACGGTGGTCTCGCTGGCCTTCTCCGGGTCCGCCGAAGGCGCCGGCGGCCTCTTCATCGCCGGGGACGGGATCGAAGCGACCGTCGGGTTCAGCGAGCCGGTAACGGTTACCGGGACCCCGCGGCTCGCCCTCGCCGTCGGCGCGGCCACCCGGCAGGCGGACTACGCCTCCGGCAGCGGGACGGCGGCGCTGGTCTTCCGCTACACCGTGGCCGCCGCCGACCGGGACGCCGACGGGATCGGCGCCGGCGCTTCGGCGCTCACCCCGAACGGCGGCGGCATCGCCGACGACGCAGGGAACGCCGCGTCCCTCGGCCTCGGGAGCCACGCCGTCGCCGCCGACCCCGAAATCCGGGTGGACGGGAGCGCCGCCGATGTCCGCGCCCCGGCGGTGGTCGGGCTCGGCGTCTCCGGGACCCCGCAGGGCGAAGGCGGCGTCTTCATCGCCGGCGACGCCCTCGAGGCGACCGTGGAGTTCCACGAGCCGGTAACGGTCAGCGGGACGCCGCAACTGGAAGTCCGGGTCGGCGCCGCCGTCCGCCGGGCGGCGTATGTCTCCGGCAGCGGGACGACCGCTCTGGTGTTCCGCTACCGGGTGGCGCGGGCCGACCGGGCCCCGGACGGGATCGGGATCGCCCCCGCCGCGCTGGTCCTCGCCGGCGCGACGATCGCCGACGCCTCGGGCCGGGCGGCGGAGATCGGCCTCGGCGACCACGCCTTCGCCGCCGACCCCGACCTCCGGGTGGACGGGTCGAAGGCGGACGAGGCGGCCCCGGCGGTGGTCGGGGTAACGGTCTCCGGGACGGCGCGGGGCCGCCGGGAGGGCGCCGAGGTCTTCATCGCCGGCGACGCCATCGAGGTAACCGTCGAGTTCAGCGAGCCGGTAACCGTTACCGGGACGCCGCGCCTCGCGCTCTCCGTCGGCGCCGCCGTCCGCTACGCGGCGTATGTCTCCGGGAGCGGGACCGCTTCGGCGCTCTTCCGCTACGCCGTGGCCGGGACGGACGCCGACCCGGACGGGATCAGCATCGGCCCCTCGGCGCTCGCCCTCGGCGGCGGGAGCATCGCCGACGCCGCCGGGAACGACGCCTCGCCCGGCCTCGGCGCCCACGCGGTGAGCGACGGCGGCCCGGCGGTGGACGGGAGCGCCGCCGACGCCGCCGCGCCGACGGTGGTCGGGGTGGGCCTGTCCGGGACCCCGCAGGGCGTCGGCGGGGTGTTCCGCGCCGGCGACCGGATCGAGGTAGCCGTGGAGTTCAGCGAGCCGGTAACCGTTACCGGGGCGCCGCAGGTGGAGATCGCGGTGGACCGGACCGCCCGCCGCGCCGACTACGCCTCCGGCAGCGGGACGACGACCCTGGTCTTCGCCTACGAAGTGGTCGCCGCCGACGCCGACCTCGACGGGGTCGGCGTCGCCGCGTCCGCGCTGACGCTGGAAGGCGGGACGATCCTGGACGCCGCGAACACCGCCGCCGTCCTCGACCTCGGCGCCCACGCGGTAACCGACGACCGCCGGGTCCGGGTGTCCGGCGGCGCCGCCGACCGGCGCGCCCCGGCGGTGGTCGGCGTCTCGCTGGCCGGCCGCCCGAACGGCGCCGACGGCGTCTTCGTCGCCGGCGACCGGATCGAGATCACCGTGGAGTTCGACGAACCGGTAACGGTCAGCGGGACGCCGCGCCTTTCCGTCTCCGTCGGAGCGGCCACCCGCCGCGCGCCGTACGCCTCCGGCAGCGGCACCGCTTCGCCGGTCTTCCGCTACACCGTGGCCGCCGGCGACGCCGACCCGAACGGGATCGGCCTCGGGGCCTCCGCGCTCTCGCCGGACGGCGGGAGCATCGCCGACGCCGCCGGGAACGCCGCCGCGCTCGGCCTGGGCGCCCACGCGTCGCCGCGCCACCCCGACTTCCCGGTCAACGGCGGCCTCCGGGACACGGTCGCCCCGAAGGTGGTCGGGGTCTCGCTCTCCGGGGCCGGGCAGGGCGCGAACGGCGTCTTCATCGCCGGCGACGAAATCGGGGTAACCGTCGAGTTCGACGAGGCGGTGGCGGTTACCGGGACGCCGCAGGTAGAGATCACCGTCGGGGCGGCGGCCCGCCGGGCGGACTACGCCGCCGGCGGCGGGACGACCGCGCTCTCGTTCCGCTACGCGGTGGCCGCCGGCGACCGGGACCTCGACGGGATCGGGGTCGGCGCGGCGGCGCTCACCCGCAGCGGCGGGACGATCCGCGACGCCGCGGGGAACGCCGCGGCGCTCGGCCTCGGCGAGCGCTCCATCACCGCCGACCCGGACTTCACGGTGGACGGCGCCGCCGCCGACGCCCTCGGGCCGGCGGTGGTCGGCGTCTCGCTCTCCGGGGCCGCCCAGGGCGCGAACGGCGTCTTCATCGCCGGGGACGAGATCGCGGTAACGGTCGAGTTCGCCGAGCCGGTAACCGTTACCGGGACCCCGCAGGCGGAGATCACCGTCGGGGCGAACGCCCGCCGGGCGGACTACGCCGCCGGCGGCGGGACCGCCGCCCTCTCGTTCCGCTACCGGGTGGCCGCCTCCGACGCCGACCCGAACGGGGTGGGCGTCCCCGCCTCGGCGCTGTCGCTGAACGGCGGGACGATCGCCGACGCCTCCGGGAACGCCGCCTCGCTCGGCCTCGGCGCCCACGCGGTGGCCGACCACCCGGACTTCCCGGTGGAGGGGACCGCCGCCGACGCGGTCCGCCCGGCGGTAACCGGCCTCACGCTCTCCGGCCGGGGGCGGGGCGCGGGGGGCGTCCTCCTCGCCGGCGACCGGATCGAGGCCGCCGTGGAGTTCAGCGAGCGGGTAACCGTTACCGGGAGCCCCCGGCTCGCGCTCTCGGTCGGGGCGGCCACCCGCCGGGCGGCCTACCTCTCCGGCAGCGGGACGACTTCGCTCCTGTTCCGCTACCAGGTGGCCGCCTCCGACGCCGACCCGGACGGGGTCGGGGTCCCGGCCTCGGCGCTGACCGCCGCCGGCGGGGCCATCGTGGACGCCGCGAACAACCCGGCGAGGCTCGGCCTCGGCGAGCACCGGATCGGGGACGGCGGCCCGGTCGTGGACGGGAGCGCGGCGGACGCCCTCGCCCCGACGGTTACCGGCCTGGAGATCGGGGGCCGCCCGCAGGGGCCGGGCGGCGCCTTCATCGCCGGCGACCGGATCGAGGTGGCCGTGGAGTTCTCCGAGCCGGTAACCGTTACCGGGGCGCCGCAGGTCGGGATCACCGTCGGCGCGAACACCCGGCCGGCGGCGTACGCCTCCGGCAGCGGGACGACGACCGCCGTCTTCGCCTACGAGGTGGTCTCGGCGGACCGGGCCCCGAACGGGATCGGCGTCGCGGCGGCGGCGCTCACGCTGCCGGACGGCGCGGCGATCCGGGACGCCGGGGGGAACGCCGCGGTCCTCGGCCTCGGTGACCACGCGGCGGCGAACGCCCCGGGCTTCCCGGTGGACGGCGCCGCCGCCGACCGGACCGGCCCCGCGGTGGTCGGCCTCTCGCTCCGCGGGACCG
Organism: Candidatus Marinacidobacterium sp.; assembly: GCA_965204755.1. GTDB lineage: Bacteria > Acidobacteriota > Vicinamibacteria > Marinacidobacterales > Marinacidobacteraceae. The sequence continues at coordinate 919,444 of OZ242011.1, read as the reverse complement.
GCCAGGGCGCGAGCGGCGTCTTCATCGCCGGCGACCGGATCGAGGCCGCCGTCGAGTTCAGCGAGCCGGTGAGCGTCACCGGAAGCCCCCGGCTGGCGCTGGCCGTCGGCGGCGCCGTCCGCCAGGCGGCCTACGCCTCCGGCGGCGGGACCGCCTCGCTGCTCTTCCGCTACGCCGTGGCCGCCTCCGACGCCGACCCGGACGGCGTCTCCGTCGGCGCTTCGGCGCTCACGCTGCCGGACGGCGCGGCGATCCGGGACCGCGCCGACAACGCCGCCGCGCTCGGCCTCGGCGCCCACGCGGTCCGGGACGCGGTCGGCTTCTCGGTGCGGGGGGGCGGCGACGATGTCCGCTCCCCGAGGGTCACCGGCGTCTCGCTCTCGGGGACCGGGACCGGCGCCGGCGGCGTCTTCGTCGCCGGGGACGCCCTCGAGGTCCGGGTGGCCCTCGACGAGCCGGCGGCGGTTGCCGGGACCCCGCAGGTGGCGGTAACCGTCGGGACCGGGACCCGCCGGGCCTCCTACGCCTCCGGCAGCGGGACCGCCTCGCTGGTCTTCCGCTACCGGGTGGCCGCCTCCGACGCCGCCCCGGACGGGGTCGCGGTGGGGACCTGGGCGCTCCTGCTGAACGGGGGGCGGATCGCCGACCGGGCGGGGAACCCGACGCTCGACCTGGGCGGCCACTCGGCGGCGGCGGACCGGGACTTCCGGGTGGACGGGGACGCCGGCGTCCCCCGGGCCACCGGGGTCACCCTCTCGGGGACCGGGAGCGGGCCGGGCGGCGTCTTCCTCGCCGGCGACCTCCTCGAAGCGCGGGTGGCGTTCGACCAGCCGGCGACGGTGGACACCTCGGGCGGGACCCCGCGGCTGGCGCTCACCGTCGGCGCCGCCGCCCGGCCGGCGGACTACGCCTCCGGCAGCGGGACGACCGCGCTCTCGTTCCGCTACACCGTGGCCGGGGCGGACGAAGACGCGAACGGCGTCAGCGTCGCCGCCGACGCGCTGACCCTGAACGGGGGGAGCATCGGGGACTCCGACGGCGACCTCGCCCCGGGCGCGCCCGTCCCGGCGATGGCCGACGACCCGGCCTTCGTCGTGGACGGGGACGGCGGCGCCCCGAAGGTGGCCGGGGCGAATCTGTCGGGGACCGGCCAGGGCGCGAACGGGGTCTTCATCGCCGGCGACGCGATCGAAGTCCTGGTGGAGTTCGACCAGCCGGTGGAGGTGGTCGGGACCCCGCAGTTGGCGATCACCGTCGGGGCGGCCGCCCGGCAGGCGGACTACCGCCGCGGCGACGGGACGACCACGCTGGAGTTCCGCTACGCGGTGGCCGCCGCCGACGCCGACCCGGACGGCGTCTCCGTCGGCGCTTCGGCGCTCGCGCTGAACGGCGGGACGATCTCCGACGCCGACGGCAACGCCGCGGAACTCGGCCTCGGCGTCCACGCGATCCCCGACGCCCCCGCCTTCACCGTGGACGGCGCCGCGGCGGACGCGACCGCCCCGACGGTCGTCGACGCGGCGCTCTGCCCGGTCGCGGCCTGCGGGACCGGGAGCGCCGCCGACGGGGTCTTCCGCGCCGGGGACCTGGTCTCGGCCACGATCACCTTCAGCGAGCCGGTGGCGGTAACCGGGACCCCGCAACTCGCGCTCACCGTCGGGGCGGCGACCCGGCAGGCGGACTACGCCGCCGGGAGCGGGACGACCGCCCTGGTCTTCCGCTACACCGTGGCCGCCGCCGACGCCGACCCGAACGGGATCTCCGTGGGCGCCTCGGCGCTGACCCTGAACGGCGGGACCATCCTCGACCGCTCGAGCGCGGCCCACCCGGCGCTCCTCGGCCTCGGCGCCCACGCCGTCGCCGACGACGACGACTTCGAGGTGGACGGCGCGGCGGCCTCGGTGGGGCCGACGCTGACCTCGCTGACCCTCGACCGGCGCGCCTCCGGGCCCTCCGGGACGCTGGTGGGCGGCGACCGGATCACCGTCCGGCTGGTCTTCTCCTCCACCCCGCTGGTCGTAACCGGCTCGCCGCGGGTGGCGCTGCAGATCGGGGACGAGACCCGCTACGCGGCGTACAACCCGGCCTCCAGCCACTCGGCCCTGGTCGCCTTCGGCTACCGGGTCCGGGTGGAGGACCGGGACGCGGACGGCGTCAGCATCGGCGCCTCGGCGCTCGACCCGGCCGGCGGCTCGATCACCGGCGGCGGCGTCCCGGTGAACCCGAGCCTCGCCGGCTACGCCGTTACGAACGACCCGGGGACTGTCGTGGACGGGGACGGCGGCCCGCCCCGGGTGGTCGGCGTCAGCGTCCCCCGGAGCGGGCGGGGCCCCGGCGGCTCCTTCCTCGCCGGGGACGCGATCGAGGTCCGGGTGGAGTTCGACCAGCCGGCGACGGTGGACACCGCCGGCGGGACCCCGCAGGTGGAGATCGAAATCGGGGCGGTCTTCCGGCAGGCGGCCTACGCCGCCGGCAGCGGGACGACCACCCTGGCCTTCCGCTACACCGTGGCCGCCGCCGACTCCGACCCCGACGGGATCGGGATCGGCGTCTCGGCGCTCGCGCTGAACGGCGGGACGATCGGCGACTCCGACGGCGCCGCGAACCTGCTCCTGGTCGGCAGCGCCCCGGTCCACAACAACCCGGCGCTGGCGGTGGACGGCGCCGCCGCCGACGCCACCGGCCCGGCGGTGGTCGGGCTGGCGCTCTCCGGGGTGGGGAACGCCGGGGACGGCGAGGTCTTCATCGCCGGCGACGAGATCACCGTGGAAGTGGAGTTCAACGAGGCGGCCACCGTTACCGGAACCCCGCAGGTGGCGCTGGGCGTCGGCGCGAACACCCGGCAGGCGGCCTACGCCTCCGGCAGCGGGACGACCACCCTGCGGTTCACCTACGCCGTGGCGGCCGCCGACGCCGACCCCGACGGGATCTCGGTCGGCGCTTCGGCGCTTTCGCTGAACGGCGGGACGATCGCCGACGCCGCCGGGAACGCCGCGACCGACGCCGGGACCGGCGCCACCCTCTCCCTCGCCCGGTTCGCGGCGGCGGACGACTTCCGCTTCCGGGTGGCGGGGGCCCGGCAGGACCTGGTCGGCCCCCGGGTCACCGGCGTCTCGCTCTCCGGGACCGGGACCGGCGCGGGCGGCGCGTTCCGGGCCGGCGACCGGATCGAGGCCGCCGTGGACTTCCACGAAGCGCTGACCGTTACCGGCAGCCCGCAGTTGACGCTCACCGTCGGGGCGGCCGCCCGGACGGCGGCGTTCGTCCCCGGCGGCGGGGCGAGTTCGCCGGTCTTCGCCTACACCGTGGCCGCCGGGGACTCCGACCCCGACGGGATCAGCGTCGGCGCCTCGGCGCTCTCGCTGAACGGCGGGACGATCGCCGACGCCGCCGGGAACGCCGCCTCGCTCGGCCTCGGCGCCCACGCGGTCGCCGACGACGCGGACTTCACGGTGGCCGGGGCCGCGGCGGACGCGGTCGCCCCGACGGTTACCGGCCTGGCCCTCTCCGGGACCGGGTCGGGAACTTCCGGCGCCTTCATCGCCGGCGACCGGCTGGAAGCGGCGGTCACCTTCAGCGAGCCGGTAACGGTTACCGGGACGCCGCAGGTGGCGCTCGGGATCGGGGCGGCCACCCGGCAGGCGGACTACGCCTCGGGCAGCGGGACGGCGTCGCTGGTCTTCGCCTACACCGTCGTCTCCGGGGACGAGGACGGGGACGGGGTCAGCGTGGCCGCTTCGGCGCTCGCCCTGAACGGCGGGTCGATCGCCGACGCCGGCGGGAACGCCGCCGCGCTGGGCCTCGGAACCCGCGCGATCACCGACGGCGACCGGGTGGTGGACGGGGACGGGACGGACACCCGGTCGCCGACGGTTACCGGGGTCGCGCTCTCGGGCGCCGCCCCGGCGCCGCAGGGCGCGGGCGGCGTCTTCCGCGCCGGCGACCGGATCGAGGCGACGGTCACCTTCAGCGAAGCGGTAACGGTTACCGGGACCCCGCAGTTGGCCCTCACCGTGGGGACGACGATCCGGCAGGCGGCCTACTCCTCCGGCAGCGGGACGGCGGCGCTGGTCTTCGCCTACGCCGTGGTCGCCGGGGACCTCGATCCGAACGGGGTCAGCGTCCCCTCCTCGGCGCTCGGGCTGAACGGCGGGACGATCCGGGACGACGCGACCGACGCGCAGGGCGACCCGGCGCCGAACGACGCGGCGCTCGGCCTCGGCCTCCACGCGATCCGCGACCGGGCCGGCTTCCGGGTGGACGGGGGCGCCGCCGACGCCCGCGGCCCGAAGGTGTCCGGCGTCTCCCTTTCGGGAACCGGGACGGCGGACTCCGGGGTCTTCCGCGCCGGCGACGAGATCGAGGTAACCGTGGAGTTCGACGAGGCGGCGACGGTTACCGGGACCCCGCAGGTCGCGCTGACGATCGGCGCGGCCACCCGGCAGGCGGACTACGCCTCCGGCAGCGGGACGACCGCGCTGGTCTTCCGCTACGCCGTCGCCGCCACCGACACCGACGCGAACGGGGTCTCCGTCGGCGCTTCGGCGCTCGCCCTGAACGGCGGCGCGATCACCGACGGGGCGGCCACGCCGAACGACGCGGCCCCGGCGCTCGGGACCCACGCGATCGCCGACGACCCGGACTTCACGGTGGACGGGAGCGCGGCGGAACTCGCCCACCCGACGGTTACCGGGGTGGCGCTCTCCGGGACCGGGAACGCCGCCGGCGGCGCCTTCATCGCCGGCGACCGGATCGAGGTAACCGTGGAGTTCCACGAACCGGTAACGGTTACCGGGACCCCGCAACTGGCGCTCACGATCGGCGCGAACGCCCGGCAGGCGGACTACGCCTCCGGCAGCGGGACCGACGAACTGGTCTTCCGCTACGCCGTCGTCTCCGGCGACGCCGACGCGAACGGCGTCTCCGTCGGCGCTTCGGCGCTCACGCTGAACGGCGGATCGATCGCCGACGACGCCGGGAACGCGGCGGTCCTCGGCCTCGGCAGCCACGCCCTCCCCGACCAGGCCGGCTACGCGGTCGCCGGGGGCGGGACGGACACCGTCGCCCCGAAGGTGGTCGGGGTGTCGCTGGCGAAGGTCGAGCCGGCGCCGCAGGGCGCGGACGGGGTCTATATCGACCGGGACCGGATCCGGATCACCGTCGAGTTCCACGAGCCGGTGACGGTTACCGGACAGCCGCGGCTCACCGTCATGGTCGGGACGCGGGCCTACCGGGCGGTGTACCAGTCGGGCAGCGGGACGAGGGAGTTGGTCTTCCGCTACCAGGTGGGCTACTACAACACCGAGGACGCGAACGGGATCAGCATCCCGGCCACCGGGCACGACCTCTCGGGCGCGGCGCTCGCCGACGCCGCCGGCAACGCCGCCGCGCTCGACCTGGGAGACCACGCGGTTTCCGACGACCCCGCCTTCAAGGTGGACGGCGACGCCGGGGACGCCGACCCGGCGGAAATCAGGACCATCACCTGGGGCGGCGCGGCCAACGGGGGGACCGACGCGAACCGGGCCTTCATCGCCGGGGATGTCATCGAGTTCGTGGTCGAGACCACCCAGCCGGTCTTCATCAGCCGGGGGACATCGCTCTATCCGCAGTTGGCGCTGACCATCGGCGGCGCCCGCTACGCCGACTACGCCTCCGGCGACGAGACCGCGATGCTCCGGTTCCGCTACGAGGTGCAGACCGCGGACGCCACGACCGAACTGCGCCTGGCCGACCCGAAGTTCCGGCTGAACGGCGGGAGGATCGTGGACAGCGGCCAGAACGCCCTGCGGGACGGCGGCTCCACCTTCGGCCTGCAGGTGGTGGACGGCGACGGCGCCGACACCCGGGCGGCGAAGGTGGCCGGGCTGGCGCTGGCCTCCGACGGCCCGGGGAACGGCGCCGGCGGGGCGCTCATCGCCGGCGACCGCATCCGGGCGACGGTCACCTTCTCCGAGCCGGTGGCGGTAACCGGGTCGCCCCGGCTGGCGCTGACCGTGGGGGCCGGGGCCGCCGCCACCCGCCACGCCGCCTGGGTGAGCGCCACCGGCCGCCGCCGGACGCACGAGTTCGTCTATACCGTGGCCTCCGGGGACGAGGACGCGAACGGGATCGGGGCGAGCGCGCTCGACCTGAACGGCGGGACGATCCGCGACCGGGGGGGCAACGACGCCGACCGGCGGCTGGGTTCCCACGCGATCACCGACGGCGAGATCGCGGTGGACGGGGACGGGACCGACGCCCGGCCGCCGACGGTGGCCGGGGTGACCGTCTCGGGAATCGGGGAGGGAAGCGAGGAGGGCGGGACCTTCACCCAGGGGGATGTGATCGTCGTCGAGGTCGAGTTCGACGAGGAGGTGACGGTTACCGGGACGCCGCAGGTGGCGCTCACCGTCGGCTCGGCGACCCGGCAGGCGGACTATTCCTCCGGCAGCGGGACGACGACCCCGGAGTTCCGCTACACCGTGGGCTCCTCGGACCTGGACCACAACGGGATCGGCATCGCTTCTTCGGCGCTGACCCTGAACGGCGGGACGATCCGGGACGGCGCGAACAACGCCGCGGCGCTCGGCCTGGGAACGCTGGTCCGGCCGCAATACCGCGGTTTCATCATCTACTCCGGCGCCCGGAACGACCGGCGGCCCCCGGCGGTTACCGGGCTCACCCTCTCCGGGACCGCGAACGGCCCCGGCGGGGTGTTCATCGCCGGGGACGCGATCGTGGCCACCCTCGAGTTCCACGAGGCGGCGACGGTTACCGGGACGCCGCAGTTGGCGCTGGTGATCGGGGCGACCACCCGGCAGGCGGCCTACTCCTCGGGCAGCGGGACGACTTCGCTGGTCTTCCGCTACACGGTGGCGGCGGCGGACTCCGATGTGAACGGGATCGGCGTGGGCGCTTCGGCCCTCGCCCTGAACGGCGGGACGATCGCCGACGCCGGGAACCGGCGGCACACCTCCGTCACCCTGGAGAACGCGCTGGCCGACCACGCCGTCGCGAACGACCCCGACATCGTGGTGGACGGGGCCGTCGCCGCGCAGGTTACCGGGGTGGCGCTCTCGGGCAGCGGGACCGGCGGGAACCGGGTCTTCCGCGCCGGGGACGCGATCTCGGTAACCGTGGACTACTCCCAGCCGGTAACGGTTACCGGGACGCCGCAGGTGGCGCTCACCGTCGGCGCGAACACCCGCCAGGCGGCCTACGCCTCCGGCAGCGGGACCGCCTCGCTGGTCTTCCGCTACACCGTGGTCTCGGCGGACCGGGACGCCGACGGGGTCTCCGTCGGCGCCTCCGCGCTGGCCCTGAACGGCGGGACGATCGCCGGCGCCGGGAGCGTCGCCGCCGCGCTGGGCTTCGGGCCCCACGCCGTCGCCGCCGCCGCCGACTTCATCGTGAACGGCGCCGCCGCCCGCGCCCCGGTGGTCAGCGACCTGACGATGCTCGGGTTCCAGACCGGTCAGGGGGCGGGCGACTCCTTCATCGCCGGGGATGTGATCCGGGTGCAGGTGGACTTCGACTCGGCGATCACGGTCTCGGGAGCGCCGCAGTTGGCGCTCGCCGTCGGCGCCGACACGCGGCAGGCCGCCTACGACGCCTCGAACTCGGGATTCGACGGCCTCACTTTCTCCTACACGGTGCAGGCGGCGGACGCCGACCCGAACGGGGTCAGCGTCGGGGCCTCCGCCCTGACCCTGAACGGCGGCGCCATCACCGGGAGCGCCGGGCAGGCGGCCGACCTGCGGATCCCCGCGGAACACACCGTCACCGACGACGGCGACTATGTGGTGAACGGCAGCGGGGCGGATGCGGTCGGTCCGAGACCGCAGACCGGGTTGGTCACGCAACCCGGCGAGGGTGCGGACGGGTCTCTCATCGCCGGGGATGCGGTCGTTTTCGAGATCACCTTCGACGAGCCGGTGACGGTCGTCGGGACGCCGCAACTCCGCACCAACCTCGTCAACATGGACTACCACTCGGGTTCGGGCGCGACCGCGCTGGTCTTCCGCTACACGGTGCAGCCGACGGACTCGATCGCCACGCTTCGGGTGGTCAACCCCGCCTTCGTGTTCCCGCCGGGCGCCTCCATCCGCGACGCCGGCGGCAACGACGCCAGAAACCGGTCCCCGAGAACCACCAGGGGGCGGGAGGTGAACGGCGGGGGCGCCGATGTCCGCGCCCCCGACGCCGTCGATGTCTCGCTGTCGGGAAGGGGGCACGGCGCGGGCGGGGTGTTCGTCGCCGGCGACGAGATCGAGGTAACCGTCGAGTTCCGCGAACCGGTAGTCGTTACCGGGACGCCGCAGTTCGCGCTCGCCATCGGCCAAGACCTCCGCCAGGCGGCGTATGTCTCCGGCAGCGCGACGGATTCGTTGGTGTTCCGCTACACCGTGGCGGCGACGGACGCCGATGCGGACGGGATCTCCGCCGATTCCACCGCGATTTCCCTGAACGGCGGGACGATCGCGGACGGCGCGAACAACGCCGCGACTCTCGGCCTGGGCTCCACGGTCAACGACCTCGAACGCATCGTGGTCAACGGCGCGGCCGCGGATGTGGTGGCCGAAGCGGTTGCCGGGGTAACCGTCGGCGGCGAAGCCGGCGGCGGGAGCGGCGTCTTCATCGCCGGCGACCGGCTCGAGGTAACCGTGGCCTTCAACCGCCCGGTAACGGTCGGCGGGACGCCGCGGGTGGCGCTCGGGATCGGGAGCGCCGTCCGCCACGCGAACTACGCCTCCGGCAGCGGGACCTCCTCGCTGGTCTTCGCCTACCTCGTCGCCGCCTCCGACGCCGACCCGGACGGGGTCTCCGTCGCCGCCGACGCCCTCGCGCTGAACGGCGGGAGCATCGGCGACGCCGACGGCAACGCCGCTTCGCTCGACCTCGGGCCCCACGCCGTCGCCGACGGCGAGGCGGTGGTGGACGGGCCGGGGGCGGCCGAGGCGGCGGTAACCGGGCTCGCCCTCCGGGCGGCGGCGGCGCCCCGGGGCGCCGGCGGCCTCCTCATCGCCGGCGACCTCGTCGAAGCGACCGTGGACTTCAGCGGGCCGGTAACCGTTACCGGGCTCCCGCAGTTGACGCTCGGGATCGGGTCCTCCGCCCGGCCGGCGGACTTCGCCTCCGGCAGCGGGACCTCTTCGCTGGTCTTCCGCTACGCCGTGGCCGCCGGCGACGCCGACCCGGACGGCCTCTCCGTCGGCGCCTCGGCGCTCTCGCTGAACGGCGGGCGGATCGCCGACCGCTCGGGCCGCCCGGCCCTGCTCGACCTCGGCGACCACGCGGTAACCGACGCCGCCGCCTTCCGGGTGGACGGCTCGGTCGCCGACGCCGCCGTCCCGACGGTTACCGGCCTCGCCCTCCGGGGAAGCGCCCAGGGCGCGGGCGGCGTCTTCATCGCCGGCGACGAAATCGAAGCCGAAGTCACCTTCACCGAAGCGGTAACGGTTACCGGGACGCCGCAGGCGGCGCTCTCCATCGGGACCGCCGTCCGCTACGCGGACTACGCCTCCGGCAGCGGGACGACCGCGCTGGTCTTCCGCTACACGGTGGCCGCCGGCGACGAGGACCGGGACGGCATCTCCGTCGTCCCCGCCGCGCTCCGGCGGAACGGCGGGTCCGTCGCCGACCCGGCGGGGAACGCCGCGCCGCTGGGCCTCGGCGCCCACGCCATAACGAACGCCGCCGGCTTCCGGGTGGACGGCGCCGCCGCCGACGCGGTCGCCCCGACGGTTACCGGCGTAACGCTCTCCGGCGCGGGGCGCGGCGCGCGCGGCGCGCTCATCGCCGGCGATGTCCTCTCGGTAACCGTGGACTTCAGCGAGCCGGTGGCGGTTACCGGGACCCCGCAGGCGGCGGTCTCCATCGGCGCGGCCACCCGCTACGCGGACTACGCCGCCGGCGGCGGGACGAGGTCGCCGGTCTTCCGCTACACCGTCGCCGCCGGGGACCGGGCCCCGGACGGGATCACCCTCGGCGCCTCGGCGCTCCGGTTGAACGGCGGGACCATCCTCGACCGCTCCGCCGCCGCCCACCCCGCCGCGCTCGGCCTCGGCAGCCACGCCGTAACCGCCGGCGGCCCGGCGGTGGACGGCGGCGCCGCCGACGAGACCGCCCGGCCCCGGATCGTCGGCGTCTCGCTCGGCGGCGAGGCGCGGGGCGCGAACGGCGTCTTCGTGGTGGACGATGTGATCGAAGTGACCCTGGAGTTCGACCGGGCGGTAACCGTTACCGGGGCGCCCCGGGTGGCGCTGGAGATGGGGGCGGCCGCCCGCCAGGCGGCCTACGCGCTCGGCAGCGGGACGACTTCGCTGGTCTTCCGCTACACCGTGGCGATGGGGGACCGGGCCCCGGACGGGATCCGGGTCGGCCCCTCGGCGCTGGCGCTGAACGGCGGGACGATCGTCGAGGCCGGCGGGAACGCCGGCGGGGTCGGCGGGAACGGCGGCGGGGTCGCCGGGAACGCCGGCGGGGTCGGCGGGAACGCCGGCGGGAACGCCGGCGGGAACGCCGCCGGGAACGCCGCCGTGCTGGGCCTCGGCGCCCACGCCCTCGAAAGCGGCGGCCCGGAGGTGGACGGGCGCGCGACGGACACCATCCGGCCGACGGTTACCGGGGTCTCGCTCTCCGGCAGCGGCCCGCCGCAGGGCCGCTCCGGCGCGAACCGGGCCTACCGGCAAGGGCAGCGGATCACGGTAACCGTCGCGTTCAGCGAGACCGTCTCGGTAACCGGGACCCCGCAGGCGGCCCTCACCGTCGGCAGCGCCGCCCGGCAGGCGGACTACGCCGCCGGCGGCGGCTCGCGCTCGCTGACCTTCACCTACGCGGTGGCCTCCGCCGACGCCGACGCCGACGGGCTCTCCCTCGGCGCCTCGGCGCTCTCGCTGAACGGCGGGTCGATCGCCGACCCCGCCGGCAACGCGGCGGTCCTCGGCCTCGGGACGAACGCGGTGGCGAACGACGCGAACTTCCGGGTGGCCGGGGCGGCGGCGGACACCCGGGGCCCGGGCATGACCTCGAAGACCCCGGTCGGGACCGGGTCGGGCGAGGGGGGCGCCCTCATCGCCGGCGAGGAGATCGTCTGGGAGATCCGGTTCGACGAGGCGGCGACGGTCGCCGGCTCGCCGGAGTACCGGTTCCACTTCGCCTCCGGCGCCCCGGAGCGGTCCGCGGCCTACCTCTCCGGCTCGGGCTCGACGCTCCTGCGCTTCCGCTACGCCGTGCAGGCCGCCGACCGCTACTCCGGCGGGGCGATCACCGACGCGCTGTGGCTCACCGCCGCCGACCGGATCGAGGACGCCGCCGGGAACGCCGCCGGCCGGACCGGCGGGACCCACGAACTCGCCGGGCTCCGGGTGGACGGCGGCGGCGCGGACCGCCGGGGGCCGGCGGTTACCGGCCTGACCCTCTCCGGTTCCGGGCGGGGCGCCGGCGGGACGACCTACCTCGCCGACGACTTCATCGAGGCGACGGTGGAATTCGACGAAGCGGTAACGGTTACCGGGTCGCCGCAACTGGCGCTCACCGTGGGCAGCGCCTCCCGGCCGGCGGTCTTCCGGGCGCGCGACGGCCCCCGCCGGCTGGTCTTCCGCTATACGGTCGGCCGGGCCGACGAGGACGCGGACGGGATATCCGTCGGCGACGGGGCGCTGGCCCCGGTCGGCGGGACGATCGCCGACGCCGCCGGGAATGCGGCGGCGCCGGACCTCGGCGCCCACGCGGTCGCCGACGACGCGAACTTCAGGGTGGACGGGGACGGGCGCGACACCACCCGGCCGACGGTTACCGGGGTGGCCTTCTTCGGGCGGGGCCAGGGCGCCGGGGGCGCCTTCATCGCCGGGGATGTGCTCCGCGCGCGGGTGCGGTTCTCGGAGCCGGTAACGATTACCGGCGCCCCGTTCCTCCAAATGGTCCTCGGGACGACCCGCCTCGCCCCGTACTCGGCGGCGGAGTCGGGCGCCGACTTCGCGGTGTTCGCCTACACCGTCGTCGCCGGCGACCGGACTTCCACGCCGAGCATCCAGAGATTCGCGCTCCGGCTGAACGGCGGGAGCGTCCTCGACGCCGCCGGCAACGCCCCCGGGGGCGCTTCCACCTCCACCGTCGTCGACTTCGGCGCCCACGAGGTGGTGGACGACCGCCGCTTCCGGGTGGACGGGCCCGGCGCGGACGCCCGCGGCCCGGCGGTAACCGGGGTGGCGCTCGCCGGCCGGGGGAACGGCGCGAACGGCGTCTTCATCGCCGGCGACGCCATCGAGGTCCGGGTGGACTTCGACGAGCCGGTTACGGTCGCCGGGCCGCCGAGCGTGGCGCTGTGGGTGGGGTCGGCGACCCGGTACGCCGCCTACGCCTCCGGCAGCGGGACCGCTTCGCTGGTCTTCCGCTACGCCGCGGTCTCCGGGGACCGCGACCGGAACGGGGTCAGCGTCGGCGCCTCGGCGCTCCTGCTGAACGGCGGGACGATCCGGGACGCCGCGGGCAACGCGGCGGCGCTCGGCTTCGGGGCCCACGAGATCCTCGACCCCGCCGACTTCCCGGTGGACGGGTCGGCGGCCGATGTGGTCGGCCCGACGGTTACCGGGGTAACGGTCGGCGGCGCGGCCAGCGGCGCGAACGGGGTCTTCATCGCCGGGGACGCCATCGAGGTGACCGTGGAGTTCCACGAAGCGGCGGTGGTTACCGGGACGCCGCGGGTGGCGCTGGTCATCGGGAGCGCCACCCGCCACGCGGACTACGCCTCCGGCAGCGGGACCGCCTCGGCGGTCTTCCGCTACACCGTGGCCGCCGCCGACGCCGACCCGGACGGGCTCGCCGTCGGCGCCTCGGCGCTCTCGCTGAACGGCGGGAGCATCGCCGACGCCTCCGGGAACGCCGCGGAGATCGGCCTCGGCGCCCACGCGGCCGCCGCCGGCGGGGCGGTGGTGGACGGGAGCGTCACCGATGTCGCCGGGCCGACGGTAACCGGCGTCTCCTTCAGCGGGATCGGCAACTCCGGGGGCGGCCGGGTCTTCATCGCCGGCGATGTCATGACCATCACGGTCGCGTTCGACGAACCGGTAACCGTCACCGGCTCGCCGCAACTGGAAGTGACCCTGCAGGGCGGCGCCGCGCAGGCGGTCCATGCCTCGGGCAGCGGGACCGACTCGCTCTCCTTCGCCTACACCGTGGAGGCGAGCCACGAGGCTCCGTCCGCCGTCGTCGTCGGCGCTTCCGCGCTGACCCTGAACGGCGGGAGCATCGTCGACGCCTCCGGGAACGCCGCGGCGCTCGGCCTGGGAACCGCGAGGAGGGGCTACCCGGTGCGGGGGACCTGGCCCGACAGCGTCGAGCCGAGGGTGCTCGCGGCCTCGCTCTCGGGAACCGGGTCGGGCGCGAACGGGGTCTTCCTCCCCGGCGATGTGATCTCGCTGACCGTTACCTGGCACGAGCCGGTAACGGTTACCGGCGCGCCCCGGGGGCGGCTCAGCATCGGCGGGGAGCGCCGCCTCGCGGACTACGCCTCCGGCAGCGGGACGGCTTCGGTCACCTTCCGTTACACCGTGGCCGTCGGCGACGCCGACGACGACGGGGTCGGCGTCGAGGACTGGATCGACCGGAACGGCGGCCGGCTGAGGGACGCCGCCGGCCGGGACGGGTCCATCTACCTGCGAGGCCACGCCCCCGCCGCCGACCCGGACTTCATCATTCCCGGCGACCTGGTCTCCCCCGCCGTCTCCGGCTTCGCCCTCTCCGGGACCGGCTCGGGGGCGGGCGGCGTCTTCATCGCCGGCGACGGGATCGAGGCGACGGTCACCTTCGACGAACCGGTAACCGTTACCGGGACGCCGCGCCTCGCGCTCGGGGTGGGCGGGGAGACCCGCCAGGCCGACTACGCCTCCGGCAGCGGGACCGCTTCGGCGGTCTTCCGCTACACCGTGGTAACCGCCGACGACGACGCGAACGGGATCAGCGTGGCCGCTTCGGCGCTCTCGCTGAACGAGGGGACCATCGCCGACGCCGCGGGGAACGCCGCCGCGCTCGGCCTCGGCGACCACGCGGTCACCGACGGCGACCTGGTGGTGGACGGCGACGGCGCCGACACCCGGGGGCCGACGGTTACCGGCCTGACCCTCGGCGGCCGCCGCCAGGGCGCGGCGCACTTCCGGGTCGGCGACCGGATCGAGGCGACGGTCGAGTTCCACGAGCCGGTAACCGTTACCGGGACGCCCCGGCTGGCGCTCGGGATCGGCGCGGCCACCCGGCAGGCGGACTACGCGTCCGGCAGCGGGACCTCCGCGCTGGTCTTCGCCTACACCGTGGCCGCCGGCGACTCCGACCCCGACGGGATCTCCGTCGGCGCCTCCGCGCTCACGCTGAACGGCGGGGACATCGAGGACGCTTCGGGGAACGACGCCGCGCTCGGCCTCGGAACCCGCGCGATCACCGACGGCGACCTGACGGTGGACGCCGCCGCCGCCGACGCGGTCGCGCCGGCGGTGGTCGGCGCGGCGCTCTCCGGGACCGGGCAGGGCGCGAACGGCGCTTTCATCGCCGGCGACCGGATCGAGGTAACCGTCGCGTTCGACGAGGCGGTAACCGTTACCGGGATGCCGCAGGCGGCGCTCGCGGTCGGGGCGCACACCCGGCCGGCGGCCTACGCCTCCGGCAGCGGGACGACTTCGCTGGTCTTCCGCTACACCGTGGCCGCCGGCGACTCCGACCCCGACGGGGTCTCCGTCTCCTCGCTCGCGCTGAACGGCGGGAGGATCACCGACGGCGCGGCGGCGCCCAACGCGGCGGCCCTGGCCCTCGGCGCCCACGCGATCGAAGACGCCGCCGGCTTCGCGGTGGACGGGGACGGCGCCGACGCCTCGCCGGCCTTCGTAACCGGGGTAACGGTCTCCGGCGCGGCGCGGGGCGAGAACGGGGTCTTCGTCGCCGGCGACCGGATCGAGGTGGCCGTGGCGTTCAGCGAAGCGGTAACCGTTACCGGGATCCCGCAGGTCGGGATCGCGGTCGGGAGCGCCCTCCGGCAGGCGGACTACCGCTCGGGCAGCGGGACCGCTTCGCTCTCCTTCCGCTACCGGGTGGCGCGGGCCGACCGGGACGCCGACGGGATCAGCATCGGGGCTTCGGCGCTGACCCTGAACGGCGGGACGATCGCCGACGCCGCGAACGGCGAGAACGCCGCCGCGCTCGACCTCGGCGCCCACGCGGTCAGCGACGGGGACGCGGCGGTGGACGGGAGCGCCGCCCCGGCGGTCCGGCCGATGGTCACCGGCCTCGCGATCGGGGGCCGCCCCACCGGCGCCGGCGGGGTGTTCCGGGAGAACGACCGGATCGAAGTAACGGTCGAGTTCAGCCAGGCGGTGACGGTTACCGGGACCCCGCAACTGGCCCTCACCGTCGGCGCGGCCACCCGGCAGGCGGACTACGCCTCCGGCAGCGGGACGACCGCGCTGGCGTTCCGCTACACCGTGGCGGCGGCGGACCGGGACGCCGACGGGATCGGCATCGCGGCGACCGCGCTCACCCTGGCCGGCGGGACGATCCGGAACCCGGCCACCGGCGCCGCCACGCCGGGCCTCGGGACGCAGGCGGTGGCGAACCACGCCGCCGCCCGGGTGGACGGCGCGGCCGCCGCCGACGGGACCCCGCCGGGGATCGTTTCCGTAACCCCGACCGGGACCGGCTCCGGCGCGGGCGGCGCCTTCATCGCCGGCGATGTGATCACCTGGGAGGTCCGGTTCACGGAGCCGGTGACGGTTACGGGGACGCCGACCATCGACCTGTACTTCGGCGCCCGCTCGGAGGCGAACAAGAGGACCGCGACCTACGCCTCGGGGTCGGGTTCGACCCTGCTCCGCTACCGCTACGAAGTGGCGGCGGGCGACGAGTACTCCGGCGGGAACCTGGGCCTCCGCATACACCTGTCGGCCATCGAGGACCGCGCCGGCAACGCCTCCCTCTTCCTCGACAGCAACCTCTCTTCGTCGCCGTTCACCGTGGACGGGGACGGCTCGGATGTGGCCGCGCCCCGGGTCACCGGCGCGGCGCTGTCCGGGACCGGGAGCGGCCGGGACGGGGTCTTCCGGGCCGGCGACCTCCTCACCGTAACCGTGGACTTCCACGAGGAGGCGACCGTTACCGGGACCCCGGTGGTCGCCCTCGCCGTCGGCGCCGCCACCCGCCACGCCCGGTATGTCTCCGGCGGCGGGACGACTTCGCTGGTCTTCCGCTACACCGTGGCGAGCGGGGACTCCGACCCGGACGGCGTGAGCGTCCCGGCCTCGGCGCTCTCGCTGAACGGCGGGACCATCCGGGACGCCTCGGGCAACGCCGCCGCGCTCGGCCTCGGCGCCCACGCGATCGCCGCCGACGGCGCCTTCGCGGTGAGCGCCGAAGCCTCGGTAACCGGCCTCACCCTCTCCGCCGACGGCGCGCCGCAGGGCGCCGGCGGGACCTACATCGCCGGCCAGGTGATCCGGGTCGCCGTCGCCTTCAGCGAGCCGGTAACCGTCGCCGGGCGCCCGCGCGCGGCGCTCACCATCGGCAGCGCCACCCGGTACGCCCGGTATGTCTCCGGCAGCGGGACGACCACGGCGGTCTTCCGCTACGCGGTGGCGGCCGGGGACTCGGACGCGGACGGGATCGGCGTCGGCGCCTCGGCGCTCACCCTGAACGGCGGCGCCATCCGGGACGCCGCCGGCGGCGGCGCCGCGCTCGGCCTCGGGGCCCACGCGGTGGCGAACGCCGCCGCCTTCCCGGTGAACGGGGCGGCGGCGGACGCGGTGGCGCCGGCGGTGGTCGGGGCGGCGCTCTCGGGGACCGGGCAGGGCGCGAACGGCGTCTTCATCGCCGGCGACGCCCTCGGGGTAACCGTGGACTTCGACCAGCCGGTGGCGGTTACCGGCGTCCCGCAGGTCGCCCTCGCCGTCGGCGCGGCCACCCGGCAGGCGGACTACGCCTCCGGCAGCGGGACCTCCTCGCTCTCGTTCCGCTACCTGGTGGCGGCCGGCGACCTCGATGCGGACGGGGTCGGCTTCGGCGCTTCGGCGCTCGCGCTGAACGGCGGGACGATCCTGGACATCTCGGGGGCGCTGGTGGGGACGCCGAACGCCGCCGCGCTCTCGCTCGGGGCGCACGCGGCGGCGAACGACGCCGACTTCCGGGTGAACGGCGCCGCCGCCGACCGCCGCGCCCCGGCGGTAACCGGGGTAACCGTCTCCGGGGCCGGGCGCGGGCCGGGCGGGGTCCTCCTCGCCGGCGATGTGATCGAGGCGACCGTGGACTTCGACTCGGCGGTAACGGTTACCGGGACGCCGCAGTTGGCCCTGACGATCGGCGCGGCCACCCGGCAGGCGGACTACGAGTCCTCCGGCGGCGGGACCGCTTCGCCGGTCTTCCGCTACACCGTGGCGGCGGACGACCGGGACCCGGACGGGATCGGCGTCGGCGCCTCGGCGCTGACGCTGAACGGCGGGACCATCGCGGACGCCGGCGGCGACGCCGCCTCGCTCGACCTGGGCGTCCACGCCTTCCCGGACGGCGGCCCGAAGGTGGACGGGACCGCCCGGGACGGGACCGCCCCGACGGTCACCCGGCTCGAACTCGCCGGGGTCCCGCCGGCGCCGCAGGCCGGGGCCGGCCTCTACCGCGCCGGCGAGGCCATCGAGGTGGCGGTCACCTTCAGCGAGCCGGTAACGGTCAGCGGGCCGCCGCAGTTGGCGCTCACCGTGGGCTGGAGCACCCGCCAGGCGGACTACCGCTCCGGCGGCGGGACGCCGACGCTGCGGTTCCGCTACACCGTGGGGGCCGCCGACCGGGACAGCGACGGGCTCACCGTCGCCGCCTCGGCGCTGACCCGGAACGCCGGGCTGATCCGCGACCTGGCGAACAACGCGGCGGCGCTCGAACTCGGGGCGCACGCGGTGAGGAACGACCCGGACTTCCGGCTGAACGGCGGCGCCCGGGACACCCGCCGGCCGAAGGCGGTCCTCGTCACTCCCACCGGGATCCCCTCGGGCGCCGGCGGCGTCTTCATCGCCGGCGATGTGATCGTCTGGGAAGTCCGGTTCGACGAGCCGGTCCGCAAGACGATCGCCCGGCCGGACCTCCAGATCCAAATGCCGACCAGCGGCAGCCCCGTCCGACGGGCGCCGTACCTCTCCGGGTCGGACACGGCCCTGTTCCGCTTCCGCCAGGTGGTGCAGTCGGCCGACCGGTATGCCGGCGGGCGGATTCGGCTCGGGGTCTCCAGCGCCAATTTCACGGACCGCGCCAACAACCAGCCCCAGATCTTCGGCAACGAGGACCAGGCCCTGGCCGGTTTCCGGGTGAACGGCGGCGCCGCCGACGCGCGGGGGCCGGCGGTAACCGGGCTGACCCTGGCCGGGGAGGGGCGCGGCCCGGACGGCGTCTTCCTCGCCGGCGATGTGATCGAGGCGACGGTCGCCTTCGACGAAGCGGCGGCGGTTACCGGGACCCCGCAACTGGAGATCGGGATCGGGAGCGCCGCCCGCCGCGCGAACTACCACTCCGGCAGCGAGACGACTTCGCTGGTCTTCCGCTACGCCGTGGCCGCCGGGGACTCCGACCCCGACGGGATCTCCGTCCCGGCTTCGGCGCTCGGGTTGAACGGCGGGACGATCCGGGACGCCGCCGGCAACGACGCCGCGCTCGGCCTCGGCGCCCACGCGGCGGCGGACGCCGCGGGCTTCGCGGTGGCCGGGAACCTGGCGGACCGGGTCGCGCCGACGGTTACCGGGGTGGCCCTCTCCGCCGCCGCCCCGGCGCCGCAGGGCGCGGGCGGCGTCTTCGTCGCCGGCGACGGGATCCGGGCGACGCTCACCTTCAGCGAGGAAGTGATCGTTACCGGGACGCCGCGGGTGGGGCTCGAGATCGGCGCGGCCACCCGGCAGGCGGCGTATGTCTCCGGCAGCGAAACGCGCTCGCTGGTCTTCCGCTACACGGTGGCCTCCGGCGACTCGGACGCGAACGGCGTCTCGGTCCCCGCCTCGGCGCTCGGGCTGGCCGGCGGGACGATCCGGGACGCCGCGGGGAACGCCGCCGCGCTCGGCCTCGGAACCCGCGCGATCACCGACGACCCCGGCTTCCCGGTGGACGCGGCCGCCGCCGACGAGGTGGGGCCGACGGTCGTCGGGGTGGCGCTCTCCGGCGACGGGCAGGGCCCGGGCGGCGACTTCCTCGCCGGGGACGAGATCGCGGCCACCGTGGACTTCGACGAGCCGGTAACGGTTACCGGGACCCCGGAGTTGGCGCTCGTCGGCCTCCTGTCGCCGGCGGCCTACGCCTCCGGCAGCGGGACCCGCTCGCTGGTCTTCCGCGCCGCGGTGTCCGCCTCCGACGAGGACGCCGACGGCGTCAGCGTCCCGGCCAGCGCGCTCTCGCTGGCCGGCGGGACGATCCGGGACGACGCGGGGAACGACGCGGCGCTCGGCCTCGGAACCCGCCGGCTCGACGACGACCCCGACTTCACGGTGGACGGGGACGGCGTGGATGTGGTCGCCCCGTCGGTCGTCGCCGTAACCGTCGGCGGGGCGGCCAGCGGCCCGCAGGGCGTCTTCATCGCCGGGGACGCGATCGAGGTAACCGTGGAGTTCAGCGAGCCGGTGGCGGTCCTCCGCGCGCCGCGCCTGGCGCTCGAGATCGGCGCCGGGACCCGCCACGCCGGCTACGCCTCCGGCAGCGGGACGGCTTCGCTGGTCTTCCGCTACACCGTGGCCGCCCCCGACTCCGACCCGGACGGGATCAGCATCGGCGCCTCGGCGCTCTCGCTGAACGGCGGGAACATCGTGGACCGCTCGGCCCTCGCCCACCCCGCCGCGCTGGGCCTCGGCCGGCACGCGATCACCGACGGCGGCGCGGCGGTGGCCCACGACGCGACGGAAGCGGTCGCGCCGACGGTTACCGGGGTAACGATCTCGGGCCGGAAGCAGGGCGTCCAGGGCGGCTACTTCGTCGGCGGGGACGAGATCCGCGTCACCGTCGAGTTCAGCGAAACGGTGACGGTTACCGGGACGCCGCAGTTGGCGCTCACCATCGGCGCGAACACCCGGCAGGCGGACCTTCTCTCCGGCAGCGGGACGACCGCCCTGGTGTTCGGCTACACGGTGGTGAGCGCGGACCACGACCCGAACGGGATCAGCGTCGGGGCCTCGGCGCTCGCGCTGAACGGCGGGACGATCCGGGACGCCAACGGCAACGCCGCCGCGCTCGGCCTCGGAACCCGCGCCGTAACCGACGACGGCGCGGCGCTCGTGGCCGGGAACTTCCCGGACGCGCTCGGCCCGGCGGTTACCGGCGTCTCGCTCGCCGGGGCCGCCGAGGGCGCGAACGGCGTCTTCATCGCCGGCGACGAGATCGAGGTAACCGTCGAGTTCGACGAAGCGGCCACGGTTACCGGGACCCCGCAGGTGGCCCTCACCATCTGGAGCGCCGTCCGGCAGGCGGGGTATGTCTCCGGCAGCGGGACGACTTCGCTGGTCTTCCGCTACACCGTGGCCTCCGGCGACGCGGACTCCGACGGGATCAGCGTCTGGGCCTCGGCGCTCACCCTGAACGGCGGGACGATCCGGGACGCCTCGCCAAGGCGGAACCCGGCGTCGCTCGGCCTCGGGAGTCACGCCATCACCGACGACGCCGCCTTCACGGTGGACGGGTCGGCGGCGGACGCGGTGGCGCCGACGGTTACCGGGCTCTCGCTCGCCGGGGTCGCCCCGGCGCCGCGCGGCGCGAACGGGTCTTCCTCGCCGGCGACGCCGTCGAAGCGACGGTCGAGTTCAGCGAGACCGTGACCGTTACCGGGACGCCGGAGTTGGCCCTCGCGATCGGGGCGAACACCCGGCCGGCCGGGTATGTCTCCGGCAGCGGCTCGGCCTCGCTGGTCTTCCGCTACGCCGTCGTCGCCGAGGACGCCGACCCGGACGGGATCTCCGTCGCCGCCCCGGCGCTGACCCCGGCCGGCGGATCGATCGCCGACGCCGCCGGCAACGCCGCGGCCCTCGGCCTCGGCGCCCACGCGATCACCGACGGGGAGGTCACGGTGGACGGGAGCGCCCCGGACACGGTGGGCCCGACGGTTACCGGGGTCTCGCTCTCCGGCATCGCCAACGGCGCGATCGGCGCGATGTTCATCGCCGGCGACGAGATCTTCGTAACGGTGGAGTTCAGCGAAGCGGTAACCGTTACCGGAACCCCGCAGTTGTCGCTCTCCGTCGGCAACGGGACCCGGGCGGCGGCCTATGTCCCGGGCCTCGGGGACGGGGCGCCGGTGTTCCGCTACCGGGTGCAGTCGTTCGACCGGGACACCGACGGGATCGGCATCGGCGCCTCGGCGCTCACGCTGAACGGCGGGACGATCGTCGACGCCGCCGGCAACGACGCCGCGCTCGACCTCGGCGACCACGCGGTTACCGACCGGCATTCCTACGACCGCGGCTTCCGGATGGACGGGAGCGGGGCCGACCGCATCGAGCCGACGGTTACCGGGGTCTCGCTCTCCGGCCGGCCGCAGGGCGCGGGCGGCGTCTTCGTGGCCGGCGACGCCCTCGAGGTAACCGTCGAGTTCCACGAAGCGGTAACGGTTACCGGGACGCCGCGGGTGGCGCTGACCATCGGGACGGCCACCCGCTACGCCGACTACGCGCTCGGCGGCGGGACCGACTCGCCGGTGTTCCGCTACCTGGTGGCGGCCGGCGACGCCGACGCCGACGGGATCTCCGTCGGGGCTTCGGCGCTCGCGCTGAACGGCGGGACGATCGCCGACGGTTCGGGCAACGCGGCCGCGCTCGGCCTCGGAACCCACGCCGTGGCGAACGACGCCGCCTTCCCGGTGGACGGCGGCGCCGCCGATGTCCGCGCGCCGGCGGTTACCGGGGTAACGGTTTCCGGCGTGGCGCGCGGCGCGAACGGCGTCTTCATCGCCGGGGACGCGATCGGGGTAACCGTCGCGTTCGACGAGCCGGTAACGGTTACCGGGATTCCGCGGCTGGCGCTCGCCGTCGGGACGGCCACCCGCTACGCGGAGTATTCCTCCGGCAGCGGGACGGACGAGGCGGTCTTCCGCTACACCGTGGGCGCCGCCGACGCCGACGCGAACGGGATCTCCGTCGCCGCCGACGCGCTGGGCCTGAACGGCGGGACCGTCGAGGACGCCGCCGGCAACGCCGCCGAGATCGGCCTCGGCGACCACGCGGTAACCGACGGCGGCCCGGCGGTGGACGGGAGCGCCCGCGACTCGGTGGCGCCGACGGTTACCGGGCTCGCGCTCGCCGGGGCGGCCCCGGCGCCGCAGGGCGCGAACGGCGCCTACATCGAAGGCGACGCCATCGAAGCCACGGTCACCTTCAGCGAGCCGGTAACGGTTACCGGGACCCCGCAGTTGGCGCTCGTCGTCGGCTCGGCGACCCGCCGGGCGGACTACGCCTCCGGCAGCGGCTCGGCGGAGTTGGTCTTCCGCTACGCCGTGGCCGGCGGGGACACCGACCCCGACGGGATCTCCGTCCCGGTTTCGGCGCTCACGCTGGCCGGCGGGCGGATCGTGGACGCCGGCGGCAACGCCGCCGAGACCGGCCTCGGCGCCCACGCGGTGGCGAACGCCGCCGCCTTCCCGGTGGACGGCGCCGCCGCCGACCGGGTCGCGCCGAGGGTTACCGGCCTCTCCCTGCGGGGAACCGGCAACGGCGCGAACGGCGTCTTCATCGCCGGCGACCGGATCGAAGCGGTCCTCGAGTTCGACGAGCCGGTAACGGTTACCGGAACCCCGCTGTTGGTGTTCCACATCGCCTCCGGCGACCAGTTCGCCGACCCGGTCTCCGGCAGCGGGACGACCTCCCTGGTGTTCCGCCACACGGTGGGCGCCCTCGACCTGGACTCGAACGGGATCGGCGTGAGCCCGTTCGGGATCAGTCTGGGGAGCGCGACGATCGCGGACGCCGCCGGCAACGCCCCGTCGTTCGCCGCGGGCCCCTACGACATCACCGACGCCGCCGACTTCCGGATCGACGGCGACGGCGCCGACGCGGTCGCGCCGACGGTCGTCGGGGTAACCCTTTCGGGCCGGGCGCAGGGCGCGGGCGGCGTCTTCATCGCCGGCGACCTCCTCGAAGTAACGGTCGAGTTCCACGAGCCGGTGACCGTTACCGGGACCCCGCAGGCCGCCCTCACCGTCGGGGCGGACACCCGCCGGGCGGACTACGCCTCCTCCGGCAGCGGCGGGCGCTCGCTGGTCTTCCGCTACACCGTGGCCGCCGGCGACCGGGACGCCGACGGGATCGGCGTCGGCGCCTCGGCGCTCCGGCTGAACGGCGGGACGATCCGGGACGACGCGACCGACGCGCAGGGCGACCCGGCGCCGAACGACGCGGCGCTCGGCCTCGGCGCCCACGCGATCGCGAACGCCGCCGACTTTCGGGTGGACGGCGCCGCCGCCGACGCGGTCGCCCCGACGGTTACCGGGGTCGAGGTCGCCGGCCACGGCGACGCCTGGGCCGGCCGGCAAGTCTTCGGCGCCGGCGACGAGATCGCGGTAACGATCACTTTCGACGACACCGTGTTCGTTACCGGGACGCCGCAGACCGCGCTCACGATCGGAGCGAACACCCGGCCGGCGGACTACCGCTCGGGCAGCGGGACGGCCTCGCTGCGGTTCACCTACGCGGTGGCCCAGGCGGACTCCGACCCCGACGGGATCTCCGTCGGCGCCTCGGCGCTCGCGCTGAACGGCGGGACGATCCGGGACGCCGCGGGGAACGCCGCCGCCCTCGACCTCGGAGCGCACGCGGTAACCGACGAGTTGCGCCCGGTGAACGGCGCCGCCCCCGACGCCTTCGGCCCGCTCGTCGCCGGCCTTTCGCTCTCCGGGACCGGGCAGGGCGCGAACGGCGTCTTCATCGCCGGCGACCCCATCGAGGCAATCGTCGAGTTCCACGAGCCGGCAACCGTTACCGGAACGCCGCGGGTGGCGCTCACCGTCGGCGCGAACACCCGCCAGGCGGCGTATGTCTCCGGCAGCGGGACCTCCTCGCTGCGGTTCCGCTACACCGTGGTCTCCGGCGACGCCGACAACGACGGGATCGGCATCGGCGCCTCGGCGCTCGCGCTGAACGGCGGGACGATCCGGGACGCTGCGGGGCACCTCGCCGGGCTCGGCCTCACGAACCATGCGTTCACCGCCGACGCCGACTTCAAGGTCAGCGGCGGCGGCGCCGATGTCCGCTCGCCGGCGGTGGCCGGGCTCGCGGTCTCCGGCGCGGGGCGCGGCGCGGCCGGCGTCTTCATCGCCGGCGATGTCCTCGAAGTAACCGTGGACTTCGACGAAGCGGTAACCGTTACCGGGACGCCGCGGGCGGCGATCACGATCGGCGCGAACACCCGGCAGGCGGGGTATGCCTCCGGCAGCGGGACCGCCTCGCTCGTCTTCCGCTACACCGTGGTCGCGGCGGACGCCGACCTCGACGGCATCTCCGTCGGCGCCTCGGCGCTCACGCTGAACGGCGGGACGATCCGGGACGGCGCGGCGACGCCCCACGACGCGGCGCTCGACCTCGGAACCCGCGCCTTCGCGAACGACCCCGACTTCCGGGTCAACGGCGCCGCCGCCGCGGTGGGGCCGGCGGTTACCGGCGTAACGCTCTCCGGCGACCCGCAGGGCGCGAACGGCGTCTTCCGCGCCGGCGACGGGATCGCGGTAACCGTGGAGTTCGACCGGGCGGCGACGGTTACCGGGACCCCGCAGGTGGCGCTGACCATCGGGCCGGCCACCCGCCGAGCCGGGTATGTCTCCGGCAGCGGGACGACCTCGCTGGTCTTCCGCTACGCGGTGGCCGCCGGGGACCGGGACGCGGACGGGGTCTCCGTCGGCGCCTCGGCGCTCTCGCTGAACGGCGGGAGCATCGCGGGCGGCGCGGGCCGCGCCGCGGCGCTCGACCTCGGGCCCCACGCGATCACCGACGGCGACCTGGTGGTGGACGGGAGCGCGGCGGACGCGGTCGCGCCGACGGTAACCGGGGTCTCGCTCTCGGGGACCGGGCAGGGTCCGAACGGCGTCTTCCGCGCCGGGGATGCGGTCCGGATCCGGGTCCGTTTCTCGGAGCCGGTAACCGTTACCTCCGTTCCCGGGGGCCCGGCCCTCGCGATCACCCTCGCGAGCGGTTCCACTTTCGCCTCGTATTCCGCCTCGGAATCGAGCGGCGCCGACCTGGTGTTCCGCTACGAGGTGCAGTCGCAGCACGAGGACTCGAACGGGATCGGCGTCGGCGCCTCGGCGCTCGGCCTGCACGGCGGGGCGATCGCGGACCGGGCGGGGAACGCCGCCTCGCTGGGCCTCGGCGCCCACGCGGTGGCGAACGCCGCCGGCTTCGGCGTGCACGGCAACGCCTCCGACGCGGTCGCGCCGACGGTTGCCGCGGTGACCCTCTCCGGAACCGGGCAGGGCGCGAACGGCGTCTTCATCGCCGGCGACGCGATCCGGATCGCCGTCGAGTTCAGCGAAGCGGTAACGGTTACGACGACCGGCGGGACCCCGCGGGTGGCCCTGACCGTCGGGACCGCCACCCGCTACGCGGCGTACGCCTCCGGCAGCGGGACGGCCGCGCCGGTCTTCCGCTATGTCGTCGCCTCCGGCGACGCCGACGCCGACGGGATCGGCCTCTCCGCCTCGGCGCTGGCCCTGAACGGCGGGACCGTCGCCGACGGCGCGGGGAACGCCGCGGCGCTCGGCCTCGGCTCGTTCGCCGTCGCGAACGCCGCCGACTTCGCGGTGGACGGCGGCGGAACCGATACCCGCGGACCGAAGGTCTCCGGGGTAACGGTCTCCGGCGTGGCCCGCGGCGCGAACGGGGTCTTCATCGCCGGCGACGAAGTCGAGGTAACCGTGGACTTCGACGAGACCGTAACGGTCACCGGCGCCCCGCAACTGGCGCTCACCCTCCGGAGCGGGACGCGCGCGGCGGCCTACGACTCCGGCAGCGGGACGCGCTCGCTGGCGTTCCGCTACCGGGTGGTCTCCGGCGACCGGGACCGGAACGGCCTCGGCGTCGGCGCCTTCGCGCTGGCCCTGAACGGCGGGACCATCGTGGACGCCGCGGGGAACGCCGCCTCGCTCGGCCTCGGCGACCACGCCATCACCGATGGCGACGCCGTGGTGGACGGCAGCGCGGCGGACACCGTGGCGCCGACGGTGGCCGGGGTCTCCCTGTCCGGCGTGGGGAACGGCGCGAACGGCGTCTTCCGGGCGGGGGACCGGATCACCGTCGAAGTCGAGTTCAGCGAAACGGTAACCGTTACCGGCAGCCCGCAGATCAAGTTGGCCATCGCCTCCGTCTCCCGTTTGGCGGACCTGGATTCGGGCGGCGGGACGAGTTCCCTGGTGTTCCGCTACACCGTGGTAGCGGCGGATGTGGACGCGAACGGGCTCGGCCTCGCCAACGACGCGCTCGGCCTGAACGGCGGGACGATCCGGGACGCCGCGGGGAACGCCGCGGCGCTCGCCCTGGGGACGCACGCGTTCCCCGACGACGCGAACTTCGTCCTGAACGGCGCGGCCACCGACGCGATCGGGCCCTCGGTTACCGGCCTCTCGCTCTCCGGGACGCCGAACGGCGCGCGCGGCGTCTTCATCGCCGGCGACACCATCGAGGTAACCGTCGAGTTCCACGAGGCGGCGACGGTTACCGGGACCCCGCAGGCAACGCTCACCGTCGGCGCGGCGACCCGGCCGGCCGGCTATGTCTCCGGCAGCGGGACGGCTTCGCTCACCTTCCGCTACACCGTGGCCGCCGGCGACCACGCCAACGGGATCGGCGTCTCCGCGCTCGCCCTCGACGGCGGGGCGATCGCGGACGCGGCGAACAACGCCGCGCCGCTCTCCCTCGGAACCCGCGCGATAGCGAACGACGCCGCCTTCGTGGTGAGGGGCGGCGCCGCCGACGAGGCGCGCCCGACGGTTACCGGACTCACGGTCTCCGGCGAAGGGCGCGGCGCGAACGGCGTCTTCATCGCCGGGGACGCGATCGAGGTAACCGTCGAGTTCCACGAGGCGGTAACGGTTACCGGGACGCCGCGGGCGGCGCTCACCGTCGGGACGAACACCCGGTACGCCGGGTATGCGTCCGGCAGCGGGACCTCCTCGCCGGTGTTCCGTTACACCGTGGCGAGCGGCGACGCCGACGCCGACGGGATCTCCATCGCGGCGAACGCGCTGGGCCTGAACGGCGGGACCGTCCGCGACGCCGCGGGGAACGACGCCCTGCTCGACCTGGGCGCCCACGCGGTAACCGACGCCGCCGCCTTCGAGGTGGACGGGAGCGCGAGCGACGCCACCGAGCCGACGGTTACCGGGGTAACGGTCTCCGGCAGCGCCCAGGGCGCGAACGGCGTCTTCATCGCCGGCGACGACCTGGTGGTAACCGTGGAGTTCGACGAAGCGGTGGTGGTTACCCCTTCGCCGCAGGTGGAGATCACCGTCGGGGCCAACGCCCGGCAGGCGGCCTACGCCTCCGGCAGCGGGACGACCTCGCTGGCGTTCCGCTACACCGTGGTTTCTGCGGATGACGACTCCGACGGGATCTCCGTCGGCGCTTCGGCGCTGGCGCTGAACGACGGCGTCATCGAGGACCGCGCCGGGAACGCCGCCGTGCTCGGCCTCGGCGCCCACGCGGTGGCGAACGACGAAGACGCCGTGGTGGACGGGGACCTGGCGGACACCGTCGCCCCGACGGTTACCGGCGCCGCGCTCTCGGGGAGCGGGAGCGGCGCGGCCGGAGTCTTCGTCGCCGGCGACGCGATCGACCTCACCGTCGAGTTCAGCGAGACCGTGACCGTTACCGGAACCCCGCAGGCGGTGTTCACCGTCGGCGGGGCCGCGGACACCCGCCCCGCCGGGTATGTCTCCGGCAGCGGGACGGCTTCCCTGCTCTTCCGCTACTCGGTGGCCGCCGGCGACTCCGACCCGAGCGGGGTCAGCGTCGGCGCGCTCGGGTTGAACTCCGGGACGATCGCGGACGGCGCGGGCAACGCCGCCGCGCTCGGCCTCGGGACGCATGCGATCAGCAACGACCTCGCCTTCCGGGTGGACGGGTCGGCGGCGGACCTCGTGGTCCCGACGGTGGCCGGGGTAACGCTCTCCGGCAGCGCCCAGGGCGCGAACGGCGTCTTCATCGCCGGCGACGCGATCGGGGTAACGGTCGAGTTCAGCGAGCCGGTAACGGTTACGACGACCGGCGGCGCCCCGCGCCTCGCGCTCACCGTCGGCGCGGCCACCCGCCACGCGGACTACGCCTCCGGCAGCGGGACGACCTCGCTTTCGTTCCGCTACACCGTGGTTTCCGCGGATGACGACCCCGACGGGATCTCCGTCGGCGCTTCGGCGCTCGCGCTGAACGGCGGCGCCGTCGCGGACCGCGCGGGGAACGCCGCCGCGCTCGGCCTCGGAACGCGCGCGGTAACGAACGACTCCGGCTTCACGGTGAACGGGTCGGCGGCGGACGGGGCCCCGCCGACGGTTACCGGCCTCGCCATCGCCGAGGTCGCGCAGGGCCGGCTCGCCGGCCTCCCCGTCTTCATCACCGGCGACGAGATCATCGTTACCGTGGAGTTCAGCGAGCCGGTAACGGTTACGACGACCGGCGGGACCCCGCAGTTGGCGCTCACCATCGGGACCGGGACCCCCGCGACCCGGCAGGCCGGGTATGTCTCGGGCAGCGGCGGGACTTCGCTTTCGTTCCGCCACACCGTAGTGGCCGCGGATCCCTACGGCGACCTGGTCATCGGCGCCTCGGCCCTCGCGCCGAACGGCGGGACGATCGCCGACGCCGCGGGCAACGCCGCCGCGACGGACCTCGGGACGCACGCGGTGGTTTCCGGCTTCTGGGTCGTGCAGCCGGCGCGGGCCGATGCCGTCGGCCCGGCGGTTACCGGGGTCTCGCTTTCGGGAACCGGGCAGGGCGCGAACGGCGTCTTCGTCGCCGGGGACCGGATCGAGGCGACCGTCACCTTCGACGAAGCGGCGACGGTTACCGGGACGCCGCAGTTGGCGCTGACGATCGGCGCGGCGGCGAAGCAGGCGGGGTATGTCTCCGGCAGCGGGACGACTTCGCTGGTCTTCCGCTACGCGGTGGTCTCCGGCGACTCCGACTCCGACGGGGTCGGCGTCGGCGCCTCGGCGCTCGGGCTGAACGGCGGGACGATCCGCGACGCCTCGGCCAACGACGCGGCGCTCGCCCTCGGAACCCACGCCCTCGACGACGACGCCTCCTTCACGGTGGACGGGAGCGCCGCCGACGCCAGCATCCCGGAGGTCGCCCGCTTCGCGCTTTCGGGGACCGGGACCGCCGCGAACGGGGTCTTCCGCGCCGGCGACACCCTCACCGCGACCGTCACCTTCAGCGAACGGGTAACGGTTACCGGGGCGCCGCAGGTCGCCTTCACCGTCGGCGGCGACACCCGGCAGGCGGCCTACGCCTCCGGCAGCGGGACGACGGCCCTGGTGTTCCGCTACACCGTGGGCCCCGGCGACGAGGACGCGAACGGGATCACCGTCGCCGCCGACGCGCTCACGCTGAACGAAGGGACGATCCGGGACACCGCCAACGACGCGGCGCTCTCCCTCGGCGTCTTCGCCGTGACCGACGAAGCCCACTTCGAGGTGGACGGCGACGCGCCGGCGGCGTCGAACGCGCCGACGGTTACCTCGTTGAACTTTTCCTCGGGCGCCAGCGGCCCGGGCGGCGTCCTGACCTCCGGCGACGAACTCCGGGTCCTCCTCCGCTTCAGCAGTACGCCGTACGCGGTAACCGGGACGCCGCGGCTGGCGCTCACCATCGGGACCGAGACCCGCTACGCCGCCTACTCCAGCCACGGCGGCTTCGTCTGGTTCACCTACACCGTGCAACCGGCGGACGAGGACGCGAACGGCCTCAGCATCGGGGCGTCGGCGCTCGAGTTGAACGGCGGGACGATCACCGCGGGCGGCCTCGGCGTGAACCTCGACCTCACCGGGCACACGGTTGCCGACGGGGACCATGTGGTGGACGGGGACGCCGGCGCCCCGTGGGTCTTCGGGCTGGAAGTCCCGGCGACCGGCCGGGGCGCGGGCGGCGCCTTCCTCGCGGGCGACGCGATCGAAGTCCGGGTCACCTTCACCCAGCCGGCGACGGTTACCGGTACGCCGCGGGTGGCGATGACCGTCGGGACGGCCACCCGGTACGCCTCCTATGTCTCCGGCAGCGGCACGACCGTCCTGGTCTTCCGCTACACCGTGGTCGCGGCCGACTCCGACTCGGACGGGATCAGCATCGCGGCCAACGCGCTGCAGTTGAACTCCGGGACGATCGGCGACACCGACGGCGCCGCGACGCTCAACCTCATCAGGCACGCCTTCGCGAACGACGCGAACCTGACGGTGGACGGCGCCGGGACCGACGGGACGGCGCCGACGGTGGCCGGGCTGACCCTCTCCGGCAGCGCGGAGGGCGCGGGCGGCGTCTTCATCGCCGGCGACGCGATCGTCGCCGCCGTGGAGTTCAGCGAACCGGTAACGGTTACCGGGACGCCGCAGTTGGCGCTCGGGATCGGGTCCGCCGCGCGCCGGGCCGACTACGCCTCCGGCAGCGGGACGACTTCGCTCTCGTTCCGCTATGCGGTGGTCTCCGCCGACGCCGACCCGAACGGGGTTTCCGTCGCCGCCGACGCGCTCTCGCTGAACGGCGGGACGATCGTGGACGCCGCGAGCAACACCGCGGCGCTCGACCTCGGCGCCCACGCCGTCACCGACGGCGACCTGGTGGTGAACGGGTCGGCGGCGGACCGCGCGTCCCCGACGGTTACCGGGGTAGCGCTGTCGGGGGCCGCGCAGGGCGCGAGCGGCGTCTTCGTCGCCGGCGACGCGATCGAGGTAACCGTCGAGTTCAGCGAACCGGTAACGGTTACCGGGACGCCGCAGGTCGCGCTCGGGATCGGGACCGCCACCCGGCAGGCCGACTACGCCTCCGGCAGCGGGACCTCCTCGCCGGTCTTCCGCTACACCGTGGCGAGCGGCGACGCGGACTCGAACGGGATCAGCGTCGCCGCCGACGCGCTCGCGCTGAACGGCGGGACGATCCGGGACGGCGCGGCGACGCCGAACGCCGCGGCGCTCGGCCTCGGCGCCCACGCCATCACCGACGGCGACCTGGTGGTGAACGGGGCGCTCGCGGACACGGTCGCGCCGACGGTTGTCGGCCTCTCCGTCTCGGGAACGCCGCAGGGCGCGAACGGCGTCCATACCGCCGGCGACGCGATCGAGGTAACCGTCGAGTTCAGCGAGCCGGTGACGGTTACCGGAACGCCGCGGGTCGCGCTCGGCATCGGGGCGAACACCCGCCACGCCGACTACGCCTCCGGCAGCGGGACCTCCTCGCCGGTCTTCCGCTACACGGTGGTCGCCGCGGACCGGGACTCGAACGGGATCAGCATCGGCGCTTCGGCGCTCGCGCTGAACGGCGGGACGATCCGGGACGCCGCGGCGACGCCGAACGACGCGGCGCTCTCCCTCGGGACTTACGCCTTCGCCGGCGACCGCGCCTTCCGGGTGGACGGGCGCCTCCCCGACCTCACCCCGCCCCGGGCCCTGCGGGCGACTCCCGGCGGGACCGGCGGGCAGGGCGCGGACGGCGTCTTCGTCGCCGGCGACTCGATCGAGTGGAAGGTGGAGTTCTCCGAGCCGGTAACGGTGGCCGGCGGCGGGACGCCGTTCTTCAAACTGGCCTTCCCCGGCCGCGCCTGGGATGTCCGGCAGGCGCGCTACGAGTCCGGTTCGGGCTCGAAGACGCTGACCTACCGCTACACCGTCCGGTCGGTGGATTCGTACTCCGCCGGGTCGCTGACGGCGGCGCTCCCCTGGTCGGGGACCGGCTGGGCGATCGCGGACCGCGCCGGCAACCGGCCTTCGGCGGAGGCCTCCCTGCCGGTGTCGCCGCCCGCCGGTTTCCGGGTGGACGGGAGCGCCTCGGACGCCACCGCGCCGACGGTCTCCGGCGTCTCGCTGTCGGGGAACGGGCGGGGCGCGAGCGGCGTCTTCATCGCCGGCGACGCGATCACCGTTACCGTCGAGTTCAGCGAGCCGGTAACGGTTACCGGGACGCCGCAGGCCGCGCTCACCGTCGGGCTCCTCACCCGGCAGGCGGACTACGCCTCCGGCAGCGGGACCTCCTCGCTGGTCTTCCGCTACACCGTGGCCGCCGGGGATACGGACCCGAACGGGGTCTCCGTCGGCGCCTCCGCGCTCGCGCTGAACGGCGGGACGATCGCGGACGACGCGACCCCGACCCCGAACGCCGCCGCGCTCGGCCTCGGCGCCCACGCCATCACCGACGGCGACCTGGTGGTCAACGGCGGCGCCCTCGACACGGTCGCCCCGACGGTCTCCGCGCTGGCGCTGTCGGGGACCGGCCAGGGCGCGGGCGGCGTCTTCGTCGAGGGCGACGCGATCTCGGTAACGCTGCTGTTCGACGAGGCGGTAACGGTTACCGGGACCCCGCAGTTGGCGCTCACCGTCGGATCGGCCACCCGGCAGGCGGGTTACGCCTCCGGCACCGGGACGACCGCGCTGGTGTTCCGCTACACCGTGGCGCGGGGCGACCGGGACTCCGACGGGATCGGCATCTCCGCCTCGGCGCTCGCGCTGAACGACGGCACGATCGCCGACGGCGCGGCGACCCCGAACGCCGCGGCGCTGTCCCTCGCCGGGCTGGCGGTCACCGGCGACCGGAACTTCCGGGTGAACGGCGCCGCGCCCGATGTCCGGGGGCCGGCGGTCGTCCGCGTGGCGGTCTCCGGGGTGGACGCCTCCGGGGTCGAGGTCTCCGGGCGGGCCCTCAGGGCCGGCGACAACGGCGACAAGGTCTCGGTAACCGTGGAGTTCGACGAAACGGTGTATGTGGTCGGCTCGCCGCGGGTTGCGCTGACGATCGGATCCACCACCCGCTACGCCGACTACGACTCCGGCCGCGGCTCGGCTTCGCTGGTGTTCCGCTACACCGTGGTCGCCGATGACGACGACACGGACGGGATCGGCCTCTCCGCCTCGGCGCTCGCGCTGAACGGCGGGACCATCCGCGACCTGTTCGGCAACGACGCCGCGCTCGCCCTCGGCGGGAGCGCGGCCGGCGTCGGCCGCGCCCTCCGGGTGGACGGCGACGGGACGGACACGACCGCGCCGACGGTTACCGGGGTCGCGCTTTCGGGAGCCGGCCGGGGCGCGAACGGCGTCTTCATCGCCGGGGACGCGATCGTGGTCACGATCGACTTCAGCGAACCCGTGACGGTTACCGGGACCCCGCAGGTCGCCCTCGCCGTCGGCGCGGCGACGCGCCAGGCCGATTACGCCTCCGGCAGCGGGACGGCTTCGCTCGCTTTCCGCTACGCGGTGGTCTCCGGCGATTCGGACGCGAACGGGGTCGGCGTCGGCGCCTCGGCGCTGGCGCTGAACTCCGGGACGATCGCGGACGCCGTGAACAACGCCGCGGCGCTCGGCCTCGGGGCCCACGCCATCACCGACGGCGACCTGGTGGTGGACGGGAGCGCGGCGGATGCCGCGCCGACGGTAACCGGCGTAACCCTTTCGGGAACCGGCCGGGGCGCGAGCGGCGTCTTCATCGAGGACGACCGGATCGAGGCGACCGTCGAGTTCAGCGAGCCGGTAACCGTTACCGGGACGCCGCAGTTGGCCCTGACCATCGGCGCGGCGACGAAGCAGGCCGACTACGACTCCGGCAGCGGGACCTCCTCGCTGGTCTTCCGCTACACCGTGGCGAGCGGCGACGCGGACTCGAACGGGATCAGCGTCGCCGCCAACGCGCTCGCGCTGAACGGCGGGACGATCCGGGACGGCGCGGCGACCCCGAACGCCGCGGCGCTCGGCCTCGGCGTCCACGCCATCACCGACGGCGACCTGGTGGTGAACGGCAGCCTGGCGGATACGGTCGCGCCGACGGTAACCGGGCTGACCCTCTCCGGCCGCGCGACCGGCGACGGCGGGGTCTTCCGCGTCGGCGACGCGATCGAAGCGACGGTCGAGTTCAGCGAACCGGTGACGGTTACCGGGACGCCGCAGTTGGCGCTCGGGATCGACGCTGGGACGAAGCAGGCGGACTACTCCTCCGGCAGCGGGACGGCCTCGCTGGTGTTCACCTACACCGTGGTCTCCGGGGACACGGATTCCAACGGGATCAGCGTCGCCGCCGACGCGCTCGCGCTGAACGGCGGGACCGTCGCGGACGGCGCGAACAACGCGGCGGCGCTCGGCCTCGGCGCCCACGCCGTAACCGACGGCGACGCGGTGGTGGACGCCGCCGCCGCCGACACGATCGGGCCGACGGTTGCCGGCGTGACGATCCAGCCGGGCGACCCGCAGGGCGCGAACGGCGTCTTCATCGCCGGCGACGAGATCGCGGTAACGGTGGAGTTCAGCGAAGCGGTAACGGTTACGACGACCGGCGGGACCCCGCGGTTGGCCCTCACCGTCGGCGCGGCCACCCGCTACGCCGGTTATGTCTCCGGCGACGGGACGACTTCCCTGGTCTTCCGCTACACCGTGGCGCGCGGCGACCGGGACGCCGACGGGATCAGCATCGGGACCTCGGCGCTCGCGCTGAACGGCGGGACGATCGCGGACGCCGCGTCGAACGCCGCCGCGCTCGGCCTGGGCGCCCACGCGATCAGCAACGACTCCGGCGCGGTGGTGAACGGCGCCGCCGCCGACGCGGTCCGACCGACGGTTACCGGGCTCACGCTCCCGGTGACCGGCCAGGGCGCAAACCGGGTCTTCATCGAGGACGATGTGATCTCGGTAACCGTGTCGTTCAGCGAGGCGGTAACGGTTACCGGGACGCCGCGGGTCGCCCTCACCGTCGGCGCCGCCACCCGCTACGCGGACTACGAGTCCTCCGGCAGCGGGACGACTTCGCCGGTCTTCCGCTACACCGTCGCCGCCGGCGACCGGGACGCCGACGGGATCAGCATCGGCGCCTCCGCGCTCGCGCTGAACGGCGGGACCATCCGGGACGCCGGGAACAACGACGCGGCGCTGGCCCTGGGCAGCCACGCCGTCACCGACGGCGACGCGGTGGTGGACGGGAGCGCCGCCGACGCCGGGGCGCCGACGGTAACCGGGCTGACCCTCTCCGGCCACCCGAACGGCGCGGACGAGAAGTACATCGCCGGCGACCCGATCGAAGCGAAGGTCGAGTTCAGCGAACCGGTAACGGTTACCGGGACGCCGCAGTTGGCGCTCACGATCGGGGCGGCCACCCGGCAGGCGGTCTATGGGGGCCATGCCGCCGGCAGCGACTCCGCGCTGGTGTTCCGCTACACCGTGGCCGCCGCCGACGCCGACGCGAACGGGATCAGCGTCGCCGCCTCGGCGCTCGCGCTGAACGGCGGGACGATCCTGGACGCCGCGGGGAACGCCGCGGCGCTCGGCCTCGGCGGCCACGCCATTACCGACCCCGACGGCGACCTGGTGGTGGACGGCGGCGCGGCGGACGCGGTCGCGCCGACGGTTACCGGGCTGACGCTCTCCGGGACCGGGCAGGGCGCGGGCGGGACCTTCCGCGCCGACGACGCGATCGCGCTCACCGTCGAGTTCAGCGAGCCCGTAACCGTTACCGGAACCCCGCGGCTGGCGCTCGCCGTCGGGGCGAGGACCCGTTCGGCGGACTACTCCTCCGGCAGCGGGACCCGCTCGCTGGTCTTCCGCTACACCGTGGTCACCGGCGACTCCGACTCCGACGGGGTCAGCGTCGGCGCCTCGGCGCTCACCCTGAACGGCGGGACGATCCGGGACGCCGCGGCCCACGACGCGGCGCTCGGCCTCGGAACCCGCGCGGTAACGAATGCCCGCGGCTTCCGGGTGGACGGGAGCGCCGCCGACGAGGTCGGCCCGGCGGTAACCGGCGCCGCGCTCTCCGGGACCGGGAACGGCGCGAGCGGCGTCTTCATCGCCGGCGACCGCCTGGCGGTTACGGTCGAGTTCGACGAGGCGGCCACGGTTACCGGGACCCCGCAGGCGGCGCTCACCGTCGGCGCGAACACCCGGCAAGCGGGGTATGTCTCCGGCAGCGGCGGGACTTCGCTGGTGTTCTCCTACACCGTGGCGCGGGCGGACTCGGACGACAACGGCGTGAGCGTCGGGACGGCGGCGCTCACCCTGGACGGCGGAACCATCGTCGACGACTCGAACAACGCCGCGGCGCTGTCCCTCGGCGCCCACGCGATCACCGACGCCGCCGGGTTCGAAGTGGCCGGGGGCGGAACCGATGTCCTGGGCCCGACGGTTACCGGCGTAACGCTCTCCGGGAGCGGGCGGGGCCGGGCCGGCCTCTTCATCGCCGGCGATGTGATCGAGGCGACCGTCGAGTTCCACGAAGCGGTAACCGTTACCGGAACCCCGCGGCTCGCGCTGACGCTCACCAGCGGGACGAGCCGGGCGGACTACTCCTCGGGCAGCGGGACGGCCTCGCTGGTGTTCCGCTACACCGTGGACAACCGCGACCGCGACCGCGACGGGATCAGCATCGCGGCGACCGCGCTCGCCCTGAACGGCGGGACGATCCGCGACGCCGCGAACCACGACGCGGCGCTCGGCCTGGGCGATCACGCGATCGCGAACGACGCCGACTTCACGGTGGACGGGGGCGCGGCGGACGCCGGCGGGCCCGAAGTCGCCCGCGTGAGGATCGAGCCGGGCCGCCCGCAGGGCGCCGGCGGGGTCTTCATCGCCGGCGACGAGATCCGGGTAACCGTCGAGTTCAACGAACGGGTAACCGTTACCGGGACCCCGCGGTTGGCGCTCCGGGTCGGCGCCGCCACCCGACACGCCGCCTACGCCTCCGGCAGCGGCGGGACTTCGCTGGTCTTCCGCTACGCCGTGGCCGCCGGCGACACGGACCCCGACGGGATCAGCATCGGGGCCTCGGCGCTCTCGAAGAACCGCGGGACGATCGTGGACGCCGCGAACCTGGATTGGAACGAGACGGCCCACAACATCGGGGGAACCCGCGCGATAACGAACGACGCCCGCTTCCGGGTGGACGGGAGCGCCACGGACGAGGTCGGCCCGGCGGTAACCGGCGTCGCGCTCTCCGGGACCGGACACGGCGCGAGCGGGGTCTTCATCGCCGGCGACGAGATCGAGGCGACCGTCGCGTTCGACGAAGCGGTAACGGTTACCGGGACTCCGCAGTTGACCCTCGGGATCGGCGCGGCGACGAAGCCGGCGGACTACGCCTCCGGCAGCGGGACGACTTCGCTGGTCTTCCGCTACGCGGTGGTCTCCGGGGACCGGGACGCGGACGGGATCTCCGTCGGGGCCTCGGCGCTCGCGCTGAACTCCGGGACGATCCGGGACGACGCGACGAACGCGCGGGGCGAACCGGATCCGAACGACGCGGCGCTCGGCCTGGGCCGCCACGCGATCGCGAACGACGCCGACTTCGAGGTGGACGGGAGCGCCTCCGACGCCGTCGCGCCGACGGTGACCGGCGTGGAGATCGGGGGCCGCGCGCAGGGCGCGAGCGGCGCCTTCATCGCCGGCGACGCCGTCGAGGTAACGGTCGAGTTCAGCGAGCCGGTGACGGTCGACGAAACCGGCGGGACCCCGCAACTGGCGCTGACGCTCACCGGCGGGACGAGCCGCGCGGACTACTCCTCCGGCAGCGGGACGGCTTCGCTGGTGTTCTCCTACACCGTGGCCGCCGGGGACGCGGACGCGAACGGGATCAGCATCGGCGCGACGGCGCTCACGCTGAACGGCGGGACGATCGTGGACGCCGCGGACAACGCGGCCGCGCTCGGCCTCGGCGAGCACGCCGTCACCGACGGCGACGCGGTGGTCAACGCCGCCGCCGCCGACGCGGTCGGGCCGGCGGTTGTCGGCGTAACCCTCTCTTCCGGGGGGAGTTCCGACGGGGGGAGCGGCGCGAACGGCGTCTTCATCGCCGGCGACGAGATCGTGGTAACCGTCGAGTTCCACGAGCCGGCGACGGTGTCGACGACGGGCGGGACGCCGCGGGCCGCCCTCACGATCGGAACGGCCACCAGGCGGGCGGATTACGCGTCCGGCAGCGGGACGACCGAACTGGTCTTCCGCTACGCGGTGGCCGCCCGCGACGCCGACTCCGACGGGATCTCCGTCGCGGCCGACGCTCTCACCCTGAACGGCGGGACCATCCGCGACGCCGCGGGGAACGACGCCGCGCTCGGCCTCGGCGACGAGGCCATCACCGACGGCGACGCGGTGGTGGACGGGAGCGCGTCCGACGCCGTCGCGCCGACGGTAACCGGGGTGAGCCTCTCGGCGGTCGCGCCGGCGCCGCAGGGCGCGGGCGGCGTCTTCCGCGCCGGCGACGCGATCGAAGCGACGGTGGAGTTCAGCGAGGAAGTCACGGTTACCGGGACGCCGCAGTTGGTGATCACCCTCGCCGGCGGGACGAGCCGGGCGGACTACTCCTCCGGCAGCGGCGAGACGGCGCTGAAGTTCCGCTACCGGGTGGCGGCGACCGACGCGGACCCGAACGGGATCTCCGTCGGGGCGGCCGCGCTCACGCTGAACGGCGGGACGATCCGCGACGCCGCGAGCAACGCGGCCGCGCTCGGCCTCGGCGAGCGCGCCGTCAGCGACGACGCGAACTTCACGGTGGACGGCGCGGCCGCCGACCGGGTCGGGCCGACGGTTACCGGGGTAACGCTCGACGGGACCGGACAGGGCGCGAACGGCGTCTTCCGCGCCGGCGACGCGATCGAGGTAACGGTCGCCTTCAGCGAGGCGGTAACGGTTACCGGGACCCCGCAGGTCGCGCTCGGGATCGGCTCGGCCACCCGGCAGGCGAGGTATGTCTCCGGCGGCGGGACGACCGAACTGGTCTTCCGCTATGCCGTGGTGGTCCGGGACCGGGACGCGGACGGCGTCAGCGTCGGCGCGACGGCGCTCGCGCTGAACGGCGGGACGATCGTCGACGCCGCGAACAACGCGGCCGCGCTCGCCCTCGGCGCCCACGCCGTAACCGACGGCGACCTCGTGGTGGCCGGCGGCGCGGCGGATGTGGTCGAGCCGACGGTTACCGGGCTGACCCTCTCCGGCCGCGCGAACGGCGCCGGCGGCGTCTTCCGCGCCGGCGACGCGATCGAGGCGACGGTCGAATTCAGCGAACCGGTAACGGTTACCGGGACGCCGCAGTTGGCGCTCACCATCGGCGCGGCCACCCGGCAGGCGGACTACGCCTCGGGCAGCGGGACGGCCTCGCTGGTGTTCCGCTACACCGTGGCCGCGACCGACCGGGACGCCAACGGGATCAGCGTCGGCGCCTCCGCGCTCCGGCGGAACGGCGGGACGATCCGCGACGACGACAACGACGCGGCGCTCGGCCTCGGCGCCCACGCCATCACCGACGGCGACTTGGCGGTGAACGGGAGCGCGGCGGATGCCGCGCCGACGGTAACCGGGGTAACCCTCTCCGGGACCGGCCAGGGCGCGAACGGCGTCTTCCGCGCCGGCGACCGGATCGCGGTCACGATCGAGTTCAGCGAGACCGTGACGGTTACCGGGACCCCGCAGGTCGCGCTCGAGATCGGCGCGGAGACCCGGCAGGCCGACTACGCCTCCGGCAGCGGGACCTCCTCGCTGGTCTTCCGCTACACGGTAGTCACCGCGGACGCGGACTCGAACGGCGTCAGTGTCGGCGCTTCGGCGCTCGCGCTGAACGACGGGACGATCGTGGACATCGTGGCCGGCGGGGCGACCCCGAACGCCGCGGCGCTCGGCCTCGGCGCCCACGCCATCACCGACGGCGACCTGGTGGTGGACGGCGGCTTGCCGGATACGGTCGCGCCGACGGTAACCGGGCTGACCCTCGCCGGCCGCGCGACCGGCGACGGCGGGGTCTTCCGCGCCGGCGACGCCATCGAAGCGACGGTCGGGTTCAGCGAACCGGTGACGGTTACGACGACGGGCGGAACGCCGCGGTTGACGCTCACGATCGGCGCGGCGACCCGGCAGGCGGGCTACGCCTCGGGCAGCGGGACGGCTTCGCTGGTCTTCCGCTACACCGTGGCCGCCGGCGACGCCGACGCGAACGGGATTTCCGTCGCGGCCACGGCGCTCGACCTGAACGGCGGGACGATCGCGGACGCCGCGGACAACGCGGCGGCGCTCGGCCTCGGCGACTACGCCGTAACCGACGGCGACGCGGTGGTGGACGGCGCCGCCGCCGACAGCGGGCCGACGGTTACCGGCGTTACCGTCGAGCCCGGCCTCCCGCAGGGCGCGAACGGCGTCTTCATCGCCGGGGACGCCATCGAAGTCACCGTCGAGTTCCACGAGCCGGCGACCGTTACCGGGACCCCGCAGGTCGCCCTCACCATCGGCGCGAACACCCGCCGGGCCGCCTATGTCTCCGGCAGCGGGACGACGGCGCTTTCGTTCCGCTACGCCGTCGTCAGCGACGACGCGGACGCGAACGGGATCAGCATCGCCGCCGACGCGCTCGCGCTGAACGGCGGGACGATCGTCGACGCCGCGAACAACGCGGCCTCCCTCGGCCTCGGCGTCCACGCCGTAACCGACGGCGACCTGGTGGTGGACGGCGGCGCCGCCGATGTCCGCGGCCCGACGGTTACCGGGCTCACGCTCGCCGGGGCGGACTCGGCGCCGCGCGCCGCGAACGGCGCCTTCCTCGCCGGCGCGGTCCTCGAGGCAACCGTGGAGTTCCACGAGGAGGTAACGGTTACCGGAACCCCGCGGGTGGCGCTCGGGATCGGCGCGAACACCCGGCAGGCGGCCT
The DNA here is from genome assembly GCA_965204755.1 of Candidatus Marinacidobacterium sp. Taxonomy (GTDB): domain Bacteria; phylum Acidobacteriota; class Vicinamibacteria; order Marinacidobacterales; family Marinacidobacteraceae. The sequence goes on along the minus strand of OZ242011.1, from coordinate 878,636 downwards.
ATGTCTCCGGCAGCGGGACGGACTCGCTGGTGTTCCGCTACACCGTGGCCGCGGCGGACCGGGACCCGAACGGGATCAGCGTCGGCGTCTCCGCGCTGAACGGCGGGGCGCTCACGGACGCCTCCCTCAACCCGGCGGCGCGCGGCCTCGGCGCCCACGCCATCACCGACGGCGACCTGACGGTGGACGGGCGCCCGGTCGCGCCGCTCGTTACCGGGGTAAGGCTCTCCGGCCGCGGGAACGGCGCCGGCGGCGTCTTCCGCGCCGGGGACCGGATCACGGTTACGGTCGAGTTCAGCAAGCCCGTGACGGTTACCGGGAGGCCGCGGTTGGCGCTCGGGATCGGGACGGCCACCCGGCAGGCGGACTACGACGCCGGGGACGGCGGGACTTCCTCGCGGACGCCCCGCTACGCCTCCTCGCTGGCGTTCCGCTACACCGTGGTCTCCGGGGACACGGACCCGGACGGGATCGGCATCGGGGCCTCCGCGCTCACGCTGAACGGCGGGACGATCGCGGACGCCGCGGACAACGCCGCCGCGCTCTCCCTGGGCCGCTACGAGAAAACCGCCGCCGACGGCTACCGGGTGGACGGCGAAGTCTCCGACGGCGCCGGGCCGGCGGTGGCCGGGGTCACGCTCTCCGGCCAGGCGAACGGCGCCGGCGGCGTCTTCATCGCCGGCGACGAGATCGAGGCGACCGTGGAGTTCGACGAGGCGGCGACGGTTACCGGGACGCCGCGGCTGGCGCTCGGGATCGGGGCGGACACCCGGCAGGCGGACTACGCCTCGGGCGACGGGACGACCTCGCTGGTGTTCCGCTACACCGTGGCCGCCGACGACACGGACGCGAACGGGGTCAGCGTCGAGGCCTCGGCGCTCACGCTGAACGGCGGGACGATCGTCGACGCCGCGAACAACGCGGCCGAACTCGGCCTGGGCCGCCACGCGATCAGCAACGACGACGACGCGGTGGTCAACGGCGCCGCCGCCGACGCGGTCGGGCCGGTGGTAACCGGGGTCTCGCTCGACGGGGACGGGCGAGGCGCGAACGAGGTCTTCATCGCCGGCGACGAGATCGTGGTAACCGTGGAGTTCCACGAGGCGGCGACGGTGTCGACGACGGGCGGGACGCCGCAGGTGGCGCTCCGGATCGGCAACTCCACCCGCCAGGCGGCCTACGCCTCGGGCAGCGGGACGACCTCGCTGGAGTTCCGCTACACCGTGGGCCTGGCGGACGACTCCGGGGACGACGACTCCGGGAGGAAGAACCCCATCGCGATCGGCGACCGGGCGCTGGCCCTGAACGGCGGGACGATCCGGGACCGCTCGAACAACGCGGCCTCGCTCGGCTTCGGCGCCCTCGCCATCGCCGGCGCCGCGAAGGTGGACGGCGACGCCCTCGCCGCCCCCGACGACGACGCGCCGACGGTCCTCGCCGTGACGATCGGGGGCCGCGCGAACGGCGCGAACGGGGTCTTCCGCGAAGACGACGAGATCACGGTAACCGTCGAGTTCAACGAACCGGTGACGGTGACGACGACGGGCGGGACGCCGCAGTTGACGCTGGGTATCGGCGCGGCGGCCCGGCCGGCGGCCTATGTCTCGGGCGGCGGGACGGCCTCGCTGGTGTTCTCCTACACCGTCGTCTCCGGGGACGCGGACTCGAACGGGATCTCCGTCGCCGCCGACGCGCTCGACCCGGACGGCGGGACGATCGCGGACGCCGCGGGGAACGCCGCCGTCCTCGACCTCGGCGACCACGCCGTAACCGACGGCGACGCGGTAGTGGACGGCGACGCCCCCGACGCCGTCAAGCCGACGGTCACCGGCGTGACGATCGAGCGGGGCGACCCGCAAGGCGCCGGCGGGTTCTTCATCGCCGGCGACGAGATCGAAGTAACCGTCGCGTTCGACGAAGCGGTAACGGTTACCGGGACGCCGCAGGTCGCCCTCACCATCGGCGGCGCCACCCGGCAGGCGGACTACGCCTCCGGCAGCGGGACGACTTCGCTGGTCTTCCGCTACACCGTGGCGGTCGGGGACCGGGACTCGAACGGGATCAGCATCGGGGCCTCGGCGCTCGGGCTGAACGGCGGGAAGATCCACGATGGGACGCCCGAAGCCGCGGGGAACGACGCGGCGCGCGGCCTCGGGAGCCACGCCGTCCGCGACGACGCCGACTTCCGCGTGAACGGGAGCGCGGCGGACGCGGCGGGGCCGACGGTTACCGGCGTGGCGCTGTCCGGGACCAAGCAGGGCGACGGCGTCTTCATCGCCGGCGATGTGTTGCAGGTAACGGTCGAGTTCAACGAGCCGGTGACCGTTACCGGCGCGCCGCGGGCCGCGCTGACGATCGGGAGGGTCACCCGGCGCGCGGACTACGACGCCTCCGGCAGCGGGACGACTTCGCTGGCGTTCCGCTACACCGTGGTGGTCGGGACCGGGACTCGAACGGGATCGGCGTAGGGGCCTCGGCCCTCGGGCTGAACGGCGGGACCGTCCGCGACGCCGCGGGGAACGCCGCGGCCCTCGGCCTCGGCGGCCACGCGATCACCGACGACGCGGACTTCGCGGTGGACGGGGGCGCGCCGGACGAGGTCGGGCCGGTGGTTACCGGGGTAACGGTGTCCGGGACCGGGCAAGGCGTGAACGGGGTCTTCCGCGCCGGCGATGTGTTGCAGGTAACGGTCGAGTTCAACGAGGCGGCGACGGTTACCGGAACGCCGCAGGTCGAGTTGACCATCGGGTCGACGCCGAAGCAGGCGGACTACGCCTCCGGCAGCGGGACGACTTCGCTGGTCTTCCGCTACACCGTGGCCGCCGGGGACGCCGACGCGAACGGGATCTCCGTCGAGGCCGACGCGCTCGCGCTGAACGGCGGGACGATCGTGGACGGCGCGGCGACGCCGAACGCCGCCGCGCTCGGCCTCGGCAGCCACGCCATCACCGACGGCGACGCGGTGGTGGACGGCGCCGCCGCCGCGGCCGGGCCGACGGTTACCGGCGTTACCGTCGAGCCCGGTCTCCCGCAGGGCGCGGGGGGCAAGTACATCGCCGGCGACGCCCTCGAGGTGACGGTCGAGTTCAGCAGACCGGCGACGGTCACCGGAACGCCGCAGTTGGCCCTCACCATCGGCAGCGTCACCCGCCAGGCGGGTTATGTCTCCGGCAGCGGTACGGCCTCGCTGGTGTTCCGCTACACCGTGGTCCGGGCGGACGACGACCCGAACGGGATCAGCATCGGGGCCTCGGCGCTCACCCTGAACGGCGGGACGATCGCGGACACGGCGAACAACAACGCGACGCTCGACTTGGGCAGCCACGCCATCACCGACGGCGACGCGGTGGTGGACGGGGACTTGGAGGACACCGTCGCGCCGACGGTAACCCGCCGAACCCTCTCCGGGCGTCCGCAGGGCCGAAAGGACAATGGCGACGGGCTCTTCCGCGAAGGCGATGTGATCGAGGCCAGGTTCGAGTTCAACGAACCGGTAACGGTTACCGGAAGGGCGTGGGTCTTGCTCTATATGGCCCCCTACCAGTCACACCAATATCACCGGGACGCGGCCTATGTCTCCGGCAGCGGGACGAAAGAACTGCTGTTCGCCTATACGGTGGCGGCGAACGACGCTGACGCGGACGAGGTTTGGATGTTTACGGGCCCCAGCGTAGCCAGCGGCGGCAACCTCGCCGATGCCGCGAACAACTGGTTCAGTGGTCGTGCGCTCTACGACACGACCGAAAACGACATCGAGATCGACGCCGACGCCGCCGACGGGGTCGGCCCGGTGGTTACCGGCGTGTCGCTCCGCGGGACCCCGACCGGGGCGAGTTCGGTTTACCGGGTCGGGGACGCCATCGAAGTCACGGTCGAGTTCGACGAGGCGGTGACGGTCGGCGAAACCGGCGGGCCCCCGCAACTGGCGCTGACGCTGACCAGCGGGACGAGCCGGGCGGAGTACTCCTCCGGCAGCGGGACGACCTCGCTGGTGTTCACCTACACGGTGGTGAACGGGGACACCGATACCGACGGGGTGAGCGTCGGCGCCGCGGCGCTCACGCTGAACGGCGGGACGATCCGGGACGCGGCGAGCAACGACGCGACGCTCGACCTGGGCAGCCACGCGATCACCGACGGCGACATCGTGGTGAACGCGGCGGCGGCGGATGTGGTCGCGCCGACGGTTACCGGGGTCACCGTCTCCGGGACGGCGCGCGGCGCGGGCGGCGTCTTCCGCGCCGGCGACGAGATCGAGGTAACCGTCGAGTTCGACGAAGAGGTAACGGTTACCGGGACGCCCCGGGTGACGCTCGCGGTCGGCGTGAACACCCGCCGGGCCGCCTACGCCTCCGGCAGCGGGACGGCGGAACTGGTGTTCCGCTACACCGTGGTGAGCATCGACCGCGACCTGGACGGGATCTCCGTCGCGGCGACGGCGCTCGCGCTGAACGGCGGGACGATCGCGGACGCCGCCGGCAACGCGGCGACGCTCGGCCTCGGCGACTCCGCCATCACCGACGGCGACGCGGAGGTGGACGGGAGAGCGTCCGACGCCATCGCGCCGACGGTCGCCGGGGTGACCCTCTCGGCGGTCGCGCCGGCGCCGCAGGGCGCGAACGGCGTCTTCCGCGCCGGCGACGCCCTCGAGGCAACCGTCGAGTTCAGCGAACCGGTGACCGTTACCGGAACGCCGCAGGTCGAGTTGACCATCGGGTCGACGCCGAAGCCGGCGGCCTATGTCTCGGGCAGCGGGACGGCCTCGCTGGTGTTCCGCTACGCGGTGGCTGCCGGGGACGCGGACGCGAACGGGATCTCCGTCGCGGCGGCCGCGCTCACGCTGAACGGCGGGACGATCTTCGACGGCGCGGCGACGCCGAACGCCGCGGCGCTCGACCTGGGCAGCCACGCGATCGCGGACGACGCCGACTTCCCGGTGAACGGCGGCGCCGACGACCGGGTCGGGCCGGCGGTAACCGGACTGACGCTCGACGGCAACGCCCAGGGCGCGAACGGCGTCTTCATCGCCGGGGACCGGATTGCGGTAACCGTCGAGTTCGACGATGCGGCGACCGTTACCGGAACCCCGCAGGTCGAGTTGACGATCGGGTCGACGCCGAAGCCGGCGCGCTATGTCTCCGGCAGCGGGACGACTTCGCTGGTGTTCCGCTACACCGTGGCCGCCGCCGACGCCGACGCCGACGGGATCTCCGTCGCGGCGGCCGCGCTCACGCTGAACGGCGGGACCATCCGGGACGGCGCGGCGACGCCGAACGCCGCGGCGCTCGGCCTGGGCAGCCACGCGATCGCGAACGACGGCGGCTTCCCGGTGAACGGCGCCGCCGCGGACGCGGTCGCGCCGACGGTAACCGGGGTAACCCTCTCCGGCCACCCGAACGGCGCGAACGGCGTCTACATCGCCGGGGACGCCATCGAGGTGGCCGTCGAGTTCAGCGAGACCGTTGCGGTTACCGGAACCCCGCAGGTCGCGCTCACCGTCGGGGAGGCCGCCCGGCAGGCGGCCTACGACTCCGGCAGCGGGGAAACCTCGCTGGTGTTCCGCTACACCGTGGTCTCCGGGGACGCCGACGCCGACGGGATCTCCGTCGAGGCCGACGCGCTCGCGCTGAACGGCGGGACGATCTTCGACGGCGCGGCGACGCCGAACGCCGCGGCGCTCGGCTTGGGCAGCCACGCGATCGCGAACGACGCCGACTTCGCGGTGGACGGCGGCGCGGCGGATGTGGTCGGGCCGGCGGTTACCGGCGTGACGCCGGCGGGGACCGCCACGGGCGCGAACGGGGTCTTCCGGGCCGGGGACGCCATCGAGGTAACCGTCGAGTTCAACGAGACCGTGACGGTTACCGGAACCCCGCAGTTGGCGCTGACCATCGGGTCGGCCCCCCGCCAGGCGGAGTACGACCGGCTCCGCAGCGCCGCAACCCCCGCGACCGACGACCTGGTGTTCCGCTACACCGTGGTCTCCGGGGACGCCGACGCCGACGGGATCTCCGTCGAGGCCGACGCGCTCGCGCTGAACGGCGGGACGATCTTCGACGGCGCGGCGACGCCGAACGCCGCGGCGCTCGACCTGGGCCGCCACGCGATCGCGAACGACCCCCGCTTCAAGGTGCGCGGCGCCGCCGCGGACGCGGCACCCCCGGTGGTTGCCGGCGTCTCGCTCGACGGGACCGCGACGGGCGCGAACGGGGTCTTCCGGGCCGGGGACGCCATCGAGGTAACCGTCGAGTTCAGCGAGACCGTTGCGGTTACCGGAACCCCGCAGGTCGCGCTCACCGTCGGGGAGGCCGCCCGGCAGGCGGCCTACGACTCCGGCAGCGGGGAAACCTCGCTGGTGTTCCGCTACACCGTGGCGCTCGGCGACCGCGACGCGAACGGGGTCAGCGTCGAGGCTTCGGCGCTCACGCTGAACGGCGGGACGATCGCGGACGCCGCAGGGAACTCCGCCGCCGACGACAACGGCGAAGTCCCGCTGGGCAGCCACGCCATCACCGACGGCGACGCGGTGGTGGACGGCGACGCCCCCGACGCGACCGGCCCGACGGTGGAAGAAGTCTCGCTCTCCGGCCACCCGAACGGCGCGAACGGCGTCTTCATCGCCGGCGACGCGATCGCGGTAACGGTCGAGTTCGACGAGCCGGTAACCGTTACCGGGGCGCCGCGGGTGGCGCTGACCATCGGCGCGGCGATCCGGCAGGCGGACTACGCCTCGGGCAGCGGGACGACCTCGCTGGAGTTCGCCTACACCGTGGCCGCCGCCGACGCCGACCCCGACGGGGTCTCCGTCGGGGCGGCGGCGCTCGCGCGGCACGGCGGGACGATCCGCGACGCCGCGGGCAACAACGCGGCGCTCGGTTTCGGAACCCGGGCGATCACCAACGACGGCGACGCCAGGGTGGACGGCGCCGCCGCCGACCGGGTCGGGCCGACGGTGACCGGCGTAACGATCTCCGGCCGCGCCCAGGGCGCGAACGGCGTCTTCCGCGCCGACGACGAGATCGAGGTAACGGTCGAGTTCCACGAGGCGGCGACGGTTACCGGGATGCCGCGGTTGGCGCTCACCATCGGCAGCGCCACCCCCACCCCGCAGGCGGACTACGCCTCGGGCAGCGGGACGGCCTCGCTGGTGTTCCGCTACACCGTGGTTGCGACGGACGACGACTCCGACGGGATCAGCATCGGCGCCTCGGCGCTCACGCTGAACGGCGGGACGATCCGCGACGCCTCGGGCAACGCGGCGGCGCTCGACCTGGGGCCGCGCGCGGTGACGAACGACCCGAACGCGGCGGTGCGCGGCGGGGCGGCCGACCGGACCGGCCCGGCGGTTACCGGCGTCTCGCTCTCCGGCCGCGCGAACGGCGCGAACGGCGCGAACGGCGTCTTCATCGCCGGCGACGAGATCACGGTAACCGTGGCCTTCGACGAGCCGGTGACCGTTACCGGGACGCCGCAGGTCGCGCTCGGCGTCGGCGCGGCCACCCGGCAGGCGGCGTACCGCTCGGGCAGCGGGACGACCGAACTGGCGTTCGCCTACACCGTGGCGAGCGGCGACGCGGACGCGGACGGGATCTCCGTCGGGGCCCTGGCGCTCGCGCTGAACGGCGGCGCGATCGCGGACGCCGCGACCAACGCCGCCGAACGCGACTTCGGCGGCTACGCGATCAGCGACGACAGGAACTTCGTGGTGAACGGCGCCGCCGCCGACGCGGTCGGCCCGGTGGTCAGCGGGGTCGATCTCTCCGGCAGCGCCCAGGGCGCGAACGGGGTGTTCCGCGCCGGCGACGAGATCGTGGTTACCGTCGAGTTCGATGAGGCGGCCACGGTTACCGGGGCGCCGCAGTTGGCTCTCACCGTCGGCGCGGCGACCCGGCAGGCGGGGTATCGCTCGGGCAGCGGGACGACCTCGCTGGTGTTCCGCTACACCGTGGCCGCGGCGGACGCCGACTCGAACGGGATCAGCGTCGGGGCTTCGGCGCTGTCGCTGAACGGCGGGACGATCCGGGACGCCGCGAACAACTCGGCCGCGGATGAGGCCGGGACGGTCGATCTGGGCAGCCACGCGATCACCGACGGCGACCTCGTGGTGGACGGCGGCGCGGCGGATGCGGTCGCGCCGGTGGTTGCCGGCGTAACGCTGGACGACGGGACCCCGACGGGAACCGGCGGGGTTTACCGGGTCGGGGACGCCATCGAAGCAACGGTGTCGTTCAGCGAGGCGGTGACCGTTACGGGAAGGCCGCAGTTGGCGCTGACGATCGGCTCGGCTACCCGGCAGGCGGGGTATCGCTCGGGCAGCGGGACGAGTTCGCTGGTGTTCCGCTACACCGTCGCGAGCGGGGATACGGACGCGAACGGGATCAGCATCGGCGCATCGGCGCTCAAGTTGAACGGCGGGACGATCCGGGACGGCGCGGCGACGCCGAACGACGCGGCGCTCGGCCTGGGCAGCCACGCGATCACCGACGGCGACCTCGTGGTGGACGGCGGCGCGGCGGATGTGGTCCGGCCGGTGGTAACCGGCGTAACGCTCTCCGGGACCAAGCAGGGCGCGAGCGACTTCATCGCCGGCGATGTGATCGCGGTAACGGTCGAGTTCGACGAGCCGGTGACGGTTACCGGGACCCCGCAGGTCGCGCTGACGATCGGGACGGCGACGAGGCAGGCGGCCTTCGTCTCGGGCAGCGGGACGACTTCGCCGGTGTTCGCCTACACCGTGGCGGCGGCGGACACGGACGCGGACGGGGTGGGCGTCGGCGGCTCGGCGCTCACGCTGAACGACGGGACGATCGCGGACGCCGCGGGGAACGCCGCGGCGCTCGGCCTCGGCAGCCACGCGATCGCGAACCACGCCGACTACCCGGTGGACGGGAGCGCGGCCGATGCGGTCGGGCCGGTGGTTACCGGCGTGACGCTGTCGGGGATCGGCAGGGGGACGGCGGCGTCTTCATCGAGGACGACCGCATCGAAGTAACGGTCGCGTTCGACGAGCCGGTGACGGTTACCGGGACGCCGCAGGTGGCGCTGACGATCGGGGCGGCCACCCGCCAGGCGGCTTATGTCTCCGGCAACGGGACGAGTTCGCTGGTGTTCACCTACACCGTGGCGTCGGCGGATACGGACGCGAACGGGGTCAGCGTCGGCGCGGCCGCGCTCGCCCTGAACGGCGGGGCGATCGCGGACGACGCGGGCAACGCCGCGGCGCTCGGCCTGGGCGGCCACGCGATCAGCGACGGCGGCCTCGCGGTGGACGGGGACGGGGCGGATGTGACCGCGCCGACGGTGACCGGCGTCTCGCTCGGCGGGACCGCGACGGGGGAGAACGGGGTCTTCCGGGCCGGGGACGCCATCGAAGTAACGGTCGAGTTCCACGAGCCGGTAACCGTTACCGGGGCGCCGCGGGCAGCGCTGCTGATCGGGAGCGTCACCCGGTACGCGGCCTACGCGTCGGGCAGCGGGACGGCTTCGCCGGTGTTCGCCTACACCGTGGCGTCGGCGGATGCGGACGCGAACGGGGTGAGCGTCGGGGCTTCGGCGCTGACGCTGCCGGCCGGCGCGGCGATCCGGGACGACGGGAACCGCGACGCGGCGCTCGGCCTGGGCAGCCACGCGATCAGCGACGACGACCGCTTCGTGGTGAACGGGGGCGCGGCGGATGTGGCCGGGCCGGTGGTTACCGAAGTAACGCTGTCGGGGACCGGGACCGGCGCGGGCGGCGTCTTCCGGGCCGGGGACGCCATCGTGGTAACGGTCGCGTTCGACGAGCCGGTCACGGTTACCGGGACGCCGCGGGCGGCGTTGGCCGTCGGGTCGGTGACGCGGCAGGCGGGTTATGCCTCCGGCAGCGGGACGGCTTCGCTGGTGTTCACCTACACCGTCGCGAGCGGGGACTCGGACGCGAACGGGGTGGGCGTCTCGGCGCTTTCGCTGAACGGCGGGACGATCTGGGACGCCGCGAACAACGCGGCGGCGCTCGACCTGGGCGGCCACGCGATCACCGACGGCGACCTCGTGGTGGACGGCGGCGCGGCGGACGCGGCGGGGCCGAGGGTTACCGGCGTAACCCTTTCGGCGGTCGCGCCGGCGCCGCAGGGCGCGAACGAAGTCCTCATCGCCGGCGACGGGATCGAGGCGACGGTCGCGTTCGACGAGGCGGTAACCGTTACCGGGACGCCGGAGTTGGCGCTGACCATCGGCGCGGCCACCCGGCAGGCGGGTTATGTCTCCGGCAGCGGGACGGCTTCGCTGGTCTTCGCCTACACCGTGGCCGCCGGCGACGCCGACGCGAACGGGATCTCCGTCGGGGCTTCGGCGCTCGCGCTGAACGGCGGGACGATGGCGGACGCCGCGGGGAACGCCGCGGCGCTCGACCTCGGAACCCGCGCGATCACCGACGGCGCCCTCGCGGTGAACGGCGCCGCCCCGGACCGGGTCGGGCCGAAGGTAACCGGGGTAACGCTCTCCGGCAGCGCCCAGGGCGCGAACGGCGTCCTCATCGCCGGCGACGGGATCCGGGCGACGGTCGCGTTCGACGAGCCGGTAACCGTTACCGGGACGCCGCAGTTGGCGCTGACGATCGGCGCGGCCACCCCCCGCCAGGCGGGTTATGTCTCCGGCAGCGGGACGACTTCGCTGGAGTTCGCCTACACCGTGGCCGCCGGCGACGCCGACGCGAACGGGATCGGGGCTTCGGAGATCGCGCTGAACGGCGGGGCCGTCGTGGACGCCGCCAACAACGCGGCGACGCTCGACCTCGGCGGCCACGCGATCACCGACGGCGCCCTCGTGGTGGACGGCGCCGCCGCCGACGCCGTCGCGCCGACGGTTACCGGGGTAGAGGTGTCCGGGACCGGGCGGGGCGCGGGCGGGATCCTCATCGCCGGGGACGCGATCGAGGTAACGGTCGCGTTCGACGAAGCGGTGACGGTAACCGGGACTCCGCGGGTGGAGATCGGGGTCGGCGCGGCGACCCGCCGGGCGGTGTATGTCTCGGGCAGCGGGACGACCTCGCCGGTGTTCCGCTACACGGTGAGGACCGGGGACACGGACCCGAACGGGGTCAGCATCGGCGCCTCGGCGCTCGACCTGAACGGCGGGGCCATCGTGGACGCCGCGAACAACGCGGCCGCGCCGGGCTTCGGCGACCACGCGATCACCGACGACGGCGGCTTCGTGGTGGACGGGAGCGCGTCGGAGGCGGTCCCGCCCACGGTTACCGGGGTAACGCTGGACGACGGGACCGCGACGGGCGCGGGCGGGGTCTTCCGCGCCGGCGACGAGATCGCGGCCACGGTGGCGTTCGACGAGCCGGTAACCGTTACCGGGACGCCGCGGTTGGCGCTGACGATCGGGACGGCGACGAAGCAGGCCGACTATGCCGAGGGCAGCGGGACGGCCTCGCTGGTGTTCCGCTACACCGTGGTCGAGGCGGACCGCGACTCCGACGGGATCGGCGTCGCGGCGGCGGCGCTCACCCTGAACGGCGGGACGATCCGGGACGCCGCGAACAACGACGCGACGCTCGACCTGGGCGACCACGCCATCGCGTACGACGCCGACATCAAGGTGAACGGCCGCGCCGCCGACGGGGTCGGGCCGGTGGTAACCGGGGTAACGCTCTCCGGGACCGCGCAGGGCCAGGGCGGCGTGTTCATCGCCGGCGACGCCATCGCGGTAACCGTCGCGTTCGACGAGCCGGCGACGGTTACCGGGACGCCGCAGGCGGAACTGACCATCGGCGCGGCGGCGGGGCAGGCGGGCTATGTCTCCGGCAGCGGGACGAACGAACTGGTGTTCCGCTACACCGTGGTTACCGCGGACCGGGACAACGACGGGATCGGCATCGCGGCGGCGGCGCTCACCCTGAACGGCGGGACGATCCGGGACGCCGCGAACAACGACGCGACGCTCGACCTCGGCGGCCACGCCATCGCGAACCAGGCCGACATCAAGGTGAACGGCGCGGCCGCGGACGGGGTCGGGCCGACGGTAACCGGCGTAACGCTCTCCGGGAGCAAGCAGGGCGCGACCGACTTCATCGCCGGCGATGTGATCGCGGTAACGGTCGAGTTCGACGAGCCGGTGACGGTTACCGGGACCCCGCAGGTCGCGCTGACGATCGGCACGACGCCGAAGCAGGCGGACTACGAGACCGGCAGCGGCTCCACCGAACTGGAGTTCCGATACACGGTGGCGTCCGGCGACGCCGATGCGAACGGGATCGGCGTCGGGCTCTCGGCGCTCACGCTGAACGGCGGGACGATCGAGGACGCCGCGGGCAACGCCGCGACGCTCGACCTGGGCGGCCACGCGATCGAGCACCACGCCGGCTACCCGGTGAACGGCGCCGCGGCGGATGTGGTCGCGCCGGTGGTCACCGGCGTGTCGCTCGGCGGGACCCCGACGGGCGCGAACGATGTCTTCCGGGACGGGGACGCCATCGAAGTAACGGTGGCGTTCAACGAGAAGGTAACCGTTACCGGGACGCCGCGGTTGGCGCTGACCATCGGCTCGGCGATGAAGCAGGCGGACTACTCCTCGGGCAGCGGGGAGACCTCGCTGGTGTTCACCTACACCGTGGCCGCGGCGGACGCCGACTCGAACGGGATCAGCGTCGGGGCTTCGGCGCTCACGCTGAACGGCGGGACGATCCGGGACGCGGCGAACAACGACGCGGCGCTCGGCCTGGGCGCCCGCGCGATCACCGACGGCGACCTCGTGGTGAACGGCGGCGCGGCGGATGTGGTCGCGCCGACGGTTACCGGCGTAACGCTGGACGACGGGACCCCGACGGGGCCCGGCGGGGTTTACCGGGTCGGGGACGCCATCGAAGCAACGGTGTCGTTCAGCGAGGCGGTGACCGTTACGGGAACGCCGCAGTTGGCGCTGACGATCGGCTCGGCCACGAAGCAGGCGGACTACTTCTCGGGCGCCGGGACTTCGCTGGTGTTCCGCTACACGGTGGTTTCGGCGGACAACGACGCGAACGGGATCAGCATCGGCGCATCGGCGCTGTCGCTGAACGGCGGGACGATCCGGGACGGCGCGGCGACGCCGAACGACGCGGCGCTCGGCCTGGGCAGCCACACGATCACCGACGGCGACATCGTGGTGAACGGCGGCGCGGCGGATGTGGTCGGACCGGCGGTTACCGGCGTGACGCCGGCAGGGACCGCGACGGGCGCGAACGGCGTCTTCCGCGACGGGGACGCCATCGAAGTAACGGTGGCGTTCAACGAGGCGGCGACCGTTACGGGAACGCCGCAGTTGGCGCTGACGATCGGCTCGGCCACGAAGCAGGCCGACTACTCCTCGGGCAGCGGCACGACTTCGCTGGTGTTCCGCTACACGGTGGTTTTGGCGGACAACGACGCGAACGGGATCAGCATCGGCGCCTCGGCGCTGACCCTGAACGACGGGACGATCCGGGACGGTTCGAGCAACAACGCGACGCTCGACCTGGGCGGCCACGCGATCACCGACGGCGACATCGTGGTGAACGGGGGCGCGGCGGATGTGGCCGCGCCGACGGTAACCGGCGTCTCCCTCGGCGGGACCCCGACGGGCGCGAACCGGGTTTACCGGGACGGGGATGCGATCGAAGCAACGGTCGCGTTCGACGAGCCGGTGACGGTTACCGGAACCCCGCAGGTTGCGTTGACCATCGGGGCGAACACCCGCAAGGCGGGCTATGTCTCGGGGACCGGGACGGATTCGCTGTTGTTCCGCTACCGGGTGGTCGACGGGGACGCCGATAACAACGGGATCAGCATCGGCGCCTCGGCGCTGACCCTGAACGGCGGGACGATCCGGGACGCCGCGGCGACGCCGAACGACGCGGCGCTCGACCTGGGCAGCCACGCGTTCGCGGACGACGCCCGCTTCACGGTGAACGGCGCCGCCGCGGACGCGGTCGGCCCGGTGGTTACCGGGGTAACGCTCTCCGGCGCCGCGCAGGGCGCGAACGGCGTCTTCATCGCCGGCGACGAGATCGTGGCGACGGTCGCGTTCGACGAAGCGGCGACCGTTACGGGAACCCCGCAGTTGGCGCTGACGGTCGGCGCGAACACCCGCCAGGCGGCCTACGCCTCCGGCAGCGGGACGACCTCGCTGGTGTTCCGCTACACCGTCGCGAGCGGCGACGCGGACGCGAACGGGGTGAGCGTCGGGACGACGGCGCTGACCCTGAACGGCGGCGCGATCCGGGACGCCGCGAACAACGACGCGGCGCTCGGTCTCGGAACCCACGCGATCACCGACGGCGGCCTCGTGGTGAACGGCGCCGCCCCGGACCGGGTCGCGCCGACGGTTACCGGGGTAACGGCCTCCGGGACCGGGCGGGGCTCGGCCGATGCCTTCATCGCCGGGGATGTCATCGTGGTAACCGTGGAGTTCGACGAAGCGGTAACGGTTACCGGAACCCCGCAGTTGGCGCTGGGGATCGGCGCGGCGACCCCGAAGGCGGACTACGCCACCGGCAGCGGGAGTTCCTCGCTGGTGTTCCGTCACATCGTGGCGACGGCGGACGACGACGCGGACGGGATCAGCATCGGCGCCGCGGCGCTCACGCTGAACGGCGGGACGATCCGGGACGCCGCGAACAACGACGCGGCGCTCGGCCTGGGATCCCACGCCATCACCGACGGCGGCCCGGTAGTGGACGGGGACGGGACGGAGACCGTCGCGCCGACGGTAACCGGCCTCACGATCGGGGGCCGCTCGCAGGGCGCGGGCGGCGTCTTCATCGCCGGCGACACGATCGAGGTAACCGTCGAGTTCGACGAGACCGTGACGGTTGCCGGGACGCCGCAGTTGGCGCTGGGAATCGGCTCGGCGACGAAGCAGGCGAACTACTCCTCGGGCAGCGGGACTTCTTCGCTGGCGTTCCGCTACACCGTGGCGTCGGCGGACTCCGACTCCGACGGGATCAGCATCGCGACCGCGGCGCTGACTCTGAACGGCGGGACGATCCGGGACACCGCGAACAACAACGCCCGACTCGCCCTGGGCGCGCACGCGACAACGAACGACAACCGCGCCCGGGTCAACGGCGCCGCCCCCGACAGCGTGGGGCCGGTGGTAACCGGGGTAACGCCTTCCGGGACCGGCCAGGGCGCGAGCGGCGTCTTCATCGCCGGCGATGTGATCACGGTAACCGTGGCGTTCGACGAAGCGGCGACGGTTGTCGGCTCGCCGCAGGTGGCGCTGACCGTCGGCGCGAACCCCCGCCAGGCGGGCTATTCCTCGGGGACCGGGACGACTTCGCTGGTGTTCCGCTACACCGTGGTGAACGGGGACACCGACGCGGACGGGATCGGCATCGGCGCCTCGGCGCTGACGCTGAACGGCGGGACGATCCGGGACGCGGCGAACAACGACGCGACGCTCGGCCTGGGGAGCCACGCGGTCGCGAACGCCGCCGGCTTCACGGTGAACGGCGCCGCCTCGGACGAGACCGGGCCGGTGGTTACCGGGGCCGGGATCTCCGGCCGACCCCAGGGCGCGAACGGCTTCTTCATCGCCGACGACGAGATCGCGGTAACGGTCGAGTTCGACGAGCCCGTGACGGTTACCGGGACCCCGCGGGTGGAGATCACGGTCGGCGCGAACGCCCGCCACGCGGGCTATGCCTCGGGCACCGGGAGGCGTTCGCTGGTGTTCCGCTACACCGTCGTCTCCGGCGACGCGGACTCCAACGGGATCACCGTCGGCGCTTCGGCCCTGTCCCTCAACGGCGGGACGATCCGCGACGACGCGGGCAACGCCGCGAGGCTCGACCTGGGCAGCCACGCGATCACCAACGCCGGCGACGCCCGGGTCAACGGCGCCGCCCCGGACCGGGTCGCGCCGACGGTTACCGCGGTAACGCCTTCCGACGCCGGCGGGAGCGGCGACAACGATGTCTTCATCGCCGACGACCGGATCGAGGTAACGGTCGAGTTCGACGAGCCCGTGACGGTTACCGGGGCTCCGCGGTTGGCGCTGGGGATCGGCGCGAACACCCGCCAGGCGGGTTATGTATCGGGCAACGGGACCTCCTCGCTGGTGTTCCGCTACACGGTGTTGTCGACGGACGAGGACTCCGACGGGATCAGCATCGGGGCCACGGCGCTGACGCTGAACGGCGGGTCGATCGCGGACGGCGGCAACAACGCGGCCACGCTCGGCCTCGGCCGCCTCACCGTTACCGACGGCAACCTCGTGGTGGACGGGGACGCGGACCCGGCGGATGTGGTCGCCCCGACGGTCACCGGGGTAACGCTGCCGCCGAACGGGTCGGCGTACGGCGGCGTCTTCCGGGACGGTGATGTGCTGGAAGTCCGGGTCGCCTTCAGCGAGGAGGTCACCGTTACCGGCATCCCGCAGGTGGCGCTCACGATCGGTTCGACGACGAAGCAGGCGAACTACGACGCGACCGCCGGCGGGACGACCTCGCTGGTGTTCCGCTACACGGTGTTGTCGACGGACGAGGACACCGACGGGATCAGCATCGCCGCCGCGGCGCTGACGCTGAACGGCGGGACGATCCGGGACGCGGTGGGGAACGACGCGGCGCTGGGCCTGGGGACCTATGCGTTCAGCGACGACGCCGACTACGAGGTGGACGGGGACGCGGACGCGGACACGACCGCCCCGACGGTCACCGGGGTAACGGTGGCGCGGACCGGGACGGCGGCCGGCCGGGTCTTCCGGGAGACGGATGTGATCACGGTCACGGTGGCGTTCAGCGAGGAGGTCACCGTTACCGGGACCCCGCGGGTGGCGCTCACGATCGATTCGACGACGAAGCAGGCGAACTACCACTCGGGCACCGGGACGACCTCGCTGGTGTTCCGCTACCCGGTGTTGTCGACGGACGAGGACACCAACGGAATCAGCATCGCCGCCGCGGCGCTGACGCTGAACGGCGGGACGATCCGGGACCGCGCCCGCAACGACGCGGCGCTGGGCCTGGGGACCTACGCGATCACCGACGACGGCCGCTACAAGGTGGACGGGGACGAGCCGGCGGACACGACCGGCCCGACGGTGACCGGGGTAACGCCGTCGGGGTCGGGTTCGGCGTCCGGCGGGGTGTTCCGTGCCGGGGATGTGATCACGGTCACGGTGGCGTTCGACGAGCCGGTCACCGTCGACGACACCGGCGGGACCCCGCAGTTGGCGCTGACGATCGGGTCGGCGACGGAACAGGCGGACTACTACGCCGCCGGCAGCGGGACGGACTCGCTGGCGTTCCGCTACACGGTGGTGAACGGTGACTCCGACGCCGACGGGATCGGCGTCGGGGCCACGGCGCTGACGCTGAACGGCGGGACGATCGCGGACGCGGTGGGGAACGCGGCGGCGCTGGGCTTGGGGGCCCACGCGTTCACCGTCGACGCCGGCTACAAGGTGACCGGGAGCGCGAACGCGGACACGACCGGTCCGACGGTGACCGGGGTAACGCCGTCGGGGTCGGGTTCGGCGTCCGGCGGGGTGTTCCGGGAGACGGATGTGATCACGGTCACGGTGGCGTTCGACGAGCCGGTCACCGTCGACACCGCCGGCGGGACCCCGCAGTTGGCGCTGACGATCGGGTCGGCGACGAAGCAGGCGGACTACGCGACCGGCACGGGGACGGCTTCGCTGGTGTTCCGTTACACGGTGGTGGACGGGGACTCCGACACGGACGGGATCGGCGTCGCGGCCACGGCGCTGACGCTGAACGGCGGGACGATCGCGGACGCGGTGGGGAACGCGGCGGCGCTGGGCCTGGGGGCCCATGCGTTCACCGTCGACGCCGGCTACAAGGTGACCGGGAGCGCGAACCCGGACACGACCGGCCCGACGGTGACCGGGGTAACGCCGTCGGGTTCGGGTTCGGCGTCCGGCGGGGTGTTCCGGGAGACGGATGTGATCACGGTCACGGTGGCGTTCGACGAGCCGGTCACCGTCGACACCGCCGGCGGGACCCCGCAGTTGGCGCTGACGATCGGGTCGGCGACGAAGCAGGCGGACTACGCGACCGGCACGGGGACGGCTTCGCTGGTGTTCCGTTACACGGTGGTGGACGGGGATTCCGACACGGACGGGATCGGCGTCGCGGCCACGGCGCTGACGCTGAACGGCGGGACGATCGCGGACGCGGTCGGCAACGCGGCGGCGCTGGGCCTGGGGGCCCATGCGTTCACCGTCGACGCCGGCTACAAGGTGACCGGGAACGCGGACCCGGACACGACCGGCCCGACGGTCACCGGGGTAACGGTGGCGCGGACCGGGACGGCGGCCGGCCGGGTCTTCCGGGAGACGGATGTGATCACGGTCACGGTGGCGTTCAGCGAGCCGGTCACCGTTACCGGGACCCCGCGGGTGGCGCTCACGATCGATTCGACGACGAAGCAGGCGAACTACCACTCGGGCAGCGGGACCTCCTCGCTGGTGTTCCGCTACACGGTGTTGTCGACGGACGAGGACTCCAACGGGATCAGCATCGCCGCCACGGCGCTGGCGCTGAACGGCGGGACGATCGCGGACGCGGTGGGGAACGCGGCGGCGCCGGGTCTGGGGACCCATGCGATCACCGACGACGGCCGCTACAAGGTGGACGGGGACGCGGACGCGGACACGACCGGCCCGACGGTGACCGGGGTAACGCCGTCGGGGTCGGGTTCGGCGTCCGGCGGGGTCTTCCGGGAGACGGATGTGATCACGGTCACGGTGGCGTTCAGCGAGCCGGTCACCGTCGACACCGCCGGCGGGACCCCGCAGTTGGCGCTGACGATCGGGTCGGCGACGAAGCAGGCGGACTACGCGACCGGCACGGGGACGGCTTCGCTGGTGTTCCGTTACACGGTGGTGGACGGGGATTCCGACACGGACGGGATCGGCGTCGGGGCCGCGGCGCTGACGCTGAACGGCGGGACGATCGCGGACGCGGTGGGGAACGCGGCGGCGCTGGGCCTGGGGGCCCATGCGTTCACCGTCGACGCCGGCTACAAGGTGACCGGGAGCGCGAACGCGGACACGACCGGTCCGACGGTGACCGGGGTAACGCCGTCGGGGTCGGGTTCGGCGTCCGGCGGGGTGTTCCGGGAGACGGATGTGATCACGGTCACGGTGGCGTTCGACGAGCCGGTCACCGTCGACACCGCCGGCGGGACCCCGCAGTTGGCGCTGACGATCGGGTCGGCGACGAAGCAGGCGGACTACGCGACCGGCACGGGGACGGCTTCGCTGGTGTTCCGTTACACGGTGGTGGACGGGGACTCCGACACGGACGGGATCGGCGTCGCGGCCACGGCGCTGACGCTGAACGGCGGGACGATCGCGGACGCGGTGGGGAACGCGGCGGCGCTGGGCCTGGGGGCCCATGCGTTCACCGTCGACGCCGGCTACAAGGTGACCGGGAACGCGGACCCGGACACGACCGGCCCGACGGTCACCGGGGTAACGGTGGCGCGGACCGGGACGGCGGCCGGCCGGGTCTTCCGGGAGACGGATGTGATCACGGTCACGGTGGCGTTCAGCGAGCCGGTCACCGTTACCGGGACCCCGCGGGTGGCGCTCACGATCGATTCGACGACGAAGCAGGCGAACTACCACTCGGGCAGCGGGACCTCCTCGCTGGTGTTCCGCTACACGGTGTTGTCGACGGACGAGGACTCCAACGGGATCAGCATCGCCGCCACGGCGCTGGCGCTGAACGGCGGGACGATCGCGGACGCGGTGGGGAACGCGGCGGCGCCGGGTCTGGGGACCCATGCGATCACCGACGACGGCCGCTACAAGGTGGACGGGGACGCGGACGCGGACACGACCGGCCCGACGGTGACCGGGGTAACGCCGTCGGGGTCGGGTTCGGCGTCCGGCGGGGTCTTCCGGGAGACGGATGTGATCACGGTCACGGTGGCGTTCAGCGAGCCGGTCACCGTCAACGAGACCGGCGGGACCCCGCAGTTGGCGCTGACGATCGGGTCGGCGACGAAGCAGGCGGACTACGCGACCGGCACGGGGACGGCTTCGCTGGTGTTCCGTTACACGGTGGTGGACGGGGACTCCGACACCGACGGGATCGGCGTCGGGGCCGCGGCGCTGACGCTGAACGGCGGGACGATCGCGGACGCGGTGGGGAACGCGGCGGCGCTGGGCCTGGGGGCCCATGCGTTCACCGTCGACGCCGGCTACAAGGTGACCGGGAGCGCGAACGCGGACACGACCGGTCCGACGGTGACCGGGGTAACGCCGTCGGGGTCGGGTTCGGCGTCCGGCGGGGTGTTCCGGGAGACGGATGTGATCACGGTCACGGTGGCGTTCGACGAGCCGGTCACCGTCGACACCGCCGGCGGGACCCCGCAGTTGGCGCTGACGATCGGGTCGGCGACGAAGCAGGCGGACTACGCGACCGGCACGGGGACGGCTTCGCTGGTGTTCCGTTACACGGTGGTGGACGGTGACTCCGACACGGACGGGATCGGCGTCGCGGCCACGGCGCTGACGCTGAACGGCGGGACGATCGCGGACGCGGTGGGGAACGCGGCGGCGCTGGGCCTGGGGGCCCATGCGTTCACCGTCGACGCCGGCTACAAGGTGACCGGGAGCGCGAACGCGGACACGACCGGCCCGACGGTCACCGGGGTAACGCCGTCGGGTTCGGGTTCGGCGTCCGGCGGGGTGTTCCGGGAGACGGATGTGATCACGGTCACGGTGGCGTTCGACGAGCCGGTCACCGTCGACACCGCCGGCGGGACCCCGCAGTTGGCGCTGACGATCGGGTCGGCGACGAAGCAGGCGGACTACGCGACCGGCACGGGGACGGCTTCGCTGGTGTTCCGTTACACGGTGGTGGACGGTGACTCCGACACGGACGGGATCGGCGTCGCGGCCACGGCGCTGACGCTGAACGGCGGAACGATCGCGGACGCGGTGGGGAACGCGGCGGCGCTGGGCCTGGGGGCCCATGCGTTCACCGTCGACGCCGCCTACAAGGTGGCCGGGAGCGAGGCGGCGGACACGACGGCCCCGACGGTGACCGGGGTAACGGTGGCGCGGACCGGGACGGCGGCCGGCGGGGTCTTCCGGGAGACGGATGTGATCACGGTCACGGTGGCGTTCAGCGAGCCGGTCACCGTTACCGGGACCCCGCGGGTGGCGCTCACGATCGATTCGACGACGAAGCAGGCGAACTACCACTCGGGCACCGGGACGACCTCGCTGGTGTTCCGGTACACGGTGTTGTCGACGGACGAGGACTCCAACGGGATCAGCATCGCCGCCACGGCGCTGGCGCTGAACGGCGGGACGATCCGGGACGGCGCCCGCAACGACGCGGCGCTGGGCTTGGTGACCTACGCGTTCACCGACGACGGCCGCTACAAGGTCGACGGGGACGAGCAGGCGGACACGACCGCCCCGACGGTCGCGGGGGTGACGCTGCCGGAGACCGGGACGGCGTCCGGCGGGGCGTTCCGGGCCGGGGATGTGCTGGAAGTCCGGGTCGCGTTCAGCGAGCCGGTCACCGTTACCGGGACCCCGCAGGTGGCGCTCACGATCGGTTCGACGACCCGCCAGGCGGACTACACGACCGGGAGCGGGATGACGCTGACCTTCCGCTACCGGGTGGTCAGGGCGGACTCCGACACCGACGGGATCAGCATCGGAACTACGGCGCTGACGCTGAACGGCGGGACGATCCGGGACGGCGCCCGCAACGCCGCGGCGCTCGGCTTGGGCAGCCACGCGATCACCGACGACCGCCGCTACAGGGTGACCGGGAGCGCGGACCCGGACGCGTCCGCCCCGACGGTCACCGATGTAACGCTGTCGGGGAACGGGTCGGCGTCCGAGGGCGTCTTCCGGGAGATGGATGTCATCACGGTCACCGTCGAGTTCAGCGAGGCGGTGACGGTTACCGGGAACCCGCAGGTGGCGCTGACGATCGGGTCGGCGACGAAGCAGGCGGCCTACGCCGCCGCCGACAGCGGGGCGACCTCGCTGGTGTTCCGCTACACGGTGGCGTCCGGGGACACGGACACCGACGGGATCAGCATCGGAACTGCGGCGCTTTCGCTGAACGGCGGGACGATCCGCGACGGCGCGCGCAACAACGCGGCGCTCGGCCTGGGCAGCCACGCGATCACCGACGAGAGCGCCTACAAGGTGGCCGGGAGCGAGGCGGCGGACACGACGGCCCCGACGGTCGCGGGGGTAACGGTGCCGCAGACCGGGACGGCGGCCGGCCGGGTCTTCCGGGAGACGGATGTGATCACGGTCACGGTGGCGTTCAGCGAGCCGGTCACCGTCGACGAGACCGGGGGGACCCCGCAGTTGGCGCTGGGGATCGGGTCGGCCACCCGCCAGGCGGGTTACCACTCGGGCAGCGGGACCTCCTCGCTGGTGTTCCGCTACCCGGTGTTGTCGACGGACGAGGACACCAACGGGATCAGCATCGCCGCCGCGGCGCTGGCGCTGAACGGCGGGACGATCCGGGACCGCGCCCGCAACGACGCGACGCTGGGCCTGGGGGCCTATGCGATCACCGACGACGGCCGCTACAAGGTGGACGGGGACGCGGACGCGGACACGACCGGCCCGACGGTGACCGGGGTAACGCCGTCGGGGTCTGGTTCGGCGTCCGGCGGGGTCTTCCGGGAGACGGATGTGATCACGGTCACGGTGGCGTTCAGCGAGCCGGTCACCGTCAACGAGACCGGCGGGACCCCGCAGTTGGCGCTGACGATCGGGTCGGCGACGAAGCAGGCGGACTACGCGACCGGCACGGGGACGGCTTCGCTGGTGTTCCGTTACACGGTGGTGGACGGGGACTCCGACACGGACGGGATCGGCGTCGCGGCCGCGGCGCTGACGCTGAACGGCGGGACGATCGCGGACGCGGTGGGGAACGCGGCGGCGCTGGGCCTGGGGGCCCATGCGTTCACCGTCGACGCCGGCTACAAGGTGACCGGGAGCGCGAACGCGGACACGACCGGCCCGACGGTCACCGGGGTAACGCCGTCGGGGTCGGGTTCGGCGTCCGGCGGGGTGTTCCGGGAGACGGATGTGATCACGGTCACGGTGGCGTTCGACGAGCCGGTCACCGTCGACACCGCCGGCGGGACCCCGCAGTTGGCGCTGACGATCGGGTCGGCGACGAAGCAGGCGGACTACTACGCCGCCGGCAGCGGGACGGACTCGCTGGCGTTCCGCTACACGGTGCTGTCCGGTGACTCCGACACCGACGGGATCGGCGTCGGGGCCACGGCGCTGACGCTGAACGGCGGGACGATCGCGGACGCGGTGGGGAACGCGGCGGCGCTGGGCCTGGGGGCCCATGCGTTCACCGTCGACGCCGGCTACAAGGTGACCGGGAGCGCGAACCCGGACACGACCGGCCCGACGGTGACCGGGGTAACGCCGTCGGGGTCGGGTTCGGCGTCCGGCGGGGTGTTCCGGGAGACGGATGTGATCACGGTCACGGTGGCGTTCGACGAGCCGGTCACCGTCGACACCGCCGGCGGGACCCCGCAGTTGGCGCTGACGATCGGGTCGGCGACGAAGCAGGCGGACTACGCGACCGGCACGGGGACGGCTTCGCTGGTGTTCCGTTACACGGTGGTGGACGGGGACTCCGACACGGACGGGATCGGCGTCGCGGCCACGGCGCTGACGCTGAACGGCGGGACGATCGCGGACGCGGTGGGGAACGCGGCGGCGCTGGGCTTGGGGGCCCATGCGTTCACCGTCGACGCCGCCTACAAGGTGACCGGGAGCGCGGACGCGGACACGACCGGCCCGACGGTGACCGGGGTAACGGTGGCGCGGACCGGGACGGCGGCCGGCCGGGTCTTCCGGGAGACGGATGTGATCACGGTCACGGTGGCGTTCAGCGAGGAGGTCACCGTTACCGGGACCCCGCGGGTGGCGCTCACGATCGATTCGACGACGAAGCAGGCGAACTACCACTCGGGCACCGGGACGACCTCGCTGGTGTTCCGCTACACGGTGTTGTCGACGGACGAGGACTCCAACGGGATCAGCATCGCCGCCACGGCGCTGGCGCTGAACGGCGGGACGATCCGCGACCGCGCTCGGAACGACGCGGCGCTGGGCCTGGGCAGCCACGCGCTCACCGACGACGGCCGCTACAAGGTGGACGGGGACGCGGACGCGGACACGACCGGCCCGACGGTGACCGGGGTAACGCCGTCGGGGTCGGGTTCGGCGTCCGGCGGGGTGTTCCGGGAGACGGATGTGATCACGGTCACGGTGGCGTTCAGCGAGCCGGTCACCGTCAACGAGACCGGCGGGACCCCGCAGTTGGCGCTGACGATCGGGTCGGCGACGAAGCAGGCGGACTACGCGACCGGCACGGGGACGGCTTCGCTGGTGTTCCGTTACACGGTGGTGGACGGGGACTCCGACACGGACGGGATCGGCGTCGCGGCCACGGCGCTGACGCTGAACGGCGGGACGATCGCGGACGCGGTGGGGAACGCGGCGGCGCTGGGCCTGGGGGCCCATGCGTTCACCGTCGACGCCGGCTACAAGGTGACCGGGAGCGCGAACGCGGACACGACCGGCCCGACGGTGACCGGGGTAACGCCGTCGGGGTCGGGTTCGGCGTCCGGCGGGGTGTTCCGGGAGACGGATGTGATCACGGTCACGGTGGCGTTCGACGAGCCGGTCACCGTCGACACCGCCGGCGGGACCCCGCAGTTGGCGCTGACGATCGGGTCGGCGACGAAGCAGGCGGACTACTACGCCGCCGGCAGCGGGACGGACTCGCTGGCGTTCCGCTACACGGTGCTGTCCGGTGACTCCGACACCGACGGGATCGGCGTCGGGGCCACGGCGCTGACGCTGAACGGCGGGACGATCGCGGACGCGGTGGGGAACGCGGCGGCGCTGGGCCTGGGGGCCCATGCGTTCACCGTCGACGCCGGCTACAAGGTGACCGGGAGCGCGAACCCGGACACGACCGGCCCGACGGTGACCGGGGTAACGCCGTCGGGGTCGGGTTCGGCGTCCGGCGGGGTGTTCCGGGAGACGGATGTGATCACGGTCACGGTGGCGTTCAGCGAGCCGGTCACCGTCGACACCGCCGGCGGGACCCCGCAGTTGGCGCTGACGATCGGGTCGGCGACGAAGCAGGCGGACTACGCGACCGGCACGGGGACGGCTTCGCTGGTGTTCCGTTACACGGTGGTGGACGGTGACTCCGACACGGACGGGATCGGCGTCGCGGCCACGGCGCTGACGCTGAACGGCGGGACGATCGCGGACGCGGTGGGGAACGCGGCGGCGCTGGGCCTGGGGGCCCATGCGTTCACCGTCGACGCCGCCTACAAGGTGACCGGGAGCGCGGACGCGGACACGACCGGCCCGACGGTGACCGGGGTAACGGTGGCGCGGACCGGGACGGCGGCCGGCCGGGTCTTCCGGGAGACGGATGTGATCACGGTCACGGTGGCGTTCAGCGAGGAGGTCACCGTTACCGGGACCCCGCGGGTGGCGCTCACGATCGATTCGACGACGAAGCAGGCGAACTACCACTCGGGCACCGGGACGACCTCGCTGGTGTTCCGCTACACGGTGTTGTCGACGGACGAGGACTCCAACGGGATCAGCATCGCCGCCACGGCGCTGGCGCTGAACGGCGGGACGATCGCGGACGCGGTGGGGAACGCGGCGGCGCCGGGTCTGGGGACCCATGCGATCACCGACGACGGCCGCTACAAGGTGGACGGGGACGCGGACGCGGACACGACCGGCCCGACGGTGACCGGGGTAACGCCGTCGGGGTCGGGTTCGGCGTCCGGCGGGGTCTTCCGGGAGACGGATGTGATCACGGTCACGGTGGCGTTCGACGAGCCGGTCACCGTCAACGAGACCGGCGGGACCCCGCAGTTGGCGCTGACGATCGGGTCGGCGACGAAGCAGGCGGACTACGCGACCGGCACGGGGACGGCTTCGCTGGTGTTCCGTTACACGGTGGTGGACGGGGACTCCGACACGGACGGGATCGGCGTCGCGGCCACGGCGCTGACGCTGAACGGCGGGACGATCGCGGACGCGGTGGGGAACGCGGCGGCGCTGGGCCTGGGGGCCCATGCGTTCACCGTCGACGCCGGCTACAAGGTGACCGGGAGCGCGAACGCGGACACGACCGGCCCGACGGTGACCGGGGTAACGCCGTCGGGGTCGGGTTCGGCGTCCGGCGGGGTGTTCCGGGAGACGGATGTGATCACGGTCACGGTGGCGTTCGACGAGCCGGTCACCGTCGACACCGCCGGCGGGACCCCGCAGTTGGCGCTGACGATCGGGTCGGCGACGAAGCAGGCGGACTACTACGCCGCCGGCAGCGGGACGGACTCGCTGGCGTTCCGCTACACGGTGCTGTCCGGTGACTCCGACACCGACGGGATCGGCGTCGGGGCCACGGCGCTGACGCTGAACGGCGGGACGATCGCGGACGCGGTGGGGAACGCGGCGGCGCTGGGCCTGGGGGCCCATGCGTTCACCGTCGACGCCGGCTACAAGGTGACCGGGAGCGCGAACCCGGACACGACCGGCCCGACGGTGACCGGGGTAACGCCGTCGGGGTCGGGTTCGGCGTCCGGCGGGGTGTTCCGGGAGACGGATGTGATCACGGTCACGGTGGCGTTCAGCGAGCCGGTCACCGTCGACACCGCCGGCGGGACCCCGCAGTTGGCGCTGACGATCGGGTCGGCGACGAAGCAGGCGGACTACGCGACCGGCACGGGGACGGCTTCGCTGGTGTTCCGTTACACGGTGGTGGACGGTGACTCCGACACGGACGGGATCGGCGTCGCGGCCACGGCGCTGACGCTGAACGGCGGGACGATCGCGGACGCGGTGGGGAACGCGGCGGCGCTGGGCCTGGGGGCCCATGCGTTCACCGTCGACGCCGCCTACAAGGTGACCGGGAGCGCGGACGCGGACACGACCGGCCCGACGGTGACCGGGGTAACGGTGGCGCGGACCGGGACGGCGGCCGGCCGGGTCTTCCGGGAGACGGATGTGATCACGGTCACGGTGGCGTTCAGCGAGGAGGTCACCGTTACCGGGACCCCGCGGGTGGCGCTCACGATCGATTCGACGACGAAGCAGGCGAACTACCACTCGGGCACCGGGACGACCTCGCTGGTGTTCCGCTACACGGTGTTGTCGACGGACGAGGACTCCAACGGGATCAGCATCGCCGCCACGGCGCTGGCGCTGAACGGCGGGACGATCCGCGACCGCGCTCGGAACGACGCGGCGCTGGGCCTGGGCAGCCACGCGCTCACCGACGACGGCCGCTACAAGGTGGACGGGGACGCGGACGCGGACACGACCGGCCCGACGGTGACCGGGGTAACGCCGTCGGGGTCGGGTTCGGCGTCCGGCGGGGTGTTCCGGGAGACGGATGTGATCACGGTCACGGTGGCGTTCGACGAGCCGGTCACCGTCGACACCGCCGGCGGGACCCCGCAGTTGGCGCTGACGATCGGGTCGGCGACGGAGCAGGCGGACTACGCGACCGGCACGGGGACGGCTTCGCTGGTGTTCCGTTACACGGTGGTGGACGGGGACTCCGACACCGACGGGATCGGCGTCGGGGCCACGGCGCTGACGCTGAACGGCGGGACGATCGCGGACGCGGTCGGCAACGCCGCCCTGCTCGGCTTGGGCAGCCACGCGTTCAGCAACGACAGCCGCTACGAGGTGGACGGGAACGCGTCCCCGGACACGGTCGCGCCGACGGTCACCGGGCTGACCGATTCGCCGGAGTATCCCGGCAACGGCGCGAGCGGCGCGTACATCGCCGGCGATGTCCTCCAGTGGGAAGTCGGCTTCTCCGAGCCGGTGTTCGTAACCGGGACGCCGCGACTGGCGCTCGACATCGGCGGGACCACCCGCCAGGCGGACTACGCCGCCGGCAGCGGGACCGCGACGCTGCTCTTCCGCTACACCGTGGTCGCGGCGGACGCCGACGCCGACGGGATCAGCATCGCCGCCTCGGCGCTGACGCTGAACGGCGGGACCATCGCCGACGCCGCCGGCAACAACGCCGCGCTCGGCCTCGGAACCCACGCGATCACGAACGGCGACATCGTGGTGAACGGCGGCGGCTCGGACACCCGCGCCCCGTCGGTGACCCGGGTGCGGCTCTCCGGCAGCGGCAGCGGCGGCGGCGGGACCTTCCTGCCGGGCGACGCGATCCGCGTGGAAGTCCGCTTCTCCGAGCCGGTGGATGTCACCGGGACGCCGAAACTGCGGTTGACGCTGGGCGGCGGGCGCTCCCCGGCGCGGGAGGGCACCTCCGGCGTCCTCCGCCGCGGCCAGGCCGGGACGCCCGGCCAGCGGACGGTGGAGGCGGCCTACCTCGGGCAGACCGCCGACCGCCGCGGCCTGCTGTTCGAGTACCGGGTGCAGCCCGGCGACGAGGACGCGGACGGGATCAGCATCGGCGCCGGCGCGCTCGACCTGAACGGCGGGTCGATCGCCGACGGCGCGGCGACGCCCAACGCGGCGACGCTGTCGCTGGGCGCCCACGCGGTGGTGGACGACGCCCGGTTCGCGGTGGCCCCGGCCATCGGCGCCGATCCCGGCAGCGGCGGCGGCGGCGGCGGCGGTGGCGGCGGCGGCGGTGGCGGCGGCGGCGCGGGCGCCGGGACCGGGGCCGGGGCGCCGCGCCTGACCTCGCTGGCGATCGTGTCGTCGCCGGCGGACGGCGAGGCCTACCGGGAGGGCGAAACGGTGATCCTGGTGGCCTCGTTCAGCGAGTTCGTCTCCGTCAACCGGCGGGAGCGGCTGGCGCTGGATGTGGGCGGCGAGTCCCGGACCGCGGCGTACCACGACGGCGCCGGGACCACCCGCGTGTCGTTCCGCTACCGGGTGGCCGCCGAGGAACGGGACCGGGACGGGATCTCGGTCCCGCCGAACCCGTTCCGCCCGGGCCAGATCCTGACGAGACAGGGCGACGAGGTGGCGCTGGCCCATCCGGGTCTCGACGACGACCCGCTGCACCGGGTGGACTCCCGGACGACCACCGAGCCGCCGACGCCGCCGGCCGCGCTCACGGTGGAGGGCGTCTCCCTGGTGTCGCGCCCGGCGGACGGGGCCGCCTACCGGGCCGGGGAGACGATCACCGTCGAGGTGGCGTTCAGCGCCGCGGCCGCGGTGGACGGCCCGGCGAGCCTGCGGCTCGACCTGGGCGGGACGCCCCGGACCGCGGCCTACTCCGCCGGCGCCGGCACGACGAAGTTGCGGTTCGGCTACCGGGTGGAAATCCCGGACCGGGACGACGACGGGGTGGAAGTCACCGCGGACACCCTCGCCGGGGCGATCTCCGGCGAACCCGGCGGGCGGGTCGATCTCGGCCACCCGGCGGTCGCCGGCGGGGTCGGGCACCGGGTGCGGGGGATCGAGCCGCTGACGGTGCGCGAGGTGCGGATCTCCTCGACCCCGCCGGACGGGGAGGCCTACCGGGCGGGCGAGACCGTCGAGGTGTCCGTCGAGTTCAGTTCGGCGGCGCGGGTCGCCGGGACGCCGTCGCTGCCGCTGACCGTCGGCCTCGCCTCCCGCCCGGCGGGCTACCGGTCGGGCTCGGGGACCCCGGTGCTGCGCTTCGCCTACCGGGTGGTCGAAGGCGACTGGGACGAGGACGGGGTCTCCGTGCCGAGGGACGCCGTTCCCGCGGCGGTGACCGGGGTTCCGGGGCAGCCGGCGGACCGGTCGCATCCGGCGCTCGCCGACCAGCGGGAGCACCCGGTGCGGGGGATCGCGCCGCCGCGCGCCGTCGGGACGCTCCCGGCGCTGGTCCTGGTCGCCGGGGCCGAGCCGCACCCGGTGCGGGTGGCCGGGGCGTTCACCGGGGCGGAGCGCTACGAGGCGCGGTCGTCGGCGCCGGGCGTGGCGGCGGCGGCGCTGACCGGGACCGCCGAGGTGTCGGTGTCGCCGCTGACCGAGGGCGAGGCGTCGGTGCGGGTCACGGCGTCGAACCGCGCCGGGAGCGCCGAGTTGTCCTTCGGGGTCACCGTGATCGCGGACCCGGCGGAGGCGGCGGTGGTGGCGGAGACGCTGTCGGCGATGGGCCGGGGCCTGCTGTCGAGCGCCTCGGAGGTGATCGCCCGGCGGATGGAGGCGCGGGGCGGGGACAGCCGGGTGACGATGGCGGCGCTCTCCGGCGCGAACGGCGGCCTGCCGCAGGGCGGGATCGAGAACGCCGCGCTGGGCATCCACGACCTGTTCCGGGGCGGGCGGCTGGTGGAGGAGGTCGCCTCCTTCGAGGGCTTCAACCCGGTGCGCGACAGTTTCGCCCTGTCCTTCGGCCAGCCGGACGAGGACGACCCCTCCTCCGGGACCGGCGGCGGCGTCCGCTGGGGGCTGTGGGGCGCCGGCGACCTGGTGTCCTTCCAGGGCGCCCCGGCGGAGGGCGCCGCCTACTCCGGCGACCTGCGGACGCCGTATGTGGGCGCGGATGTGGGCGGGGAGTCCTGGCTGGCGGGGCTGGCGATCTCCCGCTCGGCGGGCCGCGCCGAGTACTCCTTCTCCGGGGCGGCCGCCGGGGAGGGCGAGGCCACCGCGCGGATCACCAGTTTCCTGCCCTACGCCTTCTTCCGGCCCAGCGACCGGACCGAGGTGTGGGCGGTGGGCGGCGCCGGCGGCGGGTCCCTGAAGACCGACCGCGGCGACCGGGGCCGGGAGTCGCGCGGCCTGTCGCTGCGGATGGGGCTGGTCGGCGGGCGGCTCCGGGTGGCCGGCTCCGGGCAGGGGCTGGATGTGGCCCTCCGGGGAGACGCCGGGCTGGCCCGGCTCGGCGCCGCCTCCGGCGCGGGCGTCACCGGCGGGCTCCGGTCGCGGGCGCTCCGGCTGCGGATGGGCGCGGAGACCCGCTACCGCCGGAGCGTCCGCGGGAGCGGCTCGTTCGAGCCGTACGCCTCGGTGGCCGTCCGGGCGGACAGCGACTCCGGGTCGAGCGGCCGGGGCCTGGAGATCGGGGGCGGCGCGCGGCTGACCGCGGGAACCCGGTTCCGGCTGGAGGCCCAGGGCCGGATGCTGGCGGCGTACAGCGAGGACGGCTTCCGGGAGCGGGGCGCCGGCCTGACCGCGCTCCTGCAGCCGAAGCAGTCCGGCGAGGGCCTGTCCTTCTCGCTGGCCCCGACCTGGGGCGGCCGGGGCGGCCAGGACGCGCTCTGGCGCCCGGACGCGGACCTGCTCGACAGCGGCCGCCGGGCCGGCCGGAATCCCGAAGGCGGCGCCTTCGAGGCCCGGTTCGGCTTCGGCTTCCCCGCCGGCTTCCTCCCCGGCGTGTTCACGCCGTTCACCGACTACGGCGCCGGCGACGGCCGGAACCGCTTCCGCTTCGGCGTCCGCTACGGCGACCCGCTGAGCCCGGGCCGGATGTTCGACCTCGAGTTGTCCGGCGAACGCAGCGCCTACGGCGAGACGCCCGCCTCCTTCCGCCTCAACCTGCGCGGCAACCTGAGGTTCTAGTCGGCCCGCGGGGACCGCGCCCCGCCGCCGGACGAACGGCGGCCCGCCGCGGATCGGCGTTTCGGCGTTCCTATACTTGGCGGGCGATGGCCGTTTCGACCGGACTCAGCCCGTTCCAGCCCGGTACCGGGGCTTTGCCTCCGTACTTGGCCGGACGGGAAGAGGAGCAGTCGCTGTTCCGCGGGTACTTCGACGCTCTTCGAAGCGGTCGGTCGGCGCCCGCCCCCATCCTGCTCTACGGGCCGCGCGGCAACGGGAAGACCGCGCTGCTCCGGTGGGCGAAGCGGGAGGTCGATGCGGACGGCGGATTGGACACCCATTGGTTGGTCGGGTCGAACATTCCGTCGCCGGGCGACTTCGTGGCCCGGCTGGGGCTCGGTTCGTGGCTGCGGAAGATCGCGCCGGAGAGTGTTTCGATTGCCGGGGTGGGGGTTTCGCTGCGCGGGGGCGAGGATCGGCCGTTGTTGCTGGCGGAGGCGCTGGAGGCGCGCGCGAAGGCCAAACCCCTGCTGATCCTGCTGGACGAGGCGCATACGCTGAAGCCGGAGGTGGGGCAGTGGCTGCTGAACGCCGCGCAGGCGGCGGGCAGCGAGGCGCCGTTCCTGTTGGTCCTGGCCGGGACGCCCGACCTGCGGGCTCGACTTTCGGAAATGGAAGCGTCGTTCTGGAACCGGGCGGAGCAACTCCCGCTCGGCCGGTTGGACGAGGGCGCCGCCGGGGAGGCGATCCGCCGGCCCTTGGCCGAGGACGGGATCGCTGTCGAGGAGGAGGCGCTGGGGCGCATGGTCCGGGAGAGTCACGGGTATCCGTTCTTCGTCCAGTTGTGGGGCCGGGCGGCGTGGCGGCGGGTGCGGGGGGCCGGCGCCGGAGCGGGCCGGGTGACGACGGCCGTCGTGGAGGAAGCCGCCGGGGAGTTCGAGATCCGGCGGAACCGCTACTACTCCGACCGCTACCGGGAACTGGAGGAGAGGGAGTTGCTCCCGGCGGCGCGGGCGGTGGCGGCGGCGTTTCGGGGTGAGGGCCTGTTGAGCCATGCGGCCTTCCGCCGGGCCATTGCGCGAAGCGGCGGGGGCGGGCCGGGTATCGGCGAGGCGGCCAAAGCGCTGGAGCATCTCGGATTCGTCTGGCAGGCGCGGGGGACGCTGAGTTGGGAGCCGGGGATTCCCAGCCTGATGGATTGCATCCTGGAGAATGCGCCGCCGCCGGACGACGACGAAGCCGCCGGCGGATAGCGGCTCGCCGCGATCGCCGTTCGGCGTTCCTATACTTGGCGGTCGATGGCCGTTTCGACCGAACTCAGTCCGTTCCGGCCCGGGACCGGGAGGCGGCCTCCCTACCTGGCCGGGCGGGAAGAGGAACAGTCGCTGTTCCGCAGCCACTTCGCCGCTCTTCGACGCGGTGAGTCGGCGCCCGGTGAAATCCTCCTCTACGGGCCGCGCGGCAACGGGAAGACCGCGCTGCTCCGGTGGGCGAAGCGGGAGGCCGATGCGGACGGCGGGCTGGATGCGCATTGGCTGGTCGGGTCGGACATCCCGTCGCCGGGCGACTTCGTGGCGCGCCTGGGGCTCGGTTCGTGGCTGCGGAAGATCGCGCCGGAGAGCGTTTCGCCGGAGAGTGTTTCGATTGCCGGGGTGGGGGTTTCGCTGCGCGGGGGCGAGGAAAGGCCGTTGTTGCTGGCGGAGGCGCTGGAGGCGCGGGCGAAGGCGAAACCCCTGCTGATCCTGCTGGACGAGGCCCATACGCTGAAGCCGGAAGTGGGGCAGTGGATCCTGAACGCCGCGCAGGCGGCGGGCAGCGAGGCGCCGTTCCTGTTGGTCCTCGCCGGGACGCCCGACCTGCGGGCTCGACTTTCGGAAATGGAAGCGTCGTTCTGGAACCGGGCGGAGCAGGTCCCGCTCGGCCGGTTGGACGAGGGCGCCGCCGCGGAGGCGATTCGCCGGCCGCTGGCCGACGACGGGATCGGCGTCGAGGAGGAGGCGCTGGCGCGCATGGTCGGGGAGAGCCACGGGTATCCGTTCTTCGTGCAGTTGTGGGGACGGGCGGCGTGGCGGCGGGTCCGCGGGGCCGGCGGCGGAGCGGGCCCGGTGACGACGGCGGTCGTGGAAGAGGCCGCCGGCGAGTTCGAGACCCGACGGAACCGCTACTACCTCGACCGGTTCGACGAATTGGACCGGCAGGGATGGCTCGGGGCGGCGCGCGAAGTGGCTCTGGCGTTCCGCGATCAGGCGCGGCTCCCGCATACCGGGTTTCGGAAGGCGATCCGGCGAGCGGGGCCGGCCCGGGACCGGGCTGCCGAACTCGAGGCCGCGGAGGCCCTCGAACACCTGGGTTTCGTCTGGAAGGCGCAGGGGACGCCGAGTTGGGAGCCGGGGATTCCCAGCCTGATGGACTTCATCCGGGAGCACGCGCCGCCGCCGGACGACGACGAAGCCGCCGGCGGATAGCCGCTCGCGGCGATCTCCTTTCGGCGTTCCCCTACCTGGCGGGCGATGGCCGTTCCGACCCGACTCGGCCCGTTCCGGCCCGGGACCGGGAGGCCGCCTCCGGGGTTCCGGTACTAGAATCTTCGGGAAATGCGCGGCCGTCGCCCGGCGAGGCCGGACGGACACCCCGAAGGTCGGGAGGCCGCCCGGTCTGCCGCCCGGTCCGCCGGCCCGCCCGCCGCGGAAGGCCCGGCGGTTCCCGGAGCGAGCGCTCCCGGGGCAGCCTTCCGGCGCGAGTTGCGGCGGTTCGGGCGCCGGGTCCTG
The DNA here is from genome assembly GCA_965204755.1 of Candidatus Marinacidobacterium sp. Classification (GTDB taxonomy): domain Bacteria; phylum Acidobacteriota; class Vicinamibacteria; order Marinacidobacterales; family Marinacidobacteraceae. The sequence continues at coordinate 844,395 of OZ242011.1, read as the reverse complement.
ACCGGGCTCGTCGGCGCCCTCGGCGGCGTCGTCCGGCGCCGGGCCGGGAATTCCCCGCCGGCCGCGGCGCCGCCCGGCTCGCCGCCCGCCCCGGCGGCGGTTCCGCCTCCGCTCCCGGAGACCCGGCCGGCGGAGCGCCCCCGCCCGGGGGGTCTCCCGCGCGCCGAGCCGAAGCCCGCCGCCGGAACCCCGCCCGCCGCGCCCGCGTTCCCCGTCGGGCCGCCGGAGGCCTTCCCGCGGCCGCCCGCACCGCCGAGGCCGGGGCGGCGGCGCTGGCTCTACGCCGCGCTCGCCCTCGCCCTGCTGGTCCCCGGGTGGTACGGCTTCCGGGTCCTCGACCGGATGGCGCTCGCGTACACCACCGGGCTCCGCCGCACGCCGGACGCCCCGCTCTTCGGCGGCGGCGGCGCCCCCGTGGCCGGGCCGACGCCGGGGACGATCTTCCTCGGGTTCTCGCGGCCGGCGGAACCCGAGCCGGGCTTCGTCCTCGGCCGGGTCTCCGGCGACGGCCGGGACGCCGGGTTCGAGCGCGGCGACCGGGTGGCCTCGGTGGACGGCGTCGTCTGGCCGGACACCCGCACGCTCGCCGGCGGCCTGATCCGCACCCGCGTCGCCGGCGAAGTGGTCGAAGCCGAGGTCGTCCGCGGCGGCGAGACTCGGATCCTCGCGATCAAACTGGGCCGCTTCGTCCGCCACCCCGGGGACCTCGGACTTCCCTACGACGAGGTGGAGTTCGCCTCCGGGAGCGGCCACACCCTGCGCGGCTGGTGGGTGCCGCCGCCGGAAAACGGCGACGGGCGGAGCGTGGTCTGGGTGCACGGCGCGCACTCCTCCCGGTTCCAGGCGCTCGACCACGGGGCGGAACTGCTGCGCGCCCGGGGCTACGGGATCCTGACCATGGACCTCTCCGGCCGGGGGTCGAGCGACGGGGAATACATCACCTACACCCTGAACGAGCGCCACGATGTGGAGGCCAGCGTCCGCTACCTGCGGTCGCTCGCCGGAGTGGCCCCTTCGCGGGTGGTGGTCTTCGGCACCTCCAACGGCGCGGCCGCCGCGATCTACGCCGCCGCCGCCCTCCAGGACCTCCCGGCGCTGGCGCTCGACGCCCCGTACGCCGACCTCTGGCGGACCGCCGGCTCGACCCTCGAGTCCCGGGGCGGCCATCCGGCGCTCCGGCTGCCGCTCTCGTTCTTCGTCTATTTCCGCACCGGCCTCTCCATCCGGCGCGTCCGGCCGGTGGAGGCGATCGCCGACATTCCCGGGCCGGTGCTCTTCCTCCACGGCGACCGCGACACCCAGGTGCCGCCGGAAGAGAGCCTCGAACTCCACGAAGCGCGCCTCGCCGCCGGTCTGCCGTCGCTCCGCTGGGTGCTCCCCGGGGGGGAACACGGCTTCGACGCCTACCCGCCGAAGGCGATCTTCTGGAACCGGATCGCCGACTTCTTCGACGACGCGCTCGGCAGCCGCGCCCCCGGCCTGGAACTGGACGGGCCGGCGCCGGACACCCTGAACGACCCGCAGTGGACGAACGCCGTCGAACCGTGAGCGAGCCCCGCCGCCGGAGCGCCGGTCTCGTCGCGGGCCTGCTGTTCGCGCCGGCGCTGCTCGCCGGCTGCGGGAGCGGCGCGGCCCCGCCGGGGACGCCGGCGCGGATCGGCCCGGATCCGGGGTACGAGGACCTCGCCGCCGGGATCGGCGACTTCGTCGTCGAGGAACTCGAGGCCAAGCGCATCCCCGGCTTCGCGCTGGCGCTGGTGGAGGGCGACCGCATCGTCTGGGCGCGGGGCTTCGGCGAGGCCCGGCCGGGCGTCCCGGCGGATGTGGACACCCTGTTCCGGGCGGGCTCGGTCTCCAAACTCTTCACCGACCTCGCGGCGGCGGCGCTCGCCGAGCGCGGCGAACTCGACCTCGACGCCGAAGTCACCGAGTACCTGCCGGGGTTCGCCCCCGGCTCGTCTCCCGGTTCTTCCCCCGGCTCGTCGGAGGCGGGCGGAATCACCCTCCGGCGGTTGATGGCGCACCGCGCCGGCCTGGTGCGGGAGCCGCCGGTCGGCCACTACTTCGACGACTCCTCGCCTTCGCTCGCGGCGACCGTGGACAGCCTGAACGGCGTCCCGCCGGTCTTCCCGCCGGGCGCCCGGCAGAAGTACTCGAACGCCGGGATCGCCGTCGTCGGGCGCGTCCTGGAAACGGTGACCGGCCTCCCGTTCCCCGAAGCGGTGACCGAAGGAGTGCTCGCGCCGCTCGGCCTCCCGTCGAGTTCCTTCGACCTCGCCGCCGCCCCGGCGGAGCGCCTCTCCGGGGCCACCATGTGGAGTTACGACGGCCGCGAGTTCCCCGCGCCCGCCTTCCCGCTGGGGATGGCGCCGGCCGGTTCGCTGGTCACTTCGGTGCGCGACCTCGGCCGGTTCCTGACGCACCTGTCTGCCGGCGAACTTCCGGGCGTCCTCTCCGCCGCCGGGCTGGAGGAGATGTGGCGCGTCCAGTACCCGGACGATCCCGAGGAAGAACTGCCTTCCGGGTTCGGCCTCGGCTTCTACCTCGGCGCCCTCGACGCCTCTGTCGCCCCCGACGCTTCCGACGCGCCGGACGAAGCCGGGGAACCCGTCCGCTACCGGGCCGCGCGCCACGGCGGGGCGATCTACGGCTTCTCCACGGAACTCGCCTTCCTGCCCGAAGCGAAACTCGGCGCGGTGGCCGTGAGCAATGTGGACTTCACGAACGCGGTGGTTTCCCGGGTGGTCGCCGAGACGCTGCGCGCCGCCCTCGCCCGGCGCGCCGGCGGCCCGCCCCACGCGCCGCGCCGCGCCGGGCCGCTTCCCGCCGGGGCGGCGGAGCGGCTCCACGGCCTCTACGAAGCGGCGGAGGGGGACCGGCTGCGGCTGCTCGCGCGGGGGGACCGGGTGGAGATGGAAGTCGGCCACTCCACCCTCGAACTCGCCGCGGACGACGCCGCGGGCGTCCTGATCGCCGACTCGCGGCTGGCCTTCGGGCCGGAGTTGGCCGTCGTCGAGGAAACGCCGGCCCGGGTGGACGCCCTCTCGGTCGGCGGACGCCGGTTCCGGCGGATCCCCGACCCCCTCCCGCCGCCCCCGCCGCCGGAGTTCCTCCCCCTGCTCGGCGAGTACGGCTGGGCCCACAACCTCCTCTTCGTGTTCGAGCGCGGCGGCGCCCTCACCGTGCTCGTCGAGTGGCTGGAGCGGTACGAGATGACCCCGGCGGCCGGCCGCCCGGACTGCTACGACTTCCCCGACGGCGGCCTCTACCCCGGCGAGTCGCTCTGCTTCCTCCGGGATTCGGCCGGCGCAGTGACCGGCGCCGACCTCTCCGGCATCGTCTTCCCCCGGCGGCCGGGCCCCACCGCCGGGACTTTCCGCATCGAACCCCGGCTGCCGCTCCCCGAACTCCGGGCGCGGGCGGCCGCGGCCGCCCCGCCGGAGGAGACCGGCGACTTCCTCGAAGCCGACCTGGTCCGGCTGACCGACCTCGACCCGGAGATCCGCCTCGATGTCCGCTACGCCGGCGAGAACAACTTCATGGGCGCCGCCTTCTACGAAGTGGCCGACGCCTTCCTCCAGCGGCCGGCCGCCGAGGCGCTGGCCCGCGCCAACGCGGACCTCGGCCGCCTCGGCTACGCAGTGCTGGTGTACGACGGCTACCGGCCCTGGCGCGTCACGAAGATGTTCCACGACGCCACCCCGGAAGAGCAGCGGATCTTCGTGGCCGACCCGGCCGACGGCTCCCGCCACAACCGGGGCGCGGCGGTGGACCTCGGGCTGGTGGACCGCGCCACCGGCGAAGTCCTCGAGTTCGTCTCCGGATACGACGAGTTCACCGAACGCGCCTTCCCCGGCTATCCCGGCGGCACTTCGCAGCAGCGGTGGCGGCGGGAGGCGTTGCGGCGGGCCATGGAGCGGCAGGGGTTCACCGTGTACGAGCACGAGTGGTGGCACTTCGACTACCGGGACTGGGAGCGGTACCGGATCCGGAACATCCCGCTGTCCGAGATCGGGGACGCCGCCCCGTGATCTCCCTCCTCTCCCGGGAGGGCCGGCTGGCCTTCCGCATCCGCCGGGCGGCGAAGACGCTCACCGAGCGCTACGCCCAGCCGGAGATGCGGCAGGACGCCGCGGAGCGCCTGGTCGGCATCGGGACGCCGGAGGCGGTGTACCAACTCGCCCGGCGGTTCACCATGACCGCCGGGAACCTGGAACAGGACGACCAGGAGAAGCGGTGGGTGCGCGACCTGCTGGTCGAGGTCGGCGAGGGCGCGGTGGCGCCGGTGCGGCGCTACATCGCCGGCCACGACGAAGTCACCTGGGCGATGGACGCGCTCCGCGAACTCATGCCGGCCGAGGCGCTCGCCGCCTTCCTGTTCGAGGTTCTCTCGGACGGCGACCCGGTGGCGATCCGGGGGCCGAAGGCGGTCCAGATCCTCGAGTTCCTCGCCTCGGTGGAGGCCGAGCCCGCCGGGCTCGCCCGGTGCCTCGCGAGCAGCGACGACACGGTCCGCATCGCGGCGGTGCGGGCGCTGGCCGAGCGGCGCGACCCGGCCACCCGCGAAGCGCTGCTCGAGGCGTTCGTTTCCGGGGAGGAGGACTCCGCCCGCGTGCGGATCGCCATCGCCGAAGTCTTCGCCGACCTCGAATGGGAGGTCCGCGGCCACCGGCCGGCGGCGGAGCGCGTCCTGCCGGACGGCTTCCGCATCACCTCCCGCGGCCGCGTCATCCGCACGGCGAGTCCGGGGTGAGCCGGCCCGCCCCCCTCCGCTGAGCCGGAGCAGCGGCCCGGCCGCGCGCCGCTCGACGGGCGGCCCGCGCCGGCCCGGTTTCCCGCCCGGTTCCCCCGGTTCGCTGTCCGGTTCTCCGTCCGGTTCGCTCTCCCGCGAATGAGCCCTTCCACCGTCCTCGTGGTGCTCGGCTACCTGGCCGGGATCACCGCCTTCGGGGTGGTTGTCGGCCGCCGCGACCGCACCGTCTCCGGCTTCTTCCTCGCCGGCCGCACCGCGCCCTTCTGGGCGGTCGCCGCCTGCATCGTGGCCACCGAGACCAGCGTCCTCACCTTCACTTCGGTTCCCGGCTTCGCCTACGAAGGGGACTTCCGGTTCCTCCAGATCGCCTTCGGGTTCGTCCTCGGTCGGGTCGGCGTGGCCCTGCTGCTGCTCCCCGCCTACTTCCGCGGGCAGGTGGTCACCACCTACGAGTTGCTCCTCCGCCGGTTCGGCCGCCGGGTGGGGGGCGCCGCCGCGGCGATCTTCATCGTGTACCGGAACCTCGCCGACGGCATCCGCCTCCACGCCGCCGCGCTCATGGTGGCCATCGTGGCCGGCGTCCCCGAGTGGTGGTGCATCGTCGCGCTCGCCGGGGCGATGGTGCTCTTCTCCGAGGAGGGCGGCGTCCGCGCCACCATCTGGACCGATGTGGTGCAACTCGGGGTGTACCTGCTCGGCGCCGGGGTCATCGTGGCCGCGCTCCACCGGGGCGGCGGCGCGGAGCCGTTCGCCTTCCTCTCCGCGGCGGCGGACGCCGGGAAACTGCGGCTCCTCGACCCCTCCGCCGACCTGACGATCCCCTACACGCTCGGGGCGGGCGTCCTCGGCGGCTTCTTCCTCACGCTCGCCACCCACGGCTCCGACCAGTACCTGGTCCAGCGCCTCCTCGCCGCCCGCTCGCTCCGGCACGCGCAGGCCGGGCTGGTCCTCTCCGGGGTCGGCGCCTTCCTGCAGTTCGGCCTCTTCCTGGGGATCGGGACCTGGCTCTGGGGCTACTACGGGAACGGGGCGCGGACCTTCGCCCGCCCGGACGAAGTCCTCCCCACCTTCGTCGCCGAGCAACTGGGCGGGCCGGCGGCCGGGGTGGCCCTGGCCGCCGTGGTCGCGGCGGCGCTCTCGCCCTCGCTGGTGAGCATCGCCTCGACCACCGTCCGCGACTTCTGGCTCCCGTGGCGGGCGCGCCGGCGGGAGCGGCTCGCGGCCGCCCCGTCCGGTGTTTCCGGGCCGAGCGCGGCCGCGGACGCGGAAGATCGGGCCCAGGTCCGGGTCGGACGCCAGTTCGTCGTCTTCTGGGGCCTGGCGCAGACCGGCGTCGCGCTCGCCGCCCAGCGCGCGCCCTCGGCGCTCGAAGCGGGGCTTTCGGTGCTCTCCTACGCCTCCGGCCCCACCGTCGGGGCCTTCCTGCTGGCGATCCTCTCCCGCCGGGCGACCCCGAACGCAGTCCTCGTCGGCATGGGCGCCGGCTTCGCGGTCCCGGCGGCCGTCCGGCTCGCCGGGTTCCCGCTCGCCTTCACCTGGGATGTGATGGCCGGTTCGCTCGCCACCGTGGCCGCCGCCTCCCTGGTCTCCCGGCTGACCGCCCGCCCGACCGGCCGCCCGACGGCGCGATGACCCGGCTCTCCGCGGCGCTCGCCGGCCTCCGCTCCCGGCGCGCGCTCTCGGTGGTGGCGCTCTCGTTCTCGTCGGGCCTGCCGCTGGGCCTCGTCTGGTACGCGATCCCGGACTGGATGCGGGACATCGGCGTGGACATCCGGATCGTGGGCCTCTTCAACCTGGCGCAGATCCCCTGGGCGTTCAAGATCCTCTGGTCACCGTTCATGGACCGGTTCGTCCCCGGTTTCTGGGGGCGCCGGCGCGGCTGGATGGCGGTGACCCAGGTCGCGCTGCTGGCCTGCTGCCTGCTGCTGGGCGGCGCCGGGGACCACCCGGACGCCATCTGGGTGGTGGGCGCGCTGGCGCTCGCGGTGGGGCTCGCCGCCGCTTCGCAGGACATCGTGCTCGACGCCTACGCAGTCGAGGTGCTGCGCCCCGAGGAGCAGGGCGCGGCGGTGGGCGCCCGGATCGCGCTCTACCGCGCCGCCATGCTGGTCGCCGGCGGCGGCGCGATCAGCCTCGCCGCGCAACTGGGCTGGGGCGCGGTGAACGCGCTGCTGGGGCTGCTGTTCCTGCCCATGCTGCTCGTAACCTGGCGGGCGCCGGAGCCGGAGGGCCGGGAAGTCCGGCCCAAGACGCTCGCCGACGCGGTCTGGCAGCCCTTCCTCGAAGCGCTCTCCCGGCCCCGCGCGCTGGAGATCCTGGCCTTCGTCTTCTTCTACAAGTTCGCCGACAACCTGGCGCAGGCGCTGACCCGCCCGTTCCTGGTGGACATGGGCTACGGCGCGAACCACCGGGGGGTCGCCCTCGGCACGGTGGGCCTCGCGGCCACGGTGTTCGGCGCGTTCGCCGGCGGGATCGTCACCACCATGGCCGGGCTGGGGCCGTCGCTGTGGCTCTTCGGCGGCCTCCAGATCTTCTCGAACCTCGGCTACTACTTCGTCGCCGGCGCGGAAGGCAGTCTGGCCTGGATGTACGGAGCGACGGCGTTCGAGTTGCTCACCAGCGGACTCGGCACCGGGGCGTTCTCGGTGCTGCTGCTGAGGATCACCGAGAAGCGGTTCTCGGCGACCCAGTACGCGCTCTTCTCCGGCCTGTTCGCCCTCCCCCGGCTCCTCGCCGGGCCGGTCACCGGCTTCGCGGTGGACGCGCTCGGCTGGCGCGCCTTCTTCCTGTCCACCATGGCGATGGGGATCCCGGGACTCGTCCTCCTCCACCGCTTCGCGCCGTTCGGCGTCCGCGACCCGGTGTTCCGCGCCGAGGGCGGGCCGGACGCCCCGTCCGCCTCCCCGGCGGCGTCCCCGGGAGTCCTCGCCGCCTTCGGCCTCTGGGCCGGCGCCGGCGGCGCGTTGTTCCTGCTGGCCGCGTCGCTGCTCTCCGCGCTGAAGGCGCTCCGGCTGGCCCCGGAGGACGGCTTCTCGCTGGCGGAGGGGTTCCGCCGGGTCGTCCGTCCGGAGGCGTTCGCCGACTGGGTGCAACTCGGCGGGCTGGCTTGCCTCACCCTGGTTTCGGGGCTCTTCGGCGCGGCGCTGGGCGTCTCCCGGGCGCGGGCCGGCCGCCCCCGGTCGGTATGAGTCTGGCTTGCCCTCCGGCGATGTCCCCGGCGCTCCCGATCCTCCGGCGGGCGCTGGCCGGGCTCCTCGCCGCCGGATCGTTCGCCGCGCCGGCGGCGGCCTTCGAGGGGCGGGTGGTCCTCGACTCCGGGGAGCCGGTCGCCGGCGCCATCGTGCAGGTCCTCGGCGCCGCCGGTTTCGTCACCACCGGCGCCGACGGGCGGTTCACCTGGCAGCCCGACCCGGCGCCTCCCTTCGAGGTGCTGGTCGTCCTGCCCGGCGACCGCTACACCGCCCCGGTAACCGTGGAGTCGCTCGACCCTTCGCCGGTGGAGATCCGGGTCCGGGAACTGGCCATCGCCGAGAGCGTGACCATCACCGCCGGCGCGGTCCCGCACACCGACGCCACGCCCGGCGCCGCCGCCGCGGTCATCTCCGGCGAGGCCATCCGCACCCGGCAGGCGCCGCGCCTCGCCGATGTGCTCGAGGCGATTCCGGGCAGCGGCCGCAGCAGCGACCTCCACGCCGGCGTCCCCTCGCTGCGGGGGCTCTCCCGCGGGCGCACGGTGCTCCTGCTCGACGGCGCCCGGGTGACCACCGAGCGCCGGGCCGGCGCCGGCGGCGCCTTCCTCGACCCGTTCTTCCTCGACGCGGTGGAGGTGGTCCGGGGGCCGGCTTCCGTCGCCTACGGCTCGGACGCGTTCGGGGGGGTCATCCACGCCCGCACCCACCGCCCGGCCCCCGGCGCGCCGCTCTCCGCCCGCCTCCGCGCCACCCGGGGCGCCGGCCTGCCGGAAACCAGTTTCGGCGCGGAAGCCGCCGGCTCGGCGGGGCGGACCGGGTTCCTGGCCTCCGCCCGCCGCCGGGCCTTCGCCGACTACCGCAGCCCGGAGGGGGTGGTCGCCGGCTCCGGGGCCGAGGACTACGGCTTCCTCCTGCGGGGCGCGCGCGAAGTCGGCGGCGGGACGCTCTCCCTGGGCGTCCAGGTGGACGCCGGCCGCAACATCGGCCGGCCGCGCCGGACTTCGTCGGTCACTTCCTATCCCGAAGAGGACTCGACCCGCTTCACCGCCGACTACCGGTTCGCCCCCCGGTGGGGCTTCGCCCGCCTCGACGCCTCGGTCTTCTACGGCTCGCACCGCCTGTGGACCCGCCGGGAGGCCGACGAGGTGGCCGTGGACTCCGAGGTGGAGGCGCGCGACTTCATGCTGCGGGTCAGCGGCGTCCGTCCGCTCGGCCGGGGCCGGCTCGAAGTCGGCGCCGAGGCGCTGAGCCGGTTCGGCCTGGAGAACCGGACGAGGATCGAGGGCATCCCCGTCGACCTCTTCACCGGCCGGTTCGCCGACATCGGCTCGCGGCTGGGCGGCGCCACCCGGAACGAGGTCTCCCTCTACGGCCACTCCGAGATACCGCTCGCCGACCGGCTCACCGGGAGCGCCGGGGCGCGGCTCTCCGCGGTGCGCTCCCGCTCCGGCCAACCCGGCGGCGTCCGCGCGCTGCTCGGCGGCGTCCGGGCGCTCGCCGCCCGCCACGAGGCGTTCAGCGGCTTCCTGGCGCTCCGGGCCGAACTGCCCCGGGGCGCGGCGCTCGCCGGGCAACTCTCGCGCGGGTTCCGCGACCCCACGCTCTCCGACCGCTACTACGCCGGGCTCAGCGGCCGCGGGCTGGTGTTCGGCAACCCGGACCTCCGGCCGGAGCGGTCGCTCCAGGCCGACGGCTCGCTGCGCTTCGGGACCGGCCGCGTCCACGGCGGCCTCTACGGCTTCCGCTACCGGATCACCGACCTGGTCGAGCGCTACGAGGATCCCCTGAGCCGCGACATCTACGACTTCCGCAACCGCGGCGAGGCCCGCATCAGCGGCGTGGAGTTGGAAATCCAGGTCGGCGCCGCCGGGGACCCGTTCTCGCTCGACCTGGCCGCCGGCCTGATGCGCGGCGCCGCCGAAGACGACAGCCCGCTGGCGGAGATCCCCCCGGCGAACCTCCGCATCGGCCTCCGCCGCCGCTTCGGCGACCGCGCCTTCGGCGAAGTCGTCCTGGTCGGCTTCGCGAAGGGCGACCGCCCCGGCCCCACGGAAATCGAGACCGACGCCTACGCCCGGCTGGACGCCGCGGTCGGCGTGCCCCTCGCCGCCGGCGCCGAACTCCGCGTCTCCGCCCGCAACCTGCTCGACCGCGCCTACGCCATCAGCGCCGACTCCCGCGCCGTCCTCGCCCCCGGCCGCACCGTCGTCGGCTCCATCGTCTGGGCGCTGGCCCGGTAGGGGCTCGCGAAGCCGCGGTCGGCGCGCCCGGCAGACCGGCGGACGATGGACCCCGCCCGGAACCCGTTCACGCCGGGGGCCGGCGCCCGTCCGCCGACGCTGGCGGGCCGCCGGGCGGAGATCGACGCCGGCGTGGTCGCCGCCACCCGCATGGGCAACGGTCTCCATGCGCGCAGCCTCCTGCTCACCGGGTTTCGCGGGGTCGGCAAGACCGTTCTCCTCGGCGAGTTCGGACGAAGAGTCGAAGACCTGGGTTGGGCCTGCGGGCGCGCGGAAGCGGCGCCGGACCGGTCGTTCCCCGAGGAGGTGGCCGAATTGGCGGGGAAGGCCCTGCTCGGCCTCGCGCGCGGCGAGGCGCCGGGCCCCCGAACTCGCCGGGCGGCGGCCGTTCTCCGGTCGTTCCGGGCGCGTTGGAAACTGCCCGGGAGCGTCGATTTCGAGATCGGCGCCGAGCCTGCCGCAGGACTGGCGGACTCCGGTCTGCTCCACCACGACTTGGGGGGTCTTCTCGGGCAGGTCGGCGCCGCGGCTCGGGAGCGCGGCGTGGGCGTCTTCCGGGAGATCGACGAACTCCAGGATCTCGGGAGGGCGGAACTCTCCGCCCTCGTCGCCGCCCTGCACCGGATCGGTCAGGACGGCCTGCCCCTGCTCGTGGCCGCGGCGGGTCTTCCCTCCCTGATCGGGCTGCTCGGCGAAGCCGCCTCCTATTCCGAGCGTCTCTTCGAGTTCCGGGTCCTCCACGGTCTCGACCCGGAGGAGGCGCGGGAGGCCCTGGAGACGCCGGTGGAAGCAGCGGGGGTCCGTTTTCGGCGCGACGCGGTGGATCGGATCGTCGAGTTGACTTCGGGGTATCCGTACTTCGTGCAGGAATTCGGTCGCGCGGTTTGGGACACCGCCGCCGGCCCCGAGGTCATCACCCTCGAAGAGGCGGAGGCGGCGGCGCCGAACGCGCTGGCGCGGCTCGACGACGGGTTCTTCCGCGTCCGCTTCGACCGGGCGCCCGCGGAAGATCGCGCGCTGCTCTTCGCCATGGCGTCCCTCGGCGCCGGGCCGTATCCGGAGCAGGACCTCCGGGCCGCTTCGGGCCTCCCGGCGTCCGACTTCGACTCGCGGCTCGACTCGCTGGCGCGAAGCGGTCTCTGCGTTTCCCCCCGCCACGGTGAAGTGGACTTCACCGTTCCCCTCTTCGACCGGTTCCTGCGCCGGGAGACCGCCCGCGCCGCCGGCCGGAAGTGAAACCGCGCGCCGGGCGCGGCGCGGTTCAGGCGGGGCGGATGAGCGGGCGGAGGCCTTCGAGGCCGGCGAGGGCGCGTTCGATGTGTTCCTCGGTGTTGTAGAGGTGCGGGGAGAGGCGGAACCCGCCGGAAGTGGAGCCGGCGACGCCGTACTCCTCGTACATCCGGGAGAACACTTCGCGGCGCGACTCGCCCGGGACTTCGACGATCACCACGCCGGCGGACATCTCGTCGTCCATCGGCGTGACCAACGGGAGGCCGAGCGCGGCGGCGCCCTCCTTCAGCCGGCGGGCGAGCGCCATCATCCGGGACTCGATCCGCTCCACGCCGATTTCCCGGTGGAACGCCGCGGTGGTGGCCATCGCCGCGAGGCAGGCGTCGTCGCGCTGTCCCATGGACTCGAACTTCCGCGCGCCCCGCGGGTCGGGGTCGGCGTCCGCGCCCCAACCGGGGGCGACGATCGACGGCCACATCCCGGGGATGCGCTCTTCGCGGACGAACAGCACGCCGCATTCCTTCGGCCCGCAGAACCACTTGTGCGAACTCGAAGTGAAGGTGTCGGCGCCGAGCGCGCGGACATCCACCCGCAGGCCGCCCCAACTCTGCGCCCCGTCCACATGGACCAGGATGCCGCGTTCGTGCGCGGCGTCGGCGATCTCCCGAACCGGCAGCCGGATGCCGGAGACATTGGAGACATGCGTCAGCGCCACGACCTTCGTCGCGTCCGTGAACGCCGAAACGAAAGGCGCCACCAGGTCGCCCGGCGCTCCGGGCGCGGCGGGAACGCCCACCCGGCGCACGGAGAACCCGTGGCGCGCCGCCCGGACCTCCCAGGCGACATTGTTCGTCGGGTGGTTCTGGTCCCACGCGACCACTTCGTCTCCCGGCCCGAGCGGGAGCCCGGCGTTCACGATGTTGTTCGACTCGCTGGTGTTGCGGGTGAGCGCGACTTCGTCCGGCGACGCGCCGAGCATGGCGGCCGCCGCCTCCCGCGCCGCTTCCCGCATCCCGGCGAACTTCGCCCGGTTCTGGAACGAACAGTCGCGGTCGATGTCCCGCGTGAGTTCGCTCACCGCGTCGGCCACCGCCCGGGGCGAGGGGCACAGGTTCGCCGCGTTCATGGGAAGGCGCTCCTCCCCGAACGGGAACTCCCGCCGCACCAGGCGGAAGAGCGCCTCGTCGTCCCCCTCCGCCGCCGCTGCGCGAGCGACGGGCAGGAGCGCCGGCAGCGCCCCCGCCGCCCGCAGGAACCCGCGCCGCGTGGTCTCCCCGCGCCGCGCTTCGCTCTGTTCGTACTTCATGGTTCGCTCCTCCGGCAGGAGTGTCAGTTCGGGGAGGCCGGGCCGCTGTCGGCCTCCCCAGTCTCGCCGCGTTTCAGGATGTCCTTCTCCACATACCGCTTGAAGGCGTCGGTGGAAGTGAAGAAGCGGTAGCCGGCGTCGTTCGCGAAGCGGATGAGTTCGTCCCCTTCGTCGAGCAGCACGGCCACCGGGTGAGTGAGACCGTCCTGGATGCCGCCCGGCCACGCGAGGTCGAACACGGCGACCTGTTCGCCGGTCTTCGGGTCGGAGAAGTCGAACGGTAGTTTTCCGGGGGAGAGTCCCTGCTCGGTGGCCCAGGCTTTCAGGGCCTCGAGTTCACGCCGCTCTTCCTCGCTCGTGATCCCCCCGACGACCGGCCGCGCTTGGGACTCGGTCTCGCCGCCCTCCATCCATCGGGTCTCCCCGTGCAGCAATCCGGCGAGTCGGGAATTGGCTTCCGTCGCCAAGAGGCTACGGCGGGCTTCGAGGAAGTCGCGGTAGTTCTCGATACGCCAGAGGCTCTCGTCTTTGGGAATCCACTGGGAGGCCAAGACCCCGGGGTTCTTCCCCTCCTTCTCCGGGAAGTAAGTCTCGGGAAGGCTATCGCTGATGCTCTTGTTGCAGTCCGCGGTGAGGAAACAGAAATTCGCCAGCGAGTTGACTTCGGCGCGAGAGAATCCGTGCTTGTACAACTGCGCCTTGGGAAAGATGTGGTGGACCTCGAGACTGCTGCCCTCGCCCAGAAGTCCTTTCCTGAGTTCGACTCCCGAGCAGAAGTCCTTCGCGCCGCCCATTCGCGTGAGCAGGTACAGGATCGGATAGAACCGTGCTCCGAGGCCCCATCCCTCGAAGTGGCTCGGTACCACGCCCAAGCGGCCGTGCCAGAGGTGCATCTGCTTCAGAAGCCCTTCGAGTCCACCGCTGTCCATAGCCTCGATATCTTGATCGATTTTCGTTGCCGTCGAACCGGAGAAACGACCCCACATGGCTGCCTGCAGGTACCAGAACAGCAACTTGTCGCTCTCGCTGCCGCCGAGGAATCCGTCCTTCCGGTCGAAGTAGCGCGCCATCACCGGAATCGCGTAGCGTCCGAACAACACGCGATCGTGGTCGAGTCCGAGTCGGTCTGCGATGAGGTTCAGGGAATGGTTCACAGCGTTGGCCGCGCGCTTCAGGCCCTCTTGGATCTCCGCGGGCTTCTTGTAGTCGAGAAAGCGGAAGTTGGCTTCGCCGGTGAGCACTGTGTTGAGACAGCGAAGCAACCAGTCGGGCGTGAAGTCGTATCCGACTTTCTTCCAGCGGCGCAGATGATCCTTTATCGCATCCCGAGCCTCCGGCCATCCGGCGCAGATCTTGGCCAGCGCCAAATCCCCCTTGGAGAGTTTCGTGCCACCGCTGTTCACGGCATTGAAGATGTCCACTACTTCATCGAGGGAGCGGTCGCTCCCCGTGATCTCCTCGATGTAGATGTCGATTTCCTTGACTTGTAGCAGTGTGTTGAGTCGTTCCAGCCTGCGGTTCGCCGCTTCGCGATCCACGGTCTCCATGATTCGGAAGTACGGAGTCAGACCGTTCCTCATCAAACGAGAAACATCGATCCAAAGCGGATCGGATGCCATCTTCGTCGACTGGTAGAACTCGAACTTCTCTTCGTCTATGTGGAAGTGAAGGTCGGTGAACGCCTCCGCGTTCCCGTCGAAGAACGCCGGCGCTTCCCCGCGAATCACGCCGTAGGCGGAGGTGATGCGCTGCTGGCCGTCGAGAAGCAACTTGATGTTTTGGCCGGCAGCGACCGCGCCGTTACCTTTGACCTTGATCGCTCCGGCTGCGGTTTCCCACATGAGGAGGCTTCCGACCGGATTTCGCTGGTAGAGGGACCAGAACAGGTTGCGAACCTGTTCTCGGTTCCACACATAGCCGCGTTGGAATTCGGGCAACTCCACCGATCGGGACTCGACCTCGTTGAGGATTCTGTCCAGTTTCATTCGGCGGTCAGCGGTGGGCGGGAATTGCGCGCGGCGCGGCGAGTATAGGCGACGGGCGGGGCGTTTCCGGGTCGGGCTCGAGGACGCTCAGATCCGGGCTTCGACCGCCGGGCGGGTCGGGGAGTCGGCCTCTTCGTCGCCGCTCGCGGCGGCGGTGCCGTGGGAGATTACGGTGCGGAAGAGGATGGGGCAGGTGATGGAAGTGGCGGCGGCGATGACCACGGCGATGGCGCGGTCCTGCTGCGTCAGGAGCCCCAACTCCATTCCCACCGTGGCGACCGCCACCACCAGGCTGAGGCGCGCGGAGAGGAGGAAGCCCGCGGCGGAGGCGGCCCGGAGGGAGAAGCCCCAGAACATGTAGAGCATCGCCGGGAGGAACTTCACGAGGAGCGCGGCGAGCAGGATCACTCCGGCGCGGCGGAGGAGCCCCGGGTCGGTCAGCGCGGCCACATCGAAGCGCAGGCCGACATTGATGAAGAAGATCGGGATCAGGAAGCCCCAGGAAATCCCGGAGAGTTGGCGGCGGAGCGAGGTCGGGGGCTGGAAGAGGAGCGCGAAGACTCCTCCGGCGAGGAACGCCGCCAGGATCGGCTCCACCCGGAGCGCCGCCGACACGCCCACCAGCACCAGCAGCAGCGCCAGCGCGCCGCGGATCCCCATCTCGTCGGGGTCGTCCTCCTCGAACAGCCGGCTCGCCCGCTCCGGATGCCACCAAACGAGCAGTTTGAGCACCCGCAGCGTGAGCACCACGAGGAGCAGCAGCGCCGGCCCGCCGACGAGCGCGATTCCCCAACCGTCGCGCGCCCAGATCGTGATTTCGGCGACGAGGAGCAGGGTGACCAGGTCGGCGACGACCGCCGCCACCAGGATCGCCTGGCCGAGGCTCTTCCCGGTGATGCCGGCGCTCCGCATGCTGGGCAGCACCAGCGCCGCCGAAGTCGTGGCCAGCACCGGACCGTAGAAGATGGAGAGGTCGAGGATCCAGGTCGCCAGGAACGACAGCGAGAGCGTCGCCGCGAAGACGGTGAGCGCCTGCGCGATGGAGCGCGCGCCGCCCCGCCGGAGCGCGGCGAAGTCGATCTCGAACCCGGCGAGGAACATCAGCATCAGCAGCCCGAGGTCGCCGATCTGGTCGAGCAGTTCGCTGGTCTCGACCAGTCCCAGCACCGGCCCGGCCAGCACCCCGAACAGGATCTCCAGCACCACCGCCGGAACCAGGAGGCGCGTGGCGACCGGCGGCAGCAGAAAGGCGGCGATCCCGATGACCACCAGCGTGCCGGGCTCGTGCATGGTCGGTTCGCCTCAGCCGCCCGAGTCCGCGCCCACCGCCGCGGCGACCGCCAGCGCGATCACCCTGGTCGCGTCCGCGAGTTCCGCCACCGGACAGAGTTCGTCCGGCCGGTGGGCGAGTTCGAGGATTCCGGGCCCGTAGGCGACGCAGTCGGCGACGCCGGCGATCCGGGCGAAGTGCTTCTGGTCGTAGGTCCCCGGGCTCGCGACCTCCTCCACTTCCGTTCCGAGCGCTTCCCGGACGCCGAACCGCACCGCGGCCGCCGCCAGCGAGTCCGGCGGCGTAACCACCGGCTCCACGGTCATCAGTTCTTCGATCCGGTAACGGCGGGCCGGGTCCTCCGCCGCGCACTCGGCGACCCAGCGCGCCGTTTCCTCCCGCACGGCGTCGAGCCCGCCCTCTTCCGGCAGGAACCGCCGGTCGAAGACCGCCTCCGCCCGGTCCGGCACCTGGGGGCTCGGCGCTTCGCCGCCGGTCTGGCCGCCGAGGATGCCGTTCACATTCACCGTGGCGTACCGGGCGCCTTCGGGCACGACCGGGAGCGCCGTCCGGCGGCCGCGCAACTCGGCGGCCCACCCGGTGCGCGCCGCTTCGAGCAGGGGCGCGAGGTGGAGCGCGGCGTTTCGCCCCAGGAACGGCATGCTCCCGTGCGCGGTTTCGCCTTCGGAGACCACCCGGAACCAATAGACGCCCCGGTGGCCGACCGAGACCCGGCGCGCGCCGAACGGCTCCGGGATGATGACGGCGTCGGTCGCCGGGGAGATCCGCCCGGTCTCCGCCAGCCAGGCGGCGCCGGCGAAGCCGCCGGACTCTTCGTCCACGGTCCCCGAGACTTCGACGGTTCCCCGGAGGCGGGCGCCGGCGCGGCGGAGGGCCTCCACCGCGAAGACCGCCGCCGCCAGTCCCCCCTTCATGTCGCTGGTCCCCCGGCCGAGCACCGCGCCGTTCTCGACCTTCCCGCAGAAGGGATCGAAACTCCAGCCGGCGCCCGCCGGGACGACATCGAAGTGGCCGTTCAGGTGGAGGCGGCGCCCGTTCCCGCCGAGCGGGCCGGGAAGCCGGCCGACCACATTGCGCCGGGGGCAGTCGGCCGGCCAGGCCGGGCCGGAGCACTCCTCCGGCGCGGGCTCGGCGGTCTCGACCTCGAAGCCGATCCGGCGCAACTCTTCGCCGATCCGGTCGGCGCACTCCCGGTAGTGGCGCCCCGGCGGGTTCACCGTGGGAATCCGCACCAACTCCCCGGTGAAGGCGGCGATTTCGTCCGCGGCGTCCTCGACTTCGCGCTGGATGCGGTCGGCGAGCGCCGGGGGGACTTCGTGGGGGCCGGGCAAGCGAAATGAGAATACCCGCCGGCGCCGTCCGTAGAATCGAGCCGCCGGAGGGGCGCGGAACGGTCGGCGGCGCCGGCCGCCCGCCGCGCCCCGCCCGCCCGCCGCGCCCGCCCTCCGCCGGACTCGATGCCGACCGCCGCCTTCCTGCTGACCCTCGCCGCCGCGGCGGCCGGGGCGCAGGCGCCGGATCCGGGACTGACCGCCGTGCCGGGGATCCGGGTGGGACACCACGAACTCGCCGGCGCCGCCACCGGGTGCACCGTCGTCCTCGCCTCCGGGGGCGCCGTCGCCGGGGTGGATGTGCGGGGCTCCGCGCCGGGGACCCGGGAGACGGCGCTGCTCGACCCGGTCCACACCGTCAGCGAAGCGCACGCGGTCGCGCTCTCCGGCGGGAGCGCCTTCGGGCTCGCCGCCGCCGACGGCGTGATGCGGTTCCTGGAGGAGCGGGGCGTCGGCTATCCGGCGGGGAGGTTCCGGGTGCCCATCGTCCCGGCGGCGATCCTGTTCGACCTCGGCGTCCCGGGGAACGAGGAGGCGCGGCCGGGGGCGGACTGCGGCTACCGGGCGGCGGTTTCGGCCGGCGCCGGGCCGGTGCGGCGGGGGAACGCCGGGGCCGGGGCGGGGGCGACGGTCGGCAAGATGCGCGGGCTGGCCCGGGCGATGAAGGGCGGGCTCGGTTCGGCGTCGCTCGCCTTCGGGGACGGATTGGTGGTCGCGGCGCTGGTCGCGGTGAACGCGGTCGGCGACATCGTGGATCCGGCGACCGGGGAGGTCGTCGCCGGCGTGCGGGACGAGGCCGGCGGTCTCGCGGACGCCCGGCGGCTGCTCCTCGCGCCCCCGGCGCCCGACGGCGGCGAGGCGCGGAGCGGGGACGCCGGGATCGAAGCGACCACCATCGGCGTGGTGGCCACGAACGCCCCGCTGACGAAGTCGGAGGCGACCAAGGTCGCGCAGATGGCGCAGGACGGACTGGCGCGAACGATCTACCCGGCGCACACCCCGGCGGACGGGGACACGCTGTTCGCGCTCTCCCCCGGCGGCGGCCCCGCCGCCTCCCTCACCCGGGTCGGCGCGCTCGCCGCCGAGGCCGTCGCCCGGGCGGTGCTGGACGCCGCGCGCTCCGCGGAGTCGCTCCCCGGTCTGCCGGCCGTCCGCGACCTGCCGGCGGCGCCGGCGAACTCGAACCGGCCCGGATGATCCGGACTTCGACCGGGACTTCGACCCGGGTCGGCGTCGGCGCCGGCCTACCGCGAATTCGGTGACGGCGACTTCGGTGACGGCGAATTCGGAGACAGAGGGGGTGCCTGGTCGGTCAACGCCGTTCCTCGTCCCTCGCCGCCAGGATGTCGGCGGTAGTGATGCCGGACTTGGACGCCCTCACGCGTTCACGGATGCGCTCCATGAGTTTCACTTGGCAGGGATACTCGACGGCGCGCTCCAGAACCGCGAGCAGGAACTGCTGCATGGACTTGCCTTCGGCCGCGGCGCGCGACGCGAGTTCGTCCCGCACCGACTCGGGAACCTCGCGGATGGTGATCTGCACCGGCATGGCGCGGTCATTCTGACTGCCGGGAGCGCCGGCCGCGATCACGCCCCGCGAAGTCCCTCCGCTTCGCGGAGCGCGGCGGGAGGCGCCGCGCCCCCGCCGGTAGCCGACCCCCGCCGGTAGCCGACCCCCGCATGTCCCCGCATCTCCTCGTCCTCGCGGCCTACTCCGCGCTCCTCGTCGCGGTCGGCTGGTTCGTCTCCCGCCGGGCCCGTTCGGCGGAGGCGTTCTTCGTCGCCGGACGCCGCCTGCCGGCGCGGCTGGTCTTCGCCACGGTCCTGGCCGCGAACATCGGGGCGGGGTCCACCATCGGCGCGGCGGCGCTCGGCTACGAACACGGGCTCGCCGCCTGGTGGTGGGTGGGGGCGGCCGGGATCGGGACGCTGCTGCTCGCCGTCTGGCTCGGCCCGCGGATGTGGCGGGCGGCTTCCGAAGCCCGCCTGCGCACCGTCGGCGACTTCCTCGAACTCCGCTACGGGGCCGGCGTCCGGGCCGCGCTGACCGGACTCCTGCTGGTCGCCACCCTGTTCGTGCTGGCGGCGCAGTTGCTCGCCGCCGGCGTGCTCGTCGAGTCGGTCACCGCGCTCCCGTTCCCGGCGGCGGTCGCGGCGGCGGCGGCGGTCATGACCGCGTACTTCGCGGTGGGCGGCCTCCAGAGCGCTGCGTCGGTGAACTTCGTGCAACTCGGCGTGTTGCTCGGCGGGCTGGCGCTCGCCGTCCCGTTCGCGTTCGAGGCCGCCGGGGGCGCGGACGGGATCCGCGGGGCGCTCGGCCCGGACGCGGCGAATGTCTTCTCCAGCGGCTCGCTGGCGCTCGGCTACGCGGTGCTGCTGGTTCCGGCGTTCCTGGTGTCTCCCGGCATCCTCCAGAAACTCTTCGGCGGACGGGACGAGCGGGCGGTGCGGCGGGGCCTCCTCGCCGCCGGGATGGCGCTGCTCGCCTTCGCCGCGGTCCCCCCGCTGCTCGGCGCTTCGGCGGCCGTCCTGCACCCGGAGTTGGCCCGCCCGGACGCCGCGCTGCCCGTCCTGCTGGTGGAGTCGCTGCCGCTCTGGCTGGGCTGCCTGGGGGTCGCCGCCCTCTTCTCCGCCGAAGTGTCGAGCGCGGACGCCGTCCTCTTCATGCTCTCGACCTCGCTCTCCCGCGACCTCTACCAGCGCTTCCTCCGCCCGGAGGCGGACGACGCGGCGGTGCTCCGCGCGGCGCGCCTCTCGGCGGCGGCGGCCGCCGCGGCGGGAACCCTGGTCGCCATCCTCGCCGGGAGCGTGATCGAGTCGCTCACCGTCTTCTATTCGATCCTCGGGGTCTCCCTCTTCGTCCCGATCCTCGCCGGCCTCCACCGGTTCCGGCCTTCGGGCGCGGCGATCGGGTGGGGCGCCGGCGCGGGGGTCGCCGCCTTCCTCGCCGCGTCGGCGGTTCCCGGCCTTCCCCCGGCGGCGCCGCCGCTCGCCGGGATCCTCGTCTCCGCCGCCGGAGTCGCCGCGGCGTCCCGCCTCCGTCCGCGCGTCGGCCGGCCCCGGCCGGCGGGCGATTCCTGATCGGTCGTCTTCCATAATCGAAACCCCATGAACGATTCCGAGTCTCCCTTCTCGCTCGCCGGCGGCGCGGTCGTCGTCATCGGCGGCGCCTCCGGCATCGGCGAAGCGACGGCCCGGCTCGCCGCCGCCTCCGGCGCCCGGGTGGCCGTCGCCGACCTCCGCGGGGAGGAGGCGGAGCGGGTCGCCGGGGATATCCGCGAGCGGTCGGGCGAGGCCTTCGCGGCGGCGGTGGATGTCTCTTCCGGGGCCTCGGTGGAGCGGCTGTTCGCCGACCTCGACGAGCGCGGCTTCGCGCCCGCCGGGCTGGTCGTCACTCCCGGGATCAATGTGCGGAAGCGCATCGCGGACACCACCGGCGCCGAGTTCGAGCGCGTGGTGGGCCTGAACCTGCGCGGCGCGTTCGAGGCCTTGCGCGTCGGCGGCCCGCGCCTCGCGGCGTCCGGCGGCGGCAGCGTCGTGCTCCTCTCTTCGATCCGCTCGCAGGTCATCGAGCCGGGGCAGGGGGTCTATGCCGCCACCAAGGCCGGCATCGTCCAGTTGGCCCGGACCGCCGCCGCGGAGTTCGCCCCGCAGGGCGTCCGGGTGAACGCGCTCGCGCCCGGCGTCGTGGACACGCCGCTCACCGCGCCGATCGAGTCCCGGCCCGACTGGAAGGCGGCCTACACCGCGAAGACGCTCCTCGGCCGCTGGGCCTCCGCCGACGAAGTCGCCGCCCCCGCGGTCTTCCTCCTGTCCCCGGCGTCGCGGTACATAACGGGTTCCGTCCTCTTCGTGGACGGCGGCTGGACCGCCGCCGACGGCCGCTTCGACCCGCTGGCGTAACGCCCGCCGTCCGGCGCTCCGGCGTCGGCTGCGCCGGCATTCCGCCGGGCGCGCCCCGCGGGGAGGCGGTGGTACGATCCCCCGTTCGCCGACGGCCGGATTCGCGTCTCGCCGACCCGGCGCCGCGCCGGTCGGCGGCGGCCGTCCGAACGGCGAAACCTTTTCGGCTCGTATCTACCGGGTGCCGCCGGCGCCTTCCCTCGTAACCGGGGACCCGTCGCGACGCTCCGCGCCGGCGAACCCGGTTCTTCGATCTTCCGTACGCCGCCCTGCTTCGCCGACCGCAACTTGAGACCGAAGAGGTAAGGCGATGCTCGAATTCGATCCTCCCGACCTGGAAACCCTCCGTTCCGAGACCACGCCGGAAGAACTCGGTTTCGACGCGGGTGAACGAGGCGTACCGGCGCCCTACGCGCCGGACGATCCCCAGGAGACCCGGATCTGCCAGCCGATCATCGCTCTCGGCCAGCGGGCCCGGTCGCGGCTGCAGCACTACCTGGAGGAACTCGAGGACCGGAGGGGGAAACTCGGCGGGACTTCGCCGAGCCAGGACCTCAACCGGGCGCTCAAGGACGCGGAAGTCGAGTTCCGGCAGATCGCGCAGACGCGGGCGCCGTCGCTCCGGGACGCGCGCCTGCAGGCGGAGCGGCGGAAGCGGGAACTCATCGACTTCAAGGGCGCGAACCGTCTCCGTCGAGCGGCGGAGTACCCGGATTCCGGCAAGAGGGTCCTGTTCGGCGGCATCGTCGCCGCCCTGTTCTTCATCGAGTCGTTCGCCAACACTTCGTTCCTGGCGGTGGGAAACGAACTCGGGCTGGTCGGCGCCTACACCGTCGCGTTCGTGATCAGTCTGCTGAACCTCGCGCCGGCCTTCTTCTGGTTCGGCCCGCTGAGCCGCGGCTTTTCCCATGTGGACGGCGGGCAGCGGTTGCGCGCCGGCATCGCTACGGCGTTCTACCTGTTTCTCGCGTTCGTCCTCAACCTCGGCGTGGCGCACTACCGGGAGGTATCGGGCGACCTGGTCGGCAACGCCGGCGCGGCCGTCGTCGAACGCCTCCGGGATGCCCCGTTCTCGTTGCAGGACGCCGAGTCCTGGTTGCTCTTCGGCATGGGATTCCTCTTCTCGGTGGCCGCCTTCTTCGACGGGCGCAAGTTCGACGACGCCTATCCGGGTTACGGTGAGGTGGACCGCCAGCACGCGAAGGCCGTTTCGACCTGCGACGAGCAGGTCGAGGTGGTGACCGACGAACTGAACGAGGTGCGCCAGCGGGCGCTCGACGACTTCAAGCGCCTGGTGCACGACGCCAAGAGGCAGCCCCTCGAGGAGCGGAGCCTCGTCCACCAGCGCCGGACGGCGGAGAGGAACTACGCCGCGTACCTGGATCAACTCGACGGCATGGCGGCGGCGCTCGTCGCCGAGTACCGGAAGGCCAATCTCCAGGCCCGGACCGACGGGGAAACGCCGACCGCCCACCGCGCTCCGCCGCGCTCCCCGCTGACGGATCTCCGCGCCGCCGTCGGCGGGCCGGACGACGAAGCGGCAGCGGAGAGCGACTTCGCGGGCCGCCTCGAAGAGGAATACGGGCGGGCGACGGACCGGGTGCACCAGGCCCACGAAGCGGCTCTTTCGGAGTTGCTCGGCCGCCCGCCGGCGAGCGCGGGCGTCGAAGCGGAACCCGCGCCGGCGGCGCCGGCGGCGCCGGCGGCGCCCGCGCTCCCGGCGCCCGAAGTTACCCTGAAGTTGCCGGGGCGCTGAGGCCGGGATGCCTCCGCGACCGCGCGGCCGCCGCGGGAAACGGCCGCCGAAGTGGAATGCGTCCAAGGTCGCCGGCGCGGCCCTCTTCGCGCTTGCCGCAGCGGCGGTGTCCGCGATGCTGCTGCTCCGTCCCGACGCGGTGGCGCGCGACGAGGAGACGATGTGCCCGGAAGCGGGGCCGAGCCGGGTCACCGCGATCCTCGTGGATACCACCGACCGCGTGGCTTCGGTGAGCCGGGCGGACATCCTGGGGCGCCTCGACGATCTGGTGGAGGGCAGCGAGCCCGACGAGATGATCGTGGCTTACGAGTCGCAGCCGATCTCGGAAGCCGTCGGCGGCGCCCCGCTCGAGCCGCTGCTCACCGTCTGCAACCCGGGCGACCCGGACGAAGCGAGCGAACTGACGCAGAGCCCGACGCTGATTCGCCGGAGGCTCGAAGAGCGCTACCGCCGGCCGCTGGAGCGGGTGTTCCAGGACCTGCTCGACCGGCTCCAGGCGCCGGAGACGCCGCTCATGGAGAATGTCCAGGCGATCGCCGTAACGCAGTTTTCGCGGCGGCGGTACGACGGGTTGTCGAAACGGCTCGTCCTGGTGTCCGATCTCCTGCAGCACTCGGAGAACCTGTCGTTCTACGGCGGCCTGCCGGACCATGCGTCGTTCTCCCGCTCGCCGGGAGCGGACGCCCTGCGAACGGATCTCGAGGGCGTCGAAGCCGAAGTCCTCCTGATCCAGCGCGAAGTCCACGAAACCCTGGGCGGCGCCCGGCGGGTGATCGGCTTCTGGGAGCGGTGGATGGCCGACCAGGGCGGACAGATCACCCGCGTCCGCCGCATCGCCGCGGTGAACTGATGGCTGCGGGGAGGGAGTGGCCGCCGCCGGGGAACGACCGCTTCGCCTTCTTCGGCTTCTTCGCGGTCGGCGCGGCGTGGATCGTCCTGTTCCGGACTTTCGAATGGAGCCAGTGGGTGGTGACCGGGATCCCGTGCCTGCTGATGGGCGCCTACGCCTATACCTCGTGGGACCGCGAGGAGAAGAAGCCCAAGTATGCGTTCGCCGGCGACAACCTCTACTACCTGGGTTTCCTCTACACGCTGACTTCGCTGGCTCATGCCCTGTATGTCTTCGACCCCGAGGAAGCCGGCACGGAAACCATCATCACGAACTTCGGCATCGCCATCGCCACCACGATCCTGGGAATGGCGCTTCGCGTCGTCGTGGGCCAGCGGACCGACGAAACCGTGGAAACCGTGGACGAGGAAGTGCGGATGGGGCTCGGGGACGCCGCGCGCCGGCTTCGCGGGGAGATCGAGTTCACGGTGGGCGAGTTCCAGAGTTTCCGCGAGCGGACGCGCGAGGCGCTGGATGAGGCGCTGGGCGAAGTCCGCGCGCAACTCGCCGAGGCCGCCGCCACTTCCGCGAGGATCGGGGACGGCCTGACCGGGATCGAGGAGAAGAGCGCGGCGCTGGCGGAAACGACCGGCAAGGCCTGGGAAGGAATCGGCGCCGACGCCGACCGCGTACGGCTCGCTCTGGTGTCCATGGCGGAGAGGATCGCCGGCTTCGACTTCTACGAGGCGTTCGTCGCGAGGGCGATCGACCTCGCCTCCGGGAAACTGCGGGACGCGGTCGAACAACACGCAGCCGAAGTGCGGCAGGGAACGGAAGAACTCCGGTCGGGATTGAAGGAACTGACCCGCGAGTTCGACGCGATCGCCCTTCGCGGCGTTGTCCGGGAAGCGGTCGAGCCGGTGTCCCGCGACCTGCGGGAAGCCTCCACCGAGTTGGCCGGGTCGGCGGGAGCGGTCCGGGAGGCGGTCGAGAGCGCCCGCGGCGCGGAGGAGACCGCCGGCGACCTGCGGGCGGGCCTCGAAACCGTCGCCGGCGCCCTGGCCTCCGTCGGCGACCGTGTGGCCGCCGTCGGAAAGGACTCGCGGAACTCCCTGTCCCGCTCCATCGAACGGGTGGAGCAGGCGAACGAGCAACTCGAACAGTCCCTGAAGCGCATGGCCGAACTGATGCGACGCGCCGCCGAGGAAAAGCGCCGCCGGCGGATCCCCCTGCTGGGAAGACTCTTCGGGAAGCGCCCGCCCGCCGGCCGCGCCCGATGAGACCCCGTCGCCGGCTGCGATGAAACCCCTGCCCGAGACATGACCGGCGTCCGTTCGTCCTTCCCGAGGGGCGTGGTCCTCGGCCTCACGATGGCCGAGGTCGTGCTCCTGGTCATCTTCGTCCTGTTGCTGGCCCTCGCGGCCCTGCTGCAGCGGGAAACGAAGGCCAAGCAGCAGGCGGAAGAGGATGTGGAAGAGACGAAGGAGGAATTGGCGCTCCTGCTTCTGCGGTTGGACGATGTGGAGCGCTTCGTCGAAGATCGCGGTTTGGCCGAGGAGTTGGCCGAGGCCGCGCCGGAACCGGACGAGGGCGGCGACCTGCATCTCACCTTGGTGGAAGTCGAACGCGAGGCGGAGAACTGGCGGGAGTTGGTGCGCCGCGCCGGGCCGGAGGCCGAGGAATCCCCCGAAGAGTTCCTGAGCGCCCTCACCGACACGCTCGAACGGGAAGAGGCATCCCGAACCGCCGCCGCCGAGGCCGATCTCTCCCCCGAAACCATGGCGGAGGCCGCCGAAGTGATCGCCGAGGCGAGCGCCGCCGGCATCGCTCCGGAGGAACTGCTCGACGCCGCGCGCCAGGTCGCCGAAGCCGCCGCCGCCACCGACGACCTCACGCCCGAGGAGATCGCGGAAGCGGCCCGAATCGCCGACACCGCCCGCGACGCCCTGCGCGAACGCGGCCTGGAGCCGACCCCCGAAGCCGTGGAGGAACTGTTCCGCGACGCGGAGCGCTGGCGGGAGCGCGCCGGACAGAGCCTCGACCGCATGGCGGCGGACCTCGAGCGCGCGGAAGCGCAGGTCGAACGGTTGCGCGCCCAGGCCCGCTCGCACGCGGGCCCCGGTCGCGGCGGCATGGATCATCCGAGTTGCCGCTACCGGGACGGCCGCCGCGTGGCCTACCTCTTCGACATCGGCCTCGTCGAGTCGGGATACATGGTCCGTCCGGCCGAAGTCGCGTCCGACCCGGCGGAGCGGACGGTTCTCCCCCTCGGTCAGGTGCGGCTCGACCGGACGCTCCGCGAGTCCGAGTTCCTCGAACAGACGCAGGCCCTCTTCGACTGGAGCCGCGACGAGGAATGCCGGTTCTTCGTCCGCGTCTTCGACCACACCCCCCCGGACCAGAAGGCCCGCTACAAGGAGTTGATGAAGACCTTGGAGGGGCGCTTCTACAAGTACGCCGGCGCGGCCGCCGAGTCCCCGTTCCCGCCCGCGGCCACCGGCCCCGGCCCTCCCGGTCCGCCGAACGAACGCAGGGAGTCGGGGCGGTAGGTAGGAATCGGCCGCGGCGGTTTCTGGACAGCAGCCCGTGGAGAAAGTCCGGAGAGCCTCCGTGGGCGCGAAGCGCCGACCGGGCAGGGGCACCGGGAGGCGGTGGCCCCCTCCCCGCGACAGATGGCGGGGGCAGTCGCGCAGCGATTCGCGCCGCCGGCCCGTGGGAAGAGCGCCCCACCGCGAAACGGAACGCGGACCTTGGCCCCCTCGCGTCGAGGAGTGGACGGCGGGGCGCTTTTTCCCCGGGCTGATAGGCCGCCGCGCTACCGATCGGGGTCCGTACTCATCACCCGGTCGCCCGTTCTCTCGCACCCACGGGCCGGGGCGCCTCCTATACTGACGGGCATGGCCGAAGCGCGCCGGTCCTCTGGGCTGTTCCGACCGGGCGACGGTCGTTTGCCGCCGCATTTGGCGGGGCGTGGCGCCGAGCAGGAAGTGCTCCTGGCGTTGGTCGCGGATTTGGAAGACCGCGTGCCGCCCCCCGGCGAAGTGATCCTGTACGGCCCGCGCGGTAACGGGAAGACGACCCTGCTCGTTTGGCTCGAGCGCCAACTCGAAGCGAACGCCGGTGTAGAAGTCGCACGCTTCACTCCGAGTGTCGTCGGGAGTTCGGCGGAACTCGCCGAGCGGCTGCTGCCTACCTCCTGGTGGGAAACCCTGACTCCCGATGAGGTTTCGTTGGCCGGACTCAAATGGCGGCCCGGGCACCGCGAGACGCCTCCCGCCTACGAGGTCCTTCGAGCCCGGGCGAGTCGGAAGCCGCTGGTCGTTCTGCTGGACGAGGCCCACACGCTGGGCGTGGAGGTCGGCAGGGAGTTGCTGAACGCCAGCCAGCAAGTTGCGGCGAAGTGGCCCCTCCTGCTCGTTCTCGCCGGGACCCCGGACATTCGGGACCGCCTCTCGGGCATGGGGGCTTCCTTCTGGTCTCGGGCGCGTCAACTCCCGATCAATCGGCTCGACCCGGCTTCGTCGTCTTCGGCGGTCGAGCGACCGTTGCGGAGCGCCGGCGTGGGGATCGCGGCAGCGGCGCTGGAGGAGATCGTCGGCCAGAGCCACGGCTATCCGTATTTCCTCCAGATCTGGGGCAGTCTCGTTTGGCGGCGGGCGCGGAGTTCCGGTCGTTCGAGCGTTTCGGTCCCCGATGTGGAAGCCGCGCGGCCGGCGTTCGAGCGGGAGCGTGGCCTGTACTACCTGGCGCGCTACGAAGAACTCGAGGCCGAAGACCTGCTGCCGGTGGCGCGGGCCGTCGCCGAGGCTTTCGGGAAGGGCGCAACGCTCTCGGCGCCGGCGCTCGACGACATCGCGCGAGGAGTGATCGGGGACGGGCCGGCCGCCGACATCGCGGCAGCAAAGCGCACGCTTCGACATCTCGGCTTCGTCTGGCGGCCGGGCCCTACCCCGGAGTGGGAACCGGGAATCCCGAGCCTCATGGACTACATCCGGGCGCACACCCGAGCGCGGTAGCGGCGCGCCGGCGCCCCGGCGCGCGGTCGAGCGCCGCCCGGCTCTACACGAACAGGAGGACCGGGTGCGCGGGTTCGCCGGTGGCGCGGGAGACGGCGCGGGCGTAGATGGTGGCTTGGCGGCGGCAGCGGTCGAGCGCGGCTTCGGCTTCCGGTGAAGTCGCCGCGTCCGCGGGTTCGCTGCCGGTCTTGAATTCCACGACCGTCCACGGGGCGCCGTCCTCGGCTTGGAACAGCAGGTCCACCTTGCCCTCGATGAGGAGCGCGCCGTTCGGTTCGGCGCTGTCCGTTTCGGCGCCGTTGCCGGTTCCGGGTTCTTCCGGGGCGGGGGGTTCTTCCGGGGCGGGGCGGTCCTCCCGCAGGTAGATCGGGAACTCGCGGAAGCAGGCGCCGCGCTCCGCCGCGCGGCGGGCGCTGCGAAGCACTTCGTGGTCGAGCGCGGCCTCCGCCGCGGCGGCGGCCGGCGCCGCGAGGGCTTGGTCGAGGTCGTACTCGGCGGCGAGCAGCGGGGCGAGGCGGGCCGGCGTTTCCTCCTCCGCGCCGTCGAAGGGCGCGCGCTCCAGGATGCGGTGCACCAGTTCCCCGAACGCGGCGCCCCGGGGGCGGCCCGGCGCCCGCGGCAGTTGGTGGATCGCGACTTCGTCGGGGGGGAAGTCGCGGCGGGCGTAGCGGTCGGCGCGAATGACGGGCGTCGTCGGAACGCTTCCCCGCGCCAGCGTGTCCGCCCGCCGTTCGAGGAAGGCCCCGAAGCCGCCGTCTCCGTCGTCCCCCTCGGCTCCGGCGTCGCGCGCGAGCAGGCTCCAGCGGCGCGCGGTCGGGTCGGCGGGCGGCGAATCCGGCTGCCCGGTTCGGGGGGCGGCGTCTTCGTACCCGGTTTCGCGGACGCCGGCCTCCCGGTCTTCGTCCGGTTCGGGCATCCGGTCGTACACCGGGCGCAGCCAACTCCGGTCCATGTCGTGTTGGGCGGAGGGGCGGACGGTGACGAGCAGGTCGCGGGCGCGGGTGGCGGCGACATAGAGCGTGCGGTCCAACTCGAGCACATCTTCGCGCTCTTCCGACTTGCGGGCCTTCAGCAGTTCGAGCGGGCGGATTCCGTCGCCGAGGTCGCAGGCGTGGAGTTTCTCCTTCGGGCGGACCACGCGTTGCGCCCGGCCCTCGCGCCGGCAGGGAGTGTCCACCAGGATGACGACCGGGAACTCCAGTCCCTTCGCGGAGTGCACGGTCGAAAAGCGCACGCCGCGCACATCCGGGTCGAAGGCGTGCAT
Organism: Candidatus Marinacidobacterium sp.; assembly: GCA_965204755.1. GTDB lineage: Bacteria > Acidobacteriota > Vicinamibacteria > Marinacidobacterales > Marinacidobacteraceae. Next base: position 815,300 of record OZ242011.1, on the reverse strand, counting down.
GGCGCCGTAGTCCGCGTCGTTGGCCTCGTCGTCGAGTCGGCGGACGAACGCGCGGAACGACAGGCCGCCGTCGGCTTCGAACTCCCGCGCCGACTGCGTCAGCCGGCGGAGGTTCGCCAGCACCTGGTCCGCCGACTTCCGGAAGGCGAAGGCGGTTTCGGCGCGGTGGCGGGAGAGGAGAGCCTGGATGGTGTGCGAAACCGGCCGCCGGTTGCGGTCGCGGTGCAACTCGTCGAGGAAACCGAGGGCGTCCCGGATCGCGCGGTCGGACGCGTCCGCGTCTTCCGGCGGCGGGCCGGGGTTCTCCGGCGGCGGGCCGGGATTTTCCGGCGGCGGGCCGGGGGCGCCGGGGCAGAGGCGCCCGCCGCGCTCCCGGTAGAGGAACAACTCCTCGTCGGAGAACGCGAACAGCGGCCCGCGCAGCGTCGCGTAGGTATGGAGTTCGTCGTCGGGGTATTCGACGGCGGTGAGGGCGGCGCGCATCGCGCGGATCTCCGCGCTGCCGGTGTAACCGGGAATCGCCGCCAGCGCCTGGGGGATGTCGCGCTGTTGCAGCGCGTCCGCGTAGGCCTGGGGAATCAGCCGGCCGAACGCGCGGAACCTCCGGAACAGGAGACAGATGTCGCTCGGCTCCACCGGTCGGCGGGCAACCCTCCGATCGGAGACTTCGAGGCCGCTCTTCAGCAGCCGCGCTACGAAACGGGCCACCGCGGCGGGCTCGGCCCGCTCGATCTCGCGCGCGTTCCGGGCCAGGTCTCCCCCGTCCGGCACCGGGATCGCCGCCAGCGCGGCCTGGTTTCCGACCGGACTGCGCCGCGCTTCGATCGGCGCGTACTCCACCTGCCTCGCTTCGCGGTCGTCTTCCTCTTCCGGATCGTCGGACTCTGCGGCCGGCCGCGCCCCTTCAGGCGCGCTGCCGCCGGCCGCCCCGAACAGGGGCGCGAAGACGCCGTTCACGAACTCGCAGATTTCGGGGACCGAGCGGAAGTTCGTGGTGAGCCGGACTTCCGCGGCGCCGCGCGCCAGCAGGTGCTCCTTGACCTGCAGGTAGTGCCGGACATCGGCGCGGCGGAAGCGGTAGATGGACTGTTTCGGGTCGCCGACCAGGAAGAGCCGCCCCGGCGTCGGAACCGCCCGGCGCCAGTCGCCGCCGGGAGGCTCCTCGGCGGCGGTCAGCAGGAACAGGATCTCGGTCTGCACCGGGTCGGTGTCCTGGTATTCGTCCACCAGGATGTGGGTGAACCGGGACCGGAGTTCTTCGCGCGCTCCCGGATCGTCCCGCAGCAGGTCGCGCGCGCGGAGCAGCAGGTCCTCGAAGTCCAACCGGCCCGCCGCCCGCTTCGCTTCCTCGTAACCGGTCAGCGTCTTTTCCGAGTCGTCTTCCGCTTCGTCGCTGGCGATTCGGTCCGCCGCTTCCGGTTCCGGGTCTCCGCCGCCCGTCGTTCGTCGGTATTCGCCCAGCAGCGGGCGCAGGTCTTCCCTGAGGAGCGCCGCCAGGTCGGCGCCGGCCATCTCCCGGAACTTCTCGAGCCGCGCCACGAAGCCGTCGCGCAATCCGTTCAGATCGACCTGCATCTGCTGCCGGACGATCTTTACCGGCAACAGCGGGAACGCGCGCAGCAGTTTCGCGGCCGTGTCCCGGGCCGGAGGCCGCCCGCCGTATTCCTTCAACTCCAAGGTGGCGAGCGCCTGCTCCACCCAGTCGTGATCCCACCGTCCGGTTTGCTTCCGGATCGCGATGTCCCGCTCGAGTTCGGCGGCGTCCGCCATCGACCGGTGGAGCCAGTTCGGTCTTTGGCCCGGCGTTTCCGGCGGCAGCAGGCGGTGCGCGCCGGCGAGCGTGGAGAGGCAGGCCCCGGTGATCTCCGTCTCGTCCTCGTTGAGTTCGTCTTCGTAGAGCAGTCGCCGCACCGCCGCCTCGGCATCGCGCGGCGGGCGCGACCACGGCGCGTCGAGGTCCCGGTGTTCGAGCAGGCGGAACGCCGCGCTCCGGAGCAGGCGGACCGGGTCGGCCCTCGGGTCGCGGTTCCGCCGGAGGAGCCGCGCCACGCCCGGCCCGGGGTTTTCCAGTTGCCTCCGCAGGTAGGCCCGGAAGAGCGGCTCGAAGAACGCCGCCTGTTCGCCGCCGCTCAGGACCTCGAAGTCCGGGTCCACCCCGGCCGGGAGCGGGCGCTCGCGGAGCAGCGTGCTGCAGAAGGCGTGGATCGTGCCGATGGAGGCTTCCTCCAACTCGCTCATCGCCTCCTCCATCCGCCGCGCCTCCGCCGGCCCGGCGCCCCGGGCGATCTCCGCTTCGAGGCCCTGCCGGATGCGCAGGCGCAGGTCGCCGGCGGCGCGCTGGGTGAAGGTGATCGCGGCGACGCCGGCCATGTTCGCCCGCCCCGACCGGACGAGTTCCACCACGCGGGAGACGAGCGCGGTGGTCTTGCCGGTGCCGGCGGCGGCTTCCACGACCAGCGTGGTGTCGAGGTCGGTGGCGATGCGCCGCCTCGCCGGGGCGTCCGGGAGACTCCCTTCGCTCCGCCCGGAACGGGGCTCGGCCGGGAGCGGCGGCGCCGCCCGCGCGGCGGCTGTCGGGGACGCGCTCACGGGAGCGCCCGGACCTCGCGCACCTCGGCGAGCGCCCGGCCCTCCGGGTTCTTCCGTTCCGCGTACGCCGCCGGGCCGGGGCCGCAGATCGACAGGTAGTCGCAGTAGGCGCACTCCGAATAGCGGGCGTTCGGGTTGGGCGCCGCCGGGAAGCGCCCTTCCGCGACCGCCCGCTCGAGGAAGTCGGTGAAGCGCAGCAGCAGGCCGCGCGCCTCCGCCTCGGCGGTAGGCACGACGGTCTGGTGGTACTGGCCGCGCAGCGTCGTGTAGTAGAGCCGGCCGGCCTCGGTCGGCTTTCCGGTCAGCGCCTCCTGGGCGAAGGCGTAGAGCGCCGGCTGCAGCGCTTCGCCGCCGAAGAGCGCGCGCCGCTCCTCGCTCGCGCGGACATTGACCCGCCCGGACTTGTAGTCGGTGACGCGGCGCTTCCCGTCCGCCGCCTCCTCCACGGCGTCTATGGAGCCCCGGAGCCGCAGGCCGCCGGGCAGGACCGCGGGATCCCGCCGGCTCGCCGGGTCGGCCGGCCCCACCGGGGCCATGCCGAAGGTGAGTTCGTTCGCCACCACCCGCCAGCCGCTGTCGGCCTCGCGTTCGAGATAGCCCCGGAAGTCGCTCCGCAGGCCGTCCAACTGGTCGTTCCAGATGCGTTCGATCTCCGGCGCGGCCTCCTCGCGGAAGGACGCCGCCACCGGTTCGAAGACCTCGTCGAGGAGGCGGAGCGCTTCGTCGAGGCGTTCGGCGGGCAGGGGGGTCAGGCCGAGTTCGCGCATTCGCTGGCCGAGTTCGAAGAACACCTCGTGGACGAGCGAACCGCGGGTCAATGCGTCCACCTGCGTCAGCGGCGCCGGCCGCTCCACCGGGCGCAGGCGGGCGATGTTCTTCAGGTAGAACCGGTAGGGGCACTTGGCGTAGGCCTCGAGGCCGGTGGCCGAGTAGGCGCGCGCGGTCGGCCGGTGCCGCCCCAGCGCCGCCGCCGCTTCCGGCCCCGGCCGGAGGAAGCCGTCGGCGGGCTGCCAGGTCCGGCTGTCGCGCATGTATTCCTGCCGGAGCGCGGCGGCGAGCCGTTCGTCCCGGAGGAGGTAGGCGGCGGCGCCCGACCCGCCGCCCGCCGGAGGCGCGGCGCGCGCGGCGTCTTCCTCGGGGGACAGCGCCCGGCTGATCGAAGCCAGGTCGAACTCCCGCCGGTCGAGCGCCCACTCCGGCCGCTTCGGCGCCCGCAGCCCCCGGCGGACCGCGCTCTCCCGACCGGCGAGGTCCGCGATCTCGTCCAGCGTGGGCGTCCGCCCGAGCGCGGCGCGGAGCGCCTCCGCGAAGTAGTAGGAGGGCACTTGGGGGCGGCCCTCGACCACATCGAGCGAGGAGTAGGAGAGCACCAGGCGGCGGATCGCCGCGCCCGCGGCGAGGGAGAGCCGGAGCCGCACGCCCTCCAGCCGGTCGGGCCCGGTCGCCAGGTCGTCGCCGAACTCGCGCCGGAGGCGGTCGGGGAGGATCGGGTCCTCGCGCAGCCCGCTGCGGAACGCGCCCTCCGAGAGGCCGGGGAGGGCCACGACCTCGAAGGCCAGCCCGCGCGCCTTCCCGATGGGCGCCACGAGCACCCGGCCCTGGCGTTCGCCCGGACTCCGGCCGCGCGCGTCGAGCAGCCGGTCGGCGAGTTCGCGCCGGACTTCCGCGAGCGCGAGCGGCCCGAATTCGGCCATCGGCGCGGTGGCGCCGAGGGCGGCGAGCACCGGGCCCGGGTCGCGCAGGGCGGCGCGCGCGAGCCCCCCGAGCGCTTCGACCCACTCGCCGAGGGTCGCTTCGTCGGGCAGTTTCGAGAGGCGCCGGAGGACGGGCAGCGCCTCGGCCTGCAGGCGGGCGAGTTCCTCCTGCCGCCGCCGGCGCTCCCCGGCTGCGTCGTCGTCCGCCCCCGCATCGTCCGCCGCTTTCCGCTCTGCTTCGGCGAGCCGGGAGGCGAGCCGCTCCAGCCGCCGCTCCCAGCGGTCGAGTCCGCCGATCACGCCGGCTTCCAGGACCAGTTGCTCCCGGAGGCGCGCCGCCGCGGAGGGTTCGTCCCCCGGCTCGGCGGACTCGCCCCCGGCGGCGTCCCCCGGGGGGGCCTTCGGCGCGGCAGGGCCGCCGGCCTTCTCCTCCTCCTCGTCCGGGCCGGCGCCGCGGCGGTCCGCGTCGAGGGACAGGTATTCCAGGAACGCCTCGGCCGACAGGCCGCCGAGCGCGGTGTCCAGCAGGGCGAGGAACGCCCGGCCGGCGCGGGAGGGCGGTTCCGCCCCGGTCTCGAAGAACACCGGGACCGCGGCGCGCCCGAACGCCTCGGCGAGGGCCGGGACATAGGCCGGCGGGTCCTCCACGAGCACCGCCATCCGGTCGAAGCGGACGCCGCGGCGGGCCTCCCGGAGGAAGACGCGGGCGATCTCGAGCGCTTCGGCGGCCGGCCCCGGCGCCCCGATCACCGAGAGGCCCTCCCCGACCCGCTCCCCGGCCTCCCGCCCCGAACTCTCGCCCGGCGCGTCCGCTCCGGCCCGGAACAGCCGACGCTGCACCGCGCTGACGACCGCCTCTCCCCCCCGGGCGGAGGACGATCCGACTCCCGGCGCCTCCGTCCTCCGTCCCCCCATCGCCTCGAGGGCCGCGAGGGTCGCCCGGTCGGCTTCCGGGCAGGTGACGAACACCTCGGCGGCCCGTTCCGCCAGCCGGGAGACGAAGGCGCGCAGCAGCGGCTCGCCGAGTTTCGGATCCAGCAGCACCAACGGGCGCCCGGGGATCGGGCCCCCGCCGGCCTCCAGCCGGCGGGCCGCCGCTTCGAGCACGCGGCTGCGGTCGGCGAACCCGGCGCGCTCCCACTCCGCGGCGCTCCCCCCGTAGAGCCGGCCGAGGGTGGCGTCGCCCGCGGCGGCCACGCGGGCCGGGGAGATCCCGGCCGCCCGGAACTCCGAGAAGGTCAGGTGGAGCCGCCGGGCGAGGCCGGGCCCGTCGGCGACCGCCGAGAACCGGTCCAGTTCGCCGCGCTTGCCGGCGTCGTGGACGACTTGGGTGACCACCGCGAGTTCCGCCGCGCGGGAGGGGCCGCGGAGGCCGGCGGCGACGAGTTCCGGCTTCGCCAGTTCGAGCGCCAGCGAGTCCAGCCCCCGGGCGACGGCGCCGACCAGCGCGCCGTCCCGCGCCGCCCGCTCCCGGCAGAACACGCGGGCCGCGTAGTCCGCCGCCCCGAGCGCGACGAAGCCCGGCTGCCTCGCTCCGTCCGGGCTCTCCGCCCCGCCGGGGCCGGGCCGCCGGGTGTCTCCGCCGCCGGCCGCGCCGTCCAGGAACCGGTGCGCCGCGGCGATCCGCTCCGCCGCGCGGGGACTGGTGAAGAACCGGATGGCCAAAGCGGGCGGGACTATACGGAGTGGGGGCGGCGAGTCCGGTCGCCGCCCACCGGACGCGGCGAAAGGTGAATCCGGGAGAGCCGCCGCCGCGGCCGGATCGCCCGACCGAACCGAACGCGCCCGGAGGCAAGTTGCCGGAATCTCCCGGCTGTTCTACGATGCTTCGGCGGGCTGGCCCTCCACCGGCAGTCCCGCCGAGGTTTCCGCGGAGGTTTCCATGTCTGATGTGACCGGGCTCGCCGCCCACGCCCTGCGCCGACTGCGCCTCTTCGCCGTCTCCGGCTTCGTCCTCGCCGCCGTCGCCGCTCCGGGCTTCGCCCAGGAGGAGGAAGAGCGCGAGCCGCTCACCCGGCGCGAGGTCTCCCGCGCCCTGGATCTCGCCGAGGACTTCCTCGACGACGCCGAAAAAGCGGCGCGCGACGGGGACGCGGAGGCGGAGCAGGCCGCCCTCAGCCAGGCCGGGGGCTGGTTCCTCCGGGTGCTCGAGGACTATCCGGATCGGCACGATGTCCGCCTCGAACTCGCCCGCGTGTACCGGCAGTTCGGGGAATGGGAAAATGTGGCGACTTCGTACTCGATGGCCCTCGAAGGGCTCGAGGATGCGGACGAAGTCCTCGAGGCGTGGACCGAGATGACCGCCGCCTATTCGATGATGGAGGACGACCTCCAGGTCATCGAGGCCGGGCGGAAAGTCCTGGAGTTGAACCCGAACCCGGACCCCGCCATCTACCTCTCGCTGGGCGCCAGCCTGGCCCGGCAGGAGGAGTTCGCCGAAGCGGCGGACATGGCGCGCCGGGCGCTCGAACTCGACCCGGACAGCGCCGTGGCGCACTCGACGCTGGGGCAGGCGTCCGTCGCCGGCGGGGACACCGACGCGGCGGAACAGTCCTTCCTCCGCGCCGTCGAACTCGACCCGGAGACCGCGCGCGCCCACGCCGGGCTGGCCCAGATCTACTTCGACCGCGAGGACTTCGAGCGGGCGGTGGCGTCGGCCACCGAGGCGCTCGACCGGAACGACCAGTTGACCTCGGCCTACGGGATCCGCGGCCTCGCGAACAACGCCCTCGGCAACCAGGCCGAGGCCTACGGCGACCTGGCCATGGCGATCACCGTCAACGCCGAGGACCCGGCCGCGAACCTCGCCTTCGCCCAGGTGTACGAGGCCCAGGGGAACGCCTCCCAGGCGCAGTCCTACTACCAGCGGGTGGTCGCGCTCGACAACTCGCCCCCGAGCGCCCGGGCGGAAGCGCACCTGGCGCTCGGCGAGTTCGCCATCGAGGCGCGGGAATTCGACTCGGCGGTGACCCACATGGAGGAAGCGCGCTCGGCGAATCCGGAGTCGGAGGACGCGATGGCCGGGGTCGGCCGGGCCTACCACCAGCAGGCGCGCCATCTCCGCCAGTCCCAGGATGTGGCCGGGGCGCTGGCCGCCGCGCAGAAGGCGGTCGAGGCCGCTCCGGAAGACCCGTCCGCGGCCGTCGAGTACGGGATCGCGCTCTTCTCCAACCAGCAGGTGGCGGAAGCGGTGCCCCAACTCCAGAAGGGGATCCCGAACTTCCCCGAGGACGGCGACCCGAACGATCTCGGGCTCGCGCACTACGCGCTCGGTCAGGGATACATGGGCACGAACGACTTCGCCGGGGCGCAGGGCGAGTTCAACGCCGCGGCGGAGGCGCTGCCGACTTGGGGCGAGCCGTTCCGGATGCTCGCCTGGACCGAAGTGGCGCAGGTGCAGTACGGCCCCTGCCGGTTGAAGGACGCCGGTTTCGGCGAACGGATGACCGCCGCCGGAGTGGGCTGCCCGGCCAGCGCGGCGGACTACGAGCGGGTGGACAACGCGGCGGCGCACTACGAGAAGGCCGCGGGGATGGGATCGGCGGACCCGACCCTGGCGGAGCGGCTCGCCGTGCTGAAGGAAGTGAGGGCCCAAGTCGTCCAGTAACCCGGACGAGGGCATGGCGGCCGGTTCCGAACCGGGGCCGGCCGCCGGGTCGGAGAGCGCCGCCGGTTTGGAGAACGCCGCCGGCTCGGAATGCATCGCCGGGCTGGCCGCCTGGCTCGCGGAACGCGCCTCCGGCATGGAGGCGATGCTGGGGAGATTCGTCTCCATCGAGTCCCCGACGGACGATCCGCGGGCCACCGCCCGCATGGGCGAGGAGGCCGTCGGCGAACTCCTTGCCGGGGGCGGGGGCTTCCACGCCGGGGGCGGGGGCTTCCTCGCCGACGCCGAGAGCGAAGCCGTCCCCGCCGCCGCCGTTCCCGGAATGCCCGAGCGCGGCCCCCACCGGCTGGTCCGGCTCCCCGGCCGCCGGGCGGACGCCGCCCCGCTGCTGCTCCTCGGCCATGTGGACACCGTCTGGGCCCACGGCACGCTGGCGCGGCTTCCGTGGCGGATCGAGCGGGGCGCCGCGACCGGCCCCGGCGTCTATGACATGAAGGCCGGGCTGGTCCAGACCATCTGGGCGCTCCGGGCGCTCGACGCCGCCGGCCGGCAGCCGAGCCGCCCGCTGACCGTCCTCTGGAACACCGACGAAGAGGCCGGCAGCCAGGCCAGCCGGGCCCTCCTGGAGCGGGAAGGGCGCCGGGCGGCGGCCGGGCTGGTCATGGAGCCGTCGCTTCCCGGCGGCGGCGTGAAGACCTCGCGGCGCGGGGTGGGGCTGCTCCGGGTGGAAGTCACCGGGCGGGCGGCGCACGCCGGACTCGACCCGGAGCGCGGGGTGAACGCCATCCTCGAACTCTCCCGGCTGGCCCTCGAAGCGGCGGCGCTCTCCGACCCCGCCGCCGGGGTCACGGTGAATGTGGGGCTGGTCCGCGGCGGCACGCGCACGAATGTGGTTCCGGCGGAGGCCTCGGCGGACCTCGACCTGCGGATGGACGACCCGGAGGCCGGGGAGTTGCTCCTGCGCCGGCTGCGGGCGCTGCGTCCGAAGCATCCGGACGCCCGGGCGCTCTGGAGCGGCGGCGTGAACCGGCCGCCGCTGACGCGCTCCGGGGAGGTCCTCCGCCTCTACGGCGCCGCCCGGCGCCTGGCCGCGGTCCTCGACTGGGCCCTTCCCGAGGGCGCCGCCGGGGGCGGCTCGGACGGCAACATCCTCGCCGGCCTCGGCGTCCCGGTGCTCGACGGGCTCGGCCCGCTCGGCGACGGCGCCCACGCGGAGCACGAGCGGGTGGTGGTCTCGGACCTCCCGCGCCGGGCCGCGCTCCTCGCCGCGCTGCTGCTCGACCTGTGAACGGCCTGCGCGGCGCGGCGATCCCGCCCGGCAGCGCCGCGATCCTGCCCGGCAGCGCCGCGATCCTGCCCGGCAGCGCCGCTACATAATTCCGGGATGAGCGAACTGGCGAGTCGGAACTGCGTTCCCTGCCGGGGCGGCGTGCCCCCCCTCCAGCCGGCCGAAGTCGAGCGCTACCTGCGGGAAGTCGAGGGGTGGACCCACCGGAACCACCACGACATCTCCCGCAAGTTCGAGTTCCCCGACTTCGCCGGGGCGCTGGCCTTCGCCAACCGGGTGGGCGCCGTAGCCGAGGCGGAAGGGCACCACCCGGACCTCCTCGTCGCCTGGGGGAGGGTGGAAGTCCGCACCTGGACCCACAAGGTGGACGGGCTCACCGAGAGCGACTTCATCCTCGCGGCCAAGATCGACCGGCTCGACCGATAAGCGGCGGGCGGAGCGCCGCGCCCGCGTCGGCGTCGACCGTCCGGAGAGTTCCGACCCGTGAACCACCAGACCCCGGAGGAGTTCGCCGCCGCCGGGCGCGCCGTCCTCGACTGGATCGCCGACTACTGGCGGCGGGTCGGCGACCTCCCGGTGGCGCCCTCCGTCCGTCCGGGCGAGATCCGGGCGCTGCTGCCGGAGCATCCGCCGGAGCGCGGCGAGCCCTTCGAGGCGGTCCTCGCCGACCTCGACCGGGTCGTCGCGCCGGGCCTGCTCCACTGGCAGCATCCCAGTTTCTTCGGGTTCTTCCCGTCGAACAACTCCGGGCCGTCGGTGCTCGGGGAACTGCTCTCCGCCGGGATCGGGGTCAACGGGATGCTCTGGGCGACCAGCCCGGCCGCGACGGAACTGGAGACGCTGGTCCTCGACTGGCTGGCGGAACTCCTCGATCTCCCGGCCGCGTTCCGCTCGGACGGCGCCGGCGGCGGCGTGATCCAGGACACCGCCTCCTCGGCGACGCTCACCGCCCTGCTCGCCGCCCGGGAACGGGCCACCGGGTTCGAGTCCAACCGGATCGGGGTCCGGGCACCGCTCGTCGCTTACGGCTCGGAGGAATCGCACTCCTCGCTGTTGAAAGCGGTCCGGATCGCCGGCCTCGGCAGCGAGAACCTGCGCTCGATCCCGGCGGACCCGGAGACCCGGGCCGCCCGCCCGGAGGCGTTCGCCGAGTTGCTGCGCGCCGACCGGGCCGCCGGGAAGATCCCCTGTTTCGTCGCGGCGACGCTCGGGACCACCGGGACCGGCGCGTTCGATCCGCTGGCGGAGATCGGGCCGATCGCGAAGGAACACGGACTGTGGCTCCATGTGGACGCCGCCATGGCCGGCGCGGCGTTCCTGTGTCCGGAGTTCCGGTACCTGCAGGCCGGGGTGGAGTTCGCCGACTCTTACTGTTTCAACCCGCACAAGTGGCTGTTCACCAACTTCGACTGCGACGCCTTCTGGGTGCGCGACCGCCGCGCGCTCACCGAAACGCTTTCGGTGACGCCCGAATACCTGAAGAACCGGGCTTCGGAAGCCGGTGGCGTAATCGACTACCGCGACTGGCATATCCCGCTCGGCCGCCGGTTCCGGGCGCTGAAACTCTGGCTGGTCCTCCGCCACTACGGCGCCGAGGGGCTCCGCCGCCATCTCCGGGAGCATGTGGCCCTCGGACAGGAGTTCGCGAAGCGGGTCGGGGAGGACGAGAGATTCGAGTCGCTCGCTCCGGCGCCGCTGAACCAGGTGACCTTCCGCGCTCTTCTTGCCGCTCCCCCGGGGAAGGGCGGCGAGCCGTCCGACGCCGGACGCCGCTCGCTCGACGACTTCAACCTTCGACTGATGGAGACCCTGAACCGCTCCGGCCGGCTCTACCTGACCCATACCCGGGTTCCGGCAGGGGTGGCCCTCCGCCTGGTCGTCGGGCAGACCCATACCCGGCGCGAACAGGTGCTGGACGCCTGGGCGGCGATCCGCGAGACCGCCGCTTCCCTGGCGAAGGCCGACGCGTAGCCGGTCGGCGGCGCTGCCGGTAGTCGCCGCTGCCGGTAGTCGCCGCCGCCGGCGTTACTCGTCCAGGCCGAGGCCGTGGGCGATGGTGAGCAACTGGATGTTTTCGGTGCCTTCGTAGATCGTTCCGGCCTTGGCGTCGCGCCAGAGTTTCTCCGCGAGGCAGTCCTCGGTGTAGCCGACGCCTCCGTGGATTTCGACCGCGAGGGAAGTCACCGCTTCCGCCATGCGCTGCGCCCGCAGTTTGGCCATCGCCGCGGCGTAGCGCACCTCGTTGCCCTGGTCCACCAACCGGGCGGCGTTCCAGGTGAGGAGGCGCGCCGTCTCCACTTCCGCCGCGGCGTCGGCGAGCGAAAACCGGACGCCCTGGTTCGCCCCGATGGGTTTGCCGAACGCCCGCCGTTTCCCGGCGTAGGAAACGGCGAGGTCCAGGGCCGCCTGGCCGATGCCGACGAGTTGCGCGGCGATGCCGATGCGGCCTTCGTTGAGCAGCGAGAGCGCGATCCGCTTTCCGGCGCCGACTTCACCGAGCACCATGTCGTCGGGAACGAATGCGTCCTTCAGGAAGAGCGGACAGGTGCTCGACGCCTTGAGGCCCACCTTCTTCTCCGGCGGCCCGACCTCCAGGCCGGGATTCGAGCGTTCCACGAGGAAACCGGTGATGGCGCGGTCGGCCGCTGCGCCCGCGTCCTCGTTCCGGGCGAAGACGAGGAACAGGTCTGCCTGCGCCGCTCCCGAAACCCAGGCCTTGCTCCCGTTCAGCGAGAAGCCGCCTTCGGTTCGCCGGGCCAGCGCGCGGAGCGCGAAGGCGTCGCTCCCCGACTCGGCCTCCGAGAGCGAGAAGGCGCCGATCCGGTCGCGGGCGACCGCCGGCAAAAGCCGCCGCCGCTGCTCTTCGCTTCCGAAACCGTTCAGCGCGCCCACCAGGAGCGTGTTGTGCACATCCACCAGCAGCGCCACGGCGGCGTCCGCCCGCGCGAGCGCCTCCACCGTGAGGACGACCCCGAAGAAGTCGAGGCCGCTGCCGCCGACCTGTTCCGGCGCGGCCACCCCGAAGAAACCGTAGCGGGCGAGCGTCCCCACCAGGTCCGGCGGGATCTCGCCGGCCCGCTCCATCTCGCGGCTCCGGGGCGCCACTTCGCCCAGGGCCACTTCGTGCGCGGCGGCGAAGTGGAGCCGCTCGTCGGCGGAGAGGACGCTGACCGGATTGGTGTCGGCGTTGACCGGGATCGGCTCGGTCTGCGCCCGCGGACTCTGGAAGACCTGGACGGACATGGCGGGGAGGAATGCTCGCGGCCGGCGCTTCGGTCGAGCGGAGGAAGGACGGCGGCGGGCGGGGAGACTAACGCCGACTCCCGGCGTTCCTTCGCCGGTGTCCTTCGCCGGTGTCCTTCGGCCGTCGGGCGGCCCCTCCGCGCCGCCGGTCGCGCGGTCACTCGGCTTCGTATTCTTCGGCGCGGTGCATGTCGAACGCGCCGTGGCGCGGGTCGGCGGAGAATCTTCGGAACTCGGCGTGGCAGCGGTAGCAGACGACGACTTCGCCGAGTCGGCGGTAGATCAGGAAGTCGAGCAGGGCGACGGAGGCGAAGACGGCGAAGGCGCCGGGAAAGTCCCATACCGCGTAAGCGGCGGTGGAGAGCGCCACGGCGCCCAGCACGACGGCGCAACCGACCTGTTGCGGCACATCCTTCTTCCGGTACATCTCCGGGTTGCCGCACTGGAGGCAGTCGCCGAGTCCGGCGCCCGCCCCGGCCGGGATCTCCCGCGCGGCCTCCTCCGGGGGATTGGCGCGTCCGCAATGCGAGCAGGCGTCGTCGCCGGACTCGAAAGGCGGAGTCCAGGTGGAATAGCGGTCGCACCCGTCGCAGTAGAAGCCGACTTCCGGGCTTCGTCCGGCCACCTCCCGAAACCTTCCGGAACGAGCGGAGCGAAACGCGCGTTCAGACCGAGGCCGCGATCGCTTCCAGCGCCGCCTCGATCTCTTCCCGCGTGTTGAAGAAGTGGATGGACAGCCGGAAGTCGCGCTCCCGCCGCACCGGGGAGCCGAGGACTTGCCGCTCCTCCGCGAGACGGCGGTAGAGCGCGGTCGCGTCGGCGCCTTCCGGCAGCCGGACGACGAAGACGCCGGAGCGGTCTTCCGGGGTTTCCGGGGAGGAGACGGAGAGCCGTCCGGTGCGGCGGGCCGATTCGCCCGCGTAGTCCACGAGCGCCGCGATGCGTTCCTCGATCCGGCGGAAGCCGATCGACTCCATCCATTCCACCGCCCGGCCGAAGCCGGCGAAGTCCGCCAGCGCGCGGGTGCCGAACTCGTAACGCGCCGCGCTCGGCAACAGGCGGTAGCCGCCCTCGTAGTCCATCTCCGCGTGGCTGTGCGCGCCGGCCCAACTCAACTGCACGGCGTCGAGCGACTCGCGCCGCGCGAAGAGCACGCCGGTTCCCTTGGGGCCGAGCAGCCACTTGTGCCCGCAGGTGGAGTAACAGTCGCAACCCAGTTCGCGGAAGTTCACGGGGACCGCGCCCGGGCCCTGCGCGCCGTCGAGGTGGTAGAGGATGCCCCGCGCCCGGAGCAGCGAGCCGAGTTCCGCCGATTCTCCCGCGCGCAGCCGGCGTCCGTTGTTCCGGGAGACATGGCTGACGCTCAGCATCCGCGCGCGGGGCGTCAGGTTCCTTCGCGCTTCCGCGAGCAGGTCGGTTCCCGGCGAGAGGTCCATCACCCGGATGCCGATGCCGAACCGGTCCCGCAGGACATACCAGGGAATCACATTCGCCGGGTGCTCCGTGTTCGAGATCACCACCTCGTCTCCGGGCCGCCAGTCCAAACCCCAGGCGGCGATGGAGATGCCTTCGGAAGTGCTGTGGGTCAGCGCGACCTCGTCTTCCCCGGCGCCGAAGACCCGGGCCAACTGCGCCCTCAGCGCCGGCTCGACCTCCGCCATCGGCGCGGAGTAACGGGGGTCCGCCGGGCTCCGGTTCTGGAATTCCAGTTTCTCCCGGACCTCGGAGATGACCGCGTCCGGAGAGGGGCCGATCCCGCCGGTCTGGAAGTAACGGCTCTCGCCGGCGGCGGGGATTTCGCGCCGCGCGCGCCGCACCCACTCCGGGACGGCCTCCGTTTGGTTCCGGCGGCCTTCGCCGCCGCCGGCCAGCCGGGCGACCGGAACCAGCGGCCACAGCGCGAGCGGCGCGGCGGCCCGCGAGAGGAAACGCCGCCGGCCGGCCGAGGCTGCGGTCGGAGGGGTATCGGAGCGTCGGGACTCGGTCATCCGCGCAACGATACGCCCGCGCCCTCGAAACAGGGCCGGCTCACGCCAGCGCCCCGCCGGTCAGGAGTTCCAGGAAGATCGCGGTGAGTTCCCCGAACAGGACCAGGATGAGCGCCACATAGAGCAGGCCGGTGGCGGACTGGGTGGAGCGGATGCGCACGGTGGCCCGCACCAGCGCCGCCAGCGTGAGCGGGGCCAGGAGCCCGGTGACCGTCCGGAAGGAGAAGAAGAGCGCGGTGGTGGAATAGATCAGGTCCGCCGGCGACCCGAGGCGGAGGGCGAGGTATCCGCCGGAGACCAGGAAGCCGGCGGCGACGGCGGCGCGGAGCCCGGCGGCGCCGAGGAACAGCGCCGCCCCGGAGGCCAGCGGCCGGATCGAGAGCGCGGTGTCCACCAGGTACCAGTGGCCGAGCGTCATCGTGGCGGCGGTGGAGCCGGCGAGCAGCGCGCCGGCCAGGGCGGTGAGGCTCGCCGGCGCCGGGCCGCCCCCGAGGGCCGGCGAAGCGAGCGCGGCCGCCAAGCCCAGCAGGATCATGAGCGCCGCGAGCAGCCGCGGCCGGTCCCCGAACCGCCCCGACTCCCGTCCCGGCGCCGGACGGCAGGCCGCCCAAAGCCCCGCGACCGCGAGGACCAGGACGACGAGGAGCGCCGCCTCCGGGCGGTTCCGGCCGGCGGCCGCGGCGAGCGCCAAGGCCCCGCCGGCCCCGGCGAGGAGGAACCGGGTATACGCCGGCGGCGCCGGATGGCGCAGCGCGATGACCGCGCCGGCGATCAGGACGCCTCCCGCCAGCCGGGCGGCGAGGAGCGCCGCGACCGAGGAAATCATCGGCCCGCCTGCCGCGACGCTTCCGGAGAGCGGCCCGAGCCCCGGCGGGGCGCGGGCCCGAGGGCCGGGCTTCGGCCCCGGGGGGACTCAGACCTGGAAAGACTCCCCGCAGCCGCAGTTCGACACCGCGTTCGGGTTGTTGAACCGGAACCCGGCGCCCATGATGTCCTCCACATAGTCGATCTCGGTGCCGTCGAGGTAGGGGAGGCTGCGCTCGTCCACCAGCATCTTGACCCCGTTCTGTTCGATGACCCGGTCCCCGTCCTTCGACTCGTCGTCGAGGGCGAGTTGGTACTGGAACCCGGAGCACCCGCCGCCGACGACGCGCACGCGGAGCAGCGCCTCCGGGCGGTTGTGGCGGGTCAGGAACTCGCCGACCTTTTCGGCGGCGACAGCGGTCAGGCTGAGCATGAGGGGGGCTCCTCCGGTGGATCGCGGGTCACCCGGCGGCGTCGCCGGCGCCCGAACGCCGGATTTTAGCGAAGCCGCCGTCCGCCGCCGGCGCGGCGGGACTCTGCCGGTCGCTACACTCCCGCGCTTCCCGATGTCCGGCCCGTCGTCCCCGCTCGCCGCCGGGCACATCGACCTCCACTCGCACTCCACCGAGTCGGACGGGGTGCTCTCGCCGGAGGAAGTGGTCGAACAGGCGGCGGGGGACGGGGTCCGGGTGCTGGCGCTCACCGACCACGACACGATGACCGGGGTCGCCGCGGCGAGGGAAGCGGCCGCGGCCCGCGGAATCGAATTGGTGCCCGGCGTGGAAGTGAGTTGCACCCACGCCGTCGGCTCGGTGCACCTGCTCGGTCTCTTCGTGGACCCCGAGGACCGGGCGCTGGTGGAGTTCTTCGCCGAGGTGTCGCACCGGCGGCGCGAGCGGATCGCCGAGACCTGCGCCGCGCTCCGGGAGTTCGGGGTGGATCTCCTCTTCGAGGAAGTGGCCGCGCAGTTCCGCGGGCGTTCCCTGGGGCGTCCGCATGTGGCGGACGCGCTGGTGGCCAAGGGCGTCGTCGCCGACCGGAAGGAGGCCTTCGACCGGTACCTCGCCGAGGGCCGCGCCGGCCACATCCGTTACGGCTGGAAGATCAGCGTTCCGGACGCGGCGCGGATGCTCCACGCCGCCGGCGGGATCACTTCCATCGCGCATCCCAAGTTCCTGGACGACCAGTCCCACCTGATTCCCATGCTGCGGGAGAGCGGGGTGCGCGCGGTGGAGGCCTACCACGCGGAGCAGTCCGCCGAGGAGCGTGCCCACTACGAAACGCTCGCGGACTCGCTCGGGCTCATGGTCACCGGAGGGTCCGACTTCCACCAGCGCGCCGGCGGGAAGACCTTCGGTTCCGACCTCCCGGTCGCCCGCTACGAGGAACTGCTCGCCGCCGCGGCCTGAGAACACCCCGGGACTCGACTCCGGGAGCGGCAGCCGCGTCCTCGCGGCGTCGCGTCCTCGCGGCGTTCCCGGCGGCGGCCGGTTACGGCCCGTCGGTCGGCTCGTCCGGAAGGGTGACCCGAACCTCGCCGTCGGCGATTCGCGCCGGATAGGCCGCCACCCGCGACCGCGGGTTGAGCGGGGAGACGCCGGTCGCCAGGTCGAACTGCCAGCCGTGCCAGGGACACCGCGCGACGCCGTCCTCGACTTCGCTCCGGTGCAGCGGGCCTCCGCGGTGGGGGCAGGTCTCGTTCAGCGCGAATACCCGTCCCCGGTGGTGGAACACCGCCACCCGCGTGTCGCCGAGGTCCGCGGCGAGCGCCCCGGCTTCCTCGAGTTCCGCCAACCCGCAGACGATTCGCTCGCGGCCGGCGCCCCCGCCGGGCCCCGCACCCCGGCTCACGGGGCGGCGGAGGGACTCTCCGGGCGGAGGCCGACCGGGTCGGTGCGGGCCGGCAGCGCTTCGCCTCCGGCCGCCCGGGCGGCGGCTGCGACCGCGTCCCGGTCGGCCGGGCGGCACAGCGCCAGCAGCGTCCCTCCGGCGCCGGCGCCGCAGGCCTTCACCGCCCGGGCGCCGGCGGAGCGGAGCGCCTCCTCGAAGCGGTCGAGCGTGGGGGTGGTCACCGACGCCGCGCACGACTTGCGGGCCGCCCATTCGCGGTCGAGTTGGGTGGCGACGCCGTCCCAGTCCCCGGCGAGCAGCGCGGCGCGCATCCCGTAGGCCGCCTCCGCGAGCCCCTCGATCCCCCGGACGGCGCTCGGCTCGCGGGCGAGGATCCGCTCCAGGACCCGTCGGTTGGAGTCCCCGGAAGCGTGCGCTTCGCCGGTGAAGACCACGACGAATCGCGTGGCCAGCGGGTCGTCGGCGCCCTCTCCCCACGGCAGCGGTTCGGAGCGCGGCGCCGGGGTCTCCCAGTGGTGGATGTGGACGCCGCCGAGCCCGGCGGCGAACTGGTCCTGGGAACCGGTGGCGGTGCGGAGGATCCGGACCTCGGTGTCCACGACGATCCGGACCAACTCGGGCACGCTCCAACCGGCGCCGGAGGCCTCGTTCAGCGCTCCGGCGATCGCCATGCCCAGCGCCGAAGAACCGCCGAGCCCGGACCCCGGCGGAGCCGTGGTGTGGAACCGGAGTTCCACCGGTTCGCCCTGCGTGAAGAAGGAGACCAACCGGGCGGGGAGCGCGGTGAACGGGTGCTCGAAGAGGGACTCGATTTCATCCGCCGCGGCGTCGAGGTTCCGCTCCCGGTTCACCACCCGGAAGCGTTTCGCCGGAAGCGCTTCCGCGCGGGCGCGCAGCGAGATCGCCGCGTTCACCGTGGCCGCCCGCGGCACCAGCATCGCGATCGGCCAGATGTCCAGGGTGCCGCCCGCCAGGTCCACCCGGGTGGGGGCGGAACAGGCCGCCGGCCGGATCAGAACGAGACCCCGAGCAAGTACGCCCAGCGGTTCACCGCGGTCTCGGCGAAGTCGCGCTGGTACTGCACCTCCAGGGTCAGCCGGCCGCCGGAGAAGCCGGCGAGCGCGAGTCCGGCGGGATTCACCTCCTGCTCGGTCACCGCCCGGACCCGCGTCGCGACGCCGCCGCCGAGTCCCAGGTAGAGCCGGAAGCCGGGCGTCGGCAGCAGCCCCATCTTGACCACGCCGAAGGCGCGCGCCGGGAACGAGCGCCGGGTCGTCGGCTCGCCGCCGCCGGTGGCGGGCAGCCGATCCGTTCGGCCGAAGCCGGTCTGGCCGAACACGCCGACGCTGAACGGGAGCGCCGGGAAGTCGAAGTCGTAACCGACGCCCAGCGTCCACTCGGACACGCCGGCGGTTTCGGTCGAAGAACCGACTTGGACGAGCGTCTGCGCGGCGGCCGGGCCCGCGCCGAGGACGGCGACGAGGGCGAAAGCGGCGCGGAGGGAGCGCGAACGGCCGAGCGGCGAGAGGGTCATCGGGGGCGCGGTCATCGGTCGGCGGCGAGTATATTGACGCGCCGGTGGCCTCCCGCTCGCCCTGCGCGGGCATTCCTCCACGCGGCCGGTGAGCCGGTCCCTCGCCGAGCCGCTCCCGGAGCGCCTGGCAGCCCGGCTGCGGGAACGCCCGCCGCGGCGGGAGCCCGGCGGCCGGCGAACGGCCGCGGTGCTCGCGCCGCTGACCGGCAGCGAGGGCGACCGGCGCCTCCTCCTCACCCGCCGCGCCGCCGACCTCCGCCGTCAGCCGGGCCACATCGCGTTCCCCGGCGGCATGGTGGATCCCGGGGACGGGTCGGAGCGGGACGCCGCCCTGCGCGAGGCGCGGGAGGAGATCGGCCTCGACCCGGGGCAGGTTCGCGTGCTCGGCCGACTCGACGAGTGGCCCACCGTCCACGGCTTCCGGCTGGTCCCTTTCTTGGGCGTGGTGTCCCCCGGCGCGCGCTTCGCCGCCGGCCCGGAAGTGGACGAGATCTTCGAGGCCCCGCTCGCCGAGTTGCTCGCCCCCGGCGCCGAGACCGTCGAGTACCTGCCGCGTCCTCCCGCGATCCCCGGCCCTCCGGAAGTCCCGCTCAAGAACTGGCGATACCACGCCGCCGGCCGCGAAGTCTGGGGAATCACCGCCCGAATCGTCCGCTCCGTGCTGGACTTGTTGGAGGAGTAGAGGCAAGAGCGCCCCCGACGCCCGCCGGTCCTCTCGCAGGAACCGCCGTCAGTGGAATCGCTGCTTCTGGTACTCGAACGCCTTGTCGCCGAAGAGTTGGACCGTGCCCGCTCCCTGACGGACCCAGAACTCGACGGGTTGGCCGCCATTCGGGGGCTTCGAAAACACCGGCTTCGGCGCGAGGCCGACCTGGACGCAGCAGAGCGTCCTACCGTGGCATTTCTCGAAGCCGATGCCGACCGTCCTGGCGATCGGGAAACTCAACCGTGAAGTGAGGATGTCCGCGACCATGAGTCCGAAGCCATCCCGATTCGGCTTGCTCAGTCGGGCCATCTCGTCTTCGATTCCGGGGATTCCGCCGTCGTCACTCACGCCGATGAGGAGGACTCCCCCCTCGTTGTTCATGAAGCCGCACACGGCCTTGGCGATCGCGTGCTGCATCTTGGGGTCCTTTTGCCCGGTGACCAAGTTCGTGCGCGCCGTGGACTTGAACTCCACGGTCTGCGTTTCCCCGCCCCGAATCAAGTCCAGGGTGGAGCCGCCGCCGTCATCGCTGTTCGGGCTGATCCTGATGAAGGCGTCGCGCACGACCTTCGCCATGCGGTCCCGCCGCTGTTCGAGAAACTCGCCGTAGTTCGCGGTCTGCCAGCCGGGTGGCAGGGCGTGCCAATAGGTCTGGCGGCGCACGCGTTCAAGTTCGAGGTGATGCGTGGCTTTTTGCCAGTAATCCGACGGCGCCGCGCTCGATCGGACGCCCTCGGGCCACTCCACGAACGCCTTGTTGGCGATCGCGTGCTGCTGTTGCTCGGTCCATCCCTCGGCCGCGAGTTGTCCCAGCGGGAACAGGTGATGCCGTTCGGGGTTCGGATCGGCGTTGCCGGCGAGATCCGGATCGAGCACATCGCGTACGGAAGTGTGGGAGAACAGGATCTCGGCGTCCAGCAGGTAGAGCGCCGCCCAGTACGCCGAGAGGGCCGGAGACTTGGCCGCCGTCCCGTCGAATTTGGACGGCAGCGTGATCTTCCAGTAGTCGGGCGTGAATGTCGCTGCGATGATCCGGTCCAGTTCCGAGTGAAACGCTTTGCGGTTCCCTGCTTCGATGGAAGCGAGCCGGCGGAGGTCGGCCTCGATGACCGTCTCGGGCGACGAGGTGTAACGCCCGGTGGTGTGGGCCATGAAGAACCACCGGGCGATCGTCGGCTCCAACTCCTCGTGCCCGATCCCGAAGTCCTCCCTTCCGACCAGCCAGAGCAGGTAACTGAACAGCAGCGCGCCGTCGGAGGTCACGGTGCGGCGGCTGCGGAACCCGGCGCGGCGCAGGCAGTGGAGGAATAGTCCCCAGTTGTGGGGATCGAGGACGGCTTTCTGGTCTCGTCGAAGCCGTTGGAACTGCTCGTCGCGCCGCGCCGGCGAAGTCTTGCCGGTTTCGAGGTCCTTGCCCCGGAGCATCTGGTAGATCGTCTGCATCCTTCCGCGACGGAAAGCCAAGCCGACGCTGACACGCAGCATCTGGTCAGGGGAAGGGGCGATGAAGGGATTGGCGATGGCCCCGAAGGCCTTGGTCGCGTCTCGGGCGAAGCGCTCGAGCGCCCGGCGCCCCTGCTCCCAATGGACCGACAGCAGCGTCAGGACGAAGTCGGCCTGACTGAGGGTGATGCCCTGCGAGTTGATCCGGGTGAAGATCTCGGCGACCTCTTCCTCGCTGGCGCGGTCGCTCATCGCGATGACCTGGAAATGGAACCTGCGCAGATCGCGCACTTGGTCGATCGCGGATTCGAGGCGTTCTTCCTCGTCGTCGTCAATGGGGGCGCCACGCTTTTCCGCCAAGCCATCGAGATACGACTGTACGGTTCCCTTGAACTTGCCCTTCCAGAGCACGCTGATATCGGAGATGAACTCCGGATCGCTCCGGATCGCCGCGTCAGTAACTTCGAAACTCGCGTCCGCGGGACGGAACGCGATGCGGATCTGCTTCGTCTCGAAAGCGGCCGTCAGCACCGGGACGCCCTTCATCACGGAGTAGAGGGAAGTCAGGCGCTGCTGCCCGTCGATGATGAGCAGTCTGGGAACGGAATCCGCCGCTCCGCCGCCGACCTGTTTCGCGCCGACTTCCGCGCCGGTCTCCCAGAACATCAGCGTTCCCACCGGGAACCCGCGATAGAGCGAATCGAACAGGTCGCGCACCTGCGCCGGTTTCCAGACGAAGGGGCGCTGGATGTCCGGAAGGGCGAGCCTTCCGCTCTCGATGTCACCGAGCAGGTGTTCCAACTTGTAACCTGTGATGATCTTGTACATGGGCGCGGTCTCGATGGTTCGTCCGACGGGAATCCGGTCTTCGACTGCGGCCGCGCCGATTCGCGGCGGCGGAAGGGGGGCGAAACAGTATCAGCCGCCGACTCCTCGGGAACGGCGCGCTCCTGCCGTCGGTCGGGGAAGCGTCGAACGGCGGCGGCGCCTATTCCGGAGGGCGGCAGTCCCGCGGGTCGAGGTCCTGGAAACCCAGGAAAGTCGGGTGGCGGAGGTGGCCGTTCGGGGTGACTTCCAGGTACTCCACCAGCGCGACGAGCACCGGGCGGACGAAGCGGAGGACGCCGTCGCCCTCCGCGGGGAACCCGTCCGGGCGGGGGACTTCCAGGCCGCGCAGTTGCTCCCGGAGGGCGGCGCGCGTTTCGTCGTCGAGTCCGCTTCCGACATTGCCCAGCCAGACCGGGCCCTCCGGGCCGTAGGCGCCGACGACCAGGGAGCGCACCGGGCCGTCCTCGCCTCGGTGGAGCGTCCCGAACACCACGCAACTCGACCGCCGGCGCACCTTGACCTTGAGCCAGTCGTCGCTCCGTTCGCCGATCCGGTAGGGGCTCGCCAGGCGCTTGGCCACCATCCCCTCCATCCGCCGTTCGCGCATGGCCGCGTAGAACCGGCGCCCGGCGCCGACCACCCGCGGGTTGGCGAACACCGATCCCTCGCCGCCGGGCAGGAGGTCGTCCAGCCGCCGGCGGCGCTCTTCGAGCGGGCGGTCGGTGAGCCGCTCCCCGTCGCGCCAGAGGAGGTCGAAGGCGACGAAGTGGGCCGGCCGGCGATCCGCGGCCTTCCGGACCGCGCCGGGGTCGGTCAGCCGGTTCCGCTCCATGACCCGCAGGAAACTGGGGCGGCGGCCCTCGAGCACCACGATCTCGCCGTCCAGCACCCCGGCGCCCGGCAGGCGGGCGAGCGCGTCCGCGAGTTCGGGGAACCCGGGCGTCTGGTTGCGGAGGCTCCGGGCCTGCAGCCGCGTTTCGGGGCCGAAGAAGGCGATGGAGCGGAGCCCGTCCCACTTGGCGTCGAACAGGTGGTTCGCCGAGTCGAAGGGCTTGCCGGTTCCGGCGAGCATCGGGCGGAGGCCCTCGGCCAGCCAGTCGGCGGGGAACGCCGCCGGAGGGGCGGGGCCCCGTGCGCCCGCCGAGGGGCGGCCTCCGGAGGAAGGGTCAGCCGGCGAGCCGCTTGGCCTCGGGCGCCGCTTCGGCGTCGCCGGGGCCGCTGTCCGGCGCGGTCTCGCCGCCGAGTCGCTCGGACTCGATCCGGGCGAGGCTGGACTTCAGCGCGTCCATCAGGTTCACCACCCGCTGCGGCTCGACGCTGGGCGCGGCCACCACCTCCTCCCCCTTCTGCTTGGCCGCCACGATCTCCAGGAACTTCTTGCGGTAGGTGTCCTCGAACGCGCCGGCGTCGAAGGGTTTGGCGTAGGACTCGAGGAGTTGCTTCGCCATCGCCGTCTCCGCCGGGCTCGGCGCCACCGCCGACGGCAACTGCTCGATCTCGGAGACCTGCCTCACCTCGTCCTCGTAGTGGAGGAAGGACATCACGAACACCCCGTCGCCGGGGCGGATGGCGACCACCTTCTCCTTGCCGCCCAGCACCACCTGCGCGAGCGCCACCCGGCCGGAGGCGCGCATCGCCTCGAGGATGGTGTGGAACGGGCCGGCGGCGACTTCGCCCCCGGGGGCGAGGTAGTAGGAGCCGTGGTAGTAGAGCGGGTTGATCTCGCTCTCCTCCACGAACTGCACGATCTCCAGCGTCCGCAGCGAGGGGAGTTGAAGGGCCTTCAGGTCCTCCTCTTCGAGGATCACATACCGGTCCTTGGTGAACTCGTAGCCGCGGGCGATCTCGTCCTTCTCCACATCCCGGTCGCAGGTGGGGCAGCGCCGGGCCTGCCGGATGCGCGAGCCGCACTCCTGGTGCAACTGGTTCATGGACACCGGCTTGAGCCGGGCCGCCGGGTAGGCCTTGACCGGCACCAGCACCAGCGCCAGTTTCAGGCTCCCTTGCCAGGTCGGTCGCATCGTCGGGGTCTCGTCGAATTCCCGGCGGCCCCGGGGCCGCCGGCGGCGCTCGGCGGGCGGGGCGGGGGCAGGGGAGTCTAGAC
Organism: Candidatus Marinacidobacterium sp.; assembly: GCA_965204755.1. GTDB lineage: Bacteria > Acidobacteriota > Vicinamibacteria > Marinacidobacterales > Marinacidobacteraceae. Next base: position 791,621 of record OZ242011.1, on the reverse strand, counting down.
AGGCAGGGCGCCCGGCGAGGGAGGACGACCTCCGAAATCCCCGGTTTTCGGCGTTTTGCGGCGGTTCCTTATCGGTACAATCCGCGCCCGTTCGCCGGCGCGTTCCGGGAGTCGGTTCCCCGACGGGGACTTCCGGGTTTCGCGCCGGCCGGGGGGCGGCCCCTCTCCGGGCGCCGCGAATTCCCTCGCCCCCGACCCTTTTTCCACCCGCTGCCGGGCCGTTTGGCCGCCGGCGGCATCCGCCCGCCGCGAGAGGCCTCCCGCGCCGAGGGCGCCGGACAAGAATACGCATGGCAGAACAAGCGGCCGTCGCCGAGCCGCTGACCGGGGCGCCGGACGAAAGACCGGACCGCGGTCCGATCGTCAACGACCTGACCATCCAGGTCGCGACCGTCAACGGTTCGGGGAGCCAGTCTTCGAACCTGGTCCTCCTGCGGTCGCTGTTCCGGATGGGGATTCCGGTCGGCGGCAAGAACCTCTTCCCGTCGAACATCGCGGGGCTGCCGACCTGGTTCACCATCCGGGCGAACCGCGACGGGTGGGTCGCCCGGAAGCGCGAGGTGGACTTCCTCGTGGCGCTGAACCCGCAGACGGCGGAGCGCGATGTGGCGGCGCTCACCCCGGGAAAGGCGGTCCTCTACGAGGCCTCGCTGAAACTCGAGCGCCTGCGGGACGACCTGGTCTTCTACCCGGTCCCGTTCCAGGAACTCGCCGCCCGGGTGGCGAACGAAGTCCGCCTGCGGAAGTTGCTCGCCAACATGATCTATGTGGGCGTGGTCGCCGAACTGCTCTCCGTCGAGATCGAGGAGATCCGGGGCGCCATCGAGACCCAGTTCAAGGGCAAGAAGACGGCGGTGGGCCTGAATGTGCGGGCGGTGGACACCGGCGCCGAGTACGCGAGGGAGCACCTCGAAAAGCGCGACGCCTACTCGGTGAGCCGCATGGACGCGAACCGGGGCAAGATCCTCATCGACGGGAACGCGGCGGCGGCGCTCGGCTGCATGTTCGGCGGCGTCTCGGTGGCCACTTGGTACCCGATCACGCCTTCTTCGAGCGTGGTCGAGCAGTTGAGCGGTTTCTTGGAGAAACACCGGCGCGACGAGGAGGGCAAGGCGACTTTCGCGGTGGTGCAGGCCGAGGACGAGTTGGCCGCGGTCGGCATGGCCCTCGGCGCCGGCTGGGCGGGGGCGCGCGCGATGACCGCCACTTCGGGGCCCGGCATCTCGCTCATGTCGGAGTTCGTCGGTCTCGGCTACTACGCGGAGATCCCGGTGGTCATCTGGGACATCCAACGGGTGGGGCCCTCCACCGGGCTCCCCACCCGGACCGCGCAGGGGGACCTGCAGTTCGTCCACACCCTGTCCCACGGTGACACGCAGCATGTCTGCCTGCTTCCTGCGTCGGTGGCGGAGTGCTTCGAGTTCGGCTGGCGGGGTTTCGACCTGGCGGAGCGGCTGCAGACGCCGGTGTTCGTCCTCTCCGACCTCGACCTGGGAATGAACATCTGGGCGACCGACCCGTTCGCCTATCCCGACCGCCCGATGGACCGGGGCAAGGTGCTGTCGAAAGAGGACCTCGAGCGGCTCGGCTCCTTCCAGCGGTACGGCGATGTGGACGGGGACGCGATTCCCTACCGGACGCTGCCCGGCACCGAACACCCGGCGGCGGCGTACTTCACCCGGGGGAGCGGGCACGACGAGAACGCCGAGTACACCGAGAGCGCCGAGGCCTATGTCCGCATCATGGACCGGCTGAACCGCAAGATGGAAACCGCCCGGGATCTCGCGCCCCCGCCGGCGGTGGACGAGCCGGAGGCGCCGAGCCCGCCGAACGCCCTCGGGATCATCGGCTTCGGCTCCTCCGATCCGGCGATCGAGGAGGCCCGGGCGTTCCTCCGGGCGGACGCCGGGATCGAAGTGGACTACCTCCGCCTCCGGGCGCTGCCGTTCGCCCCTTCCGTGCTCGACTTCATCACCCGGCGGCGGCGCGTCCTGGTGCTCGACCAGAACCGGGACGGCCAACTGCTGCAGATGATTCGAGCCGAGTACGGCGACCGCATCCCGGAGGGCGTGGTGAGGAGCCTGCGGCACTACAGCGGGCAGCCGCTCGACGCGAAGACGGTCGCCGACGCGCTCGCGGACGCTTTTCCGGGAGACGCGCGGTGACCGGCGCCCCGATTCGCTCCCCGATTCGCTCCCCGATGCGCTTCCCGATGCGCTTCCCGACGCGCCTGTCGGCGCGGCGTCCGCGTCAGAATCCCTGACCCCGCGTCCCCTCCCCGCTTCTCTCCCTACCCTCGCGCAGTAACCGAGCCCCCTCCCCCCATGGCCACCCCGTCAGCATCCCGGCACAAGGAAAACCGCGTCGGCCTCACGCACGGCGACTACCGCGGCAAGCCTTCGACCCTCTGCAAGGGGTGCGGGCACGACGCGATCTCCTCGCAACTGATCCGGGCGTTCTTCGAGTCCGATGTGCGGCCGTACCGGGTGGCGAAGTTGTCGGGGATCGGCTGTTCCTCGAAGACCCCGGCCTACTTCCTCGACCGGAGCCACGGCTTCAACGCCGTCCACGGGCGGATGCCCTCGGTGGCCACCGGCGCGGTGCTGGCCAACCGGGACCTGGTCGCGGTGGGCGTCTCCGGCGACGGGGACACCGCCTCGATCGGGATCGGGCAGTTCGTGCACCTGGTCCGCCGCAACCTGCCGCTGATCTACATCGTCGAGAACAACGGGGTGTACGGCCTCACCAAGGGGCAGTTCTCCGCCACCGCCGACGAGAACGCGGTGCTCCGTTCCGGCGAAGTGAACCGGCTGCCGAACATCGACCTCTGCGGCATGGCGGTCGAGTTGGGCGCGACCTATGTGGCGCGTTCCTTCGCCGGGGACCCGAAACAACTGGTCGCCCTGCTGCGCGGGGCGCTCGCCCACGGCGGCACCGCGGTCATCGACATCCTCAGCCCCTGCGTGACCTTCAACAACCACACCGGTTCGACCAAGAGTTACAGTTGGGGACGCGACCACCGGGAGCCGATCCACATGGTGGACTTCGTGCCCCACTTCGAGCAGATCGAAGTGGAGTACGAAGAGGGGGAGACGCGCGAAGTGCAGTTGCACGACGGCTCCTTCGTCCGTCTCCGCAAACTGGAGCGGGACTACGACCCGACGAACCGGCGCGCCGCCCGCGAACTGCTCCTCGACTCGGACGAGAACGCGCTGTTCCTCACCGGGCTCATCTACCTGGAGCCGGAAAAGCGCACCCTGCTCGACACCCTGGAGATGGTGGGCTCGCCGCTCGCCTCCCTGGACGCCGGCGCGCTGCGGCCGCCGCCGGAGACGCTCGAGCAGGTCATCGCGACCTACCGCTGATCGTTCCGCCGTCTCCGTCCGCGCGGAGGCGTTCGTCGGTCCTTCCTTCGGGCGTCCCGCGCGAAGTCCTTTCCGGGGGTTTCCCATGACCGCGATCCCTTTCCTTCGTTTCACCCTCCGGTCGGCGGCCGGCGCGGCGCTGCTCGTCCTCCCCGTTTCGGCGGCGGCTCGGGTCCTGCCGGGCGGCGCGTCCGGCGCGGCGCCGGGCGCGGAGTCGGGGCCGGCATCCGGCCAGGCCTCCGGGCGCGCGTTCACGATCGAGGACGCGCTCGGGATCGCCCGCGTGTCCGACCCTCGACTCTCTCCCGACGGCGAACTGGTCGTCTATGCGGTGTCGCGGATATCGCTCGAGGACGACGAGGGTTCCAGCCGGCTCCACGCGGTTCCGTTCGCCGGCGGGGACTCCTGGGCGCTCACCGGCGCCGGCCGGTCGGCGTCCCACCCCCGGTTCAGCCCCGACGGATCGCGGCTGGCGTTCCTCGCCGCGGACGAGGACGACCGGTCGCAGATCTGGACGATGCCGCTCGGCGGCGGCGAAGCCGAAGCGCTGACCGCGCTGCCCGCCGGCGTCTCTTCGTTCGCCTGGGCGCCGGACGGGACGGCCTTCGCCGCGGTCTCCATGGATCCCGACCCGGACGCCGCCGCCCCGGGAGAGGAATCGAAACCCAAGCCGCTGGTGGTGGACCGGCGGCAGTTCAAGCGGGACGGGCAGGGGTACCTGGGCGAGAGGCGCCGGCACATCTACCTGGTGGACGCCGCGTCCGGCGAACACCGGCAAGTCACCTCCGGCCCGTACGACGACGGTTCACCGGTGTTTTCGCCGGATTCGTCCGAGATCGTGTTCTCGAGCGTGCGGCCTCCGGGCGGCGGGGACGCCGACGCCTCCGGCAACTCGGACCTGTTCCTGATTCCCCGCGACGCGGACCCCGCGGTCGAGCCGCTCCGGCTCACGAACAACCCGGGGCCGGACCGGTCGCCGGTGTTCAGTCCGGACGGAAGATGGATCGCGCACCTCGGGAATCGCAAGCCGGAACTCATCTGGTACGCCACCGACCACCTGTTCGCCCTCGACCGGAATACCGACGAGGTGATCCACCTGGCGGCGTCGCTCGACCGAAACCTCTCCGACCCGAACTTCACCGCGGACTCCTCCGCCGTGCTCGCCCTGCTCGAGGACGCGGGGAATCGGCACGCGGCCTCCATCGGGATCGCTCCGGACGCCGTGCCCGAACGCGTCGTCGCCGGCGAACGCGACCTTCGCGGGCTGTCCGCCGCCGCCGGGAGGCGCGTCGCCGTGTCCGCCGACCCGACGAGTCCGGCGGAGGTCGTCGCCTGGGAACGGGGCGGGGAAGTGCGGAAGTTGACCCGGGTGAACGAGCCCGGGCTCGCCGGGGTCGCGCTCGCGCCGGTGGAGCGGATCACCTTCGCCAGTTCCGACGGGACCGAGGTGCAGGGGTTCGTGACGCTCCCGACCGGGTACGAGGAAGGGAAGCGGTACCCGACGATCCTGTGGATCCACGGGGGGCCGGTGGCCCAGTTCTCGACGGCGTTCCAGCCGCTCTGGCAGGTGTTCGCGGCGAACGGCTATGTCGTGGTCGCGGCGAATCCGCGCGGTTCCTCGGGCCGGGGCGAGGAGTTCTCCCGGGCGATCTGGGCGGACTGGGGCAACCTCGACTACGAGGATGTGAACGCGGCGGTGGACCGGGTGATCGAACTCGGCTACGCCGACCCGGAGCGCCTCGGCGTCGGCGGCTGGAGTTACGGGGGAATCCTCACCAACTATGTGATCACCAAGACCACCAGGTTCGCCGCCGCGGTGAGCGGCTCGAGCGAGACCGACTACCGGGCCGCCTACGGCAACGACCACTACCAGTTGCAGTGGGAACTCGAACTCGGTCTGCCTTGGGAGAACTTCGACCTCTACGACCGCCTCTCACCCATTTCCCGGGTGGACCGCGTGAAGACGCCGACGCTGGTGCTCTGCGGCGAAAAGGACTGGAATGTGCCGCTCAGCCAGTCCGAGAACCTCTACCAGAGCCTGCGGCGCCTGGGCGTCCCCACCCGCCTCGTCATCTATCCGGGGCAGGGCCACGGGATCCGCCTCCCGTCCTTCCAGCAGGACCGCTACGAGCGCTACCTGGACTGGTTCGACCGCTACCTGAAGACCTCGTAAACCGGGCCCGCCGCGCCGGCGCCCCCGCGCGGCGGGCGTCGTCCGACGCCGACCACGGGTTCGACGCCGATCACGGTCCGACGCCGAGCGGGCGTCAGAACGAGAACCGGACTTGGCCGATGAGTTGGCGCTTCAGCACATCGCCGAAGATGTGCTGCTGGATCTCCTGGTTCAGCAGGTTGACGACCCGCACGCCGGGGCGGAGCCGCCCTTCGAGCAACTCGATCCCCAGACTGGCGTTCACCATGGTGAAGGGCTCGGTCCAGCCGTGGTAGTCCGCGGTGAGCACATCGGTCCAGCGCGCGCGGGCCTGGTAGTTGGCGGTGACGCCGAGGCTCGCCGCGCCGATGCGGGCGTTCAGCCCGGCGTTCAGCCGGTGCTTCGCCGGGAGGCTCACCTCCCCGAGTTCCTCCTCCGAATACCCCTCGACGACCGGATCGTCCTGCCAACTGTAGTTGACATATCCCTGTACCTCCGGTGTAAACGCCGCCTGGAGTCCGAGTTCGACGCCGCGGTTCCGGATGGAATCGCGGTTCACATAGGTGAACACGGACGGCAGCCGCACATCGGCGAGCGCCCCGAGCAGGTCCACGAGGGCGCCGGCGTCCCGGCCCACCGCTTCCACCGAGGCGGGGAACGAGCCCGGAGGCAGGGCGTTCACCAGCCGCGCGACGAACGCCTGCGTATCGGCGAACGCCTCGTTCCAGCCCGGCGGCGCGTTCGCCGCGGACCAGAACTCGGTGTCGGTGAAGTCGATGACATTGCGGGTATCGCTCAGGTAGAACGCCGCCGACCCGCCGAGTTGGTCCGTGATCGCCCCCGACCAGCCGACCTCCCAGTTCGTGAGGGTCTCCGAGACGAGGTCGAGGGAGCCGCGCGCGACGAACGGCACCCGGTAGTTCACCGGGGCGGGCAGCGCGGAGTCCGGGATCTCCAGCCACGGGATGAAACTCCGGAAGGCCGGGCGCAGGTCGAATTCCGCCGGCGACGAGATGTCCACGCCGAGGTAGTTGTTGGCGAGCGAGGGCGCCCGGAAAGCGCGGCCGAAGGAGAACCGCAGCGAGTGGTCGGTGTTCGGCTTGACGATCAGGGTCGTGCGGGGCGACAGGATGACCCGGTCGGTGGTGCTGATCCGGTCGGCGCGCGCGCCCACGATCCAGCGCACCCGGTCGCCGAAGAAGATCTCGTCGTTGAGGTAGATCCCCTGCTCGTTGCGGCTGTCGCCGAGCGGCGCGATGCCCATGTCCATCGTGACGAAACGGGCGTTGGCGCCGTAACTCAGGATGTGCCGGCCTCCGAGGAAACGCGTGTCCTTGAAACTCAGGTCGTAGGTGTTCGAGACCAGGTGCGACCGGATTTCCTCTCCGGAAGGGGACTGGACGAGGAGGAGGTCGAAGTTCGCGCGGGTCGTGTTCATGAAGGCGCCGATTTCGATCGAGTCCCTCAGGTACTGCACCCGTCCGTAACCCATCCAGGTGCCGGGCTGCACTTCCATCGGGCCGAGTCCGCTGTGCAGCGCGCCCTGCGTGCCGGCGTAACCGCCGGAAACCCGGAGGCCGCTCGACCGGTCGGGAGCGTCCCAATCCACCCGGACATCCAGTTTGGGGAGCCGCGAGTCCAGTCCGGGCACCGGCGGATAGAGCGTGCCGGTGCCGTTCGGGATCTCGCCCGCGGGGCGGGCGAACGCGTCCTGCTGGGTGAAGGCGGCGCTCACCCGGTAGGCGAGGGTGTCGGACACCGCCCGCGCATGGGTGAGCGTGCCGGACAGGAGTGTCCCGGCCTCCTGCTCCCGACCGGGGACACTGCGGTCGAAGGCCCCGAACCGCAGGTCGAGGGTCGTTCCCTGGCTGTCGCGGGGCGAGCGCGTGATCAGGTTCACCACGCCGCTCATGGCGTTCGCCCCCCAGACGGCGGACGCCGGGCCGTTGACCACTTCGACCCGCTCGAGATCCTCGAGGCCCACCGAGATCAGGTCCCAGGCCACGAAGCCGAAGAAGTCCTGATAGACCGAGCGGCCGTCCACGAGCACGAGTTGCGAAGTGGCGAGGGTGCCGCTCGCGGCCCGGCTGGTCACATTGAAGTCGCGATTCGACAACTGCGTCACATTCACGCCCGGCGCCTGCCGGATCAGGTCCACGAAGTTGCTCGACGCCTGGCCCTCGATCTGTTCCGTGTCGATCACGGTGATCGCCGCCGGAGCGTTCACGATCTCCTGCTCGATGCGCGAAGCGGAGACCACCACGGTCTCCGAGTAACGGAGCGGCTCCACTCCCGTCGCCTCCTCTTCGGCCTCGGCCTCCTGGCTCTCTTCCGCTTCGCCTTCCTGCGCGGGCCGGCTCTCCTGCGCCGCGGGCGGGGCTTCGGCGTCCGCGGGCGGGACCGGCAGGAAGAGTCCGGCGGCGAGCGCGGCGGCGATGGCGGCGCCGCGGCCGCCGGCCGCGAAGGCCGCCGCCGTCCGGCGGACAGCCAGTCGGGCGAGGTTCATGGAGGGCTCCTTTCCGCAACGGGCGCGCATCGTCGGACCGTCGGCGGAGTATCCTAATCGGTTGCCGCCCCGCCGAAACCGGGCGCGGAAACCCCCCGCCGCCCGCCCGCCGGCGGCCCTCCCCCTCCCCACATGCCGCCGTCCGACCTCGAACGAGTCCTCTCGGCCCTTTCCGCCGTCCGGAACCCCGACTTCGGGGGGCGGGACATCGTGGAACTCGAACAGGTCCGGGACATCCGCATCTGCGCTCCGGCGGTCAGCGCCGCCGTGGTGTTGCCGAACATCGGCAGCCGGGCCGCTTCCGAGATCCGGGAGCGGGCGAAGCGGGCGCTGCTGGAGATGGGCGGGTTCACCCACGCCGAGGTGGCGGTGCGCGCCGAGGTGACGGCGTCGCCCGCCCCCCGGGCGCCGGACGCTCCCGAGGCCGCCCGGGGCCCGGCGGCCGCCGGCCGTCCGGCGCCTCCGCCCCCGTCGAAGCCGGACGGCGTCCGGAATGTGGTCGCGGTGGCCTCCGGGAAGGGCGGGGTGGGGAAGAGCACCGTCTCGGCGAACCTGGCGGTGGCCCTGGCCGAGGACGGAGCGCGCGTCGGGCTGCTCGACGCCGATGTGTACGGGCCGTCGCAGACCACCATGCTGGGGGTGGACGCCCGGCCGGAGACCGACGAACGCCGCCGGCTCCTGCCCCGGGAGGCCCACGGCGTGCGCCTCATTTCGATGGGGATGCTCTCCTCGAAGGAGACGCCGGTCATCTGGCGGGGGCCGATGGCCTCCCGGCTGGTGCAGCAGTTCCTGGGCGGCGTGGTCTGGGGGGAACTCGACTACCTGCTGGTGGACCTGCCGCCGGGCACCGGGGATGTCCAACTCACCATCGCCCAGACCGCGGCGCTGGCCGGGGCGGTGATCGTCACCACGCCGCAGGTGGTGGCGCGGACCATCGCCGAGAAGGGGCTGCGGATGTTCCAGCCGGTCGCGGTGCCGGTGCTGGGCGTGATCGAGAACATGTGCCCGCTGGTCTGCCCGCATTGCGGCGAGACCACGGCGGTGTTCTCCTCCGGCGGCGGGCGCGAGGTCGCTTCGGACCTCGGGTTGCCGTTCCTCGGGGAACTCCCCCTCGATCCGCAGGTGGTCGCCGCCGGCGACGAGGGGACGCCCACGGTCGCGCGCGACCCGGGCAGCCCGACTGCGGCCGCCTACCGGGAGATCGCGCGCCGGGTGTCGCTGGAAGTCGCCAAGGCGAACGGGCGGACCGAGGGAGGGACCGCGGAGTCCATCGAGGTGCGCGGCGGCGCGGTCGAGGTCCGTTGGAGCGACGGCCGCGAGGACCGGCTCGACTTCGAGTACCTGAGGAACCACTGTCCCTGCGCCACCTGCGTGGACGAGTGGAGCGGGAAGCGCAAGTCCCTGACCCTTCTCCTGCCTTCCGACTTCGCTCCCCGGCGGCTGGTTCCGGTCGGGAACTACGGCATCCAGATCTTCTGGAGCGACGGACACGACACCGGCATCTACAGCCACCGGTTGCTGCGGCGGCTCGGAAGCCGGCGCGAGTCTCCTGTCCCCGCCTGAACGGCGCGGGGAGCGCCTACTTCCGGTCCGCCGCCGCCCCGGATGCGGGCGGGGCGCCCGCCTGCGGCCCGACCACCGGGCCGACCCCGCCGAGGGCGTCCGTCCCCGCGGCTTCGGCAGGCGCGGGTTCGGGAACCGGCTCGTTCGGCTCGTTCGGTTGGCCCGGGGCGCCGGATCGCTCCGGTTCGGCCCCGCCGTTCGGGTCCGGGCGGGCCGCGGCCGGCTGCGTCCCGCCGGAGGCGGCGCCGTCCCCGTCGCCGCGCGCGTCGCCGGGTTCGTCCGGGGCGGGAGCGTCCGGGGTTGGAGCGTCCGGGGCGGGAGCGGCTCGTTCCCGTCCGCGTTCGACATGGATGACTCCCGGGACATCGCGGACCGTCTGCGTCAGCCGGTCCACTTCCTTCGTGTTCCGGACGGAGACGGTGACCCGGATTTCGCCGCGGGCGAACTCGTCCGCGATGGCTTCCACGGTGACGATGTCGGTGTCGGCTTCGGCGATGACCTTGGTGATGTCCGCGAGGATCCCCTTCCGGTTCTCCACTTCCACGGTGAGGCAGGTGTCGTAACGGCTGCCGGTGAGCGACTTCCAGGTGACGCTCACCCGCCGCTCCGGGTCGAGTTCGAGGTCGCCGAGGCGGGCGCACCGGGCCGAGTGCACATCCACGCCGCGCCCCTTGGTGAGGTAACCCGTGATCGCCTCCCCCGGTATCGGGGAGCAGCACTCCGCCCGGTGCACCAGACTGTCCCGGCGCCCGCTGACCAGGATCTGCCCGGCTTCCCGGCCGATGATGCGCCGCACGGCGCTGGCGATCGGGGCGGCCGGCGCCGAAGCGTCCTCCTTCTTCTTCAGCGAGCCGTCCGGGAAGCAGTTCTGCAGCACGCGGGACGCTTCCACCCGGCCGTAGCCGACGGCGGCGAGCAGGTCGTCCAGCGTGGCGGCGCCCTGGCGTTTCTTCGCCTCTTCCAGTCCGGGGGCGTTCTTCACCCGGCGGAAACCGAGACCGTACCGGGCGGCTTCCTTCTCGATGAGTTGGCGGCCGATCTCGATGCTCCGCCGCCGGGCTTCGGCGTTCAGCCGCGCCCGGATCTTGGTCTTGGCGCGGTTCGTCCGGGCGATCTTGATCCAGTCTTCGCTCGGCAGGTGCTTCTTGTCGGTCAGGATCTCGCAGATGTCGCCGTTCCGGAGTTCGTAGCGCAGCGGCGCCGCCGCGCCGTTCACCCGGGCGCCGGCGCAGCCGTGGCCGACTTCGGTGTGGATGGCGTAGGCGAAGTCCACGACGGTGGCGCCCCGGGGGAGGGTCTTCACTTCTCCCTTGGGGGTGAAGCAGTGCACTTCCTCCGCGTAGAGATCGATCTTCAGGTTGCTGAGGAACTCGTGCGGATCGTCCACCTCCTTTTGCCAGTCCAGCATCTGGCGCAGCCAGGCGAGCCGTTCGACTTCCTTGTCGCCGTAGGGTGAGGAGGCCTTGTACCCCCAGTGGGCCGCGATGCCTTCTTCCGCCACCCGATGCATGTTCTTCGTGCGGATCTGCACCTCGAAGTGCGTGCCGGAGTCGGTGAGCAGGCTGGTATGCAGCGACTGGTAGCCGTTCGGACGGGGCATGGCGATGAAGTCCTTGATCCGTCCGGGTATCGGGCGCCAGGTGTTGTGGACGACGCCGAGAGCGGTGTAGCAGTGCGGAATCGTGTCGGTCACCAGCCGGATCGCGATGTAGTCGTACATCTGGTCGAGTTCGATCTGCTGCCGGTGCATCTTCTGGTAGATGGAATAGATGCTCTTCGGGCGTCCGGAGAGTTCGCCGGGGATGTCCTCGGCCTGGAGTTTCTTCCACAGCGTGCGGGTGATGTCGCGGATGAAGTCGTCCGCCCACCGCTTCTTGGACTTCACGCGGGCCTCGAGCACCCGGTAGGTCTGCGGTTCCAGGTGGCGCAGCGAGAGTTCCTGCAGTTCCTCTTCGATGCGTCCGATGCCCAGGCGGCCGGCGAGCGGGGCGTACACATCGAGGGTTTCCGAAGCGATCCTCCGGCGCTTGTCCTCCCGCAGGTGCGAGAGCGTCCGCATGTTGTGGAGGCGGTCGGCCAGTTTGATCAGGATGACCCGGATGTCGTCGGTCATCGCGATGAGCATCTTGCGGACATTCTCCGCCTGGTTCGCTTCGGCGGAACTGAACTCCACGCGGCTCAACTTGGTGACGCCTTCGATGACCCGGCCCATCTGTTTCCCGAACCGGCGCTCGATGTCCTCGGTGGTGACGCGGGAGTCCTCCACCACATCGTGGAGCAGCCCGGCGGCGACGGCGACCGGGTCGAGGTGGAGGTCGGCGAGGATGGACGCCACCTCGAGCGGGTGGGTCAGGTAGGGCTCGCCGGACTGGCGGACCTGCCCGCCGTGCGCCTGCGCCGCCACCACATACGCGCTCCGGAGCAGGGTGGTGTCCGCATCCGGCTGGTAGGCGCGGACCTTCTGCAGGATGGTGTCCAGCCGGATCATGGTGTCGGTTCCTCCGCTGCGGCGCCCGGCGGCATCCCCCGCTCCGCGCCGTGAGTCCTGACGGCCGGCGGCGAATGTCGCGGCGGGAACGCTCGTCGCCGCGAAGCGCCCTCCTCCGGGGAGGGGCGCGGGGAGCGGGTTTCGCTCTCCCCGCGGGCCGATCCACCGGCGGACGGGTTTCCGGTAACGGTAGCCGCTGACGGCGCGAAGGCCGAGCCGGTCATCGGGGCGAACCCCTCTCGGCCCGTGGAAAAAGCGCCCCGCCGTCCACTCCTCGGCGCGAGGGCGCCGAGTCCGCGTTCGGTCTCGCGGCGAGGCGCTCTTCCCGCGGGCCGGCGGCGCGAATCGCTGCGCGACTGCCTCCGCCGACTATCGCGGGGAGGGGGCCATCCACTCCCCGGACTTTCTCCACGGGCTGCTCCGGCCGGTTACCGGTTGTGAGCCGGTTGGGAGCCGGCGGGCGGCGGCGGCAAAGAAAAAACCCCGCCGGCCGCCGCCGGAGCGGGCGGCCGACGGGGCCGGGTTCGGGAGTCGTCGGGGTGCTCTTCGAGCGGGTCGTCTCCCGGGGCGGGGCCGCGCTTAGGGCTGCGGCTCCTCGGTGGTGGTGGCGGTGGCGGCCGCTTCGGCGGCGGCCGCGGCGGCGGCGCGCTCGGCTTCCTGCTGGGCTTCCCGGAGGGCGAGGGCGCGGTTCCGGTACTCGTCCGCCTCGGCGATGAGGGCCGAGGAGTTCCGGGTATCCACCTTGGCCTTCTCCCGGAGGAGCAGGTTCTTGTAGATCAGGGCGTCCACATACTCGTCGTTCAAGTCGAGCGCCTGGTCGAGTTGGTCGATCCCGAGATCGATGTAGTCGCGCCGCTCGTTCCGGTTCAGGTCCGGATCGCGGTACACCTTGTCCCAGTAGTAGGTCGCGACCAGGTAGTAGCCCTCGGGGTTGCTCTCATCCACATCGCGCGCCCGTCCGAGCCACTCCATGGTCTCGTCGAACCGTCCGTGGCGGTTCAGCAGGTTGGCCACCTGCCGGTACCCGATGGGGTCCTCGGGGTTCAGTTGCACCGGCATCTCGAAGGCCTCGAGCACCTTGTCCATGAGCGGATTCTCTTCCGGGTCGTGGTACTGCTCGTACAACTCGCCGAGCGTGTAGTAGCGCGCCGGCTGGTCCGGGTTCAACTCGATGAGCCGCCTCAGGTAGTGCTCGGCCTTCCCCATGTCGTCGCGCGACGACCCGCGGTAGATCCCGGCGAGTTGTTCGGCGGAGTAGCGCTCGTACACCGCGATGGTGTCCTTGGTCTCCTGGTCCAGCATGGGGTCGGCGAGCGCCCCCTGGACGATGGAGATCGTCTCTTCGTAGCCCTTCTCCGCTTCGTCGAGGTGCATGGCGGTGTCCGGGTCGCTGGAGCGCGAGGTCCGATGCACCAGGTCGTGGCTGCTCGCCGTGAAGAAAGCGAGCGTGGTCTGGATGAGCGCGTTGTCCTTCGGAGCGTTGTCGGAAGCGGTGCCGTAGAACTCGATGGCCTCCTCGTACTCCTTCCGTCCGTACGCTTCGTTCGCCTTCCCGAAGGCCCGCATCGCCTGGAGCATGTCCACATAGTTGCTCAGGTACTGCGGGAGCCCGGCGACGACCGAACCGCCGACGATGGCGACGAGGACCCCGCCCGCGATGAGCGAACGCTTGGCGACCTTGGTCATGTTGGAAACTCCTCCTGCTGGGGCAGTGCCGGACCGGGCCCGTTACTCGGGGACGATCCCGACGCGTTCGACGCCGTTCCCCTTGGCCACATCCAGGATCTCGACCACTTCACCGTAGGTCAGGATGCCGGACGCCTTGAGGAAGATGGTCTTGTCGGCGCGCGTCTCGAAGATGTCGCGGATCCGGAGGGGGAGTTCCTCCAGCGCGACGACCTGCTTGTTGATCGTGACTTCGCCGGCGGCGTCGATGCTGAGAACCAGTTGGTTCGGATCGGGTTCCGTCTGCTCGGCGACCTCGTCCTGGCTCTCGGGCATCTCCACATCGTGCCCCTGCTGGGTGAGCGGGGTCACGACCATGAAGATGATGAGCAGCACGAGCAGCACATCGATGAGCGGCGTGATGTTGATGTCGGAAGTCACTCCGCCGGAGGCGAAGCCGGACATTCCCATGATGTCTTCTCCTGCGGGTCAGGGCCTGACGGATCGCCCGGCCTTACTCGGTGCGCTCGGTGATGAGGCCGATCTCGTCGGCCCCCCCGTCGCGGCACAGTTCCATGATGTCGAGGACTTCCCGATAGGTGAGCCGCTCGTCGGCCTTGAGGAACAGGACATGCTCCGTCTTGCCGGAGAACTTCTCCGTGAGGAGGGTCGGGAGTTCCGACCGCGTGATCTGGATGAGATCGAGGAAGATCCCTCCGTCCTCCCGGACGGCCACATTGACGACATCGTCGCTGTCCGGGTGGTCGGCGCCGTACTCGGCGACCGGAAGTTTGACATCCACGCCCTTCTGGAGGAGCGGGGTCACGACCATGAAGATGATGAGCAGCACCAGCATGACATCCGCGAGCGGGGTCACATTGATGTTGGCGTTGACATCCTTGCTGCCGAGGCCGGCCATTCCCATGACGGTTTACTCCTTAGTTGGGGTTGACGGAAGGGCGGCCGGTGACGGAAATCGAAGACCGGCCGGAGGCGCGCGCCGGGCCCGGCTCGAAAGCGAACCGGGCCACCGCGAAACGGGCCACCGCGAAACGGGCCACCGCGAAACGGGTCACCCGTCAGCGACGCTCCATGAAGTCCATGAGTTCGGAAGCGCCGTTGTCCATCTCGACACCGAAGCCGTCCGCCCGATTGGTCAGGTAGTTGAACGCCCACACCGCCGGGATGGCGACGAAGAGTCCGAACGCGGTGGCGATGAGCGCCTCGGCGATTCCCGCCGAGACCGCGCCGATGCCGCCGGAGCCCGTGAGGGCCATGCCGCGGAACGCGGTGATGATCCCGAGCACCGTGCCGAGCAGGCCGACGAACGGCGCCGTCGCGCCGACCGTGGCGAGGCCGGAGAGGTTCCGCCGCAGGTCCATCATGCTGATGGCCGTGGCGCGCTGGATGGCGCGGTGCGCGGATTCCAGGGTCTCGGACTTGCTCTGCGAGACGCCTTCCTCCGACTGGTACTGGGCTTCCTGGAGACCCGCCAGCAGGACTTTGGCCAGGTGGCTGTTCTTCACCTCCTGGCTCTTGCTGGCCTTGATGGCCGACTCGATGTTGCCGGCCTTGAGTTCCTTGGAGATCCGGACGGCGTAACTCCGCGACTGGCTCTTGGCCCTGGTGTAGGTCAGGTACCGCTCGATCATGACCGAGAGGGAGTACACCGACATGACGGCCATCACGCCGTTGATGAGCTTCGCGGCCGGCCCCATGTGGGACCAGATCTCAAGCAGGTCGAAAGACATTCCCGTGAGTCCTCCTGGATTCGTGGAAGTGGGGGTGGGAACCGGGGTTCCCGGTCACTCGCCCGGGCCGGAAGGCTGCCGGGACTGGAAGGTGGAAGCGGGCGCCCGGAACGAACCGCCGGGAACCGCCGCCTGTCGGCGGGACGGAGACCGGCGAATGCGGACGGGCCGGGCGCACCGTCAAGATGGAAGTCGGCGAACGGAGCGTCAGCCCAAGTTGAACTGCACGGTGACGGTCATCACGATCGGCACCGGTACGCCGTTCAGCAGGGTGGGCTGGTACCGCCACTGCCGGACGGCGTCCATGGCCGCCTGGTCGAGCAGCGGGATCGAACGGAGGACCGAGAGGTTGGTCACATTGCCGTTCGGATCGATGATCGCTTCGAGGATGACGACGCCCGAGACCCGCGCCTGCTTGGCGATCTCCGGGTAGATCGGGTTCACATGGACCGTCTTCTGCGGTTCGCGGATGTCTCCGCCGACCCGGACCGGGGCCGCCTTGGGCGGCGGCGGGGGCGGGCCGGAGGGCAGGCCGCCGACGATGCCGCCGATGATGCCGCCGGGGACGCCGCCTTCGACGCCGCCGGGGACGCCGAAGTCCACGCCGGCGCCGACTTCGTCAGGGATCTCCACCGGCGCCACGAACTGGGGGGTCGTGTTCAGCACCGGCTTCGGGGCGGCCGGACGCCGCCGGGTCTTCGGCGGGGGCGGCGGCGGCGGGGGGGGAGGCGGCGGCGGAGCGGCCGCCATGAAGGTCATGATCCCGTCGGGGGTCGGCAGGTTCACCGTCAGGATGGGGATCACGATCAGGGCCACGACGAGCGCGCCCTGGACCAGGAACGAGACGGCGAAACTTCCGGCCGTGCGGCCGGCGCCCTGATCTTGCGACGCGACCTCGAAGGTGGGGTTTCTGGCCATTTCAGGCTCCTTTGCCCAGCCGGGTGTTCTTCCGGGTGTTCTTCCGGGCGCTCTCTGGTCGTCCCCGCCGACGAGCGAGCCGTCGGAGGCGGCCTGCCTTCGCGGCGGGCAGTGTCTTGAGCGACGCGAAGGTCAGGATTCGGATCAGCCCGCGGGGCGGGCAGGGGAAGACGGAGAAAGTAACACCGCGCCCCTTCGATGTCAACAGAGAGGAAGTGGCCTCGGGCCGGGCGGCGGGGGCGGCGCGAACCGGGCGCCGGGAGGCCGGGAACCGGACCGGAACCGCGGCCGGAACCCCGGCCGTCACCGGAGGGAGAAGCGGACGGAGAGGTCGCTCAGGGCCGGAACCGGGCGCCCGCGGAGTCGCGCCGGGCGGAACCGCCACTCGGACTCCACCACCCGGACCGCCTCCCGGTCGAGCCCGGGCACGGAGCGGAGGATCCGCAGGACTTCCACCGTCCCGCGGGCGGTGATGAGCGCCCGGAGGACCACGCTGCCCCGGACGCCGTCGCGGAGGGCCTCCGCCGGGAAGCGGGGCTGCGGCATCGCCAGCGGCCGGGGGGGCGTGTCCGGCGGCGGGAGGTCGGGGTCTCCCCGGCCCCGGAGGCCGTGGACCGATCCGCCGGGGACGCCGCCCGGGAGGCCGCCGAGCGCGCCGTCCGGACGGCCGAGGACGCCGGCGGAGCGCGCGCCGCCCCGGAGGGCTTCCGGCGCCGGGGGCGGGACGCGGACCTCGTCGAGACTCTCGAGCAGCGGGGAGAGGTCCGCCGGCCGCGGCATCGCCGGGACCGGTTCCGCCGGACGCGGGGGAACGGGGACGGCGGGGGTCGCCGGCCGGGCGCCCTCCGGCCGGCGGGCGCTGACCACGGAATCGCCGAGCCGGCTCGCCGCCGGAGGCAGGGAGGCGAGCCGCACCCGGTGCGCCGCGGGCTCGGGCAGCCGGTCGGCCCGGAAAGTCGCGGCGGCGTCGAGGGCCAGCGCGGCGGCGGCGAGGTGGAGCGCGAGGCCGAGCGGCAACGCCCGGAGCGGGCCGCGTTTCGCGGTGGCCGGGGAGGACAGTCCCGCGCCGAAGTCGGGCTTCCGGCGCGGTGCGGCCGGGGTGACCCGCGGTGCGGCCGGGGAGACCGCAGCGCTTCCCGGGGCGTCGTTCGTCGGCGGGGGCGCGCCCGAACCCGATCGGGCGCCGAGCCGGCCCGGGAAGAGCGAGCGGCCCCAGATCCAGACCCGGCGGCGCGCCGGCGGGCCCGCGGGGCGGCCGGCCACCGGCGGGCGCCGCGCCCCTCCGGGGTGACGGCGTTCCTCGCGGGACATCGGCGGCCGGCCTCCGCCGGAGTGTACCGAGCGGGGCGTCGCGCGGCCGCTGCCGAAGCGGGCGGTCCGGGCGGCCCTCCGCCGCGCCGTCCGGAGGCTTTCCCGGGCGCGGTTCGACCGCCCGCGCGGGACGAATCCGGGGAGCCTCCTCCGGCGGGAAGCGCCGGGGGGAGGGGCGCGGGGACGGGTTTCCCCTCCCTGCGGGCCGTTACGCGGGGCCGGATCGGCCCCGCCAAGCACGAAGGGTGTTTCCCCTCCCCGCGAGGGTTACACGACCGTAGAGAGCATCGGGAAACTCACGCGGGCGGGTTTCCCCTCCCCGCGGGGGTTACACCCTTGCGGCCTGTTCCCGGGGGCGGCGCTGTTCTTCGGTGGCGGCGCGGCGGCGGCGGACCGACCGCCACCAGAGGACGATCGGGGAAGCGACGCCGATGGAGGAGTAGGTCCCGACCAGCACGCCCGCCACCAGGACGAAGGAGAACGAGCGGAGGACTTCGCCGCCCCAGACGAACAGGGCGCCCACGGCGACCAGGGTCAGCCCGGAGGTGAGCACCGTCCGCCGGAGGGTCTGGTTGATCGCGAGGTTCACGATCTCGCCCAGTTCGAGCCGGCGGTGGATGTGGCGGTTCTCCCGCACCCGGTCGAAGATCACGATGGTGTCGTTCACCGAGTAGCCGACCAGGGTCATGAAGGCGGCGATCACATTCAGGCTGATTTCGTAGCCGAAGAGCGAGACCAGCGAGAGGGTGACGACCACATCGTGGATCACCGCCACGGTCGCGCCCACCCCGTACACCGGCTCGAAGCGGAAGCCGATATAGACCAGCATCGCGAAGAGCGCGAGCAGGGTGGCGTTCCGCGCGCGGCGCCGGAGTTCCTCGCCGACCACCGGCCCCACGATCTCGGTGCTGGCGGAGACCAGTTCGTTGCCGGCCCGGCCTTCCCGGAGCGCCTCGAGGATCCGGTTGGCGGTGGCGTCAATGCCTTCTTCCCCGGCCCCGGGCGTCCCGGGGGCCGCGGGCGCCCCGGCGGCCCCGGCGTCCGGCGCCTCCCCGGACGGCTCCCCGGCGGCATCCGCCTTCTCCACCCGGATCGCCACCTGGTGCATCTCCGGGCGGTCGTACCGCTGGATCACCGCGTCGCCGTAGCCGAGCGCCGACACCGCCTCGCGGACCGCCTCGATCTCCGGCGGGTCGGCGAACTTGGCGACGACCATCGTGCCTTCGGAGAAATCGATGCCGTAGCGCAGCCCGCCCTTGCGGGCGATGTCGAACACCCCGGCGGCCACCAGGGAAAGCGAAACCGCGGCGAACCACCACCGGTACTTCAGCCAGTCGATCTTCGTGTCCGGCAGGAAATCCATGGCGGCCCGTTACCCGGAGGTCAGATGCTGAGCGCCGTAACCTGGCGGCGGCCGGAGAGCACCAGGTCGAACAGGTAGCGGGAGACGAACATCGCCGTGAACACATTGCTGAGCAGGCCGATGCTCAGCGTCACCGCGAAGCCCTGGACCGGGCCGGTGCCGAACTGGAACAGGATGGCCGCGGCCACCAGACTGGTCATGTTGGCGTCCACGATCGTCCAGAACACCCGCGAGAACCCCACCGAGATCGCCGTCCGGGGCGGTTTCCCGCCGCGCCGCTCCTCCTTGATGCGCTCGAAGATGAGCACATTCGCGTCCACCCCCATGCCGATGGTCAGGATCACCCCGGCGATCCCCGGAAGGGTCAGCGTCGCCGCGAAGTACGCCATCGCCCCGACCAGGATCAGCAGGTTCAGCACCAGCGCCACCACCGCGTTGATGCCGGAGAGCCGGTAGTAGAAGATGATGAACAGCAGGACGCCGGCGAGTCCCGCGACGGAGGCGGTGACCCCGCTGCGGATCGAGTCCGCGCCGAGCGAGGGGCCGACGGTCCGCTCCTCCTGGTATTCGAGCGAGGCCGGGAGCGCGCCGGCGCGGAGCACGAGCGCCAGGTCGAGGGCTTCCTCGACCGAGAAGTTGCCGGTGATCTGCCCCTGGTCGTAGATCGGCCCCTCGATCACCGGGGCCGAGACCACTTCGCCGTCGAGCACGATGGCCATCTGGCGCCCCAGGTTCGCGCCGGTGAACTCCCGCATCTTCGAGGCGCCGTCGGCGTGGAGGCTGAACTCCACATTGGGCGTGTTCGTCTGGAAGTCGATGCCCTGGCGGGCGTTCCGCAGGTCGCGCCCGGTGATCGCCGCCACCCGGTTCACCTGGTAGTAGCCGGTGGCGCCGGTGTCGAGTTCCGTCTCCAGGTTCTCGAGGGAACTGTTCAGCGGCGGCAGGAGCGAGGGATCCATCGCCGGCCCCGCCTGCACCATCTTGAGTTCGAGTTGGGCGGTGGCCTGGATGATTTCCTTCGCCCGCGCCACATCTTCGTAACCCGGCAACTGCACCAGGATCTGGTCGCCGGTGGTCCCGTGGGTGGTGATCACCGGCTCGGCCACGCCGAGTTCGTCCACGCGGCGGCGGATGGTCTCCATCGCCTGCGTCACGGTCTGCTCGCGGACGGTGATTTCTTCGGCCGCCCGCAGGTTGAACGACCAGTTCCCGTCGCCGGCGGACCGGAGGTCCCAGCCGGGCCAGGTGAACTCGGTGATCTGCCGGACTTCGCCCATCCGGCTGTCGTCGAGGTCGAGGATGGTGAGGGCGCCCGGCCCGTCGCCCCGGATGTCCGCGAAGTCGATGCCCTCGTCGTCCATCCGCTCGGCGAGTTGTTCGCCGGTTTCGTCGGTGAGCACCCGGACGGCGTCGGCGGTCTGCACCCGCATCACCAGGTGGATTCCGCCCTGGAGGTCGAGCCCCAGCACCAGCCGCTCGGACGGCGGGTTCACCAGCCAGACCAGCCCCCCGACCAGCGCGAGGAGGAATACGCCCTTGAGGCCGAGGTTGCGCTTCACCGGAGGGTCGTCGGCCCCGATCGCCGGAGGGCGGCTCCGCGGTCGAACCCGGTCGTGAACGCGGTCGTCAGGACTTCGTCCCCTTGGTCGGGGACGCCGGCTCGACCACGCTGGCGATGGCGCTGCGCGAGACCCGGAGTTTCACCGTCTCGGTCACCTTCAGGGTCACCACATCGTCGGTGAGCGCGGTGATCTGGCCGTGGAGGCCGCCGCTGGTCACCACCCGGTGGCCCCGCTGCAGGGACTTCAGCATCTCGTCGGTATCCCGCTGCCGCTTGCGCATCGGCCGGAACACGATGAAGTAGAAGATGCCGAAGATGATGGCGAACAGCACCAATTGCATGCCGAAGGCGCCGCCGCCGTCGGCTTGGAGCAGGACGGGATGCATGGTGCGGTCGGTGGGAGTCTCGTCGGTGGGGCTTCGGGAACCCGGCTGTTACGGAAAGGGGCGCCGAAGCGGGCGGGGCCCCGTTCGGCGCTTCGGCCGCCGTGAGTCCCGGCGCCTTTCTCGGCGCTTTTTCCCGGCGTCCCGGGGCCGGATGCGAAAACGCCCGGAACTCTCCAACCGTCGGGAGAGAGGCCGGGCGGGCGAGTCCGGCAGGATACCACGAGGGCGGCGGCGTCCCGGCCTTACGCGGGCGGGTGGCGGCGGGCGAGGCGGGTGAGTTCGGCGCGGCGGAAGTCGTCGTAGTCGCCGGCGGCGATCGCGGCGCGCATCCGTTCGGTGAGGCGGGCGTAGAAGGTGAGGTTGTGGGCGGTGAGGAGGGTCGCCGCCACCCGCTCCCGGGCGCGGACGAGGTGGTGGAGCCAGGCGCGGACGGCCGTCCGGCAGGCGGGGCAGGGGCAGTCCCGGTCGAGCGGTTCCCCGTCGTCGCGGAACGGCGCCCGGGAGAGGTTCAGCCGGCCGGCGGGAGTGAAGACGATGCCCCGGCGGGCGAGCCGGGTGGGGACGACGCTGTCGAAGAGGTCCACCCCCAGCGCGGCGGACTCCAGCAGGTCGGCGGGGAGGCCGGCGCCCATGAGGTAGCGGGGCCGGGAGGCCGGCAGCGCCGCCGCCGCGAGGCGGGTCATCTCGCGGGTCTCCTCGCCGGTCTCGCCCATGAACAGGCCGCCGATCCCGAAGCCGTCGAACCCGTCGCCGGGCGGGCCGAGGGCGGCGAGCGCCGCCGCGTTCCGCTCCCGGAGGCCGGGGTCGGATCCGCCCTGCGCGATGCCGAAGCGGAGTTGGCCCGGCGAGCGCGGCTCGGCGAGCGACCGCTCCGCCCAGCGGAGGCTCCGCCCGGCGGCGCGCTCCACCGCTTCCGGCGGGGCCGGCAGCGAGAGGCACTCGTCCAGCACCATCGCGATGTCCGAACCGAGGTGCCGCTGGACTTCCATCGCCCGCTCCGGGGTCAGCCGGTGCGCCGAGCCGTCGAAATGGGAGCGGAAGTCCACGCCCTCCTCGGTGACCCGGCGGAGCCCGGCGAGGCTGGCCACCTGGTAGCCGCCGCTGTCCGTGAGGATGGGGCGGCGCCAGTCCATCAGCCGGTGGAGCCCGCCCAGCCCGGCGATCCGCCGGTCGCCCGGCTGCAGCATCAGGTGGTAGGCGTTCGCCAGCAGGATCCGGGTTCCCGCCGCCTCCGCCTCCGCCGAAGCGAGGGCGCGGATGGCCCCCCGGGTGGCCACCGGCATGAAGGCCGGCGTCTCCACCGGGCCGTGGGCGGTGGTGAGCCGGCCGAGCCGGGCGCCGCCGCTCCCGGCCCGGACTTCGAACGAACCGGGGAATGAACCGGGGAACGAACCGGGGAGAGAGCCGGGGGCGGCGCCGCTCACCGGGCCGGAGGGAAGAGGAAGCGTTCGAGGGCGCGGGCGACGCCGCACTGCGTGTGGGCGGCGGTGCGGTCGAAGCCCAGCGCCCGGAGTTCCGGCGGGGCGTTCGCCATGAGGACGCCCTTGCCGGCGGCGCGCAGCATGGAGAGGTCGTTCCAGTTGTCCCCGATCGCCAGCGTCTCCTCCGGGCGGACGCCGGCGTGCTCCGCCACCAGCCGCAGCGCCGCTCCCTTGTCCGCGCCCGGCCCCAGCACATCGAGGAGCCCCAGGCCGGCGCTCCGGGACGGGGCCGGGTACTCCGTCCGGTCGAGCGCCGCCGCGCCGTCGAGCGTTTCCCGGAGTTCCCCCTCCGCCCGGCGGCAGTCCTCCGGCGTCCCGGCGAGGACGACATGGATCGGGTCGTCGGCGAACTCGATCTCGGAGACGAAGGCCGGCGGCGGGCGGACGGTGGCCAGGTAGCGGCGCACCCGCTCGGAGCCGGGGTCCGGCGCGGTGATCCGGACGCCGCCGTCCCGGCCGCTCACCAGCGCGATCATCCCCAGCCGGCGCGCCGCGGCGAGCGCCGCCGAGGCCGCGGCCCGCGGCAGCAGCGTCTCGGCGATGGTGACCCCGCCCCGCCGGATGAGCGCCCCGCCGTGCCCGGCGAGGTAGGCCCCCTCCGGGGCGTCCGCCGTGAGCAGTTCCATCTCGGCGTAGCGGCGGCCGGAGATCAGCGCGAGCGCCACCCCCTCCCGGTCGGCGCGCCGGAGCGCCTCCCGGTCCTCCGGGGCGATCCGCTTCTTCCCGTCGAGGAGGGTGCCGTCGAGGTCGGCCGCAACCAGCCGAAAACGCGGCGCGCCGGAGGGGGAGGCCGGGGCGGTCACTCCGGGGCGGTCACTCCGGGGGGATTACGCCGTCCCAGATGCGGACGCGGCGGATGCGGTCGCCGGGCTCCAGGCGGTCGAGGACTTCGAAGCCCTCCCGCACCTGGCCGAAGAGGGTGTAGCGGCCGTTCAGGTGGGGTTGCGGGAGGAGGGTGACGAAGAACTGGCTGCCGCCGGTGTCCTTCCCGTCGAGCGCCATGCCGACGCTGCCGCGCATGTAGGAGCGCTCGTTGACTTCGCAGCGGATCGCGTAGCCCGGCCCGCCGGAGTTGTCGGCGCGGGGGTCGCCGGCCTGGAGCACGAAGTTGGGAACCACCCGGTGGAAGGCGAGGCCGTCGTAGAAGCCCGACCGCGCCAGGCGGATGAAGTTCGTCACGGTGCGCGGCGCGTCGGCGACGAAGAGTTCGACTTCGATCTCCCCCCGCTCCGTGGTGATCCAGGCCACCGGGGTGTACGGCGCGTGGAGCATCGCGTCGTAGTCCTCCTCCGGGAGCGTCTCCGCCGGGGCCGGGGGCGGCGGCGACTCGCCCGCCCGGCGGAGGACTTCGTGCGCCTCGCGCCGCACCGGCCAGGCGGGGTCGGCCAGCGCCTGTTCGGCGAACCGGAGGCGCTCCGGCGGGTCGCCGAGTTCGAGCAGCGCCCGGAGGGCGGCGAGCCGGAAGTCGGCGACTTCGGCGTCGTCCGCTTCGTACGCGGCCCGTACGGCGGCGGCCGCCTCGAACCGGCGGTTCCGGGAGAGGAGCCCTTCGGCGGCGAGCCGGCGGAGGGCGCCGGCGGCGGCGGCGCGTTCGTGGAGGTCTTCGGCGGCGAGGCCGCCCCGGAGCGCCGCCAGCGAGGCGTCGAAGGCCGCTTCGGGGTCTTCCTCCGCCTCCCCGGCCCCGTTCGACCGGGGGTTCGACCGGGGGGCGTCCGCCCCGGCGAGGGCGGACTCGAGGGCGCCGAACCCGGTCAGCGCCGCCGCGCGGACGCGGGGGTCGGCGTCCCCCGCGGCCTGGTGGAGGAAGTCCCGCAGCCGCCCGTCGGGAATCCGGGAGAGTTCCCGCAGAAGGTGCAGCCGCCCCAGCGGGTCGCGGTCCGACCAGCCGGAGAGGAGCAGGAAGAAGCCCTCCCCGTCCTGGCGCCGGTAAGCGGCGAGCGCCCGCGCCCGGGTCTCCGGATCCGGGGAGCGCAGGTCGTCGAGGAGGACTTCCGCCGCCCCCGCCGCCGGCGCGCGGGCGAGCCCGGAGAGCGCCTCCCGGCGGACCGCCGGCAGCGGGTCGGCGCGGTTCTGGAGCAGCGCCGCGCCGGCGTTCTCCGGCATCTCCCGCCCGGCGGCGGCCAGCGCGAGGAGCGCCCGGACCGCCTCGATCCGCACGCTGTCGTTCGGGTGGCCGAGTTGGAGGACGACCTCCTCCCCCACCGGCTCGCCGGACGCGCCGAGTCCGCGGACGCCCAGCGCGCGGACGACCGGGTCGTCCTGCGACGCGTAGGCCCGGTGGAGCGGGAGCAGCGGCGCGCCGCCGACCCGGGCGGCGGTCCAGGCCGCGGCCCACCAGTTCGTCCGGGGAACCCCGGCCTCGCCGAGGACTTCCGCGGCCGCGGCGGAAACGCCGGCGTCCTCCTCCTCGCCGCGCCGATCGTCCGCGATCCGGGCGAGCGCGAACAGCCCGAACCGGGCCTCGTCCCAGCCGGTGCGCCGCAGGGACGCCTCCACATCCTCCCGGCGCCCGGCGAAACCGGTAACCAGCACCCGCTCGGCCAGCCACTCGCGGACGACTTCCAGCGCGTCCTCGCCCCCCCGGCGCCCGATCGCCTCGATGGCCTTCTCCCGCACCAGCCCGGAGGGGTCGGCGAGCGCGGCGCGGAGCCCCTCGACCCCCTCCGGCGGAAGCGGGTCTTCCAGGATCCCCAGCGCGAAGGCGGCGGCCGCCCGGACCGCCCCGGCCTCGTCCCCGGCCACCGCGGCGAGGAGCGGCCCCACCGCCTCCGGCCGCCCGATCCGGCCGAGCGCCAGCGCCGCCTGCCGCCGCACTTCGTGATCCGGGTCGGAGAACACCCGGGCGCCGAGCCAGCCGGCCTCGTTCGCGCGGCGCGCCGCGGCCGCGGCCGCTGCTTCACCCTCCGCCGGAACCTCCGCCTCGACGGGCGCCGGCGGGAGTTCCCCGAACGACCGGGCGTCCTCCAGCCGGAGCACCCGCGCCAGCCGTTCCCGCGCCGTGAAGGGCTCCGGCCACTCCTCCTGCGCCGCCGCCGCGCCGGGAACGCCGGCGGCCAGCGACGCCAGCGCCAGCGCCGCTCCCGCCCGGCGGAGGAGCGGCCGGCGCCGCCCCCGAGCCGCCCTCCCCACCGCCGGTCAGCGCTCCAGGACGAACTCGGAGACCTGGTGGCGTTTCACCGCATCCTCCCGCACCGCGAACCCGAACCCCGGCCCCGCCGGGATCGGGATCGAGCCGTCGGCCTCCACGGTGACCGGCGGCTCGATGATTTCCTCCACGAAGTAGCGGTCGGAGGCGGACACATCGCCGGGCAGCGAGAACCCGGACAGCGACGAGAGGTGCAGGTTGTGGGCGCGCCCCACCCCGCTCTCCAGCATCCCGCCGCACCACGCCGGAACCCCGGCGTCCTCGGCGATCTTCGCGATGTCCCGCGCCGAGGAGAGCCCGCCCACGCGCCCCGCCTTGATGTTGATGATCCGGCAGGCCCCCGCCGCGAGCGCCTTCCGGGCGTCCGCCGGCGAGCGGACGGACTCGTCGAGGCAGATCGGCGTCTCGATCTTCGCCTGGAGCGCCGCGTGGTCGAGGATGTCGTCGTAGGCCAACGGCTGCTCGATCATCATCAGGTCGAACCGGTCGAGTTCCCGGAACAGCGCCTCGTCGGCGAGCGTGTAGGCGCTGTTCGCGTCCACCATCAGCGGCGCGTCCGGGAAGCGCTCGCGGACCCGGCGCACGATGTCGAGGTCCCACCCCGGCTTGATTTTCAACTTGATCCGCCGGTAGCCCCGGTCGAGTTCGAGGGCGATCTTCTCGAAGAGTTCCTCCGGCGAGTCCTGGACGCCGATGGAGACCCCGGAGACGGTCCGCTCCCGCGTCCCGCCGAGCGCTTCGGCGATGGACTCCCCGCGCAGCCGGGCGTAGGCGTCCCAGACCGCCATCTCGACGGCCGCCTTCGCCATGTTGTGCCCCCGGACGGCGGCGAACGACGGCAGCACTTCGTCCGGGTGCGCCCAGTCCGCTTCCCGGGCGATCGGCCAGAGGAAGTCGCGGAGGAGGTGCTCGGCGGTCCGCACCGTCTCCGGCGAGTAGCCGGGCGCGGCGTCCGCCACGCACTCCGACCACGCCGTGACCCCGTCCACCCGCGCTTCGAGCAGCAGGAACCGCTGTTCCCGCACCCGGGAGAAACTCGTCTCGAAGGCGTGTTTCAGTTCGAGCCGGAGTTCCCGGACTCGCAGTCGTTCGATCTTCATTCGTGACGGCGCCTCCCGCCGCGCGGCCCGATCCGCCGCTCCTCCGACCCCGCTCCCGGCGCCGGTCGGCCTCCGCTCACGAGTTACGGCCCCAGCGCTCCGAGTCGAAAAGTGTACCGAGTCCCGCCGACCGGAGACCCGCGCCGCCGGGGGCCGGTTCCGCCTCTACAATCCGGCGAAAGCGGATTTCGCGGCGGCGGCAGGCTCGGCAGGAACCATGGGAGAGGCGACCGCCGGCGCGGCCCGCGAGCCGGCGGTGCGCGGCCTCTCGATCCTCGGCGCCACCGGCTCCATCGGTTCGACCACGCTGCGGGCGGCGGCCCGGTTCCCCGACCGGTTCCGGGTGCTGGCGCTGGCCGCCGGACGGGCCACCGAGCGGTTCGCCGACCTCGTGGCGAAGCACCGCCCGGAAGCGGCGGCCTTCGGGAGCGGGGAGGAGGCGGCGGCGTTCACCCGCGAGTACGGGGCGCGCTTCCCCGGCGTCCGCGTGCTCGGCGGCCCGGAGGGATTGGAGGAAGCCGCCGCCTGGCCCGGCGCGGAGGTGGTGATGTCGGCGATCGTCGGCGCCGCCGGGCTCCGGCCCACGCTCGCCGCGCTCCGCGCCGGGCGCATCGTGGGGCTCGCCAACAAGGAGTCGCTGGTCGCCGCCGGCTCGCTGATGACCCGCGCCGCCGAAGCCGCCGGCGCGCGGCTCATCCCGGTGGACAGCGAACACGCGGCGATCTTCCAGTGCCTCGCGGGCCGGGGAGGCTTCGGCTCGCAGGACGCGAACGACCGCGACCGGCCGCTGCGCCTCTGGCTCACCGCCTCCGGCGGCCCCTTCCGCGAGGCCACGCTCGGGGAAATGGCAGAAGCCACCCCGGAGCAGGCCCTCGCCCATCCGACCTGGGACATGGGCCCCAAGGTCACCGTGGACTCCGCCACGATGATGAACAAGGGCCTCGAGACCATCGAAGCCCGCTGGCTCTTCGGCGCCGACCCCGCCGCCATCCGGGTGGTCGTCCACCCGGAGAGCGTCGTCCACTCGCTGGTCGAGTTCGCGGACGGCTCGTTCCTCGCCCAACTCGGCGTCACCGACATGCAGATCCCGGTGCAATACGCCCTGACCTGGCCGGAGCGCCTCCCCACCGGCCTAGCCCCGCTCCCCCTCGACCGCGCCTTCGCCCTCCGCTTCTCCCCGCCCGACCCGGCGCGCTTCCCGGCGCTCCGCCTGGCCCGCGAAGCGCTCGAAGCCGGCGGCGACGCCCCCACCGTCCTGAACGCGGCGAACGAAGTCGCGGTCGAAGGTTTCCTCGCCGGCCGCCTCCGCTTCCCGGACATCCCGGCGGTCGTCGAAGAAACTCTCGCCGCCCACGCGCCGACCGAGCCGACCGGCCTCGACGCCGTGGCCGCAGCCGACGCCTGGGGCCGCCGCCGCGCCGCCGAAGCCGCGTCGCGCCGCGCCGCCGCCCCCGCCCTCGCCACCTGACCCTCCGCCGCACCCGACCGACCTCCTCCTGACGACCCCCTGACGATCCCATGACGACCATCATCGCCTTCGTCATCGTCGTGGGGACGCTCGTCATCGTCCACGAGTTCGGCCACTACCTGGTCGCCCGGCTGGTCGGCGTCCGGGTGGAGACCTTCTCCATCGGCTTCCCCCCGACGATCTTCCGCCACCGGATCGGCCCCACCGACTTCGTCATCGGGCTCCTCCCCCTCGGCGGCTTCGTGAAGATGGCCGGCGACATCCCCGGACGCGGCACCGGCGACCCGGAGGAACTGCAAAACCGCACCCGCGGCGAGCGCCTCGCCATCCTGCTGGCCGGCCCGGCGATGAACTTCCTGCTCGCCGTCCTCATCCTCGCCGGCCTGTTCTGGGTCGGCCTCGAGCGCCGCGTCGGCCTCTCCGACCCCCCGGTCGTCTCCTATGTCGCCGCGGATTCCCCGGCGGGCGCCGCGGGAGTCCGGGCCGGCGACCGCATCCTCGCGCTCGGCGGCGACCCGGTGGCCGACTGGCGCGCCGTCCTCGAATACATCGCCGTCCGCCCGGACCGCGAAGTGGTCTTCACGGTGGACCGCGGCGGCGCCCCGCAGGAGATCCCGGTCCGGGTCGAAGGCGACGAGAACGCCATCGGCGACAGCGGCGTCTATCCCCCGGCTCCGGCGCTCGTCGGCGAGGTCGGCGAAGGCACCCCGGCGGAAGCGGCCGGCCTCCTCCCCGGCGACCGCATCGTCGGCGTGGACGGCGCCCCGGTGGGCAGCGTGCGCGAGGTCCAGCAGATCGTCCTCGCCTCCGGGCCCCGCCCCCTCGAACTGACCCTCGAGCGCGAAGGCCGGACGCTCGCGCTCCCGGTCACCCCGGAGTTGGTCGAGCAGCCGGAGGGCGGCCCGCTCCCCCGGATCGGCGTCCAGTTCGCGCCCCCGATGCGGATGCAGCGCGCGGCGTCCGCCGGCGCGGCCCTCCGCGAAGCGGTGGTCGAGACCGCCCGCTGGGGCCGGCTCACCGTCGAGCAGTTGGGCCGGCTGGTCGGGGGCTCCGCCTCGCCGCGGCAGTTCTCCGGCCCCATCGGGATCGCCCAGGCCTCCGGGGAGGCGCTCCGCCGGGGGCCGACCGAGACGCTGCTGCTCATGGCGGTGCTCAGCCTGAGCCTCGGCGTCCTGAACCTCCTCCCGATCCCGGTGCTGGACGGCGGCCAGATCGCGGTGCTGCTCATCGAGTCCGCGGTGCGCCGCGACCTCAGCGCCCGCGTCCGCCAGGGGCTGATGATCGCCGGGGCGGCGCTGATGCTGGCGATCTTCGTCCTCGTCATCCTGCTCGACCTCTCGAAAACCGGTCTGCTGAGCGGCCTGTTCGGCTGACCCCTCGGACCGCCGCCGGGCGGGTTACAACGCGGCCGCCAGCGCCGGGGCGGCGAAGAGCAGGCCGTCCAGCCGGTCGAGCAGGCCGCCGTGGCCGGGGATGAGGCTGCCGCTGTCCTTCCGCCCGGAGGCGCGCTTCCAGAACGAGGCGAACAGGTCGCCGAGGGCGGCGGCGGCGGAGAGCAGCACGCCGAGCAGCGCCCCGGAGTCAGGGCCGGGCCCGCCGAGCAGCGGCGCGGCGAGCGCCCCGGCGGCGCCGCCGAACAGCAGTTGCGCGAAGAGCCCGGCCCAGGTCTTCCCCGGGCTCAGCACCGGGGCCAGGCGCGGGCCGCCGACGAGTTTCCCGCCGGCGAAGGCCATCGCCTCGCCGACGACCACCACGAGGATCAGGAAGAAGAGCCTCTCCCCGCCGCCTTCGCCCGCCGAGAGGCCGAGGAGGGCGGCGCTCGCCGTCCCGATCCAGATCCCGGCGACCGCGGCGGCGCTGAGCCCGGCGAGCCCGGCGGCGGTGCGCGGCTGGCGGAGCGCGGCGGCGCCCAGCAGCACGAGGAGCAGCAGGCGGAAGAGGGGCGCCTCCGCCGGCGCGGCGAGGAGCACGACCAGACTGGAGGCGACCGCCACCGGCGCCGCCGCGCGCGCGTCGTCGTCTTCGGCGCCGCTCCCGCCGAGCCCGGAGAGCGCCCCGGACACCAGCCGCACCGCCTCCACCGCGGTCGCCAGCGCGAGGAGCAGGATCGCCGCCCCCCGGAGGAGCGGCGGCGCGTAGAGCGCGAGCGCCGCCGCCCCGGCCCCGAGCGCCAGCCCGCTGGCGATGCGCTTCCGCATGACGCCGCTCCTCCGGTCGAACCGTCGGTCAGGCCGAGCCGCCGGGAGGAAGGGGCCGAGGCCGAGCCGGGGACTCGGCGCTCAGCGGATGCCGCCGTAGCGGCGTTCCCGGCGTTGGTAGGCGAGGATGGCGCGGTAGAGGTCGCGGCGGCGGAAGTCCGGCCAGTAGCGCGGCGTGACCCAGAACTCGGTGTAGGCGCTCTGGAACAGCAGGAAGTTGGAGACCCGCATCTCCCCGCTGGTGCGGATCAGCAGGTCGGGGTCCGGCAGCCCCCGGGTGTAGAGGTAGCCGGCGAACCGCTCCTCGTCGAGTTCCGGCGCTTCGCCGGCGGCCGCCGCTTCCGCCGCGATCCGCCGCGCCGCGTCCACGATCTCCGCCCGCCCGCCGTAGTTCAGCGCGATGCTGAACGAGAGCCCCTCGCACCGCCGGGTGGCCTCCACCGCCTCCGCCAGCGCCTCCCGCACTTCCTCCGGCAACTCCTCGGTCCGCCCCAGCGGCCGGAAGCGGATGTCGTTCGCGACCAGGTTCTCCAGTTCGAGGCTCAGGTACTTCTTCAGGAGTTCCATGAGCACCCGCACTTCCTCCGGCGGCCGCTTCCAGTTCTCGACGGAGAAGGCGAACAGGGTGAGCGCGGCGAGCCCCAGCCCCGCCGCCGCTTCCACCGTGTCCCGGACAGCGGCGATCCCGGCGCCGTGCCCCTCCACCCGTTCGAGCCCCCGCTCCGCCGCCCAGCGCCCGTTCCCGTCCATGATCGCCGCCACATGGAGCGGCAGGCGGGTGCGGTCGATCCGGGCGAGCAGGTCGGCGGTTTCGGTCTCGACCTCCGCCTCGACTTCGCTTTCGAGAGCGGTTTCGAGGGCGGTCTCCACGGGAGGACTCACGGCGCGGATTCTGACTCTACCGCCTTTTCCGCGCCGCCGGCGCCCGCCTCCGGGTAGTCCACGCGGTGGAGGCGGAGCCCCGCCGCCGGGGCGCGGAAGCGGGGGCCCGGCGTCCGCGGGTCCGCCAGCAGCGCGGCCACGCTCTCCGCGGTGATCCGCCGCTTCCCGACGGCGACCAGGGAGCCCACGATCCGGCGGACGAGGTAGCGGAGGAACCCGTCGGCGGCAATTTCGAAGATCCATTCGTCCTCGGCGGCGTCGAGGAACGCCGCGCGGCGGATCTCGCGGACCGGGCTCTTCTCCCGCTCGTCCGGCGCCGACTGGCGGAAGGCGGTGAAGTCATGTTCGCCGGAGAAGAAGGCCGCCGCCCGCTCCATCTCGCCCCGGTCGAGTCCCGGCCCCGCCGGCCAGGCGAACCGGGCGCGGAGCGGGGAAGGGGACTCGCCGGTGAGCAGGTGGTAGCGGTAGGTCTTCTCCCGGGCGTGGTGCCGCGCGTGGAAGTCCGGCGCGGCGGGGGTGGCGGCGTGGACGCGGACCGCGCCGGGGAGGCGGTGGTTCAGCGCGGCGCGGAGCGCTTGCGGCGGTACGCGCGGGTGCGGCGGGTCGAAGTGCGCGACCTGCTGCTCCGCATGGACCCCGGCGTCGGTCCGCCCCGCCGCGACGACGGGGATACGGGAGGGACGCCGGCCCGGCGGGAAGTAGATCCGGGCGAGCGCGTCCTCGATCCGCCCCTGGATCGTGTCCTTCCCCGGCTGCAGTTGCCAGCCGGCGAAACCGGTCCCGTCGTAGCCGAAATCGAGTCGGATGCGCATTCCCGCCGTCTCCGCCGGCGCCCTCCCCGTCGTCCGCCCGCCGGGCGGCGGCGCCCTTCGCGGCGCGCGGGGCGGCAATAGACTGGCGAAACTACCAGACGATCCGGCGCCTCCCGACCCCGCGCGGCGGAAACCCGGCGCCCCCGCCGTTCGTATGGAGTGGGCCGGAGGCGCCGCGCCCCCGACCGCCCTTCCCACCCGCCTCCCCCGACCGACGCTCCCGAACCCAGGAGAACCCCGATGCGACCCCACCCGGCTGCCCCCGCCCGCTTCGCCCTCACCGGGCTCCTCCTCTTTCCGCTCCCGGCGGCCGCGCTCCCGGCCGCCGCCGGAACGCCGCCGGAGGAAGACTCCGTTGCCGGACAACCCGCGCCGCAGGAACTCTCGCTCCACGACGCCGTGCAGATGGCGCTCGAACACAACCTGAATGTGCGCATCTCCCGGTTGAACCGGCAGTCGCTGGGCCTCGCGGTTTCCGCCGCCCGGCGCGTCTACACCCCGAACCTGACGCTCGCGACCAACCTGCAGGACAGCGTGCGCCCCGCGACCACCCAACTCGACGGCGCCGAGCAGGCCGAGAGCAACAACTTCGACTACAACCTGAGCATCCAGCAGCAACTCCCGTTCGGAGCCACCTACTCGGTGAACTTCAACAACAACCGGCAAGGGTCGAACAGCCAGTTCTCCACATTCAACCCCAGGTTCCAGAGCATCCTGAACGCGTCGGTCACGCAGCCGCTCCTCCAAAACCTCACCGCCAACCCGGAGCGGCGGCAGATCATCGTGTCCCGGAACGGCGAGCGGCGGGCCGGCCACGAGTTCGAACAGAGCGTCCTCGATGTTCTCCGCGATGTGGAGAACGCCTACTGGGATCTCGCCTTCGCCCTCCGCAGCCACGAAGTGGCGCAGCAGTCGCTCGACCTCGCGGAGGACCTGCTGAGGAACAACCAGGTCCAGGTGGAAGTCGGCACGATGGCGCCGATCGATGTGCTGCAGGCGGAGGCGGAAGTCGCCGCGCGCGGCGAAGCGCTCATCATCGCCGAGCAGCAGATCCGGGTCACCGAAGACGCGCTCAAGGCGTTGATCCGCGACCCGGATTCCCCGGACTTCTGGGACGGCGCCCTCGTCCCGACGGACGCCCCCTCCGTCGAGGACTATCCGGTGGAAGTCGAAGACGCCATCCGCGTCGCGCTGCAGCGCCGGCCCGAACTCCGGTCGCAGCGGGTGCAGGTGGACACGGACCAGTACGAAGTCCGCTACACCCGCAACCAGATGCTCCCGCAGGTGGATCTGGTCGGCTTGCTCCAACTCACCGGCGTCGGCGGAACGCAGTATCGCCGCGAAGGTTTCTTCGGTCCGGCAGTCGAAACGATTCCCGGCGGCTACGCCGACGCCCTCGACCAACTCGCCAGCCGCGACTTCCGCGATTGGCGCCTCGGCGTGAACTTCACCTATCCCATCGGCCCCCACCAAGCCCGCGCCAGCCATGCGCAGGCGCAGATCGACCTGAACCAGCAACGCGAGACGGTGCGCGTCCAGGAAATCCAGATCGCCCAGGAAGTCCGCCGCACCGTGCGCGAAGTCCAGACGAACCGGCGCCGCATAGACGCGAGCCGGGTGGCCCGCGAGTTGGAAGAGCAAAGACTCGAAGCCGAACAGAAGAAGTTCGAGGTGGGCATGACCACGAGTTACTTCGTGGTGCAGTCGCAACGCGACCTGGCCCAGGCGCGCGCCAACGAGTTGCAGGCGATCGTCGACTACAACAAGGCCATCGTCGCCGTCGAACGCGCCCAGGGCACGCTGGCCGAACGCGCGCGGGTAACCATCCGTTGAACGCGGCGCGGCGCGTCCGGGACGGTCGGTAGCCGGGGGCGCGTTCCGGTGAGGGTCTTCGTCCGCGACTGGGACGCCGTGCGGCGGGTAACGCCCGCCGCGCTTTCGGCCTACGCGAGAGCGCATGGTTGGGCGAAGACCGGGGAGTTCGGCGACCACGCCGATATCTATGGCGCCGAGGACCGATCGGAGATCCTCATCCCGAGGACGGCCGATCTCGGTGACTACGCGAGCGCCGTCACCCGGCTGCTGGAGATCTTCTCGGAGACCGGGGAGGTTTCGCAGTTGCGGGTGCACCACGACCTGACCGCGGCGGACCGGGATGTGATCCGGGTGGGCGCGGAGGGCAACGGGCCGGAGGCGACCGTCGAGGACCGCGTCGCGCTCCTCGCCGGCGCGCGGAACCTCCTGTTCGCGGCCGCCTGCTCGGCGGAGCGGCCGCAGGCGCTCCATCGCGCCGGCGAGAACCCGGAGGCCGCGAAGTACCTCCGGCGAGTCCGCCTGGGCCATACCGAGCCCGGCGGTTTCGTCGCGACGCTCCTGACTCCGACGGTGTCTCCGGGCCGACTCCCCGGTCCGGATCGACCGGAAAAGGAGCCCTTCTCCCGAACGGTTCCGAAGCGCCTGGTCGAGTCCCTGCGTGCGGCGCGCCGAGCGGTGGAAGCGACCGCGGCGGGTGAGCCCGGCGCGTTCGCGGATCTCGTCGGAGAGGGCGTCAGCGCGAACCTCTGCGAAGCGATCGCCGACCTGACGGAAGCGTTCGACGCGGTGGACATC
Organism: Candidatus Marinacidobacterium sp.; assembly: GCA_965204755.1. Classification (GTDB taxonomy): domain Bacteria; phylum Acidobacteriota; class Vicinamibacteria; order Marinacidobacterales; family Marinacidobacteraceae. The sequence goes on along the minus strand of OZ242011.1, from coordinate 756,896 downwards.
GGCGTTTCCTGGGCGCTCACTTCGCCGGCCGACGAGCCGGCGAGTTCCACGCGATTCGCCGCCGCCGACTCCCCCGCGGTTCGGGAGGCGGCGCGGTTCTGCCGGGAGGGGGAACCGCAGGAGGCGGCGTCCTTCGTGGGTTTCGTCTCGCGCCCCGGCAACGGGGAAACCGAACACGCGGGCGAAGTGACCCTGCGGGTTCGCGAACCGGACGCGCCCGGTCGGCGGCGAACGGTCACCGCGGTCTTCGACGAACGCGACTACCGCCGGGCCGTCGAGGCGCGGCGCGACAGCGTCGCCGTGATCGCTCGGGGAAACCTGCAGCGCATCGGTTCGCGCCGGCATTTGCAGAATCCGCGAATCGTCGAGGTCCTGCGCCCGGAGGAAGAACCGGCGAAACGCGGTTGAACGCGGCCGCGGCAGGGAAAGGAGCGCGTCCACGCGTCCGGGTCGGCCCGTGGTCAGCTATACACAATTCACCGGAGCTATACACAATTCCGGCGGAGCTATACACAATTCACCGGAGCTATACACAATTCCGGCGGAGCTATACACAATTCGCGTCACCTATACACAATTCCCGGTCGGCCATACCCGATCCGGGCGTTCGTGGGCGATTCGGGGCTCGATCCGCCCGGCGCGTTCGGACATGCGAATTCGGCGTCATAGAGCCTCCCGGACGCTCTCCGGAGCGCCTGAACCGGTCTTCGAGGCAGTCCCGCGCACGCCGTTCCGCCGCGTATCCGCGCTGCGAACGGCCCCGGGGCGCTCACCTATACACAATTCGCGTCAGCTATACACAATTCGGGCCGAGCTATACACAATTCGGCTGACCTATACACAATTCGTGGCAGCTATACACAATTCTTGGCTCGCCATACCCGATCCGCGCGTTCGTCGGCGATTCCTGCGGGCGCGAAGGGGCTCGATCCGCGCCGTGAGCCGGGCACGGGGTCGATCCGCGCTGGCGGGTGAAGGGGGGTCGGTGCGCGATATCGAGCCGGAGCAGGGGGTCGATCCGGGTGTTCTGCGGGTGCGAGGGGGCTCGATCCGCGTCGTGAGTCCGGTAGGGGGGGCGATCCGCCGGTCGATGGGTGAAGGGGGGTCGCGATCCGCGACATCGGGCCGGTGAAGGGGCTCGATCCGGGCGTGAGGTTGCCCCGCTTTCGTGGACGGGTTGTAGTTTGGGATCCGCGTGGTGTCCGGCGGCTGCCGGACCGAGCGCCCGGCCCGCGGCGGCGGGGGTCGGGATTTCGGCGCGGATGGCGTACCGTCTTCCGCCCCCGGAGCGCGGCGCCGCCGCGCCGCCCGGGGCAGCCCGCGCCGCGGGGCGGACTCGCCGCCGCACCGGCCCCGCTCCCCCGACCTTCCCGACCCCGACGACTCCATGAGCCGGCCCCGCGCCCGGGTCCGCCCCCTGTCCCGGTGAGCCCCGCCGCCGACCCCCCGTCCGTCCCCCGCGTCGGGATGGTCGCCACCGTCCGCAACCGGCGGGCGGTCATCGCGGGCGTGGACGAAACCGTCGGCCGCGACAAGCGCCTCCGCCTCGTCCACCTGGACTACCTCGACCACCACTCCCCGCCGAGCGAGCGGCTGGTCTGGGAGATCGAGCCCGGCGCGCGGCTCCACGAGCCGAACGATGTCCCGAACGGCGCCGCGCCGCCGATGCCGCCCGCCGACTTCGACGCGCTGCTCCGCGCCGCGCGCTGGACGGCGCTCACCCCCTACCTCGACGAAAGCGACGCCGAAGACCCGCCGCCGAGCAGCCCCTTCCACGGCGGCGTCCGGATCGAGCCCTACCAACTCGTCCCGCTGGTGAAGGCGCTGCGGATGCCCCGCGTGAACCTGCTCATCGCCGACGATGTGGGGCTCGGCAAGACCGTCGAGGCCGGGCTGATCCTCGCCGAGTTGCTGCTCCGCCGGCGCATCCGCCGCGTCCTCGTCCTCACGCCGGCCTCGCTGCGCCGCCAGTGGAAGGAAGAGATGCGCGAGAAGTTCGCGCTCCGTTTCGAGATCGTGGACCGGCGCGAGACGGAACACCTGCGCCGCTCGCTGGGAATGGACGCGAACCCCTGGCGCTCGCACGACCGGATCGTCGCTTCCTACCACTACCTCCGCCAGCCGGAGATCCGCGAGCAGTTCCGCGCCGCCCACCGCCGGCCCGAAGGCGCGCCGCAGTCGCCCCGGCTGCCCTGGGACCTGCTCATCGTGGACGAATGCCACAACCTGATGCCGGCCCCGGTCGGCGAAGACAGCGAACTCTGCCGGACGCTGCGCGAGATCACGCCCCACTTCGAGCACCGCCTCTTCCTCTCGGCGACGCCGCACAACGGGCATACCCGCTCGTTCACCGGCCTGCTGGAGATGCTCGACCCGGTGCGCTTCCACCGCACTTCGCGCATGACCCCGGCCCTCCGCCGCCGCACCGGCGAAGTGGTGATCCGCCGGCTCAAGCGCCACCTCGACCCGTCCTCGAACGGCGATCCCGGCGAAGGCGCCACCCGGGAACCGCGCCGCTTCTGCCGCCGCCTCCCTCCCGAAGCGCTCCGCCTCCGCGACGATCCCCTCGAAGCGGAACTCTCCGCCGCCTTCTCCGACTTCCGCGCGCGCCTCCACCAACTCGTCCGCGCGACCGAGGACGGCCGCCGCCGCGCCGGCAACTTCGCGGTCGAAGTCCTGAACAAGCGCCTCCTCTCCTGCCCGACCGCCTTCGCCGAGTCCTGGCGGCGCGTCCTCGCCGGCCTCGCCGACCAGCCCGCCGAGGACGCGCAACTCATGGCGGAAAAGCGCTCGCTCGACCGGGACACCGGCGACGACCGCGAGACCGAACGCCGCGAAGCCGTCGCCGCCGAAGTCACCGGTTCTTGGCTCGGGAACTACGAAGCCGACCTCCGCCCGCAGATCGCGCGCCTCCGCACCGCTCTCGAATCCCTCGGCTTCGACCTCGCCGGCGCGCCCACGGTCGAACAGGACCCCGCCGCCGACACCCGCCTCGACGCGCTCACTCGCCTCATCGAAGACCGCCTCCGCGGCGGCGGCGCCTTCCGCGACGACGAACGCCTCATCGTCTTCACGGAATACAAGACCACGCTCGACTACCTCACCCGCCGGCTGCGCGAGCGATACCCCGAAGAGCGCGTCCTCACCCTGTTCGGCGCCGGCGGCGCGGAAGGTATGGGCGAAGACGACCGCGAGGCGGTCAAGGGCGCGTTCAACGACCCCGGCGCTCCCGTGCGGATCCTGGTCGCCACCGACGCCGCTTCCGAAGGGCTGAACCTGCAGCGCACCGCCCGCCGCCTCCTCCACTACGACTGCCCCTGGAATCCCTCGCGCCTCGAGCAGCGGAACGGCCGGCTCGACCGCTACGGGCAAGGCCGCGATGTCTCGATCCACCACTTCCTGAGCGGGAGCGACCCGGACCTCGCGTTCCTCGCCCGGCTGGTGGAGAAGGCCAACGAGATGCGCGACGACCTGGGCTCGGTCAACGAGGTGTTCGACCGCGCCGTGCATCGCCGGCTCATTCGCGGCGAACAACCGAAACTCGTGGAACCGGAGTTCGAACGCAGCCTCGAAACCGCGCGGGACAGCGCCCGGTACGACGCCCAGTCCGACGCCGACGAAAGCGCGACCACCGGCGTCGCCGACTTCGCGGCGCGGCTCGACCTCCACCCCGACGCGCTCCGCCATACCCTCGCCGCCGCGCTCGGGACCGCCGGCGGCGCCCGCCCCCTCGCTCCCGCCCCGAACCAGCCGGGCGCGTTCACCGTGGCGAACCCCGACCTCCCCGGCTGGCGCGAAGTCTTCGACAGCGAAGTGCGCCTCTCGGCGAACGGCGCCGGCCTCGGCCCGATGCCGCGCCTCGCCTTCGACGAGCGACCGTTCCTCGAAGCCTGCGGTTCGCTCACCGTCTTCCGGCCCCGCCCGGAGATGCAACTCGTGCACCTGGCGCACCCGCTGCTCCGCCGCTCGCTCGCCGTGCTGGCGCGGCGGCGGTATTCGAGGACCGGGACCGGGACCGGGGTGACGGTTTCCCGCTGGACGGCGCGCCGCGGCGGGTTTACTCCGGAGACCCTGCCCGGAGCGGCGCGCGGCGCGGAGGCGGTCGCGCTGTTCAGCGTCGAGGAGTTCGCCGTGAACGAACTGCGCGAGCCGTTCCACCGCTGGGTGCGCACGCTCGCGTTCCCGGTGCGCGGCGGCGAACTGGGCGAGGCGCTGCCGGACGAAACCACCCGGGGTATCGCCGCCGCCGAGTCCGTCCACGACCCGGAAGACGAGGACGCCCGCGAACTGCTGGACGAGGTCGTCCCGGCGCTCAAGAAGCGTCTCTCGACCCACCGCTACCGGTTGGGCCGGGACATCCGGGCGGCGCTGGAGCGGCGCGGCGCAACGGCGAAGCGGCGCGAGACCGAGGAATACGACCGCCGCCAGGCCGAAGTGTCCGAACTCATCACCGGGAACAAACTGGACCGGATCGCGCGCGACCTCGAAGCCCTGAAGGAAGAGAGCCGGCGCCGCATGTTGTTCGACGCCGAGGAGCGCGCCGCCCGCATCTCCCGTTCGCGGGACCTCCTCGAAGAAGAACACCGGCGCACGCTCGAAGGCCACGAGGCGCTTCGCCGGAACCTCGCCGAAGAACGCGACCGCATCCTGAACCGTCTGGTGCCCGCCCGCTACTCGCTCGCCGGCGAAGTCCAGGTGTTCCCGGTAACCGTCGAAATCCGCTTCCCGGAGAAACCCGGATGAAGCGGCCGCGCCCCTCTTCCCGCGCGGCGGACGAGTTCCAACTCCCCGGCTGGGACCGCCTGCGCCACGGCGGCCTGCTGTTCGACGCCGCCCGCGCGGCGGAACTCGCGAAGTTCGTCCCGAAGGAGCCGTTGACCGGGCTCGTCGAGTCCCGGTTCCGCCGGCTCGCCGACGCGCTCGGCGACTCGAAGGACCCCGCCGCCGCCAGCCGCTTCGTCAACTACACGCTGGACGAAGTCTGCGGTTTCGCCCGTTCGGGCGGCTGGACGCGCGGCAACGAGGTTCCCGCGGAGGAAGGCCGCCGCGCCCTCACCGGCGAACTCGCGAAGCCGCGTTCCCGGTGGACCGGCCGCAACGGCGCCCGCCTGCCGGTGTTCTTCGACCGGGGCCAGCGCCTCGGCGTCGGCAAGGGCCGGCGCGAGATGAGCCGCGTCGTCGAATGGCTGCGGAACGGCGGCGAGCACCTGGCCCTCCTGACCAACGGGCGCGAATGGCGCTTGGTCTTCGCCGGGCTGGACTACGAGGCGTGGTGCGAGTGGACCGTCGAGTCCTTCTTCGAGGAAGGCGGCCTCGCGCCCCAGGTCGAAACCCTGCGAACCCTGCTGTCCCCGCCGCCCTGGACGCCCGAAACGGAAGGAAAGGACGCGCCGCTCCTCCGCGCGATCCGCGATACCCGCAAGGGGCAGGCGGCTGTCTCGGAAGAACTCGGCGAACGCGTCCGCGAAGCGGTGGAGATCCTGATCCGCAGCCACGGCGAGCCGCTCAAGCGGATCGCCGGCGAAACCGACCCGGCGGACATCTACCGCGCCGCCTGCCGCGTGGCGATGCGCATGGTCGTCGTCCTCTACGCCGAGTCCCGCGACCTCCTCCCCCGCGACAACGCGCTCTACGACGCCGCCTACGGCCTCACCGCGTTGCGCGACCGCTTGCAGCGCCACGAGGCGGCCGGCCGCCCGCTCTCCGACCGCACCGCCGCCTGGCCGCGCCTGCTGGCCCTCTTCCGCCTGGTGTTCGAAGGCTGCTCGCACTCCGAACTCCCGGTCACCCGATACGGCGGAGAACTCTTCGCCCCCGGCGCCCCCGACTCCGCGGAGGGGGTATCGCGGGCGCTCTCCGTCTTCGAAACCGCGTGCTTCGACAGCGAGACGGCGTCCGACCAGCAGGTGAATACGATGCTGCGGCTCCTCACCCGGACGCGCATCCGCGTGCGGAAGGGGCGAACGAGCGCCGTCGTCGCCGCGCCGGTGGACTTCTCCGACCTTTCGTCGGAATACATCGGCGTCCTCTACGAAGGACTGCTCGACTACGAGTTGAAGACTGCCGCCGAGGACGACCCGGTGGTCTTCCTCCCGGTCGGCGACCGCCCGGCGCTCCCGCTGTCCCGCCTCGAAGAGATGGAGGACAAGGCGCTGAAGGCGCTCTTCGAGAAGTTGAAGAAGCCGTCTTCCGCCGCCGATGACGCCGAGCCGGAAGAAGCGACCGCCGAAGACGCCGCGAAGGCGGACGAACCGGAAGCCGCCGGAGACGCCGACGAAACCCCGGACGACGAATCGCCGGCGGACGAGGGCGCGGAATACCGCGAACGCGCCCGCCGCTGGGCGCTCCGCGCCGTCGAAGCGGCCAGGTTGGTCAAGAAGCCGCGCGGACGATTGACCTCTGAACACCGACTGACCCGCGAGCGGGAGATCGCCGCTGCCGCCGACCGCCTGGTCGCCCGCCTCGTGCCCCCCGGCGAGTGGTATCTCGTGCGCTGGGGCGGCACCCGCAAGGGTTCCGGCAGTTTCTACACCCGCCCCGGCCTCGCGATCCCGACCGTCCAGCGCACGCTGCGCCCCCTCGCCTTCGATCCCCCGACGGGCGAGGACGGCGAACCCGACCGCTTCGCCCCCGGTCCGAAGTGGTCACCGAAGAAACCCGAAGACATCCTGCGGATCACCGTCTGCGATCCCGCCTGCGGCTCCGGCACCTTCCCGCTGGCGGCGCTGCGTTTCCTGACGGACGCGCTCTACGACTCCCTCCGCTTCCACGGACGGATCGAACCCCGGGGCGAAGCGTCCCTCGTCCGCCTCCTCGGCCTGTCCGACGGCGCCAGCGACCGCGCGACGGAGGAACTCATTCCCGCGCCCCCGGACGCCGACGACTTCGAGCCCCGCCTGAAGGCCGTCCTCCGCCGCTATGTCGTCGAGCGCTGCATCTACGCGGTGGACCTCGATCCCCTGGCCGTGGAACTCTGCCGCCTGTCCCTCTGGATCGAGACCATGGACCGGGAACTCCCCTTCGGCTTCCTCGACCACAAGATCAAATGCGGCAACGCCCTCATCGGCGCCTGGTTCGACCAGTTCCGCCACTACCCGGTGATGGCTTGGAAAAACCGGAAGGGCGGCGACGAGAATCACGGAAACTGGGTGCACTTCGAGAAAGGTGCTCGCGCCAGGTCGATCAAGGACTTCGTGGTGAAACGGCTCAAGCCGCACCTGCGCGAGTTCCTGAGTGCCCCTACCCTGTTCGACCAAGAGGACCACTTGGCGAAGATCGCGGACGCCCATGACGAGGCCCAAACAACGCTGCAACTCCTCCACTCGTTGCCAGTGCGTGACCCTGCGGTGCTGGCTGACCGCTATCGGCGTGAGTTCCTCGGCTCCTCTGCTTGGCAATCGCTCAAGGAAGCGATGGACCGATGGTGCGCCTGCTGGTTCTGGCCGGCCAACGACTTGGACTCTGCTCCGCTTCCGGCGGACTTGGCCAAGCCTACGCCGAAGACCCGAAGAGCGGCGCAGCGCATCGCCGAACAAATGCGCTTCTTCCACTGGGAGTTGGAGTTCCCCGATGTCTTCCGCGAGGATGGTGCGGGTTTCTCCGCCGTCCTCGGCAATCCTCCGTGGGATGTCGCTAAGCCGATTTCGATGGAGTTTTTCTCGGACCACGATCCCCTCTACCGCTCTTACGGCAAGCAGGAGGCCCTGAAGAATCAGAAGCGCTACTTCGAGGACGACGACATCGAAGACCGGTGGCTCGACTATCTGTCCGATTTCCGCGCCAGATCGAACTTCGCTTCCCATGCCGCCCGCCCCTTCGGCGACCCCGAGGTCGCCGAGAAGTCGTCACAGCGCTTTTCTATCGCCTCCGGCAAATTGGGTAATGAACTCCACAGTCGTTGGCGTGAACTGAGGCGCACGGCCCTCGCCTACTGCGACGAGGAACACCCCTTCCGCCGTCAAGGCTCGGCCGACCTGAATCTCTACAAACTCTTCTTGGAGTCGTCGCTGGGCTTACTGCAGCCGCACGGGCGTCTGGGCTTGCTCGTTCCTTCTGGTCTCTACTCAGATCACGGCACCCGCGACCTCCGCGACCACTTCCTCGGACGCTGCCGTTGGGAGTGGCTGTTCAGCATCGAAAACCGCCGACGGATCTTCCCCATCGACGAGCGCCAAAAATTCAGCCCGATCGTCGTAGAGAAGTCCGGCGTTACCAAGACTATCCGGACGGCATTCATGCGCCATGACCTCGCGGATTGGGAGCGAGCCGAAGAACACGCGATTCCGTACGACGGAGACCAAGTGCGACGCTTCAGTCCCGAAAGCCGGGTCATACTTGAAATCCAGTCACGGCAAGACTTGGAGATTCTAGGGAAGATCTATGGGCACACCGTCCTTCTGGGCAGCGAAAGCCGGGCCGGCTGGCAAATCCGGTACGAACGAGAATTCGACATGACCGGCGACTCCGAACTGTTCCCGCCTCGTCCCGAGTGGGAGAAAGAGGGCTACCGGCCCGACGAATACAGCCGGTGGATCCTCGGCAACTGGCGTCCGATCGACGATCTGCGAGGGCGATTGCCCGCCAGCGGCATTGAACGGGAACGTCTTCCGGCGGGAGTCGTCCTTTCGCGGGGTGGGGGAGAATGGATTCACGAGGCTGGAATCGAGGCCATCGCTCTACCGCTCTATGAGGGTCGAATGATCGGCCAGTTCGACATCAGCAAGAAGGGATGGGTCAGCGGCCGGGGGCGCCGGGCAGTGTGGCGGAAGATACCGTGGCGAGACAAGCAGATCGAACCGCAGTACTTGATGGCGTCAACGACCCGTTCTGAGTCGAAATCGTCCGATCTGAAGGTGGCGGCGATGGCGATCACTTCTTCGACAAACGAACGAGCAATGATCGCGACGCCTCTGGGTCAGGTGCCGTGTGGCCACAAGGTCAGCGTCTTGAACCTCGACTCGGCATGGTGCTCGACGCTGAGTGGTGTGCTGAACTCGTTCGCCTACGACTATTGCCTGCGTGTTCGGCTCTCGGGGCTCGACGCCAGCTGGTTCGTGCTGGCGGAGACTCCCCTTCCACAACCGGACACTTGGGAAGTGGGCCGCGTCCAACCCCTACTGGGACACCTTTGTCACTCGTCACTCTGCTCTTCCTCCCTAATACTCAACGACACGCTCCCAGCGCTGACCGAACACGAACGCGTTCGTCTTCGCTGTGTAATCGAGGCAGTGATGTTCGTAGCGTTTCGTCTCGATCTGAAGGATGTGCATCGAATATTGCAACGCTGCGATCTTCCGCAGGCGAACATCAAAGGTTCGTTCCTGGCTGGGGAACTGGATGCCAAGGGTTTTTGGCGCGTGGACAAGGACAAGGACCCCGAACTGCGCCACACCGTGCTGACAGTCGTCGCCTTCCGCGATCTCTTGAAGAAGATTGAAGAGGCCGGTGGCGAGCGAAAGAGTGGGATTGAGGCGTTCCTCGCCCAGAATCATGGCGAAGGCTGGATGGCCCCCGAGACCCTGCGCCTTGCCGACTATGGCCTCGGCCACGACGACCGCGCGAAGGAACACCAACCGGTCGCCAGCCGTCTCGGCCCCCGCTTCTACGACTGGCAACTCGTCCAGACCCCGGAGGAGCGCGAACGGGAGACCCACCTCCACGCCCGCAACCTCCTCGGCGCCGCGACCTACGGCGAGCGCCTCGCCGCCCGCATCGCCAAGACCGCCCCGGTGAACGACGAGGGGGGCGATCTCGACTCCCTGGCCCGAGCGCTGGCCTCCCGCCTCGAAGACGAATACACCCGCCGCCTCCTCGGCGATGAGGGCGTAGCGGCCCTGGTCGCCGAACTCTGCTCCCGCGCCGTCCCTCCACGAACCCAATGGCCCACCTTCCTCCAACTCCTCCGCTCGGCCGGCCACCTCGACTCGCCCGGCTGCCTACGCGTCCTCGACCGCCTCCTCACCCGCAACCTCATCACCCAGCCCGAACACCACCGATGGTCGGCCCTAGGCCAGCCGGCGCGGGACCCGTCCGCCGACCTCCTGGCCGCCGAACCGAAGCACGAGTTCCGACTCCGCTCCCAGGCAGCCTCCCGGCCGAAGAAACTCTTCGAGTAACTCTCCATCCCGCGGACGGACTGAGATATCGGAGCACGTGCAACGGTCGGTGCGCGCTTACTCGGTCTTCTCGGAGAGCGACATCCATCGGATCTCAGCATGAGGCACTGCCTTCACCTGTCCATCATCTCGCTTCCATAGGAACAGGTACTTTCCGCTGGACCCAACGATGGAATAGTCGTCACTCGTGAACTCGGAGTCCCTCATGAGTACACGAAAGTTCCGAACATCGTCACTTTGTTCAATCTTCTTGATTGTCTGATTGGATTGCACAAACAGCATGGCCGCGAATACGACGGCGGCAGACACAGTGGAGACGAGCGAAATTGATGAACGAAATATACGATCCAGAAGGAAAGTGACAACGTTCACTCCTACGACAAACAGAGCTACGCCGAACCATCCCGTAGCTCTCATGTCGGCGTCTGCTGTAATCAAGGCGAAAATACATGAGAACATGATGAGTCTTTGTGGCCAGATATTCTGAGCGGCATACTTCTTTCTCTCGAACCGCGTCAGGTTGGCATCGGCCACGGCTCGCCAAGTCATTGACGCAACAAACAGGACAGCGGAAAGCGCTGCGGCCTCCACTGCGTGGACGCTGGCAGACAAGTAGTCACCGGCGGTAAAGAAATGGCTTGCGACGATACCGAAGTGTGCGTACACACGGGACGTATAGAAATACCCACCGAGCGCGATCATTACCGAAAACACCGGTGTGGCGTAAGCGACATCCTTGAGTGAAAGTCGGATGCGTACGGCGACCTTTTCCAGATAGCGTCTGCGTATCTTGCGCAATTGCTTCTTGAGAGCGGAGTGCGTCTCGAGTATTGTCGCATCGTCAGGTTCCGTGATGTCCTCGTCGTACAGCGTACGATATCGTGCGGCAATTATTTTTCCGTCTTCCGCATGTGAGCGAAGACGATACTGAATCCGATAGTGTGTCTTGCGATTCGCGAGCGAATCGGGATCGGAATCAAGCCAGCGGAAGTACTCGAGCCTGTCGACAGCAGGGGCACTATCTGCGACCCAAGAGTAGAATGCCGCAATCGCGGACTTCACGAGAGGATCCTTCGTGTCGTCTTCCAGCGGTAGATCAAAGTGGTCTCGCAGTCGTATGTAAGAAATCCCGAAGATGATGTCCCGAGTCTTGACGGCGCGACGGAAAACAAAGGTAAACCATCGGACTCCGAGGCGATAGCGCAAGCGACGCTCGGCGGGACGTTGCGCAGAAGACATCGAACGAAGTCGGAGAAGAGGAACCTTACCGGGTCGGAAGGGGGTGAAGGTCCAAGCTACGACTGGTCGGTTCGAGTGACATCGATCTCGGTGTCTTCCTGGACTCGGAGCGTCCGCCCCGGATCGAGTTCGCCGTTCTCGAGGCGATGCGCCGCGTTGCGGAAAGTGATGGTGAAGAGGATCTGTGGCCCGCGCGCCGGGTCGTCGAACGCGAGGTCCACCAGTTCGTTGAAGGTGAGTTCATTGAACTCAACCTGCCGCCTGCGGCCGTTGACGATGATCGGAGTGAGTTCGTGTGACATGTTGCGCCCTCTGCCGCCAACTCAGCCCCAGGGCGAAGTCGGCGGAAACTTCCCGTCGGCCGCATCAGGAGAGCCCCGGAGGCGGGGCGGGAGAGAAATCTTGAACCAAAGGTTAGCGCGTGCGGGGCCGCGGGTCGTCGGTCCCGTGCCCGGTGAGCGCGAAGGGTGTCGATCGGCGCATCTGGTGGATGGGAGGGGTCTCGATCCGAGCATCCTGTGGGTGCGAAGGGTGTCGATCCGCGCCCGCCCGGGACGCATCGTTTCGCGTAGAGCCGAGGCGCGCGCAATCCGACGCGACATCGGCGTCCAGCAGAAGCCCCGGTCTCCGCTCGGAGCCACCTACGCGACCCATCCCCGCATCCACCCCCTCATGGCCGCGCGGCGGAGACCCATGATCTCGGCGGCGCGGCCCATCGTGATGACCTCTTCGTCGAGGGCGCGGCGCACGAGCCGGGAGAGCCGGTTTCCGCCGAAGTCGTTGCTGGAGAGGCCGTCCGGTTCGTCGGCGCGCCGCCACTTCCGGGCGGCGCTCTCCGTGATGGGGAACGGTTCGTCGGCCTTGCCGAGCGTCCCTCCGTACCGTTCGCGGTATTGCGCCCGGAACACGGTCCACGCCTCGCCGGAAGCGCGCTCGGTTGCGGTCAGCCGGTGGAGCACCGTCCGGTAACTGACGCGGAAGATCCGCTTCAGTTTCAGCACGCGGGACAGGAACGGGTCGCCCCGGCTCGCCTCCCAGGCGGGGGCGAAGGCGGATTCGGGCATCAGGAATTCGCCGGCGAAGGCGTCCGCCTCCCGTTCCGCCGCCGGCGGCGTCGGAAGGTCCGCCGTCGGCTCGCGGTACTCGTCCGGGTGGAGCAGCAGGTGGCCGAGTTCGTGGGCGGCGGTGAAGATCCAGCGCTCCACCGAGATCCGCTCCCAGGTGTTCACGACCACGGCCGGCCCCCCGTCTTCCGGCCCGACGCTGAGTCCGAAGAACGAGTCCCGCCGGGTCTTCAGCGGGAGCACCTTGACGCCGTTCTCCTCCAGGAGGCGGCAGAGGTCCGGGATGGGCGCGTCCGGCGGGAAGCCGACCGCCTGCCGGGCGGCGCCGGCGACCGCGCGGGGGCGCGCCGCCGGGTCGAGGCGCCGGGCCGGCCGGAACCCGAACTCGGGGGAGTCGTCGAGGCGGGATTCCAGCAGCAGGTAGCCGTCGAGCCACTTCGACACTTCGGCGAGGACCTGTTCCCGGCCGTGCATCCGGGCGCGCGCCCGGAACCTCACGGTTCGCAGCGGCCGCACCGGGAGGACCAGGTCGCCGAGGGTTGCGCCGAGCGCCTTCGCGAGGGTTTCCAGCGTCCCGGTCCGCGGGGTCACTCCGCCGCGCTCGATCCGTCCGACGGAGGCCCGGGCCAGCCCGGCCTTCGCGGCGAGGTCGCCTTGGGTGAGGCCCCGGTCGAGCCGCAGCCGCGCCAGGTTGGCGGGGATGCAGCGGGCCTCGGTGGGGGCCGCTCCGGGGTCGGGGGCGGCGGGAGGCATGATGTTTCAATCCTACCGTGTGAGTCGAAAAGAGACTTTTCGGGAACGGGCCGTGGCGGGTCGCGCCCGACCGTCGCCGGACGCCCGGTGGGTCGCCGGAGCGCGTTAGCCTCCGGAGCGGAACACGGTGCGCGAGACCTCGGAGCAAGTCCTCTCCCGGATTCGGACAGGCGAGGACGGGACGACGGTGTTCGCGGCAATCCGGCTGGACGAACGCGAAGTCGTCGCTCCCTCGCGGGAAGAAGCCGCCGCCGAACTCGTGGCGCTGGCGAATGCCTACGGCGGGCTGCTCCTGCTCGGCGTGGACGAGGCGGGGGGCGTCGTCGGCGTGCCGGAAGAACGCTCCGCCGAGGCGCGGCGCTGGGTCGCCGAGGTGGCGGCGAACGATTGCGACCCGCCCGTCCGACCGACGATTCGGGCGGAGCGGCTTCGGGAGTCCGGGGAGGACGGGGAGGAATGGCGTCGAGTCCTCGTCGTGGAAGTTCCCCGGGGCATCTTCGTGCACCGGACTTCCGGCGGCCGCTGCTACGCCCGCGCCGGCCCGACGACGAGTCGCCTGTCAACGGAAGAACTCGCAGGGCTGTTCCGGGAACGCGAACGGCGTTTCGTGTTCGACCGGCAGGTCGTCTTCGATGCGTCGGTGGAGGCCCTCGACCGGAAACGGCTGGAAGCCTTCTTCGGCCGGGCGCCGAAACTCCCGTGGTTCGACCTGCTGCGCAACACCGGGGTGACCGGTCGGGACGGGGACGGCGGGGACCGACCCACCGTCGCGGGTCTCCTGTGCTTCGGGCGCGACCCGACGGACTTCCTGCCGTTCGCATTCATCGAGGCGGCCTGCTACGGCGGCGTCGAGTCGTCGTCGAGGCAACCGGTCCACGAGGAGCGACTCGCCGGCCGCGTCGCCGACCAGATAGACGCCGCGACGGCGTTCGTCGCCCGCTTCATGTCCCGCGGCGACGGCGCGGAGGGCGGCGCGGCGCCGTATGACCTGGATGTCGTCGCGGAGGCCGTCGTCAACGCCGTCGCGCACCGCGACTACTCGATCCACGGCGCGAAGATCCGCCTCTTCCTGTATGCCGACCGCCTGGAGATCCACAGCCCGGGCAAACCGCCGAACGACCTGACCGTCGAGGAGTTGCCCTACCGGACCTTCACCCGCAACCAACTCCTCGTCGGTTTCCTCCGGAAACTCCACAGCCGGCGCGCGGGCCGCGCCTTCATGGAGTGGCGGAGGGAGGGCGTGACCACGATCCTGAACCGCGGCGAGGCCCACTCCGGCCGCCGCCCGGAGTACGAACTCTTCGGCAACGAACTCCGCCTCACCATCCGGCCCCGCCGGCCATGACCCCCGGCCCCGCCCACCCGCCGCCGGTGCCCCGGCTCCCGCCTCACCAGCCGCCGGAACCCCGGCCTCCGCCGCCGGAACCCCGGCCTCCGCCGGCGGACCCCCGGCCTCCGCCGCCGGAACCCCGGCCTCCGCCGGCGGACCCCCGGCCTCCGCCAGCGGACCCCAGGCCCCGCCGCCCTTCCGACGGCTTGCTAGAATGGCCGGAGCGTTCCATGATGCCGGGCCCGTCGCACTGCCCCTTTGGGGTCAACGGCAAGGCGGCGCGACGGGAGCGCCACCGTCGTGGCGGCGGAGCCGGCGGGGGTGGCGCGTAGCCTTCCGGCTCCTACTCCCAAGGAGGGATCATGCAGACGATTTCGTTCAAGGACGCCATGTTCCGCGCCCGTTTCACCGAGCATGGGCGTGCGTTGCTGGATGTCGTCGAGCGACAGCCGGGCATCGCACTGGAGACTCTCATCAGGGAGCATGACCCCGCGCCTGCCAAACTCATCGGGGCGGTCTACGCCCACTTCGCGGAGTTGGTGAAGGAGAATCTCACCTCACCCGTAGCGGCGCTGGAGCCGAAGGACGCCATCGGCCGGTTCCCTGCGGGTGGTCACGCCGTCAAGCAATTGTGCGAGGCGGGCGCTCTCGTCATCACGAAGCGCCTGCGTGTCTATCGACCGCAGGACTTGCCGCCCAGAGATCTGTCGGAGAGGTCGGATGGGGCCTCGTCGGACGACTCCCGGGAATCGGAAGGCACCCCGCCGAAGGAGAGCACCGAAGGCGGCGCGCCTCAGCGTGATGGCCGGCGACGGCTACACTCCGGAGGAGCCCCAAGTCATTCACGAGTTTCCGCTCGCCATCGCGTCCAACACATTCAAGCGCTTCCTCGATGAGTTGATCCCGAAGGTTCTGGAAGTGCACGGAATCGATCCGAAGAATCTCGTTCAATTCGAGAAAGACGACGAAGGCCGGTTCTTCATGGTGTTCCAGACCGATACTGGCGAGATCAGGGCGATTTGTTCCCCGGATCCAGAGTGGAGGCGGCGGGTCGAGGCACTGGTCGCTGACCTCGCGGGAGAAAAGGCCCTGTCGGACACCCTGCCGAGAACCGACTTCTAGGGCGCAAGGCGGCCGGGGCCGGTGTGGGAGCACCCGTCGTATGGCGCTTGGCAAGCACCCGGAGCCCGACCCGTGCGGCCTCACGCGCCTCCGCGTGATGGCCGGCGACGGCTCCATCCCGGAGCAGCGTCACACGCGCGGTCTTCGGTAAGGGCCCGCCTTCGGGCCGTCGGCGTCAGTTGAGGGCGGCGAGCGCCTCGGCGAACTGACCGAGGACTTTTTCGTTGATGAACAGCGGGTTGGTCACCCCGATCTGTTGGGAGACCGCCAACGCGCGATCCGGATCGAGGGCGCCGCAGCGAACGAGGTCGATCATCAAGCCGAGGCCGAATCGGGTCGGTACGCCGTTCGCCTCACAGAGTTCCTGTAGGCCGCGGTCGTTGGTTACACAGACCCGCCCCTCGTCTTGGCAGATGATGAAGGCCAAGCGGTCGTGGAACGAGCAGGCCGATTCCATCACCAGGGCGCGAGCGCCTTGCTCGTCCGTAGTTGTGATCACGGAGATTCCGAGTCGGTCACAGTCCTCGCGTGTCACTTGCCGCACTTCGTTGAACACGGACGCCGCCACCGCGAGGGGGCCGATCCGCGCGCCCACGAGAGTCAGGATCTCGATGTCGGAGTTGGCGTAGTCGATGACGACATTGGCGTCCGCGAGAAGACCGGGTTTCGGGGCGGCGCCACCTACCGCGCCCATTCGACGACCCACTCTCTCACATCCTCGAGATGCATCCCCATCACCTCTGCGGCGCGGCCCAGCGAAAGACGGTCGCGCTCCAGCGCCAAACGAACCATGCCACGCAGGCGGTCGCCGAGAAAGTCGTGCTCCGTCAACCTCGCCGGCTCGTCCGCGCGCCGCCACCGCCAAGCGAAGTCGCTCTCGGTGAGCGGTTGCGGTTCGTCGGCCCCGCGGAGCGTCTTACCAAAGCGGCGCTGATGCTCGATCTGGAACGACTTCCACACATCGGGCGTCCTGCGGCCCGTGGCCATGAGCCGATAGAGCACGGTCCGGTAACTGACGCGGAACATCCGTTTGACCATGAGCACGCGCGTGACGAACGAACGCCCCCGCGTCGCGTCCCAAGCCCGTGCGAAGGCGGCTTCCGGCATCAGGAACTCCCCGGCGAATTGGTCGGCCTCCTTTTCCGACGAATCGGGGTGTTCCGTCGCTTCGGGGTCGTACTGGTCGGAATGGAGCAGCAGGTGACCGAGTTCGTGCGCGGCCGTGAAGATCCACCGTTCGACCGAGATCCGGTTCCAGGTGTTCACGACCACGGCCGGGCCTCCGTCTTCCGCGCCCACGCTGAGGCCGAAGAACGACTCGCGCTTCTTGTCCATCAGGTGGACCTTGACCCCGTGGTCGTCGAGGATCCAGCAGATGTCCGGGATCGGGGCGTCCTCGTCGAGGGAGATGGCGCGACGGGCCTGTCGGGCGACTTCCTCCGGCTCGGTGTCGCCGCCCCGGCGGACGACCGAGGCGAAGCCGAAGTGCCGGCGTTCGTCGAGCATGCGTTCGAGCATCCGGTAGGAATCGAGCCACTTGGAGACCTCGGCCAGGACCTGCTCGCGGCCCTTCATCCGCGCATGCGCCCGGAACCGGACGCTCCGGAGCGGGCGCACCGGCGTCAGCAAGTCCCCGAGGGTGGTGTCGAGCGCGCTCGCCAAGTCGAGCAGCGTCTGGGTCCGGGGGACGACATCGCCCCTCTCGGCCTGTCCGATCGCGACCCGGGACACCCCGGCCTTCGCTGCGAGGGCGGCCTGGGTCAGCCCGCGGTCCACGCGGAGCCGGGCGAGATTCGCGCCCACGGGGCTTTTCCCCACGGTGACGCCTCCTTGCGCTTCCTCGGAAGTGAGTCTATCATCCTTTCCTGATTTCGGCAACATGAAAATCATCTCGCCGGCGACGGATCGCCTACCGGCCCCAGCCTCGGACCCACTTCCGCAGGTCCTCCAGCGGGAGTCCCAGGATTTCCGCGCCGCGGCTCATGGAGACCTCGCCCTCGACCAGCGCTCGCCGGACGAGACGGTGCAGTCGGGTCTCCATGAAGTCGAATTCCGTCAGCGCGACGGGCTCCTCGGCGCGGCGCCACCGCCAGGAGAAGGCGCTCTCCGCGAGCGCGTTCGGTTCGTCCACGCTGCCGAGCGCTCGTCCGTGGCGGTCTCGGTACTGCCGCTGGAACGCGGCCCAGAGGTCGGGCGTCTCGCGGCCGATGGCCACGAGCCGGTACAGCACCGCCCGGTAACTGACGCGGAACGCGCGCTTGACCCGGAGGACGCGGTCCACCAGCGGGTAGCCGGCGAAGGCGTCCCACGCCGGCCCGAAGGCGGCCTCGGGCATGAGGAATTCGGCGGCGAAGGCGTCCGCTTCCCGTTCCGCGGAAACGGGATGGTCCTTGACCGCCGCCTCGTACTCGCGCGGGTGGAGCAGCAGATGGCCGAGTTCTTGGGCGACGGTGAAGATCCACCGCTCGACGGAGATTCGATCCCAAGTGTTCGCCACGACCGCCGGCCCGCCGTCCACCGGCCCGACGCTGAGGCCGAAGAACGACTCCCGCTGTTTGTTGAGCGGAAGGACCTTGACGCCGTTCTCCTCCACCAGTCGGCAGATGTCCACGATGGGGGCATCCGGGCCGAGACCGGCCGCCTTCCGGGCGGCGCGGGCGGCCGCCGCCGGGTCCGGTGCGCGCCGTTTCCGCCGCGCTGCCCCGAAGCGGAAAGGGCGCCGGTCGTCGAGGACGTCCTCGAGCATCGAGTAGCCGTCCAGCCACCGGGACACTTCCGCGAGGATCTGCTCCCGGCCGTGCACCCGGGCCCGCGCCCGGAACCTGACGCTCCGGAGGGGCCGGACCGGGAGAACGAGGTCGCCGTAGGAGGTGCGGAGCGCCCGCGCCAGCAGCGCCGTCGTGGTCGTCTTCGGGAGCACGGCGCCCCGCTCGATCTTCCCCACGGCGACCCGGGAGATCCCGGCCTTCTCGGCGAGTTGCGCCTGCGTCAACCCCCGATCCAGCCGCAACCGGGCCAGGTTGGCCGGGATGTGGTTCTCTGCGGACACGAGACTCTCCGGGAGTGCGGCCCCCCTTGCCACCCTGAGATATCATTCTAGCATCCGGTGTCACTGTGATACCTACTGTCCCACCGAAGGAGTGGCCGTAACCGTGCTTTCGCCATATCGCCGAACAGTCGTTCACATTCCGAGTGGAGAGGGTGTCCTCCACCATCAAGGCCGAGGCCCGGACATTCGCACGCTGCGTGATGGTGGGAGGAGGAAGTGATGGGACTTGTCCCGACCGCTCCGGTGCTCATGCGAACTCTGCGAATCCGGTGCGGAGAGAATTTCGGGACCGCGTTCTTTCTGCCCACAAAGAGTGGCCAGAGTGACTTTCTCGTAACGGCTGCTCACTGTCTTGAAAGCGACGGTAATCCGGAACTGGGCGTCTACTACTCAACCAATGAGTGGATTCGTCTTTCTCGGTCGTCATTTCAAGTCCTACGCGATCTTGACATCGCCTTCGCGCCGATGCGGCCAACGCGAAACGATCTCGTGCTTTCTGTTGACCGGACGGTGTCCGCTCATGGGAAAGAAGTACTGATTCCGGGTTTCCCGGCTACCCTAAACAGGTATGTATTCGAACGCACTTTTCCGTTCATTTTCGGCGGTCGCATGTCGTATGTCGGAAACTGGAGCAGAGAAGAGAAGGAGGTCCTCCAGAAAGACGATCGGAAGGAGCAGTTTGTCGTCGATCGTCCGGTTCCACGCGGAATGAGCGGTGCCCCTGTAGTCGTCGAAGGAAAGAAACATGGGGAGTTGTGTGTGGTCGGTGTCGTAACGCAGTCGGCAAACGACGACACGGAGCTGCTCAGGTTTGAGGCGCAATGCACGATCTGTTCCTTCATCCCGCAAAAGATAGCGGATAGTTGCTTTGCCAGCAGTCGTCCAGACGTCGCTGAGAACCCGTGAAGCGGATGAAGGTGGATGCAACTGAGGCCATTAGCAGCCGCAACTGATATCATCGAGGACATCGAATCGTAATGGCGCTGAATCCGGTCGCGTATACCGACAAGGTGGTGCGGAGTTTCCTCCGGTACCAACTCACCGCGTATCCCTTCGCCGCGCCGCACCTGCACGCGCAGATGAAGGAGTTGCTGTCGCTCGACGAGACGCGGCGGTCGCCGCTGCTCAAGGGGCCGTACATCAGCCTGTCGCGGCCGTTTCGGCCGGGGGCGGCGCTCTCCGGACTCGTGGCGGAAGGGCTGCTCCACCCGCACTTGGTGGATCGGCTGCCGGAGCAGGTTACGCGGCTCTACGGGCACCAGGAGAAGGCGATCCGCGCCATCGCCGCCGGGAAGACCACGCTGGTTTCCACCGGCACCGGTTCCGGGAAGACCGAGTGTTTCCTCTACCCGGTCGTGAGCCGCTGCCTGGAACTTCGGGACGAAGGCGCGGCGCCGGGGATCAGCGCGGTCATCGTCTATCCGATGAACGCGCTGGCGGACGACCAGTTGATGCGGCTGCGGTCGCTGCTCGCCGGGACGCGCATTCCCTTCGGGCTGTATGTCGGGAAGACGCCGGAGACGGAGGCGGAAGTGGCGGGCGTCGCGCTGCCGGCCGGGAGTTCTCGGGAGGATTACCTGGCGCGGCTCAGGAAGGCGCAGCGCGCCGGGAAGGGCGAAACCGTCTGTCCGGCGGAGGAAGCGCGTTCGCGGGAAGTGATGCGGACGGCGGGGAGGCAGCCGCGCATCCTGCTCACGAATGTGAAGCAACTCGAACTCCTGCTCACGCGGCAGCAGGATGCCGAACTGTTCCGGGACGCGCGGCTCGACTACCTGGTGTTCGACGAGGCGCATACCTTCACCGGGGCGTTCGGCGCCGAGACCGCCTGCCTCATCCGGCGGCTTCGCGCCTATTGCCGGGCCGCGCCGGACGAGACGACCGGCATCGCCACTTCCGCGACCATCGTGGACTCGCGGGAACCGGACGCGGCGCGGCGGTTCGCGTCCCGGTTCTTCGGCGTTCCCGCGGAGGAAGTGGAGACCGTCGCGGAGGACTACGAAGAAGAGGTATGGGCGGAGGCCCGGACGGTCCCGAAGGCGCCCGCCGGGGATACCGGGGCGATCCTGGAGCGGGCGGTGCGCGCCGTCGAGGGGAACGGCGAGGGGAATGGGGACGCGGCTGGCGAA
Source organism: Candidatus Marinacidobacterium sp. (assembly GCA_965204755.1). Classification (GTDB taxonomy): domain Bacteria; phylum Acidobacteriota; class Vicinamibacteria; order Marinacidobacterales; family Marinacidobacteraceae. The sequence continues at coordinate 736,098 of OZ242011.1, read as the reverse complement.
GTCGCCGCGGTGTATCGCTCGCTCGCCGGGACGAAGTTGCCGGTCGGCGGCGGCGGCGCGGAGGCGGAATGGCCGGCGGCGCTCCACGGCGCGCTCTCCCGGAGCGAGTTCGCGTTCGGGTTGAGCGAGGAACTGGCGGTCGCGCGACCGCTCGCGGAGTTGCCGGAGGCGCTGGGGAAACGGCTGGGCCGGCCCGTTACCGAAGCGGAGATCCTCGCGTGGCTCACGCTCGGCGCGGCGGCGCGGAGCGGGGGGCGTCCGCTGCTCCGGCCGGTGCTCCACCTGTTCGCGCGCGGCATCGGCGGCGCGGTCGTTTCGTTTCCCGACGACTCGAACGAACCGAAGTTGTGGCTCGCCGCGGAGGACATCGCGGAAGGGAAGGGGAAGGATCCCGGCATCGCGCATTTCCCGGTGCTCACCTGCACCACCTGCGGCCAGCACTACTTCGAGGCGTTCCTCAAGGACTTCGAGTTCACCGCGAAGCGTCCCGGCGGCGGGGATGCGGGCGCCGACGGAACCGTCTGGCCGCGCCTCGAACGGGCGCAGGGGGGAAAGCGCGCGCTCCTCTTCGACCGGCTGATCGGGTCGGAGGAAGGCGAGGACGGCGGGGACGAAGGAGAAGGGGACTCGACGAGCGGCCGCGCCGCGCCGGTGTTCTTCTGCCGCCGTTGCGGCGCCGCCCAACCGGACGAGTTCGCCCGCTGCCGCGCGTGCGGCGCGCCCGGGGCGCCGGTGCAACTGAACGCGGTGCGCTCGAAGAAGGGCGAGCCCGGCGCCCTGACGAGTTGCGTGTCCTGCCGGGCGCCGCGCGGGAGGGCGCACGGGAAGCCGCGGGAGCCGGCGCGCGCGGTGCGGGCGGTAACCGTGGCCGATGTGCATGTGCTGACCCAGGACCTGGTGCACCACGCCGACCGCCGCCGGCTGCTCGTGTTCTGCGACAACCGGCAGGACGCGGCGTTCCAGGCCGGCTGGATGAGGGATCACGCCCGCCGGTTCCGCCTCCGCGCGCTGATGGCGGAGGGTATGAAAGCGGGGAAGCGCGCCGTCGGCGACCTCGTGGGTCATCTCGAGGATGTGCTTGAGAAGGACGAAGCGCTGTCGCGGGCGCTCATACCGGAGGTATGGGCCGTGGAGCGCCGGGCGGGCTCCGCCGTCCGGCACCGGCGCGAGCGGAAGAAGTACCTGCGGTTCCAGGTGCTCGGCGAAGTGACGGTTTCGTCGCGGCAGGCCGTGGGGCTGGAGCCGTGGGGGCGGATGCGGGTGGACTACGCCGGGCTCGAGGATTCCCACCCGTGGATCGTGGAGCGGGCGCACCGGCTCCGCGTCGCGCCGGACCGGTTGCGGGACGGCATCGCCGGCGCTCTCGACTACCTGCGCCGGAAGCGCGCGCTCCACGACGAGGAATACGGGATCTTCGGCCGGTACTGGATGGACGGCGACCTCGAAGTCCAGCAGGGATACCTGCGGCATTCCTCCGGGCCGACGGCCACCAAACTCCGCCGCGAGCCCGGCGCCGAGATGGAGAAGGAGGTGATCACCCCGTGGCTCAGTCGCGCCGGCGACACCACCCTGCGGCAGTTGGCGGGCAAGTGGGAGGCGGAAACGGACGACATCGAGCCCCTCCTGACCGAATTGTTCGACTTCCTGGTCGAACTGCGCCTGCTCGTCCGCGTGAAACTCGTCGGCTCGAAGGGCCGCCGCCTTCCCGGCGTCAGCGACGAGTACCAGGTGGACGCCGACCGGTTGCTCCTGAAGCCGATCCGGGGCGTCCATCGGTGCCGGAAGTGCCGCCGCCGGTTCGGGTGGGCGCAGCCGCGCGACCGCTGCCCCGCCTGGCGCTGCCCGGGAACGCTGGAATGGGTCGAGGAGGAGAAGGACAACTACGACCTCGCGCTCCTCGACGGCGCCTACTCCATGCTGCGTCCGGCGGAACACACGGCGATGGTCCCGAACGACGAGCGAGAGCGTCTGGAAAACCTCTTCAAGGGCGGTTCGGAGGCGGTGAACTGCCTGGTCTGCACGCCCACGCTCGAACTCGGCATAGACATCGGGCGGCTGGACTCCGTGCTGATGAGGAATGTGCCGCCGCTCCCGGCGAACTACTGGCAGCGCGCCGGGCGGGCCGGGCGGCGGCATCGCATGGCGGTGGACCTCACCTACTGCCGCCCGGTGTCCCACGACCGCGCCTACTTCGACGCGCCGGAGAAGTTGCTCTCCGGACGGATCGACCCCCCGGCGTTCCACCTGCGGAACGGGGAAATGGTCGCCAAACATGTCCACGCGACGGTGATCGCCCGTCTCCACCGGATCGCCGGCGACCCGGCGCGCCCGGAGGAAGAACGAAACGCCGTCCACGCGGCCCTCGACGAATGCCTGCCGCGCCGCGTCACCCCGTACCTGTTCGACGGCCGGGAACTCCGCAGCGAACCGTTCGACTTCGCGCCGCTCCGGCGCGTGATCGAGCGGAACGCGGAAGACTTGGAGGCCGAAGCGCGGCGCGTCTTCGAGCAGGGTTGGCCGGAAGACGCGAGCGTCCCGGTCACCCCGGACCGGATCGCCGCCCGCGTCGCCGAGTTCGCCGACCGCCTGGAGGAAGTCGTCCGCCGCCTGGCCCGCCGCCTCGACTGGGCGATGCGCCAGATCCGGCGCCTGAACGCCCGAAGGTCGAAACAGGGAACCCTCGACCCCGCGGACGAGTCCCTGTTCCGGAGATGCGACTCCGCGGTGCGCCGCCTGAAGGGCGCGAAGCGCGGACGGAAGCAGGCCGAAGGCCACGACGACAGCAACACCTTCAGCGTGCTCGCCGCGGAGGGTTTCCTCCCCGGCTACGGCCTCGAAGTCGGCTCCGTGATCGGTTACGCCGAGGTTCCGTCGTGGTTCCCCGACCACGGCGACTTCACCCTCCCGCGTCCGCCGTCCGCCGCCGTCCGCGAATATGTCCCCGGCAACCTCATCTACGCGAACGGGCGCCGCTTCGTCGCCCGGCGATTCCGCCGCGAACCCGGCGAAGAGCGGGAGGAGACGGCCTACTACGAGGTTTCGACCGAGCGCCAGGCGCTCCGTCCCTCCGTCCGGGGAGAAGGTTCGCTGCTGGCCGGGCAGAGCCTCCCGACGATCTCCGTCTGCGACACCGACCTGATCCACGCCTCCCACATCTCCGACGAAGAGGAGCACCGGTTCCAACTCCCGGTGGCGGTGTACGGCATCGAACGAAACCAGTACGACGGCGGAAAGGCCTACCGCTGGGGGCCGCAGGCGGTCTTCCACCGCCGCGGCGTGCGCCTCCGGCTGGTGAATGTCGGGGTTTCCGGCGACGACGAAGGCCGCGGCCTCGGCTACCCGCTCTGCGTCGTCTGCGGCCAGAGCGTTTCGCCGTTCTCCTCCGAACGCCAGCGGCGGAAGTTCCGCGAAGACCACGCGGAACGGTGCGGCCGCGCGCCCAAGAACACCGGCTTCTACGCCGACGCGGTGGCGGACGCGCTGTCGCTGCCCGAATGCGAAGACGCCGAAACCGCGTACGGCGTCCTCGAAGCGCTGCGCCTCGCCGCCGCGCGATGCCTCGACATGCACCGCGAAGACCTGCAGATACTCGTCATCGGCGATGTCGTCGAAGACCACAAGAACGCGCTGCTGTGGGACCCGATGCCCGGCGGCTCCGGCCTGCTCGACCGCCTGCTGGCCGGATTCGGCGAGATCGCGGAAGCGGCCCGCGAGATCGTCTCCGCCTGCCCGGCGGTCTGCGAAGCGTCCTGTGTGGATTGCCTGCAGTACTTCCGGAACGCCTACTACCACCGCCACCTGGATCGGCGCCGCGTGATCGAGTGCTTCGACGAATGGGGAACCGGCCTCGCGGAAACACACCAAATCCCGCCAAGCGCTCCCGCCCCCGAACCCGAAGAAGGCGCCGTCCCGGTGAACGAAGCGGAAACGCGCCTGCAGCGCCTGCTCCGCGCCGCCGGCTTCGGCGAAGGCGTCCGCGGCGAACAGATCCGCCTCGGCCTCCCGCTCGGCGCGACCACCCCCGATGTGATCTACCGCACCGGCGAACCCGACGAGGGCGTCTGCATCTACCTCGACGGCCTCAGCCGCCACCTCCACGGAAACCCGGAAACCGCCGAAAAGGACGGCCACATCCGCTCCCGCCTCCGCAGCGACGGCTGGGAAGTTCTCGAAATCTCCGCCAACCAACTCCACGACCGGGACGCCATGGAACGCCACTTCCGCCGCCTCGCCAACTACCTGTCGAAGCCGGACCTCCGCAAGAAACTCCGAGACGACCCGACTTGGTTCCCTCCGGAGGAGCCGTCCGACTGACCCGCCCCCGGAGCGCCGCCCTCCCGGGCGCGACACCTCCCGGGGCGATTCCGGGGGTCCGGGGCTCTCTCCCTCCGTCAGGCCCTTCCGGCGTCCGCGGGCTTGCAGACAGGGTCCGAGTGGTATAACATGTCATGTTATGGCGAACACGAGCGTTTACTTCCCGGACGAACTGCTGGCCGCGCTGGACCGGATGGCGGCGGCCCTGGGCGTCAGCCGGAACCGGGTGATCGTCGAGTCCTGCCAGCGCGCGGTCGAGCGGGAGAACATTTCGAACGAGGAGTTCTTCAGCGACAGCCACCTGAGCAAGGCCGACCTCCGGCTGCTGCGGCGGGGTCACGAGGAATTCGACCGCTCCATCGCGGGCGCTCGCCGGAGCCGCCGGACTCCCCCGTTCTGATGCTGCTTCTCGACTCGAATGTGGTCTCGGCCCTGATGAATCGGGAGCACGCGGCTTGGGAGCACCTGCGAAACGAGGATCTGGCCGGGGTCTTCGTGCCCGCGCCGGTGGCCGCCGAGATTCGCTACGGGCTTGAGCGGCTGCGGCGCGGATCGCGCCGCCGGCTCCTGCTGGAGGGCGAGTACGAGCGGCTGCGCTCGAAACTGAACTTCACCGAGTGGGACGAGACCGCCGCCGTGGAGTTCGGGAAACTCAAGGCCGATCTCGAGCGGCGAGGCCTGGGCGTCGAGGACATGGATGTGGTCATCGCATCCATCGCAGTCAGGCGTTCGGCGCGGCTCGCGACCCGAAACCTCCGGCACTTCACGCGGATCGAAGGGCTGCGACTGGAGGACTGGGCCGAGCCGCTCACCGGGAGCGCCGATCCGTCCGAGGAGGACTGACGGCCCGGCCCGCGCCGGGTCTCAACCCGACCGGAGCAGCCGGCACAACTCGCACGGCGCGGTGCGCGGGTGCCGGGGGCAGCCCTCGACGATCCCGAGGCGGCTGAGCGGGAAGTCGTACTTCACCGGGTCCTCCGGGTCGAGCCGGGCGAAGGCCCGCGTGATCTCCACCGCCGCCGCCCACCCCGGCGTCGCGCGCCGCGTGAGCCCCAGCCGGCGGCCCAGGCGGAACAGGTGCGTGTCCAGCGGCACGACCAGGTCGCGGGGATGGAGGCAGTCCCACAGCGCCAGGTCGCGCCGGTCCCGCCGCACCGCCCAGCGCAGGAACATCGCCGTCCGCTTCGCCGCCGAACTGCGCGGGCTGGGGAAGAACCACGCCGGCCCCGGCCGCGACCGGCTCACCGGCGCCGGCCGGGGCGACCCCGGCCCCGCCGGGTCGAAGGGCAGGGCGGCCGCCCGGAACGCCTCGATCGCCGCTCCCAGGTCCGCCCGCCCCCGCCCGTCCCGCGCCACCCCCGGCGCGAACCACGCCTCGAGGCTGCCGCGCTCCGCGCGCATCCGCCCGACCATCACCGCGAGCCGCTCCACATCCCCGCCGTGGATCCACCGGTGGCGGAACCCGCGAATCGCGCGCCGCTCCGTCCGGCTCTCCCCCGCCGGGGCCTCCGACAACCACTCGCAAAAACCCGCCGGACGCGGCCCCATCCACTCCACCACCCGCCCGACGGACGCATGGACGCTCCGCACATTCCCGAACGCCAGCGCCGAGGCGAAGAACGCCACGACCTCCTGATCCGCCGGGTCCTCGAACTCCTTCGGGAAGCGCAGCGGGTCGAACCCCAGCGGCGCCCGCCGGTTCCGCCGGAACACCTCCTCCACCGCGGCGGCCCAACCGCGCCGGGGCACGCCGCTCAGCCCCCGGACTTGTCAGCCCGTGGAAACAGCGCCCCGCCGTCCACGCGTCGACGCGAGGGCGCCGAGTCCGCGTTCGGTTCCGCGGCGGGGCGCTCTTCCCACGGGCCGGCGGCGCGAATCGCTGCGCGATTCCCCCCGCCATCTATCGCGGGGAGGGGTCCACCCCCTCCCCGCCACCCTCCCCGGTCGGCGCTTCGCGCCGACGGGGGCTCCCCGGACTTTCTCCACGGGCTGTTATCGCCCGGACACATTGCCTGTCGCGAAGGTCAGCGCGAAAACACCTGCCGCCCGCCCACGAAAGTCGCGACCACCGCCCCGGTGAACCGCATCCCCGCGAACGGCGTGCTCCGGCCCCGGCTGCGGAACGCCTCCGGAGCGACCGAAACCTCCGCCTCCAGGTCCAACAAGGTCACATCCCCCGGACTCCCCGCCGCCAACTCCCCGCCGGGCACCCCCAGGATCCGGTGCGGCCGCAACGACAGCGCCCGCACCGCGTCCCCCAGCGACACCACCCCCGGCCGCACCAGCCGATCCAGCACCACCGAAGCCGCCGTCTCCAGCCCCACCACCCCGAACGGCGCGCTCTGGAAGCACAGGTTCTTCTCGTCCTCGTGGTGCGGGGCGTGGTCGGTGGCGATCGCGTCCACCGTCCCGTCCGCGAGCGCCGCCGCCACCGCCTCCCGGTCGGACTCGGACGAAAGCGGCGGCTTCATCTTCGCCGCCGTGTCGTATCCCGACGCCGCCTCCTCGGTCAGCGCCAGGTGGTGCGGCGTGGCCTCCGCCGTGACCCGCACTCCCCGCGCCTTCGCCCGGCGCACCGCCTCCGCCGACCGCGCGGTGGAGAGGTGCGCGATGTGGAGCCGCGCCCCGGTCAACTCGGCGAGCGCCAGGTTGCGTTCCACCGCGATGAACTCCGACTCCGCCGGGATGCCCGGCAGCCCGATGGCCGTGGAGAGCGAGCCCTCCCGCATCACTCCTTCGCCGGTGAGCGCCAGCGTCTCGCAGTGCTCGATCACCGGCAGGTCGAAGAGCCGCGCGTAGTCCAGCGCGCGCCGCATCACCGCCGGGTCCTCGATCGGCAACCCGTCGTCGGAGACGGCCACCGCCCCCGCCCGGCGGAGCGCCCCGAACTCGGTGATCCGCTCGCCGCCCATCCCGCGGGTCGTCGCGGCGATGGGATAGACCCGCGCGAACCCGGCTTCGGCCCCCAGCGCCCGGATGTGGGCGGTGACCGAGGGGTTGTCGTTCACCGGGTCGGTGTTCGCCATGCAGGCCACCGAAGTAAACCCGCCGGCGGCCGCCGCCGCCGCGCCGGAGGCCACCGTCTCCTTGTATTCGAGGCCGGGCTCGCGGAAGTGGGCGTGGAGGTCGCAGAAGCCGGGAACCGCCACCAGCCCGTCGGCCTCGAAGACGCGCTCGCCGCCGCTCCCGTCACCGCCGAAGGCCGACGACTCCGCGATCACCCCGTCCACGATCCGGAGGTCCCCGACCGCGTCCCGCCCCGACGCGGGATCCACGATCCGGGCGCCCCGGATCAGGAGCGGCCCCGCCTCAGCCGCCACCGGCCCCTCCGTCCGACGACCCCCGGGCCCGCCGACCGCCGGCGCGGCTCCGCGCCACCTCCACCAGCACCGCCATCCGCACCGCCACCCCGTTCCGCACCTGCTCCAGGATCACCGACTGCGGGCCGTCGGCGACTTCCGAGGCGATCTCCACCCCCCGGTTCAGCGGCCCCGGATGGAGCACCAGCGCCTCGTTCGTGAGCGCGAGGCGCTCCGCGGTCAGCCCGAACTCGGCGTAGTACTCCCGCTCCGACGGGATGAACGAGGCATGCATCCGCTCGTGCTGGATGCGGAGCACCATCACCGCGTCCGCCCCTTCGAGCGCCTCCTCCACCCGCAGCGCCGGCTCGACCCCCAGCCGCTCCAGCCCCGGCGGCATGAGCGGCGGCGGGCCGGAGCAGCGCACCCGCGCCCCCAGCAGCGTGAGCAGCCGCGCGTTCGAGCGGAACACCCGGCTGTGGAGCAGGTCGCCGATGATGGCCACCGTCAGGCCCTCGATCCGGCCGCGCCGCTCCCGGATGGTGAACGCGTCGAGCAGCGCCTGCGTGGGGTGCTCGTTCATCCCGTCCCCGGCGTTCACCACGCTGGCGCCGGGGATTTCGCGGGCGAGGTAGCCGGGAGCGCCGGACTCGCGGCTCCGGACGACGATGATGTCCGGGGCCATCGAGGCCAGCGTCCGCGCGGTGTCGAGGAAGGTTTCGCCCTTGCTGAGCGACGACGAGCGGGCGGAGAAGGAGAGCGGCTCGGCGGAGAGCCGCTTCGCCGCCAACTGGAACGAGGCCTGGGTGCGGGTCGAGGGCTCGAGGAACAGGTGGGTGACCGCGCGCCCGACCAGCAGCGGCGCCCGGGGCACCGGCTGCTCGGAGATCTCGCGGTAGCGGGGCGCGGCGTCGAGGATCGCGACGGCGTCTTCCCGGGAGAGGCCCCGGATGCCGAGCAGGTGGTTCACGCGGCGCCGGCCTCCGGGAGCGGGACCGAATAGACCCGGTCTTCGCCGTCTTCCTCGGCGACGCGGACCCGCACCAGGCGGTTCGGCGCCGTCGGCAGCGTGAGCCCCACGAAGTCCGGCGCGATGGGGAGTTCGCGCCCGCCCCGGTCCACCAGCACCGCCAGCCGGACGCTCTTCGGGCGGCCGAAGTGGCTGAGCGCGGTCAGCGCCGCCCGCACCGTCCGCCCGGTGAACAGCACATCGTCCACCAACACCAGGTGGCGCTCTTCCAGCGGGAAGGGGATGCGGGTCTCGCCGACCGCGGGGATGCCCCGGTCGTGGACATCGTCCCGGTAGAGGTTGATGTCCAACTCCCCGGAGGCGAGGTCGGTCCGGCCGAGCGCGAGCAGTTGCGAGCGGAGCCGGGCGGCCAGCGGGACGCCGCGCCGGCGGATGCCGAGCAGGGCCAGCGGGTCGGCGGTCTCCCCGGCGATCCGCTCGCCGAGGCGGGAGAGCGCGGCCCGGAATTCGTCGCCCCGGAGGACGGTTCCGGGGCGGGAGGTCGCCATGAATGCTGGCCGGGGGTCGCCGGGCGCGGACGGGGGACGCCGGGCGGCGCGCGAATCCTAAGCGAGCCGGGGCCTTCCCGGCGGCGGATCGCGCGCCGGGTCGCCCTCCCGCGCCGCTTCCCGCAGGTCGGCGAGGACTCGCGCCAGGTCCTCGGACAGCGGCGCCTCGAAGCGGACGGCTTCGCCGGTCGCCGGATGGGGGAAGGTGATGGCGGCGGCGTGGAGGGCGGGGCGGGTCAGCCGCCGCAGCGCCGCCCCGGCCCGTCCGCCTCCCCGCTTCGGCGCCGCCGGGCCGTAGAGGGCGTCCCCGGCGAGCGGCCGCCCGGCCCCGGCCAGGTGCACCCGCGCCTGGTGCGTCCGCCCGGTGTGGAGCCGCAGTTCCAGCCACGCGCTGAGCGGGAGTTCCTCCAGCGGCCGCGCCTCGGTCTCCGCGTCCTTGGCCGACCGCCCCCGGACCCGGTACCGCTGCGGATGCCGCGGATCGCGCCCGATGGGCTCCGCCAGGCGGCGCGGCTCGGGGAACCGGCCCAGCACCAGCGCCAGGTACCGTTTGTCCACGGTCCGGGCGGCGAACGCCTCGGCGAGCCGGAGGCGCGCCGGCTCGGTGCGGGCGACGACGAGGACGCCGGAAGTGCCCCGGTCGAGCCGGTGGACGATGCCCGGCCGATCCGGCGCCCCCACGCCGGCGGTCTCCGGGTAGCGGGCGGCCACCCCGTGCGCCAGCGTCCCCGTCGGGTGGCCCGGCCCGGGATGGGTCACCAGCCCCGGCGGCTTGTCGAGGACGGCGAGGTGTTCGTCCTCGTGGAGGATGGCGAGAGGGATCGGCTCCGGGTCGAGCCCCGGGCCGGCCGGCGCCTCCGGCGGCGCGACGCGGACCCGCTGGCCCGCGCGGCAGGCGGTTCCGGGGCGGCGGGGGCGGCCGTCCAACAGGATCCGCCCGTCCTGGGCCCAGCGGGCGACTTCGCTCCGGCTGGTCTCCGGGAACCGCCGGGAGGCGATCCGGTCGAGGCGGTCGCCGTCCTCGTCGGCGCCTACGGGGAACTCGGTCGGGGGCGCCAACTCACGCGGCGGCGCGGCGCCGGAGGACGAGGAGGGCGACGACCGCGCCGACCAGGAGCCAGACCGAGAGGAACTGCGAGGTGGAGAGGAGTTCGTCGAAGACGAAGCCGCGCGGGTCGCCCCGGAGGAACTCGATGGCGAACCGGCCCACCGCGTAGAGCCCCACCCAGACATAGAAGACTTGCCCGGCGAACTTCTTCCGGGGCGTCAGCCAGAGGAGGAGCCCGAACAGCGCGAACTCGAACCCGGCTTCGTAGAGTTGGGTCGGGTGGAGGGGGGTGTTCAGCGGGACGCCGGTGACCGAGTTGGCGTAGAGGTCGGTGAAGGTGACGGCGGGCGCGCCGTCGGCGGGGAGGCCGTAGCAGCAGCCGCCGGCGAAGCAGCCCAGCCGCCCGATGCCGTGGCCGAGGGCGATGGAGGGGGCGAGCAGGTCGCCGCCCTCCCAGACCGGGATGCCGCGGGAGCGGAAGAAGCGGATCGAGGCGGCCATCGCGCCGAGGAACCCGCCGAGGAAGACGCCGCCGGCGGTTATCAGCGCGGCCGGGTTGCGCAGGAACGGCTCCGGGTTCACGAGGAACAGGAGCGCCTTCGCGCCGAGGATGGCGCCGAGGAAGAGATGGAGGGCGAGGTCGTAGATGTCCTTCCGCTCGATCCCGTGGCGGGGCGCCCGGCGGGCGGCGTCGACGATCCCGACGACGAAGCCGCCGGCCAGCAGCAGGCCGTAGGTGTGGAGGACCGGGTGGAAGGTGCGCCCGAAGAGTTCGAACGCGCCGAGGTCGAGCAGTCGGGGGAACATGGGCAGGTCGGGCGGGGTCGGGGGTCAGCCCTCCGCCGCTTCCGGTTCCGGGGTGGGGCGGCGGGAAGCCCGGCGCGCTTCCCGGACGGTGTCGCAGAGGAGCAGCCCGGCGCCGACGCAGATCGCGGAGTCGGCCAGGTTGAAGGTGGGCCAGTGGGCGCTGCCCACATAGGCGTCCAGGAAGTCCACCACATGGCCCCGCGCCAGCCGGTCCACGATGTTCCCCAGCGCCCCGGAGAGCATCGCGGTGAGCCCGATGCCGGTCAGCGGCGAGAGCGGCCCGGCGCGGACGGCGAACCAGGCGATCAGGGCGAGCAGCGCCGCGGAGACCCCGGTGAGGATCCAGGCCTTCCCGGCGAACGCGAGGTCGTTCAGCAGCCCGAACGCCATGCCGGTGTTGTGGACCAGCGCGAGTTGGAGGAAGCCCGGGATGACGCTCACCGGCTCGTAGGCGTCGAGCCACCGCGCCGCGGCGATCTTGGTGGCCTGGTCGGCGGCGAGGACGACGGCGAACAGGATCGCCAGCGTCCTCGTCCGGGCGCCGAACGGATGGCGGCCGGCCGCGCTCATCGGCGCGCTCATCGGGCTGTCGCGCCGCCCGGCGCTCGCGGGGGTTCCACCGGGGGCTCGCTAACGGGGAGGCAGTGTAGCCGGGGGGCGGCGGGCGGAAACCGGGGGAATCGCCCCCCCTTCCGTAGAATCCGCCGCCGCGCCATGCCCCGCCGGGTTCCCTTCACCGTCCGCGACCTGTCGGGGATGGACGACCTGCGGGAGTGCGAGGAGATCCAGCGGGAGGTCTGGGGTTTCATCGATCTCGATGTGGTGCCCGCCGGGCTGATGTCCGTCATGAACTGCTACGGGGCGATCGCGATCGGGGCCTTCGCCGAAGGGCGGATGATCGGTTTCGTGAACGGGTTTCCGGGGTTCGACGACCTGGGGCCGCTCCACCACTCGCACATGCTGGCGGTGCGGCCGGAGTTCCGGGGCTCCGGCGCCGGGATCGCCCTGAAGTGGGCGCAGGCCGACCGGGCGCGGGGGCAGGGGCTCGACCGGATCAACTGGACCTTCGACCCGATGCAGGCGCGGAACGCCCACCTGAACCTGAACCACCTGGGCTGCCTGGCCTCGGTGTACCGGGTGAATGTGTACGGGGAGAGCGAGAGCCCGCTCCACGGCGGGCTGCCGACCGACCGGCTGGAGCCGGAGTGGGTTCTCGGCTCGGAGCGGGTGGCGGCGGCGCGCCGGGGCGAACTGGCGCGGGAAGTCGGGATCCCCGACCTGCCGTCGCTGAACCGGGTCTCGCTGCGCGCCTCCGGCCTCCTGGAGACCGGCGATCCGGCGCCGGCGCCGGAGGGCCCGGAAGTCCTGCTGCGCATCCCGCCGCACTTCACCGCGCTGCTGGCGCAGGATCCGGCCCTCGCGCTGGATTGGCGCCTGAAGGGCCGCGCGGCGTTCCAGTCGCTCTTCGGCCTCGGCTACACCGTCGCCGGCTTCCACCGGGACGGCGACGAGTTCGCCTACCGCTTCCGCGCCCCGGACGCCCCCGCGCCGTAGGCGGCGGCCGCGGGTCAGCGCGGCCGCTGCGTCCAGCGGGGTTCGCGCTTTTCGAGGAAGGCGCGGATTCCTTCGCGGGCGTCGGGCTCCGCGGCGTTCTCGCGCATCACCGCGGACATCGCTTCCTCCGCCGCTTCGAGCGGGAGGTCGGCCTGTCGGTGGAAGGCGCGCTTGCCGAGCCCCACGACGAAGGGACTGGCGGCGGCGATCTTCTCCGCGAACTCCTGCGAGGCCGCTTCCAGATCGTCCTCCGGGACGACCCGGTTCACGAGGCCCCACTCGGCGGCGGTGCGGGCCTCGATGAAGTCGCCGGTGAGCAGCATCTCCATCGCCCGTTTCCGCCCGACCGCCCGGCCCAGCGGAACCATCGGCGTGGAGCAGAAGAACCCGATCCGCACGCCGGGGGTGGCGAACCGCGCCGTCTCCGCCGCGACGGCCAGGTCGCAGGACGCGACGAGTTGGCACCCGGCGGCGGTGGCGATGCCGCGCACCTCCGCGATGACCGGCTGCGGCGCTTCGCGGATCGCCGCCATGAGCCGGGCGCAACCGGCGAACAGGCGGCGGACTTCCTCGGCGTCCCCGTCCACCACCTCCGGCAGGTAGTGCCCGGCGGAGAACGCCGGCCCCTCGCCCGCGATCACGACGGCGCGGGTCTCCGGGTCCGCGGAGGCGTCGAGCAGGCGCTCCCGGAGTTCCTCCAGCACGGCGAGCGAGAGGGCGTTCCGCTTCTCCGGCCAGGCGAGCGTCAGCCGGACGGCCGGCCCGCGCCGCTCCGCCCGCACCCGGGCGGTCACGGCGGGGGCGGCGGTCTCAACCACGACCGCCTTCGCCCGCGCTGACGAACGGCGCGACCTGCTCCGGTTCCGGGGGCGCGGTGAGCAGGCTGCCGACGACCAGCCCCAGCAGCGAGGCCGCCGCCGCCGGGTAGATCACATAGTCGTACTGCGTCGGCAGGAACCCGATCCGCTCCACCCCGGCGGAGTTCAGCGCCGAGAACGCCAGCGTTACCGCGATCCCGGCGCCGATGGAGATGACGCCGCCCTTCGGGCTCGCCCGCTTCCACAGGAACGCGGCCAGCAGCGTCGGCGTAACCGCCGCGCCGACCATGGTGTAGGCGTAGAGCGCCATGTCCAGGATGCTCTGGAACCGGGTGGTCAGCAGCAGCGCGACCAGGGAGAGCCCGACCATGGCGAACCGCTGGAACCGGATGACGGCGGCGGAGTCGGCGCCGGGGCGGAGGAACCGCTGGTAGATGTCCCGCGCCAGCCCGGTCGAGGGGACGAGCAGGAAAGTGGTCGCGGTCGAGAAGATGATGGCCGTCGCCCCGGCGAGCAGCAGGCAGCCGGCGAGCGTCGGGAGTTCGTTCCGGGCGAAGGTCAGCAGCACGGTCTCCGTCGCGCCGGTCTCGAAACCGGCGGCGGTGCGGAAGGCCGGGTCGTTCCAGTAGCCGGCGGCGGCGAATACCGCCGTGGAATCGATGAGGACTTCCACCAGGATGACGCCCACGATCATCCCGACGACCGCCTTCCGCGCCGCCGCCCCGGACTCCGCCGCGTAGAACTTCTGGTACATCCCGCTCTCGCCCAGCAGGAGCAGCATCGTCGGGAGGAAGAGCCCGAGCGCCGCCGAGATCCCGAGCCTCCCGGTGAGGGTGAAGTGGGTCTCCGGGAGCGCCGCGGTCAGCCCCTCCGCGCCGCCGGCGCCGAAGTAGGCCAGCGGGGCGGCGATCAGGATGCTGGCCAGGATGATGATTCCGTTCACGACATCCAGCCGGATCACCGAGACCATCCCGGCGCTCACCGCGAACAGGGTCACGAAGACCGCGACGACCGCCATCCCGACCGCGGGGTCGAGTCCGGGGAAGAGGATGGCCAGCAGCCGGCCGCCGCCGACGAACTGGTAGCCGACGATGGTCAGGTAGGCGATGGCGATGGCCGCGGTCCCGAGGACGCGCGCCGCCGGGTGGTAGCGGCGCTCGAGCAGGTCGGGCACCGTGTACTCGGCGATCCGCCGCACCCGGTGGGCGAGGAAGAACACGACGGCGATCCCGACCCAGGCGCCGGCGCTCATCCACAGCGCCGAAAACCCTTCCCGGAAGGCGCGCCCGGCGCCCCCGAAGAGGCTGCCGGAACCGATCCAGGTGCAGATCAGCGTCCCCACCAGCACCTGCCAGCGGACGGACCGCCCGGCGACCATGAAGTCTTCCTGCGTGGCCACCCGCCGCGCCTGCCGCAGCGCGAACAGCACCAGGAACCCGAGGTAGCCGAAGACCGAGACGATCCAGATCACGGGAACGATCCTATCGGCCCGCGGAAAGAGCGCCCCGCCCCCGGCACTTCGACCGGAAGGGGCCAAGTCCCCGCGGGGTTTCGTCGCGGGGCGCTCTTCCCACGGGCTGGCGGGTGGAATCGCTGCGCGATTCCCCCCGCCTTCTTTCGCGGGGAGGGGGACACCCCCTCCCCGCACCCCTCCCCGGTCGGCGCTTCGCGCCGACGGGCCCTCCCCGGACTTTCTCCACGGGCTGCTACCCGCGCGCCGGGGCGGCTCCGGGGTCCGGTTCGGCGGCGAGGACGCGGGGGATTCCGGCGAGGTCGGGGATCGCCGCGACCGGGCCGAATCCCGCGGCGGAGAGCAGCCGGGCCGCCGCCTCCCGCTGGCCGGCGCCGATCTCGAGGAAGAGCCGCCCGCCGGGTTCCAGCGCCCGCCGCGCGCCGGGGAGGAGGCGCCGGAGCGGGTCGAGCCCGTCCGGGCCGCCGTCCAGCGCCTGCCGCGGCTCGTGGTCGCGGACCTCCGGTTCGAGCGTCCCGATCTCGGCGGTGGGCACATAGGGCAGGTTCGCCGCGATGACGCGGAACGCGCCGGGGCGCGCGGCGGTGAGGAGGTCGGCCCGCGCGAGAGCGACCCGGTCGTCGAGCCCGTTTGCGCGCCGGTTCCGGGCGGCGAGCCGGAGCGCGGCCGGGTCGTTGTCGAAGCCGGTGGCGAAGGCCTGCGGCAGTCGGGCGGCGAGCGCGAGGGCGATCGGGCCGGCGCCGCACCCCACATCCGCGATGCGGAGCGCCGGGCCGGTTTCCCGGGCGAACGCTAGCGCCGCCTCGACCAGGACTTCCGTCTCCGGGCGGGGGACGAGCGCCTCCGGGCCGACCGCGAGCGGGAGCCCGTGGAACTCGACGGTCCCGGTCAGGTGCTGGAGCGGCCGGCGGGCGGCGCGCCCGGCGACCAGCCGCCCGAAAGCGGCTCGCGCGCCCGGAGCGAGCCGGGAGCGGCCTTCCGCGACGAGTTCGGCGGCGGTCCACCCGGCGGCGGCCCGGAGGAGCAGCCGCGCGTCGAAGGCGGGGGAGGGGACGCCGGCGTCCCGCAGCCGGCGCTCGGCCTCCCGGAGCGCCGCCCCGACCGTCGTGCCTGTTGCGGCGGCGGTCGCTCCGCCGCCGGTCATCCGTGGAGGGACTTCAGGCGTTCGGCCTGTTCCGCGGTCTGCAGCGGGCCGATGATCGGGTCGAGGTCGCCGCCGAGCACCGCCGGAAGCGCGTGGAGGGTCAGCGCGATCCGGTGGTCGGTGACCCGGTTCTCCCGGAAGTTGTAGGTGCGGATCTTCTCGCTCCGGTCGCCCCGCCCCACCTGCCCGCGCCGCGCTTCGGCCACCTGCTCGCGCTGCTCCGCGCGGGCGAGGTCGTAGAGCCGGGAGCGCAGCACCCGCATCGCCTTCGTCCGGTTCTTGATCTGCGACTTCTCGTCCTGGCAACTCACCACCAACCCGCTCGGCAGGTGGGTGATCCGCACCGCCGAGTAGGTGGTGTTCACGCTCTGCCCGCCGGGCCCGGAGGAGCAGAAGGTGTCGATGCGCAGGTCCTTCGGGTCGATCCGGATCTCCACTTCCTCGGCTTCGGGCAGCACCGCGACGGTAACCGCCGAGGTGTGGATCCGGCCGGAGGCTTCGGTGGCCGGCACCCGCTGCACCCGGTGGACGCCGCTCTCGTACTTGAACCGGCTGAACGCGCCTTTCCCCTCGATCACCGCCACCGCTTCCTTCAGCCCGCCCACCGTGGTCTCGTTCGCGGAGACCAGGTCCACCCGGTAGCCGCGGGCCTTCCCGTAGAGCGAGTACATCCGGAAGATCTCGCCGGCGAAGAGCGCCGCCTCTTCCCCGCCGGTCCCGGCGCGCACTTCGAGCAGCACATTCCGCTCGTCGTTCGGGTCCCTCGGCAGCAGGAGCCGGCGGATCTCCTCTTCGACCGTCCGGAGTTCGGCTTCGGCATCGGCGGCTTCTTCGGCGGCGAGCGCGGCGACCTCGGCGTCGGGGTCGTCCGTGAGTTCCACGGCTTCGTCCCGCCGGAGGAGCGCCGCCTCGCGCTTCCGCCCGGCCTCGATCAGCGGTTCGAGTTCGGCGTGGAGCGCCGAGAGCCGGTGGAGTTCCGCCCGGTCGGCCAGCGTTTCCGGGCGGGCGAGCGCCTCCTCGACCTCCCGGCAGCGGGCCTCGGCGGCGCGCAGCGGGCCCTCGATCCCCTCCGGGCGGGGCGTTCCGGTGATGCCGCCGGACGCGCCGCCGGACGCGCCGCCCCCGTTCCGATCCGGGGTGCGGACGCCGGGACTCCCGGCGGCAGGCGTAGCCACGGCCTGGATTCAGCCCGTCCGGGGGACGGGCGGGGAGGGTTAGATCTCCGCGGCCTGGCGGGCGGCGCGCTTCGAGCGGACTTCGCCGTACTTCTGGCGGAACCGCTCGACCCGTCCGGTGGAGTCCACGATCCGCTGCTTCCCGGTGAAGAACGGGTGGCACTTGGAGCAGATCTCCAGGCGCAGGTCGTCCTTCCGGGTGGACCGGGTCCGGAACTCCGCGCCGCAGGCGCAGGTGACCCGGATTTCCTGGTACGGAGGGTGGATGCCTTCTCTCATGGCGGAACCGGGAATCCTAGCGCAGCGGCCCGCGGCGCTCACACGCCCTTGGCCATTCCCTGGAGGAATTCCTCGTTCGTCGCCGTCTGTTTCATCCGGTCGAGGACCAGGGTCATGGCCTCCACCGGGTCGAGCGGGGCCAGCACCCGCCGGAGAACCTGCATGTAGTGGAGTTCGGTCTCGTTCAGCAGCATCTCTTCGCGCCGGGTCCCGCTCTGGTGGATGTCGATGGCCGGGAACATCCGCTGCTCCAGCAGGCGCTGGTCGAGGTGGATCTCCAGGTTGCCGGTGCCCTTGAACTCCTCGTACACCAGGTCGTCCAGCCGGCTGCCGGTGTCCACCAGCGCGGTCGCCAGGATGGTCAGCGCCCCCCCGTCCTCGGTGTTCCGGGCGGCGCCGAAGAACTTCTTCGGGTACTGGATCGCCTTGGCGTCCATACCCCCGGACAGGAGCCGCGCGTGTCCGGTGGTGCGGGTGTGGTTGTAGGCCCGCGCCAGCCGGGTGAGCGAGTCCAGCAGGATCACGACCTGCTTTCCTAATTCCACCCGGCGCTTGGCGCGGTCGAGACAGGCCTCGGCGACCTGGATATGGCGGATGCCGCGTTCGTCGAAGGTGGAACTCAGGATCTCCGCGTTCACATTGCGGAGCATGTCGGTGACTTCCTCCGGCCGTTCGTCCACGAGGAGCACCAGCAACTCGATGTCCGGGTGGTTCTTCCGGATCGCCCGCGCGATGGACTGCAGCATCACCGTCTTCCCGGCGCGCGGCGGCGCGACGATGAGCCCGCGTTGCCCGGCGCCGACGGGCGCGACCAGGTCCACCACCCGGGCGGCGAGTTCCTCCGGGTCGTGCTCGAGCCGGATCATCCGGTCCGGGTGGAGCGCGGTCAACTGTTCGAACTCGGTGGGGACCTTCCGCTCGAACGCCGACTGGTCGTTCACGGTGTAGAGGTCGCGCAGCCCGTAGTAGCGCTCGCCGCGCCGGGGGCGGCGGATCTCCCCTTCCAGCATGTCGCCGCTGCGCAACCGGAACCGGCGGATCTGCTGCGGCGAGACATACACATCGTTCGGCCCCGGCAGGTAGGAGTTGATCGCCGAGCGGACGAACCCGAAACCCTCCACCAACATGTGGAGCGTGCCCCGCGCCACGATGCGGCCGCCCTTTTCGGAGTGCGCCCCGAGGATCCGGTAGAGCAGGTCCTGCCGCGCGAGGGCGTCGGGGAACTCGATGTCCAGGGACACCGCCACTTCCTGCAACTCCGCCGGCGTCTTCCGCGCGAGTTCGGCGATGCGGAGCGGCGGCTCCTCCGGATTCGTGGGCTTTTGCACCACGCGCGGTCCGGCGCGGAACACCTTCCGGTGTTTCTTGCGGATGGTTCCCGCGCCGGCGGTCATCGCCATGCCGCCACCCGTTCCTCGACGACCCGGCGCACCGCTTCCACGCCGCTCCGCCGCGCGCCGCCGGCCGGGCCCTTCGCCTTCCGCTTCCCGAAGGTGACCGCCGAGCAGGGAACCACCGCCGCCGCGCCGGCGGAGCGGTAGGCGGCTTCGAGCAGCCGCAGTTGCGCCGCGCGGGCGCCGTGTTTCAGTTTGTCGGCTTTCGTCGCGACGACCACCACGGGCGCTTCGCCTTCGAGCAGCAGGTCGAGCGCCGCCCGGTCGCTTTCGAGCGGTTCCCGGCGGATGTCCACGAGCAGGAGGTGCAGCGCCAGGGTCTCCCGCCCGGCGAGGTAGGCGAGCACCAACCGTTCCCACGGCGCCCGGACGGCGTCGGGGACCCGGGCGAAGCCGTACCCCGGAAGATCCACCAGCCGGTACCGGTCGCCCACCTGGAAGAAGTTCACGAGCCGCGTGCGCCCCGGCGTCCGCGAAACCGCCGCCACCGCGCGTTTGCCGGCGAGCCGGTTGAGGAGGCTGGACTTGCCCACATTCGACCGGCCGACGAAACACACCTCCGGGACTTCCGGCGGCGGGAATCCTTCCGGCGCGGCGGCGCTGGTCAGGAACACCGCCGTCGTCGAGGGCCTCTTGGACATGGTTTCGTTCGGAGGGGAGGCCGGCGCGGCCGGTCGGCCGCGGGCCGGGATCATCGGTGTCCGGCGCGAAGTTCGGCCGGACGGTTCTGCCGGATGGTTGGTCTTCGGGTTCGCTCGGCGGCGTCAGCCGGCCTTGCGGGAGAGGACGGTGACCGGTTCGGCTTCGCCGGCGGCGAATTCCCGGGTCACCACCACTTCGCGCACCTGCTTCCGGGTGGGCAGGTCGTACATCAGGTCGAGCATCAGGTCTTCGAGGATCATCCGCAGCCCGCGCGCGCCGAGGTCGCGTTCCGTGGCCTGCCGCGCGATGGCGCGCAGCGCGTCGGGCGTGAACCGGCAGGCCACCCCCTCCGCCCGGAGCAGCGTTTCGTACTGCTTCACGATGGCGTTCTTGGGCTCGGTCATGATCCGGACCAGGTCGTCCTCGTCGAGCGGGTCGAGCGTGGCGACGACCGGGAGCCGTCCGACGAACTCGGGTATCAACCCGTACCGGATCAGGTCGGTGGGTTGTCCCTGTTCGAAGGTGGCGGCGCGCCGGGCGCGGGCGTTCTCCGGGACCTCCGCGCCGAACCCGAGCGCCTTCTGTCCGATGCGCCGCTCGATGATGGATTCGAGACCGACGAACGCCCCGCCGCAGATGAACAGGATGTTCGTCGTATCGACCTGGTGGAACTCCTGGTGCGGGTGTTTCCGGCCGCCCTGCGGCGGCACATTGGCGACCGTGCCTTCCACGATCTTGAGCAGCGCCTGCTGCACGCCTTCGCCGGAGACATCGCGGGTGATCGAGGGGTTTTCGCTCTTGCGGCAGACCTTGTCGATCTCGTCCACATAGATGATCCCCTCCTGCGCCCGGGCGATGTCGCTGTCGGCGGCCTGCAGCAACTTGAGGATGATGTTCTCCACATCCTCGCCCACATAGCCGGCCTCGGTGAGCGTGGTGGCGTCCACGATGGTGAACGGCACTTCGAGGATGCGCGCCAGCGTCTGCGCGAGCAGGGTCTTCCCGGTCCCGGTCGCGCCCATGAGCAGCACATTGCTCTTGCTGAGTTCCACGGAGTCCCGCGGCTGCGCCGAATCCTCGGAGATGCGGATGCGCTTGTAGTGGTTGTACACCGCGACCGCGAGTTTCTTCTTCGCCTGCTCCTGCCCGATCACATACTCGTCGAGCCGGCCCTTGATCTGCTCCGGGGTGAGGTGGCGCCGGGGTTTCGACTTCGGCGACAGCGTCTTCGACTTGTCGGCGATGATGTCGTTGCAGATGGCGACGCATTCGTCGCAGATGAAGATGCCGTCCGGGCCGGCGATGAGTTTGCCGTCGGCCCGCTGCTGCTTGTTGCAGAAACTGCAGGTCAGCGTGTCGGAGGGGCCGCTGCCCCGGTTGCCCTTACCTTTGGTGGCCACGCGCTCGGTCCCGCGTCCTCGTCCGGTGGTGTTGCGTTCGGGTGGTGGTGGTCGTAGCGGTCGGCTTCGGTCTCAGTCCCGAATCGCTGGTCTGGTCTCTCGGTTCATCCGTCCGGGTTCCCGCCGGATTCCCGCGTCGTCGGTCCGGCCCGCCGCGCGGCGCCCGGCCCCGTCCCGGCCGCCGCTCACGGCCGCCGGTCGGGCGCATTCTAGCCGGATCGCGGGCGAATTCGCGCGGTTCCCGGTTCCGCAGGCCGTCACGCCCGGTGTTCGATGACCGCGTCCACGACGCCGTAGGCCTTGGCTTCCTCGGCGGTCATGAACCGGTCGCGCTCGATGTCCCCGGCGATCTGCTTCGCGGACTTGCCGGTGTGCCGCGCCAGGATCTCGGTGATGCGGGAGCGGATCCGGACGATCTGCCGGGCGTGGATCTCGATGTCCGAAGCCTGCCCGGAGGCGCCCCCGAGCGGCTGGTGGATCATGATCGAGGAGTTCGGCAGGGCGAACCGCTTCCCCTCCGCGCCGGCGGCGAGGAGGACCGCGCCCATGCTCGACGCCTGCCCCAGGCAGTAGGTGGTGACATCCGGGCGGATGAACTGCAGGGTGTCGTAGATCGCCAGCCCGGCGCTCACCGAGCCGCCCGGACAGTTGATGTACACCGAGATCTCCTTCTCCGGGTCCTCCGCCTCGAGGAACAGGAGTTGGGCGACCACCGTGTTCGCCAGCGCGTCGTGGATCTGCTGGCCGATGAACACGATGTTGTCCTTGAGCAGGCGCGAGTAGATGTCGTAGGCGCGCTCTCCCCGGCCGGTCTGTTCGATGACATGGGGAATGAGCACCTGGTTGCGGGTCGGTTCGGGATCGCTCATGCGGGCCTTTCTGCGGGAACTGCGGGGCAGGGGTGGCGGCCCGCCTCGACGGGGCGGGCCGGAAGGGACGGGGACGGCGGTTTCGCGCCGGCCGGGCGGAAGTTTCGCCGGCGCGGCGCGCCCCGCGGGGGCGGCTCGGGCGCCCGGCGGGCCGACGGGCGGCTCTCCACGGTCAAGTCGTTTTCACCTCGGCGCGCTCTTCGAGGAAGCGGAGCGCTCGTTCCCGGCGGAGGCGGGCGACCAGGTTGTCCATCCGGTCCTCCTTCAGGATCGTCCCCCGGATGGCCGCCACCGTCTTGCCCTCCCGCTCGGCGATTTCGCCGAGCCGCTTCTCGACCTCCTCGTCGCCGGGTTCGAGGTCCTGCTGCTTCGCCAGCGCGTCGAGGGCGATCATGCCGCGCACCGACCGCTCGACCGCCGGCCGCATTTCGTTCGCGTGCCGCTCCCAGTCCACCCCGGCGTTCTCGAGGTCCACCCCCTGCCGGACGAGATCGGCGCCCAGCAGGCGGAGGCGCGCTTCGAGTTCCGCCTCCACCGCCGGTTCGGGGGCCTCGACCGGGTTCTTCTCCAGCAGCGCCGCGAGCAGTTTCGACTCCAGTTCGTTCCGGTCGTCGCGCGCGGCGCGCCGCTTCAGCCGGTCCCGGATGTCGCCGCGGAGCGCGAGCAGCGAGGCCGCCCCCACCGCCCGCGCCAGGTCGTCGTCGATGGGCGGCGGCACCGCGGTCGCGGCTTCCCGGATGGTGAACTGCGCCCGGATCGTCCGCCCGGCGCGCTCCCGGTCCGGCGAGTCCGCGCCGAAGGCGGCGGTCGCCACCACCGTGTCCCCGACGGACGCCCCCTGCAGCGCTTCGTGGAGCGCCGGGTGGTAGCCCCCGCCCCCCACCTGGAGTTTCAGGTCCGGGGTGGCGCGCGGCGCCTCCGCCCCCGCCAGTTCCACTTCTTCCAGGTCGCCGGCCACATAGTCCGCGTCCTGGAGGCCCCGGCCCTCGACCGGCCCGGGCCGCGCCCGCTGCCGGGCGATCTCGTCGAGCGTGTCCCCGATCTCCGCCTCGGTCACCTCCCGCTTGGGGGCGGTGACTTCGATCCCGTCGAAGGCGATCTCGCCCAGCGTCGGCCAGATGCTGAAGGCCATGTCGGCGCGAAGCGGTCCGCCGCGCTCGGCGTCCTTCACCGTCCATTCGGGCGGCGCGAGCGGAATGAGGCCGAGTTCGCCGAGGATCTGGGCGGCGGCGCGCTGCAGCAGGTCGCGGCAGACGGGGTTCAGGGCGTCGTCGAGGAACCGCTCTTCGATGAGCGCCTTCGGCGCCTTCCCCTTGCGGAACCCGGGAATCCGCGCCTGCCGCCGGATCTTCCGGAACCGGGTCTGGAGCGCGTCTTCGAACACTTCCGCCGGAATCTCCGCTCGAAGGCGGCGGCGCGTCTGCGTGGACTCCTCCACCCGGAACTCCAGGCCGGGAACGAGCACGGCCGCCGCCCGGCGCGGCGCCGAAGGGCCGGGCGCGAGCGGCAGCGCGATCGGCGCGGCGGTGTCTTCGCTCAACGCCGCCGGCGGGTCATCGGGACGGGCAGGGGTCGGCGGTCAGCGGAATCGGGGTCGGCGAGGGCGGGCAGGGGAGCGGCGCGACCGGAACCATTCGGAGGACGAGGTGCTGCCGGCCGGTGCGAAAGGGGGGACTCGAACCCCCACGGGTTGCCCCACTGGAACCTAAATCCAGCGCGTCTGCCAATTCCGCCACTTCCGCGCGCGACGGCCGAGCGGCGGCGCCCGGATTCCCCGGCGGCCCGGCAGTGTACCCGGTTCCGGGGGCCGCTCCGCTCCGCGGGCCTCCCCGCCGCGGAGGGGGTGACAGTTTTCGTCCGGCGCGCCGCGTAGCGTTCCCCTCACGACGAACCCGGACTCCCCCCGCCGCCCGGAGGCGGACGCTCCGGGGCAGGAAAGGACGCGACTTCCATGGACTTCCGCACCCTCACCCACTGGGCGCTCGAACTCGGCTCGCTGGCGGCGATCGTCGGCCTCTTCCGCCTCGCCCGCCCCATCCGCCGCCTGCTCTTCCCGAGCGTCCCCTGATCTCCGAGGCGTCCCCTCGCCCCGAGCATCCCCTCGCCCCGAGCATCCCCGGCCCCCGGCCCCCGGCCCCCGGCCTCTGGCCTCGGACCCCTGACCCCTGACCCCCGCCCCTCGACCTGCAGTCCCATGACCAGCCTTCCCCGGCGCCCCCGTCGCCTGAACAGCCGTCCCCCGAGAACCACCCCGGCAGCCCCGGCGTTCCGCAGAAGCCCCGGAGCGAGCGCGTTCGCCCTCCCCGCCGCCGCGTTCGCCGCTCTCGCGCTGGCCGCCGTCCCCGCGCCCGCCTCCGCCGCGGCTTCCCCGATTACTTCCCCATTCGGCTCCCCAATTGTTTCCCCGGTCGCTGCGCCGGTCGCCTCCGCCGGCGCTCGGCCGCAGCCCCGCGGCGCCGTCGAACTCTCCGGCAGCGGCTCGGCCACCCGCCGGGTCACCCTCGACGCCGGCCTCTGGACCGTGGAGATGCGCGTCCGCAACAACTTCGACCGCTCCTTCGGAACCGCGGTCGAAGACAACTTCGTCGTCGAGGTGGAGTCCACGAGCGCCGCCGGCGGCGCGGAACTCCTCGCCAACGAGATCGTCGGCGCCTGGTCGGCGAGCGCCACCCTGCGCGTGGGCGGCGGCTTCGCCACACTCCCCGCCGGCCGCCAAATCCTGTCGGTGGACGCCTCCGGCGACTGGGAGATCACCCTCCGCCCGGAGAGTGGCGGCGCCGGGGCTTCGGCCCCGCCCGCCGCCCGGGCCGCCTCGCCCGACGCCTCCGGCCGCCTGCGCCTCTCCGGCCGAGGCACCGCGACCCGCCGGGTCCGCCTCGACCCCGGCCTGTGGACCGTGGCCCTCCGCGTCTCCGGGAACCTCGACCGCACCTTCGGTTCGGCCATCGAAGACAACTTCATCGTCGGGATCGAGTCGGTGGCCGGCGACGCCTCCGCCGTCCTCGCCAACGAGATCGCCTCCCGCTGGACCGGCAGCGAAACCCTCCGAGTCGGCCGCGGCTTCCTCGCCCTCACCCCGGGCGTCCAGGTCGTGTCCGTGGACGCCACCGGCTCCTGGGAACTCGTCTTCCAACGCGAATGAGCGGCGTCGGCGGCCGCCGACATAGCGCGTCAGGGCGGCTCCTGCGACGGACGCGATTATTCTCCGGCGCGGGCCGGTCTTCCGGCCGCCCCGCAGCGCGAGAAGCGGCGAGGCGCGGTTCGTCGCCCCGTTCGCACCATCGAGAGGAAGCCGAATGACCGCCGGAACCGGGTCCGCGCCATCGGGCAAGGGCGGCACGGTGGCCATGCGCGGGGGTGCGATCCGCCTCTTCGGCAGTGGGTGTGGAGCGCGCCGGATCATGCTCACCGAGGGTCTCTGGACTGTGGAGTTGAGTGTTCGCAACAACCAGGATCGCTCCTTCGGTACGACGACAGACGGCGGCTTCGAGGTCGAGGTGCACTCGACCGCTCGCCCTGAGGTCGGACCGACAGTGTTGGCGGACCGGACCGGCGTTTCCTGGTCGGGCGCCGTCCCGCTGCGGGTGGGTGGCGATGCTGAGGACACCGCGCCCGGGAAACAGATCGTCTGCGTGGACGCTTCCGGAGACTGGGAGATCATTTTCCGGGCCGAGAGCGGCCGAGATCCCGGAATCTCCGCCGACGGGTCCGGTCGGCTGGCCCTGAACGGCCACGGTACGGCTACGCAGCGAATTACGCTCGATTCCGGGCTCTGGACGGTCATCGTTCGGGTGTTCGACAACGGCGACCCGGACTTGGACGAGACCGAGGGGGGAATTCCGGAGACCTTCGCCGTAAAGGTGCAGTCCATCGCCGGTGGTTTCGCCTCCACTCTCATCGACAAACTCGTTGCCCGATGGTCGGGAGTCAAGACGGTGCGGGTGACTTCGGGGGCTTTCGTCGAGCTCAGGCCGGGCGTCCAGATCGTTTCCGTGGACGCCACCGGCTCCTGGGAACTCGTCTTCCAGCGTGAGTGAGCAGGGCGGGCCCCGGCCGCCCGGCCGGTCGGCGGTGGGACAATGCCGGCCGCCGCCGAGCCCCCGCCGCTTGACCCGCCACTCCGTCCGCCGCCACCTGCGGGTCGAGATCGAGGCCTACGACGAGGCGATCCGGCGGTTCGTCCCCGGTTACGAAGCGATGCTCGCAGTTGCGGCGCGGGAGGCGGCCCGTTGCCGCCCCCGCCGGGTCCTCGACCTCGGCGCCGGCACCGGCGCGCTCTCCGAAGCCGTCCTCCTCGCCGCCGAACCCGAGGAGATGATCCTGCTCGACGCCGACGCGGAGATGCTGGCCCAGGCCCGCGCCCGCCTCTCCCGCTTCGGCGACCGGATCACCGAACGGGAAGGGACCTTCGACGACCCGCTCCCGCCCTGCGACGCGGTGGTCGCCTCGCTCGCCCTCCACCATGTGCCGACCATCGAGGCGAAGGCCGCCCTCTTCCGCCGCATCGCCGACCGCCTGCCTCCCGGCGGCGTCCTCGTGAACGCGGATGTCACCATGCCGAGCGACCCGGCGGCCCGCGACGCCGAGTACCGCGGCTGGGCCGCCCACCTCGCCTCCTCCGGGATCTCCCGCGAGCAGGCCTACCGCCACTTCGCCGAGTGGGCGGAGGAGGACACCTATCTTCCGCGCGAAGCCGAGCGCGACGCCCTCCGCGCCGCCGGCTTCGAGGTCGCCTGGCCGTGGACGAACGGCCCGATCCTCGTCGCCGCCGCGACGAGGCCGGCGGCGACAGCCGACCACCGGCCGGAACCCGCCGGCCCGGCCTAGTTCCCAAGCGGCCGGGCGCGGGGAGCGGCGAGCCGCCCCCCGGTCCCGACCGTCTCGACCGGAGCGGTTCGACCTACCGCCGCCCCTCCATCGTCGTTTCCTCGGCGAGCGCCGCCTCCGCGGCGGCGAGGCCCGGCAGGTCCGGCCCCCGCTCCGGCGTGGCGAGCAACTGCCGGTAGTAGCGCGCGGCGGCCTCGTCGTCCCCGACCTTCGCCGCCGCCCGCGCCGCGCCGTAGAGCGAGCGCGGCCGCTTCGCGGTCCGGTCGAGCGAGGTTTCGAACACCGAGAGCGCCTCTTCGGCCTTCCCCGACTCGAGGAGCAGGTCGCCCAGCAGTTCGTGCGCCGGCTGGATGGGCGAATCGATCGGCGACTCCCCCGGCGGGCCGGAGGGCGGCTCCATGCTCTCGGCCACTTCCACCGCGTCCCGGAACGCGGCGATCGCCCGCTCGGCGTCCCCCTCGGCTTCGGCGATCAGGCCGGCCATCTCGTGCGCCATGACCAGCGCCTGTTCCGCGCCGCGCGGGTTCTCCGAGTTCGCCAGCGAGTCGTGGATCTTCATCAGCCCCTCGTGGGCCTTCTTCGCGGTCGCGGCGTCCCCGGTCTCGGCGGCGCTCGCCCCCCGGGCGTAGAACACCGCCGCCGCCGTCCGGTGCCCCACCGGCGGCTTCTCCTCGTCGAGACCGGCCAGCAGGTCGTCCACCGGCGCCGGCTTCCACTTCCGGGTTTCCACGGTGTTCAGCGCGTCCATGCGCATCCAGGTCTCCTTCACCGACGCCAGCGTCTCGTCCCGCCCGGTGATCGTCTCCAGATCGTCGAGCACCTTCTGCCCCTCGGCGTACCGCCCCTCCTGCAGGTAGGCGTAGAGCAGCCAGTAGAGCGCGTGGTACGAGTACCTCATCTCCGACAGGCCCTTGCGCTTCGCCCGGTCCACCGACGCCTGGTAGGAGCGGTCGTTCAGGCTGCGCACCTGGTCCCACATCCCGTGCTGCACGAAGATGTGCGAGGGCATGTGGAGCGCGTGCACCGCCGCCGGCGCGATGTCGGAGTACTTCTCCGCCGCGTAGAGCGCCACCGGCGCGTGCACCGGGTCGTCGTAGGCGTGGATCACATAGTGCGCGGCCCCCGGATGGTCGGGGTTCGCCCGGAAGACGGCCTGGGCGATCGCCCCGGCGCGCATGTCCACCCGGCGGCTGGCCTCGCCGCGCACCCGCGTCCGCATCAGCGCCAGCGAGTGGAACGCCGCGGCTTCGAGGTCGTCCGGGTAGGCCGCCGACAACTCGGCGAGCGCCTGCTCGTAGCCGTCGCACCGCTCCTGCAACTCGCCGGGTCCGTAGAGGATGTGGACCGACTCCAGGTAGCGCTTCTCCCGGTCGGTGGGCGCCTTCGCCACCCGCTCGGCGCGCGTCGTCCCCAGTTTGCGGAGCGCGTCGCGGGCCTCGGACATGTCCTGGCCCGGCGGGTAGTGGTGGCCGCCGGTGTGGCTCAGCGCTTCCCCCCAGTAGGCGAGCGCGAAGTCGGGGTCGGCTTCCTGGGCGCGCTGGAACGCCTCGGCGGCGTCCTCCCACTCGAAACTGTGGAGCAGCCGGACGCCGTCGAGGAAGTCCTCCTGGGCGGCCTCGTTGCCGGAGTTGGGGAACTCGATCGTGCCGAGCCCGCCGGACTGGCCGAGCGCCGGCGCGGCGGCGAGCAGGAAGAGGAGGGCCGCGCCGGTCGCGGCGCCGCTACATCGCATCCGTTGGTTCATGGTCGTTCCTCCCTGGTTCGGGCGGGGAGCGGGGCGTCCCCTCTTCGGCCCGCGCCGGGCCGGCCGGCGCGGGCGCGGCCCCGGATTCCGAAGGGGGCCGGGAGGGGGACGCGGCCCGCGTTTCGGGGAAACCCCTCTTGTACCAGACTCCGGGAAGGCCGCCAAACGGCGAACCCGGCTCGGACGGCCCCCCGGTCGGCAGGCCGGTCGGCGCGCCGGTCGGCCCGCCGCCCGCCGGACTCCCCAGCCGGAGGTCGAGCCGCCCCTCGCGCCCGGCGGCCTGCGGGAACCGCCAGCCGGACACGATCCCCAGCGCCCGCGGCGCGACTTCCGGGAAGGTGCTCTCCAAGATCTGCGGGTCGCGGGGCGCGCCCTCTTCGTCCACCCGGACGGAGAGCCGCAGGATCCCGGACGCCGCCCCCACGAGCGGCGAGTCCAGTTCCAGCAGCCGCGGCTCGTCCGGCGGCCGGAGCCGCACCGGCAGGGGCCGCCGGTCGCCGCCCCGCGCCGCCGGGGCCGGCCGACTGAGCGCCAGCGCGAGGAAGATCGTCCGCGCGCGGAGCCGCCGGTAGAGCCGCTCGCGCTCCTCCGGCCCGCGCGCCTCCCGGAACCAACTCAGGTAGTCGCTGGGCGTGATTTCGAAGTCCCGCCCGGTGAACACCTCGGTGCGCCCCTCCTCCGGCGCCGCCACCCGGCGAATCGTCCGCTCCCGGCCGCTGCCGTCGAAGAGCGTCAGCGCGACCTCGAACGCCCCGGCGGCGCCCCGCTCGGTGTCCGCCGGCCGCACCCGAACCCTGACCCCCCGCCGCCCGCGCCGAACCGTCGCTCCCCGCTCCCCGGCGACCGGCCCCGGAACCGGCCTAAGCGTCAGCAACTGCGCGAAGTAGGCGTCCGGAATCCTCCGCGCCAGCGTCGCGAGCCAACTCGAAACCGGAACCCGCCGCCCGTCGGTGTCCACGGTGAACCGGAGTCCGACCAGCGGCCCGAAGTCCGAGTTCACCCGCCGCACCTCGAACACCCGCGCGATGAGTTCCGGCACCGCCGGCTCCGCCGCCGCCGCTTCGACGCCCGACGCCGAAAGCGCGAGGCCGAGCAAGGCCGCGCTCCCGCGCCGACCCGCACGGCTCGCCGCCCGCCCCCCCCGCCGCGCCATCGTCCGAGTCTAACGAGCGGAGCGCCTGGTTTCGCCGGCTAACCGGAAGTTCCAGCCGGGTTTTGAGATAAGTCGTTGACCTACGGATCGTTGCGGCGGGATCGTGGTAAATGTGTAGCCATGTATTGTTGCTATGGAATGGGAGTTTATGTTGATATATGAATGGTTTATCACTACAATACGGCCCATGTATGTCGAGTTCGTCCCCAACCGGAACTCCCCGCCCACCGTCCTCCTCCGCGAGTCCTTCCGCGAAAACGGGAAAGTCCGCAAGCGAACCCTCGCCAACCTCACCCCCCTCCACCGCACGAAACCCGACGCCGTGGAGGCCGTCCGCCTCAGCCTCGAGGGCCGGAACCTCGTCGAACCCGGGGACGCCTTCCAGATCCTCCGCGCCCTCCCCCACGGCCACGCCGCCGCCGCCCTCGGAACCCTCAAGCGCCTCGGACTGCCCGCCCTCCTCGACCGCAGGCGCTCCCGACCCCGCGACCTCGCCCTCGCCCTCATCGCCGCCCGACTCCTCGCCCCCCGCTCCAAACTCGCCACCGCCCGGACCCTCGCCCCGGAGACCGCCTCCACCTCCCTCGGCGCCCTCCTCGATCTCGGGGAAGTCGAGGAGAACGAGCTCTACGCCGCCCTCGACTGGCTCGGCGCCCGCCAGCAGGCCGTCGAGACCCGGCTGGCCGCCCGCCACCTCCGCGACAACACCCTCATCCTCTACGACCTCACCTCCACCTACTTCGAGGGCCGCCGCTGCCCGCTGGCCCGGCGCGGCTACAGCCGCGACCGCAAGCGCAACACCCTGCAGATCGTCTTCGGCCTGCTCTGCTCCAAGGAGGGCTGCCCGGTCGCCGTCGAGGTCTTCCCCGGCGACACCGCCGACCCCGGGACGGTGGCCGCCCAGGTGGCCAAACTCCGCGACCGCTTCGGCCTCCGCCAACTGGTCCTGGTCGGCGACCGGGGGATGCTCACCGCCCGGCGCATCCGCGAGGACCTGAGCCCGGAGGAGGGCTTCCGCTGGGTCACCGCGCTGCGCTCCGCCGATATCCGCGCCCTGGTCGAAGCCGGCGCGGTGAACCCCACCCTGTTCGACCGGCGGGACCTGGCCGAGATCTCCTCCGACCGCTACCCCGGGGAGCGCCTGGTGGTCTGCTTCAACCCCCGGCTCGCCGAGGAGCGCCGCCGCAAGCGCGAAGACCTGCTCGCCGCCACCGAGAAGCGGCTGGAAGCCATCGCCGCCGCCACCCGGCGCGAGCGCCGCCCGCTGCGCGGCGCCGCCCGCATCGGAAAGCGCGTCGGCGCCCTCATCGGCCGCTTCAAGGTCGAAAAGCACTTCCTCACCGAGATCACCGACGACTCCTTCGCCTTTCGCCGGAACGAAGACGCCATCGCCCGGGAACGGGCCCTCGACGGCTTCTACATCCTCCGCACCAACGCCGAACCCGAACTGCTCTCCACCGAACAGACCGTCCGCGCCTACAAGTCCCTCGCCTCGGTGGAGACCGCCTTCCGCAGCATGAAGTCCCTCGACCTCCAGGTCCGCCCCATCCACCACCGCCGCCCCGACCGGGTCCGTTCCCACATCTTCCTGTGCATGCTCGCCTACTACCTGGAATGGCACATGCGCCAGGCGCTCGCCCCCGTCCTGTTCCAGGACCACGACCGGGAGGCCGCCGAGCGCGAGCGCCCCTCCCCGGTCCAGCCCGCGCAGCGCTCCCCGGCGGCCAAGGCCAAGGTCGCCGCCCGCCGCACCCCGGAGGGGCTGCCGCTGCACGACTTCCCGACGCTGATCCAGCACCTCGGGACCCTCACCCTC
The DNA here is from genome assembly GCA_965204755.1 of Candidatus Marinacidobacterium sp. Lineage (GTDB taxonomy): Bacteria > Acidobacteriota > Vicinamibacteria > Marinacidobacterales > Marinacidobacteraceae. Next base: position 704,826 of record OZ242011.1, on the reverse strand, counting down.
AACACCGTCCGCGCCCCCAGCCGGAACGCCACCTTCCAGATGCGCGCGAACCCCACCCGGCTCCAGGCAAAGGCCTTCGACCTGCTCCGCCTTCCCGCCTCCGCGTAGCCAGAACCGAACACCCCCCGCTTCCCGGATCCCCCGTCCGTTCTTGGACTTCTGACCTCTTGCCCCTTGGAACTTCCGCCTAACCTCCTCGCCATCGTCACCGCGAGACGAATGGGGGAGGGAACATGGACGCCGTTTTCCTGTACTGGGACCACTCCGGGCTCGTCTCGGGCGCGGAGCGGCTGGCGGAGGCTTTCTCGGATGGGCCGAACGCGCGCTGCCGAGTTCGCCTCCACTTCGAGCACTTGGTTGGCTTGGCGCAGGCCGGGCGACCCTTGGCCGCCGCCTGCGGCGCGGGTCCGGCGCCGCCGGAGATGAGGCCGCTGTGGAACCGGCTGGAGAACGCCGGCGCGGAAGTCGCCCTTTTCGACGGCCTCACCGCGCCGCGGCTCCGGTCCGAATCCCCGGTCCGCAGTCTCCAGATTCGGATGCTCGAAACCGCGCTGGACTTCCGCGATGACCCCGGAATCGCCGTCGTCCTGACGGGAGAGAGCGCCGGCTGGACGGCGCAGCGCGAGCCATCCCGGTCACTGGAACGGTTGCGGCGGCGCGGATGGCGGGTGGAACTCGTTTCGTGGGCGAGCGCCGCCGACGACCGGCTGCGAACCTGGACGGAGGAGAACGGGGTCTTCGTGCCCCTGGACGACTTCTACTCGTCCGTCACCTTCACCGTTCCCTCCCGACCGGGTCAGGAATTCGCTCGCCCGCGACACGCCGCCGCTCTCGATATCTCCGGTCGTCCACGCGCCTGAAGCCGCGCGGCGCGCGGCCGTTCGGCCGCGCAGTGATTCGTCCGCGATCTTTCGTTTGACTTCCTCGTAAGCAACCGTTAGCGCAAAATCCACCCCGAAGGGCGTCTCCACCATGGTCGGGCAGGTCGAAGCCAACGCGAACAACGCGCTCGGCTCACTCCTTCGGGGAATGCTGCCCCGGAGCGTGATCCGGGCGGAACACGCCGGGCTCCTGATCGGAAGCGGCGGGCGTCCGGATCTCCTCATCACCGATCCGGGAGGCGCCCCGGTGGTCATCGAGGCGGAGTACGAGCCGGCGAGGACCGTCGAGAAGGAAGCGCGGAGCCGTCTCGACCTCGAAGTCGCCGACGAGGCGCGCCCGGTCGAGTCCGCGATCGCGGTGCGGTATCCGGCGGGGCTGAAAGACCAGTACGAACTCGAAGCCCCCCTCCGGCAATCCCGTCTCGCTTTCGCCGTCTTCCACGCCGACGGGACGCGGTTCCCCGAGACCGGGTGGCTCGAAGGCTCGGTCGAGGAACTGTCGGACCTGGTTCGCGTGGCTTCCGTGCCGCGTCGCGCCTTCGACCGGGCCGCCGACCTGATGGAGCAGGGAATCGAACGGTCGTCCCGGTCACTCGAGGAGGCGCCGGGGTCGGTGGCCCGCATCGCCAAACTGCTCGGGATGCCCGATGTCGAACAGACGCGCCGGATGGCCTGCGCGATCCTGGCGAACGCCGTCGTCTTCCATCACCGCCTCGCCGGAATCACGGAAGGAGTCACTGCGCCTCGCACGGTCTGCGGGGACGCGGTGAACCTGCAAAAACCGATTCGCGAGGAGTGGACGCGGATCCTCGCCATCAACTACTGGCCGATCTTCGCCATCGCGAGGGACATTCTCGATCACCTCCTGGCCGGCGCCGCGCGCCGAGTGCTGGAGCGCCTGTTCGAGATGGCGGACGAGATGGACGCGCTGGGCGTAACGAACGCCCATGACCTGACCGGCCGCATCTTCCAGCGGCTGATCGCCGACCGCAAATACCTGGCGACCTTCTACACGCTCCCGGCCTCGGCCTCCCTGCTCGCCCGCCTGGCGGTCGCCCGGTTGGACGATGTGGACTGGTCGGACAGCGGGCGGATCAGCCGACTCCGGGTGGGCGACTTCGCCTGCGGCACCGGCGCGCTGCTGTCCGCGGCGTACGAGGAAATCGCGGCGCGCCACGAACGCGCCGGCGGCGACGGCTCGGAACTCCATCGCCCCTTGCTGGAAGAAGTCCTCTACGGCTGCGATGTCATGCCTTCGGCGGTCCACATCACCGGTTCCACGCTTTCCGGCCTGGCGCCCGGGCAGGGGTTCGACCTTTCCCGCCTCTACACGCTCGCCTACGGTCGGCAGCCGGACGGCGATGTGCGGCTCGGCTCCCTGGAACTCCTGCGCGCTTCGGAACTGCGGGCGCTCTTCAACACGAGCGACCCGGCGCTTCGAACCGGCAGCGCCGGGCAGGAGACCTCGGTGGCGGTAACGACCGAGATCCGGGATGGTGACTTCGATCTCGTCATCATGAACCCGCCGTTCACCCGCAATGTGACCCGGGAGGGGGCGACCGCCGGAGCCACGGCCGCGGCCTTCGCCGCGTTCGATGCCAGCGAGTCGGACCAGCGGGACATGGCGAAACGCATGGGCCGACTTCGGCGGGGAGACTCCTACCACGGAAACGCCGGGATCGCTTCGGCCTTCGCCGACCTGGCCGACCGGAAACTCCGGCCCGGGGGCGTGATCGCGTTGGTCCTGCCCCTGTCGGCGGCCGGCGGCCACGCCTGGCAGGGTTTCCGGCGCATGCTCGCGGAGCGCTACACCGGGCTCACGGTGGTGAGTATCGCGGCGAACGGCGCCCGGATGTCGTTCTCCTCGGATACGGGGATGGCGGAGTGCCTGGTCGTGGCGCGCAAACGCCGCGACGGCGAAGCGGGCGACGAGGACGCGCGTTTCGTGTCGCTGAACGAAAGGCCCGGGAGTTTCCCCCAAGCCGCGGCGTTGGCGAGGACGGCCGAGTCCACTCCGGGCGCCCGACACTTGCGCGACGGGCCCTACGGAGGCGATGTCCTCCAACACGGCCACGACCGGGTCGGCGAACTCGTGATCGCGTCCCCCTCGTCCTCGTCGTCGAATCGCTGGAGTTGCGTGCGCGTCGCCGATGCGGCGGTGGCGCAGACGGCTTTCGCGCTCTCGGAAGGACGCCTGCACCTCCCGGGTGACGCGAACGCCCTGCCTCTGCCCATGACCCGTCTCGCGGAAATCGCGGACCTCGGTCTCTACCACCTCGACATCATCGGCCGGCCGCCTCGGGGCCCGTTCCAACGTCTCGCCGCGAGTCCGACGGCGACTTATCCGGCGCTGTGGAACCACCATGCCCGGCGGGAGAACCGGCTCGTCGTGGCGCCGGATTCACAACTGCAGGTTCGCCGGGGCATGGAGGAGAAGGCGTCCCGAGTGTGGGCGACGGCCAGCAGGGCCCATCTGAACCTGGACTTCACCTTCGGCGCCCAGTGCCTCGCCGTGGCGGTCACGGAGGAGCGGGCGATCGGCGGTCGCGTGTGGCCGAATGTGCGCTTCGCGGACCAGCGGTTCGATTGGGCGCTCTCGGCCTGGAGCAACGGCACCTTGGGCCTGGTCGCCCACTGGTGGCATGCGAATCGGCAACAGTCGAGCAAGGCGGGCGTGACCGTCCGGTCAGCCGAAGACCTTCCCGTACTCGACTTTCGCGAACTCGACGACGATCGACTCGAGGGCGCCCGCCTCATCTTCGACGAGTTTCGGGACTTGGCCCTGCAACCCGCGTATCTCGCCGACACCGACCCGAATCGCGCGCTCCTCGATCGGCGGGTGGTGTGCGACCTGCTGGGCTTCGACGAGGACACTTTCCGGGGCGTGCGGCGGCTCGCCGCCAAGTCGTGCGCGGAGCCCTCGGTGCACGGGGGCAAGAAGCGCCCGGCCGCGAAACGGAGTTTCACCTACCGGTTCGAGCAGGCCGAGGAGTACGCCCTGGTCGCCGAGCCGGTATTCGAGGGCTTCCGCAAGGCGTAGCGGCGAGGGGAAGGGCGTCTCCACCATGGTCGGGCAGGTCGAAGCCAACGCGAACAACGCGCTCGGCTCACTCCTTCGGGGGATGCTGCCCCGGAGCGTGATCCGGGCGGAACACGCCGGGCTGCTGGCCGGGAGCGGCGGGCGTCCCGATCTCCTCATCACCGATCCGGGAGGCGCCCCGGTGGTCATCGAGGCGGAGTACGAACCGGCGAGGACCGTCGAGAAGGAAGCGCGGGCCCGGCTCGACCTCCGGGTCGCCGGCGAGACGCGGCCCATCGAATCCGCGATCGCGGTGCGGTATCCGGCGGGGCTGAAGGACGAGTACGAACTCGAAGCCCCCCTCCGGCAATCCCGTCTCGCCTTCGCCGTCTTCCACGCCGACGGGACGCGGTTCCCGGAGACCGGGTGGCTCGAAGGCTCGGTCGAGGAACTGTCGGACCTGGTTCGAGTGGCTTCCGTCCCCCGCCGCGCGTTCGACCGGGCCGCCGACCTGATGGAGCAGGGAATCGAACAGGCGTCCTGGGGATTCAAGGATGTTCCGGGAGTCGTGCCGGACATCGCCCGGCTCCTCGGTATGCCCGATGTCGAGCAGACGCGCCGGATGGCCTGCGCGATCCTGGCGAACGCCGTCGTCTTCCACCACCGCCTCGCCGGGATCACGGACGAAATCACCCCGCCCCGCCTGGTCTGCGGGGACGCGATGAACCTGCAAAAGCCGATTCGCGAGGAGTGGACGCGAATCCTCGAACTCAACTACTGGTCCATCTTCGCCATCGCGCGGGACATCCTGAACCACATTCCGGCCGGCGCCGCGCGCTGGATGCTGGAGCGCCTGTTCGAGATGACGGACGAGATGGAAACGCTGGGCGTGACGAACGCCCACGACCTGACCGGCCGCATCTTCCAGCGGCTGATCGCCGACCGGAAGTACCTGGCGACCTTCTACACGCTCCCGGCCTCGGCCTCCCTGCTCGCCCGCCTGGCGATTTCCCTGCTGGACGGGGTGGACTGGTCGGACGCCGGACGGATCGGCCGCCTCCGGGTGGGCGACTTCGCCTGCGGCACCGGCGCGCTGCTGTCCGCGGCGTACGAGGAAATCGCGGCGCGCCACGAGCGGGCCGGCGGCGACGCCTCGAAACTCCATCGTCCGCTGATGGAGGAGGTCCTCTACGGCTGTGATGTCATGCCTTCGGCGGTCCACATCACGGGGTCCACGCTCTCCGGCCTGGCGCCCGGGCAGGGGTTCCGGCTGTCCCGCCTCTACACGCTTCCCTACGGCCGGCAGAAGGACGGCGAGGTGCAACTCGGTTCGCTGGAATTGCTGCGCGCCTCCGAAGTGCAGACGCTTTTCAACACGAGCGACCCGGCGCTCCGAACCGGCAGCGTCGGGGAGGAGACCTCGGCGGCGGTAACGACCGAGGTCCGGGACGGCGGCTTCGACCTCGTCATCATGAACCCGCCGTTCACCCGCGCCGGCTCGGACTGGGAGGGAAGCGGACGCAAGGAGGACTCGATCAAGCAGTTTCGCGGACTGAGCACCAGTCTGGAGACCCAAAAGGACATGGCGGCCCGGGTCACGGGGTTCGCGCGGGGTTCGTGTTACCACGGTTACGCGGGGATCGCTTCCGCGTTCGTCGCCCTCGCCGACCGCAAGGTCAAGCCGGGGGGAGTCGTCGCGCTCGTGCTGCCCCTGTCGGTCGCCGCCGGCGCGTCCTGGAAAGGGGTCCGCCGCCTCTTCGACGCGGGGTACGAGGACCTGAAGATCGTCAGCCTCGCGGCGACCGGCGCCGAAATGTCCTTCTCGGCGGACACGGGCATGGCCGAGTGCCTCGTCGTGGCGCGAAAGCGCTCCGGGGATACTTCCGGCGAGAGTCGCGGTCGCGCGTTCGTCTCGCTGGCCGGGCGGCCGCGCGGATTCGCCGCCGCCGCGACGATCTCGCGGAAGATCGCCGGCCTCCGCGACGCCCGCGCCCTGGAGGACGGGCCTTACGGCGGCACGCCGGTCGAGATCGGGGAGGACGGTATCGGCGAGATCATGAACGCTGTGTCCGGGAGCGGAGCGGCATGGAACGCCGTGCGAATGCGGGACTTCTCCGTCGCCCAAACTGCGGAGGCCCTGTCCCGTTCGAGCCTGTGGCTGCCCGGAATCGCGAACCCGATTCCGCTGGCGACGACCGGACTCGCGGACTTGGGGCGCCGCGGGTGGCATCACATGAACATCGCCGGCCGGCCCGGGGCATTCGAACGAAGGCCGCCTTCGCCGACGGCCACTTACCCGGCCCTGTGGAATCACCGGGCGCGGGCCGAGGCGCGTCTGGTCGTCTCACCGGACACCTCGCTCCAGGTGCGAAGGCGACGGGAGTCCAGGGCCGCCGAGGCGTGGGCGACAGCCAGTCGCGCACACTTGAATGGGGAGTTCACTTTCGGATCGCAGGCGCTGGCCGTGGCGTTCACCGAGCGGAAGTCGATCGGCGGGCGCGTCTGGCCGAGCGTGCTCCTGGACGACTCGCGCTTCGACTTCGTGTTCAGCCTGTGGGGCAACTGCTCGCCGGGTCTCGTCGGTCACTGGTGGCATGCGAACCGACAACAGTCGAGCAAGGCCGCCATCACCGTGACGGGCATGGACGCGCTTCCCGTACTCGACTTTCGCGAACTCGACGAGCGCCAACTCGACAGCGCCCGCCTCATCTTCGACGAGTTTCGGGACTTGGCCCTGCAGCCCGCGTATCTCGCCGACACCGACCCGAATCGCGCGCTCCTCGATCGGCGGGTGGTGTGCGACCTGCTGGGCTTCGACGAAGACACCTTCCGGGGCGTGCGGCGGCTCGCCGCCAAATGGTGCGCGGAGCCCTCGGTGCACGGGGGCAAGAAGCGCCCGGCCGCGAAACGGAGTTTCACCTACCGGTTCGAGCAGGCCGAGGAGTACGCCCTGGTCGCCGAGCCGGTATTCGAGGGGTTCCGCAAGGCGTAGCGGCGAGGGGAAGACGCCGGGGCTGGTAATTTCCCGAGTTCGATGAGCGCACCTTCCAGCCGCGTTCGTGTTCCGCCGCCGGCGCCCGGCGAGGTCCACGACCACCTCCGGCGCCACTTCATCACCGACGGGCTGGACCTGGTCCTCGACCTCGACCGGAGCCGCGGCGCCTACCTGCGCTGCGCCCGGACCGGGCGGGACTACCTCGACTGCTTCTCCTACTACGCGACGAACCCGATCGGCCACAACCACCCCGGGCTCTCCGACCCGGACTTCCGCGACCGCCTCGGCCGGGTGGCCGTCCACAACCCCTCCAACTCGGACTTCTACACGGTCGAGATGGCGCGGTTCGTGGACACCTTCGCCCGGTTCGGCATTCCGCCGGAGTTGCCGCGGGTCTTCTTCGTGGCCGGGGGCGCGGTGGCGGTCGGGAACGCGTTGAAGGCCGCCTTCGACTGGAAGGTGCGGAAGAACCTGGCCGCGGGCCGGGGCGAGAAGGGGAGCCGGATCCTGCACCTCCGGGACGCCTTCCACGGGCGCACCGGTTACGCGCTCTCGCTCACGAACACCGAAGAGATCAAGGTCGCCTACTTCCCGAAGTTCGACTGGCCGCGGGTCGAGAACCCCTACATCCGGTTCCCGGAAGCGGAGCGCCTCGCCGAGACCGAAGCCGCCGAAGCCCGGGCGCTGGCGCAGATCGAACGGGCGCTCGCGGAACACCCGGACGACATCGCCGCGCTCATCCTCGAACCGATCCAGGGGGAGGGCGGCGACCACCACTTCCGCGGGGAGTTCTTCCGGGCGGTCCGGAGGCTCGCCGACGAGCGCGAGTTCCTGTTGATCTTCGACGAGGTGCAGACCGGCGTGGGCATGACCGGGAAGATGTGGTGTTACCAGCACTTCGGCGTCGCTCCCGACCTGCTCGCGTTCGGCAAGAAGGCGCAGGTCTGCGGCGTGCTGGCCGGGCCCCGGCTCGACGAGGTTCCCGAGAATGTGTTCCGGCTCTCCTCCCGCATCAACTCCACCTTCGGCGGCAACCTGGTGGACATGGTTCGTTTCGGGCGTTACCTCGAAATCATCGAGGAAGAGCGGCTCATCGAGAACGCCGCCCGGGTGGGCGAACACCTGCTCGCCGGACTCCATCGGCTGGCCGAGGGGAGCGGCGGACGGATGAGCGCGGTCCGGGGGCGCGGCCTCTTCTGCGCCTTCGACCTGCCCACGACCGGGGAGCGCGACCGCTTCCTCGCCCGCGCCTACGGGAACCGCCTGCTCCTGCTCGGTTGCGGTCCCCGCACCGCGCGTTTCCGCCCGGCTCTCTCGCTCACCGAGGCCGAGGCCGACCGGATCGTGGAGTTGGTCGCCGCGTCGCTCTGATCGGTCGCGGCCCGTTCGGCGTCATCCCGTTCCCGTTACCCCGGCCGCGCGGTCGCCGCGCCCCGGAGCGGGCGGACGCGCTTGCCGTTGAGCAGCGTACCGATCGGCGTGTAACGCACGCCGTAGCGATACGCGAGCAGCAACGCGCCGGTCGTCGCCGCGCAGATGACGGCGAACTTCACGGCGGCGGGGAGCGCCAGGCGGGCGACGGCGTGCTGGGCGAGGAGGATGACCGGCAGGTGCGCCACATAGAGCCAGTAGGCGGAATCGGAGAGGTAGCGCGCGGCGTAACTCCCCCGGCGGAGGACGGCGCGGAAGAGCCCCATGAGGCCGAGCGTCATCAGCCACGCGTAAGCCGCCTGTCCGAAGGCCGCGAGCAGCCGGTTCCGGCCCGAGCCCGACTCGTCCGCCCCGAAGGTGAAGACCACCGACGGCAGGAACAGCAGTATCCCGACCGCGAGCGCCGCCGGCCATCCCCGCGTGATGCGCCCGCCGCCTTCGTCGCAGCCGAAGAGCAACGCGCCGAACGCGAAGAAGATCGCGTAGTAGGCCAGCAGGTGCGGCGGCGGGATCAATCCGGTCGCCGTGTCCGGGCCGAACTCCGGCGCGGTCCCTTCGATCCCCATGAACCACTGGACGGCGGCGGTCAGCGGCAACGCCCACGCGAACAGCCAAGGCGAAACTACGAGGCGCTCCGGGAACGGCGGCCACCGCCGGCCGAATCGTTCCGCGAGCGCGGCGAGCGCCAGGAATCCGGCCGCCAGCCAGCAGAGGAACCACAGGAACCACAAGTGGTGGAACAGCGGCGTATGGACCAGGTGGAACGGCGCCGCGTCCCCGGCGCCGATCTCGAGCGCGTCCGAATGGACGAACTCCCAGTACCAGGGCGCGAGGTAACCGCCGCCGCTCTCCGGGCCGGTTCCTCGCGGGCCGCCGACCTCGGCCTTCGCGCCGAGCGACCCCGCCGCCAGCGTGCCGTCCAGCACCGTGAGGCTGTCGGCCCCGCCCTCCGCTTCGTACGCCGCCGGGTCGAAGACGGACGCGATCAGCAGGTTCATCATCGGAACGATCGTGACCGAAGCGAGGACCAGCGGGAGGAACACCCGCCGGAACCGCTGGCGGACCACCGCGCCCAACCCGCGGCGCCTCCACAGCATGGCGGTGAAGAAGCCGCTCATCAGGAAGAACAGCGGCATCCGGAAACCGTGGATGAACAGCGCCAGGAGCCCGAAGAGATCCGCCGACTCCTGCGACGAATCGGTAACCGGCCATACCTCGGGAATGAACGACAACGCCCCGTGCAGCGCGATGCCCAGCAGCATGGCGAACGCCCGCAGGGCGTCGAGGTCGTGCCGCCGTTCGCCGCCGCCGGGAGCGGCCCGGGTCGTCAATGGTCGTCTCGCGTTTCTTCCGCCGCGCTCCGGCGGCAGCCGAGTCCGATCCCCTCCGGGTTCCTCGATCCCGCCCGGCGCTTCAACCGCCGAGCGTGGCGCTGCTGATCTCGACGAGCCCGCAGAGCACGCCCGCGACCCCGACGGGCACGAACAGGTTGTCGCTGCCGTACGGGCAAAACGCCTCGATCCCGGCCGCGGCGGTCCCGGTAACCAGCCCGAACGCGAGCGCCGGATGCCAACCGAACCCGGCCATCGCGACCAGCACTCCCGCCACCGCCGCCCCGGACACGAGGAACATGGCGAAACTCCCTTCCATCGTCCGCGCGTGTCCGAAGGCGAAGTAACGCCGAGTCCCGTACCTCTTCCCGACCACCGCCGCCGCCGCGTCCCCGAGCGCCAGGCAGAGCAAACCCGCCACCGCCGCATACGAAGCATCTCCCGCCTCTCCGGGCCGGAAGAACACCGCGAGCAACAGCGCGAACGAAATCGGGAAGAACACCGTCCCGAAGTTCGTCGGGTCTTCGTCCATCTCCGGCGACAGCCGAAACCGATGGACGAGGAAATTCCCGATCGCGAAGGTGACCGGCGGAATCACCGCCACCCTCCAATCGGCGAAAAGGAAAACGGTAGGAACGACCCACAACCCCACCCCCACATGGATCCCCTTCCGCGCCGCCCCCCCGGAAACCCACCCCGCCCGCCGCATCCCCTCCGCCACGACGGCGAGAACCCCCACATACCCGTAACTCAGCGCCAAGGCCACTCCGGGTGTAGTCAGAGGGCCCACTTCTCCCGCCACCGCCGTCAGCTTGATCCACTATCGTCCAGATGCAGCAGCCGCCCCACCAACTCCCCGACATCCGTGAACGAAGATCCCTCCGCCCGCCCTCGTTTCGCCCGTGCTACCGCCGCCGGCAACCGCTCCTGAAGGTGAACGAAGAGTCTCGGGTCGTTCTTCTCGTAGTCGGGTAGATGCCGCTTCAACTCGGAGATAACCCGGCGGCATGCGGAGCGTCCCGGAGTGCCGAGGAAGGCTCTGGTTGTGTATTCGAAATGGAGAAGAAGCCAGTATTCGAAACACGGCATTGACAGCGCGAGGCAGACACGCACAGATGGCTTCCTTGCCTGGATTCGCTTGAGGTACTCCCGAAGAGATGCAATGTCTTCCCGACGCTCATCATCGTCTACGACACACCATACTTCGTCACTGCCGAGGGCGAGAATGACTGCTTCACGCACCGCCCGCTTCACACCGGTCAGATCCGAAGGCGTCGCGGAGACGACGCGAACCGTTCTGAGGCGTCGGAGCTGTTTGAGTTGCCCAAAATACTGCGGTTCAGTTCGACTTCCCTCGCAGACGATCGTAATCCGTTTGCCACCTTGCGTGGACGGCGGCAACCGACGTCCTCGTCGGTGTCCGGTTGATCGGGCCACTCAAGTCGTTGGCGCGTAGTGCACCGTGCTCGTAATGGGGACTCCCCCGTAGCGCCCGGCGAGATAGCCACGCTCAATCGCTTCCCCCTTTCGTGGGTGGTGGTCGGATAGAGGCCTTAGCGTGGCTGCTTCGCTCGGTCTATCCTTGTCCGTCAACCACACCTGCCCGCGCGCCAGTGGGTCGGCCATGAGGGAGGTGTCATGTAGCGTAGCGACCAACTGAGCGCGACGAGGCCGACCATCGCTGTCGGGGTCGTTGACTTTCCTCAACAAGGCGTCTACGAGAATCGGATGGAGGCTCCTGTCCAGTTCATCTACGACGAGGACTCGGTCGTCGTCAAGCATCTCGATCCAAGGATGAGCCAGGGCGAAGGCGCGTTGGGTCCCGTCGGACTCGTCCTCCAAGTCGAGAAAGTGTCTCTCGGAAGACCCCGGCGGCGTATGCTCGAAGCGAGTCCGGAAGGTGTCAAAGGAGCTCACGCCCGTCTGAGACAGCGTCTTGACGACGTTGGGTGGGAAATCGTCCTTGATCGCCTCGAGTTTCTGTGTTTCCTTGCGTACAGAAAACTCAGAGACGGCGATGTCGGCATCCTGCAGCATGTGCAGAACGCGTTTTCTTCGTTCTTCACTCTCGAAGATAGCTTGGGCCGTGAACTGTTCGGGAAAGTACTCGGCACTGATACCGGCCAGCCTCTGAAACCACCGTACAACGGGGGAGAATGCGTCGCTGTTGAGTTGCGCTGCGACAGAAACGAGGAGTGCGTTTGAGCGCGTGCTTTGTCGCCAGATCGCCTTCGCACCAGTGACAGAACTGCCGAATTCGCAGTAGTCGGGGCTGGCGTTGGGTGTTCGATGACGCTCCAAGAGCATCCGTTTTCGCCCGCCCGGAGGCCACGCAAAGAGGGTTTCGTCCTGGATGCAGTTCTGATCGTGCGAAAACCGGTACTCGTAGTAGGTTCCCTCCTCGATGAAGCAGGTTTCGAAAGTTGTCGGCTGCGTTCGTGTGCGCTTGTCGAAAAAGAACGGCGCGTAGGGCAAGTGCTCACCTTTCTGACGGTCTTTCGCCGACCCGAGCACCAACTGTCTGGCGATCATCAGGGCGTTCAAGAGCCGGGACTTACCACTGCCGTTGGGACCGTAGATCGCGGTCACCCGGTTCAACCGAGGAGCCTGTGGGCAGTCGCTGCTGAAGGCGTGAACATCGCTTGTGCGCGGGATGGCGTGAGTGTTCACCTCCTGCCGGTCACGAAAGCAGGCGTAGTTTTCAAGCGCGAAGGCCACCAGCATGAGCGGATTTCCTCGTTCCCGTGTTTATTCGCGGGCCTCTTGACCCAAGGTGCCACGAAGTGCGACCGATGGCCGAAGAGCGACAGCACGGGACGGGCGTCGGCCTAGTGTGTCTGACGCCGGAGAGCCGTGCCCACGCTTCAGCGAGCCGGTTACGGGAGACATTATGCAGTTTTCCTGCGAGAAACGCAAGAAAACACCGCTGTCGGTCGGCTTAGGGTGCTGCGCCGAATTGCGGAGACGATCTGGGGAGTCGAAAGCGGGCGTAGTCCTCGGGAGTCTCCATGGTGGCGAGTTCGCGCGGGGCCGCGGGGACGAGGGCGACTTCGGCGGAGTGGCGGGCGAGGACGCGGCGCGCGCCCCGGTCTTCGTCCTCCGGGGTGCGGGGGCTCTCGGCGAGCACCTCGGGGAAGAGGCGGCGGGAGAGGAGGATCGGGTGGCCGAACCGGCCGGCCCGGCGGCGCTCCGGATCCACGGGGGCGACGGCGGCGGGCGGCGGCTCTCCGGACCCGCGCGCGGCCGACGCGCGTTCGGTGAGCCGCCGGACCAAGGCCTCGGACAGGAACGGCTGGTCCACCAGGGCAACCAGCGCCCACTCGACCTCCGGATGAGCCGCCGCCGCCCGTACCCCGGCCTTCAGCGACGACAGCATCCCGGATCGCCAGGCGGGATTGAGGACGGGCGCCACGGGAGCGCGGACTCCGCCCAGTTCCGCGGCGACTTCGGCCCGGGCGCACCCGAGCGCGACGAAGACCGGCGAGAGCCCCGCCGCGCCCAAGGTCTCCGCGAGGACCCGGATGACGCTCCGGCCGCTGCCGTCCGGGTGGGGCAGCAGGGCCTTCGGGCGACCCATGCGCCGGGAGGCGCCGGCCGCGAGCAGCAGCGCTGCGACTCCGGCGCCGGCGTTCTCAGTGCTCGCCTTCGCCCTCCACCACGAAGCCGAGAGTCAGGTCGTCCCAGGTGTGGGCGAGCGCCCAGCCTTCGGCGTCGTCTTCGAAGAGCGCGGTCTCGGTGACGCCTTCCCAGTTGGGGGCCAGGCTCATCACCGCCGGGTGGCCGATGCCGGTGGCGGCGAAACTCATCAGGTTCAGGTCGGCCTGCGCCCAGTCCACTTCGAGCGTGGTGTCCTCTTCCACCGGCACCAGGAGCACGAAGTCGAGGTGGACGGAGACACCCATGTGGTTGCCGTCCTCGGGCCGGGTGCCGTACCGCATGGTGAAGAGGCCGGGCTCGATCCGGTTCCCCTTGTAGTCGCGCCAGGCGTCGTGGAGCGCGACGACTCCCACCAGCGTTCCCACTTCGAGCCCGGGGAAGGTCGCGCCGGGGACCGCTCCCTCCCCGCCGGGCTGGTCGTCCACGAACCAGAACTCGAGTTTCGCCCCCTCGGAGAGGGTCACCGAAACGCCCCGTTCCCCGAGCGCCGGGCGGATCTCGTCGGGGACTTCCGCCGGCGGCGGGCCGCCCGCGTCGCCGAGCGTCGGTTGGTCGGCGGCGAACGCGCCGGCCGCGGCGAGAACGGCCGCCGCGGCGAACGGGAGGAAACGAACTGCCGCGGCGCGGCGCGCGACGGTCACCGGGCCTCTACGCGGAGACAGCGCCCGGAAGCAGGGCTTGGAGTACCGGGGCGCCCGGACGGGTCGGCGGACGGAGTCAGCGAACGAAACTGCCGACGAAGGCGCTCCGCTTGAGCGGGCAACTCCAGGTCGCGTCGAAGTCGTCCCCGCGGAACGCGTGCGCTTCCGTGTAGGCCGGAACCGCGTCCGCGATCTCGGTGAGCGGCGGGTAGTACACGAATTCGCTGCCGCAGAGGTGATCCTCGTGGCTCAGCGCCCGGGTGCGCAGTTCGACGAGTTCCCCGGCGGTGAGCGAGGCGTGTCCGGGCCGGCTGTCGAAGTCGGCCTCCACCGCGGCGTCGTTCACCGACAGCACATTGTCGAGCAGTCGGCCGCCCAGGTCGTGGGCCAACTGCACCAGCGCGGCGCGCTGGTCGGCGTTCGCCCGGTCGTCCACGATGAGCACCGAGTCCGCGGGGTAGGGATCGTCGTGCGGGTCGCCGAGCGTGGCCTGCGCCTTCACCACCGCCACCACGGTGAGCCCGTCGAGCGCCACGCCCTCGTACTGCCCTTCGGAGACATTCCAGGCGAGGACGGCTTCCTTCCCGGTGAGGCCCACTTCGCTGTTGGCGAAGCAGTGGCCGGCGTACACATCGGCGGTGCGCGCCTCGAGGTAGAGGCCGGAGAGCGAAGCGTCGGCTTCACCGGCGGCGGCGGCGGAGGCGGCGCCGAGGGAGACGCCGAGCAGCAGCGCGAGAGCGAGTCGGGAGGTCTTCATCGCGGGGGAACTCCTGGGAATCGGGACGAGAGGGTCAGAGGTCAGGGTCAGGGGCAGGGGCAGGGCGGCGACGGAGCGGCGCGGCCCGGCGGCCAAGTCTAGCAACCGCCGGCCGGACTCCCCGCCGCCGCGCCGGGGCGGGCGGCGGACGACCGCGCGCGGGCGGAAGACCGCCCGCGAAGGGTCAGTAGGCGCGCTCAAAGCAGGGGCGGCCGGCGTCCTCGCTGCACTGCTCGCGAGTCGCCACCCGCCCGTCCGGGCCGAGGCAGTTCTGCGTGTGGGTGCACCAGAAGTAGCCGTCGCCCGGGATGCCGCCGGGCACGCTCGGGTCGTACTCCACATCCATGTACATGGCCTTCGAGCGGAGCCGGTGGCACATCGCGTGGGCGGCGCGTCCGGCGGCGCCGGGGACGCCGCTCTTCGCGCCGGCCGCGGCGCCGGCGGCCGGGAGAGTCGTCGTGTTCTTGGCCATCGCCTCTAGCCCTCCAAGGCGGCGAGGGCGGCGCGTTTCACCGCGACCTCCGCCAGTTGGATCTTGTAGCCGTTGCCGGAGAGCGCGGTCGCCTCGCCGGCCGCCGCGGCGCCGGCCGCCGCCGCCGAGGCTTCGCTCAGCCCGCCGGCGAGGGCGGCCGCCGCGGGAGCGCTCCGCCACGGAACGGGCGCCACCTGCCCGAGGACGACCCGCGCGGAGCCGCCGGACACCGAAACCGAAGCGGTCGCCAGCGGCCAGTCGAAGCCCTGGCGGTTCTTGACCGCGTAGGTGGCGTTTTGCGACGCCCCCTCCGGAATCGTCACCCCGGTGACGATCTCCGCCGCTCCCAGAGTGAACTCGCTCTCGTCGCCGGTCATCGGCGTCCGGTAGAGGTCTTCGAGCGGCAGGGTCCGCTCGCCGTCCGGCCCGGCCACGGTGACCGAGGCGCCGAGGGCGATCAGCGGCGGGGCCAAGGTGGACGGGCTCACGAACACCGCGTCCCCGTCGTTGCCGAACACCGCGTGGTAGCGGTTGTCGCCGGTCTTCGCCATCGAGCGGCCCTCGAACATCGGGACCAGCCCGAACCCGGCGCGGAAGTACCAGCACCGCGGCCGGTGGCAGAGGTCGCCGCCGACGGTGCGCATCATGAGGATCTGGCGGCTGCCGATGGCCTCGACCGCCTGCGCGACCGCCGGGTACGACTCCCGGACGGCCCCGTTGTCCGCGAGCGGTCCGAGGCGCGTCGTCGCGCCGATGTGCAGTCCCTCCGCGGTCCGGTGGGCGCCGGCGAGTTCGGCGATCCCCTTCAGGTTCACGAGGCGGGAGGGCGCCGCCGCCCCGTCCTTCATCAGGCTGAGCAGGTCGGTGCCTCCGCCGAGCGCCGCCGCCCCCTCGACGGAGAGGAGTTCGACCGCCTGGGCGACGGTCTTGGGGCTTCCGTACTCGAAGGCGCGCATCAGGCCATTCCTCCCGCCCGGAGCGCGGCGAGCACGCGCTCCGGGGTCATCGGCATCTCGTTGATCGGAACGCCGGCGGCGTTCGTGGCCGCGTTGGCGATGGCGGCGCCCGGCGCGATCACCGGGGGCTCGCCCAGCCCGATCACGCCGCGTTCGTCGTAGCCGGGGCCGGTCATCATGTGGACGATCATCTCGCCCACATCGGCGATCCCGGCCAACTTGTAGAACTCCATCTCGGCGTTCAGCATCCGGCCGGTGTGCGGATCGAAGATGCGCTCCTCGGTGAGGGCGTAGGTGACGCCCATGATGAGCGCCCCGTACACCTGGCTCTCGGCGGTCTTCAGGTCGAGCACCAGCCCGCAGTCCTGGACGGCCACCAGCCGGTTGACGCTGACCACGCCGGTCTCCAGGTCCACGCTCACATCGGCCATCTGGATGCCGCCGACGCCGCTGTCGGTGAGTTGCCCCGGCCCGGGATTGGCGCCGGTCGCGGACACCGGGTTCACCCCGATGAGCGCCGCGGCTTCGCGCCAGGGCATCGCCTCCCGCGAGCCGTCCGCGAAGTGGAGGCGGCCGTCGGCGAGCGAGAGGTTGCCGGGCTCGGTCCCCAGTGCGGGGGCGATCCGCTCGAACACCGCCTCGGCGGCGTTCAGCGCCGCGCGCCGGGTGGAGCCGCTGACGCCGCCGACGGTGGTGCTGCCCCCGGACGCCCCGGAGGCCGGCAGCACGCTGCGGCCCATCGTCACCTTCACCCCCTCGATGGGGAGGCCGAAGGTCTCGGCCAGGACCATCCCGATCACCGTGCGGGTCCCGGTTCCCAGGTCCTGGCTGCCGATCCGGGCCTCCACCAAGCCGTCCCGGTAGGCGAGCACCTCGCAGTTGCTTCGGTGGCCTCTTCCGCCCCAGGTGTGGATGGCGAGCCCGAGGCCGGAGCGAACCGCGCCCGAGGAGGAGCCCCGGGGCCGGAAGCGCTCCCGCCAGCCCATGAGTTCGGCGCCCTTCTCCAGTTCGTCGGCGTACACCTGCGCCCGCTCGCCGGTCTGGTCGATGTTCTCCAGGAAGAAGTCCAGCGGGTCCATGCCGGCCGCGTGGGCGAGGTCGTCGAGCGCCCGCATGGTGACGAAGCAGGCCTGCGGGTGGTTCGGCGCCCGCCAGGCGCGCGCCGGGCCGGTGTTCGTCGGCACCGAAACATGCGCGTGCGTCTGGTTCTCGAACCCGAAGACATAGGGGATCGGCGGCGAACCGGCGCCGGCCGGCCCTCCCGAACCCCAACTCTTCGACTTCCAGGCGACGATCCGTCCGCCCGAGTCCGCGCCGGCTTCGACCTCGGAGTGGGTCGAAGGCCGGGCGCCGGCGACGCTGACCTCCTGGTTCCGGTCGAGCATCAACTTGACCGGGCGGCCGGTCATCCGGGCGAGTTCCACCCCGACCACGCCCCAGCGGTCGGCGCTGAACTTGCTGCCGAAGCCGCCGCCCATGTACTGGGTCTCGACCTGGACATTCGAGGCCGGGATCCCGACCGCCTCCCCGAGTTGGGACGCGACTCCGGAGATCGCCTGGGTCGAAGCCCACACGGTCACCGTCTCGTCGTCCTGCCACTCCGCGACCTGGCCGTGGGCCTCGAGGGAGCAGTGGGCGATCTGCGCCGCGTGGTACGAGCCCTTCGACCGGCTGGCCGCCCCGGCGAGCGCCGCATCCGGGTCGCCGGTGGTCTCCGCCTGCGCCGCCTGGGCTTCGGGGGCGTCGTCCACCCGCCGCTCGTCCACGAAGTGCGGCAGGACCTCGTACTCGACGACCACCGCCGCCGCGCCGTCGCGGGCCGCTTCTTCCGAGGTCGCGGCCACCGCCACGATCTCGTCGTGCGCCCACTGGATCTCGGCGCCCACCTCCTGGATGAGGTGGACCTTCACCACGCCGGGCGTCGCCTCCGCGGCCGAGGTGTCGATCGCGGTGATGCGGGCGTGGGCGTGCGGGCTCTGGACCATCGTCGCCCAGAGCATTCCGCGCCGGTTGATGTCGTAGGCGTACTTCGCCTTCCCGGTGGACTTGACCGGGCCGTCCAGCCGGCTCAGCCGGGAGCCGATGAGTCGGCGGTCGGAAGCCGCCGGCCAGGTGTACTCAGGCATGGGCCCCTCCTCCGGCGGCCTGGGCCACCGCCGCGCGGACTCCGGCGTAGGTGCCGCAGCGGCAGAGGTTGCCGCCGAGTTCCCGGTGCACGGTGTCCCGGTCCGGGTTCGGATGACGGTCGAGCAGCGCGGCGCAGGCCACCACGAAACCCGGGGTGCAGAAACCGCACTGCTGGGCGTCGTGGTCCACGAACGCCTGCTGGATCGGGTGCATGTCCTGCGGGCTGCCCAGCCCTTCGACCGTGGTGATCTCCTGCCCCTGGGCCTCGATGGCGAGCACGGAGCAGGCGTACATCGGCTGGCCGTTCACCAGCACGGTGCAGGCGCCGCAGGTTCCCCGGTCGCACACCTTCTTCGACCCGGTGAGGTCGAGGTGGTTCCGGAGCGCGTCGAGGAGCGTGACCCGGGGCTCGATGGTGGCGACATGCGCCTTGCCGTTGATCCGGAACGCCATGTCCACCGGCCCCGGCCCGGCGATCTCCGCCCCATCCTGCGCCTCCGCCGAGTCGGCGAAGGTCGGGAGGAGGCCGCTCGAGACCGCTCCGGCGGCGGCGCTGCCCCGGAGGAACGCCCGGCGCGAAAACGCGCTCGGCGTCTCGCCCGGGGTCTCGCCGGCAGCGGAACCGACTGGGCGCTCGAAACCGGCGGGTGGTTCGGTCTCCGCCGGAGGCGGCGGAGCGCCGGGAGTCCTTTTTGGTGACATGGCCATTCCCTCCGGTTCGGAGGGACGGACCCTCCAAGTCAGGGTTTCAGCGAGCCCGCGACTATACCAGCCGCCCCGCGCGCCCCGCCCGGCCGGCCCTCCCGGCGGGAGTCGGCGCGCGGCGCGGGCCGCGATACGATCCCGCCGTTCGGTGAAACGGGAAACGAGGGTCCTTATTTCGGCGTCTCACCGGCGGTCAGCCCGGCGGTCAGCCCGGCGGTCAGCCCGGCGGTCAGCGCCGCCGCCCGCCCGGCGGGCGCGGCCTCAGGGGCGGGCGGCGGCCGGAGTCGCCGGCGCCCGCGGGCCCGGGCCCGGGCGGCGGGATCCGGTGGCGGTCGGCGAGTTGCTCTCGACCGCCTTGCCGGGCGCCTTCCTCGGGCGGCTGCTCGACCTGGAGTTGCTTCGCGAGGTGTGGCGGGACGCGCTGGCGCCCGAGTTCCCCGATCTCGCCGACGCGGCGTTTCCCGTCGCGTTCGACCGGGGCGTGGTCACCCTCCGCGCCCGTGACCGGAAGGCGGCCGCGGCGCTGGCCCGGGCGCGGAAGCCGCTCTGCCGGGCGTTGCTGACCGCCTGCCGCCTTCCCGGGGCGCCGCTTCGGCTCCGGGTGGTCTTTCCCGCGAAGCGGTCTCCCGCCGGTCCCGGCGGAGAGGCGGGGGCCGCGGCCCGGCCGATTTCCCAAACGAATTCCCAACCGACCGCTTCCCTGCCCGCCGGGAACAACTGACGCCGTCCGCGGCGATCCTCCCCGCGCCCCGATCCCCCTCCTCCTGCCCCGCACCGTGTCAGCGACCGCCGCCTCCGCCGCCGCGCCGCCGGTGTGGATCTGCTCCGCCGCGCGCACGCCGGTCGGGCGGTTCCGCGGCGCCCTCGCTCCGCTCCCGGCGACGGAACTCGGCGCCCTGGTGGTGAAGGAGGCGGTCGCCCGGGCCGGGGCCGACCCGAAGGAAGTGGACGAAGCGGTCCTCGGCCAGGTCCTGACCGCCGGGGCCGGGCAGAACCCGGCGCGCCAGGCCGCCCTCGGCGCCGGCCTGCCGGAGACGGTAGGCGCGTTCACCGTCAATAAGGTCTGCGGTTCCGGCCTCAAGGCGGTGATGCTGGCCCGGCAGGCGATCCTCGCCGGGGACGCGGAGGTGGTCGTCGCCGGGGGCATGGAGTCCATGTCGAACGCGCCGCACCTGCTCCGCGCGCTCCGGGGCGGATCCCGGCTGGGCGACGCGCCGGTCGAGGACGCGCTCCTGCGGGACGGCCTGACCGACGCCTTCTCCGGGGTCCACATGGGCGAGACCGCCGAGCGGGTCGCCGACCGGTACGGCGTGAGCCGCGAGGAGATGGACGCCGCCGCCGCCGAGAGCCACCGCCGCGCCGCGCGGGCGACGGAGGCGGGGGAGTTCGAGGCGGAAATCGTCCCGGTGGAAGTCCGTCGGCGAAAGGAGACCGTGGTGGTGCGCCGCGACGAAGCCGTTCGACCGGACACTTCCGAGGAGCGGCTCGCGGCGCTCCGGCCCGTCTTCCGGGAGGACGGCCGGGTCACTGCCGGGAACGCGCCGGGGA
The DNA here is from genome assembly GCA_965204755.1 of Candidatus Marinacidobacterium sp. GTDB lineage: Bacteria > Acidobacteriota > Vicinamibacteria > Marinacidobacterales > Marinacidobacteraceae. Next base: position 684,306 of record OZ242011.1, on the reverse strand, counting down.
TGAACGATGGCGCGGCGGCGCTGGTCGTGGCTTCCGACGCGGCGGCGCGCCGGCTCGGCCTCCGCCGGCTGGGCCGGGTCGTCGGCCAGGCGATTTCCGGAGTCGCCCCGCAGTGGGTGATGATGAGCCCGGCGCCCGCGGTCCGCGCGCTGCTCGACCGGCTGTCCTGGCGGCTCGACGAAGTCGCCCTCTTCGAGTTGAACGAAGCGTTCGCGGCGCAGGCGGTCGCGGTGAAGCGCGAACTCGGCCTGCCCGACGACCGGACGAACCCGAGCGGCGGCGCGGTGGCGCTCGGCCACCCCATCGGGGCGAGCGGCGCCCGCATCCTGGTGACCCTGCTGCACCGGCTCGCCGCCCGGGGCGGGGGCCGGGGGGTGGCCACGCTGTGTCTCGGAGGCGGCAACGGCCTCGCCCTGGGGGTGGAAGTCGCCCCCGGAGGGGAAGGAATTGCCCCCGGAGCGGAAGGAATTGCCCCCGGAGGGGAAGAAAATGCCCCCGGAGGGGAAGAAGATGCCTGACGCGAAGACGCCGGAACCCGGCGCGCTCGAAGCCGGCGGAGCGGCGCCCTGGCCGGTCACCGTGGTGGGGGCGGGCACGATGGGCAACGGGATCGCCCACGCCTTCGCCGCCGCCGGGTTCGCGGTGAGCCTCGTCGACCTCAGCGAGGAGTTGCTCGCCCGGGGGCTCGCCGCAGTCGAGAAGAACCTGGCGCGGCAGGCCCGGCGGGGAACCCTCACCGAGGCGGAGGCGCAGGCGGCGCTGGCGCGAATCACCCCGCGAACGGAACTCGACCCGGCGGCCGATTCCGGCTTCGTCCTGGAAGCGATCGTCGAGGACGAAGCGCTGAAGCGGGCCCTCTACGCCGACCTCGAACCGCTGCTCGCCGACGCCGCCGTCCTCGCGACCAACACCTCGTCCATCTCCATCACCCGGCTGGGCGCGGCCTCCGGCCGGCCCGACCGGTTCATCGGGATGCACTTCATGAACCCGGTCCCGATGATGGAACTCGTCGAAGTCATCCGGGGCCTCGGGACCTCCGACGCAACCTGCGAGACGACCATGGCGCTGGCCCGCCGGCTCGGCAAGACGCCCTGCCGGGTGAACGACGCGCCCGGGTTCGTGGCGAACCGCGTGCTCATCCCGATGATCAACGAGGCGGTCTCGGCGCTCCACGAGGGCGTCGGGACCGCGGAGGACATCGACCGCATCATGCGACTGGGGATGCGGCACCCGATGGGGCCGCTCGCGCTCGCCGACCTGATCGGGCTGGATGTGGTGCTGGACATCCTGCGGGTGCTGCAGGCCGGGTACGGCGACCCCCGCTACCGGCCCTCCCCGCTGCTCGTGCAGTTGGTGGACGCCGGCCGGCTGGGGCGGAAGACCGGACGCGGCTTCCACGACTACCGGGGCGGGGCGGAGGCGGCCTCCGCCTGACGCGCCCGTCCGTTACCCGTCCGTTCCTCGCCGCCCCCGAATGGCCCGGCCCGCCGGCGCGGAGCGCCCGCCGATTCCCGGCCGGCGGGGCGGAGCGGGGCTCGATTTCGACGACTTATCCGAAATCGGGCCCGAAACGGCGGTTTCGCGAGCAGAAATCGTTCGTCATCCGTTCAGTATTCGGCAGCGGAGGGGTTCCTCCCGGAATTCCGCCGTTTTCCGCCTGCCCGGCGCCGCCGGTTCGGAAGCGAACCGACCGGCGCCGGCCCAACCCCCAAGGGAGCCGGGAGGCTCCGACCCTGATGCCGAAGGAAACCAAAGCCAAGGGCGCCGCGCGCGGCGCCTCCGCGCTCGACATCGCCCTGCAGCAGATCGAAAAGCAGCACGGCCGGGGGGCCGTGATGCGGCTCGGCTCCAACGACTCCCTGGACATCTCGGCGATCCCCACCGGCGTGCTCTCGGTGGACGCCGCGCTCGGCGTGGGCGGCTTCCCGCGGGGCCGCGTCGTCGAGGTGTACGGCCCGGAGTCCTCCGGCAAGACCACCCTGGCGCTCCATGTGGTGGCCTCCGCCCAGGACGGGGGCGGGATCGCCGCCTTCGTGGACGCCGAGCACGCCCTCGACCCGGTGTACTCCCGGGCGCTCGGCGTGAACATCGACGACCTGCTGGTGTCCCAGCCGGACGACGGCGAACAGGCGCTCGAGATCACGGAGACGCTGGTCCGGAGCGGCTCGGTGGATGTCGTGGTCGTGGACTCGGTGGCGGCGCTCGTCCCCCGGGCCGAACTCGACGGCGAGATGGGGGACGCCCAGGTCGGGCTGCAGGCGCGGCTCATGTCCAAGGCGCTCCGCAAACTCACCGGGATCGTCTCCAAGTCCTCCACCTGCCTGGTGTTCATCAACCAGTTGCGGGAGAAGATCGGCGTCTCCTACGGCAACCCGGAGGTGACCACCGGCGGCCGGGCGCTCAAGTTCTACTCGTCGGTGCGGGTGGACATCCGCCGGATCGGGAAACTCCAGGACGGCGATGTGACCGTCGGGAACCGCACCCGGATCAAGATCGTGAAGAACAAGGTCGCGCCGCCGTTCCGCCAGGCGGAGTTCGACATCCGCTACGGCGAGGGGATCTCCCGGATCGGCGACCTCATGGACATCGCCGTCAAGGAACGCATCATCGAGAAGAGCGGCGCCTGGTACTCCTACGGCGGCGAACAGATCGGCCAGGGCCGGGAGAAGGTCCGGAACCGGCTGCTCGAGGACGAGCCGCTGCTCGCCGAGATCACCGGGAAGGTGCGGCAGGCGATGGGGATCTCGCCGAAGGCCCCCGAGGCCGACGCCGCCGGCGCGTAGCCGGCGCGCTCCGGGGCGTTGACCGGGGCGGCGATCCGCGCCGGGCGCGCGCGGAACGCCGCCTCCCGCCGGCGGGGCGCCGCCGCGCCTTGTGCGAGACTAACCGGCTGCGCCCGGCCCGCGCGGCCGCGCGCCCGCTCCCGCGCCGGGGTAGCTCAGACGGTAGAGCAGAGGACTGAAAATCCTTGTGTCGGCGGTTCGATTCCGCCCCCCGGCACCACGCGGCGCCGCGCCGCCGCCGCGGCCCGGAGGCGACCTACCGCGGCGGTGAGGGGGCGCCGGCGGCCGTCGTCGCGGTGGGTTGGCCCAGTCCGGTCAGGTACCGCGCGACCCCGTCGGCGATGGCGACGGCGATTTTTTTCCGGTGGGGCTCGGTCCTCAGGAGTTTCGCCTCCGCGCGGTTGCTCACGAAGCCGACCTCCACCAGGATCGCCGGCATCTTCGCGCCGAGCAGGACATGGAAGCCGGCGGTCTTCACCCCCCGGTTCAGGGGGTGCTCCTCCCGGCCCAGCACGCGCATCGCCATGCTCTGCTGCATGGCGCCGGCGAGTTCCCGCGACTCCTCGATGCGGTTGTTGTTCATGATCTGCTCGATGAGTTTCGGCATGTCCGCCATCCGCACATTCGCGGTGGCGTTCTCCCGCGCCGCGACTTCCTCCGCCTCCGGCGAGTCGGCGAGGTTCAGGTAGAAGGTCTCGAGCCCCCGGGCGCGCCTGTTCCGCGCGGCGTTCGCGTGGATGGAGAGGAACAGGTCGGCGCCGGAGTCGTTGGCGATGAAGGCGCGCTTTTCCAGCGGCACGAACTCGTCGTCGTCCCGGGTCATGACCACCTCGAAGCCCCGGGCGGTGAGTTCCTTCTCCACCTGCTTCGCGATGTCCAGGACGATGTCCTTCTCGCGGAGGCTCCCGGACCGGGTGCCCGGGTCCTTCCCGCCGTGCCCGGCGTCCACCACGATGCGCTTCACATTGGCGCCGAGTTGCCGGGCGAGCGAATACCCCCCGCCGCTGCTCGTCGGCGCCGCGGCGGCCGCGTCCTCCGGGGACGGGTTTCCGGCGTTCGCTGCCGCCGCCCCGGAGGCGGGTGCCTCCCCGGACGCCGGCGCGGCGCCGTCCGCCCGCGCGACCCGGAGCGGAGCGCCGTGGATGTCGATGACCAGCCGGTAGGGGTCGGGCAGCCCGAAGACGGACATCTCCCGGATGCTCGCCAGGTCGAGCACCACCCGCACCACGCCGGCGTCGTGGTTCGCGACCCGGATCCGCTGCAGGTGGGAGCCGTCGATCGGGAATTCGCGGTGGAGGAGTTCCTCGGAGAGCACCGCCCCGCGCAGGTCGAAGAAGACCCGGTCCGGGTTCCGCAGCCGCCCCTCGGTGTACGGGACCTCGCGGCTGAGGTCGATGACCACCCGCGTGTGCGATTCCCCCACCCAGTGGCGGATGTTGTCCACCGTCCCGGTCGCCCCTCCGGTCGTCCTGCCGGCGGCCGCGCCGCTCGACGGCCGGGCCGGCGCCTTCCGGGCCGACGCCGCCGGCCGGTCGGCCACCCGGCGCGTCTCCGCCGGCTTCGCCAACCGGCCCGCCGGCCGGTCGGGCCCGTCATCGGGCGCGTCTTCGGGCTCGTCGGGCGAGCGGGCCGGCGCGGCGGGCGGACCGGCCAGAGCCTCCGCCGCGAGCCGCGCTTCGGGGGCGTCCGGCGCGAGCCGCTTCAGGCGCTCGGCCGCCCGCCGGGCCGCCGCCGGGTCGTCGAGCCTCCCGGCGTGGAGCCGCACCTGCTCCAGCAGCGCCTTCGCCGCCCACTTGCTCGACGGATAGCCCCGGCTCAGCAGGGCGAACGCGTCCCGCGCCTTCGCGGCGAGTTCCCGGTCGTCGAACCGCTCCGCGGCGTCCCGGTACACGCCGCCCTGGTAGTAGAGCGCGTCGTCGCAGTAGCCGCTCCGGGGATAGGCCCGGACCACCGCGTGGTACTTCTGCCCCACCCGCGCCCACGCCGAGCGCGACCGCTTCGCGGAGGCCGACTGGCGAAGCCGCGCCTCCTCGGTGCGCGCCGTCTCGTAGAGCCGCTTGGCGCTCTCGGCCGCCGGCGCGGGGGCGGCGGAGCAGAACGAGAGCGCCGCGGCGAAGAGGCCGGCGGCGGCGAGGAAACGGGTGGGGATCCGCATCGGACTACTCCTGGACCAGGACCTCGCGGGGCTGGGCGCCCTTCTGCGGGCCGACCACGCCCTGCCGCTCCAGGTCGGCGATGATGCGGCGCGCCCGCTGGTAGCCGAGCCCCATTTCGGTCTGCAGCATCGAGGTGGAGGCCTTCTGCTCGCGGACGATGAACTCCCGGGCCTGCGGCAGCAGCGCGTCCCCCCCGGACGGCTTCGCGGAGGCGTCCCCGGCGCCGGCCGCCTGGCGCACGCCGTTCCCGCCCCCGGCCTCCTCCTCGGCGACGAGCATTCCCTCGTCGAGCGCCGGCGTCCCCTGGTTCGCCCAGAACCGGGTGAGCCGCCCGACTTCCTTCTCGTCCACCAGCGCCCCCTGCGCCCGCGGCAGGTCGGCGCCGGGGCGCATCATGAGCATGTCCCCCTTGCCGAGCAGCAGTTCCGCCCCGGTGCGGTCGAGGATCGTCCGCGAGTCCACATAACTGGCCACCCGGAAGGCGATGCGGGTGGGCAGGTTCGCCTTGAGCGTCCCGCTCACGATGTCGGTCGAGGGGCGCTGGGTGGCGAGCACCAGGTGGATGCCCTCGGCCCGCCCCAGGCTGAGCAGCCGCTGGATGGAAGGGGTCACTTCGGCCCGGGCGTGGATGAAGAGGTCCGCCAACTCGTCCACCACGATCACCAGGCGGGGCAGCGGCTGCGGGAGTTCCTCCGGCTCCGCACCCTTCTTGCCCCGCTTCCCGGACTGCGCCTCCGCCGCCTGCCGGCAGTACTGGTTGTAGCCGGCGATGTTCCGCATCCCGTGCTGCTCCAGCACCCGCGTCCGCCGGTCGAGTTCCCGGCAGGCGTGGAAGAGGACATTCTTCGCCTTCTCCGGCTCCAGGATCACCGGCGTGAGCAGGTGCGGGAGGTCCCGGTAGGGGCGCAGTTCCACCCGCTTCGGGTCGATGAGGATCAGCCGGAGTTCGTCGGGGGTCCGGCGCGCGAGCAGCGAGCAGAGCAGGGTGTTGATGAGCACCGACTTCCCGGCGCCGGTGGCCCCGGCCACCAGCAGGTGCGGCATCTCCGCCAGGTCCCGGACGAGGGGGCGTCCGTTCACCAGCCGGCCGATCCCCACGGGGAGGGCGCCGGCCTCCTCCTGGAACTCGGGCGACTCCAGGACTTCGCGGAGTCCGACCACCGCCGGTTCCTCGTTGGGCACCTCGATCCCGACGACGCCCTTCCCGCGAACCCGCTCCACCCGGATCGCCGGCGCGTGGAGCGCCATGCAGATCTCCTCGTGGCGGCTGCTGAGTTTGCGCAGGGTCTCCCCCTCGCCGAGCCGGAACTCGAAGGTGGTGACCACCGGGCCGGGCCGGATGCGCTCCACCTCCCCCCGCACCTTGTATTCGGCGCAGGCGGCTTCGAGGGCGCCGCGGCGCGCCTCGAGCGCCTTTTGGGCCGGCGCGGAACGGGCCGTCCGCCGGGTGAGCAACTGCAGGGACGGCAGTTTCCACTGCGCGGGAGCGTCGGCGGCCGGCGCCTTCCGGGCGCCCTTCTTCCTCGCGGCGGCCGGCGCCGCGGAGAGGAGGGCCGGCTGCTCCGCCGGCCGCGGCTTCGGGGCGGGCGGGTCCGTCGAGTCCTCCCCGTCGGCCCAACCGCTTTCGGAGGCCTCCGCCTCTTCCCCGGCGGTCGCCTCTTCCGCGGCGCCGTCCTCGAGTCCGGATCCCTCCGGCGGCTCCTCGGGGGAGCGGCGCGGCCGCCGGTGGATGCGCGCCACGAACCGCCGGGCCTTCTCCCGGCGGGCGCGGCGCTCCCGCCAGGAACCCCAGCGCTGCCGGAGCCGGGCCGGCCAACCGGCCGGCGCCGGTTCGGGCGGCGTCGGCGCCGGGGCGGGCGGTTCGGTCGCTTCCGCCCGGCGGAAGTCCCAGCCGACCAGCGCCCCGTAACTGATGAAACCGAGCGCGAGGAGCACCAGCCCGGCCCCGGAGGGATGGAGCGCGTTCGAGAGCGACGAGGCGAGCAGCGCGCCCACATACCCGCCCCAGAGCCCGCGGCCCGGGACGCCGCCGGTGAGCAGTTGCCCGGCGAGGGCGGCGAGGCCGGTCACGCTGACCAGGAGGCTCGAGAGGATCACCGCCCGGAGCGCCGCCGGGTCCGGGTCGGCCGGCTCGGCCGGCGCGTGGAGCCGCCTCCGGCCGGCGTGGAGGAACGCCGCCGGGACGAGGAAACCCACGACGCCGAACAGCCGCAGCGTCGCCTCGGAGAGGAACGCGCCGGCCGGCCCCAGCCAGTTCGCGGTGGCGCCGCCGGCGCGGGCGGTGAGCAGCGGCACCGGGTCGGCCGCCGAGTGGGAGACGAGGGCCAGCAGGAGCGCGGCGCCGGCGGTGAAGAGCGCCACCGCCGCCGCCCACCGGTGGGCGAAGAGGCTCCTAAGCGCCCGAAAGACCGACACCGATCCCTCCCAGCGAAAGGCAGTACCAACCGAATTGGTGGAAGCGCTCGCGGGCCAGCCACCGGAACACCCAGCGGAGCGCCGCGCTCCCGAAGAGGAACGCCGCGGCGAAGCCGAGCGCCAGTTCGAGGGCCCAGGTCCCCGCCGCCCCGGCGCCGGCCGGAGCGCCGCCGGAGAACGCGCTCGCTCCTTCGACCACCGCCGCGCCGGCGATCACCGGCGCGGACAGCAGGAAACTGAACCGGGCGGCGGCGCCGCCGGTCATGCCGCGCATCCGCCCGGCGACGATCGTCATCCCGGAGCGGGAGACCCCGGGGAGGATGGCGGCGGCCTGGGCGAGCCCGATCCGGAGCGCGTCCCCGGCGCTCTTCGGCGCGGCGTCTGCCGCCGCCGTTGCCGGAGACGCCCCGTCCCCGGCGGCGCGATCCCGCGCCACGAGACGCCGCGAGCCGAGCAGCACCGCCCCGGTGGCCAGCAGGCCGAGCGAGGCGACCTCCGGGCCGGCGAAGGCGGAGCGCGCGGGGCCGGCGAAGAGGATGCCGGCCGCCCCCGCCGGGGCGGCCGCGACCAGCAGCAGCCACGCCAGCCGCCGGTGGCCGCGCGCGGCGTCCCCGGCCGGGCCGGCGGCCCGCGGGAGGAGCGACCTAGCCACCGCGGCCACCTCGCGGCGCAGGTGCGCCAGCGCCGCGGCCAGCGTCCCCAGGTGGACGACGACCTCGAACAGGATGCCCGGCGAGGACAGCGCGCCCGCCGGCAGCAGCGACCGGGCGAGCGCCAGGTGTCCCGAACTCGACACCGGCAGGAACTCCGTCAGACCCTGCAGCGCCCCCAGCAGCAGGGCGGCGGCGATTTCCATGGTTCACGGCCCGCTCCCGGTTCCGATACCGTTCGACAGGTCCTCCGGGGCGTCGGTTTCGAGTCAGGTCGGACATCCCCCGAAGTAACTGATACGCGGGAATATAGGCTAACAAACCTAAAGTGATGCTTCAACTGTGTCGGGCCGCGGGGAGAACGCACCGCCAGGCCCGCCCTGCCGGAACGCCATGAAGTCCGCGTTCGGTTTCCCGGCGGGGCGCTCTCCGCATCGACCGGCGGCCGGCGGGTGGTCGAGGTCGGGCGCGGCGGGTCGGGGCCGGCGCCGGTGACCGGGACCGCGCCCCGGAGGTTCTTCCCGACCCGGTCGCGGGGTCAGAACTTCCTCCACGACCGTTCCGTCGCCGAGCGGTTCGCGGCGGCGGTGCTCCGGGCCGGCGCGCCGGAGGGCGGCTCTCCGCCGGAGGGCGGCTCTCCGCCGGAGGGCGGCTCTCCGCCGGAGGGCGGCCCCTGGGTCGTGGAAATCGGGCCGGGTCGGGGGGCGATCACCTTGCCGCTCCTCGCCGCCGGCGCCCGGGTGCTGGCGGTCGAACTCGACCCCCGGCTTTCTGCCGCGCTGGCCGAGAGGGCGCGGACGCGGGGTTTCGGCGACCGTCTCCGGCTCGTCACCGCGGACGCGCTCGACTTCGACTTCGCCGCGGCGCTCGCCGGGTTCGGGGCGCCGCTCCCGGTCCCGGTCTGCGGGAACTTGCCGTTCTCGGTCGGTTCGCCGCTGCTGCTCCGCCTGCTGGAGGCGGGCGCCGCCGGAGCGCCGTTCTCGAGTTTCACCCTCACCCTGCAGCGCGAGGTCGCCGCGCGGGTCGCCGCCCGGTGCGGCGACCCCGAGTACGGGGCGCTCTCCGTCGTCGTGCAGCAGGCGCTCCGCCCCCGGATCCTGTTCCGCATCCATCCGGCGGCGTTCCGCCCCCGGCCGCGGGTCGTGGCTTCCGTGGTCCGGCTGCTCCCGAGGCCCGACGCGCCCGCGGTCGGCGACTCGGCCCACTTCCGGTCGCTGGTGCGCGACCTCTTCCGGCACCGGAGGAAGACCCTCGGGAACGCCGTCCTCCGGCTCCCCGACGAGAGCCTGAGGGAGCGGGTCGGGGCCGCCGTCTCGCGGCTCGGTCTCGACCCCGGGACCCGCCCCCAGCGCCTTCCGGTGGAGGCCTACGCCGCGCTCTCCCGCGCCACCGCTCCCGAAGGCGGCGGGCCGCCGGGTTGGTGCTAGTCTCGCCCGCCGCTCGTGCCCGACCCCGTCCGCCGCCTCGTCATCATCGGCAGCGGCCCCGCCGGATACACCGCCGCGATCTACGCCGCGCGCGCCGGGCTCGAGCCGCTCCTCCTCGCCGGCGCCGGACTCGATCCGACGATGCTCCCCGGCGGGCAGTTGATGCTGACCACCGATGTGGAGAACTACCCCGGCTTCCCGAAGGGGGTTACCGGGTACGAACTCATGGCCCTGTTCCGCGACCAGGCGGAGCGGTTCGGGACCGAAGTGCGGCTGGTCGATGCGGACTCGGTGGACTTCTCCTCGCGTCCGTTCCGGGTGCGCGTCGGCGGAGGGACGATCCTCGCGGAGTCGGTGATCGCCGCCACCGGCGCCCGCGCGCGCTGGCTCGGGCTGGAGTCCGAGAAGAAGTTCCTGAACCGCGGCGTCTCGGCCTGCGCCACCTGCGACGGCGCGCTCTACCGGGGAAAGGAGATGGCGGTGGTCGGCGGCGGCGACACCGCGATGGAGGAGGCGCTCTTCCTCACCCGGTTCGCCACCACCGTCCATGTGATCCACCGGCGCGGCGAACTCCGGGCCTCGCGGATCATGGGGGACCGGGCGAAGGCCCATCCCGGGATCCGGTTCATCTGGGACAGCGTGGTCGAGGAAGTGCTGGGGAACGAGGACGGGGTGACCGCCGCGCGGATCCGGAACCGGAAGACGGACGCGCTGACCGACCTTCCGGTGGAGGCGCTGTTCGTGGCCATCGGCCACGAGCCGAACACCGCGATCTTCGCCGGCCAACTCGACCTCGAACCCACCGGCTATGTGAAGGTGGATCCGGGGGCCACCACGACCTCGGTGGAAGGGGTGTTCGCGTGCGGCGATGTGATGGACGCCACCTACCGGCAGGCGGTGACCGCCGCCGGGACCGGGTGCATGGCGGCGATCGCCTGCGAGCGGTGGCTCGCGGAGCGGGAAGCGCCCGTCGCCGCGGTTTCGACCCCCGCGTGAGACCGTTCCTCCCCGCCGTCCGCCTGACGGCCGGACTGCTGCCCGCCGCGTTCGCCGCCGGGTCCGCGGCCGCCGCGGAAGGGCCGGCGACCGCCCCGGCCCCCGGGCAGGAGACCGAACGCCGGCGGGGCGTGATCGGGCAGCCGCCCCCGGATGTCTCGCTCCGCGACCTCGCCGGGAACCGGGTCTCCCTGCGCGGGTTCGAGGGGAAGGTCGTGGTCTTCGACTTCTGGGCGGTGTGGTGCGGCCCCTGCCGGGTGTCCTTGCCCTTCTTCCAGGAGTTGGAGGACCGCTACCGCGAGGACGGCCTGGTGGTCGTCGGCCTCCATGTGGACGACGGGCTGCCCGCCGACGAAGAGGTGCAGGCGTTCCTCGACGAGTACGGGGTGACCTACACGAACCTGATCTCGACCGTGGAGGCCGACGAAGGGTTCCGGGTGAGTCTGGTGCCGACCACCTACATGACCGACCGGAGCGGGCTGGTGCGGAAGCGGCATCTCGGGTTCCACCCGGAGCGCACGCCGCCGCGCCTCGAAGAAGAGATCCGGGCGCTGCTCGGTCTCGAGTAGCGCGGCGAACCGCGCCCCCGTCCCGACTCCGCTCCGGCCGCCCGCGACCCGAGGGGAACCGACATGCCCGGCGTCGCGGTCGTCGGCACCCAGTGGGGCGACGAAGGGAAGGGGAAGTTCGTGGACCTGCTCGCGCCGGACTTCGACGCGGTGGTCCGGTTCGGCGGGGGGCACAACGCCGGCCACACCGTGGTGGTGGACGGGCGCGAGTTCATCCTGCATCTCCTGCCGTCCGCCGTCCTCCACCCCGGCGTCCGCTCCATCGTGGGGAACGGCTGCGTGGTGGACCCCGAAGCCCTGCTCGCCGAAATCGACGGGCTGGAGGCGGCCGGGCTCGACCCCTGCCAGGGCCTGCTGCTCTCCGACCGGGCGCAGGTGATCCTGCCGGTGCATCGCGCCGTCGAGGCGCGGGAGGAAGAGCGGCTCGGCGCCCACCGGATCGGCACCACCCGGCGGGGGATCGGCCCGGCCTACGAGGACAAGGCCGGCCGCCGCGGGCTGCGCCTGAACGACCTCCGCCGCCCCGACTACCGCGACGCCCGGCTCGCGCGCCTGATGGAGGCGCGCGCCTCGCTGCTGGGCTGGTCGGCGGCCAGGACCGAGGAGGAGACCGCGGCGGCGCGGGCGCTGCTCGACCGGTTCGCGCGGCGCGCGCTCCCGCTCATCGCGGACACCTCGCTGGAAGTCCACCGGATCCTCGAGCGCGGCGGGCGGGTGCTCTTCGAGGGGGCGCAGGCCAGCCTGCTCGACCTCGACCACGGCACCTACCCGTTCGTCACTTCCTCCACCGCGGTCGCCGCCGGGGCGGCGGTCGGCGCCGGGGTCGGGCCCCGGGCGGTCGGCCGGGTGCTGGGCGTGGCGAAGGCCTACCAGACCCGGGTGGGAGAGGGGCCGCTCCCCACCGAGATGGACGAGGCGATGAACGGGCGGATCCGGGAGCGCGGGGCCGAGTTCGGCGCGACCACCGGCCGCCCCCGCCGCTGCGGCTGGTTCGACAGCGTCGTCCTCCGCTACGCGCGGAGGATCAACGGCCTCGACGAACTGGCGATCACCAAGTTGGATGTGCTCGACGGCCTCGACGAAGTGCGGGTCGGCGTCCGCTACCGGCTCGACGGCGACCCGGTGGACGAGTTCCCGGGCGAACCCGAGGCGCTCGCCCGCTGCGAACCGGAATACCGGACGCTGCCCGGCTGGAGCGAGTCCACCCGCGGAGTGACCCGGCTCGGCGACCTCCCGGCCGGCGCCCGCCGCTACCTGGAGACGATCGAGGAACTCTCCGCCACGCCGATCCGCCTCGTCTCCACCGGGCCGGAACGCGGCGCTTTCGTCCGCTTCCCGGAACCGGCCGACGGAAGGTAGGGCGCCGGCCTCGCGGCTGGGATCGAGTTCCCGCCGCTCCCGGCGCCCGGGGCGAGCCGGAACGCCTCGAGCCGGAACGCCTACCGTCGGCAGCCCGCAGGGAAGATCCGGGGAGCGCTCGCCGGCGCGAAGCGCCGACCGGCGACTTGGTACCCGGTGGTCGAGGAGCGGAGGGCGGGGCGCCCTTCCCGCCGCCTGCTAACGCGCGAGCGCTTCGCCCGGCTTTTTCTTGTACTGCCGGTACTCGTAGGAGCGCTCGCGCTCTTCGGCCAGCCGGATCCCCTCGTCGTGGGGGAACATGTGCACCGCGTCGTAGTCCGGCGGACAGAACTTGGCGCACAGTTGGCAGCCGATGCAGGTTTCCACATTCACTTCGCAGACCTGCCCCGCGGAGCGCGGTTCCGGGTCGGGAACCAGCGTGATGCAGTCCTGCACCGGGCACACTGCGATGCACATCTCGCAGCCGCGCCCGAAGCACTTGCCCGAGTCCACATAGGCCAGGATCTTCGGCTGCCGCTTGCGCGGCCCGGTGATCAGGACATCCTGCATGAGCGCCCCGATTGTAGCAGGAGCGGGCCGGGGAAGCCCGCCGGCGGAGTATCATCCGGGGCCGCCCGAAATGACTGCCCGGATGACTGCCCGGACGACTGTCCGGATGACTGCCCGATGACCGTTCCGCCCGCCGCAGCGCCCGCCGAATCCGGCGCCCGGCGCGGCCGCGCCGGCGCGCCTCCCCCGCTTCCGGGCCCGGCGGGCGGCGTCTCCGACGCCCCGGCGCCGGGCGTCCACTACCGGCGCGGGCTGGGGCTGAAGAAGGAAGTCGCCGCGCCGCTCGAACACGACTACACCGGCCACCTCGTCCGGTTCGCGCGGGAGTGCGGGCACCGCCTCCGCGCCGGGGAGGTCTTGTTCCGACTCGCGACGGAGTTCGGCTTCTGTTACGGCGTGGACCGGGCGGTCGAGTACGCCTACGAAGCGCGCCTCCGGTTTCCCGGACGGCTGCTGTTCATCACCGGCGAGATCATCCACAATCCGTATGTGAACCGCCGCCTCACCGAGATGGGGGTCCGCTTCCTCGATGGTGAGGGTTCGCCGGAGGAGCGGTTCGCCTCGCTCGGCCCGGTGGATGTGGTGCTGCTTCCGGCTTTCGGCGTCGCGGTCGAGGAACTCGAAACCCTGCGCCGCCGGGGCTCGATCCTGGTGGATACGACCTGCGGTTCCGTGCTGAATGTCTGGAAGAATGTGGAGCGGTACCGGCGCGACGGGCGCACTTCCGTGGTCCACGGGAAGTACGCCCACGAAGAGACCCGCGCCACCGTTTCTCGCGCCGGCGCTTACCTGGTCGTCCGCGACATGGAGGAGACGCGCGCGGTCTGTCGGTACATCGAGGCCGGCGCTCCGGGAAACCCGCCTCCCGACCGCGCGGCCTTCCTCGACCGGTTCGGGCCGGCGGTGTCCGAAGGGTTCGACCCCGATCGGGACCTCGGTCGGATCGGACTCGCCAACCAGACCACCATGCTCGGCAGCGAGTCCCTGGCGATCGCCGCGGAGTTGGGGAAGTCCATGCTGCGCCGGTACGGCGAAGAGGAATGCGCGGAGCGGTTCCGTTCGTTCGACACGATCTGCAGCGCCACCCAGGACCGCCAGGACGCGGTCGTCGAGTTGCTGCGCGAGGATCTCGACCTGATGCTGGTGGTCGGGGGTTACAACTCCTCGAACACCGCGCACCTCGCGCACCTGTGCGCGGAGAAGTTCCCGACCTACCACATCGCCGAGCCGTCCTGCCTGGTTTCCGCCGAAGAGATCCGGTTCCGTCCGGCCGGCGCCCGGACGAACGGCGCCCCCGGCCAGCCCGTGCCCGAAGCGGTCGCCCGGGGCTGGCTCCCGGAAGGCCCGGTGCGCATCGGCCTCACCTCCGGCGCCTCGACGCCGGATGTCAAGGTGCATGAGTCCATGGTCCGGGTGCTCGGCTTCCGCGGGCTGAGCGCCGAAGACTGCCGGCCGGGGTAACCGCCGGCCACTCGGCGCGGAGCCCGCTTGCCGTCCGCGGCTCCGGCGGGTCGGGTGTTCACCGGCCCCGCCGAGCGCGCCGCCCCGTTCGCCCGTCCGGGCCTGCCCGGGCCCGTCCCTTCGAAGCCGTTTCGACTCTCGAGCGGGTTCGAACCGAAAGGCGACCAGGGCCGGGCGATCGAGTCGCTGGCGGAGGGGCTGAACCGCGGCGATCCGCACCAGGTATTGCTCGGGGTCACCGGCTCGGGCAAGACCTACACCGTGGCGAATGTCATCGAGGCGGTGAACCGCCCGGCGCTGGTGGTCGCCCACAACAAGACGCTCGCCGCCCAGTTGTACCAGGAGTTCCGCTCGTTCTTCCCGGACAACGCCGTCGAGTACTTCGTGAGTTACTACGACTACTACCAACCGGAAGCGTATGTCCCGGCGATCGATACCTACATCGAGAAGGAGGCGACGATCAACGACGAGATCGACCGGCTCCGGCTGTCCGCCACCCGGTCGCTCTTCGAGCGCCGCGATGTGCTCATCGTGGCGAGCGTGTCCTGCATCTACGGCCTCGGTTCACCGGAGGCGTACTACGGGATGCTGCTGGTCTTCGAGGAAGGCGCCGAGTTCCCCTCGCGGCGCGCCCTGCTGCGCAAACTGGTGGACATGCAGTACGAGCGCAACGACCACTCGCTGGAACGCGGCCGGTTCCGCGTGCGCGGCGACACCGTGGAGATCGTTCCCGGTTACGAGGACCTCGGCCTGAGGATTCGGCTCTTCGGCGACGAAGTGGAGCGGATCGCCCGGTTCGATCCGCTCACCGGCCGGGAACTCGAGAGCGAACGCCGGGCGACGCTGTTTCCGAGAACCCACTATGTCGCCCGCGAACAGGACCTCCGCCGGGCGCTCGGGACGATCCGCGAAGAACTCGACGAACACCACCCCAAGTTGCTCCGCGAGGAGAAACTCCTCGAAGCGCAGCGGCTCATGCAGCGCACGCTCTTCGACCTGGACATGCTGGCCGAGTCCGGACACTGCCACGGCATCGAGAACTATTCGCGCCACTTCACCGGCAGGAAGCCCGGCGAGCCGCCGCCCACGCTCATGGACTACCTGCCCGGGGACACGATCATCGTGGTGGACGAGAGCCACCAGACCTATCCGCAGGTCCGCGGCATGTACGCCGGCGACCGGGCGCGGAAGCGGACCCTGGTGGAACACGGGTTCCGCCTGCCTTCGGCGCTCGACAACCGGCCGCTGTCCTTCGAGGAATGGGAGACCCGCGTCGGGCAGACGATCTCGGTCTCGGCGACGCCCGGGCCCTACGAACTCGAAAGCACCGGCGGCGTCGTGGTGGAACAGATCATCCGTCCCACCGGTCTGCTCGATCCCCGCGTGGAGGTCCGCCCGGCCGGCGGCCAGGTGGACGACCTGCTCGGGGAGATCCGGGCGACGGTCGCGAAGGGCGAGCGGGTCCTGGTAACCACGCTGACGAAGCGCATGGCGGAAGACCTGACCGAGTACTACCATGAACTGGGCGTGCGCTGCCGATACCTGCACTCCGACATCGACACGCTGGAGCGGGTGCAGGTGCTTCGCTCGCTCCGTCTCGGCGAGTTCGATGTGCTCGTCGGCATCAACCTGCTGCGGGAAGGGCTCGATCTCCCCGAGGTCTCCCTGGTGGCCATCCTCGACGCCGACCGGGAGGGGTACCTGCGGTCGGAGGGCGCCCTGATCCAGACCGTCGGGCGCGCGGCGCGGAACGCCTCCGGCCGGGCGATCCTCTATGCCGACGGCGAGACCGGCTCCATGGAGCGCGCGCTCGCCGAGACCGCCCGCCGCCGCGCCCTCCAGAGCGCCTACAACGAAGAGCGCGGCATCGAGCCGCAGACCGTCGTCAAGGAAATCGCCGACAGTCTGGTCGGGAAAGCCTCCTCGCCGGCGGCCGAAGAAGAAGACGACTGGGCCCGCGCGATGGGGCTCTTCCAGGCCCCGCCCGACCGGCCCGAGGACCTCGAGCGCGAAGTCGCCCGGCTCCGCCGCGAAATGAAGAAGGCGGCGAAGGATCTCGAATTCGAACGCGCCGCCCGCCTCCGCGACCACCTCCGGGGCCTGCAGCAGGGCGCGCTCCTGCGCTGAGCCGGGGGACGGCTCGAAAGTCATCCGGAAGGGGGCCGGGATGCCGCGGGAGCAGCCCCCGCTCGTCGTCGTGGATGTGGAGACCACCGGGTTCCGCCGGAGCGATCGCGTGGTGGATGTCGCCGCCGTGCGCCTCCATCCGGAAACCGGGGAGATCGTGGACGAATACGACACCCTGGTGCAGCCGGGTCGGGATGTCGGCCATTCCTCCATCCACGGCATCACCCCGTCCATGCTGGAACTCGCTCCCGCCTTCGAGGAGATCGTCGGAGACTTCGCCCGGAGGCTGCACGGTCGAGTCCTCGTGGCGCACAACCTGCCGTTCGACCGGCGCTTCCTGCAACGGGAATTCGACCGCTGCGGCGTTCGGCTGGATCCCGGGGCGGGGATCTGCACCCTTAGCGGCCCGTGGAGAAAGTCCGGGGAGCCCCCGTCGGCGCGAAGCGCCGACCGGGGAGGGGTGCGGGGAGGGGGTGGCCCCCTCCCCGCGATAGATGGCGGGGGGAATCGCGCAGCGATTCGCGCCGCCGGCCCGTGGGAAGAGCGCCCCGCCGCGAAGCGGAACGCGGACTTGGCGCCCTCGCGTCGAGGAGTGGACGGCGGGGCGCTCTTTCCACGGGCTGTTAGCGCGACCGGACAGCGGCTGACGGCGGCCTGCGACGACCACGGCGTCCCGCTCGACTGCGCCCATCGCGCGCTCGCGGACGCCCGGGCGACCGCCGGGCTGCTGGCGCGCCTGGGCCTCGACCGGCCGGACGACCGATGCGAGCCGGTCCGTATCGGTTACATCGACCGACGCCCGACGAAGCGCACGCTGCGCCGCGACCTGGCCGACCCCGAGGCGCCGGCGATGCCGCGCGTCGTGTCCCGCGCCCACTATCCCCACTGCGACGAGGCGGTGAGCCTGTACCTGGACGCCCTCGACCATGTGCTCGACGACGGCGTCCTGGACGACGAAGAGCGGGACGAGATGCGGCGGCTCGCCGAAGAATGCGGTATTCCGGAAGAAGTGCGGCAGCGGGCGCATCGGGAGTACTTCGACGCCGTCGTCGACGCCGCGAAACGCGACGGGGTC
This sequence comes from Candidatus Marinacidobacterium sp., assembly GCA_965204755.1. Lineage (GTDB taxonomy): Bacteria > Acidobacteriota > Vicinamibacteria > Marinacidobacterales > Marinacidobacteraceae. Next base: position 666,739 of record OZ242011.1, on the reverse strand, counting down.
ATCACCCCGCGCGAACGGGAAGTGATCGAGAACCTGGCCCGGCAACTGGGGATCCCGGACGCCGAGAGGCCGAGCATCACCCGGCTGCCGGAAATCACCGTGCTCCGGGCGGGGAGTCGGGTGTGTTTCACCGGACGGGTCGTCCTCGGCGGGATACCTTGGGAGCGCGACCGACTCGAGGCGTTGGCGGTGGGGCGGGGATTCCGGGTGACCGCCGGCGTGACGCGTCGGGGATGCGACCTGCTGGTGGCGGCCGATGCGGCGTCCGTCTCCGGGAAGGCCCGCGCCGCCCGTCGGCTGGGTATCCCGATCTGGTCGGCGGCCGAGTTCCGGGAGCGCAGCCGGTGAGCCGGCCTCCGGGCTCCGGTCCCCGCCCGAACGACGGTTCGATCTCCGGGGAGCCGGCGCCGACCGGCTCGCAGGTCGTCGTCGAGTCGCTGTACGCGGTCCTCGCGCTCGGCTCGGTGGCCCTCTACGCCCTGACGCTGCGGCCTTCGGCGAGCACGGAGTTCCGGGAACTCGCCGAGTACATCGACTGGGTGATCTGCGTCCTCTTCTTCAGCAAGGCGGCCTGGGACCTCTGGAAGTCGCCGAACCGGAAGCGCTGGTGGCACTGGGGTTGGTCGGACTTCCTCGCGTCTGTTCCGATCGTGGAGCCGCTCCGGGGATTTCGCGCGATCCGGCTGGTCCTGATCCTCCGCGTGCTCCGCTCCGCGACCCGCGCCGTCCACGGGTTCGCCGCGCTGTTCCGGGTGGGCCGCGCCAAGACGGTCGCCGCCACCGTGTCTTCGCTCATCGTGATCTCGTTGATCCTCGCCAGTTTCCTGATCCTGGGGCTGGAGAGCCGTCACCCGGAAGCGAACATCCTGACCGCCGAAGACGCGCTGCTCTGGTCGGTGGCGACCTTCTTCGGCGCCGAGCCGACGGACTTCGGCGACCACCACGCGGTCACCGCCGGCGGAAGCCTGATCGCGGTGTGGCTCAAGACCTTGGCGCTCGGCCTGGTCGGCTCGCTCGCCGGCCTGATCTCGAACTGGATCGAGACCGGCGCCGAGGCCGCCGACCGGGGCTGACCGTGCGACAATCCCGGCCATGAACCAGCCCGCCGGCCGAGACGCCCCGCCGCCGGAGGACACGCCCCCCGGCTGTCGCTCCCCGAAGGACGCGGACGCGATCCGCGACGCCCACCGCCGCTATGTGTTCCCGGCGGTCCAGACCTTCTACGACGAGCCGATGCCCATCGTCCGGGGGGAGGGCAAGCAGGTGTGGGACGCCGACGGCAACCGGTATCTCGACTTCTTCGGCGGCATCGTCACCGTCGGGCTCGGCCACTGCCACCCCGAGGTGAACCACCAGATCCGGGAGCAGGTGGACACCCTGCAGCATGTTTCGACGCTCTTCCCGAACCGGCCGATGGTGGAAGTGGCCGAGCGGCTGGCCCGCGTCGCTCCCGGAGACTGCGAGAAGAGTTTCTTCACGAACTCCGGCACCGAAGCCAACGAATTCGCCGTGCTGCTCGCCGAACTCCACACCGGAAACTCGGAACTCATCGCGCTGCGCCACGGCTACAGCGGCCGCAGCCTGCTCACCATGACCGCCACCGGCCAGCATTCCTGGCGGCTCGGCGGCAGCCATGTGCCCGGGATCAAGCATGTGGCCAATGCCTACTGCTACCGCTGTCCGTTCGGTTTGACCTACCCGGACTGCGAGTTGCGCTGCGCCCGCGACATCGAAGATGTGATCCGCACGACGACCTCCGGAAGGGTCGCCGGTTTCATCGCGGAACCGATCCAGGGCGTGGGCGGCTTCATCACGCCTCCGCCGGGATACTTCGAGGTCGCGGTGGAGATCGTGCGCCGCTACGGCGGGGTCTTCATCTGCGACGAGGTGCAGACCGGCTGGGGCCGGACCGGCGGTTTCCTGAACGGGATCGAACACTGGGAGGTCGTCCCGGACATCGTGACCTATGCCAAGGCCATGGGCAACGGCGTCCCGGTCGCGGCCACGGTCGCCACCGCGGAGATCGCGGACTCCGTCGCCGGGAACACGCTTTCGACTTTCGGCGGGAACCCGGTGAGCATGGCGGCGGCGCGCGCCGTGATCGACATCGTGGAGCGCGACCGCCTGGAGGAGAACGCCGAGCGCGTCGGCGCTTTCCTCGAAGAAGGGCTCCGCGCGCTGATGGACGAACACCCGAAGATCGGCGATGTCCGGGGCAAGGGACTCATGCTCGCGCTCGAGTTCGTCGCGGACCGCGAAACCAAGGAGCCGGACGCCGCGTTCACCGAGCGCCTGCTCCAGTGCGCGCGGGACGAGGGACTCCTCATCGGAAAGGGCGGTCTCTACGGGAACTGCGTTCGCATCTCCCCGCCGCTCAACATCGCCCGCTCCGACGCCGAGGAGGCGCTGACGCTTCTCGACCGCGCGCTCGCCGCCGCGGCGGCCCCGGCCCGATGACCGGCGCCCCGCTCGCCGGGGTGCGGGTCACCGATCTCTCCCGGGTGCTCGCCGGACCGTACGCCACCATGCTGCTCGCGGACTTCGGCGCGGAAGTCCTCAAGGTCGAATCTCCGGCCGGCGACGATACGAGGGGTTGGGGCCCTCCGTTCGCGTTCGGCGAGAGCGCGTACTTCCTCGCGGTGAATCGAGGCAAGCAGGGCGTCACGCTCGATCTCAAGACGGAGGGCGGCCGGGAGGCGCTCTCCCGCCTCATCGCCAAGAGCGATGTGCTGCTCGAGAACTTCCGACCGGGCACGCTCGCCCGGCTCGGGTTTCCCCCGGAAGAGGTGCTCGCGGGGAACCCGCGCCTCGTCCGGTGCTCCGTGTCCGCCTACGGACAGTACGGGCCGCTCTCCGACCGGCCCGGTTACGACGCGATCATGCAGGGGGAAGCCGGCTGGATGAGTCTCACCGGGTCGGCGGACGGCGAACCGACGAAGGTGGGCGCTTCCCTCGCGGACATCTGCGCGGGGATGCTGGCGGCGAGCGGGATCCTGGCGGCGCTGTTCGCCCGGGAGCGCGACGGCCGGGGGCGCCGGGTGGATGTGGCGCTCTTCGACTCCGTCGTGGCGACGCTCTGCTACCAGGCGCAGGGATACCTGTTGACCGGGCAGGAACCCGAACGCGCCGGAAACACCCACCCGTCGTTGACTCCTTACGAGAGTTTCGAGGCCGAGGACGGCCATGTGATCGTCGCGGTGGGCAACGATCCGGCTTGGGAGCGCTTCTGTTCCGTGGTTTCGCCGGATCTCGACCGTCCGGAGTTCGCCCGAAACCCCGACCGCGTGCGCCGCCGCCGCGAGTTGCGCTCCCTCCTGGAGCCGATCTTCCGGAAGGAGTCGGTCCGCCACTGGGAGCACGGCCTCGGCGAAGCCGGAGTCCCGGTGGGCCGCGTACGCCGGGTGGCCGAAGTCCTGGCGAGCCCCCAACTCCAATCTCGCGGCATGGTGATCGAACGGGAACACCCGTCGTTCTCCGGCGGCGCCGCGGACGGCGACCCGGCCCTCGACCGGCTGCGCCTGGTCGGAAACCCGGTGCAGTTCGACGGAACGAGCGAATCGGCGAAGGAGCCGCCCCCCCTCAAGGGACAGCACACCGAAGCCGTCCTCTCCCGCGTCGCCGGCTACACGCCCGCCGAGATCCGAACCCTCCGCGCCTCCGGCGCCCTCGGCGAGTAAACTCCCTGGAGTGGTCGGACTCCCGGCCCCGCTCCGCGGGATACGGGCGGGGAACCCACCCCCCTTGGAAACTCTTCGTCCTCGAATCTCACGATGATTTTTCGTTTCCGCAACATCGGGCCGATCAAGGCTGCCGACCTCGAACTCGGGCGAATCACGATCATCGCCGGCCGGAACAATACCGGCAAGACCTATCTCGCTTACACGCTGTACGGGTTCTTGAAGCAGTGGATGGGCTGGCCCGAAATCCCCGCGGCGTTGGCCGCTCCTCCCGGGCCGGCTCCGGCAGACGGGCATGACGCTCCGGAGCCCCTCGATCTGGCGGCCCTGACCGGGACTCTTTCCCGCGACGGTTACGCCACGCGGCGCGTCGATCCGATAACCCTCTCTCGGGAGCGGGCCGCCATCGCCGGACGACTCACCGCAGACTTCTCGGAGACCCAACTCTCCCGCGTGTTGAGCGCCTCCTCCACCGACTTTCAAGGCGCGCGTTTGAGTGTCGAGTGGCCGGCGCCGCTTCCGGAGAGCATTCCGTCGCAGAACACGGATCTGTCAGACAAACGGACGCTGTCCGTCGGATACGACGACGGTCATATCTGGGCCAGAGTCACCGGCCGCGGCCGCAAGTCGCCGAATCCGGGCCCAACATTCGAGCCGGTCGTAGCGGGCGCTTATCTGCAGTTGTTGCTGTCGGATTTCCCCGATCCCTTCATCCTGACCGCCGAGCGGTTCGGGATCTCCCTCTTTCACCGCGAATTGGATTTCACCAAGAATCAACTCGTCGAGTTGCTGCAGCAGTTGCGCGAGGGGAATCGAGCCGATCGGCGAAGCCCGTTCTGGATCATCGACCGGACCATGAGTCGTTACGCGAGCCCGATCAAGGACAACATCGACTACACCAGAAGTCTCCCCGATGTGCGGAAAGAGGCCAGCGAGGTGCGGGAATCCAAACTCCACGACGAGATCAAGGCCATGATGGACGGCTACTACCGCCTCGCCGGTGGAGATGTCCATTTCATCTCGAGGCGGCGCAAGGACAAGCACTTCAATGTTCCGCTCTATCGGGCGTCGTCTTCGGCGCGCGGACTCTCGGACTTCTACTTCTACCTCCGACATGTTGCACAGCATCAGCAACTGTTGATCATCGACGAACCGGAGAGTCACCTGGATACCGAGAACCAAGTGCAACTCGCCCGTCTTCTGGCGAAGATCTCGAACCTCGGGATTCGAGTACTGATTACGACGCACAGTGACTACATCGTCAAGGAGATCAACAATCTCCTGATGCTCGGCCGACTGACGAACAGGGACGCGGCTGTCGAGCGTTACGGCTATCGGCGCGACTCGGCGCTGCGGACGGAGGATGTCTGCGCCTATGTCGCGCGCGACGGCGGACTCGACAGGTGCGACGCCAACGATTACGGCCTCGACTATCCGGTGTTCGAAGCGACCATAGACTCCATCAACGAGCGATCGCAGCGGATAGCAGGATGGGTTATGGAACAGGAGGAGGGCGTCGAGTGAATTGGGACGGGGCGCTGCGACGCGTCCTCGAAGAGAAAGTCTTCGTTGATGCCGACGCCGGGGGCGAGGTGCGCTTGGAAGAGAGGGGCGAGATGGCGGTGACTTTGTTCGGCGTCGCCGCCGGGGCGGCTACGATCTCACTTCGGAGTCTGGACCATCTTTCGGCTGTCAAACGCGGCGAGCGGCGCCGGAAGTGTGACTACATCGTTCTCGCGGCGTTGGGCCAAGTCGATTATGCGATATTGGTGGAACTCAAAAAGACGATCGGGTATGACACCAAGCCACTCGACCAACTCGTTCGGACGAGGCCGATCGTGGAGTATCTCGGGGCGCTGGGAAGGCTCGAGGACGGGCCGCGAGGTCCTCTCGAATTTCGGTATGTCGTGTTCGCCGGTCGGTTCGGGGCGAACTTGATGAAGGATGCGGTTCGAGTGAACCCGAAGGAGTCCGCGTGGCGCCGATGCTGGAAGGGGGAAAGGTTCGCGATCTTCGCGCGGGATCGGATATCGCTCGCCGCCGTACTGGCGGCGACTCGAGTGGATGGGAACTGAGCGCCGCCCGGACCTCGTGGAGATCGGACTCCACGCGCCTCCGACCCTCTCGGCGAGTAAACGCCCGCGCCCGGCGCCTCCGCGACGAGATCGCGGAGGGTCTCGTCAGTCCCGCGCTCCGGCGCCGGGGGTTCGGAGGGCGCGCGTCAACTCCGAGAGGAAGCGGGCGAATGACCGATCGGCGCGTGCCGCCCGATCGAGGTCCATCGCCTCCACGAGGTCCTCGGCGAACTCGATTCCTCCGACCGGCGGCCGCAGGCCGGCCTTCGCGATCTGCCGGGTCAACATCTGCTTGTAGCGGTTTCGGGCGCACTTGGAGTCCGGGGCGTCGCAACCCCGCCCGAAGATCTTTCGGAACGCCGCGCCGTCGAGAAGCAGCCAGCGCTCGATATGGGGGTCGGGAATGGCGAGGACGATCGGGAACGGGCGGCCGGGATTCTTCGGGAGAATCTCCTGCACCCGCTCTCTCACGCCCCGGCAGTTGGCGTCCGTGGCGACGATGACGAGATCGGGCCGGCGCGCTCCGGGCGCCTGGGGCGCCTCGCGGTCCAGGTCGCTCAGGAAGTCCCGGAGTTCCCGGGCGACTCGGCCGGCGCCTCCCGAAGCGTTCCGCCACTCGAAGCGCGCTTCGATCCCGGCCTCCCGAACCACCCGCCGGACCAACGCCCCGACGACCGCCCGGTGGGCGTAGTCCTCGACGAACAGCGCGGTTTCACGCATCGAAGTCGCCGCGGAGGATGCGGGACGACACGGGGCGGTCCCCCGGCTGCTCGCCGTGAAACGCCTCGGCCGCCTCGCCGCGGTAGAAGAGCGGCCCCCAAGCGGAAAGCGGCGCGATGTGCGTCTGCCGTTCGCTGCGCCGCACCGCGAACAGGGATTCCTGCGGAAGGAGGTCCACCAACAGCGGCGAGTGCGTGGTGACGAAGTACTGGGTCTGTCCGGTCTCCGCCCTCGTCTTCAGGAACTCGGCGATCAACTGCACGCGGCCGGGGTGCACCCCGTTCTCCGGTTCTTCGAGGCCCACGATCGCCGGGGGCTCGGAGGTGCCGGTGAGCGCGAGGAGCCCGAGCACCCGCAGCGTGCCCTCGGACAGCACGCCGGCAGGGACCGCTGCGCCGTTCTCCTTGAGGCAGAGTTCGACCTCCCCCAGAGCGTCCACCCCCAATTCGACTCCGCCGACATTCGGCACGACCAGGGAGAGCGCTCGCTCGACGGCCCGGAATTGGTCGGGTTCGAGCGCCTGGAGCGTTCGCAGGAATGCAGCGAGGTCCTCGCCCATCACGCCCAGCCGCCGCACTTCCCGCATCGGGTTCGGGGCGCGCATCCGCTCCCGCGGTTCGAAGTAGTAGAAGAGCCAGTTCTCCAGTTCGCGCCGCGCCGCAGTCAGGTGCGGATGGTGCGGCGGATAGTGCGGCATGGAGAGGATCGTCCGGTCCAGGTACCGCTCGTAGTAGGTAGGATGCGCCTGTCCCTCGAGACGCAGGTGGATGCGCTCGCCTCGCCGCTCCAGAAACGGATTCCGGCTTCCGGTCGGCTGGCCTTTGGAGTTCAGCGCCGCGAGGTACTCGTCCGCGACGCGCAGGACGCCGGAGTCCGGCCTCATTTCCACTTCCACCCGGTAACGGAGACTTCGCTCGCGAACGCGCCCCGGAGTGATCCCCTTGCCGGCCACCCGGTCCTTGCGTCCGGGTTGCCGCATGGCCTCGATCTCTCGATGGACCGACTCGACCACGGCGTCGGAGAGCGACAGATCCGCCTCGATCGAGAACGCCAGCCGCTCCCGCTTCACGAGAGCCGGGATGCCCCCCTCTTCGAAGGAAAACGACTCGATGGGGCTGCCTCGGTAGGGCGGCTCGAACGCCTCCTTGACGGTGCGACTCGTCCCGAGGCGCGACAGCAACTGCATTGCGTCCAACAGGTTGCTCTTGCCGGCGGCGTTCGCGCCGAAGAGCGCGACCAAGTTCGGGAACGACGCCTCGATGTCGCGCAGCGACTTGTAGTTCCGGACGCGTATCCGTTTCAGCATCGTTCGACCTGGATTTGGAGCAGGGTCGGGGACGCCCCGATTCGAAGACTCTTCCCGCGGACTCTATTGCGGACGCCGCCGCGGTCAGCCGATCGCGCGGAGCGCGCGTTCCTCCCGGGAGAGGACGGCGAGGTCCGGGACGACGAGGGTTCCCGAGCCCTCGGGCGTGAAGACTTCGAGCAGCAGGCTGTCCGGGACGCCGGCCGGGAGCAGGTGCGCCCGCGCGACGCCGCCTTCGAGGGCGCGGCGCACGCAGTCCGCCTTCGGCAGCATCCCGGCGCGGAGGGCGCCGGACGACTCGAGTTCGGAGAGCCGCGCCAGGTCGAGGAACGAGACCGCGCTGGCCGGATCGTCCGGGTCTTCCAGCAGACCCGCCGCTTCGCCCAGCAGGATCAACTTCTCCGCCCCGAGCGCCACCGACAGCGCCGAAGCGACGGTGTCCGCGTTGATGTTCAGCAGCGTGCCGGAGGCGTCGGCGGAGATGGGGCTCACCACCGGCAGCGCCCCGATCTCCAACTGCTTCTCCAGCCACTCGGCGTCGACGGCGTCTATGTCCCCCACATACCCGTAGTCCACGGTTTCCGGGCGGCCGCCGTTTTCGACCCGCACCGGCGGCCGGCGGTGGGCGCGGATCAGGCCGGCGTCCACTCCCGAAAGCCCGATGGCGGGCAGGTCCGAGTCGCGGCAGGCGGCGAGGATGCGGGTGTTGACTTCGCCGTTCAGCACCATGGTGGCGACCCGCAGCGCGCCCTCGTCGGTCACGCGCCGCCCGCCGACGAACCGCGTCCCCACGCCCAGGGCCTCCGCGAGCCGGGTGGCCTGCGGCCCGCCGCCGTGCACCAGCACCACCCGGATCCCGACATGGAAGAGCAGCGCCACCTGCTCCACCAGGTCGCGGATTCCCGAGTCCTCGGCCAGCACCGCGCCGCCGGCCTTGATGACGAAGACCTTCCCCCGAAACCGCTTCAGGTAGGGGGCGGCGTTCTTCAGCGCCCGCACCCGGATCCGGCGCTCCTCCCGGGCGCCCGCCCCCGGCTCGCCGCCCCGCGCCGCGCCGTCCCCGCCGCTCACGAGAGCATCCGGTGGAGGGCCGCCATCTGCGTCCACATCCGGTTCTCCGCCTGCCGGACGACCGCGCTCCTCGGCCCGTCGAGCACGGCGGCCTCCACCACGACGCCCCGCCGCACCGGCAGGCAGTGGAGGAACCGGCAGTCCGGCGCCGCGCCGCCGAACCACCCTTCACGCACCGTCCAGTCGGGGAGCGCCGCCCGGAGCGCGCGGTCGCCCTCCGGGTCGCCGTAGCGCCGCGTGGACGCCCACGACTTCGCGTAGAGCGCCTCGGCGCCGGCCATGCCGTCCGCGCGGTCCGCGGTCTCCCGGACGGAGCCGCCGCTCACGGCCGCCAGCCGCCGCGCCTCGTCCATCACCGTCGGCGGCAACTCGTAGCCTTCGGGCCGGAGCACCGTCACTTCCATTCCGCGGAGCGCGGCCATCCGCAGCGTGTCCCGGGGAACCGCGAGCGGCAGCGGCTTCGGATGCGGCGCCCAGGTGAGGGTGAGGCGCCCTCCTTCCGCCGGGATCCGCAGGTCGTCCAGCGCGCGCCAGTCCGCGAGCGCCTGGAAGGGGTGGCGCGCCGCCGATTCCAGGTTCAGGAACGGCCCCGGACATCGCCGCCGCAGGTTCTCGAACCGCTCGTCGGCGAGGTCTTCGGCGAGGTCCCGCTGCGCGGCGAACGCCCGCACGCCCAGCGCGTCGCCGTAGGACGCGAGCACGGGGACCGCTTCGGCGATGTTCTCCGCCGCCTCGCCGTCCATCACCGCGTCCGGGTCGAACTCCAGCCGGTGGATGAAGCGGTCCGGGGCGATCACGAACGCCGCGCCTCCCAGCCGGGCCATCGCCGCCTGGAAGGAGGCCTGCGTGCGCAGCGAGGGGCTCAGGAACAGGAGCGCGAGCACCTTCCCTTCGAGCGCCCGCGGCTCCGGGCGCTCCCGCAGCCGGCCGGCGAAGGCGACCAGGTCGGCGGCGGTCTCCCGGCCGAGCGCGGCGAGGTCGTGGACTTCCGCCAGCCGCCCCCCCGGGCCGGCGGGAGGCTCGGCCGCCGCTTCGCCGGTCACGCGGGAATCCGGGCGAGCGCCGCCACGAGGCGATCCACCGAGTCGTCCCCCACCACCAGCGGCGGCATGAGCCGGACGACCGCGGGATCGGCGGAGAGGCCGACGAGCACGCCCTCGCCGAGGAGGGCGTCCCGCACTTCGCGCGCCGGGCGGGAGCAGACCAGCCCCAGCAGCAGCCCGCGGCCCTGCGCGGCGGTGACCGGCCCGACCGCCGCCTCCGTCCGGATCCGCTCGGACACCCGGAGGACCTCTTCGAGGAACCCTTCCTCCCGCAGGACGCCCACCACCGCGGCGATGAGCGCCCCCGCTACCGGCCCGCCGCCGAAGGTCGTGCCGACGGCGCCGAACGGAAGGCCGCCGGCGACCGCTTCGCTCGCCAGCACCGCCCCGGCGGGGAAGCCGGCGGCGAGGGACTTCGCCGCGGTGAGCAGGTCCGGGCGGATGCCGCTCCACTCGCCGGCGAACGGCCGGCCGGTGCGCCCCATCCCGCACTGCACCTCGTCGAAGACGAGGAGCGCCCCGGCGGCGTCGGCGGCCTCCCGGGCGGCGGCGAGAACCGCGCCGTCGAGCGGGACTGCCCCGGCCATCCCCTGTACCGGCTCCAGGATCACCGCCGCCACCCGTTCGTCCACCGCCGCGGCGAGCGCCGCCGGATCGTCCCGAGGCGCGGTCCGCACCTCGAACGGCGTCCGGGGAAAGCCGTACCACTTCGCCGAACCGTCGGTGACCGCCGCCGCCGCCGACATCCGCCCGTGGAACCCGCCGGAGAGGGCCACCACCGCGTCCCGCGGGGGGTGGCGGTCCCCGTCCCGCCGGCGGGCGGTCGCGAACGCCAGCCGCAGCGCGTTTTCGTTCGCTTCCGCCCCGCTGTTCACGAAGAAGGCGCGGTCGAGCCCCTCCGGCGCGAAGCCCACCAGCGCCTCGGCGGCGCGCGCCCGGTCGGCGTGGGGAACCGCGGTGGTCTGGAAGAACAGGCCGCCTTCGGCGCGCGCCAGGCACTCCCGGATGGCCGGGTGGTCGTAGCCCAGTCCGCAGACCGCGTGGCCGCCGTAGAAGTCGTCGAACTCCCGCCCGTCCCGGGTGCGGAGGCGCGCCCCCTTCCCGGACACCGGTTCGAAGGGGAGTTGCGGGGTGACCGGGAACAGGTGGGGGGATTCGGCGGGCATCGGTGAAGGGGGGGCGGGGGAGGGGAGCCGGGGGAGGGGAGTTCGGTGGAGGGGAATCGGTGGAGCGGCGGGCCGAGGTCAGGTCCAGAGCGCCCCCGGCAGGTCGAGGCCGGTCTGTTCCGGCAGGCCCAGGATGCGGTTCATCCACTGCATGCCCCCGGTCGCCGCCCCCTTGCCCAAGTTGTCGAGGGCGCAGAAGGCGGCGATCGTCTCCCCGGCCGCGGCGGCGCCCACTTCGGCGAAGGCGGAGCCGGCGATGTCCTTGAGTCGAGGCGTCGCGCCCGGCGCGGCGACCCGGACCAGCGGGAAATCGCGGTAGAAGTCCCGGAGGCAGGCGGCCGCGGCGTCGTCGTCCACCGCCGCCTCGGCCGTCAGGAAGACGGTGGCGTGGATGCCCCGCGCGAACGGCCCGGAGTGGGGGACGAACCGCACCCGGACCTCGGCGCCGCCCGGTTCGCTCAGGAGGGACTCCATCTCCGGGGCGTGCCGGTGGGTGAGGGGCTTGTAGGCGAACAGGTTGGCGTGCCGCACCGGATGGTGGGTCGTCTCTTTCGGGGTCCCGCCGGCGCCGGTGCTTCCGGTGACGGCGGAGGCGTGGACCTCCGCGCCGGCGATCCCGGCGCGCAGGAACGGCGCGGCCGCGAGGGCCACCGCCGTGGCGAAGCAGCCCGGGTGCGCGATCTTCCCGGGCCGTTCCGCGTCCCGGTCCCCGAGGTCGGCGAACCCGTGCCGCTCGCCGTGGAGTTCCGGGATCCCGCAGCGGAAGTCGGGCAGCAAGCGGGCCGCCGGGTGGGGTACGCCGTAGATCTCGCGGTACCGCTCGGCCTCGGGATGGCGGAAGTCGGCGGAGAGGTCCACCACGGGAACGGCGACTCCGGCGCCTTCGGCGGCGGCCAGCATCCCGGCGATCCGCGGCGCGGACTCGGTGTGCGGGGCGGCGGAGAAGGCGACCACCCGCGACCACTGCCCGGGCGCCCGCCAGAACCACTCCGGCCACTCTTCGGCGGAGGCGAACACCCGCTCGGCGAACGGCCCGGCCAGGTTCGGGAAGCGGTCGGCGATCGGGGTCCCGGCCCGGCTGGCCGAGAACGCCGCGGCGAGTTCCATCTCCGGATGGACCGCGACCCAGCGCAGCAACTCCCCGCCGACATAGCCGGAGGCGCCGAGGACGAACGCCCCGACCGGTTTCGCCGGTTCGGTCACGGCGCCCCGTCCGAGGCCGTCTCGGGGCCCGTCTCGCGGGCGCCTTCCGCGCCGGGGCCGAACGCCGCGTGGAACCGCTCGACCAGCCGGGCCTGCTGGGCGCCGTTGCGGCTGGCCACGAACACGGTGTCGTCGCCGGCCACCGACCCGGCGCACTCCGGCCAGTCCGCGGTGTCGATGGCGTGGCCGACCCGCTGCGCGCCCCCGGGCAGCGTGCGGACCACCAGCAGGTGCGGCCCGGCCGGCTCGACGGAGTCCACCAGCCGGCCGATCCCGGCGAACGGGGAGGGGGGGAGCCGCCACCTCCCGGACTGCTTCACCGCGCCGAGCGCCCGGAGGTCCTGGCTCACCGCCGGCTGGCTCACCGGGAACCCCCGGGCGCCGAGCCGCCGGGCGATCTCCGCCTGCGTCGCCACCCGCTCCCGGACGACGATCGCGCGCACCGCGGCCCGGCGTTCGTCCGAGAGCCCGTCGGCCCCGTTCGGAGAGTCCATAAATATCATTATAACTATGAGGCCCGCCGGTTCGGCTCCCCGGTCCGAAGCCGCCGCCGTCCCCCGGGCGGCTCGCCCCGCCGCGCCTCGCCGGAACGGCCTCTATCCTCCCGGCGTCTCGTGACCGACCGCGCCGGAGTCTCGCCGGAAACCGGGGCCGATCCCGGCGTCCGGCGCCTGGTCCGCGTCGCCTTCGCCGCTTCCGGCGCCTTGTTCGGCCTCCTGATGTACCTGCTCTACCTGCGGGAGCCGGCGGCGGGCGCGCCCGCCTGGACGGCGCGGATCCCGGGGGTGAACGCCGCGTTCAACGCCCTGACCACCGCGCTGGTCTGCCTCGGCTTGCTCGCCATCCGCGCCGGCCGCCGCCGGGTCCATGTCGGCCTGATGATCCTCGCGCTGGTCAGCACCGGCTTCTTCCTCGCCGGCTACCTCACCTACCACCACTACGAGGGCGACACGCCCTACGCCGGCGCCTTCGGGCCGATCTACTTCCCGGTGCTCGCGACCCACATCCTGGCGTCGGCGGCGGCGCTGCCGCTCCTCCTCACCACGGTGCTGCTGGCGGCCTCGCGGCGATTCGCGCACCATCGGCGGTGGGCGCGCGTCACCGTTCCGGTGTGGCTCTACACCTCGGTCACCGGCCTTATCGTGTACGCCTTCCTCTACGGGTGAGCGCCCGTCGAAACTTCCTGCCCCGAACGGAGGCGCCCCTTCATGAACCGACTTCCCCTCGCGGCGGCGCTGTTCGCCGCCGCCCTCCCGGCATCCGCATCCGCGGCGCAACTCGACGATCCGCGCGGCGCCGCCGCCGGCTCCTTCGGCGGCGCGACCGTCTCCATCGACTACGGCCAGCCCACGCTCGACGGCCGCTCCGTGGACGAACTCCTCGCCATGCTGCCCGAAGAGCGGGTCTGGCGGGCCGGGGAGAACCAGGTCACCATCCTCGAGACCTCCGGCGACATCGCCGTCGGCGGCGAGACCCTCCCCGCCGGGCGCTACAGCCTCTACCTCCACATCCCGACCTCCGGCGGCTGGTCGCTGCTGGTGAACCGCAACCAGGGGATCCGGCTGGGGGACCTCTCCTCGCAGGCCCCGGCGGACATGCACGAAGAGATGTGGCCGGCGGTGGGCCGCTACGGGACGATCGCGGACGAGGAAGCGGCGCGGATCCCCCTCGCCGAGGCGCCGGCCGAGGGGGACGGCGACCGGTTCCACATCGCCATCGAGGACGGGATGCTGCGCTTCTCCTGGGGCGGCGTGGCCCACGAGACCACGATCGGCAGCCCCTGACGGGACGATCCTGAGTCCGCGGCGGGGCCGTGACGCGGCCCCGCCCCGGATATCCCCTCGCCACGGGGGATCGCGCCGCGGGAACGGATCGCGCCGCGGGGCGTTTTCCTGAACCGAGTCCGATGGAAGGCGCCGTCCTGAGCGAGCCGCTCCCGTTCGCGCCGGCCCCGGCCGGGGCCGCCCCGGCCACGGACGCGGCGCTGATGGAGCGGGTCCGCGCCGGCGAGACGGACGCCTTCGAGCCGATCGTCCGCCGCTACCAGCAGCGCCTCTACGGCTACTTCCTGAACGCGACCGCGGACGCGGCGACCGCGGCCGACCTCGCCCAGGACACCTTCGTCCGCGCGTTCCGCGCCGCGCCCCGCTACCGGGAGAGCGGCCGGTTCGAGGCCTGGCTGTTCCGGATCGCGGCCAATCTCGCCCGGAGCGACGCCCGCCGCCGCGCCGTCCGGGGGCCGACCCTCTCGCTCGAAGAGGAGGGGATCGAGCCGCCGGCCGCGCCCTCCGCGCGGCAGGACCCGGAGCGGGCGGCCGAGGCCGCCGAAGCGCGGGAAGCGCTCCGCCGGGCGCTCCCCCGGGTGCCCTCGGTCTTCCGGGAGGCGGTGCTCCTCCGCGATGTCGAAGGCTGGTCCTACCGCGAGATCGCGGAGATGCTGGGCGTCGAGGAGGGGACGGTGAAGTCCCGCGCGCACCGCGGCCGGAAACGCCTGCGCGACCTGCTGTCCCCCCGCTTCCGGAGCGCGTTCCCATGACCTCTCCCGACGACTCCCGACCGACCGACGAGGAGGTCCGCGCGTTGCTGGCCGACCTCGGCGCCCGGCCCCGGCCCGAACCGCCGCCCGGCTTCACCGGCGCCGTCATGGCCCGGGTCCGGGCCGAAGAGCGGGCTCGCCGCCGCCGACCTTGGCTCCTCGCCGCCGCGGCCGCCGCCGCCCTCGCCCTGTCGCTCCCCGCCGTCCTCTCCCGGTTCGGCGCCGAGCGGCCGCCCGCCGCGCCGCTCACCGCCGCCGGGCCGCCGGTCGAGGTCGGGCCCGCGGGAACACCCGGGCGCCTCCCGGCGGCTTCGCCGGACCCGGCTCGGGACGAACTGGAAGCGATCCGCGCCGAGATGCGCCGCCTGGCGGATGAGATGGAGCGCGCCCGCCGTTTCGCCGGCGAGCCGGTGATCCACATCGGCGGGAGTGACGAACTCGACCTGTTCCTCGACCTCGAGTCGCTCTGGCCGGCGGCCCCGCCCGCAAGCGGCGCCGCGACCCTGCAGCGCGCCTCCGACCGGCGGCGATGACCGCCGCCGCGCCGCGTCCTCCGCGACACCCCGCCGAACGACCACCCACCGGAGACGAAACCATGACCCACCGTTCCCGCCGTCCGGCCGCCGCCGCCGCGCTCGGCCTGGCCTTCGCCCTCTTCGCCCCGGCGCTCGCCGCCGCCCAGACCTGGTGGTTCTCCCGCGGGCCGGAGGATCCGCAGCGGGTCAGCGCGCCGGGCAGGACCCGCGTGGTGGTCGGCAGCCTCGGCCGCGGCTACCTGGGCGTCCGGCTGCTCGGCGTCACCGACGACCTCAAGGAGTTCTTCGGCGCTCCCGACGGCGCCGGGGTGCTCGTCTCCTCGGTGGAGGAGGACAGCCCGGCCGCCGCGGCCGGATTCCGGGTCGGCGACCTGATCACCGCGGTGGACGGCGAGCCGACGGCGGCGCCGCGGGAGGTGGTGCGCGCCGTGGGCCGGCTCGAACCCGAGGAGCAGGTGGAGATCACCGTCGTCCGCGACCGGGCGCCGGTCACCCTCCACGCCGCGGTCGGGGAGCGCGAGGGCGCGGTCTGGTTTTCGGGCGGCCACGCGCTGCCCGATCTCGAGGAGTTGGCGGTGCTCCGCGAGGAGTTGCCCCGGGTGGTGCTCGACAGCGAAGAGGCCCGGGAAGCCATGCGCGACGCGTTCGAGCAGGCCCGCGAGCAGATGGAGACGCTGGACTTCGGCGAGATGGCGGAGCGGCTGGCCGAGGCCGAGGAGCGGCTGCGCGAGTTGGAGCGCAAACTGGCCGAGCAGGGCCGCCCGGAATAGTTCCCGATCCGCCCGGGCGGGCGGGCGGTCTCGCCCACGGGGTGACCGGGCCGTTCCCCGGAGGGAAGCCCGGCGCGCGCGGGTCCGACCGGGCGGGCGGGCCGGCACGCGGCGGGAACCGGCGGTACGCTCGCGGGGCCATGACCCCGTCGGCGCCGTCCTCCCCGTCTTCTCCTTCGCCCGGGCCCCGCCGGCTCGGCTTCGAGTGCTACCCGTTCGGTCTCGCGCCGAGCCGCCGGGCCTTCCTCCGCAACCTGGCCGCGGCGGCCGGCGGGCTCGGCGCCGCCGCGGCCTGCGGCTCGTCGGGGCCCGAACCGGCCGCCGACCCGGAACCGGCGGCCCCGCCGCCGCCGGAGGATGCGCTTCCGCCGCTGCCGGTATTTCCCGACGGGGGCTTCCCGGAGGGCGCCGTCCGCATCGGCTTCAACGAGAACCCGCTCGGCCCCTCTCCCCGGGCGCTCGCCGCCGTCGCGGAGAGCGGCCTCGCCGCGGGCCACCGGTACAACGATCCGGCCCCGGTGCGCGAGCGCATTGGCGCCCACCACGGGACGACCGCCGCGCACATCCTTCCCGGGTGCGGCAGCACCGAGTTCCTGCAGTTCCTGCCCTGGGAGTTCCTGCGGCCGGGCGCCTCCAGCATCGTGTTGCCGGAGCGGACCTACGGCTGGTGCGCCGGGGTGGCCGAGCGGATCGGCGCCGAGGTGATCCGGACGCCCATGGGAGCGGAAGGCGCCACCGATGTCCCGGCGATGCGCTCCGCCATCCGCCCGGACACCGGGATGGTCTATCTGGCGAACCCGAACAATCCCACCGGCGCGGCCGTCTCCCGCGCGGAGATCGCCGACCTCGCCGAAGCCGTCCCCGAAGGGGGTTGCCTGGTCGTGGACGAGGCCTACGCCGAGTTCCTGCCGGACGGCGAGGACTCCGTGGCCCTGGCGCTCTCCGGCGGGCCCGTCCTCGTGGCGCGCACTTTCTCGAAGGCCTACGGGATGGCCGGGCTCCGGTTGGGTTACCTGGTCGGCGCCGGGCCGGCGTTCGAACGGGCGGAAGGGATCTGGTGGGGGGACTTCGGGCTGAACACGGCGGCGGCCGCCGCCTGCGGCCCGGCGCTCGCCGACCGCGAGCATGTGGCCGCTTACCGCCGGACGGTGGACGAGGGGCTCGTCCAACTCCGCGCCGGGCTGGCCGCCTTGGGCTGCCCCTCCTGGCCCCACCGGGCGCCGTTCCTGATGACCGACCTGGGACGCGAGGCGCTGCCGGCCGCCTGGGACTTCCACCGGCGGAATATCCATGTCCAGGACGGCGGAAACTGGGGGCTCCCCACCTTCCTGCGGGTTTCCGTGGGACTCCCCTCCGAGAACGACGCCTTCCTGGCTGCGGCCGCGGAAGTCCTCGCGGCGTAGCCCGCGCCCGGTCGTCCGGCCGGGAACGCGGCCCTAACGGACGAACTGGAAGTAGTCGTAGGCGGCGCGGGCGGCGTCGGCGATGGCCCGCTCGCGATCCGGGATCGGGAGATCCGACTCCTTGACGAACGCGACCATCACCACCCGGCCGGCGTCCCCCGGAAGCGTGATGACGCCCGCATCGTTCGTCGTCCGCCCGATGGTGCCGGTCTTGTGCGCGACCACCGTCCCTTCGGGAAGCCGGCCCTTGAGCCGTCCCGCGCCGGTCTCGCAGCGCTCCATGATGTCCACCAGCAGGTCGCGGCTGGACTCCGACAGCCCTTCGCCGTTCCAGATCTTGGTCAGGAGGTCCGCCATTCCGCGCGGCGTGGCGGTGTCCCGGGGGTCGGCCTCGAAGCGGTCCCGGGCGCGCTGCCGGTCTTCTTCCGCGACCCGTTCGTATTCCTCGGTGTAGGTGGCGCGCGTCCGCTCCTCGCGCGGCGGGAGGTCGGCGCCGACATAGTTCGTGATCAGGTCGGCGGTCGAGCGGTCCACCGAGATCCCTTCCACGCCGAGTTCCCGCATCCGGGCGTTGACCCGCTGCCCGCCTCCCGCCGCGGTGAGGCAGAGGTCGGTGGCCGAGTTGTCGCTGATGAGCAGCATGAGTTCGAGCAGGTTGTGGAGGGAGAGCGAGACGCCCGGGTCGTCGAGCAGACGGCTGATCATCCCGCTGCCCGGCGAGAGGTCGGCCGGGTCGATCGGGACCAGGTCGGCGAGCGAGATCTCCCCCTCGTCCACCCGCCGCAGCAGTTCCACCGCGATCGGCACCTTGTAGGTGCTCGCCATCGGGAAGGGTTCGTCGGCGTGGAGGTAGGCCGCGCGGCCGGTCTCCAGGTGGACCGCGGCGAGTCCCAGCCTCCCGCCCGAGAGCGGCTCGATGCGCGCCCATTCCTCTTCGAGGAGGCGTTCGCCGCCGGTTTGGGAGAGAGCGGCGCCCGGCGCGAACAGGAGCGCCGCGGCGGCCGCCGGCAGCGCCGGACGAAGGAGTCGGGCCATCGGGCCGCTGGGGGGTGGGAGCATGGCGAGGACCTTTCGGAGGGGGAACGCGCCGCCGGCGGGCGGCGGCGAAAAGCGTAACGGGCGCCGGCGGCGGCCTGTTTTCTGCTTGCATTTCGGTCTCGATGGCCGCGCCGTCCTTCCGCCGCCGCCGCTTCCCGGCGCTCGGCCTCTTCGCCGGGTTCTTCGCGTTCGCCGCTTCGTCCGCGGTCGGCGGGGCGGGGCTCCAACCGCCGGAGCGACGGGTGCTCGAGTTCACGATCTCCGATCTCGACGAAGACCACCTCGACTTCCTGACCGGGTGGGATCGGCGCGGCGGCGACCTCCTCGAAGGATTCGCCCGGGGAACGGCGCGGTTCCGCGCCGGGCCCGGTATTGCGCCCGGTTTCGCGCCGATCCTTCCCGGGCTGGCCGCTTCCGACTGGCTCTGGCTCGAGGGCGCGGCGGCGCCCGACGCCCGGCCCGTTTCGGCGGCCGTCCGGCCGGTTGCGGGAACGCGAAGACTCTCCGGCCGCCGGGGCCGGGAGTCCGCGAGACCGGCCCGGGAGCGGACGCCGCCGCGAGTCGGGCCCGGCGCGCTCGCCCGGCCGGCCGCGCCCGGCGCCGGGCCGCGCCGGCCTCGTTTCCTGCCGGTTCCGTCGGTCACCGCCGCGGGGACAGGTCGCTGGGCGCCGCCGCCGAAGTCGGCCTCCGGACGCGGGCGTCCGCGTCCGGCCGGCGCCCGGCCCTCCGCCTCCGGGAAGCGAACCCGCGCGCGCGGCGCCGGCGTCTCCCGCCCGGCCGGGGTATCCCCGGCGCGCCGGCGCCGCTGAGTCCTCCCGGTACACTCGCCGGTTCGCCCGCGCCTCGCGGGCGGGCCGCCGCCGGCCGTCTTCGGAGCGCCGGCGGCGTGCTGCCGTATCTGCGAAACGGAGACGAACCATGCCCCGGCCCCTGTCCACGCCGCTGTCCACGCCCCGGTCCACGCCACTCTTCGCGACGATCCGCCGGCCGAACCCGGCCGGCCTCCTGCTGCCGGCGCTCGCGCTCGCCGCGGCGCCGCTGGCGGCTCAACCGGACGCCGACCTGCTCGAAGCGATGCAGTACCGCCCGGTGGGGCCTTCGCGCGGGGGGCGCGTCACCGCGGTCGCCGGCCACCGCTCCCAACCGGGCGTTTTCTACATGGGCGCCACCGGCGGCGGCGTCTGGAAGACCACCGACTACGGCCACAACTGGCATCCGATCTCCGACGGCTACTTCGCGAGCCCCTCCATCGGCGCCGTCGCCGTCGCCGAGAGCGACCCGGACATCGTCTATGTGACCACCGGTTCGGACGGCCTGCGCAGCAATGTGATCATCGGCAAGGGCGCCTACCGTTCGGACGACGCCGGGAAGACTTGGCGGAGCATCGGCCTCGAGAACACCGGCAACACCGGCGCGGTGCTCATCCATCCGGAGGATCCGGACCGCGCCTTCGTGGCGGCGATCGGCAACCCCTTCGCCCCGAACCCGGAACGCGGCATCTACCGGACGACGGACGGCGGCGCATCCTGGGACCTGGTCTTCCACCTCTCGGAGCGCACCGGCGCCACCGACCTGGAATTCCGCCCCGGGGATCCGGACACGATCTACGGCTCGATGTGGGAAGCGGAGCGCAAGCCGTGGACGATCCGCTCCGGCGGGACGGAGGGCGGCGTCGTCCGCTCCACCGACGGCGGCGATACCTGGCAGCGGCTGGAGAACGGGCTTCCCGGCGGGCTGCGCGGCAAGTCCGACCTCGCCGTTTCGGACGCCGACCCCGACCGGGTCTATGTCCTCATCGAAGCCCCCGGCGAGGAGGGCGGCGTGTACCGCTCCGACGACCGGGGCGATGCCTGGCGGCAGGTGAGCGACTTCCAGCCGATCCGCAACCGGCCCTTCTACTACACGAACCTGCACGCGCATCCGACCGACGCGGACACGCTCTGGGGTATGGCCGAGGGGTACTTCAAGTCCAGCGACGGCGGCGTCACCTGGGAGCGGAAGTTCACCCCGCACGGCGACAACCACGACCTCTGGATCAACCCTGACCATCCGGACATCCAGGTCCAGGCGAACGACGGCGGCGCGAATGTGACCCTCGACGGCGGCGAGACCTGGTCCACCCAGGAGAACCAGCCCACCGCCGAGTTGTACCAGGTGGATGTGAGCGACGCCTTCCCGTACCGCCTCTACGCCGGACAGCAGGACAACTCGACGATTTCGGTGCCTTCCTACCCGCCGCACTTCCGCCCCGGAGGCCATACCGCGCACTGGGAAGCGATCGGCGGCTGCGAAACCGGGCCGGTCGTGCCGAAACCGGGCGATCCCGACCTGGTGTATGCGAACTGCAAGGGGAGGTTCGGCCTCTTCAACGCCCGCACCGGACAGGAAGAGCAATACTATGTGGGCTTTTGGAACATCTACGGGCATAACCCGAAGGACCTCCGGTACCGGTTCCAGCGGACCGTGCCGATCCATGTGTCCCCGCACAGCCCCAACCGCGTATACCACGCCTCGCAGCATGTGCATGTCACCGAAGACGGCGGCCGCACCTGGCGCACGATCTCGCCCGACCTCACGGCGTTCACCCCGGAGACCCAGGTCGTCTCCGGCGATCCGATCACGCTCGATGTCACCGGCGAAGAACACTTCGCCGTCCTCTACGATGTCCAGGAGTCGCCGCACGAAGAGGGCGTGATCTGGGCGGGCGCGAACGACGGCCCGATCCATGTGACCCGGGACGGCGGCAAGACCTGGCGGGAAGTCACGCCCCCGGCGCTCGGGCCCTACGGCCGGGTGCAGAACATCGAGGTTTCCCCGCACGACCCGGCGACAGCGTACGCCGCCGTCCTCCGGTACCAACTCGGCGACTTCACGCCGCACGCCTACCGCACCGCGGACTACGGCGATACCTGGACGCGCCTCACCGACGGAGCGAACGGCGTGCCGAACGACCACCCGGTGCGCGTGGTGCGCGAAGACCCGGTCCGGAAGGGGCTCCTCTACCTCGGTACGGAGTGGGGGATGTTCGTCTCCTTCGACGACGGCGCGACCTGGACTTCCTTCCAGCAGAACCTGCCGGTCACCCCGATCACGGACATCAAGGTGGTGAACGGGGACCTGGCGCTCTCGACCATGGGGCGGGGCTTCTGGATTCTCGACGATGTGACGCCGCTCCGGGACGCCGCTTCCGGTGACGGCCCGTACCTGTTCACTCCGCGCGACGAAGTCCGGTTCCGTTTCGCCGGACGCCCGTTCGCGGCCGGCGCGCCGGCCGACCCGGTGTATCCGACTCCGGGTCCTCGCATCACTTACCGCCTGCCGGAGGCGGTCTCGGCGGCGACGATCGAGATCCGCGACGCGGACGGCGAGTTCGTGCGGCGGTTCGAGAGCGGCGGCGACGGGGCGAGCGCCGAGCGGACGCAGGGGATGCGCTCGCCGGGTATGACG
The DNA here is from genome assembly GCA_965204755.1 of Candidatus Marinacidobacterium sp. Classification (GTDB taxonomy): domain Bacteria; phylum Acidobacteriota; class Vicinamibacteria; order Marinacidobacterales; family Marinacidobacteraceae. The sequence continues at coordinate 644,748 of OZ242011.1, read as the reverse complement.
CGGCGCGGCTCGCCGACCGTTCCGGTGTCCGCCGGCGTGCATCGCCTCACCTGGGACATGCGGTACGACGGGCCGACGGACGGCGACGGGAATGTCGGCGGCCGCGGCCCGCTCGCCGCTCCGGGGCGGTACACCGCGACCCTGACCGCCGGCGGCTTCTCCGCTTCGCGCGACTTCCGGCTGGTGATGGACCCGCGCGTGGAGAAGGAGGGTTGGGTGACCGCGGAGGATGTCCGCGAGCAGGTCGCCCTGGCGCTCGCCGCCCGGGAGGCGCTCGGCGAAGCGAACCGCGCCGCGGCGCGGCTCGAGGCCGCGATGGAAGACGCCGACTCCGCGGAACTGCAGGCGGTCCACGAGGAACTGGTGACCCGGCCGGTGCGCTACTCGCAGCCGATGCTCATCGACCAACTCCGGTACCTCTACGGCAACCTCGACACCGCCGACCAGCCGCCGGGCGCCGACTCCCGCGAGCGTTACGCGGAACTGCGCGCGCAGTTGGACGAAGTGCTCGCCCGCCTCGCCTCCGCCGGAGTCGCCTCCGAGTAGGGCGGTTTCGGGCGGGCCGATGAACGCCGGGCCCGATCCCGGTCTCCGCGTCCGGGGGGAGCGGCTGCTCGCTTCCCTCGCCGCGCTCGCGGAGGTCGGGAAGACCGAGCAGGGCGGAGCGGAGCGGCTGGCGTTCTCCCCGGAGGACGGGCGCGGGCGCGACCTGGTCCGGTCGTGGATGGAAGAGGCCGGACTGGAGATCCGGGTGGACGGGATCGGGAATGTGATCGGCCGCCGTCCGGGGGAGTCGCCCGGGCTCGACCCGATCCTGCTCGGCTCGCACATAGACACCGTCGGGAACGGCGGCCGGTACGACGGGAACCTGGGGGTGCTCGCCGCCCTCGAAGTCGTCCGGACGCTGGACGACGCCGGCGCGCGTACGAAGCGCCCGCTGGAGATCGGTTTCTTCTCGAACGAGGAGGGCTCGCGCTACCACCCGGACATGATGGGCAGTCTGGTCTATGCCGGCGGGTTGTCCGTCGAAGACGCCTGCTCGCTCCGCCGCCGGGCGGACGACGGGGAGGAGTTCGTTCTCGGGGAGGAACTCGCCGCCATCGGGTACCGCGGCGAGGCGCCCCTGCCGGGGCCGGCGCCGGCGGCGTATCTCGAACTCCACATCGAGCAGGGGCCGATCCTCGAGGCGGAGGGAATCGAACTCGGCGCGGTGACCGGAGTCCAGGGAATCCTCTGGGAGGAGATCACGATTCGAGGCGCCTCGAACCACGCCGGAACCACGCCGATGCCGTTTCGCCGGGACTCCGGCGTCGTCGCGGCGGAGGCGGTCCTCGCCGCGCGCCGGCTGACCGGGGAAATCCCCGGCCAGGTGGCGACGGTAGGTCGCGCGTCGTTCCGACCCGGACTCACGAATGTCGTCCCGGGCGAAGCGGTGTTCACGGTGGATCTGCGAAACCCGTCCCCGGACCGTCTCGAGCGGGCGGAACGCGAGTTCTTCTCGGCGCTCGAAACCGCGGCGGAGCGCGAGCGGGTCGAGTTCGAGCGCCGTGAACTCGCCCGCTTCGGGCCGGCGGCGTTCGACGAACGGATCGTGTCGCTGGTCGAGGACGCCGCCGCCGCGCTGGGAAAGTCCTGCCGCCGGCTTCCCTCCGGCGCCGGGCACGACGCGCAGATGATGTCCCGCATCTGTCCGGCGGGAATGATCTTCACTCCTTCCGTGAAGGGAATCAGCCATTCCCCCTACGAGTTCACGGACGACGCGAGCGTGGTCGCCGGAGCGAACGCCCTGCTCCTTTCGGCGCTCCGACTGCTGGACGGAGGAATCGCGGGGCCGGCCGGCGCGGATCGGCAGCCCGTGTGAGTCCGGGACGCGCTCGTCGGCGCGAGGCGCCGACCGGGAACGGGGCGCCCCCCTCCCCGCGATAGACGGCGGGCGGAATCGCGCATCGATTCGCTCCGCCGGCCGGAGGCCGGCGCGGCGGGCGCGCCGGGAGCCGTCACGGGTCCGAAGTGTGATACCGTGTTACCACTCTCGCAACAAACCGCGTTTCCCGCGCGCTCCCGCGTCGGGAACCGCCCTTTCCCCCTCGCGGGGCACCTTCGGAACGAAACATGGCCAGCAAAGTCGCTGTCGCTCGCGCGCTCGCCGAGAAGCACGGAACCACCTACAACCGGGGACACGGCCCGGACATCCAGAACGAGAAGATCACCATCAATGTGGAGTCGGGCCGCACGCTCGACACGGCGTGCCTCCGGCTGCGCGGGTATCGCGGGCCGGTGTACATCGCGATGACCAACGAGCGCGACCTCGACGCCGCGAAGGAGGTCACGCAGGGGAAGACCGTCGGCGTCATGAACAGCGCGGGCCGGATCGTCAAGCGCTCCAAGCGGGGCCGCTGGCCCTGAGCCCGACCGCGGGAGCGCCGGAACCGGGCGCCCCCGCGCGCGAGACCGGCGAGACCGGGCGGTCCGGCGGCTGACGGCGCGGGGAGCGCGGCTCCCGCCCGCGTTCGCGCCGATTCGCCGAGCGTCGCGCCCCTCCGAGGCCTCCGGGAAGGATTCCCGTTCCGGCGGCGACGGCGGCGCGCCGTCACCCCCCGGCCGAAGAGGCCGGGCGGTGGTCCCGCAAACGCTCCCACCCCGGTTCACGGTAGATTCGCGGCAACTTCCGTGTCCCCTTCGAAGACCGGCGTGACGACCGCCGATTCCGCCGCGCCGGCGCGGTCCCGGGTCTGGATCTTCGGCCCGGCGGCCGACCTGCTCCTGCTCGTCGCGACGCCGGTGCTCATCCTGCCGGCGGGCCTCCTCGCCTCCGGCAGGGAAACCGCGTACGCCGTCGGTCTGCTGGTGGCCGGGTTCGGCGCGCTCGGCCACCACCTCCCGGGGATGTTGCGCGCTTACGGCGACCGCGCGCTCTTCCGCAGATACCGCTCGCGGTTCCTGTTCGGCCCGGCGGTCTTCCTCGCCGCGGCGCTCGGTTTCGGCCTGGGCGGCCTGAACGGCGTTTCGCTGGTGGTGCTCGTCTGGGGCATCTGGCACGGCGCCCTCCAGGTGTACGGGTTCCTCCGCATCTACGACGCCCGCGCCGGCGACCGCAGCCGGCTCGCCGCCCGGATGGACCTGCTGATGTGTCTCGGCTGGTTCGGGTTCGGCGTCCTCCATTCCCCGGGGCGGCTCGGCGAGTTGCTGGAACTCTGGTACGCGCTCGGCGCCCCGCTGCTCGACCCGGCGTGGTTCTTCGGTTTCCGGACCGCCTGGGACTTCGCCCTCTACGCCCTCACCGCCGCGTTCCTCTACCGCTCGCTCCGGGGGCTCGCGGCCGGGAGCGGGCCCCACCCGGTGAAACTGCTGGCCGCCTTCCTCTCCTTCGGCTTCTGGTGGTGGTGTTCGGTCCAAGTGCCCTACGCGGTCCTCGGCGTGGCGCTCTTCGAGGTGTTCCACGATGTGCAGTACCTGTCCATCGTGTGGGCCTTCAACCGCCGCCGCGCCGCCGCGCCGGACGCCGGCGCGTTCACGCGGGTCCTGTTCGGCGGCGGCCGCGCCATGATCTTCGTCTATGTCGGCCTGGTGCTCGGGTACGGGCTCTTCCGGTTCCTTCCCGAAGCGGGCATTTCCGAGTCGGCGCAGCGGCTGGTGCTCTCGCTGGTCGCCGCCTCGACCATGCTGCACTTCTATTTCGACGGGTTCATCTGGAAGATCCGGGAACCGGAGACCGGACGCGCCCTGGGGATTCGCCGTCCTCCCGGCGAGGCGCCCGCGCCGGTCGTCCCGGCGCCGGGCGGACTGCTGACGGCGCACGCCGTTCGCTGGGCAGTGCTGTTCTTCGCGCCGCTGGCCGTTCTGTTCGCCCTGGAGAGCCGCGCCGCCGCCGAGCCGATGCGCGCGCGGTACGAGAACCTCGCCGCGATCGTTCCGGAGAGCGCGGAGTTCCAGCACAACCTGGGGTTCGTCCTGCGTGAGTCCGGCGACCTCGAAGCCGCCGAGGCGCGGTACCGCGAAGCCATCCGCCTCGACCCCGAGTACCCGCGCGCCTACGCCAACCTCGGTATCGCGCTCCTCTCGCAGGGGCATTGGGAAGAAGCCGCCCGGCAACTGGAGACGGCGGTCCGGCTCGACGACGGCTACGCCGCCGCTTACCACAACCTGGGATTCATCGAGGAACGCGTCGGCGCCCGGATCGCCGCCGAGCGCCACTACCGGCGCGCGATCGAACTCGACCCGGCCCTGGTCGAACCCCGGCTCGGCCTGGCGCGGATGCTGCTCGCCGCGGACAACGCGACCGACGCCGAGGAAGTCCTCCACGCCGCGGTGGAGGTTGCGCCGGAAACCCCCGAAGCGCACCGCAACCTGGGACTGCTGCTCGCCCGGCGCGGCGAAACGGGACTCGCCCTGCTCCACCTGGAGACCGCGCTCGCCGCCGAACCGGACGACGGCCCGGCGCTCGAAAGCGCCGCCTGGTTGCTTGCGACTTCCGCGGAGCATCTCGACCCCGAGCGGGCCGTTCTCCTGGCCCGCCGCGCCTCGGAACTGGCGCGGCATCTCGACCCTTCGGCGGCGGATACCCTGGGCGCGGCACTGGCTGCCGCCGGCGACTTCGCCGGCGCCCTGACCGCGGCGCGCACCGCCGAGGCGCTGGCGATCGATTCCGGGCAGGACGCGATGGCTTCGGCGATCGCCGTCCGGATCGCCCTCTACGAGTCCGGCCGCCCGTTCCGGGCCGGCGGGCCGCCGGAGGCCGGAGAGCGATGAGGCTCCCCGCCGCCGTCTGCGCCGCGCTCGCGCTGGCGCCGGCGTCCGCCGGAGCCCAATCCGCCGGGATGACCGAGCGCCACCGGCGCTGGCTCGAAGAGGAGGTCGCATACATCGCCTCGGAAACCGAGCGCGAAGCCTTCCGGTCGCTCTCCGGCGAGGAAACCCGCGACGCGTTCATCGAAGCCTTCTGGCAGCGCCGCGATCCGAACCCGACCACGCCGGAGAACGAGTTCCGCGACGAACACTACGCCCGGATCGAATACGCCGACGAGTTCTACGGACGGGACACCGGCCGCGCCGGCCGGCGGACGGACCGCGGCCGGTTCCACATCGTGCTCGGCCCGCCCCGGACCAAGGAGGACTATTCCCACTCCGACGCGCTCTACCCGATCGAACTGTGGTTCTACAACGACTCCGCGCTGCGCGACTACGGGCTCCCCGCGTTCTTCCACCTCCTGTTCTTCCGCCGGTTCGGCGCCGGGGAGATGCGTCTCTACAGCCCGATCGAGGACGGCCCGGAAGCCCTGCTGTCGGGATACCGCGCGTTCCGTCCCGGTGACTTCCGCTACAACTTGGAGGACGCCTACAACGACCTCGCGGAGGTCAGTCCCGAACTCGCCTCCGCGGCGCTCTCTTTCCGCACCGACGAAGGAACGAACTTCAGCGACCTGCGCGGTTTCGGGACGATCTCGCTGCTCGACGAGATCCGCGGCGCGCCCACCTACCGGCTGGACACGAGTTACGCGGAACGGTTCGACCTCGAAACCATCGAGAGCGACTACCTCTTCCACTATGTGCCGAGCGTCGGTTTCCACCAGGTCCTGCCCGGGCCCGGCGGTTACTTCGTCCACTGGGCGGTCGAACTGCCGCCCGCTTCCGTCATCGTCGTCCGCGACCCGGACCTCGGGCGTTACGGCGCCGTCTTCATCGCCTCGATCGAAGTCACGCGGACTCCCCCCGACGACTCTGTCGACGAAGGAGAGACGATCCTCTACTCGGAACGGGCGGAGTCGTACTTCTCCATCGGCGAAGACGAGTCGGCGGCGCTGACCCGTCCGTTCCGCTTCCGGGGCGCGGCGCCGGTGATTCCCGGCGACTACCGGCTGCGCGTCATCGTCCGGAACCGCGCCTGCGCGAGCCGGGAGGAAGCGGACTGCCGCCGCGCCTACACCCTCCACGAAGGCCCGCTCTCCGTCCCGGAACTGCAATTCGACCGGCCGTCGCTCACCGAGCCGGTGCTCGCTTCCGGGAGCGAACTCCTCGGCGGCGAACCCCGGTATCGGGGCTACCGCTTCGGCCGCCTGCGCCTGCAGCCGAATCCCCAGGCGGTCTATCCGGCCGCCGGGGATCTGGTGCTCCTCTCGGAGCCGCTGAACGCCCCGGAGGGCGCCCGCGTGGTCTGGGAGATCGCCCCTGCGGACGACCCCGCGGACGACCCCGCGGACGAGCCAACGCCGGGCGGCGCGGACTCCGGAGCGGGCCGCCGGGAGGCCCGCGCCGCCGGCGAGACCCCCGCCGAGGCCGGCCGGGAAGGGCCGCTGGTGATCCGGCAGCCGCTCGGGGACCTGCCCGCCGGGAGGTACCGCGCGGCGGTCCGGCTGGTCGCCCGCGCGGGCGCCGAGTTGGCGCGGCGGGAGGTTCCCTTCTCGATCACCCCGCGGGCCGCCGTCCCCCGGCCGGCGGTGGACGGCGGCCTCGGGGAACTCCGTGTCGAGTTGGGCGGCGTCGCCGAACTGGCCCGCGCGCGCCAGTGGCTCGCGCTGGGGAACGCGGCCTACGCCCGCGGCTACGCCGAGGCGGCGCTCGCGAACGGCCCGAACCTGGCCGAGGCGCGCGACTTCCTCGCCGCCCGACTGCTGGAGGACGACGAACCGGGCGCGGCGGCCGACCTCCTCCGGCCGCTCTTCGAGGCGGACCCCGACCGCTACCTCACCGCCCGCCGGCTGGGCGAGGCGCTGGTGCGCTCCGGCGCCTTCGAGACCGCGGCGGCGCCGCTCACCCGCGCGCTGTCGCTGCGCCCGCCGGACGCCTCCCTCCTCGTCCTGCTCGCCACCGTGCGGCTGGTCGAGGGCGACGAAGAGGAAGCGGCGCGCCTCCTCGACCGCGCCTACGCCCTCGACCCGGAGAACGAAGCCGTCCTCGCCCTGCGCCGCCGCTGACGGCCCGCGGAAAAGGTCCGATCGAGAGCTCCGGTCGGCGCGAAGCGCCGCCGAGGTGCATGGGGAGGGGGTTCCCTCCCCCGCCAAGGACGGTGGGGGGACCGCGCAGCGATTCGCGCCGCCTGCCCGTGGAGAACGCGCCCGCTGAGAGACCCTACGGGGCACTCTCGGGTCCTCCGTTCGAGAAGGGGAGGGCACGGGGCTTTCTCCGCGGGCTGTCAGAAGCGCCCGACGAACCCACGGCGAGGGACAGTGACAGTGGCACCGAGCGCGGCGGCGAAGAGCGCACCGACCATGAGGTCGTACCGACGGGCCATTCGCTCCATCCGGGTGGTGGCGGAGTCCGAAACTTCGCGATTACGCGTGTTGATGCGCTCCTCCGACTCGCCGGACATGTGCGCGGGCCCGATTCCGCACCGGCTCGATGCGCCGCTCGTCGGAGGCGGCCGGCGGGATTCGCCGGGGGTCCGTCGAAGTCTCGGATTCCCCCGCTGTCACGATTCGGCGTCCGCCGGCGGGCGCCTGATGTAGATCGGGCGGCGGGCCCGGAGGCCCGCCGCCCGTGAGGTGGTTGCCGGCGCCGGTCTAGAACTGGTAGCGGGCGCCGATCTTGAAGGTGCGGGGCTCGAGGAAACCGAAGATGTTCTCGTACGCCGGCCCGGCCTGCGTGTTGAAGTTCAGCACCGGGTTGGAGTTCGTCACATTGAAGGCGTCGAAGAACAGGGACAGGCGGTCCCGTTCCCAGAAGGAAAGGTTGACTTCGGCGCGCAGGTCGAGGATGAACACATTGTCCGAGCGCAGGTCCATGTCCGAGAGGGGGATGCTGTTCCTTCCCCCGCCCGGAACGACAACCGACTGATACGGGGCGTAGGCCCAGCCGCTCTGCGCGCGGTACTGGAAGGACAGCGCCGCCGGAACCCGGGGCAACTCGTAGCGGCCGATCGCCTTGGCGTTCCAATTCGTGTGCTGCTGCTTCGTGTCGACGGCCGAGTTGTAGTTCAGACCGCCGCCCTGGATGCCGAGCGACCACGGGTCGGCTTGGGTGTCGGCGCTCGAAGTGGCGCCGCAGCAGACGAGTTCATTCCGCCACTGGTAGTGGAAACTCCCCTGCAGGAAGAGGCCGCTCCGGAACCGGCGGGCGAGTCCGACTTCGAAGTTGTCCCACTCGTTGCCGTCGAGTCCGTCCGGCCCGGTAGTGACTTCGTTCGCCGACGCCGTTCCCTCCGGCGGGCGAACGATGGATGTGATCTCCGCGCCGGTGTTCGCGTTGGTCGGGCAGGGGAATACTTCGTCACCGCAGGCGACCGGGCTCGTGCGGATCGCGTTCAACCAGCCCACCTGGTAGGTGTCGAACACATTCCGGTCCATCTTCCGCACATAGGAGAGGCGCAGGTTCGTCTCCGGGACGATCTCGCTCTCGATGGAGGCGGTGATTTCGTCGTAGTACCTCTTCGTGTTCAGGTCCACCGGAGTGCCGCCTTCGATGCGGCCGACCGGAAGTCCCGACCCGGTGGACTGGCTGACGATCTCCCCGAGTTCGTTCTGGCCGTCGTAGATCCTGTTCCCGTTGGGATCGAGGAATTGGAAGACGACCTGGTGCCGCGCCGCGGGATTCGCGCTTACGAAGCCGTCGGGGCCGACATTGTGCGTATAGCGGCTCGCGGACGCCTTGATCACCGTCCGTCCGCTCCCCGTGGGGTCGAAGGTCGCGGCGAACCGCGGGTAGAAGTCGTTCCAGGTGAAGATGTCCTTGCCCGGGATCTCGCCGGTGAGGAAGAACTCCGGATGCGCCGGGTCGAGGCTGGCCGGGTTGTAGTAGCCGTGCTGGTTGGCGATGCGGATTCCCGCCGTGATCGTCAGCCGGGGGTTGACCTGCCACACATCCTGGGCGAAGAAGTGGAGGTTCCGGTCGCGCGTGTCGGAAACCGGCGTCGGTGTGTTCACGAACAGGATTTCCTCCACTTGGTCGCCTCGATCGCGGTACTGGATGTTTCCGGAGGCGTCGTTCGAGAAGAACAATCGCGAGTCTTCCATGTAGTCCACGCCGAACTTCAGGTCGTGGCTGCCGGCGCTCGTGGTCGGCAGGTAGTAGTTGAGGATCGCGACGGCCTGCGGCCGGGTCTTGTCGTAGGTGAAGGGCCACACGCCGGCGCCGATTCGGCGGGAGGTGTCGAGGTCCACGCGCGGCGGATTGGTGCCCGGATCCACCGCCGGCACCATCGGCCAGGTCACGCCGTAGTACATCGCCTTGACATTCGAGAACGCCCGGTCCGACCAAACCCGCTGCCATTCGGCCTTATGCACCCAGGTCCATGAATCCTGGGCGAGGCGCACATCGATCGAGTTCAGCGAGTTGACGCCGCGGTTGGGCCGGTTCTTGAGGCCCCACTGGCTGTACCCGATCAATTCGTCCTTCTCGGTGAGCGCGATGTTGACCTTGGTGTAGTAGTTGCGGAGGATCGCCTCTTCGTTGAGTCCGGTCACGCCACTGATGGCGCGCTCGGTCACATTGTTGTTGTAGGCGAGGAAGAACCAGGCCCTGTCGCGCCAGATCGGTCCTCCGATGTCGACATGGCCCTCCCAGTAAGTGAGCATCTTGTTCGTGGACGCCCCTCGCGCTTCGAGGTCGGAAGTGAGGTTGTCCCCCACGAACCCTTCCGTGAGGTAATCGGCGTACAGCAGGGTCGAAAGGTCGTTCCCGCCGGTCTTGATGTCCATCACGATGGTGTTGCCGGCCCAGGCGTTCTCCACATCGGCCCCGGCGTTCGAGATGTTGAACTGGTTGACCGTGAGGCTGTCCATGTAGAAGCCGAAGCCGCCCGTCGAGAAGTTGGAGTCCACGCCGTCGATGACGATGCGGTTCTGGCTGCGGAGGCCGAAGGCGTCGAAGCCGGACTGCTGGGCCTTGTGGGAGCCCGCGATATCGAAACCGCGCATCCGGATGCCCGGCGTGAGCGCGAGCATGGCGTGCGGGTCGGTGGAGTTCGGGACCTCGAGGATCGCGGTGTCGTCGAAAGTCCCGCCGAGTCGGGTGGACTTCACATCGACGACGGGAGACTCGCCGGTCACCGTCACCGTCTCTGCCACGGCGGCGACGCCGAGTTCGACATTCACGCTGAAGGTCTGGCCGGTCACCACGGTGACGCCTTCGCGCACCAGCGTGCCGAAGCCGGAGAGTTCGAAGGTCATCGTGTAGTCGCCCGCCGGGAGCCCGAGGAACCGGTAGGAGCCGTCCACATCGGTGGTGGCCACCCGGCTGCCGAGGAGCGCCGGCGATTCGAGGGTCACCGAGACCCCCGGAAGGGCGAGGCCCTGCGGGTCCTGGACGGCGCCGTCGAGGCGGCCGGCGGTGGTCTGCGCGTGGAGCGCCGCCGGAAGGAAAATGAGAGCGGCTGCCGCCAGCAGCCGCTGGATGGGTCGCTTCATGGGTTCGATGCCCTCCTGATAGAGGCGCGACGCGGAATGGGGAAATGCCCCCGGAAAGTTCGCGTCGGGAGGATAGCAAGGGGCGAACCGACGAACACTGTCGCGGAGCGGATCGGTTATCTCCTATGAATCATGGAGTTAGGCGATCGTGCGTCGGACTTCTGACCGGAGATACGGAAAAACGGATACGGATTCGGTATTCCGTCAAGGACGGTCTCCGGTTTCGTGGATGCAGCCGGTTCCCGGGGCGCCCCGCGCTCCGGCCCGTAGAATCGAGACCGGCGCCATGGAGGAGCGGATTTGCCCGGCGGCGGTCCGGGAACGGTTCCGGGCGCTCCCCGAGATCGAGCCGGAGCGGGAAGCGCGCCGCCGCGCGCGGTTCCTCGCCGACTACCTGCGGGCGTCCGGGCAGCGCCGGCTGCTCCTCGCGGTGTCCGGCGGCGTGGACTCCGCCGTGGCCGGCCGGCTCTGCTCGCTGGCCGTCGCGGAACTCCGCGCCGCCGGGGAGGACGAGGCCGCCGGCGGCGACCGGGGCGGGAGCGGGGCCGCTCCGGACTACTCCTTCCTCGCGCTCCGGCTGCCCTACGGGAGGCAGCGCGACGCCGCCGACGCCGAGCGGGCGCTCGAATGGATGCGGCCGACCGAGGTCGCGACCGTGGACATCGCCGCCGCCGTCCGGGCGCTCGAGGCGTCCCTGCCGGGCCGGGAAACCGCCGGCCGGCCGGAGGCCGACCGGGACTTCGCGCGGGGCAACACCAAGGCGCGGATGCGGATGGCGGCGCAGTACCACCTGGCGAACCTGGGCGGCGGGCTGGTGGTGGGGACGGACCACTCGGCCGAGGCGCTGGTGGGCTTTTTCACCAAGTTCGGGGACGGGGCCGCCGATGTGGCGCCCCTGTTCGGACTCTCCAAGCGCCAGGTGCGGCTCCTCGCCCGCCACCTGGGCGCCCCCGCCGCCCTCGTGGAGAAGACGCCGACCGCGGACCTGGAGGACCTTCGGCCCGGCGTCCCCGACGAGGACGCGCTGGGTCTGACCTACCGGGAGATGGACGACTGGCTGGAGGGCCGCCCGGTCCCGGCCGGGGCCGCCGAGCGGATCGAACGGATCCACGCGGCCACCGAACACAAGCGCCGCGGCCCCGTGACGCCCTACGACGACTGGTGGCGCTGACCTGACGGCCCGGCGTCATCGCCGGCGTCATCGCCGGTCCGCCGCGCCCGCGCCGGCCCGGGCCGCTACGGGTGCTGCAGGAAGTAGGTGGCCAGGGCGACGGCCACCACGCGGTCGTTGTCCTCCACGACCTCCATCCGGGCGGCGATCAGGGTGCGGCCCTTCCGCACGACCTCGCCGATCGCCAGCATGTCCCCCTGGATCGGCCCGAGCAGGCTGATCTTGAACTCCACCAGGCGGATGCCCACGCCCGGCGCCAGCGAAGCGGCGGCGAAGTGGCCGGCGGCGGCGCAGGCGGTTCCCACCACCCCGCCCTCCAGCGGGCCGGGGTCGGTGTCGCCCTCGCCGGCGGGAAGGCGGACCCGGGAGACGCCGTTGTCCGCGTAGTCCAGCCGGAGGCCCAGGTGGCGGGTGAGCGGGGCGGCGTCGAGTTCCTTCTGCAGCCGCGCCCGCTGCGCCGCCCGCTCCGGGCTCCGGTCCTTGCCCGGCTCCCCGGGCTCGTCGTCGTCCCCGAGGGTGACCGGCTCGAACTCCGGCGCCGGTTCCTCCGGCGTCTCGGCGGGGGCCGGCGGCGCCGCGGCGGCGCCCCGCCGGTGCGCGAGGAAGGACTCCGGGCGGCGCCGCTGCGGGGCGCGCGCCGCCTCCCCGCCGTCTCCGCCCTTCCGGGCGGTCGGCTTGGAGGTCGCCGCCGCGGCGCCGCCCGAGTCGTTCGACTCTTCCGGCGTCCCGGCGGATTCTCGTCGGGTCATGGGCTCGGCGCTCCCGATTCCGGCGACGGCCTTCCCGCCGGAGCAGGCGGATCGGCGCGGCGCCGAACCGGCGCGCAAAGGCCATGTTACCAGTCGCCGGGCTGAATTCCGCGCCCCTCCGCTTCCCCGGGCGCGCCGCGCCGGCGGCCGGCGGAGAAAGCGGCCGGCGGAGAAAGCGCCCGGCCGCCCTCCCCCGCCGCGCCTACCATTCCGCCCCCCGGCGGAGCGCCTTCGGCCGCCCCTCCCGGCGCCCGCTCTCCGCCATGACCGAAACCGCCGCCGCTCCTCGCTCCCCGGGCGCGCCCGGCGATTCGCCGGCCGAAGTCCCCGCCGAATTCGATGTCGCGGTCATCGGCAGCGGGCCCGGCGGGTATGTCGCGGCGCTCCGCGCGGCGGCGGCCGGGCTCCGCGCCGCGGTCGTGGAAAAGGACGAGCGGTTCGGCGGGACCTGCCTCCATGTCGGCTGCATCCCCAGCAAGGTGTTCCTCCACGCCGCGGAACTGCTGGACTCGATCCGCGCCGCCGGGACCCACGGCGTCCGGGCCGCGCCTCCGGAACTCGACTGGGACGGTCTCCTCCGCCGGAATCGGCGGGTCATCTCCAAGTTGGCCGGGGGCGTCGCCTTCCTGCTGAAGCGGGCGGGCGTCGCCGCGGTCCGCGGCTACGGGCGGCTCGCCGGCCCGGGCCGGATCGAAGTCACCCCGCCGGAAGGGGATCGGTTCGTCCTCCGGGCGAAGAACATCGTCATCGCCACCGGCTCCGCCGCGCGGTCGCTGCCGTTCCTCCCGCTCGACGGGGAGCGCGCGCTCACCAACGCCGAGATGTTCCGCCTGCCGGAGTGTCCGGCGCGGCTCGGCGTCATCGGCGCCGGAGCGGTCGGGGCGGAGTTCGCCTCCATGTTCCGGAGTTTCGGGTCCGAGGTGGACCTCTTCGAGGCCCTGCCGCGGGCGCTGCCGCTCGAGGACGCCGAGGTCTCCGCGGCGGTGGAGGCGGCCTTCCGGAAGCGCGGCATCCGGGTGCTCACCGGGGCGCGGGTCGAGGCCGCCGAGACCGGGCCGGACGGCGTCCGCCTCCGCTACCGCGTCGGCGGGAGCGAGGAGGAAGCGGCTTACGACCGGCTGCTGGTCGCGGTGGGGCGCACGCCCCGGACGGAGGACCTGGGGCTGGATACGGTCGGCCTCGCGCCGGGGCCGGGCGGCTTCCTGGAAGTGGACGGGACCGGACGGACGGCGGCGGCCGGGGTCTTCGCCGTCGGCGATGTGGTGCGGAGCGCCCAACTCGCCCACGCCGCCTCGGCGGAGGCGGAGGCGGCGGTGGCCGCCATCGCCGGCCGTCCCCGCCGCGCCGTCCGCGCCGACCGCATCCCCGCGGCGACCTATTCGGCGCCCGAAGTGGGCTCGGTGGGGCTCACCGAGGAGGCCGCGGCCGCCGCCGGCCACTCGCTCCGGGTGGGGCGCTCCCGCTTCGCCGCGAACAGCAAGGCCAACATCCTCGGCGATCTCACCGGTTTCGTGAAAGTGGTCGCGGAGGCCGAGTACGGGGAGGTGCTCGGCGTCCACATCGTCGGCCCCCACGCCACCGACCTGATCACCGAGGCGGTGGTCGCGCTCGAGCACGAGGCGACCCTCGAGTCGCTGGCCGGGAGCATCCATCCGCACCCCACGCTCTCCGAAGCGGTGTCCGAAGCGGCCCTCGCCGCGCTGGGGACGCCGCTCCACGGGTGACCCGACCACGCCTGACCCGACCGCGGCTGACCTGACCGGCCCCGGCTCGTCGCGGGCCGCCGCCGGGCGCGTCCCGGGCGCCCTCCGCCCGCCGCTCTGGCGGCTCGACCGCCGGCCCCTCGGGTACCGCGAGGCTTGGGCGCTGCAGCGGGAACTCCACCTCCGGCGGCGGGCCGACCGGATCCCCGATGTCCTCCTCCTGACGGAACACCCGCCGGTGTTCACGCTCGGCCGGACCGCCCGGCGCGAGCACCTGCTCTCCGACCCGGTCCGGCTCGCCCGCGAGGGCGCCGAAGTGGTCGAGACCGACCGCGGGGGCGATGTCACCTTCCACGGGCCGGGCCAACTGGTGGCCTACCCGATCGTCGCCCTCTCCGCTTGGCGGAAGGATGTCCACGCCTACCTGCGGCTGCTGGAAGCCGCGGTGATCCGCGCCGCCTCCGCCTTCGGCGTCCCGGCGGAGCGCCGGTCGGGCCTCACCGGGGTCTGGCGGGCGGGTCTCCCGGACGGGCCGCCCCGGAAACTGGCTTCCATCGGCGTGCGGGTCTCGCGCTGGGTCACTTCCCACGGCGCCGCGCTGAACGGGAACACCGACCTCCGCTGGTTCGACCGGATCGTGCCCTGCGGCATCCGCGGGGCGGAGGCCACCTCGCTTGCGGCGGAACTCGGCCGCCCGGTGTCCCTGGACGCCGTCGCGGACGCCTTCGCCGCCGCCTTCGCCGACGAACTGGGCCGCGACCTCTCGCCGGCCCCGATCGAACTCGCCCCGATCGGACTCACCCCGATCGGACTCACCCCGATCGGACTCACCCCGCCGGAGGCGGCGTAGTCGGCAGCCGAGCCCCCGTGGTCACCTACCTCGACGCCGTCCGGGAGGCGCTGCGCTCCGAGATGGAGCGCGACTCGCGGGTGCTCCTGCTGGGCGAGGACATCGGCCTCTACGGGGGCGCCTTCCGCCTCACCGAGGGGTTCCTCGAGGCCTTCGGCCCCGACCGGGTGTTCGACGCGCCGATCGCCGAGGAAGGGTTCACCGGGATGGCGGTGGGGCTCGCGCTCCGGGGGTTCCGCCCGGTCGTCGAGTACCAGTTCTTCGACTTCTCCGCGAGCGCCTTCAACATGATCCGCAACTTCGCCGCGCCGCTGCGCTACCGGACCGGGCAGGCGGCGCCGCTCGTCCTCCGCGGGCCCTGCGGCGCCGGAGTCCGCGCCGGGCCGTTCCATTCCCAGAACCCGGAGGGCCTCTTCACCCATATCCCCGGCCTGCGGGTGGCGGCCCCGGCCACCGTCGCCGACGCCGCCGGGATGCTGCGGACGGCGATCCGGGACGACGACCCGGTGCTCTTCCTGGAGCACAAGCGCCTCTACCGCAGTCTGCGGGTCCCCCGAGAGGAGTTCGACGCCGCTCCGGAAGCCTCGCCGCTCGGCCGGGCGGCGGCGCGGCGCCGGGGCCGCGACCTGACGATCGCCACCTACGGCGGCGCCGCGCCGTACTGCCTCGAAGCGGCCGAGATGCTCTCCGGGGAAGGGGTCGAGGCCGAGGTGCTCGACCTGCGCTGGCTGGCCCCGCTCGACCGGGAGACCCTCTTCGAGTCGGTTCGCCGCACCAGCCGGCTGCTGGTGGTCCACGAGGCGAACCTGACCGGCGGCTTCGGTGGGGAGGTCGCCGCCCTCGCCGCCGAACACCTCTTCGCCGACCTCGACGCCCCGGTCGCCCGCCTGGCCGCCGCCGACACGCCGGTTCCCTACGCCGCTGAACTCGAAGACGAGGCGCTGCCGAGCGCCGCGAAAGTCGTGGAGGCGGCCCGCCGACTGGCCCGCTACTGACCCTCGGCGCGCATCGCGGCGCGATTCCGCCGCCGGCGCGGCTTCGACGGTTCGGCTTCGTAAGTCGTCGACTGTCGGGAAGTCGGTGTCGTAGGCGCACTACCGCCGGGCGAAATCCGGCGGCCGCCCGCGGCGGACCCGGGGAGGAAACCGGACGAATCCGCCCGGGAGCGCGCAACGGGTGAGCAGAAATCGTCGGGATTCCGTTCTATAGGGAAGAGGGGCGGCCGGCTTCCGGCCCGCTCCGCATCGTCCCCACTTCCCCCACGCCAAAGCGAGACCCCGCCCATGCCGAACCCCGAAGCCCTTTCTCTCCCTTCCCGGACCGACCGCGCCGCCCCCGGAACCGTTGCGCCCTCGCCGCCCCCGGGCTACCCTCCGGAGAGGAGCGAACGGTTGCGCATCATGCCTCCCTCCCGCCGGCCGCCGCCGGAGACGCCGGCGACGCTCGGCGACCTGGAGCAGTCCGAGGAGCGGCTCCGGGACTGGTTCGGGCGGGCCCTGACCGAGGAGACCGGCGCGGTGCAGCGGGCGGTCGTCTCCGAAGTCCGGACGCTGGTGGCCGAGTCCGAGGAGCGGACCCGGGCGCTCATCGCCGAGTCGGAGGAGCGCACCACCACCCGCATCGCCGAGTCCGAGGAGCGCACGCGGGCCTTCGTGGTCGAGACGGTCCGCGAGTCCGAAGAGCGCACGCGGGCTTTCGTGGTCGAGACCGTCCGCGAGTCCGAAACGCGGATGACCCGGGTGATCGTCGATTCCATCCGGGAATCGGAGAAACGGCAGGACGAACGCCTGGATGCCCGCCTCGGCGCGTTCCTCACCGAAGTGCGAGTGCTCATCCGCGACTCGGAAGGGCGCACCGATGCCCGGATGGACCGGATCGCCCGTCGGTACGATGTCTTGGTCGTCACGCTCCTCGTCACCCTGCTCGGCGCCGCCTTCACGGTCTTCTCCCGCTGGTTCTTCGGGCCCTCCTGAGGGGCCGCGTCCGCGAGGACGCCCCGCCGGGCGGCCGTGTACCGGCGCTCCGGGTTCGCCCGGTTCCATCGCCGCCTTCGGCGGGCCGCGCAGGGAATCCGGGAGAAAGGGCGCCGGTCGGCGGTTCGCGCCGACCGGGGCGCTCCCGGCTGACCGGAAAGGGTCGGGAACCGTCCGGGCGAGGGGGTTCCGGCGAGTAGAATTCGAGTTGTGCCGACCGATGTGATCCTGCCCCAGATGGGGGAGAGCATCACGGAAGGAACGATCACCAAATGGCGGATTTCGGTCGGCGACGAGGTGGAGCGGGACGATCCGCTCTTCGACCTCGCCACCGACAAGGTGGACACGGAGGTGCCGGCGGCGATCACCGGCCGGCTGGCGGAGATCTTGGTTCCCGAAGGCGAAACCGTCCCGGTGAACACCGTGGTGGCCCGGATCGCGGCGCCGGGCGAATCGTCGGCCCCGCCGCCGGCCGCGCCCGAACCGGCCACCCCCGAGGCGCCGGACGAGGGAGCGGAGACCGCCGCCCCGCCGGCGCCCCCGCCGGCCGCGCCGGCGACCGAGGCCGCCGCCGGCCGGCGGAAGCGCCCCCGGAGTTCCCCGCTCGTCCGGCGGATGGCCCGGGAGCACGGCGTGGATCTCGCCGAGGTGCCCGGAACCGGCGAGGGCGGCCGGGTGAGCAAGCGGGACATGCTGGCCTGGATCGAGCGCCTGCCGACCGCGCCGCCGCCGGGCCCGGCGGAGCCGACCTTCGAGCCGCCGGAGGTCGCGCTCCCCGAACCGCCTCCGGCCCCGGCGGCCGCGCCCGCTTCCCCCGCGCCGCAGCCGCTCCCGGCGGAGGCGGCGTTCCCGCCGGCCGCCCCGGAACCCCTGCCTCCCGTTTCCGCCCCGGCCGGCGCCCCCGGCCGCGCGGAGCCGCTCTCCCGGATGCGGCGCTCCATCGCCGAGCACATGGTGCGCTCCCGGCGCACCGCGGCGCATGTGACCACCGTCTTCGAGGTGGACCTGTCCGCCGTGGTCGCCGCCCGCGAGCGGCAGGGCGCCGCCTTCGAGGAGCGCACCGGCGTCCGGCTCACCCTGACGGCGTTCTTCGCGCGGGCGGCGGTGGAGGCGCTCGGCGAGTTCCCGGTGCTGAACGCCTCGCTCCGGGACGACCGCATCCACTACCACCGGACGGTGGACCTGGGGATCGCGGTGGCGCTTCCCGACGGGCTCCTCGTCCCGGTCCTCCACCGCGCCGAGGAGCGGAACTTCGTGGGGCTCGCCCGGGGGATCTCCGACCTGGCCGCCCGCGCCCGCTCCGGCGCGCTGCGCGCCGAGGAACTCGCCGGGGGCACCTTCACGATCACCAACCCGGGGCCCTACGGGGCGCTCTTCGGCACGCCGATCATCGCCCAGCCCCAGTCGGCGATCCTGGGCATCGGCGGCGTCCACAAGCGCCCGGCGGTGGTCGCCGGGGACGCCATCGCGGTGCGTTCCATGGTCTTCCTCGCGCTCTCCTTCGACCACCGCCTGATCGACGGCGCGGTCGCCGACCGCTTCCTGGGCGCGGTCAAGCGGCGCCTCGAGGATTGGCGGGAGGACGCGGTCTGACCGCCGGCCCGGTTCCGCTCCCCGTCGTCGGCGCCCCGCCGCCCCGCCGGCCCCGGCCGGACTGGCTGAGGGTCCGCGTCCCGTCCGGGCCGACCTGGGCCCGGCTGCGGCGGCTGATGCGGGAGAAGGACCTCCACACGGTCTGCGAGGAGGCGCGCTGCCCGAACCTCGCCGAGTGCTGGGGCGAGGGAACCGCGACCTTCATGATCCTGGGCGAGGTCTGCACCCGCGCCTGCGGCTTCTGCGCGGTGACCACCGGCCGGCCGACCGGTCTCGACCGGGAGGAGCCGGGCCGGGTGGCGGAGGCGGTCTCCGCGATGGGGCTCCGCCACGCGGTGGTCACTTCCGTGAACCGGGACGACCTGCCCGACGGCGGGGCGGAAGTCTTCGCCGCCACCATCCGCGAAGTCCGGCGCCGCAACCCGGGGGTCACCGTCGAAGTGCTCGTCCCGGACTTCCGGGGGGCGCCGGGCGCGCTCGAAACCGTGATGGCGGAAGCGCCGGAGATCCTGAACCACAATGTGGAAACCGTGCCGCGGCTCTACCGGCAGGTCCGCCCCGGCGCCCGGTACCGGCGGTCGCTCGACCTGCTGCGCCGCGCGGCGGAACTCCGGGCGGGGACGACCACCAAGACCGGGGTGATGCTGGGCCTCGGCGAGACCGCCGCCGAACTCGACTCGCTCATGGCCGACCTGGTGGAGCACCGGGTGGACATCCTCACCGCCGGGCAGTACCTCCAGCCGACGCCGCGCCACCTGCCGGTCGTCCGCTTCGTCCCCCCGGAGGAGTTCGCCGACCTCGCGGAACGGGGCCGCCGCCTCGGTCTCCGCCATGTCGAGGCCGGGCCGCTGGTGAGGAGTTCCTACCACGCGGCGAACCAGGTCCCCGGCCGGCCGGACTCCCGGCCGGACTCCCGGCCGGACTCGCCGCTCCCGGCGCCCCCGAGCGCCGCCGGGATGCCGGTCGTTCAGTCGGTCGGCAGGTGGAGCGAGAGGAACTCCAGGACCTTCTCCAGGAACGCGTAAGCCGCCCCCCGGTCGGTCTCCCAGCGGAACACCGACCGCCCGGCGTCGCCCCGGAAGTACAACTCGACCAGCGGGTAGTCGGCCCGCTGCCGGAGTTCCTCGAGGAAGGGCTCCTTGGCCGCGAACGGGGCTTCCGGGACTTCCTCCCCGTGGAAGGAGAGCAGGGGAGCGGCGACCGCCCCGCCTTCGCCGACGAGGGACAGCCGCCGATAGTCGGCCAGGTTGCCCCGCAGCGGGCCCAGTTCGGCCTCGATCACCCGGCGGCCCGCCGGGTCGATCTCCCGATGGAGGCGGACGAGGTCCGCGGTCCCCATCGCCTCGATCCCGCAGGCGAAGAGGTCCGGCAGCCGCGCCAGGGCGGCGAGCGCGAGGAACCCGCCGTAGCCCGTCCCGAAGACGCAGGCCCGGTCGGGGGCGATCCCGCCGCTCTCCCGCGCCGCCCGCACCGCCGCCGCCAGGTCGAGCAGGTCCCCGCCGCCCCAGTCGCCGTCGTTCGCCGCGGCGAACGCCCCGCCCCGGCCGCGTCCGCCCCGCACATTCGGCGCGAGCACGGCGTAGCCGCGCTCGGCGAGCAACTGCACCACCGGGTCGAAGCCGCTCCGCCGGCCGCCGCCCGCCGGGCCGGCGAGGTGGACGAGGAGCGGCGCCCCGGCCTCGGGAACCGGGCCGGTGGGGCGGTAGAGCAGGGCGTTCGTCTCGAACCCGTCTTCCGCCCCCGCTTCGAGGACTTCCGGGCGGGAGAAACTGCGCACATCCGCCTCCGGGAAGAGCGTGTCGCTGACCCGTTCGCGCCCGCCGCCGAGCGGGAAAGTCCAGAGGTCGCGGGGGGAGACCGCGGACTCGTGGAGCGCCGCCAGCAGTTCGCCGTCGGCGCTCCAGACCGGTTCCGAGGCGACGCCGCTCCCCCGGGTGACGACGCGCACCCGGCCGGACACGCCGAGCCGGCCGTCCTCCCCCCGCCGGATCGCCGCCCGGTGGAGCCGGCGGCTCGCCCCGTCGTCGGCGATCCAGGCGAGCATCCATTCCCGTTCGGCGTCCGGTTCGCCGGGAGGAAGCGGGCGGAAGACCGGCCGGGAGAGATCGGCCTCGGCGGTGACCAGCGGGTAGGGCGCGGCCGCTCCGTCCGCCGGGACCAGGTGGAGCGCGTCGAAGGCGCCGCCGCCCTCGCCGGCCGGCGCGGCCCAGACCAGCGCGGCCCCGTCCGGGGTCCAGGTCGGCGGGGTGGCCGCCGTCCCCCGCGGCGGCAGTGACGCGTCGGTGAGCAGCGTCCGCGGGCCTTCCGGAGCCTCCCCTCCCGCGGGGACCACGGCGAGACCCGAGTGGAGGGGCGCGGCCCGCCGGCGCGGCCCGTCCGGCCCGGCGAGCCCGGCGTCGAAGGCGAAGGCGATCCGGCGTCCGTCCGGCGACCAGACCGGCCTCCCCTCGTCGCCGGGGTGTCCCGTGAGCCGTTCCGGCTCACCGCCCTCCGCCGGGACTACGAACAGGTCGAACCCGGCATCGGGGCGCCCGGCGTCGGCGGGAGGCGCGGACGGACGCCCGAGGAACGCGATCCGCGTCCCGCCCCCCGTCGGCGCCGCGAATACGGCGGGCGCCCGGACGAGCAATCCCTCGCCGGTAATCGCCTCCGCCTCCCCGCCGAGCCGCAGGCGCATGAGCCGGCCCGCCTCCCGCTCGAGCCCCCGCGGCCGGCGTCCGGAGACGAAGACCACCGCCGCCCCGTCGCCCAGGAAGCGCGGCGCGGAGTCCCACCGGGTTCCCCGGGTGAGTTCGCCGGGCGCCGCCCCCGGGGCGGCCAGGAAGAGGCTCGACCGGTTGCCCACGGCCACCGCCAGCACCGCGCGCCGCCCGTCCGGCGAGAGGTCGAACCCGTGGGTCCGGGGAAGTCCGAGCGCGGTCCCCAGCGCGAGCCGCTGGTTCGGTTCGACCAGTTCCGGGGGATCCGTCTGCCCGCCCGTCGTCGTCGTCGCTGTCGCCGCCGTCGTCGGCTGCGCGGCCCCGGCCAGCAGGACGAGGAGGAAACCCGCCGCCGGACGGCATTCCGCCGGCGCCCGCGCGGTCATCGGCCGGAAGCGTAGAGCCCGGTCGCCGCCGATCCGCCCGCCGGATACGCGCTCCGGCGGCGGCGATAATCCCCGGCGCTCCATGTCCGCCCCGGCGCCCGCCGCCCCCGCCTCCCCGGCGTCCGCGTCCGCGGAGTCCGCGCCGATCGGCTTCGAGACCCACCCGTCGCGCTACCGCCACTGGCGCCTGGCGACGGAAGGCGCCGTCGCCCGCCTGACCCTGGCCGTGGACGAGTCCGCCGGCCTCCACCCCGGCTACCGGCTGAAACTCAACAGTTACGACCTGGGGGTGGACATCGAACTCGCCGACGCGGTCGAGCGGCTCCGCTTCACCCACCCTCAGGCGCGCTGCGTCGTGATCGAGAGCGCCCTCGACCGGGTGTTCTCCTCCGGCGCCAACATCTTCATGCTGGCCGGCTCCTCCCACCGCTTCAAGGTGAACTTCTGCAAGTTCACGAACGAAACCCGGCTGGCGATGGAAGACGCGAGCGCCCGCAGCGGCCAGCGCTACCTCGCGGCGCTCTCCGGAACCACCGCCGGCGGCGGCTACGAACTGGCGCTCGCCGCCGACGAGATCCTGCTGGTGGACGACGGGGCCTCGGCGGTCTCGCTGCCGGAGGCGCCGCTGCTCGGCGTCCTCCCCGGCACCGGCGGGCTGACCCGCGTGGTGGACAAACGCGGTGTCCGCCGGGACCGCGCCGATGTGTTCTCCACCCTCGCCGAGGGGGTGCGCGGTCGCCGCGCCCTCGACTGGGGCCTCGTGGACGCCCTGGCCCCGAAGAGCCGGTTCGACTCACTCGTGGCCGAACGCGCCGCAGCGCTCGCCGCGGCGGCCCCCGCCCTTCCGCCCGGCGCGGTCGGCGTCGAACTCGAACCGCTCGAACCGGAAGCGGGCGGCGACGCGCTCCGCTACCGGTTCCTGGAAGTCGCCCTCGACCGTTCCGTCCGCGCCGCCACGCTGACCGCCCGCGCCCCGGACGCCCCGTTCCCCTCGACCCCGGAGGAACTCGCGGCCGCCGGTTCCGGGCTCTGGCACCTGCGTTTCGCCCGGGAACTCGATGACGCGCTCTGCCGTCTCCGCTTCAACGAGCCGGAGATCGGCGTCGTACTGCTGCGCGCCGCCGGCGACCGGGACGCCGTCCGGGAAGCGGACGAACGCCTGCTCGCCCTCTCGCCGGCCTGGTTGGCCGGGGAGGCCCGCCTCCGCCTCGCCCGCGCCTTCCGGCGGCTCGACCAGACCGCCCGGAGTTTCTTCGCGGTGGCCGAAGCCGGCGAGTCCTTCACCGGCACCCTCGCGGAACTGCTGCTCGCCGCCGACCGGAGTTACCTCTGCGACGACCCGGCCCGGCCGGCGTCGGTGGAACTCACCGGGTTGAACTTCGGCGGCTACCCGATGGGGAACGGCCTCTCCCGCCTGGAGAGCCGGTTCCTCGGGGCGCCCGACCGGGTTTCGGCGGCGCGGGGGAAGGGCCCGCTCCCCGCTTCGGAGGCGCTCGAAGCGGGCCTCGCCACTTTCGCCCCGGACGACCTCGACTGGGAGGACGAACTGCGCCTCGCGGTCGAGGAGCGCGCCGGGTTCTCCCCGGACGCCCTCACCGGCATGGAGGCGTCGCTGCGCTTCGCCGGGCCGGAAACCCTGGAGACGAAGATCTTCGGCCGCCTCTCCGCCTGGCAGAACTGGATCTTCCAGCGCCCGAACGCGATGGGCGAACGCGGCGCGCTCACCCTCTACGGCAAACCGGAACGCGCCGCCTTCGACCGGGAACGAACCTGACCGGCGGCCTTCCTCCCCTCGACATGTCCGAACTCGACTCCCGCATCCCGAACAATGTGGACCTCTCCGGGGATCCGCGGCTGCAGCGGGCGCTCCTCCGCTGGCGGCCGGCCTTCCTCGAATGGTGGAAGGAAATGGGCCCGGCGGACTTCCAGGCGGACGAAGTCTTCCTCCGCACCGCGGTTTCGGTGGAGCCTTCCGGCTGGTCGCACTTCGACTTCGTGCGCATGCCGGAATACCGCTGGGGCATCTTCCTCGCGCCGCCGGAGCCGGACCGCCGCATCGGGTTCGGCGACTTCGCCGGACAGCCGGTCTGGCAGGAAGTGCCGGGGGAATTCCGCGCGGACCTGCGCAGGCTCATCGTCACCCAGGGCGACACGGAACCGGCCAGCGTGGAGCAGCAGCGCGAACTCGGACGAAAGGCGCCGAGCCTCTACGACCTGCGGAACCTCTTCCAGGTGAATGTGGAGGAAGGGCGGCACCTGTGGGCCATGGTGTACCTGCTCCATTCCTGGTTCGGACGGGACGGCCGGGAAGAAGCGGACGCGCTGCTCGCGCGTTCGAGCGGCGACGCCGACCGGCCGCGCATCCTGCAGGCGTTCAACGAACCCTGCGACGACTGGTTGAACTTCTACCTGTTCACCATGTTCACCGACCGGGACGGGAAGTACCAGTTGCTCGCGCTGGCGGAGAGCGCCTTCGATCCGCTCTCCCGAACCACCCGCTTCATGCTCACCGAAGAGGCCTTCCACATGTCGGTGGGCGAAACCGGCGTCGGACGCATCGTGGAACGCACGGCGGGACTTCTTCGGAGCGGCGTGGAGGACCCGCGCGCCGCCGGCGCTTTCGACCTGCCCCTGCTCCAACGCCACATCAACTTCTGGTTCAGCGTTTCGCTCGACCTCTTCGGCGGGGAGATCTCTTCCAACGCCGCGCACTACTTCGGGAGCGGGCTGAAAGGCCGCGCCCGGGAATCCAGGCGCGAAGACCACGCGGCGCTCGACGGCGTGTATGTCTTCGAAGAACCCGAAGCCGGCGAGTTGAAGCGGCGCGAAGCGCCCCTCCGGAACGCGATGAACGAAGTCCTCCGCGACGACTACATCCAGGACTGCGAGCGCGGCGTCGCCCGTTGGAACCGCATCCTGGAAGAGGCCGGGCTGTCCGACCGCCTGACGCTTCCCCACCGCCGGTTCCACCGCCGGATCGGTCTCTACGCCGACCACCGTTTCGATCCGTCCGGCGCGTTGCTGACAGCCGACGAGTGGGAGCGCCGCAACGGCGAGTGGCTGCCGACGCCGGCGGACCGCGAGTTCGTGGCGAGCGTGATGCAGCCGGTCACCGAGCCCGGGAAGATGGCGAACTGGATCGCGCCGCCCCGTTCGACGGTGGACGGCCGCCCGCTCGACTTCGAGTATGTGCGCCGGGGCTGACGCGCGGCGGCTTCCCGGCGTTTCATGACCGGCGGCGAACCCGTCGTACTGGCCGGCGCCCGGCGCACCCCGATCGGCAAGTTCGGCGGGGCGCTCTCCGCGCTCACCGCCCCGGAGTTGGGCGCCGCCGCCCTCGTCGGCGCGCTGGAGGCGTCCGGCGTCCCGGCGGAAGCCGTCGGCGAAGTCATCTTCGGCAACGCCCGGCAGGCGGGCGTCGGCCCGAACCCGGCGCGCCAGGTCGGCCGCCGCGCCGGCCTCGCCGACTCCGTCCCGGCGCGGACGGTGAACCAGGCCTGCGCCTCCGGGCTCCGGGCGCTCCTCGACGCCGCGAACGCCGTCCGGCTGGGCGAAGCGGAAGTCGTGGCCGCCGGCGGGGTCGAGAGCATGAGCAACACCCCCTACCTGCTGCGCCGGGCGCGGTTCGGGCAGCGGCTCGGCCACCAGACCGTCGAAGACGGGATGTACCGCGACGGCTTCCACTGCCCGCTCGCCGACCGGCTCATGGGCGAGACCGCCGAAACCCTGGCCGAGCGGTACCGGATCACCCGCGCCGAAAGCGACGAGTACGCGGCCCGGAGCCAACGCCGGTGCGAAGCGGCGCGGGCGGAAGGGCGCTTCGACGCGGAGGTCGTCCCGGTGGAGGCGCCGACCCGGCGCGGGGGGAAGCGACGGGCGCGGGTGGACGCCGACGAACATCCGCGCCGCGGCGTCACCGCCGGGTCCCTCGCCCGGCTGCGCCCGGTGTTCCGGAAGGACGGCGTCGTCCACGCGGGGAATTCCTCGGGGATCACCGACGGCGCGGCGGCAATCCTCGCGCTGTCCGAGTCCGCGGCGAAACGGCTCGGCGTCCGGCCGTTGGCGCGTCTCGTGGCTTCGGCGACCGTCGGGGTGGACCCCCGGATCATGGGAATCGGCCCGGTCCCCGCGGTGCGCCGGCTCCTCGAACGCGCGGGCCGCTCCCTCGAAGACATCGGCGTGGTGGAGTTGAACGAGGCCTTCGCCCCCCAGGTGCTCGCCTGCGTCCGCGACCTCGATCTCGACCCCGACCGCCTGAATGTGAACGGCGGCGCCGTCGCCCTCGGCCACCCCATCGGCGCCACCGGCGCCCGCATCGTGGTGACCCTCCTCCACGAGATGCGGCGCCGGAACGCCGGGTACGGCCTCGCCACCCTCTGCGTCAGCGGCGGGATGGGCGTCGCCGCCCTGTTCGAAGCCTGCCCGTAGCCGGCTGCGCCGCTCCGCCGGCGGCGCCCGGCGCTCCGGAGGGGCAGGGGGCCGCCCGTCGGCCGCTCCGCGCCTTCGGGTGGAATCGAGGGCTCTTCGCCCGAGACTGGCTATTTTTGCCCTTTGTTTTCGCCAACAGTTGGCGTTTTTTGCCCTTGATTTCAACCATTCCAGCCGGTAGCGTTCCCGCTCCGACCCGAGAGTCCCGCCCCCCGAGAGCACGCCGTTGCGACGGTTCCTGGACACCGCCCTCGACGAGTGGGCCGGGGACGACCGGCGGCGGCCGCTGCTGGTCCGCGGCCCCCGCCAGGTGGGGAAGACCTGGACGGTCCGGGCGCTGGCCGCGCGCCGGTTCGCCGAGGCGGTCGTGGTGGACTTCGAGCAGCGCCCGGCCTACCGGGCCTGCTTCGACACCCTCGAGCCGCCGGCGATCCTCGACCGCATCGCCGTCCTGCACGGGACCCCGGTCGAACCGGGTCGGACCCTGCTCTTCCTGGACGAGATCCAGGACTGTCCCCGGGCGATCGTGGCGCTCCGCTACTTCCACGAGCAGATGCCCGCCCTCCATGTCGTCGCGGCCGGCTCGCTCCTCGAGTTCGCCCTCGACGCCGAGGGGCTGCGGATGCCGGTCGGACGGGTCGAGTCGCTCTACCTGCATCCGCTGTCCTTCGCGGAGTTCCTGCTCGCGGGCGGGGAGTCCGCCGCGCTCGACGCGTCGCGGAATCTCGAACCGGCGCAGGCGGCGGCCGTGCATGAACACCTGCTGGCCCGGCTCCACGCCTACCTGCTCCTCGGCGGAATGCCGGCGGTGGTCGCGGAATACCTCGAGACTCGAAGCGCCGTCCGGGCGATGCGGGTCCAAACCGGTTTGGTCGAGACGATGCGCGACGACTTCCGCAAGTACGCCCGGCAGTCCCGTCACGCGCACCTCGACCGCGTGTTCGCGGCGGCGCCCGGGATGACGGGGCGCAAGTTCGTGTACTCGCAGGCGAATCCCGACGCGAGGGCGCGCGATCTCGGAGAAGCCGCGCGCCTGCTGGAGAAGGCCGGCGTCGTCCACCGGGTCCGCGCCACCGGCGGCGCCGGCCTGCCGCTGGGGGCGAACGCGGACGAGCGCTGGTTCAAACTCCTCCTGTTCGATGTCGGCCTCATGCAGAACGCTCTCGGCGCGGCCGAATCCCTCTTCGCGGGCGATCCGATGCAGGTGAACCGAGGCGCCGTCGCCGAACAGTTCGTCGGGCAGGAACTCCTCGCCGCGGCGTCGCCCCGCCGTCGGCCGGAACTCTTCTACTGGGCGCGGCGGGAGAAGGGCAGCGCGGCGGAAGTGGATTACCTCCTGGCGGCCGGAGGCGGCGTGGTTCCGGTCGAGGTGAAGTCCGGCAAGACCGGCCGCCTGCGCAGCCTCCACTCGTTCGTGGCCCGGTACCGCCCGGCGGCCGCGGTCCGCGTCTACGCCGGGCCGTTTCGCCGGGACGGGGGCGTCGTCTCCGTCCCGCTCTACGGCCTCGAGAGCCTCCCCGCGTTCCTCGAACGCGAAGTCGCTTCGGCCGCGCCGGGCTGACCCGCCGGGCGACCTATTCCTCCGAAGCGCGCGGGCCGTCGTCTCTCCGCGGCCGGCCGAACGCCTCCGGATTCGTGGCGGCGGACAGGGGATCGTCCTCGGGAACCGGCACGGTTTCGACGCGGCCGTTCTTCCACCCGACGATCGTGCCCGGCGTTTCGGCGGCCAGGCGCAGCGCGCGTTCCCCGGCCCGCTTCATGGCCGCGTCCATACCGGCGAGGGACGGGAACTCCTCGCGGAGGCGCCGGTCGTCGTCCTTCGTCCCGGTCATTCCCGCGCCGCCGGCGCGCAAGCGCCGCCCGGGGCTCTTCGAGGCGTCGTATTCGACCCAAGAGTCCACGAGCGGTCGATACGCGCGGTCGAAGTTTCCTCCGCTGCGTTCGAATCTGCGCCGAATGTCGGCTTCGGACACCGAGTGACCGCCCTGCGCGACCCGCCGGCGCACGCGGGCGACGGCGAAATCGGCGTGGGGGAGGCGGAGGTAACAGAGTTCGACTCGATACCCCCGCCGCCGCCACGCCGGAATCAGCCGGGCGTAGGTTCGGCCGGCGAGAGTCGTCTCGAGGGCGAAGTCCCCGCCCCGCCGGGCGCATTCCCGGAGGCGCCGCACCATGAGCCGACCGGCGGCGAACGCGGCGCGTTCCGGCGCCTCCGGGCACAGGTCGGCGGCGATCACATCCGCGTTCAGGAAGGTCGGCCACGACGCCTCCTGCGGAAGGTATTCGCGGGCGAAGGTGGTCTTCCCGGCGCCGTTCGGTCCGGCGATGACGGTGATCCGGGGCATGGGCGCGGCGGGCGGAAGGCTACTCCGGAGCCGCGGAGCGACCGACGGAGGCGGGGCGCCGCTTCGCGCCGGCGCCCCCGGCGTCAGGGCGGGAGAGGGTCGTTACGCACCGCGTGAGCGGGCGTTCCCGGAGGAAGCGACCGAAAACGGAGACGAATGGAACCGGGGACGGCGGAGTCCGGCGGTCACCCGACGGCGGACCGAAGGCCCCCGATCGCCTCCGGCCCGACCCGGCGCCGGCCTCCCCGGCGGCGGATGAATTAGCAGACCGAGGAAAAAGTCCGGGGAGCGCCTGTCGGCGCGAAGCGCCGACCGGGGAGGGGTGCGGGGAGGGGGTGGCCCCCTCCCCGCGATAGATGGCGGGGGGAATCGCGCAGCGATTCGCGCCGCCGGCCCGTGGGAAGAGCGCCCCGCCACGAAACCGACTGCCGACTTGGCGCCCTCGCGTCGAGGAGTGGACGGCGGGGCGCTTTTTCCACGGGCTGTTAGCGTTCGCGCGATCCGTCCCCCACCCCTGCTCCGGCTTCGACCGAGGAGGCGCGCTCCATGACCCTGAGCCCCACCATCCAGGACGCCCTGAACCGGCACATCAACGAGGAGTTCTATTCCTCGTACCTCTACTTGGCCATGTCCTCCTGGTGCGAGTCGGTGGACCTGCCCGGGTTCGCCCACTGGCTGCGCGTCCAGAGCCAGGAGGAATACGCGCACGCCATGAACCTGTTCGACTTCGTCCTCGAACGCGAAGGGCGGGCGCTGCTCCTTCCGGTGAAACAGCCGGAGAGCGACTACGACTCCGCGCTCGGCGTGATGCAGAGCACCCTCGACCACGAGCGGCAGGTGAGCCGCCTGATCCACGCCCTCTACGCCCTCGCGGTGGAGGAAGGCGACTACCCGACCCAGGTGCACCTCCAGGCGTTCATCACCGAACAGGTCGAGGAAGAAAAGACCGCCGCCGAAATCGTGGCGCAACTCCGCATGATCGGCGACAGCGCCAGCGACCTGCTCCTCCTCGACCGGAGGATGGCCGCCCGAGGCGCCGCCTCCGACGGCCCCCCGCCGGCCACCGGCCTGTAAGACCGCCGCCGGCGCGGCCCGGCGACGGGGGACGCTACGCGATTCCGCGGGACGGGGGAGTTCGGCCGAAGAGTCCCGCCCGCCGAAACGCCCGGCCGAAGATCTTGGGGTCCGGTCGGATTTGTCCGACTCGCAGCAACTCCCCGGGCGTGCCGAGTCGGTCCCGGAGCATCGCCCGGCCGGCTGCGTCGATCGGCCCGACAGCGCTCCGCCCGCGCCTCGACGGCCAGGAGTTCGTCCGGGGTGATGTCCTTGTCGTCGAGGAGATCGACGCCGTGGGTCGCGACCAGGACTTGGCCGCTCTCGGAGGCCTCACGCAGGGCGTCCAGAAGTGCGCCCGCCGCCGACGGGTGGAGGGTGGTCTCCGGTCCCTCGATCCCGACGAGGGGCCGGCGCCCGGGCTCCCCGGCGCCTTGGAAGAGCGCCGTGAATACCCCCAAGGCTCGCAGTGTGCCGTCGGACATTCCCGCGGAGTGGAATCGTCGGGGAGGACGGGCGCGGTCGGTCTGCTTGCGGAACTCGAGCCCTTCTTGCGGGCCGAACCGCTTCGGGTCCACGCCGACGATGCCGTCCACGACCAAACCGAGGTATTCCTCGATTCGCCGCTTGTCCTCCGGTGACCGTTCCTCGATTCGGAACAGGACGCCGGCAATGTTGCTTCCGTCTCGCCGCAGCAGTCGTTCCGGCGCCGGCGGCTGACTTCGTCGCATCGCCGCCGGGACCGGATCGTAGAAACCCATTCGCGACAAGGCTTCGTGCACCGGGCGAAAGATCGCATCTCCGGCGGCCCGAAGAAGGTAGAACCGACCGGCGGCGACCGCCGGGGGGCAGAGCATGGTCGAGCGGGCGATTCCGTTCTCCACCCGGTAGTTGTGCTCCGGGCCCTCGGCCCCGACCACCGCGCACTCCTCCCGCTCGATTTCGTATCTGCCGTCCGTCTTCGCGGCGACCGCGACGGCGAAGTGTCCACGACATCGCGCGAGTTCGAATTCGATGCGGATGCCGAAACCCGTCGGGCCGCTGCTCGACTTCCGCCCGACTTCGCGGATTCCCCCTCGGTCGCGCAGCGCGTCGTCCATCGAGCAGCGGAGCGATTCCGCGACGAATCGCAGCGCGTCGAGGAAGTTGCTCTTGCCCGCGCCGTTCGGGCCCACGAGGAAGGTGAGCGGGCCGAGGGCGACATCGCAAGCGGCGATGCTGCGATAGTCGCGGAGGAGGAGCCGCTTGATCACCGCGCGGCCTCCGGGGTCAGCAACTGCCGAAGCAGAACTGGAAGGCGAAGATGGCGAAGATGAGGAAGACGATGGTGCCGAAGCAGCCGACGACGCTGTCGGCGGCTTCCATGAAGCAGCCCTGGAAGAGGTAGCGGCGGGGTTCGCTCATCGGGTTTCGTCGTCGGCCGGGCCGCCCGCGGAGGCGCCGTACTCGTTCGTCGGGTCGCGGTAGATCGTGTGGTAGTGGCCCCGGTCGGCGCCGAGGTCGCCCTGGGTGGAGAACTCGACGAGCAGGCGCGGGCCGTGGATGCGGTAGTAGATCGGGCCGTCGCCTTCGGGGTCGCCCTGCCACGCGAACCGGGTCTCGTCGAGGTCGGCGTGGATTTCCGCCATTCGCGCCTCGGCGTCCGCCGCCGGCAGCATCCCGACCCACAGGTGGGCGGCGTCGAGCAGCCGTTGCCGCCGGTCGTCGCTCCAGGTCCGGGCGGAGGCGCCGGCGAACGGCGGCGCGACGCCGTCCTGTCCGGCGCCGGCCAGGATGTCGTCCGGACGGGAGGGGAGGCGGGCCGTTCCCCGCTCCGCCTCGTCGAGCGAAGCGACCACCGCGAGTCCGGCCTCCGCGAAGGGCCGCAGCGGGGCGAGCGTCAGTCCCTCCCGCTCGTGCTCCGCCGGCTCGATGCCGACGAAGGTGGGGGAGAGGAAGGTCTCCCCGGCGACGCGGGTGAGGTTGACCGCGAGGTGGTGGCCCCCGAACTGGAGGCCCCACGGCGCTTCGTCCGACGGTTGCCCGAAGACCGCCAGGTAGTAGTTGTCGGCGCCCCATCCGAGGCGGGCCGCCCGGGGGGACTCGGCGAGCGTCCCCTCGGCGCTCACCACCCCGAGCGCGACCGCGCAGCCCCGGGGGCTGAGCATCGAGGCCAGCAGCCGGAAGAGCGCGCCGCGCTGCGGCCCGTCGAGGTCGCCCAGCCGCGCGCCGTTCGGGCTGTAGTCGAGTATCCCGATCGGCAGGTTGGACCACCGGGAGCGCGCGGGTTCCCCGGAGGGGAAGACCGCCGCCTCCCGCAGCGCCGGGGTCAGCGCTTCGAGGAACCGCCGCGCGGCGGTTTCGGGGGCTTGGGGGGCTTCGGTCTCCTGCGCGCAGTCGGCGGGGTGGGGGACCGGCGCGGCGGCCTTCGCCGGAACTTCGCCGGCCCGGTCAGCCGCGACCGGACTCGCGCCCGTCCCTCCGCAGCCGGCGGCGGCGAGCGCGGCGCCCAGAACCGGCGCGGCGCACAGCGTTCGTCGCGGGGGGGAGCCGGCCGGTCCGGTCATCGAAGGGTCGGTCATCGAAGGGTCGCGCGTCGAATTTCCGCGCCCGCCGGGGCAGCCCGATCCCGTTCCCCCCGGCGGAGGCGCCGGGAAAGAGTGTAGTCAGGAGGGACGCGCGGCCGAGCGGGGCGGCGGCCCGGGTCAGACCGGGAAACTCTCGAGCGTCGTCTTCCGCTTCTTCGGGAAGAAGCGCCGCCAGGCCATGGCGAACCCGGTCCACACCAGCAGCGCGCCGCCCGCGGTGGCGACGAGGGCGACGGTCTGCCCCGCGAGGCCGTACGCCTCGCCGGTGTGGGCGAACCGCAGCCAGTAGCGGACCGCCTGCGCCCGGCCCTCGGTCACCGGGAAGACGCCGAGCAGGTCGCCGCTGCGCCGGTCGAACCGCAGGTTGCGCCAGTGCGCCGGCTGCCGGCCGGCGCCGGTGTCGGCGCGCACGGTGTAGGGCGCGTCCGGCTCGTCCTCGCCGGGGATCTGCAGGGTCAGCCGCCGCCAGCCGGGGGTCTCGGCGGCGGCCCGGTCGAGCAGCGGCTGGAGCGCGACCGGCGCTCCCGGGGACGGGAGCGGGTCGGCGTCGGCCGCGCCCGGTTCCAGCGCCGCCGCCTCCGGGGTCTCGCCGGCCGCGAACTCGATGAGGTCGCGCACCCAGCCGTAGGAGATCATCATGCCGCTGAACACGATCACCGCCAGCGGAACGGCGAGCCAGAACCCGGCCGCGTTGTGCCAGTTGAAGTTGCGCGCCCGTCCCCGGAGGCCCCGGCGGAACCACAGCGCGTTCCGGATCCCCTGCGGGGTCAGCCGGCGCGGCCACCAGAGGTAGAGCCCGCTCAGGATCAGGAACAGGAACACCAGGTTGGCGGCGCCGGTCACCGCCCTCCCGGCGCCCCGGCTCTCCCCGCTGAGCGCGAGCCACCGATGCCAGTACATGACGCTGCGGAGGAAACGGCGCGTCCGGGTGTCGCCGTCCCCGCGCGCCTCCCCGGAGTAGCGGTCGAGGTAGAGCGTCATCCCGCGGCCCAGGCCGACCGCCGCCGGGGCGAGCGGGTCGGAAGAGAGCGCGAGGCTCGTGGGCGTCCGGTCCTCGGGGGCGTTCGCCGCGGCGATCCCGACCAGCCGGTCGGCGGTGAGCGGCGCCGGGGAAGCCCGCTCGCTTCGGTAGTCCCGGCGCGCCCACTCGTTCCACTGCGCCTCGTAGGTCAGGACGACGCCGGTGACCGACATGAGCAGGATCACCAGGCCGGCGGCCGCGCCCACTACCAGGTGGGTCCAGAACAGGATCCGGCGGAACTTCACGGGAGCGGGCTCGACGGGCGGCCGGCGCGCGCCGGGGCGTCGGGGGTCGTTCTGAAACTGAAAACGAGTTTCATGTTTGGGGAAGGCTACCCGGTTCCCGCCGCGGCGGTCAATCCCCGTCGGCGCGCCGCCGGCCGGTCGGCGCCGCCCTCCGGGGTCGCCGGTCCCCTTCACCGTCGGGGCGGGTCTTTGTAGAATCCGCGCCCGCGCCGAGGGCGCGCCGGGCGGCGTCCGGGGGCGGCGGGGCGTGTGGCGCGCGGCGAACCCGCCGGGTGGGGCGGAGCGAGTCCGGACGGGCGGATCGTTCGACGGCGCGGCCACCGTTCCCCGGCGTCCGCCGCCCCCGCCCGTCCCCCACCGCGCCGCGCCCGGAGAGACCACCAAGCCACCCACAGGGAGTTCATGACCACGGAACCCGAGACCACGCCGCCCGAGGGCGGCCGCATTTCCATTCGGGACGGGAGACTGCAGGTCCCCGACCGTCCCGTCATCCCCTTCATCGAAGGGGACGGCACCGGGCGCGACATCTGGCGGGCGAGCGTCCGGGTGTTCGACGCCGCGGTCGAGAAGGCCTACGGCGGGACGCGCCGGATCGCCTGGCGGGAAGTGCTCGCCGGCGAGAAGGCGTTCAACGAAACCGGCGACTGGCTGCCCGAAGCCACCGTCGCCGCTTTCCGGGACTACCTGGTCGGCATCAAGGGCCCGCTGACGACCCCGGTGGGCGGCGGCATCCGCTCGCTGAATGTGGCGCTCCGCCAGTTGCTCGACCTGTATGTCTGCCTGCGTCCGGTCAAGTACTACCGGGGCGTCCCCAGCCCGGTCCATCGTCCGCAGGATGTGGACATGGTGATCTTCCGCGAGAACAGCGAAGACATCTACGCCGGCGTGGAGTACCGGGCGGAGAGCGCCGAAGCGAAGAAACTCGTCGCCTTCCTCCGGGACGAGATGGGCGTCCGCAAGATCCGCTTCCCGGAGACTTCCGGCATCGGGATCAAGCCGGTCAGCCGCGAAGGCACCGAACGGCTGACGCGCGCGGCCATCCGGTACGCGCTCGACCAGGGGCGGCGCAGCGTCACCCTGGTCCACAAGGGCAACATCATGAAGTTCACCGAGGGCGCGTTCCGCGACTGGGGGTATGCGCTCGCGGCCCGGGAGTTCCGGGCGGAGACGGTGAGCGAGCGGGAGAGTTGGATCCTCTCGAACCGCGAAGAAGACTCCGCCATGTCCTCGGTGGACAACGCCCGCGCCGTCGAACCGGGTTACGACCTGATGCCGGCCGAGCGGCAGGCGGAAGTCCGGGCGGAAGTCGAGCAGTGCCTCGCGTCGCTTTGGGACACGCACGGCGGCGGGCAGTGGAAGGACCGCGTACTGGTGCGCGACACCATTGCCGACATCACCTTGCAGCAGGTGCTCACCCGGGCGCGTTCGTTCGATGTGATCGCCACCATGAACCTGAACGGCGACTACCTCTCCGACGCGCTCGCCGCCCAGATCGGCGGCATCGGGATCGCGCCCGGCGGCAACATCAACTACGAGACCGGCCACGCCATCTTCGAAGCCACCCACGGCACGGCGCCGAAGTACGCCGACCGGGACCAGGTGAACCCGGGATCCGTCATCCTCTCCGGGGTGATGATGTTCCGGCACCTGCGCTGGAACGAGGCCGCCGACCTGGTCGAGCGCGCCCTCGAGGCCACCATCGCCGAGAAGCGGGTCACCTACGACTTCCACCGGCTGATGGACGGCGCCGTGAAACTCAAGACCTCCGAGTTCGCCGACGCGATCATCGGGAACATGGCCCGACCCGCCTGAAGGGCGGGTCGGCAAGGACCGGGAGCGCTATCGCCATGCGGCCGAAAGTCACCGTCGTCGGCGCCGGGAATGTCGGCGCCACCACCGCGCAGCGGATCGCGGACGCCGAACTCGCCGATGTGGTCCTCACCGACATCGTCGAGGGGATTCCGCAGGGCAAGGGACTCGACATGCTCGAGGCCTGCCCGGTGAGCGGCAGCGATGTCCGGGTCACCGGCGCGAACGACTACGCCGACACCGGGGGATCGGATGTGGTGGTCATCACCGCCGGACTTCCCCGGAAGGCGGGAATGAGCCGGGACGACCTGCTGCGCAAGAACCACGGGATCGTCTCTTCGGTGACGGAAGAAGTCGTCGCCCGGTCGCCGGAGTGCATCCTGGTCGTGGTTTCCAACCCGCTCGACGCCATGGCGCAGGCGGCGTTCCGGGCGAGCGGGTTCCCGAAGGAGCGCGTGGTGGGTATGGCCGGCGTGCTCGACTCCGCGCGGATGCGCGCCTTCATCGCCGCCGAGATGCAGGTCTCGGTGGAGAATGTCCACGCGTTCGTGCTCGGCGGCCACGGCGACGACATGGTGCCGCTCCCTCGGTATTCCACGGTCGCCGGGATCCCGCTGCCGGACATCCTGCCGGCGGAGACGATCGAGCGCCTCGTGGAGCGCACCCGGAAGGGCGGGGGCGAGATCGTCGCCCACCTGAAGACCGGCTCCGCCTACTACGCCCCGTCGGCGGCGGTGGTCCAGATGGTGGACGCGATCCTGAAGGACAAGAAGAAGATCCTTCCCTGCGCCGCTTTCCTCGAAGGCGAATACGGGGTCGAAGGGCTCTATCTCGGCGTGCCGGTGAAACTCGGACGCTCCGGGATCGAGGAAGTCGTCGAGATCCGGTTGACCGCCGACGAGCAGGCCGCGCTGGACCGCTCGGCCGCTTCGGTGCGCGAACTCGTCTCCGTGATCGGCGTCTGAGTTCGCCGCGGACCGCCGGACTCTTCCGACTTGAAACTTCCGACTTGAATCTCCCGACTTGAATCTCCACGAATACCAGGCGAAGTCGCTCCTCGGCGGCTTCGGCGTCCCGTCGCCGAAGGGGCGGAAGGCCGAGAGCGCGGACGAAGCCGTTGCCGCCGCCGGCGAACTCGGCCTGCCCGCGGTCGTGAAGGCGCAGATCCACGCCGGGGGCCGGGGGAAGGCCGGCGGCGTCCGCCTCTGCCGGACGGAGGCGGAAGTCCGGGAAGCCGCCGACGCGCTTCTCGGCGCCACGCTCGTCACGAAGCAGACCGGCCCGGACGGCCGCGTGGTCCGGACGCTCCTCGTCGAGGAAGGCGTGGACATCGCGCGCGAGTTGTACGCGAGCATCGTGGTGGACCGGTCGAGCGGCCGGCCGATCGTGATCGCCAGCGCCTCCGGCGGCATGGACATCGAGGAAGTGGCCGAGCGCTCGCCGGAGAAGATCCTCACCGAGACCGTGGACCCGGCGATGGGGTTGCAGCCGTTCCAGGCGCGGCGCCTCGCTCTCGGCCTCGGCCTCGAAGGCGGCGTCTTCCGGCGCGGCGCGTCGTTCCTGCTCGACCTCTACCGCGCCTTCGACGGACTCGACGCGAGCCAGGTGGAGATCAACCCGATGCTGGTCACCGGGAGCGGGGAAGTGGTCGCGCTCGACGCGAAGGTCTCGGTGGACGACAGCGCGCTCTTCCGCCAGCAGGAGGCGGCCGAACTCCGCGACTTCCACGAGGAGTCGCCGCTCGAAGTGGAAGCCGGGCGTTACGGGCTGAACTACATCAAGTTGGACGGCGCGGTGGGCTGCATGGTGAACGGCGCCGGGCTGGCGATGGCCACCATGGACATCGTGAAACTCGCGGGGTCTTCCCCGGCGAACTTCCTCGATGTGGGCGGCGGCGCGAACGCGGAACAGATCGAGAACGCCTTCCGCATCCTGACGCAGGACGAGGATGTGCGGGCGGTGCTCATCAACATCTTCGGCGGCATCCTGCGATGCGACCGGCTGGCGGAAGGACTGATCGCCGCGGTGCGCAAACTGGACACCCGCCTCCCCATCGTGATCCGCATGAAGGGCACCAATGTGGAGATCGCCCGCAAGATGCTCGAGGAGTCGGGCCTCGACTTCACCACCGCCGACGGTATGCGCGACGCGGCGGACGCGGTCGTGGCGAAACTGGGGGTTTCGGCGTGAGCGTCCTCGTCGGCCGGGAGACCCGGCTCCTCGTCCAGGGAATCACCGGGAGCGAGGGCGGATTCCACGCCCGCGCCTGCCGGGACTACGGCACCGAACTCGTCGCCGGCGTGACGCCGGGCAAGGGCGGAACGGAAGTGGACGGCATCCCGGTGTTCGACACCGTGGCCGAAGCCGCGGAGAAGACCGGCGCGAATGCCTCGATGGTGCTCGTCCCGCCCCCGTTCGCCGCCGACGCCATCGCCGAGTGCGCGGCGAGCGGCCTGGAACTCGTCGTCGCGATCACCGAAGGCATACCGGCCCGGGACCTGGTGCGGGTGGCGCGCTATCTCGAAGGCGGCGCCACCCGCCTGGTCGGGCCGAACTGTCCCGGCGTGATCTCGCCGGGCCGCGCCAAGGTCGGCATCATGCCCGGGCCGATCCACCGGGAAGGCGCGGTGGGCGTCGTCTCGCGCAGCGGGACGCTCACCTACGAGGCGGTGCACCAGTTGAGCGAACGCGGCATCGGGCAGAGCACCTGCGTCGGGATCGGCGGCGACCCGGTCATCGGGACGACCTTCCTCGATGTGCTGCGGTTGTTCGCCGCCGACGAGGGCACCGAGGCGGTAGTGCTGATCGGCGAGATCGGCGGCGGCGCGGAGGAAGAAGCGGCGGAGTTCATCCGGCGCGAGTTCCCGAAACCGGTGGTGAGTTTCATCGCCGGCCAGACCGCGCCCCCCGGCCGCCGGATGGGCCACGCCGGCGCCATCGTGATGGGCGGGCAGGGGACGGCGGCCGCGAAGATGGACGCGCTCCGCTCCGCCGGCGCGGAAGTCGTGGAAAGCCCCGCCGACCTCGGCGCGGCCATGGAACGCGCGCTCGCCGCCCGCTGACGGCCCGTGGAAAGGGAAGAGTCGAGCCATGCGAACGCTGACGATCGTGAAACCCGACGCGGTGGCGGCGGGAAACACCGGCGCCATCCTGGCCGCCGTCGAGGAGGCCGGGTTCCGCATCGTGGCGATGCGGCTGGTGCGCCTCGACCGGGAGGAAGCGGGCGGCTTCTACGCCGTGCATCGCGAGCGCCCCTTCTACGGGAGCCTCTGCGAGTTCATGTCCTCGGGCCCGGCGGTCCCGGCGGTGCTCGAACGCGACGACGCGATTACGGGTCTCCGCGAACTCATGGGCGCGACGAATCCCGCGGAAGCGGCGCCGGGAACGATCCGCGCCCGGTTCGCCTCCTCCATCGAGCGGAACGCCATCCACGGTTCGGATTCGCCCGAGTCCGCGGCGTTCGAGATCGGCTACTTCTTCCCCGGCGTCGAGTTGGCCTGAGACCCCGTCCATGGCCGGCATCAAGTCCGACCGCTGGATCCGCCGGATGGCGAGGGAGCACCGCCTGATCCACCCCTTCGTGGACCGCCAGGTCGGCGAAGGCGTCATCTCCTACGGCCTCTCGGCCTACGGCTACGACATCCGCGTCTCCGACGAGTTCAAGATCTTCACGAATGTCTATACGACCATCGTGGACCCGAAGAACTTCGACGAAAACGGTTTCGTGGACTACAAGGGGGAAGTCTGCGTCATCCCGCCCAACTCCTTCGCGCTCTCGAACACGATCGAGAACTTCCGGATGCCCCGCAATGTGTACGGCATCTGCATCGGCAAGTCCACCTACGCCCGCTGCGGCATCATCATCAATGTGACCGGCTTCGACGCCGAGTGGGAAGGCAACGCCACCCTCGAAATCTCGAACACCACTCCCCTCCCGTGCCGCATCTACGCCGGCGAGGGAATCGCCCAGGTCCTGTTCTTCGAGAGCGACGAGGAATGCGAAACCAGTTACCGCGACAAACATGGCAAGTACCAGGGCCAGCAACGCATCACCCTCCCGACGATCCTGAAGGGGGACGGCGGAGTGTGATATAGGTCCCGCCAACGCGGAGGGGCGCCCGGCCCGAGCCGCGGCAACCCACGCCGCACCGGCGGGGAGGGCTCACATGACCGAACGGAAGAGGACAGAGTGGCAAGAGAAGATCTACCTCTTGCAGAACAAGTTGGGGATCGGTGCCGAGGAAGGCGCCTTCTGCTGCGAGTACTTCGACGACTGCAATCGGAGTGTGGAGCCTGCTCTCTCGGAGGGCCGCAAGGGTGACTGGGCGTATGTCGGGAGCCACTACGGGAGCGCATCGGTCGGCGGCAAGCCGGCGCGGGTGCTCTTCGTGGGCATGGACCGACCGGGCAAGGGTGGGGGCAACTCTCTGGAGTACTTCCGTACACAAACGGAGTGGAGGGAAGGTGCCCGTTACCGCGGCAACCCGCACATGGGGGGCGTGGATGCGGAATTGGAGTACTTGGTGGAGGACGGCACGAGTCCGGACGACCGATGTCGGCAGTTCGCCTTGGTGAACGCCGTCTTCTGTGGGCCGCCGGCGAAGCGGGGGCCGAAGGGTGAGTTGATGGTCTCGAATGTGAGCGAGACGATGAAGGGGCGCTGTCGGAAACAGCTCCAGAAGATGCTCCTCGCCTTCGAGCCTGACATCGTGATCGCCCAGGGAAAGGGTCATCCTCTGGGCGTCTGCACGGCGTTCGGCTGCAAGATCGTCAAGCGATGGGCCTCCAAGACACTTCCGACTTGGGCTGTTGGGCACAAGCCACCCGAGAGGAACCGCCTCTCGGATGTCGCCAAAGGAGAAATCGGAGGACGACCGGTGTGGTTCCTCATCACGACGCACCCCAGCAACTACGCCCTTCTCGGTCTCCCTTTCTGGAAACACGACGCCGGCGCCATGCCGGACGAACTGACAGGGGCGTTCGACTTTGTGCGGGATCGCTACGCCGGATAGACCGAAGGTCGCTCGGCCCAGCCGCGCCGGCTACGCCGTGATGAAGTCCAGGTAATCCTCGCGGTGGACGACGCGGAAGGAAGCGTCGGGGTAGGCGCGGCGGAAGCCGGCGGGCGGGCGGATGGTCTTCCGGGCGGCCCACTTTATTTGGGCGGCGTGCTGGGCCGCGTTCCACTCCTCTACGAGGTCCACTTCCTGGCGGTCGTAGGTGCGCCAGAAGTAACTGTTGGTGAGCGTGCCGGTGTAGAGATTCTGTTTCATCCTCTCGGCGAGGATGTAGTTCTCCCAGAGCGCCTCGATGTCGTTCCGGAGCGGCAGCGGTCGAAAGTCCGAGACTACGGCGTTGCGGATGCCGTTGTCGTGGAAGTAGTAGCGGCGGCTCCGGCGGACTTCCTTCCGCGGGTTCCGGCAGTAGGCGCCCCGGCTGTAGAGCACGAAAGTCATCTCCAGGATGTCCAGGTAGCGGCCGACCGTGTTCTTGCTCATTTCCAGTTGCGCTCCGAGTTCGTTGAGCGAGACCTCCGAGCCGACTCGGTGGGCGATGAGTTGGGCGAGCCGCAGGAGGCGGTCGGAGCGGCGGATCCCTTGGAACTGCAGCGCATCGCGGAAGAGGCAGGAGGAGACGATCTCCTGGAGGAGGAGTTGGCGCTCCCGGTCGGAGTCCAGTTGCGTGACCTCCGGGTACGAGCCGTAGATGAGTCGGGTGGGCAGGCGCGCGCTCGTTTCGTGCGGCCCCTCGACTTCTCGGAGTTCGAGTTGGGCGAGCGGCAGGAGGTGGAGCGTCTTCTTCCTTCCCGTCAGGGGTTCGCCCCTCGTCTGAAAGAGATCGAACGACGACGAACCGGCGGCGATGATGCGCAGGCCCTCGATGTGGTCCACCATCAGTTTCAGGTTCAGGCCGATTTCGCGAACCTGCTGCGCCTCGTCCACGACCAAAATGCGGTTCCGGCCGACGAAGTTCGACAGGCGGTCGATGGACTGGCTCTCCAGCACCTCCCGGACGGTGATGTCCTCGCCGGACGCGACCACCGCTTCCGGGGCGCGCTCTTCGACATAGCGCCGGAGCAGGGTCGTCTTGCCGACCCGCCTCGGGCCGTAGAGGATGACCACCTTGCCCGGAGCGACGGCGCGGACGAGACCGTCCAGTTGTGCCCGGGGGACATGCCGGTCGGTCTTCATGACGACGATGTTGCGGAGATTCAGTCAGAATATTAGCCGAAATCATATAAATATCGTCAGTATTCAGACGAAGTCTCTCCGCCGACCACCGGGGCCCGGGCGTCCCCTACCATTGCGGCCCATGGCCGGCGCGCCCTGCGGGAGGAGTCTCCGGTGGAACTGATCGCCGGGGAGGAGTTGCGGCGGCGGCTGGCGGGGGAGCCGCCGCTCCTGTCCGGGCTCACCGACCCCCGGACGCAAATCCAGATGAACGGGGTGGACCTCACGCTGGCGGAGGTCGGCGCGCCGGGAGCCGGGCCGGGCAGGGTGGATTTCGACAACCGGACGCGGCGGATCCCCCGAACCGTCCCGATCGCGCCCGAAGCGGACGGCGTATGGCGGCTCGCGCCGGGCAGTTACTGGGTGCGCTACCGCGAGACGGTCAACATCCCGGCGGATGTCTTCGCCATCGGGCGCACCCGGTCGTCCCTCCTGCGTTGCGGCGCGCAGATCGGCACCGCGCTTTGGGACTCCGGCTACTCCGGACGGAGCGGTTCGTTGCTCGTCGTCAGCCACCCGGACGGTCTGGAGTTGACCGAGGGCGCCCGGATCCTCCAGTTGGTGTTCTTCCGGTTGTCCGCGCCCGCGGAGCGCACCTACTCCGGCGTCTTCCAGAACGAGTAAGCCGGCGCCCCCGGCCGGGACCACTTACCAGACCGGGATTCCGGTGACGACGGCGCGGCGGGTTCGGGTCTCGATGACCGTGTCCGTTCCGGCCTGGTAGAGACGGCGGATCGGATTCTTCGAGAGGATGCTGCCGAGGAAACCGCCGTCCTTGCGGAATGCGCGGATTCGTTTCGTTTGGTGGAGGAAGAAGCCGTTACGGGTGCAATAGAGATCCTCGTGA
This sequence comes from Candidatus Marinacidobacterium sp., assembly GCA_965204755.1. Lineage (GTDB taxonomy): Bacteria > Acidobacteriota > Vicinamibacteria > Marinacidobacterales > Marinacidobacteraceae. Next base: position 602,742 of record OZ242011.1, on the reverse strand, counting down.
CGGGTCGAGTCGAGGACGACGAGGAGCGCATCGCGGTGCAGCACATTCAACTGCGTGGCTGTCATCAGGTAGAAGTAGTCGTCGTGGTGGACAATTCGATGCGGAAACCGTGACGATACCGAGAGGTCGGCGGGTGCCGGTATCCAGCCCGGGATTTCCTCGTCCCACTGCGAAAGCGATGGGTCGCGGAGTCCGTCGTATACGCGAAGCGCTTCTCCGTCACCGTCTACGGCCACGATGAGGCCGTCCCGAGTGGCGATGAAGGCCGTGTCGTCACTCGACGAGAACGCGACATCGAGCACGAAGTGCGCGGGCTTGGTGTCGCTGACTTCGATCTCTCGCAAGGAGACTTCGCCGAGTGGCGTCACGGCCTCCCGTCGCGACACTTCCCGGATGAAACGCGGCATCCAGGGGACGGGCTCGTCGGGCGTCGGGAGGCCCGGCCGTTCATCGTCCGGCTCGACCGCCTTCTGGCTTCCGAAGAAGTCGTCCAGATCCATCTCGTCCGGGTACTTCCAGACCTCCCGCCCCTGCGTCCGGTGTCGCTCGTCGGGCGCGGGCGGAGGGCCGAGATCCAGGTGTTCTTCGTCCTCCCCGTAGTAGTTATCCGCGGAGAGCCACCCGGCCTTCGGGAATCGCAGACCCCAGAGCCCCCGCCCGCGCCGGTTCACGCACCACACCCGGTCGTCGAGGCCGAAGAGATAGCGGTCGGCGTCGGGAGCGATGGCGATCGGCGGGGCGAAGGGCATCGGGTCGGTGCGTTCTTCCGGAAGGCCCGACTTCCAGGCCCGCACCTCCGGCGCTTCCTCGAGCGGCGTTTCGAGAATCATTCGGAGGCTCTCGTCGTAGGCGTGGGCGACCCCGTGCCGGGAGACGGCGATCAGCGCCTGCCCGAAGGGAGGGCAGTAGAAGCGGTAACTGCCTTGCGGCAGTGTCTCCCGCGCCGAGATTCGGCCGCTGCGGTCGTAGCGGATGGCGCCGGTCTCGTACCCGCCGTAGTGCGGGAAATGTCTCCGGTCGGTGGTCATGAAAAGCCCCGACCGCGAGGGATGGAACCGGCGTAGAGCGGGATCGGGTCGCGCGGCGCGGGGCAGCCGCTCCATGCTGACGATGCGCCAGGAGGCGTCCCGAACCTCGAAGGCGTCCCTGGGCGCGGGAATGGGCGCCGAGTCTCCTCCGACGGGGAGTTCGCGATGGCCGGCCGCCTCCCGCAGATCGATACGCGGAAGTTCGGACACCTCGATTTCGCGGAGCGGCGGAGGCTCGTCGTCCGTGCGGTGGGACCGAACCGGACGAATCGGTACGGGTTCGCGCGGTTCCGGCGGCGGGATCTCCGGCGAGTCCGGAGGAAGGAGACGCCAGGTGCGGCCCGTTCGGACGCGCGCGATCCGCCCCGCCTTCTCCAGGTACTGGATCAGCCGCCCGACGAGCGGGCCGTCGTCCACCCCGAGCAGCCCCTTCATCTCGCTCTGCAGACACACGGGCCGGGTCTTGGTCAAGTCTTCGATCTGCGGAACGATCCGCGCGGCGATCTCGTGCTGGCGGACGCGCTTCAGCCATGGTTCGAGTTCCGGTTCCGACTCGACGACGCGGCGCATTTCGGCGAGCCCCTCGCGGTCGCCGATGAGGGCCAAGGCCGTGCCTCCCCGTTCCAGCGCGTGAATCACCTGGACATCGAAGCGCCGCCGTTCCGCGCGCAACTCGCGCACCCACCCGGGGAGCCACTGCAGGCTCTCGTGGACATGCGGGGCCGCCCCGGCGTAGTCGCGCCGATCGAGCGCCGCCTCCAGGTGATGCATCGCATCGAAGTAGGCATCCCCGGCTTTGCGGGGTTCCTCGCCTGGGAGGTGCGGTTCCGACCCGCTCGTCGAGACCACCTACCAGACGGGGATTCCGGTGATGACGGCGCGGCGAGTTCGGGTTTCGATGACCGTGTTCGTTCCCGCCTGGTAGAGGCGGCGGATCGGATCCTGCGAGAGGACGCTGCCGAGGAGGCCGCCGTCCTTGCGGAAGGCGCGGATGCGCTTCGGGTCGTGGAGGAAGAAACCGTTGCGGGCGCAGTAGAAGTCTTCCTCGTTGCCCAGGTCGAGGACGACGAGGAGCGTGTCCCCGCGCAGGACATACACCTGGCCCGCCGTCGTCAGGTAGAGGTAGTCGTCGCGGTGGACGATTCGGCGCGGGTCGCGCGGCGACGCCGACAGGTCCGCCGGGCCCGGTATCGAGCCCGGCGCCTCCCGGCGTTTCGGCGGGCGTTGGCCGGCGAGTCCCTCATACACGCGAAGCGGTTCCCCGTCACCGTCCACCGCGACGATGAGGTCGTCCCGAGTGGCGAGGAACGCCGTGTCGTCGCTCGACGAGAACGCCACATCGAGTATCGGGCGAGCGGGTCTCGCGTCGCAGGCCTCGATCTTCCGGACCGAGAGTGCGCCGAAGGGAGTTTCCACCTCCTGCCGGGACCGTTCGCGGATGAACTCCGGCATCCAGGGATCGGGCCGTTCGGGCGCCGGCGCGTCGGGTCGTTCGTCTCCGGCTTCGGCGGCCTCATCGCCTCCGAACACCCGGATGAATTCCTCCAGGTCCATCCCGCCGGGAAACCTCAGGATCTCCCGCTTCTGCGGTCGGCGCCGTTCTTCGGGCGGGGGCGGCGGGCCGAGGTCCGGCGGTTCTTCGTCTTCCGGGTAGTAGTCGTCCGCCCGGAGCCAACCGGCCTTCGGGAATCGCATACCCCAGAGTCCTCGTCCGTCCCGGGCCATGCACCAGACCCGATCGTCGAGGGCGAACAGCCAGCGCCGGGCGTCGGGAGCGATCGCGATCGCCGGGGCGAAGACCTCCGGCTCGGTTCGTCCTTCCGGCAGTCCCGACTCCCACGCCCGCGTTTCCGGCGCCTCTTCGAGCGGCGTCTCCAGGATCACTGCGAGGCTCTCGTCGTAGGCGCGGACGATCCCGCGCCGGGAGACGGTTACCAGCGCCTGCCCGAAGGGAGGGCAGTAGAAGCGGCGGCTGCCGTGGGGCAGCGTCGCCCGCGCCGTGACGCGGCCGCTGCGGTCGTAGTGGATGACGCCGGTCTCGTTCCCGCCGTAGTGGGGTCCGCGCCGCCGGTCGGTGGTCAGGAAGAGCCCCGACCGCGAGGGATGGAAACGGCGAAACGCCGAGTCGGGACGCTCGTCGGCGGCCAGCCGGTCCATACTCCGGATGCGCCAGGACGCGTCCCGAACTTCGAACGCGTCTTTCGGCTCGGGCAGCGGCGTCGCGAGGAGTCCCTCGATCGGGCGTTCCCACGGGCCGCCCGCCGGCGGCAGCGCGATACGCCGGAGCCCGGATACCTCGACTTCGCGCAATGGCGGCGGCGGGAGCGACGGGAAGGGCAGGCGGTTCATCGGGAGATCGGACGAATCGTTATGAAGGGCCCGCGGCCGCCCGCCGGAATCCCGAGTTCAGCGCGAGACGGCCGCGATTCGATCCCGCCGTCCCGGCCCTCCGTCGCATCGAAGGTGGTTCGCCCGGCCGGGAAACCACCTTCGCGCCCGGCGGGATCATTCCCGGGTCATTCCCCGAATCAGTCGTCGGGGCCGTACTCCGGCGTGGAGAAGTCCACGCGATCGGGAACCATTTCCCGGGGCGGGATCTCGAGGTCCACGCCCTCTCCGCCGAAGATCTCTCGAATCGCGGCGCCCACGGGCTTCCCGGAGTTGGTGACGGAGGCTCTGCTCAGGATGCGTCGAGCCAATTCCTCCACGGACACGGACTCCGCGCGCGCCCGGACTTCCAGCCGGCGGAGGACCTCGTCGTCCAATCGACGGATGCGCAGGGACGCCATCACTCGGTCTCCCGCTCCCGGAGGGTGATGCCGACTTCGGTGAGTTGGGTTTCGGAGACGCCGCCGGGGGAGCCGGTCATCAGGTCGGACGCGGAAGTGGTTTTCGGGAACGCGATGACTTCGCGGAGGCTGGACGCGCCGGACGCCAGCATGGCGATGCGGTCGAACCCGAGCGCGATACCCCCGTGCGGCGGCGTCCCGTAGGCGAGCGCTTCGAGGAAGAACCCGAACCGCTCGTCCGCCTCTTCGCGGGGGATCTCCAGCGCGTCGAAGATGCGCCGCTGCATCGCGCCGTCGTGGATCCGGATGCTCCCGCCGCCGAGTTCGTGCCCGTTCGCCACGATGTCGTAGGCGAGCGACCGCGCGGAAGCCGGGTCGCTCTCCAGGAGCGCCGCATCGTCGGGGTGCGGCCGCGTGAACGGGTGGTGCACCGAGGTCAGCCGCCCCTCCTGCTCGGAATACGCGAACAGCGGAAAGTCGGTGACCCAGCACATGCGGAACTCCCCGCCCCGGTCCCACCCCTCGTTGCGCGCCAGTTCCCGCCGCACCGCGCCGAGCGCCGGGAGGACCGCGTCCGGCGCCCCCGCCGCGAGCAGCAGCAAGTCCCCCGGCCCCCCGCCGCAGGCCTCCAGCCAACGCCGCAGGCGCTCCTCCCCCACCGTCTTCAGCAACGGCGACCGCAACCCGCCCGGCGGGAACGCCGCCCAGAGCAGCCCCCCGGCGCCGTTCGCCCGCGCCGTCCCCGCCAGGCCGTCGAGGAGTTTCCGCGAGTACCCCCCGCACCCGGCCGCGGCGAGCCCGCGCACCGTCCCCCCCTCCCCGAGCGCCCGGTCGAGCAGCGGATGCCCCGACCCGGCGGCCTCCGCCGAGAGGTCGCGGATCTCCGCGCCGTAGCGCAGGTCGGGGCGATCCACCCCGAACCGCGCCATCGCTTCCGCGTAGGTGAACCGGGGGAACGGCGGCGAGACCGCGACTTCCGCGGCGGCGAGCGCCCGCGCGAACAGCCCCTCGGTGACTTCGATCACCTGGTCGGGGTCGGCGAAGGACATCTCGATGTCCACCTGCGTGAACTCCGGCTGGCGGTCGGCGCGCAGGTCCTCGTCGCGGAAGCAGCGGACGATCTGGTAGTAGCGGTCGGCGCCGCCGATCATCAGGAGTTGCTTGAACAGTTGCGGCGACTGGGGCAGGGCGTAGAACCGGCCCCGGTGGACGCGCGACGGGACGAGGTAGTCGCGCGCCCCTTCCGGCGTGGACCGGGTCAGGAACGGCGTCTCGATCTCCACGAAGCCGCTGCCGTCGAGGTGGGCGCGGATCTCGGCGGCGAGGCGCGCCCGGACGCGCAGGTTGCGCTGCCGGTTCGGGTGGCGGAGGTCGAGGTAGCGGTAGCGGAGCCGCAGATCCTCCGCCACCGCGTCCGAGTCCGTCGGCGCGAACGGCGGCGTCCGCGACTCGCTCAGCAGGTGCACCGCCTCCGCCTCGACTTCGACTTCGCCGGTGGCGACCTTCGGGTTCACGGTCTCCGGCGTCCGTTCGAGCACCGGGCCTTCCACCGCGATCACCCACCAGGGCCCGGCGCGTCCGGCGGCTTCGGCGGCCGGCGACTCCGGGCGCACCACGATCTGCGTTACCCCCCGGTAGTCCCGGAGGTCGAGGAACAAAAGCCCGCCGAGGTCGCGGACGCGCTCGACCCAGCCCATGAGCACCACCCGCTTCCCGGCGTCCCCGCGCCGCAGGTCGCCGCAGCAGTGGGTGCGGCGGGTCGGCGGCGCCGCCCCCGCCGGGGGGGGCGTCCCGGCGCTCATTCGCCGCCCCCCGCCGCCGTCCCCGGCGCCTCCCCCGACCGGTAGCGCCGGTGCAACTCCACATAGTGCGCCGCCGACCACTCGAGGCGGGCGACCTCCGACCCGGTCAGCGGGCGGGCGACCCGTCCGGGGACGCCGCGCACCAGCATCCGGGGCGGGACGACCAGGCCCGGCGGCACCAAGGCGCCCGCCGCCACCATCGCCTCTTCCCCGACGACGGCGCCGTCGAGCACCACCGAGCCCATCCCCACCAGGCAGCGGCGCTCCAGCCGGCACCCGTGGAGCACCGCCCGGTGACCGACGGTCACTTCCTCGCCCACCGTCGTCCGGTCGTCGCCGGCGTTCACATGCACCACGACCCCGTCCTGCAGGTTGGACCGCCGCCCGACCCGGATCGAGTTCAGGTCGGCCCGGAGGACCGCGCCGAACCAGATCGAGGCCTCCTCGCCGAGTTCCACATCGCCGATCAGCGCCGCGTTCGGCGCGACGAACGCGGTGGGCGGGACGACGGGCTTCTTGGCGCCGAAGGGGACGAGCATGGAGGGTGGGGACGGCGGGGCGTCGGGGACGCGGGAAGGCGGGGGCCGCTCGCCGGGAGGGAGCAACGGCCCGGCGCGGCGGGGGCCGGCGGGCGGCGGGTGAGGGGCAACCGGAAAGGCGCCGGGGAAGGCGGCGCCGAAGAAGGAACCGGCGCCGGGGGGCGCCTCACTCACCGGGGACGGAGGCCGCCGGCCGACCGGCCCGGCCGCTCCCGGAAGAGCCTCCCGGACCGACGCCGAAACCGACGCCGAAACCGACCCCGAACGCCCCCCCCGACCGCGCTCCCGACGCGGCGGAATACCGCCGCGGAAGCGCCCTCGAAGGCGCGGGAGGCTAACACGGGAGGCCGCCCGACCGGTGGCTACAATCCGAGAACGGCCGCGGGATTCCCGCTCCGACGCCCCCTCCCGAAACCCTTGTCCGACGAACCGGCGAACGACCCCGCGCGAGCCCGGCCGCCGCAGTCCGACCGGCGTCTCCGCGGACTCCCCACCGGACTCCCCACCGCGCTCCTCGCCGCGCTCCGCGCCCGGCTCCGCCCGCCGGCGCCGGAGATCAGCCCGATCACCGGGCTGCCGCTCGGCCACCTCGACGGCGGGCTCGCTTCCGGGCGCAAGGGGTTCGCCTCGGCGATGGGGCTCCACGGCGCGATCCTCGCCCTGATCGTCTTCGGCTTCTTCGCGGTCGAGGAAGCCGCCGAAGACTCCCCCTTCGACCTCCCCGGCCTGGTCTTCGTGGTCGAAGCCGGCCCCGGCGGCGGGGGCGGCGGAGGCGGCGACGAGTCGGAGGAAGAAGAGGCCGCGCCGCTGCAGGTCGAGGGCGAGGACGCGGCGCTGGCGGCGGTCCAAGCCGCCCCCGACCCGGAGGAACTGGTCTTCGACGACCCGGACGAACCGAACCTCGAAGAGGAGGAGACGGCGGAAGACGCGCTCGACGCCCCGTTCGACACCACCGCCCCGGACCCGGAGATGCTGGCCGGGCTGATCCGCGACGCCTCGGCGCTGTTCGACACCGCCGGCAGCGGCAGCGGGGGCGGCGGCGGAACCGGTTCCGGCGGCGGCGTGGGGGAGGGCGACGGGGACGGCCTCGGCGAAGGGACCGGCGGCGGCTTCGGCGGCGGCGCCTACCGGATCGGCAGCGGCGTGGACCCCCCGCAGTTGCGGCGGCGGATCACCCCCGAATACACCGACGACGCGCTGGCGCGGAAGATCGAGGGCAAGGTCATCCTGGAAGTGGTCATCCTCAAGAACGGCCGCGTCGGCCCGGCGCGGGTGGTGCGCAGTCTGGACGCCGGGCTCGACGGCAAGGCGATCGCGGCGGTGCGCCAGTGGACCTTCGTCCCCGGCATGTTCCGCGGCGAACCGGTGGATGTGCTGGCCGAGATCGAAGTCGAGTTCCGCCTGCTCTGACCGGTCCTCTCCGCGGCGCCTCCGCCGCCCCCGAGTCCCCGCGCGGGCTCCCCGTCCGTTCGCCGGTCCCGGCGCCGACGCCGCGAAGCGCCGCTCCCGCGCCGCGCGCGACCGGGTGAGCGCCCCCGCCATGACCCGCATCCCCATCCCCGGCGAGGGGGGGCTCGCCTTCTTCGGGATCCGCGACCGCAACCTCCGCTCGCTCGAGGACTCCCTCGGCCTCACGCTGGCGAGCCGGGGCGATGTCCTGCTGGCGGAAGGCCCGGAGCACCGGATCGCGCTCCTCGCCGCCGCCCTCGACGGGCTGGCCGCCCTCGACCGGGAGACCGGCCAGCGGTACCGGATGTCCGATGTGCGCGCCGCCATCCGCATCCTGCGGCAGGACCCCGGCGCCTCGCTCCGCGACTACTTCGTGGACACGGTCATCGCCCCCTCGCCGGGGAAGGCGGTCCGCCCCCGCAGCCTCCGCCAGTTGGAGTACATCCGCGCGCTGCGGGCGAACGACCTGGTGCTCGGCGTCGGCCCGGCGGGCACCGGCAAGACCTGGCTCGCCATGGCGGTCGCCGTCGAAGCCCTGCACGGCCAGGCGGTGCGCCGCATCGTCCTCACCCGCCCGGCGGTCGAGGCCGGCGAGAAACTCGGCTTCCTCCCCGGCGACCTCATCGAGAAGGTGGACCCCTACCTCCGCCCGCTCTACGACGCGCTCCACGACATGATGGACGCCGAGAAGGCGCAGCGCCTGCGGGAGCGCGGCGTCATCGAGATCGCCCCGCTCGCGTTCATGCGGGGCCGCACCCTCAACGACTCCTTCATCATCCTCGACGAGGCGCAGAACACCACCTCGGAGCAGATGAAGATGTTCCTCACCCGCATGGGCAACGGCGCCCGCGCGGTGGTCACCGGCGACCTCACCCAGAACGACCTCCCGGCGGGCCGGGTGAGCGGGCTCACCGAGAGTCTGGGCGTGATCGGCGGGCTCGAAGGGGTCGGCGTGGTGCGGTTCGAAGAGAGCGATGTCGTCCGCCACCGGCTCGTCCAGGCCATCGTCCGCGCCTACGCCTCGAGCGAGGCCTCCCGGACCCGCCGCGCCGGGCGGCGCCGCGCCGAAGACGCCGCCGAGGACGCCGCCCCGGCCCGCCCGGCCCCCGAACCCGCCGAAGTCGGCTAGCGGGCCGGTGGAGGAAGTCCGGGGAGCGCCCGTCGGCGCGAAGCGCCGCCCGGGGAGGGGCGCGTCGAGGAGCGGACGGCGGGGCGCTTTTTCCGCGGGCGGCCGCTGATGGACGAACCGACCCCCGCCGGCGGCGCCCCGGAGGTCGAGCCCCGGGCCGGACTCGCCCTGCGGTTCCGCCGCCTCTTCCTCCGGGCGCGCGACTACTCCTTCGCCCGCACCGGCCTCGTCGGGTCGGTGTTCGCCGTCGCGCTGGCGCTGCTCATCTGGCCCGGCCTCGGCCTCCGCGCCCCGGTCTATGAGGTCGGCGAGATCGCCTCGCGCACCGTGCGGGCGGCCCGCGACTTCACCTACGAGGACGCCGCCGCCACCGAGGAGCGCCGCCGCGAGGCGGTCGAACTCGTGCCCGATGTCTACGACTTCGACCCCCAGGCCCGCGACCTGGTGCGCGCCCGGCTGGCCGCCGCCTTCTCCTTCGGCCGGGAGGCGGTCGTCTCCGGCACCGTCGCCGAGCCGGCCTTCCGCAGCACCTTCGCCCGCCTGCTGGACACCGACCTCCCGCCGGAGGGGCTCGACCTGCTGGAGCGTCTGGCGTTCGCCCCGGAGGTCGAGCAGAGCCTCGCCGACGCGGTGGGCAGCGTCCTCGCCCGCGACATCCTGACGGAGAAGAGCGCCATCGCCGCCCTCGGCCGCCCGATCCAGCGCCACGACCCGCAGTCCGACGCCGCCCGGGTCATCAGCGACTTCTCGAACATCCTGTCGCTGGAAGAGGCCACCGAAGCCGCCAGCCTCCAGGTGCTCGCGCTCTCGGAACTCGGCGCCGGGCCCCGCCGCGCGCTCGCCGGGCTCTCCTCGGCCTTCCTCCGGCCCACCCTCGACCGGAACGAAGTCGAGACCACCCGGCTGCGCAGCGAAGCCGGCCAGGCCGTCGAAACCGTGGTGCTGCGCGTCCGGCGGGGGCGCACCATCATCCGCGCCGGGGACGAAGTGACCCCGCTCGCCCACCGGCAGATGCTGGAACTCTCGGCGACTTCCCCCACCGCCTCCGGCTGGGTGGGGTTCGGCGCGCTGGTGTTCGCCGGGGTGGTGGTCTGGCTCCTCCGGACGCTGCTCCTGCCCGCCCGCCCCGGCGAGCGGTGGCTGGCCCACGGGTTCGCGCTCGCCGGGACGATCCTGGTCTTCCACCTGGCGGTCGCCCGCCTGCTCGGCTTCTTCGCCCGGGCGCTCGCCGCGCAGGTGGCGCAGGAGCCGTTCTCGGACCCGACGGCGCTGGTGTGGGCCGCCCCCTTCGCCTCGGTCGCGCTGGTGGTGCTCCTGCTGGAGAACGCCGCCGCCGCGCTCCTCACCACGGCGCTCTTCTCCGCGTCGCTCACGATGATGACCGGCCACCCGACGCTGGGTCTGTTCTCCCTGCTCACCGGCTGCGCGGCGGTGTTCTTCCACCGGCGCGCCGAGCGCCCGGTGCGGCTGCTGCGGGTGGGGGCGTCGGTGGGGCTCTCGGCGGTCGCGGTGGTCGTCGCGCTCGAAGTGGTGCGCGGCGTCTTCAGCGGGTTCCCCCGGCTCGCCCTCGAAGCCGGGGCCGCCCTCATCGGCGCCCTGCTGTCGGTGGCGCTGGTCCAACTCGTCCTCCCGGTCGCCGAAGCGGTCTTCGAGCGGACGAGCGACCTGCGGCTCATGGAACTCGCCCGCCGCGACAGCCCGGTGCTCCGCTCGCTGGCGGTCTCCGCGCCGGCGACCTACCAGCACAGCGTCCTCGTGGGCATCCTCGCCGAGTCCGCCGCCGACGCGGTGGGCGCGAACCCGACGCTCTGCTCCACCGCCGCGCTCTACCACGACATCGGCAAACTGAACCGGGTCCGGTACTTCGTCGAGAACACCCGCGGGAACGAGTCGCCGCACGACGAACTGCCGCCGGAAGTGAGCGCCGACATCATCCGCCGCCATGTCTCCGACGGCATCGAGGACGCCCGCCGGCTGAAACTGCCCCCGGACATCGTGGATGTGATTCCGCAGCACCACGGCACCCGCCTCATCCGCTTCTTCTACGAGAAGGCGAAGGCGGAAGCGAACGGCGCGGCGGTGGACGAGGCGGCCTTCCGCTACGCCGGGCCGAAACCCCAGACCCGCGAGGCGGGGATCATCATGATGGCGGACAGCGTGGAGGCCGCGGCGCGCAGTCTGGAGACCCCGGGGCCGGCGGAACTGGCGCGGGTCATCGACCGGATCGTCGAGTCGCTGGTCGAGGACGACCAACTCACCGAGTCCGGGCTGACGCTGGGCGACATGCGGGCGATCCGGACGAGTTTCCTCTCGACGCTGGGCGGCATCCACCACGGCCGCGTGCCCTACCCGGGGTTCGACTTCAGCCGCCCGTCCGCCCCGCCGCCGGAGGACTCCGCCGTCGGCGGCCGCGCCGGGGCGCCGGCGGCCGCCGAAGCGTGATCCCCTCCTCCGCGGGCGGCGCGGTCGAGGCGGCGGTCTCCGCGTCGGCCTCCCCGTCGGCTTCCCCGTCTGCGGGGCCGCTGCCGGCCGGCGACGCGGAGCCCCCTCCGGATTCCGGGGGCCGCGCCGCCGGCCGGTTCGTCGTCCAGAACCGCCAGCGGCGGTTCCCGGTGGACGCCGCCGGGCTCGCCGCCTTCCTCGTCCGGGTCGCGGAGGACGCCGCGCCCGGCGACCGGCGGGCCGCGACGCTCCGCGTCCTCTCCGACCGGAAGATGCGCGAGTTGAACCGGCGGTTCCGGGAGAAGGACCGCCCGACCGATGTGCTGGCCTTCCCCGCCGGGGCGCCGGAGGAGGGGGCCTTCGGCGGCGAGCCGGCGTACCTCGGCGACCTGGCGGTGTCCGCGGAGACGGCGGCGCGCCAGGCGGCGGAGCGCGGCCACCCGCTCGAGACGGAACTGCGCCTGCTGGCGCTCCACGGCGTGCTGCACCTGCTCGGCTGGGACCACGAGCGCGACCGGGGCGAGATGGAGCGGCTCGAACGCCTGCTGCGCCGTCGCCACGGGCTCGCCCCGGCGTCCGCCGCGGGCGGTCCGGCGGCGGGTGGTTCGTCGGCGGGCGGTTCGGCGGCGGGAGGGGAGGGGTCGGCGTGAGCGCGCTCCAGGGGCTGCTGCTCTTCGCCTGCGCCGCGGGCGTGGTGCTGCTCGCCCTGTTCGAGATCGCGTTCTTCTCGTCGAGCGAGATCGCGGTGCGGGCGCTCGACGAGGAGCCGGAGGAAGCGCGGGCGCTGCGCGAACGGCTGGCGGACCCGCTCGCGGTGCTGATCCCCACCCGCCTCGGCCTCCTCGGCTGCGCCGGGCTCGCCGGCGCGGCGGCGTGGCAGTCCGGTCCCGACGGCGGGGCTTGGGCCTGGTTCCCGCCGGCCGCCGCGGGGGGCTATCTCCTCCTCCGCGAAGTCGTCCCCGCGGCGGTGCTGCTCCGGGACCCGGAGCGCGTCCTCCGGCGGCTGCTGCCGCTCTTCCGCCGGTTCGAGGCGCTCCTCCGGCCGGCGGCCGAGCCGCTCCGCCGGCTCCTCCGGCGCTTCTTCCCGCTGTCCGAAGAGGTGGGCGAAGAGGCCACCGACGAGGAGGTCGAAGCGTTCCTCGAGACCGGCGAGGAGGAGGGCATCCTGGAGGAGGACGAGGCGGCGATGGTGCGGGGCGTCCTCGAACTCGACGAGATGCTCGTCCGCGAGGTGATGACCCCCCGGCCGGCGGTGGTCTCCGTCGAGAGCGGCGCCGGCGTGGCGGAAGTCGAACGCCTGGTGGCCGAGAGCCGCCACCACCGGATCCCGGTCTTCCGCGACCGGGGCGAGGGCGGCGTCGCGGGCCTCGTGGACGCGGTGGACCTGATCGCCGCCCGGCGGGAGCGCGGCGGCGGGGGCGGGCTCGGGCCGCTCCTCCGGGAGGTGCGGGTGGTGCCGGAGACGAAGCGCCTCGACGACCTGCTCGAGGAGTTCAAGCGCAGCCGGCAGACCTTCGCGGTGGTGGTGGACGAACGCGGCAGCGTGTCCGGGATCGTCACCCTCCGGGACATCTCCGAGGAGATCGTCGGCGAGGTGCGCGAGGACGGCGAAGGCGCCGATGTGGAGGAGGAGTCCGAGGGGGTCTTCCTGGCGCGGGGGGGCGCGGAGCCGGACCTGGTGTCGCGGATGACCGGTCTCCGGCTGCCGGAGTCGGTGCGCGGGGCCGCCTACGACACCCTCTCGGGGTTCGTGGTCGCGGCGGCGGGGCGGATCCCGGAGCCCGGCGAAGTGGTGGAGGCGGAGGGCGTCCGGGTCGAGGTGCTGGAGGCGGACGCCCGGCGGGTGCACCGGATGCGCGTGTTCCGGGAGGCGCCGCCGGAGGCGTCCCCGGCGAGCCCGTCGGGCCCGGGGTCGGCCCCTCCGTCGGCCCCGTCGGGGGCGGAGGACTGACGGCCGGGGCGGCCCGCCGGCGCCGCGGGTCGGCGGCGGCCGCCGGGGGAGGGGACGCGCCGCGGGACGCGGCGGGTGACGCGCCGGGGGACGGCGGGGGCGCGCCCGCCCGGTCGGCCGGCGGCGCGGCGGCGTCCCACCGGTCGGGGTTCGTGGCGCTGGTGGGCCTGCCCGGCGCGGGGAAGTCCACGCTGCTGAACCGGCTGGTGGGCGAGCGCCTCGCCATCGTGAGCCGGAAGCCGCAGACCACCCGGCGGCGGATCCTGGGGATCGCGCGGCGGCCGGGTCTCGAGTGCGTCCTCGTGGACACCCCCGGCGTCCACCGCCCCCGGCACGGCCTCGGCCGGGCGATGATGCGCGCCGTCTCGGAGACGCTCTCCGGAGCGGATGTCGCGCTCGCGGTCGTGGACGGCGCCCGCCCCGGCGCCGGGGAGGAGCGGGACCGCCTGCTCCGCCGCCTTCGCGGGTTCGCCGGCCCGGTGGTGGTGGGGCTCAACAAGAGCGACCTCGCTTCGCCGGCCGGCCTCGCCCGGACCGCCGCCGAGTTCCGGGACGCCCTCGCCCCCCGCCGGACCCCGGGCGAACCCGCCGACCCCGACCCCGCTCGCGCTCCCGACCCCGACTCCGATGCGCCGCCGGCGCCGGTGGCGGTCGTCGTCTTCTCGGCCCTCACCGGAGCGAATGTGGAGGAGGCCCCCGCGCGGCGCGGGGCGGAACGCGCCGACGCCGGCGCCGGCCCGCTGCTCCCGGCGGTGGCCGCCCGGCTGCCGTTCGGCCCGCCGCTCTACGAGGAGGACCGGATCACCGACCTCCCGGAGGCCTTCTTCGCCGCCGAAGAGGTGCGCGAACGGATGCTCCACCACCTCCGCCAGGAGGTCCCGCACGCCGCCGCGGTGCGCATCGAGGAGTACGACGACTCCGCCCCGGAAGGCGGCCTCGTCCGCATCCGCGCCTCCGTCCTGGTGGACCGCGACTCGCAGCGCGGCATCGTCATCGGCCGCGGCGGCTCGATGCTGAAGCGCGTCGGCTCCGAAGCCCGCGCCAGCCTCGAGTCCCGCCTGGGCCGCAAGGTCTTCCTCGGCCTCCAGGTCCGCGTCCGCGCCGGCTGGCGCGACAACCCGGGCATCCTCCGCGACCTCGGCCACTGACCGGCGCCCTCCCCGGTCGTCGCTCCGCCGGTCTCTGCGGGCTGCAGAAAACCCCCGCCGGAAAGACACAGGCCGGAAAGACACAGGCTCACCGTCGAAAGACACAGGCTCGCTCGAAAAGCACAGGCTCGCTCGAAAGACACAGGCTCGCTCGAAAAGCACAGGCTCGCCGTCGAAAAGCACAGGTTCGAGACCCTGCGTCCGCCACACCGGCTCCGCCGCTCCGGCAGCGAGCCGCGCGAGCCGGAGCCCCCGATGGCTGCCCGGAAAGCCGCCGGATCGAGCCCCCTCCGCCTGCCGCGCGCCGGATCGGCCTTTCCCCGCCGCTTCGCGCCCGCCGAAGGGCATGAGTCAGATAAGTCCATGAAAAACAACAAGTTACATACGAAAGACACAGGCTCCCGAGTAAGAAACACAGGCTAAAGACACAGGCTCCTTCGGAAAGACACAGGCTAAAGACACAGGCTCCCCCGGAAAGACACAGGCCAAAGACACAGGCTCCCTCGAAAACACCGGCTCCGGCGCTCCGGGGGGGAGGCCGGGCCGGGAGGCGGCGTCAACCGGCGTCAACCGGCGTCAACCGGCGTCAACCGGCGCCGGGTCGTGTCTCATCGCGACTGCGGCTCGAAGATGCAGTAGAGGTTCGCCAGCGTCGCCGACGCCGTGTAGCGCGAGTCGTCCCACTCCTTGTAGCAGTCGCTGGTCGAGGCGATGTGGTTCCGCCCGACCAGCCCGCACCGCCATTCGTGGTTTCCGGTCCAGTACCGCTGGCCGGGCAGGAAGTTGAGGTAGGCCGGCTGGTCCATCGCCACCCCGTCCGGAGCGAGCGAGGTGTCGTCGAAGGCGTTGTATTCGCGCTTGAAGCCGAGCAGGTGTTCGATCTCGTGAGCGACGCCGATCGCTTCCCCGAAGTCCCCGACCGAAGCGCGGGCGGCCCACGAAGCGAACCCCGACTCGATATGGGCGCAGGCGGCGGTGAACCCGAACGGACAGTCCCCCACGCGGTAGCCGAGGTGGAACCGCTCCGTCCGGCGCGGCCGGTCGGCGCCGCCCTCCGCGGCGAGCGTCTCCTCGGAGATCACCTTCCCCGTCTCGATGACCGCGAACCCGAGGTTCCGCTCGATCTGCTCGGCGTAGGCCTCGACCTGCTCCCGGATCCGACCGAGGTCGAACGGCTCGTGCCAGTCCGTCGGAACCTCGCCCGACCAGGTCCAGGGCACGCGGTCCGTCGGGAAGTTGTCCACCAGGTCCACCGGAATCGGCAGCCGCCAGCCGCTCCAGACCCGCCCGGTGAACCGCAGCGCGCTCTCCCGGACCGAGCCGTCGCAGGTCGGCGGCCTCCGTCCGAGAACCGGAACGACCGGCAGCGCATGATCCCCGGCGTACCACACGGTCTCGATGTCCGGCGCGTTGTCCCCGGCGTCGCCGACCTCGACGACGAACCGCGACCGGTCCCCGGCCCCGTCGCCCCGCGCCTCGAGGGTTACCCCGCCGTAGCCGCCGACATACACATAGGCCTCGCCGTCCCCGAACGAGTCGCCGAACGGCGACTCGAACGGCCGGAACTCCGGCGCGGTGCGCGAGACGACGGACAGCCCGACCGGCCCGCCGCCGCCCTGCCGCTTCACCAGGAAGTGGAGCACCGGCTGCTGCAGGCGCCCGTGGAAGAAACCCCGCGGCAGCGAAGCGGAACCGGTCGCCCCGGCGGCGACGGGCTCCTCGTCGACGGCCCACCGGAAGTCGCCGCCCCCGTCGTGCACTTCGACGCTCCAGAGGAACCTACCGCCCGCCCCGCCGGCCGACCCCGCGCCCCGACCGGCCGCGGCCGGCGCCGCCGGCGCCCCCGGAGTCGTCGGCGCGTCGCCGCCGCAGCCGCCGAAGACCCCCGCCCAAACCGCCGCCGCAACCGCCGCCCGCACCCGCCACCGCCGGCCGCCGCCCCGACCCCGCCGCGCGGCGCCCTCGGCCGGGAGCGCCGCCGCCGGATCTTCGCGATCGGGAACGCAATCGGGCCCGCGATCGGGAACCCGCCGAAGCGCCCCCGCCGGGGCGTCGGAACCATCGTGAATCGCCACGACGAGGAGGGTAGGGCGCCCCCGCGACAGGAACCGTCATCCCCCTCGCGCCCCGCGGCCGCCCTCTGCCGGGGCTCTTCGCCGCCGGGTGCGCAGGAGTCGGGTCTCATGACACGCCCCCGGCGGGCCGCGGCCTTGCGCGCCCGCCGTCACCGCCCCCGTCGTCTGCGGTCGTGGCGCTCCGGTCGCTCCGCTCCCTCCGTCCCCGGCCGTCGCGCCCACCGGCCCGGACGCTCCGCCGAGACGCCCCGGACCCCGCCTCGGCCTTCCCTTCCCGGAGGGGCGCCGGGATCCCGGGGCGCCACCACCGCCAAGGCGCCCCAGGCCCCGTCCCGGCCCTTCCCTCCGACCCGCGACCCGAGGACGAAAAGTGTCCACTTTTCGGATCCCATTTCTGTCCACTATTCGCGGCCCGTTGACACGACCCGCCGGACCCCTCCTCCCCTCCTCCCCTCCGCCGCCTCCGGGCGCCCAAAAGTCGGTGTCTCCCAACGGCGTAAGAGTTGGTGTCTCTCGACACTCCCCGAGGTGGGGCGTTTTCGTTGCTTGAAAGTGGGACATTTTCGGCGCCGGTTGACAGGCCGCGGACTCGCGGCCCTACGGCCCGAGCGGCAGCGACGGCCCCAACTCGCGCAGTTGCCGCCGGCGTTCGCGCCAGTCCGGCATCGCGCCCGCCAGGTGGGCCCAGAACGCCGGCGAGTGGTCGGGGAGCGCCAGGTGCGCGAGTTCGTGCGCCACCACATAGTCGAGGAGCGCCGGCGGCAGCATCGCCACCCGCCAGTTGAACCGCAGCGCCCCTCCCGGCGCGCAACTCGCCCAGCGCTTCCGCTGGTCGCGGATGAGCACCGGCGGCGCCTCCGTCCGCCCGAACCGCGGCAGGTACCGCGCCACGCTCGCCCCCACCCGGTCGGCGGCGCGTTCCCGGAACCAGGCGATCACCGCGCCCCGCGCGAACTCCGCCCGCTCGCCCGCTTCCAGCCCCGCCGGCGCGGCCACCCGCAGCCGCCAATGGTCGAACCGGATCGGCGCCCGCCGCCCCCCGTCCGCCGGCGCCGACCCCGCCCCCCCGTCCTCGACGACGAGCCGCACATTCCGCCCCAGGTAGGGCAGCGTCTCCCCGCTCACGAACCGCTTCGGGGGCGCCGCCTCCGGCGCGGGCGCCTCCCGTTTCCGCCGGATCCAGGCCCGCCGCCGCCACACCACCTCCCGGATCTCGTCGACCGGCATCGCCTCCGGCGCGGTGACCACCACCCGCCCCCCGTCCACCGCGATCCGCGCCGTCTTCCGCCGGCGGCCGCTGCGCCGGATCTCGTACTCGACGACCGCGCCGTCGAGGCGGAGCCGATCCCGCTCGCTCACCCCGCCGACCGGCGCCGCGCGACCTCCACGACCTGCACCGTCACCCGGTCGAGATGCAACTCCGGCAACCCGTGGCGGCGCAGCAGCCGCTTGATCTCCCGGCGCATCCGCCGCAGCGCCTCCTCGTTCGACTGCCAGTCCACGAACCGCTGGTATCGCGCGACGACGGCTTCGATTCCTTCGGCGGCGCTCTTCCGCCGCTCGTCCGGCCCCGGCGCCGGCGCGACTTCGCCGGTCACCAGGCCCGGCCCGGACTCCAGCGGCGTCCGCTCCAGCAGTTGGAACACCGGATAGGAAAACGCCGTCAGCCCGCTCGCCCGCGCCGCGTCCGCTTCGCTCCGGACTTCGCCGCCCAGTTCCCGCAGCCGCCGCACCGCTTCGGCGGCGTCGATCACCTGCTCCCGCAGTTCGCGGATGATGCGGGCCAGTTTCTCCGACAACTTCTCGTAGTAGGCGCGGTTCTCCGCGAGGCGCTCGTTGATCTCCGCCCGGATCGCGTGCTCCATCAGCGACGCCCGCGCCTCGTCGTGGGGCAGCGCCGCGATCTTCTCCTCGAAGTCCCCGGCGAGTATGGAGACCGGCGCCATCAGCCCGCGCACTTCGGCGCCGATGTGTTCGTCGAGCAGCCGCCGCACCTTCGCCCCGATCTCCGCCCGGTTCGCCGCCGCGTCCTCCCGCAGGTATTGCGCCCGGACGACTTGCCGGATCGCGGTGAGCCGCGCGAGGCGATCCCGGTACGCGAGCGCGCGCGGGTCGGGCAGGAGTCGGTCCATCAACCGCGCGAAGGTGCGGCAGTCCGCTTCGAACCGCTCGAACGATTCCGCGCGGAACCCGTCCGCCGACCCGGAATCGCCGGCGAAGACCAACGCCGCGCCGACCGGATCGTCGAGCGCCCGTCCCTCGAAGCGGGACTCGGCGCGGACCGCGGCGGCTTCGATGACCGCGGCCGGGTCTTCCTCGTCGTTCGGCAGCATCGCCCGGCGCACATCGGCCGGCGAGAACGCGGACAGCGCCTGTTCCAGGTTCGCCGAAACCCCGCAGTAGTCCACCACCAGGCCGTAGGTCTTCTCGGTCGCCGCGCCGTTCCAGTCGTGGCGGAACCGGCGGTTCACCCGCGCGACGGCCTGGAGCAGCGCGTGTTCGCGCAGCGGGTGGTCGAGGTAGAGCGCCTGCTCCACCGGCGCGTCGAAACCGGTGAGGAGTTTGTCCACGACGACGAGGACTTCCGGTTCCCCTTCGGGATTCTTGAACGCGGAGACGATCTCCTCTTCGGAAATGTCCCGCGCCGCATCGAACTCCGGCCCGTCGCTCCGGTCCACCGTGATGACGGCGTAGGCCTTCACCCCGCAGTCGTTCAGGTATTCGCGGTACCGGAGCGCCGCCTTCCGGCTCGGCGCGACGACCTGCGCCTTGAACCCGTTCGGGCGGATGTGCTTCCCGAAGTGGTCCGCGATGTCGAGCGCGATCGTCCGGATCCGCTGACTCGCCTCCGCGACGGATTCCCTGCCGGCGTACTTCCGGCGGATCTCCTCCCGCACTTCCTCCGGTTCGTCCCGGAACATCGCGTCGAAGATGCGGTCGAGCGTGTTCGGCCCGGCGACCGCCAACTCCGGCAGCCGCGCTTCGTAGCGGATCTCCACCGTCGCGCCGTCCTCGACCGCCTGCTCGATGGAGTACCGGTCGATGAGCGGCCCGAACCGCCCCATCGTGCTGCGCCGGAACCCGTCGTCGATGGGAGTCCCGGTGAACCCGATCAGCGCCGCGCGGGGCAGGGCCTGCGAAAGGAGCGCGCCGAGCGTCCCGTACTGCGTGCGGTGCGCTTCGTCCACCATGACCACCACTTCGTCCGAGGCGTCGAGCGCGGCGGTCGCCCGCTCCCCCGCGGGCAGCGCCTCCTCGAACTTCTGGATCGTCGTCATCACCGTGCGCCCGCGCCCTTCGGTCAGCAACTCCGCCAGGTGTTTCCCGCTCTTCGCCGGCTTCGGGGCCGGGAAGCCGCAGCGGTCGAAGGTCTCCGCGATCTGCCGGTCGAGTTGCCGCCGGTCGGTGACCACCAGGATCGTCGCGTTCCCGAGCGCCGGATCGCGCCGCAGTTTCGTCGCCAGCCAGAACGCGGTGAGCGACTTGCCCGATCCCTGGGTATGCCAGATCACCCCGCCGCGCTCTTTCGGTCGCCCCCCGGACCGGATCCGCTCCAGCGCCTTCCCGACGGCCCGGTATTGCTGGTAACGCGGCAGTTTCTTGACGAGGCGGCCGCGCTCCGGCTCGAAGAGCACGAAGTCCCGCAGCACTTCGAGCACGGCGGCGGGCGACAGCAGCCCGACGATAAGCCGCGCCTGCCCCGCGGGTTCCACCCCGAACCGCTCCCGCGCTTCGTCTTCGGTGAACGGCGCCACGGACTTCCACTCCGCATACCCGTCCTCCCCGGCTCCGACCGCGCCATACGCCGCCCTCGTCCCGCAGTGCGCCACGGACAGCAGGTTGTAGCGGAAGAGATCCGGCGCGCCCTTCCCCCGGTAGCGCCCGGCCCCTTGGTACCGGAGCAGTTGCTCCACCGCTTCCGTCTTCCACCGGGGCCCGATCGTCGGCGACTTCGCCTCCATCACCACCAGCGGAATCCCGTTCACGAACAGCACCAGGTCGGGGATCACGGAGTCCTTCGGCCCGGCCACCCGGAACTGCGTGGCGACGAGAAACTCGTTCCGCCCCCCGGTCGGATGCTCGAAGTCGAAGAACCGCACCGTCCGCGTCCGCCGCCCTCCGGGCCCCTCCGCGTCGAACGGCATCCCGTAGATCAACAGTTCATGCACCCGCCGGTTCTCCGCGATCCCGGCCCCTTCCTCCCGCCCCAACCGCCCGACCACCCGCTCGGCCTCCGCTTGCCCCATCCACTCGTTGAGCCGCAGCAGCGCAGCCCGAAGGCGCCCGCGGAGCAGCACATCGCGATCGCCGCCGCGTTCGGCGCCCAGCGCTGCAGCCTCTACTTGCTGCCAGCCCAGCGCGCTGAGCAGCCCTTCCGCAGGCCTTTCGGCCACCGTTCGTTCTCTCGCCCTCGGTGTCATCGTCGGTCTCGCTCCCAGTGGTGTTCGACCCCCTGCTGTTGTCGCTTGTCGCCATCGGCCATGGCATAGCCCTCGGAAGTCACCGACAAGATGCTCTCGCTCCTTCCCCTCGGGAAGGGAAGGGGCGTCGTGTCGCTAACGGCATCTTCTCTCCTCTCTCTGGACACGAGACCGGCCGGCGGTCAAGAGGTCGTGCCCAAGGGCTTCCCGAAATCGACCCAACGAGGCCACGAGTCCCGCAACTTCCGTGATGGCTCGTTCGACGCGGCCGAGCGCTCTGGCGATGGACCGCTGTGCGGAAAGTGCGGGAACAGGCACCGGTGCGGATCCCAAGTCTTCGAGACTAAGCGAGGGATAGCCGGCATTGCCCATCAGGCGCCGTGCATCCAGGTGGCAGAGTGCGTGGTAGAGGAAGGCGCCGTCGGTCCCGGGACGGGCTCGGGCCGTCGCGAGATGGGATGATGCGTAGGCGGGCTCTGCGAGGCGCACACGATTGTTGAGGGTGAGGGATGCGCCGCTTTTCGGAACGAGGATCGTTCCCGCCGGCCACAGGCGCATACGCCGCCGTCGAACCGTGTCGTCGGTGAGACGGTCTCGCGAGCCGCGGAATGCCGCGGATCGTCGAACGCGACCGACATCCGCCGTCCGCACGAAGGGACGACTGCCTCCCTCGAAGTCTCCAGGGTCCTGGGGCGCGGGATCGCCTGCGCCGATGGAGGCGACACTTCGGAGTGGGCGAACACGCCATTTGTCGCAGGCGGCGTGGGTTGTCAGGAGTCCGTGGCGCAGCCCTTCGCGAAATCTCTCTACGGCGCCCATGTGGGCGGAGGTCTCGTTGATGGTGCGATCAACAGAGTCGAGCATCGTCGCGATGCGGCGCTGTTCGCTCATGGGCGGCAGCGGGACGGGGAAACCGCGGGTCGCGCCGAGTGTCAGGCCGAAGCGGGTTACGCCGTTCGCGATGCGGGCGAAGTGTTGCCGGGCGCGGGAAGTACGCAGGGACGCGGCGAGAAACGCGCCGTCCACCCGACCGGGGAGCGGCCGGGCCCGGCCCAGGTGGTAGCCGCAGAGGACGCCGGGCAAGTCTTCCTCGACATAGGCCGGGACGCCGATTTCGTCCGGGGTCTCGGAGTCCTTCGTGAAGAGGACATCGCCCTTCCGGAGCGACCAGCGCCCGATCTCCGCCGGGGTCGCGGTCGCGGACATGAAGTCCAGCCGACCGTGGATCCGGCGGTTGTAGAAGACATCCGTGTAGTTGCAGAGCGCGACCGGGACCTCTCCGTCCACGGTCTTCTTGTCCACCCCGCTGAACGCCACTTCGGCGATTTCCTGCAGCGGAACGACGGCCCAGCCGTCCGGCAGGGCGTTCGGTGTCCGCGTCAACTGGCGCAGGCGATGGACGGGGCAGCGACTTCGACCGGAATCAACTCGACGGTCGCGTCGGGGTCCGGGACTTCGAGTCCGTACTCCACGCACTCCCGGTGGTGGTGAGCCAGCGCCCGGGTCGGCGTCCGTCGGGGCAGGGGTATCACGCCCTCGGCCTCGCGCCGCCGTTCCAGGTGATCGGCGATGGCGTCGCGGAGGCGGGCGCGGGCGACTTCCGGGCTTCCTCCCTCGGCGCGGCAGGCCGGCAGGTCCGGGACATGGGCGGTCACCCCGTCGGCGGCCGTCTCGAAGACGGCGGCCCAAGCGTCGCAGCGACAGGCGCCGGGGGCGAGCGGCGCGGTCGGGGAGGCGCGTTCCTCGAACTCGATCCTCCGGCGGTGCGCGTCGCGCCACAGTTCGCGCCGTCGCCGGGCGCCGGGGCGGGGCGGCCGCACTTCCACGGTGATCGGCTCGGCGAAAACCCGCCCGTCGTCCGGAGGCGAGTCGGCGGTTCCGTATTCCCGGTGGTGGGCCGCCAGCGCCGCTTCGACGGACAGCCGCTTCGTCGGGACCGGTTCGCCGTCGTCCACCAGGCGCTGGACGAAGTCCGCGAGTCCGGCGCGCATCGTCTCGCGGGCTTCGCCGTCCGTGTCCCCGATGCTGACGCAGCCGGGAAGATCCGGGCAATAGGCGCCGAAGCCGTTGTCGCCGGACTCGAACACGACCGCGAAGGTCTCTCGTCGGCGGGGCGAAGCGGGCGGCGTCAGCGGCCGGAGGGAGCGCGGCGACGGCGGCGCGTCGTCGGGCCCGATTTCCGCGAGCAGGACGCGGACGCCCGGGTCGGCGGGGCTGCCCGCCGCCGTTCGGTTGGCGCGTTCCAGCGCCGGCGCGGTTTCCGGGCGCGGCTGCGGCAGCCGGTCTCCCATCTCCGCGAAGAGGCGGAGATAGGAAGCCAGGGCCGCCCTCGCGCCGCGGAAGGCGCCTTCGAGAGTCTCCGCGGTGACGAAGGAGGCCGGCAGGTCCGGCGCGTACGCCCCGTAGCCGTTCGGGGCGCGTTCGACGACGATGGCGAAGGTCTGCTTCATGGCCACTCGCTGCGCGGGATCTGCGCCTGCTTCATGATGCGTTGCCAGAGACCCACCCCCAAGTCCTTGTTGCGGGTGCCGGGGACCGAGACCTTGTCGGGGATCGTCGGGTGAGTGTAGTGGTGGTGGCTCCCCTCGATGTAGTCGAGCCTCCAGCCGTGTTTCTTCAAGATCTTGACGATGTCACGGACCTTTTTCGACATACGCCCCCACCCGCGGTAGGCGCCGGTCCCGGAGGAGGACGGGCGCGAAGCGTTGTGAGGGCAAGGTCGTTGTTCGGTTCGGGCGCGTCAACTGGCGCCACCGGCGCCGGGCGCCGTGATTTCCACCGGGATCATCTCGGTTGCGGCTTCCCGCTCCGAGACCCGGCCGCCGTGTCCGGCGCTGTGGAGGATGTCCGCGGCCATCGCCAGCGCCGGCGTCCGGCGGGGCAAGGGGATGGCGCCTTCCGCCGCCAAGATCTCGAAGAGACGCTCGACCAGGACGGCCCGCAGTTCCCGGCGGAGTTCCGCGCGGGTGGGACCGGCGGCGAGGGAACGAGCCACATCCGGAAAGTGGCCCCACCGGACATCGTCGAGAGGACGGACGACGGCGGCGTAGGTCCCGCTCCACGACGCGCCCGGCGCGATCGGATGCCATACCGCGGAGTCCCGCTCGAAAGCGTCCCTGTCGCGGCAGGCTCGTCGCCACATCGCGGTCAGCAGACGGGCTTGCGGGCGGGGCGGAAGGATGGGTACCGTCACGAGTTCGGAGGTGGCCGTCTCGTACGGGTTATCCGGATCGTTGTCCTCGTCTTCGTAGTAGTGAGCCAGCGCTTCCGCCGGGGAGCGGCGGCGCTGCGGGACCGGCTCGTGGTCGTCCACCGAGGACTGGACATGGAGGTGGATGGCCTCGCGCATGTTGCGCCGCATGTCCGCCAGCGTGTCGCCCATGCTGAGACAGCCGGGCAGGTCCGGGACTTCGCCGGAATACCCGTCCGGCGCTCGGGTGAAGACGGCCGCGAAGGTTTCCGGCCGAGGCCGATGGGTTCTCGCGACCGCGAGTTCGCGCGGCGGAACCGAGGGGGCATCGGGCGGCGCGTCTTCCGGGCCCACTTCGACGACCAGGACGCGCACGCTCGGGTCCACCGGGTGGCCGAGGTTCGGGTTCGTGGCTTCGGCCAGCGCGTCCAGCACCTCCGCTTCCGGTTCCGGGACTTCGTCTTCGGACATTTCGAGGAGCAGCCGGAGGCGCGAGGCGATCTCGTCGCGCACCAGGCGGCGGGCGTCCTCGACCGTCGCGGCCGTGACGAACGAACCGGGCACTTCCGGCGCGTACGCGCCATACCGGCCGCCCCCGCGCCGGACGATCACCGGGTAGTTGCGCTCTCGGGACGCTCGGCCCGTCTCCGGCGCGGAAACGAAAGGCGGCGCGTCGGTCATTCGCCTCGACGCGAGACGGCGGCTTCCGGCGCCGTGATCCGGACCGGAATCATCTCGACGGCCTCGTCGCGGTCGAGGATCTCGTCGTTCCCCCTGCCGGCCCGGCGGAGAAGGCGTTGGGCCAGCGCCGACTCTGCCGTGCGACGAGGCAGGGGGATCGTCCCGTCGTTGGCGACGGACTCGAGGAGGGCGCGGGTGACCGCGGCCTGCAGGTTCCGGCGGAGTTCTTCGCGGCTCTCGCCCGTCTCTACGGCGTACTGCCACTCGGCGATCCGGCCGTACCAGATGTCGTCCGCGTAGAGGAGGTCCGCGGCGTAAGCGCCGCTCCAGGTCTCGCCGGCCGCGAGCGGCGCCGGTATGACGCAGTCCGCCTCGAAGGAAGACTCGTTCCGGCACGATCGGCGCCACAGTGCGTTCAGCGCCAAGGCCTGCGGGCGGGGCGGCAGCACCTCGACGGTCAGGAGTTCCGCGACCTCCCTCTCCTCGTCGGGGTCAGACCGACCGGCCGAGTCGCCGCCGCGCCCTCCGCTTCGCTGCGCCAAGGCTTCCTCCGGGGTAAGGCGGCGCTCGGGCAGGGGGTCGCCGTCGTCCACCATGGCCTGGACATGGGCCGAGATCGCTCGCGCCAGTTTCGACCGCAACTCGTCCATCGTGTCGCCGGCGGCGACACAGGCGCCGAGGTCGGGCGCCTCCCCGGAGTAGTTCCTGGCGGTCTTCCCGAGGATCGCCACGAAGGTCTCGCGCCGAGGTTCCCGAGGAGTCGTCGGGTCTGACGGCGGGCTACTCGGCGCGTCGGGCGGAGCGTCCTCCGGGCCGACCTCCACCGTGACGACCTCGACATTCGGGTCGCGCGGAAGCCTCGAATCCGGATCGGTGACGCGGGCCAGCGCGCGGGCGACTTCGGGGTCCGGTTCGGGAAGTTCGTCCCCCATCTCGCCGAGCAACCGGAGATGCGTTGCGATCGCCTCCTCGACCCGTCGCCGGGCGTCGGCGGGGGTGCGTTCGACGACGAACGACCCCGGGACTTCCGGGGCGTACGCGCCGAATTCACGGCGGCCGCGCTTCACGACGACAGGAAAGGCGCGCCTCGACTCCCGGCGTTCCCGGTCGAGCGCTCCGCGCTGACCGACGAGCGCGGGTCGGCGCCGAGGTCGCTGCTCGGTGGTCGGTTCCCGGCGCTTGGCCGGTTCGGGCGCGGGACGGGGATCGTCTTCTTCCGCCTCGACGGTATGCCGGTACATCCGCTGACCGTTCGCCCGGCTTTCACGCCACCCGTAGAACTCCAGAAGTTCGGCTGCGTCCCCGAAATTGGGCGACCTGCGGCGTCCGCTTCCCGAGACGCCGGTCCCCGAGCCGGGTGGTTCGGGAGGCGGTGCGGGCAAGGCCATTCCAGCGAGGCCCTCAGCGGTTGTCGGGCGTGCGCTTGCCGGACTCGGAGGAGTCGTCCGGCGCGGTGAAGCCCATTTCCGCGAGGAGCGCATGCATCTTCGCCGCGGCTTCTTCGCGGCGGCGTTCGGCTTCGCGCAACTCGGCGAGCGCCCGTTCGACGCTCATCACCTCCGGCGGTTCGGAGGTGTCCACATACCTGGCGATGTTCAGGTTGAAGTCGTTGGCGGCGATTTCGTCGCGGTCGGCCACATGGGCGAACCGCTCCACTTCCTCGAAGGCGTGGTACGCCTCCGCGATCCGCGAAACATGTTCCGGATCGAGATGGTTCTGCGCCGTGCCCTTGCGGAAGCACTCCGGCTGCGCGGCGTCCACGAACAGCACCTTCCCCCGGCGCTCCGGCGGTTTGGCGCGGTTCAGCACCAGCACCGCCACCGGGATGCCGGCGCCGAAGAACAGGTTGGGCGCGAGCCCGATCACCGCCTCGAACCGGTCGTCCTCGACGATGCCCCGGCGGATCTTCCCTTCGGCGCCGCCCCGGAAGAGCACGCCGTGCGGCATCACCACGCCCACCATTCCCCCGGGATTCGTCACCGCCAGCATGTGGAGGAGGAACGCCAGGTCGCCGCGCGTCCGGGGCGGGATCGCCCCGTACCGGTCGAACCGGTGGTGCGGGTCGTGGGGGGCGAAGTCGTGGCCCCAGTTCTTCAGGCTGAACGGGGGATTGGCGATCACCCGGTCGTAGGCGAACAGGCGGCCCTCCCGGTCCACCAGGCCCGGTTCGGCGATCACATCCCCGGCTTCGAGCCGCGCGGCGCGGAGCCCGTGCAGCAGCAGGTTGAGTTTCCCGGCGGCGAGCGTCCCGAGGTTTCGTTCCTGGCCGTGGAGCGTCAGGTTCTCGACATTGCCGCCCCGCTCCGCGACATGTTGCGCGGTGAAGATGAGCATCCCGCCGGACCCCGCGGTGGGGTCGCAGATGCGCATTCCCTCTTCCGGGCGCAGCAACTCCACGATCAGGCGGACGACCGAACGCGGCGTGTAGAACTCGCCGCCTTTCTTGCCGGCG
Source organism: Candidatus Marinacidobacterium sp. (assembly GCA_965204755.1). Classification (GTDB taxonomy): domain Bacteria; phylum Acidobacteriota; class Vicinamibacteria; order Marinacidobacterales; family Marinacidobacteraceae. Next base: position 575,646 of record OZ242011.1, on the reverse strand, counting down.
TCGTCGGCGAACTGGTGGATCAGGTATTCGTAGGCGTCGCCGAGCACATTCCCGGCGCCGGCGCCGTCGTCGCCGACCAGGTTCCGGTCGCTCAGGTCGAGCGCGCCGAAGTGGTCGAGCAGACTGCGGAGGATGCGTTCGCGGTTGGCCGGGCTGCCGAGTTTGGACTCGTCGTTCCAATTCGTCGTGGTGAGGACGCCTTCGAGGCGGTCGTTCGCGTCTTCGACGGCGTGGCTCGCCATGTTCAGCCGCTCGCCGAGGGCCATGCCGGGCGCGGTGAGCGCCGGCCAGCGGGCTTCTTCGGGGACGAAGAACTCGTGCTCGTCCGCGTCGGAGAGCGCCGCCTCCCGCGGGACGCGGTCCGGGCCGTGGACCGCTTCCTCGACTTCCTCCGCGAAGCGGTCCGACAGCCGCTTCAGGTAGAGGATGGAGAAGATGTAGTTCTTGTAGTCGGCGGCGTCGATCTGCCCGCGGAGCAGGTCGGCGGCCTGCCAGAGTTTCTGCTCGAGTTCCTTCTGGCTCAGCGGCATGGCGGACTCAGTCCATCCCCCGCGCCGCCCAGGCGGGGGAATCCACCCGGTCGGCGGCGCCCGACTCCCGCTTCCCGAGAGCCGAGCCCCGTCCGGCGGCGCCGGGGTCCCTCCGGTCGGGGCCGCCGAGGTCGGCGACCAGCGCGTCCACCAGCGCCTCCCGGCCGAGGCTCGCCCGAACCTCCGCCTCCCGCGCCGCTTCCAGGGTCTCCACGAGGGCGGGAATGGTACGGAGGCGCCGCGCCGACGGGACGGGCGTTTCCACCTCGCCCAGCGCGGCGGCGGTGAGCAGCGGGGTCGCGACGCCGGTGGTCATCCGCCGGAGGATCCGCGCCCGGCCCACGCCGGAGCCGAGGTAGAGCCGGAGCCAGTGGGCGAGGCCCGACCCCGGATCCCCGGCGCGGACGACGAGCACCGTCGCCCCCGCCGCCGTCCGGGAGACGCCGGGCGGGGTCAGCGCGACCCGGACGGACTCGGCGCGCGCCGTGACCAGCACATCGTGGGGACGCAGCAGGTGCCGCTCGCTCCAGGCGTTCCGGACGACGCCCACCCGGCGCAGGCCGTCCAGATCGAGCCGGCCGCCCCGCAGGTTCCGGCTCTCCACGAGGGACAGCATCCAGTCTCCCGGACGGGCGCCGGCGCCCCGCCCCGACCGGGCCATTCCCGGCGAGACGGAGGCGAGTTCGGAGAGGCGCAAGATGTCGGCATTATAACAATGTGTAAATATTTATCAATATGCTAACGACATGACTCTGCTTTGCAATGAGACTCGCCACCTCGTCTCTTCTTTGGCGATCCGGCGGATCGGGGCCGTTTCGAGTCGCGCCGGCGTAGCGCGGGATGCGATGGGCTTATTTTTCAACGATTTGCCAAGTCAACCGCTCATGATGAGCGAGGAACCCGAAGAACCGGCGCCCGGTCTTTCCGGTGTTCGATGCCCAAGCGGGGTCGAGACCTGCGTCCACGATCACGACGCTTCCGGTTCGGCGGTCCAGCCACTCCGTCGGCTTCCGGGCGGGGCGTGTCGTTGGGCCGCCCCGCCGTTGGGCTTCGCGCTTGCTGATTTGGCGGACCCTGCACTTGCAGCCCCAGCCGTTCGGCGGGAAGTGGTCGTCCCACCACGGATCGTCCACCGGCAGCATCGTGCCCGCCCAGGCTTTGTGCTCTTTTCTCGGTTGTCTGCTCGGTCCGAGTTCGTAGAGGAAGAAGGGGAGGGACCCCTTGGTGCGCTGGGCGCGCTCCCAAACGCCCGCGGTGCGGGCGGCGCGGATGTTGGACCGGTAGATGGCGCGGAGAAGGTCGGGGTTGCCCAGTTGGACAGTGACCCGCCTGCCCGTTCGCGGATCGACCACTTCCTTCTGTCCCCACCAGCCTTTCCGCTGGAGAAGTGGAGCGAGGTCCTTCTGGAACTGTGAGACGGTCGTTCCCTCGGCGAGGGCCCGAGCGAGCGCCGCCTCGATGTCGTCGAGGAGGTCGAGATCCATGGCTTTGGCGACGGTGTACTCCGGGGCCTCCGTGCGGGCCGTGCTCGGGAGCGGGGCACCGGAGCGCCGGAGGTGTTCGTCCTCCGGTTTGGGGGTCGGGGACGGCGGTGAAGCGCCCTTTGGCTGTGGCGCGGAAGCACGGGGCGGTCTCGGTTCCGGGGAACTGTCCGCCCAAGCGGTGGGCGACGAAGTCGGTGATTCCGGCGCTGGCGAGGGGGTTCGACCCGACAAGGCGAATGCCGACCGGGCAGCGTCTGCGAGTGCGCGCCAAGCGTTTTTGGAGAAAGCCCTGATGGGCTCCCGGTAGTGGATGATGGCCAAGGCTGCCCACCCGATCGGGCCGAGCAGGATGGCGATAACGACGAGGGTTCGGCGTCGTTTCGAGGCAGCCAAGCGTCCCATCGGGGCTGCGCGTCTTCCGGTGGATTCGCCGCTGTCTTCGGCTCCCGGCATCGCCGGCGCGTGGGAAGCCACGGGCGAAGCAGCGTTGGCGGTATTCGGGAATCTGGCGGCCGGCGCCGGTGTGAATACGGTGACCGAGGCGTGGGCGGTGCAATCGGAGACGAGCGGGAGGATGGTAATGGCGTCGATGAAGAGCGCAGCGCTCAGCGGCGCCGGCTGTCGTTGCCGTTCTGAAGCGCTCGCCGGCGCCACGTTACGGCGGGCGCGGGTCAGCGGCGGGGGCCGACGGAGACTTCGGCCTCGTCGTCGGCGCGGACCAGGATCCGGGCGCCGGCGCCGTCCCCGAGTTCCGCCACCCGCGCGATGCCCCGGCGGCGCCAGGCGAGGGTGTTGCGTTCCCCGGTCGTCCAGCGGTCGGCGACCACCGAGAGCGAGGCCGACGCCGCCTCCGGCAGGAGCAGCCGGACATCGCCGTCCCCGGCGCGGAGCCGCCAGACCCCGCGCGGCGCCGACCCGGCCCCGGTCGCCTCCACCACGATGTTGCCGGAACCGGAGACCGCCGTAACTTCCGTCAGCCGGCCCTCGATCCGGATCCGCCCCCGCCCGGTCTCGGCGACCACCGCGCCTTCGAGGTCGTCCGCGGTGATGCGCCCGCTCCCGGTGCGCAGCCGCGCCGGGGGGCCGTCCCCGCCCGCGCCGAGGCTCGACGCCCGGATCCGCCCGTCGGCGGTCATGGCGCGGACCGCCCCGCTCAGCCCTTCGAGTTCGATCCGCCCGTCGCCGGTGCGCACTTCCAGCGGGAGGCCGGCCGGCGCCCGGACCTCCAGCCGGAGCGACCGCGATTCGCCCGGCCGGTAGAGCCCGGCGTTCGCCGTCCGGCCCCGGACGGTCAACTCGCCGGTCGCCGGGTCGAGGCGCGTTTCCACCAGCATCGCGTCGAGCGACGAACGCGCCGCTTCCCGCGACCAGCCCTGGGCGGCGCGGTGGACCTCGATCTCCACTTCGCTCCCGGCGTGTCCGGCGACTTCCACCGTCCCCCGGTCCAACTCCACCGACAGCGCCGACGCGCCGGTCTCGCGCAGGGTCTCCCGCGACTCCTCCTCGACCCGCGAGCCGCAACTCCCGAGCGCCAGCGCGGCGGCCAAGACTCCCGCAGTGACTCCCGCCGGGACTCCCGCCGGGACTGCCGCCGCCCCGGCGAACCGCGCCGCGCGGACGCCCCCGGCGGGCCGAAGGCCGACCCGACCGATTCCCCGACCGACCCGCCGGCCCACCCGCCGGCCGACCCGACCGCCGCCGTTCATCGCTCCGGGCCCGCCGCGCGGATCGTGAAATCGCCCCCGCCGGTGCGCACGGACACCGGCGCCGGATCCCCCGCTCCCCCCGTCCCGAGCAACCCGGTCCACCGAGCCGCGCCGCCTTCCCCGACCCGCGATACCTCGCCGAGCGCCTCGTCGCTCTCCACCTCCCCCGCGCCGACCGCGCCCGCCACCTCCGCGCTCAGCGCGAAGGCCCCCGCCGGGGGCAACTCCAGCCAGACATCGCCGCCCCCGGTCGTCAGCGTCACCGGCCCGCCGAACGCCGGCCCGCCGAACGCGGGCTCGCCCGTCGCCGACTCGCCGGTCGCCGACCCGCCCGTCGCCCCGCCTGTCGCCGACACGCCCGCGAGCCGCACATCCAGGTCCGCCTCCCCCGCGCTCTGCACGAAGACCTCGCCGGCGGCGTCCGCGAGCAGCACCGGCTTCGCCCCCGCGGTGATCCGCGCGCCGCCGCCGATCCCCCGCGCCTCCACCCGGCCCGACTCCGCCCGGACATCCAGCGCCCCGGCCACCCCGACCGCGAACACCCCGCCGTATTCCACGCTCACTTCCGCCCGGCCCTCCACCCCGACCAGCGACACCGGCGCGAGCCGCGCGTCCACCTCCACCGCCCCCCCGGCCCCGGAGACTTCCACCGCCCCCCCGTCCGCCCGGACGGTCACCGGCCCGGCCACCGAGGAGATCCACATCGGCGCCCGCGACGACTCCACCGAGACCGCCCCGGCGACCCCCTCCACGGTCAGCGGCGCCCGCCGGGCGCGGACGGTCAACGCGCCGCCGAGCCCTTCCGCCCGCACCGGCCCGTCCCGCCCCACGATGGACACTTCGGCCCGAGCCCCTTCGACGGCCACCGGCCCGCCGCCGGTCTCGGCGGAGACGCGGGCGAACGCCCCCCGGATGCGCACCGCCCCCCGGTCGGTGGCCGCCGACACCCCGATCCCGGGAGGCGCCTCCACGGTCAGGTCGAAGGCGGCTTCGGTCCCGCCCTCGTCCTCGATCCCGATCCGGACAACGCCTTGGTCCCCACCGCGGTCCCCGTCCCGGTCACTGTCCCGGTGACCGCCGGGCCGGGTCTCCACCAACCGGATCCGCTCCGCCCGCGCCTCCGCCCGCGCCCGGTCGGCGGCCCGCACCCGGATCCCCAGCCGCACCGCCGCCTCCCGCGGCCGCGCCGCGCCCCCGCCTTCGGCAGTCGCCTCCGCCGCGCCCGCGCCTTCGGCGGTCGCCTCCGCCCCGCCCGGCGGCGCCGGGACCGCCTCCACGATCACCCCGCCCGCCGGCAACTCGATCTCGAGCGTCGCCGGCCCCTCCGCCGGCAGGGCCACCCGGAGTTCGCGGACGAAGGCGTGCTGGGGCAGCGGCTCCGCCTGCTCGGCGACCCAGTGCCGCACTTCGCCGAACCGCGCTTCCAGCCCCAGGCCCTCCAGCAGGCGCCGTCCCCCGGTCAGCGCCAGCCCGAGGAACACCACGAGCAGCAGGAGGACGACCTCGCCCGCGCCCATCCGGCTCCGCCCGGTGGCCAGCCGCTGGACGACCTTCCCGATCCCCCAGAGCACCAGCGCCGCCGGCCACCACACCGCGAGGAGCGGGGCGAGCGACAGGAGGACGACCAGCGCGTCCGCCCCCGCCAGGTTCACCCACAGCGCGAACCCGCCGAAGAGGATCAGCGCCAGCCCGAAGGCGGTGGCGCAGCCGCCGCCGGCCCCCCGGCGGCCGGCCGCGCCGGGGGGACCGGCCGCGCCTTCGGGGGTCACGCGCCCGGCGGGGGAGGGGGGCCGCCGGTCCGGCCGCCGCGCGCCTGGACGACCAGCCGGACGCCGACGGCGATGAGGACCAGCGGCCAGTAGCGGGACAAGGCCCACAGGCTCACGACTTCCAGACTGTGCAGCAGCAGGACGACGCCGACCAGGATCAAGACCCAGCCGCTCCAGGGGTTCTTCTCGGCCATCCTCCGATTACTTCCCTTCGCCTTCCGCGGCAGGTTCGGACGGCGCCAGGTCGGACGGCGCCCCGACCGGAGCGTCCGCTCCCTCCGCCGGAGGCGGCGGCGGCGCCGGCGGGGCCTCCCCCGGCGCGGCGGCCTCGGCGCGGCCCCGCGGGAGGATCGGCTGTCCCCGCAGGATCTGGATCCCGATGGCCACCAGCGCCAGCGGCCAGAGCCGGGTGGCGAACTCCAGCCCGGGGACTACCGCGAAGGTGCAGACCACCCCGGCGGCGACCAGCGCCACCGCCCAGTCACGGTCGATCCCGACCTCGGCCGGCCGTCCGGCCGCCGCCGCGCGCGCCGTCTCCTCGGTGACCCGGATCGCGTCCACGATGCCGAACAGCCAGACCGCCGGCAGCGCCAGCATGAGCAGCGTGCCGCCGGTGTGGTTCACCGCCTGGAGGAAGGCCACGCAGACCGCGCCCAGCGCGACGGCGCGGTGGTTCGCTCCGGCGTAGAAGTGGCCGAGGCCGGGGAAGACCACGGAGAGGACGCCGGCGACGGCGGGGGAACGGTTCATGGAGCGGTGTCTCCTCTCCGGTTCGGGGGCGCGGGGCGGCCTTCGCCCGCGGGCCCCGGGGCTTCCGGGGCGGGCGGCGGACGGCGGCGTCCGCGGGTGGCCTGCTCGAAGTCCCGCAGCCGGTCGCCCAGCCGGTCCATCCCGTCGTCGAGCGCGGCCCCGAACTCGGCCCGCATCTCGCCCAGTTCGGCGGCGGCTCGGCCCCGGCGGTCGGCGGCGGCCTCCGCCAGCCGGCTCACCCGGCCGGAGTCGCCGAACAGCCGGTCCAGCGCCGACGCGACCGGCGGCGGGCGGACGACGGCGACCAGGAGCAGCGCCGCCGCGGCGGCCAGCCACGCCGGCCAGTAGGCGGTCCGCCGCGCGAAGCGGCGCCGGAAGGGGGGCAGGGTGGCCGCGAGGATCCGGTCGCGCAGTTCCGGCCGGGCGCCCCCGCCGCCGGGAACCGACTCGGCGGCGGCGGCGAAGTCGGCGAGCGCGAGCCGCGCCCGGCAGTAGTCCCCGTAGCGGCTCGCCACCTCCGGCTCCCGGCGCATCCGCTCCCGGACCTGCCGCGCCTCGCCCTCCGGCAGTTCCCCGGCGGCCAGCGCGGAGAGCGAGCGCTCCAGCGGGTCGAAGAGGGCGGCTTCCGCCCCGGCGGGCCTCCGCCCGTCCGCGCCGCCGACCTCCGGAGGCGCCGGCGCGTAGCGGCGGCGGAAGGCCGGCAGGGTGGCGGCCAGCAGCCGCTCCCGCAACTCCGGCCGATCCCCGCCGCCGGGAACCGCGTCCGCCCCGCTGCCGGGAACCGCTTCGTGGTCCGCCCGATCGTCCGCCCCCGCCGCGAAGTCGGCGAGCGCCCGCCGCGCCCGGCGGAGGGCGGCGACCCGCCGCGCCAGTTCCGGATCCCTCCGGACGCGCTCCTCGACCGCCCGCGCTTCCTCCTCCGGGAGTTCCCCGGCGGCCAGCGCGGAGAGGTCCCGCATCTCCCGGTCGGAGAGCGTCCGCCCGGTCACGGCGACGACGCCCTCCGCGCGGCGAAGGCGGCGGCCTGGCTCCGGCGCGCCTCCACCAGCGCGTGCCGCCCCCGGTGGATCCGCGACTTGACGGTGCCCAGCGGGATGTCCAGCCGCTCCGCGATCTCCGGGTAGTCGCAGTCCATGAGGTCGCGCAGGAGCACCGGCTCCGCCAGTTCCGCCGGCAGGCCGTCGAGCAGCCGCCGGACCCGGGCGGCCTCCTCCCGCCGCTCGGCCACCGCGTCGGGCCCGGCCGCCGGTTCGCTCACCGGCTCCGGCAGGTCTTCCCCGAAGGCCAGCGCCGGCGACCGCCGCTTCCGCCGCCACTCGTCGATCGCCGCGTTCCCGGCGACCCGGCGCACCCAGGCGCCGAGCGAACCGGTCGGGTCGTAGCCGGCGAGCACGGTCAGCAGCCGCAGGAAGATGTCCTGGGTCAGTTCGTCGGCGTCGTCCACCGTGGTGCTGAACCGGTAGGCGATGCGCCAGATCGGGCGTTGGAACCGGTCCACGAACTCGCGCCAGGCCGGTTCGCTCCCGGCGAGGCAGCGGCGGACGAGGTCGGCGTCGGCATCGGGGGCCGGGAGGTCCGTAGAGGGCGCTTCAGTCTTCTCCCGGTCAGCGTTCGATAACGAAATCGGGCGCGCCCCGGTTCTCGGCGTCCGATCTCGGCGCCCGGGGCCGCCGCCCCGGGGCCGGTCAGGCGCGGGGACGGCGGGGCTTGCCGCGGCGTTTGCGGATCAGCGACCGGATCTCCTTCACGAAGTCCTGGGTGTCCTGGAAGTCCCGGTACACCGAGGCGAACCGCACGAACGCCACATGGTCGAGCCCCTTGAGCGCCTCCATCACCAGCGCCCCGATCTCGCTGGTGGGCATCTCCCGGTCCGGGCTCTCCGCCACCGCCGCGGCCACCCGGTCGGCGATCTCCTCCAGCGTCTCCTCGGCCACCCGCGCCCCGCAGGCCCGCCGCAGCCCGGCCAGCACCTTCTCCCGGTCGAAGGGCGCCCGCCCCCCGTGCTTCTTGATCGCCATGAGCGGGATCTCTTCCACCGTCTCGTGGCTGGTGAACCGCTTCCCGCAGCCGTCGCACTCCCGCCGCCGCCGGATCACCTCCCCCTCGCGGCTCTCCCGCGAGTCCACCACCCGGTCCTTGGGATGGCCGCAGTAGGGGCACTTCACCGGGATTCGCTCGCCGGAGGGCAGGGTACAACGGGGTCCGGCGGCGTTCCGGCCTCGCCGAACCCGGCCTCGTCGAGGGCGGTTTCGAGGCTGCGGGGCGGCTCGGCGAGGCGGAGGTCCGCTTCGGCGCTCGGCCACAGCGCCGCCTCCGGGGGCAGCCCCACGATCTCCGAGTCCGCGACCGCCGCTCCGGCCTCCTCCGCTTCCCGGCGAACCCGGTCGAACGCGTCCCGCAGCGAGGTGCGGCGGAAGTCGAGCAGGTTCATCGAGACCTGCGCCCGCTCCCCGTCTTCTTCGCCCGCGCGCCGCCGGACGCCGAGGGCCCTCACCGCCGGCAGCCCGCCCGGCGCGCCCTCCCGGATGCGGGCGGCGATGCGGCGCGCCAGGGTCACCCGGTCGGTGTCCAGGTTCACATTGAAGGCGATCAGCGGGAGGCGCGCCCCCACGGCGACCGCCCCGGCGGCGGGGTGGAGCCGCGTCGGCCCGAAGTCGGGCTCGATCCGGCCTTCCGCCAACCGCGCCGCCAGCCCGGCGAGCCCCCCCCGCCGGATCTCCGGCAGCGCCCGGCCCCCGGCGGCGCCGTAGAGGAACACCGGGATCCCCACCGCCGGCGTCTCCGCGATCTCCTCCGCCACGCGGCGGGCGAGGGCAGCGGCGTCCTCCATCCCCGCGCCGGGCCGGGGAACCACCGGGAGCACATCGAGCGCCCCGATCCGGGGATGCTCCCCCCGGTGCCGCCGCAGGTCGAGTTCTTCGAGCGCCGCGCGGAAGAGGCGCAGCGCCGCCTCCCGCAACCGCTCCTCGTCGCCGGCGAGCGTGAGCACCGTCCGGTGGTGGGAGGCGTCGGAGTGCCGGTCGAGCAGCGTCCCGCCGACCGCCCGGACGAGCGCGCCGATCCGCCGCTCGTCCCGCCCCTCGCTCAGGTTGGGAACGGCGAGCAGCACGGGGCGGGCCGCGGGGTTTCGTTGCCGGCGCGTCATCCGCCTGCCGGGACCGCGCCGCGCCCCGTCGCTACATCCCCCAGATGGTGATCGGGAGGCCGTCCCGCTCCGCTTCCCGCCGGTAGATCTTTTCCCCCCACGAACGCTCTGCGCTGCGGTCGAAGACCACCAGGTGGCCGGCCTTCGCGCCGCTCCGGTCCATGTAGGCGGCCGTTTGCTCGAGGCCTTCCCGCTCGGTCGTCTCCCGCCCCCGGTGCAGCACCTTGCACTCCACCACGAAGCGGTCCCGGCGCCCCTCGCCCCGCGGCCACTCCAGCAGCAGGTCCATCCGGCCCCGGCCGGTCGCGTACTCCCGCTCGATTCGGCCCCCGCTGTTCACCACCCGGTGGCAATACGCCTGCAGCAGCAGTTGCGGCCCGGCCTCGGCGTAGTCGAAACGCCCCATCCAGTGTTCGGAGTTCTCCCGGAAGTACTCTTGGAAGCCCGCCAGCAACTTCGGAACATCCAGCGACCCGTCGTCGGCGACATACCAGGCCGGCTCGACCGTCAACTCCTCCTGCGCCGTCTGGCTGAGTTCCCGGGGTATGACCTCCCGGTAGATCGGGTTGGCGATGCGGGTCGGGGGGTCGCGCGCGATGAGTCCGAGGTCGCGCGCATACTGGATGTCCGGCTGGGTCGCGCGGCCGCGGCCCCCGCTGAGCATGGGCTCGATGACCCGGCGGACGCGGTCTTCTTGCAACTTCGCGGCGAGTTGGTCGAGGTGGGTGTCGCGCCGGAGGATCAACGCTTCGCGGGCCTCCAGGATGTTCTCGGCCGTGATCGGCCGACTCCGGTCGCGTCCGGCCTCGTTGCGGAAACATGCCTGGCGGGCGAGGGCGTTCACCAACCACGGCTGCCCCTGCGTCTGTTCCCACGCCGCTTCCAGCGCCTCCGGCTCGAACTCCTGCCCGGTGTCCTCCGTGTGCTGGGCGTACAGGGCGCGGATCTGCGCCTCGTCGAAGTCCCCGAGACGCAGCGACTCCGCCTTGATGTTGAACGGGCTGCCGCTGTCGGTCCTGGGCTTGTCGGGATCGAACTGCAGCCGGTAGTCGCGAACATCCCGCAACCCGCACAGGACCACGCTCTGCGGAAACTTGCTCGGCTTCTGGTCGTACCCGGCGCGCAACTGCCGGAGGACGGAGAGCAGCGTGTCGCCGACGAGGGCGTCCACTTCGTCCAGGAGCAACACGATCGGTTTCGGGGAGATCTGCGCCCAGCGGGACAGCGCGGATCGCAACCCGTCGCCCGGGCCGCCGTCCTCCAGGGCCGCCTTCCAAATCCCGGCGAGCGCGTCGTCGCCGGCGCCTCTGGCGCGGTCCGCCAACTGGTTCAGGATCCCCCGGATGGCGCTCCCGGCGTCTTCGCGCCGGGGTTGGCTGCCTTCCACATTGGTATAGACGCAGCGGAGGTCGCCTGCCGCCCCCTCGTTCAGCAGGTCGCACAGCGCCAGCAGCGTCGTGGTCTTCCCGGTCTGCCGAGGCGCGTGGAGAACGAAGTACTCCTCTTCGCGAACGAGCGAAAGGATGTCGTCGAGGTCCAACCGCTCCAGCGGCGGAATCGCGTAGTGCTTGTCCGGGTGAACCGGCCCGGATGTCCTGAAGAACCGCATCGCCCGCGATTATCGCGCCTCGACCCGCTCCGCGCCCGGCGGCCCGCCTCGGTTCACATCCCCCAGATGGTGATCGGGAAGCCGTCCCGCTCCGCTTCCCGCCGGTAGATCTTTTCCCGCCGCGAACGCTCCCCGCTCCGGTCGAAGATCACCAGGTGGCCCGTCGCCGCGCCGCTTTGGTCCATGTAAGCCATCGTCTGCTCCAAGCCCTCCCGCTCGGTCGCCTCCCGACTCTTCCCCAGGACCCGGCACTCCACCACGAAACGGTCCCGGCGCCCCTCGCCCCGCGGCCATTCCAGCAGCAGGTCCGCCCGTTGCCGCCAGAACCCGTACTCGCGCTCCACCCGGCCTCCGTCGTCCACGATCCGCTGGCAGAACGCCTGCAGCAACAGGTGCGGCTCCGCCTCCGGGTAGTCGAACCGTTCCTCCGAGTGTTCGGTGTGCTCACGGAAATACTTCTGGAATCGGGAAAGCGACTCCTCGACATCGAGCGCCCCGTCCTCGGTTACGAACCACCGGATCTCCGGCGGAAGGCTCGCCGGTACGGTACGCATCAACTCGCGAGGAACGAACTCCCGGTAGATGGGATTCGCGATCCGCGTCGGCCCGTCCGGGAAGGTCAGGCCCAAGTCCCGCACATACCGGATGTCCTCGACGGAGGCGTCTCCCAAGGTGGCCCCGGTGAGCACCGGTTCGATGACCCGGCGCACGCGCTCGTCCCGCAACTCCGCGGCGAGTCGGTCGAAGTGGGCGTTGCGACCGACGATCAGCGTTTCCACGGCGCCGCGGATGTCCTCCGCCGTGACGGGCCGACTCCGGTCGCGGCCGGCCTCGCTGCGGAAACATGCCTCGTCGGCGATCGCGTTCACCAACCCGGGCTGTCCCTGCGTCTGTTGCCATACCGCTTCCAGGGCCTCCGATTCGAACTCCTGCCCGGTTTCCTCCGTGTGTCGGGTGAGCAGCGCGCGCGTTTCCGCTTCGTCGAAGTCGCGGAGTCGGAACGACTCCGACACGATGTTGAACGGGACCTGCCCCGCGGGCGCCCGCGCGGCGACCGCGGGGGGCATCCGGTACGCGCGCACATCCCGCAACCCGCACAGGACCACGCTCTGCGGAAAACCCTCGGGGCGATCGGCGTAACCGGCGCGAAGTTGGTGCAGCACCGACAGCAGCGTGTCGTCCACGAGTGCATCCATTTCGTCCAGGAGCAACACGATCGGTTTCGGGGATACCTGCGCCCAGCGGAACAGCGCGGATCGCAACCCGTCGAGCGGTCCGCCGTCCTCCAGCGCCCCCTTCCAAATCCCCGCGAGCGAGTCGTCGCCGGCGGCTCTCGCCCGGTCCGCCAACAGGTTCAGGATCCCCCGAACGGCGCTCCCGATGTCGTTGCGCTCGGCCTCGCCGCCTTCCACATTCGCATAGACGCACCGAAGATCTCCCGCCGCCCCCTCGTTCAGCAGGTCGCGCAGCGCCCGGAGCGTCGTGGTCTTCCCGGTCTGGCGGGGCGCGTGGAGGACGAAGTACTTCTTCAGCCGGATGAGTTCGTAAACGCCCTTCAGGTCCAGCCGTTCGAGCGGCGGGACGCAGTAGTGCTCATCCGGGCGAATCGGCCCGTCCGTGTTGAAGACTCGCATCGCCCGCGATTGTCGCGCCTCGGCCGGGACTCGGCCTACATCCCCCAGATGGTGATCGGGAAGCCGTCCCGCTCCGCTTCCCGCCGGTAGATCTTCTCCCACCACGAACGCTTCCCGCTCCGGTCGAAGATCACCAGGTGGCCGGCCTTCGCGCCGCTGCGGTCCATGTAGGCGGCCGTTTGCTCCAGGCCCTCCCGCTCGGTCGCCTCCCGATTCCCGTGCAGCACCTTGCACTCCACCACGAAACGGTCCCGGCGCCCCTCGCCCCGCGGCCACTCCAGCAGCAGGTCCATCCGGCCCCGTCCGGTCGCGTACTCCGGCTCGATTCGTCCGCCGCTGTTCACCACGCGGTGGCAGTACGCCCGCAGCAGCACCTGCGGCCCCGCCTCGCGGTAGTCGAAACGCCCCATCCAGTGCTCGGAGTTCTCCCGGAAGAACTCCTGGAAACCCGCCAGCAACTTCGGAACATCGAGAGACCCGTCGGCGGCGACATACCAAGCCGGCTCGACCGTCAACTCCTCCTGGACCAACGAGCCGAGTTCCCGGAGTATGACCTCCCGGTAGATCGGGTTGGCGATGCGGGTCGGGGCGTCGCGCGCGATGAGTCCGAGGTCGCGCACATACTGGATGTCGGGCTGGGTCGCGCGGCCGCGGCCCCCGCTGAGCATGGGCTCGATGACCCGGCGCACGCGTTCCTCCCCCAACTTCGCGGCGAGTTGGTCGAGGTGGGTGTCGCGCCGGAGGATCAGCGCTTCCCGGGCCGCGAGGATGTTCGCCTCCGTGATCGGCCGACTCCGGTCGCGGCCGGCCTCGTTCTCGAAGCACGCCTCGTTGGCGAGCGCGTTCACCAGCCACGGTTGCCCTTGCGTCTGCTCCCGGACCGTATCCAACGCCCCCGGCTCGAACTCCTGCCCGGTTTCCTCCGTGTGCCGGGCGTACAGCGCGCGGATCTCCGCCTCGCCGAAGTCCCCGAGACGCAGCGACTTCGCCTCGATGTTGAACGCGCTTCCCCCGCCGGTCTTCTTCTTGCCGGGGTCGAACTGCATCCGGTACTCGCGCACATCCCGCACGCCGCACAGCACCACGCTCTGCGGAAAGTCCCCTCGACGATCGGTGTAGCCGGAACGGAGTTGACGCAGCACCGAAATCAGGCTGTCGCCGACGAGCGTGTCCACTTCGTCCAGGAGCAGCACGATCGGCTTCGGGGAGGCCAGCGACCACTGCGTCAACGCCTCGTTGAAGGCGCTGCCGGGCCCGACTTCGGCCAGGGCTTTCGGCCAGATGCGGCGAAACTCGCCGCCGCCCCCGGACTGCTCCCCGCGAGCCACGGCGGCCAGAACCGTGCGCATGGCCGGCTCGAGGTCTTCGCGGTGCGCCTCCGCCCCCTCGAGGTTCGCGTACACGCACCGCAACGGCCCGGCCGCCCCCTCGTTCAGCCGGTCGCGCAGCGCCCGCAGCGTCGTGGTCTTCCCGGTCTGGCGGGGCGCGTGGAGGACGAAGTACCGCTCGTCGCGAACCAGCGACAGGATGTCGTCGAGGTCCACCCGCTCGAGCGGCGGGACGCAGTAGTGCCGGTCCGCGCGAACCGGCCCTTCCGTGTTGAAGCGACGCATCTTTTGCGAACCATTATCGCGCCCGGCCCCCGCGCCGGCGCGGCCGCCGCGCCCGCGTCCGTCCGGCCCGCGCCGCCCGCGCGGCGGCCGCCCCGGCGCCGCCTCCCGGGGGCTTTCCCGTGAAAGAATGACTGCGTTCGATCCCGAACCTCGGCGAAGGTGAGCCCGACCGCGCCCGACGGCGTCCGGCCCGGGCCGGGCCGGAAACGCGAGGCGCCGCCCCCGCCCGCTTCGGGTCGCCGGGGAACCCGCCGCGGGCGGCCGGCGTCCGTTCGCCCGGCCCGATTCGCCGGCCCGGGATCGCGCCGCCCCCACCGAGATGCACCGCCCGCCCGTCCCGCGCCCGGCCATCGCCCCGCGCCCGGCCATCGCCGCGGGCATCGCCCCGCGCCTCGCCGTTCCCGCGCTGCTCCTCGCGGCCCTCGCCGCCCTCGCCGCCGCCTGCGACCGCGACTCCCCGGCGACGCCCGCCCCGACCCCGCAGCCCGCCCCAACCCCCACCCCGACCACCCCGCCCGGGCTCGCCGCCCCGGCGAACCTCGCCGCCTCCGCCGCCGGCCCCGACTTCATCGAGTTCCGCTGGGACGCGGTCCCCGGCGCCACCGCCTACGAAGCCCAACTCAGCCGGGTCGCCGGCAGTTTCGCCTCCGTCACCTCCGCCGAAACCACCGCCACCTCCCACCGCTTCCCGGTAACCCCCGGAACCGCCGGCTACGCCCGCGTCCGCGCCCTCGCCGGGAGCCGGCGAAGCCCCTGGAGCCCCACCGCCCAGGGCGCCGCCCGATCCGCCCCCCCGACCCTCGCCACCCCGCTCCCCTACCTCTCCGACTCCGGCCCCGACTACCTCGAGTGGGCCTGGAGCCCGGTCCCCGACGCCCTGGTGTACCGGGTCCAGGTCGCCGCCACCCCCGAGGCCCTGACCGCCGCCGCCGTCGTCGCCACCGCCGCCCCCACCCACCGCGCCGCCGTCCCGCCGCAGACCACCGTCTACCTCCGGGTCCGCGCCGCCGCCGGAGGCGCGGCCTCGCCGGTCCTCAGCGCCTGGAGCCCCCCCGTCGCCGGAACCACCCCGGCGGCCGCCCCGAAACTCGAAGTCCGCCTGGCCCTTCCGGCGAGAACCGCCGACCCCGACTGCTCCGGCCAGGTCTTCTGTCCCGACGACGAAACCGACCCCCGCCGCGCGGCGGCCCGCGTCAACCCCGCGCTCACCGTCACCGCTTCCGCCCCCGCCCGGATGGCGCCCGAGTTCGACGACGACGCCCCCCCGCTCGACCTCCGCTCCGGAACGAGCGCCCCCTTCGCCCACACCGCCTGGCGCGCCCTCCAAGCCGAAATCGCCCGAAACGGCGTCACCTTCTCCTTCACCCGCCTCACGACGGAACCCGGCCCCGCGGCCGAGGCCACCGACGACATCCTCTACTTCACCTGCGGCCCCTTCCGCTGCTCGGAACCCGCCGACGAACCGCCTCCCGCCCCCCGGCTCGCCGCCGCCGACTCCCCGGTCTGCGCCGCCTTCGACGCCGACTTCGAGTTGGAGGCCGGCCTGGTCATGAACGACGGCCAGGACCGGGTGAACGGACTCGACGCCGGCTGGACCTACACCGCCACCGCCCCGGTAACCCTCACCCACGAGTTCGCCACCCTCGCCGGCAGCGGAGGCCCCCTGGCGGTCCGCGGCCCCGAAGTCCCCGCCGCCCGCCGGCCGACCCCGCTCGACCTGACCCGGGACGACGAAACCCGCGTCCATGTCTTCGGCGGCCGCCTCGAAACCGACGAAGACGCCTGGAGCGCCTACGGAACCGAGAACCTGACGCAGACCACCGCCGGCCCCCTCCGCAACGGCGACCACGACTGTTTCTTCCTCACCGCCGAGGAAGTCCGCACCGGGGAAGCCGAGCCCGGCCGCCCCTTCCTCGCCCCCGGCGGCGGCGCCCACCAAAACGCCTGGCTCACCGACACCGGCAGTTACGACATCCCCGGCGCCGACCGCATCCAAAAGCCCCGCCACTGCTTCCGCATCGTCACCGACGACACCTCCGGCCAGCGCGGCAAGGGTCTCGCCGGCCGCCGCGCCCGGGGCGAGAGCCGCGCCGACCACCTCGCCGGCTACACCCTGCGGGCCGCGCCGGAGATCGCCGCGCCCTGGGCCGGCAGCCGCGTGGATTGGCCGACCGGCCGGGACCCCTTCGACGAAGTGGAGTGCCCCCCGCTCTCCTTCCCCGCCGCCGAACAGGTGGACATGTGCGACCTGTTCGAGGAGGAAGTCGACCGCTTCTGGGGCGACGGCTCCATCGCCGACCTCGGGCCGTCCCGATACGACGGCGCCCCGCGCGGGACGGAGGACGCGTTCGGCGACGGCCGCCGGCGATTCCGCCTCCGCGCCCTGGTCGAGGGCGGCCGCCTCGCCGCGCTCCAACTCGCCCGCAACCTGGCGCCGCTCCCCGACCGCACCGGTACGGCGGTCACCGAAGTCGGCGAGATGTACCGCAACCTCCCCCGCCCGACGGGGAGCCGCTTCTTCCGGCTCCACCTGCGCGAAGCCGGTTCCGGCCCGGAGGTGGACCGGACCCGCGCCGACCGGGACCTCTACTACCCCTCTCCCGACCACGCCGGGACCGACTCGGTGGGGCGGGAGGACTCCTGGTGGATCTGGGGCGACCGGCTGTCGTTTCCGCGCCTCTCCTGGGTCGAGGGCGCCGGCCGCCGGGTCTGGCCCCAGCGCGCGCTGCTCACCATCCCGGTGCTCGACGAGGACCTCGAGCCGGCCTACCGGGACTTCGGCAAGGTGGACCTCGACCGGGGCGGCGAGGGGAACGGCCGCGCCGACAACTTCACCGGCAGCCACTCGCGCTGCACCATCTCCGACGGCCGCGGCTGCGACGCGGACGATGTGGAGATCGAAGGCGGGTTCACGCTGTCCCTGTACAAGGAGTCCGACGCCTGCCTGCGCACGATCGAGGTCTCCCTCACCTGCTCGTGGGACGCCCAGGGCCGGGACGGCGATCCGGACGGCGATTCGCCCGCCGGGCTCGACCCGGGAAACGCGCACCGCTTCCTCCGCTGCCGGAAGACCTGACCGCCGATCCCATCGGGAAACCACGCGGGGATTTCGTGCCTTCCGGTCGGGAAGGGCCGGCGGGGCGCCCTCCCCGCGGGCCGTATAGTTGCCCGCCGGTGCGTCCGTCCGATTTCCCCCGTTTCCGGCGGCTCGGCCCACCGGGGAACGCGGGCGCGTCGGCTCCCGGCGGGCGGTGAGCCCGGACGGCGGGCGGCGTTCCGGGGGCCGCCCGGCGGCCGGGCCGGACGGGGGCCGCTCCCCGGACTCCCCGCCCGACTCGCGGAACGACGAGCACTGGAGCGACGCGGTTCGCCGCCGCGTGCGCTCGATCGGCGACGCCCGCCCGGAACCCGGCGGCGACGGCGGCGCCGAACGCGGGCCCGCGAGCGAACCGGAGGCGCCGCCGGCCGGTTCGCCGAGCGGGTCGCGGGCCGGTTCGCCGAGCGGTTCGCCGGACGGGTTGCCGAGCGGTTCGCCGGTCAGTTCGCCGGACGGGCCGGAGACGGCGGTGCGCGAGCGGGTGGAGCGGCGGCTCCGGGCCTCCACCGCCTCGCGCTCCCCGGTTGCCCCGGCTCCGGGCCCGGCCCCGGCAGAGGCCCCCTCGGGAATCGCGACTCCCCCGGCGGCCTCGCCGCCCGCGCCTGCCGACCCCGCCGCCCCGCAGCCGTCCCCCCCCGGCCCGCTGGGCGACCCGGACCCCCCGCCGCCGGCGGAGGAGTCGCACCGCGACCCCGACCGCGACTGGGAGGACGCGGACTGGGACGAAGTCGCCCGGCGCGGCCGCCGCGCCGAGGGAGTCTCCGCTTCCGGCGTCTTCGCCCGGCTCCTCGCCACCGTCGGTTTCGTCGGCCGCCTCCCCCACGCCCCCGGCACCTTCGGCGCCCTGGTCGGCCTCGCCGCCGCCCTGCTCACCCGCGGCCTGTCCCCGCTGACCGGGATCGCCCTCTTCGTCGGCGCGACCGCGCTCGGGACCTGGGCCGCCCACCGCTACGCAGCCGCCTCCGGGCGCAAGGACCCGCCGGAAGTGGTCGTGGACGAAGCCTGCGGGATGTGGCTCGCCGCCTTCGGCGCCGGCGCCCCCGCCGCGCTCCTGCTCGGCGCGTTCGCCCTCTTCCGGGCGCTGGACATCGCGAAGCCCCCGCCCATCCGCCAACTCGAGCGCCTGCCCGGCGGCTTCGGCATCATGGCGGACGACCTCGCCGCCGGCCTCGTCACCCGCGTCCTCCTGTTCGCCTTCTTCGGCTACTGAGTCCGTCCCCCGTTCCGGGCGCCGTGTCGGCCGCCGGCCCGGCGCTTCCCGCCCGGCGCCCCCGGCTCCCGGAACCGCGTTCGCCGGCGGCGCGGAGCGGGAGCGCGCCGCGGCGGCGCCGCTGATGACGGACGCCGGCGACCGGCTCGCCGCCGGCGCCGCGGTGGTCGCGGTCGGCTCGGAACTCCTCCGCCCCCGCCGCCGCGACCGCAACACCCCCCTCCTCAAGGAGCGCCTCGCCGCCCTCGGCATCCCCACCCTCCACCAGGCGGTGGTCGGCGACGACGAAGCCCTCCTCACCGAAACCATCCGCGCCGCCCTCGACCGTTTCCGCTTCGTCCTGGCCGCCGGCGGCCTCGGCCCCACCACCGACGACCGCACCCGCGCCGCGGCCGCCGCCGCCCTCTCGCGACCGCTGGCGGAACACGCCCCCTCCCTCCGCCGCATCGAGTCCCGCTTCCGGCAGCGCGGCTTCGCCATGCCGGCGGTGAACCGCCGCCAGGCCCTCCTCCCCGAAGGCGCGGAGGCGCTGCCGAACCCCGCCGGGACCGCCCCCGGAGTCTTCGCCCGCGCCGCATCCGGCGCCGTCCTCGTCCTCCTCCCCGGCCCCCCGAGGGAACTCGCGGCGATGTTCGACGCCGAAGCCGCGCCCCGGCTCGCCGGCAAGTCCGGCGCGACCGAAGCGCCGGCCGCCTTCACCCTGGGCCTCGCCGGCCTCCCCGAATCCCGGCTGGAAGAGCGCCTCGCCGACCTCTACCCGAAGCCCCCGTCCCCCCTCGAAGTCAGCGTCCTCGCCTCCGGCGGCGAAATCTCCCTCCGGGTCTCCGCCCCCGCCGGGGAGAAACCCGCCGCCGCCGCCCTCGCCGACCGCATCGCGGAACGCCTCGGCGACGCCGTCTATACCCGCGCCCCCGCCGAACGCCTCGAACACGCCGTGGGCCGCGAACTCGCCCGCCGCGGCGAACGCGCGGCCATGGCGGAGTCCCTCACCGGCGGCCTCATCGCCGAACGCCTCACCCGCGTCCCCGGCGCCTCCGCCTGGTTCGACCTCGGCATCGCCGCTTACGCCGACGAAGCGAAGACCGCCCTGCTCGGCGTCCCCCCGGACACCCTCGCCGCCGAAGGCGCGGTCAGCCGCGCGGTCGCCGAACGGATGGCCGAGGGCGTCCGCCGCCGCGCCGGAAACGCCTGGGGCCTCGCCGTAACCGGAATCGCCGGCCCGGGCGGCGGCAGCCGCGCCAAACCCGTCGGCCTGGTATGGATCGCCGTCGCCGGCCCGGTCAATCGCGCCGAACGCCACCGCTTCCCCGGCGACCGCCCCCTGGTGCGCCGCCTCACCTCCACCTATGCGCTGGACCTGCTCCGCCGCTCCCTCCTCGCCGCCGACCGGGAAGGACGACGCGATTGACCGGACTACGCTCCGGTATGGAAATGGCCATCCTTCCCGAATGACCCTCGACCCGAAAGACCTGGAGCGCCGGCTCCGCGAAAACCTGTGCCGCGAAGTGGGCGTGGACTCGCGGCCGGACGGCAGCCGGTGGCTGCGAACGCCCTTCGCGTTTCCGGACGGCGACCGCTATCCGATCCGCCTGTCCGAAACCCCTGACGGGCGGCTGCGGCTCTCCGACTGCGGGCACACGATGATGCACCTCAGTTACGAGCACGAAGTGGACGACTTCTTCGAAGGCGTTCGGGGAATGCTGCTGGAGCGCGTGATGACCGAGTCGGGGCTCGAATGGGACGAAGGCGCCTTCGTCCTCGACACGACTCCGGAGCGGTTGTCGCTCTCCCTCTTCCGTTTCGGACAGGCCTTGACGCGGATCTGCGACCTGGCCTTCCTCTCCCGGCCGCGCGTCGAATCCACGGCCTCCCGAACCGCGGCGAGGCGCGGCTGAAGACGACCGGGTTTCCCCGGTTCCACCGACGCGCCCCGGAGTTCGAGTCCCCGCCGGTCTTCGCCGACCGGCGGCAGATCCCGCCCCGGGACTCGGCGCGGCTCTCGAATCCGGGCGGCGAGAGCATCGCCTCGCTCGAAGCGAACGACGACATCCGCCGGAAACCGAGGCGGCGAACGGCCCCCTGATACCCCGACCGGGGATTCGGATTCGCCGGCGCCCGGCGCCGGAACCCCGGGGCTAGACTGGTTCCCATGCGCATCGAGACCCGCGAGGGGCCGTTCCGGCCCGGACCCGACCTCAGGCCGCCGCACCTCGCCGGGCGGGAGGAGCAGCAGGACTACTTCGGGAGGCTCTTCTTCGACCTCGACCGCGGCCGGCCGGCGCCGAGCGAGGTCATCCTCTACGGGCCGCCCGGCTGCGGCGTGACGGCGTTCCTCGGGTGGGTCAGCGAGGAAGCGCGGGCGTCCACCGGCGTGGAGGTGGAAACGCTCACGCCGGCGGAGTTCGATTCCTCCGCCGCGCTGGTCGAGTTGCTGCTGCCGGCCTCGTCGTGGAAGACCGCCCGCGACCGCGCCTGGGGCCCGGTAACGCCGGATCTCACGCGGGCCCTCGACCTTCGGGTCAGCCGGAACCCGCTGGCCCTGCTGATCGACGAAGCGCAGACCATCGACCGCAAGACCGGTTGCGCCCTCCTGAACGCGGCGCAACAGGTCGGTTCGTCCGCGCCGTTCCTCCTGGCGCTCGCGGGAGCGCCGAACCTGCGCGACCACCTGTCGACCCTGGGCGCCTCTTTCTGGGGCCGCGGCCGGAAGTTCCGGATCGGACGCCTGGACGAGCGCGCGGCGGCGGACGCGATCCGGAAGCCGCTGGAAGCCGAAGACCTCACCATCACGGACGAAGCGTTGGAGCGCATCTTTCGCGAAAGCGAGGGGTATTCCTTCTTCGTCCAACTCTGGGGCGAGGCGGTATGGGCGCGCGCCGCCGCGACCTCTCGCCGGGAGATCGTCTCCGAGGATGTTCGCGCCTGCCAGGCCGACTTCGACCGGCAGCGGAACGACCACTACCGCCGCCGCTGCGGCGAACTGGAGGAACTGCGGCTGCTGCGAACGGCGCGGGCGGTCGCGGAAGCCTTCGAGTCGCGACCGGTCCTCTCCGACAGCGAACTGGAGGCCGCCATCCGCCGGGTTTCGGGCGAGGCCGCCGACCATGACGAAGTGGCCGCTGCGGAGAAGGAACTCCATCGCTCGGGTTTCCTCTGGATGCCGGGGACGAGGCCGGTATGGGAACCCGGCCTTCCCGGCCTGCTGGCCCACCTCCTCCGGGAGGTCCCCGCGCCGTAACCCGGTGGCCGAGTAGAATGCTTTCCGTGCGCTCCGAAATCGGTTTGGGGCCGTTTCGTCCCGGACCCGGCGGGCTTCCTCCGTATCTCGCCGGACGCGAGCCGGAGCAGGATCTCTTCCGTGCGCTGCTTGCGCACCTGGACGGCGGCGAAGCGCCGCCCAGCGAAGTCATCCTCTACGGACCGCGGGGCAACGGAAAGACCGCGCTTCTCGCGTGGGTGAGGAAGGAAGGAGCCGACTTCCCCGGCGTGGATGTGCTGGCGTTGACGCCGTCGGACTTCGACACGAAGTCGGAATTGGCGGAATGCCTCTTGCCCCGTCATTGGTGGGAGACCGTCAGGCCTCAGGAGATCGCGATTCGCGGCTTCACTTGGCGGCCCGGCGGAAGCGAGCCGGCGCCCCAGATCCGATCGGTCCTCGCGGTGCGGGCGAGCAGGAAACCACTGGTGATCCTGCTGGACGAGGCCCACACGCTCCAACCCGGGATCGGCCGAGCCCTGCTCAACGCCGCCCAGCAAGTGGGGCGGGAGGCGCCCTTCCTGCTGGTGCTCGCCGGAACACCGAATCTGAGTTCCCACCTCGGCACGCTGGGAGCTTCGTTCTGGGGTCGGAGCCGGATCATACGGTTGGGAAGACTGGACGAAAGAGCCGCGGCGGAGGCGATCCGGAAGCCGCTGGAGGCCGAGAACATCGCCGTCACGGACGGAGCGTTGGAGCACATCGTTCGCGAAAGCCATGGGTACCCCTTCTTCGTTCAACTCTGGGGCGATGCGGTATGGGCGCGCGCCGTCGCGGGCTCCCTCGAACGGGTCGTCTCCGAGGATGCGCGCGCCTGCCAAGCCGACTTCAACGAGCGGAGGGACGGCTACTACTCCCAACGCCACGACGAACTGGAGGAACTGCGGCTGTTGGGACCGGCGCGGGCGGTCGCGGAGACCTTCGAGTCGCGCCCGGCCCTCTCCGGCGCCGAACTCGAGGCCGCCATCCGGCGGGGTTTCGGCGGCGCCGCCGGCGATGACGAAGTGGATGCGACGGCGCAACAGTTCCGCCATCTCGGTTACATCTGGCGCCCCGGAACCCGTCGGCGGTGGGAGCCGGGCATTCCCAGCCTGATGGACTACATCCTCCGGGAGGTCCCCGCGCCCTAACCCGGCGGCGCGCCGCCGGGACTTCCGGCTAGACTGGTTCTCGTGCGCTCCGAAATCGGTCCGGGGCCCTTCCGGCCCGGACCCGGCCGACCCCCGCCGCACCTCGCCGGGCGGGAGGAGGAGCAGGACCTCTTCCTGATGCTGGTCGCCGAATTGGACCGCGGCCGGCCGGCGCCGAGCGAAGTGATCCTCTACGGGCCGCGCGGCAACGGCAAGACGGCGCTCCTCGGGTGGATCAGCGAGCGAGCAAGTTCGTCCACCGGCGTGGATGTCGAGGAACTCACGCCGTCGAAGTTCGATTCCCCCGCCCGCTTGGCCGAGTTGCTGTTGCCGGACTCGTGGCGGGCGTCCGTAAGGCCCGACGAGATCGGCTTCCGGGGGATCGCTTGGCGCCCGGGCCGAAGACCGGCGCCGGATCTCGCCGAGGTCATCGCTCACCGGGTCGGCAGGAAACCGTTGGTCGTGCTTCTCGACGAGGCGCACACTCTCGACCCGCAGACCGGCCGCACGCTCCTGAACGCGGCGCAGGAGGTCGGGAAGTCCGAGCCGTTCCTCCTGGTGCTCGCGGGAACGCCGAACCTGCGGGCCCACCTGTCGACCATGGGCGCTTCGTTCTGGAATCGCAGCGAGAAGTTGCGGATCGGACGGCTCGACGAACGCGCGACGGCGGAGGCGATCCGGAAGCCGCTGGAAGCCGAAGACCTCGCCATCACGGACGAAGCGTTGGAGCACCTCGTTCGCGACAGCCACGGGTATCCGTTCTTCGTGCAACACTGGGGCAGAGCGGTGTGGGCGCGCGCGGTCACGGCCTCCCGCCGGGAGATCACTTCCGAGGATGCGCGCGCCTGCCAGGCCGCTTTCGACCGGCAGCGCGACGACTACTACGCCGACCGCTACCGCGAACTCAAGGAACTGAAGTTGCTGCAAACGGCGCGAGCCGTCGCGGAAGCCTTCCGGTCGCGCCCCGTTCTCTCCGACAGCGAACTGGGGGCGGCCATCCGGCGAGGTTTCGGCGAGGCCGCCGGCGATGACGAATTGGCCGCCGCGGAGCGGAAATTCCGTCACCTGGGTTTCGTCTGGCGGGCGGGCGTGATGCCGGAGTGGGAACCCGGCATTCCCAGCCTGATGGACTACATCCTCCGCGCGGTCCCCGCGCCGTAAACCCTGCGGCCCGCAGCCGGAAGCCGGGCGGCGCGGGCAGCGCTCCACGACCCCGGGAACCGCGAGGGACTCGCCGTCTCCCGGCGCCGGGACTTCCGGCTAGACTGGTTCTCGTGCGCTCCGAAATCGGTCCGGGGCCCTTCCGGCCCGGACCCGGCCGACCCCCGCCGCACCTCGCCGGGCGGGAGGAAGAGCAGGACCTCTTCCTGATGCTGGTCGCCGAATTGGACCGCGGCCGGCCGGCGCCGAGCGAAGTGATCCTCTACGGGCCGCGCGGCAACGGCAAAACGGCGCTCCTCGGGTGGGTCAGCGAGCGAGCGGGTTCGTCCACGGGCGTGGATGTCGAGAGGCTCACGCCGTCGAAGTTCGATTCCCCCGCCCGCTTGGCCGAGTTGCTGTTGCCGGACTCGTGGTGGGGGTCCGTGAGATCCGGCGAGTTGGGCGTTCGGGGGATCACTTGGCGTCCCGGCGAACGACCGGCGCCGGATCTCGCCCGGGTCCTCGCTCTTCGGGCCAAGAGGAAGCCGTTGATCGTGCTTCTCGACGAGGCGCACACCCTCGACCCGAAGACCGGCCGCTCGCTCTTGAACGCGGCGCAGGAGGTTGGGAAGTCCGCGCCGTTCCTCCTCGTGTTGGCGGGAACGCCGAACCTGCGCGACCACCTGGGAACGATGGGCGCCTCCTTCTGGAACCGCAGCCGGAGTTTGCGGATCGGACGCCTGGACGAGCGCGCGACCGCGGACGCGATCCGGAAACCGCTGGAAGCGGAGGACATCGCCATCACGGACGAGGCGTTGGAGCACATCGTTCGCGAAAGCCACGGGTATCCCTTCTTCGTCCAACTCTGGGGCGACGCGGTGTGGGCGCGCGCCGTTGCGGAGTCCCGCGACCGCGTCGTCTCCGAGGATGCGCGCGCCTGCCAAGCCGTCTTCGCCCGGCGCCGGGACGATTACTACCACCGCCGGTACCGCGAACTCAGGAAAACGCGGTTGCTCCCGCCGGCGCGGGCGGTCGCCGAAGCCTTCGAGTCGCGCCCGGTCATCACCGACAGCGAACTGGAGGCCGCCATCCGGCGGGGTTTGGGCGAGGCCGCCACCGACGACGAAGTGGACGCGGCGGAAACGGAGTTCCATCACCTGGGTTTCATCTGGGAGACCGGCGCGATGCCGGAATGGGAACCGGGCATTCCCAGCCTGATGGACCACATCCTCCGCGCCGTCCCCGCGCCGTAAACCCCGCGAGCCGCCGCCGGAAGCCGGGCGGCGCGGGCAGCGCTCCACGACTCCGGGAACCGCGAGGAACTCGCCGCCTCCCGGCGTCGGGACTTCCCGCTAAACTGGTTCTCGTGCGCTCTGAAATCGGTCCGGGGCCCTTCCGGCCCGGACCCGGCCGACCCCCGCCGCACCTCGCCGGGCGGGAGGAGGAGCAGGACCTCTTCCTGATGCTGGTCGCCGAATTGGACCGCGGCCGGCCGGCGCCGAGCGAAGTGATCCTCTACGGGCCGCGCGGCAACGGCAAGACGGCGCTCCTCGGGTGGGTCAGCGAGCGAGCAAGTTCGTCCACCGGCGTGGATGTCGAGGAACTCACGCCGTCGAAGTTCGATTCCCCCGCCCGCTTGGCCGAGTTGCTGTTGCCGGACTCGTGGTGGGGGTCCGTGAGATCCGGCGAGTTGGGCGTTCGGGGGATCACTTGGCGTCCCGGCGAACGACCGGCGCCGGATCTCGCCCGGGTCCTCGCTCTTCGGGCCAAGAGGAAGCCGTTGATCGTGCTTCTCGACGAGGCGCACACCCTCGACCCGAAGACCGGCCGCTCGCTCTTGAACGCGGCGCAGAAAGTCGGGAAGTCCGAGCCGTTCCTCCTGGTGCTCGCGGGAACGCCGAACCTGCGGGCCCACCTGTCGACCATGGGCGCCTCGTTCTGGAATCGCAGCGAGAAGTTGCGGATCGGACGGCTCGACGACCGCGCCACGGCGGAGGCGATCCGGAAGCCGCTGGAAGCCGAAGACCTCGCCATCACGGACGAGGCGTTGGAGCACCTCGTTCGCGACAGCCACGGGTATCCGTTCTTCGTGCAACACTGGGGCAGAGCGGTGTGGGCGCGCGCGGTCACGGCCTCCCGCCGGGAGATCACCTTCGAGGATGTGCGCGCCTGCCAGGCCGTTTTCGACCGGCAGCGCGACGACTACTACCTCGAACGCTACAGCGAACTGGGGGAACTGGAACTCTTCCGACCGGCGCAGGCGGTCGCGGAAGCCTTCCGGTCGCGTCCGGTCCTCTCCGGCAGCGAACTGCGGGCCGCCATCCGGCGAGGTTTCGGGGATGCCGCCGGCGATGACGAAGTGGCCGCCGCGGCGAGGGAACTCGGTCACCTGGGTTTCGTCTGGGTGGCGGGCACGATGCCGGAATGGGAACCGGGCATTCCCAGCCTGATGGACTACATCCTCCGGGCGCCGGCGCCGTAGCGCCGCGGCCCGCCGCCGGAAGCCGGACCGTGGCGCGGGGAGGGCGCCCCCGGCCGCTGACGGGAACCAGCGAATGACGACCGCCGACCCCGACCTCGACCCGCCTCGGACGTCCGCGAAGATCAGGACTCGGCTGTTCGCCGCGCTGCTGCCGCCGCCGGAGGTCCGCGAGCGGCTCTTCGCCGCGGCGCAGGCCGTGGCCGAGGCCGCCCCCGAATCGCGTCTCCGGGTGGTTCCCGCCGGGAACCTGCACCTCACGCTGCGTTTCTACGGCGAAATACCCCCCGAAACCGCCCATACCCTGGAAACGAAACTGCGCGCCCGGTTCGCCGCCGAGGCCGACCGGCTCCGGGAACGCGGCGCGCTGCCGCCGGAGATCGCCCTCCCCCGGCTCGCGGCGCGGCCGCTGACCGGCCAGCACCGGATGGTCTGGGCGGAAGTCGTCGAAGGCCCCGGGTGCGCCGGCTTCCTCGCGGCGCTCGCCGAGGCGGCCGAACGCGCCGCCCTCGCCGCGGGATTGCCGCCGGAGCGGCGCCCCTTCGCGCCGCATGTGACCCTCGCCCGCCTCCGGCGGCGGGGCGCGCGGGTCCCGCCGGAGGCGCTGGAGCGCGCCGCTCCCGGAGGCGCCCTGTGGCCGGATCCGTTCCCGGTGACCGGGATCGTCCTGCTCCGGAGCGCGCTCCACCCGGACGGCGCGATCTACGACGCCGTCGCTTCGTTCCCGCTGGAGTGACGGACGCCCCGGCGCCGCCCGCCCGGCGCCGCCGGGACCCGCGCGCCATACTGAAGCGAATGCGTTTCTTCAATGTGGCCGGGCCGATGGACCCGGAAGTCCACTACACGATCCCGCCGCTGGGCCGTCTGGACTTGGCGCGGGTCGAGAGAATGGTGGAGTGGGAGGAGTACTTCGTCCTCCACGCCCCCCGCCAAACCGGGAAGACTTCGGTGCTGAAGGCGCTGCGCGATCACCTGAACGAGCGGGGTTGGCGGTGCGTCTATGCGAGTTGCGAGGACGCGACGGGGCTTTGGGACCCGGACGGCGCCGCTCGCGGCGTCCTGGGCGCGATTTCCGACGACGCCGTCACGACGCTCGGGGACGATTCCCTGGAGGCCGTCTGGCCTCGAACGCTCGCCGAGATCGGCCCGGCCGGCGGATTCCGGGAGGCGCTCGCGCTCTGGTCGGAGAAATCCGGCGAGGAGCGCCTGGTCTTGCTCTTGGACGAGGTGGACGCGCTGGACCGCGAAGTGCTCGTTTCGCTGCTGGCGCAACTGCGCTCGGGTTACACCTTTCACCCGCGGCTCTTTCCACGGAGCATGGTCTTCTGCGGGCTGCGCGATGTGCAGGACTATTCGGGGCCGGCGGACATCCCGTTCAACATCGTGGCCGAGACTTTCCGCCTCGCGGACTTCTCGCGGGCCGAGGTGGAGGAACTGCTGGGCCAACACACGGAGGAGACCGGGCAGCGGTTCGCTCCGGAAGCAGTGGAGGAGATCTGGAACGCGACCGCCGGCCAACCTTGGCTGGTGAACGCGCTGGCGAAAGAAACCTGCTTCGAGGACGAGGCGGGCCGCGACCGGACCCGGGAGATCGGGGTGGAGGCGGTGGAAGCCGCGCGCGAGCGGTTGTTCCGGGAACGGCCCTCACACATCCGCCACCTCGAGCAGAGGCTGACGGACGCGCGGGTGCGGCGGGTGATCGAGCCGATCCTCGCCGGCCGCGCGGCGTTCCTTGCGAACGGAAAGGACCACTCCTATGTGAGGGATCTGGGCTTCGTCAAGGGGAAGGGGCCGCTGGAGATCGCGAACCCGATCTATCGGGACGCGATACCCCGCATCCTGTTCGCCGGCGCGGAGCATTGGATGTCCGGCGGCGCCGCGAGTTCCCGGCGGCCGGACGGCGGCTTGGAGGTGGCGGGACTGCTCGTCGCGTTCCGGCAGATGTTCCGGGAGGACTCGGAGGCGTGGTCGGGGAAGTTCCTCTTCCGGGAGGCGGCGCCGCATGTGCTGCTGCAGGCGTTCTGGCAGCGGGCGGTGAAGGGCGGTGGGCGGATCGTCCGGGAGTACGGGCTGGGGCGGGCGCGGACCGACCTGCTGGTCGAGTGGCGGCGGGACAACGGCGGGACGCAGCGTTTCGTGGTGGAGTGCCGGGTTCGCCGGGAGCGGGACGATCTGGAAACCGTGATCCGGGAGGGGGTGGCGCAGACGGCGGCGTACCTGGACCGCTGCGGTGCGGAGGAGGGGCACCTGGTGGTGATGGACGAGGACGAGAGCAAGACTTGGGAGGAGAAGATCTTCCGGCGCTCGCTCGCCGCGCGGCGGGTGTCCTCCCCGGACTCGGAACTCGGCTGGGAGGCCGCGCCCGACGACGAACCCCGACCCGGCGCCGCCGCTCCCGAGACCCGCCCGATCCTCGTCTGGGGGATGTAGGCCCTTCCGGGCGCTCTCGCCGCCCGGCATCCTCGAGCGCAGCCCGCCCCCGGTTCTGCCATACTGAACCCGTGCGCGACTTCAATGTGGCCGGGCCGATGGACCCGGAAGTCCACTACACGATACCGCCGCTGAGCCGGCTG
Source organism: Candidatus Marinacidobacterium sp. (assembly GCA_965204755.1). Taxonomy (GTDB): domain Bacteria; phylum Acidobacteriota; class Vicinamibacteria; order Marinacidobacterales; family Marinacidobacteraceae. The sequence goes on along the minus strand of OZ242011.1, from coordinate 546,521 downwards.
GACTTGGCGCGGATCGCGCGGTTGGTGGAAAAGCGGGCCTACTTCGTCTTCCATGCCCCCCGTCAGACCGGGAAGACTTCGGCCCTTAAGGCGCTGCGCGATCACCTGAACGAGCAGGGCTGGCGATGCGTTTACGCGAGTTGCGAAGATGTGAGGGGACGTCGAGGCTTGCGCGCCGCCGTTCGGGCCGTCTTGGTCGCGATCTCCACCGGCGCTTCGATGGCGCTCGGCGATGAATCCCTGCGGGAGATCTGGCCGCGAGAGTTGGCGGATGTCGGCCCTGACAGCGCATTCCGGGAGACGCTCAGGCTCTGGTCGGAGCGGTCCGGAGACCGGCGCCTGGTGTTGCTTCTGGACGAGGCGGACGGACTGCACAAGAAGGTGCTCGTGTCGCTGCTCGGCCAACTGCGCTCGGGTCACGGGGACCGCCCGAAGCACTTCCCCCGGAGCATCGTGTTCTGCGGACTCCGCGATGTGCGGGACTACCCCCTCGAGTCGGGGAGCCCGTTCAATATCGTGGAGGAGTCGTTGCGTCTCGGGGACTTCTCGCGAACGGAGGTGGAGGAACTGCTGGGCCAGCACGCGGAGGAGACCGGGCAGCGTTTCGCCGCCGCCGCGATCGAAGGGATCTGGAACGCGACAGCGGGGCAGCCGTGGTTGGTCAACGCCTTGGCGAACGAGGTCTGTTTCGTGGACGAAGCCGGCCTCGACCGGACCCGGGAGATCGCCCCGGAAGCGGTGGAGGCGGCGCGGGAGCGGCTGATCCTGGCGCACCCGACCCACTTCCGGCAGATCGGGGACAAGTTGAGCGAGAAGCGGGTTCGGCGGGTGATCGAACCGATCCTCGCCGGCCGTGGGGAGTACCTTCCGAGCACCGGGAAAGACTCCGCGTATGTGAGGGACTTGGGGCTGGTCAAGGCGAGCGGGCCGCTGGAGATCGCGAATCCGATCTATCGGGAGGTGATTCCGCGCGTGCTGTCCGCTCACGACGACGATCGGTTCGACGGCCGAGTGCCGGGTTTCCGGCGAGGTGACGGATGTCTCGATGTCGGGCGGTTGCTGACCGGGTTCCAGCAGTTCTTCCGGGAGCACTCGGAGTGGTGGTCGCAGGGGTTCACCGTGAGGGAGGCGGCGGTGCAGGTGTTGCTGCAGGCGTTCCTGCAGCGCGTGGTGAACGCCGGGGGGCGGATCGTGCGGGAGTACGGGCTCGGGCGGGGGCGCACCGACCTGTTGATCGAGTGGCGGCGGGACGATGGCGGGACGCAGCGCTTCGTGGTGGAATGCAAGGTTCGCCGGGAGCGGGACGGCCTCGAAACGGTGATCCGGGAGGGGGTGGCGCAGACGGCGGCGTACCTGGACCGCTGCGGCGCGGAGGAGGGGCATCTGGTGGTGATGGACCAGGACGACGGCAAGACCTGGGAGGAGAAGATCTTCCGGCGGGCGCTCGCTGCGCGGCGGGTATCCGCCCCGGACTCGGAACTCGGCTGGGAAGCAGCGGAAGCCGCGCCCGAAGACGAACCTCGACCCGACGCCTCCGCTCCCGAGACCCGCCCGATCCTCGTCTGGGGGATGTAGGCCTTCCGGGCGCTCTCGCCGCCCGGCCTCCTCGCGCGCAGTCCCCCGGTTCTGCCATACTGAATCCGTGCGCGACTTCAATGTGGCCGGGCCGGTGGATCCGGAAGTCCACTACACGATCCCGCCGCTGAGCCGGTTGGACTTGGCGCGGATCGTCCGGCTGGTGGAAAAGCGGGCTTACTTCGTCCTCCATGCCCCCCGCCAGACGGGGAAGACCTCGGTGCTGGGCGCGCTCCAGGAGCACCTGAACGGCCGCGGCTGGCGGTGCGTCTATGCGAATTGCGAAGATGCGAGGGCGGCCGGCGACGACCTGGATGTCGCCGTTCGCGGCATTCTGGGCGCGATCGCCACCGGCGCCGCTACGGCGCTCGGCGACGAATCCCTGCGGGAGATCTGGCCGCGAGCCTTGGCCGACATCGGCCCTGCCGGCGGCCTGCGGGAGGCCCTGATGTTCTGGTCGGAGAAGTCCGGCGACGAGCGCCTGGTGCTCCTGCTGGACGAGGCGGACGGACTTAGGGAACGGATTCTCCTTGCGTTGTTGACCCAACTGCGTTCGGGTTACCGGGACCGCCCGGAGCGCTTCCCGCGGAGCATCGTGTTCTGCGGACTCCGCGATGTGCAGGACTACCCGCTCGAGACGGGGAGCCCGTTCAACATCGTGAAGCACTCCCTGCGACTGGGAGACTTCTCGCGGGCGGAAGTGGAGGAACTGCTGGGCCAACACACCGAGGAGACGGGTCAGCGTTTCGCTCCGGCGGCCGTGGAGGAGATCTGGAAGGCGACCGCCGGCCAACCTTGGCTGGTGAACGCGTTGGGCGACGAGGCTTGTTTCGAGGACGAGGCCGGGCTCGACCGAACCCGGGAGATCGGCCCCGAGGCGGTGGAGGCGGCGCGGGAGCGGCTGATCCTGGCGCGCCCGACCCATTTCCGGCAGATCGGGGACAAGTTGAAGGAAGAGCGGGTGCGGCGGGTGATCGAGCCGATCCTCGCCGGCCGCGGGGAGTACCTTCCGCAAGACGGAGACGATTCCTCCTATGTGAGGGACTTGGGGCTGGTCGAGGCGACCGGGCCGTTGAAGATCGCGAACCCGATCTATCGGGAGGTGATTCCGCGCCTGCTGTCCGCTCCGGGGGACGATCGGTTCGACGGCGGGGGCCCGAGTTTCCGGCGGGACGACGGGAGTCTCGATGTCGCGCAACTGTTGACCGCCTTCCAGCAGTTCTACCGGGAGCACTCGGAGTGGTGGTCGCAGGGGTTCACCGTGCGGGAGGCGGCCGTGCAGGTGTTGCTGCAGGCGTTCCTGCAGCGGGTGGTGAACGCCGGGGGGCGGATCGTCCGGGAGTACGGGCTCGGGCGGGGGCGGACCGACCTGTTGATCGAGTGGCGGCGGGACGACGGCGGGACGCAGCGCTTCGTCGTGGAGTGCAAGGTTCGGCGGGAGCGGGACGGCCTCGAAACGGTAGTCCGGGAGGGGGTGGCGCAGACGGCGGCGTACCTGGATCGCTGCGGCGCGGAGGAGGGACACCTGGTGGTGATGGACCAGGACGACGGCAAGACTTGGGAGGAGAAGATCTTCCGGCGCTCACTCGCCGCGCGGCGGGTGTCCGCCCCGGACTCGGAACTCGACTCGGAACTCGGTTGGGAAGCAGCGGAAGCCGCGCCCGACGACGAACCCCGACCCGACGCCTCCGCTCCCGAGACCCGCCCGATCCTCGTCTGGGGGATGTAGGTCCTCCGGGCGCTCTCGCCGCCCGGCGTCATCGAGCGCGGGCCGCCCCCCGGTTCTGCCATACTGAACTCGTGCGCGACTTCAATGTGATCGGGCCGGTGGACCCGGAAGTCCACTACACGATCCCGCCGCTGAGCCGGCTGGACTTGGCCCGGATCGCCCGGTTGGTGGAAAAGCGGGCCTACTTCGTCTTCCATGCCCCCCGCCAGACCGGGAAGACTTCGGTGCTGGGCGCGCTGCAGGAGCACCTGAACGGTCGCGGCTGGCGCTGCGTCTATGCGAGTTGCGAAGATGCGAGGGCGGCCGGCGACGATTTGGACGCGGCGGTCCGGGCGGTGCTGCTGGCGATCGCCTCCGACGCGGCGACGGTGCTGGGAGATGAGTCCCTGAGCGAGATCTGGCCGCCGCTGCTGAGCGAGGTCGGCGCCTTGGGCGGATTCAGGGAGTCGCTCCGGCGCTGGTCGGAAAAAGCGGGAGACGAGCGCCTGGTGCTGCTTTTGGACGAGGCGGACGGACTGGAGGAACGGATTCTCGTCGCGTTGCTGAGTCAACTGCGCTCGGGCTTCCGGGGCCGTCCGCGGCGCTTCCCCCGGAGCATCGTGTTCTGCGGACTCCGCGATGTGCAGGACTATCCGCTGGAGTCGGGGAGCCCGTTCAACATCGTGGAGGAGTCGTTGCGTCTCGGAGACTTCTCGCGGACGGAGGTGGAGGAACTGCTGGGCCAGCACACCGAGGAGACCGGGCAGGGTTTCGCCGCCGCCGCGATCGAAGGGATCTGGGAGTCGACGGCGGGGCAGCCGTGGTTGGTCAACGCCTTGGCGAACGAGGTCTGTTTCCGGGACGAGGCCGGCCTCGACCGGACCCGGGAAATCGCCTCGGAGGCGGTGGAGGCGGCGCGGGAGCGGCTGATCCTGGCGCACCCGACCCACTTCCGGCAGATCGGGGACAAGTTGGACGAGAAGCGGGTTCGGCAGGTGATCGAGCGGGTCCTGGCCGGTCGCGGATGGCTCGATCTCAAGAGGAAAGACCTCGCCTATGTGAGGGACCTGGGGTTGACCAAGGCGGACGGGGAAGCCGAGATCGCGAACCCGATCTATCGGGAAGTGATACCGCGCCTCCTGTCCGTCCCCGCCGAGACGGAAGTGAAGCGCGACGCCGCGAGGAGTTTCCGGCGGGCGGACGGGAGTCTGGATGTCGCGCAACTGCTGACCGCGTTCCAGCAGTTCTTCCGGGAGCACTCGGAGGCGTGGTCGCAGGGGTTCACCGTTCGGGAGGCGGCGGTGCAGGTGTTGCTGCAGGCGTTCCTGCAGCGGGTGGTGAACGCCGGGGGGCGGATCGTGCGGGAGTACGGGCTGGGGCGGGGCCGCACCGACCTGTTGATCGAGTGGCGGCGGGACGACGGCGGGACGCAGCGCTTCGTGGTGGAATGCAAGGTTCGCCGGGAGCGGGACGGTTTGGAGACGGTGATCCGGGAGGGGGTGGCGCAGACGGCGGCGTACCTGGATCGCTGCGGCGCGGAGGAGGGGCACCTGGTGGTGATGGACCAGGACGACGGCAAGACTTGGGAGGAGAAGATCTTCCGGCGGGCGCTCGCCGCGCGGCGGGTATCCGCCCCGGACTCGGAACTCGGCTGGGAAGCAGCGGAAGCCGCGCCCGAAGACGAACCCCGCCCCGACGCCTCCGCTCCCGAGACCCGCCCGATCCTCGTCTGGGGGATGTAGGCCTTCCGGGCGCTCTCGCCGCCCGGCCTCCTCGCGCGCAGTCCCCCGGTTCTGCCATACTGAATCCGTGCGCGACTTCAATGTGGCCGGGCCGGTGGATCCGGAAGTCCACTACACGATCCCGCCGCTGAGCCGGTTGGACTTGGCGCGGATCGTCCGGCTGGTGGAAAAGCGGGCTTACTTCGTCCTCCATGCCCCCCGCCAGACGGGGAAGACCTCGGTGCTGGGCGCGCTCCAGGAGCACCTGAACGGCCGCGGCTGGCGGTGCGTCTATGCGAATTGCGAAGATGCGAGGGCGGCCGGCGACGACCTGGATGTCGCCGTTCGCGGCATTCTGGGCGCGATCGCCACCGGCGCCGCGACGGCGCTCGGCGACGAATCCCTGCGGGAGATCTGGCCGCGAGCCTTGGCCGACATCGGCCCTGCCGGCGGCCTGCGGGAGGCCCTGATGTTCTGGTCGGAGAAGTCCGGCGACGAGCGCCTGGTGCTCCTGCTGGACGAGGCGGACGGACTGAGGGAACGGATTCTCCTTGCGTTGTTGACCCAACTGCGTTCGGGTTACCGGGACCGCCCGGAGCGCTTCCCGCGGAGCATCGTGTTCTGCGGACTCCGCGATGTGCAGGACTACCCGCTCGAGACGGGGAGCCCGTTCAACATCGTGAAGCACTCCCTGCGACTGGGAGACTTCTCGCGGGCGGAAGTGGAGGAACTGCTGGGTCAACACACCGAGGAGACGGGTCAGCGTTTCGCTCCGGAAGCGGTGGAGGAGATCTGGAACGCGACCGCCGGCCAACCTTGGCTGGTGAACGCGTTGGGCGACGAGACCTGTTTCGAGGACGAGGCCGGCCGCGACCGAACCCGGGAGATCGGCCCCGAGGCGGTGGAGGCGGCGCGGGATCGGCTGATCTTGGCGCGCCCGACCCACTTCCGGCAGATCGGGGACAAGTTGAACGAAGAGCGGGTTCGGCGGGTGATCGAGCCGATCCTCGCCGGCCGCGTGGAGTTCCTTGAGGACGAGGAAGACGACGACCTCTCCTATGTGGCGGACTTGGGGTTGACCAAGGCGGACGATCCGCTGGAGATCGCGAATCCGATCTATCGGGAGGTGATTCCCCGCTTCCTGTCCGCGCGGGCGGAAATGAAAATGAGGGGCGATACCGCGAGTTTCCGGCGGGCGGACGGGAGTCTGGATGTCGCGCACCTGCTCACGGCGTTCCAGCAGTTCTTCCGGGAGCACTCGGAGGCGTGGTCGCAGGGTTTCACCGTTCGGGAGGCGGCGGTGCAGGTGTTGCTGCAGGCGTTCCTGCAGCGGGTGGTGAACGCCGGGGGGCGGATCGTCCGGGAGTACGGGCTCGGGCGGGGGCGCACCGACTTGTTGATCGAATGGCGGCGGGACGACGGCGGGACGCAGCGCTTCGTCGTGGAATGCAAGGTTCGGCGGGAACGGGACGGCCTCCAAACGGTAGTCCGGGAGGGGGTGGCGCAGACGGCGGCGTACCTGGATCGGTGCGGCGCGGAGGAGGGGCACCTGGTGGTGATGGACCAGGACGAGGGGAAGACCTGGGAGGAGAAGATCTTCCGGCGCTCACTCGCCGCGCGGCGGGTATCCGCCCCGGGCTCGGAACTCGGCTGGGAAGCAGCGGAGGCCGCGGAAGCCGCGCCCGGAGACGGCGCCGACGCCCCCGCCGGCGGCTCGCCGGAGAGTCTCCCCATCCTCGTTTGGGGGATGTAGCCCCCGGCGCTGCCGCGCCGGAAACTCCCCGGACCACCGCGCCGGAAACTCCTCCGACCGCGGCGCCGGGAACGCCGCCGGCCGCCGCGCCGCCGCCTCCGACCGCCGTCCGGAATCGCGGATGCGATCCGGTCGCCGATTCCGGTATCCTCGCAGCCCGGCTGTCGCCGCCCCGAAGCCGCTCGCCGGAGCGGCCCGGCGGCGGCGACCGGAGCACCGCTCCCGGAAGCCACCAGCAATGACCTCGCGCCGCGCGGCCCCGCTCCGCGATGAGACGACGGCTACCCCCCCCCCCCCCCCCCCCCCCGGAATTCCCGGCGTAGCCGGGGTTTCCCTCCGGGGGGCGGGCGCCGCGGGCGCCGCTCGCCGGGAGGCTCGGAGGAAGCGGCGCGGCCGGCGGAGACCGCCGCCCGCAACCGCCGGACGACCGCCCGCCGGCTAACCGCCCGCCGCGCGACCCCGCTTCGCAGCGATGAGACGAAGGCTGCCCCCCCCCCCCCCCCCCCCCCCCCCCCCCCCGGTAATTCGCGGCGGGGCGGCGGGGCCGCGCCGGGGCTGATGCCGCGGGCGGGCCGGCGCCGCCGGGGCCGCGGCTTCCGGGGTTTCCCCGGTATCCCCGGCTTCCGGGGTATCCCCGGCTTCCGGGGTTTCCCCGGACTCCGCGGTCTCCGGGGTTTGGCTGTCGGCGGTTCGCTGCTGTTCGCCCTCGCCCTCTCTCTCGGCGGCCCCGGCGCCGCGCCCGCGGGGGCGGGGCAACTGATCGCGCCCACCGTGAACCAGGTGCGGCTGACCGGGACCGGCAGCGGCGCCGGCGGTGTCTTCGTCGCCGGCGACTCCATCGGCGTCGAGGTCCACTTCAACAACACCCTCATCGCCGTTACCGGCTTGCCGCGGGTGGCGCTGGGCATCGGGACCGCGACGGGCTACGCCGTCTACTCGCGGGTCAGCGGCGGCGTCCTCTACTTCACCTACAACGTGCGGTTGCTGGACGAAGACTCCGACGGCGTCAGCGTCGGCGCGTCGGCGCTCGAGTTGAACGGCGGCTCGATCACCGCCAACTCCGTCAACGCGAACCTGAGTCTCTCCGGCCACGCGATCACCAACGGGGACAAGGTGGTGGACGGGGACCTCAACCAACCCAAGGTCGCCGGGTTGTCCCTCTCCGGTTCCGCGCAGGGCGCGAGCGGCGCCTTCATCCAGGGGGATGAGATCCGCGCGACCGTAACCTTCAGCCTGGCCGTTACCGTTACCGGAACGCCGGTCCTGGAACTCATCGTCGGCGAGGCCACGGACCGGGAGATGTCCTACCTCTCCGGCAGCGGCTCGACTTCGCTGGTCTTCGGTTACACCGTCGGAGGCAACGACGAGGACACCAACGGGATCAGCGTCACGAAATTGTCGTTGAACGGCGGATCCATCAAGCAGGGCGCCACCGACGCGGCGCTCGGCCTCGGTACCCACGCGAGAACCAACGACGCGAACTTCATCGTCAACGGGAACGGGGCGGATGCCGTTGCGCCGACGGTTACCGGGGTGACTTTCTCCGGGACGGCGACGGCCGCGGGCGGGGTCTTCCGCGCCGGGGATGTGATCGCGGCGACCGTTGCCTTCAGCGAGACGGTAACCGTTACCGGGACGCCGCAGTTGGCGCTGACCATCGGCTCGGCGACGAAGCAGGCGAACTACGCCTCCGGCAGCGGCACGGCTTCCCTGGTGTTCCGCTACACCGTCGCGTCCGCGGATTCCGACACCGGCGGGCTGAGCGTGGGGACCTCGGCGCTCACGCTGAACGGCGGGACGATCCGGGACAGCGCCAACGACGCGACCCTGACCCTGACCGCGATCACGGACACCGGCCCGGCGGTGAACGGGAACGCCGCGGACGCGGTAGCCCCGACGGTTACCGGCCTCTCGCTCTCGGGAACCGGGACCGGCCCGAGCGGCTCCTTCACCGCCGGCGACGCGATCTCGGTAACCGTTACCTTCAGCGAAGCGGTAACCGTAACCGGGATGCCGCAGGTCGCGCTGACCATCGGCTCGACGCCGAAGCAGGCCGATTACGCCTCCGGCAGCGGGACCGCCTCCCTGGTGTTCTCCTACACCGTGGTAACCGCGGACCGGGACTCCGACGGGATCAGCGTCGCCGCCTCCGCGCTCGCGCTCAACGGCGGGACGATCCGGGACACCGCCAACGACGCGACGCTCGACCTCGGAAGTTACACCGTTACCGACGACTCGGACTTCACGGTGGACGGGCGGGACACCGTCGCGCCGACGGTAACCGGCGTAACGCTGGACGGATTCGGCAACCGGCAGGGCGGCATCTACATCGCCGGGGATGTGATCTCGGTAACCGTCGAGTTCAGCGAGCCGGTAACCGTTACCGGGACGCCGCGGGTGGCGCTCACGGTCGGCTCGGCGACGCAGCAGGCCGACTACGCCTCCGGCAGCGGGACGGCTTCCCTGGTCTTCCGCTACGCCGTGCAGTCCGGCGACTCCGACTCCAACGGGATCAGCATCGCCGCCGACGCGCTCGCCCTGAACACCGGGACGATCGCGGACGCCGCGAGCAACAACGCGACCCTCGGCCTCGGGACGCACCTCATCACCGACAACACCCTCTTCCAGGTGGACGGGAACGCCGCGGACAATGTGGGCCCGACGGTTACCGGGGTCTCGCTCACCGGGAGCGGGATGGGCTCGAGCGGCGCCTTCATCGCCGGGGATGTCATCACCGTAACCATCGAGTTCCACGAAGCCGCGACGGTTACCGGGACCCCGCAGGTGGCCCTCTCCATCGGCTCGGCGACGCAGCAGGCCGACTACGCCTCCGGCAGCGGGACGACCTCGCTGGTCTTCCGCTACACCGTGCAGTCCGCCGACTCCGACGCCGACGGGATCAGCATCGCCGCCGGCGCGCTGGCCCTGAACACCGGGACGATCGTCGACGGCGCGAACAACAACGCCGCGCTCGCGCTGGGAACCCACGCCGTGACCAACGACGGCGACTTCACGGTTACCGGCGGCGGAACGGACGCGACCGGGCCGGTCGTAACCGGGGTAACCCTCTCCGGGACCGGGCAGGGCGCGAGCGGCGTCTTCGTCGCCGGGGACGAGATCTCGGCGACCGTAACCTTCAACGAAGCGGCCACGGTCGGCGGGACGCCGCAGTTGGCGATCACCGTCGGCGAGAACGACCGCCAAGCCGACTACGCCTCCGGCAGCGGCACGACGGCCCTGGTCTTCCGCTACGCGGTGGTCTCCGGCGACACGGACGCGAACGGCGTCAGCGTCGGCGCCTCCGCGCTCACCCTGAACGGCGGGTCGATCGCGGACGCCGCGAACAACACCGCGACGCTCGCCCTCGGAACCCACGCCCTCGGCGACGACTCCGCCTTCACGGTGAACGGGAGCGCCGCCGACATCGTCGCCCCGAGGGTCACCGGCTTCTCGCTGGGAGGAACCGGGACGGCCGCGAGCGGCGTCTTCCGCGCCGGCGACCCCATCACCGCGACGGTCACCTTCCACGAAGCGGTAACGGTTACCGGGACGCCGCAGGTCGAACTCACCGTCGGCAGCGCCGCCCGCCAGGCCGCCTACGCCTCCGGCAGCGGGACGGCGGCCCTGGTCTTCCGCTACGCGGTGGCCAGCGGCGACACCGACGCGAACGGCATCAGCGTCGCCGCCTCCGCGCTCACCCTGAACGGCGGGACGATCCGCGACAGCGCCAACGACGCGGCGCTCGACCTCGGGACCCACGCCGTAACCGACGACTCCGACTTCACGGTGAACGGGAGCGCCGCGGCGTCGGCGGCCGCGCCGACGGTTGCCTCGCTGAACTTTTCCTCGGGCGCCAGCGGCCCGGGCGGCGTCCTGACCTCCGGCGACGAACTCCGGGTCCTCCTCACATTCAATCGTACGCCGTACGCGGTAACCGGGACGCCGCGGCTGGCGCTCACCATCGGGACCGAGACCCGCTACGCCACCTACTCCAGCCACGGCGGCTTCGTCTGGTTCACCTACACCGTGCAAGTGGCGGACGAGGACGCGAACGGCCTCAGCATCGGGGCGTCGGCGCTCGAGTTGAACGGCGGGACGATCACCGCGGGCGGCCTCGGGGTGAACCTCGACCTCACCGGGTACACGGTTACCGACGGGGACCATGTGGTGGACGGGGACGCCGGCGCCCCGTGGGTCTTCGGGATGGAAGTCCCGGCGACCGGCCGGGGCGCGGGCGGCGCCTTCATCGCGGGCGACGCGATCGAAGTCCGGCTCACCTTCACCCAGCCGGCGACGGTTACCGGGACGCCGCGGGTGGCGATGACCGTCGGGACGACCCCCCGGTACGCCTCCTATGTCTCCGGCAGCGGGACCACCGTCCTGGTCTTCCGCTACACCGTGGTCGCGGCCGACACCGACAACGACGGGATCAGCATCGCGGGCAACGCTCTGGGGTTGAACAACGGGACGATCGGCGACACCGACGGCGCCGCGACGCTCAACCTCATCAGGTACGCCTTCACCAACGACGGGAACCTGAAGGTGGACGGCGCCGGGACCGACACCACCGGCCCCCGGGTGTCCGGCGTCTCCCTGTCGGGAATCGGGAACCGGGCCGGCGGCATCTTCATCGCCGGGGATGTCATCACGGCGACGGTGGAGTTCAACGAGCCGGCGACGGTTACCGGGGCGCCGCGCCTGGCGCTCACCATCGGCGCGGCGACCCGGCAGGCCGGTTATGTCTCCGGCAGCGGGACGACCTCCCTGGTCTTCCGCTACACCGTGGCCGCCGGCGACACCGACCCGAACGGGCTCTCCGTCGCCGCCGACGCGCTCACCCTGAACGGCGGGATGATCCGCGACGCCGCGAACAACAACGCCGCGCTCGACCTCGGGACGCGCGCCGTAACCGACGCCGCCGACTTCCGGGTGGACGGGAACGCCGCCGACAATCGCGGCCCTGCCGTAACCGGGGTCTCGCTGTCGGGGACCGGCATGGGCGCGAGCGGCGTCTTCATCGCCGGGGACATCCTCGCGGTAACCGTCGAGTTCCACGAGGCGGCGACGGTCGTCGGGACGCCGCAGGTGGCCCTCACCGTCGGCGCGAACACCCGCCAGGCCGCCTACGCCTCCGGCAGCGGCACGAAGTCGCTGGTCTTCCGCTACACCGTGGTCAGCGGCGATACCGACGCGAACGGCGTCTCCGTCGCCGCCTCGGCGCTCACCCTGAACTCCGGGACGATCCGCGACGCCGCGAACAACCCCGCCGCGCTCGACCTCGGAACCCACGCCCTCGGCGACGACAGCGACTTCACGGTCGCCGGCGGCGGCGCGGACGCCACCGGGCCGGTGGTTACCGGGGTCTCGCTCTCGGGGACCGGGCAGGGCGCGGGCGGCGTCTTCGTCGCCGGGGACGAGATCGAGGCGACCGTTACCTTCAACGAGGCCGCGACGGTAAACGGGACGCCGCAGTTGGCGCTCACCATCGGGACGACCGACAAGCAGGCCGACTACGCCTCCGGCAGCGGGACGACCTCCCTGGTCTTCCGCTACACGGTCGTCGCCGCCGACACCGACGCGAACGGCGTCTCCGTCGGCGCTACGGCGCTCACCCTGAACGGCGGGACGATCCGGGACAGCGCGAACAACAACGCCACCCTCGGCCTCGGGACCCACGCCCTCGGCGACGACGCCGACTTCGAGGTGAACGGGAGCGCCGCCGACGCCACCGCGCCGACGGTAACCGGGGTAACCGTCTCCGGGACCGGGCGCGGCTCGGGCGGCGTCTTCATCGCCGACGATGTCCTCGAAGTAACCGTCGCCTTCAGCGAGCCGGTAACGGTTACCGGAACGCCGCAGGTCGCCCTCACCATCGGGGCGACCGACAGGCAGGCCGACTACGCCTCCGGCAGCGGGACCGCTTCGCTGGTCTTCCGCTACACCGTGGTCGCCGCCGATGTGGACGCGAACGGGATCAGCATCGGCGCTTCGGCGCTCACCCTGAACTCCGGGGAGATCGAGGACGCCGCGAACAACGACGCGACGCTCGGCCTCGCCGCCCATGTCATCACCGACGGGGACCAAGCGGTGAACGGCGCCGCCTCGGAAGCGGTCCGCCCGACGGTAACCGGCCTCACGCTCGGCGGAGTCCCGAACGGCGGCGCGGTCATCTTCATCGCCGGCGACCTGATCGTGGCGACGGTCACCTTCAGCGAACCGGTAACCGTTGTCGGGACCCCGCAACTGGCGCTCGGCATCCAGTCGGGGACCCGTCAGGCCGACTATGTCTCCGGCAGCGGGACGGCCTCGCTGCGTTTCACCTACACCGTGCAGTCCTCGGACTCCGAACCCTTCGGGTACGATGTCGGGGCCTCGGCGCTGACCCTGAACGGCGGGACCATCCGGGACGCCGCGAACAACAACGCGATCCTCGACCTGGGATCGCACGCGGTCAGCCAGAGCGACTGGCGGGTCAGCGGCGGCAACTCCGACATCGTCGGCCCGAAGGTGATCGGCCTCTCGCTCTCCGGGAGCGGGATGGGCGCGGAAGGCGTCTTCATCGGCGGGGACGCCATCGAGGCGGCCGTCGAGTTCCACGAAACGGTAACGGTCGTCGGCGCCCCGCAACTGGCCTTCATGGTCGGGACCGCGACCCGCCAGGCCGCGTATGTCTCCGGCAGCGGGACCGCTTCGCTGCGGTTCCGCTACACCGTGGTGGCCACCGACGCCGATACCGACGGGATCGACATCGGCGCCTCGGCGCTCACCCTGAACGGCGGGACGATCCGCGACGGCTCGAACCGCAACGCGTCGCTCGGCCTCGGCAGCCACGCCGTCAGCAGCGCCGCCGACTTCAAGGTGGACGGCGGCGGGGTGGACTCCTCCGGGCCGGCGGTAACCGGCGTAACCGTCGGCGGCGAAGCCCACGGCGCGAACGGCGTCTTCATCGCCGGCGACACGATCGAGGTAACCGTCGAGTTCAGCGAACCCGCGATCGTCACCGGGACGCCCCGCCTCGCGCTCACGATCGGCGCGGCCACCCGCCAGGCCGACTACGCCTCCGGCAGCGGGACGACTTCGCTGGTGTTCCGCTACACCGTGGCCGCGGCGGACACCGACGCAAACGGCCTGAGCATCGGCGCTACGGCCCTCGCCCTGAACGGCGGGACGATAGAGGACGCCGCGGACAACGACGCGGCGCTCGGCCTCGGCTCCCACGCCGTCACCGACGGCGACGCGGTGGTGGACGGGAGCGCCTCGGACACCGTAGCGCCGACCGTCGCCGGCGTAACCCTCTCCGGGACCGGGCAGGGCGCGAGCGGCGCCTTCATCGCCGGCGATGTGATCGCGGTAACCGTTGACTTCAGCGAGTCGGTAACCGTTACCGGCGCCCCGCAGGTCGCGCTCACCGTCGGCGCGAACCCCCGCCAGGCCGCCTACGCCTCCGGCAGCGGCACGATCTCGCTGGTCTTCCGCTACACCGTGGCCTCCGGGGACACCGACGCGAACGGGGTCGCCGTCGGCGCTTCCGCGCTCACGCTGAACAACGGGACGATCAAGGACGGCGCGAACAACGACGCCGCCCTCGGCCTCGGAACCCACGCGCTCGCCGACGACGCGAACTTCAGGGTTACCGGGGGCGGGACCGACGCCGTCGGCCCCCGGGTAACCGGCCTGGCGCTCTCTGGGACCGGGATCGGCGCGAACGGCGTCTTCATCGCCGGGGACGCCATCTCCGTAACCGTCTCCTTCGACGAGCCGGTAACGGTCGCCGGGACCCCGCAGGTGGCCCTCACCATCGGCGGCGCGACGAAGCAGGCGGACTACGCCTCCGGCAGCGGGACCGCTTCGCCGACTTTCCGCTACCTCGTGGCCGACGGGGACACCGACCCGGACGGGATCGGCGTCGGCGCTTCCGCGCTCGCGCTGAACGGCGGCTCGATCGCCGACGCCGCCGGCAACAACGCCGCGCTCGCCCTGGGGACCCACGCGATCGCCCGCGACGCGGCCTTCATCGTGGACGGCCCCGCCGCCGACGCCGTGGCGCCGACGGTTACCGGGGTCACCCTCTCCGGCGCCGGGAGCGGCGCGAGCGGCGCTTTCATCGCCGGCGACGCCCTCACCGTAACCGTCGCCTTCAGCGAAACGGTCCGGATCACCGGGATGCCGCAGGTCGCCCTCACCGTCGGCGCCGGGACGAAGCAGGCCGCCTACGCCTTCGGCCACGGCGCCGCCTCGCTCTCGTTCCGCTACCTGGTGGTTACCGCGGACCACGACGCGAACGGGGTCGCCGTCGGCGCCTCCGCGCTCGCGCTGAACGGCGGGACGATCGCCGACGCCGCCGGCAACAACGCCGCGCTCGCCCTGGGAACCCACGCCATCGCCGACGACTCCGACTTCACGGTGGACGGCGACGGGACGGAAGTCATCGCCCCGACGGTCGCCGGCCTCACGCTGTCCGGGACGCCCCGGGGCGCGAACGGCGTCTTCATCGCCGGGGACGCCATCGAGGCCACCGTCGCGTTCAGCGAGACGGTAACCGTCGTCGGGACGCCGCAGGTGGCCCTCACCATCGGGACGACGCCCCGCCAGGCCGCCTACGCCTCGGGCAGCGGCAGCGCCTCGCTGGTCTTCCGCTACACCCCGGTCTCCACGGACGCCGACCCCGACGGCATCAGCGTCGGGGCCTCGGCGCTCGCGCTGAACGGCGGGACGATCCGCGACGCCGCCGGCAACAACGCGGCGCTCGGCCTCGGAACCCACGCCGTAACCGACGACGCCGACTTCACGGTGAGCGGGAACGCGGCGGCGGACACCGCCGGCCCGACGGTGCAGGCGGTAACGCTGTCCGGACGCGGGAACAAGGCCGACGGCGCCTTCATCGCCGGGGACCGGATCGAAGTAAGGGTGGAATTCAACGAGACGGTCCTCGTAACCGGGACGCCGCAGGTCGCCCTCACCATCGGGGCCGCGACCCGCCAGGCGGCCTATGTCTCGCGCGGGGCGAACTCGACGGTGTTCCGCTACACCGTTGCCGCGGCGGACGAGGACACCGACGGGGTCAGCGTCGGGGCCTCGGCGCTCACGCTGAACGGCGGGACGATCGCCGACCGCGCCGGCAACGCCGCGGCGCTCGGCCTCGGGACGCGGGCGGTGACCAACGACAACCTCTTCCGGGTGGACGGGGACGCCTCCGACGGCCGCGCCCCGAGGGTAACCGGCCTCCGGCTCTCCGGGACCGGGACCGGCGCGAGCGGCGCGTTCATCGCCGGCGACCGGCTCGGGGTGGTGGTCGAGTACGACGAACCGGTAACCGTTACCGGGACGCCCATCGCGAGGCTCACCATCGGCATCGCGAGCCGGGACGCGGGCTACGCCTCCGGCAGCGGGACGACGACCCCGGTGTTCGAGTACGCGGTGGTCTCGACGGACGCGGACGCGAACGGGGTAACCGTGGACACCGCCGGGCTGGCGCTGGCCGGCGGGACGATCGCCGACGCCGCGGGCAACGCCGCCACGCTCACTTTCGGGACGCATACCGTTACCGACGACGCGGACTTCGTGGTAACCGGGAGCGGGACGGACACCGGCGGGCCGACGGTTACCGGGGTAACGCTCTCCGGGACCGGGAACGGCGCGGACGGCGTGTTCATCGCCGGCGACGACCTCACGGTAACCGTCGCCTTCCGCGAGCCGGTAACCGTTACCGGGACGCCGCGGGCGGCGCTCGCGGTGGGGACGAGGACCCGCTACGCGAACTATGTCTCCGGCAGCGGGACGACTTCCCTGTCGTTCCGCTACCGGGTGGCCTGGGCGGACGCCGACGCGGACGGGATCAGCGTCGGCGCTTCGGCGCTCGGGCTGAACGGCGGGACGATGAAGGACGCCGCGGACAACGACGCGGCGCTCGGCCTCGGGGCCCACGCGGTAACGAACGACGCGGACTTCGCGGTGAACGGCCGGGGGGCGGACGCCGCCGGCCCGCAGGTGGTCGGCGTGTCGCTGGCGCCGGTCCCGCCGGCGCCGCAGGGCGCGAACGGGGTCTATGTCGATCGGGACCGGATCCGGATCACCGTCGAGTTCAACGAAGAGGCGGTGGTAACCGGACGGCCGCGGCTCAATGTCGGGGTCGGCACGAGTACCGCTTGGGCGGTGTACAACTCGGGCAGCGGGACGAGGGCGCTGGTCTTTCATTTCAATGTGGGTTACTACCGCAGCGAGGACGCGAACGGGATCAGCGTCACGGCCACGGGGCACGACCTCGTGGGCGCGACGATCGCCGACCGCGCCGGCAACGCCGGCACGCTCGACCTGGGGCGCCACGCGGTTACCGACGACTCCCGTTTCGTGTTGGACGGCGACGCGGGGGACGCGTTCCCGCCGGACATCGTCGGCATCACCTGGGGCGGCCGGGCCAACGGGGCGAGGGGCGCCTTCATCGCCGGGGATGTGATCGAGTTCGTCGTGCGGACTTCGCAGCCGATCTTCGTCGATCGGCTCGAGCGCGACCCGCAACTCGTGCTCGACCTCGGCGGCGTCCGCTATGCCGACTATGCCTCCGGCGACGAGACCACCGCGCTCCGGTTCCGCTACGAGGTGCAGACCGCGGACGCGACGACCTCCCTGTCGCTGGGCAGCCCGAAGTTCGCGCTGCACGGCGGGCGGCTCGTCGACCGGGGCGTGAACAACCTGCGGGACCCCGGCGGGTATACGCCCGTCGGCCCGAAGGTGGTGGACGGCGACGGCGCCGACGCCCGGGCGGCGGCGGTAACCGGGCTGACGCTGGCGTCCGACGGGCCGGGGAACGGCGCCGCCGGGGCGCTCATCGCCGGCGACCGCATCCGGGCGACCGTAACCTTCTCGGAAGCGGTGGCGGTAACCGGGTCGCCCCGGTTGGCGCTCACCGTGGGGACCGCCACCCGGTACGCCGCCTGGGTCAGCGCCACCGGCCGCCGCCGGACCCACCAGTTCGTCTATACGGTGGCCTCCGGGGACGACGACGCGAACGGGGTGAGCGTCGGGACCGGGGCGCTCTCCCTGAACGGGGGGACGATCCGCGACCGGGGGAACCACGCCGCCGCCCTGGGGCTGGGCGTCCACGCGATCACCGACGGGGAGATCGTGGTGGACGGGGACGGGACCGACGCCCGGGCGCCGACGGTGGTCGGGGTAACGGTCTCGGGAATCGGGGAGGCAAGCGAGGAAGGCGGCACCTTCACCCAGGGGGATGTGATCGTCGTCGAGGTCGAGTTCGACGAACCGGTAACCGTTACCGGAACGCCGCAGGTGGCGCTCACCCTCCAGAACGGGACCAGGCAGGCGGCCTATTCCTCCGGCAGCGGGACGACGACCTTGGAGTTCCGTTACACCGTGGGCTCCTCGGACTTGGACCAGAACGGGATCGGCATCGGCCCTTCGGCGCTGACCCTGAACGGCGGGACGATCGAGGACGACGCGGAGAACGACGCTGCGCTGGGTTTGGGAACGCATGTGCGGTCGCAATACCGCGGTTTCTTAATCAGCTTCGGCGCCCGGAGCGACCGGCGGCCCCCGGCGGTTACCGGGCTCACCCTCTCCGGGGACGCGCAAGGCCCGGGCGGGGTGTTCATCCCCGACGACGAGATCGTGGCCACCCTCGAGTTCCACGAGGCGGCGACGGTTACCGGGACGCCGCAGTTGGCGCTGGTGATCGGGGCGACCACCCGGCAGGCGAACTACTCCTCCGGCAGCGGGACGACCTCGCTGGTGTTCCGCTACACCGTGGTCGCCTCCGACTCCGATGTGAACGGGATCGGCGTGGGCGCCTCGGCGCTCTCGCTGAACGGCGGGACGATCGCCGACGCCGGGAACCGGCGGCACACCTCCGTCACCCTGGAGAACGCGCTGGCCGACCACGCCGTAACCGACGACCCCGACATCATCGTGGACGGATCCCTGACGGACACCTCCAACCCGAGGGTTACCGGGGTAACGCTTTCGGGGAGGGGTTCCGGCGGCAACGGGATCTTCCGCGCCGGGGACGCGGTAACGGTGACGATCGAGTTCAACGAGCGGGTAACGGTTACCGGGACCCCGCAGGTGGCGCTCACCGTCGGCGCGAACACCCGCCAGGCGGACTACGCCTCCGGCAGCGGGACGACCTCGCTGGCGTTCCGCTACCCGGTGGTGAGCGCCGACCGGGACGCGAACGGCATCGCCGTCGGCGCCTCCGCGCTCACCCTGAACGGCGGGACGATGGCCGACGGCGCGGGCAACGCCGCCGCGCTGGCCCTCGGGACCCACGCCGTCGCCGACGCCGCCGACTTCGTCGTGAACGGCGCCGCCCCGGCGGCCCCGGTGGTAAACGATGTACAGCTGACCGGGCGAGGGGCCGCCCAGGGGGCGGGCCCCTCCTTCATCGCCGGCGATGTGATCCGGGTGGAAGTGGGATTCGACTCGGCGATCCATGTCTTGGGCGCGCCGCAGTTGGCGCTCACCATCGGCGCCGATACGAGGCAGGCCGCCTACGACAGTTCGGCGTCGGGGGTCGCCTACCTGATTTTCTCCTACACGGTGCAGTCGGCGGACGCCGACTCGAACGGAGTCAGCATCGGGGCATCCGCCCTGAACCTGAACGGCGGCTCCATCCAGGGGAGCGCCCGCCAGGCGGCCGACCTGCGGATCCCCGCGGAACACACCATCACCGACCACCGCGACTATGTGGTGAACGGGAGCGGGTCGGATGTGGTCGGCCCGCACATGACCCGGGCGATCGTCAGGAATTTCGGCGAGGGGGCGAACTTGTCCTTCATCGCCGGGGAGGTGGTCGTCTTCGAGGCCACCTTCAACGAGTCGGTGACGGTCGTCGGGACGCCGCAACTCCGCACCAACCTCGCCAACATGGACTACCACTCGGGTTCGGGCACGACCACGCTCGTCTTCCGTTACACGGTGCAGGCGACGGACTCGGCCGCCAACCTCACCATCTACACCCCCGCCTTCTCGTACCCGACGGGGGCGTCGATCCGGGACGCCGGCGGCAACGATGCCTCGACCGCCAGCCCGCGGACCACTCGGGGGCGGGGAGTGAACGGGGGGGGAACCGATGTCCGCTCCCCCGGCATCACCGGCGTCTCGTGGTCGGGAAGGGGGCAGGGCGCGGGCGGCGCGTTCATCGCCGGCGACGACATCGAGGTAACCGTCGAGTACCACGAGCCGGTAACGGTTTCCGGGACCCCGCAGTTCCAGATCGCCGTCGACGCGACGATCCGCCGGGCGGGGTATGTCTCCGGCAGCGGGACGACTTCGCTGGTCTTCCGTTACGCCGTCGTCTCCGGGGACGCCGACGCGGACGGAATCTATCCCTACGGCCTGATCCTGAACGGCGCGACGATGGCGGACACCGCCGGCAACGCTGCTGAAATCCTCCTGTTGAGTCACGCCAATGTCCGTGGCCCGGTGGTCAACGGGGCGGCCGCCGACGCCCTCGGGCCGGCGGTGGCCGGGGTGACCCTCTCCGGGACCGGGCACGGCGCGAGCGGGGTCTTCGTCGCCGGGAACGAGATCGAGGCGACCGTGGAGTTCGACGAAGCGGCCACGGTTACCGGGACCCCGCAGTTGGAGTTGACCATCGGCGCGAACGCCCGCCGGGCGGACTATGTCTCCGGCAGCGGGACGACCGCGCTGGTCTTCCGCTACGCCGTGGTGAGCGCGGACGCCGACGCGAACGGGGTCAGCGTCGGCGCCACCGCGCTCACGCTGAACGGCGGGACGATCGAGGACGCCGCGGAAAACGACGCCCTGCTCGGCCTCGGAACCCACGCCCTCGGCGACCAGGGCGGCTTCATCGTGAACGGGAGCGCCTCGGATGTCCTCGCCCCGACCGTAACCGGCTACTCGCTCTCGGGGACCGGGCAGGGCGCGAGCGGCGTCTTCATCGCCGGGAACGAGATCGCGGTAACCGTGGAGTTCAGCGAACCGGTAACCGTTATCGGGACGCCGCAGGTAACGATCGGCATCGGCGCGAACAACCGCCCGGCGGCCTACGCCTCCGGCAGCGGAACGGCCTCGCTGGTGTTCCGCTACGCCGTGGTAACCGGGGACGCCGACGCGGACGGGGTCAGCGTCGCCGCCTCAGCGCTCATGCTGGCCGGCGGGCAGATCCGGGACGCCGCGGGCAACGCCGCGGCGCTCTCCCTGGGAACCGCGGTTACCAACGACAGCGACTTCATCGTTACCGGGAGCGGGACCGATGTAACCGTCCCGACGGTGGCCGGGGTAACGCTCTCGGGGACCGGGCAGGGCGCGAACGGCGTCTTCCGCGCCGGGGATGTGATCCGGATCCGCGTCCGCTTCTCCGAGCCGGTAACCGTTACCGGGACCCCGCTCCTCTCGCTCACCCTTGCCAGCGGCGGCGCCGCCGCCGGCTACTCCGCGGCGGACTCGAGCGGCGCGGACCTGGTGTTCCGCTACACCGCGCGGGCCGCCGACCGCGACGACGACGGGATCAGCGTCGGCGCCTCGGCGCTCGGACTGAACGGCGGGGGGATCGCCGACGCCGCCGGCAACGCCGCGGCGCTCGGCCTGGGCGCCCACGCGGTAACCGACGCCGCCGGCTTCGCGGTCAACGGGAGCGCCGCGGACGCCCTCCCGCCGACGGTAACCGGGGTATCGCTCTCGGGAATCGCCAACGGCGCGGGCGGCGTCTTCCGCGTCGGCGATGTCATCCGGATCCGGGTCCGCTTCTCGGAGCCGGTAACCGTTACCGGGACCCCGCTCCTCGTCCTCGCCGTCGGGAGCGGGAGCGGCAGCGCCGGTTATTCCGCGGCGGACTCGAGCGGCGCCGACCTGGTGTTCCGCTACACGGTGCGGGTCGCCGACCTCGACAACGACGGGATCGGCATCGGCGCTTCGGCGCTGGACCTGAACAACGGGACGATCGTGGACGGCGGGAACAACGCCGCCTCGCCGGGCCTCGGGGCCCACGCGGTGGCGAACGCCGCCGGCTTCGCGGTGAACGGCGGCGCTTCGGACGGCGTCGGCCCGACGGTTACCGGGGTGAGGCTCTCCGGCAGCGGGATGGGCGCGAACGGGGTCTTCACCGCCGGCGACCGGATCTCGGTAACCGTGGACTTCCACGAGGCGGCGACGGTTACCGGGACGCCGCAGGTGGCCCTCACCGTCGGGACGACCGCCCGGCAAGCCGGGTATGTCTCCGGCAGCGGGACGGCTTCCCTGGTGTTCCGCTACACCGTGGTCTGGGCCGATACGGACGCCGACGGGGTCGCCGTCGGCGCCTCGGCGCTCGCGCTGAACGGCGGGACGATCGTCGACGCCGCCATGAACGCCGCCTCGCTGGGCCTCGGCGACCACGCCCTCGCCGACGCCGCCGGCTTCATCGTGAACGGGAGCGCCGCCGACACCGGCGTCCCGACGGTAACCGGGGTAGCCGTCTCCGGGGAGGCGCGCGGCCCGAACGGGGTCTTCATCGCCGACGATGTCCTCGAAGTAACCGTGGACTTCAACGAGCCGGTGCGGGTAACCGGGACGCCCCGGGTGGCGCTGACCATCGGCGGCTCCACCCGGCAGGCGGACTACGCCTCCGGCAGCGGGACCGCTTCGCTGGTCTTCCGCTACGCCGTGGTCTCCGCCGACACCGACTCGAACGGGCTGAGCATCGGCGCGACGGCGCTGGCGCTGAACGACGGGACGATCCGCGACGAGGCGGGGAACGCCGCTTCGCTCGGCCTCGGTTCCCACGCGATCACCGACGGCGAAGCGGTGGTGAACGGCAGCGCCGCGGACACCGTGGCGCCGACGGTCGTCGGGGTGTCGGCGTCGGGAATCGGGCAGGGCGCGAGCGGCGCCTTCATCGCCGCGGATGTGATCCGGATCCGGGTCCGTTTCTCGGAGTCCGTAACCGTTACCTCCGTTCCCGGGGGGCCGGCCCTCGCGATCACCCTCGCGAGCGGCTCCACTTTCGCCTCGTATTCCGCCTCGGAATCGAGCGGCGCCGACCTGGTGTTCCGCTACGAGGTGCAGTCGGCGCAGGCCGACTCGAACGGGATCAGCGTCGGGGCCTCGGCGCTCGGCCTGCACGGCGCGGCGATCGCGGACCGGGCGGGGAACGCCGCGGCGCTCGGCCTCGGCGCCCACGCCTTCAGCAACGACGGCGACTTCGTGGTCGCCGGGAGCGGCCCCGACGCGGTCGGCCCGACGGTTACCGGCCTCTCGCTCTCCGGGACGCCGCAGGGCGCGAGAGGGATCTTCACCGCCGGGGACCGGATCTCGGTAACCCTGGAGTTCCACGAGGCGGCGACGGTTACCGGGACCCCGCAGGTGGCCCTCGCCGTCGGCTCGGCGATCCGGCAGGCGGGGTATGTCTCCGGCAGCGGGACGACCTCGCTGGTGTTCCGCTACGCCGTCGCCGCCGCCGACGCCGACGCCGACGGGATCGGGATCGGCGCCTCGGCGCTTTCGCTGAACGGCGGGACGATCCGGGACGCTTCGAGCAACGACGCGCCGCTCGGCCTCGGGCCCCACGCCCTCGCCGCCGCTCCCGGCTTCCGGGTGAACGGCGCCGCCGCCGACGCGGTCGGCCCGACGGTTACCGGCCTGAGCGTCGGCGGCGAAGCGCGCGGCCAGGGCGGCGTCTTCATCGCCGGGGACACGATCGAGGTAACGGTGGCCTTCAACGAGGCGGTAACGGTTACCGGGGCGCCGCGGGTGGCGCTCGTCGTCGGGACGACCACCCGGTACGCCGCGTACGCCTCCGGCAGCGGGACGGCTTCGCCGGTGTTCCGCTACCCGGTGGTCGCGGCGGACGCCGACGCCGACGGGGTGAGCGTGGGCCCGTCGGCGCTCTCGCTGAACGGCGGGACGATCCGCGACGCCGCCGCCAACGACGCCTCGCTGGGCCTCGGCGTCCACGCGATCACCGACGGGGAGGCGGTGGTGGACGGGACCGCCGCCGACGCCATCCCGCCGACGGTGACCGGCCTCGCGCTGGCCGGCCCGCCGCCGGGGCCGCAGGGCGCGAGCGGCGTCTATATCGCCGGGGATGTGATCGAGGCGACGGTCACCTTCAGCGAGTCGGTAACGGTTACCGGGGCGCCGCAGTTGGCGCTCACCGTGGGCGCGAACATCCGGCAGGCGGCGTACGCCTCCGGCAGCGGGACGACTTCGCTGGCGTTCCGCTACACCGTGGTGGCCGCGGACACCGACGCGAACGGGGTCTCCGTCGCCGCCGGGGCGCTGACCCTGAACTCCGGGACGATCGCGGATACCAACGGCAACGCCGCGATGCTGGGCCTCGGGACCCATGTCCTGGGGAACCAGAGCGGCTTCACGGTGAACGGGGCGGCGACGGACGGGGTCGGGCCGTCGGTCACCGGGGTTTCGCTCTCGGGGACCGGGCAGGGCGCCGGCGGCGTCTTCATCGCCGGCGACGAGATCACGGTTACCGTCGAGTTCGGCGAGGCGGCGACGGTTACCGGCGAGCCGCAGGTGGCGCTGACCATCGGCGCGGACACCCGCCAGGCGGGGTATGTCTCCGGCAGCGGGACGACTTCGCTGGTATTCCGCTACACCGTCGTCTCCGGGGACACCGACGGGAACGGGATCTCCGTCGGCGCCGGGGCGCTCACGCTGAACTCCGGGACGATCGAGGACGCCGCGAACAACAATGCGGCGCTGGACCTCGGAACCCACGCCATCACCGACGCCTCCGGCTTCCGGGTGGCCGGGGGCGGCTCGGATGTGGTCGCGCCGAGGGTCGCCGGCGTCCGGCTGGTCGCCGGCTCGCCGCAGGGGACCGCCGGCGCCTACATCGCCGGGGACGAAATCACCGCGGCGGTCGAGTTCAGCGAACCGGTAACCGTTACCGGGACGCCGCGGCTGGCGCTCACCGTCGGCCCGAACCTCCGGCAGGCGGGGTATGTCTCCGGCAGCGAGACGACCACGCTGCTCTTCCGCTACGCCGTGGTAACCGGGGACGCCGACCCGAACGGGGTGGCCGTCGGCGCCTCGGCGCTGACGCTGACCGGAGGGGCGGCGATCCGGGACGCCGCGGGGAACGCCGCGGCGCTCGGCCTGGGAAGCCACGCCGTCAGCGACGACGGCGCCTTCACGGTGGCCGGGTCGGCGTCGGACACGGCCTCGCCGACGGTTACCGGCCTCGCCATCGCGGAGGTCGCGCAGGGCGTCTTCGCCGGGACGCCCACCTTCATCGCCGGCGACGAGATCATCGTTACCGTCGCGTTCAGCGAGCCGGTAACGGTTACGACGACGGGCGGGACCCCGCAGGTGGCGCTCACCATCGGGACCATGACCCGGCAGGCCGGGTATGTCTCGGGCAGCGGCGGGACTTCGCTGGAGTTCCGCTATACCGTGGTCGCCGCGGACCCGAACGGGAGTCTGGTCATCGGCGCTTCGGCGCTCGCGCTGAACGGCGGGACGATCGCGGACGGCGCGGGCAACAACGCCGCGCTCGGCCTCGGGACCCACGCGGTCGCCTCCGGCTCCTGGTTCGTGCAGCCGGCGCGGGCGGATGCGGTCGTCCCGACGGTTACCGGGCTCACCCTCTCCGCCCCGGCGCCGGGCGCGCAGGGCGCGGACGGGGCCTTCATCGCCGGCGACGCCATCGAGGTAACCGTCGCCTTCAGCGAGCCGGTAACGGTTGCCGGGGCGCCGCGGGTCGCGCTGACCATCGGGACGGCGACGAAACATGCGGAGTATGTCTCCGGCAGCGGGACGGCTTCGCTCCTCTTCCGCTACACGGTGGTCTCCGGGGACGCCGACCCGAACGGGCTGAGCATCGGGCCGTCGGCCCTGGGGCTGAACTCCGGGACGATCCGGGACGCCGGGAACAACAACGCGGCGCTCAGCCTCGGCAGCCATGTGGTCAGCGACGCCGCCGGCTTCGCGGTGGCCGGGAGCGGATCCGATGTCACCGGCCCGCGGGTCTCCGGGGTAACGGTCTCGGGGGAAGCGCGCGGCGCCATGGGAACCTTCATCGCCGGCGACACGATCGTGGTAACCCTCGAGTTCGACGACGCGGCGACGGTCGGCGGGACGCCGCGGGTGGCGCTCACCATCGGGAGCGCGGTCCGGTACGCGGACTACGCCTCCGGCAGCGGGACCACCTCGCTGGTCTTCCGCTACACCGTCGTCGCGGCGGACTCCGACTCCGACGGGCTGAGCGTCGGGCCTTCGGCGCTCTCGCTGAACGGCGGGACCATCCGCGACGCCCGGGGCAACGACGCGGCGCTCGGCCTCGGCGACCACGCCGTCACCGACGGCGATGCGGTGGTGGACGGGAGCGCGACGGACGCCATCGCGCCGACCGTAACCGGGGCGGCGCTCTCGGGCAGCGCGCAGGGCGCGGGCGGCGTCTTCATCGCCGGCGACGAGATCACCGTTACGGTGGACTTCAGCGAGACCGTAACGGTTACCGGGATGCCGCAGGTGGAGTTGACCATCGGCGCGAACGCCCGGCAGGCGGGGTATGTCTCCGGCAGCGGGACGACCTCGCTGGTGTTCCGCTACACCGTGGCGGCCGCGGACACGGACGCGAACGGGATCGCCGTCGCCGCTTCGGCGCTCGGGCTGAACAACGGGACGATCCGCGACGCCGCCTCCAACGACGCGGCGCTCGGCCTCGGGACCCACGCCCTCGCCGACGACAGCGCCTTCACGGTGAACGGGTCGGCCGCCGACGGCCGCGCCCCGGCGGTAACCGGGAAGGCGCTCTCCGGCTCGGCGCAGGGCGCGGGCGGCGTCTTCATCGCCGGCGACGAGATCAAGGTAACCGTGGACTTCGACGAGGAAGTGACGGTTACCGGGATGCCGCAGGTGACCCTCTACATCGGCGCGAACAACCGGCTCGCGGACTATGTCTCCGGCAGCGGGACGACTTCGCTGGTCTTCCGCTACGCCGTGGTGAGCGCCGACGCCGACGCCGACGGGATCAGCATCGGCGCCTCGGCGCTGGGGCTGAACGGCGGGGCGATCACGGACGGCACGAACAACGCGGCGCTCTCCCTGGGGACGGCGGTGGTCAACGCCGCCGGGTTCGCGGTGAACGGGTCGGCGCCGGACCGGGTCGCGCCGAGGGTTGCCGGGGCGTCGCTCTCCGGGAGCGGGCAGGGCGCGAACGGCGTCTTCATCGCCGGCGACGCCATCACGCTAACCGTGGAGTTCGACGAAGAGGTAACCGTCAGCGGGACGCCGCGCGCGGCGCTGACGATCGGGAACGCCGTCCGGTACGCGGGCTATGTCTCCGGCAGCGGGACGACCTCGCTTTCGTTCCGCTACGCCGTGGCCGCCGGGGACCGCGACTCCAACGGGATCTCCGTCGGCGCCTCGGCGCTCGACCTGAACGGCGGGGGGATCGCGGACGCCGCGACCAATGCGGCGGCGCTCGGCCTCGGTGACCATGTGATCACCGACGCCGCCGCGTTCGAGGTGAACGGGTCGGCGGCGGACGCGGTCGCGCCGACGGTTGTCGGGGTAACGCTCTCGGGCAGCGCGCAGGGCGCGAGCGGCGTCTTCATCGCCGGGGACGCCATTTCGGTAACCGTGGACTTCAGCGAGCCGGTGCGGGTTACCGGAACCCCGCAGGTCGCCCTGACCGTCGGGACGGGGCCGAAGCAGGCGGGGTATGTCTCCGGCAGCGGGACGGCCTCGCTGGTGTTCCGCTACACCGTGGTGGCCGCGGACGCCGACTCGAACGGGATCGCCGTCGGCGCCTCGGCGCTCGCGCTGAACGGCGGGGGGATCGACGACGACGCCGGCAACGCCGCCTCGCTCGGCCTCGGGACCCACGCGATCAGCGACGCCGCCGACTTCACGGTGAACGGCGGCGCCGCGGACGGCCGGTCGCCGGCGGTCGCCGGGGTAACGCTCTCCGGGAGCGCGCAGGGCGCGGGCGGGACCTTCATCGTCGACGATGTCCTCGAAGTAACCGTGGAGTTCGACGAGCCGGTAACCGTTACCGGCGCCCCGCAGGTCGCCCTGACCATCGGGACGCCGCCGACGAAGCCGGCGGCGTATGTCTCCGGCAGCGGGACGGCTTCGCTGCTGTTCCGCTACACCGTCGTTGCGGCGGACGCCGACGCGAACGGGATCTCGGTCGGCGCTGCGGCGCTGACGCTGAACTCCGGGACGATCAAGGACGCGGCGAACAACGACGCCGCGCTCGGCCTCGGGACGCACGCGATCACTGACGCCGCCGACTTCACGGTGGACGGCGCCGCCGGGGACGGCCGCGCGCCGGCGGTCGCCGGGGTGTCACTCTCCGGCAGCGCCCAGGGCGCGAGCGGCGTCTTCATCGCCGGCGACGAGATCGAGGTAACGGTCGAGTTCGACGAGGTGGTTACGGTTACCGAAACGCCGCGGGCGGCGCTGCGGATCGGCTCGGCGACCCGCTACGCGTCCTATGTGTCCGGCAGCGGGACGGCCTCCCTGGTCTTCCGCTACGCCGTGGCGCGGGGGGACCGCGACCCGAACGGGATCGGCGTCTCCTCGCTCGACCTGAACGGCGGGACGATCCGCGACGACGCGGCCAACAACGCGGCGCTCGGCCTCGGCGACCACGCGATCACCGACGACGCCGACTTCGAGGTGAACGGGTCGGCGGCGGACGGGGTCGCGCCGACCGTTACCGGGGTAACGCTGTCCGGCCGGGCGCAGGGCGCGTTCGGCGTCTTCCGCGCCGGCGACGAGATCACCGCGACCGTGGAGTTCAGCGAGCCGGTAACCGTCGTCGGGACGCCGCAGTTGGAGTTCACCGTCGGCGCGGCGCCGAAGCAGGCGGACTACGCCTCCGGCAGCGGGACCTCCTCGCTGGTGTTCCGCTACACCGTGGCCGCCGGGGACACCGACGCGAACGGAATCTCCGTCGGCGCTTCGGCGCTGACGCTGAACGGCGGGACGATCCGCGACGCCGCCGGCAACAACGCCGCGCGCGGCCTGGGAACCCACGCGGTGAGCGACGCCTCGGGGTTCACGGTGAACGGCGCCGCCGCCGACGCGATCGGGCCCTTCGTTACCGGCGTCTCGCTCTCCGGGGTCGGGCAGGGCCAGGACGGGAGGTTCATCGCCGGCGACGCGATCTCGGTAACCGTCTCCTTCAACGAGGCGGCTTCGGTCATGGGGACCCCGCAGGTGGAACTGACCATCGGCAGCACCCCCCGCCAGGCCGACTACGCCTCCGGCAGCGGGACGACGGAGTTGGTCTTCCGCTACGCCGTCGTCGCCGGGGACACCGACGCCGACGGGGTCGCCGTCGCCGCTTCGGCGCTCGGGCTGAACGGCGGGACGATCCGCGACGCCGCGAACAACGCCGCCTCGCTCGGCCTCGGGACCCACGCCCTCGGCGACGCCGCCGACTTCCGGGTGAACGGGGGCGGCGCCGATGTCCGCCGCCCGGAGGTCGCCGGCGTAACGGTCGGCGGGACCGCGCGCGGCGCGAGCGGCCTCTTCATCGCCGGCGATGTCCTCGAAGCGACCGTGGAGTTCGACGAGGAGGTAACGGTTACCGGGACGCCGGCGCTGCGGCTCACCGTCGGCGTGAACACCCGCCGGGCCGACTACGCCTCCGGCAGCGGGACCGCTTCGCTGGTGTTCCGCTACACCGTGGTCAGCGGGGACCGGGACTCCAACGGGATCGGCGTCTCCGGCTCGGCGCTCTTCCTGAACGGCGGGGCGATCCGCGACGGGTCGAACAACCCGGCGAACCTGGGCATCGGCGACCACGCGTTCACCGAGAGCGGCGCGCCGGTGGACGGGAGCGCCTCCGACGCCATCCCGCCGACGGTTACCGGGGTGACCCTCTCCGGCGCCCCGCAGGGCGGGAGCGCGATCTTCATCGCCGGCGACGAGATCGCCGCCACCGTGGAGTTCAGCGAGCCGGTAACGGTCGTCGGGACGCCGCAGTTGGCGCTCACCGTCGGCGCGAACATCCGGCAGGCGGACTACGCCTCCGGCAGCGGGACGACGGAGTTGGTCTTCCACTACACCGTCGTCTCCGGGGACACCGACTCGAACGGCATCGCCGTCGGGGCCTCGGCGCTCGGGCTGAACGGCGGGACCATCCGCGACCTGGTCGGCAACGCCGCGACGCTCGACCTCGGAACCCGCGCACTCGGCGACCAGAGCGGCTTCACGGTGAACGGCGCGGCCACGGACATGGTCGCCCCGACGGTGGCCGGGGTCTCGCTCTCGGGGAGCGGCCAGGGCGCGAGCGGGACCTTCATCGCCGACGATGTGATCGAAGCGACCGTGACTTTCAGCGAACCGGTGACCGTTACCGGGACCCCGCAGTTGGCGCTGACCTTCGGGGCGGTGGAGAAGCAGGCGGACTACGCCTCCGGCAGCGGGACCGCTTCGCTGGTGTTCCGCTACACCGTGGTAACGGCGGATGCCGACGCGAACGGCCTCTCCGTCGGCGCCTCGGCGCTCGCGCTCAACTCCGGGATGATCCGGGACGGCGCGAGCAACGACGCGTCGCTCGGCCTCGGCAGCCACGCCGTAACCGACGCCTCCGGCTTCCGGGTGAACGGGAGCGGCCCCGATGTCCGGCGCCCGAGCGTTACCGGGGTAACCGTCTCCGGGGAAGCCCGCGGCGAGAACGGCGTCTTCATCGCCGACGATGTCCTCGAGGTAACCGTGGAGTTCGACGAAGCGGTAACGGTTACCGGGACGCCGCGGGTATGGCTCGATGTCGGGCCGAGCCTGCGGCGGGCGGACTACGCCTCCGGCAGCGGGACGGCTTCGCTGGTGTTCCGCTACACCGTGGTCCGCGCGGACCGCGATTCCAACGGGATCGGCGTCGGGTCGTCGGCGCTCGCGACGGGCGGCGGCGCGATCCGCGACGGGTCGAACAACCCGGCGAACCTCGGCCTCGGCGACCACGCGATCACCGACGGCGACGCGGTGGTGGACGGGAGCGCCGCCGACGCCATCCCGCCGACGGTAACCGGCGTAACGCTCTCCGGCGCCCCGCAGGGCGGGGCCAGCCTGTTCATCGCCGACGACGAGATCGAAGTCACCGTCGAGTTCAGCGAGCCGGTAACGGTTACCGGGACCCCGCAGGTGGAGATCACCGTCGGCGCGAACGCCCGGCAGGCGGGGTATGTCTCCGGCAGCGGGACGGCTTCGCTGCTGTTCCGCTACACCGTGGTTACCGCGGACACGGACTCCAACGGGGTCAGCGTCGGCGCTTCGGCGCTCGCGCTGAACGGCGGGACCGTCGAGGACGCGGCGGGCAACACCGCCACGCTCGACCTGGGAGCCCACGCGCTCGGCGACCGGAGCGGCTTCACGGTGAACGGCGCCGCCTCGGACATGGTCGCGCCGACGGTTACCGGGGTCTCGCTGGCGGGGACCGGGCAGGGCGAGAACGGGACCTTCATCGCCGACGATGTGATCGAGGTAACCGTCGGCTTCAGCGAGCCGGTAACCGTTACCGGGACCCCGCAGTTGGCGCTGACCTTCGGGGCGGTGGACAAGCAGGCGGACTACGCCTCCGGCAGCGGCGCGGCGTCGCTGGTGTTCCGCTACACCGTGGTAACCGCGGACGCCGACGCGAACGGCCTCTCCGTCGGCGCCTCGGCGCTCACCCTGAACTCCGGGATGATCCGGGACGCCGCGAACAACGACGCGGCGCTCGGCCTCGGCAGCCACGCCGTAACCGACGCCTCCGACTTCCGGGTGGCCGGGAGCGGCGCCGATGTCCGGGGGCCGCGGGTCTCCGGCGTCTCGCTTTCGGGCAGCGCGCAGGGCGCGAACGGCGTCTTCATCGCCGGCGACGAAATCGCGGTAACCGTGGAGTTCGACGAGGTCGTAACGGTTACCGGGACGCCGCGGGTATGGCTCACCGTCGGGTCGAGGACGCGCGCGGCGGCCTACGCCTCCGGCGCCGGGACGGCCGCGCTGGTCTTCCGCTACACCGTGGTGGCCGCGGACTCCGACGGGAACGGGATCTCCGTCCGGACCTCGGCCCTCGACCGGGCCGGCGGGAGGATCCGCGACGCCTCGAGCAACGACGCGGCGCTCGACCTGGGCGACCACGCGATCACCGACGACGCGAACTTCGAGGTGGACGGCGCCGCGGCGGACGCGGTCCGGCCGACGGTAACCGGCCTCGCGCTGTCGGGCAGCCGGCCGCAGGGCGCGAACGGCATCTTCATCGCCGGCGACCGGATCGAGGTAACCGTGGAGTTCAGCGAGCCGGTAACGGTTACCGGTTCGCCGCAGGTGGCGCTCACCCTCGGGAGCGGCGCCGGGCAGGCGGTCTATTCCTCCGGCGGCGGGAACACGCTGGTCTTCCGCTACACCGTGCAGAGCGGGGACACCGACGCCAACGGGCTCAGCATCGGGACGACCGCGCTCGCCGCGAACGGCGGGACGATCCGCGACGCCGCCGGCAACGACGCGGCGCTGGGCCTCGGAACGCACGCGGTGAGCAACGACGGCGACTTCCGGGTGAACGGGAGCGCCGCGGACGCGGTCGCGCCGAGGGTTACCGGCCTCCTGCTCTCCGGGACCGCGCAGGGCGCGAACGGGACCTTCATCGCCGACGATGTCCTCACGGTAACCGTGTACTTCGACGAAGCGATCACGGTTACCGGGACGCCGCAGGTGGAGATCACCATCGGGAACCAGGCCCGGCAGGCGGACTTCGTTTCGGGGAACCGGAGGACCTCGCTGACTTTCCGCTACACCGTGGCGAGCGGCGACGCCGACGCGAACGGGATCTCCGTCGCCGCCGGGGCGCTGGCCCTGAACGGCGGGACGATGACGGACGGCGCGAACAACAACGCGGCGCTGGGGCTCGGGATGCACGCCGTAACCGACGACGCCGCCTTCGAGGTGGACGGGAGCGGCGCCGATGTGGTGGCGCCGACGGTCGCCGGCGTAACGGTCGCGCCGCGCCAGCCGCCGAGCGGCCAGTCGGGGACGCTGATCGCCGGCGACGAAGTCAGCGTAACGATCACCTTCTCCGAGCCGGTGGAGGTAACCGGGTCGCCGCGGGTGGCGCTCACCCTGGCCACCGGGACGCGCTACGCCGACTGGGTCAGCGCGGCCGGCCGCCGGACGGAGCACGAGTTCCGCTATGCCGTGGTTACCGGCGACGACGACTCGAACGGGCTGAGCATCGGGACGAACGCGCTCCGGACGAACGGCGGGACGATCCGCGACCGGGGGAACAACAACGCCCGGCTGAGCCTCTCCGGGCATGAGATCTCCGACGGCGAAGTCGTGGTGGACGGGGACGGGGCCGATGTCCGGGCGCCGACGGTGGCCGGGGTAACGGTTTCCGGCAGCGCGCAGGGCGCGAGCGGCGTCTTCATCGCCGGCGACGACCTGGTGGTAACCGTGGAGTTCGACGAAGCGGTGGTGGTAACCGGGGCGCCGCAGGTGGAGATCACCGTCGGGTCGAGCGCCCGCCAGGCCGCCTACGCCTCCGGCAGCGGGACGACGGCGCTGGAGTTCCGCTACACCGTGGTTACCGCGGACACCGACGCGAACGGGGTCAGCGTCGGGGCTTCGGCGCTCGCGCTGAACGGCGGGACGATCGAGGACCGGGCGGGGAACGACGCCGCGCTGGCCCTCGGGACGCATGTGATCAGCAACGGCGACGCGGTGGTAACCGGCAGCGGGACCGATGTCCGCGTCCCGCGGGTGGTCCGGGCGGCGCTCGCGGCTTCCGGGAACGGCGACGGCGGGGCGTTCATCGAAGGCGACCCGATTCGGGTGGACCTGCACTTCGACGAGCCGGTAACGGTTACGACCACCGGCGGGACGCCGCGCCTCGCGCTGACGGTGGGGGTCCGGACGCGCTACGCCGAGCGGATCGCGGTGGCCGGCGCGGGCGGCGAGGTGGTGTCCTTCCGCTACCTCGTGCAGGCGGTGGACGACGCCCCGGCCGGCGTCCGGGTGGGCGCTTCGGCGCTCGGGCTGAACGGCGGGACGATCGCGGACGGCGCGAGCAACGCGGCGGTGCTGGGTCTCGGCGCCGTGGACTTCTCCGAGGTGGAGCGGTACGCGGTGGACGGCGACGGCGAGGACGCGCGGGCGCCGTTCGTAACCGGGATGTCGGTTTCGGGGCGGAGGCGCGGCGGCCCCGATACCTTCATCGCCGGCGATGTGATCGAAGTGGAAGTGCGGTTCCACAAGCCGGTGAGGGTGTCCGGCCGGCCGCAGGTGGCGCTCGGCCTGACCAGCGGAACCCGCCAGGCGGCCTGGGCCGCCGCCGGGTCGGACGCGAGCCGCCAGTTGTTCCGTTACACGGTGGTGACGGCCGACGAGGACGCGGACGGGCTCGGCATCGCGGCGAACGCCCTGCAGTTGAACGGCGGGACCATCCGCGACAACCGGAACCAGGCCGCGAACCTCGACCTCACCGGTTACGAGATCGCGAACGAGAGCGCGTCGAAGGTGGACGGGGACGGGACCGACCCGGCGCCGACGGCGGACACCTTCACCTTCTCCGGGACCGGCGAAGGCGCGAGCGGCGCGTTCATCGCCGGGAATGTGATCTCGGTTGCCGCGGAGTTCTCCGAGCCGGTGACGGTTACCGGGGCGGCCTCGCTGTCGTTCTTCGTCGGGACGACCTCCCGGTCGGCGGCCTACCGCGCGGGTTCGGGGACGGACACGCTCTCGTTCGCCTATGTGGTGCAGTCCGCGGACGCGGACACCGACGGGCTGGCGCTCGGCGTTTCGCCGCTGGGCGGGACGATCGAGGACGACCGGGGGAACGCCCCCGACCAGTCGGGGAGCCGGACGGTCGTCGGCGCGAACGCGATCCGGGTGGACGGGAACGGGGCGGATGTGCGCGCGCCGACGGTGCGCGGGGTCTCGATTTCGGCGGCCTTCCCGGGGAACGGCCTCGACGGGGCGTACATCTCCGGCGACACGATCGAGGTGGTGGTGGAGTTCTCGGAGCCGGTGCGGGTCACCGGGACGCCGCAGTTGGCGCTCGGCATCGGGGCGGGGACGCGCCAGGCGGACTACGCCGCCGGCAGCGGGACGCCGGCGCTGTCGTTCCGCTACCGGGTGGCGCTCGCGGACTCCGACGCCGACGGGATCAGCATCGGGGCGGCCGCGCTCGCGCTGAACGGCGGGGCGATCGTCGACCGGGCGTCCACCCCGAACAACGCGAACCTGTCGCTGGCCGGGCACGCGATCACCGACGGGGACGCGGTCGTTTCGGGCGGCGGCTCGGACACCCGGGCGCCGACGGTGGTGGGGCTGTCCGTGTCGGCGGCCTGGCCGGGGAACGGGGCGAACGGGGTCTATATCGCCGGCGATGTGATCCAGGTGGAGGTGCGCTTCTCGGAGCCGGTCTCGGTGAGCGGGACGCCGCAGGTGGCGCTGACCGTCGGGAACGCGCGGCGTCCGGCGCGCTGGCATTCCTCGAGCCTCGACCGCCGCCTCCAGCGGTTCCGCTACACCGTGCAGCGGTCGGACGAGGACGCCGACGGGGTCGGGATCGGCTCCTCGGCGCTGACCCCCTCCGGCGGCCGGATCCGCGAGCGGGTGGGCGGCGGCAAGGACGCCGACCTGCGCCTCGGCGGCCACGCCTTCGACGCCGACCCGGAGATCGTGGTGGACGGCGACGGCGCCGATGTGGTGGCGCCGACGGTGATCGATGTAACGGTGTCTTCCGCGTACCCGGGGAACGGCGCGGGGGGCGCGTACATCGCCGGCGATGTCGTCGCGGTGGGGGTCTCCTTCTCCGAGCCGGTGACGGTTACCGGGACGCCGCAGTTGGCGCTCACCATCGGCTCGGCCACCCGCCAAGCGGACTACGCCTCCGGCAGCGGGACTTCCACGCTGGTCTTCCGCTACTCCGTGGTCGCCGCGGACGCCGACGCGAACGGTCTCGGCATCGCGGCCTCGGCGCTCGCGCTGAACGGCGGGACGATCGTGGACGGCGGGGGGACGGCCGCCGCCCTCGGCCTCGGCGACCACGCCTTCGCGAACGACGCGGACCTGCCGGTGGCGGGGAGCGCCTCGGACGACCGGCAGCCGACGGTGGTCGGGGTGGTTCTCTCCGGGCGGGGGAGCGGCGCCGGGGGAACCTTCGCGCCGGGCGACTCGATCGGGGTGGAAGTCCGGTTCTCGGAGCCGGTGGCGGTGAGCGGGATGCCGTTGCTGCGGCTGACGCTGGGCGGCGGGACCTCGGCGCGGGCCGTGACTTCCGGCGTGCTGCGCCGGGGCCAGGGGGGAACGCCGGGGATGGAGGTGGTTACGGCGCGCTACACCGGGCAGACCGACGACCTCCGGGGCCTGCTGTTCGAGTACCGGGTGCTGCCGGGCGACGAGGACCCGAACGGGATCAGCATCGGTTCGGGGGCGCTCGACCTGAACGGCGGGTCGATCACCGACGGGGTGGCGGCCCAGGAAGCCAACCCGAACCCGGCGAACCTGGCGCTGGGCGTCCACGCGGTGGCCGACGACGGCCAGTTCGCGCTGGCGCCCCCGACCCCGGCGAGCGACCCCGGCGGCGGCGGGGGCGGCGGCGGAGGCGGGGGCGGCGCCCCGGCCGCCGGCGAGCCGCGCGTCGTCTCCCTGTCGATCGTCTCGGCGCCGGCGGACGGCGACGCCTACCGGGAGGGTGAAACGGTGGTCTTCCTGGCGGCCTTCAGCGAGGCGGTGTCCGTCAACCGGCGGGAGCGGCTGGCGCTGACGGTGGGCGACGAGGCGCGGACGGCGGCGTACCGCGAAGGCGCGGGAAGCGCCCGGGTGGTGTTCCGCTACCGGGTGGCCGCCGGCGACCTGGACCGGGACGGGATCTCGGTCCCGCCCAACCCGTTCCGCCCGGGGCAGATCCGCACGCTGCGCGGCGACGAGGTGGCGCTGGCGCACGGGGGCCTCGACGACGACCCGGCGCACCGGGTGGACGCCCGGACCGCGCCGCCGCCCCCGCCCCCGCCGGAGGCCGCGCTCACCGTTACCGGCGTCTCGCTGGTCTCCAGCCCGGCGGACGGGGCCTTCTACCGGGCCGGCGAGACGATCACCGTGGAAGTGGCGTTCAGCGGCCCGGCCCGGGTGGGCGGCGCGGCGAGCCTGAAGTTGGCCCTGGGCGGCTCGCCCCGGACGGCGGCCTACCTGGCCGGTTCGGGCACGGCGAAGTTGCGGTTCGGCTACCCGGTGGAGATCCCGGACTGGGACGAGGACGGGGTGGAGGTGACCGCGAACACCCTCGCCGGGGCGGTCTCCGGCGCGCCGGGCCAGCGGGTGGCCCTCGGCCACCGGGGGGTCTCCGGCGGCGCGGAGCACCGGGTGCGGGGGATCGACCCGCTGACGGTGCGGGAGGTGCGGATCTCCTCCACCCCGCCGGACGGGGTCGCCTACCGGGTGGGGCAGACCGTGGAGGTGGCGGTGGAGTTCAGTTCGCCGGCGCGGGTGTCCGGGACGCCGTCGCTGCCGCTGACGGTGGGGCTCTCGGCTCGCCCGGCGGGCTACCGGTCGGGGGCGGGGACGGCGGCGCTGCGCTTCGCCTACCGGGTGGTCGAAGGTGACTGGGACGAGAACGGCGTCTCCGTCCCGCAGGATGCGGTTCCTTCGGCGGTTACCGGGGTTCCCGGCCAGCGGGTGGACCTGTCGCACCCGGCGCTCGCCGACCAGCCGGAGCACCCGGTGCGGGGGATCTCGCCGCCGCGGGCGGTGGGGACGCTCCCGGCGCTGACGCTGATCGCCGGCGCGGATCCGCACCCGGTGGAAGTGGCGGCGGCCTTCTCCGGGGCGGAGCGCTACGCGGCTTCGTCGTCCGCGCCGGGGGTGGCGTCGGCGCTGCTCACCGGGGCGGCGGTGGTCTCGGTGTCGCCGCTGACCGAAGGCGAGGCCTCGGTGACGGTTACGGCGTCGAACCGCGCCGGGAGCGCGGAGCAGTCCTTCGCGGTAACCGTGGTGGCGGACCCGGCGGAGGCGGCGGTGGTCGCCGAGACCCTCACCGGGATGGGCCGGGGCTTCCTGTCGAGCGCTTCCGAGGTGATCGGGCGGCGGATGGAGGCGCGGGGCGGGAGCAGCCGGCTGACGATGACCGCGCTCTCCGGCGGGAACGGCGGCCTGCCGGTCGGCGGGCTGGAGAACGCCGCGCTCGGCGTCCAGACCCTGTTCCGGGGCGAGCGCCCGCTGGAGAACGCGGCGTCGCTCGAAGGCTTCGACCCGGTGCGGGACAGTTTCGCCCTGACTTTCGGGCAGGACGACGAGGGCGGCCGCTCCGGGACGGGCGGCGCGGACGACGGCGGCCTCCGCTGGGGCCTGTGGGGCGCCGGCGACCTGGTGTCCTTCGAAGGCGCCCCGGCGGCGGGCGCCGCCTACTCCGGCGACCTGCGGACGCCGTATGTGGGCGCGGATGTCTCCGGGGACTCCTGGCTCGCGGGGCTGGCGGTCGCCCGGACCTTCGGCCGGGCGGACTACTCGTTCGCCGGGGAGACCACCGGGACCGGCGAGACCACGGCGCGGATCACCAGCGTCCTGCCCTACGCCAGCGTCCGGCCCACCGACCGGACGGAGTTCTGGGCGATCGGCGGCGCGGGTTCCGGGACCCTGGAAACCGACCGCGGCGAACGGGGCCGGGAGTCGCAGTCCCTGTCGCTGGGGATGGGCCTGGTCGGGCTGCGGCTGCGGGTGGCGGGCGCCGGCGAGGGCCTGGAACTGGCGGTCCGGGGGGACGCCGGGCTGAGCCGGCTGGCCACCGCGTCCGGCGCGGGCGTCTCCGGCGGCCTCGAAGCGCGGGCCTTCCGCCTGCGGGCGGGCGTGGAGACCCGGTTCCGCCAGGGTCTCGGCGGGGGCGGCGCGGTGGAGCCGTTCGCGACGGTGTCGGCGCGGGCGGACGGGGACACCGAAGTGACCGGCCGGGGCCTGGAGTTGGCCGGCGGGCTGCGGCTCACGGCGGGAACGCGGTTCCGCCTGGAGGCGCAGGGCCGGATGCTGGCGGCGCACAGCGAGGACGGCTTCCGGGAGCGGGGGGCCGGGCTGACGGCGCTCCTCCAGCCGAGGCAGGACGGCGCGGGGTTGTCCTTCTCGCTGGCCCCGACCTGGGGCGGCCGGGGCGGGCAGGACGCGCTCTGGCGCCCGGACGCCAACCTGTTCACCGGCGCCGGCGCCGCCGCCGCCCGGCGTCCGGAAGGCGGCGCCTTCGAGGCCCGGTTCGGCTACGGCTTCCCCGCCGGCCCGCTCCCCGGCGTCTTCACCCCGTTCACCGACTACGGCGCCGGCGACGGCCGGAACCGGGTGCGCTTCGGCCTCCGCTACGGCGACCCCCTGAGCCCGGGCCGGATGTTCGACCTGGAGTTGTCCGGCGAACGCGCCTCGTACAGCGACACCCCGGCCTACCTCCGCCTCGGCCTCCGCGGCACCCTCCGGTTCTAGTCCGCCCGGTGGACGGTCGCGCGTCGCCGCATCCCGGGCGTCCGCCGGCGAGCAGTCCGGCGCGCTACGATCCTCCCGAAGACGAGGCCGCGCTCCTCGTCGAGGAGGTTCCCGTCATGTCGCCCCTCGTCGACACTCTCCAGGC
This sequence comes from Candidatus Marinacidobacterium sp., assembly GCA_965204755.1. Lineage (GTDB taxonomy): Bacteria > Acidobacteriota > Vicinamibacteria > Marinacidobacterales > Marinacidobacteraceae. The sequence continues at coordinate 507,255 of OZ242011.1, read as the reverse complement.
CACGCGCCAACTCGAAAAGGCGGGCTTCGCCACCCCGCAGGCGGAAGCCATCGTCACGATCGTCGCCCACGCGGGAACCCGCCTGGCCACGAAGGCGGACATCGAACGCGTGACCAAGGACATCGAGGGCTTGCGGACCGAGTTGACCGCGAGAATGGACACGAAGATCGCCGAGGTGCGCGCGGAGGTCGCCGAGGTGCGCACCGACATCTCCGGGCTGCGGGCGGAGTTGGTCGCCATGATGAACAAACAGGCGAGCAACCATCGGATGGTGATGGTCGCCGCCCTCGGCCTCCTGTTCGTCGCGCTCCGGTTCACCTGAGGCGGCGGCCCCCGGCCCGGTCGGAGGCGCGGTCGTATATGCCGCCCCTCGTGGACACCCTCCAGGCCGCCCGCCAACTCGAGAAGGCGGGCTTCGCCACCCCGCAGGCGGAAGCCATCGTCACGATCGTGGCCCACGCGGGAACCCGCCTGGCCACGAAGGCGGACATCGAACGCCTGGAGGCCTCCACGAAGAAGGACATCCAGGGCCTGCGGACCGAGTTGACCGCGAGGATGGACACGAAGATCGCCGAGGTGCGCTCGGAGATCGCCGAGGTGCGCACCGACATCTCCGCGCTCCGGGCGGAGTTGGTCGCCATGATGAACAAACAGGCGAGCAACCAACGAATGGTGATGATCGCCGCCCTCGGCCTCCTGTTCGTCGCGCTCCGGTTCACCTGAGGCGGCGGCCCCCGGAGCAGTCGGGGGCGCGGTCGCATCCGTACTTTCGATATCCGGCGGGATCGCCGCTACTTCGACCGCTACCGGGGAAACTGGCGAAGAGGGAGTTGCTCCCGGCGGCCGGGCGGTGGCGGCGGCGTTTCGGGAGGAGGGCCGGTTCGAGCGCTGCGGCCCTTGCATTCTGGAGAACGCGCCGCCGCCGGACGACGCCGACGACATCGGCGGATAGCGGCTCGGGGCGGACCGGCGTTCGGCGTTCCTATACTTGGCGGGCGATGCCCGTTCCGAGCCGACTCAGCCCGTTCCAGCCCGGCACCGGGAGGCCGCCTCCCTACCTGGCCGGAAGGGAAGAGGAGCAGACGCTGTTCCGCAGGTACTTCGACACTCTTCGGCGCGGCCGGTCGGCGTCCGGCGAAATCCTCCTCTACGGGCCGCGGGGTAACGGGAAGACGGCGCTGCTCCGGTGGGCGAAGCGGGAGGCCGCCGCGGACGGCGCGTTGGACGCGCATTGGTTGGTCGGGTCGGAGATCCCGTCGCCGGGCGACTTCGTGGCGCGGCTGGGGCTCGGTTCGTGGCTGCGGAAGATCGCGCCGGAGAGCGTCTCGGTGGCCGGGGTGGGGGTTTCGCTGCGCCGGGGCGACGATCGGCCGTTGTTGCTCGCGGAGGCGCTCGAGGCGCGCGCGAGGGCCAAACCCCTGCTGATCCTGTTGGACGAGGCGCATACGCTGAAGCCGGAGGTGGGGCAGTGGTTGCTGAACGCCGCGCAGGCGGCGGGGAGCGAGGCGCCGTTCCTGCTGGTCCTCGCCGGGACGCCCGACCTGCGGGCTCGGCTCTCCGAAATGGAAGCGTCTTTCTGGAACCGGGCCAGGCAACTCCCGCTCGGCCGGTTGGACGAGAGGGCGGCCGGGGAGGCAATCCTCCGGCCGCTGGCCGACGACGGGATCGGCGTCGAGGAGGAGGCGCTGGCGCACATCGTCCGGGAGAGTCACGGGTATCCGTTCTTCGTCCAGTTGTGGGGCCGGGCGGTGTGGGACCGGGTGCGCGGGGCCGGCGGCGGAGCGGGCTCGGTGACGATGGCCGTCGCGGAGGAAGCCGCCGGGGAGTTCGAGATCCGGCGGAACCGCTACTACTCCGACCGCTACCGGGAATTGAAGGAGAGGGCCCTGCTTCCGGCGGCGCGGGCGGTGGCGGCGGCGTTTCAGGACGAGGCCCGTCTCAGCGACGCCGCGCTCGACCGGGCCATCGCGCGAAGCGGCGGGGGCGGGCCGGGTATCGGCGAGGCGGCCAAAGCGCTCGAACATCTCGGTTTCGTCTGGCAGGCGAAGGGGACGCTGAGTTGGGAGCCGGGGATTCCCAGCCTGATGGACTGCATCCTGGAGAACGCGCCGCCGCCGGACGACGAGGAAACCGCCGGCGCGTAGCCGCTCGCGGCGATCGGCGTTCGCCGTTTCTATACTTGGCGGGCGATGGCCGTTTCGACCGGACTCGGCCCGTTCCAGCCCGGTACCGGGGCTCCGCCCCCGTACTTGGCCGGAAGGGAAGAGGAGCAGTCGCTGTTCCGCAGCCATTTCGATGCTCTTCGACGCGGACAGTCGGTCCCCGCCCCGATCCTCCTCTACGGGCCGCGCGGCAACGGGAAGACGGCCCTGCTGGCTTGGGCGGAGCGGGAGGCCGAGAGCGATGACGGGCTCGAAGCGCGCTGGCTCACCGGATCGAGCGTTCCGGCCCCGGAGGCTTTGGTGCGGCGGCTCCGACTCTCTTCGCTGTTCGACCGACTCTCGGCGGACAGCATCTCCTTCGGGGGCGTCGGCGTCTCCTTGCGCCAAGGCGAGGACTACCCCCCGCTCGAGGACGCGCTCGAGGCCCGCGCGAAGGCGAAGCCGCTGCTGATCCTGTTGGACGAGGCGCATACGCTGAAGCCGGAGGTGGGGCAGTGGCTGCTGAACGCCGCGCAGATCGCCGGCCGCCGGGCGCCCTTCCTGTTGGTTCTCGCCGGGACGCCCGACCTGCGGGCTCGGTTGTCCGAGATGGAAGCGTCTTTCTGGAACCGGGCGGAGCAACTCCCGCTCGGACGGTTGGACGAGGGGGCCGCCGAGGAGGCGATCCGCCGGCCCTTGGCCGACGACGGGATCGGCGTCGAGGACGAGGCGCTGGCGCGCATCGTCCGGGAGACTCACGGGTATCCGTTCTTCGTCCAGTTGTGGGGCCGGGCGGTGTGGGACCGGGTGCGCGGGGCCGGCGGCGGAGGGGGCGCGGTGACGATGGCGGTCGTGGAGGAAGCGGTCGGGGAGTTCGAGATCCGGCGGAACCGCTACTACCTCGACCGGTTCGACGAGTTGGACCGGCAGGGATGGCTCGGGGCGGCGCGCGAAGTGGCTCTGGCATTCCGCGACCGGGAGCGGCTCCCGCATGCCGGGTTCGGGAAGGCGATCCGGCGGGCGGCGGCTGTCGGGGACCGGGCTACCGAACTCGAGGCCGCGGCGGCCCTCGAACACCTGGGTTTCGTCTGGAAGACGCGGGGGATACCGAGTTGGGAGCCGGGGATTCCGAGCCTGATGGACTACATCCTGGAGCACGCGCCGCCGCCGGACGAAGGCGCCGCCCGCGAATAGCCGGTCCGGGACCGCCGCCCGACCGGGCGGACGGCGAAGAGCCGGCCGCGCGGCCCGGGCGTCCGGCGCCCGCCCGTGTTTCCCTGCGCGGCGGAGGAGATCCGACCCGACCCGAACCGGTCCGTTTCGGCCGGGCGCCGGGGGGCTGCCTCCGCGCCCGGCGGGACGGGGAGGGGGCCGTCGCCGTTCCTCCGGCTGCGAGGGAATCGCGCTAGGATCCTGCCGAAGACGAGGCCGTGATCCTCGTCGAGGAGGTTTCCCGACATGCCGCCCGTTGACGCCCTCGAAGCCACCCGCCGACTCGAGAAGGAAGGCTTCGGCGCTTCGCAGGCGCAAGCCGTCGTGACGCTGGTCTCCCAAGCGGGAAGCGGCTTGGCCACGAAAGCGGACATCGAACGCGTGGAGAAGGGCATCGAGGGCTTGCGGATCGAGTTGTCCGCGAGGATGGACATCAAGATCGCCGAGTTGCGCACGGAGGTCGCCGCGTTGCGCTCGGAGATGAGTTCGGTGATGAACCGGCAACTGGTGACCTTCCTCGCCATCGTCGGCCTCATGTTCGCCGCGCTCAGGTTCACCTGAGGCGGCACCGCGTCATCCCGGCGCCCGGATAGCGCGCTGCGGCGGCCCCCGGGTCGGGGTCAGGGCCGGGGGGCGGGCGGACGCGGGGGGTCGGTCGGCGCGGCGTCGGTGAGGCGGAAGTCCGCGAGGAGGTCCGGGCCGAGCCGGGCGTAGCGGGCGCTCGCCGGGGTCGGCTGCGCGCGCGGGGGGGCGGGGCCGCCGGCGTTCGTCGGCGCGGCGCCGTCGAAGAGGCCGCTGCCCTCGCCCCGGCCCAGGAACTTCGGCGCCAGGTAGAGGAGCAGCCGGTCGGCCAGGCCTTCCCGCAGCAGGGACGAGGTGAGCCGCGGGCCGGCCTCCACCAGCAGGGTGCGGACGCCCCGGCCGCCGACCGCGGCGAGCGCGGCGCGGAGGGAGAGGGCCCGGCCGGGGGCGCCGGGAGCGCGGGTCGCGCCATCGGGACCGGAACCGGGACCGGGACCGGGAGCGGGAGCGCGGCGGGAAGGGGGATTCGCCGGGGGGATCGGGAGCACTTCGGCGCCGCGGTCCTCGAGCCGCCGCCGCGCCCCGGCGGGGGCGTCCGGGCCGACCAGCACCAGCACCGGGTCGCGCTCCGCTCCCCGGAACAGGCGGGCCTCCGGCGGGGTCCGGGCCAGCGGGTCGAGGACGATGCGGAGGAGGCGCCCGGCGCCGCGGCGGGGGCGGGGCGTGAGTTGCGGGTCGTCCGCCAGCACCGTGGCGATGCCGGTGAGGAGGGCTTCGTTCTCCCGACGGAGCACCCGGCCGTGCCGACGGGCCCCGGGCCGGGTGATCCACTTCGTCCCCGGCGGGGCCATGACCCCGTCCACCGAGACGGCGGCCTTCACCGTCACCCAGGGGAGGCCGGTTTCCAGGTACTTGAAGAACGGGCGGTTCAACTCCTTCGCCTCGCTTTCGAGCAGGCCGACGCTCACCGGGACGCCGTGCCGCCGCAGCAGCGCCAGGCCGCCGCCCTGGACGCGGGGGTCGGGGTCGGCGTGGGCGGCGACCACCCGGGAGACGCCGGCGGCGATGATCCGCTCGGCGCAGGGGGGCGTCCGGCCCACATGGCAGCATGGTTCGAGGTTCACGAACAGGGTCGCGCCCCGGGCGGCGGCGCCCACGCGGAGGACCTGCGCTTCGGCGTGCGGCCCCCCGGCGCGGGCGTGGAACGCTTCGGCGAGGACGCGGCCGTCGCGTACCAGTACCGCTCCGACAGCCGGGTTCGGCGGCGCGGTGTAGCGGCCGAGCGCGGCCAGTTCCAGCGCCCGCCGGAGGAACCGTTCGTCCATCGGGGGGATCGTACGGGGAAGGGCCGCGGTTCGCCGCCCGGACGCCGGGGTATTCGAGCGGCCCGGCGGGCCTTGCGTTCCGCCTTCGGCGGCGGCAATCTCCCGCTCCCGTGTTCACCGGACTCGTCGCCGCCGTCGGGGAAGTCGTCGAGCGGGCGCCGCTCGCCGGCGGGGGGGCGCGGCTGGCGGTGCGGGGGCCGGAGGGGTTCCTCGCGGAGTCGGCGGTCGGCGACAGCGTGGCGGTCGCCGGCGTCTGCCTCACCGTGGTCGGGCCCGGCGGCGGCGGCAGCAGCAGCAGCGACGGCGGAGGGGAGGCGGCGTTCGAGGTCGCGGTGGAGACGCTCGCCCGCTCCACCCTGGGCGCGCTGGCGGCGGGGGCGGCGGTGAACCTGGAACTGCCGCTGCGGGCGTCGGACCGGCTGGGCGGCCACTTCGTCCAGGGGCATGTGGACACGGTCGGCGAGGTGCGGGCGGCGGGAGGCCCCGACGGGGACTACCGGCTCCTCGTCCGCCACCCGGCGCCGGAGTGGATCGTCGAGAAGGGCTCGGTGGCGCTCGACGGCGTGAGCCTCACCGTGGCGAAGTCGCTCCCCGCCTCCCGCGAGTTCGAAGTGATGTTGATCCCGCACACGCGCCGGGAAACCACCTTGGGGCGCCTCCGCCCCGGCGGCCGGGTGAACCTGGAATACGACATCCTGGCGAAGTACGCCCGCCCCCGGGACTGACTTCCCGCGGTCGGGGGATCGCGCCCGGGGTCGGTAGAATTGCCGGTTTCGCGCCCGCGCTCCCGCGCCGCCGCGATCCCCCCGCACATGAGCCCCGCCGAACCCGAACCGCCCGACGCCGGAAGGGGCTCCTCCGGCCCGTTCCTGTCGGTGGAGGCGGCGGTGGCGGCGATCGCCGCCGGCCGCATGGTCATCGTGGTGGACGACGAGGACCGGGAGAACGAAGGGGACCTGACGATCGCCGCGTCGAAAGTCACGCCCGACGCGATCAACTTCATGGCGACCCACGGGCGGGGCCTCATCTGCATGCCGATGACGCCGGAGCGGCTGGACGCCCTGGAAATCCCGCTCATGGTGCGGGACAACACCTCGGTGCACGAGACCGCGTTCTGCGTTTCCGTCGAGGCGAAACACGGCGTAACCACCGGAATCTCGGCTGCGGACCGCGCGCGTACGGTGCGGGTGGCCATCGCCGGAGGCACCGAGCCCGGCGACCTGGTGCGCCCCGGTCATGTGTTCCCGCTGCGCTCCCGCCCCGGCGGCGTGCTGCAGCGCGCCGGCCAGACGGAGGCGGGCGTGGACCTGGCGCGCCTGGCCGGTCTCGAGCCGGCGGCGGTGATCTGCGAGGTCATGAACGAGGACGGTTCGATGGCGCGGCTCCCGGACCTCGAGGCGTTCGCCGACCGCCACGGGATCGGCATCGTGAGCGTCGCCGACCTGATCCGCCACCGGCTGCGCACCGAATCCCTGGTGAGGAGGCTCGCGGAAACGGTGCTCCCCACCCGGTTCGGGACTTTCCGCACGCTGGCCTTCGAGAACACCCTCGACGGCGCGAAACACCTGGTGCTGCAACTCGGCGAGGCGCGGCCCGAGGAACCGGCGCTCGTCCGGGTGCACAGCCAATGTCTGACCGGCGAAGTGTTCGGTTCGCTGCGCTGCGACTGCGGCCCGCAACTCGAAGCGGCGCTCGCCCGGATCGGGGAGGAAGGGGCCGGCGTGCTCCTCTACCTGAACCAGGAGGGGAGGGGGATCGGCCTCGTGAACAAACTGCGGGCCTACGCCGCGCAGGACGACGGCATGGATACCGTGGAGGCGAACCACCACTTGGGGTTTCGCGCCGACCAGCGGGAGTACGGCGTCGGCGCGCAGATCCTCCGCGCACTCGGGGTCGGCCGCATCCGGCTGCTCACGAACAACCCGCGGAAGTTCGTCGCCCTCGAAGCGCACGGGCTGGAGATCGCCGGCCGCGTGCCGATCGAGGTGCCGGCGACCGAGCATTCCCGCGACTACCTGCGCACCAAGAAGGAACGCATGGGCCACCTGCTGACCGAGGTGTGACCCGGAAAAGCCCCGAGGAGAGTCTCTTGGCCGATACCTACCAGACGAACGAGTTCCGCGCCGGGCTCAAGGTGCTGCTCGACGGCGACCCCTGCGTCCTGCTCGACTGCGAGTTCGTGAAACCGGGAAAGGGGCAGGCGTTCACGCGCATCCGCTACCGCAACCTGAAGACCGGGCGCGTGCTCGACAAGACGCTCAAGTCGGGCGAAAAGGCGCCGGCCGCCGATGTCATGGACACGGAGATGCAGTTCCTGTACAGCGACGGCGGGGAATGGCACTTCATGGACCCGAAGACCTACGAACAGTTCTCGGCGGGCGCTTCGGCGCTCGGCGACGGCGCCAAGTGGATCCGGCAGGGGATGCAGTGCGCGGTGACCCTCTACAACGACGCGGTGCTGCTGGTGAACCCGCCGCAGTTCGTCGAGTTGAAGGTGGTGGAGACCGAGCCGGGAATCCGGGGGGATACCGCCAGCGGCGGTTCCAAGAACGCGACGCTGGAAACCGGCGCGGTGGTGCGCGTCCCGCTGTTCGTCGAAGTGGACGAAGTCCTGCGCCTCGACACGCGCACCGGGGCGTATGTGGCGCGGGTCAAGACCTGACCTCGCCTGCCGCCGCCCGAGGCGGCGGGCCGACGGCGGCTGACTCCGTCGGCGCGGCCTCCGTTCCCGCGTCTTCCGAATGGCGGCCGAGCGCGCCGCTCGAACACCTTCGCCGCCGCGCGGAGATCGTCCGCCGCCTGCGCGGTTTCCTCGAAGCGCGCGGTTACCTGGAAGTGGAAACGCCGATCCTCGGCCGCCACGCGGTTCCCGACCGGCACCTCGAGAGCGTGCCGGCCGGCGGCGGCTTCCTCCATACCTCCCCGGAGTTCCCGATGAAGCGGCTGCTGACCGCCGGGAGCGGCCCCATCTACCAGGTCGTCAAGGCATTTCGCGGAGGCGAGAGCGGCCGCCGCCACGCCGTCGAGTTCACCATCGCCGAGTGGTACCGCCCGGGGCCGCTCGCGGGCCTCCTGCGGGAAATGGACCTGCTTCTCTCCCACCTGCTCGGCTCGCCGCCGGCGGTGACGACGACTTACCGGGAGGTGTTCGAGGCGGCTGTCGGGCTCGACCCGCTCGCCGCTTCCGACGACGACCTCCGGCGCGCCGCCCGCGCGGAGGGGTGTCCGGACGGAGGCGACTCCGATCGGGCGGGGGCGCTCGACTACCTCTTCGCCCGCTCGGTCGAGCCCGGCCTGCCGCGCGATGCGCCGGTCTTCGTGACCCGCTACCCGGCGCCGCTCGCCGCCCTCGCGCGTCTCTCGGACGACGACCGGCGCACCGCCGAGCGGTTCGAGGCGTTCTTCGCCGGGCTGGAACTGGCGAACGGCTACGACGAGTTGCAATCCCCCGACGAACACCGCCGCCGCTTCGCCGCCGAAAACCGGGCGCGGCGGAACGCGGGTCTTCCGGAACGGCAGCCGGATCCTGCATTCCTCGCCGCGCTTTCGGAAGGCGGACTGCCGCGTTGCTCGGGCGTGGCCCTCGGCGTGGACCGCGTGGTGATGGCGGCCCTCGGCGCCGGAACGCTGGCCGAAGTCGTCGCCTTCCAGGAGCCGGATTCGGCCGCCGAAGACGCGGACGATTGACCCGTTCCACGGCGCCCGGCGCGCCGGATATCATGTTTCGCCCCCGACTCTCTTCCTCCTCCTTCCACCGATGGAGTCCGTGATGCACTTTCGAACCCTCCCGCTCCTGCTCGCGGCGCTCGGCGCCGCCCCGCTCGCGTTTTCGCAGGGCAGTCACCGCGACTACGACGAGCGCTTCGACGAGGCGAATGTCACCGTCCCTCCGGAGTACTACGAGGGAATGGAGTTCCGCGCCGTCGGGTTCACCCGGGGCGGGAGGTCCACCGCGGCGGTGGGCGTTCCCGGCGACCCGCTGACCTACTACTTCGGCGGAACCGGCGGCGGCGTCTTCAAGACCGCCGACGCCGGCCACAGTTGGACGAATGTCACCGACGGATTCCTCGGAGTCGGCGCCGTCGGCTCGATCGCGGTGGCGCCCTCCGACCCGAATGTGGTCTATGTGGGCACCGGTTCCGCGTGTCCCCGCGGCAACATCTCGGTGGGCGACGGCATCTACCGCTCCACCGACGCCGGCAAGACCTGGACGCACATCGGCCTGCGCCAGGCCGGGCAGATCGGCTCGCTGGCGGTGCATCCGGAGGACCCGGATGTGGCGTACGCCGCGGCGCTCGGGCACATCTTCGGGCCGAACGAGGAGCGCGGCGTCTTCCGCACGAAGGACGGCGGCGCCACCTGGGAAAAGGTGTTCTTCCTCTCCGACCGCACCGGCGTGGTGGACATCCAGATGGACCCGAACAACCCGCGCATCCTCTACGCCGGCGCCTGGCGGGCGGAGCGGAAGCCCTGGACGATGATCTCCGGCAGCGAAGACGGCGGCATCTACCGCAGCGCCGACGGCGGCGACAACTGGAGCCGGGTCGAAGGCGGCCTGCCCACCGAAGGACTCATCGGCAAGACCGCGATCGCCATCTCCCCGGCGAACTCGAACCGGATCTGGGCGCTCATCGAAAAGGAAGGCGACGAAGGCGGGCTCTACCGGTCGGACGACGGCGGCGACACCTGGAGCCGGATCAACGGCGACGCGAACCTCCGCCAGCGCCCCTGGTACTACATCCACATCTTCGCCGACCCGCGTGACGAGAACACGGTGTACGGCCTGAATGTGGGCTTCCACAAGTCCATAGACGGCGGCCGCACTTTCCCGGAGCGCATCCGGGTGCCGCACGGCGACAACCACGACCTGTGGATCAACCCGGACGACCCGATGAACATGATCAACGCCAACGACGGCGGCGCGAATGTCTCCTTCGACGGCGGGAAGAGTTGGACCGGCCAGCGGAACCAGGAGACCGCGGAGATCTACCGCGTCTTCGTGGACGACCAGTGGCCCTACCGCATCTACGGCTCGCAGCAGGACAACAGCACGATCTCGGTGCCGTCCCGCGGCGGTTTCGGCGTAGTGCCCGACTGGTATTCGGTCGGCGGCTGCGAGAGCGGTCACATCGCGGTGGATCCGCGCGACCCGGACATCATCTACGCCGGCTGCTACGGCGGCAGCATCAGCCGGGTGAACCGCAAGACCGGGGAATACCGGCAGATCCTCCACTACCCCCAACTGCAACTCGGACAGGCGGCGCGCGACCTCAAGTACCGGTTCCAGTGGAACGCCCCCATCCGCCTCTCGCCGCACGACCCGGACATCCTCTACCACGCTTCGCAGGTGGTGCATATGTCCGGCGATCAGGGGCAGAGTTGGACGGTGGTCAGCCCCGACCTCACCACGAACGACCCCGAACACCAGGACTACGCCGGGGGGCCGATCACCCGCGACAACACCGGGGTCGAGGTGTACAACACGGTGTTCTCGTTCGAGGAATCGCCGCATACCGCCGGCGAGTTGTGGGCCGGGAGCGACGACGGCCGGATGCATCTCTCCCGCGACCGGGGCGCGACCTGGACGGAGATCACTCCCGCCGACATGCCCGAAGGCGGAACGGTGAACGCGATCGAACTCTCCGCCCACGACCCGGCGCGCGCCCTCATCGCGGTGTACCGCTACCGGGAGAACGACTTCCGTCCGTACATCTTCCGCACCGACAACGCCGGCGCGGACTGGGAGTTGCTGACCGACGGGACGAACGGGATACCGCCGACGCACCCCACGCGGGCGATCCGCGAAGACCCGGACCGGAAGGGCCTCCTCTACGCCGGAACCGAGTTCGGCCTCTACCTCTCCTTCGACGACGGCGCGCACTGGCAGCGGTTCCAGAACAACCTCCCGGTGACCCCGGTCACCGACCTGCAGGTGCATCGGCAGGACCTGGTCGTCTCGACCCAGGGCCGGTCGTTCTGGATCCTCGACGACCTCACCCCGCTCCACCAGTTGACCGACGAAGCGGTGGCGGCGGCGTCGGTGCTCTACGCCCCGAGGAAGGCCTACCGGGGCGGCTTCGGCGGCGCGGCGGAGATCCACTACCACCTGAAGGAAGAGCCCGAGGCGGCGATCACCCTGGAGATCGTGGACTCGTCCGGCGAAACCGTGCGCAAGGTCACCGGCCAGCCCGGCGCGGCGCCGGCGTCCGGGCCGGTTTCCCCGTTCGCCGCCTTCTTCGGCGGCGGCGCCCCGGCCCGGCTGCCGGCGGCGAAGGGCGCGAACACCTTCCGCTGGAACCTCCGCGGCGAGCGCATCGAGCGTCCGGCGGGCGTGGTGCACTGGGGCGGCACTCCGGGCCGGTCGGTGTTGCCGGGAACCTACGAGGTCCGCCTGACCGTCGGCGACGAAACCCGCACCGAGATGCTGGAGGTGGCGATCCACCCGAATGTCTCCGCCACCGCCGACGACTTGGCGAAGCAGGCGGAACTCGGCGAAACCGTGGGCGGCGAGATCGAGAAACTCTTCGCCGCGCTGACCCGCGTCCGCGAAGTGAAGTCGCAGGCCGGCGACATCGTCGCCCGGCTGAAGAAGGCCGGGAAGGACGACGAGGAACTCGGGACCCTGAGCAAGGCCCTCACCGACCGCCTCACCGAGATCGAGGAAACGATCACCCAGACCAACAGCAAGTCCAGCCAGGACCCGATCAACTTCCCGCCGCAGATCGACAACCAGTTGGTCACCCTCTACGGCTACATCGTCCAGGGCGACCACCAACCCACCGCCGGCGCCTACGAACGATACGACGACCTGAAACCCGAACTCGACGCCATCCACTCCGACCTCGCCTCCGCCCTCGGCGAACACTTGGCGCCGTTCAACGCCCGCGTAGCGTCCCTCGGCGTCCCCGCCGTCGTGGTCGCGGAGGAGGAGTAGTAGTCGCCGGGCCAGCCGTCCCCGATCCCTTCGCCGGAACCTACCGATGAGCGCCGAAGCCCTGACCGCGACCATCGCGGACATCCGCGACCGTCTCCGCCGGGGCGAGTTCCCGGACGAGGCGAAGGTCAGTCAGGGCATCGTGATGCGCGTGCTGAACGACCTCGACTGGCCGGTCTTCGACACCACCGTCGTGACCCGGGAGTACTCGATACAGGGCCGCCGCGTGGACTACGCGCTCATCGGCAAGTTCCGCACTCCGTCGGTGCTGCTGGAAGTGAAGCGGGTGGGGAACATCGAGGTCGGCGAGGAGCAGTTGTTCGCGTACGCCTTCCGCCAGGGGACCCCGATCATCGCGCTCACCGACGGCCGAAGTTGGCGGCTCTACCTGACCACCGGCGAAGGGAGTTTCGAGGATCGTCGTTTCGCCGCGGTGGACCTGGTGGAAGGCGATCCGGAACGAAACGCATCGGCCCTGCGCCGCTATCTCTCCCGCGAGTCGGTCCTGGACGGCGAGGCCAGGAAGCGCGCCGAAGCCGACCTCGATTCCCGCTGGCGCCAACGAAAGGCCGAGGAAGCGCTCCCCTCCGTCTGGAGTCGTCTCGCGGAAGACCGCGACGGGCCGCTCGTCGAGTTGGTTCGCTCCCGCGTCCGCGACGAATGCGGCATCGCCCCTTCCGCCGAATCCGTCGTTTCGTTCCTGCAAGACACCGGGACGGAACGCCCCCCGGCTCCGATACCGCGACCGGTACCCGCGCCTCGTCCGGCCCCGACTCCGACTCCACCGCAAGGGGGCGCTTCCTTTACTCTCGACGGGGCCACTCGTTCTTTCCGGACGAATACCGAGTTGCTGGCCGCGGTCTTCTCCGATCTCGCGCGGCGGGACGCTGCCTTTCTGGAACGGTTCGCCGCCGCCCCGTCCGGCGGGAAGCGAGTGTCGCGGAATCTCGACGACCTCGATCCCGGACGGCGCAAGGCCCATGCTCGGCTGCCCGGCGGCTGGTGGATCGACGCGGGAATGCCGAACAAGGGGCGTCTCATCGAGAAAGCGTGCCAAGTCGCCGGACTCGAGTTCGGTCGCGATCTCGTCGTCCGTTTTCGGGAGCGCCGCTCTTCTCCCGCGTCTCCCGCGCTTCCGCCTCGGCGCGAGGCGCGTCCGGTCCATGAGGGTTCCTACTCCTTCACCCTGCGCGGGAAGACGCAGCGCTTTCGGACTTCCGCTGACCTGTTGGCGGCCATCTTCACGGTCTTTGCGAAGAACGACCCCAAGTTCTGCGAGCAGTTCGGAGTGCGGCATAGAGGCAGGAAACTCGTCTATGTCGCTCGCAGTCGGGAGGAATTGTTTCCGCGACACCCGCATCTGGCGAAGTCGGCGGCCCGCGAACTGCCGGGCGGTTACTTCCTCGGAACGCACATGGGAAGTCCCAGAAAGGTGGAGCTGATCCGCTGGGCTTGCGAAGTCGCCGGTGTTCGGTTCGGGCGGGACATCACCGTGGAACTGCCGGTCGCGCAGCGCGCGAAGAAGCAGCCGTAACGCGTCGACCGCGCCACCCGCGCCCCCGGCGACCGGCGCCGCCTATTCCGGAACGCGGCCGGTGGGCGCCGAGAGGCGCGTGTCCGCGACGGGGGCGGCGAGGCGCCGCTCCAGCGCGTTGAAGGCGTCGATCAACTCCGGCGCCTCGAAGGCGCGGTTGCGGCGGCCCACATTCACCCGGACGAGGACGCCCGCGTCCACCAAGCGGTTCATCGCCAGGGTCGTGGCTTGGAACGAACGCTCGACGAGCGTAGCGGCGGTGGCCGTGGTCAACACGGGTGCGGACGGGAGCGCTTCGATGAGGCGCGCGGCGGCGGAGTCGCGCCGGACCGGGCCGACGCGAGCCCTCCATTCCGACTGCAGCGCCCGGACGCGCTCCGCGAAACGGTGGGCGTCCTCGACGGCGCGGAGGCACGCGTTGGCGAAGAACTCGATCCAGTAGTCGTAGCCCTCGTGCGCCTCCGAGGAATCGGCCGCCCCGACCTGGCGCGTTCCGACGAGCCCGCGCACATAGTCGTCCACGAGCGCCGCGAGGATCACCGACACCGGCGCCAGCGCGCGCCGACCGAATCCGCGCCGCCGCAGGACCATGTGGATCAGCACCCGGCCCGTTCTCCCGTTCCCGTCCACGAACGGATGGATCGTCTCGAACCGGGCGTGCGCGACCGCCGCCTGCGCGAGCGCCGGCAGCGTGTCCTCGTTGCAGAACGCCCACAGGTCCTCGAGCAGCGCCGGAACGGCCTCCGGCGGGGGCGGGACGAAGTCGGCGAAGCAGGGGCTGTGGAAACTCCCGCCGATCCAGTTCTGCACCCGGCGGAGGGCGCCTCCATGCTCTTCGATCCCGGTTCCGGCGACCAGACGGCGATGCGCTTCCAGCACGGCTTCGCCGCGAATTTCTCCTCCCGGCGTGACGGCCGCGATCCCCCATTCCATCGCTTCGATGTTTCCCAGCACTTCGTTCGCGGTCGGATCCCACGGCGAGTCCCCGAGTCGCCGCGCGGCGGCCATCCGCAGCAGTCGCCGTCCGCCGATGACCAGCCCCTCGATCCGGGACGAGGCCATCGCTTCGGCGCGGCGCAGGAGCCGCGCGATCCCTTCACCCCCGGCGATGACCGCTCCTCTCTCCTCGAACCGCGCCAGGGCCACCTCGGCCCGCGCGACATCGGCTGCGACCGCGCCGTCGAGTACGAACCTCCGCCCGACCAGCGGGTCCGGCAGATAGACCGAGTAGCGCCCGGGCCGCCGGTCTCGCCGAGTCGAACCGGAGGTATCCCCCTCCCAGCGCCGTTCTTCCAACCGAGCCATGGCCGCAGATCAATGATAGCGAACGATCCTTGAACATGGTCTTCCGCCATTCAAGGTTATGCCCGCCTGTCCCGGCCTCCGCTCAGGTGCCGCCGCGATTCAGGAGAACCATTCCGCATGGCGAATGCAGGATGCCACGCGGACATTCCGCACGGTGATCTTGGCGTCGGAGCGGTCCACGGCGATGGAGGCGGCGACTTCGCCGTCCCGCATACAGGGCAGGACGGGGGCGTCGCTCTCGAAGGCCTCTACCGGCAGGTCCTGGATCGAGTCGAAGAGCGCGGTGGGGACCTCGACCAGTTGGTAACGATGCGGCGTCACCTGCGGCTCCCGGCGAAAGGCGCGCAGCATGACGATGGAGTCCACGCCGTCGGCGTACTCCCGAAACAACCGGAGGATGCGATCTTTCCGGTCTCGCGGCTTGCGCGTGTCCTGAATCCACGCCGCTTCAGTCAACTTCGAGATGTGGAGCGTCGTTTCCGAGAGTTTCCGCGCGGCGGTGGTCTTGAGCGAGAGCCGGCGAAGTTCGCTCCCGCGTCGAACCTCGAGGTCGAGGAAGCGCCTCGTCGGGGAGCCCGGTTCGTCCACGGTCCAGCCGGCGTGTTCGCACGCGCTGCGAAACACCGATTCGAAGCCCCGCAGGCCCAGCGGCTCGGTCGTGGCGGAGTGATGGACGGAGAGAGCCAGGGTGAAGTACTCCATCCACTCGGCGGAGCCGGTGATCCAGGTGCCCTCGGAGAAGACATCGGCGCGCGGCGGGTCGGTCAGCGAGTCGACGACTCGGGCGACGAAGCGGACGGCGGTCGGCGAGAGCCGATCGATGGCGTTCTTGAGTTCGCGATGGGTCACGACGAGGAGAGACGCCGGGAAATCAACTGCACATAGTCCGGGTTCAACTCGATGCCGACCCAGCAGCGGCCCAACTGCCGGGCCGCGAGCAGGGTGGTTCCCGAGCCGGCGTAGGGGTCGAGGACGACGCCGCCCGCGGGGCAGGTGATGGCAATGCAGCGGCGGGCGAGGGCGAGCGGCATCACGGCCGGGTGCGCGGCGCCCGGGCCGTTTGCGCGCTGGGGATCCGTGGGGATTTCCCAAGTGGTGCGGAGACGCCGGCCGTTGGGGCCGCGCACGGCCTCCAGGTCGTAGTGGTAGTCCTGCTGCTTCGTAAGCAGGAAAACCGTCTCGTGGGACTTCGTCGGACGATCCCGAACGGACTCCGGGTGCGCATTCGGTTTCGTCCAGATCACTTCGGACCGCAGCCACCATCCGTCGGCCTGGAGCGCGAACGCCAGCCGCCATGGAATGCCGATCAGGTCCTTGGGCTTCAGACCGGTAGGCGTCCGCGGGCGGAAGTTCATGCGGCGCACCCGGTTCTTCCGGTCCGGCGCCCGGGTCGTACGGTTCCCGGAGGTATAGACATCGCCGACATTCAGCCAGACGGAACCGTCGTCCCGGAGGACGCGGCGGAGTTTCCGGAACACGCGCGTCACTGCCCGGATGTACGAGTCGAGCGGCTCGACGGCGCCGGTCTGCTCTTCGACCCCGTAGTCCCGGAGCGACCAGTAGGGCGGGGAAGTGACCACGGTGGAGACGGACTCCGCCGGCAGGAGGTCCAACGCCTCGTAGGCGTCCCCGCAGAGCATCAGCGGCTTCGAGAGCGACGGAAGCGCGGGCCGCGACTTCGCGTTCAGGATGAGGAAGGGCGCGGCGGCGCGGGGCCGGGGTTCGCCCCGGAACGGGAGCCGGCCGCCGGGGGAGGCCGGAAGACCCGCGCTTCGGGCTTCGCCGTCGGCGGGCGGATGCGCGGCCGGACCGTTCGGCATTCGACTACCGGGGTCGGCCGGGAATCCCGGGGAGGTGGGCGGCGCGTGAGAGCAAGTCGAGGGTTCGGGCGCCGGCGGCGGGATCGAGCGCCAACGGCTCAGTTGTCGAGGAAGCCGTGCGCGAACAGCGACTCGAACACGGCGTCGTCGCTGCTCAGGGCATCCCGGATTCTCGGATCGTTGAAGAGGGGGCCGGAGAGATCGAGCCGTCGGATGCAGGTGGCTCGCTCCTTACGCCCCACGGCGAACAGGCCGATGTTCCGGTCGTTTTCTCGCGCCTTCCTCAGGACCGCGTCACAGAACAGCGGTGAATGTGTTGCGACGACGACCTGGCGTTTGCGTTCGCGGGCGAGGGAATACAACAAGTCGGCGATCAACTCGACGCGGCGCGGGTGCGCGCCGACCTCCGGCTCTTCGAACGCCACGAGGGAGCCTGCCCACGGATCCACGGCCAAGATCGCCAGGGCCAAGACTCGTAATGTCCCCTCGGAGACGACGCGGGAAGAAAAACTGATTCCATCTTGCCGGATCCACAGTTCGAGTTTGCCGTGAGCGTGGTTCACGCGGACCTCCAACTCCTCGATGTCGGGAACCAGGACTCGCAGGGCGCGCCGTACGGCGGCGTAGCGCTTGGGGTGTTCGTGGCGAAGGCGATACAGGTACGGCGCCAGGTGTTGGCCGTATACGCCGATATCGCGGACATCGAGGGGCGGCCAGCCGCTTCGCATCGGCACCCGGGGGTCGAGGTGGTAGGTCCGCCAACCGACGAGTTCGTCCCGGACGCTCCGCACCGGTTCGTGGTCGGGATCGGTGAAGCGGGGGTCGGACAGCGCCGCGAAGGGACGATCCAAGGGCTCCTTTCGCGGGTGGCCGCGACCGCGCTGGCGGACAACGACTGCGTCGTCCGCCGTCTCGATGACAGGACTGCGCTTCGGCGAGCCGCCGGCCGTGAGCGGAACGAGACTCTCCCGCCGGGCGCTGAGGGCTCCTGACCGGCAGTTGATCTCGACGGAGACGCCGTAGCGGTATCGCTGACCCCGGCGCTTTCCCGTCGTCAACTCGGCCTCGAAGTCGAAGTGCGCCGTCGGTGAGGAGAGGAGTTCCTCGAAGCCGCCGGCGGGGAAGGAGAACGCCTCGATCGGGAAGCCGCGCAGGTCGCCGTTCATCGCCTCGCCGAGCGTGCGGGAAGAACCGATGCGGGAGAACGCCTGGATCGCGTCGAGCAGGTTGCTCTTTCCCGCGGCGTTCGGACCGAGGAACACCGAGAACCGGGGCATCTCGATGTCGATGTCGCGGAGCGACTTGAAGCCGCGGACGGCGAAACGACGGAGCATGGCGGCGGACTCGCCCGGAGACTACCGGGGCAGGCGGCGGCCCGGGGTCCAGGGGACGCCCGCGGCGTCGGCTTCGGCTTCGAGGGCGGCCAAGTCTTCTTCGACCAGTCGGATGAGCGCCGCGTTCGCCGGTTCGAATTGTTCGCGGGCGATCTCCGCCTGGCGGCGGTGGGTTTGGGTGGGGTCGGCGGTGGACCAGAAGGCGCCGACGACGCGCTGGAGGCGGTCGCGGATGCCGGGGGCGACGGCTTCCCGGCGGGAACGGACGCTGTCGTCGCCGAAGAATTCGACGCGCAGGTCGAGCAGGCCGCTGCGGATCGCCGCGCCGCGTTCGCGCATCTCCGCCGGCGCGCCGGAGTGGTCGAGGGCGGCGAGCAGCGCCTCCACGCGTTCGACGGACGCCCCGAGCGCCGCGGCCGCGCCCAGCACGCGCCGCCAGAGAGCCGCGACTTCGGCCTGGAACCGGCCCCTCGCCGCGGCGTCGGACTCGGGGACTCCGGCGCGGACGAGGAGTTTCGGCGTGAAACCCGCGGGCTCCGTCAATCGCCGGGAAGTTCCGCCGGAACGAAGCGCCAGTTCGGCGGTGTAACGGCCCGGCATCGCCAGCGGGCCGCCCCGGCGTCCGCGCCCGCCCGCGCCGGGAGCGGCCGGGTCGGCGTGCCGGAGGTCCCAGGCCACCCGGTGGATGCCGGCGGTCATCGGCGCGGGAATGCGCCGGACGAAACCGCCGGACTCGTCCCGGATCACGACGGAGAGCGCCGGGGCCTCCTCGCGGTCTTCCGCCCGCAGCGCGTCCCAGGCGGGATAGGGCAGGGGTTCCCCGGCGGCCGCGTTCGCGCGTTCGCGCTCGCGCCGCTCTTCGCGCAGCGAGCGCACCGGTTTCTTCAGGTAGTAGGTGACGACCGCGCCGAACGGGGGATTGGGCGCGGTGAAGAAGGCGTCGCCCCGCTGCGACTTCTCGCCGCCGCCGAGCGGATTCGCCTCGACATACATCCACGGATCCTTCACCGGGAAGACGAAGGCCTCCGCGGCGAGTGTCTCCGGCGAGAGGTGGCGCAGCGGGGTGTAGTCGTCGAGGATGTAGAAGCCGCGGCCGAAAGTCGCCGCCACCAGGTCGTTCTCCCGCGCCTGGATTTCCAGGTCGCGCACCGGGATCGTCGGCAGGCCGCCCTTCAGCCGGACCCACTTCCCGCCGCCGTCGTTCGTGAAGAAGAGCCCGAACTCGGTTCCCAGGAACAACAGGCCGTCCTGTCCCGGGTCCTCGACCAGCGTCCAGGCGAGTTGGTCTTCGGGGAGGTCGCCGGTGATGTCTTCCCAGGTGACGCCCCGGTCGTCGCTCCGCATCACATAAGGGCGGAAGTCGCCCTGCTTGTGGTTGTTGAAGACGCCGTAGACGCGGTTTTCATGATGCCGCGAAGCATGGAGGTCCGCCACATAGGTGAGCGGCGGCACGCCGGGAACTTGGTCCACCGCGCGCCACTCGAGGCCGCCGTCGCCGCTGACCTGGATCAGCCCGTCGTCCATGCCGGTATAGAGGAGCCCTTCGACCAGCGGCGATTCGTCGAGAGCGACCATGTTGCCGTAGGTCGAAGTGAACACATTGCGCCAGACCGCGTCCACGCTCCACGACCGGCCCATGACCGGCCGTTCCGAACGGGCGATCCCGCGGGTGAGGTCGCCGCTGATCGGCGTCCAACCGTTCGCCCGGTCGTCGCTGCGGTAGAGGCGGTTCGCCCCGAAGTAGAGCCGCGCCGGGTCGTGCGGCGAAATCAGCAGCGGCGAATCCCAGTTCCACTTGAGCGGGGGATCCCCCGGCTCCGACTGGGGCTGGATGTCCACGCGCTCGCCGGTGCGCCGGTCGAACCGCGCGATCCCGGCGTACTGGAACTGCGCATAGACGATGTTCGGATCCTCCGGATCCACACGCGCCTGGAAACCGTCCCCGCCGATCACATCCAGCCAGTCGGCGTTCGTGATGCCGTGCACATTCACCGTGCGCGACGGCCCTCCCAGCGTGGCGTTGTCCTGCGTGCCGCCGTACACATTGTAGAAAGGGAAGTCGTTGTCGATGCCCACCCGGTAGAACTGGGTGATGTCCTGGTTCGCGTGGAACTTCCAGTGTTCGCCGAGGTCCCAACTCTCGTAGATGCCGCCGTCGGAGGCCATCATCAGGTAGTCGGGGTCGTCGGGGTCGAACTCCAGGTCGTGGTTGTCCACATGCTTCCAGCGGGTGTTGACGCCGCGGAAGGTCTTGCCCCCGTCGTCCGTCACCTGCGTCACCACATCCATGGAATAGACGCGCCCGGGCCGGTGGGGGTCGGGGAAGATCTCCATGTAGTACTGCGGGTCCACGCAGATGTAGTCGCTGCGCTTCTCCCAACTCTCCCCCCGGTCGGTGGAGCGGTAGAAGCCGCTCGCGTCGTCGGAGGCGGCGATGAGCGCGTAGAGGATGTCCGGGTCGTGCGGTGAAACGGCGAGCCCGATGCGGCCGATGTCGTGGCGGGTCGGCGAGGGGAGGCCGCGCGTCAGCCGCCGCCAGGTGGCGCCGCCGTCTTCGGACTTGTGGATCCCGCCTTCCGGGCCTCCGGCGACGAGCAGCCCGGTATGGCGGCGGCGCTGCCAGGAGGCGGCGTACACGATGTCCGGGTCGCGGGGGTCGAGCACCGCATCGCTGATGCCGGTGTCCTCGGAGATGTGGAGGACGCGTTCCCAGGTTTTCCCGGCGTCGGTGGTCTTGTAGAGGCCGCGGTCGCCCCCGGCGCGCCAGAGCGGCCCCTGCGCCGCGACATAGACGGTCTCGCTGTCGCGCGGGTCCAGGACGATCTTGCCGATATGTTCCGACTCGGGAAGGCCCAGGTGCTCGAACGAGTCGCCGGCGTCGCGGCTCCGGTACACGCCGTTGCCGTAACCCACGGAGCGCTGGCCGTTGTTCTCGCCGGTTCCGAGCCACAGGACATTCGGGTTCTTCGGGTCGATGACGATGGTCGCGACGGAATAGACCGGGTAGTCCTCGAAGATGGGTTCCCAGGTGGTGCCGCGGTTCTTCGTGCGGAAGGCGCCGCCGGAAGCGATCGCCGCGTACCAGGTGGCGCGGTCGGTCGGGTCCACCGCCACATCGGCGACGCGGCCCGACCGCGCGCCGGGGCCGATGCCGCGCCACTCGAGCCCCGAAAGGAGTTCGGCGGTTACCGCGGGCGTTTGGTCCTGCGCGAAACCCGCCGCCGCGGCGAACGGGACGAGGAGCGCCGCGGCGAGGGCCGGCGGCGAAGAAGACGGCGAGCGGAGCGTCGGCATCGGAGGAATCCCCTTCAGTCGGTCAGCGCGGCCACATGCGCCGCGGCGGCGCGCGCCTGGCCGTCGATGTTGTAGCCGCCTTCGAGCAGGGAGACCAGCCGGCCGCCGCAGTAGTGGTCGGCGACTTCCATGAGCGTCCGGGTCATCCGGGTGAAGGCGTCGTCGGTCACCTCGAAGGTCCCCAGCAGGTCGTCGCGCCGGCTGTCGAAACCGGCGGAAACCAGGACGAAGTCGGGGCGGAACCGCTCGACCGCGGGAAGCAGCGCGCGGTCCCAGGACGACAGCAGGTCGCGGTCGGTGGCGCCGGGGCCGAGGTGGACATTCAGGTTCGTTCCGCTGCCCTCGCCGGCGCCGGTCATCGCCGGGTCGCCGGTGCCCGGATAGTCGTGCCGGTTGTGGGTGGAGAAGAACAGGACGCTCGGGTCGTCGTAGAACGCGTTCTGGGTGCCGTTCCCGTGGTGGTAGTCCCAGTCCACGACCAGGACGCGTTCGTGGCCGCATTCCCGCTGCGCGTACTTCGCCGCGACCGCGGCGTTCGAGAAGAAGCAGAACCCCTCCTCCTCGCCGGCGTCGTTCGCGTGGTGGCCGGGAGGACGGATCGCGCAGAAGGCGTTGCGCAGCCTTCCGGCGGAGACTTCCCGGACGGCGGCCAGGGCGCCGGCCACCGCGAGTTCCGCGACCTCGCCGGTGGTCGGGATCCGCCGGATGCGGTCCACATGGTCGCGCCGGTGGTGGCCGAGGATCGCCGCCAGCGGGTCGGGCCAGTTCTCCACCGGCGTCAACTGCTCGAGGAGCCCGGCGGCGGCGAGCGCCTCCCGGATCCTGGTCAGCCGCGCCGGGGACTCCGGGTGGCCCGGGCGGATGCGGTGGCGCAGGAACGCCTCGCGGTACACCAGTCCGGTGCTCACGCTGCCGGGGGTTTCCGGGGGGGTTTCCAAGCGGGTTTCCGAGGGGTTTCGGGCATGGTGGAAACGATACCCGCAGGCCCGCCGCCGCCCCGGCCGGCTGCGGTTGCGCGTACTGTTCTCCGGCCCGTGCCCGGACCCCGAGACCGCGCGAAGAACGCCCGCCGCCGCGGCGGCCGCCGCCCCTGGTGGAAGTCCTTCCGCCCCACCGCCGCGATCGGCTACGCCGTCCGGCACTACCACGGGGCGTGGAACCGGATGGCGGTGGCCCGCGCCGGGGTCGAGGCCGGCGACCGCGTCGTGGACATCGGCTGCGGCCCGGGGGAGTCGGCGGCGCTGCTCGCCGCGGCGGCGCCGGGCGTCGAGGTGCTGGCGGTGGATCCCGGCTGGCCGTTCGTGCTGACCACCCGGTGGCGGGCGCTGCGGTCGGGCCTCCGGGTGCGGGCGCGCCGGGGCGCGGCGGAACGCCTGCCGGCGCCGGACGGACGGGCGAACCTGGTCGTCTCGGTGAACGCGTTCCACCACTGGGCGGACCCGGAGGCCGGGCTCCGGGAGGTCCGGCGCGTCCTCGCGCCGGGGGGCCGGCTGCTGCTGGTGGACGAGGTGTTCTCCGAGGACCATCGCCACACCCGCTTCCACCACGAGGAGGAGACCGTGGATCCGGTGCATGCCGGGAGCCCGCGGGTCCTGGAGTGGCTCGAGGGTCTGGGGTTCACCGATTCCGCCGTCGAACGGGTCGAGGACGACGAGGGGACGCCGCACCACCTGCTCACCGCCCGCCGGGGCCGGTAGGCGGCCGCCGCCGGGCCCGACCGGCCCGCGCCCTATAATCCCGCGCCCGTCCGGGGCCGCCGGCGCGCGGAGGAACGCGGCTGCCGAAGTGGTGGAATGGAAGACACGTGCGCTTGAGGGGCGTATGGGATCACTCCCGTGGGGGTTCGAGTCCCCCCTTCGGCACCACCGTCAGCGGCCCGCGCGAAGAACGCCCCGGCTTCGCCGTTCTACCTGGAGGCAGGAAGTCCCCGCCGGGTCCCCGGCGGGGCGCTCTCCCGCCGACTCCACGGGCGGACAGAACCCGGCGATCGGTCGAACCGGGTTTCTCGATCTGACCTCCCACCGGCGGAGGTCGTCTCGGGCGGTCGGGCACCCTCGGGGTCGGTCGGGGATCCTCCGGCAGCGGACCTCCCGGGGCTTCCCGGCGTTACTCGCCTGCCCCCGCGGGCGACTCGCTGCTTGGGGCGATCTCGAGTCCTGCGGCCTCGAAACGGCGGAAGTCGGCGATGTCCACGGTGGCCAGGAGGGCGCCCGCCCGAATCGCCATGGCGGCGATGATGCAGTCGGCGAGCGATCCCCGGCGGCGGCCGGCGAGGTTGAAGAGCCGGGCGGCTTCCTCGGCGTCACGGACGGTCATGGAGATGGGTTGTCGCAGGATGCGCCGGGCGGCCTGCCACTCGGCTTCCGTGACGGGTCCGCACGAGAATTCGGCCCAAGCCACGGCGCTGACCTCGATTTCCACACCGTCGAGAAGCCAGTGTTCGAGTTGCGAGTACTTCCGATGACCCGGTTCCAATGCCTGGATCAGGAAACTCGTATCGAGGTGGATCCTCACGGCGTTTCCGGTTCGTCCGGCGCCGCCATCGCCGCCCCCACCTTCTCCAACATCCTCCGGGTGGAGGCCTCGCGTTCGAGGCGGATTTCACGGCACCAGGCGTCCCTTTCTTCGTCGGTCCGGCTCGGCGGGTGGCGGGCGAGGCTGCGGAGCGCCTCGAGCGCCGCGCGGTTGCGGGGCATCTCGGCGCTCGAGACCGTGTGGATGGCGCGGCGCAGCGCCTCGGTGCGGGACACCTCCCAGTGCGCGGCGAGTTCCTCGACCCGGCCGGCGGTGTCGAGGTCGAAGGAGTAGGTGTACTTCTTGGTGATGCTGGCCATACAGCACACTCTAACATATGGCCATACAGCACGCCAGCGGACGAAGGTCTCCGAGCGGGACGACTTGCCCCGCCCGGACGCGCCCCCGGGTCGACTCCCGGGGACGCGGGGTATCTCTATCGGGGCTCGGGCTCGGGATCGGGCGGTTCGGGCTCTTCGCCCGCGCCGGCGTCTTCGGCGTCCGTTTCGCCCTCCGGGGCGGCCGCGTCGTCCTCCGCCTCGGCGTCCGTCGGGGTTTCGCCCGCCGGGTCGGGGGCCGGCGCGGCTACGCCGCCGGGGCCGACCACCGACTGCTCGCCGGACTCGGAACTGATGTAGCCGAGCAGCAGCGAGGTGATCATGAAGATGGCCGCCGCGCCGGCGGTGACGCGGGTGAGCAGCGTCGCGGTGCCGCGCGCGCCGAAGGCCGCCTGCGTTCCGGCGCCGCCGAACGCGCTCGCCAGGTCCTGTCCCTTGCCCTGCTGGGTCAGCACCACCAGGATGAGGAAGACGCAGACCAGCACATGGAAGGCGGTCAGGAGGATGGTCATCGGGGGGAGTCCGGCGGCTGCGGCTCGCCGGCGGCGGCGGCGCAGATGGCGAGGAAGGAATCGGCCGTCAGGCTCGCGCCGCCGACGAGCAGGCCGTCCACATCGGGGCTCTCCAAGAGAGCGGCGGCATTATCGCCGCTGACCGAGCCCCCGTAAAGAATCCGGATCGCCTGCGCCGCGGCCTCCCCGAGGTGGCGGGCCGCCTCGGCGCGGATCGCCCGATGCATCCCGGCGGCGGTCTCCGGGGTCGCCGTCCGGCCGGTCCCGATGGCCCAGACCGGCTCGTAGGCCAAGGTGAAGCGGGGACGCGCCGCTTCCGGCGCCCCCTCCAGCACCGCGCGGAGTTGCGCCGCCACGGCGGCCTCCGCCTCGCCGGCGTCCCGTTGGGCCTCGGTTTCGCCCACGCAGAGGATCGGGTCGAGGCCGGCGGCGAGGGCCGCTTCCGCCTTCCGCTTCACCACTTCGTCGGTTTCGCCGAAGACCCGGCGGCGCTCCGAGTGGCCGACGAGCGCCATCGAGCAGCCGCAGGCGGCTGCCATCGTCGCCGAGACCGCGCCGGTGAAGGCGCCGTCCGGCTCCGGGAAGACATCCTGCGCGACCAGCCGCAGCGGACTGCCGTAGAGCCCGTCGCGGACCGAGGCCAGCGCCGGGAACGCCGGGGCGAGCCCCACTTCGAGCGCGCTGTCTCCCTCCTCGCCCGGCTCGGGCGGGAAGACTTCGCGGCGGAGGCGGCCGGCGACCACCCGGGCGAGCGCCGCGGCCTCCGGGGGGTTCAGGTTCATCTTCCAGTTGCCGACGACGAAGGGCGCGCGCTCCGGGGCGGGGGACTCGGATGGGGAGTCGGAGGAGGGTTCGGTCATTCGGGCGGTGTTTCGGGCGGGGTTGGAGGTGTTCGGCGCCCGCTCCCGGCGAGGGCGTCGAGGCCCGGGAGCGGTTCGCCGGCGAGGAAGGCCAGCGCCGCGCCGCCGCCGGTGGAGAGGTGGCCGATCCGGTCGGCGAACCCGGCCCGGCGGACAGCGGCGAGCGAGTCCCCGCCGCCGACGACGGTCGCCGCGCCCCGGTCGGCGGCCTCGGCCACCGCCGCGGCGATCCGGTTCGTGCCCCCGGCGAAACGGGGATCCTCGGCGAGTCCCAGCGGCCCGTTCCAGAGAACCGTAGCCGCGCGCCCGATTTCGGCGGCATAGCGCTCCGCGGTCTCCGGGCCGATGTCGAGTCCCCTCCAGCCGCCGGGAAGGCCGGCTTCGGGGAACACCGAGGGTGCGGGCTCCTCCCCGGCGGCCGACCCGTCAACCGGGGCGGCGCGGTGGTCGAGCGGCAGTTCGAGCCGATCGGCGCAGCGGGCCAGCAGCCGGGCGGCGTCGGCGATGCGGTCCGGCTCCACCAGGGATCGGCCGGTGGGGACGCCGCGGGCGGCGAGGAAGGTGTAGGCCATCGCCCCGCCGAGGAGCACCCGGTCGGCCCGCGCGAGGAGGGACTCGACCACGGCGGCCTTGTCCGAGATCTTCGCGCCGCCGAGGACGGCGACGAACGGGCGGCGGGGCGAGCCCAGGAGGCCGCCGAGTTCCGCGACTTCGCGCTCCAGCAGCGGCCCGCCCGCCGCGCGGGGGAACCGGCGGGCGCAGGCGTCCACCGAGGCGTGCCGCCGGTGCGCCGCGCCGAAGGCGTCGTTCGCGTACTCGTCGCCGAACGCCGCGAGCGCGGCGGCGAAGTCCGGGTCGTTCGCCTCCTCGCCGGGGTGGAACCTCAGGTTCTCCAGAACGAGCGCCTCCCCCGGCGCGGGCTCCTCCGGCCGGCGGCCCGCGGGGCGGGCGCCGGGGCGGACCGGCTCGGGGCGGAACCGCACCGGCGCCGGGAGCAACCCGGCGAGGCGCTCCGCCACCGGGCGGACGCTCAGCGCGGCGTCGAACCGGCCTTTCGGCCGCCCCAGGTGGGTCGCCGCGACCACCGCCGCCCCGGCTTCCAGCGCGGCCCGGATCCCCGGAAGCGCCGCCCGGATCCGGAAGTCGTCCGCGACCCGCCCGGACTCGAGGGGGACATTCAGGTCGCAGCGGAGGAGCAACCGCTTCCCGCGGAGGTCGAGGTCGGAGAGCCGCAGCGCCTCCGGGATTTCCACGGAGGCGAACGATACGCGAAGCCTCCGGCGGCGCAGGCCGGCCGGGCGGCGGCCTCCGGGGGCGGCGTTATCCTCCGCGCTTCCAACACAAGTCTGGCTTCCAGGTTTCCGGCGGCCGGGGCAACCGGCGGTCGGACGAAGAGGGAACCGGGTGGAAATCCCGGACGGCCCACGCCACTGTGATCGGAGAGGCCCGACCCGGGCCGCCCCGCTTCGGCGGGCGCGGCGCCCACTCCCGGCTGCCAGCCGGGGGGAAGGGGGGATCGGGCGGGGACGCCGCGGACCGGCGTCCGTTCCGTGAGTCAGGAGACCTGCCCGGAAGCCCCGAACCGCGATCTCTTCGCTGGGAAGGATGGTTCTCCATGCGTCAGCACCCTCTCGGGCGCTTCTTCTCCCTCCCGCGCCGCCGGGGCGGCGCGGTCCTCTTCGCGCTCGCCCTCCCGGGTGCGGCCGCCGCCGCGCCGGCGCAGTCGGCTCCCGGCGCGCTCCCCGACGCGCTTACCGACGCGCTCATCGTGGTCGTCCGGGACTCCGCCGGCCGTCCCGCCGCCGGGGCCCGGGTCTTCGCGGACGCCGTGCTCGGCGGGGAGCGCGCCGCCGCCCTCACCGACGGGAGCGGCGCCGCCGCGTTCCCCGACCTCCCGCCCGCCCGCTACCTCCTGTCGGCGTCCCTCGGCGACACCGCCGCCTCGCCGGTGGAGGCCGACCACCGCTCCGGCGGGCCCCCGGTGGAACTCGTCCTGCGCTTCGCCGCGCATCGGGAGTCGGTCGTCGTCTCCGCGGCCCTCGCTCCCCGGGCGGAGCGCGAGTCCGGGCAGTCGGTGGACGCCCTGACCGCGGCCGAACTGCGGGGCCGCGGGGAGTGGGCGGCGGTCGAGGCGCTGCGCGGCCTCGCCGGGGTCTGGCTCCGGCAGACCGGCGGGCCGGGAACCGTGGCCGAACTCCAGGTCCGCGGGCTCCCCGGTTCCGCCACCGCCGTCGTGGTGGACGGCGCGCCGCTCCGGGACACCGCCTCGATCACCGGCGACAGCGCGGCGCTCCTCCCGTCGCTCGACCTGCTGGGGGTGGCGCGGCTGGAACTCCGCCGGGGCGGCGGAGCCACCCTCTACGGCACGAACGCCATGGGCGGCGTCCTGCAGGTCGTCACCCGCCGGGGCGCCCGCGGGGAGGGCGGCCGGCTGTTCGCCGAACTCGGAACCGCGGGGCAGGCGGCCGGCGCCGGGGAGTGGGGCGCCGGCGGCCCGCGCGGCGGCGTGTTCGCCTCCTTCGGCGAACGCCGGGTTTCGGACGGCGCCACCGGCGACGACCGGTTCCGCAACCGGACGGCGGGCCTGCGCCTCGGCCGCCGGTTCTCCTCCGGCCTCCGTCTCTCGGGCCGGGCCTTCTTCTCGGACGCCGAGGTGGGACTCTCCGACGAGCCGTTCCCGTTCGCCGCCCCGGCGACCGGCGTCGTCGCCGCGGCCGCCCCGGCTCCCGGAGTCCTCCGGCGCTACGACGCGGGCGAGTCCGCCGACTCGCTGGACTTCGGCTCCGCGACCTTCATTCCGGCGGCGGCCGACCCGGACGCCGTCCAGGGGACGCGGCTGCTCTCCACGCTGGTCTCCCTCTCCGCCGACCCGACGCCGAATGTCTCGTGGACCCTTCGCTTCCACGACTTGGCCACGCGGCGGAAGAACACCGACGGCCCGGCCGGCCGGAACCCGTGGGACCCGCCGGAGGCGCAGACGATCTCCTACGCCGGCGGCCTCCGCTCCGGCGCCGCCCGGATCGAGGTCGCCCGCGGCGCCTACCGCTGGCTCCTCGGCGGCGAGGCGGAGCAGGAGCGCGCCCGGACGGAGGATCCGGCGTTCTCCGCCCGGCTGCGCCAGTCCGCGCTCGCCGCCTTCGCCCAGGGGGAGGCGAGGACGCCGGGGGGGCGCGCCTCGCTCCGGGGCGCGCTGCGCCTCCACCGGTTCCGCACGGCGGCGCCGGAACTCGAACCCCGGGAGGGCAGCCCCTACTCCGGCGCCGTCCCGCCGCCGGGCGCCGCCGCCCTCACCGCCGATGCCTCCGCCACCGTCGCCGCCGGCCCCGGGCTCTCGCTCCACGCCTCCTGGGGCCGGGGGTTTCGCGCCCCCTCGCTCTACGAGCGGTTCGGGACCTGGTACTCCGCGTTCGGCTACTCGGTGTTCGGCGACCCGACGCTCGAACCGGAGCGCGCCTCCGCGACGGACGCCGGCTTCGCCTGGGAGTCGGCGGACGGCGGGGCGCGCCTTCGGGCCGCCGCGTTCCACTCCCGCCGCCCGCAGGTCATCGCCTTCGGCTCCTTCGACCCGGCGGCGGACCCCTTCGGGCGGACCGGGGGCTACCGGAACGACTCCGCCGGGACCGCGCGCGGCTTCGAGACGGACTTCGGCTTCGCCCTGCCGGGCCGGGTCCGCGCCCGGCTGACCTACACCCGCACCGCCGCCGACCCCCCGGAGGGCGCCCCGCCGGAACTGCCTTCGGCCTGGCTGCTGCCGCTCCACCAGGGCGGGGCGCTCCTCTCCGGCGCGCCGTCGGCCCGCTTCGCCTGGTCGGCGGACCTCCACCTCTCCTCCGCCCTCCACGCGCCGGTCTTCGATCCGGAGACCTTCGCCACCCGCGTTTTCCGCTTCTCCGGAATGCGCCGGCTGGACCTCGCGGCCTCCTTCGAAGTCGTCCCCGGGCTCACGCTGCGCGCGGTGGTCGAGGACGCCTTCGACGACGGCGCCTACCAGAGCGGCGGTTTCCGCCCGCTCGGCCGGGCCGCGCGCGTCCGGCTGGAATGGCGGGGCCGGTGACGAGCCGCTCGCGCCGGCGCTCCGCGGTCCGGAGGGCGCCGTGAGCATCTCCACGACGCTCGGGGACACCGGCCGGACGCAACTCGGCGACCGCCGGGTGTCGAAGGCGTCCGCCGCCGTCGAAGCGCTCGGCGCCCTCGACGAGTTGGTCTCCGCGATCGGCTTCGCCCGCTCCCTCGCGCCCTCGCCGGAGATCCGCCGCCGCGCCGAAGACCTGCAGCGACTGCTGTTCGGGGTCTCCGCCTCCATCGGCGCCCCGGCATCCGCCGAACCGGCCGCCGGCGCCCGCGGCGTCCCGGCGGAGGCCGTCGCCGAAGTCACCGACGAGGTGCGCCGCCTCGAATCCCGCGAGGGGATGCTCTCCGACTGGGCGCTCCCCGGCGGCCACACGGCGGCGGCGGCGTTCGATCTCGCCCGGACGGCTTGCCGCCGCGCCGAACGCGCCCTCTTCCGCCTGGCGGAGAGCGGCGAGGCCGCCGCTCCGTCCCCGGAGACCCTCGCCTTCGTGAACCGCCTCTCCGACCTCCTCTGGCTCTACGGCCGCGTCCTGGAACGCGACTCCGGCGTCGACGGCGCCCTCCGCCGTCCCGACGCCGCGAAGGACCCCGCGGAAACGAAACCGGAACCCGACGAAGCCTGACCGTCAGCCGGCCCGCCGCCGATCGCGACGCCGGGCTACTATCCGCCCAAGGGCCGTCCTCCTCTACGCTTCCGCTGATGCGGTGAGGGGTGCCTGGCAACCCGAAAAAGGACTCGGTTCTTCCGAGCGGCGAGCGTTAGCCGGAAGTTCCAGCCGGGTTTCGAGATAAGTCGTTGACCTACGGATCGTTGCGGCAGGATCGAGTCAACGGTGTAGCCATGTATATATGCCATCTCCTGATAGTTGATGTTGATATCTGAATGGTTTATCACTACAATACGGCCCATGTATGTCGAGTTCGTCCCCAACCGGAACTCCCCGCCCACCGTCCTCCTCCGCGAGTCCTTCCGCGAAAACGGGAAAGTCCGCAAGCGAACCCTCGCCAACCTCACCCCCCTCCACCGCGCGAAACCCGACGCCGTGGAGGCCGTCCGCCTCAGCCTCGAGGGCCGGAACCTCGTCGAACC
Source organism: Candidatus Marinacidobacterium sp. (assembly GCA_965204755.1). Taxonomy (GTDB): domain Bacteria; phylum Acidobacteriota; class Vicinamibacteria; order Marinacidobacterales; family Marinacidobacteraceae. Next base: position 476,449 of record OZ242011.1, on the reverse strand, counting down.
CGGGGACGCCTTCCAGATCCTCCGCGCCCTCCCCCACGGCCACGCCGCCGCCGCCCTCGGAACCCTCAAGCGCCTCGGACTGCCCGCCCTCCTCGACCGCCGCCGCTCCCGCCCCCGCGACCTCGCCCTCGCCCTCATCGCCGCCCGACTCCTCGCCCCCCGCTCCAAACTCGCCACCGCCCGGACCCTCGCCCCGGAGACCGCCTCCACCTCCCTCGGCGCCCTCCTCGATCTCGGGGAAGTCGAGGAGAACGAGCTCTACGCCGCCCTCGACTGGCTCGGCGCCCGCCAGCAGGCCGTCGAGACCCGGCTGGCCGCCCGCCACCTCCGCGACAACACCCTCATCCTCTACGACCTCACCTCCACCTACTTCGAGGGCCGACGCTGCCCGCTGGCCCGGCGCGGCTACAGCCGCGACCGCAAGCGCAACACCCTGCAGATCGTCTTCGGCCTGCTCTGCTCCAAGGAGGGCTGCCCGGTCGCCGTCGAGGTCTTCCCCGGCAACACCGCCGACCCCGGGACGGTGGCCGCCCAGGTGGCCAAACTCCGCGACCGCTTCGGCCTCCGCCAACTGGTCCTGGTCGGCGACCGGGGGATGCTCACCGCCCGGCGCATCCGCGAGGACCTGAGCCCGGAGGAGGGCTTCCGCTGGGTCACCGCGCTGCGCTCCGCCGACATCCGCGCCCTGGTCGAAGCCGGCGCGGTGAACCCCACCCTGTTCGACCGGCGGGACCTGGCCGAGATCTCCTCCGACCGCTACCCCGGGGAGCGCCTGGTGGTCTGCTTCAACCCCCGGCTCGCCGAGGAGCGCCGCCGCAAGCGCGAAGACCTGCTCGCCGCCACCGAGAAGCGGCTGGAGGCCATCGCCGCCGCCACCCGGCGCGAGCGCCGCCCGCTGCGCGGCGCCGCCCGCATCGGAAAGCGCGTCGGCGCCCTCATCGGCCGCTTCAAGGTCGAAAAGCACTTCCTCACCGAGATCACCGACGACTCCTTCGCCTTTCGCCGGAACGAAGACGCCATCGCCCGGGAACGGGCCCTCGACGGCTTCTACATCCTCCGCACCAACGCCGAACCCGACCTCCTCTCCACCGAACAGACCGTCCGCGCCTACAAGTCCCTCGCCTCGGTGGAGACCGCCTTCCGCAGCATGAAGTCCCTCGACCTCCAGGTCCGCCCCATCCACCACCGCCGCCCCGACCGGGTCCGTTCCCACATCTTCCTGTGCATGCTCGCCTACTACCTGGAATGGCACATGCGCCAGGCGCTCGCCCCCGTCCTGTTCCAGGACCACGACCGGGAGGCCGCCGAGCGCGAGCGCCCCTCCCCGGTCCAGCCCGCGCAGCGCTCCCCGGCGGCCAAGGCCAAGGTCGCCGCCCGCCGCACCCCGGAGGGGCTGCCGCTGCACGACTTCCCGACGCTGATCCAGCACCTCGGGACCCTCACCCTCAACACCGTCCGCGCCCCCAGCCGGAACGCCACCTTCCAGATGCGCGCGAACCCCACCCGGCTCCAGGCAAAGGCCTTCGACCTGCTCCGCCTTCCCGCCTCCGCGTAGCCAGAACCGAACACCCCCCGCTTCCCGGATCCCCCGTCCCTTCTTGGACTTCTGGCCTCTTGCCCCTTGGAACTTCCGGTTAGCGCGGTGCTCGTCGGGCGGCCCCGCGGGACTACCAGGCGCAGTCCCGCTGTCGTCTCTTCCGGTTTCGCTACGGCCCCGCCGCCAACCAGATCCCGTGCTAGCATCCGCCCAAGGGCCGTCGCCTCTACGCATACGCTGATGCGGTGAGGGGTGCCTGGCAACCCGACAAAAGGACTCGGTTCTTCCGAGCGGCGAGCGTTAGCGCGGTGCTCGTCGGGCGGCCCCATGGGACTACCAGGCGCAGTCCCGCCTCATCCCTTCCAGTCCCAGTTCTTCCAGTCCCAATTCTTCCAGTCCACAGGTCGGAATACTTCGGCTCGTTCGAGCCTCGCCCTCACTCTCGGGGCCTTGATTCGGTGGAGGCTGACGACTTCCACGCTCCGATCCGTCGCCCGCCGTTCGACGACGAGGTGGTAGATCCGGCCGTCAACCTGGCGGACCAAGTTCAGTCGGCGGTCGAGCGTGCCAATCCCGGTCGAGCGACGCGGTTCGGCGCGGAAGACGAAGTCGGGGCGTTCGACGAGCGCCGGGAGGCGCCGATAGTCGTCCATGGTGAGTTCCGGATGGCCCGGCAGGTCTGCGTTGGCGTGACGGCCGTCCTGTTTGTGCATGACGCGGTCAGGGAGCCGAACGAGAAAAGTCCGTGCTCCGATCCATTCGCACACCTGCCGGTCCAACACGCCGACGGGCATGTCCCCTCGGGGCTCGGCTCGGAACAGGTCAAAGATCGGGCTTTCGACGATGGAGCGGACGGTGGTGCGGGCCTGGTCGTAGTCGGCACGGTCGATCTTCTCGCTCAGGTCTTCCGGCAGGCCCCGGGTCCAGTTCCTTCCGGGGTTCGGGGCCCGAACCGGGCCGGCGCGTTCTTCCACGATCCGGACGCCGGGTCAGCGGTTCACCCGTTCTTCGGGTTTCCCGGCGGGGCCTGAATCGGGGCTGCCCGGGCGCTCGGCTTGGCGCCGGCTGACCGGGCGGACGCGGCGGCTCGCGGCCCCGGCCATTCGTCGCGCCCGCCCGGTGGTTCCGAGGCCGGGCGGGGCGGGTCAGCCCGCGCGGGTGTCCAGGTAGCGGATGAGGTCGCGGACGCGGCAGGAGAAGCCCCACTCGTTGTCGTACCAGGCGAGGACCTTCACGGCGTCGCCGGCGACGACTTTCGTGAACGGGGCGTCCACGATCGAGGAGTGGGGGTTGCCCATGAAGTCCACGGAGACCAGCGGCTCCTCCGAGACCTGGAGGATGCCGCGGAGCGGGCCCTCGGCGGCGGCGGAGAGCGCGGCGTTGACTTCGGCGGCGTCCGCCCGGCGGGAGAGCACCGCGGTCAGGTCGGTGAGGGACACATTCGGGGTCGGCACCCGCACCGCGATCCCGTCGAGGCGCCCTTCGAGTTCCGGCAGCACCCGGGTGACCGCCCGCGCCGCCCCGGTGGAGGTGGGGATCATGTTCACGCCGGCGGCGCGGGCGCGGCGGAGGTCGGAGTGGGGGAGGTCGAGGAGGCGCTGGTCGTTGGTGTAGGAGTGGACGGTGGTCATCACGCCCTTCTCCAGCCCGAATTCCCGGTGGAGCACCTTGACCACCGGCGCCAGGCAGTTCGTGGTGCAGGAGGCGTTCGAGAGGATGTGGTGCTCGTCGGGGCGGTAGTCCTCCTCGTTGACGCCGAGCACCACGGTGAGGTCCTCCCCCTTCGCCGGCGCCGAGACGATCACCTTCCGGGCGCCGGCTTCGAGGTGCCGCGCCGCCGCCTTGCGGTCGGTGAAGATGCCGGTGGACTCCACCACGACTTCCACGCCCAGTTCGCCCCAGGGCAGGGCCGCCGGGTCGCGTTCGGAGAGGACCTTCAGCGTCCGGCGCCCGCCGCCGGCGCTCTCCACCGCGATCTCGCCGTCTCCCGCCCGGACTCGACCCGGGAACGGCCCGGCGACCGAGTCGTGCTTCAGCAGGTGCGCCAGCGTCCGGGGGTCGGTGAGGTCGTTGACCGCGACGATTTCGATCTCGCCCGGCGTCCGCTCGTCGTCGAGGACGGCGCGGAAGATGTTCCTCCCGATCCTTCCGAAACCGTTGATTCCGATGCGCACGCTGACTCCCTTCGGCGCGGGGCCGGGGAGGCGTCTCGCCCCCGGCGGGCGGGCAGTGTACCGACGCTCCGGCGTCCCGCCGCCGCCGGTCTCGCGCGCTTTCGGTCGCTCACCGCGCGGGCCGCTCACCCGCCCGAGCGGGCGGCGGAAGCACCGATAGAGGAGGTAGTTGACTCGGCGCCGCCGCGACTTCCTCCGCCTCGCGGCTTGTTCCGCCGCGGCGCTGAAGAAGCAGGAAGAAGACGCCGGGGGAACGCCCGGAAGGTTAGCCCGCCGCCGCTGCCCTGTCGAGACGGCGATGGGCGGTTTCGGAAATGACAACGATAGACTCATATAATCGGAGTGATTCGACTTGACATATCCGCACAGCGTCTCTATCATCCTCTGCAGCCGCCGGATCGGGCGCCCCCCGGGGGCGTCGAGTCGGCGGTCGCAACTACACACTCATGAAGGAGACACTCATGACCAACCTCACTCTCTTCCACCCCGCCGGCGCGTTCCGGCGGCTGTTCGACGGCTCGTTCCCCGGAGACGGGGTCTTCGGGCCGCTGCTCGCCGACGGCGGCGGCCTCCCGCCCGACCTCGGCCGCGACGGGGCCCGGCCCTCCTGGAGCCCCCGCGTGGATGTCCGCGACACCGGCGCCGCGGTGGTGATCGAAGCGGATCTGCCCGGCGTTCCGCGCGAGGAGATCGCGATCCGGTTCGACTCCGGAACGCTGACCCTCGAAGGGAACCGCGGCCGGCCCGCGAACGGGAGCCCCTCGAACGGGAACTCCACGGCCGCCGAGGGCGGCTCGGACGATGGCGGCGCCGCGCCGGTCGTGGAGAAGGTCGCGGAGAACGGCCGGGGCCGGTGGACGCATCGCGAGCGGGCGCTCGGGCGGTTCCGCCGGAGTTTCCGGGTATCGGAGACCGTGGAGGTCTCCGCGATCCGCGCCGAGTCCCGGGACGGGGTGCTCACCATCACGCTCCCGAAGGCGGAGAAGGCGCTGCCGCGGCAGATCGAAGTCACCGTGCACTGACCGACTTCCCTCCGGCCCGCGGGAAGGCGCTCGCCGCGTCTCCCGCGCCGGGGCCGGCCCGGTCTCGATGCGGGTCGGCCATCGACCGCCCGGCCGTCCGGTTCCTCCAGCCGGATCGGTCGGACGCGGGCCGACGCCCCCTCCCTCGGCCGGTTCCGTCGGGCAACGCGCCCCGACGGGCCGGCCGTTTTCCCGTACCCGGCGGCCCCCCGACTCTTCCCCGGAGTCTCCGCAGCGGTCGCTCGACCGCCCGAAACGCGCGGCGAACCCGGCGTACCATCCCTTCCGGCGCCGTCCGGGGGGCCCGAACGGCGCGCTCCGGGCCCGGCGCCGGAACCCGATGTCCGAATCCAGCGCCGCCCGGGACGAGCGCCAACTGACCCGCCGCGCCGGGGCGGTCAGTCTCGGCGTGGTGGTCTCCCGGATCAGCGGCCTCCTCCGCGAGCAGGTGCTCGCCTACCTCTTCCCCACGGCGCTGCTCGACGCCTTCTTCGCCGCCTACACCTTCCCGAGCACCCTCCGGGAGATGCTCGGCGAGGGAGCGCTCTCCAAGGCCTTCATCGCCACCTTCGCCGCGGTGGACGCCGGCGAAGGGCGCGAGGCCGCCCACCGGCTCTTCACCCGCGTCTTCCGGGCGCTTTTCCTGGCGGCGTTGCTGGTCACCGTCCTGGGCGTGGTCTTCGCGCCGGCCCTGGTGGACTTCGTGTTCTCGCGCGAAGCGTTCCGGGCGCCGCTGCCGGAGGCGCTCGGCGGCCGGTTCGCCACCGGGAGGGAACTCACCGTCTGGCTGACCCGGCTGATGTTCCCGTTCATCTTCTTCGCCGCGCTCGCCGCCCTCTACCTGGGCGCGCTCCACGCCCGGCACCGCTTCTTCCTCACCGGCCTCGCGTCCTCGCTCTTCAATGTGGCGACGATCGTGTTCGCGGTCGCCGGCTACTTCTCCGCGGAGGCGCTCGGCCTCCACCCGATGGCCGGGCTGGCGGTCGGCGTCCCGGTCGGCGGGCTGGCGCAACTCGCGGCCCAGGCGGTCGGGCTCCGCCGCGCCGGCTACCGGCGCACCCCGGCCGGCGGCCTCCGGGCCACCCTCCGCGACCCGGCGTTCCGCCGGGTGGCCCGGCTGTTCGCCCCCGCCGCCGGCGCCGCCGGGACGCTCCAGATCAATGTGCTGATCTCGCGGCACTTCGCCTCCATCGGGACCTCCTGGCTCTCCTGGTTCTCCATGGCGTACCGGCTGGCGCAGTTGCCGTCCGGCCTGATCGGCGTCGCGCTCTCGAACGCCGGACTCCCCTCGCTCACCCGCGCCGCCGGACGCGGCGACCCGGAGGGTTTCGCCCGCGTCCTCACCCGCGCCGGCCGGCTGACGATCCTGCTCGGACTGAGCGCGGCCGCGGGGCTCACCGCCGTCGCCGAACCGCTGGTCTCGCTCATCTACCGCCGGGGCGCGTTCACCCCGGAGGACGCCGCCCAGGTGACCCTCCTCCTCTCGGTCTTCGCCCTCGGTCTCCCGGCGTTCGGGACCGCCAAGATCCTCACCGACGCCTTCTTCGCCCTCGGCTCCACCCGCCCGCCGCTGCTGGTGGCGGTGGTCGGCACCGGGGTCACCTACCTGCTGACCCGGGCCTTCGTGGTCACCGCCGACCTGGGCCAAGTCGGGCTACCGCTGGCCGTGGTCTCCGTGTCCTACTTCTCCCTGCTGGCGCAGGCGGTCCTGCTCGCGCCCCGGCTCGGGCGGGACGGACTCGGCCGCTCGCGGGCCCGCGCCGCGTACCTCGACCTCGCGGGAGCGGCGCTCCGCGCGGGCCCGGTGGCGCTCGTCACCGGAGGGGCGGCGGCCGCCGTCTCGTGGGCGATCCGCTCCGGGGCGGGGCCGGGGACGCTTCCCGACCTCGTTGCCGTCGCGGCCGCCGTCGGGATCGGGCTCGGCGCGTTCTCCCTCGCGGCCCGGCGGCTCGCGCCGGCCGACTACGGGCCGATCCGGGAAGCGGCCGCCCCCCTCCTCCGCCGCCTGCTCCAGGTCCTTCGCCGCCGTCCGCCGGGAACCGGTTCCGCCGGGGCCGGGCCCGCGCCCTGACGCCGCCCCCCGTGCCGAGCCGCCGCGCCTCGGGCAAGCCCGACCCGGCGAAGGCCGCCCCTCCGCAGTACGGCCCCTACTTCGACCACCTGGCGGTGGAGCGGGGGCTCTCCCGGAACACGCTCGCCGCCTACCGCCGCGACCTGGCGAAACTCGCGGAGTTCGCCGGCGACCGGGCCCTGCCGGCGCTCGAAGCCGAAGACCTGCGGGAGTTCGTCTCGTTCCTCCACCACCGCGGCCTCGACTTCCGCTCCATCCGCCGCGCGGTCTCCGCCGTCCGCGGCTTCTACGGCTTCCTCGTGGAGGAAGGACTCATCGAGCGCGACCCGTCGCGGGAGATCGCCCCGACCCGGACGCTCGCCGCGCTGCCGCGCTACCTCTCGCTCGACGAAGTGGAGCGCCTGCTCGCCGCGCCCGACGGCTCGCCGCGCGGCGTCCGCGACCGGACGATGCTGGAACTCCTCTACGCCACCGGTCTCCGGGTGAGCGAACTGGTGGGGCTGCCGCTCTCCGGCGTGGTGCTCGGCGAAGTCGGCGCGCCCGGCTATCTCGACATCGTGGGGAAGGGGGACCGGGAGCGGATCGTCCCCTTCGGGGAGACCGCCGGCGCGCGGCTTCGGGAGTGGCTGGCGGAGGGCCGGCCGGCCCTCCTCAAGGGCCGCGGCGCGGCGCCGGTCGTCTTCGTGACCGCCCGCGGCCGGGCGATGAGCCGGATCCGCTTCTGGCAGATCGTGCGGGAGTACCAGGCCGTCGCCGGGATCCGGCGGCCCCTCTCCCCGCATGTGCTCCGCCACTCCTTCGCCACCCACTTGCTCGAACGGGGCGCCGACCTCCGGAGCCTCCAGCAACTGCTCGGCCACGCCTCGGTTACCACGACGCAGATCTACACCCATGTCTCCGAGGAGCGGCTGCGCCAGATCTACGACGACCACCACCCCCGCGCCAAGCGGGACGGCTCGTGAGCCCCGGCCTCCGGATCCTCCCCTGCGGGGACGAGGCCGCCCGGAGCGCGGCGCTCAAGGCGGCCTGCGCCGCGCTCCTCGCCGGCGGCGCCGCCGTCTATCCCACCGAGACCTTCTACGCGCTGGGCGCGGACCCCCGGTCGGAGCGCGGCCGCTCGCTCGTGTTCCGGCTCAAGGCGCGCGACCCCGGGAAGCCGCTCCCCTGGATCGCCGCCGACCGGGAGCAGGCGGCGGCGGCGTGCGAGTTCCCCCCGGCGGCGGAGGCGCTGGCCCGCCGCTACTGGCCGGGGCCGCTCACCCTGGTGCTGCCGCTCCGGGGCGGCGCCGGGTCGGCGGCGGTGCGGGTGAGCGCCCATCCGCTGGCCCGCGCCCTCGCCGCCGGGATCGGCCACCCCGTCATCTCCACCAGCGCGAACCGCAGCGGCGAACCCCCGGCGCGAACCGCCGCCGAAGCGGCCGCCGGGCTGGCGCCCGCCGTCCCGGAGGGATCCCCGATCCCGGTGCTCGACGGGGGGACGACCCCGGGGGGCGCTCCCTCGGTCATCCTCGACCTCACCGGGCCGACCCCGCGCGCGATTCGGGGATCGCTGGACTCGCTCCCGCCGGCTTCGTAGCCTCGCCGGAAGGGGGGGCCGCCCGCCCGGCGGCCCCGCCGCGGTCAGTGGATCGCCCGGTCCGAATCCCCGGCGGCGCCTTCCAGCGACGCGCGCGCCGCCGGCGAGAGCGTCGGGAAGATGATCGCCAGCGCCTCGTCCAGGTTCGCGACGAAGTGCACCTGCAGGTCGTCCCGGATCTCGTCGGGCACATCCTCGAGGAAGGTCGGCTCGTTCAGCCGGGGCAGGATCACTTCCCGGATGCCGTAGCGGTGCGCGGCGAGGAGTTTCTCCTTGATCCCGCCCACCGGCAGCACATGCCCGGTGAGGGTGATCTCCCCGGACATCGCCAGTTCCGGCCGGCAGTTGACGCCGGCGATCACCGACACCAGCGCCGCCACCAGGGTGATCCCGGCGGAGGGGCCGTCCTTGGGCGTCGCGCCCTCCGGCACATGGAAGTGGATGTCCGACTTCCGGTAGAAGTCCCCGGAGAGCCCGTAGGCGGGGCCGTTCCGCCGCACCCAGGAGAGCGCGGCGGCGGCGGACTCCTTCATGACCTCCCCGAGTTGACCGGTCAGCGTCAGCCGGTTGTTGCCCTTCATCCGGGAGACTTCGGCGAAGAGCAGGTCGCCCCCCACCGGCGTCCAGGCCAGCCCGACCGCCACCCCGGGCACGCTGACGCGCTGCGCCAACTCGCGGGAGAGCGAAGTCGGCGCCCCGAGCAGGTCGCTGACCACTTCCGGGGTCACGCGGAGCGGCCCCTTCTCCCCCTCCGCCAGTTTGCGGACCGCTTTCCGGCAGATCTTGGCGATGGACCGCTCCATGTTCCGCAGCCCCGCCTCGCGGGTGTAGTCGCGGATGATGAGCGCGATCGCGTCCCGTTCGAACGCCGGCGCCACTTCGTCTTCCTCGACGCCGTGGTTCTCGAGTTGCCGGGGGATGATGTGGCGGACCGCGATCTGGATCTTCTCCTCCTCGGTGTAGCCCTGCAGGTGCAGGACTTCCATCCGGTCCTTCAGCGCCGGCGGGATCGGGTCCACCATGTTCGCGGTGGCGATGAACAGGACATCGGAGAGGTCGAACGCCAGGTCGAGGTAGTGGTCGCGGAAACTGTCGTTCTGCTCCGGGTCGAGCACTTCGAGCAGCGCGGAACTCGGGTCGCCGCGGAAGTCCATCCCCAGTTTGTCCACCTCGTCGAGCATGAACACCGGGTTCCTGGTGCCGGCGCGCACCAGCCCCTGGATGATCTGGCCGGGGAGCGCCCCGATGTAGGTGCGCCGGTGCCCGCGGATCTCCGCTTCGTCCCGGATGCCGCCGAGGCTCAGCCGCACGAACTCCCGCCCCACCGCGGAGGCGATGGACTTCCCGAGGCTGGTCTTGCCCACGCCGGGCGGCCCGGCGAAGCAGAGGATCGGGCCCTTCTGGTCGGGCTTCCGCTCCCGCACCGCGAGGAACTCCAGAATCCGGTCCTTGACCTTCTCCAGGTCGTAGTGGTCGGCTTCGAGGATCTCCTTGGCGCGGGGGATGTCGTACTTGTCCTCGGTGCGCTTGTCCCAGGGGACCCGCACCAGCCAGTCGAGGTAGGTGCGCCCGACGGTGTACTCCGCGGAGGCGGAGGGGATCCGCCCCAGGCGGCGGAATTCGCGGAGGGCTTCCTTCTCCGCTTCCTCCGGCATCCCCGCCTTCTCGATCTTCTCCCGCAACTCGTCGAGTTCGCGGGAGGTGTCTTCGCCTTCGCCGAGTTCCTTCTGGATGGCCTTCATCTGCTCGCGCAGGAAGAACTCGCGCTGCGAACGCCCCACCTCGCTCTTGACCTTGGACTCGATGCTCCGGCCCAGATCGCGCACCTGCTTTTCGCGGAGGATCGCGGCGTAGGCGAGGCCCAGCCGCTCCTCGATGGAGAGCGTCTGGAGCACTTCCTGGCGCATCTCGGTGCTCAGGCTGGGGAGTTGCTCGGCGACGAAGTCGGCGAGTTGGCCGGCGCTCCCCACCCGCGCCAGGTTGGTCTTCATGACCTCCCGCGCCCGGGGGAACAGGTCGGTCTTGATCATCTCCTGCAACTCTTCCCGGATCTTCCGGGTGAGCGCCTCGAACTCCACGGACTTGTTCGCGCCGACGGTGCCGTCGAGCACCCGGATGTCCGCCCGCACATAGGGCTCGGTCTGGACGATCCGCTCGACCCGGAAGCGGAAACTGCCCCGGATCACGATGCGCACCGTGCCCTCGCGCATCTTCACCTGCTTCTCCAGCCGCGCCGCGGTGCCGACCTGGTAGAGGTCCTCCTCGCCCGGCTGGTCCACCGAGTCGTCCTTCTGGGTCAGGACGGCCAGCATCACCCGCGGGTTCGAGCCCCCGCCGGCGGCGTCGGACGCTTCCTTGGTGGCGTCCCGGAGCATCCGGAGCGTGCTCTTCCGGCCCACCGAGAGCGGCAGGAAGGAGTGCGGGAAGACGACGATGTCCCGGAGCGGCAACACCGGCACCATCCGGTGCACCTGCCCGTGCGGCGAGTCGCTCTCCGTGACCGGGGCGCTCACGGCGCCGCTCCCGGAGGACTTCCCCTTCGCTGCTTTCTTCTTGGGGTCGCTGGCTTCAGACATGGGACGCGGAACGCTCCTTCCCGCCCGGGGAGGGGCCGGCGGGCAGCGGGGATAGTAGCCGCGCCGCCGGCCGGCGGAGGGCGGGAGCCGCGCCCGGCCCGCCGGAAGTTGAGCCGTCGCCGGTCAGATAACTGGAAAGGTCATGGGAAGCAACGATTTGCGCGCCGTGCGATTCGTTCATGGTTGAGTCGGTCTCCCGCAGATCCTCCGGGGATCACCCGAAGGTCACTTCGTCCGGGAGTTCGTTCACATCGTCCGGCTGGATCGGGAAGTGGGACTTCAGGAAGGCGCCGATCCGGCGGACGCCGTGTTCGAGGCCGTCGGCGATCCCGTTCTCCCGGATGTGCTCGGTGATCTCGGCGGCGATCCCGTTCCAGGCGTCGGTTCCCACCTTTTCGTCGATCGCCCGGTCGGCCACGATCTCGAACCGGCCGGACTTCACCGCGAGGAACAGCAGGACCCCGGAGCCGTCCTTCGTCCGGTCCACGCCCAGCGAGAAGAACTCGCGGATCGCCCGGCGGCGCGGCTTCTCGAAGGGCAGGAGGCGCGCGACCACATGGACCCGGAGTTCGCCCGAGGTCTCCCGCTCCGCTTCGCCGATGGCGGCGGCGATGCGGTCGAGGTCTTCTTCGGAGAGGTGCGCCCGGAGCGCGCGCGGGACCCTCATCGGGAGGGATTCCGTTCGGTTGCGGTCATGGGCCTCACCAACTCCCGCTGGCGCCGCCGCCGCCGAAACCGCCGCCGCCCCCGGCGAAACCGGAGAAGCCGCCCCCGAAGCCTCCGCCGCGGAAGGCCACGCCGCCGCCCCCCGGCACGCCGGCGTAGCCCCAGCCGGAGGCCCGCCCGGCGGTGGCGCGGGTGAAGGCGGTGGCGCCGAATCCGGCGAGGAGTCCGACCGGCGCCAGCCAGAGCGAGGCCAGCCCGCCGAGCAGCAGGAGGCCGAGCAGCGCCGCCAACCCGCCGCCGAGCGCCGCCGCCCCCGCCGGATGGAAGGCGTTCCCGACATAGCCGAGCAACTGCAGGACGATGAAGGCGCCGAAGAAGAGCAGCGGCCAGGCGCGCGAACGGTTTCCGCGCCGGCCTTGGGCGCCCGGGCCCGCCGGAGCGGCGGCGGCGCGGTACTCGCCGCGCGCGGCCTGGCCGAGCGCCAGGGCCGTCGCGGCGAGGCCGGAGGCGTACTCGCCGGAGGCGAAGCGGGGCGCCAGTTCGTTCCGGATGATGCGGCCGGCCAGCCCGTCCGGGATCGCCCCTTCGAGCCCGTAGCCGACCTCGATCCGCGCCCGCCGATCCTCGATCGAGACGAGGACGAGCGCCCCGTTGTCGGTCTCGGCCTGCCCGATCCCCCAGTGCTCGGCGAGCCGCAGCGAGTAGTCCTCGATGGCGCCTTCGATCCGGGGCACGCTGGCGACCACGACCTGGACGGTGGTGTCCCGCTCCAACTGCGCGAGGGTCGCTTCCAGCGAGGCCCGGTCCTCGGGAGAGAGGATGCCGGCGGAGTCCACCACCCGCCCGGTGAGTTCGGGGAACGCGGTCTCCGGGCCCGGCTCCTGGGCGGCGGGCGGAGCGGCGGCCGCCAGGATCAGCGCCGGCGCGGCGAGGAGCGGCGGGCGCAGCCCCGCCGGGAGGCGGGTCCTCAACGGGAGAAGTCCACTTCCGGCGGCGCCTCCGCGCCTTCCTCGGCCTCGAAGTAGGCCGCCTCCCCGAAGTCGAACCACCCGGCCACGATCCGGGCGAAGAACCGGCGCCGCCGGGTGTTGTAGGCCTGCGCGGCCTCGTTGAACCGGCGGCGCTCCACGGCGATCCGGTTCTCCGTCCCCGCCAACTCGTCCTGGAGGCTCAGGAAGTTCTGGTTGGCCTTGATGTCCGGGTACCGCTCGACGACGACCATGAGCCGGGAGAGCGCCCCGGAGAGCGCGCCCTGCGCCGCCTGGAACCGGGCGAGCGCCTGCGGGTCGTTCAAGTCCGCCGCCGAGACCTGCACCCCGGTGGCCCGCGACCGGGCGCTGACCACCGCCTCGAGCGTCTCCCGCTCGAAGTCGGCGGCGCCTTGGACGGTGTTCACCAGGTTCGGGATCAGGTCGGAGCGGCGCTGGTACACATTCTCGACCTGCGACCAGCCGGCCTTCACCGCTTCGTCGAGCGTCACCAGCGAGTTGTAGGTCGAGGTCAGCGAAGAGAACAGGACGGCGCCGACCACCAGCAGCGCGGCCAGCGCGCCGCCGCAGCCGAGCAGGACGGTTCGTTTGTTCATGGGGCCCTTTCGATGGGGGGAGCGGGGCGGCGTCCGGCGGGGCGGCGGTTACCGGTCGTCGTCGTTGTTGCCGCCGGTGGCGGGCTCGGTGCCGGGGAGGAACGCTTCCAGGATGGTGTTCGGGCCGGCGGGGGCCGGCTGGCCGCTCTCGAGGTCCACGGGGACGAGCGCCACATTGCGCGGCGCCGGGAACGGGGTCGCCGGCGCCCCGGCGCGCGCTTCCTCCATGAACCAGGTCCAGGCCGGGAGCGCCACCCGGGCGCCGCTCTCCTTGTCGCCGAGGGTGAGGCTCGGCTGGTCGTGCCCGACCCAGACGCCCGCCGCCAACTCGGTGTCGAACCCGATGAACCAGGCGTCGGTGAAGTCGTTCGTGGTGCCGGTCTTCCCGGCGATGGGCCGTCCCAGCCGCCGGGCGGACACCGCCGTGCCCCGCTGCACCACGCCCTCGAGCAGGTGCGTCAGGACATAGGCCAGGTCGGCGCGGATCACCGAAGCGGTCTCGGGGTGGAACGCTTCGAGTTCGCGGCCCTCCCGGTCGGTGATCCGGGTGATGAAGTAGGGCTTCATGCGCACGCCCTGGTTCGGGAACGCGCCGTACGCGGAGACCATCTCCTGGAGCGAGACATCGGCGGCCCCGAGGGTGATGGAGAGCACCGGGAGCAGGTCGCCGGAGATGCCGAGGCGCTTCGCGAACTCGGCGACCCGCTCCGGGCCGAGTTCGTGGACCATCCGCACCGCCGGCACATTCCGCGACCCCTCGAACGCCCGGCGCAGCGTGATCCAGCCGAGGTGCTCCTCGTCGTAGTTGTGGGGCTCGTACACCGCCCGGGTCACCGGGTCGGTGTAGGAGAACGGCTGGTCGAAGAGCAGCGACGCGGTCGAGAACCGGCCGCTGGCCAGCGCCGCCCCGTAGGCGAACGGCTTGAACGAGGAGCCGGCCTGGCGGCGGGCCTGCGTCGCCCGGTTGAACTCGCTCCGGTCGAAGTCGAAGCCGCCGACCAGCGCCCGGAGCGCCCCGGTGCCGGTCTCGAGCGCGACGAAGGCGCCCTCCGCCTGCGGCTCCTGTTCGAGCGCGACCTTCCACAGGAGTCCGCACTCCGGGGGCAGGGAGGAAGTCTCGTCGTCCGGCGACAGGATGCGGAAGGGGCTCACATCGCCGACCCGGAACAGGCGCTCCGCGGGCCGGTGGGTCCACGCCAGCGAGCCGGCGTCCACGCAGGCGGTCCGCCCGCCGATGCGGACCCGCGGATGGCGGCCGGCTTCGGTTACGACGCCGGGGAGGATGGCCCCCGGCGCCGCCGGCGCTCCCCGCGAACCGGTGGCGAAGTCCTCGATCGCGAGCCCTTCGTCGAGCAGGTTGCGCTCGAATCCCCGGAACCCGCGCCGCTTGTCGTGGGCCCGGAGCGCCCGCGCCACCGCCCGCTCGGCGGAGTCCTGCATCCCGGCGTCGAGCGTGGTGTACACCCGGAGGCCGCCTTCCCGGGTCCGCGCCCCGCCGTAGTCCCGCCGGAGGCGCAGCCGCACCATCTCCAGGAAATGCGCGCCCAGCCGGTTGCCTCCCCGGGGGCGTAGGCGCACCGGCTCGGAGCGGGCCGCTTCCGCCTCTTCCTCGGTCAGGAAGTCCTCGGCCAACATGCGGCCGACCACCCGGTCGCGCTGCCGCGCGGCTTCCTCCACGCTGCGGAACGGGTTGTAGCGGGCGGGGTTCGGGGCGATGCCGACCAGCATCGCCGCCTCGCCCACGGTGAGTTCGGAGGCGCTCTTGTCGAAGTAGTCGGCCGCCGCCGCGCCCACCCCGTCGTTGCTGTTGCCGAGGTGGACCAGGTTGGCGTAGTGGGTGAGGATCTCCTGCTTGGTGTACGCCCGCTCGATCTCGGCGGCGGTGATGGCTTCGCGGATCTTGCGTTCGATGGTCGGGGCGCGTTCGTCGAACAGT
The DNA here is from genome assembly GCA_965204755.1 of Candidatus Marinacidobacterium sp. Lineage (GTDB taxonomy): Bacteria > Acidobacteriota > Vicinamibacteria > Marinacidobacterales > Marinacidobacteraceae. The sequence goes on along the minus strand of OZ242011.1, from coordinate 461,306 downwards.
TCGCGGGCCACCTGCTGGGTGATCGTGCTCGCGCCCTGCACCGTCCGCCCGGATCGGAAGTTCCGCCAGGCGGCGCGGACGATCCCGATCGGGTCGAACCCGTGGTGCGCCCAGAACCGCTTGTCCTCGGAGGCGACCAGCGCGTCGCGCAGGTGTTTCGGCAGCGCCTCGTATTCGAGGACGATCCGGCGCTGGTCCTCGCTGCGGAACTGCCCGATCTCCGTCCCGTGGCGGTCGTAGACGAAGGTGGTGGCGCCCTCGCGGTCGAGGGCCTGTTCGATCCGCTCGATGACCCCCACATCGCTCTGGTAGGCGGCGAGCAGGCCGAGGATCACGCCGGTGACCGCCGCGCCGGTGAACAGCGCGCCGAGCAGGATGCCGCGCGCCAGGGCGCGCCCGCCGCCCCCGGCCCGTCGGCGGCGGGAGAGTTTCTTCCGGCCGGCCGCCGGGGCGCGTCGCTTCGGCAACGGGCGGGTCGGACGGGCCGGGTCAGCGCCGGCCGAGCAGGCTCTCGAGGGCGGCGTCGAGGGATCGGTGGCGGAAGTCGAAACCGGAGTCGAGGAGTCGCTTCGGGACGGCCCGTTGTCCGCTGAGCAGGAGCGCGTCAGCCATCTCGCCGAGGGCGAGGCGCAGCGCGAAGCCCGGCGCCGGGAACGGCGTGGGCCGGCGGAGCGCCCGGCCGAGGGCGCGGGTGAACTCCGCGTTCGTCGCCGGCGCCGGCGCGGTCAGGTTGTAGGTCGGGGCGAGCGAACCGGCGGGCGCTTCGAGCAGGAAGCGGAAGGCGCGGGCCACATCCTCGAGGTGGATCCAGGGCATCCGCTGGCGGCCGTCGCCGAGCCGTCCGCCGAGGCCGAACCGGAAGGGCGGCAGCATCCGCGCCAGCGCGCCGCCGTCCGGGGCGAGCACCAGTCCCAGCCGGAGCGACGCCGTCTCCACGCCGTGTTCACGGGCGGCGGCGGTCTCCGCCTCCCAGGCGAGGCAGACCTCGGTCAGGAACCCTTCGCCGGGCGCGGCGTCTTCGTCGAGTTCCTCGTCCCCCCGGGCGCCGTAGTAGCCGACGGCGGAGGCGGCGAGCAGCCGCGAAGGGCCGCCGTTCTCGCCGCCGGGGGAGTCCGACCCGCCGGAGTCCGACCCGCCGGAGCCCGTTCCGGTCCGGGCGCGCCCGAGCGCGGCGACTAGGGTCGCCGTCCCCCGGAGCCTGCTCTCGCGGATCCGGCGCTTCCGCTCCTCAGTCCAGCGCTTGCCGACTGGTTCGCCGGCCAGGTGGACGACCGCGTCCAGTTCGCCGAGGGCGCGGTCGAGCGAGGCGTCAGCGCCGCCGAGAGGGCCGCCGAGCGGATCCCAGCGCGCGGTCTCGACTTCGGCGGGCAATCCGGCCGGGCGGGCGTCGCTCCGGGTCAGGGCGGTGACGCGCCACCCGGCGGGCGTCCCGCCGACGTCCTTCGCGCCGGCGCCTTCCGCGCCGGCGTCTTCCGCCCCGGCGCCCAGCAACTCGCGGATCAGCGCGCGCCCGACGAGCCCGGTCGCGCCCGTGATTCCGACTCGCATCCGGCCCCGCCCGTTTCGGCGATTCTAGCGGCGCGCGGTTGAAGCGCCGCGCCCGGCGCGGGAGAATCCGCACCGAAGGAGGGCTTTTCCATGGTCCCGTTCCGTTCCGTTTCCCGTTCCCTTACCGCTCGCGCGGCGGTCGCCGCGACAGCGGCGTTCGCGCTCGTTCCGCTCGCGTCCTCGGCGCTAGCCGCCCCGCAGGCCAAGCGTCCGATGACCATCGTGGAGTTGCTCGATGTCCCCGGCGTGGGCAGCCCGCGGCTGTCTCCCGACGGTTCGCAGTTGCTCTACACCCGGTCGGACACCGACTGGAAGAAGAACGGACGCACGACGCACATCCACCGGATCGAAGCCGACGGCAGCGGCGATGTGCGGCTCACCAACGGCGAACACGGCGAGTCGAGCCCCCGCTGGTCGCCGGACGGTTCGCGCGTCGCTTTCCTGGCGCGCCGCGGGGAGAGCCCGTTCACCCAGGTCTTCGTCATGCGCAACCGGGGCGGCGAAGCGTCGCCGCTCACCGAGCACGAGAGTTCCGTTTCGTCGTTCGCCTTCTCGCCGGACGGCGCCTGGATCTACTTCATCGCCCCCGACCCCAAGACCCCCGAAGAGAAGAAGAAGGACGACCTCCAGGACGATGTCTTCGCCTTCGACGAGGACTACAAGCAGCGCCACCTGTGGCGCATCGCCGCGAGCCCCGGCGCGGAAAGCGCCGCCGAGCGGATCACCGAAGGTGACTACTCGGTGCTCGAGTTCCGCCTCTCGACCGACGGCGCCCGGGTCGCGCACTCGCGCGCGCCGACCCCGCTGGTCGACAACCGCGACGAAGGCGAAGTCTGGATCATGGACGCCGACGGGAGCGGCGCGCTCCGACTCACCGACAACACGGTGGCGGAGCGCGGCGCCGAGATCTCGCCGGACGGGAGCGCGGTGATGTTCCTCTCGGATTCGAGCGCCGACTTCGAGACCTACTTCAACGACAACATCTTCCTCGTCCCCGCCGCCGGCGGCCCGCACCGGATGCTCTACGAGGCGATGCCGCACGAAGTGACCTCCGCCCGCTGGGCGCCGGACGGAACCATCTACTTCACGGCGAACACCGGTATCCGGACGGAACTCTTCCACGGCGGCGTGGACGACGCCGAGCCGACCGCGCTCACCGCCGGCGACCACAGCATCGGCGGCTGGAGTTTCAGCGCCGCCGCCGGCGCCCATGTCTTCGGCGTCAACACCCGGGAGAACGCCGGGGACATCCACCGCCTCCCGGCCGAAGGAGGCGGGATGACCAAGGTCACTTCCGTCTTCGACTACCTGGACGAAACCTTCGAACTGCCGATCCAGAAGGCGGTCCGCTGGCCGGGCGAAGACGGCGTCGAAGTGGAGGGAATCCTCTACCTGCCGCTCGGCTACGAGGAAGGGCAGCGGTACCCGATCGTCGTCCAGACGCACGGCGGCCCGGCCGCTTCGGACAAGTTCGGCTTCGGCCGGTGGAGCAGTTATGTCCAGGTGCTGGCGGCGCGGGGCTACGCGGTCTTCAAACCGAACTACCGGGGCAGCACCGGCTACGGCGACGACTTCCTCCGGGACATGGTCGGCCACTACTTCCACCAGGCGCACCTCGATGTGATGACCGGCGTGGACTACCTGATCGCCGAAGGAATCGCCGACGGCGACCGCATGGCCAAGATGGGCTGGAGCGGCGGCGGCCACATGACGAACAAGATCATCACCCACACCGACCGCTTCAAGGCGGCGAGTTCCGGCGCGGGCGCGGTGAACTGGATCTCCATGTACGGCCAGAGCGATGTGCGCATCTACCGCACGCCCTGGTTCGGCGGCACGCCCTGGCAGGAGGACGCCCCGATCGACACCTACTGGGGCCATTCCCCGCTCAAGGACATCTACAAGGTGACCACGCCCACCATCGTCCTCGTGGGCGAGAACGATGTCCGAGTCCCGCCGCCGCAGTCCGTCGAACTCTACCGGGCGCTCAAGACGAACGGCGTGGACACGCACCTCTACATCGCGCCGAGGGAGCCCCACGGCTGGCGCGAACTCCGCCACGAACTCTTCAAGGTCAATGTGGAGATCGATTGGTTCGAACGCCATGTCCGCGGCCTGGACTACGAATGGGAGACCGCCCCGGAATCCGAAACCGACGAGGACACCGCCGAAACCGACGAGGGCGGCAACTGACCTGAATCCCGCCGGCCAGCGCTCCCCCGCGCGCCGGCCGGTCGGGGGCGCGTTCGCTACGCGCCTCGACCCGTCGGGGACTGCGCCGCGAGCCGTTTCAGCAGGTTGCGCAAGTCCCGGACGAACGCCCCGAGGGACGGGCAGTTCTTGCCGGCGCGATACAGACTCATGTCCCCGGCGAGATCCGGCGCCAACTCGGCGCCGTCCAGGTCCAGGCGCAGGCTCGAGCCGGCGCCGCTGACCGCGCGGGACAGGATCGTCTTGTAATGCTCCCGTTCGCACTTCTCGGGACCCAGTACGGGGCTGGCGCCGACGACGCGAGCGAAGGAAGCAGGATCGGCCATGAACCATCTCTCGATGTGCGGATCAGGGCAGGCGGCGACGACCCGGTCCCGGATCTCCGCCGATGCCGCGTTCCTGATGCGCTCCCGAGTCTCCCGGAAGGTCGAACAGTTCCCGTCTATGGCAACCACGACGATGTCCGCCTCGGTCGCGGAAGTTCGGCGCTCGGTCCAATTCGTATGCCAAGCCCCGAACTCCCTCATCGCTCTCGGGTGACCACCCAACGCGGATATGATGGCGATCCGCACGGACACCGACTCTTCGGCGGCGACGCGGCGCAACATCGGCTCCAGGAAGGCCCGGTGCGCCGCGTCCTCCGCGAAGAGGGCGACGCGAAAGCCGTCAGGCACTCAACATCCCGCGAAGGAGCAGGCCCTCGACCACGCTCTGCTCCCCGCGGTCGGAGAGCGAAGAGGCGACCTCTTCGTTCTCGAACACGGAATCGGGAATCTCGATGGATTCGATGACGGTCTGTTCGTCTTCGAAACGCACTTGGAACAGACCGATTCCGTCCGGATCGCGGGATCGTCTCTTGGCCGCCGCGATCGTGCTGACGAACAGCGGCGAGTGCGTGGCGACGATGACCTGTTTTCCGCCTTTTTCCGCGAGGGAGAGAAGGAGGCGGGCGATCATTTCCAGACGCTGGGGGTGGATGCCATTCTCGGGCTCTTCCACCGCGACGAGACCGCCGCTTGCCCAAGGATTCACCGCGATGGCGCAGTAGGCGATGGCGCGGAGCGTCCCTTCCGACATGACCCGGGAGAAATACCGGATACCGGATTGGAAGACGGTCAAGTCGAGCGTCCCGCGAACTTCGTTCACCAGGATATCCAGTCTCTCGATTTCCGGAACGCACTGGTGGAGCAGGCGGGAGACCTGTTCGTAGTGTTTGGGGAACAGGCCGCGGAGTTTGTACAGGAACGGACAGATATCTTCACCGAAGTGTCCGATGTCGACGACATCTGCGATTGACTGCTCGTTGCGCATCCGGAAACGCGGAGCGAGCGAGTAGATGCGCCAATCCGCGAGTTCGTTCCGGACGGCGTCCAACCACTCGTACCCGGCGCCAGAAAGACCGTGGTCGGAGAGAACGGCGCGGTTCGACTCGAGACCGTTTCGTGGAGGGTGGGTCAGGCGGCCGTTGCGGCGAATATGGAGTCGGCCGTCCCGGGCCTCGATGGCCGGCCGAAGCGCTCGCCCCTTTGCCGGTCTCTTGCCGAGGTACTCGTCCGCGACGCCGAGGCGGCCGGAGGCCGGGTGCAGCCGGGGGGATATTCGATAGCGATAGGCGCCGGCCGCGGACACGAGGTCGGCTTCCAGGGTCAGGACCGGGCCGGGGCCGTTGTCGTTGAAGAGGGCGGGGATCGCGCCGGGCGGGAAGGCGAAGGATTCGATGGTATGCCCGCGTACCGGGAGTGGAGGCCCGAGGACATCCCGGAGCGTGCGGGACTCCGCCATGGCGGAGAGCGCCTGGATGGCTTCGAGCAGGTTGCTCTTTCCCGCCGCGTTGGGACCGAAGAGCACGGACAGGCCGGCCGCCGGCTCGAAGGTGACATCGCGCAGCGACTTGAAGCCGCGGACCGTGAGGCGTTCGAGCAAGGCGCGAGGAGGTTGGCGGCGCGGCTACCGGGCGGAGCCTTCGGCGGCCGAGGCGAGGGTGTCTCCGGCAAGGCAGCGGGCAGCGGCGGCGGCGGCGGGGATCGTTTCGGCGCCCGGCGCCACCGCGAAGCGCATGAGATCGAGCACGGCGACGATCATACCGTCCCCGACACCCGCGACGGAGAGGTGGGCAAGGTCATGTTCCGCACCGGCGGCGGATGCCGGGGAGTTCCCATGCTGTCGGGCGCGTTTCGTCGCGATGTCTCCTCGATGTTCGAGGGGAGGTGGTCTCCATACCCTCCGGCGCGGCGATCCGGATACGCGGGATGCGGCGACCCTCAGTCCCGGGAGCGTACGCCGACGATCTGCCGGAGCCGGTCCGCGGTTTGGCGAAGGAAGGCTCTCAGCGAGTGGTCGTTCCTGCCGGCGCGGTGCAGGTCCATTTCTTCGACGATCCGGGGAGCGAACTCGGTGTCGTCGTACCGCACGGCGGGATAGCGTCCTCCGCGCAGCGTCTCGGCGAGGAGTCGCTTGTAGTAGTCGCTTGTAGTAGTCGCTTGTAGTAGTGGCGTTCGCATTTCGTCGCCCCGAGGGTCGGCGCCTTTCCGACGAGCCGTTTCAGGGCCGCGGGATCAGCGAGGTACCAGCGTTCGATGTGGGGATCGGGGCAGGCGGTGACCAGGCGGGTCCGCAGCGTGTCGTCGGTGGCATCTTCGATGCTCGCTCGCGTCTCGGCGAAGGACGAGCAGTTGCCGTCGAGTGCTACGACGACGAGGTCGGGGACCGGATCACCGGCGAACAGGATGGATCGGGCGCGTTGGTAGGTCCGGTACTCACCAAGCGCGACGCCGTGACCGCCCCGCGCGGAGATAACGCGGATCTCCATCGTTGCGCCGCTTTCTTCGGCGAGTCGGCGAAGCAGGGGCTTCAGGAACAGTTCATGGGCGCGGTCTTCGGCGAGCAGGACGGCGAAGACTTCCTCAGCCATCCAGGTACCCGCGCAGGAGCAGGCCCTCGAACAGCCCGTCGTCGCCGCGGTCGGCGAGGGCGCGGGTGAGTTCGGGATCATCGAGGAGCGCGGGAGGGATCTCGAAGGGCTCGACGCTGGCGCCGCTGCCGTTCCCGGGGTTCGCGCGCCGAACTTGGAACAGGCGTATTCCGTCCGGCTGTTCGCTGTCGCGCTTCATCTTCAGCACGGTCTCGACGAATCGTGGAGAGTGCGTGGTGACGATGACCTGGCGCCGGCCGTCCTGACCCAGGGAGAGCAGCAGCCGGGCCAAGAGGTCGAGGTGGCGCCGATGGACGCCGTTTTCCGGCTCCTCCATGGTGAGGAGGCCGCCCTCCCGCCAAGGATTCACGGCGATGGCGCACAGGGCGAGCGCCCGCAGCGTTCCCTCCGACACGAGCGCGGTCGGGTATTCGACGCCGCCTTCGCTGACCATGATGTCGAGGGCGCCTCGAATCGGTTCCCTATGGATGCGCAGGCCCTCGACGGCGGGCACGAGAACCCGCATCTTGAGAATCAACGACTCGAAGTGCTCGGGCGCCGCAGTCTGTAATTTGTGGAGAAAGGAAGCCAGGTGTTGACCGTGCGGGCCGATGTCCTTCACATCGGCGGGGAATTGGAGGCTCCGCATCTGGAACCGCGGCTCCAGGGCGCAGGAGCGCCAATTCCGGAATTCGCGACGAACGGCGTCGAGTCGCTCGTATCCGGGACCGCGGAAGCGATCGGAGGACAGCATCGAGTGGTTTTGGCGGAGTGGCTCGTACTGCGCCTCCACCTGCCGACCGTCGCCGCGAATGCGGAGTCGTTCGTCCGCGTGCTCGATCAGTGGCCCGGACTCGTTTTCCGTCCCCGTCCGGACCAGGTATTCGTCGGCGACGAAGAGGTGGCCGGACGGACGCGTGAGACCGGGCGCGATGCGGTACCGGTACGAGCCGCGTTCGGTTGCCAAGTCGGCCTCGATCGACAGGACCGGATCCGGGCCTTCCGTCTCCAACAGCGCCGAGAGTCCGGGCGGCGGGAAGGCGAACACCTCGGCGGGATTGCCGCGGACGGGGAACGGGCGGTCGAGGGCGTCGTGGAGGTCGGCTCCGGTCGCGAGGGCCGCGAGGGCGGCGATGGACTCGACCAAGTTCGTTTTTCCGGCGGCGTTCGCGCCGAAGAGGACGGTCAGGTGTTCGCCGGGCTCGAAAGTCACATCCCGCAGCGACTTGAAGCCGCGGACGGTGAGGCGTTCGAGCATGGGGCGGGGGAGGGCGGGGGGCGGCGGTTACCGGGTGGTGAGTTCGGCGGCGGTGGCGAGGGCGGCGTCGGCGAGGCGGCGGGCGGCGTCGGGGAGGCCTTCGCCGCTCTGGACATTGGCGGTGAGCGCGACGGCGAGGCCGCGTTCGGGGAGGCGGAGGAGGTGGGTGGTGCCGCCGGTGGCGCCTCCGGAGTGGGCGACCCAGAGGCCCACTTCATCTTCTTCCACCCGCCAGCCGAGGCCGTACGGGCTCAGCGAGCCGTCGGCCAACTCGGTCGGGGTGGTCATCCGGCCCTGGGTCGCGGTGGAGAGGATGGTTTCCGCGTCCAGCGCGAGCGCGAAGCGGACGAGGTCGGGGGCGGTGGCGATCATGCCGCCGCCGGCCCACTTGATGGAGAGGTCGGCGAAGGGGGCGTTCCGCACCAGGGGCGGCTCCTCGGACTTCACATACTGGCGGACGCGGTGCGGCACGATGTCGCCCTGGTGTTCGAGGTAGGTCGTCTCCATGCCGGCCGGGCCCCAGATGTTCTGCTGCAGGTAGTCGTCGAAGGACTGTCCGGAGACCGATTCCACCACCCCGGCCAACAGGTTGTAGGCGTAGGTGGAATAACTGTATTGCGCGCCGGGTTCGAACAGCAGGGGATCGTCGCGGAAGATCACCGTCCCGGCTTCGACGGTGTCGAAGTGCTCCTTCATGTCGAACTCGCCCGGTTCGTAGTGGCGGATGCCGGAGGTGTGGTTCATGAGTTGGCGCACCGTCACCGGGTGTCCCTTTTCGGGAAAGGCCGGGAAGTACTCCCGGACGGACGCTTCGATGTCGAGGACGCCCTGTTCGGCGAGATGCATGACCGCGGTGGCGGCGATGGGTTTCGAGATCGAGGCGATCCGGTACACGCTGTCCGCCGTCGCCGGGACCGCGTTCTCCACATCGGCGAGGCCGGAGGCGCCGCTCCAGACGATCTCGCCCCCGACGGCGACCGCCGCGGAGAGACCCGGACTGCCGGCCGCGTCGCGGGCGGCGGCGACGATCTCGCGGAACCGCTCGTCCCGCAGCGCCGCGGGGTCCGGCGAGGAGCACGCGGCGCCGAGCAGGCCGGCGAACCCGCCGCAAACGGACAGCCGCGCGAAGCGTCGGCGGGTCGAAACGCGCGCTGTCCCCGGGGAGGACGATTGCCGGAGCGGGCGCGGCGCCGCGGGCGCGCGGCCCGGTGGGGGCGGGGTCACGGAATCCCTACGGGTCATGGACGATTCCCTCCTTCGCCGCCGTACGGAGCGGCGCTGTCCGGGGGCGGATCCGCGCCCCCGGGAAGATGAGCGGTAACGGCGGTCCACACGCGCTCGAAATTGCCGCCGAGCACCGCGTCCACCTCACTTTCGTCGAAGCCGGCGTCGCCGAGCGCTTCCGCGACGGCCTCGAAGTTCGCTTCGTCGCCGAAGCCTTCGCTGTAAGCGGACATCCCGCGCAGGTCACTGCCGAAACCGGCGCTGCGGACGCCGGCGACCTCCGCCACCCGCCGCACATGCCGGGCGAGATCGGCCACCGTCGGAACGAGGCCGGCGTTCGGCCAGATCCCGATGACGCCGCCGCCTTCCGCGATCGCCGCGATTTCGGCGTCGCGGAGATGCCGGTCGTGCTCCGCCAGGGCGAACGACCCGGTATGGCTGAACACCACCGGGTGTTCGGATATCTCCAGGGTGTCCCGGATCGTCTCCGGGTTGGCATGGGCGAGATCCAGGACGATTCCCAAGCGGTTGCACTCCCGGACCACTTCCCGGCCGAAGTCGGTGAGGCCGCCGGGCGTGTACGGCCAGGTCTGGATATGCCCCAGACCGTTCGGCCGGAAGTGGACGAGTTGCAGCAGCGCGAGCCCCATCCGGTGCAGTTCGCGCAGCCGGTCGAGGTCCCCCTCCAGGGAATCGGCCCCTTCCACCGCGGGCAGGAGCGCGAGCGAACCCGCCGCCCGCGCCGCGCGCGCCTCCGCCGGCGTCCGCGCGAACACCGCGTTCGCTTCGGCGACCGTGCGCGACAGCCGCTCGAACCGGTCGAGCGTGTAGGCCCACGGTTCGCCGGGATCGGGGCGGCGGTTCCCGCTCTCGATCCGCGTCCCGTCGCGCAACACATACCCGCCTCGATACGGGGTATCCGTGCTGATCGTGGCGACGACCGCGTCCATCCCGCGGTCGAGGTAACGGGCGATCTCCTCGTCGCTGATCCGCGGCGCGTCGGCGCGGTGGAACCGCGACGGGTGGGCGTGGATGTCCACGCGCAACGGGCGTTCGGCCGCCGCGGTCGGAGCGCCGGAAGTCGGGCGGGACTCCTGCCCGGACACCGCTCCGGGCGCGGCGAACGCCGCCCCGACCACCGCGCCGGCGAGCGCCGCCGCCCCGCCCCGCGCGGCGGCCCGCCGGCCGGACGCGCGACGCACCGGCGCTACTGCTCGTCCGTCGTCTGCTGCGGGAGTACGACGGCGGCGATCCCGTCCCGGCGTTCGAACCGCGTCCCGTACGGCTCCGACAACCGGACCAGGTCGTCGAGGATCTTGTCGGCGAGCGGGCCTTCGGCCATCATCGGCCGGCCGCGCACGGAAACCGGTTTCCCGTGTCCGAGCGTGATCGGGTGGAGCGTCAGGCTGGCGAGGCGGCTGCCCCGGAACTCGGGGATGGCGACCACCGCCTCCCAGATCTCCGGAATCGCCGGGAACCCGACGGTGTCGTTCTGGTAGCGGGCGGCGTTGAAGTCGGCCAGCCCGTCCATTTCACTCAGTCCGTAGCGCTGGTAGTTCTCGTAGGGCAGCCGCTCCAGCGTCTCGTTCTGGAACACGAAGTCCCCGAGGCTGTAGAGGATCGGCGCGCCCTTGTAGATCTCGATGGCGCGGAGCACATGCGGTCCGTGCCCGACGAACACCGAGGCCCCGGCGTCCACCATCGCCCGGGCGAAAGTCTCGAGGAACTGCGCGGGTACGAACCGGCTCCCCGCGCCCTCGTGGGCGTGGATGGTCACCATCACCACATCGGCGAGCCGGCTGGCGTTGTTCACGACGGAGGCGATCTCCGCCAAGTCCCCGGCGTGCGGTTCCGTCCGGATGCCGGGAGCGTCGGCGACTTCGAACCGCTGGCGCAGGAACGAGAGCGAGTCGCCGCTCTCCGGCGGGGCCATACCCAGGCCGCGCATCGTTTCGCGGACGCCCTCGAGTTGTTCGCGGGTCACCAGGTAGGTCGTGGTGTGGCGGAGCGGGTTCAGCCCGGGCCGCGGCGGGATGTCGTCGCGCGACTTCCCGGCCATGGAGTGGAACGGGAAGGTCGAGGAGACCGAAATCAGCGCCACCCGGCCGTGGCGGGTCTCGACGAACTTCGCGGCGCGCGCTTCCGCCAGACTCCCGCCCACGCCGGCGGCGACGATGCCCGCTTCGCGCACATATTTCTGCGTCATCAGCATCGCCGGCGGCCCGAAGTCGCCGGAGTGGTTGTTCGCCAGCGACCCGAGGTCTATCCCGGCCCACGCGAGTTCGGAGACCAACTCCGGCTGGGCGCGCATGTAGGTGCCGCCGCTCGAACTCATCGGGTACGACTCGTAGTCGTGGAACAGCACCTCCACATTGGTGAAGGCGAGGTCGGCGTCCCGCAGGAGATCGATGAGTTCCAGGAACTGCGGCTCCTGGTACACGCTCAACTTGCGGGTGATGATCGAGTCGCCGGTGAGGGCCAGGCGAAGGCCGCCCTGGGCGGAGGCGCCGGCGGCGAGACCGACGGCGCCGAACAGCGCGAGCAGTGCGGCGAGACGGAACGGACGGCGGGAGAGCGGCGTCGAGGACATGGAGCGTTCCTCCGGGCGGGGAGAGAGGGTGGGGGGCGAGTGTATCCGCCCCGCGCGGGGGGACGCCGGGAGGGCCGGTTCCGCCGTCGGGCGCCTCCCCCCGCGCCGGGAAAGGGCGGGGCCGCACTACCGCCGGTAGTCCAGCGGCGGCGGACGGTCCCCGAGCAGCGGCTCGTAAACGAAGTCCGGCCCCCGCGCCTCCTCGAGTTCCGCCTGCGCCGCGGCCAGCGTCTCCGGGTCGCGCATCAGGTCCGCGGCCGTCCGGGCGAGCACCTCCGCCGCCAGGTGCATCCCCTTGAGCCCGATGCTGCTGCCCCCGGCGGCCACCGCCTGCCAACTGTGGGCGGGCGTGCCGGGCACCCAGGTGGCGGTGCGGAACTGCGCGGTCGGCGCCACCCAACTCACATCCGCCACATCGGTCGAGCCTCCGGCGGGCGTGCGCTTCCACTCCGACACGCCCTCCTGGGAGCCGATCGGCCGGGGGCGGGCCAGACTGGTCTGGATCTCCTCGGCGAACGCGCGCTCCTCCTCGGTGTAGGCGAAGCCCCCGATCGCGGTCAGGTTCGCGTGGAGCAGCCGCCCGATCGTCTCGTTCGGCAGCAGGTTGTAGATCCCGTGGATCATCTCGTGGCTGACTTCGGTGCCGGTGCCCAGCGCCGCGCCCTCCGCCGCCTCCAGGATGCGCTCCCAGTTCGACCGGGCGGTCTCGACCGACGGATGGCGGGCGTAGTAATAGACCTCGGCGAAGTTCGGCACCACATTCGGCGCTTCGCCGCCCCGGGTGATCACATAGTGGATGCGGCTGCGTTCGTGGACATGCTCCCGCATCAGGTTCACCAGGAAGTTCATGCCCTCCACGCCGTCGAGCGCCGACCGCCCCTGGTCGGGCGCCCCGGCGGCGTGCGCGGAGACGCCCCGGAACCGGAACTTGGCGGAGAGGTTGGCGAGCGAGTCCCCCGGGCTCGCGTCGTTCCGGTCCCCCGGGTGCCAGGCGAGGACGGCGTCCACATCGGCGAACAGCCCCGCCCGCACCAGGTACACCTTGCCGGCGCCGCCTTCCTCCGCCGGCGTGCCGTACACGCGGACGCGCCCCTCGGCCCCGCTGCGCGCCAGCCAGTCCTTCACGGCCAGCCCGGCGGCCACCGAGGCCGTTCCGAAGAGGTGGTGGCCGCAGGCATGGCCCGCGCCGACCCCTTCGCGCTCTTCCGGCCGGGGGGCCGCTGTCTGGCTGATCCCCGGCAGGGCGTCGTATTCGGCGAGGATCCCGATCACCGGCCCGCCGGAACCCCACTCGGCGACGAACGCGGTCGGCATCCCGGCGACCCCGGCCTCGACCTCGAACCCGGCGGCCCGCAGTTGCTCCTGCAGGAGGCCGGAACTCTTCTCCTCCTGGTAGCCGACCTCGGCCCACTCCCAGATGCTGAGCGCCACTTCCTCGAAGTCCGAGCGTTGCGCGCCGAGGAACTCGCCGATGACGGCGTGGGCGGCGTCGTCTTCCGCCGCGGCGGGCAGCGCCGCGCCCGCCGCCGGGAGGACGAAGGCGGCCAGCAGGGAAGCGGAGAAAGCGGGGAATCGGGACATGAGGCGCCTCCGGTCGAAGGGTCGCCGGGCCGGCCGGCCCGGAACGGGAAGGGGTTTCGGAGTGTAGTCGGCGCCGGCCGAGACGAGACCCGCCCCTCGCGCCGCCGATTCCGGCCCCGTCCGGGCGCCCGCCGAGCCCCCCGCGGCGCGCCCCGGGGGCGTCCGCCCTCGGCCGACCGGCGGCGGGAAGACTCGCCGGTTGCTAGTCTCCGGCCCTCCGAGAGGCGCCGGGAGGGCCGATCACCATGAAGAAAGCCGTCGGGTTTCGACCGGGCCGGCGCCGGATCGCCGGCGCGCTGGCGGCCCTGGCGCTCGCCGCCGTTCCCGCCGCCGCGGCCGCGCAGCCTCCGCGCCCCGACACCGGTCTCTACATCGAGATCTTCGGCACGCCGGGCTGGAACGCGCTCAGCGCCTCCGCCGAGGACTCGCTCCGCCTCGACACGACCGCCGGCCCCGTCGCGACGGTCATCGGCTCGCGGCTCTCGTCGGACTTCGCCTACGGCGGCGGCCTGCGCCTCGGATGGGGGCAGTGGGGGATCGAAGCCGCCTACCGCCGGATCGACAGCCGCGACCTCACCCCGTCGCACCTGCTCGCCGACATCGGCGCCTACGCCGCTCAGGGCGCCGCGTTCCGCCCGGCGGGCGGCCCGGCCGAACTGCCGCGCTCCCGGGCGGACCTCTACTTCGGCCAGGTCGTCTATCGCATCGCGCTCGCCCGCGGGGCCCGGCTGTCGGTCGGCGCCGGCGCCGGCTACCTGCGGGTCACCGACTCGTTCACGAAGGGGCTGCTGGCCCAGGACTGGGAGCAGGTGGCCCTGCCGGCGGTGGCGGACGGGATTCCCTTCGACCGGGTGACCTTCCGCGCCGACCGGGACGGGCTCGCCTACGGCGGCTCGGTGGCCCTCTCGGTGCAGGCCGGCCCCCTCTTCCTCCGCCCTCGCCTGGATGTCGTCCTGACTGCCGAGCCCCTCACCACCGCGTTCGAGTTCGACTACCCCCGGCTCGCTCCCCCGGGGAGCAGCCTGACCGTCACCGGGGCGCTCGAGACGAGCGTCCGGCCGGTCTTCCTGCTGGCGTCGCTCGAGATCGGGCTGCGCCGGAACTGACGCCTTCCTCCCGGCGCCGGGCGCCCGCTCCGCCGGTCGGTTGCGCCCGGCGCCGTTCGGCCGGCCCGCGTCCAAGAGACAATACCGACCGGGAGGCAACCCCATGAAGACCCCGACCTCCGGCCTCGCCGCCGCGGCAGCGGCCCTCTTCGCGGCCACCCTCGTCGCGGCGAGCGCCTCGCCCGCCGCCGCGCAGGGTGGCCGCCGCATCGAATTGCAACTCTTCGGCGGCCCGGCCTGGAACGGGCTCCGCACCTCGGCGGAAGACGGTTTCGGGCTGACCGCCGGCGGCGAGACTTTCTCCACCACGATCAGCGGCGCGCGCAACGCCCTCGACCTCGGCTGGGGCGCCGGGGGCCGGGCGATGTGGGGGGACTGGGGCGTCGAGGCCGCCTACCGGTTCATCCGCAGCCGGGACCTGACCCCGTCCTACCTGCTGGCCGACGCCGGCGCCTACGACACCTTCATCCAGTCCCTGTCGGTCTCTCCGGCCGGCGCGGGAACGGCCGCCCGGCTCGCGGACTTCTCCTCGCCGGAGACGCCCCGCGCCCGGACCGACCTGTATTTCGGCCAGATCGTGCGCCGGGTGCCGCTGGTTCGCGGCGCGTCGCTCTCCGTCGGCGTCGGCGGCGGCTTCCTGCGGGTCACCGACGCCAAGACGGACGCCCTCCTGGCCCGCGACTGGGGCGGGCTCCCCCTCCCGGCCCGGCTCGCCACTTCGCCGGCCCTCACCGCGGACTTCGCCGCCCGCCGCACCTCCGTCGCCTACGGCGGCTCGCTCGCCATGACCGCGGAAGTCGGCCCGATGCTGGTCCGACCGCGCCTGGATGTGATCGTCGCGGGGAGGGCGCTGACGACTTCGGTGGACTACGCGGTGGGCGCGTCCGTCCTCGGCGGCCCGCTCGGCGGGAGCGTGGCCACGAGCCTCCGCCCCATCTACTTCCTCGCCACCCTGGAGATCGGCCTCCGGAACTGACTCCGGTCCGGCGGTTTCGGGCGAGGGCATCGTCCGCCGCGCCGCCGCGTCTCGGCCGCGGAGTATCGAGAGGCGCGCTCCGGTCCGGCGGCTCCCTCGACTGCCGCCAGAGCAGCGTTGTGAGGATCGGGTGCGCCGGGGAACACCAGATACGGAAGAAGCCCCGATTCGCCCGGAGCGCGGTGCTCCCCGGTGGCATCGGATCGCAGGAATTTCCTATCGCTCACGAATCGGCCATTTCATGAGCGATAGATTGCGCTTCTATCGCTCATGCGCTGGATCCGGCAGCGGCCGGAGTGGCCCCGGTTCACTTGGGACGAAGCGGAGATCGCGCCGCTCGAGGCCGATTTCCGCCTCGCGGCGGAACGGTCGCTGGGAGCGGCGTGGCATCTCGATGAGGAGGAACGCCGGGAACTCCGGGTGGAGTTCCTGACCGACGAGGCGGTCGAGACCTCGGCCATCGAGGGGGAGATCCTCGATCGCGACTCGTTGCAGTCCTCCATCCGGGAGCACTTCGGCTGGAAGGGCAAGCAGCGGCGTCCGACTCCGGAGGAGACCGGGGCGGCGGACCTGATGGTCGCCCTCTACTCCGACTTCGACCGGCCGCTGGCGCTCTCCGGGTTGTGCGACTGGCATCGGCGTCTCTTGCGTGGCCGTTCCGATCTATCCCAGATCGGGGCCTTCCGGCGAGGCGGCCAACCGATGCAGGTCGTCTCCGGCCCGGCCGCCGCAGTTCACTACGAAGCGCCGCCTTCCGCGCGGGTTCCGGCCGAAATGGCGCGATTCGTCCGCTGGTACGAGAGGTCCGCGGCGGAGGCGCTCCCCCCGCTCACCTGGGCCGGCGTGGCCCACCTCGACTTCGTCTTCGTCCATCCCTTCGAGGACGGCAACGGACGCATCGCCCGCTCCGTGGCGGAAAAGGCGCTGGCGCGCGCCCTCGGCTGCCCGAGCCTGATCGCGCTCTCCCGCGAGATCGCCTGCCGCCGCGGCGCCTACTACCAGGTCCTCGAACGGGCGAACCGCTCCCTCGACATCACCCGGTGGCTGCGGTGGTTCGCCGAGACCGCGGTGGCCGCCCAGCGCTGGAGCGAACGCCGCGTCGCCTGCTCGGTGGAACAGGCGCGGATGTTCCGACGGCTGGGCGACCGATTGAGCCCCCGCGAGGCGAAGGCGCTGCGCCGCCTGTTCCGCGCGGAACCGGAGGGCTTCGAGGGCGGCCTCAGCGCCGGGAACTACCGCCGCATCACCGGCGCCACCCCGGCCACCGCGACCCGCGACCTCGCGGGGCTGGTGACCCTCGGCGCGCTCCACCGCTCCGGCGCCGGTCGCCACACCCGATACCTGCTCGCCTTGCCGCCACCGTTGGACGAGGCGTCCTCGCGTGCGCCTGCGGGCTGGTGAGATCGAGGCGACATGGCGTTACCAGGTGAACCGGCGTCTGCGCACCGCGTCTCCGGCGCCAGTCGTCGCCGGCCGTCTCATCTGTCCGCGTTCGTCTGCCGTCCTCCGGCGAGGAGTCGCCGTCGGACGCGAGCGTCCCCCGAGCCGTCCGTGGCGGGACCGGACTCACTTCCTCGTGGCCGCTGCTCGATTTTCCCGGGCGACTTCAGTCGTAATACGGGAACGCCCGCCCGTGATGTGCTCCCAGTGCTCAACGGCCGCGTCCCGAAATCGCCCATGGCGCTCCAGCAGGTCGGGCTCCGGTACCTGCCCAGGATCCAGCAGGTACACGAAGCCGGCGTTGAAGTCCTTCTGCGATGTCGCGGGAGTCGGCTCGCGTAGCCCCTCGGCAGCGATGATCTGTTCGATCGACACCACCTCCTTGTCGCCGGAGTACCGCAACTCTCCGATTTCCCGCAGGTTCCGCACGATGAACATGTCTGGAACCTCATCGGCGCGAGCCAGTCCCATGAGATAGAGATCCAACCACGAAAAGCCTCGGGCGGAGGCGCCGTAGCAGTTTTCCCGAGTGAATGACCCGTCTTCGTTTTCGACCCAGTACCACCCTCCCATAAGCGAGCGACGGCACCGCACATTCTCCCGCCACGGAAACGCTGTAGGCGCGTGGAGTCCGGGGAGCCAATGTCCGGTTCGAGACAATTCCCGGCGCACGCCGTTCTCTTCATAGCCGGCCACCGCCAGCCAGGTATGTCCGAACTCATGGGCGAAGTGGTACCGGCCGGCATCGAATCCATCGGCAGCGACTTCGGACTCCGCGCGACTCCTCGACCACACATTCCCGCCCTTGACCCAGTTCGGGATCCTCCAATGACCCTTCAGCCGACCTCTGCCGCATGGAGCGGGACTCTGGTACCCCATGCCGGTTCCCCGCACTCCCTCGTTGCTCCCGTACGCCCGCCAGTCCGACAGGCTCTCTTGGACATCTATCCGGAACTCGCTGTGGAACACGAACAAGTCGAAAGTGTCGCCCAATTCTGCGACGATGCGGCACGCGACGGCGGCGAGGTCGGGGGCGTCGCGATAGCGGAAGACCTCGCGCGGCCTCGTAGTGAACCCATCTTCAGATTTCGACAGATCCGTCGTCGCCTCCGGCACCGTGACCTCACGCGGGGTCGTGCTGTCGCCGGCGGCCCAGACGGAGCGTTCGTACTGCGTGGCGCTGGCCATGATGCTGGCCGAGAAACCGATATCGGCCAGCATCGCGATCCGATCGCCTGCCTCCCGAGGCAACAGTGACCCTCCTCTGGTTCGGGTGTCGCCGTCTTCCAAGCGTATGGACAATCGGAAGTCCTCATCTGCGTTGCTCCAATAAGTCCAGTACGGTTCATCCGTATCAAACAGGAGACCATAAGTGATGGCGATACCGGCGGCCGGATCGGGGATCGTGTCGCGCACGGTGAATTCCACGATCACCCGGTCAGCGGTGTCGGTCCCGTAGATGGCCGCTTCCAGGAGGTCGAGATGACCGGGAAGCGAGGGATCCCTCGCGTCCGTAAGGCTGGCGATGAGGTCGCCCTTCTCAGGGGCCGTCGCCGGGAAAAGACCGACGACGCCGTCGCCGAAGGCGACATCGAGGTAGTTGAACCGGATGCTCCCGTCGGCGCCGAGGACGGCTTGGAAGCGGGAAGGCTCCTTGGGAGGAACGCCGTCGACATAAAAGAGGGGCTCCCTCGCCAGCCAAGTAACGACTACCCGGTCCGGCCGGTACGAGACGAAGGGTCCGATACCGTGCCGCAAGAGGAGTGGTTTGTACAGGACACTGATGGTGGGCTGGTCGGACAGGGGCGCTGCGAGTTGGCGCATGGTCGAAAACCGTTGCGTGGCCCAGTACGAGTCGATGTAAGGGCTGCCGAAAGTCAGCACTCCCCTCGGACTGATGTGGAACGAGTCCCACCGCTGCCCGGAGAACTCGAACCGGAAGTTCCGGAACGCGACGGGAGCGAGGACAGAGACATCGTCGCCGACATCTGCCTCCCAGAGCACCGGGTTGACGGAGCGCGAATACCCGCCCGAGCCGTCCGGTGTGAAGACCAGTGTCTTCCCGTTCAGGTCGAAAGGACTGCCGGTCATGTCGCCCGAGATCAGTTCGGCGAGAATGAGATCGTCGTCGGTGACGGAAATTCGGCCAGTCGCTGGCGCTTCGGTCGGCGGTTCGGGGACCGTCGCGGGTGGTGCATTCGGTGTCGGAGGAGCACCGGGCAGGGTCGGCGACTCGCCGGAGCAGCCTCCGAGCACCAAGGCGGCGACGATCGACAGGCGCACGAACCGGCTTCCCACCGACCGCGCGGCGCGGCAGTTCATCTTCACCAAGTACTTGGCAGCCGCGACGGCAGCAGGACAGTCGGCCGAGTGGACTCGAAGTGGATGATGGCGTCGAACCAATCCGGGAGCGGACTCAGGGAGAAGACCGACCGTGTCGACCAGTCCGGGTGGAAGCAGCACCCGATGTTGCGGAACAGGCGAGGTTCGAACAACCACTCACTTCCGGGCTCGTCTGCGGTCCGGCGCAGGTCGAGGACGAACCTCGGAGGAGATGCCCCGGCCAGAATCGCCTCGAAGGAATTCTCCACGGGGGGCGGCAGATCGAACACCCTCTGCATGAATGGGCTCCGTGACAGGTCGCCGGCGGTGAAGCGGCCGCCTTCGTGGCTGAAACCGATGACCACCATGTCGTCGCCGAGGGCCTCCCGCTGATAGTGCCCCTGTCTCCCGGGCTTGGTCGCAACATGGAGGTTGTGCGCCCAGAGCACCATGCGACCCTCAGGCCCGATGCGGTCGTTGAGCCAAAGGGTGTTCTCTGCCATGAACCCTTCCCGAAGCGCCGCCCCTTGCGCCCGTCCCCCTTCACTCCTCCCGACCTCTGCCAAGTGATACTGGTAGGCGATGCGCAGGCTCCGCTCTGCGACTGCTGCCGTGTTCACGCCTCCGGCCAACTCGTACCGTGCGCGGTTCGCCTCCAGAAGCGCCCCCACTTCCTCCAGGGCGGCGCCGCACTCCGCCCGCTCGGCGTCCGTCAGGTCCCGATAACTCACTGGCGGCAGCAGTCGATCCGGCTGATTGGCGTGCCGAGCGAGGCAGTCGAGCCGGGAGGCCACCTCGTCCACGCGCGCGGGGTCCACGAAACGGATGAATTCACGCACGATGTGCAGGGCCATTCTGGGAAGTTGCATGTCTATGCCATGGAATCCGATGTTCCCGCCCGCCTCGTTGTGGGCACGCATCCACTCGATCATCTCCAGCACCGACTCGGTCCGCCAGGTCCAGAAGTACAGCCCTGACAGGAGTACGGCGGAATCGCCGTCTCCGGTGCGCACATAGCGGTCGAGGCGCATCGCCTCCGGCCAAGAGGCCTCGATGGCGAAGGTGTTGAAGCCCATTTCTTCGACCAGGAACCGGAGGATGCGCGCCTTCATTTCGAAGAAATCCCGAGTGCCGTGGGTGGCCTCGCCGAGCGCTACCACGCGTGCGTCGCCCACCAAGTCGCGCAGGAACTCGATGTCCGTGTGGGGCAGCGAGAGATGCGCGCCGTCGAACGGATGGACATTCGCGTCGAGCCACGCGCGAATCTCTCCGGGAACGACGGCTTCGGGCCGCGTCTCCGGAGGCAGGAGCGCCGGCGCCGCCGGGCCGGGTGTCGCGGGCGCGGCCGAATCCTCTCCGCAGCCGGAAACCGAGCCGACCAGCGCGCAGACGACGGCGCCAAGGCGGATGTAGCGCACCCAGGGAACGATCTCCACTTCTCTCCGTCGACGGTTCATGTGCCGAGTATACGACCGGTATCGACACCTGCTGCCCGGCTGTCACCGACCTCCCTGAAGTCAGGACCTTCCGGCAAAGTGGCGAGGGGCGCTACCGGCTGAAATGGAGCAATTCGTCCGCTGGTACGAGAGATCCGCGGCGGAAGGGCTCCCACGGGTCACTTCGGCCGGCGTGGCCCATCTCGGCTTCGTCTTCGTCCATCCCTTCGAGAACGGTAGCGGACGCATGGCCCGCGCCCTGGGCGGAAAAGGCGCTGGCGCGAGCCCTCGGCGGCTCGAGCCTGGCGGCACCCTCCCGCGAGATCGCCCGCCGCCGACCATACTACCAAGTCATCGAACGGGTGAACCGCTCCTTCGACATTACCCCGTGGCTGCGGTGGTTCGCCGAGACCGCGTTGGCGACACAGACTAGCCGGAAGTTCCAAGGGGCAAAAGGTCAGAAGCCCGAGAACGGACCGGGGATCCGCGCGGCGGGGGGTGTTCGGTTCTGGCTACGCGGAGGCGGGAAGGCGGAGCAGGTCGAAGGCCTTTGCCTGGAGCCGGGTGGGGTTCGCGCGCATCTGGAAGGTGGCGTTCCGGCTGGGGGCGCGGACGGTGTTGAGGGTGAGGGTCCCGAGGTGCTGGATCAGCGTCGGGAAGTCGTGCAGCGGCAGCCCCTCCGGGGTGCGGCGGGCGGCGACCTTGGCCTTGGCCGCCGGGGAGCGCTGCGCGGGCTGGACCGGGGAGGGGCGCTCGCGCTCGGCGGCCTCCCGGTCGTGGTCCTGGAACAGGACGGGGGCGAGCGCCTGGCGCATGTGCCATTCCAGGTAGTAGGCGAGCATGCACAGGAAGATGTGGGAACGGACCCGGTCGGGGCGGCGGTGGTGGATGGGGCGGACCTGGAGGTCGAGGGACTTCATGCTGCGGAAGGCGGTCTCCACCGAGGCGAGGGACTTGTAGGCGCGGACGGTCTGTTCGGTGGAGAGCAGTTCGGGCTCGGCGTTGGTGCGGAGGATGTAGAAGCCGTCGAGGGCCCGTTCCCGGGCGATGGCGTCTTCGTTCCGGCGGAAGGCGAAGGAGTCGTCGGTGATCTCGGTGAGGAAGTGCTTTTCGACCTTGAAGCGGCCGATGAGGGCGCCGACGCGCTTTCCGATGCGGGCGGCGCCGCGCAGCGGTCGGCGCTCGCGCCGGGTGGCGGCGGCGATGGCTTCCAGCCGCTTTCTCGGTGGCGGCGAGCAGGTCTTCGCGCTTGCGGCGGCGCTCCTCGGCGAGCCGGGGGTTGAAGCAGACCACCAGGCGCTCCCCGGGGTAGCGGTCGGAGGAGATCTCGGCCAGGTCCCGCCGGTCGAACAGGGAGGGGTTCACCGCGCCGGCTTCGACCAGGGCGCGGATATCGGCGGAGCGCAGCGCGGTGACCCAGCGGAAGCCCTCCTCCGGGCTCAGGTCCTCGCGGATGCGCCGGGCGGTGAGCATCCCCCGGTCGCCGACCAGGACCAGTTGGCGGAGGCCGAAGCGGTCGCGGAGTTTGGCCACCTGGGCGGCCACCGTCTCGGGGTCGGCGGTGTTGCCGGGGAAGACCTCGACGGCGACCGGGCAGCCCTCCTTGGAGCAGAGCAGGCCGAAGACGATCTGCAGGGTGTTGCTCCTGCGGTCCCGGCTGTAACCGCACTTCCCCGAGATCGAGGAGGGTGCCGAGGGAGGCGGAGGCGGTCTCCGGCGCGAGGGTCCGGGCGGTGGCGAGTCTGGGGCGGGGGGCGAGGAGTCGGGCGGCGATGAGGGCGAGGGCGAGGTCGCGGGGGTCGGAAGCGCTTGCGGTCGAGGAGGCCCGGCAGTCGGAGGCGCTTGAGGGTTCCGAGGGCGGCGGCGGCGTGGCCGTGGGGGAGGGCGCGGAGGATCTGGAAGGCGTCCCCGGGTTCGACGAGGTTCCGGCCCTCGAGGCTGAGGCGGACGGCCTCCACGGCGTCTACGCCCGGGCCTACCCGGAGGCGCCGCTGCGCGAGGAGCGGCTGCTGCGGGAACTGCTCTGGGTGGAGGCCTCCCACGGCTGCGACCGGGGCACGAACGAGTGGTTCTTCCTGCCCTCGAAGGCCACCCCGGAGGCGGAGCGGATCTACCGGCTGGTGGGCCTCCGACTGCCCCGGCGGGCTACGCCGGTTCCACCCCCGAGGCGACTCGCGCGAAGTCGCCTGACCCCCGACACTCCCCGCCGGACTCCGCCCGGTTGTAGTGTGCCTACGAAACCAACTCCCTAACTGTCAACCACTTACAAAGCCAAACCGTCGAAGTCAAGAAGGCGCTGCGCCGCCTGTTCCGGTCGGAGGCCGGAGGGTCTCGAGGGCCGCCTCAGCGCCGGGAACTACCGCCGCACCGCCGCCGCCACTCCAGCCACCGCGACCTGCGACCTCGCAGGGCTGGTGACCCTCGGCGCGCTCCCTCGCTCCGGCGCCGGTCGCCACACCCGATACCGACTCGCCTTGCCGCGATCCCCGGCCGAGGCGTCCTGGCGTGCTTCCGTGGGCTGTTGAAGCAGGCGTGTGTTCCGAACGGTAATGCGGTCGGGCCTTCTGACGCTCCGGGAGCGGGGAGCAACCCCCGTTTCGAAGGTTCCGGGCTCCTGCCGTCTCGTCCCCGACTACGCGTTTGACATCTCCCGTCTCGAGCCGGATACTGGCCAACAGTTCACCGGGCGGTCGAGCGAGAGCCGGCCGATTGGTCCACTGTTTCCTTCCATGGGAGAAGACGACGATGAAAAAGTCCGCCACTGAGACGGGTCCGCGGCCGCCGGCCGAGGAGAAGACCGAGAAGAAGCAGGTGCTCCGCCTGAAGAAGCGTCCCCTGGTCAGCCTCACCGACGACCAGATGGGGGATGCCGCCGGAGGCCACAACACCTGCGACCCGACCTGCCCGCGGACCTGCTGCCCGACCTGCGGGTACACCTGCGGCGGCTGCCCGGGTCCGACGGACGACGAGAGGCACACCTGCCCCGACACCTGCGACACCTGCGGCGGCCCCAGCTGCGACGAGTGCTAGAGGGCTCCGACGGGTCGGTCGGGCCGCTTGGGACGGAGGCCCGGAGGGCCGAGGGAGCCAGCGGCCCGACCGACCTGAGGGGCGGTGCTCCGGCGCCGGAACCGGGTGAAGCGGAGGGGCCGGGCCGACCTCATGCGTTGCCCGTTCCGGCTGACGCCGGCTCCTCTCCCGTTCGCCGACGGAACACCTTGACGAGGTCCTCCCGGTGCCGGAGCCGGTAGCTGTTCCCCCGGATGTTCACGATGTGGGCGTGGTGGAGCAGCCGATCCAGCATCGCCGCCGCCATCACCTCGTCCCCCAGCACTTGGCCCCACTCCTCCCGATACCCGTCCAGAACCGTCGGACCCGGGAGCCGATCCCGATACCGAACCGCCTCCTGCCGCTCCGCCACCAGATCCCCGACGCCAGCCACCGCCCCAGCGTCCGCCGGCTTACCCCCGAACCGACGGCTCAGCCCCCAGTTCAGGTAATGCCGCGCCAAGACAAGCTTCTCTCCCGCGGGCCGGCAGGTGGGGCATTTTGGTTGCCGAAAAGTGGGGACATTTTTTTGCCTGCTCAAAAGGAGCGGCTGCTGCGGGAACTGCTCCGTGTGGAGGTCTCCCACGGCTGCGACCGGGGCACGAACGAGCGGTTCTTCCTGCCCTCGAAGGCTACCCCGGAGGCGGAGCGGATCTACCGGCCGGTGGGCCTCCGACTGCCCCGGCGGGCCACGCCGGTTCCACCCCCGAACTCCGCCCGGTTGTAGTGTGCCTACGAAACCAAGTTCCCAACCCGTTAACTACTTACAAGGCCAAACCGTCGAAGTCAAGATCGGGGGTCGCGGCATTCCTCCCCACCTCCAGCGTACATGAGTGTGGCGCTCACCCCGTAGGGCAAGCGCCACAATGTCGTGGTATGGCTGCGAGTTCAGTAGGCAGCCCTAAGCGTTGGCGTTAGAACCGGAGAGTGCCTCGAACGAGCATCGTGCGCGCGTTCTGCCGGCTTCGCAACTCCATAAAGGCCGGGACCCAAGTCCGATTCGCGCCACTATAAGTGAACTGGTTGTGGTTGGCGGCATCAAGCAGGTTGAAGACTTGGGCGGACAACTCGAGTTGTGCTGGGCCGAAGTCGAGGATCTTCCCGAGCGAAAGCCCCACCGTGTGGACTGTCGGCGCCTGGGCCTGCAGTTCACCTCGGTCAGGCCCGACGACGCGGTACCTGGTGGACAGAGGATTCGTCTTGCCGTTGTTCGCGCTGCCGGGGCCGTACTGCGCGACATCTGGGCTGTCGCTGGGCAGCCTCTGGAGAAGCGGACCGGTCCACGGTCCGGCGTTCCCGGTGTAACTCACCGCGACTGTAAAGTCGTAAGGCATGACATAACTCATGCCGCCACGCAGTGACCACTGGCGCCAAGTCGGCGCGTAGGAGGTCGCCGTAGATGCCCTTAGTGTGTTGTGCTCGTTGTTGCCGCGCGGCATATAGAGGGCCTTGGTGGATGCGAACTTCTCCGGATGGATGTAGCGGGCCGGGTCGTGGGGGTTCCAGTCGCCGCCGAAACTCTGCCATTGGCGGCTGAAGTTCAGCGTGGCGGACATCCGCTCAGTGCGGCGGGCCGTCGTGATCTCGATCGCCGTATAGCGCAACTGGCTCCACGAGTTGTTCGTCTGCTGGCGAATGGAACCCTGTTCAATGTCGACGGCGCCAAACTGGAACTCACCCAAGGGTACCGGGGCCGGTGCTTGGGACGGGTAGTACCCGTTCTGATCGAGCAGCGCGTAGTTGTCTTGGTATCGGCGGTGGATCACCGCAGCGTCCACGGAAATCTGGCTGCCGAACTGCCGCCGCAGGCCGCCGATGAACTCGTCCACGAACGGCTGCCCGATGTCCGGGTCGAAGAGCACATCGTTTGGCAGACTGGCAACCGGAGGGTTGTACACCGAGTGATCCGGAAGACCGTCACCGTCGTGGTCATATTCCGTGTAACTGCCGGCAGTGGCGCCGCCGTGAACCCGAGTGACCGCGTCTCGTCCGTTCATCTGTTCGTGTACACGGCCGTAACTGCCGCGGAGGATGTTGCGGCCGTCCGCGGTGACCTGGTAGGCGAAGCCGGCACGAGGGCCTATGGCCACGGTGTTCATCCGGTCGAAGTTGCGAATCCCGTCCGAGCGTCGCACGAAATCGGCGCGGACCCCGATATTCAGCGTCAGCCGGTCGGCTGGCTTCCACGAGTCTTGGAGATAGACGCCGATATCACTATCTGTTGCGTCGATCGTCTGCAGTGTGGCGATCGGGCCGGACTCGTCGCCGGTGCGGGTCCGATAGAACCAGCGGGTAGCCGCCGCGGCACCCAGATCTTCCGTTATGTTGCCGTTGGCGTCCACCATGGCGTGGTGCTCGGTGGACCATCCGTTCATCAACGAGTAGGTAGTTGTGCTCGGATAGCGATTCCAAGGCGCCGCATAGACACCGACAGCGAACTCGTGGGAACCGGCCAAGTCATCCACATAGCGCGTGATGTCGCCCCGCAGAAGAACGAGACGCGCGGGCCGGTCAGAGCCGTTTGGGGTGCCGGCGGCTGCGAGGCGCCCCCCCCCGCTGATCGTTCCGCTGCTGTTGACCGAATAACCGCTGTGGATCTCCAGATAGAGCGGTAGGTCGCCCGCTTGCGGCTGGAGGTCGAGGGGAACCTGAGATGCCTTGTCGTTGTAGGAGAGAGTGAACTGTCCGGTTGTGTTCGCTCCGAAGACCGATGTCAGTTTGGCACCATAGAGGTTACCGCCGGTCTGGACAGTGAGTCTCGAAGCGAGGTCGTACTCGCGGTTTGAAGTGTTCTCCGTCGTGTCACGCTGGTAGTACGCGTTCAGTTCATGACTCGAGTTCAGTTGGGCGCTGATCTTGAGATAGGGCTGATGGCTCGTGGTCGTGTTCAGGAACTCTGAGTAGGTCGGAGCGGCGCCGAGACCGCCCAAGGCGATGCCGGAGAGGGCAGTGAGGCGTTCGACATCGGTTCCGCCACGGCTGATCCGCGCCGAGAGATCGGCGTATCGGTAGGACGCGAAGAACCACGCCTTGTCGCGCATGATCGGGCCGCCGAACGAGAAATCCGCTTGGCGCACCAGATGGGCGGTTGGAGTGCCGGTTGAACCGGCTCTCCCTTCCTGAGTCTCAGGATCGTAGACGCCACTCCCATACTGTTCGAGACCGGCGAGGCTCGACTTCTCGGCGGAAAACGGGTTGAAGCCGGGAGGAACCTCGTTGTCGCCGAAGAAACCAGTCAAGCCGTCATCGTCGCCGGTGCCCCAGTCGAACTCCTGATGGTCGTACGCTGCCGAGCCCGAGAGATCGTTGCCGCCACTCCTGGTGATTACATTGATGATCAGGCCGGTGCCCATCGGATCCTTGGCTTCGGCGCCGCCAGTCTTCACCGACATGTCCTCCATCATGTCGGCATTCATGCCGACATATGTGACTTGCGAATCGGTGTAACCCGCTGCGGCCATGCCTTCCAACTGGATGACATGGGAGAAGTGCTCGGTGGCATGGCCGAAATAAACCATACGGCCCGAGCCGTCGTCGAAGGGCCGGGCGTTCACGCCGGGGGTCAACTCGAGGAAGTCGCTCCAGTTGCCGCGCGCTTGGATCGGCAAATCGCGCTGCAGATCACCCTCGATCGTCAGGATGTTGCCGGGACGGGAGACCTCGAGCATCGGGGTCTCGGCCGTGACGGTGATCGTCTCTTCGACACCGCCGATTGAGAGCACCGGCTCCACGCCGAAGTTCGAACTGGCGCGCAGCAGGATGCCTTCTTGTCGGAATGTGTTGAAGCCGGAAAGAGACGCCTCCAGTGTGTAGGTGCCTGCGGGAAGGTTCACCAGCCGATAGGCGCCTTGGCTGTCTGTAACGGTCGATGCGGGCTGGATCAGCGCCGGACTGGTCGCCGTAACCGTCGCGCCGGGGAGCACCGCGCCGGAGTCGTCGCGGACCGTGCCGCGAAGGCTGGAGTCGCCCGCCTGTCCGAACGCAAGGGTCGGAGCGGCGAGCAGCGCTGCGAGCAGCAGCGCGAAAGCGGGCTTTCGCATTGGGTCTCCTTGATATTGAGGTTGATCTCGAGAATGAGTCGCCGAGATGAGGGGCCCTGCGGGTGTCGCGGGAGGCGGCTCTCGCACGGCCGAGAGGTGCGATCGGGCAACGATTATGCCATGCATCGGAGGCGGGCCGTTCTCCGAGAGTCTCGGGAGGCTGGCGATTCAGGCCGGGGCCGGCGTCCGGGTGGGGTAGGGTCGCCGTCCAAAATATCGAATTGACCGGGTTGCACTGCTCCGAGGTGTGGAGCCGCCTGTGGGGTGGTTCAGCCCTTCGGCGGGGACGCGCTCGCGCGAACGGTCTTCAGAAGTTCTCGGACTTCCGCCTGTTCTGGGTCGAATTCAAGCGAGCGCTCCAGATACCCGATGGCTCTCGTCGGTTCGCCGGCCGCCGCAAGTGACCATCCAAGCGCGTTGAGGAGTTCCACATCCGGGCTTCGGAGGGCGAGCGAACGCTCATAGAGGGCTGCTGCCCGGGAGGGGTTGCCGGATTCGCGGTGCGCGTCTCCCAGAGTGCGCAGGATCCCGGGGTCGTCGGGTGCTTGGGCGAGAGCCGGTTCGAGAAGGCTGACGGCCTCCCGGGGCGTGTTCTCGTCCAGCGCGAACCGGCCGAGGACGAGGCGCGCGCGCCGGAGATTCGGCGCTTCTTCCAACGCAGTGCGAAACATCTCGCGGGCTGCCGCCCTCTCCCGAACCCGGAGCCACTGCTCGCCGAGGGCGGCCGCCAAGGTGCCGGGCGCCGTTGGATCGAAAGAGTCAGTGAGCCCCCATGGCCGTGCGACTCCTGCACGGGCTGTCAAGTCAAAGAGAGTGCTGGTTTCCTCCTCCCCCGCGACAGCGGTGAGAACATAGCGACCGGACTTCCATGAGTCTGTCCGCGGTGTCCATTGCGCGAGCCCTCGTTCGACCGTGACCTCCTGTTCGGCGACGGGCGCGGCGCCGGCCCCCGTTCCGCCCGCGGTCCAGGGAACGACGCGGTACTTTACGATTCCGTGCCCTTCGGTTGCCGTCGCGACGAGAAGAAGGGCGCCAAGAGGAGCGACGCCCCGGCCGTTGGGCACCAAGAGAATCTCCTCGGGAGACCACGATGCGTACGCGTCAGTGTCCTCCTCCCTGACGGCATGGAGCAATAGGGGGCGTGACAGGAGGGGCGCGTCAGGAGCGGGAGGTGTGAGTTTGTCCTCGAAGACGGTGTATTCGGCGCGGGCCTCGTTCTTGACGACGATGCGCAGCCGAAACTCTCCGGGAATCAGGGGGAACATTCCTCGCCAAGCGAAGGGCCGCGCGCCGACCTCCCGAAGTTCGCTCCCGGTCAGACGCAGGAACGGTCTCGTCGCGAAGTCGTACACGACTGCGCCGTCTTCGTCGGTTACTTGTCCTTGGATGTCGAACCGGGTGAAGTAGTCGGTGCCGCCTTCTTCGCGGGCGAGGGTGAAGTACTGGGGCTCGATCTCAACGGCGTAGTGGACGAACCACGATGGGGGGCCGGAGGCAGGGCCTGGAAAGAGACGAGCTACGCCGGCGCTCGGGACGAAGTTGAACAGGTACTCAGTCTCGACGAGACCGCGTCCGGCGTCGGCCCCAGTAACCC
Organism: Candidatus Marinacidobacterium sp.; assembly: GCA_965204755.1. GTDB lineage: Bacteria > Acidobacteriota > Vicinamibacteria > Marinacidobacterales > Marinacidobacteraceae. The sequence goes on along the minus strand of OZ242011.1, from coordinate 432,021 downwards.
AACTCGTGTCGAGGAGACGATGCGGCGCGCGGGTGATGTCTTGGAGCAGCGTCTGTGTTTCCAACTGGGCGATGTCCGGCAGGGCCAGTCCGGTCGTGACTCCACGATCGGCCCGCATGGTGATAGTGGCGTGCGCGAGGTGCGGAGAGATCTCTTGGAGTGTGACGAATGCCTCGTCACGAGAATCCCCTTCCGAAAAGGATTGTGCCGGTAGCAGTTCCTCCGGCAGGTGGATCAGGTGGTTGAACTGGATGAACGGGCCGGCGTTGTACTCCCGGAAGAAAAGGATGTAGAGCGGAGGCAGCAGGTACTCGTCGTTTTGGAGGTAGAACCAGAGTTCTGCCGGGTAGAGACCCGGTACGGATACGAAAGTGTCGCGCTCGTCCGGTTCGCCCAAGGTGATCCAGAGGCGGCCGCGGTCGGTCATCCAGCCGGGGATGGCGGTTTCGCCGCCGAGGCGGGAGTTGGCGTAGGCGATGCGCTCGTAGTGTTCGGTGCGGAACTCGTTTTCCGGGGTGAGCGGTTCCGGGTCGCGGCGGCGCCAGAAGGCTTCGATGAAGGCTTCGCGTTCCGCCTCCGATTGGAGTTGGCCGAACGCGTCCTTTTCCCTGTCGCTGATGATGTAGATGACTTCCTCTTCCAGCCACTGGCGGTGGGTGTCGCTCAGGGGGAGGGCGTCCTGCGTTGCGGCGGGAGTTGCAGCAACGAAGGGCAGGGAGATGGCCGCCGCGGCGAAGGCGAACCTTGCGCGCCGTGTCGGGTCGCGCCCGGTGAGAAGGCCCGTCATACCGCGCCTGCCCGCGTCTCCGCGCCGGCGCTCCGCTCCCGCAGGGACTCGCGGAACGCGGCGGCGGCCCGGCGCACCGAGTCTTCGTCGTCGGCGTCGAAGGTGATGCGGGTTTCCGTGTCTCCGGGGTAGGAGCCGATCTGCACCTCCGGGTGTTGCTCCACGACCCGGTTCAGGAGCGGGATCAGGTGTTCCTCGGGGCCGGGGACCCGTTCCTCGTCGCAGGCGTAGGCCGCGCCGTCCGGGAGGCACGCGTCGAGCACCTCCAGTTTCTGCCGGAACGCGGGTGGCAGGCCCGGGAGGATCCAGACCTCCTCCATCACCACGACCGGGAAGCCGGCGCCTTCGGCGCGCCGCAGGACGGCGCCCTCCGGGGCGCGGGCGAGGCTGCGGTGGTGTTCCCCGAGGCCGCGCCGGCGCAGGGCCTCCAGGAACTCGGGATGGAGGACGACGCCGACGCCGAACGCGCGGGCGACGCCCTCCATCGTCACATCGTCGTGGGTGCCGCCCACGCCGCCGGAAGTGAAGACCAGGTCGTGGTCGGCCCGGAGCGAGGCGACCTCCGTGGCGATGGCGGCGGGGTCGTCGCCGATGGTCACCACGCGGCGAAGCGCCGCGCCCTTCTTCCGGAGGAGGCGGGCCAATGCCTGCGTGTTCGTGTCGGCGATCTTGCCGGACAGGATTTCGTTGCCGATGACGAGGAGCGCCGCGGTCTGCCGGCCGGCGGCAGCGGGAGCGGGCATCGTTGTGACGGCTTCGCGCGCGGCGCCTCGTCCGGCCTCAGGGTTCGCTCACCAGGTAGGCGATCCAGGTTTCGTCGGCGGACCCTTCGGTCACTTCCTCGAACTCGCCGTTCCCGTCGCCGTTCTCGTCGGCGCCTTCCCAGAGGACCGCCGTCCGGCGGAATCCGGCCTCGGCCAGCAACTCGCGGAGTTCGGGGAGCGACCAGAACCGCCACTGGTAGCGGAACGCGTTCTCCATCCGGCTGCCGTCGGGGAACTCGTAGTGGATGGCGCACTTCATCCGTCCGCTGATCGGGTCGAACGCGACCTGGTCCCAAATGAAGTCGAAACCGTCTTCCTCCCGGGCGTATTCGCGCTCCTCGTGGCAGTCCGAGCCGCCGTAGGCGTCGGCGAAGAAGAGCCCGTCCGGCGCGAGCGAGGCGCGGACGCGCTCGAAGTAGGTGAGCATCCGGGCCCGCGTGTCGAAGGTCCAGTAACTGAAGTTCATCGCCGCGACGAGGTCCACCCGGGGCTCCCGGACATCGAGGACATCGCTCTCGACGAGTTCGACGCGCTTCGCGCCGGCGCGCCCGAGGCGGGAGAGGTTGTGCTCGCGCCCCCAGGCGAGCGGGTCCGGGTCGAGGTCCACGCCGATCGCGGTGTTGTCGGGGCGCCGGGCCGCGAACTCGCAGGAGAGCGCGGCGGTGCCGCAGAAGTCTTCGCGGAAGGACTTCGGTCGGCGGCCGCGGCGGCGTTCGAACTCGTCGTCGAGGAAGGCGGCGTCCGCGGGGGCGTCCTGGACCGAGTTCTGGTAGAGGTCGTAACGGTCGGCCCGCTCCGCCTCCGGCGGACGCCGCCGCCTGCTCCGGGCCACGGCGCCGCCAACGACCCTCAGTGGAGGGTGACCGGCTGGCTGAGGGTGAACCGGGCGATCTTCGCCCGGAACCGCGTGCCGTCGGCGCTCTCCATGAGGTAGGTGCCCTGCATCGTGCCGAACGGCGCGAGCAGCGGGCACCAGGAGGCGTAGTGGAAGGAGTCGCCGGGGACGATGGTCGGCTGGGCGCCGACGACGCCCCGGCCCCGGACTTCCTGCACCTGGCCTTCGCCGTGTTCGATCACCCAGTGGCGGCTGAGCAACTGCACCGGCTCGTCGGACTCGTTCGTGATGGAGATGTCGTACTGGAAGAGCCACGCATGGTCGGGCTCGCGCCGCTCGTCGGCGAATCTCGACTCCGCGTCGACACGGATCCCGCGCGTCATGGCGGTGGACGAGAAGGTTTCCTGCCGCAACGGGATTCCTTTCTAGCCTAGCAGCCCGGAGGTCCCGCGGCGCCGGAGCGCCGAGGCAGGGGAGGCGCCGGGCGCGGCCGAGCGACGGGCGGCCGGGCGGGAGCGGGCAGGCGGGGGGACAATTCCCCGGACCGATGATCCGCCGCTCCTCCTCGCCCGGGCTCTCCGCGGCGTTCGCGCTCGCGGCGGGCGCGTGGGCGCTTGCGGCGCTCGCGTTCGCGGCAGCGGCGGCGGCTTCGATCGCCGGGACCGGGAACGGCGCGGCGGCGGCCCGGCCGCGGCTCGTGGTGCTCGCGGTGGACGGGGCGGGGCGGCTGCTGGTCGAGCGGCTGCTCGCCGCCGGCGAGTTGCCCAACTTCGCCCGGCTGCGGCGGGAGGGGGCGTTCTCCGACGGGTTGATTCCGGCGCACCCCTCGCGCACGGCGCCGTCCTTCGCCATGATCTGGAACGGGCTGCCCGGCGCCGAGACCGGCGTGACCGGCAACACCGTGCTGGCGACTCCCGCCGAGTCCTTCTCGCTGCTGGAGACCCGGGACGGCTTCTCCGCGGGGACGCTCCGGACGGATCCGCTCTGGGTGCGGGCGGCGCGGGCCGGGGTTCGCGCCGTCGCCCTCCACGCCACCCACACCTTCCCGCTCGAACCGGCGCTCGCCCGGCTCGATGCGCGGGGTCGGGAGCGCCTCTTCCTGCTCACCGGCTACACGGACCTCCGGCTTCCGCCGGCGACGCTGGACGAGAAGAGCAGCCCGCTCCTCGCGGCGCGGCCGGCGGCGGTCGGGGCCGGATTCGGCGACGGGGCCGGGTTCTTCCGCTTCCGGGTCGGCGACAGCCGGTTCCTGGGCGTCCTCTTCGACGACCCGGCGCTCGCCGGTTCCGGCTGGGACACGCTGGGCGTCCTGCCGGACGAAGCGCGGGGCGGCAGAGGGCCGGCGCCCGGCGCGGGCGCTCCCCCGCTCCTGCTCGCCCGCATCCGCGTCGGCGGGGAAGGGGAGTTCTCGATTCCGCTTGCCGCGTGGGCCGGGGGCCGGCGGGCCGACTTCCGGATCCGCGCCTTCGCCGCCCGCGCGCCCTCGGCGGAGGCGGCCGGGCGGTTCGTGGTCTTTCGCAGCGGCGCGCGGGCGGTGGCGGCGCACCCGGAGGAGGCGTGGCGGGAGCGCTTGGGCGCGCCCTTCTACTCCGGGACGATCGGGCCGGCCGAGTTCGCTTCCGGCCGCCTGGGGCCGCGGCGGGAGACCCCGGCCGCCGGGAAGGACGCCGCCGGCGGCGGGCCGGGAGTCGCGGTCGGCCGCCTGCTGGAGATCGTGGAGGCGCTCGCGGACACTGCCGTCGAACACTTGGCCGCCGGCGCGGCGATACCGGACTGGGGCCTCCTCGCCCTCTACCTCCCCTTCGCCGACGAGATGGCGCACCTGACTTACGGGTACTTGGACGAGGGGCTTCCCTCGTACGACCCCGAGCGCGCCGCGGCCCTGCGTCCGCTGTTCGTCGGCGCCTTCCGGGAAGTGGATCGGGTGCTCGGGCGGGCGTTCGCGGTGGCCGAGCGCGCCGGCGCCCACCTGCTGGTGGTCGGCGACCACGGCATGGCGGGAACGGACCGCCGGGCGCACCTGAATGTGGCGCTGGAGCGGGCGGGACTCCTCGCCTTCGGCGCGGACGGTCTTCCCGATCTCTCCCGCACCGAGGCGCTCCTCCTCTCCACCGGGGACGGGAGCGTCGCGGTGAACCGCGCCTTCCGCCCCGGCGGCGTGGTCGGGAGCGCGGGAGAGGCGGATGTGCTGCGGGCCGCGCGGGAAGCGCTGCTCGCCCTGCGGACGCCGGAGGGCGGCCCGGTGGTCACCGGGTTCCTGGAGCCTTCCGACAACGGGGCGGTGCGGTTCGGCGGGGACTCGACCGGGGACCTCTTCCCGATCCTCGCTCCCGGCCTTAGGTCGTCGCCCCTCCCGGCGCCGGAGGTGGTAGCGCCGGCGCCCCCGGCCGGCGGCCACGGGTTCCTGTCCACCCGGCTGGACATGCTGGCGGTGTTCGCCGCCTGGGGGCCGAGGGTCGCGCCGGGGGCGTGGCCCCGGTCGAGCGCGCTCGAGGTGCTGCCCACCGCCCTCGACCTGCTGGGGATCCCCCCGGACCCGGCGCTTCCCGGCCGGTCGCTCCTCGCGGACGCGCCGCTCGTGGTTCCCGGAGCCGGACGGGAGAACGAGGGGAACCGGTAGGCTCCCTTCGGCCGGCGGGGCCGGACTCGACCCGGGCCTTCGCCGACGCCGGAACGAACCCACGATGGATGTCACCCGCGAGGGCGTCGCCGAGGCTCGGCGCCGCCGGCGGAACCTGCTCATCGGCGGCGGCGCCGTCCTCGTGCTGCTCCTCGCCGTCCTGGCGCTCCGGCTCGGCCCGGCGGCGCCGACCGTGGATCGGGGGACGGTGTTCCTCGACCAGGTGCGGCGCGGGGAGATGCTGCGGAGCGTCCGGGGGCCGGGAACGCTGGTCCCGGTGCTGGAGCGGCGCCTCTCGGCGCGGGCCGCCGGGCGGGTGGTCCGGGTGGAAGTCCTCGCGGGGACCCGGGTGGAGGCGGACACCGTGATCCTGACCCTGGAAAACGCCTCGCTCGCGCAGGAACTCTCCGCCGCCGACCTGGAACTCGCGGCCGCCGAGGCGAACCTCGACGACCGGCGGGTGCAGTTGCGCCGCGGCGTCCTGAACCAGCGGTCGGCGCTCGCCGGGGTGGAGGCGGAGTCCCGGCAGGCGGCGCTCGACGCCGAGGCCGACGCGGAGATCCACGGCGAGGGGATCATCGGCGACCTCGCCCTCCGGGACAGCCGGGCGGCCGCCGACGAACTCGCCGGGCGGGCGGCGCGCGAGGCGGAGCGGCTGCGGCTGAGCGAGGAAGCGGCGGAGGCGAGTCTCCGGGCGGAGACGGCCGCGGTGGACCGGTTGCGCACTGCCGCCGCGCTGAAGCGGGAACTGGTCGCCGGCCTCGAGGTGCGGGCCGGGATCGGCGGGGTGCTGCAGGAGGTGTTCGTGGAGGCCGGGCAGCAGGTGGCGCCGGGGGACGACCTGGCGCGGATCGCGGAGCCCCGGGAGTTGAAGGCGGAACTGCGGATCGCCGAAGTCCTGGCCCGGGACATCGAGGTGGGGCAGACCGCGCAGGTGGACACCCGCGGCGGGATCGCCGCCGGCCGGGTCTCCCGGGTGGATCCGGCGGTGCGGGACGGGGCGGTCACCGTGGATGTGGAGATCGTCGGGGCCCTGCCGCGGGGCGCCCGGAGCGAACTCTCGGTGGACGGGCTGATCGAGATCGAGCGGCTGGACGAGGCGCTCCATGTGGGCCGCCCCGCCTTCGGCGAAGAGGGGGGCGAGATCGAGATGTTCCGGCTCGACCCGGAGGAGGAGTACGGCTACCGCGTCCGCGTCCGGCTGGGGCGGACCTCGGTGAACACGGTGGAGATCGTCGAGGGGCTCTCCGTCGGGGACACGGTCATCCTCTCGGACACCTCCGCCTGGGAGGGCTACGACCGGATCCGTCTCCGGTGACCGGGAGGCCGCGCTGACCCGCCGGGCGGCCCCGGGGAACCGGATGCGGCGCGGCGTGTTGTACTGACCGGCGCACTGCCGGAGGAGAACCCCGGAAGGAGAACCCCATGGCCGAACCCGTGATCCAACTCCAGAACATCAGCAAGATCTTCACGACGGACGAGGTGGAGACCCACGCCCTCTCCGAAGTGAGCCTGAGTTTCGAGCCGGGGGACTATGTGGCGGTGGCCGGCCCGTCCGGCTGCGGGAAGTCCACGCTGCTCTCGATCCTCGGCCTGCTGGACACGCCGAACTCCGGCGAGTACACGCTGAACGGGAAGGCGGTGGCGAACCTGGGACTCGCGGAGCGCGCCCGGATCCGCAACCGGGAGGTGGGGTTCATCTTCCAGGCGTTCAACCTGATCGGCGACCTGACGGTGTACGAGAATGTGGAACTCCCGCTGGTGTACCGGGGGACCGCCGGGGCGGAGCGGAAGGAGCGGGCGCTGGCGGCGCTGGAGAAGGTGGGGATGTCGCACCGGAGGAAGCACTACCCGTCGCAACTCTCCGGCGGGCAGCAGCAGCGGGTGGCGGTGGCCCGCGCGGTGGTGGGCGAACCCTCGATCCTGCTGGCGGACGAGCCGACCGGGAACCTCGACTCCAAGAACGGGACGGAGGTGATGAACATGCTGGACTCGCTCCACGAAGCCGGGGCGACGATCTGCATGGTCACCCACGACCCCCGCTACGCCGACCGCGCCGTCCGGACGATCCACCTGTTCGACGGCCGCATCGTGGACGCCCCGCCCTCGGCCTGACCCCCCGGTCGCCGCCGGGAGGGGGCCGCCCCCGCCTCCCCTCCCGCCCCTAGAATCCCGCCCGCAAATGGGCCGCCTGGACACCCGCGCCGTCTCCGGCGAGGAACTGCGCCGATTCGAGAAGCGCCTGTTCCGCGACCTCCGGACGCTCAACCGGATGATCGCCGACGGGCGGATCGAGGAAGGGGTGTACCGGGTCGGCGTCGAACAGGAGATGTTCCTGATCGGCGACGCCCACCGTCCGGCGCCGCTGGCGATGGAAGTGCTGCGCGAACTGGACGACCCCCGGTTCACCACCGAGATCGCCCGGTTCAACCTGGAGGCGAACCTCGACCCGCTGCCGCTGTCGGGGGACCTCCTGTCGCGGATGGAGGCGAGCCTCGAGGAAGTGATGACCCGGGCTTCGGACGCCGCGCGGCGGGTGGGGGCCGATGTGCTGCTCACCGGGATCCTCCCGACGCTGAAACTCTCGGACCTGAACCTCGAGAACATGACGCCGCTGCCGCGCTACCGGGTGCTGAACGAGGCCCTGGCGCGGCTGCGCGGCGGCGAGCCGTACCACCTGCACCTGTCCGGCGCGGACGAAATCCACGCGACCCACGGGAATGTGATGCTGGAGGCGGCGAACGCCAGTTTCCAGATCCACCTGCAGGTGGGGGCCGAGGAGTTCTCCCGGATCTACAACCTGGCGCAGTTGGTCACCGCGCCGCTGCTGGCGTGTTCCACGAACTCGCCGCTGCTGTTCGGGCGACGCCTCTGGCGGGAGACCCGGATCGGCCTCTTCCAGCAGAGCATCGATACGAGGAGCCTCCGCCCGAACACCCGGGAGCAGGCGGCGCGGGGTTCGTTCGGCCGGGACTGGGTGCGCGGCGGGATCATCGAGTTGCTGCGGGAGAACATCTCGCACCACCCGGTGCTCCTCGACGCCGGCGACGAAGAAGAAGACGAGGCCGACCCGCCGCGGCTTCCCGCGCTCACCCTGCACAACGGGACGGTGTGGCGGTGGAACCGGCCCTGCTACGGGGCGACCGACGGGAAACCCCACCTGCGCATCGAGTCGCGCTACCTGCCCTCCGGGCCGACGCTGCCGGACGAAGTGGCGAACGCCGCCGTCTGGCTCGGCCTGCTGAGTTCGCTCTCCGGCGACGGCGTGGATCCTTCCGAAGCGCTCTCGTTCCCCGAAGTGCTCGAGAACTTCCTGGCCGCGAGCCGCCTCGGCCTGATGTCCGAGTTGACCTGGCTCGACGGCAAGCACTGGCGGGCGCGCGAACTGCTGACCGAGGAACTGCTGCCGCGCGTCCGGGACGGGCTCGCCCGGAAGGAAGTGGCCCCCGGCGATGTGGACCGCTATGTCGGCATCGTGGAGGAACGGGTGAAGACCGGCCGGAGCGGCGCCCGCTGGATGCTGGACGGTTTCTCGGCGCTCTCGAACCAGGCCTCCGCGTCCGAGCGGTTGAGCGCGATCACCGGCGCCGCGCGGCGGCAGCAGGGGGAAGGCGTCCCGGTGGCGCAGTGGGACCTCCCGGTGGTCGGCGACTCCGGCGGCTGGAAGCACCACTACCTGCGGGTGGAGCAGTTCATGACCACCGACCTCCGCACCGTCCATCCCGACGAGTCGGTGCGCCGGGCGGCGATCCTCATGGACTGGGGCCGCATCCGCCACATCCCGGTGGAGGAGGACGACCGCCTGGTCGGCCTGATCTCCTACCGCACGATCATCAAGTTGGTGGCGGAGAGCGGCCTCGAGGAAGACGAGTTGCTCTCCGTCCGCGAAGCGATGAAGACCGATGTCGTCACGATCGCCCCGTCCACCCTCTCGGTGGACGCCATCCAGTTGATGAACGACCGAGGCGTCGGCGCCCTCCCGGTGGTGGAAGACGGCCGCCTGGTCGGCATCGTCACCGAACACGACTTCACCCTCATCGCCCGCGGCCTCCTCGCCGAACGCCTCTCCGGCTGACCCCGCCCGCCGGGCCGGCGCCGCCGCGCGGCGCTCCCCCGGATCCGCTTGCCGCTGACGGACTGCCCGGTTCGGCGTCCGTCGCTCCTACCGCGCGGTGATTCCCGCGCGGGCCACCCGGATACAGCCGTGCTCCCCGGGGTGTGCGGCCGCCTTCTTGTTTCGCTACCGGAAGCGGATTTCGAGGCCGATGCCCCAGTACTGCGCCGCCTCGACCAGCGCGCCTGCCGCCGTGTCGGCGCCCGTCGCCTGCAGCGAGAGATCGACGCCGGGGAGGTGGGTGTAGCCGCTGTCGGTCCTCCGGCCTTCGACCGAGTTCAGTCGCCACATCTTCCGGAGTTCGTCGGGGCCGCTCGCGCGGCCCGCCGCGAGGAGCAACATCTCTCTGGCGAGCACCTGCCAGTTGGGCGAGGGAATGCGCCGGCCGTCGATGACGGCCTCCGTTACCGCCGTGTGCATCACTTCGGGCAGATCTGCAGGCCCGAACACGCGCTCCTCGCTGACGCTGACCGGTTCGTCCGGGGTCGGCGTCGGCTCCTCGAGCGCGTCCAACGCCCGGTTGATCACCGCCTCCGGCGTGTCTTCGAACGGCTTCCCGTGTTTTTGGAGGCGTTCGTAGGTGGACTCCCGGATCTCGATTGTTCGCATGCGCCTTCTCCGCGAAGGTGAGGCTGTCCCGATTTCGTGGACGGGGCGTAGTTCGGCGTCCGCATCGTGTCCGGTCGCCGCGCGAGCGGCCGGGCCGGTCAGCGCGGGGGTTCTTCGGTGGAGGTTCGGACGACCGGGGGGAGGTCGGATTCGGCGAGTTGCTGGTTGAACGCGGCCAGTTCGTCGCCGGCGAGGCGGGCGAGCATCGCTTCGGTTTCGGCGAGTTCCGCTTCGTAGAGCGCCAGCACTTCGAGGTGCTGGTCGGTCGGGCGGTGGTCGCTGCCGCCGATGTACCCGTGGAGGCTCGACAGTTTGGCGTGGAGGCGGCGGGGCCATCTCAGCGTGTCCTGTCCGGCGTTCCCGCCGGTGAGGCGCAACTCGAAGAACCGCGCTTCGAGTTCCCGGAGCGCGCTCTCGTACTCTTCGGCGGCGGTCTCCACGGCGGAGACCCGCGCCGCGCCGACCGCCCGGCGTTCCGCCGTCTGGCGGCGCAGCCACTCGATCTCCTCGATCATCTCCCCGACCCGGGTGACCATCTCCTGGATCCGTAGCAGGACTTCGACCTGGCCGGCGATCTCGGCGCCTCCGGCGGGCGAGTCGGGGTCGGCCCGCACTTCGAGGGGCCGCTCCTCGGTCACTTCGCCGGCGGTGAGCCGGACGGTGTAGCGGCCCGGCGGCATCAGCGTGGCGACCGGGCGGGACTCGGTGAGCAGCCGGAAGCCGCGCGCCGGGAGGATGACTTCCCTGCTGCCGAGCGGCGGCGTCCGGAGCCGGGGGCGGCGGGTGGGCTCGTTCCGCAGGTCCCAATGCACCCGGTGGAGGCCGGCCTCGCCGCTGCCGGAGAGCGCGCGGACGGTGTTGCCTTCGCTGTCCAGGATCGTCAGCGAGACGCCGCCGGGCCGGGCCTCGCCCAGCCGGTAGTGGAGCGCGGCGCCGTAGGGCGGGTTCTCGCCGGCGCCGGGGTCCTCGGGCTGGGACATCGCCGCCTGCCGCATCCGGAACCGCCAGGCCTCGCGGGGCTGGAAGAGGTGGATGTCGGCGCTCTCCACCTCTTCGCCCCACTCCCGGAGCGGGGTCAGGTCGTCGAGGATCCAGAAGCCCCGGCCGTAGGTCGCGGCGACCAGGTCGGAGAAGCGCTCCTGCACGGTCAACCAGTGGACCGGGGCGTGGGGCAGGTTGGACTGCAGCGACTCGAAAGTCGCGCCGTCGTCGAAGGAGACCCGGACGGCGTTCTCCGTGCCGAGGTAGAGGAGGCCCGGCCGGGCGGGGTCTTCGCGGATGGTGTGGGCGTAGCCGTGGGTGGTCTTCGGCAGGTCTTCGCCGAGCCGGCGCCAACTCGCCCCGAAGTCGGTGGTCCGGTAGGCGTAGGTCGTCGTGTCGCCGACCTGGTGGAGGTCCACGGTCACATAGGCGGTTCCGGCGGCGCGGCGCGAGGGTTCGATGTTGCTGAAGGTCCCGAGCGGGGGCAGGCCGGGCAGGCGGTCGGAGACATCGGTCCAAGTCGCTCCGTCGTCTCGCGAGACATGGAGTTTCCCGTCGTTGCTGCCGGCCCAGAGGACGCCGGCGGTGTGCGGCGACTCGGCGATCGAGAACAGGACCGCGGCGTAGGTCGGGCTCACATCGTCGAAGGTGAGGCCGCCGGTCTTCTGCTGGAGCGCCGGGTCGTCGTCGGTCAGGTCGGGGCTGATCGCCTCCCAACTCTGGCCGCCGTTCGTGGTGCGGTGCACCCGCTGGCTGCCGGCGTACACCCGGTCGGAGTCATGCGGCGAGATGTGCACCGGGAAGGTCCACTGGAACCGGTCGCGGAGTTCCGCCGCCGCCCACCCCTCCGGGTTGTCCGGCCAGACGCTCACATTCCGCGCTTGGCCGGTCCGCTCGTCGAACCTCTCGAGGATGCCTTCGTAGCAGCCCGACCAGATGACGCCGGCGTCGCTCGGGTCGGGGATGGCGAAGCCCGATTCGCAGCCGCCGACCGCGCGCCACTCCCCGACGGGGATCGGGCCGCCGGTCAGGCTGTTGGACGGCCCGCGCGACGAGGGGCCGTCCTGACGGTTTCCCATGACCGAATAGGGGATGCGGTCGTCGGCGTACACATGGTACATCTGGGCGATCGGGAGCCTGGGGCGGAGCCAGGTCTCTCCCCGGTTCGTGGAGATGCTGACGCCGCCGTCGTGTCCGACGATCATCCGGTCGGGCCGGTCGGGGGCGATCCACATGTCGTGGTGGTCGCCGCCGGAGTCGTTCAGGAAGGTGGTGAGGCCGCCGTCCAGGGTGGTCGTGTGGCGCGTGGCCAGGAAGTGCGCTTCGTCCGCGTCGTCCGGGGCCGCGACGACCCGGGTGTAGTAGTGCGGCCGCTGCATCAGCGTGTGGTCGCGGCTCACCAAGTCCCAAGTCGCGCCGGCGTCGTCCGAGCGCCAGAGCACGCCGTCCTGTTCGTCGAGCGGGGCGAAGTCCTCGTTGGAACTCGTTTCGATGAGCGCGTAGAGCCGGCGGGGGTCGGCCGGGGTCATGGCCAGCGCGACCTTCCCCCAAGGCGGGGCGGGGAGGCCGTTTCCCGCGAGGCGCTCCCAGGTGTCCCCGGAGTCGCGGCTCACGAAGATGCCGCTGCCCGGGCCGCCGCTCTCCCGGCCCCAGGTCCACATCCGCATCTGCCACATCCCGGCGAACAGGAGCCGCGGGTTGGCCGGGCTGACCACGATCTCGGAGGCGCCGGTGTGTTCGTCCACGAAGAGGACGCGCTCCCAGGAGGCGCCGCCGTCCTCGGTGCGGAAGACGCCGCGCTCCGGCTGCGGGCCGTAGAGGTGGCCGAGCGCCGCCACCCAGGCGGTGTCCGGGTCGTCGGGGTGCGTCGCGATCCGGGAGATGCGCCCGGTGGCCTCGAGCCCGGCGTGGGTCCAGGTGTCGCCGCCGTCCGTGGAGCGGTACACCCCGTTGCCCAGCGAGACATTGCTGCGGATGTGGGCCTCGCCCGTGCCCGCCCAGACGACCTGCGGGTCGGCGGCGGAGACGGCGAGGGCGCCGATCGAGAGCACCGGCTGGTCGTCGAAGACCGGGGTCCAGCGGACGCCGCCGTCCCGGCTGCGGAAGACCCCTCCGGAGGCGGCGCCGAAGTAGTAGGTGTTCGGGTCGCCGGGGACGCCGTGGACGGCGGAGACGCGGTTCCCCACCGGGCCGATGTGGCGCCAGCGCAGGGCGGCGAACTTCTCCTCGGCGGGGGCCGGGGAGGGCGCTCCGCCGAGCGGGAGCGGGGCCGCGAGGGCGAGGAGGAGCGCGGCGAGCCGCGCCGTTCGGCGGCGGCGGGGACGCCGGCCGCCGGCGGGGTCAGCCGCCGATGCCGTCGGCACTGAAGAAACTGACGACGGCTTCGAGTTCTTCTTTTTCCTCGTCGAGTTTGTGTTTCAGGACGCGGCGCACGGAGGCGATGCCGAGGACCCGGTCGCCGTCCATGATGGGGAGATGCCGGAAGTCGTTGGTCACCATGATCTCCAGCGCCTGTTCGAGGGGCGTGGATTCGGGCACGGTGACCGGGTCCTTGGTCATCGCCTCCTGCACGGTCGTGGTCTCCGGATCCTTGTGCCGGGCCACGACCCGGGTCATGAGGTCGCGCTCGGTGAACATCCCGGCCAGCGAGCCGTCCGGCTGCAGCACGGCGACCGCGCCGACTCCGGCGTCCACCATGACCTCCACGGCGTCGCAGATCGTCTCGCCGGGCGCCACGCTGGTGGCCGGCCGATGGCTGATCTTGAGCAGTGAGTCTTCCATGGAATTCTCCGGGGGCGGTTCTCGGAGGTTCTCGTCCTCACCGGCAAGAGGGACCGCCGCGCCGGTCTGCCCGGCGCGCCCGGAAAGCGCCCGCGGGAACTTTCCGGCGGGATGCCTCTCCCGGCCCCTGCCGCCGAAGGAGGCGCCGCCTCCCCGGAGGCGGGATTCTCGCAAAAACGCCGGGCCGAGCGCAACGACGACCCCGCCCGGCCGTGCCGCGCCGCCGGGTCCGGGCCGACGCCCGGCGCCTCGCGGGGCCGGACGCCGCTGCGCGGCGGGGCGCCGACCGAAGGCCGGCCGGGCCGTTCTTCGGAGCGCCTCGCCGGGCCGGCGCGGGCGGTCCCCTCCGGGCCGGCGGGCCCGCCCGCCGGTTACCCTCACCGCCCGGCGGCGGCCCGCCGCCCGCCGCGCCCCCTCCTCGTCTTGCGGATCGCCATCGTCTGTTACCCCACGCACGGCGGCAGCGGGGTCGTGGCCTCGGAACTCGCCGTGGGGCTGGCGGAGGGCGGCCACGATGTCCATGTGGTGAGTTACGCGGTGCCGTTCCGGCTGCAGCGGTTCCATCCGGGAATCCGCCTGCACGAGGTGGAGATCGCCTCGTATCCGCTGTTCCGCTACCCGCCGTACACCCTGGGTCTCGCCACGAAACTGGCCGAGGTGGCGAACGAGGGCGGGCTCGACCTGATCCACGCCCACTACGCGGTGCCGAACGCGGTGAGCGGCTTCCTGGCCTGCGAAATCATCGGCGGCGGACGGACGCGGCTGGTGACCACCCTCCACGGCACCGACATCACCCTGGTGGGCGCGGACAAGTCCTTCGACCGGGTGATCCGCTTCGTCCTCGAGCGCTCCGACGCGGTTACGGCGGTGTCTTCCTACCTCGCGGAGCGCACCCGGCGCGACTTCACCCCGGAGTTGCCGATCGAGGTCATCCCCAACTTCGTGAACACCGACCTGCCGCCGCCGGGGCCCGAACGGTGCGCCCGGGACGCCTGGGCGCCGAACGGCGAGCCCATCCTGATGCACGCTTCCAACTTCCGCCCGGTCAAGCGGATCAGCGATGTGGTGCGGATCTTCGCCTCGGTGCGGGCCGGGACGCCGGCGAAACTGGTCCTGATCGGGGAAGGCCCGGAGCGGCTGTTCGCCCAGCAACTCGTGCGCGAACTCGAACTCGGCGAGGATGTGATCTTCCTCGGCCAGCAGGACGACATCCAGGGGCCGCTCGGTTGCGCCGACCTGCTGCTCCTGCCCAGCGAGCAGGAGAGTTTCGGGCTGACCGCGCTCGAGGCGATGGTGGCCCGGGTGCCGGTCGTCGCCACGACGATCGGCGGTCTGCCGGAAGTGGTGGAGGATGGCGTCTCCGGCTTCCTGTTCCCGGTCGGCGAAGTCGCCGCGATGGCCCGGGCTTCCGCGGCCCTGCTGCGCGACGAGGAGCGGCGCCGCGCGATGGGCCGCGCCGGGAGGGAGCGGGCGAAGCGGCTGTTCGCCCGCGAGGCGGTGCTGCCGAGATACGAGTCGCTCTACGAGCGCGTCCTCGCGCGGGAAGCGGCACCGGTCGGCTGAGCGTCGGCGGCGGCCGGCTCCGTCGTTCCCCGGCCCGGCGAGCGGGCCGGGAGGGAGTGCGGGGAGGGGTGGGCGCCCTCCCCGCGGTCAGGTCAGTGGCGGAGTCCGATTTCGAGGGATGCGAGGAAGAGGACCGGTCGGAGGCTCGTGGTGACTTCGCCGGCGAGTTCCCGGGCGGCGTCGTCGGTGATGGTCATCGCGTAGTCGAAGCCCGTGGTGAACCGCCGCGTCGGGACCATGACATCGAGGCGCGGTCGAACGAGGAACCGGCCCATCTCCTTGGTGAGCGCCAGTGATCCGCCGTACACGAAACTGTCCCGGGTGGCCTGGAAGCCGGTCTCGATGTCGAAGAAGTCGGACAGGCCGTCCGGGAGCGGGAGCGAGCCCCAGTCGCGCGCGACGAGGTCGTCGGTGAACTCGTCCCTGACGCGCAGGTACCCGCCGCCGAGACCGATCGAGAGGGAGGTTCCCCGCCCGAGGCGCACGCTGCGGAACACCTGCCCGAAGAACAGGTTGCCGTTCGCGTGGGGCGCCGCCGCCTCGGTGATGCCCGCATCCGGCGCCGCCGGCGTCGTGAACGAGCCCCCGGCGTCGTCGGCGGTG
Organism: Candidatus Marinacidobacterium sp.; assembly: GCA_965204755.1. Lineage (GTDB taxonomy): Bacteria > Acidobacteriota > Vicinamibacteria > Marinacidobacterales > Marinacidobacteraceae. Next base: position 416,364 of record OZ242011.1, on the reverse strand, counting down.
ACCGCTTCGAGGAGGCCGTCGTAGGCGCCGGTGTCCACGAGGAGGTGGCCCGGCGTCAGGTCCTGGCTCCGGAGGCGGCGGTAGGCCGCTTCCACGCCCCAGTCGCCTCGGGAGAGCCGCGCGCCGGCGCCCCAGCCGAAGTCCGAGGACAGCCGGGAACCGCTGATCCGGGTCGGGGAAACCGCCGCCGGGCCGAGGTTCAGCGCGAAGCCGTCTTCCGCCGAGGTTCGGAGCGCGTTCCAGCCCGGGCTGGCGAAGACCTGGACTTCCCAGTTCTTCGCCTGCCGGTTCTTCGCCTGCCGGTTCTTCGCCCCGTCGTCGGCCGCTCGGTCCGGCTGCGCGCCCGCGGCCGGAACCGCGGCGAGCGCGCCGATGATGATGAGAGTTGCGATCCGCGTCATGAGTTCGCCCTCCTGAGCGTAGTTTTTGGAGGGGCCGCTGCAATGCATGTGCCGACCGGCGCCGTCCCGTCTGCGGCGGGGAAGACCGGTCGGGACGGACGGTTTCGCTACTCCCGGTAGAGGTCTTCGCGGTAGCGGAGCGGCGCGGGTCTCGGTGCGAGGTAGGCCTGGTCGCGCAGTTCCGGGTCGCCCGCTCCTTCCGCCAGCCGGGCGATCGTGCGGACCGCCTCGGCGAGGGGGGCTCGGCCGGCCGCGAACGCGTCGATCCGGTCGTGGGCGTCGCTCACGCCGCCCCCGACTCCCGCCGCGCGGAGCCGGGCGGCGTAGCGGTCGAGCACCCGCCGGTGGCCGGCGGCGGACGGCGGTGGGGTGAGCCCGTCCCGGAGGCGGCGCCGCAGAGCGCGCGCCCACCGTTCCGGCGGCCCCGAGAGCGGGACGGGGCCGCTGCCGGCGCCGCCGTCGGGCGTCCCGTGGGCGAGGAGGGTCGTCCGCCATCTTCCGGCGAACCGGCGCAACGCCTCCCGTGTGGGCGAGCGGGCCGCGAGTTCCGCGAGTTCCCCGGCGGCGAAGACGCGGGTGAGCCAGTGGTCGCGGCGTTCCGGTTCGAGGAGGCCCGCTTCGGAAATCACCGCCGCGTCGGGGAGGGCGGCGGCGAGTTCCGCGGCGTAGATCCCGGTCCCGTCCCGGCGGCGGACGCCGTCTTGCCCGATCACCGCCGCGTCGCCGGTTCCGCAACTCGGGGACTTCGACTTGAGGACGACTCCGGCGACGCCGCGCCCGGCGAAGGCCCGGGCCGCTTCGGCGGCGTAGCGCCGCATGACCCCGGTCAGGTCGGCGCCGCCGGAGTCCCGGAGCCGGACGCCGCCCGCCGTCGCTTCCAGCCCGATCTTCGGCCGCGGCGCGCCGAGCCCGATGCCCATCTCCGGGCAGTCGGGCAGCAACTCGAAGCAGGCGCCGAGCGCTTCGGTGACGAAGGCGGAGCGGGAGTGGGCCCCGTCGTAGCGGACCGGCTCGCCGAGGAGGCAGGCGGAGACCGCGATCCGGATCCGGAGGGAAGCGGCGGGGCCGTTCGGTTCGGTCAATCTCGTCCGCCCGGCGGGGAGGGTACGCTCGCCTCGCGGGCGCGGCCGCTCCGGCGTCTCCGGCGGGATCGCCCGGTTCGGACTCATTCCGGCACTCCGGCCCGCCCCGGATTCCCGTTGACCGACGCCGACTTCCATGCGCGGGTGGCGGCGTGCCGGCGCTGTCCGCGCCTCGCCGCCCACCGGGAGGCCGTCGCCGCGGACCCTCCGCGCCGCCACCGGGGCGCGGCCTACTGGGCGAAGCCGGTCCCCTCGTTCGGCGCGGCCTGCCCGCGGCTGCTCGTCGTCGGGCTCGCCCCCGCCGCCCACGGGGCGAACCGCACCGGGCGGATGTTCACCGGGGACCGCTCGGGCGAGTGGCTCTACGAGGCCCTCCACCGGTTCGGCTTCTCGACCGCCGGGCACTCCCCCGACCCGCGGGACGGCCTGCGGCTGCTCGACGCCCGGATCACCGCCGCCGCCCACTGCGCCCCGCCGGACAACCGGCCCGCCCCGGAGGAACTCGCGGCCTGCCGGCCGTTCCTCGTCGAGGAACTCGCCGCGGCGGGGGCCCGGCTGCGGGTGGTCGTCGCCCTCGGCGCGGTGGCGTTCCGGGCGTTCCTCGCCGCCCGGCGGGCCGGGGGCGGCGCCGTTCCCCGCCCGGCGCCGCGCTTCGCCCACGGCGCCGGCGCCCGGCTCGGCCGGCTGCACCTGCTCGCCAGTTACCACCCCAGCCAGCAGAACACCTTCACCGGACGCCTCACCCGGCCCATGTTCCATCGGGTCTTCGCCGAGGCCCGGCGGCTCGCGGACGCCGCCGATCCGGCGGACGGCGCTCGGTAAGGTACGAACCCGAACGATGTCTTGGGCGCCGGGGCCGGAGAGTGCGGGGCCGGGGCCGGACGCGCCGCTCTTCCTCGAGCCGGAAGCGCCGGGCCGCGCCCGGCTCGCCTTCTCCTGGACGCCGCCGCCGGGCGGCCCCTCCGGTTTCTCGGCCCCGCCGCCGGTCTGGATCTTCCTGCACGGGCTCGGCGCCGACCGGTCGGGATCCAAGGCCACCCGGTTCCGCGAGTGGGTGGTCTCGCGGGGCCACGGCTTCCTCTCCTTCGACTTCACCGGCCACGGCGAGTCCGGCGGCGACTGCCGGGGGCTGACCCTTTCCCGGAACCTCGAGGACGCCGGCCGCGCCGTCGAGTTCGTCGGCGCGGAGCGCCCCGGCGCGGAAGTCGTCCTGATCGGGTCTTCGATGGGCGGGATCGCCGCGCTCTGGTATGCCGCGCTCCACCCCGGGGCCGTCGCCCAGGTGTTCGCCGTCGCGCCGGCCTTCGGGATGACCGCCCGCTTCGCCGCGAGCCTCTCCCAGGCGGAGCGGGAGGACTGGGCGCGCCGCGGCTACTACCCCGTCCCGATCGGGGACCTCGTCCTGGAATTCGGCTGGGGCGCGGTCGCCGACGAGCGGAACTATCCGGACGACCGGCTGGCGGCGGCCCTCGAGACGCCGGCCCTGCTGCTCCACGGCGACGCCGACGCCGTCGTCCCGGTCGGTCTCTCGCGGGACTTCGCCGCCTCCGCCCCGGCCGCCGACCTCGTCGAGATCGCCGACGGCGACCACCGGCTCACCGACCGCCGGGACGAACTCTTCGAGGAGATGTGGGGCGCGTTCCGCCGGCGAACGGACGAACGGGAGTCGGCGGGGCGATGAACGGGGCGATGGACGGCGCCCTCTACGCGGCGGCGCTCTACTTCCTGGTCCTGGCCGCGGGCTTCTTCGTCGGTCTCCTGGTGGAGCGGGCCGCGCGAGGCGGGCTCCGGCGCTGGGCGGAGCGGACGGAGAGCGAATGGGACGACTGGGTGGCGGGGCACGCCTTCCACCTCGTCCCCTCGCTCGTCCTGGCGGTGGCGGCCACCCGGCTGCTCATGGCGCTCGTCCCGCCGGCGGAGGCGGTCGCGCCGCTGATCACCACCGGTCTCCAGGTGATCCTGGTGCTCGCGGCGATCCGGGTCTTCGTGGACCTCGGGCTCGCCACGCTGCGGGTTCGCCAGCAGCGCATCGGGCGCCAGGGCGTCTCGATCCTGCGGAACACGGTCATCACCGTCGCGCTGGTCTGCGGGGCGCTGCTGATCCTCGACCAGGTGGGGGTCTCCGTGGCGCCGCTGCTCGCCACGCTCGGCGTCGGGGCGCTGGCGCTGGCCCTCGCGCTCCAGCCCACCCTCGGCAACATCTTCGCCGGCATCCAGTTGGTCGCCGCCGGGCAGTTCCAGGTGGGCGACTTCCTGCGGGTGAACGACGCCGAGGTCGAGGGCTATGTCACGGACATCGGGTGGCGCACCACGACGCTCCGCACGCTGCTCGACAACTATGTGGTCATCCCGAACTCGGTCCTCGCCGATTCGGTCCTCACGAACTTCCATACCCCCGATCCGCGGATCCGGGTGACCATCGCGGTGGGCGTCCACTACGACACCGACCTCGAGCGCGCGGAGGCCCTCGCCCGGGAGGTGATCCGCGAAGTCCAGGAGACGACCGAGGGCGCGGTTCCGGGTTTCGCCGGGGATGTGCGGTGGACCGCCTTCGGCGACTCCGCGATCACCTTCGACGCGGTCCTGCAGGCGGCCAAGCCGATCGACCGCTTCCCGGTGGTCAACGCCTTCGTCAAGACGCTCCACCGCCGCTACGAGGACGCCGGAATCGAGATCCCGTACCCGATCCGCAACCTCTACCTGCGCAGCGGCGTGACCCTCGAGCCCGCGCCGTCCGGGAGCGCGGAGTAGCGCCGCCCGCCGGCGCCGCCGTACTGGTAGTTTCCGCCGCCGCGATGAGTGACGCCGCCGCCCGCCGGGAAGCGGACATCCTCTACGAACCGAACGAGCGTCCGCCCTTCGCCCTTTCGCTCGGGCTCGCCCTCCAGTCCGGGGCGATGATGGTGGCCGGGATCGTCCTGACGCCGGTGATCGTGATCCGGGCGGCCGGGCTCGGCGAGCCCTACCTGTCCTGGGCGGTGTTCGCCGCGCTCGCCGTCAGCGGGGTCACCACCGTGCTGCAGGCCAGGCGGGTCGGGCGGATCGGGGCGGGGCACATCCTGCTCATGGGCACCTCCGGGGTCTTCATCGCGGTCTCGGTTACCGCCCTGGTCGAAGGCGGGCCGGGGCTCCTCGCCACCCTGGTGGTCGCCTCCTCGCTCTTCCAGTTCGCCCTGGCCTCGCGTCTCTCTTGGCTGCGGCGCGTCATCACCCCGGTGGTCGCCGGGACGGTGATCATGCTGATCGCGGTAACGGTGATGCCGATCGTGTTCTCCGCGCTCGCCGACCTTCCCGCCGGCGCGCCGGGGTACGCCGGGCCGGCGGTGTTCGCCTCGACGCTCGCCGTCATCGCCGGCGTCGCCCTGCGCGGCGGCGGGGCGCTGCGGCTGTGGGCGCCGTTCCTCGGGATCCTCTTCGGGTCGGCGGCGGCCGCGCTGTTCGGCATCTACGACTTCGAGACCGTCGCCTCGGCGGACTGGGTGGGCGTGCCGTTCGCCGGCTGGCCGGCGCTGGACCTGGACTTCGGCGGCGCGTTCTGGGCGCTCCTGCCGGCGTTCGTCTTCGTGACCTTCGTCGGCGCGATCGAAACCGTGGGCGACTCCATCGCCATCCAGCGCGTCTCCTGGCGCAAGCCGAAGGCGCCGGACTACCGGGTGGTGCAGGGCGCGGTGGCCGCGGACGGCGCCGGGAACCTGCTGTCGGGCCTCGCCGGCACGGTGCCGAACACCACCTACTCGAGCAGCATCGCCATGGCCGAACTCACCGGCGTGGCGGCGAGCCGCATCGGGGTCTTCGTCGGCTGCCTGTTCGTCGGCACCGCCTTCCTGCCGAAGTTCGCGGCGTTCTTCCTGGCGATCCCGAACCCGGTGGTGGCGGCCTACCTGCTGACCGTGCTCGGGCTGCTGTTCGTCCTCGGGATGCGGATGGTGGTGCAGGACGGCATGGATGTCCGCAAGGCGACGATCGTCGGCATCTCCTTCTGGCTGGGCGTGGGCTTCCAGAACGGCGCGATCTTCGCGGACAGCCTGGGCGACTGGTGGAGCAAACTGCTCGGGAACGGGATGGCCACCGGGGCGCTCGCCGCGATCGTCCTCACCCTGTTCGTCGAGTGGACCGGGGCGCGGCGGCGCTCGCTGACGGCGCCGCTCGACTCCGCCGGCCCGAAGACCGACGACCTGCTGAGCGCCCTGGCGGAGGCCAAGCGGTGGAACCGGCGCTCGGCGGAGCGGCTGCGGTCCGCCGGGGAGGAGGCGCTGCTGACGCTCCAGGAGGCGGGCGGCGGCGCCGAGCGGCAGGTGCGGCTCACCGCCCGCGCCGACCGGCGCTCGGCGGAACTGGAATTCGTGGCCGCCGCCGGCGAGGCGAACATCGAGGACCGGCTCGCCCTGCTGGCGGAGATCGGCGAGTCCGCCGGCGAGAGCGAGGTCTCGCTCCGCCTGCTGCGGCACTACGCCAGTTCGGTCCGCCACCAGAAGTACCACGATGTGGACATCGTCACCGTGCAGGTGGACGCCACCCGCTGAACCGCTTCCGGCGGCGGCCCGCGCGTCCGGGAGGCCCGATGTCGAGGCCTGATATCGAGGCTTGATATCCTCGTTCGCCCGTTCGCCCGGTGGGAGAGGGCCGGGCGGGAGCGGGGGCGAACCAGGAAACCACCGGGGACGACCGGGACGGTGACGCGCATGGCTTCTTTCACTGTACGGCGGCGCGGCTGCCGCGCGCTGCGTCGGTGGGCGCTCTGCTCCGCCTTGGGCCTGGCGCTCGGGACCGCGTTCGGGATGGGGGCGGCGGCCGGCGCGCAGACGGCGGCGCAGGTGGACTCGGTCCTGAACCGGCTGGAGTGGCGCAACATCGGGCCGGCGATCATGGGCGGCCGCATAGACGATGTGGCGGTCGTGGAGTCCGACCCGCGCACCCTGTGGGTGGCCACCGCCTCGGCGGGCCTGTGGAAGACCGAGAACCACGGCGTCACCTGGACCCCCCAGTTCCAGCACGAGGCGGTTTCCTCCATCGGGGCCGTCGCGGTCGCTCCGTCGAATCCCCAGGTGGTCTGGGTCGGGACCGGCGAGCCGGCGAACCGGCAGAGCAGTTCGTGGGGGAACGGCGTGTATGTCTCCCGCGACGGCGGGACCACCTGGACGCACCGGGGCCTCGAAGACACCCACCACATCGGCCGGGTGATCGTCCATCCGACGGATCCGGACACGGTTTATGTCGCGGCGCTGGGGCACCTGTGGGGGCCGAACGAAGAGCGCGGCGTCTTCCGCACCACGGACGGCGGGGAGACCTGGACGCGCGTCCTCTACCGCGACGAAAACACCGGCGCGGTGGAAATGGTGATGGAGGAGGGCAGCCCGAACATCCTCTACGCCGCGCTCTACCAGCGCCGCCGCCGCGCCCACGGCTTCGCCGGCGGCGGCCCCGGCAGCGGCATCCACCGGACGACGGACGGCGGCGACACCTGGTCGAAACTGGAAGAGGGGCTGCCGGAAGGCGACACCGGACGGATCGGGCTCGACATCTACCGCAGCGACCCGCGGATCGTGTACGCGATCGTGGAAAACGCGGACGGCGGCGTCTTCCGGTCGGAAGACCGCGGGCTGACCTGGGAGCGGATGAGCGACACCAACCCGCGCCCGATGTACTACAGCCACATCCACATAGACCCGAACAACGACCGGCGCATCTGGGTGCTCGGCGCCCGGATGTACAACTCCGAAGACGGCGGCCGCACTTTCGTCACCGACCGGGTGCAGCGGATCCACGGGGACCACCACGCGCTGTGGATCGACCCGGCGAACTCCGACCACATGTTCCTCGGATCGGACGGCGGCATCCACTTCTCCTGGGATCGGGGCCTCACCTGGGACTTCGTGAACACGATCGCGCTCGGCCAGTTCTACGAGATCGGCTACGACCTCGAGACGCCCTACGGCGTCTACGGCGGCCTCCAGGACAACGGCAGTTGGGGCGGCCCGTCGCGGACGACCTTCCGGCAAGGCATCAGCAACGAGGACTGGTTCCGGATCGGCGGCGGGGACGGCTTCTACACGCAGGTCGTTCCCGGCGACCCGTCCACCATCTACATCGAGTCGCAGAACGGCAACCTGCGGCGGCTGAACCGGAAGACCGGCGAGACCAAACTCATCCGCCCGCAGCCGGACGACGAGGAGACTCCCTACCGGTTCGACTGGAACAGTCCCATCGTGGTTTCCGACCACGACCCGAACCTGGTGCTCTACGGCGGCAACCGGTTGTTCTCCTCGACGAATCGCGGCGATGCCTGGACGGCTTCGCCGGACCTGACCAAACGGCTCGACCGGGACGAGATCCCGATCATGGGGAAACCGGTCACCGAAGAGACGCTCTCGGCCAACGACGGGATCTCCACCTACGGGCAGATCGTCACCATCGCGCTCTCGCCGCTCGACCCGCAGACGATCTATGTGGGCGCCGACGACGGGAACCTCCAGCGGACGCGCGACGGCGGCGCGACTTGGGAGGACCTCACCGCGAACCTGCCCGGCGTTCCGGAGCGCACTTATGTGACCCGCGTGATCGCTTCGGCGCACGAAGCCGGACGGGTCTATGTCACCCTCGACGGGCACCGGAACGACGACTACGCGACCTATGTCTTCGCCAGCGAAGACTTCGGCGGGAGTTTCCGTTCGCTCGCGGCCACGCTGCCGGAAGAGGCGGCGCTGAATGTGATCCGCGAGCACCACGACAACCCCTCGCTGCTCGCCGCCGGCGGCGAGTTCGGCGCGTATGTGACGCTCGACCGGGGCGAGACCTGGCGCCGGATCGGCGGGCAGGTCCCGACCGTGCCGGTGGACGACCTGGCGTTCCATCCGCGCGAGAACGACCTGATCCTGGGGACCCACGGCCGGAGCATCTGGATCGCCGACGACATCGCGCCGCTCTCCACCCTCGACGCCGCCGTCTTCGAGAAGAAGGCGCACCTGTTCCCGATCCGGGACGCGGTGGCCTGGCGGATGTACAACCACAAGGGGAACACCGGGCACGAGTTCTTCGTCGCGGAGAATCCGCCGGAAGGGGCGCTGCTCCACATCTACGCGGCCGAGGCCGGCGAAGCGGAGATCGAAGTGGTCGCCGACGCCGGGCCGGCCGCCGGGTCGGCGGTGTACTCGGCGAAGTTGGAAGTCGAACCCGGGCTCAACCGCGCCAGTTGGAACCTGCGCCACGACTCGCCGATTCCCGGCGCCGGGGTCGGGTTCCGCGCGCCGCCTCCCGGCCCGCGCGCGCTGCCCGGCGCGTACACCGCGCGGGTCCGGCTGGGCGGGAGTTCCGCCGAGGCGGCGCTGACCGTTCGGGAGGATCCCCGGCTCGGCATCTCCGACGCCGACCGGCGCGCGAACTACGACGCGCTCCGCCGGCTCGCGGGAATGCTCGGGACGATGCATGAGGAGCACTCCCTGGCGGAGGCCACCGCCGAAGAGGCGGAGGCCCTCGAGGAGGCGTTCGAGTCGGCGCCGGACGGCGATCTCAAGGCGCGGGTTACGGCGTTTCGCGAGCGGGCGGAAGAGGCGGCGCGCCGGCTGTCCCGCGCGGAGGGCGCCCGGGGCGGCGGCGCGCGGCCCCGCCCGCTCTTCGCCCGCATCGCCGCCGCCGCGCGGAACCTCGACAACTACACCGAGGCGCCCGACGAAGCGACGCGGGCGCGGATCGCCGGCTTCGAGAGCGAACTCGACGAGCGGCTCTCCGCCTGGGGCGCCGTCCGCTCCGAGATCGCTTCCCTGAACGAGGCGCTCCGCGCCGACGGCCCGCCCCGCCTCACGCCCCGACCGGAGCGCGATTGATGCGCCCCCGAGGGTGAGCAGCACCGAGTTACCGCGACCCGAACCGACATCTGTTCCTGACCACCAGGAGGACACCGCCATGCCGGCCTTGACCCGAGCCGAGTTCCTCAAGTTGAGCGGGGCCGCCGCGGCGGCCGGGCTCACCACCGCCGCCGGCTGTTCGCCCGGAGGCTCCGCCCGCCCGGACCTCATCGTGCGGAACGCCCGGGTGTACACCTCGAAGTACGCCGATGGGGCGGAGACCATGGAGACCGCCGAAGCGTTCGCCGTGCAGCACGGCCGTTTCTCCGCGGTCGGCAGCGACGACGAGATCGCGAACCTCGCCGGCCCGGGCGTGGAGGTCGTGGACGCCGGGGGGATGACCGTCGTCCCGGGCTTCATCGACGCCCACTGCCATCCCGGCGGGATGCGCGACCTCTTCGAGGTGAACCTCGATGTGCGCACCATCGAGGACATCAAACTCGCCATTCGCGCCGCCGCCGCGGACACCGAGGCCGGCTACTGGGTGGACGGCTTCAAGTACGACGACACCAAGGTCACCGAGAACGGCGAGTACCGGCGCATCAACCGCCACGACCTCGACGAGGCGGCGCCGAACCACCCGGTTCGGGTGTCCCACCGCGGCGGACACATCGCCTGGTACAACAGCAAGGCGTTCGAGATGGCCGGCGTGGACCGGAACATCGGCGATCCTCCCGGCGGGAGGTTCGAGAAGGACGCGGACGGGGAGTTGACCGGTCTCGTCGAGGAGAAGGCGCAGGATGTCTTCCGGGGCGTGGGGATGCGCCGGGAGTACGGCCGGGACGAGTTCCGCCGGGGCGTCGCCCACATGTCGAAACTCATGACGGCCGCCGGGATCACCAGCGTCCACCAGACCGGCGGCGACTCCGACGGGCTGCGCGCCCTCGAAGACGCCTACGCCGCCGGGGAACTCCGCTACCGGATGTACTACTTCGCCTCCGCCGCTTCCGACCTCTACAGCGCGCTCAAGACGGCGGGGATCCACCGCGGTTTCGGCAACGAGTGGCTGCGGATCGGCGCGGTCAAGTACGGCGCGGACGGCTCCGCTTCGGGGCGGACGATGTACATGAGCACGCCGTACGAGGGCACCGACGACCACGGCATCCTCACCATGACTCCCGAGGAGATCATGGAGGCGGTCGAAGAGTCCCACGCGTACGACTTCCACATCGGGATCCACGCGAACGGCGACCTGACCATCGGGTATGTCCTCGACGCCTACGAGAAGGTCCTCGCCGACGCACCCCGCGACGCCCGGCACCGGATCGAACACTGCTCCCTCGTGAACCCGGACCTCCTGGCGCGGATCCGGGACACCGGCTCCATCCCGACCCCGTTCTGGACCTATGTCCACTACCACGGGAACAAGTGGGTGGAGTACGGCGCAGAGAAGATGAAGTGGATGTTCGCCCACAAGTCGTTCCTCGACTACGACATCCGGGTCGCGGGCGCCTCGGACTATGTGCCGGGGCCCTACGAGCCGATGATGGCGCTCCAGGCGATGGTGACCCGGAAGGACACCGAAGGCCGGGTGTGGGGCGAGAACCAGCGGGTCAACATGGACGAAGCGCTCCGCATCGGCACGATCAACGGCGCCTACGCCTCGTTCGAGGAGCGCCTCAAGGGCAGCATCGAGAACGGCAAACTGGCCGACTTCGTGATGCTCGAGGAGGACCCGCACGAGGTGGCCCTGAGCGACCCCGACCGGATCAAGCAGATCGTCGTCCACCGCACCGTGGTCGGCGGCAAGACGATGCACCAGGTTTGACGGCGCGGTCTTCCCGGGTTTCGGCCCGGCCGGCGGGCGTCGGCCGGGCCGCCGGGTGGTTGTCGCTCGGCTTGGTGTTCGGCGCGGCGTCCGCCGCCGCGCAACCCGGGACCGGGCGGCAACTCGTGGACCGCCGCCCGTTCCTGAACGAGGTTCCCACTTCCGACGATCCCCGCCGGGTGCCGGCGCCGCCCGGCGAGCGCGGCCCGGATCGAACGACCGTCCTCGTGGGCGGCTTCGTGTTCGACGGTTCGGGCGCCGAGCCGCAGATCGCGACGGTGGTCTTCGAGCGGAACCGCATCGCCGCGGTGCTCGGGCCGGAGGAGACCGGCTGGCCCGCCGGCGAGCGCGGTTGGCCGGCGGACTCTCTGGTGCTCGAAGTCGCCGGGCACACCGTGCTCCCCGGCCTGATCGATCTCCATACCCATCTCACTTATACGGAACCGGGAGTCCCGCAGGCGCTCGCCATAGATCCGGTCCACGCCACGCTGCGCGCGCTGGAGCGGCTGCATGTCTTCCTCGGTTCGGGAATCACTTCCATACGGGATACCGGTTCGGCGGGGACGGCGCCGTTCATCCTCAAAGAGTGGGTGAACGAGAACCGGATTCCGGGGCCGCGGGTCTTCGCCGCCGGGTCGCTGATCACCGGGACCGGCGGACACGGCGCCGAAGGTCTGTCGATCCACCACCCGCTCTACGGCGGGATCGTCGAAGCGTCGGGCGCCGACGGCTTCCGGGAGGCGGTGCGCCAACAGTTCAAACTCGGCGCCGACTTCATCAAGGTCGCGAGCCACTACAGTCAGGAAGAGATCGAAGCGGCGGTGGACGAAGCCCACGCGCTCGGCCTCAAGGTGACCGTGGACTCGGAGACCTTCTACACCGGCTGGGCGGTGGAGGCCGGAGCGGACACCATCGAACACCCGCTGCCGCGCACCGACGAAGTGATCCGGATGATGGCGCAGTACGGCACGGCGTCCGTACCGACGATCATCACCTACGACTACATCTTCAACGAACGCGGCAGTTACCACGGCTCGACTTCGCGCCGGTTCGAACTCGACGGCGACATCAGCCGGGCGATGCTCCGGCGCCTCAAGGAAGCGGGCATCCTCATCGGCGTCGGCACCGATCTCATCCTCGAGAACTTCCGCGACCTGCCGCGCGCCTACATTTGGGAACTCGAGGCGTACCGGGAGGCCGGTTTCACCGCTTCGGAGGCGCTCGTCGCCGCCACGCGGGACAGCGCCCGCATCCTGGGAATGGACGACAAACTCGGGACCATCGAGGTCGGGAAGTTGGCCGACCTGCTGATCGTCGAAGGCGACCCGCTCACCGATCTCGGCGCGCTGGCCAATGTGGCGGAAGTGTTCCGCGACGGCTACTGGGTGGTGCGGAACGGCGCGGTCGCTCCGACGCCGCCGGCGCTCCGCGCGCGTCCGGGGCCGGGGATCGAGTAGCGGCGCTCCGGCCGGAACGGCCGGGGGCGAGTCGGGCCGGACGACGAGCCGCGGCCGCCGCGCCCCGCGCGGTTACCCGGTAACGACGGGCAGGGGAGGGAACCGCTCCCACGCGCCGCGCGTGAAGTCGGGGAAGTCGGCGGGGCGGCTGCGGTCGGCCACCGACCGTTCGCTCAGGTCGGTAACGGCGCTCAGCGCGGCGGCGTCGTACACATTCATCTCGGTCGGCAGGCCTTCCTGGAGACAGCGGACGAGCCGGTAGTCCTCCAGGTAGTCCATCCGGCCGTGGCCGCCGCCGGCGCCTTCCCCGGTAGCGGCGCGCCAGAGCGGATGTTCGTATTCCTCGAGCAGGGTTTCCGCGTCTTCCCAGCGGTGTTCGGGGCTCCGCCCTTCGATGTACGCCCGGTTCGGATACCCGGAGAACAGGCCCTTCGTCCCCTGCACCAAATGGATGCGGCTGTACGGCCGCGGGAGGTTCGTGTCGTGGACTACGGTGATCGTCCGCCCGCGGGCGGTGCGGATCAGGCTCGTGTTGACATCGCCGAGGGCGAAGGTCTCCCCGCGTTCCGGCGCGCCCGCGGGAAAGTGCTCCCTCGCGTAGTCCTGCAGGCCGCGGGAAGGCCCGCTCATGGAGACCAGGTAGTCGAAGCGGTCGCCGCGGCCGATGTCCAGGCAGTTCGCCACCGGCCCGAGGCCGTGGGTCGGGTAGAGGTTCCCGTTCCGCCGCCGGGAATGGGCGCGGCGCCAGAGCCCTTCGCCGCGGTCGGAGAACTTGACCTCGCGCAGGTCGTGCAGGTAGCCGCCTTCGGCGTGCAGGACTTCGCCGAGGACGCCGAGCCGCACGAGGTGGAAGACCAGCATTTCCCATCGCCCGTAGTTGCAGTTCTCCATCATCACGCAGTGGCGGCGCGTCCGCTCCGCGGTCTCCACGAGCGCCCAACAGTCCTCGATGGTCGTGGCCGCCGGCACTTCCGTGGCGGCGTGTTTCCCGGCCTCCATCGCGGCGAGGCAGACCGGCGCATGGAACCGCCACGGCGTCGCGGTGAAGACGAGGTCGAGTTCCTCCTCCGAGCACATCCGCTCGTAGTCGCGTTCGCCCCGGGTGTAGAGGGTCGGTTCGGGCCCGCCCGCCTCGCGGATCCACTCCCGGGCGCGCTCCGCGTGTTCGGAGCGGATGTCGCAGACCGCCCGGATCTCGACTCCGGGAGACACCCGCCCGACTTCCAACAGGTTCTTCACATGCACCGAGCCCATCCCGCCGACCCCGACGAACCCGATCCGCACCGTCGGAATCGGAGGCGCGGCCAAGAGTTCCGGCGCCGCCGGAGTCGCCGGCTCGGGCCTCGCCTGCGAAGCCACCGCCCCGGCCCCGCCGGCCAGCAGCGCCGAAGTCCCGGCGGCCCCGGCCAACACCTCCCGCCGCGAAAGCCCCTCCCGCGGACCGGCCGCGGCATTCCCCGCCGCTTCCGCGCTCCGCCGCGCGCCGGCCCGTTTCGGGCCCGCGAACCGGCGCCGGTCAGCGACCGTCATCGTCGTAGAGTTGACAACGCGAGGCGGTGAACCCCGGCGGCCAGGGATTCTCCGACAGGATCGGCCATTCGCGGTCGAGATCGACGCGCCGGAGGAAGAGCGCGGCCTCTTCCTCGGGAAGCAGCCGCGCGTTGAACCCCGCGGCCTCCCAGGCGCGCGCATGGTTGCGGCTGTCGCCGCTCGACCACCACTCCGGAGAGACCCGCGCGGCGCGCGGCAGTCCGAACCCGAGGATCTGCTCGATCTGCGTGAAGGACAACCGGCAGCGGCGCTCCGGCCAAGCGGCGAACCACCGATGGAGCGGCGCGTACTCGCCGTAGTCGGCGGCTCGGGGAGAAGTCACTGGTCACCATCGTTTCCGGGTGCGCAGTGTTCCGCCACCGGTTCGAGGAGCGCCGGCGAGTCCGCCCGCCAGACGAGACGCTCGGTCCGCGTGGCCGGGCGAGGCGCGGCGAAGCCATACCGCCGGTCGCACTCTCGATGCAGTCGGTCGAAGAGGGTATCGAGCCGCAACGGGCTGTCGGGGGCCGGTCGAATCGTCATCGGACTCGGCGGGCGCAACGGCGCGATCGCCATTTCGCCAGCGGCGCAGGACCTCTGCGCCTTCCCGGAGCAGCGTCTTCGTCTCCGCGCCGAGCCGCCCGTTGTCCACGGCGACGCGCCGCGCTTCGCGGGGTTCGAGTTTGAGGGCGCCGCCGCCGAGGGGATGCCCTTCGATCTCGCAACTGAGGGCGGTCAGCGGCGAATCCCATTGCCGCAGCAGCGCGGCGGGCGACCGGCCGTTGCGGAGGTGTACCGCGTGGATGGCGTTGGCGCAGGCGCAGTCGGTGCGGTTCCGCGCCAGGGCGGGCTGGCCGCTGCTCAGGTAGGCGAGGAAGAAGTCCGGCGCGGTCACATTGGGCACCGAGTACCACGGCTCCCGTACTCGGCACTTGTAGCGCCCGCGCGCCCGCTGTCCCTCTTCGGACTCCAGGTACCTTCGGACTCCGGCCGCGAGCGGTCGGCGGGCGCGGAGGCGGAGCAGGAAGTTGGGGCGGTCTTCGACTCTCCATCGTTCGACGGTCCCGGAGGTGACCGCCCCGTCCTGCAGGTCGCGGGTTCGACGCACCGTCGGCGCCAGGTCCGCTTCCGGGATGGCGAGCGAGGCCGCCCGCGAGGGGCTCAAGTGGAAGAAGTCGTTGTCCCCGGAGACATACCCGATCCCGACGGAGGCCAGGTCGCCGAGCCGCGCCGTCCCCGACTGCGCGAGCAGGCGGCGGTACTCGGCCGTTACCCGCGCGGGAAGGAGCAGCGGACGGAGGCGGCAGTTCCAACTCTTCCACTCTTCGAGCGAAACGCGCATGCCGGACGGTTCGGCGTCCGGCGGCTCGAAAGTCTCCGTCGCGGCAAAGGTCAGGGCGTCCGTCGCGCCGCCGAAACCCTCGGCGTAGAGCCCCCAGACATCCTCGGACAACTTCGGGAAGATCTTGTGGCGAACCGCGACCACGCGCACGGAATCGAACCGGCTCGCCAGCCACGACAGGAGGGGGGCGGCGTAGGGGGCGTGCCCGATTTCGGCCGGAACGAGGAACGCCATGCGACCGCCGGGGCGGAGGAGCGACGCCGTTACGACGAGATACGGGGCCCAGGAGGACGCGAGCCCGGAAAGGGGGGCGCCTTGGGCGGCGGAAAGTCGGCGGGCGCGCGCCCTTACGGCGCCGCGAAACCGTTGGTAGCGGATGAACGGCGGGTTCCCGGCCGCGCAGTCGAATCTCTCGCGGGCGGAGGCCGCCCATTCGAAGAAGTCGGCGGCGTGGACGACGCTGCCCGGCGCGGCCGCCCTCGCCGCCCGGACCGCCGAATCGCTGCAGTCCACGCCGGCGCTCGGGGAATGCATCGCCAGGAACCGGCCGTCGCCGCACGCCGGGTCGAGCAGGCGGTCGTCCGGGCGGCGGACGGCCCAGCGGACCAGGGCGGCGGCGACCCGCCTCGGCGAGTAGTAGGCCCCGCGGGCCTTCGGCGAGTTCGGGGCCGCCGCGCTTTCAGGCACGGGACGAACCGTAGCCGGGCAGCGAGACGAAAACGGTCATCCCTTCGGGGGCGGGCGGGCGGGAACGGAGAGGGCCGGACGAAGTCCGGGTCAGTCGGCGGCGAGGACTTCGTGGACGGCGCGGTGCGCTTCGCGGATGGCGGCGTCGGTGTGGGGGCTCGCCGCGGCGTCCGCGCCGGCGATGGCGATGCGGCCGAAGGGTTGGCGCGCCGTGACCACCGGGCGGTCGTCGCCGGCCTCGAAGGCCCATTCCGGGGGGTCGAAGAGCGGGTTGTAGGAGTAGGTGTAGCCGTGCGGCCAGCGGTTCGCGGTGATCGCCGCCACATCGCGGTCGAAGTCGAACCCGCGGCCGCCGAGCATCCGGGTCAACTGGTCGCGCAGGCGGGCCTCCACCTGTTCGAAGGTGGTGGAGAGGAGTTCCATCCGGCCGATCCGGTGCTGTTCGCGGCGGGAGAGCCCCGCTTCCCCGGGGTAGCGGTTCATGCGCAGGACCAGCGGTTCGTCCGGGGAAGTCGAAGTGCGGTAGTCACCGAGGACGAGCGGGGGCGCGAGCGCCACCGTGGTGCAGTAACTCGCCGGGGCGTAGATCGTGGAGGTTCCCGCTTCGACGAAGGGGCGCCACTGGCGGAGCAGGACGCTCGTGTATTGGAGCGGCGACTTCACCGGCCAGGCGAGGGCGTCGCGCTGCGCTTTCGGGAGCGAGGGGACCAGGTAGGGGATCATGTTGTGCCAGCAGGCGAGGACCACCCGCTCCGCCCGGACGCTCCGCCCCCGGCCGTCCTTCACATAGGTGACCCGCACCGGGCCGCCGGCCTCCGGCGCCACTCCGATCACGGTGGAGGACAGCCGGATCCGCGCCGGGGATTCCTCGCGGTCGAGCGCGGTGTAGTCCACCGGCGCGGTGACCACATCCTCGAAACTCGATCCGGGAACGGCGCCGGGGAGCAGCCGCCGCGCGAGCAGCCGCGCGATGGTGGCGTTGCCGTCGGGAAAGTAGAGGTCGGGAAGGCCTTCGTCGGCGCGCGCCTGGTTCTCGCGTCCGTGCTGGCCGCCGGGTTCGTCGGCCAGGTTTTCGCGCGGCGTCGGCGGGATCTCCATCCCGGAGAACCCCGGCCAGCCTTCCTCCCAGGCGTAGCGCGCCGGGAAGGCGTCGATGCCGGTGCAGAAGATGCTGCGCGGCCGGTGGTCGAAGAACCACAGCGCCGCCGGGTCGCACTCCGCGTGGCGGGTCAGGAAGTCGGCGTAACTGATCGAGGCGAGGTAGCGCTTCTTCTCCGCCGGCGAGAGGTCGGGGAGGTAGTCGGGCTGCGGTTCCGCGTGGAGCCGCGCGAGGTCTTCGCGGGCCTTCGCCGGCATCGGCGACCCGGCGAGGAATTCCGCCAGCGGACGGCCCCGCAGTCCGGCGACCAACCGGTCTTCGCCGAAGGTCTCGCGGTCGAAGAACATGCCGCTCCCCATGCCGAGGTCGCGGTAGGTGTTCCGCACGCCTTCGAGACTGTCGAGATACGCCGCGGCGTCGATCCCCAACTCGGTGAGCAGCCCGCCGGCGACTTCGCCGAACTGCGAAGGCGCTTCCACATTCAGCGTGCCGCCGTTCATCAGGAACGCGCGCCCGCCCAGCCGGAACTCGTTGCGCTTGGCGTGGCCGCCGAAGTCGTCGTGGTTGTCGAGCAGCAGGACGCGGGCCTCCGGCCCCGCCTCCTTGCGGAAGTAGTGGGCGGCGGCGAGCCCGGAGATGCCGGCGCCGACGACGACCAGGTCGTACCGCTCGCCGGTGTCCTCCGCGTCCCACCGCCGGCCTTCGTGGGCGAAGGCGTGCGCCGTCTCGAACGAGCCGGGGTGCGAGCCGCGCATCCCGGTGCGGAGCGGCGGGTAGGGGGCGGCGCCCTCGCGCTCGATCTCGGCGCGGAACTCCGGCACCTGGCGGCAGGCGAGCGCCGCTCCGGTGAGGGCCACCGGCATGCCGGACAGGAAGTCCCGGCGGCTGATGCCGCCGCGCCACCGAGTCGGGGTTCGGTCGTTCATCGGAAGTCCTCCGGGGGCGCCGAGAGTTCGCCCGCGCCTCCGGCGGGCGGCCAGAGGTAGCGGGCGAGCGGGACGCGGCCCCGTTCGTCGAAGCGGACGCCCTCGCCTTCGAGCAGGGAGCGCTGCCGCCCGGCCGGGCAGCGGCCGCTCCGTTCCGCCGAGAGCGCTCCCTCGGCGTTCACCACCCGGTGCCACGGGACGCCGGGAGGCGACGCGCCGAGCGCCCAGCCGGCGGCGCGGGCGGAAAGGGGGGACCCGCCGGCGCTGACTTCGCGGGCGATCCACCCGTAGGTCGCCACCCGGCCCTTCGGGATGCGCCGAACCAGGTCGTGCACCGCGGCGAACTTCCCGTTCCCGGCGCGCGCGGGGGGACGGGAGGGCGGGCGGTCCGAAGCGGCGGGGGCGGTCGGCACGGAGTTCCCGGCGGGGCGGCTCCTACGATACCGCCCCCCGTGCCGGACACGCTCGACCTGCGATCCGGACCGTGGCCGACCGACCCGCCGGCCGCGCGGGCGCTGCAGCGCGAGTTGGCGGGGCAGGTCGTGGGGGCGCGGCCGGAGGGCTTCGAACCGCGTTTCGTTGCGGGGGTGGACGCCGCGTTTCCGCGGACCGGCGGAACCCGGACGCGAGGGCGCGGCGACGCGCGGGAGTGCGCGGCGGCGGCGGTGGTCTGGGATCTCGCGGAACGCCGGGTGGTGGAGGAGCGGATCGTCCGGCTGCCGGTGACCTTCCCCTATGTCCCCGGACTGCTGTCGTTCCGGGAGGGGCCGGCGGCGCTGGCCGCCCTCGCCGCGCTCGATTCGCCGGTGGATTGCATCCTCTGCGACGGGCAGGGGAGGGCCCATCCGCTCCGCTTCGGCCTCGCCTGTCACCTCGGGCTGCTCGCCGGACTGCCTTCGATCGGGTGCGCGAAGAGCCGGCTGGTGGGGGACGCGGAACCTCCCGGCCCGCGCCGGGGCGAGCGCTCGCCCCTCGTCCACCGGGGCGAGCGGGTGGGGACCGCGCTCCGGACGCGGGACGGCGTCCGGCCGGTCTTCGTGAGCGCCGGCCACCTGATGGACCTCCCGACCGCGGAGCGGACCGTCCTCCGCTGCGGCGCCGGATACCGGCTGCCGGAGCCGACCCGCCGCGCCGACGCCGCCGCGGGCCGGGTTTCGGCGGCGGCCCGCGGCGCGGACTGAGCCGGAGGCGGGAGGGAGAATGCGCCATGCCTGCGACCCCTTGCGAGAACCACGACCCGAAGCCGAACCTCTCCCGCCGGAAGACGCTTCGGCGGGTCGGGCCCGTTGCCGCCCTCTTCGCGGCGTCCTGCGGGATCGCCGGCTGCGGGAGTGAACCGGTGGATCGGCCCGCGCCCGCCGAGACGGCGGAGGCCGCGGAGAGGCTCGCCGACTTCGGGCCGGAACGGCTCACGGAGTCGGCGGCCGGGGCCTTCGCGGCGCTCGCGCTCGACTGCGTGGTGAAGGAGTACCCGAACAAGGTCGCGCTGCGGCTGGAGCAGGACGAAGACCTCGCGCCGCCGCGCGAACTCACCCCGGTCTTCTACGGGTGCTTCGACTGGCACTCCGCGGTGCATGGGCACTGGCTGCTGGCCCGGCTCACCCGCCGGTTCTCCGGGGCGGGGTTCGCCGACGAAGCGCGGGGGGCGCTCGACCGGAACTTCACGCCGGAGCGGGTGGCCGGAGAAATCGCCTATGTCTCGGTGGAGGGGCGGCGGGGCTTCGAGCGTCCCTACGGGCTCGCCTGGCTCCTGCAACTCGACGCCGAACTGGCGGAGTGGGCCGGGGACGGGTCGGCGGCCGCCGGCGACCGGGAGCGGGCGGCGCGCTGGCGGGAGACGCTCGCGCCGCTGGTCGCGAACGCGGCGGAGCGGATCACCGAGTTCTTCGAGAAACTGGAGCACCCGGTGCGGGTGGGGGAGCACAAGCAGACGGCGTTCTCCGCCGGGCTGATCCACGACTGGGCGGTCTCGGTCGGGGCCCGGGAGATGCGGGACCTGCTGGCGGCCCGCGCCCGGGTCTGGTTCGGCGGGGATCGGGACTGTCCGGTCGCCTACGAGCCTTCCGGGCAGGACTTCCTCTCGCCCTGCCTCGCCGAGGCGGACTTCCTGCGGCGGGCGCTCCCGTCCGTCGAGTTCGCCGCGTGGTTCGACGGCTTCCTGCCGGCGGGGCCGGGCCCCACGCTCGAACCGGTGTTCGTGCCGGAGGACCGCGAAGACGCCTTCGGGCACCTCCACGGCCTCCACCTGAGCCGCGCCTGGATGATGCGGGCGGTCGCCGGGGCGCTTCCGGCGGAGGATCCCCGGCGGGCGGGGTTGACCGCTCTCGCGGTGCGAAACGCGGAGGCCGGGCTCGCCGGGGTGGACCCGGAGAACTACACCGGAAGCCACTGGCTCGGCAGTTTCGCGGTCTATCTCCTCACGCAGCGGGGAGGGTGACGCCGGGTTCGGGGCGTCCCCGCGCCGGGGGAAGGGGTCGCCGGCCGGTCCCGGCTCAGTCGTAGAGGCGGGCGCGGCGGCGGGCGGCTTCGTCCCGGTGGTTGGCCGCGCGTTCGGCCTCGAGGGCGTCGGCGAGTTCCGCGGCGGGAACACCGGCTTCGATCCCCTCCCGCAGCCGCGGGCT
This sequence comes from Candidatus Marinacidobacterium sp., assembly GCA_965204755.1. Lineage (GTDB taxonomy): Bacteria > Acidobacteriota > Vicinamibacteria > Marinacidobacterales > Marinacidobacteraceae. The sequence goes on along the minus strand of OZ242011.1, from coordinate 395,610 downwards.
CCCGGCCAGGATGTCGATGGGGAGCCGCTCCGTCTCGTACTCGTAGGGCGGCTGCCGCCAGGCGAACTCGGCCGGCCACAGCCGGCGGAAGGCGGAGAGGAGCGCGATCCCCGCGCGCCAGGGGCGGTACTCGGCGCGGTCGGTGAGGTGCTGCATCACGCCGCCGCACTCGACGCCGGCGAACTTCTGGAAGGTCGGACGGAACCGCGCCGGGCGGAAGGCCACGCCGGGCAGCCCCTCTTCGGCGAGCGCCGCCGCGAGCCGCTCCCCGGAGACCCAGGGGGCGCCGCAGGTCTCGAACGGACGGGTCGTTCCCCGGCCCTCCGAGAGGATCGTCCCTTCGAGCAGGCATGCGCCGGGATAGACCGCCGCGGTGTCCAGGGTGGGCATGTTCGGGGAGGGGGGGACGAACGGCAGTCCGGCGTCGTCCAGCCACTCGCTCCGGCGCCAGCCGCTCACGCCGACCACCACCAGGTCCGCGCCGATCCCGTGTTCCCGGTTCAGGTGGCCGGCGATCTCCCCGGCGGTCAGGCCGTGGCGGTTGGGCAGGGGGTAGAGCCCGACGAAGGAGCGGTGGTCGTCCTCGATCGAGTTGCCTTCCACGGCGCCGCCGATGGGATTGGGGCGGTCGAGCACGACGAGGCGCCGGCCGTGTTCGGCGCAGGCTTCGAGCGCGTGGGCCATCGTCCAGATGTAGGTGTAGTAGCGCGACCCGATGTCCTGGATGTCGAAGACCAGGGCGTCGAGCCCCTCCAGCATCGCCGCGGTGGGTTTCCGGGTCGGGCCGTAGAGGCTGCGGATCGGCAGCGCGGCCCCGGCGTCCTCGATCTCGACCAGGTCCTGCTCCACCGCGTCGAAACCGTGCTCCGGGGCGAACAGCGCCGCGAGCCGCGCGCCGGGGAGTCCGGCGACCACTTCCCGGGCGTGCCGGAACGAGGCGTCCACCGACGACGGGTTGGCGATGAGGCCGACCCGCAGCCCGCTCAGCAGTTCGCCGGTTTCCGGCAGCCGGTCGAGCCCGGTCCGGGCGGCGGGCTTGCCGCTTCGCGCCGGGGGCCGGGCCGCTTCCGGCGCCGTGAGTTCCGGCGCTGCGAGGTCCACGCGGGAAGCCTACGAGATGGAGCGCCCCGCGGTTCCCGCGGCGTCGCCGCCCGTCGGGAAGGCCGGGGCGCGCTCCGGTAGGATGCGGCGGCCGCCGACCCCCGCGCGGGCGCCCGCCCGCCGGGTGCGGCGGAATCCCGGGGCGCGTCCGACCATCGCCCGCCTCGAACACGACGAAGAAGGAGGAGGGAGAGCACCATGAGCGACACCTCGAGGGGAACCCGGACCCCCGCGCCGCGCGCGGGCAGGAACCGCCGGCTCGGCGCGTTCGCCGTCCCTGCCGTCCTTGCCGTCCCTGCCGTCCTTGCCGTCCCTGCCGTCCTCGGCGCGGGCGCGCCCGCGGCCGGCAGCCCGGAAGCGGAGGAGCCCGACCGCTGGACCCCGGCGCTTTCCATGCGCTACCACCGGGTCTCCGGGACCGCCGTTTCCCCCGACGGTTCGCTCGCCGCGTTCGTGGTGACCGAGCCGCTCATGGAGGGCGAGCAGTCCGAGTACCGGAGCCGCATCCGGGTCGTCCCCACCGCCGGGGGCGAGACCGTCACCTACACCCGGGACACCGAGTCCGCTTCGGCGCCGGCGTTCTCTCCCGACGGCGCCTACCTCGGCTTCCTCTCCTCGCGGGGGGACGGCGAGCAGCAGGTCTGGCTGCTCCCGCTGGCCGGCGGCGAGGCCCGCCCGCTGACCCGCGCCGAGGCCGGCGTCCGCTCGTTCCGGTTCTCGCCGGACGGCCGGAGCGTCGCCTACACGATGACCGACCCGGAAACCGAGGAAGAGAAGAAGCGGAAGAAGGAGAAGCGGGATGTGGAACTCGTGGACCGGAACTTCCGATATGTCCACCTGTATGCCGCCCTCGTAACGGACACCCCGGATCCCGAGGGCGAGGACCGGCGGCTGACCCAGGGCGACTTCTCGGTGACCGGGTTCGACTGGTCGAGCAGCGACCGGATCGTCTTCGCCCACCAGCCCGATCCCCGGATCAACACCAACCGGCGGGCCGGCGACCTTTCGGTGGTCCACCTCGCGGACGGCGCGGTCCGGCTGCTCCACGGCGGCGGGGGCGTGGAGAGTTCCCCGGTGGTCTCGCCCGACGGCGCCACCGTGGCCTTCCGCTCGACCGGGGACCGGGTCGAGCCGGTGGGGCTCGGCGATGTGTACCGGATGCCGGTGATGGGCGGCGAACGGACCCGCCTGGCGGAGACGCCCGACCGCAGCCCGGGGATCCTCGGGTGGGCCCGGGACGGGTCGTTCGTGTATGTCGCCGAAGCGCACCGCACTTCGCGGCGGGTGTTCGCGCTGCCGGCGGACGGGGGCGCGCCGGTCGCCCTCACTCCGGGCGGCGGGGTCTTCCGCTCCGCTGCGGTCGCGCGGGAAGCCGATGTGCTGGCGTTCGTCCACGAGACGCCGGACACGCCCTGGGAGGTCTTCGCCGCCGACCTGGCGCCCGGCGGGGGGCCGGCCCCGTCCTTCGAGATGCGGCGGCTGACCAACCTCCACTCCGGCGTCCCCCGGCCGGCGATGGGGCCGACCTCCCTCCGGACCTGGAGCGCCCCCGACGGCATGGAGATCGAGGGGCTGCTGACGCTTCCCGCGGACCACCGGCCGGGGACTCCGGCGCCGCTGATCCTGAATGTCCACGGCGGCCCCGCCGGGGTGTACTCGGAGACCTTCACCGGCGGTCCTTCGATCTACATGCTGCAGTACTTCGCCCGGGAGGGGTTCGCCGTGCTGCGCCCGAACCCCCGGGGCTCGACCGGCTACGGCAAGGAGTTCCGCTACGCGAATGTCATGGAGTGGGGGTTCTCCGACCTCGACGACCTGCTGGCCGGGGTGGACCTGCTGGTCGAGGAGGGGGTCGCCGATCCGGACCGCCTGTTCCTGATGGGCTGGAGTTACGGCGGCTACATCACCTCCTTCGCGGTGACCCGCACCGACCGGTTCCGCGCCGCCAGCATGGGCGCCGGGCTTCCCAACCTCATCAGCATGGTCACCACCACGGACATCCAGGACTACCTGGCGGCGCACATGGGCGGGGACTACTGGGAGGACTACGAGATGTACGAGGGCCACTCGGCCATCTACCGGATCGCGGAAGTGAGCACCCCGACGCAGGTGATCCACGGCGCGGAGGACCTGCGCGTGCCCTTCACCCAGGGGCAGGAGTTCTACCGGGCGCTCGACCGCCGGGGCGTTCCCACCGAGATGGTCGTCTATCCGCGCACCCCCCACGGCCCGCGCGAACCCAAGTTCCTGATGGATGTCTCCGAGCGCATCCTGGCCTGGTTCCGCGCCCACGACGCCGGCGCCGGGGGCCGGGAACCGACGACCCCGCCGCCGGACTGAGAACCGCCGGCGCGGCGGCGGGCGGCGGCGACCGTTCTAGACTCCGCGCCGTTTCGCCGCCCGGCGGCGGCGCGGCGGTCCCGGATGCCGGGGCCGCCGGTGAGCCTTTGTTACGGAGGGGCGCCCACTTGATACGACGACAGGACGCGCTGGACTACCACAAGACCGGCCGGCCCGGGAAACTCGAGGTCCGGCCCACCAAGCCCACCCAGACGCAGCGCGACCTGTCGCTCGCGTACAGCCCCGGCGTCGCCGAGCCCTGCCGGGAGATCGAAGAGCGCGCCGACGCGGTGTTCGACTACACCGCCAAGGGCAACCTGGTGGCGGTCGTCTCGAACGGGACCGCCGTCCTCGGGCTCGGGAACATCGGCCCGCTGGCCGCCAAGCCGGTCATGGAAGGGAAGGGCGTGCTGTTCAAGCGGTTCGCCGACATCGATGTGTTCGACATCGAGTTGGGCGTCACCGACCCCGAAGAAGTGGTGCGGGTGGTGAAGGCGCTGGAGCCGACCTTCGGCGGGATCAACCTCGAGGACATCAAGGCGCCGGACTGCTTCCACATCGAGTCGAAACTGCGGGAAGAGATGGAGATCCCGGTCTTCCACGACGACCAGCACGGCACCGCGATCATCTCCGGGGCGGCCGTCCTGAACTGGCTGCAGTTGACGGACAAGGACCCGGCGGAAACGCGGCTGGTCATCAACGGCGCCGGGGCCGCCGGCATCGCCTGCGCCGAGTTGGCGGAGAGTCTGGGCGTCCGGCGCGAGCACATCGTGATGTGCGACTCCCGAGGCGTCATCCACGCCGGCCGGGACCGGGGGATGAACGAGTTCAAGGAGCGCTACGCGCTGGACACGCCGATGCGGACCCTCGGGGACGCCCTGCGCGGCGCCGATGTCTTCATGGGCCTCTCGGTCAAGGACGCCGTGTCGAAGGACATGGTGCGCTCCATGAACGACCGGCCGCTGGTGCTGGCGATGGCGAACCCGGACCCGGAGATCTCCTGGGAGGACGCCATGGACGCCCGCGGCGATGTGTTCATGGCGACCGGGCGTTCCGACTACCCGAACCAGGTCAACAATGTCCTGGGCTTCCCCTTCATCTTCCGGGGAGCGCTCGATGTGCGCGCCCGCACGATCGACATGGGGATGAAACTCGCGGCGGCCCGGGCGCTGGCGGCGCTCGCCGAGGAGGATGTGCCGGACTCGGTGATGCGGGCGCACGGGCGGGAGCGGATGCGGTTCGGCCCGGAGTACCTGATCCCGTCCCCGTTCGACTCCCGGGTCCTCCTGTGGGAAGCGCCGGCGGTCGCCCGCGCCGCGATGGAGAGCGGCGTCGCCCGGCTCGCGCTCGACCTCGACACCTACCGCGACCGGCTCGAAGCCCGGCTCGGCCTCGGCCGGGGGGTCATGCGGCAGGTGATCGGGCGCGCCCGGCAGGCCTCGCGCTCCGTGGTCTTCCCGGAGGGGGAGGAGCCGCGGATCCTGCGCGCTTCGCAGCGCCTGCTCGACGAGAAGATCGCCTCCCCGGTGCTGCTCGGCCGTCCGGAAGTCATCCGGGAACAGTGCGAGTCGCTGGGGGTGGAGATCTCCGGGGCGGTAGTGGTGGATCCGGCGGAGTCCGACCGCGCCGAGTCCTATGCCCGGGCGCTCTCCGAACTGCGCCAGCGGCGGGGCGTGGGGCCGGGGAAAGCGCGCGAACTGCTCAAGGACCCCAATGTGTTCGGGGCGATGATGGTGAATATCGGCGACGCCGACACCATGGTGTCGGGCCTCACCCGCAACTACCCGGACACGATCCGCCCGGCGCTCCAGATCGTCCGGATGCGGGGCGGCGTCCGCCGGGTGGCCGGCGTGTACCTGATGGTGTTCGACTCGGACATCAAGTTCTTCGCCGACGCCACCGTGAACATCGATCCCGGGCCGGAGGATCTCGCGGACATCGCGATCCAGGCGGCGGGGGTGGCCCGGCGGTTCGATGTGGAGCCCCGGGTGGCGATGCTCTCCTTCTCCAACTTCGGGAGCGCCCCCCACGAGCGCTCCCGGAAGGTCCGGCGGGCGGTGGAAATCGTCCGCGAGCGGGCGCCGTCGCTGGTGGTGGACGGGGAGATGCAGGCGGACACCGCGGTGGTGGGCGACCTGCTCACCCGGAACTTCCCGTTCTCCCGGCTCGGCGGCTCGGCGAATGTGCTGGTCTTCCCCAGCCTCGAAGCCGGCAATGTGGCCTACAAGTTGTTGCAGCGGCTGGGCGGCGCGCAGGCCATCGGGCCGATCGTCACCGGGCTCCGCCGGCCGGTGCATGTCCTGCAGCGCGGCGCCGAAGTGGAGGAGATCGTGAATGTGGCCGCGATCGCCGTCGTCGAGTCCCAGCAGGTCGGCGGGCCCAGGCCCCTCCTGCCCCTTCAGGGCTGACCCCCCGCGGGGACGCGGCCGCCGCCGGCGGCCTGACAGCCCGTGGAGAAAGTCCGGGAAGCCCTCGTCGGCGCGAAGCGCCGACCGGGGAGGGGTGCGGGGAGGGGGTGGCCCCCTCCCCGCGATAGATGGCGGGGGGAATCGCGCAGCGATTCGCGCCGCCGGCTCGTGGGAAGAGCGCCCCGCCGCGAAACCGAACGGGGACTCGGCGCCCTCGCGTCGAGGAGTGGACGGCGGGGCGCTTTTTCCACGGGCTGCTAACCCCGGCGCCGGCGGCCGCCGTGCAGCCGACCGTAGATCGGGGCGATCCGCTCCGGGGGGGCGCCGAGGAGCCAGGCCGCCAGGGTGGCCAGGTCGAGCGCCGCGGTGAGCGGCACGCCCAGCCGCCGCCAGTGCCCGCCGCCGATCCGCACGCGGGACGAAGCCGGACGGAGGCGGCCGAGCGGGCGGAGCCTCCGGGCGAGCCCGGCGTCCTCCATGATCGGCGCCGTCGGGAACCCGCCCACGCGCTCGAACGCGGTCCGGCGGACGAACATCGCCTGGTCGCCGTAGGGCAGGGAGAGGGCCGCCGCCCTCCGGTTCGCCCCGGCCGCCGCCACCCGGAAGAGCGGCGTGTCCTCCGGGGGCGCCTGCGGGAACCAGCCGCCGACGACTTCCGACGCCTTCAGGATCCGGCGGATCTCCGCCCCGGCGCGCGGCGGCAGGACGCAGTCGGCGTGGAGGAACAGGAGGGTCCGCCCGCGCGCGGCGGCCGCGCCCCGGTTCAACTGCGCCGCCCGTCCGGGGGCGGTGACCAGCACCTGCGGGGGCCCGGGGGAGGAGGCCTCCAGCGCCCGGGCCGCGGTCTCGACCGTGGCGTCGGCGCTCCCGCCGTCCACGACGACCACCTCGGCCCCGGCCGGGGCCGAACCGATGGCTTCGGCGACCGTGGCCTCGGCGTCCAGGGTCGGAATCACCACGGAGAGGCCCGGGTCGGCCTTCGACCGGTGCGGCGGGCGTTCCAATTCCGGGTCTCGGGGGTGCTCTGCTCGGCGTCGGGCCGATCCCGGGAAGGGCGGCCGGGTCTTTACCCGCCGACGGCTCGGCGGGTAGAATTCTGCCCGCTCCGAGGGCGTTTCCGACGCCGTCTCCGGCGGGGCGCAACGAGACTTTCACCATGGGCGAGTACTTGGGGCCGCTGTTCGCGATCGGGGCCGGCGTCCTGTTCGTGAGCGTGACCCTGCTCGTCTCCTCGCTGGTCCGCCCGTCGCTGCCGCTGGCCGCCAAGTCGCGCCCCTACGAATGCGGCGAGAACCCGGTGGGCAACCCGTGGGGCGTCCGGTTCAACATCCGCTTCTATGTGTTCGCCCTGGTCTTCCTGATCTTCGATGTGGAGGCGGTCATGCTCCTCCCCTGGGCGCTGGCCTACCTCGATCTGGGGCTCGGCGCTCTCGTCGCCGGGCTGCTGTTCCTGGGGATGCTGGTGCTCGGCTTGGCCGATGTCTGGGTGAAGGGCGACCTGGAGTGGGTCCGGGGCGAGGAGCGGCGCCGGTTGAAGGAGACGCGGGCCTCCGCCGCGCCGGCCGCGCCCGCTGTCGCGCCGGCCGCGCCTGTCGCGCCGGCCGCGCCTGTCGCGACGGCCGAGGCGCCGGCGGCGCAGTCCCCGGTTCCCGGAGCGGCCGGCTGACCGCGACCGGGCGAGCGGCCGAGAGCGGGAAGCGGGCGGAGTCGGCGCTTTGGACCTGATCCCCGCGCTCGGACGCAACCAGGTCGCGCTGACCACGGTCAGCAGCGTCATCAACTGGGCGCGGCTCTCCGCGCTCTGGCCGATGACCTTCGGGCTCGCCTGCTGCGCCATCGAGATGATGGCCACCGGGGCGAGCCGCTTCGACTGGGACCGCCTGGGGTTGATCCCGCGCGCGAGCCCGCGCCAGTCCGACCTGATGATCGTGGCCGGCACCGTCACCCACAAGATGGCGATCCGCATCAAGCGGCTCTTCGACCAGATGCCGGAGCCCAAGTATGTGATCTCGATGGGGAGTTGCGCCAACAACGGCGGGCCCTACTGGCAGCACGGATACCATGTGGTGAAGGGCGTGGACCAGATCATCCCGGTGGATGTGTATGTCCCGGGCTGCCCGCCTCGGCCGGAGGCGCTGCTCTACGGGATCATGGTCCTCCAGGACCTCATCCGGGAGAAGTCGCTGCTCGAGGATCCGCGTCCGGGCCGGGTGCGTCCGGGCCGGACCGCCCCCGCCGCCGCGGCGGCGCCGGCCCTCGCCGGAGGAGCGGTCGGTTGACCGGCGCCGAAGTCATCGACCGGCTCGCCGCCGGGCTGGGACTCGGAGAAGGCGCCTTCGAATCCGACGCGGAGGCCTTGGATCCCTGGATCCGGATCCCGGCGGAACGCCTGTCGGCGGCGGCGGCGTTCCTCAAGGGCGAGCCCGACCTCGACTTCGACACGCTGCACTGCGTCTCCGGGGTGGATTGGCCGGGCGGCGAGCCGCCGGCGATCGAAGTCGTTTACCACCTGTTCTCGCTGACGAAGAAGCACTGGATCGCGCTCAAGACGCGCGTCCCCCGGGAGGGCGGGCGCCTGCCCACGCTGGAAGGGTTCTGGAAGGCCGCGAACTGGCACGAACGCGAGGTCTTCGACCTGTTCGGCGTCCGCTTCGACGGGCACAGCGACCACCGCCGCATCCTCCTGCCGAACGACTGGCCGGGGCATCCGCTGCTGCGGGACTGGGAATGGCCCGAGACCTGGCACAAGATCCCGGTCCGGCCCGGACAGCAGATGACCGAGCGCGCCGAGAGCGGCGAAATGAGCGGCGTCGGCCCCTTCGACTGACCGATTCCCGCCGGACGCCGTTCGCCTGCACCCTTCGACCGGGCCCCGTTCACTACTGACCATGGCCGAAACCGGAACCCGGGGATTCGACGGCGCGCCGATCGTCACCCTCTACGACGAGGACCTGCCGCCGGACAACTCTTACGCCTTTTCCCCGGAGGATCTCGAAGAGGACGAGATGATCCTCAACATGGGGCCGCAGCACCCTTCGACGCACGGCGTCCTCCGGGTGGAACTCAAGACCGACGGCGAAATCATCCGCGACGCCCGGCCCCACATCGGCTACCTCCACCGCAACTTCGAAAAGCACGCGGAGAACATCGATTGGCAGGGCGTCATCCCGTTCACCGACCGCATGGACTATGTCGGTTCGATGGCGAACAGCATGACCTACGCCATGACCGTGGAGAAGTTGCTCGGCATCGAAGTGGGGGAGCGCGTGGCCGCCATCCGCGTGCTGACCGGCGAGATGCAGCGGATCGCCAGCCACCTGCTGGCGATGGGCACCTACGGGATGGACATCGGCGCCTTCACTCCCTTCCTGCTCTGTTTCCAGCAGCGGGAGCGCATCCTCGACCTGTTCGAGTGGCTCTGCGGCGCCCGGCTCCTCTACAACTACAACTGGGTGGGGGGCGTCTCCCACGACCTGCCGGAGGGCTGGACCGACCGCTGCAGCCGGTTCCTCGACGAGTTCGTCCCGGTGCTCGACGAAGTGGACCGGCTGCTGACCGGCAACAAGATCTTCATCCGGCGAACCGCCGATGTCGGCGTCATCACGCCGGAGATGGCGCGCGACTACGCGCTCTCCGGGCCGAACCTGCGCGGTTCCGGGATTTCCTGGGACCTGCGCCGGGACGATCCCTATCTCGGTTACGAGAACTACGACTTCGAGGTGATCGCCGCTTCCGGCGAGCACGGCCCGATCGGCTCCTGCTGGGACCGCTACTGGGTGCGGGTCCGCGAGATGTACGAGAGCGTGAAGATCGCGCGCCAGGTATTGGAGCGGTTGCCGGCCGAGGGGAATGTCCACGAGAAGGTGCCCAAGTTCATCCGCCCGGCCGGCGGCGAGGCGTACTTCCGGGCGGAAGCGCCCCGGGGCGAACTCGGCTTCTATGTGATCGCCGAACCCAAGAAGCCGATTCCCTACCGGGTCAAGGGGCGGTCGCCCTGCTTCGTGGCCATGGGCCTGTTCCACGAAATCACCCGCGGCGAGATGATCGCGGATGTCATCGCCATCATCGGCAGTCTGGACATCGTGCTCGGGGAGATCGACCGGTGATCACCCGGTTCCGCCAGATCGAGATGCGGCTCATGGGGCCGCTCTCGGCGATCCCGATCGCGCTGGCGGTCGGCGTGCTGGCGCTCATGGCCGCGTTGCCGCTGCTCGCGACGACCGTGGGCGAACTCATCGGGGACTTCGCGCCGCCCGGCCTCCAGAAACTCATCACGGTGGCGCTCGGGACCGCCGGCTTCATCGGCGTCCTGGCGCTGAACCCGATCTACGCGATCTGGCTCGAACGCAAGGTGGCGGCCCATGTGCAGGACCGCCTGGGGCCGATGCGCGTCGGGTGGCACGGTCTGCTCCAGAGTTTCGCGGACGGGATCAAGTTGCTCTTCAAGGAGGACATCGTCCCGAAGGACGCGGACCGGGTGCTGTTCCGGACCGCGCCGGCGCTCGCGGTGGCGAGCGCGTTCGCCGCGTTCGCCATCGTCCCCTGGGGAGTCCGGGAGGACGGGACGGTGCTCGCGGTCTCCAACCTGAACATCGGCGTCCTCTACTTCATCGCCATCACTTCGCTCGGGGCGCTCTCGGTGCTCATGGCCGGCTGGGGCTCGAACAACAAGTACGCGCTCTACGGCGGGATGCGCGCCGCGGCGCAGATGGTGAGTTACGAGATCCCGACGGCGATCCTGGTGCTCGTCGTGGTGGCGCAGGTCGGCACGCTGAGCCTGCCGGAGATCGTGGCCGCCCAGCAGGGCGGGCTGCTCGGCGTCGGGGACTGGCTCATCTTCCGACTGTTCCCGCTGAACCTGATCGCCTTCGTCCTGTTCTTCATCTGCGGGCTCGCCGAGACGAACCGGACGCCGTTCGACATCCCGGAAGCGGAGTCGGAACTGGTCGCCGGTTTCCACACCGAGTACACCGGGATGCGGTTCGCGTTCTTCTTCCTGGCCGAATACGGGAACATGCTGCTGGTCTCCATGCTGGCGGCGCTGTTGTTCCTCGGCGGGTGGGTCGGGCCGTTCGGGGCGAACCCGCTGATCCTGTTCCTCAAGGGGTTCGGCCTGGTCGTCGTGCAGATGTGGCTTCGCTGGACGCTGCCGCGGCTCCGCGTGGACCAGTTGATGACCGTCTGCTGGAAGTATGTGATTCCCATTTCGTTCTTCCTGCTCGTGGCGGTGGCCGTCATCTCCGGCTTCCGCAGCGCCGTCTGAAGAGGAGTCGGTTCGTGAAGAGATATTTCCTCGACATCTGGGAGACGGTGAGCACCGTCGCCGCCGGGATGGTGATCACCTTCCGCCACCTGTTCCGGCCGGCGGTGACCCAGCAGTACACCGCCGACGAACTGCCGGGCGAGCGCTGGCGCTCCCCGCTCGACATACCCAAGGACGAACTCATGGACCGCACCCGGATGCGGCTCCATGTGAAGATCGAGGACTGCATCGGCTGCAAGCAGTGCGAGCGGGCCTGTCCGGTGGACTGCATCCACATCGAGAACGAGAAGCGTTCGCGGGAGTCGCCGCCGATCTTCGCCGCCGACGGAACGGCGATCAAGCAGACCGTGGTGCAGTTCGACATCGACATGTCGCTCTGCTGCTACTGCCAACTCTGCGTCTTCCCCTGTCCGACCGACTGCATCGAGATGACCCCGAACTACGAGTTCGGCGGCGGCGTCAAGGGCGACCTGCTCTACCGCTTCGCCAAGGAGCCCCGCACCCCGCCGCCGGCGCCGGCGCCCCCGGCCCCCGCCCCGGGCGGCGGGGCTTCGGCCTGAGCGGGAGTCCGGCGCCCGGGCCAGCGAAGACACTCCTCCACCACTGACGCGCGGCAGGCACTTCGAAAGAGACCGTCAGCGGAATGGCCTCGCAACTCATCTTCTACGCCACCGCGGCGATGGTGCTCGGGGCGGCGTTGCTCGTCGTGCTCGGCCGCAACCTGGTGCACTCGGCGTTCGCGCTCGTGGCGGCGTTCTTCGGGATCGCGGTGTTCTATGTCTATCTCGGCGCGGACTTCCTCGCCGGGGCGCAGGTGCTCATCTATGTGGGCGCCATCCTGACGCTCCTCCTGTTCGGGGTGATGCTGACCCACCGGATCTTCGACCTGAACCTGCGCACCGGCGCGGTGCAGGTCGTTCCCGGCGCCGTCGCCTCCGGGCTGCTGTTCGCGCTCCTCGTCGGCATCATCCGGGGCGTGGACTGGCGGGCGATGGACACCGGGGACCCCGGGCCGACCAGCGAGTCCATCGGGCGCCTGCTGGTGGGCGACTACCTGCTGCCGTTCGAGATCGCCTCGGTCCTCCTGCTGATCGCGCTGATGGGGGCGGCGATGCTGGTGCGCCGGAGGTCCGGGTCGTGATTCCGCTCGAGCACTACCTCTACATCTCGGCGGCGCTGTTCTGCCTCGGCGTCTTCGGGGTGCTCACGCGGCGGAACGCGGTCAATGTGCTCATGTCCATCGAGTTGATCTTCAACTCGGCGAACATCAACCTGGTGGCGTTCTCGCGGTTCGTGGAAGGGGCGCTCGGCGGGCAGGTCTTCGCCCTGCTGGTGATCGTGGTGGCCGCCTGCGAGGCGGCGGTGGCCCTGGCCATCGTCATGTCGCTCTACCGGGTGGCGAAGAATGTGAACCTCGACCGGGCCTCGGAGTTGAAGGGGTAGCCCGGTGTCCGACGCCCTCGCCAGCCTCGCCCGGTTCGTCCCCGAACTCATCCTGGTGGGGGCCCTGGCGGTCGTCATCCTGGTGGACCTCCTCACCCAGTCCCGGCCCCCGGCGGAAGGCCGGCGGCTGCTGGTCGGCGTCACCCTCGCGGGCCTCCTGCTGGCGTTCGCCGCTTCGTTCGGCTCACCCGGAAACGGGACGCTGTTCGCCTCGATGCTCGCCGACGACGGCCTGCTCGCCGTGCTCCGGCCGCTCTTCGCGCTGTCCTCGATCCTGGTGCTGCTGTTCACGCTCCGGTCGAAGGAACTCGACGGCGTCCGGATGGGCGAGATGGTGGCGCTCCTGCTCACCGTCACCGCCGCGCTGATGTGGATGGCCGGTTCGGTGAACCTGGTGATGATCTACCTGTCGCTCGAGACGGTGTCCATCGCCTCCTACCTGATGGTCGGCTATCTCAGTTCCGACCGGCTGTCCAACGAGGCCTCGCTCAAGTACATCCTGTTCGGCGCGGTTTCGACCGGCGCGATGCTGTTCGGCCTCTCGCTGCTCTACGGCCTGACCGGGACGCTCGACCTCTACGGCATCCGCGCGGCGCTGGCCGAGGGGACCCCCGGCCCGGCGCTCCTGCTGACGCTCGTCCTCGTGGTAGCGGGATTCGGTTTCAAGATCGCCGCGGCGCCGTTCCACTTCTGGTGTCCGGATGTCTATACCGGCGCGCCGACGCCGGTGACCGCTTTCCTCTCCGTCGGCCCGAAGGCGGCGGGTTTCGCCGTGCTGCTCCGGTTCTTCTACTCCGGACTCGCCGAGACTTCCGGGGCGGGCGGGTTCGACCCGGTAGGCGGCGCCGACTGGCGGACGCTGGTGATCGCGCTGTCGGTTGCGACCATGACGCTGGGGAATGTGGCGGCGCTGCTGCAGACGAACATCAAGCGCCTGCTGGCCTACTCCTCCATCGCGCACGCCGGGACGATCCTCATGGGCGCGGCCGCGCTCTCCCTCCAGGGAATCCAGGCGGTGGCGGCGTACCTGGTGATCTACCTGTTCATGAACCTGGGCGCGTTCTTCGTGGTCATCCTCGCGCACCGGGTCACCGGCAGTTTCGAGTTGTCCTCCTACGCCGGTTTCTGGAAGCGGTCGCCGATGCTCACGATCGCCATGGGCATCTTCCTCTTCTCGCTCATGGGGATCCCGCCGTTCGCGGGCTTCCTGGCCAAGTACTATGTGTTCGCCGCGGTCATCCGCGCCGGTCTCGGCTGGTTCGCCGTCGTCGGGGTGCTGAACAGCGCCGTCGCCGCCTTCTACTACATCAAGGTGCTGCGGATCATGGTCGTGGACCCGGAGGCGGCGCCGAGCCCCGCTTTCGGTCTCGCGCGGCTCGACGCCGGTTTGCTTTTCCTGCTGGCGGTTCCTAACATTCTCGGACTGGTGTTCTGGGGTTCGCTCGACCGTTTCACCGAAATCTCCCGGCAGTTGCTGGACTTGGGTTGACGGGCGGACGGACGAACCGGCGGGACGCATCACTCGTGCTGTAGGAGGCGCGCATCGAATGTCGTACTGGATCGCGGAGCCCTGCATCGGGACCAAGGACACGGCCTGCGTGGATGTCTGTCCGGTGGACTGCATCCACCCCACCAGCGACGAGGACGGGTTCGAGGAGGCGAAGCAACTCTTCATCGACCCCGAGGTCTGCATCGACTGCGGCGCCTGCGAGCCGGCGTGCCCGGTGACGGCCATCTTCCCGGACGAAGAGTTGCCGGACGAGTGGGCCGGGTACCGGGAAATCAACACCGCGTTCTACGCCTGACGGCGCCCCGCCGTTCGGGCGCCGAACGCGTGGTTTCCCCATCGGTTCCCCGACCGGTTTCCGCATCGGTTTCCCTCCCGGTTTCCCCGGCGGTTTCCCTGTCGGTTTCCCTGCCGGTTCCGCTGTCGGTTTCCCCGTAAGTCCACTGACGCGGTCGCCGGGGCGCGCCGCCCGGCGCCCTCCGGGGGCGTCGGCGCGGCGGCTGTTGCTGGTCGGCGGACTGCTCTCCCCGGCGGCGGGCGCGGCGTTGGGCTGCGCCGCCGGCGGGATCGCGTTCGGGGGGCGCTCCGGTCGGCCGGCGTTCCCGGACGCGGCGGCGGTCGAAGCCGGCGCCCGCGCGCGGGCGGAGTTCGAGAAGGCGCGCCGACCGTACGGCGCCGGCGATGAAACGGCCGCGGAGCCCGCCGCGGAACTCGCCGCGCGGGTCGAGGAAGTCGGCCGGGGCGCGGTGCGCGAACACTACGGCGAACACTACGGCGAACACTTTGGGGAGGACTACCCGGCGGTCGCGCTGCCGCCGGAGGCGACGGGCGGAGCGGGCGGGGGCGCCGGCCCGGCGGCGGGGCCCGAAGGGTGGCGCTTCGTCGTGACCGACGACGCGGCGCCGGAGGCGTTCCTGTTCGCCGACGGTTCGGTGTTCCTCACCCGGGGCGCGCTCGCCGTTCTCGGCGGTGAACGGTCGCTGGGCGAACTCTTCCGCGGCGCCGCGGCCCGGTACGCCGACCGCTCCTTCCGGGGGGCGGACGGTTCGCTGCTCCCGCAGCCGATACCGGTGCCGCTTCCCCGCGAAGGAAGCCCCGGCGCCGATTCGGCGACACCGGGCGCCGCCGCGGCATCGCCCGGGGAGTCCGGGGACGAGCCGTGGATCGCCCTGCTGGACGGACTCGCCTACGGGGAGCCGCCGGAGCGCGGCGGCGCCCGCGGACGCGACCTGTACCTGCCGCGGGCCGGGCTCCGGTTGCGGGCGCCCCCCGGCTACCTCTTCGCCCCGGGCGCGGAGGGCCGGCATCGGGCGGCGCGCGGCCTCCGGCCGGACCTCGTCGTGGAGGAACTCGAACCCGGGGACGCGGACGCGCTTCCGGCGCCGGCTTTGGAGACCGTCGGGGAGACGGTCGGGGAGCCGGTCGGGGCGACGGTCGAAACGAGGGTCGAAACGACGGTCGAAACGAGGGTCGGGACGGACGGGGTCTTCCACGCCGAGGGGGCGCGCGAGCAGCGGCGGCGCCTGCGGGAACTCGCCGGGAAGATCCTCGAAAGGGCGGGGGAGAGGCCGGTCGAGTTCGTCGAAGCGGTGCGGGGGCGCGGCGTCCGGGGGGCGGCGGCGCGGCTCGGCGGACTCCGCGCGGACGCCGGACGCGGCCCAGTTGGCCCAGTCGGCCCAGGCGGCCCAGCCGGCCCGATCGGCGCGGCCCGCGGCTACCTGGCGCTCCTGGACGCTCCCCGCGGGCTCGTGGAGGTCCGCTTCGACTGCGGCCGGCGGCCGCTCGCCGCGTGCGAGAATTCCTTCATGGCGATGCTGCGGAGCGCCGCTCCCTACCGGAGCGGAGCGGCGCCGGGATGGCTGCGGCTCCGCGCCGCGCGGGTTCCCCGGCCGGGGTCGGCGCTCGGGGCGCTGGAGGCGATCGGGGCGCTGGAGGCGCTGGAGGCGTTCGCCCGCGGCGGGGAGAGCGATGTGCCGGTCTTCGTCCTCCGCGAACTGAACCGGGGCCGGCTCGACCGGCCGGCCGCGCCCGGGGACCTCCTCCTGGTCGCCCGCCGCGAACCGGCGCCTTCCGGGGGCCCCGGCGCCGGGAACCCGGCCCCGGCCCCGGCCAAGGCACAGGCCCCGGAGTCGGACTCCGGCCGGCGGCCCCGCCGATGACCGCGAACGCCTCTTCCCCGCCGGAGGGCGGCGGGACGGGCCCCGGCCGCGCGCCCGGCGGCGGGGCGGTCGGGTCGCAGGGGCTCGGGCGGCTGCTGGGGATCCCGCTCCGCATCCACGCCTCCTGGCTGCCGCTCGCCGCGCTCCTCTCCGCGAGTTTCGCGGTTATCTACACGCGCGGCGACGCGCCGGTCGGCGCGCCGGCGGCGGTGGGCCTCGGCGTCCTGACCGCGGTGTGCCTCCTCGTTTCGGTGATCGTCCACGAACTGGCGCACGCCTTCGCCGCGCTCCGCTCCGGCATCCGGGTCGCGGCGATCAACCTCAAGGTCTTCGGCGGGAGGACCGAACTCGCCTCCGAGCCGCAGCGGCCGGGAATCGAATTCCGGATCGCCGCCGCCGGGCCGCTGGCCACCTTGGCGATGGGCCTCCTCTTCCTCGCCGCCGGCTGGCCGGGGGCCACGCCGCTCCCGCCCGCCGGGGCGCAGGTGGCGACCTACGCGGCGCTCATGAACGCCCTCCTCCTCGCCGTGAACCTGATTCCGGCGATCCCCTTCGACGGCGGCCGGCTCCTGCGCGCCGCGCTCTGGGCCATCTGGGGCAAACAGGCGGCCGCCACCCGCGCCGCCGCCGCCACCGGACGCTCCTTCGGGCTGCTCCTCATCGCGTTCGGGGTGCTCGCGCTGCTGGGCGTGGAAAGCGGCGCCTCCGGGGTCGCCCGGATCGTCCTCGGCGGCTGGTTCGTGTTCGTGGGGGTCCACCTGCGCCGCGCGGCGATGGATGTGACCCGGTATGTCTGGTTGGCGGAGACGCTCCGCGGCGTCACCGTCGGGCACCTGCTGGACTACCGGGTGCATTCCGTCCAGCAGGGCGCGCGGGCGCCGGACCTGGCCGCGATGGAGCCGGACGCCCCGGTCGGGGTGATCCCGGTGCTCGACGAGGCGCGGCTGGTGGGCGCGGTGCGGCTCGAGGACATCGCCGACCGGTCGCGGCCGGGTTGGGACGACCTCACCGCCCGGCAGTTGATGAAGCCGGACATCCTGGAGAAGACCCTGAGCCCCGGCGACGCCGCCATCCGGGTGGTCGCGCCGCTGCTCGATGGCCTCCCGGCGATCGCGGTGCTCGACGAGGGGCGGCTCGTGGGCGTGGTGACCCACGACGCGCTGCTGAAGCGGCTCGCGCTCCGGGCCGAGATCTGAGGGCGTCCCTCCGCATGACGGCGGAGCGCTCGTCCGCGCCGACGCCCCGCAGCCGGGTGCGGAGGATTCCGGGGCGCGGCTCGCACGATCCGGAGGTGATCCGGCGCATCCTCGACGAGGGCCTGGTCGCCCATGTGGGGTTCTCGGACGGGGGCGCGCCGTTCGTGGTCCCGATGGGGTACGCCCGCGACGGCGACCGGCTCCTGCTCCACGGTTCGGCGGCGAGCCGCGCCCTGCGGCTGCTCGCGGGCGGCGTGGAGGCCTGCGTCACGGTGACGCTGCTCGACGGCCTGGTCCTGGCCCGTTCGGCGTTCCACCACTCGATGAACTACCGGTCGGTGGTCGCCTTGGGGCGGGCGACGCCGGTCGAAGACGAGGCGGAGAAGCGCCGCTGCCTGGATGTGCTCCTCGACCGGCTCGTTCCGGGGCGGGGGCCGGATGCCCGCCCGCCCGACGCCCGCGAGTTGCGGGCGACCGCGGTGGCGGCGTTCCCGTTGGACGAGGCCACGGCGAAGGCGCGGAGCGGGCCGCCGGCGGACGACGAGGAGGACCTCGCGCTGTCCGTCTGGGCCGGCGTGGTTCCCGTGGGCAGCGCGTACGGCGTTCCCGAACCCGCGCCGGACCTCGCGGCGGGGATCCCGACTCCGGGTTACGCGCTCCGCTACCGGCGTCCGACCGGCGGGGAGGAGACATCGTGAACCGGCCTCGACCGGGGGTGAAGGCCCCTCGTTCCGGCGGCTCGGCGGCGGCGGGGGCGGCCGTTCCCGGCGGTAGAATCGGGCGTTCCATGGCGGGCCGCCCGGCGAAAGACACCCTTCGCCTCGGCGGGGCGCTCGCCGCCGCGCTCTTCGGCGGCGCGCTTTCGTTCGTGTTGCTGCTGCGGCACCACGGGCTCGACGCCGGCGCGCTCGGCGCGGCGGTCTGCGACCCCTCGAATTCCGGCTGCGAGGCGGTCGCGGCCAGCGACTGGTCGGCGGCGTTCGGGGTGCCGCTCGCCGCGGTCGGGCTGGCGTTCTTCGCCTCCCTCGCGCTCCTGCTCGGGTTCTCGCTCGCGGTCGGCGCGCCGCTCCGCTCGCGGCCGGGCCGGCTCGCGCTGCGGCTCGTCGCCCTGGCGCTCCTGGTCGACCTCTTCCTGTTCGGCGTCCAGGCGTTCTCCATCGGGGCGTACTGCTCGCTCTGCCTTTGGACCTACGCGGCGAACGCCGCCGCCTTCGCCGGGCTCCTTCCCGCCGGGTTCCGCGATCGCTCGCCGCTTCCCGCCGCGGCATCGGTGAGGCCGCTCTGGGACCGCGCCGCGCCGGCGTTCTGGGTGGTGGCGTCGGTGGTGGCCGCCGCGGTGCTGTTCTTCGACCGGGGGCTGGGCGTCCGGGCCGAGTCCTCCGGCCCCGACCTCTCCCTGCTCGGCGTCCGCTCCGCCCGCTCCGCCGCGCCGGAGGAGGCGCCGGTGAAGGCGGCCGGGCTCCTTCCGGCGTCAACCGCTCCCGTTTCGCCGCCGCAGTGGCGCGTGCCGCCGTTCCAGCAGCAGCCGGTGCGGGAGATCCCGCTCGACGGCGTGCCGTTCCGCGGCGCCGCCGGCGCGCCGGTCGAGATCGTTACCTTCTCGGACTTCCTCTGTCCGTCGTGCCGGCGATTCGCGCTGGCGTTCGACCAGTACGCCGAAGGGCCGACCGGGCCGCATGTCGCGCTCTACTACCGCAGTTATCCCCTCGACAACGACTGCGCGGCGCACCTGCCCCGGGCGCTCCACCCCGGAGCGTGCGAGGTCGCGCGCGGCGCGGCCTGCGCGGCGCGCCAGGACCGTTTCTGGGAATACCACGACCGGGTGTACCTGGCGCCGCCGGTCGAGCCGACCGCGGACGATGTGGTCCGCATCGCGGAAGTCGCCGGGCTCGACGCCGACGAGTTCCGGGTTTGCCTCGACTCGCCGGAAGCCGAAGCCGCGGTCGCCGCCGACATCGCCGAAGCGATGCGGCTCGGCGTTACCGGGACGCCGACGATCTTCATCAACGGCCGGCGGGTGCCGTCGCTCGACCAGTTCGCCGACGCCGTCCTGTGGGAACTGGGCGAGGCCGGCATCGAAGTTCCGCGGGACGGGAATTCCGACGGGGATTCCCCCGCCGGCGATTCGGGCGCTGACTCCGCGCCCAGGTAACCCGATGCACGACGCCAACTTCCTCGCCGTCCTCGTCGCCGGTTTCGTTCCCATGATCGTGGGCGCGCTCTGGTACGGGCCGATCTTCGGCAAGACCTGGCTGGGCCTGATGGGGCTCACCGAGGAGGAAATCCGGAAGGACTTCGACCCGCTCAAGACCTACGGCGTCTCTTTCCTGCTCGCGCTGGTCACCGCCTTCGTCCTCTCGCAGTTGCTGCACGGGGCCGGCGGCGCCGGCGTCATGGCCGGCGTGCATGTGGCCCTGCTCGCGGTGGTCGGGTTCGTCCTCCCGGTCGGCCACCAGGGCGTCGCGTTCGAGAAGCGGAAGACCGGACTCTTCTGGCTGACCCTCGGCTACAACTTCGTCGCCCTCGCCGGCCAGGCGATCCTGCTGTCCGTCTGGCGCTGACGAACCGGCCCCGGCCGTAAATGCCGCGGCCGTAACGGCCGCGGCGAGCGCCGGCGGGAGCGCCCGTCGGCGGCAACGCGCCGGGGCGCTCTCTCCGCCCGGGCGCTAACGCCGCGCCGACGCGTAGTGTTCCTTGGTCTTCTGCGCGACCACGCCGCCGAGGAACAGCATCCCGATCAGGTTGGGGAAGGCCATGAAGCCGTTGAGCAGCGTGCCCACATTCCATACCGTCTCCACGGTGACCAGTCCGCCGATGAGCAGCAGCGCCACATAGAGGATGCGGTAGGGGACGAGTCCCTTCGAGCCGAACATGTACTCCCAGCAGGTCTCCCCGTAGTAGTACCAGCCGATGATCGTGGAGAAGCCGAAGAGGAACGACGAGATCGCGATCACCACCGGACCGATCCCGAAGGTGGTCGCGAAGGCCGCCGCCGTCAGGTCGCCGCTCGCGTTCTGGTACTCGGCGGCCTGCCAGAGGCCGGAGGAGATGATGGCGAACGCGGTCATGGTGCAGACCACGATGGTGTCCACGAAGACTTCGAAGACGCCGACCAGTCCCTGGTCGGAAGGATGTTTCACCTGCGCGACGCCGTGGGCGATCGGCGCGCTGCCGAGACCGGCTTCGTTGGAGAGCACGCCGCGGCTGATGCCGGCGGCGATGGCCTGGCGCACGGTGACGCCGAGGAATCCGCCGGCGGCGGCGTGCGGCGAGAACGCGTGCTCGAAGATGACCGCGAACACGCCGGGAAGCGCGCTGATGTTGAGCAGCAGGAAAGTCAGCGCCATTCCCAGGTAGATGACGAGCATCGTCGGGACCAGTTTCTCGGCCACCGATGCGATCCGCTTGATGCCGCCGAGCAGCACCGCGCCCACCAGGACCGTGATGAGGACTCCCGGAACCCAGGGCGATACCGTCATGCCGAACTGCTCGGCGGCGTTCACGAAGGTGCGGACGATGGTGTTCGACTGCGCCATGTTCCCGGTGCCGAGCAGCGCGGTGGCGGCGCCGAAGACGCAGAACATGATCGCGAGGCCCTTGCCGAGCCCCGGGTTCTTCACGCCCTGGACGATGTAGTACATCGGGCCGCTCGCGAAGTGGCCCGACTCCCGTTTCACCCGGTAGGTGACGCCGAGCACCGCTTCCGAGTACTTGGTGGCCATCCCGAACAGCGCGGTGATCCACATCCAGAAGATCGCGCCGGGGCCGCCCACCAGGATGGCGGTGGCGACGCCGCCGATGTTCCCGTTGCCGACCGTGGAGGCGAGCGCCGTCGAGAGCGCCTGGAACGGGGTGATCTCCCCTTCGGCGCCGTGCTGGTCGTGCGACATGCCGGCGACGACGCGGCGCAGTCCCGCGCCGAAACCGCGGACCTGGACGAAACCGGTTCGTATCGTCAGGTAGAGGCCGCAGACGACGAGGAGCAGGGGCAGGGCGTACCACTGGTAGATGGCGTTCGAGGCCCAGGCGATGAATTCGGTGAAGGCGGTCATTTCGGTCTCCGAGGTCCGGCGGCGGCGGCGGGGATGGCGGCGGCGGGGATGGCGGGGGCGGCGGGGTTGGCGGCGCGGGGGCTAGAACCAGCCGCGGACCTGGCTGATGATGACGAAGAGGATGGCGGCCGGCGAGACGAACCGGATGAGGAATCCCCAAAGCGCCGGGCTGGGGAAACCCTGCCCGTCGCGGCGCATTTCCTCGGCGGCGGCCCGGGCGCCCCACTTCCAGCCGATGAACAGGCTCAGCAGGAGCCCGCCGATGGGGAGCGCGGCTTCGTTCCAGATGTTCGCCATCAGGTCGAGGAAACTGCCGCCGATGCCGGGAAGGTCCGTCAACGACGGCCAGGCGCCGAGCGACAGCGCCGACGGTATGGAGAACAGGAAGGTGAATCCGGTGATGACCGCGACCGCCTTCCGCCGGGGCCACTTCCATTGGTCGATCGCGTGCGAAGTCGGAACCTCGAGCAGCGAGATCGTGGAAGTGAACGCGGCGACCGACAGGAGCACGAAGAACGCCGCGCCGAACAGCAGGCCCCCGGGGAGCGTGGCGAACAACTGGGGCAGGACCGCGAAGATGAGGCCGGGGCCGCTGGCGGTCGGGTCGAAACCGGCGATGGAGAAACCGGCCGGGAAGATGATGAAACCGGCGAGCAGCGCGATCGCCGTGTCTATGCCGACGATCGCCATGCCCGGTTTGCGCACCGGTTGGGAACGGTGGAGGTAACTGCCGTAGGTGATGAGCGCCCCCATGCCCAGACTCAGGGAGAAGAACGCCTGGCCGAGCGCCGCGACCATCACATCCGGCTCGAAGACCTGGCTCCAGTCCGGGCTCAGGTAGTAGGCGAGCCCTTCGGCGGCGCCGGGAAGGGTCACCGAACGGACCGCCAGGACCACCAGCAGGAGGAACAGGAAGGGCATCATCAGCCGCGACGCGGCCTCGATGCCGTTCCGGATGCCGCGGTTCACGCACCAGCCGGTGGCCACCAGGAAGAGGAGGGTGGCGACCACATTGCGCGTTCCCGCGCCGGCGACGCTCCCGAACAGCGCGCTCGAGCCTTCGGCGTCGGCGGCGAGGCCGCCGGTCAGCGCGAGCCAGAGGTATTGGATCGTCCAGCCGGCGATCACCGAGTAGAAGGACAGGATGAAGGTCCCGCAGGCGATGGCGAGCAGGCCGATGATCCACCAGCCGCCGGAGGGGGCGATTCGCCGCACCGCGCCGGCGGGGCCGAGTTGGCTGTGCCGTCCGACCAGGATCTCGCCGAGCAGGATCGGCGCGCAGACGAAGACCACGGCGATCAGGTACACGAGGACGAAGGCGGCGCCGCCTTCCTGCCCGACGCGGGTCGGGAAGCCCCAGACATTTCCCAGTCCCACCGCGGAACCGGTCGCGGCGAGGATGAAGCCGGGGCTCGACCCCCAACTTCCGCGGTCTTCTCTCATGGTGTTCGGTACTCCTCGGCCCGGAGCGGGCTCATTCGCCGAGCCGGCGGACTTCCCCGGTGTCCGGGGAGATCCGGAAAATCGCGGGAACCTGCGCGTCCGCCACCAGCAACTCGCCGCCCGCGTCGGCGGCGATTCCCTGGGGGCTGCGAAGCGGCTCCCCTTCGGTGAGGACGGAGACCCGCCCCTCGGGGCTCACCCGCCAGACGCAGCGGGCGTAGCCGTCGGTAACGAAGAACGAGCCGTCCGCCGCGCGGGCGAAGTCGTGGGGGAACTCGAACGGCGGCGACTGGATCAGCGGCTCGGCGGCGCCGTTCTCCACCCGCAGCAGGTTCCGGTCGGTGAGGATGTGGAGCGCGCCGTCGGGCTCCGCCAGGATGGCCCGCGGCGCGGTGATGTCGAGGACATCCTCGACCTCGGCGTCCGGGCCGACCCGGCGCAGCCGCCGGGTCACCCGGTCCGCCGCGAGGATCTCCCCGCCGGGCAGGACCGCCACGCCCCAGGGGGTCACGAAGCGGTCGTCGTCGGGGATCTTCTCGATGGCGCCTTCGGCGGAGAGCCGGTAGAGCGCCATGGTCGCCGGGTCGCTGGCGACGATGCTCCCGGCGCCGCCGGTGTCGTCCGGGGCGATGTGCCGGATGCCGAACAGCGGTGTGCGGGGCAGCCCTTCGCCGGCGGCGACCACCTCGAAGCCGGTTCCCGCCCACTTCAGCAGCGAAGCCGCCTCGATGTCGGCCACGAAGATCTCCCCGTCGGCGGAGACCGCCACATCCACCGGGTAGCGGAGTTCCGCTTCCTCGACGGGGGGGGCGCCGGCGGCCGGGAACGCCGCGAGGGCGAGGGCGGCGGCGGGGACGCAAACCCTCGGGAACCGGCGCTGCGGAACGCCGCGGGAGAGGTGCAAGGCGAAAACTGATGCAGGCGCGCGCCGGGCGGCGAGTGTAACAGTCAGCCCGTGGAAAAAGCGCCCCGCCGTCCACTCCTCGACGCGAGGGCGCCAAGTCTCCGTTCGGTCTCGCGGCGGGGCGCTCTTCCCACGGGCCGGCGGCGCGAATCGCTGCGCGATTCCCCCCGCCATCGTTCGCGGGGAGGGGGCCACCCCCTCCCCGCACCCCTCCCCGGTCGGCGCTTCGCGCCGACGAGTGCTCCCCGGGACTTTCTCCGCGGGCGGCTGACGCCCGCAGCGGGCGGTCCGGGCGAACGGATACGCTCCGGCGCCTTCGAGGTCCACCCGCCCATGCCGATCCCCGCTTCCCGGAACCGTCGCGCCGCCGCCGTCGGTGCGGCCGCCGCCGCTTTCGCCCTCTCCTGCTCCGCGCCTCCTCCGGCGCCCGAGGAGCCGCGGGAGTCGGCGCGGGCCGTCGTCGAGAGGTCCATCGCCTACCACGACCCCGGCGGGGTGTGGGACTCGGCGGCGGTGGAACTGCGGCTCGTGGAGTCGCGGCCGGACCGGCCCGACCGGACGACGGAGATCCGGATGGACGCCGGGAACGGGCTGGTCAGCGTCACGCGGGCGATCGAGGGGGAGTCCACCCGGTTCGAGACGGCGGGAGACCGGGTCGTCCTCCGGGAAGTGGACGGCGAGACCGACCTCGACGAAGAGGCGTTCGCCGAGCGCGGCCTCTCGGAAGAGGGCGTGCTGCGCCTCCGGAACTACTACCTGTATCTCTGGGGGCTGCCGATGAAACTGCGCGACCCCGGCGCGATCTTCTTCGAGGAAGCGGTCCCGGACACTTGGGAGGGGCAGGAGGCGCTGCGGGTCCGCGTGACCTACGACCCCGAAGTCGGCGGGGACACCTGGTATTTCTTCTTCGACCCGGAGAGCGCGCGGCTGCTCGGCTACCGCTTCCACCACGACGAAGAGAAGAACGACGGCGAGTACATCCTGCTGAGCGGCGAAGTCGCCGGCGGCGGGCTGCGGCTGCCGGCGAAGCGGAGTTGGTACTGGAACGACGACGGCGGCTTCCTCGGGGACGACGAAGCGGTTTCCCTCCGGGTGCTGCCGCCGGAAGACGCCGCGCCCTGACGGGAGCCGGCATGGACTGACTCGGAGGCCGGGGGCGCCGCCGCTCCCGGCCCTCCGGCCCTCCGGCTTACCGGATGAGCGGCGCGATGACCAGGGCCACCACCGACATGAGTTTGATCAGGATGTTGATGGCCGGGCCGGCGGTGTCCTTGAACGGGTCGCCGACGGTGTCCCCGACCACCGCGGCCTTGTGCGCTTCGCTGCCCTTGCCCCCGTGGCTGCCGCCCTCGATGTATTTCTTGGCGTTGTCCCAAGCGCCGCCGGCGTTCGCCATGAAGATGGCGAGCAGCACCCCGCTCACCAGCGCGCCGGCGAGCAGCCCGGCGAGGAAGTACTTGCCGACGACGAAGCCGGCCGCGACCGGGATGAGCACCGCGAGCAGTCCCGGAGCGACCATCCGGCGGAGCGCGGCGGCGGTGGCGATGTCCACGCAGCGGGCGTTGTCCGCCTTCGCGCCGGGCTTCCCTTCGAGCAGGCCGGGAATCTCCCGGAACTGCCGGCGGACTTCCCGGATCATGTCGAAGGCGGCTTCGCCGACCGCCTTCATGGCGATCGAGGAGAACAGGAACGGCACCATCCCGCCGATGAGCAGCCCGGCGAGGACGACCGGGTTGCCGAGCGAGAGCCCGAGCGCGCCGACTCCCGCCTGCTGCTGGAAGGCGGCCATGAGCGCCATCGCCGCAAGCGCCGCGGAGCCGATGGCGAAACCCTTGCCGATCGCCGCGGTGGTGTTGCCGACCGCGTCCAACTTGTCGGTGCGCTCGCGGACTTCGCCCGGCAGTTCGCTCATCTCGGCGATGCCGCCGGCGTTGTCGGCGATGGGCCCGTAGGCGTCCACCGCCAACTGGATCCCCACCGTGGCGAGCATCCCCAGCCCGGCGACGGCGATGCCGTAGAGCCCGGCGAGTTCGTAGCCGAGGGCGATCGCCCCGGCGATGAGCAGCAGCGGGAGCGCGGTCGAGCGCATCCCCAGCGCCAGCCCGGCGATGATGTTGGTGGCCGAGCCGGTGCCCGAGGCCGCGGCGACCGCCTGCGCGGGCTTCCGGGCGTCCGAGGTGTAGTACTCGGTGATGAGCCCGATGGCCGCGCCGACCGCCAGCCCGCAGACCAGGCAGCCGTAGAGCGCGCCCTGCGCTTCGGGCGCCAGCGCGCCGATGACCGGCCAGGCGAGGCCCAGCATGATCACCCCGGCGAGCAGGGTGCCCAGGTTCAGCGCCGTCTGCGGGTTGCCGCCCTCCCGGGTGCGCACCGCGAAGGTCCCGAGGACGCTGGCCGCGATGCCGAACCCGGCGAGCGCGAGCGGCAGCACCACCAGCCGCAGCGGGGCCGCCCCGATGGACTCGGCGTAGGCGACGCCGAGCACCATGCCGCCGATGATCGCCCCCACATAGGACTCGAACAGGTCCGCGCCCATCCCGCAGACATCGCCCACATTGTCGCCCACATTGTCGGCGATGACCGCCGGGTTCCGGGGGTCGTCCTCCGGGATCCCGGCTTCCACCTTGCCGACCAGGTCGGCGCCCACATCGGCGGACTTCGTGTAGATGCCGCCCCCGACCCGGGCGAACAGCGCGATCGAGGAAGCGCCCAGACTGAACCCGGAGAGCACCTGCAGCACCTGTCCCTGCAGGGCCTCCGCGGTGGTGCCGAAGAGGCCGCCGTAGAGCAGGAAGAGGCCGGAGAGCCCGATCACGCCGAGCCCCACCACGGACATCCCCATCACGGAGCCGCCGGCGAAGGCCACCCGGAGCGCCGGGGCGATGGACCGGCGGGCCGCGCTCGCGGTCCGGACATTGGCGGCGGTGGCGACCCGCATCCCGAAGAGCCCGGCCAAAGCGGAACACCCCGCGCCGATGAGGAACGACAGCCCCACCAGTTGGTTGCCGGAACCGAGGTTCGCCAGGTAGAGGACGACCGCGACGACGAGCGCGAACCCGGCGAGCACCGAGTACTCGCGGCGGAGGAACGCCATCGCGCCTTCGCGGATCGCCGCCGCGATCTCCTTCATGCGGTCGGTGCCGGCGTCCTGGCGGCCGACGAACCGCGCCCGGGTGAGCGCGAACAGCAGCGCCACCGCGCCGAACGCGGGGGTCAGGTACAGGTAGGTGGTTTCCAAGAGCGCGTCCTCCCGATCTCCGGGTCGGTGGAAGGGGTCGTCCGCCGGCGCGATCCGCCGGAGGCGGGCCCGGGCCTCGGGGCCCTTCTCATGCCGCAGGGGGCGGGCGGCCGCTCGCGGCGGCGCCGCCGGCCCGAACCGGGAATTCTACCGGGGACTCGGCCCCGCGACGCCGTGGGATTCCCGTCCGATTCCCGTTCGGGAATCGCCCGTCTCAGGCGGCTTTCTTCCTCGCGTCGCGGATGGTCTGGTAGGCGCGCTGGATCTCCTGGGTGCGGCGGGTCGCCTCGTCCTTCATCTCCGCCGGGAGCCCCTGCGCCGCCAGCCGGTCCGGGTGGTGCTGGAGCATGAGCCGCTTGTAGGAGGCGCGCAGGGTCTCGTCGCCGACGGAGGGGTCGAGGCCGAGGACGCCGTAGGCGGCGGCCAGTTGCTCCTCTTCCGAGACCCGGCGGGGGGCGAAGTCCGCCGCCGCGAGGCGCTCCATCTGCTCCAGTTCGCGGGCGGAAAAGCCCAGGACCGCGCCGATGTGCTCCAGGATCGCCCGCTCCGCCGGGTGGACGAACCCGTCGGCCCAGGCCGCCTTGAACTGGATCTCCAGGAAACTGCGGAGGAGGTTCCGCCGGCGCCCGACCACCCGGAGGAGTTGGCCGAGGGCGGCGTCGAGATGGAAGTCCGGGGACTTGCCCTCGGCGAAGATCCGGGCGGCGAGGCTGCGGTCCCGGGCGTCGAGCCCCAGCCCCTCCATCACCGCGTGGGCGAACTCCGCTTCCTCCGGGCTCACCCGGCCGTCCGCCTTGGCGATGTGGCCCATCACGCCGAAGGTGGCCACGAAGAAGGCGATCCGGCGCTCCTCCAGCGGGTCGGGGCCCGGGGCGCCGGTCGGCGGCGGAGGCGGCGGGGGCCGGCGCCCCTGCGGCCCGGGGTCCCGCGCGCTGCCGCCGCCCACGCCGGAGCCGATGGCCGCGCCCAGCAGCGCGCCCAGCGGGCCGCCGAAGGTGAACCCCAGCGCGCCGCCGATCAGCGTGCCCCACATGCCCATGTCTTGGTCGCGGCCTCCCCGGATCCGGCTCCCGTTCCCGGCCGCGGCTCGGCCGACGGCGGGAGAATTCCCGAATTCTACCGGGCGGCGGACTCGTCGGCGGACTCGTCGGCGGACGGCTCGCCCGGGGCCAGCAGGCGCCGGAGGCCGGGAGCGCCGAGGTTCGCCCCGGTCACCAGGGCGACGCTCCGGCCCCGCTCCGCCGGCGGGGTCTTCCGGGCCCCGGCGACGGCCAGCGCGCCGGAGGGTTCCGTGACCAGTTTCTGCGTGAGGAGCAGGTCCCGGGAGGCGGCGAGCGTCTCCTCGTCGCTGACCACCGCGGTCTCGTCCACCAACGCGGCGAGCGCCGGGTAGAGGGCCTCGGTCAGGTAGGGGACGGCGGCCCCGTCGCAGATCGTCTCGCAGGGGACGGCGACCGCCCGCCCGGCGGCCAGACTCGCCCGCAGCGCGCAGCAGCCGGCGGGCTCGACCGCGAACACCCGCAGGGCGGGGCGCCGATCCTTGAGCGCCCCGGCGACGCCGGTCAGCAGCCCGCCGCCGCCCACCGGGACGAAGAGGGACTCGAGGTCGGGCGCCGCCGCCAGTATCTCCACCGCGAGGCTGGCGTGCCCCCGGTGGACGAGCGGCTCGATCCAGGGATGCACGAAGGCGAACGGCTCCGCCTCGAAGCGGCGCTCCCGGAGGAAGCGGAACAACTCGGGGACCGGGACCGGGCGGGGAATCCCGCCGGCGGCGCGGAACGCCTCCGACTTGGCGGCGGGCGCGGTGTCCGGCAGCAGCGAGCGGGCGGTAACGCCCAGCCGCGACGCGGCCCAGGCCAGCGCCAAGGCGGTGTTCCCGGCGCTCACCGTGGAGAGCCCGGCGCGCGCCCGCTCCCGGCCGAAGGCGAAGGCGGCGTAGCCGACGCCGCGCACCTTGAAGGAGTGGGTGGGGAGGAGCGTCTCGACCTTGAGCAGCAGGTCGGGGGCGAGGGCCGGGTCGGCGGGCAAGAGCGGCGTCGGCGCGAACTCGCGGCGCAGCCGCGCGGCGGCCTCCTCGGCCTCGGCGAATGTCGGCGGCGCCACCGCCGGCGGGGGCGCGCCGCCCGACCGGCCGCCGTCTTCCTGCGGTCCGCGCGGCGCCGGGGCGTCCATCCCCCCGATACTATGGGCGTCCGTTCCGGGGACCGGCCCGCCCGGGCCTCCGCCGGAACGGGCGTTCCCGCCGCTCGCATCGGCGGCCGACCGGGAGGAAGCAACGCGCCATGAGAGATGCCCCGAGACCCCTCCGCAGCCGCCGTCCGGCCCGGGCCGCGGCGCCCGCGGCCTTCTTCGCGACCCTCGCCGCCGGCGCCGCCTTCGGCCAGGGATCCGGGCGCACCGACGACTCCGGCTGGGACACCACCCTGGCGCGGGGCGACGCCTGGGACCTGGAGTTCGAGACTTCCGAGGGCACCTTCCTCTCGGTGGATGTCTCCCCCGACGGCGCCACCCTGGTCTTCGACCTGCTCGGCCACATCTACCGGCTGCCGGCGGAAGGCGGCCGCGCCGAGTGCCTCACCCAGGACAGCGGGGCCGCGATCAACGCCCACCCCCGGTTCTCCCCGGACGGGGAGACCGTCGCCTTCGTCTCCGACCGGGGCGGGCAGTCGAACCTCTGGCTGATGGACGCGGACGGATCCGACCCGCGCCCGGTGCATGAGGACGGCGAGTCCCGGGTCGCGACCCCGGCGTGGCTCCCCGACGGCCGCGGCATCGTGGCCCGCCGTTTCACCCTCTCCCGCCCCCGGAGTTCCGGCCTCTACCTCTTCCACCCCGAAGGGGGGAGCGGCGTGGAACTCGTCGGCGGCGACTTCCCGCGGGCCGGCTGGCCGGCGCCCTCGCCGGACGGCCGGAGCCTCTACTTCCACTTCGCCCCGTCCCGCGAACGCGACCCGGTGCGGGGCGCGATGCAGGTCCGGCGGCTCGACCTCGAGACCGGCGAAGTCCGGGAAGTGACCGCCGGGCAGTCGCAGCAGCAGTACCAAGGGTCGAGCGGCGGCGCCATCGCCCCGGAACCCTCCCCGGACGGCCGCTACCTGGCCTTCGCGCGCCGGATCCCCGGCGGCACGATCTCCTGGAAGGGACACCGCTTCGGGCCCCGGACCGCGCTCTTCCTGCGCGACCTCGAGACCGGCGCCGAGCGGCTGCTCGCCGACCCGATCGAAACGGACGCCGCCGAGGGGATGAAGACCGACCGGGTCCTGCCCGGCTACGCCTGGACCGCCGACTCGCGCCGCCTCTACGCGACGCGGGGCGGGCGGATCATCCGGGTGGAGGCCGCGACCGGCGAAGTCGAGGAAGTCCCGTTCACGGCCGCCGTGAAGCGCCGCGTCTCCGGGCAGGCGCGGGCGCGGCTGGACATTTCCGCCGACTCGTTCCGGGCGCGGATGCTCCGCTGGCCGGCGCTCGCCCCCGACGGCGGCTCGGCGGTCTTCCACGCCGCCGGGAGGCTCTACCGGATGACCCTGCCGGGGGGGCAGCCGACGCGGCTGGTCGCCGGCGGCGAGGCCTACGAAGGGGCCTACGAAGAGGCCTACGAACTCGCGCCGGCGTTTTCGCCGGACGGCCGGACGGTCGCCTATGTCTCCTGGGCGGACACCGAAGGGCACCTGTGGACGGTTCCGGCGGCGGGCGGCGCCCCCACGCGGGTCAGCCGGACGCCGGGCGAGTACCTCCACCCGGTATGGACGCCGGACGGTTCCGGGATCGTCGCGGCGCGGGGCAGCGGCGCGACGCAGCGCGGGCGCTCCTGGTCGCAGAACCTCCACTACGACCTGGTGCGCTTCCCCGCGGCCGGCGGCGAACCGGAGTTCATCACCCGGACGCTCCGCCCCTACAACGCCGGCCGCCCGCTGATGCCCCGGCGGCAGATCGTCGCCCCCTCCTTCGGGCCGGAGGGCCGGCTCTTCTTCCCGGAGCAGACCGCCCGCGAGCGGGACGGCCGGAGCGAGGAAGTCACGAAGTTGGTCTCGGTCCGGCCGGACGGTTCCGACCGGCGGGTGCACCTCACCTTCCCCTACGCCGACGAGGCGGCGCCCTCCCCGGACGGCCGCTTCGTGGCCTTCGCCGAGGGCGACAATGTCTATCTGACGGCGCTGCCCTGGCCGGGCGCGGGGGGCGGCCCGCCGCACATCGAGCGCCGCCGCGCCGCCCTCCCGATCCGCGAAGTGACGAAGGACGGCGGGATGTTCCCGCGGTGGACCCCGGACGGGACGCTCTACCTGGGCAGCGGCCCCCGGATCACGGTCTATGACCCCGACGCCGGCGGCGAAGCGGTCCACCACCCGGTGGACCTCCGCCTGCCGCGCGCCCGCGCTTCCGGCTCGCTGGTCTTCGAGGGCGGCCGGCTGGTCACCCTGGGCGAACCGGGCACGGTGTCCCGGGGGAGCGTCCGGATCGTGGACGGCCGGATCGCCTGCGTCGGCGAGTGCCCGGCGGAACCGGCGGACCGGGTCGTGGAGGTCTCCGGGAAGACGCTCATCCCCGGCCTCATCGACATGCACGCCCACCACCACCGGGACCACACCGGCGTCCTGCCCCGGCGCAACTGGGAGGCGGCGGTCTATCTCGCCTACGGGATGACCACCACGCTCGACAACTCGCAGTGGTCGCAGAATGTCTTCTCCGCCGCCGAACTGGTGGAAGCGGGCGAGATGGTCGGGCCGCGGATGTTCAGCACCGGCGACCCGATGTACAACGGCGACGGCCCCCGGCAGAACGACATCCGCAGTTACGAGGACGCCGAAGCGAACATCGAGCGGCTGGTTTCGTGGGGCGCCACCGCGATCAAGTCCTACATGCAGCCGCGCCGCGACCAGCGGCAGTGGATCGCGGAGATCGCCCGCGAGCGGGGGCTGATGCTGACCGGCGAGGGCGGCAGCCTCTCCTACAACCTCGGGCTGATGCTCGACGGCCAGACCGGCTGGGAGCACCCGCTGACCTATGTGCCTCTCTACGGGGACGCGGCGAAGTTCTTCGGGCGGACGAAGGCGGTCTATTCGATCACCTTCGTCGTGGGCGGCCCCACCGTCTGGAACGAGGAGTTCTTCTGGCAGGAGACGGCGAACTGGCGCGACCCGAAGCAGCGGCGGTTCCTGCCCTGGCGGATGCTGGTCCCGCACACCCGGCGGCGTCCGCTGCGCGAGGCCACCGACTACTCCTTCCCGCTCCTGGCGCAGGGGCTCGCCGAGGTGATCGCCGAGGGCGGCTCCGGCGCCATCGGGGCGCACGGCCAGCACCACGGGATCGGCTCGCACTGGGAGATCTGGATGGCGGAGTCGGCGCTGGGGGCGGAGGGGGCGCTCGACCTGGCGACCCGGCAGGGCGCGGCGTTCCTGGGCCTCGAGCACCAGACCGGAACCATCGAAGTCGGGAAGTTGGCGGACCTGGTGGTGCTCGACCGCAACCCGCTGGAGGACATCCGGGCCACCGCCGACATCCGCTATGTGGTGAAGGACGGGCGGGTGTACGACGGGGACACGCTGGACGAGATCTGGCCGGAGGCGCGGCCGTACGGCGGCTACCCGTGGCTCGACGAGACCATGTACCGCGAGGACGACCGGCCGATCCGTCCGAACGGGGCCGACCGTCCCGACGGGCCCGGGGGCCGCTGATGTTCGGCTTCCCCGCGGACACCTGGGCGCTGGTGGTCGTCTCGGTGGCGCCGGGGATGGCGCTCGCCCTCTGGAACGCGCGGCGCGTCCGCCGGATGCTCGCCGAGGCGGAGTCCCGCCCGGAGTCCCGCCCGGAGTCCGGCGGAACTCGGCCGCCGGGCCGCTGATCCCGCCGAGGCGCCGTGCCGGAGAACTGGCCGCTCTGGGCGGTCCTCGCCGCCTACCTCTCGTTCCTCTTCGGGCTGGCGGTCTGGAGTTCCCGGAGCACCGGCGACCTCGCCGGCTACTACCTGGCCGGGCGGCGCCTCCCGGCGGCGGTGGTGGGGTTCTCCGCCGCGAGCACCGGCGAGAGCGCCTGGCTGCTGCTCGGCCTCACCGGGATGGGCTACCTGCTCGGGGCCAACGCGCTCTGGATCGTCCTCGGCGAGGTCGTCGCCACCGCGGTGGCCTGGAGTTTCGTCGGGCCCCGGTTCAAGGGGCTCGCCGACCGCTACCGGGCGATCACCGTCGCCGACTGGCTGGAGGAGCGGTTCGGCGACACCCGCCAGGTCCTGCGGATCCTCGGCTCCGGGGTGGTGCTGGTGATGGCCGGCACCTACATGGCCGCCCAACTCACGGCTTCGGGCAAGGCCTTCGGGTCGTTCCTCGGAATCCCCTACGAGACCGGCGTCCTCCTCGGCGCGGCGGTCATCCTGTTCTACACCGCCTTCGGCGGCCTCAAGGCGGTGGCCTGGAGCGACCTCCTGCAGGCCACGCTGATGGCGGCGGCGCTGGTCGCGCTGCCGCTGGTGGCGATCCGGGAACTGGGCGGGCTCGGCGCGCTCGCGGAACGCCTCGCCGCGATCGAGCCGGCCCTCCTCTCGCCGCTCGGCGCCGCCGGCGGCACGGCCCGCGGCTACTTCGATGTGGCGAGCCACCTGGGGGTGGGCCTCGCGTTCCTCGGCGCCCCGCAACTCCTGGTGAGGTTCATGGCCTCGAAGGACCGGAAGACGCTCTCCGACGGCGGCGTCATGGCGGCGGGCGTGATCGTGCTCTTCGACCTCGGGGCGGTGCTCACCGGGATGGCCGGCCGGGCCCTCCACCCGCGGATCGAGGACGCCGAGGGGATCCTGCCGCTGCTGGCGTCCGAACTCATGCCGCCGGTGGTCACCGGGCTGTTCCTGGTCGCCGTGCTCGCCGCGATCATGTCCACCGCGGACTCGGTGCTGCTCCTCGCGTCTTCGACCGTCGTCCGCGACTTCTTCCAGAAACTGCTCGGCCGGCGGTTCGCCGACCCGGCGGCGCCCGGCGTTCGCGGCGCCGCCGCCCGCCTCGCCGCCGACGAGCGCCGGCTGTCGCGGTACGGGAAGGGGGTGACGCTGCTCCTGGGTCTGGTGGGGATCGCGGTGGCGCTCCCCGAGGTCCGGGTGGTGTTCTTCTTCGTCCTGTTCTCCTGGTCCGGGCTCGGCTGCGCCTTCGCCCCGGTGGCGATCCTCGGCATCTGCTGGCGGCGGATGACGCTGCCGGGGGCGGTCGCCGGGATGGTCTGCGGGTTCTCCGCCTCCGTCCTCTGGTTCCTCTACGGGAAGCCGGTGTTCTTCGAGTTGTTCGAGATGGTGGTCGGCTTCGCCGCCGGCTTCCTCGCGGCGGTCGTCGTCAGCCTGCTGACCCGGCCCCCTCCGGAGGGCGCCCGCCAGGTGGACCTCGCCCGCGCCTACGCCCGCCGGGGGGTCTCCTCCCCGGGCTGAATGACGCGGCGCGCCCTTCTCGCCGGGCTCCTCGCCGGGGCGGGCGCGGCGGCGCTCGCCGGCTGCGGGGGGGAGGGGGCGGACTCGCCGACCGCGCCCCGGCCGGACGCCGCCGCCGGGATCGCGCGGATCGAGGTCGTCTCGCAGCCGGCGACCGGCCGGACCTACCTGGCCGGGGAGGAGGTCTCGATCGGCGTCTGGCTCACCAGCGGGTTGCCGGTGGAGGCCTCCGGCGAGGTGTCCCTCCGCTTCGACCTCGGGCTCTCGCGCCTCGCGGCGTCGCTGGCGGAGACCTCGGGAGAGCGGCTGGAGTTCCGCTACTCGATCCGCCGGGGGGACTACGACGGCGACGGGATCAGCGTCCCGGAAGGGGAGTTGGCGTTCTCCTCCGGAGGCAGCCTCAGCGTCGGGGGCGTCCCGGTGGACATCCGGGTCCCGGCGTTGCCGGCGGAGGCGGAGCACCGGGTGTTCGCGCGGTTCGCCCCCGGCGAGCGGGTCGTCTTCGCCGACGGCTCGACGAGCCTCGCCGGCGCGCTCGAGGAGGTTCCGGCGGCCGGCTGCTCCGACCCGGAGGACGCGGCGGCGGTGGTCGAGGCGGCGCTCGCCGGCGACCCGGCGCGGGCCGCCTCCCTCTACGCGGCGGCGTTCTCCGGCGGCCGCTGCGCCGAACTCCCGGCCGCCGAGCCGGCCCTCTTCCTCACCGCCGAGATCCGGGACTACGAGGGCGTCCCCTACGACCTGGCCCTGGCGTTCGG
Source organism: Candidatus Marinacidobacterium sp. (assembly GCA_965204755.1). Taxonomy (GTDB): domain Bacteria; phylum Acidobacteriota; class Vicinamibacteria; order Marinacidobacterales; family Marinacidobacteraceae. Next base: position 360,402 of record OZ242011.1, on the reverse strand, counting down.
GCCGGGCGACGGCGCCCGGGGGCGGACCGAGGCGAACTGGTGGACGCTCGCCGACTTCCTCGCCCCGCCGCCGTAGCGGCCCCGGCGGGCGGGCGGCCCCCTGTCTCCAGTCCCGGTCAGTCCCGCCCGATCAATCCCGCCCCATCAGTCCCGCCCGATCAATCCCGAATGCCGGCCCAGTACATCGGGCCGCCCCGGTCCGCCGGGAAGCCGTAGCCCAGCGTCCAGATCACATCCACATCGCCGGGGCGTTCGGCGATCCCCGCCTCCAGCACCGCTTCCCCCTCGCGGACCAGGGCGGCGAGGCACCGCCGGCGGATCTCCTCCGCGGAGACCCGACGGCGCCGGTACCCCGCCGTCGTCGAGGAGGAGCCGATGACCACCCGGACCGACGGGTCGGGGCGGGGCGTCCGGTCGCCGGGGGCGTAGCGGTAGAAGCCGCGCCCGGTCTTCTGGCCCAGCCGGCCCTGCTCCACCAGGCGGTCGGCCACGGCGGGCGGCGGGGCGGGGAGGCCCCGGCGCCGCGCTTCCTCCGACTGCCGCTTCCGCACCGCGGCGCCGATGTCGAGCCCGGCCAGGTCCGCGACCTCGTAGGGGCCCATGGCGAACCCGAACTCGCGGAGCGCCCGGTCCGCCTCTTCGGGGAGCGAGCCTTCGAGCAGCAGCCGGTCCGCCTCGCGGCGGTAGGCGTAGAGCATCCGGTTGCCCACGAACCCGTCGGCGACGCCGACCGGCACCGGAGCCTTCCCCAGCCGGCGCCCGAGCCGCATCGCGGTGGCGGCGGTCTCCCCGGAAGTCCGGTCGGCGATGACCACTTCGAGGAGCCGCATCACCTGCGCCGGGCTGAAGAAGTGGGTTCCCAGCACCGCTTCGGGCCGCTTCGTCGCGGCGGCCAGCCGGTCCACATCGAGCGACGAGGTGTTCGTCGCGAGGACCGCGCCCGGCGGGGCGACCCGGTCCAACTCCCGGAAGACGCGGGCCTTCGCCTCGTAGTCCTCGAACACCGCCTCCACCAAGAAGTCCGCCCCGGAGAGGTCCTCCATCCGCTCCGCCCGCCGGATCCGCCGGCGGCGGGCCGCGGCGTCCGCTTCCCCGATCCGCCCCTTCGCCGCCGCCCGGGCGAGCGTCCCTTCCACGGCGCGGACGCCGGCGGCCCAGGCCGCGTCGGAGGGCTCGAACACCGCCGCCGGGATGCCGGCCCCGGCGAAGGAGAGGGCGATCCCGCGCCCCATCACGCCGAACCCGACGACCGCCGCGGAATCCACTTCGCGCCCTTCGGCGCCCTCCGGGATCCGCCGCGAGGCGAGCGCCGCGCCCTCCGCCCGGCGAAGGTGCTCCCGCGCCTCGGCGGCTTCCGCCTCCGTCGGGGGCGTGAACGGGCCGGTCAACGGGGGACGAAGAGGACGAGGCGGGAGGAAACCGGCGGAAACGGGAGGGAAACAGGGGGGAAACGGGGGGGAAACGGGGGCTGCTGCTACTTTCGCCCGTTTCCGGGAGGACTCGTTTCCATGCGCAGGGTACTGATCGCCATCGCCGCGGCCGCGCTGCTCGCGGCCGCTTTCGGCGCCGGCTGGCTCTGGTCGGCGGTCGGGGGCGGCCGGACGGCGCCCCCGGCCTCGCTCTCCGAGCGGGAGCGGGCCTTCACCGAGCGGATGCGCGGCGTCGTCCTCGACGGGCGGTTCACCGTGGAGGCCCCGGAGCGGCGGGAGGGCTTCTCCGAGGACCGCTACGAGATCGCCGGCGTCCGCAAACTGGACGGCGACCGCTGGCGGTTCGACGCCCGGATCGTCTATGGCGGCCTCGACCTCACCGTCCCGGTCGTCGTGCCGGTCCTCTGGGCCGGGGAAGTCCCGATGATCCACCTGGTGGACGCCGACCTCCCCGGCGTCGGCGAGGACTTCGGGGCCACGATCCTGTTCCACGGCGACCGCTATGCCGGAACCTGGCGCCACGGCGCGGTCTCCGGCTTCATGCTCGGCTCGATCTCACCCCTCGCGGACTGAGCCGGACTCCCCCCGGCGCCGGGACTCCCCGCCGGCCCCGGGCGCGTAAGGGTTCGTGTCCCCCAACTGCGTAAAAGTCGGTGTCACTCGACAGCAGAACCCGAACTACGACCCGTCCACGAAAGCGGGGCAACCTCCGGCTGCGATCCGGCTCAGCTATACACAATTCCCCGGAGCTATACACAATTCCCCGGAGCTATACACAATTCCGGGCAGCTATACACAATTCGGCCCCTCCGGGCCGGATCCGGGAGCGGCCGGACTCGATGCATCCCCGCCCGCGGGCGGCCTCCGGCGCCCCTTCCGTGCGCCATATACGCCCCTCCGAGCCCTCCGAGGCGCATTCCGGGGGCTCCCGGCCGACGGAACCGACGGGTGGCGCGGGGCGCGCCGCCGCCCCGGCGAGCTATACACAATTCCCCGGCGAGCTATACACAATTCCTCGCCGCCTATACACAATTCGCTCGCCGCCTATACACAATTCGGCTGGCGAGCTATACACAATTCGCCCGCCGACCGGGCGTGACCGGCGGCGTCTCGAGCCGCGGAAGGCCCGGGCGGGCCGTTCGCCGGAATATCATCGGGCGCATGGCCGAATTCGACCTGGTCGCGCGCGGGGGCCGGGTGGCCACCGCCGCCGAAGTCCGCGAGGCGGATGTGGGAATCGTCGGCGGGAAGATCGCCGCCGTCGCGCCGGGCCTCCCGCCGGGGAAGGAAGAGATCGACGCCGCCGGGAAACTCGTCCTGCCGGGAGGGGTGGATGCCCACACCCACATCGAGCAGCGCTCCTCGATGGGGCTGATGTGCGCCGACGACTACCGGTCGGGCACCACTTCGGCGGTCTGCGGCGGGACCACCACCGTCCTCTCCTTCGCCGTCCAGGGGCGGGGCGAGTCCCCGGCGGAGGTCGTCGCCGCCTACCACCGGGCGGCCCGCCCGAAGGCGGTCTCCGACTACGGGTTCCACCTCATCGTCACCGACCCGACGCCCCACGCCCTCGAACTCGAGATCCCCCGGCTGGTGGCGGAGGGCGTGACCTCCTTCAAGATCTACATGACCTACGACCTGGTGCGCCTCGACGACGCCCAGTTCCTCGATGTGCTCGAAGCGGCCCGGCGGCGGCGGGCGCTCACGATGGTCCACGCCGAGAACCACGAGATGATCTCCTGGCTCTCGAACCGGCTGGAGACCGCCGGGTACACCGCGCCGAAGTACCACGCCGCCAGCCACCCGCTCCTCGCGGAGAAGGAAGCCACCGGGCGGGCGATCGACCTCGCCGAACTCACCGACGCCCCGCTCTATGTGGTCCATGTCTCCTCGCGGGAGGCGGCCGCGGAAATCGCCGCCGCGCAGGGGCGCGGGCTCAAGGTCTTCGCCGAGACCTGCCCGCAGTACCTGCTCCTCACCGCGGAAGACCTCGACCGGCCGGGGATGGAAGGCGCGAAGTGGTGCTGCAGCCCCTCCCCCCGGGACGAGGACGCCCAGCAGGCGCTCTGGGAGGGGATCCGCGACGGGGTCTTCGATGTGGTGAGTTCGGACCACGCCCCCTACTCCTTCGACGAGCGGGGGAAGTTGGCGGCGGGGCCCCGGCCGCCGTTCTCGAAGATCTGCAACGGCGTCCCCGGCGTGGAACTCCGCCTGCCGCTGCTCTACACCGAAGGCGTCGGCGCGGGACGGATCTCGCTGCAGCGGCTGGTGGCGGTCGCCTGCGAGAACCCGGCGCGGCTGTTCGGGCTCTACCCCCGGAAGGGGACGATCGCCCCGGGAAGCGACGCCGACCTCGCGGTCTGGGACCCCGACCGCGAAGTGGTGGTGCGCTGGGCCGACCTCCACGACCGGGTGGGCTACACGCCCTACGAGGGGCGGCGCCTCCGCGGCTACCCGGAGGTCGTCCTCCGCCGGGGGGAAGTCGTGGCGCGGGACGGGGCGCCCTGCGCCGAGCCCGGCAGCGGCCGGTTCCTCGTCCGGGACCGCCCCGAGTCCGCCGCGCCCCTCGGCCGCCCGTCCTGGTCGGTCGCCCTCGCCCGGAAACTGGGCGCGTCCGGTTTCCTCGAGTAGCCGGTCCCCCGGCGGGCGGCGGTCAGCGGAGGATCGGCGGCGGGCCGAACGCCCGGTCGTCCTCCACGACGATCACCCCGTTCTCCTCGACATACCGCTCCCAGCCGGCGAGCAGGTCGGCGAGGACCCCGGGCCGCTCGGCCGCGAGGTCGGTCTGCTCCCCGGGGTCCGCTTCGAGGTCGTAGAGCGCCCACTCGCCGCTCCCGAGCGGCGGCGCCAGCCAGACGATCTTGAACCGCCCCCGGCGGAACGCCCGGCGTCCGAAGAGTTCCCAGCCGGCGGTCGGCTCCGGGCGGACCGCCTCCGCTTCGCCGGTCAGCAGCGGGAGGAGCGAGACCCCGGTGGGGCGGGCGCGGGTATCGGCCCCGTCCGGCGGCGGGAGTTCCGCCCCGGCGAGTTCGAGGAAGGTGGGGAACAGGTCGGTCACCTGCGCGAACGACCCGCTCACCGCGCCGGGGCGGGTCCCGGCCCACGCCGGCGGGGCGACCGCGAAACCGGGGACCCGGATGCCGCCTTCGTGGTTGAACTGCTTGAAGTAGCGGAAGGGGGCGGTCTGCGCGTGCGCCCACTCCGGGCCGAGCCAGGCGAACGAGCCGATGCGCCCCATCTCCCCGTAGGAAGAGTCGAAGGTTTCCGCGAGGAAGGTCTCGTTCCCGGGGATCCCGGTCACATCCTCCCCGGCGCCGCCGTTGTCCGAGAAGAACAGGATGAGCGTGTCCTCCCGCCGGCCGCGCGCTTCCAACTCCCGGAGGAGCCGCCCGATGTGGTGGTCGAGCCGCTCGACCATCGCCGCGTAGATCTCCATCTTCCGGGACTCCCGGCGGCGCTCCTCCTCCGGGAGGTCGGCGAAGACCCGGGCGTAGCGGGGCCGCTCCGGCGCTTCCGCCTCCGGCGGCAGGACGCCGGCGCGCTTCGCCCCGGCGACCCGGCGCCGCGCCAGTTCGTCCCAGCCGTCGTCGTAGGCCCCGGCGTAGAGGTCGAGGTGCTCGTCGGGGACCTGCAGCGGCCAGTGCGGGGCGGTGTAGGTCCCGAGCAGGAAGAACGGCTTGCCGGCGGCGTCCGCTTCCGCCAGGTAGCCGAGGAGTTCGTCGGTGTAGGCGCGGGTCGAGTAGAACCCGGGGGGCAGGGAGGGGACGACTTCGCCGTCCCGCCGGTAGCGGATGTCGTCCAGCCGGTCCACCGGCGCGGCGTCCTCGAAGTGGCTGGCCGCGCCGGTGAGCAGCGCGAAACTCCGGTCGAAGCCCCGGGCGCGGGGACTCTCTCCCTCCCCCTGGCCGAGGTGCCACTTCCCGGCGATCCCGGTGAAGTAGCCGGCCTCCCGGAGCACCGCCGGCAGGTGGAACACATGGTCGTTCAGGAAGCCCTCGTAGCCGATCCGGCCTTCGAGGTCACCCCCCATGAGGCCGGCCATCCCGCCGAGGCCGGCGCGGTGGTGGTCCACCCCGGAGAGGAGCATCGCCCGGGTGGGGGAGCAGGTGGCGGCGGCGTAGAAACTCGAGAAGCGGAGCCCTTCGGCGGCGAGCGCGTCCAGGTTCGGGGTGCGGATCTCACCCCCGAAGGCGCCGAGGTCGGTGTAGCCGAGGTCGTCCGCGACCAGGACGAGGATGTTGGGCCGGGAGGCCGCGGGTTCGCCGGGGCCGCAGGCGGCGAGGCCGAGGAGGAGGAGCGCGGGGGCGGCGAGCGCGGAACGCGGCGGCGGGAACCGGGGCCGGTCGGTCGCGCGTCGCATGGCCGCGTAAAGGTACCGGCAGCGCCGGGACCGGGGCGAAGGCCCGCCGCGGGTCATCCCCGCCCCCGGAACCAGCCGGCCGCCGCTCCGCCCGCGAAGCCGGCCAGCGCGCTGCCGGCGATGAGCCCTCCGGCCAGCACCTGGCGGGCGCCGCCGCTCTCCTCGAACCGCCGCCGGAGGAGCCGGCGCGCGGCGAGGGCGGCTAGCGCGGTCCAGCCGGCGGCCGCGCTGGGGATGAGCAGCCCGGTGGCGGCGAGCACGCCGAGTTGCCGGCCCCGGCCGCCGAGGACCTGGAGCAGCGCCCCCGGGACCGCCCAGCCGAGGAGCGCGGTCGCGAGGCCGGGTTCCCGGCCGGCGGAGACGACCGCCACGATCACCCGGTCGTAGGGAGGGAACAGCCCGCGCTCGAAGTACCACCCGTAGGTGAGCAGGACGAGCAGCGAGGCGACGAGCAGGCCGAAGACTTCCGCGCTGCGCTGCGCCCGGCGGCCCTCCGCTTCCCGGGCCGGGTCGCGCCCCTCGCCGCGCAGGAGGAACCCGGCCTTGAGGTCGTAGCCCAGGTCCGCGAACGCCGGGCCGGTGGCGGAGACGAACCCGGCGAGGAGCACCAGCGCGAGCGGCGGGAACCCGAGCGCCATCCCGACGAGGAGGAACATCAGCGAAGTGGCGAAGGCGGGGAACCACCCGGCGTGCATCGCCGAGAGCCCCACCAGGAGTTCCGAGACCAGCGCCGCCGCCGCGGCGAAGAGCGCGAAGGCGAGGACGCCGAGGGCGCCCATCCCGGCGGCGAGCCCGCCGAAGACCGCGACCGCCGCCGCGGCCGCCGCGAACGCGGCGAATCCCCAGGCGAACACCGGCAGGCCGACCGCCGGAGCGCCGCCGTCCGCCTCCGTCGGAGCCGCCCCGGCGGGCCGCCGCCGGGAGCGGAGCGCGGCGCCCATCTGCCACAGCGCGACCGCCCCCGCGCCGATCATCACGCCGTGGGGCGCATGGAGCGCGGCCAGGTCCGCCCCGAACCAGTCCGGCGCGTGCGCCCGGAGCACCAGCCCCAGCCCGAAGGCGGTGAGCGCCGCCTCGTTCCCGATCCAGCAGATCCCCACGATGTCCGTCGGGATCCCCAGCAGCCGGCCGCCCCCGCCGAGCAGCGCGCCGAGCCCGAGCAGCCGGGCGCGCGCCCCCCGCTCGTCCCCGGCCCGCAGGCACTCGGCGGTGGCCACGCCCGCCGGCCAAAGCCCCTCGGCGGGGAAGAGGCGGCTCCCGAACAGGCGGAACAGCAGCAGGAGGTCCACCAGCGCCCCGGCCAGCGCGCCGAGCACCATCACCGGGACCAGGTCGGGGCGTCCGAACAGCCACACCGCCCCGGCGGGGAGGAGCACGGCGTTAGCGCCGCCGAAGGTGGCGGCGGAGATCACCGTCTGGAGCAGGTTCTGCCGCTCGAGGCTGCGGAGGCGCCGGGCGGCGGCGAGCGGCAGCCGGGACACCGCGATGGCGAGCGCGGCGCCGATGACGGAACTGTTGGGCGTGATCCCCACGCGGGTGAGGAGTTCCATGCCGACGACCGCGCCGAGCAGGGCGACCGCGGCGGCGAGGAGGACGAGCCCGCCCGACTCGAACAGCGTGGGGTGGCGCCGCGCGGGCGCCGCTCCGGGGCCGGTCAGGGGAGCGCCGCCGCCCGGCGGCGGTCGGGGATTCCGGCGCGGCGCGGGTTCGCGGCCTCCGCGAGGCGGGCGCGGACGGCGTCCGCCAGCGCCCGGCGCGCGAGCGTTACCGGCGTCCCGGTCGCGGCCTCGACCGCCTGCGCGTCCGCCCCGGTGTAGCCGAGGCAGTTCAGCCCGATGAGCCCCGCGCCGGCGAACCGCCGCTCGACGACTTCGAGCAGCGAGGCCCGCCGGGTCTCCGCCGGCCCGTAGGGGGACCAGGCGGCGGCGAGGGCGCGCCGTCCCGGGGGGACCCGGCTCAGGGCGTCCCCGAGTTGGCGTTCGTGGGGAACGAGGACGCCGACGGCCGCCCCGCGCGGGGCGGCGAGTGCGAGCGCCTCCTCGAACGCCGCGTCCGCCCGGACCATCCGGGGGACGATCCGGGCTGGGGCGCCCTCGAACCGCCCGGTGCAGAGGATCGCGCCGAGGTCCCCCGGCGGAACCGCCTCCGCCAGCCACAGCAGGCGGGGCTCGACGAACCCGGCCGGGACGACGACCTCCGAACCGTCCCGGAGGCGGGACACGAGCGGCGGGCCGCCGTCGGCGTTCCCGGCGCGGCCGGCCCGCTCGATCTCCGCCCGCGAGAGGCCGTCCAGCGCCCCGGCTTCGCGGACTTCGAGACCGGGCCAATCGCCGATCCACCCGGCGATTTCGGGCGTGATGTCCCCACGCGGCGCCTGCCCGATCGTCAGCAGGTGGAGGGTCGGCACGGGCGGCGGTGAGCGTACCCGCCACCGGGAGAGGCGCCGCCGCGGTCGGGAAGGGGGAGCGGGGCGCCGGCGGGAAGGCTCGCGAACGGGCGGTTCGCCCCTCCGCGGCGCGGTCGGCAAGCGGGAGCGGGGGCGGGGCGCCCTCCCCGCGGGCCGGTAGCATCGCCGCGGCATGGACGGGGCCCTTCCCGGCGGACGGGAACTCTCGCCGGAGGACCTGGAGGCCCTCGCGGTCGGCGCCTGGATCCTCGGCGCGGGCGGCGGCGGGAATCCCCGGCACTCGCTGCTGAACCTGCGCGCGGAGTGCGCCGCCGGGTTCCGCCCGCGCCTCCTCCCGGCGGACGCGGTGGCCGACGACGACCTCGTCGCGGTGGTTTCCACCATGGGCGCCCCGCTGGTCTCGGAGGAGCGCCTCCCCGACCCGGAGGTCGCCGCCCGCCCGGTCCGCTTCATGGAGGAGCGCCTCGGCCGGAAGTTCCGGGCGGTCATGCCGCTGGAGATCGGCGGCGCGAACTCGCTCCAGGGCTTCCTCGTCGCCGCCCGCACCGGACTCCCGGTGCTCGACGCCGACTGCATGGGCCGGGCGTTCCCCGAAGCCCAGATGACCACCTTCGCCATCGCCGGTCTCCGCAACTACCCCTTCTGCCTGGCGGACATCCGGGACAACATCGTGGTCGTCGAACGCGCCGCGAGTTGGAAGTGGCAGGAGCGGCTGGGCCGGGCCGCCGTCACCGAAGTGGGCTCCATCGCCGCCACCTGCAAGGCGCCCCGGACCGGGGCGGAAGTGCGGCGCTGGGCGGTGCGCGGCTCGGTCACCCGCGCCCTCCGCATCGGCGCGGCGGTTCGCTCGGCCCGCGAGCGGAAGGCCGACCCGGTGGCGGCGGTGCTCGACTCCGAAGGAGGCCTCCTCCTCTTCACCGGCAAGGTCAGCGACATGGATCGGCGGACGACCCGCGGCTTCCTGCGCGGGACCGCCCGCATCGCCGGGCTGGGGCCGGACCGGGGAGCCGAACTCGCGCTCCACTTCCAAAACGAGTTCACGCTGGCCCTGCGGGACGGCGAGCCGCTGGCGATGACCCCGGAGATCCTCTGCGTGGTGGACTCGGCCACCGGCGAAGCGCTGGGAACGGAGGTGATCGCCTACGGCCAGCGGGTCCGGGTCATCGCGCTGGATGTCCCGCCGGCGCTGAAGACCGAAGCCGGACTCCGCGCGGTGGGGCCGCGCGCCTTCGGCTACGACCTCGACTTCGTCTCCGTCTTCCCCGGGGAGTCCCCGTGACCTCGGGGACGGCCGCCGGTCCGCCGGCCGTCTTCGATGTCGGCGTGGATGTCGGCGGCACGCACACCGACGCCGCGCTCATGGCGGACGGCGCCGTCCGCCGCGCCGTCAAGACGCCGACCACCCCGGAGGTGACCGGCGGCATCGCCCGCGCCCTCCGCGAAGCCGCCGCCGGCGAGGAGTCGGCGGTGCGGCGGGTGGTCATCGGCACGACGCACTTCACGAACGCGGTGGTCACCGGCGACGGCCTGGCGCGGGTCGCGGCGGTCCGGGTGGGGCTTCCGGCGAGCGCCTCGCTGCCCCCGTTCTGCGACTGGCCGCCCCGCCTCGCCGACCGGGTGCGCGGCCCGGTGTTCTCCGTGGAAGGCGGCGCCGAGTGCGACGGGCGGCCGATCGCGCCGCTCGACGAGCGGGAAGTCGCCCGCGCCGGCCGGGAAATCCGCGCCGCCGGGATTCGGGAGATCGCGCTCTCGTCGGTGTTCGCCCCGATCGAGGGCTCCGCGGAGGAACGCGCCGCCGGGATCCTCGCGGAAGTCCACCCGGACGCCCGGATCACCCAGTCCCGGCGCCTCGGCCGCCTCGGCCTGCTGGGCCGGGAGAACGCCGGCCTCCTGAACGCCGCGCTCGGCCCGCTCGCCCGCCGGGTGTTCTCGTCCTTCCGCCGCGCGCTCGAAGCGAGCGGCATCGCCGCGCCGCTGTTCCTCGCGCGAAACGACGGCACGGTGGCGGAAGTCTCCGCCGCCGCCGAAACGCCGGTCCTCTGCCTGTCTTCGGGCCCCACGAACAGCATGATCGGCGCGGCGTTCCTCTCCGACCTCCGCGACGCGGTCGTCGTGGATGTGGGCGGCACCACGACGGACATCGGCTGCCTCGCCGCCGGGTTCCCCCGCGAAGCGCCGCGGGAAGTGGAGATCGGCGGCGTGCGGACGCTGTTCCGGATGCCGGACCTGCTGTCGCTGGCGATCGGCGGCGGGAGCGTCGTGTCCCCGGACGGCGCCGCGGTCGGCCCGTCGAGCGTGGGGTTCCGCCTCGAGCAGTCGGCGCTGGTCTTCGGCGGGACGACGCTGACCGCCACCGACGCGGCGGTGGCGGCGGGATGGGTCGGGCTCGGCGACCGGGCGGCGGTCCGCGGGCTCCGCGCCGGCGCGCTCCGCCGGTTCGCCGGATCACTCGCCGAGCGGCTCGGGGAGGCGGTGGACCGGATGAAGCCGGACGCGCGCGACCTCCCGCTGCTGGCGGTCGGCGGCGGCGCGTTCCTGCTCCCGGCGGAGTTGCCGGGGATCTCCCGCGTCGAGCGGCCGCCGCACGGCGAGGTGGCGAACGCGGTCGGCGCCGCGGTGGCGCGGGTGGGCGGCGAGGTGGACCGGGTGTTCCACGGCGCCACCCGCGAGGAGGCCTTCCGCGAAGCGACCGAGGAGGCCGGGCGCCGCGCCGTCGCCGCGGGAGCGGTCGAGGGCTCGCCGGAAGTGGTCGAACGCGAGGACCTCCCGCTCGCCTACCTCCCCGGTGACGCCCGCCGGGTCCGCGTCCGCGTCGCCGGCGAGGCGCGCGCCGCCGGGGCCGGATCCGCGCGCTCCCGGCGGCCTCTCCGGTAGCCGGGAGACGGCGGAACCGGTTCGGTCGACCGAGCGGCGGGGACCGCCACCGTGCGGCGCCGGGAGTACCCCGCGGGGTCGGGCTTCTCTCGATCCCGGAGAACGGCGCCACCGCCGTCCCTCGATATTACGAAGTAGCCCAAAATGGAACAAATCGTCATAATCCCGTCATGCGGCGGCAGGAGTTCGAGCGGGAGCAGGTGGCGGTCCTGCGGGAGCGGCTGGTGGAGGCGCCGGAGCGGGTCCAGGCGGTCTTCGGGCCTCGCCGGACGGGGAAGACGACCATCATTCGCCAGGCGTTGGGGCGTTGCGGGTTGCCATCGGGCCTGGTCGCGTTGGGCCGGATGGGGTCGACCGCCCACCGCGACCGGGCGCCGGACCTGCCGGACCTTCCGGGTGCGCCGTTCGCGCCGCTGGTGGTTCGGGACGCGAACTGGCTGGCGGAGATCTGGCAGTGGGCGCGCGAACAGGCGGAGAACGATCCTCGGGGGTTCGTTCTCGCCCTCGACGAAATCCAGGGCGTGCCCCACTGGTCCCGAACCGTGAAAGGGCTCTGGGACGCGGACCGCTTTCGGGACTGCCCGTTGCGGGTCGTGATTTCGGGTTCGTCGCCGCTGATGATGCAGCACGGCTCGGGCGGGAGTCTCATGGGCCGGTTGGACATGATCGAGACCGGCCCGTGGTCCTTCGGGGAGATGAAGGCGGCCTTCGGCGTGGACCTCGACCGGTTCCTGTTCTTCGGCGGCTATCCGGGCGCCCGGCCGGACGAGGCGAATCCCCGGTCGTGGCGCGCCTGCATCCGCCGATCGGTGGTGGACGCGAGCCTCGAGCGCGACCTGATCGCCAGGGCGCGGATCGACCGGCCGGCGCTCCTGACCCGGCTCTTCGAGTTCTCCGCGGGCCTGTCGGGGCAGATCCTCTCCTACAACAAGATGCGCGGCCAGTTGGCGGACAAGTCGAACACGACCACGCTCGCCCGTTATCTCGACCTCCTCGAACGCATCGGCCTCGTCGCCGGGCTCGAACAGTACGCCGGACCGTTCTCGATGCGGCCTTCGAGCCCCAAACTCAATGTCCTCGACACTTCCCTGATGACTTTCGACTCGGGGCGTTCGTTCGAGGAAGCGCGGGCCGATCGGACCTTCTGGGGCCGGCTGGCGGCGAGCGCGGTGGGGGCGCACCTGCTGAACACCCGGGAGATCGGGGAGCGGGTCCGCTACTGGCGGGAAGGCGCGCTCGAAGTGGACTTCGTCGTCGAACGGGGCCCCAAACTCGCGGCCATCGAAGTCACCATCCGGAGGCGGGGGCCCCGTCATCGAGGTCTGGCGGCGTTCCGGGAGCGCTACCCGCACGCGAGCGAGGTGTTGGTCGGCCCGGACGGCATGTCGTTGGGGGAGTTCCTCTCTGCTCCGGCGGGATACTGGGTGGAGCCGGACCGATGAAGCCGATCGTACGGACGGTCACCGAAGCGGCGAATGCCGCCCGCGGGGCGCGGCCGCTGTCCGCGTTCCGAAGCGAGGCCGCCTTCGTCCTGCTCGGCGACCCCGGTTCGGGCAAGACCTTCGAGTTCCGGCGGGAAGCGGAGGCGCTCGGCGACGCCGCCCGGTACTTTTCGGCGCGCGAGTTCCTGCGGTTGCCGGCCGAAGAGCCGGTCGGCGAGGGAACGCTCTTCATCGACGGGCTCGACGAGGTGCGCGCGGCGTCCGGCGATCCGCGCGAGCCGCTCGACCGGGTGGTGCAGCGCCTTCGCGCCTTGGGCCGCCGCCGGTTCCGGCTTTCGTGCCGCGCCGCGGACTGGTTCGGGCGGACGGATGTCACCCCGCTGGAAGAGGCCGCGCCCGGGGGAGAAGTGAAGGTGTTGCGGCTCGAACCGCTTCGGGACTTCGAGATCGAGCGGTTCGTCCGCTCCCTGCCTGCCTCGACGCCGGCTTCGACCGAGGCGGACGGTTTCCTGAAGGCGGCGAGAGCGCGGGGGTTCCATGCGTGGCTGCGGAACCCGCTCGCCCTCCTGAATTCCATCCGCGCTTTCGCCGCCTCCGGCGGGACTTGGCAGGACAGTTATCGCGAAGTCCTGGAAGCGGCCTGTGAGCGCCTGACCGGCGAATACAACGACGAGCATCTCCACTCCGGGCAGGAACGGTTCGCCGCCGCCGCGCTGGTGGATGCGGCCGGTGAACTCGACGCGGCGCTCCTGCTCGCCGGCGCCGAGGGGTGCTCGCGGTACGCGAAGGACGCGACCGACGATTGGCCGGCGATCGACTCCCTGGCGCCGTCGTCCGACTTCGCGGCTCGGGCGGCGCTCGGCGCGGGGCTCTTCACTTCCGACGGAGGAAGCGAGCGGTTCTCCCCGGCGCACCGGCAAGTGGCGGAGTTCCTGGGTGCGCGGTACCTGGCTCGCCGGATCGAGGAGGGTTTGCCGGTGGGCCGCGTCCTCGCGCTGTTGAGCACCGACAAGGAGGCCATTCCGTCGCCGCTCCGCGGCTTGGCTGCCTGGTTGGCCGCGCATTCGGCGAAGGCGCGGCCCCATCTCCTCGTTCGGGATCCGGTGGGGATCGCGGCCTACGGCGACATCCACGACTTCACCCCGACCGACAAGCGCCGGTTGCTCCGCGAGATGCGCGCGACGGCGCCGGAACTCGGCGCGCACCGCTTCCCCGCGGACTTCCTCCGACTGCTGGCGGTTCCCGAAATGGCGCCGACGCTCCGCGCCGAACTCGAATCCGCCGATCGCGGCCGTTCGGCGCAAGTACTCGCCGGAATCGCGGCGCGGGCCCTGAGCCTCGGCCGGCCGATGCCCGCGTTTGCCGACCGACTCATGGAAGTCGCCCGCGACGGGACGAGATGGTACGAAGTCACCCGTTACGCGCTCGACGCCTTCATCCACAACTGCGTCGACGAAAAGAGACGGCGCGCCGAACTTCGGCGACTGGCGGGAGACATTCGAAGCGGCGTCGTTAGCGATCACTATCGCGAACTGTTGGGGACTCTGCTGGGACGGATGTATCCGGAGGAGATCACCCCCGAGCAGGTCTGGGACTACCTGCTCGACCAGCCGGAACAACTGGTCGGGAGGTACGACGGCTTCTGGCTCCGGAGCCTGACGAAGGCCGAACACTCCGGGCGCCTTCCGGGGCTGCTCGCCGCGCTGCGGGTTCGTTTGCCCGACCATTGGGCCGCGCTCGAGAATCGGTTCCTCGCCCACCTCCCGCTGGAGTTGGTGACGCAGGGTATGGAGGAGCATGGCGATGGCGCTTCCACTACCGAGATCTACGATTGGCTTCGCCTCGGCCGGGAAAGCCGGCAGCGCTCGACCGTCGGCTCGGACGGAGCGGTGCTCCGGGTCCGAAAGTGGCTGGAAGCGCGTCCGCAGCGACTGGTCGAACTCTGGCGCGAAGGATGGGAGCGGTGTCCGGAAACCGAGGACTTCGACCCGGCGGTTCGGGAAGTGGCGGCGACCCTGGGAATCGCCCGCCCGCCCGAAGGCTTCGGTCGCTTCTGCCTCTCCCTGGCGGTCGAGATGGCGATCGCTCGACCGCTTCTCGCGGACTGGTTGCTGGAACGGGCGGTCGAAAGGGCCGGCGCGGAAAGGATCCGCGCGAAGGAACTGATTGGCCGGGCTTTCCGTCGCGGAATGGCGGCCCGTTTCCGCCGGTTGCTCAAGACCGATCTCCCCGCCGGGTATCTCGACTTGCGCGAGCAGGAACGGCCATTCGTCGAGGAGCGGCGGAGGAGGGACTCGGCGATGGCTCGACGGATCGAGGACGAACTCGAGGCGTTCCGCGAGAACCGGGCCTCGCCGGCGCTGCTCCGCCGCCTCGCCTGGGAATACCTGGGATCGCTCGAGGAGTACCTGAGCGCGCCGGGCCGGGGCTGGCGCCTCTCCGATCCGGCCCTGCGCCGGGTGGTCGTCGGCGCCCTGGCGCGCGCGCCGTGGCGCGACGATGTCCCGGACGAGGACGCGATCTTCGATTTCCACGCGAGTTCGGGGATCCACTCGCTCGCGTGGCCGTTCCTCGCCGGTCTCGAAGTCATGGAGAGGGAGTGTCCCGAGCGCCTGGAGACGCTGGGCGACGATCAGTGGCTTCGGGCGCTCGCCTTCTATTTCACCGCCCCGACGAACCGCCTGGAGCCGCCGCCCTGGTATCGGGAACTCGCTCGCTCGCGACCCGAACTCACGGCGAGAGTTCTCGTCCGTTGGGCGAAGGCGGAGATCGCGAAAGGCAGCGAGAGTCGGGTACACCTCGACCTGCTGGTGGGAGACCGGCAATACGCCGGCGTAGCGCGCCAGGCGGCCCTGCCGCTGCTCAGCGGCTTTCCCGTGCGCGGTCTGGGCGGTCAACTGCAGGTTCTCGACCTGCTCCTCTGGGCTGCGATCGCCCACGCCGACCGGGACGGGTTGCTTCGCGTTGTCGCGCGAAAGGCGGCATCGAAGAGCATGACCGTGGCCCAGCGGCCGCACTGGGTGGCTGCGGGTCTCGCGGCGGCGCCCGACGCCTACCGTGACCGCTTCGAAACCCTGACGCGGGACGAGGAAGCCGCGCGGGAGGCCGCCGTGTTCCTGTGCCCCGACTTGGATGCGCGTGTTCCGGACGAGGGGATGGACCCGGTCACCCTCCGCCTGCTGGTCACCCGTTTCGGCGCCATGTTCCGGCCGGAGGAGCCTTACGAAGCCAGGGTCCTGGGGTTGGCCGACCGGGCCCCCGAACGGATCGCGGACTTCATTCGCCGACTCGGCCGCTCCGCGGGAGCCGACGCCGGAAGGGCGCTCGAATCCCTCATCGCCGATCGGGCGCTGTCCCGGTGGCGCCCTCGCTTGGAGGCGGCCCGGGATCGCCGGCGGCGGACCGTGGCCGATGTCGGCTTCCGCCACGCTTCCGCCGATCGCGTCGCCGAGGCCCTGCGCGGGGGGCGTCCGGCGAACGCGGCGGACCTCTCCGCGTTCGTCGCCGACCATCTCGACGACCTGGCCGCGGAGTTCGCCGGAAGTGACGAGAACGCGTGGCGGCCGTTCTGGAACGAGGACTCGCATGGCGGCGCGGTCGAACCGAAACCCGAGGAATCGTGTCGCGACGCGCTGCTCGGCGCGCTGCGCGGGCGGCTGGGAAGCGCTTGCCCGATCGCGCCGGAGGCGCGCCACGCCGGGGGCGCGCGGTCGGACCTGCTGGTGCGCTGCGACGGGTTCGCCATACCGATCGAGATCAAGCGCCAGTGGCATCGCGATCTCTGGACCGCCGTACGGGAGCAATTGATTCCCAAGTACGCGGCCATGCCGGAAGCGATGGGGCGAGGCATCTACCTCGTCCTGTGGTTCGGAGTTTCCGGCGCCTCACGACCTATCGCGCGCCCTCCGAAGGGGATCCGCCCGGAGACGCGCGAGCAGTTGCACCGCCGACTGGTCGAGAACCTGACTCCCGAGGAACGGGATCGCGTCGAAGTGCGCGTGCTGGATGTGAGACCGCCGGCCGCCCGCCGCGCCGAGGCGGAGGCAGGCTGACCGCCCCGTCCCGGGGCCGCTCCCGCGCCTGGTCTCCGTCCGCCGCTATGGTTCGGGACGGCGGACGGGGCAAGACGGACGGTCGGCGCGAGGGGGCGGCGCCCGCCGAAGGAGATCGGCGAGTTCTCGAAGACACGCGGTTACACCCTCCGGGTCGATGGGCTCGACGCGCGCGGCGGCGAGATACCGAAGGCAACGCTCACGAAGATCGTCGGCGCCCTGCGGCGCTTGGCCGAACGCGTCACGCGCCTCCGGGCCACCGGGATCTCGACCGCCCGCGGCGCGCGCCCGAAGTGGCTCGAAGAGACGCTGGCTTTCGCGATCACCGGGTTCGGCGCCGGTTCGATCGGCTTTCGGGCGTTCTGCCTGGTCGAGACCGCCCGCGACCGGTTCGTGTACTCGCCGCTCCGGAAGGGGCGCGAACGAGTGGATCTCGAGGACACCGCGCTCGACTTGGTGGGGGAGGCCGTTCGGTCGGTTACCGGGGAATCGGAGACGGCGCCCGGTATGTGCGACGACCGGGGCGTACTCGAAGCGATGCTCGCCTTCGGTCGGGCGGCCGGGTATCCCGACGCCGGGTATGCGCTGACGCCGGACGAGGCCGGGGGGCGGGGCTTCGCCTGGGATCGAGCGGCGGCCGCCCGCGCCGAAGCGCGACTCGGGATGCTCCCGCCGGCGAGGGGATTCATCGTGACCGGTCGGCTCGACGGCATCGAACACGACGACGGGCGGTTCCTCCTCCGGCTGAAGGACGGCAGTTTCCTTCCCGGGCAACTCGACGCCGGGGCCGTGGATCGAGAGGCGTTGCGTTCGCTGTGGGGCACGGACGCCACGGTGACCGGGGTCGTGCATTTCCGGGCCGACGGAAGCCCGCGCGCGATGCTGGCTCGACACATGATGCCGCGGGTCGACCGGCATGAGGCGTTCGACCGAACGCCTTGCGGCCATGTTCCCGGCGCCGCGGCGATTCCTCCCGGAGTCGTCGAGCGAGCGAGGAACTTCGACCGGGACGCGCTGAAAGGCGCATGGCCGGGCGACGAGACGATCGAGGACCTCCTCGCGGAACTCGCCGAACTCCGGTCGGTGCGGTGAGTCCGGTTTCGCTACGCGCCGAGTTGCGATAACGACCGGCACTCGCGGTCGGCCGCAGGACTCTTCGAGGCGGCTCGACTGTCGGCGTGAATCCCGCCCCGATCGGGCGGGGCCGCCTTGCCCGTCCCGGCCGCCGCGGGCGGCGGCCCGCCAGTCGTTACCGGCCAGTCGTTGCCGGCCAGTTGTTGCCGGCCAGTTGTTGCCGGCCGGTCGTTACCCGTCGGTGTTACCCGCCGGTCGGCGGCGGGGTGGCGCCCTTCGGCGCGGTCAGGTCAGCGGAGGGGGATGTCCGTGAAGTCGTGGCGGTAGATCGCTTCGCGGATCGCTTCCGGTTCTTCGCCGTCGTCGTGCATCTGCTTGGCCAGGAGGACCTCCTGGAGACAGGTGCTTCAAGTGGCGGCGTGGTCGTCCACATAGCAGTCGAGCAGGCTGCCGTGATCCTCCGCCTGCATGTGGCAGCCGCACAGACACGGGAGTTGCGCGAGCACTTCCGGGATCTCCTTGGCGAGGCCGTAGGCGCGCTGCAGGGTTTCGTTGCTGTAGGACGAGGGGGGCAGCGTCACCGGGAAGGGCTTGGCTTCGTCGGCGCTGTCGTAGTAGGGGAAGGTCTTGACGGCCGCCTGGGTCGCTTCCGTTGTCGGCGTGTCGTACGAGATCGCGGAGGCGGTCTCGGTGGTGTCGTCCTCGAACGCGGAGATGAAGAAGACCGCGCCGCCGAGGGCGAGGAGGCCGGCGACGAGCAGCAGCGCGCCGCTCCCCCGGCCGGTCGGCTCGGCGGGCCGTTTCGCCGGCGGTTTCGGGCCGGGACGCGGGGCGGAAGCGGCGGGCGGACGGGAGGGGCGGGACTTGGGTTTCGGCATGGCGCGGCCCGTATTCTACGCAGCGGGAGGAGCGTGAAGGGATGAGCGGAAGCGCCCTCGGCGGCGCGCGGGAAGGCCTGCGGGAAAGCGCCGCCCGACGGCGGCGGTTCGCCGAAGCGGCGGTGCGCGGGATCGGCCCCCTGCCGATCGAGCCCCCTCGGATCGACCCCCTTCTGGATCGAGCCCCTACGGATCGAGCCCCTGCGGATCGAGTCCTTACGAGTCGCGTTTCGTCGGATCGATCCCTTGGATCGAGCCCCTACGGATCGAGTCCCTGCGGATCGACCCCCTCGTGGATCGAGCCTTTTCGGATCGACCCCCTCGTGGATCGAGCCCCGGCGGATCGAGCCCCTGTGGATCGAGCCCCGACGGATCGAGCCCCCACGGATCGAGCCCCTTGCGGATCGAGCCCCTTGCGGATCGAGACCCCGGCGGATCGACCCCCTTGCGGATCGAGACCCCTGCGGATCGAGGCCCAAGTGGATCGAGCCCCGGCGGATCGAACCCCTTGCTGGTCGAGACTCCGCGGATCGACCCCCTTCGGATCGACCCCCTTCGGATCGACCCCCTTCGGATCGACACCCCACGGATCGAGCCCCCTGCGGGTCGAAACTCGGCGGATCGACCCCCTCCGGATCGAGCCTCTACGGATCGAGCCCCCTGCGGATCGAGCCCCTTGCCGTTCGACTCCCCGCGGATCGAGCCCCTTGTGGACCGCGACCCTTGCGGATCGACACTCTTCGGATCGAGACCTCTGCGGATCGAGCCTCCACACATCGAGCCCCTTGCGGATCGCGACCCATGCGGATCGACCCCCTGCGGATCGAGCCTCCACGGATCGAGACCCTGCCGATCGAGACCCTGCCGATCGAGACCCTGCCGATCGAGACCCTACCGATCGAGACCCTGCGGATCGCGACCCATGCGGATCGACCCCCTTCGGATCGAGACCCCTACGGATCGAGCCCCTACGGATCGAGCCCCTACGGATCGAGCCCCTACGGATCGAGCCCCTACGGATCGAGCCCCTACGGATCGACCCCCTTGTGGATCGAGCCCCCCGTGGATCGAGCCCCTACGGATCGAGAACCCTACGGATCGACCCTCGACGGATCGACCCTCGACGGATCGACCCCCGACGGATCGAGCCCCTTCGGATCGAGCCCCCTGCGGATCGAGCCCCTTGCCGTTCGACCCCCCGCGGATCGAGCCCCTTGTGGACCGCGACCCTTGCGGATCGACCCCCTTCGGATCGAGACCTCTGCGGATCGAGCCCCTTGCGGATCGCGACCCTTGCGGATCGACCCCCTGCGGATCGAGCCTCGACGGGTCGAGACCCTGCCGATCGCGACCCCTGCGGATCGACCCCCTTCGGATCGAGCCCCCTACGGATCGAGCCCCTTCGGATCGAGCCCCCTACGGATCGAGCCCCCTACGGATCGAGCCCCTTCGGATCGAGCCCCTTCGGATCGAGCCCCTTCGGATCGAGCCCCTT
The DNA here is from genome assembly GCA_965204755.1 of Candidatus Marinacidobacterium sp. GTDB lineage: Bacteria > Acidobacteriota > Vicinamibacteria > Marinacidobacterales > Marinacidobacteraceae. Next base: position 340,390 of record OZ242011.1, on the reverse strand, counting down.
CGGATCGAGCCCCCTCGGATCGACCCCCTTCGGATCGAGCCCCCTCGGATCGACCCCCTTCTGGGTCGAGCCCCTACGGATCGAGAGCCCTTCGGATCGAGCCCCTTCTGGATCGACCCCCTTGTGGATCGAACCCCTACGGATCGAGAACCCTACGGATCGACCCCCGACGGATCGAGCCCTTGCGGATCGACCCCCGACGGATCGAGCCCTTGCGGATCGACCCCCGACGGATCGAGCCATTGCGGATCGACCCCCGACGGATCGACCCCCTTCTGGATCGACCCCCATGTGGGTCGAGCCCCTACGGATCGACCCCCTCGTGGATCGACACCCCACGGATCGAGCCCCTTGCGGATCGACCCCCTTCGGAGCGGGCGCTTGCGGATCGGCGCTTTGAGGATCGACCCCCTCCGGGGGGCGCGGTGGCTGGCCGGGGGGGCGATCTTCCTCGGGGCGTTCCTGCTCTTCTCCGTGCAGCCGCTCGCCGCCCGGGCGCTGCTGCCCTGGTACGGCGGGGCGCCGATGGTCTGGGCGGTGGCGCTGTTCTTCTTCCAGACCGCCCTGCTCGGCGGCTACCTCTACGCGCACCTGCTCGCCACGCGCGTCCCGCGGCGCCGCCAGGTGGCCGTCCACGCCGCGCTCGTCGTCGCCGCCCTCCTGTTCTTCCTCCCCCCGCTGCCGGCCGCCGGGTGGGCGCCGGCGGGCGGCGAGGCGCCGGGGCCGCGGATCCTGCTCACCCTGCTCGCCGGGCCGGGGTTGCCCTTCGTCCTCGGCGCGGCGACCACCCCGCTGGTCTCCGCCTGGCTGGCCGGGGGCGGCGGACGCAAGGGGACCTCCGGTTCGCCCTACCGGTTCTTCGCGGTCTCGAACACCGGTTCGCTCCTCGGCCTCCTGCTCTACCCGGTCGCGGTGGAGCCGTTCCTCGGCGTCGCCGCCCAGGCCGGCTGGTGGACGGCCGGATTCGCCCTCCTCGGCGCGGCCACCGTCGGCGCCGGCGCGCTGCTCACCCGCCGCGCCGCCGACCCGCCGCCCCCGGCCGCCGCCCCGGCCGCCGGAACGCCACCGACGGCCGCCGCCGACTCGCCGCCCCCGGCCCCAGACCCAGCCGCCGGAACACCGCCCCCGCCCGCCGACCCCGCCGCCGACCCGCCGCCCCCGGCCCGGCCCCGCCTCGCCGCCCGCCTCGCGCCCGCCCTCCTCGCGGCCGCGGCGTCCTTCGCCCTGGTCTCCGTAACCACCCATCTGACCCGGGATGTGGCCGCCGCGCCGTTCCTCTGGATCGCCCCGCTCGCGGTGTACCTGGTCACCTTCGTCCTCGCCTTCGGCGCGCCGGACCGCTTCCCGCGGCGCGCGCTGACCCCGGCGGTCTTCCTGCTCGCCGCCGCCTGCCTGCTGGTCTGGCTCGCGGACATCACCACCGGGCTCGACCGGCCGCTCCTCTCGCACGCCGCCGCCGGCCTCGCCTTCCTGTTCGCCGCCGGCTGGACCGCCCACGCCGAGATCGCCCGGCGGCGCCCGGCGCCGGCCCGGCTGACCGGCTTCTACCTCTCCCTCACCGCCGGGGGCGCGGCGGGCGGGCTCTCCGCCTCGCTGCTGAGCCCGCTCCTGTTCCCGAACACCTGGGAATACCCGCTCGCCCTGGTCCTCGGCGCCGCCGCCCCGTTCGCCGGCGCGGCCTCGACCTCCCGGAGCCTGCCCCGCGCCGCGCTCCGGGGCGCCCTCGCCGGGGTGGCCGGGCTGGCGCTCGCCGTAACCTGGCTGGAGCACCGGAGGCCGCTCCACGCCAGCCGGAACTTCTACGGCGCGGTGCGGGTGATGGAAGACTCGCCGGACACCCCGGAGTGGCGGCGCGACCTCTGGCACGGCGGGATCGGCCACGGGTCGCAGCGCCTCGCGCCGGGGCGCCGTCGGGAGCCGATGCTCTACTACTACGAGGGCACCGGGGTGAAGACGGCGCTCGACCGCCACCCGAAGCGGCGCGCCGGGCAGCCGCTCTCGGTGGGGATCCTGGGGCTCGGCGCCGGTTCGCTGGCGGCGCGCTCCCGGAGCGGCGACCGGTTCCGCTTCTACGAACTCGACCCGCAGGTCGAACGGGTGGCCCGCCGCTACTTCACCTATCTGGACGACGCCGCCGGGGAAGTCGAGGTCGTCCTCGGCGACGGGCGGCTCAGCCTCGAGCGGGAGGAAGCCGCCGGGGAGGCGCCCTGGGATGTCCTCGTCCTCGACGCCTTCACCGGGGACGCCGTCCCGGTCCACCTGCTCACCGCCGAGGCGTTCGACCTCTACCGGCGGCGGCTGGCCCCCGGCGGCGTGATCGCCGCCCACATCTCCAACCGCCATGTGGACCTGGCGCCGGTAATCCGGGCGCAGGCGCTCGCGCTCGGCGCCATCTCCCTGCTCACCGAGACCGAGCCGGACCCGGAGGCCTACCGCTACGAGACCACCTGGGCGCTCATCACCTGGTCTTCCGACTTCGTCACCGACCCGAGCGTCCTCTCCCGCGCCCGGCCGTTTTCCGGGGAGGCCGCCGAGCCGGGAGAGGCCTACCGCTGGACGGACGACTACTCGAACCTGTTCCTCGTCCTGCGGTGAGCCCGGACGGCTCGGCCGGGGCGCCGGGCGGTAGGATTCCGCGCTCGCCGCCCGCCGCCGCCCTCCGCGGGGGAGGCGGGCGGCCCGCGCGAGAGAGGACCTTCCCGATGACGATCCCCCCGATGTTGTTTCCGGCCCGGACGGCCTCCCGGCGGTCCTTCGCCTCCGCCGCCGCCGCGCTCCTCTTCCTCGGGCTGTCCGCGGGCGCGTTCGCGCCGGCCGCGTCCGCCCAGGACCGGGGCAACCCGGAAGGCGAGTGGCGGTACCAGAGCGGCGACGCCTGGGGCACGCGCTCCTCGACGCTCGACCAGGTGGACGCGGGGAACTTCGAGGACCTGGAAATCGCCTGGATGTGGCGCGGCGACAACTACGGGCCGAAACCCAGTTTCCTCTCCAAGTCCACGCCGAGTTACATCGGCGGACTGCTCTACACCGTCGTCGGCTACCGGCGGACGGTGGTCGCCATGGATCCGGCGACCGGCGAAACGGTCTGGACCTACCGCGAACCCGCCACCCGCCGCTGGGAAGAGTCCATGCGCTCCAGTTACGGCAAGGGCGTGGGGCACGCGATGGTGGACGGCCGCCTCGTCATCTATGTGATCAGCCCGGCGTTCTTCCTCCACGCCCTCGACGGCCTCACCGGCGACCACCTCGAGGGTTTCGGGAAGCCGGTGGACATTCCCGGTTTCCCGAAGACCGGCGTGGTGGACCTGCTCGCCGACTTCGGCCACAACTACGATCCCTACGAGGGGCTTCCGCCGACGGTCGGATACATCACCAGTTCCTCGCCGCCCATCGTGGTGAACGGGACCGTGGTCGTCGGCAACTCGCACGCGCAGGGTTACCACCAGACCCGCATCGAGAACATCCCCGGCGACATCCTCGGCTACGACGCGAAGACCGGCGAACACAAGTGGAAGTTCCATGTGATTCCCCGCTCCGAAGAGGAGTTCGGGATGGACACCTGGGAGAACGACGCCTGGCGGTGGACCGGGGATGTTTCGTCGTGGGCGCCGCTCTCCGCCGACCTCGACCGCGGGATCGTGTACATCCCGACGAACGCGCCGACGATCGACTTCTACGGCGGATTCCGTCCGGGGGACAACCTGTTCGGCACCAGCGTCATCGCGCTCGACGCCGACACCGGCGAACGGGTCTGGCACTTCCAGACGACGCACCACCCCATCTGGAACTACGACCTCCCCAATGTCCCGATCCTGGCGGATGTAACCGTGGACGGCGAGTCCGTGCCGATGGCGATCCAGACCACGAAACAGGGGTTCACCTTCGCCTTCCACCGGGACACCGGCGAGCCGGTCTGGCCCATCGAGGAACGCGAAGCGCCCGAGTCCATCGTGCCCGGCGAGAAACTCGCCGAAACCCAGCCCTGGCCGACGGTTCCCGAGCCGCTCGAGCCGCTCGACCTCTCCCCGGAGAACCTGATCGCCTATACCCCCGAACTCCACCAGGAGGCGCTCGAGATCACCGGCCAGTACCGGATCGGCGGGCCGTACATGCCTCCCGTCCCGAAGGGGTATGACGAGAACAAGGGGTGGATCGCCTGCGGGAGCACCGCCGGCGTGAACATCACCCACCCGGCGGCGCTCGACCCGACCACCGGGATCCTCTACCAGTCCTCCGGGCCGTCCTGTTCGGGCCGCATGGTGCAGCCGGGCGTGGACGCCGACCAACCGGAGCACGACTGCACTTCGCCGGGCGGCAAGTGCACGACCATCGGCGAAACCGTTTCCGACTGGGTGAACTTCCGCACCATCGGCGTTCCGGGGCCGCAGGGGCTGCCGATCTACAAGCCGCCGTACAGCCGGGTCACCGCGATCGACATGAACACCGGCGAGCATCTCTGGTGGAAGCCGGTGGGCGAGCCGAACGACCGGATCAAGAACCATCCGGCGCTCGAAGGCGTGGACCTCACCGGGGTCGGCGGGCAGGGCCGGGCGATCCTGATGGTCAGCGGCGACCTGCTGCTCACGACCGAGGGAATGGCCGGGCCGCCGGTGTTGAACGCCCACGACAAGAAGACCGGCGAGAAGGTGGGCAGTTTGAAACTTCCGGCGCCGGGGATGTACGGGATGATGACCTACCTCCACGAAGGCCGGCAGTTCATCGTGGTGCAGACCGGGCAGCGCGGACGGGTGCCCGAGTCCTATGTCGCGCTGGCGCTTCCCGAAGCCGGGAAGTAACGGCAGTCCGGCGCGATAAACGGCGTCGCCCGAACTCGACTGCGGCCTGAAGTGGCTCCCGTTCGGGCGGCGCTCGCCCCCGCCGCCGCCCCCGCCGCCGCCCCCGCCGTCGTCGCCGTCGTCGTCGCCGTCACCGCGCTGGTTGCTTTCGTCCCCACCGAAGCGGCCGCGCAGGCGGGAACGACCACCGGCGTCATCCACGGCGCGGTCCGCGACCCGAGCGGGCAGCCGGTCGCCGGCGCGCTGGTGGAGATCCGCCACCGGGACACCGACCTCGCGACCAGCGTGGAAACCTCCGGCAGCGGGACCTTCCACCGCACCCTGCTCCCCCCGGGGGTGTACGACCTCACGGTAACGCCGCCGGCCGCCGGTTTCGGCCGGGAGCGGATCGAAGGCGCGCGGCTGCGGGTGGGGCAGACGCTGGACATCGAGGTCCTGCTGCGGGTGGTGGCCGCCGAAACGGTCACCGTCTTCAGCCAACTGCCGGAGGAACTCCACGCCGAGGATGTGACGCGCTCCCAGCGAATGAGCGAAGAAGTGGTGGACTCGCTGCCGAGCAACGGGCGCAACTTCCTCGACCTGACCCTGCTGACCCCGGGGACCGCGATCTCGCAGGGGCCGGACGGGGACGAACTCAACATCAGCGGCCAGCGCGGCATCTTCAACAACTTCATCGTGGACGGCGCCGACTTCAACAACCCGTTCTTCGGCGAGCAGCGCGGCGGCCAGCGGGCGGCGTTCACCTTCAACCAGGACGCGATCGCCGAACTGGTGGTGGTGAGCCAGGGCGCCACCGCGGAGTTCGGCCGCTCCTCCGGCGGCTTCGTGAATGTGGTCACGAAGTCGGGGACGAACCGCTTCGCCGGCTCGGCCCACTACTTCGGCCAGTGGGACGAGATCGCCGCCCCGTTCCCGGCTTCGCGCGGCGGCGGCAAACCGGACTTCGGCCGGCAGCAGGCCGGCGCGACCCTCGGCGGCCCGCTGGCGAGGGACCGCGCGTTCTTCTTCCTCGCCTACGACCAGCAGGCGGCGGCGGAGACCAAACAGCAGGAGCGGATCGTGGCGAACCCCGCGGAGTTGGCGAAACTCGACGCCTTCCTGCAGTCGAGATGGCCGGGGCTCTTCGCCGACGAGTTCGGGCCGGTGCGCCGCACCGACGACGCCCGTTCGCTGCTCGCCAAGGCGGACTTCACGCTGGACGGCCGCCACCAACTCTCCGCCAAATACAACTACACCTGGTCGGAGCAGGTGAACGGCACCTTCGATGTGGATTCGTGGGGGGCTTCGGCGAACGGGATCGAACGCGGCTTCTCCCACGCCGGGAACGCGAACCTGCGCTCGCAGTTCGGCAACGCGGCCTTCAACGAACTCCGCTTCCAGTGGGCGCGCGAGGACCGCCCGCGCCAGTACCGGGGGCCGCTGCTCCCGGACGCCGCCCCTCCCGCCGCGCCGGCGCTGGCGGAACTCGGCGGCCGGCCGTTCCCGGACATCGGGATGGACTTCGCGGACGGCTTCCGCATCGGGCTGCCGTTCTTCCTGCCCATAGACCCCGGTTACGACACGCGGCTGCAGGTGGTGGACACCCTTTCCTACGCCGCCGGCGACCACCTGTTCAAGGCGGGCGTCGAGTTCAACCGCACCGCGGTCGAACAGCGGTTCCTGGGTTTCGCCAACGGCCGGTACATCTTCGACTCGGTGGACGGTTTCATCGGATTCGCCACGCACGGCAGCGGTTTCGTTTCCTGTTCCGACGGCTCCACGAGTTCCGTCGGCGCCTGCCCCGCCGGAGCGGAGATCACCGGGCCGGTGCTCCTGTTCCTGCAGTCCGCCACCGTCCCCGGCATACCCCCCGGCGATCTCGGCCGGCAGCGGATCCGGACGACCGAACTCGGCGTGTTCCTCCAGGACACCTGGCACCCGAGCGAAACGATGACGCTGGACCTCGGCCTCCGCTGGGAGGGCGCCTGGAACCCCGAAGTGTTCGTCGAACCCGAGGACACCTTCTTCGCGCCCTACCTCGACCACCCGGCGTTCCCTTCGAACGGCCGGATACCCGACGACCTCGACAACTTCCAACCGCGAATGGGGCTCAGTTGGGATCCGGCCGGCGACGGCCTCACCCTGGTGCGGGCGAACGCCGGGTCGTACGCGGCGCGGATCCCGAGTCTGGTGTTCGCCGGCCACCGCACCACGAACGGCGCGTTCCAGCAGACGCTCTTCCGCGCGAGCGCTTCGCCGGGGATCGGGCCGGTCCCGGCGATCGAGGAGCAGATAGACGCCTCCCGCGAACACCCGTTCCTGCCGGACATCCAGGTGGCGGACCGCGACCTGGAACTGCCGCGCACCTGGAGTTTCAGCCTCGGCGTCGAGCGCGTCCTCGGGGAGGGCGTCACGGCGTCGGTCTCGGCGCTCTACGCGCGCACCGACCAACTCTTCCGGTTCGTGAACCGCAACGACCCGGAACTCGGCTCACCGTTCGGGATCGGCACGCATCCGGGCGGCGGGGGGATCGGCGCGCTGACCGTGGCGGAGAGCAGCGCCCGCTCCCGGTACCGGGCGCTCACCGTCGGCCTCCGCCGGGGCGCGGACGCCCCCGGCCGGCTCCTCTCGTTCGAGGCGCACTACACCCTGGCGCAGGACCGCTCCGACGACGACAACGAGCGCGACCCCTTCACCTTCCGCTACGCCAGCGCCGCCGACCTCGGCCCGGAGTACGGCTGGTCGGACCGCGACCGGCGCCACCAGTTCAGCGGTTACCTGCTGCTCCGGCTGCCCGGGGAAGTGCTGCTGAACAATGTGGTGAGGTTCCTTTCGGCGTCGCCGGTTTCCGAGCGGTGCGACCGCCGGGGCGAGCGCGCGGCGCAGCCGACCGACCGCCGCTGCGCGGACGGCTCGATCCTCGAACGGAACACGCTCCGCCGGGACAACGCCTTCTTCTCCTGGGACCTCCGGGCCTCGCGCCGGTTCACGGTCGGCGCCGGCCTCGTGGTCGAGCCGGTCCTCGAAGTCTTCAACCTGACGAACGCCGACAACTTCATCGACAGCGCCGTCGGCTCGCTCCTGTTCAACTTCGACGGCACCATCCGCAGCGGCCTCGGGGACACCCGCCGGGGCCAGGTCGGCCTGAGCCTCCGTTTCTGAAACCGGCGCGGCGCGCCGCCCGCGGTTGCCGCACTCCGCCAACCGCCCGCGGTATCGCGGAGTCCGGCGGAAGGGTGATCCCGGTGCCCCGGGTGATCCCGGTGTCCCCGGTATTCCCGGTATTCCCGGTATTCCCGGTCCCGCCCGCCCCGCGGCCCTCGGCCGGGCGATGACCATAAGAGGGGGGGGGGGGGGCTCCCGAAGATCCGGGTCACCGAGCGGCCGGCGCCGGCGCGGCTGGCGGGTCCTGCGGGTGAACGCGCTGTTCCTGTTCGTCGGCCTGGGCGCGGTGGGGATCGCCGGCGAGGTATGGCTGCGCCGGTCGCAACCGTTCAGCGGCCATCGGTATCCCTTGCGGTTCGTTCCGGGAGTGGGCGTCCTGCTGGAACCGAACGAAGAAGTGCGGTGGACGAACCTCCGGGAGTTCTGGACGATCTCGAGAACGAACGGCCTCGGATTCCTCGACCGGGAACCGGCAACGCCGGGGCCGGCCGCGCCGAGTTGCCACATCACGCTGATCGGGGATTCCTATGTCGAGGCGGCGGAAGTGGAGGTGTCCGGGAAGTCCCAGGTCCGACTGGAGGCTCTCGCGGCGCGGGAGCGGGCGGACTTGAAGATCAGCACTTCGGCGTTCGGGCGGTCGGGAACCGGGCAGGTCCAGCAGATCCCGATCTACGACGCCTTCGTCCGGCCGCTGCGGCCGAGGGTGGTCGTGCTCGTAGCCTCGCCGAACGACTACGAGGCCAACTCCGGCGCGCTGTGGGAAGTGCTCTACGGCCCGCCGGCGGCCGAGTTGTACGCGACCGCCGAACGGGACCTCGAAGGACGCGTCCGGCTGCGGCTGCCTGACGAATCCTCCCCCGCGGCGCGCGAGTGGATCCGCTCCTCGCGTCGGCGCTCGGGCGGGCGCCTCGCGCAACTGCGCTCGGAGTCGTACCTGTGGGGCCGCCTGGAACGGGAAACCACCGCGCTCGTCGGCCGTTTCCTGTCGCGCGAAGCCCTTTGGTCGTCGCGGCGGCGGTGGCGGCGGCTGGCCGACTCGGCGCCGGCGCTGCGCGGTTGGCGGCCTCCCGCGCGCCTGGGGTGGGGGAACCTCGTCCTCGGCATCACCGACGCGCCGAGGGCGGCGAGCAGCCTTCCGCCGGTGTTCGCGGAGGCGCTCGAGATGACCGCCTTCGCGCTGGACGAGTTCGCTGCGCGGGCGGCGCGCGACCGGTTTCGACTCGTGCTCCTCCTGCACGAGAGTTTCGCCGCTCGCGGGGACGCCGCCATACGGGCCATGGCCGACGAGCGTGGAATCCCGGTCATCGGACAGCGCGAGTACATCAGCAGTATCCGGGGGGATCCGCGGAACGCGAGGTTTCCCTACGACGGGCACTGGACGCCGACGGGTCACCGCTGGGTCGCGGAGGCCCTTTGGCGATATCTGGAGGAGCATCCGCCGCCGTGCGGACGCGCGACGGCCGGACGGCGCGGCGCCGGGGGAAGGGGGCTCCGGCGGGGAAGCGCGTCCGTGACGGTTACGGGACGCGGGAGCGACAGAACCGGTACCGGAGCGGCGCGGCGACGGCCGGGGCCTTCGATCTTCGATGGCGCCATCTCGGGGACGCCCCTCGGGGCCGAGTCGGCCTGAGCCTCCGTTCCTGAAACCGGCGCGCGCGAGCGCGCCGCCGGCGGCCCCCGGTTACTACACTCCGCCGACGCGATATGCGAGCAGCGGGAACGGCCCTCGCCGTCGCAACGGTCACGGCGGCGGCCGCCGGCTGCGGCGGGCTCCGGGCGCCGGTCAGTGAACCGGAACTGGACTTCGCCGCGGAGCCGAGCCCGGCGGCGGCGCCGGAGACCCCCGGCGCCGCCCCGGCCGACTGGTGGACTTCCTTCGGGGAACCGGAACTCGACCGGGTGGTGGAGCGCGCGCTGGCCCGCAACCTCGACCTCGAACGGGCGGCGGCGCGGCTGGCGCAGGCCGCCGCGGAAGCCGGCGCCGCGCGGAGCGCGCTGTTCCCGCGCGCCGACGCCGGCGCGTCCCGGCTGGCCGAGCGGCGGAACTTCATCGGCCTGCCGATCCCCGGCCTCGCCGAAGGCGAAGTCCTCTCCACCGAATATGTGGCCTACGGGCTCTCGCTCGACCTGTCCTGGGAGGCGGCCCTGTGGAACTCCGCCACGCCCCGGGCGCGGGCGGCGAACGCCGGGTTCGAGGCGGCGGTGCTGGAAGCGGCGGGCGCCCGCGTCTCCCTCGCCGGGCAGGCGGCGCGGCTCTACTTCCTCGCGGTGGAATCCCGGGAGCGGGCCCGCCTCGCCGGGGCGGCGGCGGCGAACCGGGAGGAGGCCGCGCGCTGGATGCGGCGGCGGGCGCGGATCGGCGAGGTCCCGCTGGCCTCGGTGGACGCCGCCGAGGCGCGCGCCGCCGAGGCGCAGGCCGAAGCGGCGGTCCGCCGGGAAGCCTTCGGGGCGGCGGTCCGGGCCATCGAGGTCCTGGTGACCGACTACCCCGACGGCGCCCCGGGGCCCGGCTGGACGCTCGACGCCGGCCTCCCGGGGGAGATCGCCCCGGCGCCGGCCGGCGTCCCGGCGGACCTGATCGCGCGGCGGCCGGATGTGGCCCGCGCCGAGCGGCGGCTGGCGGCCTCGCGGGAGTTCACGACCATCGCCCGGAGGGCGCGCTACCCGCAGTTCCGGCTCACCGGCGCCGTGGGCACGGCCACCACCGGGCTCCGCCGACTGGTGGACGGGGACTTCTCGGTCTGGAGTCTGCTCGCCGGGATCGCCGCGCCGATCTTCCACGGCGGCCGCCTCCGGGCGGAGATCCGGCGGGAGGAGGCCGCCGACCGCGCCGCGCTGGCGGAGTACGCCGACGCGGCGCTCACCGCCTACCAGGAAGTCGAGGCCGGGCTCGCGGCGGAGTCGGCGCTCGCGGAAATCGCCGACCGCGCCGCCGCCGCGCTCGAAGAGAGCCGGCGCGCGCTCCGGCGGACGGAGGCCCTCCGGCGGAGCGGCCTCGCTTCCCGGGGGGAGGCGCTGGACGCCGAGCGGGCGGCGCTGCTGGCGGAGGCCGCCCACCTCTCGCGCCGCCGCGCCCGCCTCGACAACCGGGTGAACCTCTTCCTGGCCCTCGGCGGCGGCTTCGAACGCGCCGGCGAGCCGGACGGGACCGGCGGGACGGGCGAGACGGACCCGACGGGGGCCGCCGGCCCGCCGGGAGCGGGGCGATGAGGCGGTTCCTGTTCCTCCCGATCCTGGCGGCCGCCGCCGGGCTGTTCGCGCTGCTCACCGCGCTCGGCCCCGAACCGGTCGCCGGCCGGAGCGAGCCGCTCCCGCCCGCCGTCCGGGTGGAGACCGTCCGGCTCGCGCCGCGCCGACCGGTCGCGCGCGCCTACGGCGTCGTCCGTCCGGCGCGCCGGACCACCCTCGCCGCCGAAGTGGCCGGGAGGGTCGCCTGGGCCGCCCCCGGCCTCCGGAACGGCGCCCGGGTGGAGGCCGGGGCGGCGCTCTTCCGCATCGAGCCGCTCGACTACGAACTCCGGGTGGCCCGGGCGGAGAGCGCCCTGGCCGAGGCCGAGTTGCTCGCCGCCCGGGAGCGGGCCGCCGCCGGCCTGGCGCGGGCGGAGTGGGCCGAAGAGACCGGCGCCGATCCCGATCCGCTGGCGCTCCGGCAACCCCAACTCGCGGCGGCCGAAGCGGCCCTCCGCGCCGCCCGCGCCGCGCTCGCGACCGCCGAGCGCGACCTCGAGCGCACCGAAGTCCTCGCGCCCCGCGCCGGGCTGGTCGGCGAGCGGTCGGTCGAAGTGGGCGAGTGGGCGGCGCCGGGCCGGGCGCTCGTGGAACTCCTCTCCGTCGAGACCGCCGAAGTGCGCGTCTCCCTGCCGGACGAGGCCGCCGCCCTGGTGGAGGCGCCGATCGGCGGCGCCCGGTCGGGGCCGGGGCCCCGCGCCCGGCTGGTTCCCGTCTCCGGGGCGCCGGACGCCTCGCCCCGGGGCGTCCGGGAAGGCCGGCTCGTCCGGGTGGAGGCGGAGGTGGACCCCGCCACCCGGTTCTTCTCCGCCGTCGTCGAAGTCGCCCGGCCCTACCGCCCGGCCCCGGACGGCGGCCCGCCGCTGGTCTTCGGCTCTTCGGTCGAGGTCCTGATCGAAGGGAGGGAGTTCCCCGGCGCGGCGTCCCTCCCGGAGAGCGCCTTCCGCGAAGACGGCGCGGTCCTCGTCGTGGACGGCGGCGACCGCCTCCGCCTCCGCGCGGTGGACGCCCTCCGGACGCCCCTCGAGGACGGCCGCGCGCTGGTCCGGTCGGGGCTGGCCGACGGGGAGCGGGTGGTAACCGCGCCGCCGGCGGTCGTCGCCGAGGGGATGCTCGTCCGCGTGGAAGCCGCGGCCCCGCCGCCGGGCGGCGAGCCGCCCGCCCGGTGAGTCCGGGCCCGGACGCTCCCGCCCCGCCGGGCCGGGCGGGGGGCCGCCCGACAGCCCGTCCGACAGCCCGTCCGACAGCCCGTCCGACAGCCCGTCCGACAGGGCGCCCGAAGGGAGTCGTCGCCTGGTTCGTCGAGAACCGGGTGGCGGCGAACCTCCTGTTCTTCGGGATCTCGCTCGCCGGCTTCTTCACCCTCGGCGGCATCCCCCAGGAGTTGGTCCCGGACACCGGCTCCTCGGCGATCTCCATCCGGGTGGCGTTCCCCGGCGCGAGCGCCCCCGCCGTGGAGGAAGGCGTGCTGCTGCGCCTCGAAGAGGCGGTCGCCGGGCTCGAAGGGGTGGAGGAGACGGTCGGCGTCGCCGCCGAAGGGTTCGGGACGCTCACCCTCCAACTGGCCTCCCGGGCCGACCTCCGCGCCGTCGGCGACGAGGTCCGGGAGCGGGTGGGCGCGCTCGCCGCCCTGCCGGCGGAGGCGGAGACCCCGGTGGTCTCCGAGGTCTCGCCGGAGCGGCTGCTGCTGCGGCTCGCCGTCCACGGCGAGGCGGACGAGCGGAGCCTCCGGGAAGCGGCCCGCCTGGTCGAGGAAGCGGTCGCCGCCGTTCCCGGCGTGGGGGCGGTGAGGCGGGAGAGCGGCCGCGACTACGAGATCTCCATCGAGACCACCGAGGCGGCGCTCGTCCGGTTCGGCCTGGGGTTCGACCGGCTGGCCGAGGCGATCCGCGCGGGATCCGCCGACATCCCCGGCGGCCGGCTCCGCTCCGGGGATCGGGAAGTCCGGCTCCGGACCGCCGCGGGCGCGACCACCGCCGCCGACTACGAGCGGCTGCCGGTGATCGCGACGCCGGAGGGCGGGGTGGTGACGGTGGGCGACCTCGCCGCGGTCACCGACGGCTTCGCCGACGCGGACCGGGAGGCGCGGTTCGACGGCGAGCCGGCGGTGTTCCTGGGCGCCACCCTGGCGCCGGGGGCGCGGCTGCTCGACGCGACGAACGCGGTGCTCGACCGGGTGTCCGGGTTCCCCCTCCCGGAAGGGTTGTCGGTTACGCCCTGGTTCAACTCCTGGCGGCTCTTCGAGAGCCGGATGGAAGTCCTCGTCCGGAACGGCCTCCAGGGGCTCGCGCTGATCTTCCTGCTGCTCTTCTTCACGCTGTCCACCCGGCTCGCGGTCTGGACCGCCGCCGGGCTCCCGGTGTCGTTCTTCGGGGCGTTCCTGCTCATGCCCGGCCTCTCGGTAACCGTGAACATGATCAGCCTGTTCGCCTTCATCCTCACGCTCGGCATCGTCGTGGACGACGCCATCGTGGTCGGGGAGAATGTCTGGCGGGGGCTGGAGCGGGGAAAGCGCCCCCCGGCGGAAGCGGCGGTCCGGGGCGCGCGGCAGGTGCTCGCGCCGGTGGTCTTCGGGGTGCTCACCACGATGGCGGCGTTCACGCCGCTGTTCGGCCTCCCCGGAGTCTGGGGCGAACTCATCGGGACGCTCCCCCGGATCGTGATCCCGGTGCTCGCCTTCTCCCTGCTGGAAAGCGCCTGGATCCTCCCGCGCCACCTGGCGCGCGGCGGCCTCGGCGTCCGCCCCAGCCCGCTGCTGGCCCGGATCCGGGGCCGGGCGCAGGGGCTGTTCGAGGCGACGGTCCGCGTCGCTTATCTCCCGGCGCTCCGGTTCGCCCTCGACAACCGGGCGGCGGCGCTTTCGCTCTTCGTCCTCTGGCTGGCGCTCGCCGCCGGCCTCGCGCGGGGCGGCTGGGTGCCGGTGGAGCCCGCGCCGCTCTTCGACCGGGACACTGTGGTCGTCCGGGCGCGGCTCCCCCCGGGGTCTTCCGCCGAAGCGACGCGCCGGGTGATGGCGGACCTCGAAGCGGCCGTCGGCCGGGTGCGGGAGGAAGTCGAGACCGGGAGCGGCGTCCGGATCCACGGCAGCCTCGCGGCGCTCGCGGGCCGGCAACTCCCGTCCGGCCCCGGCGGGGCGATGGGCGGGGACGCGGCCCGCGAGGGCGCCTCGGTGGGTCAACTCAACTGGGAACTCCGGTCGGCCGGCGAGCGGCCGGAGGTCTCGACCCGCCGGATCGCCGACCGGCTGCGCGCGGAGGTCCGGGACTTGCCGGGCGGCGCGGAAGTCACCGTCTCGACTTCGCTCCTCGGCGAGTCGGCGGACCTCTCGATCCGGATCAGCGGCGGTGACGATGACGGTGACGCGCTGGTCGAGGCGACCGCCGAGGCGCGCTCCCGGCTGCGGGAGTACCCGGGCGTCGTCCTGGTCTCGGACGACCTGGAGAGCGGCGCCCCCGAGTTCGTGGCGCGGGCGCGGCCCGGCGGGGCGGGGGTGGGGATCGGGGCCGCCGAGTTCGGCCGGCAGGTGCGCCAGGCGTTCCACGGCGAGGAAGTGCAGCGGATCCAGCGCGGCCCGGACGAAGTCCCGGTCGTCCTCCGCTACGCCGCCGCCGAACGGGGGAGCCTCGGGCGCCTCGCCTCGATGCGGGTGCGGGGCCGCGCCGGGGGCGGCGGGGCGCCGCTCGGCGAAGTGGCGGCCCTCGCCCGGGAAGAGGGCTACTCGGTCATCCGCCGGGTGGACGGGCGGCGGGCGGCCACGGTGGACGCCGGCGTGGACCCGGCGGCCGCCTCGGCCAGCGCGATCCTGGCCGAGGTCCGGGAGGCCCTGTTCCCCGAGTGGGAGGAGCGGTTCCCCGGCCTCCGCTTCGAGGTGGTGGGCTTCACCGGCGAAGCGAACGACACCATCGCCGCGCTCGGCCGGCAGACGCTGCTCGCCGTCCTGCTCATCTATGTCCTGCTCGCCGCGCCGCTCTCGTCCTGGGGCCAGCCGTTCGTGATCCTCGCCGCCGTCCCCTTCGGGCTGGCCGGGGCGGTCTTCGGGCACTGGGTGCTGGGGGTGAGCCTCGGCGTCACCAGTTTCTTCGGCATGGCGCCCCTCATCGGCATCGTGGTGAACGACGCGCTGGTCCTGCTCCACTTCATGAACGGCCGGATCCGCCGGGGGGACGGCGTCCGGGAGGCCGCGCTCCGGGCCGGGCCGCGGCGCTTCCGCGCGGTGGTCCTGACCACGCTGACCACCTGCGCCGGACTCGCGCCGCTGCTGGCGGAGCGGAGCGTCCAGGCGCAGTTCCTGGTCCCGATGGCGGCTTCGCTGGCGTTCGGCGTGGCGTTCGCCACGGCGGTGACGCTGATCCTCGTCCCGGTCCTCTTCACCCTCGCCGCCGACCTCCGCTCCCCGGCCGGCCGGGGACCGGCGCCGCGTTTCCGCTGATCGCCGGCGCGCCGGGCGCCGCGGGAAGACGCGAGTCCCGCCCGTCGGGGTCTCGTCGGTACCATTGGAAGCCGCGATGCGAGGATCGGGAAAGGCGGCGGAGGAGGGGCCCCCGTCGGACTTCGGCGGGGGGATTCCGGCGGGAGGGCGGCCCGCTGCAGGGGAGGACGCAGGGGGGGAATCGCCGACGCGGCGGGCCGGCTGGCGGAGCGTCCCGGCTGCCGCGGCGTCCGCGCTCGGGGCCGCCCTCGTCCTCTGGCGCGAGACGGAAGACGGCGCGGGGCTCACCGGGCGCGCCGTCCACCTGGTCTCCGCGGCCCGGAACTACTGGGACGGCGCGGGCTTCGTCGGCTTCGCCACCCCGGAAGTCCCGCTGGGGCCGCCGCTCTACCCGCTCCTGCTGACGCTCTTCAGCCCGGCCTGGATCGACCCGGTCGAGATAGCGGTATGGCTGAACGCCGCGCTGTTTGGCGCCACGGTGTTCGTGGTCGGGCGCTACCTGGGTCGGCGCCTCGACTCCGGGTTCCTGCGGGTATGGGCGCCGTTCGCCTTGGCGGCGGCCCTCCCGCTGCTGGAGATGTCCCGCTTCGCGCTCCCGGGGCCGCTCTTCCTGCTGCTGTCCGCGCTGGCCATGATCCGGACCGAGGAGTACCTGGAGCGGGGGCGACCGGCGTCGCTCGTCGGCGCGGCGGCCTTCGCCGCGCTGGCCTGCTGGACGCAGTACCTGGGGGTCGCCGCGCTGGTCGGCGCGGTGGGCGCCGCGCTGCTCCTCGACCGGCGGGCGACGCTGGCGCGGCGGGCCGTTCTCGGCGGCGCCGCGGCGGTTGCGCTCCTCCCCTGGGCGGTCTCGCTGCCCGGGAGCGGGGCGCCGGCCTGGTACTCGCGGCCGGAGGGGCCGGGCGGGCTGCTCCGGGTCTTTTCGGGTTGGGCCGAAGTGAACTTCCTCCCCTCCGCTTCCGGGGGCTGGGAGGTCTTCACGCTGGCGGCGATGGCCTCCGGGGCGCTCGTCGTTTCCGCTGCGGCGAGAAGGAAGACCGGGAAGAAGACCGGGAAGAAGACCGGGAAGAAGGCCGGCGGGCCGGCGCGGAGCGCGGCGCCCTCCCGGGCGGTCCCGGTGTTCCTCGGGTTCGCGGCGGTCCATACCGGGGTCGCGGCGCTGGCGTTCCGCTTCGGGGCGGCGGCCCACGCCGCGGAAGAGGGGCTGCTCGGGCCGGTCTATCTCGCCCTGGTGCTCGCGGCGGCCTTCGGCTTCGACCGGTTCCTCCGGGACGAGCCGAGCCGCGACCTGGATCTCCCGGCCGGCGAGCCGCCGGCCGCGGGTATCACCGGCGCCCTCGACCGGTTCGACGCGCTCAGCGGGCCGGCCCGCGCGGTGATGGCGGCGCTCACCCTGTGGGTCGCCGGGCAGGCGGTTCCGGGCGCCCGCGAGATCGAGCGCCTCGAAACGGAGGAAGCGGACTTCCGCGCCGGCTTCACGCCGCGCTACCCGTATGAATCCGAGACCCTGAGTTTCATCCTGCACACGCCGACGCCGCTTCGCATCTATTCCAACCGGCCGGCGCTGGCATACCTGTACACCTCCGGCGGCCGCGGGTTCTCGCCGCTGCCGAAGCGCGGCGGCCTCGCGCCGACCGCCGACGGCCATGTAACGCCGCAGGTATTGTCGGAATGGTTCGAGGACGCCCCGGAAGGCGCCTGGGTCGTCTGGTTCCGCTTCGCCGAGAGCAATCGGGGCTACGGCTACGGCCCGCCGCTCCTCGGCATGACGCCGGGCCTCGAGCCGCTCGTGGATGTATCCGACGGCGTCATCCTGCGGGTGAACCGGTCGAGCGAGCCCGCCGACGACCGCTGGCGGAAGATCCACGAGACGATTCGCTCCGGCGGCTTCGGCGAACCGGCGGTCCGCTCGGTTTTCGACCTCTACGGCGACGGGGAGTCCCTCTACTATGTGAAGGAACCCTGCTCACCGGCGGATGTGGCGGCGGCGTTCCGCCTGCGCCTTCGCCGCCCGCCGCCCGAAGGGGCGGACGGCGCGCCGGTTTCGGCTGCGTTCGAGGACCGGCCGTTCGAAGATCGGCCGTTCCGGTTTTCGGACTACGGGGCGGTCGTGGACGGGACCTGCGTGGCGGTGGCGCCGGGCTCGCTCCACGACTTCGACGAGGTGCACACCGGCCAGGGCGTCCCCGGGGCGGCGCGGGCATGGAGCGCGGAACTCTCGCCGGAGGCGCTGAAGCGGCGGGTGTACGAGCCGATCTACGAACGGATGGCGTCCGGCGCCGCCGGGGAGGCGCGCGCCCGTTCGGAGTTCGACATCTATCTCGACGGGAACCGGATCCTGTATCTCCGGGAGTCCTGCTCGCCGGCCGACACGGAAGCGAGGTTCTTCCTGCACCTCTACGCCGAAGCGTCGGTCCTGCCGGAGGACCGCGCGCGGTACGGCTTCGCCAACCGGGACTTCTGGTTCGCGGACGAGGGTTGGCGTTTCGACGGGAGGTGCGTGGCGCGGGCGGCGCTTCCGGAGTATCCGGTCTCGCGCATCGCGACCGGTCAATACATCGTCGGCGGGGACGGTGTATGGAGAGCCGAGATCCGCGTCGTCGAATAGCGGGCGCCGGGCAGGGACATCGGAGGGGGCGCGGCGTGGCGCCGAGGAGCGGGGGGCGGTCGGCCCGGTTCGGGCGAATCGCCGCGGCGAACCTGTTGCTGGGACTGCTCGGCGTCGGCGCGGTCGCGCTCGTCCTCGAGGTGCGGCTGCGCCGGTCCTTCCCCTTCGTCTCGAGCCGATACCCGATCCGGTTCGTCCCGGAAGTCGGCGTCCTGCCGATACCCCACGAAGAAGTGCGGTGGACGAACCTCCGCGATTACTGGACGATCTCGAGGGCGAACCGCTTCGGTTTCCTCGACCGCGAGCCGGTATCGGCGGAGCGGGCCGTATCGAGTTGCCACATCGCCCTCATCGGGGACTCCTTCACCGAGGGGACCGGGGTCGCCGTGCCGGACAAGATGCAGGTCGCCCTCGAAGCGCTCGCGGCGCGCGAGCGGCCGGACCTGGACATCACCACCGCGGCCTACGCGAGACGGGGCACCGGGACCGTCCAGCAGATCCCGCTCTACGACGCCTTCGTCCGGCCCCGGAAACCGCGGGTGGTGGTCCTCGTCGCCGCGACGAACGACTTCGAAGGGAACACCGGCGCCTGGTGGGAGGTGAACTACGGTCGGCAGGTCGCGGAGTTGTACGCGCAGGTCTCCCGCGGCGCGGACGGGGCCCTCCGACTGCGGCTGCCCGACGGGTCGTCCCCGGCGGTTCGCGAGTGGATCGGCGCCTATGACCGCTACCGGAGCGGGCTCCGCTCCTGGCTGCGCGAGAAGTCGTACCTGTGGGGCCGGATGGACGGCCACAACCTCGCCTCCGAGGCCCGGCTGGACTACTACCGGTGGCGGGCGCGGCGGCGGTGGCGGCGGCTGGCCCCGGACACGCCGCCCCTTCGCGGCTGGCGGCCCCAGCGGTTGATGCTGTCCGGGGAGATGACCTCCACCATGACCCTGGCGCGAAGCACCGGGGTCCGGCCGCCGCCGGTGGTCGAGGAGGCGATCGAGTTCACCGCCTTCGCGCTCGATGAGTTCCAGGCGCGCGCCGTTCGCGACCGATTCCACCTGGTCGTGCTGCTGCACTGGCTGTTCCGGACGAAACGCATCGCCGAAATGCGGGAGTTGGCCGAGGAGCGCGGGATTCCGGTCATCGACCTGTACGAAGACATCACCGGCAAGGGACGAGAGGTAAGGGAATCCCGATTCCCGCGGGACTTCCATTTCTCGCCGACCGGGCACCGCTGGGTGGCGGAGGCGGTCTGGGACTACCTGCGAGAGCAGCCGTCCCTGTGCGAACCCGCGCGCGGCGGGGCGGCGGACTGAGGGTGATCGCCGGCGCGGCGGCTCTCCTCCCGCTCGCCCGGCGGCCCGGCGGCGACCCGCAGGACTACACTTTCCCCGTCCGCGCGGGCGCCGTGGACTCCTTCGGCCAACGGGGACGACGGCGGGCCTTCGCCGGCGCGACCCGCGCGGACGCGCCGCCATGACCATCCCGACCGCCTACCGGGCGCGCTACGAGGAAGCCCGCGCGCTCGCCCCCGCGCTCGCCGACAAGTACCTCGAGTACACCGTCGTCGGCGACCCGGTGGCCGACGAGGCGATCGAGTCGCTGGAAGCCCTCGACCCGGAGGCGGTGCACCGCTTCATCGAGGCCGGGATGGACCGCGACCGGGAGACGCTCGACCGGGCGCCGGCGCCGCTGCGGGAGTTCTTCGACCGGTTCGAGCCTCCCGAATGGTTCGATCCGGAAGCCGCGGTTCCCGGCTGCCGCGCCTTCCACGCCTACTCCGACCTCTTCATTCCCGCGTTCTTCGTGGTAACCGTCCAGAACGCGGCGACGCTGATCAGCAAGGCCTTCTACCGGACCGGGCGCGTCACCACCGAGCACGGGCTGCGCCGCATCCGGCAGAACACCCGGCACTTCATCGAGATCATGCTCCCCGGCGCCCTCGACCGGGAAGGCGAAGGCTGGAAACTCTCGGTCCGCATCCGGCTGGTGCATGCCCGGGTCCGGCGTCTCCTGCGGACTTCGGGCGACTGGGACGAAGACGCCTTCGGGATACCGCTCAGTTCCGCCCACATGGCGCTCGCCTCGGCCAACTTCTCCGCGACGATGCTCCTCCAGGCGGAACGGCTGGGCGCCCGGCTCGACGACGCCGAACGCGTGGGCTTCATGCAGACCTGGCGTTACGCCTCCTACCTCATCGGCACGCCCGAAGAACTCCTGTTCGAAGGTGACGAGGCGAAGACGAACGAACTGCACCGGATCGCGACCCTGCTCGAGCCGCCCCCCGGCGAAGAGTCGGCGGTGATCGCGAACGCCCTGGTCCGGGCGCTCCCCGAAGTGGCGCGGATGACCGATCCCAAGGAGAAGAAGGCGTTCGTCGAAAACGCCTACCAGGTTTCGCGCGCCCTGCTCGGACGCGAGGTATCGGACCGGCTCGGGTTCCCCAAGAAGCCCACGCTGGGCCTGCTGGCCTGGCTCCGGTGGAAGAGGTCCGCCCACGCCGCCCTCCACCGCCTGTCCCCCTCCCTCGCCTCCCGTTGGCGGGGCAGCAACTTCGTCTTCCTGCTCGACGCTTCCTCGATCCCCGACCTCAGTTACCGCCTGCCCGACCGGGTGGAGGCTCGGGAGGCGAGCCCGTGGTGAACGCGGCTTCCGCTCCCCCGGCGGCGGCCGCCCCGGAGGCGGAGGGCGGGCCCGGGCCCGCCGCCGCCCCGGTGTTCATCGTGAGCACCGGACGATGCGGCTCCACCATGCTCTCCAACATGGTGCGGCGGCACCCCGACCTGCTGAGCCTCTCCGAGTTCTGGCCGGTGATGTCGAGTTCGGCGCTCCGGGGCGACCGGTTGACCGGCGAACAGGTGTACCGGCGGCTCGGCGTCCTGCCGCCGGCCGGCCGGGCGCTCATGAAGAACGACCTCATCATCGACGAGTTCCTCTACCCGCTCGGCGAGGGCGCCCGGTACCGGCCGGAGGAAGTGCCCCCGATCCTGTGCGTCACCCTGCCGCACCTGACCGACGACCACGAACGGCTGTGGGACGAGTTCGCCCCGGTGGTGCGCAGCCGCGGCGAGGATTCCCTGGGAAACCACTACCGCTTCGTCTTCGAATGGCTGGCGCGGCGGTTCGGGAAACGCGCCTGGATCGAGCGCTCGGGCGCGTCCCTCCTGTTCGTTCCCACGCTGGCGCGGCTCTTTCCCGACGCCCGCTTCGTCCATATCTACCGGGACGGCCGCGACACGGCGATGTCCATGCAGGGACACCACTTCTTCCGCGTCCGCGTCCAGGCCGCCTGGCTGATGCGCAAGTTGGGGCTCGACCCCTTCCACCCGAACAACTGGGTGGGGACGAGTCCGTGGCTGCCCGCCTTCGAACGCGTGCGGTTCCGCCTGTTCTCCCGCCGGCTCTACGACCGGATCCGGTTCCCGCTGGAGGCGTTCGGGCGGTTCTGGAGCGGCATGATCGAGCAGGGGGTCCGCTATCTCGGGGAGTTGCCGCCGGAGCGGGTGCTCTCCATGCGGTTCGAGACGGCGGTGGAGTCGCCCCTGGAGGAAATGCGCCGGTTCATCGAGTTCGTCGGGGAAGAGTTCGTGGACGAAGGGTGGCTCCGCGAGGTGGCCGCGATGCCCCGGAAGCGGCCGCCGAGCCGGCTGCGCCTCGCCCCCGGCGAGCACGCCCGGCTGGCGGAGGCCTGCGCGCCGGGGCAGGAACTGCTCGGCTACGACAACCGGGTCCCGGCGTGACGGCCGGGTCGGGCGGCGAGTCGCGCCCGGGGCCGGAGGGCCGGAACCCGGCGCCGTCGCTGGCGGGCCTCGAGTCGGAGGCGATCGAGATCCTGCGCGAGGGCGCCGCGACGGCGGAGCGGCCGGTGATGCTCTACTCCATCGGCAAGGACTCCGCGGTGATGCTGCACCTGGCGCGGAAGGCCTTCTGGCCGGCGCCGCCGCCGTTCCCGCTGCTCCACATCGATACCGGGTGGAAGTTCCGGGAGATGATCGCGTTCCGCGACCGGATCGCGGCGGAAGTCGAAGTGGAACTCCGGGTCCACACCAACGAGGAAGGACGCGCGGCCGGCGTGAACCCCTTCGACGACGGTTCGGAGCACTACACGGATGTCATGAAGACGCAGGCCCTCCGCCAGGCGCTCGACGCCGGCCGGTACGACATCATCTTCGGCGGCGCCCGGCGGGACGAGGAGCGGTCGCGCGCCAAGGAGCGCGTCTTCTCCCTGCGGAACGCCGCCCACCGGTGGGAGCCCCGGAAACAGCGCCCGGAGTTGTGGAACCTCTACAACACCCGGTTCCAGCCCGGGGAATCGCTGCGCGTCTCGCCGCTGTCCAACTGGACCGAGGGCGATGTCTGGCGTTACCTCGCCGAAGAGGACATACCCGTGGTTCCGCTCTACTTCGCGAAGGAGCGTCCGGTGGTGGAGCGCGACGGCCGGCTGCTCGTGGTGGACGACCGCGAGCGGATGCGGTTCCTTCCGGGAGAGGAAACGAAACCCCGCCGCGTGCGCTTCCGGACGCTGGGATGCTGGCCGCTCACCGCGGCGACGGAGAGCGGCGCGGCCACGATCCCGGCCATCCTCGAAGAGACGCTGCGGGCGAACCGGTCGGAACGGGAGGGCCGCCTGATCGACCACGACGGCGACGGCTCGATGGAGCGCAAGAAACGCGAGGGGTATTTTTAACTGCCCGTGGAGAAAGCGCCCCGCCCTCCGCCCTTCGACCGGAGGATGCGAAGTCCCCGCCGCGTTTCCCGGCGGGGCGCTCTCTCCACGGGCAGGCGGCGCGAATCGCTGCGCGATTCCCTCCGCCGTCTATCGCGGGGAGGGGGACACCCCCTCCCCGCACCCCTCCCCGGTCGTCGCTTCGCGCCGACGGGCCGTCCCCGGACTTTGTCCACCGGCTGACATCC
The DNA here is from genome assembly GCA_965204755.1 of Candidatus Marinacidobacterium sp. Lineage (GTDB taxonomy): Bacteria > Acidobacteriota > Vicinamibacteria > Marinacidobacterales > Marinacidobacteraceae. Next base: position 317,283 of record OZ242011.1, on the reverse strand, counting down.
CGTGGAGAAAGCGCCCCGCCCTCCGCCCTTCGACCGGAGGATGCGAAGTCCCCGCCGCGTTTCCCGGCGGGGCGCTCTCTCCACGGGCAGGCGGCGCGAATCGCTGCGCGATTCCCTCCGCCGTCTATCGCGGGGAGGGGGACACCCCCTCCCCGCACCCCTCCCCGGTCGTCGCTTCGCGCCGACGGGCCCTCCCCGGACTTTGTCCACCGGCTGACATCCCGTGGAGAAAGCGCCCCGCCCTCCGCCCTTCGACCGGAGGATGCGAAGTCCCCGCCGCGTTTCCCGGCGGGGCGCTCTCTCCACGGGCAGGCGGCGCGAATCGCTGCGCGATTCCCTCCGCCGTCTATCGCGGGGAGGGGGACACCCCCTCCCCGCACCCCTCCCCGGTCGTCGCTTCGCGCCGACGGGCCGTCCCCGGACTTTGTCCACCGGCTGACATCCCGTGGAGAAAGCGCCCCGCCCTCCGCCCTTCGACCGGAGGATGCGAATTCCCCGCCGCGTTTCCCGGCGGGGCGCTCTCTCCACGGGCAGGCGGCGCGAATCGCTGCGCGATTCCCTCCGCCGTCTATCGCAGGGAGGGGGACACCCCCTCCCCGCACCCCTCCCCGGTCGTCGCTTCGCGCCGACGGGCCCTCCCCGGACTTTGTCCACCGGTTGCTAGTGCTCCCCCCGCTCCGCCTGGTCCTCTGCGGCAGCGTGGACGACGGCAAGAGCAGCCTCATCGGCCGGCTGCTCCACGACTGCCGCGCGGTCTTCGAGGACGAGTTCGGCGCGGTGGAGCGCGCCTCGAAACGTTTCGGCACGCGCGGCGCCGAAGCCGACCTGGCGCTGCTCATGGACGGCCTCGCCGCCGAGCGGGAACAGGGGATCACCATCGATGTGGCCTACCGCCGGTTCGAGACCCCGCGCCGGCAGTTCTTCGTCGCCGACGCCCCCGGCCACGAGCAGTACACCCGGAACATGGCGACCGGGGCCTCGGTCTCCGACCTGGCGGTCGTGCTCCTCGACGCGCGGAAGGGAGTCCTTCCCCAAACCGCCCGGCATACCCGGATCGCGGCCATGTTCGGCGTCCGCTTCCTGGTGGCCGCGGTGAACAAGATGGACCTGGTGGACTGGAGCCGGACCCGGTTCGAGGAGATCGGCCGGGACTACCGGGCCCTCGCCGAAGGGATCGGCGTGGCCGAGCCGGCGTTGATTCCGGTCTCGGCGGTCAGCGGCGAGAACCTGACCGTTCGCGGCGAGTCGGGGAACTGGTACTCGGGCCCGACCCTGCTCGACCACCTCGAGACGGTGGAGGTCGAGTCCTCCTCCGGCGAAGCGCCGTTCCGGATGCCGGTCCAGTATGTGAACCGTCCGAGCGAGGGGTTTCGCGGGTACCAGGGGCGCGTCGCCTCCGGTTCGGTCGCGCCCGGCGACCGGGTCGCGGTCGCGCCTTCTGGTATCGAAACCGAAGTGGACGAAGTGGTCGTCTTCCGGGGCGCCCTGCCGCGCGCCGGGGAAGGGGAGTCCGTCACGCTCACGCTCAAGGACGAGGTGGATGCGGGCCGCGGCGATGTGATCGCGGCCGCGGACCGCCCGGTGGACACCGCGGAGCAGTTCCGGGCGGAGTTGCTCTGGATGGGGGACGAGCCGCTGGTCGTCGGTCGCCCGTACCGGTTGAAGATCCATACGATGGAAACCGGGGCCGCGGTGACGCGGATCCGGCACCGGCTGGATGTGACCGACGGTCGAACCCGCCCGGCGCCGACGCTCGCGCTCAACGACATCGGCGCCGTGAACCTGGTCACCGACCGGCCGCTTCCCTACGCCCGGTACGAACAGAGCCGGACCCTCGGCGGTTTCATCCTGACGGACCGGGTTACCCGCGCGACGCTGGGCGCCGGCATGATCCGCTTCCCGCTGATGCGGTCGGCCAGCGTCCGTCGGCAGGACTTCGAAGTCACCCGGGAGACGCGGGCCGCCGCGCTGTCGCAGCAGCCGCGGTGTCTCTGGCTCACCGGGCTCTCCGGCGCGGGGAAGTCCACGATCGCCAACCTGCTGGAGAAGCGGCTCGCCGCGGAGGGCCGCCATACCTATGTGCTGGACGGGGACAATGTGCGGCTGGGGCTGAACCGCGACCTGGGTTTCACCGAGGCGGACCGCGTGGAGAACATCCGCCGGGTCGCCGAAGTGGCGCGCCTGATGGTGGACGCCGGCCTGATCGTCATCGTCTCCTTCATCAGTCCCTACCGCGCGGAGCGGGCCCTGGCCCGGGAGTTGTTCGCCCCGGGGAGTTTCCTCGAGATCTTCGTGGACGCGCCGCTCGAAACCTGCGAGGAGCGCGACCCGAAGGGGCTCTACGCGCGGGCCCGGAGCGGCGAGTTGAAGAACTTCACCGGCGTCGGGAGCGCCTACGAACCGCCGGAGAGTCCCGACATCCGCCTGGACACGGCGGCGCGGTCCCCGGAGGAGTGCGTCGCCCTCATCCGTCAGCGCGTGGTTTGACGAAACCCCGTACCGCCGCGCGACTCGGCGTGACCGTGGCGATGGAAGAAGCGCCCGCCGCCGCGCGAGCCGGCGGGACCGAGGCGAAGGCAGCGGGCGCTTCGGCGGCGGCGAGGACTCGCGGAGTCCCGCGCGGCTCGGCTTCCGGCGCCGCCGGCGCTGCCGGCGCCGTCGGCTCCGGCCCGGCGATGACCGATAGGGGGGGGGGGGGGGGGGGGGGGCAACTCGAACCGGGCGATTCGGGCGGGTTCCGTTCTTCCTCCCGCTCCTCGGCGTGGGGGCTCTCGCGCTCGCCGCCGCGGTGTCGCCGGACCGGTCGTTTCCGTTCGTCGACAGTTCGATTCCGGGTCGCTTCGTTCCGGAAGTGGGCGTCCTGTGGCAACCGCACGAGGAAGTGCGGCATACGAACCTCCGCGATTTCTGGACGATCTCGAGGGCGAACCGGCTCGGCTTCCTCGACCGGGAACCGATCTCGCCGCGGCGGGCGGCATCGGGTTGCCATGTCGCTCTGGTCGGGGATTCCTTCGTCGAGGCGCGGGAGGTCGAGGTGGCCGACAAGTTGCAGGTCCGACTGGAGGCGCTGGCGGCGCGCGACCGGCCGGACTGGAACCTCACGACTTCGGCGTTCGGACGAGGGGGAACCGGTCAGGTCCAACAGGTCCCGTTCCATGACGCCTACATCCGGAGGATGAGCCCGGCGGTCGTCGTCCTCGTCACCCGCCGAAACGACTTCGCGGAAAACTCCCGGCTTCTTCGCGCCGTGCTCCACCGGCGGGCGCCGGGGTGCACCTCCTGGGCCTCCGCGGTTCGGGGCGAGGACGGAAGTTACCGGTTGCGACTGCCCCGGTCGTCATACCGGTCGTCATGCCGGTCGTCCTCCCAATCGTCCGGCCAGTCGTCCGGCCGCGTCGATCGGCCGAGTCGCGCCGGAGTCGGGACCGGGGCCGGGCGCGCGGCGCTTTCGAGCGCCCTGGCCCGGCAGGTTCGGAGAGTCGTCGCCGGCGCGCCGGAGCGAATCCAGGCGGCGCGCCGCGACAGTTGGCGGCGGCTCCGTTCCGCCTGGCCGGTCCTGTCCGGGTGGCGGCCTCCCGCGTCGATCGTTCGCGCGTTCGCCGCGTATTCCATAGACCACGCCGAAACCTACGGAGCCGCGATGGCGCCGGTCATCCGGGAGGCGTACGACTCCACTTCCTTCGCCCTCGCCGAGTTCCGGAGGCGCGGGCGGCGCGACGGTTTCGAGTTGCTCCTGCTGTTGGCCGACTATGACGAATCCCCCGAATCGGTGGCGATGCGGCGGTTGGCCGAACGACTCGGCATTCCGGTCGTCAGCGCGCGCGACGGGATCGACGGGCTCGGGGAGAAGGGCGGCGACACCTGGTTCTCCTCCCGGGACCGGCATTGGACCCCGAAGGGGCATCGCCTGGCCGCGGAGGCGCTGTGGCGATACCTGGAGGAGCATCCGCCGCCGTGCGGGTCGGCGGAAGCGCGATGAGGGGCGCGCGCGCGGCTCGAGACGAATCGCGCCCGGTTCTCCTGCCGGACTACGACTTCGGCGCGGCGCGGGAGGCCCCGATGAGAGTCCCGGCGGGCGCGGGATCCCGGTAGCGGCCCGGCAGGAATTCATCGGCGGCATCGGCGGGCGGCCGAGGCGGTCCGGGACTGCCCGGAGGCGCAGCCGTCACCGCGCGGTCCGGCGCGGCGGGGCGCGGCGGCCTGCGTCGGCCCGGCCGGCCGGCGCTCGGCGCCGCGAGCGGGGGAGCAGCGCGGCGGGGCCGGAGGGGGTTCCGTCGAGGAGGTGCTTCCGTGACGGTTCCCGGATGCCGCGGGGAAGGTAGAACCGGTCGCGGAGGCGCGCGGCGACGGCTTCGCGGTCTTCGGGGCGGGTGAGGACGACGACCGAGCCGCCGAGGCCGGCGCCGGTGAGGCGGGCGCCGAGCGCGCCCGCGCCCCGGGCCTCGTCCACCAGGGCGTCGAGCGCCGGGGCGCTGACCCGGTAGTCCTCCCGCAGACTGCGGTGGGAGGCGTCGAGCAGCGCGCCGAGTTCCTCGGCGGCGCCTTCGCGTAGGCAGCGGACCGCCCGGCCAACCCGGTGCGTCTCGGTGACGAGGTGCCGCATCCGCCGGTCGAGCGGCGGGGGGAGCCGCCGGACCGCTTCCAGGAGCACCGCTTCCGGGTATCGATCGATCAGGGTCCGGTGGCTGCCGCGCGCCCCGAGGAGTTTCCACAGTTCGGCGAGGGCGGCCGCCGCTTCGACGACCCGCGCGTTGTAGGTCTCCTTCGCCGCCCCGCCCTTCTCGGCGCGCTCCCCGGTGAACGCCGCGAGGAAGGCGAAGCGGGCCGGGGGAACGGCGACGGGAGTCCACCGCGCCGGTTCGGAGGTGATCAGGAGAGCGTGGCCGGCGGCGGCCCCGAGGCAGACCGACTGATCCATGGCCCCGCCCCGGATGGCCGCGCCGCGCTCCGCCGCCGCCAGGTCGGCGGCGAGGCGCATCCGCTCCGGCAGGTCGAGTTCGTCCCCGGGGGCGAGGCGGCCGTTCGCGAACAGGAGCGCCAGCGCGCCGGCCACCACCAGCGCCGACGAAGAGGAGAGCCCGGAGGCGGCCGGCAGGGAGGACGCCAGGAAGCCGTCGAAACCCGCGGCGCCGCCGTCGGGCAGCCGGCCGCCGAGGCGGAGTCCCTCGACGGAAGCGGCCAGGTATCGCCCGAATCCCGCCCCCGCCCGCGCTTCCCCCGGGCCGCCGGCGGACGATTCGGGCGGGGCGGGCGTGAAGTCCACCGGGTCGTGGCCCGGCTCGGTCGTCGCGCAGCGGACCCGGGGGCCGTCCCTTCGCCGGACCGCCAGCGCGAGCCCCCGCGAAAGCGCCGCCGGGAGGACCGGGAGCCCGCAGTAGTCGAGGTGCTCGCCGATCAGGTTCACCCGGCCGGGCGCGAAGACGACGGCCTCCGGGGGCGCTCCGTACTGCCGGGCGAACCCGGCGGCGGCCTCCCGGACGGCCTCCCGGACGGCCTCCCGGACCGGGTCGCCGCCGGTCGGCGCCATCCGCTGGTCGAGCCCCGCTCAGGCGGGTGGGCCGACCGCGGCGGCGGCGGCGCCGGGCCGTCCGCCGGCGAGGGCGGCCGGCGGCCGGGCCGGGAGACCGGAGAGCGAAGCGCCGGGGGGCGCCGGGGTGACGGCCCCCCGGAAGAGCCGGAGGAGTCCCCGCGAGGAAGCCGGGATCCGCGGGCCCGGGAGCAGGATCCCGGAGAGGTTGAGCGGGTCGGCGGGGCCGATCGTGAGCGGTTCCCCGGCGGCGGCGCCCTCCCCGTCGCGCCGGAGGCGGCGGAGAGCCTCCACCGCCGCCGGCAGCGCGAACTGCTCGCCGGGGAAGGTGGAGACGAACTGCCCGCCCACCGCTTCGCCGCGCATCTCCAGCCGCCGGAGCGCCAGTTGCAGCGGGCGCCACCGGCCTTCGAGCCGCTCCCGTTTCAGCAACTCCCGGAACAGGACGCCCCAGCGGTCGAGCAGCCGCCGCGCGGCTTCCTCGTCGAGGTCCGCGTCCGAGGGCGCTGCGCCGTTCCCTTCCGGCGGCGGCCCCGCCGGGCCGAGGAGCGCCCAGCGGCCCGGCGAGTAGCGCGCCTTCCGCCGCCGGTACCGGCCGAACGCGCTCCGCCGCCGGGGGTCCATGAGGGCGCGCAGGTTGTCGAAGCCGTCGGCGGTGACCCGCCCGGAGGCGGCGAGTTCCCAGAGCGCGTCCTCGACCTCGGCCGGAACCAGGCCCGAAGCGCTCTCCAGGTCGGCGAAGAAGGAGGCGCCCCGCCGTTCGAGCAGGGAGAGCACCGTCCGAGCGGCGGCGCTCGGCGGAACCGCCGCCCCGGAGGCGCGGCCGAGCCGGAGCCACAGGGCCAGGGCGCTCCGTGGCAGGAGCGCGATCGGCGCGGAGCGCGTGGGCCGGGCGGCGCGGGGCGCGTCCTCCGGGGCGGGCGCGGCGGCCGGCGGGGAGACCCGGCCCCAGACCATCTCGCCGGAGAGGCAGTGGTAATCCAGCCAGTCGCGCCGGTACCCGGCCACGCGGAGGGGCAGCAACTGCGACTCCCAGGCGGCCGCCGGCGCTTCGAGGCCCTGGAGTTGGGTGAGCGCCTCGGAGACCCCGGCCGGGCCGCGGCGCCGGGTCGCGGGCGCGGCGCGCTGCCAGGAGACGAGGAAGTCGAGGAACCGGGCGGCGCTCACCGGCGCCGACTCGCGCCGCAGGCCGGCCAGGGTCAGGCGGTGGATGCGGGCGAGCACCCGGCGGTGGCACCACTCCTCGGTCGGCGGCGCCGCCCCGATCGCGCCATGGTCGGTCGCGCCGTGGTCGGTCGCGCCGGTCGCGCCGGGGCCGGTAGCGCCGTGGTCGGTCGGGCGGAACGAGCCGCGCAGCACCGTTCCCTCGGCTTCGAGCAGCGCCAGCGCGTCGGCGACCGTCCTCTCCGGTATCGCCAGCCCCGCCGCCAGTTCGGAGGCCGTCCGGGGGCCGCAGCAGTCCAGTGAGCCGCGCAGCGCCTCCGCCGCCGCGCCGGCGCGCGAGTCCGGGATCCCCTTCGCCGGCGGGAACGGGTCCGACCCGCGCTCCTCCGGCAGGTCGGCGTCCGGCCAGACCCTCGCGACCAGCGGCGCCCGTTCCGCGGCCGTCCAGAAAGCGGCGCCGGCGACGGAGAAACGGAAGGCCCGGCTGTCCCCTTCGAGTTGCCGGAGCAGCGCCTCCCGCTCCGGCCACCCCGGTTCCCCGGCGTCTTCGCGGAGGGCGCCGAGCGTGAGCAGCGCGTCGTGCGCCTCGTCCGGGTCGCGCATCGGCAGGCGGGCCTCCGCCTCGGCCCGCGCGACGGCCTCCGGGTCGAGCACCGCCTCGGCGTCGAGTTCCGGCGGCAGCGCGCGCCGCATCCGCACCGCCCGCGCGCGGCGCTCTTCCAGCGGCGCCGGGTCGAGGAAGGCGAAGGGGTTGGCGTTCAGGATCTCGGCGGCGAACGGGGAGGCTTCCGCCGAGTCCACCGCCAGCGTCCGGATCTCCCCGGCGGCGATGGCGCGGAGGACCTCGGCGAGCCCGTCCCGGTCGAGGGTCGCTTCGAGCGCTTCGGCGAGGGCCTCGTCCACCAGCGGGTGCTTCGGGACGCGCACTTCGCCGGAGAGGTTCTCCGCGCAGGCGGCCTGGTCGGGAAAGACCGCCGCGAGCAGGTCGTCCGCGAGCATCCGCTGGATCGGCGGCGGCACTTTCCCGCCGCCGCGCCGCCGGGGGACGGCGAGCGCGCGGGACACCGCATGGCGCCAGCGGATCTCGAAGAGCGGCGCGCCCAGCACCGCCTGGGTGAGGGTGTGCGTCAGCGTGTCGGGGTTCAGGAAGCGGAAGACCGAGGCGAGTTCGAAGGAGTGGAGGTCGGTGAGCGACAGGTTCACGCCGTCGTCGGTGGCGGCGGCCTGGAGTTCCAGGTCGAAGGAGCGGCAGAACCGCTTCCGGAGGGCGAGGCCCCAGGCGCGGTTCACCCGGCTTCCGAACGGCGCGTGGATGACGAGTTGCATCCCGCCCGACTCGTCGAAGAATCGCTCGGCGACCACCGTGCTCCGGCCGGGGACGGCGCCGAGGACCGCCCGCCCGGCGGCGAGGTAGCGGACCACCTGGTCGGCGCCCGATTCCGACAGGCGGCATTCGTCAACGAGCCGGCGGCGGGCGGCCGCTTCGTCGGCCTCCGCGACCTCTTCCCGGAGCCGGCCGACCCGCTCGCTCAGTTCGGCGGTCCGGCCCGGCGCTTCGCCCCGCCAGAAGGGGATGGTGGGCGCGGCGCCGCGGGCGTCCTCCACCCGCACCTGCCCTTGGGCGATGCGGCGGATCCGCCAGGCGGTCGTGCCGAGCAGGAACACATCGCCCCGGTAACTCTCCACCGCGAAGTCCTCGTCCACCTGCCCGACGACCCGGTCCTCCGGTTCGGCGACCACCTGGTACTGGGCGGTTTCGGGGATCGCGCCGCCGTTCAGCGTGGCGGCGAGCCGGGCGCCGCGCCGGCCGCGCACCGTCCCGTTCACGCCGTCCCGGTGGAGGAAGGCGGTTCGCCGGCCCCGGGTCGTGGCCACCCCTTCCGCGAGCATGGCGATGACTTCGTCGAAGGCGGCGCGGTCGAGGCCGCGGTAGGGGTGGGCGCGCCGGACGAAGGCGAACAGGTCGTCGAGCGGCCAAGGTTCGTCGGCGGTCGCGCCGGCTTCGGCGACGACCTGCTGCGCCAGGATGTCGAGCGGGGCCTTCGGCAGGCGCAAGGCGTCGAGTTCCCCTTCGAGGAGGCCTTCGGCGAGGGCGCCGCACTCGACGAGTTCGTCGCGGGTGGTCGGGAAGAGCCGGCCCTTCGGGGTGGCGCCGCGCCAGTGGCCGGACCGGCCGATCCGCTGGACGGCGGCGGAGAGCGACCGGGGCGAACCCAGTTGGCAGACGAGTTCGATCGTCCCGATGTCGATCCCCAACTCCAGCGAGGCCGTGGCCACCATCGCCCGGACTTCGCCGGCCCTCAGGCGCCGCTCGGCTTCGAGGCGCGCGTCCCGGGCGAGGCTGCCGTGGTGGGCGAGCGCGGCGTCGGCGCCGAGCCGCTCGCGCAGTTCGTGGGTCAGCCGCTCCGCCATGCGGCGGGTGTTCACGAAGACCAGGGTGGTCCGGTGCTCCCCGATCAGGTCGGCGATCCGGTTGCGGATGTCCTCCATGACTTCGTGGGAGGCGACCGCGCCCAACTCGGTTCCGGGGACCTCGACGCCGAGGTCGAACCGCCGCCGCCCGCCGACCGCGACCACTTCCGGGCCGGGGGCGCGCGGGCTGAGGAAGGCCGCGATCTCCGCGACGGGTTTCACCGTCGCCGAGAGCCCGATGCGCTGCAGCCTTCGTCCGGCGGCGCGGTCGAGGCGCTCCAGGGTCAGCGCCAGGTGGCTGCCCCGCTTGTCCCGGGCGAGGGAGTGGATTTCGTCCACGATCACCGTCCGCGCCGGGGCGAGCAGTTCGCGTCCGCGCCGGGAGGTCAGCAGCAGGTAGAGCGATTCGGGGGTGGTGATGAGGAGATGCGGCGGCCGGCGGGTCATCCGGGCGCGTTCCGCCGCCGGGGTGTCGCCGGTGCGGAGCGCGGCGCGGATTTCGGGAAGGGGCGGCGCGCCGGGCCGGGCCGCTCGTTCCCGGATCTCGGCGAGCGGCGTTTCCAGGTTGGCGCGGATGTCCGCGCTGAGCGCCCGCAGCGGCGAGACATAGACGACGCGGGTCTCGTCCCGGAGCCGGCCGGCCGAGGCGTCCCGCGCCGCGGCGTCGATCGCGGAGAGGAAGGCCGCGAGGGTCTTGCCGGAGCCGGTGGGCGCGGTGATGAGGACATCGCGCCCGGCGGCGATGGGCGGCCAGCCCTCGCGCTGGGGCTCGGTGGGGGAGTCGAACCGGTCGAGGAACCAGTCCCGGACGACCGGGTGGAACCCGGCGAGCGGGGAAGGGGTTCCGGCGGCGGCGGTCGGGGGCAACGGGGTCGGGCGGTCGGGTGGTTTCGGGCGCGCCGGCCGCGCGGAGGCCGGGGAGTCAGTGTAAGAGGCGGGAGGGTCGGCGGGGGCGTCGGAGGGGGGTATCGGCGGGCGCGTCGGGGAGGGGCGTTCCTATAATCGGATCGTGCTCGAAACGGCGCCGGCGTCCTCCGCCGTCTCCGCCGTCCTGGCGGGGAGCGCCGAGTGGGAAGAGCGCGACCGCCGCGATCCGCTGGCGCGTTTCCGGGAGCGCTTCGTCCTGCCGGAGGGGGTGACCTACCTCGACGGCAACTCCCTCGGCCCGCCGCCGCGGACGGTCGAGCGGGAAGTGTCCCGGCGGATCTCCGCCGAGTGGGGCGGGGACCTGATCGGCGCCTGGAACCGCCGGGGGTGGTTCCGTCTGCCCGAACGGGTGGGCGCCCGGATCGCCCCGCTGGTCGGCGCGGCGGAAGACGAAGTCATCGCCGCCGATTCGGTTTCGCTGAACCTCTACAAACTGCTGGCGGCGCTCCTTCGCCGCTCGGCGCCGCGCCGGGTCCTCCTGTCCGACCTGGGCAACTTCCCCACGGACCTCTACATGGCCGAGGGACTCGCGCGGCTGCTCGGCGAGGAGCGCGCCGAGTTGCGGCTGGTGGAACCGGAGGAGTTGGAGGGTTCCCTCGACTCGTCGGTGGCCGCGGCGGTCGTCACCCAGGTGGACTTCCGCACCGGACGGAAGCGCGGTCTGCGGGGGTTCACGGAGGCCGCCGCGGGCGTCGGCGTCCCGGTGGTCTGGGACCTGAGCCACAGCGCCGGCGCGTTCCCGGTGGATCTCCGGGACGCGGGCGCCGAGTTCGCCGTGGGCTGCGGTTACAAGTACCTGAACGGCGGGCCGGGCGCCCCCGGGTTCCTGTTCGTCGCCCGGGAGCGGCAGGAAGAGTTGGAAACACCGCTCTGCGGCTGGATGGGCCACGCCCGTCCGTTCGACTTTCCCGCGGAGTACCGGCCGGCGCCGGGAATGCGGCGTTTCCTCACGGGGACCCCGCCGATCCTCGCGCTCGCCGCGCTCGAAGAGGGCCTCCGGAGTTTCGACGGCGTGTCCCTCGCGGAACTCGAAGCGAAGAGCCGCGCGCTCGGCGACCTCTTCATCCGGCTGGCCGACGAGCGGCTGTCCCCGTTCGGCGTCGAAGTGGCCAGTCCGCGAAACGCGGCGGAGCGCGGCAGCCAGGTCTCGCTCCGCCACGAACACGGTTTCCCGGTGGTGCAGGCGCTCATCGCCCGGGGCGTCGTCGGCGACTTCCGCGAGCCGGACCTGATGCGCTTCGGTTTCGCACCGCTCTACCTGCGGTACCGGGACATCGGCGCCGCGGTGGAGTCGCTCCGCGAAATCCTCGCGAGCGGCGAGTACCGAAACCCCCGCTTCGCCCGGCGGGAAGCCGTTACCTGAGGCCGCGCGGGGTCTCGGTCGTTCGTCGGTTCCCCGGGGCGCAGTGGCCGCGGTAGCGCCGCTCTTCGAGACGGAGAGGCGGCGCGCGCCCGACGAGTTCCTCGGCGAACTCGAAGGATGGCGTCGTTTCGGGAAACCGACCGCCGTTTCCGAGTACGGCGGCGCTCCGGTATTCGCCAACGAATACTGGACGGCGAAACAGCGGGCGGGGCATTCCCTCCACGAAGTCTCCTACCGCGCCTGCTTCAAGCCGCAACTGCCGGCGTTCTTCATCCGCCGGTTGACCGCGCCGGGCGACCTGGTGTTCGACCCGTTCATGGGGCGCGGCACCACCTTGCTCGAAGCGTCGCTTTCCGGACGGGACACCCTGGGCAACGATGTGAATCCGCTCGCCCGGCTGATGATCGAACCGCGTCTCGACCCGCCGCCCCCGGAAGCCGTCGAGGCGCGGCTGGCGGCGCTCGCGCTGGACGAACCCGCGGACTGCCCGGAGGACCTCCGGGTCTTCTTCCACCCGGAGACCCTGAACGAGATCTGCCGGTTACGCGGCTACCTCGCCGCGCGCCGCGCGGACGGATCGGAAGACGCGGTCGATCGCTGGATCCGGATGGTGGCGCTCAACCGGTTGACCGGCCACTCCAGGGGGTTCTTCTCGGTCTATACGCTGCCCCCGAACCAGGCGGCGTCCCTGGAACGGCAACGGAAGAACAACGAGCGGTTGGGACAGGCGCCGGAGTATCGGGAAGTCCCCGCGCTCATCCTGCGGAAGACCCGCTCCCTGCTGCGCGACCTTCCGTTGCGGGCGCCTTCGGGGACTTCCCGCGGTTTCTTCGGACAGTCCGTTCTCCAACCGTTCCGCTACGACGGCCCGCCGGTGCGGCTGGCGGTGACTTCGCCGCCGTTCCTGGACATCGTGAACTACCGCGCGGACAACTGGATGCGCTGCTGGTTCGCCGGTATCGAACCGGCCCGCGTCGGGATCACCCAGACCGGGAAACTCGACGAATGGAAAGCGCTGGTGCGCGCCGCGCTCGACAATGTGGCGGCGATCTCGGAAAGCGGCAGCGTCTTCGCCTTCGAGGTCGGCGAAGTCCGCAAGGGTTCGTTGCTGCTGGATCGGGTCGTGGCGGAGGTGGCGCGCGACAGCGCTTGGGCCCTCGTCTGTTTCGTCGTGAACGAACAGGAGTTCACCAAGACCTCCAACACCTGGGGCGTCGAGAACAACCGCTCCGGAACCAACACCAACCGGATCGTGGTGCTGCGCCTGCCCTGACGGAGCAGTGACGGCGTTTCGCCGCCGGGGGAGGCGCGGGCGGTTGCGGAAACCGGCCGCCCGCGCGGCGGGTCAGGAGTCGAGGAAGGAGTAGCGGTAGTCCTTCGCCGGGGCGAAGTTCTCCTTGACGGTGCGCATGCTCGTCCAGCGCAGCAGGTGGGAGCCGGCGCCGGTCTTGTCGTTCGTGCCGGAAGCGCGGCCGCCGCCGAAGGGCTGCTGCCCGATGACCGCGCCGGTGGGCTTGTCGTTGATGTAGAAGTTGCCGGCGGCGTGGCGGAGCGCGCCGTACGCCTGCTCCACCGCCAGCCGGTCGTTCGCGAACACCGCCCCGGTGAGCCCGTAGGGGGAGGTGTCGCGGCAGAGGTCGAGCGTCTCGCCGTACCGGTCGTCGGGATAGAAGAACACGGTGAGCACCGGGCCGAAGATCTCCTCGGTCATCAACTTGTTCGCGGGATCGTCGGTCACCACCAGCGTGGGCTCGACGAACCAGCCGTCGGAACGGTCGGCGCCTCCGCCCGTGACGACCTCGGAGTGCGGATCGCTCTTCGCGTGGTCGAGGTAACCGGACACCTTGTCGAACGATCTCTCGTGGATCACCGCGCCCATGAAGTTCGAGAAGTCCGCGACATCGCCCATCCGGACCGTCTTCGCTTCCTCGCGGAAACGATCCAGGAACTCGCCGCGAAGGCTCTCCGGCAGATAGGCCCGCGAAGCGGCCGAACACTTCTGCCCCTGGTACTCGTAAGCGCCCCGGATGAGTCCGGCGACCAGCGCCCCGGTGTCCGCGCTCTCGTGCGCGACGACGAAGTTCTTGCCGCCGGTTTCCCCGACGATGCGGGGATAGGAGCGGTAGCCGGAGATGTTCTCGCCGATGGTCTTCCAGATGTGCTGGAAGGTGGCGGTGGAGCCGGTGAAGTGCACCCCGGCGAGGTTTTCCCGGGTGAGCGCCGCCCCGCCGATGACCGGGCCGTTGCCGGGAACCATGTTGATGACGCCGTCCGGCAGACCGGCTTCCCGGTACATCTGCATCAGGTACCAGGCGGAGAGCATCTGCGCTTCCGCCGGCTTCCAGACGACGGTGTTCCCCATGATCGCCGCCGCGGTGGGGAGGTTTCCGCCGATGGCGGTGAAGTTGAACGGGCTGACCGCGAAGATGAAACCCTCGAGCGCCCGGTACTCCAGGTAGTTCCAGATGCCGGGGTCGTTCTCGCCGGCCGGCTGCTGGCGCACCAACCGGTCGAGGAAGTAGGCGTTGAAGCGGAGCATGTCCGCGAACTCGCACGCCGCGTCGATCTCCGCCTGGTGGCAGGTCTTGGACTGCCCGAGCATGGTGGCGGCGTTCATCCGCGCCCGCCAGGGGCCGGCGAGCAGGTCGGCGATCCGCAGGTAGAGGCTGGCCCGCGCCCGGTAGTCGAGTTCCGACCACTCGTTCCAGGCGGCGGCCGACGCCGCGACCGCCTGCTCCACGACTTCCGGAGTGGACTCGTGGTAGCGGGCGAGCAGTTTCCCGTGGTCGTGGGGGGAGCGCACTTCGGCGAGTCGGCCGGTGCGGACTTCCTTCCCGCCGATGATGGCGGGGATCTCGAGGGTCTCCCCGGACTGGCGTTCGAGTTCCGCCTGGAGGGCGGCGCGTTCGGGGCTCCCGGCCTCGTAGCCGAGGACCGGCTCGTTGGCGGGGCGGGGGACGGACTGGATGCCTTGACTCATAGACTCTTCTCCATGGAGATCGGCTCGGCGGCGCGGGGCGCGGGGGAACCGGAAATGCTAACTGACCTCCGGGCGTCCGGGCCTTCGGGGTGAGCCGCCCGGCGCCCGCTTCCGGCGCGGGTCGGCGGCGCGGTCCGGCTGAGGAGGCGGCCGCTTCCGGGGGGTTCGCGGAGAGGCTGCCGGAGGAGATCCGCGCGGCGTCGGAGCGGCTCGCGCCGTATCTCTCCGAAACGCCGTTCGAGCCGGCGCCGGGACTCGCCCCCGGCCCGGGGTGGGAGGTGTTCGCCAAGTGGGAGTGCTTCCAGACCACCGGCTCGTTCAAGGCGCGGGGGGCGCTGAACAAACTGCTCCGGCTCCGGGAGACCGGCGGCGCGGCGGCGCTCCGCGAGGGGGTGGTCACCGCCTCCTCCGGGAACCACGCCCGCGCCGTGGCCTGGGCGCTCTCGCGCCTCGGCGGACGGGGAGTCGTCTTCCTCCCCCGGACGGTGGCGGAGTCGAAGCGGGCCGCGCTGGCCGAGCGCTACTCCGGGGTCGTGGAGTTGCGGCTGGTCGGGGAGGACGCCATCGAAGCGGAGCGCGCCGCCCGCGCCGAGGCCGAGCGCGGCGGGCGCCCCTTCGTCTCGCCCTACAACGACCCGGACATCGTGGCCGGGCAGGGGACGGCGGGGCTGGAGATGGACCGCGCCCTCGGCGGCGAGCCGCTCGACGCCGCGCTCATCCCGGTGGGCGGGGGCGGGCTCGCCGCCGGCGTCGCCGGCTGGCTGCGCCACCGCCGCCCGGACCTCCGCCTGGTCGGCTGCCAGCCCCGGGCGTCGGCGGTGCTGGCCGCCTCCGTCGAAGCCGGCCGCATCCTGGAGTCGGGGACGGAAGTCCCCTTCGAGCCGACCCTGGCCGACGGCGTCGCCGGCGGAGTGGAGACCGACTCGATCACCCTCGACCTCTGCGCCCGCCTCCTCGACGACTGGATCCTGGTGTCCGAGGAGGAGATCGCCGACGCGATGCGCCGCGTCTTCCGGGAGCGGTTCGCGGTAGTGGAAGGCTCCGCCGCCCTCCCCGTGGCCGCCCTCTCCCACCTCGACCTCGGCGAAGGCCGCCGCCGCGCCGCCCTCGTAATCAGCGGCGCCGGAATCACCCGCGCCGGCCTGCGATTGCTGCTGGAAGACTGACTCGCCGGCTCCGGGAGGCGGCGGCCGGCGGACTCAGGGAGACAGCGCGGCGATCGCCGAAACCAAGGGCTGCGGCAGCGCCCCGTCGGCGAAGTCCTCGTCTCCGTCGTGGTCGATACCCGCCGCCGCGACACTGGCGTAGTAACCGATGTTCCCGTCGCCGTAGAAGCCGACATCCACATAGATGCCTTCGCCGCCCCAATAGAAGCCGACCTCGCCGTCTTCAGCCCAACTCACCGATGGTGACAGGACGCCGGCCGGCAGGGCGTCGAGGAATCGAAGCGCCTCGTTTACCGCGGCGCTCGTCGGCTTCACCACGGGATTGCCCGCCATATCCGGCGGCCCCAAGTCCTCGGGAAGATCGAGATAACTCCGAAGCCGACGCCGCAACTCCGCTCTCGCGTCCCGGGTGAGCGTTCGCGCGAGCCGGTCAGGGCCGCGAAGGACGACGCTATCGGGCACTCGATCCCGCGGCGGGCGGGGGTGGTGGATGGGGGGTGTTGGCGGTGATGAGGATGGTGGAGGCGAGCATGAGGGCGACGCCGAGCCAGAGGAGGGGGCCGCCGCGGGATTCGGCGGTGGAGGTGAAGAAACCGTAGAGGGCGCTCACGGTTACCGCGCCGCCGAAGACCACCGGCATCACGGCGTGGGGGATGCGGGCGCCGCCGGTGAACATCGCCATCGTGAGGCCGAAGGCCCCGGCGGCGCCGAGGAGCCCGGCGAGGAAACCCCAGCCCAGGGCGCCGGCGCCGGAGGCGCCGAACGAGAAGGTGTCGCCGCGCAGCCACATTCCGAGCAGTCCGCCGCTGATCGCCACCACCAGGTAGGCGATGCCGATGGCGAAGTAGGGCTTGAACGGGCTCGCCGCCGCGTCGGCCAGCCGGGCTTGGCCGAGGGTCGGGCCGTAGAGGCCCCAGGCCAAGGCGGTCACCAGGGCGAAGACGAAGGGTAGGGCAGTGCGCATGGAAGGGCCTCAGGCGTAACGGGAGTGTGGCCGCACGGCGTCGAAGGGGCTTCGGCGGATTCGGCCGGTCGCGAGGTCACCGTTCCGAAGCCAGTTCGGCCGGAGCCACCCGGCGAATTCCCGGGATCTGGTCGAAGTGGCGATCCTCGGTGAGGATCGAATGGATGCCCGCAACCTCCATGACGGCCGCATGCAAGGCGTCCCGGGCGGAGATGCGCTGATGGATCCGGAGCAACTCGAGCGCCAGCGCGGTGTGCCGTTCCTCCACCGGCAGGACCTCGCTGCAGATGCGCGCGAGGAAGCGGTACGCGGTTCGCCCGGTCTCCATCTCCCTCTGCGCGGAATAGCGGTGGAGGACCTCCTGGAAGACTTCGGCGCTCGTGACCAGCGGGATGTCGTTCTGCACGGCGTGGCGAACGGCGGCCGCAACCGCTTGCCGCGCTTTCGGGTCCCTCCCGGCCGCATACATGGGGATGTTCGCGTCCACGAAGATCGCCTCCGACCGGGCGGCGCCGTCCATTTCGTCGGGGAGGGTCATTCCGGATCGGACGAGTCGTCCGGCGGGCTCGTGATGCGAAGGAACTCTTCGCGGGAGATTCCGCCGCAGTCCCCGCCGGCCTTCATCGCGCTGTACTCGCGTTCCCAGGCTTCCAGATCTTCGGGCGCGTCGACGGGTTCCGCCGCGACGATCTCGTCGATCGCCCGGAGCCGGCGCTCCTTCGAGTCCGGCTTCACGCAGTACTCGACCACGGCTTCCCGCACGACATAGGCGAGCGTTTGCCCCCGCCGTTCTGCAGCGCGCCGGACAGCCTCGTAGTCGTAGGGGGCGAGAGTCACCTGAACCTTGTGTTTCGGCATGACGGGATTATGGTGTGTCTCAGTTCAGATGTCAAATCGTCTGTGTCAGACCAATTGCTACATATTTTCTGACACACGGTATCTGCCACCCGGGCCGGGCCCGGTTGGTGAACCGGCCGCGGCGCCGGTCGAGCGCGCCGGCGAAGGCCGCCGGTTCAGGGCGCCGGGCGGGGGGAGCGGTCTTCGGCGGGGGCGAGGCGGACCGCCCAGAGGCCGCTGTTGAAGTCCGAGAAGAAGACCACGCCCTTGTGGGGCTGCGGCCCCCAGACGAACGGCGCGTTGGCGACGAAGCCCTCCGGGTCGTCCGGGTAGAACTTCGCCACTTCCCGGCCTTGCCGGTAGAGGTCGCCCAGCAACTCGCCGGAGACATCCACCACGCGCAGGCCGCCGTTGAAGAAGGCGGCGTAGAGCAGGTCGCGCTCGGTGTCGATCCAGAGGTTGTGCGGCCCGGCGTCGGGGACGCGGTACCGGGCGACTTCCTTCGGACGCTCCGGGTCGTCGAACTCGTTGAAGTGGAGCCAGCCCATGGCGCGGGACGGCATCCGCTCTTCCCAGGAGATGATCGGGCCCGGGATCCGCGGGTTCACCGGGTGGGACTCGTCGCCGGTGACCACATAGAACTTCCCCGCCGACCGGCTGCGGAACGGCCAGACCGCGTGGTTCCAGCCGGTGAGTTGGTAGAGGCGGCCCATCTCCACCGGGTTCCGGGGCGAGCCGCCGAGCCCGCCGCCGCCGACATCCACCACCACCAGCCCGTCGGTGTTGCCCGCCTGGAAGGCGATGCCGTCCTCGATCCAGACATCGTGGACGCTGCGCCCGGGGCGCAGGTCCTCGAACCGCGCCACCCGGAACGGGTTCTCGGGGTCCTCGGCGTTGATGACATCCCAGCGGCGCCCGTTGTTGATCGCGTAGATGTGCCGCTCGTGGAGGAAGACATTGTGGACGCCGCCGGTGAGTTCGTCGTCGAACCGGGAGAGGATTTCCGGGTTCGCCGGGTCGGCGATGTCCAGGATGACCAGCCCGTTGCGGCGGTTCGAGGCCCCTTCGCGGGTGATGACCGCGATCCGCCCGTCGGCGGAGACCTTCACATCGTTCACGGTGCGGGCGTCCACCCGGACTTCGGAGATCCGCCGCATCGCCGCGGGGTCGGTCACATCGAAGAAATAGACATGGCCTTCGGCGTTCCAGGTGCCGAGCGCGGCGTAGTCGCGCCCGTCCGGCCCCTCCCAGACCCAGAGATCGGAGGTGCCCCGGTCCCGCACCGGGGCGTGTCCCACGAACTGGAGGGTCTGCGCCACTTCCCGGGGGACGACCCGGACGGCGGCTTCGGCGAACGCCGCCCCGGAAGCGGCGGAGACGAGGTAGAGGCCGGGCTGCTCCGCGACGAAGCGCGCCGACGCGCCGTCCTCCGAGACCGCCACCTGGGCCGGGGCGCCGGCGCCGACGGTCTCGGCGCGGCTGGGGTCGGGATGGGACTCCAGCCGGAACCGCACCGGGGCGCCGGGAACCGCGCTCCCGCCGGAGTCCAGGACCGACGCCGAAAGGCGCGCGACATCGCCGGTCCGGATCGCGCCGGCGAGGGGTTCGCCTCCGAACGACGCCGCGAGGTCGATCTCCGCCGCCGGGTTCGGCAGCACCTCGACCTCCGCTTCGGCGGTGAGGTCCCCGAGGCGGGCGGTAACGGTCACGGTTCCCGGCGCCAGCGCGCGCAGCACGCCGGCGGCGTCCCCGGCGACCACCGGCGGGCGCGGCCGGTCGTAGAACGGGTGGGCGTGGTAGGTCCCTTCGAAGAGCGGCCCGAACGCGGCCGCGGCGGCCGTTTCCTCCGGGGAGGCGGTGATCTCGGCGCGCACATCGCGCGGTTCCGCGCCGGAGTCCTCGGCGCGAAGCCGCAGCGGGACGCTCGCCCCGACGAACACCCGCTCCGGGAGGTCGTGGAAGGCGAGGCGGGCGAGTTCGGAGGGGAGGGCGCGGACCGGGACTTCCACCCGGATCCCCGGGTCGTCGGGGCGGGTGAACCCCGGGGTCGTTCCGGCGTCGGGCGCGAGCGCGACGACCGTGTGTTCGCCCGCCCGGTGGGCCGTGACCAGTCCGGTGTGGCTCACGCTCACATCGGCCGGGTCGAGGGAGAAGAACAGGACGCGCACGCCCGCCTCCGCGCGTCCGTCCGGGCCGAGAACCTCGGCCGCGAGGTCGGCGGTCTCGCCCACCCGGAGTTCGATTTCCTCCGGCGTCACCGCGAGGCGCCGCTCCTGCGCCGCCGCCGGGAGGGCGCCCGCGAGCGCGAGCGCCGCGGTAAGGAGGAGCCGGTTCCGCGTGCCTTCGGTCATTCGGCGGAGACTACCGAAGGGGAAAACGCGGGCGCGACCGTTTCCGCGTCCCGAAGGCTCACGCCGGCTTCGGCCAGGGCCTCGCGCCAGCCGGCGGCGACGGCGCGGAAGACGCCGTCGAGCAGCGACTCGGCGTCCGTTCGGTCGAGCAGGAACCGCGGGGCGCCGCTCAGCAGGTTCTCGCGGCTGCCGCGCCGTCCGTGGCGGCCGCAGGTCATGGCGAGGTCCGGCGGCTCGGCGGAAGCGCCCGGCGTCGGGGTCAGGTCGTAGGCCGGGCCGAGCCGCCAACCGCGGGCGTCCGCGGTCAGGCAGTGGTTGCGCGGATGGTCGTCGGTGTTGCGGGTCGCGGCGTTGAAGCCCATGCGGAGGAAGAGTTGGCGGAGGTCCTCCCGGTTGCGGACGCTGGTGCGGCGGAGTTCGTCGGCGAGTTCCAGGTACGACCAGCCCCGGCGGTCCGTCGGCGAGTCGTCGGCTCCGAGCAGCGTGAGCGCGCTGACTTGGCGATGGCGGAGGAATCCGGTTCCGCTCCGGGCGCGGTCGAACCGCCGGACGAGCAACACGGACCGGCCGCCGCCCACGGCTTCGACGCGGCTCTCGGCGGCGCGGATGCCGCACCGGGCGGCGAGGCGGAGCATCGCGTGCTCCACTCGGGATTCGTCCCAGCGGTCTCCGGGCAGGCCGAACTTGGCCAGCCACAACCGGTCTCCGTCGAGCACCGTGGCCTTGGGGCGGGCGCCGCCGAGCGAAGTGCCGGGGAAGAGGAGGTCGCGCGCGGGCGGCACGGCCGCCGCCGGATCCCCGGCGAGGATGGCCGCTTCGGTAGCGAGGCGTTCGAGCGTCGGGGTCGAGCGGGGGGCCTCCGCGGCGGGCGGCGGCGGATCGTCGCTGAAGCCGAGCGCTCCGGCCCGATCCCGGCTTCCGGCGGTCAGGTAGTCGAATTCGTCGAGGTCGGTTCGGCCGAGCCGCCGCTCGACGAGGCGGCGCCCCCAGGCGTCCGGCATGGAGTCGCGCAGGGCGCCGAACATGCCGCCGAGCCGCGCGGTCCGCCGCTGCCCGCGGCCGAGCGTCAATTCCCGGGGGTCGAGTTCCACGGCGCCGCGCCGCTCGAGGTAGGAGCGGCCATAGACGAATTCACCGATCGGCGTCCCGTCCGGCGTTCGGGAGGCGCGGAACCGCCCGGCGACCGTGAACCCGGTCTCCCCGGGCAGGACGATGTGGACGAAGCAGGCGCGGCCTCCGCCCGGGCGCGGCCGGTCGGATCGGGGTCGGTTCGATTCCGGGGGCCGCGCCTCAGAAGTCATCGTCGAGCGCCGCCGGCCGGCGCGCCCGCCGCCGGCCGCGGGCCAGTTCCAGCGCCGCCCCTTCGGCGTCGCGCGCCGGGTCGGCGACCGGCTCGAGATGGTCGAGCAGCCGCAGCGCCCAGAGCGCTCCGAACACCGCGGCGGCGGAGACGCCGGGTCGGCCGCGCTCCACCGCCGAGACGGTCTGGCGGGAGAGCCCGATCCGGGAGGCGAGTTCCTCGGTGGTCAGGTTCCGGCGCAGGCGCGCGATCCGCAGCCGACCACCGAGCCGCGCGAGCGCTTCTTCGACGACGGCGGGAGGGCTCCGGACGGCGGGAGAGTTCATCATGTTAGTTTCAACCTTCTTATGGCCTATTTAAGATAACTCGAATAGACATTATCGCCAACTCTCCGCCCCGCCCTCCGGGGCGCGGCTCGCCCGCCGCCGACTAGCGCCCGCCGGTCGGGGCGGGGTCCGCGGGCGGTTTCAGGCGCACCGCCCAGAGACCGCTGTTGAAGTCGGCGAGGAAGATCGTCCCCTTGTGGGGCTGCGGCCCCCAAGTGAACGCGGCGTTCGCCAGGAAGCCCTCGTTGTCCTCGGGGAAGAACCGGGCGATCTCCCGGCCCTGGCGGTAGAGGTCGCCCAGCAACTCGCCGGAGAGGTCCACCACCCGCAGCCCGGCGTCGTAGTAGCCGACATACATGACCTCTTCCTCCCAGTCCACCCAGAGGTTGTGGGGGCCGGAGTCGGCGAGTTGGAACCGGGCCACTTCCTCCGGGTTGCCCGGGTCGGTGAAGTCCACGAAGTGGAGCCAGCCCTTGGCGCGGGAGGGGATGCCCTCCCGCCAGAGGATGCCGCCGGCGTCGGGCCGCCGGGGGCTCAGGTGGAAGGCCTCGTCCCCGCCGATCACATACAGCCGGCCGGTCGAAGGGCTGCGGAACGGCCAGACCGCGTGGTTCCAGCCGGTGATCTGCGGGAACCGCCCGATCTCCACCGGGGTGTTCGGGCTGCCGCCGAGGCCGCCGCCGCCCACATCCACCAGGATCAGGCCGTCGGTGCGCCCGGCCTGGTAGGCGATCCCGTCGCGCACCCAGACATCGTGGACGGAGCGGCCCGGGGTGTCGGTCTCGAACCGGGAGACCCGGAAGGGGTTCCTCGGGTCCTCCACATTCACCACATCCCACCGCCGGCCGTTGTTCACCGCGTACACATGGTTTTCGTCGAGGAACACATTGTGGACGCCGCCGGTGAGCCCCTGGTCGAAACTCGCCAGGATCTCCACTTCGCGCGGGTTCGTCACATCGAGCAGGACGAAGCCGTTCCGCCGGTTGGAGGCGCCCTCCCGGCTGAGGACGCAGAGCGTCCCGTCGGCGGACACCTTCACATCGTTCACGGTGCGGGCGTCCACCTGCACCGTGTCGATGAGTTCCATGTTCCGGGGGTCGGTCACATCGTAGAAATAGGCGTGGCCTTCGGCGTTCCAGGTGCCGTGGACCGCGTAGTCGCGCCCGTCCGCGCCCTCCCAGACCCAAAGATCGGCGGTCACCCGGTCCGACACCCGGGCGTGGCCGAGGAACTCCACTTCGCGGCCGACCCCCCGGGGAACGGCCCGCACCGCGCGCCGGGCGATCCGGTCGCCGCTCATCGCCACCACCGTGTAGAGGCCCGACTGCTCCGCCACGAACCGGCCGTCCCCGGTGACCTGCGCCGGGGCGCCGGCGCCGAGCGACTCGGGCCGGTGGGCGTCCGGGCGGGATTCGAGGGCGAACCGGATCGGCGCCCCGGGAAGCGGCGCGCCCCCGGCGTCCCGCGCCTCCGCCCGGAACCTCAGCACATCGCCGGTGCGCACTTCGGACTGCTCCGGGGCTTCGAGGACGAGCCGCGCGGTCGGGTTCTCCGCGACCCGGATCGTCTGCGTGACGCTCAACCCGCCGCTCGAGGCGGTGACGACGACCTCGCCGGGGGAGAGGAAGGACGCGACGCCGAATTCGTCCACTTCCGCGACCGCCGGATCGCTCACCGCGTACTCGGCCTCGAGCGCCGGCCGGAAGTCCCCGGCGCGGTCCCGACCGGAGACGGAGAGCGGCCTCGCCGTCCCGGCCCACGCCTCCGTCGGCGGGTCGTCGAAGAAGAGTTCCGCGACCGCCGGCGTCGGGACGGTGACGGCGACCGCGGCGCGGATCCCCGGGTCGCGGCGGCTGTAGGAGTCCCAGGCGCCGTCGAACGGCCGGTCGGGCAGGAGCGCGGTGGCGCGGTGCTCACCGGGGCGGTTCGCCGTGACGAACCCGCTCGGCGTCACCGAGAGCGCCAGCCGGTTCCCGGAGAAGAACACCACCCGCGCGTCGGCGACTTCCTCCCCGTCGGGCCCGATCACCCGGGCGGTGAGTTGGCGCGACTCGCCCACTTCCAGCGTCAACTCCGCCGGCTCGACCACGAGGCGCGGCGCGGCGTCCTGGGCCGCCGCCGGCGAGGCGGCGAGGGCGGCGAAGGCCGCCGCCGGCGCGAGGCGGGCGAGGGTGTTGCGGGGGGAGGGGCCCGTTGCGTTCATGCGTCCTTCTCCTCGTTCCGGCCCCGTTCCGGGCCGGGCGTTCGATCGCTCCTGGGGCCGCGTTCCGAGGGCGCGCGCCCTTCGGCGAGCGTAGCAGTCCGGGGGGAGGGGCCGGGCGCCGCCGGGACTCGAAGAGGGGACGCCCTTCCGGGGTCGTTTTCCGGGGTGGCGGGGAGGGGCCGGAGCGGGGCCGGCGGCGCCCCGGCGGGAATGTGCGAAATTAGCGGGTTGCGCGCCGCCCGGCGGCCCGGCCCCCCCGGGCCGGCCGAACCGGGCCGGGGCGCTCCACCCGATCCCCCATGGCCTTCCAGGCGTCCTGGCCGCTCCTGCTCCTTCCCCTCCTCGGGGTGGTGTTGTGGGTGGGGCTCCGCTCCGGGCTCCGGTGGCCGAAGCCCCGGCTCCGGGCCTCGCTCGTCCTGCGGGCGGCCGCGGTCGGGTTGCTGCTCTTCGCGCTCTGCCGCCCGGTGGTGCGGGCCGGCGCCGGCGAAGTCTCCGTGGCCTTCCTGCTCGATGTGTCCCGGAGCGTGGCGCCGGAATCCCTTCGGGAGGCGGTGGCCTGGGCGGAGGAGGCCGGCCGGACGCTCGGCCCGGAGAACGCCCACTTCATCGCCTTCGCCGACCGCCCGGTCTCCGTGGACGGCGCTTCCGACCTGCTCGGCGTCCGGGTGTTCGACAGCGGATCCACGCCGGGCCGGGCGCCGCCGGGCGCGCTCGACCAGGGGCGCACCGACATCGAGGCGGCGCTCCGCCACGCCGCCTCCCGGTTCCCGCCGGACCGGCTGAAGCGGCTGGTCCTGTTCAGCGACGGCCGGGCGACCGACGGCGACCTCGGCCGGGCGCTCTCGCTGCTCCGGGACTCGGGCGTCCGGGTCTTTCCCGCGCCCTCGGCCGTCCGCAGCGACGGCGGCGCCTCCGTGAACCGGATCGAGGTGCCTCCCGGCGCCCGCGCCGGCGAGATGGTGGGGGTCGAAGTCGAGGTCCACTCGGCGGCCGGCGGGCCGGCGAACATCCGCCTGCTGCGCGCCGGCGAGCCGCTGACGCGGATCTCCGTGGCCCTCCCGCCGGGCGTTTCCACCGTGCCGGTGCCGGTGCGGATCGAGGAGCCGGGGATGGCGCTCCTCGAAGCGGAAGTCGAAGTCGCGGGAGACCGGCTGCCCCTCAACGACCGGCGCGCGGTCGAGGCGCCGATCGCCGCGCCGGCGAGCGTGCTCTATGTGGAAGGGCAGCCGGAGAGCGCCCGCTACCTCCGGGCGGCGCTCGAAGAGGGCGGGGTCGAAGTGGAGACCGCCCCGCCGGCGGCGCTCGCCTTCCTCGACCTCGAACGTTGGGACGCGGTGGTGCTCAGCGACATCCCCCCGACCGAGATCCCCGAGCGGACGATGGGCCGGATCGCCCGCTATGTGCGCGACGACGGCGGCGGGCTGGTCTTCGCCGCCGGCGAATCGAGTTACGGCGAGGACGGGTACTCCGAATCCGTCCTCGAGGAGGCGCTCCCGGTGGACTTCCGCATCGAGGAGAAGTGGAAGGACCTCTCGCTGGTCATCGTGCTCGACAAGTCCTACAGCATGTACGGACGCAAGATCGCCCTCGCCAAGGAAGCGACCAAGGCGGCGCTCGACCTGCTCGAAGACACCCACCGCTTCGGCGTGGTCACCTTCGACTGGAATCCGTACACCACCATCCCGCTCCAGGTCGTCGCCGACCGGGACTGGATCAAGGAAGGGATCAGCCGCATCCAGGCCAGCGCGCAGACGAACATCTACCCGGCGCTCGACCGGGCCTACGAGCAACTGAACGAGAGCCCGTCGAAGGTCAAGCATGTGATCCTGCTCTCCGACGGCAAGACCTATCCGGACGACTACGAGGAGTTGGTCGGCCGGATGCAGGAGGACGAGATCACGATCTCGACGGTGGCGGTGGGCGAGGAAGCCGACCGGGAACTGCTGTCGGACATCGCGGACTGGGGCGAGGGCCGCAGTTACTTCATCCGGGACGCCGCCCGGGTGCAGCAGATCTTCGTCGAGGAGACCCAGATCGCGCTGGACGCGACTTTGGTCGAAGAGCCGTTCCGTCCGCTGGTGCGCCAACAGGCCCGGGTGCTCGACGGGCTCGACTTCGAGCAGGCGCCGGAACTCAAGGGTTTCGTCGCCACGATGGCCAAGGACACCGCGGAAGTCCTGCTCGAGGGTCCGGAAGAGGAGCCGCTGCTGGCGCGGTGGCAATACGGGCTCGGCCGCGCCGCGCTGTTCGCTTCCGACTGCAAGAACCGCTGGGCGGCGGACTGGATCGGTTGGGAGGGGTACGGCCGGTTCTGGACGCAGGTCGTCCGCGACGCCATGCGGCGCGGGGCCGGGCCGGAACTCGACTTCGAGGTCGTCCGCGCCGGCGGCGCCGCCGAGGCGCGCCTCTCCCTGATCGGGGAGGACGGCGCGTTCCCGACCGGAGTGGCGCCGGAACTCGAAGTCCGCGACTCGTCCGGGCGGGTGGCCCGGGCGCCGATGCGCCAGACCGGCCCCGGCCGGTTCGCGGCCGAGGCGCCGCTCGACCTGGAGCCGGGCGGCGCGGCGCGCTTCCGCGTGCTGGAGGAGAGCCTCCCGGCGGGGCTGCTCGCCGACGCGAACGGCCCTCCGCTGGAGCGCGCCATCCACCTGAGTTACCCCGACGAGTACCGCTTCCTCCCACCCGCCGACGAAGCGCTGGCCGCGCTGGCGGAGGAGACCGGCGGCTCGGTGGCGCCGACCATCGGCGAAGTGCTCGCCGCCGGCGGCGACCGGGTGGTCCGCTCCCGGGACCTCTGGCCGCTGCTGGCGCTGCTGGCGCTGGTCGCCTACCTGCTCGACCTCTCCGTCCGCCGGACGCCCTGGCTCTGGACCCGGCTGGGACGGCAGTTGGCCCGCCTCTCCCCGCCGGCCGCCGACCGGGGAGCGGCCTGAACGCCGTAGAATTCCTGGTTCCCCCATGCGGCGCGAAGAACGGCGGCAACTCGAGACGGACGCGCTCCTGCTCCGGGTGGAGCAGGCGAGCGACTGGGTCCGGGAGCACCGCCGGACAGTGCTGACCGGCCTGCTGGCGCTCGTCGGGGCGGCGCTCCTCATCGGGGGCCTCCTCGTCCAGCGCGGCGCCCGGCGGGACGCCGCCCGCGTCCGGCTGGCGGCGCTGCTCGCGGACATCCAGTCGGCGGCGGACGGGGAACTCGGGCAGCGCGAACCCTGCCAGTCCTCGCTCACCGGGCTGATCGCGCTCGCGGACGAACGCGGCAACTCGGTGGAAGGGCGCACCGCCCGGTACTACGCCGGCGTCTGCCACCGGGCGCTCGGGGACCTCGCCTCCGCGGCGGCCGCCTTCGACGGGGTGCGCGGGCGCGGCGACCTGCTGGATTCGCTGGCCACCATGGACTTCGCCGGGGTCAAGCGCCGGGCGGGGCAGGGGGAAGAAGCCGCGGCGGCCTACCGCGGCCTGGTCGAGCAGGAAGGCGGCGAGTTGCCGCTCGACCCGGTGCTCTTCGAACTCGGCGTCCTCGAAGAGGAACAGGGCCGCCCGGAAGCCGCCGCCGCTTCCTACCGGCGGCTGGCCGAGGAGTTCCCGTTCTCCGCGTTCCGCCCGCTCGCCGACGCCCGGCTGGAGCGGCTCCCGACCGCCGGGGAGGGGGAGCCGGCGACCGGCGCCGACGCCGCCGGCTCCGACCCCGGTTCCGGGCCCGCCGCCCCCGACCGGCCCTCCGGCAGCGAACCCGGCGCTTCCGGTTGACCGGCGGCGCGGCCTCCCCGCCGGCGGCCCGCCCCTCCGCCCGCGCCGACGGGCGCTGAACCCTCCGGGCCCTTTCCCTCATGAACACCCCGCTCCCGCCACCGCCTCCTCCGCCCGGCGCGCGCCGTCGGCGCGGCGGGTGCGCGCTCCTCTTCCTCGCCGCCGCCGCGGGATGCGTCGTCCTGTTGGCGGCGCTGCTCGGCCTCGTCCTCTTCCGGGCCGCCCCGGAGGCGCCGGACGGGGCGGTGCTGGTGGTGGACGCCGCGGCGGCCTATCCCGAGGCGCTGGCGCAGGAGCCGCTCCCCTTCTCGGAGCCGGCGATCACCTTCCGGGAACTGGTCGAGGCGGTGACCCTCGCCGCCGAGGATCCCCGCATCGGCGGGCTCCACCTGGAAGTGGACGGCGCCTCGCTCGGCTGGGCGAGGGCGCGAACCCTCCGCGAGGCCGCCGCGGCGTTCCGCGAGTCCGGGAAGCCGGTGACCGCCGCGCTCACCTACGCCGGCCTCCTGGACTACTACCTGGCCACCGCGGCGGAGACGATCCATGTCCACCCGATCGGGCAACTCGCGCTCCACGGGATCGTGTTCGAGGTGGCGCTCTACGGCGACCTGTTCGAGAAGGTCGGCGTCGAGGTGCAGAGCGTGGCCGTCGGCCGGTACAAGACCGCGCCGCAGGCCTGGACCCGGGCCCGGATGACGGCGGAGCACCGGGAGCAACTCACCGGGATCGGACGGGACTTCCGGGCGGAGGTGACGAGGGCCGTCGCCGAAGGGCGGCGCCTCGGCGAGGAAGAGGCGGAACGGCTCTCCTCCGGCGGGCCGTACACCGCTTCGGAAGCGGTCGGGACGGGCTTGGCCGACCGGGTGAGTTACGCGGACGAGGTGGACGAGGCGCTGGGCGGGGAGCGCGTTTCCCCGGCGTCCTACCTGCGGTCGCGGGGCGCGCCGGACGGGGCCGGGGCGCGGGTGGCGGTCGTCCACATCCACGGCGCGATCGTTCCCGGGAAGAGCGGTCTGGACCTGCTGTTCGGGACCGTCGCCGGCGCGGACACCGTGGTCGAGGCGATCGAGTGGGCGGAAGAGGAGGAGTCGGTGGACGCCGTCGTCCTCCGGGTCTCCAGCCCGGGCGGGGTGGACACCGCCTCGGAGGACATCTGGCGGGCGGCCCGCCGCGCCGGCGAGGACAAGCCGGTGCTCGCTTCCTTCGGGGATGTGGCGGCGTCGGGCGGCTACTGGGTGGCCACCGCGGCCCGCGAGGTCTGGGCCGATCCGCTGAGCGTCACCGGCTCCATCGGCATCTTCGTGATCCGCCCGAGCGTCGGCGGGCTGCTCGAGAAGGTGGGGGTCTCCGTCGAGACCGTCGAAGTCGGCGCGGAGTCGAACTGGCTGAACCCGGCCCGCCCGCTCGACGAAGCCGAGATGGAGCGCCTGCGGGAAATGGTCGGCGAGGGGTACGAGAGGTTCCTGACCCGCGTCTCCGGGGCGCGCGGGATGACGCCGGAGGAAGTGGACCGGGTGGGGCAGGGCCGGGTGTTCACCGGCGGGCAGGCGGTCGGCGCCGGCCTCGTGGACGAACTCGGCGGGCTCGACCGGGCGGTTCGCGCCGCCGCCGTCGCCGCCGGGTTCGATCCCGACGACCCGGTGGAGGTGGTCACCCTGCCGCGGCCGCCGACCCTGTTCGACCGCCTGGAGGCGGAGTTGTCGGGCGGCGGGTTCCGCTCCCGCTCCCGGCTGCTGCTCCCCGCCCTCCGCGGCGCCCGCCTCGCCCTCCTGCCCTTCGTCCCGACCCCCCGCTGACCCCCGCCGGGGGGCGGAACCCGGCGGGCGCCCGCCCGTCGCGGACTACGGCGCGTTCCGGAACAGGTAGTCGGTGAGGATGGTGGACATGACCCGCATCCCGATCGCGACGGAGGCGTTGTCCGCCCGGAAGAACGGCGAGTGGTGCGGGCCGGTCCGCGTGCCCTCCCGGTGGACGCCCAGCCGGTAGAAGAAGCCGGGAACCTCGTTGGCGAAGAAGGAGAAGTCCTCGCCGCCCATGGTCGGGTCGAGTTCTTCGGTGTTCTCCGCTCCGACCACGCGGGTGACGGAGGGCAGGCTCTCGTCGGTGAGTTCCGGGTCGTTGATCGTCGCCGGCATTCCCCGGCGGTAGTCGAGCGAGTACGAGCCCCCGCCGGAGGCGGTGACGCCGTCGAGGACCTCCGCCATCCGCGCCTCCACCAGGTCGCGCACCTCCGGGTCGTAGGTGCGCACGGTGCCTTCGATGTCCACGGTGTCGGGAATGATGTTGAAGCGCTGGCCGCCGTGCACCATGCCCACGGTTACGACCACCGGCTTCAGCGGGTGCACATTCCTCGAGGCGATGGTCTGGATGCCGAGGATCGCCTGCGCCGCCATCACCACCGGATCCACCCCGGCCTGCGGCTGCGCGCCGTGGGTCTGCACGCCGGTGATCGTCGCCTGGAAGTGGTCCACCGCCGCGAGCGCCGGCCCGGAGGTGTAGCCGATCGTCCCCAGCGGGAGCCCGGAGAGCGTGTGGAGCCCGAAGATCGCCTGCGGACGGGGGTCGGCGAAGGCGCCTTCTTCGAGCATGAGTTCGGCGCCGCCCCTCTCTCCCGGGGGCGGGCCTTCCTCCGCCGGCTGGAAGATGAAGAGCACCGTGCCGGGGAGTTCGCTGCGGAGCCCGGCGAGCACCGACGCGACGCCGTATTGCACCGCGGTGTGGACATCGTGTCCGCAGGCGTGCATCACGCCGACTTCCTGGTCGTTGTAGGTGGTGCGCACCTTGGAGGCGAAGGGCAGGTCGGTGTCTTCGGTCACCGGGAGGGCGTCCATGTCGGCGCGCACCGCGACCACCGGCCCCGGACGGCCGCCGCGCAGCACGCCGACGACGCCGGTGTGCGCGACCTTCTCCCGCACTTCGTCGAAGCCGAGCGCCCGCAGGTGCTCCGCGACCCTCCGCGCGGTCTCGAATTCCCGGTTCCCCAGTTCGGGGAACTCGTGGATGTGCTCGCGGAAGGCCACGGTCTCCTCTTCGTGGACGGCGACCGCTTCGCGGATGCGGTCGTCCCAGTCGCCGGGCTGCTGCGCGGCGGCGGCTGCGGCGGTGGAGGCCAGGAGCAGCGAAGCGAGAAGCGGGGTGGTGGCGGGACGATTCATCGCAGGAGATCTCCTCTCGAGGGCCACCGAGTGTACCGAGCGGACGCCGGCTGCTAGTCTCCGTTCCGTGAGCGGGACCGGGCGGCGCTACTGGCTGATGAAGAGTGAACCGGAGGTCTATGGGATCTCCGATCTGGAGCGCGACGGGCGGACGCACTGGGACGGGGTGCGGAACTTCAAGGCGAGGAACCTCATGAAGAGCATGGAGATCGGGGACGGCGTGCTCTTCTACCACTCGAACGCCAAGCCGCCGGGGATCGCCGGGCTGGCGCGGGTCTGCCGGCTGGCGTACCCGGACTTCACCCAGTTCGATCCGGAATCGCACTACCACGACCCCCGGGCCACCGAGGAGAAGCCGTGGTGGTACATGGTGGACATCGAATTCGTCGCCCGGCTGGCGGAGGAACTCCCGCTGCCTTTCCTTCGCGGGCAGCCCGAACTCGAGGGGATGGCGCTGCTGAAGCGGGGACAGCGGCTCTCGGTCCAGCCGGTGACTCCCGAGCACTGGCGGGTGGTGCTCGGCCTCGCCGGTCTCGCGGAAGATCCGCTTTGATCGGGGTTTCGCCCCCGGGGTGACGGCGGTGGCCAGGCCGCGGGGCGCCCGGCGGGGGCACGCGGGTTGCAAAAATCCGGGAGTGGAAGGAGAACCCATGACTTCGATGCTCTACTCGGAACGGCGCCCGGCGTTCGGGACTCCGGCGCGCGTCCTGCCTCGCACCCTGTTTCCCGCCCTGCTTTTCGCCCTGCTTTTCGCCCTGTCGGTCGCCGCGCCGGTCGCGGCGT
Source organism: Candidatus Marinacidobacterium sp. (assembly GCA_965204755.1). Taxonomy (GTDB): domain Bacteria; phylum Acidobacteriota; class Vicinamibacteria; order Marinacidobacterales; family Marinacidobacteraceae. Next base: position 286,078 of record OZ242011.1, on the reverse strand, counting down.
TCGCCGCGGTTCCCGCGCCCGCCCAGCCCCGGTCGGACACCGTGCTGACCGAAGAGGTCACGGCGGCCATCGAGGAGGCCGACCTGCCGATCGGTCTCTTCGAAGTCACCGTGCGCGACGGGGTGGCCTACCTGGAGGGCGAAGTCCTGCGGGAGTCCACCCGCGCCCGCGTGGTGGAACTGGCGCTGTTCGTCGAGGGGGTGGTCGCCGTCGAGACCGACCTCACCGTGCTGGAGCCGAACGCCGAGGAGGACGAGTCCGAACGCGGGGAAGGGGAGGAGTCGTCCGGGCGGACCGCCGCCGCCGGGTCGGAAGCGCCGACCCCGGCGGCGGCGGCCCGACCCGCCGACCGGCGCGCCGACCGGGCCTCCCCCGCGGAGGGCGGCGTCGGGCCGGCGGCGGCCCGCCGTCCCGACGAGGCCGTCCGCTCCGATGTGGTGGCGGCTCTCGAGGACGCGGACCTCGAAATCGGCGCTCCGCAGGTCGCGGTCGAGGACGGCGTCGTCCGCCTGACCGGACAGGTGGCGCACTTCCGGGACTGGCGGGAAGTGAACGAGCGGGCGGAGTCGGTGGCCGGCGTGGCGGCGGTGGACCCGGACCTCGAGGTCGCGGCGCCCGAAAGCCGGGACGACCTGGTGGACGGCGTCCGCCGGGCGATCCTTCGCTACTCGTACTACACGGTCTTCGACGACCTCAACTTCTCCCTCGAGGACGGGAACCGGATCGTCCTGCTCGGCGCGGTTACCGAGCCGTTCAAGAAGGACGAAGTCGAAGAGCGGGTGTCGAAGGTCTTCGGCGTCAGCGGCGTGGACAACCGGATCGAGGTGCTGCCGCTCTCGCCGAACGACCAGGACCTGCGGCGGGCGCTCTACTACCGGATCTACCGCGACTCGAGATTCTCCGACCGCGCGAACCGGGTGAATCCGCCGATCCACATCGTGGTGTCGCGGGGCGTGGTGGCGCTCACCGGCGTCGTGCGCAGCCCGGTGGAGGCGCGGGTGCTCGAGTCCATCGCCCGGAGCACTCCGGGGGTCTTCCGGGTCGTCAACCGCCTGCAGCACTGAGTTCGCTCCGGCGGTGAACCCGGCCGCGCCAACCCGCGCGGCCGGGCGTCGAATTGGCTTCCGGACTTTCTCGACGGGCGGCTCAGCGCGGGGGGCCCGCAGGGCGGAGTCGCGGTTCGGCGCTCCAGAGGGTTTCGCCGCCGGGGCGGAATTGCCCGGTTCGAATCCGCGAGATCGGGTAGTCGGGAAGCGGGACGCGCGCGATACAGGCGCCGGCGAGCGAGTCGCCGAAGTCGCCGAAGTCGAAGTCCCGATTCTCGAAGCCGTCGTTCCTCCGCGCCGGCGGGAGGTCCGCGGCGTCTTCCGCGTAGAGGTGGAGGAAGAAACGCGCTTCCGCATCGTCCGCCGAGCAGTCCGCCCGATGGAACACCAGCGCCGAGTCGATGAGGTGGAGGTCGAAGTTGGAACGCGCCGCCGGCGGGCCTCGGCGGCCGGCGGCGATGGATTCGAGAAGCGATTCGCGCCGCCGCCTCTCCGGTCGGAGTTCCGCCCGCCAGATCGGGGCGCTCCCGCCGATGAATTGACCGGTCGCGATCCGACGGAAGTCCCCCTGCGGCTGCGGCGCGATCGCCAGGCAGGCGTCGCCCAGCCTCACGCCGTACTCCTCGAAGTCGAAGTCCCGGTTCTCGGCCGCCGGGTCCCCGACCCGGTGGAAGTGGAGGTAGAACCGCGCCTCCGTGTCCCCGGCCGCGCAGGGCTTCCTGACATAGCGGATTTCCCCCTCTCGGTCGTAGAGGTCGAACGCGGCCCGGACCTCGGGTTCGCCCCATTCCCCTTCCGTCCACGAAGCGAGCGCGGCGCGGTAGCGGTCGAGGTCGAGCCGCCGCGAGACCCGCCAGGGCCCGGCGCCGGCCCACTGGCCGGTCTCCACTCTTCCGAAACGCCCCTCCGGAAGGGGGACGAGCGCGAGGCATCTCCCGTCCTCGAGGATGCCGTGGGCGTGGAAGTCGAAGTCCCGGTTCAGCGGTTCGCCTCCGGGCGCGAGGCCGGCGGCCGGGTGGAGGGAGAGGGCGAATCTCCCTTCCAGGTCGGCCGCGGAACAGGGCGCCCGGTAGTAGAGGATCTCGTCTTCGCGGAAGTAGAGATCGAAAGCGGAGCGGGCCTGCGGCTCGCCGAGCCGGCCGGAGGAGATGGATTCGAGTTGCGATTCGAGCAGGCGCTTCCCGGGCCACAGGTCGACGCTCCAGTCCGGCGTTTCCCCCGCCGCGAACTGGCCGGTCGAGACGCGGTAGGCGGCCGGGTCCGCCGCCGGAACCATCGCCAGGCAACGGTCGCCGAGGATGACGCCGTATTCGAAGAAAGCGAAGTCCCGGTTTGCGAACACCCGCCTCCGGGCCGCATCCGCCGGCGAACCGGGCGTCCACTCGGTCGGCGGGCCGTAGAAGTGCAAGAAGAATCGGGCCTCCGCATCGCGGGCGTCGCACGGTTCCCGGAAGTACCGGATCTCGTTTCCGTCGAGATAGACATCGAAGGCGGCCCGCGCCTCGGGTTCACCCCACTCCCCCGCCGTCAGCGAACGAAGCGCCTCCCGATGTCCCTCCGGATCGAGCAGCCCCGAGGCCCGCCACGGGGTCGGCCCGGACCGCTGGCCGGTCTCGAACTTCGAGTGGCCGTCCGCGCGAAGCGGGACGACGGCCAGGCACCGGCCGTTCGACAGGACCCCGTAATCGGCGAAGTCGAAGTCCAGGTTCTTTCGGCGGCGCCCGTCCGGGTCCTCGAGGGTCGAGCCCGTGAGGGCCAGTCGGAATCGTTCCTCCACATCGCCGGGAACGCAGGGTTGCCGGTGGTACCAGAGGTTGCCTCCCTCGATGTACAGGTCGAACACCTCGCCCGCCCGCAGCGCGTCCGGCGAGTCGGCGACCACCGAGTCGAAGTGGATCGTCAGCGGGGAAGGCATCGCCGGCGAAGGAGTCCGATCGACTTCGAAGATCGTTCCGTCGGCGAACTCGCCGACCGGAACGAGACTCGGCGATACCCGCAGCGAGAACGGCGTCGGGGCGAAGCGCTCCCGGCCCTGCTCCCATCGCCGAAACCAGGCGATGCGGCTCCCGTCGGGCACTCGGTCGAGCCACCGGGCCCGTACCGCTTCTACGGCGAGTTCGCGACTCGGCGGTATGTAGAACATGCCGAGCGCGCCTGCATACAACGACACGGCCGACCGGACATTGGAATACAGCCTGGCGTCGGGGCGCGGCGCCGCGGCGGACGGGCGAAGGGCGCGCAGCATCTCCGAGTCGGCCCATCGAGCCGAGCCGTAACCGGTCCGGGTGGAATCCCCCGAGTTCTCGATGGCGACGGCCTCGACGGCGGGGCCGGCCTGTCCGACCAACCAGCAGGACAGCAGGGTCACTGCGGCGATCCGGGAGGCCGGGCCCGACAGGCGGCGGAGACCGTTGCCGGCCCGACGAAAGGGTCCCGCTGCTCCAACGGCGGCTGCGACCGCGCGGCGGTTTCGCGTACGGGCGAAGAACCGGTCGCACAGGCCGGCCACGACGGCCACCGTCGGGACAAACAGCGGCGTGAGGTGACGGCCCTGCACGCCGTGCCAGGTGGATCCCGTACGCAGCGCGACCACTACGAGGACGAGATACAGGAGCCAGAAGAGCCCCCACGCCGCCAGCCAGTTCGGGCCGGTTACGGCGCGGCCGCTCGTCGGGCGGCCGCTCGTCAGGAGGCCGGTCGTCCGGAGCCGCTTCCGGGCGAGAACCGCGGCGAGCGCCAGGGACGAGACGACGGCGAGCGTCGCGGGCCCGGTATCGAAGTCGGTCCAACTCGCCAGGCGGCTGACCGTGCCGTCGAAGATCTCTCGCCAGCCGAGCGCCGTTTCCGGGCGGACGGTCGTGATCGGCGTCCCGAGGAGGCGGTGAGTCCGCCAGAGCCACAGCGCCATGGGCGCGCCGGTTATGGCGCCGAAGATCGCCGAGTGCCCCAACCGTTCGCGGAACGGCCGCCGCCGGTCCGACAGGATCAGGAGCCCCGCGGCCACGACCAGCGCCGCTCCGGCGTGTCTGGTTTGCCAGGCCAGGGCGGAGAACGCCGCGGCGAAGACGAGGGCCTTCGACGAGCCGTTCGCCCGGTACTCGTCGACGCCCATGAGCGCGAGCGTCACCAGCAGGATGAAGATCGTCTCGGTCATCGCCCAGCGGGCGTTCTCCGCGAGCGGGAGGGAGAGCGCGCAGGCGAGCGGCGCCCAGACCCGGAGGAAGGGCGAGTCCAGGCGGGTCCACAGGTAGCGGCCGAAGCAGAAGATCGTCAGCGCGAAGGCGGCTGCGTTCAGCGGGCCGGGGATTTCGACGGGGTCGACGAAGAGGCCGCCCGCGGCCAGCAGCAGCGGATAGAGCGGAGGCCAGAGGTGGTATCCGGGCGCGGAGTCGGCGTCCAGGAACCCGCTTCCGGCCAGCAGCGAGCGCGCCGCGGCGAGGTAGCGGACGGAGTCCCAGTGCCAGCCCGCTCCCCAAGTGAACAGGCGCGCCGTCACCAGGGCCGCGGCCAGCGCGGAAACGACGGCGAGGTACGCCGCGGGGCCGCCCGGAAGGGTCCGGCTGCCGGTCATCGCGGCGATCGAGCGCCGCGAGCGGCGGAGGAAACCGGGAACGACGCCCTTCACGGACTCGAACCGCCTTGAGCCGCGGCGGCGCGCGGGCCGCGATCGGAGGGCGCCGGAGACGCCGGCAGGGCCGTCATCCCTCTCCGGCGGCGGGGTTCCCGGAGGTCCGGGGAGGAGTCGGCGACGCGCCGGTCGTCACTGTCCCGAGCGAACCGGCGGCGGCTCCTCGGGGTCTTCCGGCGCGTCTCCCGGCGGCGCGGGGACCGGGCGGCGGGCGCGCTTCGGGGGGAGGGCGCTCCAGAGGAGTTTCCGGCGGAGGACCCGGAAGTAGTCGTGGTCGGGGAGGCTGAGCAGGCTCACGCGCACCGGGGACTTGGCGAGCCGCAGGGAGTCCCCGGGGAGGAGCGGCTGGCTCGCCTGGCCGTCGAAGGTCACATGCACCGGCTGCTGCCGGCCCCGGAGTTCGAGGGTCAACTCCTCGGAGTCCGGGAACACCACCGGGCGCTGGGTCAGGGTCAGCGGCACGATGGGCACCAGGACGATCGCCTCCACCGCCGGGTGCACCACCGGGCCGCCGGCGCCCAGGTTGTAGGCGGTGGAGCCGGTGGGCGTCGCCACGATGACGCCGTCGCCGAGCACCGTCGCCACGAAGCCGCGGCTGGTGCGGATGCGCACTTCCAGGACGCGGGCGATCGCTCCCCCGGTAACCACCACATCGTTCAGGACATTGTCCTCGCGGAGCGTCTCGCCGTTCCTCCGCAGCGTGACCGCCAGCGTGGTCCGTTCGTCGCGGAGCGCCTGCCCGTCGAGGATCGCCTCGACCGCGGGATACAACTGGTCGAGCGGCGCCTTGGTGAGGAATCCCAGACTGCCCAGGTTCACCCCGAAGATGGGGACCTGCGCGGCGCCGATGGCCCGGGCGGCGGAGAGCATCGTCCCGTCCCCGCCGAGCACCACCATCAGGTCGCGGCCGTCCCCCAGGCGCTCGAGGGGCGCGGCGTCCCCGCGCCAGCCGGCGGCGTCGGCGAGGCCGGCTTCGACTCGGAGTTCCACGCCGCGCCCGGCGAGCCAGCGGGAGAGGAGCCCAGCGGTCTCCGCCGCTTCCGGGGCGGCGACTTTCGCCGCGAGCCCGATCCGGGGGGCGCGGCCCTCGGGGAGGACGAAGCGGCGGGACGCTTCCTCCGCGCGGGCGCGGCGCGGCCGGCCGGGGCGGCGCGCTTTCCTGGTCTCGGCCACGGCGGTCTCCGGGGGAGGGGAGGGGGGCGGTCAGGCGCCCCGGTGGAGGATACGGGCGGCGAGTCCCTGCAGGAGGCGTACGCCGGTCCGGGAGGCGTCCGGGACGGCGGCGATCCGTTGCCGGACGCTCCCGGTGCGCCGCCGGGCCTCGTCCCGCGCGGCGGCGAGCCCGTGGAGGGCGGGGTAGGTGGCCTTGCCGGCGGCGCGGTCCTTCCCCGCCGACTTGCCGAGGGCCTCGGTGGTTGCTTCCTCGTCCAGGAGGTCGTCCACGATCTGGAAGACCAGCCCCAGTTCCCGGCCCGCCCGGTCGAGCGCCTCGACCTGCTCCGCCGAGCCCCCGCCGGCGAGCGCGCCGAGCGCCGCCGCCGCCCCGAGCAGCGCCCCGGTCTTCCGGCGGTGGATCGCCTCCAGGCCGGAGGCGTCCGGCGGGCGCGTCTCCGCCTCGATGTCCAGGGCTTGGCCGCCGGCCATTCCGGCGTGCCCGCCGGCGGCGGCGAGCCGCCGGACGGCTTCCGCGCGCCGGGCCGGGGGCAACCCGTTCGCCGGCGAAGGGCCGGCGAGGGTCTCGAAGGCGAGCGCGTGGAGGGCGTCCCCCGCCAGCACCGCCATCGCTTCGCCGTAGGCCACATGGACGGTCGGCCGGCCGCGCCGCAACTCGTCGTCGTCCATGCAGGGGAGGTCGTCGTGGATGAGGGAATAGGTGTGGATCATCTCCACCGCGCCGGCGGGGTGGAGCGCGTCCAGAGCCCTCCCGCCGACGGTTACCGAGGCGGCCATCGCCACCGCCGGCCGGATCCGTTTGCCCCCGCCGAGGGCCGCGTGCCGCATGGCGGCGGGGAGGGCCGGGCCGGCCGGGTTCGCTCCCGCTGACGGGAGGAGGCGGTCGAGGAAGTCTTCGACCCGGTCGGCGGACTCCCGGAGGAAGGCGTCGAGTTCACCGCCGCCCGCGGGCGCCGGGGCAGGCTCGTCGTCCGCCGGGGGCTCAGGACGGGACACCGTCGTCCTCGTCCGCCGGCGGGTCCCCGACGCCTTCCCGGCTCGCCTCCAAGGTTTCGATCCGGCCATGCGCGGCCTTCAGGATCGCGTTGCAGCGGGCGGCGAGTTCGTGCGCTTCCGCGTGGAGGCGGACGACTTCCTCGAGAGGGAGGTCGTCCCCGCTTTCCTCGAGCCGGCGGACGGCTTGTTCCAGGCGCTCGTGGAGGGACTCGTAGGGCTCGGTCTCTTCCGCGCCGGGGGTGTCCGCCGCCGGCTCGTCCGGCGCGGAGTCTTCCTCGGCGGCCTGCTCGACGGCCTCCGTCTTCCGCCGGGCGGCCCGGAGCAACTCCTCCGCCCGGCCCTGCAGTCGAACCGCCCGGCCGTGGAGCGCGAGCCGCTTTTCGAGCGGCAACTCCTCGGCGCCCAGCCGCTCGACGGCCTGCCGCAGGCCGGTTTCGAGGCGCTCGTAGTCCCCGAGACCCGGCGGGGACCCTTCGGCCTTCCGGGCCTCGTCGGTCCCGCTCACGGGGTCTCGCCGGGGGATCGGTTCGGCTCGCCGGGGGCGCGGTTCAGGATGACTTCCTCGACCCGCGCGCCGAGTGCGCCGCGGGCGAGGGTGATCCGCACCGGTTCGCCCGGCCGGACCTCTTCGGCGGAACGGAGGGCGCGTCCGTCCCGGTCGAGGGTGACGCTGTATCCCCGCCGGAGCACCGCTGTCGGATCGAGGGCGGCGAGCGCTTCGGCGCGCCCGGCGGCGCGGGCCGCCGCCGAGGCCAGGCGGTTCCCGACGGCGCGGCCGGCCCGGGCGAGGCGCCGGCGGCAGTCCTCCCGCGCCGCGGCGACCCTCTCCCGGAGCGGTTCCGGCGAGAGCCGGGCGGCCGCCCCGAGGAGCCGCCGCTCCCGCGCGGCGAACGGCGCGGTCGCGGCGAGGCGGCGGCGCAGGGCGGCGAGCGCGTCGCTCCGGGCGGCGAGTTGGCGCGCCGGATGTCCCGTCGCCGCGGAAGCGCGCAGCCGTTCGGCGCGCTCGCGGCGGGCGTCGGCGGCGGCGCGGAAGGCGCTCTTCGCGCGGTTGCCGAGGAGGCGCAGGGCGTCCGCCTGCCGGCGCAGGTGGTGCGGCAGCGCGGTCCGGCCGCGGTGTTCCGCGAGGGCGGCCAGCCGCTGCGCCGCGGCGCCCAGGGCGGCGCGCGCCGACAACCGCGCGTCCCGCTCGCGGGAGGCGAGTTCCTGCCGGAGTTCCCCGCGGTTGCGGATCACTTCCTCGGCGGCGGCGGTGGGGGTCTTGGCCCGGTAGTCGGCGGCGAAGTCGAGGAGGGGCCGGTCGTCCTCGTGGCCGACGGCGCTCACCAGCGGGGTGGAGCAGGCCGCGGCCGCGCGAACCACCGCTTCTTCGCTGAACGGGAGGAGTTGCTCGAAACTCCCGCCGCCCCGGGTTACGACGATGAGGTCGAGTCCCCGCCGGTCGAGCGCCCGGATCCCGGCGCGGAGTTCGTCCGGGGCCCGTACGCCCTGGACCGTGGCGGCGCGGACGACGATGCGGAGGCCGGGGAACCTCCGGTGGGCGGTTTGGACGAAGTCGTTGTACGCGTTGGAGCCCGCCGCGGTGAGGAGGCCGATCCGCAGGGGCAGGTAGGGCAGGGGCTTCTTCCGGGCGTCGTCGAACAGGCCCTCGGCCCGCAGGCGCTCCTCCCGCTCCCGGAGTTCGAGGAGCAGCGCGCCCCGGCCGACCGGCTGGAGGTTCTTGATGTGGAACTGGTACTTGCTGTCGCCGGCGTAGGCGCTGATCCGGCCCCGCGCGCGCACGCGGTCGCCCTGCGCCGGGCGGAAATCGAGTCTCCGCGCGTCGCTCCCCCAGATGATGGCGGCGAGGACGGCGCCGTCCTGCCGGAAGGTCAGGAAGAGGTGGTCCCTCCCGCCGATCGCCGAGATCTCGCCCTCCAGCCAGACGGGATGCCCGAAACCGTCTTCGAGCGTCTTCCGGATCAGGCGGCTCAACTCGACCACGGAGTAGGGCCGGTCGGCGCTGCCGGGTTCGGCGCCTCCCCCGTTCCCCTCGGCGCGGGGCGCGGGCCGGGGCGGCGGCGCGGGGCGGGGCGCCCGCCAGCCGGTCGCCGGTTTCGGCCCGCCGGGCGGGAAGAGCGGGCGGGAGGCGCTCATCGAGGCGTTTCTCGAGGCGCGGTTTCGGCGGCGGGCCCCATCTCGGTCCGGGTCTCCGACCGGAACGCCGCGTCTCCGGAGGAGGGTGTTCCCCGCCGGATTCAGGCCCGTTCGGCCTTCCTGCGGAGCGCCTTCTTCTTGGCGGCTTCGGCCTTGCGCTCGGCGCGCTCGCGCAGTCTCCGCTCGATCGCCTCCGCTTCCTCGCGGGCGCGGACCGCCTTCATGGTGCGGGCGAGGAAGCCGGTGACCGCGGACTGCGCCTGGCCGCCGGTGCGGCCTTCCTCCTCGGCCATGTAGTCGGCGACCAGCCACTTGCGGATCCGCACGCGGCGCTTCTCCTCTTCGCGGGTGATCACCTTGGTCTCCCGGCGGAGGTGGAGGCGCTTCAGGGCCAGCGCCAGGCTGCCGACCGTTCCTTCGCGCTCCTGCGCGGTGATGAGGTCGAGCCGCTCGGCGGCGTCCTCGATCGTCGGCTCGAAGTCGGAACCGAGGATCTCTTCGATCACGCCGGGGGCGTCGCCGGACCGTCGGATGCCGCGCCGTTCGAGTTGGTCGAGCGGGACCAGGATGCGGTTCGCCGCCGCGCCGGCGACGCTGGATTCCCGCGGCGTCAGTTCCAGCAGGTCGAGTCCGGTCTGCTCGTCGGAGATGACGGCGCCGACCTCGCAGTGACCGATCTGCGGGTAGAAGACCAGGTCGTCGGGCTCGTAGGGAGGCGGGGCCGGCGCTTCTTCGGCGGTATCGGACGGCGGCTCTGCCGGGGACGGCGGCTCTGCCGGGGACAGCGGCTCCGCTGCGGACAGCGGCTCCGCCGGGGACGCCGGCTCCGCCGGGGGTTCGGACGCCGCGGCCGGGGGGGCGTCCTCCGGCGCCGGCTCCTGCTCGTCCGCTTCCGTTTCCGCGAGCGCCGCCGTTCCGCTTCCTTCGGCGGTCAAGGTTTCTCGGCGAGGGACTCGCGGCTCTCGGAGGCCCGGTGCGGTGCGGTGTCTGGGCGGCGCATGATGTCTCGACTGTCTGGGAAGGTTCGAGGGACGGCCGGCCCCGCGGGAGCGGTGGAGCGGGTCGCGGCGGAGCGGTCGGGCCGGCCCGTCCCCGGGCGGCGGCGGATCGAAAAGGATACCGCCTCCGCCGGGTGGAGCGGCGGCGGCGAACGGCGAGCGGCGAACGCCGAGGGGCGAACGCCGAGCGGTCCGTCGGGTTCGAGGCGGGCTGTCAGGCGCCGGCGGCCAGGGCGGCGGCGTAGTCCGGTTCTTCGGCGATTTCGGGAACGAGTTGCGAGTGCGCGACGGCGCCGGAGGCGTCCACCACCACGATGGCGCGGGCGAAGAGTCCGGCCAGCGGGCCGTTCACGATGCGGACGCCGTAGGCCTCGCCGAACGCGCCGCTGCGCATCTCCGAGGCGCACCGCACCCGCTCGAGTTCCTCGGCGGCGCAGAACCGCGCCTGCGCGAACGGCAGGTCGCGGGAGACGCAGAGGACTTCCGTATCGGGGAGCGCGGCGGCCTCTTCGTTGAAACGCCGGACGGAAGTCGCGCAGACCGGCGTGTCCACGCTGGGGAAGATGTTCAGCACGAGGCGCTTGCCGGCGAAGTCGGCCAGCGTGAGGTCGGCGAGGTCGCTGCCGGTGAGGCTGAAGGACGGCGCGGGCTCGCCGACGCGGGGAAGGTCGCCGGAAATGGCGCAGGGGTCGCCGTGGAGGTTGACGGTGGCCATGGGAGGTGTCTCCTTGTCGAAGGACGGGTGGGCGGATCGAAACGAACCGGTGTGCCCCGAATCGCCGGTCGGAGCGGGCCGACCGCGCGAAGCGGGAGAGGGAGCGGGGAGGGGCGCCGACGAAGCGGACCGGGCGGCGCCGGCCGGCCTCCCGCGCCGCCGGGAGGCGGTTTCCGCCTCGCCCGCGAACTCCCGGGCGGGGCCGCTCCGGCGGCTCCCGGACTCCTCCGGGCGCCCGTTTCCGGAACGCGTGACGCGCTCTTCTTCAGCCGTTCCGGCGCGGGCGAGCCGGGTACGATAGCAGCGGTCGGGCGCCCCTCCACCCGGCCTCGAGGCGCCCCGTGAACCACCGAATGCAGACCGCGAATCCCGGCCCGTTCCGCGTCCCCGACCGGTTGCGTCCGGCGGCGGCCATGCTCGCCGCCCTCGCCGCGGCGGGCTGCGGCGCGCCGGGCGGCGGGGAGGCGCAGTCCCCGGCGCCGGCTTCGGATGCGTCTTCCGCCTCCGCGCCCGGCGGGGCCGGCCCGCAGTGGAACCGGATCGCCGCCCTGCTCGCCGAAGGGGAAGTCGTGTTCGGCATCTTCTCCGGGGAGCGCACCGAGGAGAGCGCGCGGCGGATGGCCGGGCAAGCGCTCGCCGACTTCGTCTTCTACTCCCTGGAGACCGGGCCCTTCGACCTGCCCGCCATGTCGGCCTACCAGGAGGCGCTCTCGCCTCCGGCGGGCCGGGGCGCCGTGAATCCCCATCCGGTGGCGCTGCGCATCCCGCCGATCCGAGACGGGCGGGAGGAGGCCCGGGAGCGGACGGCGGCCGGGCTCGACGCCGGCGCCTACGCCATCGTGTTCCCGCATGTGGAAACCGCGGACGAGGCCCGGCACGCGGTGGCTTCCATGCGGCCGGCCCGGGTCGGCGGGTCGAGGCCGGCGCCCTCGCCGGAGGCGGCGCGGGTGTTCGGCGTCTCCCCGGAGGAGTACGAGGCGCGGGCGGACCTCTGGCCGCTCGCCGGGGACGGCGAACTCGTCAGCATGATCCTGATCGAAGACCGGGTGGGCGTCGAGAACGCCTTGGAGATCGTGTCCGCGCCGGGCGTGGGCGTGGCCTTCCCGGGGCCCGGGGACCTGCGGCGGGCCTACGACGGCGACCCGGAGGCGGTGGAAGAGGCCATCCAGCGGGTTCTCGCGGCCTGTCTCGAGGCCGGCGTCCCCTGCGGCATCACCGCCGGGCCGGACGACATCGCCGGGCGCATCGAGCAGGGGTTCCGGGTGTTCATCGTGACTTCGCCGGACGCGCTCCCGGTCGGGCGCGCGGCCGCGGGCCGCTGACGCCCCGCGCGGAAGGAGCGCCCCATGACCGAATCCATGACCGAATCCGCCAAGGCGGCGTTGCTGGCGCGGGACGCCGAGCACCTGATCCACCCGATCCACAGCGTCCCCGCGGTCGCCGGCGGGCACTGCTGGGTGCGCGGCGAGGGGGCGCGCCTCTACGACGCCGACGGGCGGGAGTATGTGGACGCGCTCTCCGGGCTTTGGAATGTCTTCGTCGGGCACGGGCGCCGGGAACTCGCCGACCGGGCGGCGGAGCAGATGCGCGAGTTGCCGTACGCCTCCGGGTACGCCGGGAGCACGAACCCGAACGCCATCCGGCTCGCCGAAACCCTGGCGGAGATCGCCTACCCCTCGGTGAACCGGTTCTTCTTCACCTCCGGCGGCGGCGAAGCCACCGACTCCAGCATCAAGACCGCGCGCTACTACTGGAAGGCGGTCGGGAAACCGGAGAAAGTGAAGGTGATCTCGCGGGTATGGGGTTACCACGGGGTCACCCTCGCCGCGATGAGCGCGACGGGCATGAGCGCCTACTGGCCGATGTTCGAGCCGCGCGTTCCCGGTTTCCGGCACATCCCCTCGCCGTACCCGTACTTCCGCGACCCGCCGGAAGGCAGGACTCCGGGCGAAGCCGCCGCCGACGAACTCGACCTCGCGATCCGGGAGGAAGGGCCGTCCACGGTCGCCATGTTCCTCGCCGAGCCGGTGCAGGGCGCGGGCGGCGTCATCGTTCCCCCGGACGACTACTTCCCGCTCGTCCGCGAAGTCTGCGACCGCCACGAAGTCCTCCTGGTCTCGGACGAGGTCATCACCGGCTTCGGCCGGACCGGAACCATGTTCGGACTCGAGCACTGGGGGGTCGAGCCGGACATCTTCCAGTTCGCCAAGGGAATCACTTCGGGATACCTCCCGCTCGGCGGCATCGGCCTCTCCGACCGCGTGGCGGAGACGGTGCTCGCCGGCGACCCGGTATGGATGCACGCCTATACCTACAGCGGCCACCCGGTCACCTGCGCGGTCGCGCTCGAAAACCTCCGCATCATCGCGGAGGAGGGTTTGGTGGAGCGCGCGGCGGAGAAGGGGGAAACCCTGCTGCGGAACCTGACCGAAGCGCTGTCCGGCCACCCGCAGGTGGGCGAAGTGCGCGGCAAGGGGCTCATGGCCGGCGTCGAGATCGTCCGCGACCGCGCGACCCGCGAACTCTTCCCTCCGGAGGAGAAGGTCGGGCCGCGCCTGCTCGCCGCGGTGGACCGGCGCGGCGTGTTCAGCCGGGTGCGCGGGGATGTCTTCGTCTGCGCGCCGCCGGTCTGCTCCACGCCGGAGGACCTCGACCGGATCGTGGACGCGGTTTCCGGGGCGGTTTCGGAAGTCCTCGGCTCCTGATTCCCCGGGTCCCGGAGGTCGGGATCGGGGGAGTCGGTTTACGCCGCCGGGGCGAGGTGGCGTTTGCGGACCTGTTCCCAGGCGGCTTCGGCGAAGGCGGTCAGGGGTATGGCGAGCAGCGCGCCGGTCAGGCCGCCGAGCGCGCTGCTCCAGAACAGGACCGCGACGATGATGGTCATCCAGTGGAGTCCGGTCTGGCTGCCCATGATGCGCGGGGTGAGCACCCAACCCTCGATGAGTTGCACGGCGGCGAGGACGCCGGCGGCGAGCGCGGCGAGCCAGAGCCCGCCGTCCGCCTGCGAGAGCGCGAGCGGAACGGCGAGCAGGAAACCCACCACGCTCCCCAGGTAGGGAATGATCGTGAGGAAACCCAGGAACAGGCCGATGACGAACCCGTAGTCGAGACCGATCACGGTGAACCCGATCGCGAGCAACAGGCCCTGAAGCGCCGCCACGACCAACTGGGCGCGGAAGAAGGTCACCAGTTTGCGCACGAAGGTGCGGACGAGCAGTTCCACCGTTTCCCGCGTCCGGGGTTTCAGGAACGGGAGGAAGACTTCCGACTTCACCTGTTTGGGATCGGCCACCAGGAAGTAACTGAAGTACAGCGGCAGCACCGCCCAGGCGAGCAGGTGCACGACGCCGCGCACGATTCCGGCGCCGGCGGCGAAGACGGTTTCGCCGAGCCGGGCGACCCCCTCGAGGATGGCGTCCTGGCGGCTCAGGACCAGGTCGCGGAGGCGCCGGCCGGCGGGGTGGTTCTCGAGGAACTCCACCGCGCCGGGGGCCTCGGCGACGATCCAGCGGTACGCGGCGGCGATCGCCTCCGGCGCCTGCCGCAGGAGGTCGCCGAGTTGCGCGGTGATCAGCCGCCCGAAGACATAGAGGAAACCGGCGGCGAGCGCCCCCACGGAGAGGTACACCGCGACGAGCGCCGCCCAGGCCGGCAGCCGCAGCCGGTGGCGGAAGGCGAGGAACCAGGGGCGGAAGACCATCGCCGCCAGCGCCCCGACGGCGAGCGGCAGCAGGACCAGCGAGAACGCGGCGACGAACCGGTAGAGGAGGTAGAGCGCGCCGCCGACCGCCCCGGCGATGACCGCGGTGGAGAGGATGACGAGCGCCGTCGCCGGCGCTCCGGAGGAAGCGGCGCCGGGGCGCGGCCCGGAGGGCGGGTCGCCCGCCCCCGGCGTTTCGGCGCCGCCCGGCTCTTCCCGGACCGGCGGCGCCGCCGGCTCTTCGTTCGCCACCGGAGCGGACTCAGTACCGGTATTCGTCCGGCTTGTAGGGGCCGTCCACCGGGACGCCGATGTAGTCGGCCTGCTCCGGGGTGAGCCGGGTCAGGCGCGCGCCCAGTTTGTCGAGGTGGAGCCGGGCGACTTCCTCGTCGAGGTGTTTCGGCAGGACATGGACGCCGAGCGGGTACCGCTCCGGCCGCCGGTGCAACTCGATTTGCGCGAGCACCTGGTTCGCGAAACTGGAACTCATCACGAAACTGGGATGCCCGGTGGCGTTTCCCAGGTTGAGGAGCCGGCCCTCGGAGAGGACGAGGATCCGGTTCCCGCCGGCGAACCGCCAGGCGTCCACCTGCGGCTTGATGTTCTCGCGGCGGACCCCCGGCTCCGCCGCCAGTCCGGCCATGTCGATCTCGTTGTCGAAGTGCCCCACATTCCCCACGATGGCGTGCTGCTTCATGCGGCGCAGGTGCTCGATGCCGATGACGCGCACATTGCCGGTGGCGGTGATGAAGAGGTCGGCCTCCTCCACCACATCCTCGATCCGGACGACCCGGTAGCCGTCCATGAGCGCCTGGAGGGCGCAGATCGGATCCACCTCGCTGACCACGACGCGGCACTTCTGGCCGGCGAGCGACTGCGCGGCGCCCTTGCCGACTTCGCCGTAGCCGAGCACCAGCGCCAGTTTGCCGGCGAGCATGACATCGGTGCCGCGCATGATGCCGTCCACCAGGGAATGGCGGATGCCGTACACATTGTCGAACTTGCTCTTGGTTACCGAGTCGTTCACATTGATCGCCGGGAACAGGAGCGTCCCTTCGCGGCGCCGGCGGACGAGCCGCTGCACGCCCGTCGTCGTCTCTTCGGTGACGCCGACGACGCCGGCGGCGGTCTTCCCGAACCAGCCCGGCCGCTCCGCTTCGACCGCGGCGAGCAGCGCCCGGATGACCGAGGACTCCGGATCGTCGGCGCCCTCCAGGGGCGCGCCGCCCCGCTCCGCCTCGACGCCGAGGTGGAGGAGCAGCGTGGCGTCGCCGCCGTCGTCGAGGATCAGGTTCGGTCCGGTATCCCCCGGCCAGGCGAAGGCCTGGGCCGCGCACCACCAGTACTCGGCGAGGGATTCGCCCTTCCAGGCGAACACCGGCGGGCCGGTCGGATTCTCCGCGCCGCCGCCGCGCCCGGCGGTCACCGCGGCCGCCGCGTGATCCTGCGTCGAGTAGATGTTGCAACTCGCCCAGCGGACCTCCGCGCCGAGGTCGAGCAGCGTCTCGATGAGCACCGCGGTCTGGATCGTCATGTGGAGCGAGCCGGTGATCCGCGCCCCGGCCAGCGGCCGCTCCTCCCGGAACCGCTCGCGCAGCGCCATCAGGCCGGGCATCTCGTGTTCGGCGAGTTCGATCTCCCGCCGGCCGAACGCCACCGTCTCCGGCGTGAGGTCGGCGACCCGGCGCGGGGATCCGGCGAACAGCGGCAGGCCGGTGTCCAGGAAGGTTTCGGTGGGGCTGGCGACGGTCACGAAGGGGTGCGGGGCCTTTCTCCGCCGTTCGGGCGGTCGGGAATGCGGGGGGAATGGTCCCGGTCGGGCGGCGCGTTCTCCGGCTGCAGCCGTCCGAGGGCCCAAGCGAGCGCGAAACCGAGGGCGGTGAACGCCCCGGCGGCGGCGAGGTCACCGCCGTCCGGGTCGAAGCGGAGGCCGCTCGCCGAACGGAAGGGCCAGAGCCCGACTACCGCGCCGAGGAGCAACCCGAGCAGGAGCCCGAGGGTCGGCTGCCGCCGACGGGTGAGGAAGTGTCGCACGAGCCGGGCGGCGGCGGCGACGCCGAGCGCGACGCCGACGAAGAACGGCGCGGCGCGGAGCCCGGCGGCCAGGAGTTCCGCCGGCCGGAAACCCGAAGCGAGGGCCGCCCGGACGCCGTCCATGGCGTCGAGGTAGGGGAGGTAGAGGCCGAGCAGGAGCAGCAGGTAACTGCCGCTGATCCCGGGCAGGACCATCGCGAAGGCGGCGGCGGCGCCTCCGAGCAGCAGCGCTCCCGCGGACGCCTCCACGCCGGCGGCGCCCGCCTCCGGGGCGCCGGCCGCGGCGAGCGTGGGAAGCGCGGCGGCGAGGAAGCCGGCGCCGGCGGCAACGAAGTAGATCGGACGGCGCTCCGGCCCGGCCATCCTCCAAAGGAGCGGCGCTCCGCCGAGGGTGAGCCCGGCGAACAGGCTGAACAGCGGCGTCGGCCGGGCGAGGAACAGGTCCCGGATCGCCCCGGCCAGCAGGACCACCATGCACAGCGCGCCGCCGACCACCGCCCCGAGCGGGAGGAGCGAGGAACGCCGGAACCGGAAGGCGGCCACTTCCGCGGCGGCGGCGATGATCCGGGGGTAGATCCCGACCGCCAGGATCATGGTGCCGCCGCTCACTCCCGGCGCCAGGTTGGCGAGCCCGGCGAGGACTCCGCCGGCGGCGCAGCGGAGGAGTTCGACGGGGCCCACGGCGCCGGGCAGTGTACGGCGGGGGGCGGGGGCCGAACGCCGCCGCGCGGGGCGGGCGCCGGGGCGAAAAATTCCTACAATAGGGGCTCCGAGGAGGCGCTCCGCCGATGGCCCCGTTCCCCCACGAAGACCCCCGCCCGAGGCGGGCCGCGCCGCGCGCGGCGGCCCTCCTGTTCGCCGCCGCCGCGCTCGCCCTCCCGGTCGGCGCCGCCGCGCAGACCGAGTTCCAGTTCCAGTACGGGCGCCTCCTCAACCCGTTCTCCGGCGAGGAGACCACCACCCGCATCCTGACCATCCAGCAGGCCGCGTTCTGGTCGCACGGCGAGAGTTTCTTCTTCCTCGACATCCTCGGCGACGACCTCCGCGACGGTTTCAACGACCGGACGATCTACGGCGAGTGGTATCCCACGCTGAGCCTCTCCAAGTTGACCGGGACCACGGTCGGCGGCGGCCCGATCCGCGACATCCAGTTGATCGGCGGTTTCAACCTGGAGACGGATTCGGACATCCTCAAGGTGCTCCCCGGCGTCCGCGCGTCCTGGGATGTGCCGGGCTTCTTCTTCGTGAACACCGACTTCATGGTGGCGTTCGATACCGACGGCGGGATCGTCCCGAAGAACGACCCGGCGTTCGTCTTCGATGTGAACTGGGGGGCGAGTTTCGACCTCGGCAGCCAGACCTTCCTGTTCACCGGTCACGCCGAATACACCGGCCCGACGACGAACGCGGCCGGCGCCGCGCAGGAGGCGTGGTTCTTCACGCAGCCGCAACTCACCTGGGATGTGAGCAAGGCGCTGAACGGCGAAGGAAACAACCTGTTCCTCGGATCGAGTACCAGTTCTGGGGCAACAAACTCTCCACGAAGAACACGGAAAACACCGTCCAGTTGCTCGTCATCTGGCGGCTCTGAGCCGCCCGGGGCCCCGGCCTTCCGCCGCGGGCGGGCGGCGGCGGGGCAGCGGGAGAGCGGCTCCGGCGGGCCGCCGGGTCGCGCGCGATCCCGCTGTCGTGTTGGTCGTTCGGGACCTGCGGATTCCGGGGCTGCCGCCGCTCGACTTCGAGGTCGCGCCCGGGGAGGCGCTGGCCGTTTCCGGGCCGTCCGGCGCCGGGAAGACCCGGCTGCTGAGGGCGCTCGCCGACCTCGACCCCGCGGAGGGCGCGGTCCGGCTCGGGGGTGAGCCGCGGGCCGCGGTTCCGGCGCCGGAGTGGCGCCGGCGGGTGGGACTCCTCCCGGCGGAGCCGCGCTTTTGGGGCCCGACGGTGGCGTCGCACTTCCCGGCGCCGCCGGCGCCGGCCGAGTTCGCCGCGCTCGGACTCGACCCGGGGATCGCGGACGCGCCGCCCGCCCGGCTCTCCACCGGGGAGAAGGCCCGCGTCGCCTTCCTGCGCCTGCTGGCCCGCGGGCCGGAGGCGCTGCTGCTCGACGAGCCCGGGGCGAACCTGGACCGGGAGAACCGGGAGCGGCTGCGGCGGCGGGTGGAGGCGTTCCTGCGCGAGCGGGGCGGCGCCGCGGTCTGGGCGTCGCACGACGAGGCCGCCGGGGGGCTCGCCCGCCGGACGCTGCTGCTCCCGGAGGGGAGGGTGGCCGCCGCCGGGGACCGCGCGATACGGGCGTCGGACGGGACGCGGGCGTCGGGCGCGCCGTGATCCCGCTCACCGCGTTCGACCTGCTGGCGGCGGCCGGCCTGGTCCTCCTGCTCGCCGCCGCGGCCTGGCGGGAGCGGCTCGGGGTCTCCCGGAGTTTGGCGTGGCTCGCGGTCCGGAGCGGCGGGCAGTTGCTGCTCCTCGGCCTCGTTCTGCGGCTGCTCTTCGCGGTGGAGAGCGGCTGGTGGGTGGCGGCGGCGGCGGCGGTCATGCTGGCGGTGGCGGCGCGGGAGGTGCGGCGCCGCCAACCCCGTCCGCTCCGGGGGCGCTGGGGTTACCTCGTCGGGGCGGGGGCGATGTTCGTCTCCTCGTTCACGGTGACCCTGTTCGCCCTCGCCCTGCTGCTCGGCCCCTCGCCCTGGTGGGAGCCCCGCCTCGCCGTCCCCCTGCTCGGCATGGTGCTCGGGAACACCATGAACGGGATCGCGCTCTCGGTCGAGCGGCTCACCGAGAGCCTCGTCCGCGAGCGGGAAGTCATCGAACAGCGGCTCCTGCTGGGCGAGACCCGGGAGGAGGCGGCCTCCGACCTTCGGCGCGAGGCGGCGCGGGCGGGCCTGATCCCCATCCTGAACGCCATGGCCGCCGCCGGGATCGTCAGCCTGCCCGGCATGATGACCGGGCAGATCCTCGCCGGCGCGGCGCCGCTCGAAGCGGTGCGCTACCAAGTCCTGATCCTGTTCCTGATCGCCGCCGGAACCGGGTTCGGCGTGTTGCTCGCGGTCCGGGTGGTCGCCCGGCGGCTCTTCGACGACCGCCACCGCCTGCGCCTCGACCGGCTGGCCGCATGAGTCCGGCGCCGGCGCCGGGCCGCCGGGCGTATGGGATACTGCCCGGCTGCCTTCCCTCGGATCGTTCACGGAGGACACCGAACATGCGCTTCGCCCGAACCGCCCTCACCGTCGCCCCGTTCCTCTTCGCGGGACTCGCCCTCGCCGCTTCGCCGCTCTTCGCGCAGGAGACCGAGGAGATGCCGTTCCCGGTGCCCGACCGCACCGACGGGGAAGGCCCCTGGGACCGGCTCATCCTGCGCGGCGTCACCGTCATAGACGGCACCGGGGCGCCTCCGTACGGCCCGGCCGACATCATCGTCGAGGGGAACATCATCCGGGAGATCCGGGTGGTGGGGACCCCGGTGACTCCCATCCACGAAGAGGACCGGCCGCGCGCCCGACCGGGTGACCACGAGATGGACCTCTCCGGGCACTACCTCCTGCCCGGTTTCGTCGACACGCACCTCCACCAGCACAACGAGGGCGAAGGGCAGGGAGTGCCGACCGAGTACATCCACAAACTGTGGATGGCGCACGGGATCACCGCCGGCGGCGATGTGGGCAACTTCAACACGAAATGGCTGATCCACCACGCGCGCCGCGCCTGGAACAACGAGATCACCTCGCCCCGGATGCAGACCTTCGTGGTGTTCGGCCGGGACGGCGAGGAACCGGTGACGAATCCGGATGCCGCCCGGCGCTGGGTGCAGTGGGTGAAGGAACAGGGCGCGGACGGCATCAAGTTCTTCGGCGCGGCGCCGCGCATCTTCCGGGCGGCGCTCGACGAGGCGGCGACCCAGGGGCTCCTTTCCACGGCGCACCACGCCCAACTCGATGTGGCGGGAATGAACGCGCTCGAAACCGCGCGCGCCGGGCTCACTTCGATGACCCACTGGTACGGGTTGCCGGAGGCGCTCTTCACCGACCGGCGCATCCAGCACTATCCGACGGAATACAACTACTACAACGAGTACCACCGCTTCACCGAAGCGGGCCGGCTCTGGGCGCAGGCCGCGCCGCCGTTCTCCGACCACTGGAACGCGGTGATGAACGAGTTGCTGGAACTCGACTTCTCGATCCACCCGACTTGGGTCGCCTACATCGGCACCCGCGACCTGATGCGCCAGCAGCGGAACGAATGGCATTCGGTCTATACCCATCCGAACCTGTGGGAGTTCTACCGCCCGAACGCGGAGAACCACGCCTCGTACTTCTTCGACTGGACGACGCAGGTGGAACTGAATTGGAAGGAGAACTACCGGCTGTGGATGGCCTTCGTGAACGAGTTCAAGAACCGGGGCGGGCGCGTCTCCGTCGGCAGTGATTCCGGGTACACCTTCAACCTCTACGGTTTCGGCTTCGTCCAGGAACTCGAACTGTTCCAGGAAGCCGGCTTCCACCCGCTCGAAGTCATCCAGTCGGCCACGCTCAAGGGCGCGGAAGTGCTCGGGATCGAAGACCGGCTCGGCAGCGTGGAGGAAGAGAAGTTGGCGGACTTCGTGATCCTCGAAGAGAACCCGCTGCAGAACCTGAAGGTGCTCTACGGCACCGGCACGATCCGGCTGAACCACGAGACCGGACGCACGGAGCGCATCGGCTCGATCCGCTATGTGGTCAAGGACGGCATCGTGTACGACGCGCGGAAACTGCTCACCGATGTGCGCGAGACGGTCCGCGCCGCCCGCGCCGAGCAGGGCCTCCCCCCGCCGCCGATGCCGCTCTTCCTCGAGGACTCCCCGGACCACGACTGGCCGAAACCCGGGAACCGTTAGGGGGCCGCGGGGAGGGCGTCCTCGCCTTCCCCGGCCGAGTGGCGCGCCGCCGGACGGCGGGCGAGAATAGGCGCTCGCAGTGATGGTCTTCGTGGAGACGGGACGCGCCGGTACCGGGACGCGCTCGCTCTCGGGAGGTTTCCGGGTGATCCTCCGGGCCGCGCGGTCCGCCGGCCTCGCAGCGGGGCTGTTCGCCGGCCTCGCGGCGGGGGCGGCCGCCGGCTGCGGGCAGGCGAGCGAGCCGCCGCCGGCGGACCCGGCGGGGTGCGTGGGGTGCCACCGGACGGAGACGCCGTCCATCGTCACCGACTGGGAACTCAGCCGGCACGCCGCCGACGGCGTGGACTGCTCGATGTGCCACGGGGACGGGCACCGGGGCGCGGACGACCTGCATCTCGTCGGGACGGCGACGCCGGAGGTCTGCGGGACCTGCCATCCCATCCAGACCGACCAGTTCGCCGGCGGCAAGCACGCGCTGGCCTGGGCGAGCATGAACGCCATGCCGACGACGCACCAGTTGCCGATGGCGCTGACGGAGGGGATGAAGGGTTGCGGCGGGTGCCACCGACTGGGGCTCAAGACCGAGGAAGAGATCCGCGCCCTGCGCGCCGAGGGGGTCATGTTCGGCCTCGCTTCCTGCGACTCCTGCCATACCCGCCACCTGTTCTCGGTCCGGGAAGCCCGGGAGCCGCAGGCCTGCCGCACCTGCCACATGGGGATCGACCACCCGCAGTGGGAGATGTATTCCTCGTCGAAACACGGCGTCCGCCATATGTTGAAGCAGACCGGCGCGCTGCCGGAAGAGGCGGCGGCGCCCACCTGCCAGCGCTGCCACATGCCCGACGGCCACCACGGGGTGCGGACGGCCTGGGGATTCCTCGCGGTGCGGCTGCCGCTGCCGGAAGACGAACAGTGGGCGGCGGACCGGGTGGCGATCCTCAAGGCGCTCGGCGTGCTCGACCCCGAAGGGGAACCCACGGCCCGGCTGGACGCGGTGCGGGCGGTGGACGCGGCGCGGCTGACCGAAGAGGACTGGCAACGCGAACGCGACCGGATGATCGCCGTCTGCGAAGACTGCCATTCCGGGAACTTCGCGCGGGCGGAACTCGAAAAGGGCGACGAGATGATCCGGCAGGCGGATCGGCTGCTCGCCGAAGCGATCGGCATCGTGGCCGGCCTCTACCGGGACGGCGTGCTGACCCGGCCGGAGGGTTACGCCTCCGACTACCCGGACCTGCTCGCCTTCCACGACGCCCCGACGGTGATCGAACAGCGGCTGTTCAAGATGCACCTCGAACACCGGATGCGCGCCTTCCAGGGGGTGTTCCACAACAACCCGGACTACGCGCTCTGGTACGGCTGGAGCGAGATGGTGCAGTCCCTCACCGAGATCCGCCACCTCGCCGAGGACCTGCGTGTTCGCCGCGCGAGCCCCGCGCGGGACCGCGTCCACTGACGGCCGGTGGAGGAAGTCCGGGGAGCGCCTGTCGGCGCGAAGCGCCGACCGGGGAGGGGCGCCGCGGGGCGGCGCTCCCCTTCCGCGGGCTGACCGGTGGCGGGTTCCGATCTCCTGCTGGCGGGCTTGGCCGCCGCTTCCGTCGCATTGATCGCGGTCCTGCTGCGCCGGCCGGCGCTCTCCGGCGCGCCGGGCGCGCGGGCGGTCGGCTTCGTGGCGTTCGTCGCGCTGCCGGGTCTCGCGCTCCTGGGAGGGGTTTCCCGGCACTACGAGCAGGCGCAGACGACGACCTGGTGCCTTTCCTGCCACGGCATGGCGGCGTACGGGGAGAGTCTGGAGATCGACCACCCGGCCTTCCTCCCGGCGGCGCATGTCCAGAACGGGAGGATCCCGGCGGAGCGGGCGTGTTTCACCTGCCATGCGAACTACACGATGTTCGGCGGTGTCGACGACAAGATGCGCGGCGCGCTCCATGTGTGGCGCTCGGTTACCGGAACCGTGTCCGACCCGGTGCGCCTCTACCGTCCCTTCGGGAACGGGACTTGTCTGGAATGCCACCGCGGCGGCCGGTCCTACCTGGAATCGCCTCCCCATGCGCCGTTCCTCCGGGACCTCGAAAGCGGCGCGAGAACCTGCCTGATGTGCCACAACCTGGCGCACGAGGTGGACACGCTCGACCGGTACGGGCGATGGCCGGCCCGGCCGTCGTGACTTCGCGGATCCGGGCGGCGCTCGGCGGCCGGCCGAAACGGCTCCGCGCGGCGGCGGCGTTGATCGCCTTCGGGCTGTCCGTCGAAGCGCTCACCCTGTTCTGGAACCACCCGGTCTCGCTGTTCTCGTTCCTCACGCTCGGCGCCCTCCCGCTGCTCGCCGGGATCGGCCTCTACCTCTCCGCCAGCCTGCGCTGACCGGCGCCGCCGACGGACGGCGGTCACGCGTCAGGCGTTCAGGAAAGGAACCAGGGGCGAACGCGGCAGCCCTCGAAGTCGAAACTGCGATCGCCGCCGGTAACCAGCACGCCGCCTTCGTTCGGGTTACCGGGGAGGGAAGTCCAACGCCTGAGTCGCCGGGTTGCGTACCCGGCAAAGGTCGCGCCCGACTTCACTTCCAGCGGCGCGACTCGGTCTCCGAGATCAACGAGGAAGTCCACTTCGTGTCCGGTCGTATCGCCGAAGAAGTAGAGGAGGGGCTCCTCGCGGCGAGCGGAGAACGCCTTGACGAGTTCGGACGCAACGAACGACTCGAAGACCGCTCCCCGGAGCGGGTGGAGGGAGAGGGTGTCGGCGTCTCGGATCCCGAGGAGATAGCAGAGGAGACCGCTGTCGAGGAAGTGCAGGCGAGGGCGTTTCCTTTGCCGCTTCCCGTAGTTCCGGAAGTGCGGATGCAGCGTGGTCGCGAGGAAACCGGTCTCCAACGCGGAGAGCCAGCGGCGCGCCGTCTGCCGGGTGATGTCGGCGTCGTCGGCCAATCCGGTGAGGTTGAGTCCGGCCCCCGTGCGGCCGGCGGCCAGCGGGAGAAAGTGGAAGAACGCATAGGGGGCCGAGACAGTCATGACTTCGCGCAGGTCCCGGTCCACATAAGTGCGCGTGTAGTCCGCGAACCATTCGCGCGGCTCCTCGCCCCCGGCGTGGAGCGGCGGGTAGAAGCCCCGGAACAGGGTTTCCCACAGGCCGCGTTCGGGCGGCGCCGAAGCGGGCGCCTCGGTCACGGAGGCGTCGAGGAGATTCGGGTCGAGTGGCGGGCGCCCGCGGATTTCCGCCAGCGAGAACGGATCGAGGCGAAGCCGCGCGACGCGGCCCGCGAGCGTCTGCGTCACCGACTCCATGCGGAGCAGGTTCTGCGAGGCGGTCAGGACGAATCGTCCGGGCGTCCGGTCGTCGTCCACGAGACCCTGGATGTACGACAGGAGCGCCGGCGCCCGCTGGACTTCGTCCAGCAGCAACCGGTCGTGCTGCGCGAGGAAGGTCCGCGGATCCTCGATCGCCGCTTCGAGGACATCCGGCATCTCCAGAGGCAGGTAGCGGTGCTCCGGGAAGACCGCCCGCGCCAGCGTCGTCTTCCCCGACTGCCGGGCGCCGGACAGCAGGACGACCGGGCTCCGGGTTGCGGCGCGGCGGAGCGCCGGCGTCAGGTGGCGGGCGATCATCGGGGGGCGTTCCGCCGTCGCGGGCCGGGGCGATGTCATTTCGGTGATCGCATCACGGATTTGACAAGGAGCAGCGTCTACCGGCGTTTGCGGGGCCTCGGCGGCGATCCCGGGCGTCGCCGGCTCCATCACGGGTTCGCGGTCCGCTGCCGCTGGATGGCGCGTACTTCCTCCAGGTAGGCGCGCGGCGTTTCGGCGGAAGGGTCGAGGGCGGCGGCGCGCTCGAAACTCCGCGCGGCCTCTTCCAGCCGGTCCAGGTGGAAGAGCGTGGCGCCCAGGTTGGTGTGCGTCTGCGCGTCTTCGGGAACGATTTCCAGCAGCGTCCGGTAGAGCGCGAGCGCGTCCTCGAACCGCTCCTCCCCGAATCGCGCGACCGCCAGCAGGTTCAGCGCTTCGGTGTCCCGCGGGTCGGCCGCCAGGGTGAGTTCGTAGAACTCCGCGGCGTCGGGCCGGCCGAGCGCCTGCGCCGAGCGGCCCATCAGCCGGTGGAGCGTCGGCGCCATCGGCAGGGCGGGGTCGAGCGTGAGCGCCCGGCGGAGCGCCGCCAGCGACTCCTCGTGGCGGCCGAGGTGGTAGAGCGTCTCCCCCAGGCCGGCGTGCGCCAGCGCGAACTCGCCGTCCATCTCCAGGGCCTCGCCGTAGGCCTCGACCGCCTCCTCGTAGCGCCCCTGCTTGCGGCGCGCCTCGGCCAGGTTCTGCGCCGGCTGCACGGCGTCGGGATCGCTCGCGCGGGCGCGTTCGAAGTACTCGGCCGCCTCGGGCAGCCGCTCCAGCCGCAACAGGGCGAGGCCGAGGCTGTTCAGGTGGTCCACATCGTCCGGTTCCCCTTCGAGGGCGACGAGCCCGGTGGCCAGCGCTTCCTCCGGCCGGTCGGCGTCCAGCAGGGCGATGGTCAGGTTGCCGTGGGCGCCGTGCGCATCGGGATTCGCGGCCACGATGTGGCGGAAGAAGGTGACTTCGTCGCGGTAGATGCCGGCCTGGCGCCAGGTCAGGAGGCCGAGCGCCGCGACGATCGCGCCGGCCAGCCAGCGCGAACCGACGAGCACGGCGCCGGGCCGCTTCGCGGCGAACGAGGCGCCGGCGGCGACCAGCGCCGTCGCGAGGCCGATGCTCGCCAGGTACTGGTAGCGGTCGGCCACGAAGGAGAACTCCATGTAAACATTGTCGACGAAACCCAGGACCGGCGAGAGGGTCACCGCGAACAGCGCCGCGCCGGCCAGCGGGCCGCGGCCGATCCGTTCGCGGGCGAACCAGAGCGCCGCGGCGACCGCGACCGCGCCGACGAGCGCCGCCCAGCCGAGGAGATCGGCGGCGGTGACTTCCCACCGCGGGTAGATCACCGGGAGCGGCGACGGCCACAGGAGTTTCAGCGCGTACGACCAGAGGGCGCGGGAAGCGAGGAGTGAGCGTTCGACGAACGAGTAGTCGAAGGCGACCGGCTCCCGCCCGGCGTAGTAGGAAAGGTCGGCCAGCGTGATGACGACCGCGACCAGCGCGAACGGCGCGAGCCGCCGCAGGTCGGAGGCGAGGATCCGGCCGCGCCGCCACCACTGCGCGATCAACAGCGCGACCGGCAGGGTCACCACGATGGACTTGGAGAGGAGCCCGGCGGCGAACAGCCCGAGCGACAGCGCGTAGGTCCGCTTCCGGGGCCTTTCGACGAACCGGAACCAGGCCCCGGCCGCCGTCAGGTAGAAGAGGCCCGAGAGCACATCCTTGCGCTCGATGACCCAGGCGACCGCCTCGACATGCACCGGATGGACGGCGAACACCGCCGCGGTGGCGAAGGCGCCGGGAACCGAAAAGCGGCGCAGGAGACCCCACAGCAGCAGGGTATTGACGAGGTGCAGGAGGATGTTCGTCAGGTGGAAGGGAATCGAACTCTCGAAACCCCACAGGGCGTGCTCCAGCCAGAACGAGGTGTACACCAGCGGCCAGTAGTGGCCTTCGTTCGGGATGGACGAGGGGGAGAACCAGATGTCCGCGAGGCCGGAGGGGTCGCTCACCGGCGCCGCGTCGGTGAAGACGGCGTCGTCCCAGAGGAACTCGCCGTCCGCCGCGGGGAGGTAGATGACGAGGCACAGGAGGCCGAGCGCCAGGGCGGCGAGCCGGCGCCGCCGCCGGTTCGCCCCGTCGGTCGCCCCGTCGGTCGGGCCGTCGGTGGGGCCGTCGGTTCGCCCGTCGCGCGGCCGGTCCGCGTTGCCGGTTCGTCCGTCGCGCCGCGCCGCCGCGCGGCGGCGCTCCCGCTCGCGCCGGCGCCGTCCCGGGCGGCCGTCGCTCCGGTCCCGGTCCCTCCGCCGTCCCGGCCGTTTCGGGGCGGTCATCGTCCGGGCTCCGGCGGCCGGGCGCGAGGGCGCCCGGCCCGATCGGAGACCCGGAAGGCCGCGAAGTAGAGCCGGAGCAACTGCGACAGGTAGGCGACCTGCTGCCGCCAGGTCATCTTGCTCGCGCCCAGGTTCCGCTCGGCGAAGCCGATCGGGACTTCGCGGACCCTCAGCCGCCCGCGAACCATCCACTCCAGCCCGATCTTGTAACCGAGCGGCCGCGGCGGCCCCAGGTCCGGCAGGGAACGCCGATCCATCGCGAGGAATCCCGACAGCGGGTCCGAGACCGGCGCGAGCGGCTGCGCGAGCCGCGTCGCCAGCCGCGACCCGAAGAGCCGCCACCGGCTCCAGCCGGGAGCGATGCGGCTCCCCGGTGCGTATCGGCTCCCCACGACCAGGTCGCACCCGCCGCGCTCGAGTTCCGCGAGGAGCGCCGGAATGCTCTCCGGCGGGTGCGAGAGGTCGGCGTCCATCACCACGATGCGGTCGTAGCGGCTCAGGCGGACCCCCTCCAGGACGGCGAGCGAGAGGTCGCGCGGCCCTTCGCGCCGGGATTCCAGGCGCACGGGAAAGCGCCGTGCCAGGTCCGCCGCGATTCCCTCGCTGCCGTCCTGCGAGTCGTCGTCCACGAAGACCAGTTCCCAGGGGACCGGACCGGCGGACGACTCGGCGGACGACCCGGCGGACGACCCGGCGGACATCGCCGCGGACACCCGTTCGGCGAGCGGGGCGAGGTTCGCCGCTTCGCGCCAGGTCGGAACGACGATGGAGACCCCGCGCTCCGAGGCGTCCATACCCTGCAGCCCCGTACGGTCGCCGCCGCCGCCCCGCGTTATCGCAGGTATCGCTTGGGGAAACGGGCGACGACCGTGTAGTTCGGGTCCACCACATTGCCGATGCGGGCGCTGCCCACCTGGGAGAGCAACTGCAGCGCCTCCCAGCGGTCGTAGCCGTAGTCCCGCTCCAGCCAGAGCACGATCTCGGTGTGGGCGATGCGGAAGGCGTCCATCAGCGGGCGCACCGAACCGGCCACCATCAGGTACTCGTCGCTTTCGATCCGCGGCCAGGCGATGGTCTCCCCCTTCGCCAGGTCGAACCCGAAGGTGACTTCGGCGGTCGTCTCGAGGCCGGTGCCGGTGATCTCGCCCTCCCCCTGGAGCGCGTGGACATCGCCGAAGTAGAAGTAGGCGCCGGGCTCGAACACCGGGAGCCACACCACCACGCCTTCGCGGATCTCCGGCGTGTCCATGTTGCCGCCGAAGTTCCCCGGCGCGGCGTTCCAGATGACTTCGCCCCGGTCGGGGGCGACCGCCATCCGGCCCAGCATCGGCGCGAGCGCCACGGTGACCGGTTCCTTGCCGCTCGCCGGCAGCGCCAGCGTCCCGGTCCCGGCTTCCCGGTCGAGGATCCACTCGAACCGGCGCTCGGGGACCGGTTCGTGGAGCATCGGCGTCTGGGGGGTCATGGTGAGCGCCGCGAACCCGCGCGAAGTGCCGGAGTACGCCCGGTCCCGGTTCAGTTCCAGCCGCTCCACCCGGACGAGGAGGGCGTCGCCCCGCTCCGCCCCCTCGACGAAGATCGGGCCCACTTCGCCCGCCGGTCCGCCGCCCTCCGGGACGAATGCCGGGTTCATCGTCTCGCTGACCAGCCGGTCGCCGGGGGCGAGCCGGAGCACCGGTTCGCGGACGCCGAAACTGTCCACGCCCCGCTCCGGCCGGTAGGTGTGCGTCCGTCCCTGGGCGCCCGCGGCGGCGGCCGGGGCGCCGAGGGAGAGGGCGAGGAGGCCCGCGGCCAGGGTGCCCGCGGGGAGGGGGCGTCGGGCCGCCCGCTTCCGAAGCGGGCGGCGGGAGGACTCGGGCGGAGGCGGAAGAGGCATTTCCCGATTCTACGGAGGACGCGGGGGCGCCGGCCGGGAAGGGCGTCCGACGCGCCGCCGCTCCGTAGAATTCGCCCGGAATCCACTTGCATGCTCCGGAACCCGCTCCCCCCCGGCTTCCCGCCCGCGCGCCTCGCGCCCGCCGCCCGGTGACCCAGCGCCGGGCGACGCCGCTCACCCGGTCCGGGTTCGGCGTCCGGCTCGACGGCGTCCGCCTCGCCGAGACCTCCGGGGAGGAACTCCGCTCCCTCCGCGACCGGTGGCTCTCGTCCGGCGGCCTCCTCGTCCTCACCGGGCAGGAGGACCTCTCCGCGGCGGACTTCCTCCGGTTCTGCGAGGTCTTCGGGCCGCTGGAGAAGAACGAGAAGTACGACCCGGATTTCCTCCACCCGGAACACCCGGAGATCCTCCGACTGGGCAACCTGCGCGAGGACGGTCGGCTGCGGTCGCTGTTCGTCCGGGCCGACGAGGACGCCGTGCTCTGGCACGCCGACGACAGTTTCCGCTGTCCCCAGCCCGCCGGCTCCATCTTCCGCTGCATCACCCATCCGGAAGACGGCGGCGGCACCTGGTTCGCCGGGATGGCCGAGGCCTGGGAGGCGCTCCCGCCTTCGCTCCGCCGCCGCGCCGAGGGGCGCTACGCGGTCCATTCCTACGCCTACCTGGATCGGCGCCTGCGGGAGACGAACGAGCACCGCCCGCCGCTCCCCCCGGAAGTCCGCCGCGCCCACCCGCCGGTGGTCCGGCCGCTGGTCGTCCGCCACCCGGAGACCGGGAGGAGGGCGCTCTGCATTCCCGAGTGCCACATCGAGACGGTGAGCGGGCTCGACGCGGAGGAAGGCCGGGCGCTGCTCGCCGAACTCCGCGAGCACGCGACCGGCCCGGACTTCGCGCTGCTGCAGCCGTGGCGGCCGGGGTGGGTGGCGGTCTGGGACAATCGCTCGGCGATGCACGCCGGCTCCCCCTTCGACGAGACCGAGAGCCGGCTGATGCACCGGGTGACCTTCACCGGGCCGGACACCATCGGCGGTCGGGACGCCGACGCCGCCGGCTCCTTCGGCTGTCTCGTCTGATCCCGGCCGGCGTTTCGCGCCGGCGAGGAGGATTCCCATGAAACGACTCGAGATGCCCCGCTCCGGGAACGCGTCCCCGGCGGTTTCGCGCCGCGCCGGCCGGCTCTTCGCCGCCGCCGCCATCGTCGCCGTCGTCTTCGGCGCCCTGCTCTTCTCCGCGGCGCCGGCCGCCGCCGAGGACGGGCGGCGCCACCTGCGGCTCGACGACTACCTGTCCTGGGAGGCCGTGCGCAACCCGCAGGTCTCGCCGGACGGCGAAACCGTCGTCTATGAGCGCCGTTTCGTGGACGCGATGCGCGACCGGTGGGAGACCGAACTCTGGGTGGTCCGCCGCGACGGTTCCCGCAACCGGCTGCTCACCGAGGGGAGCGGCGCGAAGTGGTCGCCGGACGGCTCCCGGATCGCGTTCCTGCGGTCGGTGGAAGGCGAGGGTTCCCAAGTCTTCGTGCGGTGGATGGACGCCGAAGGAGCGGAGAGCCAGGTCACCCGCCTCGAGAGCCCGCCCTCGCAACTGGAATGGGCCCCGGACAGCCGGACGATCGCCTTCCGCGCGGTGGTTCCCCCGAAACCCGACGGGGTCTGGGCGATCGCCATGCCGGACGCCCCCGAAGGCGCGGACTGGACGAAACCGCCGCGCATCGTCACCCGGCTGAACTACCGGCGCGACGGCTCGGGCTATACCCCGGCGGGGTATCGGCACCTGTTCACGGTGAGCGCCGACGGCGGCTCCCCCCGGCAGGTCACTTCGGGCGACTACCACCACGACGGCCCCCGGTTCGTCGGCGACGGCGGCGCCCTGGTCTTCACCTCGCTGCGCACTCCTGACGCCGAACACGCCTGGCGCGAGTCGGAGATCTACCGGGTCGAGATCGCCTCCGGAGAGATCACGCAGGTCACCGACCGACAAGGCCCGGACTCGAACGCGTTCCCGTCCCCTTCGGGAATGCGCATCGCCTACACCGGGATGCCGAAGACCACCGATACCTACCGCGAAGAAGACCTCCAGGTCATGGCGGCGAACGGCAGCGGCCCGAAAGTGGTCGCCTCCGAGATGGGGCGCCGTCCGGGTCTCGTGGGCTGGGCGGCCGACGAGAGCGGCGTGTACTTCAACGCGGCGGTGCGGGGAACGAGCAACCTCTACTTCGCCCCGACCGACGGCGACGAAGTCCGGCCGGTGACTTCGGGGAACCACATGCTGTCGGTGTCCTCGGTGAGCGCGAACGGCGTCGCCGTCGGCGTGGTGACTTCCTACCACCGGCCCGGCGCCCTGGTCGCGTTCGAGGTGGACGAACCGGACGACCTCACCGTCCTCCACGAGACGAACGCCTCCGTCCTCGCCGGCGTCCGCTTCGGCGAAGTCGAGGAAGTCTGGTACCGCTCGCCCGACGGACTGGACATCCAGGGCTGGATCGTGAAGCCGCCGGACTTCGACCCGTCGCGGAAGTACCCGCTCATCCTCCGCATCCACGGCGGACCGCACGCGATGTACAACAGCGGCTTCGACTTCAAGAACCAGGACCACGCGGCGAACGGCTATGTCGTGCTCTACACCAACCCGCGCGGCAGCAGCGGCTACGGCAGTTCCTTCGGCAACGAGATCAAAAACGCCTACCCGGGCAAGGACCTCGACGACCTGATGGCCGGCGTTGACGAAGTCCTGTCGCGCGGCTACATCGACGAGCGGAACCTGTTCGTATACGGCGGCAGCGGCGGCGGCGTGCTCACTTCGTGGATCGTGGGGAACACCGACCGGTTCACCGCGGCGGTGGCGAAGGCGCCGGTGACGAACTGGCTCAGTTTCGTCGGCACGACGGACGGTTCGAGTTGGTACCGCAACTTCGAGAAGATGCCCTGGGACGACCCGGAGGAGCACCTGCGCCGCTCCACGCTCATGGTTGTCGGGAATGTGACCACGCCGACGATGCTCATGACCGGCGAGCGCGACCTGCGGACGCCCATGGAGCAGACCGAGCAGTACTACCGGGCGCTCAAGATGCGGAAGATCCCGACGGCGATGGTGCGCCTGACCGACGGCTGGCACAGCCGCAGCCTCCCGCCGACCAACTTCCTGCGGGTGCAGTTGCTCCTCCGCAACTGGTTCGAACGGTTCATGGTGGAAGGCGACTGAGGAACCGTCGGTGGAGCGCCCCTCCCTCCCGTTCTCGACCGGCCGGCATGAAGTCCGACTTCGGAGTGGGGGGGGGGGGGGGCTCCCTCGGCGCTCGCGGCGCCTGGCCGCGGCGGCCCTCGCCCTCGGCGCCGCATTCGTTCCGGCGGCCCTGGAGGTCGCCGCGCGCGCCTTCGGGATCGCGCCGCCGCTGCCGCGCTACGACGCCTTCGCGGCGGACGCCGTCCTCCCGTGGAAGATGGAAGCCGACCGGACGGAACGGGTTCGAACGGACGAATTCGAGGTCCGCTACACCCACAACTCGCTGGGCTTCCGGGGCAGCGACCGGCCATTCGAAAAGCCGCCCGGCGCCTTCCGGATCGTGGGCATCGGCGACAGTTTCACCTACGGCATCGGGGTCGATGACGACGCGACCTATCTCGCGCGACTCGAAGCGGCGCTCGGCGCGAGGACCGCGCGCCGCGTGGAAGCGATCAACCTCGCCATACCGGGCTACTGGCCCGACCCCGAAACCCTGGTGCTCGAACACTACGGCTTGAAGTTTCGCCCGGACCTCGTGATCGTCGGCATCAGCCCGAACGATGTCGAGAACACCCGGACGGGCGCCGCCGGCTCCAGTGTGTCCCGCGGCTACCTGGTCACCGATCGACTCGGCGATTGGGCGGACCTCGGGAGATGGCTCTATCTCCGCTCGCATGTCGCGCGCGTCCTGATCGGGCGCGCGGCGGCCGGCAACGCGCGGGATGCGAGTCCCGACGCCAGGGACGCGCGGATGGAGGACGCCTTCGACCGCATGGCGCGCCTGAGCGCCGCGGTGGATGCCGAGATCGTCTTCCTGTACATCCCGGACGGGGAGTGGAGTTCCGTCGAGGCGGAAGAAGCGCGCCTCGGTCGGTTCCCGCTCCCGCGTCGGGCAGCGCGACCGACGCTGCCCGCCCGCCTGCGGCGGTTCTGCGCGGCCGGGGATTGCGAGGTCGTCGATGTCCTGCCGGCGATACGGGCGCACCCGCAGCCGGAGTCGCTCTACTACCCGAAGGACGGCCACTGCACGGAGGCCGGTCACGCGCTCATCGCCGAGGTGTTGGGCCGTGAACTGGAGGAACGGGGTCTGCTTCCCTTCGACGGCGCCGCTTCGAGCCCTCCGGGCGCAGCGCGATGAGCCGGTTCGCCGGCGGCGCGAATAGCCCCCCCCCCCCCCCCCCCCCCCCCCGTCGGCGCTCGCGGCGCTTCGCCGCGGCGGCTCTCGCCCTCGGCGCCGTATTCGTTCCGGCGGCCCTGGAGACCGCCGTGCGCGTCTTCGGGATCGCGCCGCCGCTGCCCCGCGACCACGGCTTCGCGGCGGACGCCGTCCTTCCGTGGAAGTTGGACGCCGACCGGACGGAAAGGGTCCGAACGGACGAATTCGATGTCCGCTACACCCACAACTCGCTGGGCTTCCGGGGCCGCGACCGGCCGTTCGAGAAGCCGCCCGGCGCCTTCCGGATCGTGGGCATCGGCGACAGTTTCACCTACGGCGTCGGCGTCGATGACGACGCGACATTCCTCGCGCGACTCGAGTCGGCGCTCGACGCGAGAACCGCGCGCCGGGTGGAAGCCATCAACCTCGCCGTACCCCGCTACTGGCCCGAACCCGAAACCTTGGTGCTCCAACACTACGGGTTGAAATTCCGGCCCGACCTCGTGCTCGTCGGCATCGCCCCGAACGATGTCGAGGACACCCGGAGGGGCCTCGCCGGCCTCCGGGTGTCGCGCGGCTACCTGGTCACCGATCGACTCGGCGACTGGGCGGACCTCGGGAGATGGCTCTATCTCCGCTCGGGCGTCGCGCGCATCCTGATCGGTTTCGCGGCGGCCGGCGATGCGCGGGATGCGGGTCTCGAACCCGCGGAGGACGAAGAGGCGATTTGGGCGCGGATCGAGGGCGCCCTCGACCGCATGGCGCGTTTGAGCGCCGGGGCGGATGCCGGGATCGTCTTCCTCTACATCCCGCAGAACCGGGGATGGCGGACTGTCGAGACGGAGCGCGCCCTCGGTCGGTCTCCGCTCCCGCGTCCGGCGGCGCGAACGATCCTCACGCCGACCGCCCGCCTGCGGCGGTTCTGCGCGGCCGAGGATTGCCAGGTCGTGGAGGTGGCGCCGGCGATGCGGGCGCACCCGCAACCGGAGTCGCTCTACTACCCGAAGGACGGGCACCTCACCGGGGCCGGTCACTCACTCGTCGCCGAAGTGGTGGGCCGTGAACTGGAGGAACGGGGCCTGTTTCCCTCCGACGGCGCCGCTTCGAGTTCCCTGAGCGCCGCGCGCTGAAGCGGGCGGCCCTTCCGGACGCCTCGGCGGGCCGCCGACCCGGCTCGCGGCCCCCCCGGGGGCGTCGGGGGTCGTCGCGGGTCGTCGAGGGCGGGCGCTCCCGGCGGCGTCGTTGCGAGAGGCGGCGCCGCTTCGGGACAATACGGGGATGCATCCACTCCGCTTTCGGGGCTCGGCCCCCCTCCTCCTCGCGCTCCTGCTCGCCCTCGCCGCGGCGAGCGCGGCGGCGCAGACCCGCACCCAGAAGCCGGTCCTCCACGGCCGGCACTGGATGGCGATCACCGGCAAGCCGCTCGGCGCCACCGCCGGCGCGGCCATCTTCCAGCGCGGCGGCAACGCGGTGGACGCCGCCTGCGCCATGCTCGGGGCGACCGCCACCATGTTCGACGCCCTGAGTTGGGGCGGCGAGACCCAGGCGCTCATCTGGCACCCCGGCGAGAAGCGGGTGATCGGGGTGAACGCGCTCGGCGCCGCCCCCACCGGCGCCACGCCGGAGTTCTTCCGCGAGCGGGGGATGGCCTATCCCCCGGCGCTCGGCCCGCTCGCGGCGGTCACTCCCGGCACGCCGGGCGGCCTGCTGACCATGCTCGCCGAGTACGGGACGCTGCCGCTCGCGGAAGTGCTGGCCCCGGCGATCGAGATGGCCGACGGCTACCCGATCGAGGCGTCCGCCGCCCGGGCGATCCAGCGCGGCGCCGACCGCATAGCCGAATGGCCCTACTCCCGGCGGACGCTGCTGCCCCACCGCGACCGGGCGGAAGCGGGGAGCGGCCCGCCGGCGGAGTTGGGCAGCGGGAACTACTGGGACCGCGACGACGCGGCGACGAGCGCCTTCGACGCCGGGGGCCCGGTTCCCGGCGAAATCTTCCGCCAGCCGGAACTCGCCGCGACCCTCCGCAGCCTCGTCGAAGCGGAACGCGAAGCGCTCGCCGCCGGGAAGAGCCGCAAGGAGGCGATCTACGCCGCTTACGACCGCTTCTACCGCGGCGACATCGCCGAGGAGTTCGCGCGCGGCGTCCGGGAACAGGGCGGGCTCATCACCGTCGAGGACCTGGCCAACTGGAAGGTGCATCTCGAAGAGCCGGTCTCCACCGACTACAAGGGCATCGAGGTGTACAAGTTGACCCACTGGGTGCAGGGGCCGGTGCTGCTGCAGGCGCTCAACATCCTGGAGCCGTTCGACCTCGCCGGCATGGGCTACAACAGTTCGCGTTACATCCACACGCTCTACCAGGCGATGAACCTGGCCTTCGCCGACCGGGACTTCTACTACGGCGACCCCTACTTCCCGCCGGAGGAGCCGATCGCCGGCCTCCTCTCGAAGGACTACGCGCGAAGCCGCGCCGACCTCATCCTCCCCGACCGGAACGACCCGACCATCGGCCCCGGCGACCCGTACCCCTTCGAGGGCGGGGAGAACCCGTACGCGCACTACCTCGAGCAGTTCTCCGGAACCGGCGGCCACCCGACCACCGAGGAAGAACGGCAGCAGTTCCTCGACGGCTTCCTGGCGGGGACGACCTCGATCCAGGCGGCGGACGCCGAGGGCTGGGTGGTTTCGGTTACGCCGAGCGGCGGCTGGCTGCCGGCGGTGCTCGCCGGCGAAACCGGAATCGGCCTGAGCCAGCGGATGCAGAGTTTCGTGCTCGACGAAGCGGCCAACCCGTTCAATGTGCTCGAACCGGGCAAGCGGCCGCGCGCCACGCTGACGCCGAGCCTGGCGCTCCGGGACGGGGAGCCGTTCCTCTCGTTCGCCGTCCAGGGCGGCGACGGTCAGGACCAGAACCTCCTGCAGTTCTTCCTGAATGTGGTGGAGTTCGGAATGGATGTGCAGCAGGCGGCCGAAGCGGCCAACTTCAACAGTTACCAGATGCGCAGTTCCTTCGGCGCCCACGAGAGCGAGCCGGGGGCCCTCCTGCTGAACGAGGCGGTGCCCGACTGGGTGCGCTCGGAGTTGGCGGCGATGGGTTACGACCTGCGCTTCGCGCCCCGGACCTCGGGGCCCATCAACGCGATCTGGTTCGACCGCGCCCACGGAACCTTCTGGGGCGGCTCGAGCCAGCACGGAGAGGACTACGGGGTGGCCTGGTAGTGACCGGACTTCGCCATCGTTCCGCCGCGTTTGCGGCCTTCTTTGCGGCGAGTCTCTTCGCCGCTGCTTCCGCGTTCGCCCAGGCGCCGGAGGAGGAGCGGACGCCGGCCTCGCTGCGCGTCTCTCCCGAAGAGATCGAGATCACCGTGGGCGAAACCGCGCAGATCGAGGCGACCGTCCTCGACGAGGACGGCGCCGAAGTGGACGCGGAAGTCCTGTACCTGCCGCTCTACGGGCAGTACTGGAACCTGGAGCGCCGCACCTGGGGCTTCAACATCTTCAAGGTCTCCCGCGAGGGCGAGGTCTCGACCCGGCGCGCCGGGGAGTTCGCGGTCATGGTGCGGGTCGTGGGGACCGGCCCCGATCCTTCAGCGCGAAACCTCGACGCCGAGGGATACCTCGAACAGCGGATCCCGGTGACCATTCGCCCGCGGCCGGTCGCTTCGCTGACCGTTACCGCCGACGGGCCGTTCTTCGCCGGAACGGAGTCGGCGGTGCGCGTCGAAGCGAGCGACACGGCCGGCGAACCGGTGGAGGACCTCGAACTCGAATGGTCGGTGTCCGACGAGTCGGTGGCGTCCGCCGCCGCCCGTCCGGCGCCGGTGGCCCGGGAGACGGACCGCGGGCTGCTGAGGCTGCTCCGTCCGGGCGAAGCGGAACTCGTCGTGAGCAGCGGCGACGCGACGGCCCGGATGGAGATCGAAGTCCTGCCGAACCCGGTGGCGGAACTCACGCTCACCGGAAGCGCCGACCGCGCCCGCACCGGAGAGGTGGTGCGTTTCGAGGCGGCGATGACGGACGCTTCGGGGCAGCCGGTCGAGGAGGCCCCGGTCGGTTACAGCGTCTCGGCGGTCACCGACGGCATGGGAGTCGGCGGCCCGTCCTCCGGCCTCATCACCCCCGACGGGAGGTTCGTCGCCGACCTGCCCGGCATCTATACCGTGGTCGCCCGCACCGGCGGCGTCTCGGCGAGTTCCGTGATCGAAGTGCGCGAGCGCGGCGCCCGGCGCCGCATCGAACTCGTGGGGCACGGCCGGGTCAAGGACCGGGCGACTTCCGATCTGTGGGTCTGGGAAGCGCCGAACGGCCGCGACTACGCGATCACCGGGACGCACAGCGCCGCCGGACACGCCTACATCTGGGATGTCACCGAACCGGAGAGCCTCGAGATCGTGGACATCGTGCGGGTGGACGCGCGGACGGTGAACGATGTGAAGATCTCCGAAGATGGCGCGGTGGCGGTGATTTCACGGGAAGGCGCGTCGAACCGGCGGAACGGCCTGGTGATCCTCGATGTGTCCGACCCCGCGCTCGGCGTGCGCCGCCTCGCGGAATACGACGACCGGTTGACCGGCGGCGTCCACAACACCTTCATCCACGACGGCCATGTGTACGCGCTCTCCGGCGGGCGCCGGTTCGACATCATCAACATCGAAGACCCGACGGTTCCGCACCGGGTCGGCAGTTTCGCCCTCGACAACCCGGCGCGGTCCATCCACGATGTATGGGTGGTGGAGGGCATCGCCTACTCCGCCAACTGGAGCGACGGCGTCGCGGTGGTGGATGTCGGCGGGGGCGGCAAGGGGGGCACGCCGCAGGCGCCGGTGCTCGTCGGGCAGTTCCCGTTCCCCACCGGCTGGAACCACGCCGTCTATCCCTACCGCAGCGTCTCCACCGGCAAGTTCTACATCTTCGCCGGCGACGAAGCGGCCCGCTCCGGCCGGTACAGCCCGATGTCCGAAGTCGGAACCGGCACGCCGGGCTACGAGAACGAGCCCACCCGCTGGCGCGGCTGGATCCACATCCTGGAATGGGACGAGAACTTCGAAGAGCCGCCGCGCCTGGTCGGCCGCTACGAGGTGCCGGAAGCCGGCAGCCACAACATCTGGATCGAGGACGATGTGATGTATGTGGCGTTCTACAACGGCGGCCTGCGCGTGGTGGATGTCTCCGGGGAACTCCTCGGGAACCTCTACCGCCAGGGCCGGGAGATCGCCCGGTTCCTCCCGCTCGACCCGGAGGGCTTCCTCCCGAACGCCCCCCAGGTCTGGGGCGCCCAACCCCACAAGGACCACATCTTCTTCTCCGACCGCAACTCCGGCCTCTGGGCCGTCCGCCTCCTCGACCCCGACGAGGAAGCGGAAGCCACGGACTCCCAGTAGGGCCGGGGACGGCGCCGGTCTCCGGGCCGGCGCCGCTCCGGCGCCTGGCGACCGGGCCCCGGCGCTGCGCCGCGGTTCCCGTCGCTCGTCGGAAACGGGCTTCGAACGCGCCGCCTCGCGGCCGGCGGGTCGAACCGCTGTCGGCCACCGGGCCGGTCGGCCGCCCCGCGGATTGCGACTTATCCGCATTTTCGGCGAAATCGGCGCTTTCGCGAGCAGAAATCGTTGCGCATCCGTTCAGTAAACGAGTGAATCGCGCGGATTCCGTTCGCCGGCGCGTCGCCGGCGAGCCGAGTCCGCCTCTCGTCAGGAGGACGACGATGCCCGAACACCCCGCCAGCGCCGCGCTTGCGGTCCGCCTCCCCGCGGACTACGCTCATCGCGACGCCATGACCGACCGCCACGCCGGAGCGCCCCCGCCCGAAGCCGCCTCCGCGCCCCTCCCCGCGCCCGCGGTGGGGAATCCCGTCCCGCTCCCGTCGCTGCCCGCCCCCGACCGCCCCGAGGGCGAGGCGGCGCCCGGCGCCGACCGGGAAGTGGTCACCGCGCTCCACGCCATCGCGTCCCACTTGGTCCGGATCGACAGCCACTTGGTCCGGATCGACGGTCGTCTGGACGCGATCGAGAGCCACCTGGCACGGGTCGACAGCCGTCTGGACGCGATCGAGAGCCGTCTGGACGCGCTCGAAAGCCGTCTGGACGTTCTCGAAAAGCGCGTGGACGCGCTTGAAAAGCGTACGGACCGGCTCGAACACCTCGTCGAGCGACTCTCGGACCGGACCGACCGGAACTCGGAGCAAAACCTCGCGCTTCGGGCGGAGATGCTCAAGGGGTTCGAGAGTCTCCGGCGGTCGCAGCAGCGGTGGTTCTGGGCCGTGATCGTGCCGCTCACGGTCGTGGCCGCCGGGTCGCTCTTTCGCTGATCCCACCCCGGGAGCGGGGCCGCTGACGGCCCTTCGAGGCCGGCTTCGTGTCCCGCGCCCGTCGCGCCGAACGCGCGGGCCGGCGGCCGCCGGACGCGAGCCGCGCTTGGCGCCCGGCGGCCGTCTCTGCGCCGTCCGGTTGTCCGGGCGGCGGTCCCGGGGAGCGGCTGCCCGCAGTCGTTCCGGTCCGGCTCGAAGTCGGCGGCGGCGTCCTCCAAGTCGGCCGTCGTCACTGTGTCCGCTCCTCCGGCAGCCGCCGGACGAGACGCGGACCCCAAACTGCAACCCGTCCACGAAAGCGGGGCAACCTCACGAAAGGGGCTCACCCGGCTCGCCCCCCGGTGGAGCCTGTGTCTTTCGGGCAAGCCTGTGTCTTTAGCATGTGTTTTTCGCCGGCATGTGTCTCTAGCCTGTGTCTTTAGGTCGAGACCATGTGTTTTTGGTTCATAAGTCCTTTTCTTTCAATGAGTTACTGTCAAATCCGCGCCCTCGGCGATGACCGGCTCCGGAGAGTGCGCTCCGGCGGGCGTCATGGGGCTCGATCCGTTCGGCGACGACCCGAAGGGGCTCGATCCGCCGTTCCGTCCGGTCGAGCGCTCGTCCGGCTCGCTTCCCGGAACGGCGGAGCCTGTGTCTTTGCGGCCATGTGTCCGTAGCCGGTGTTTTTCGCCGATGAGCCTGTGTCCTTAGCATGTGTCCCTCGGCCGGGCATGTGTCTGTAGCCATGTGTTTTTCGCCGGCATGTGTCTCAAGCATGTGTCTTTAGGGGCTCGGTCCACCGCGAAGTTCGATCCGCGCAAAGGGGCTCGATCCGTCGCGCCGGGCCGGGTGAGCGGGCTCGGTCCGTCCGGCGCGGGCGGGAGTGCGAAAAAGTTTCGTGTCTCCCGACTGCGTCGGGGGGTTGGTGTCACTCGGCGAGGAATTCGGCGCGGTGGAAGGAGGAGGGCCGGACGGCGGACAGGGAGGCGTCGACCGTGGGGAAGCGCCGCCGGCGCCGTCGTCCTTCGAGAGGTCGCAGCAGGCGACCGAGCCGTCGTCCTCGATCGCGAAGGTGAGTCGGGTGCTTTCGCCCGCGCCGGGAAACTCGACGGCGACGCCATGGTTCGACAGTTCGCCCACGATCGGCGCCCGCAGTCCGCGGGCGATCTCGTCGAAGTCGCGGAACGACTCCTCCCAAAAGGCAGACGGCCCGGCGGGTGGGCTTCCCGGTCCGGCTGGACTACGAGGGATCGGATCGTCGGCCACGGGATCGGCTTCATTGCTGCTGCGGCAAGTGTCGCGCGCCACGGGGCTTTCGGTGCTGAAGGGTCGGGTTTGTGTTACAGGAGCGGTTGCGGCCGCCCCTCGTCGTGTTCGGCCAGTCTCTTCAGTTCCGGCCAGGAGCGAACCAGCGTGTTGTAGCGCAGGGCGTCGGCCGGTCGCTTCTGGCGGTCGCAGATGGCGTAGAGCCGGTGGGCGAGAGCCCGGGCGGTCTCGCCGGGTCCGCCGATCCTCCGCAGCAGTTGCGCGGCGGCCGCCTCTCCCTCGGCGTCGAGCACGCGGATCAAGTGATGCACCATCTCCCACACGGTCAGCCGCCGGTCGGTGGCGGGGTTCCAGTCGTCGGGCAGTTCCTCGGGCTTGAGCAGGCGCACCCGGCCGCGGCTCGCCCGGAGGATTCCGGCCTCGACCACACCTTCGACGCTGGTGTTCTTCGCCTTGGACAGCGTCTCGGCGATCCCGAAGTCGGCCTCGTCGAAGTGGTACTGGTCGAACCAAGCCAACGCCCATCGCGTGTCCGCGTCGAACTCGCCTTCCTGCTCGGCCAAGGTCTCGTCGAGCACCTGGTTGATGAGCGCCAGCGCCTCTTTCACGGTGAGTGCGCTGCCGTCGGCGTGTAGCACTGGCGCTCTCCGAGTGAACGCGGCCATGCCCGGTCCGATGGCGGCCTGCGCCATGTCCACAGGGGCAATACCGGCTCTCTGGAGGGCAACGATCGCGGGTGGCAGTTCCCGCGTCAGTGCGTCGACGAACTGCCGCCGCGCAGCGGACGCCCGTGTTGATCGGCGTCGGCAGACCAATACGATGCTGGACGCAAGTGCGTTGGTTTCTCTTCCTACTTGGCGGGTCGCCATCTCAGTTCGCATCGGCCAAGTGCCGGTAACCGAGAAACCGGAGCGAATGAGAGCGTTGAGAAACGTTTCCCAACCAGTACTCGTCGTCCCACCCTCGTCACTGGTCTCGGATTGCTTGAAGGCATAGTAGATGGTCACCGGAAGGTCCGGGTGCACTTGCTCGGCCAACTGGCGCATGGCGCAACTCATTCCCGTGAGAAAGAACTCCATTCCACTGGCCCGGTTCCCATGTCGGTATGGTGTCGCGACTAGTTCTTCGCGCTTCGGAACCGCCAGTGTGGCGAACAAGTCCGGGTACGCTGTCTGCAGTGAGCGGCGCATCCAGACATAGAAGAAGTCGGAGAGATCGGCGTATCCGATGTTGTCGTAGTAGGGCGGATCCGTAGAGACGATCTTGCCCGCGCTCACCTCCTGATTCCGGGAGTCTTGTTGTCGGGCCACTCCGTCGGAGGCTTCGGGAAGGCGACCTACGGCCTTCAACATGTTCCCGAGGCTGACCTGGTAATCGCCGGCAGCACCGGCGAACACATTGTTCTCGGCGAAGTCCCAAACCATCGGTATAGCCTGTCGGCCGAACAGGCCCACGACCTGCGTCATGCTTTCCTTCCACCGACAGAGCGCGTTACAGATATCCGTCAGCCGACTCAAGGCGATCCCGAGGTACACCGACACGGCGTCGGCGTAGGCGGCGGGGCCGGAGCCGCCTTCACGCAGTGGGCGCACATCGGCGCCGTCCGCGCTTCGCTCCGCGGCGATCGCGTCCCGATGGGCCTTCTCGCGGGCCCGGCCCACCAAATCGGCGAAAGTCGTCAGCGCCGTCAACTGTCGGGGTGTGAAGTAGTCGCCGAAGGTGTGGAAGCCGTAGCGGCGTCCCTGAGCGTTGCTCGCCCAAGTGCCGCGACTGGGTAGTTCGGGCTTCCAGGAGGGGTACGCGCTGTGGGCAACCGTCTCGGGCTCCGAGTCGGGCGAGAGAAAAATGCGCCGGCGATCCCCCGCCGCCACGATGGCCAGCAGACGAACGCCCATGCGCCCGGCATTGGCTTCGTCGTCGATGTACGAGTAAGGCACGGGGCTGCCGGACAGGAGACAGCGGAAATTGCCTCG
This sequence comes from Candidatus Marinacidobacterium sp., assembly GCA_965204755.1. GTDB lineage: Bacteria > Acidobacteriota > Vicinamibacteria > Marinacidobacterales > Marinacidobacteraceae. Next base: position 243,083 of record OZ242011.1, on the reverse strand, counting down.
ACCGATCTTGGTTCCCTTCTTGGCTGCCTCGACATCCGGCGGCGGCCCGACGCGGACCTCGAACCGGTAGTCCTTGCTCTCGATCACCGGCTCGACCCACGCCTCCTTGCCCTTCTTCGTGGAGAGCAGGAAGTTGGAGACGAGCGGGACCTCGACATCGGCGAACGCCGGGTTCGGACTTCGGACGGTCCGCGCCCACAGCCAAGCGATCACGGTCAACTCCCGGCCCGCATAGGGTTCCAGGTCGGGGCGCTCCGCCGCCATCTCATCAGTGACCAGCACCTTCGGGTAGAGATGACCTATGCGCCGCTCTGCTTCGTCGCGCATCCACTGCCCGTAGAACCGCACATCCTCGGCGAGCCCTGCCGCACCCTTCCAATCCTTCGTGGTCAGCGCGGCCTTCCGGGACTCCGGGTTCACCGGCGGCCGCCCGGCGAACTTCGGCGGAATCTCGATCATCGCCTTGTTGATGAGCACCGCGACCGGGTTCAGGTCGCTCGCGTGGGCCTCGAGGCCGAGCCGTTGGGCCTCCAGCGGGATCGCCCCGCCCCCGGCGAACGGGTCGTGGAACGCGGGCAACCGCTCAGGGTCGAAGAGTTCCGCCGCCCGCGAATGGTCGGCGTTGTCCGCGCAGGTCCTCCGCCAACTCTCCCGGATCTCCTCCCGCGCCACATCCAGCAACGCTTCGTTCGTCGTGTTCTCCCACTTCACGAGTTCACGGAGAATCCCGAACAACCGCTCGCGCTCCCCGTCCTGCTCCGCCTTCGTCGGAAACAACTTGGGCCGCGCCGACGGGTCGTCCACGAGTTGTCCGAAGAGCACCGCCCGCGCCGCCGCCAGCGGCCGCCGCGCCCACCAGAGATGCAGCGTGCTCGGATGCCCGTGGCGGATGGACTTCTCCCGCGCCGCCGCCTTGTTGATGGCATCGAGGGGCAGGGCCACCTCGATGAGTTTGCGGACGGTCTTCATGGGCTCATCACGCAAGGCGCCTCGTAACGCCGATCCGATAGAGCCCGTCGCCCGATGGTCGGCGTCCGTCGGCGGCAGTTCCGTCAGTGGACACTTCCACGGCATTTCCGTTCTCGAGGAAACGAACATGGAACATTCCACGATGCCTCGCAATGGCTTTTGGCATGTTCGCCTGCGGAACGATCAGTTGGCCGAACCGGTCATGCTGATCGAAAGTCTTCAACTCCTCACCCGACCATTCGATCGCAGCCGACGCCGGAAGTTTTCTCCATTTCCGCTCCTTCCCGCAGTCGAGACTGAACTCCATTCGTGGCGGCTTCCGGTTATGTGCCCGGTCTATTGCGATCTTCACGAGAAGGACGCCGACGCCGGCCAAGAATGGGACGGTGATCGGGTTGCTCAGGATGTCGGTCATCGAGCACTCGCCCGGGTTTGCCGGGCGGGTTGGCCCCGCACATGGCGGGCCGCGAGGGAAGTAAGTGCGAGCATACTCAGCGTCGGTGCTCCAAGTTGCTCACTCTGGCGGAGAAGACCACCCATGACCGACTCACGGATTCAGCGAACCTTCACCGCCTGGACAAGCGCGATCTCGCAAGTGAAGTCATCCTGCGAGATATGTCGAAACCGGCGCGCGAGCGCGCTTCGGGAAACGGACGGGCCGTCGCGTCCATCGTTACCTACGCTTACCTGGCGGATGATCTCGAAACCGTTCTCGCGCAGCAGCGCGAGGTGGGTGGACAAGGGCTCGCGGTTCAGCCAATAGAGCCGTCGGCCTCGTGAGAACTTCCAGCGGAGGTCTCCGAAAGTCCAATGTCCGTTCCACTCCGGCGTAATTCCATGCGAATCGAAGCCGATCAAGTGCGAAACGATGCCTCCGACCCTCAGAAACGGACTCACCGCCTTGTAAACCGCGGGCAAGTCGTCCACATGCTCCATCGTATATTGAGAGAAGGCGAAATCGACGGATTCCTCCGGGAGGTCGGTAGCCGTCCACGGGACGATGCAGGACGCTTCCGTCCCGACGCCGGCGGCGGCATGCCTCAGGCGTTCGATGCGCTCGGGGCGGAGCGCGGCTCGCAGGCGATCCACCCCAAGCGCGCCGCCGGGGAAGTCGTGAGTTTGCAGCAGTCCTTTCATGCGCGGGAACTCATCGCCGTCCGGAACGCTCGCTCGGCGATGGAACAGTTGCACCAACTCCTCGAAGACGCGCAGGTTGTTCTCCTTCGTCGCGTGTTCCACGACATCGAGACCGTAGTAGCGGGACGCGCCCGAGAGCAGCGCCGCGAAGCCCGCGCCCAGCGAACTGCCGGGGCCGATTTCGACGACGACCGGATCTGGTGGCGGTGGGCGCGGGGATTCGTTGGCGTGAATGAGATGGGTCAGCCAAGTGGCGTAGCAGTATCGCGCCGAAGCCGCCGCCCCCGAAGGGCACGGCGAGGCGAGGCCCCATCTCCGGATGAGGAACCGGTCCGCGCCCGGGAGCGCGAGAATCAGCCTCCAGGCGCTCTTCGGGTTCACGCGTGGAGTCGCCCCGACATCGTGTAGATGCCGACGCCTCGGAAAAACGCGCGGAAGTCGTTTTCGGCGGCGCGCTCGGAGTCGCGGCGGATGTTGCCCGCCGGCCCGGTCGCGCCGAAGCCTGCGATGGCGAGGAAAGTCATCGGTTCGTCGAGAAGGGGGAACGCCCTCTCGATGGCGTCCGTCTCGGCGGAAGTTCCAAGGGGCAAGAGGTCGGAAGTCCAGGAACGGACGGGGGATCCGGGAAGCGGGGGGTGTTCGGGGCTGGCTACGCGGAGGCGGAAAGGCGGAGCAGGTCGAAGGCCGTTGCCCGGAGCCGGGTAGGGTTCGCGCGCATCGGGAAGGAGGCGTTCCGGCCGGGGGCGCGGACGGTGTTGAGGGTGAGGGGCCCGAGGTGCTGGATCAGCGTCGGGAAGTCGCGCGGCGGCAACCCCTCCGGGGTGCGGCGGGCGGCGACCTCGGCCTCGGCGGCCGCGCGCCGCCGTCCGGTTGATGTCATCGAGGGGCAGCGCCACCTCGATGAGTTTGCGGACCGTCGTCTTTTCGTCCCCGTACGGCGGTAAGGGTCAGTGCCGGGTGTCCTCCCGCACCGGGCGGATCGGCACCGCGCAGCGTTTCGGGCCGCCGGAATCCGGGTCGCCGGCGACCTCGAAGACGAGCCGGTACCGCTCCCGGCAGCGTTCGCCCCGGTGTTTCCAGGCGAAGGCCACGGAGTTCCTGCGTCGGCTGACTCGCGCGCAGTCGAGGGTGATCGGCTGGCGTCGGTCCACCGAGAGCAGATCGAGCGTCTTGTTTCCGTTGCGGCGGGCGAGCCGACGAACATGGATTCGCGTTCCCGCCGCGACAGGGACTTCGAGGGCCGGGCCGCTGTGGCAGGTCGGGGGCCGGGGCTGGGGGCGGGAGAGCGCGGCCGCGAACCAGCCGCCGGACGGCGAGCGGGCGCCGCCGGTCGGCGGTTGCGCGGCGAGGAGCGCGATCGCGATGGTCGTGGCGATCATGCGGGCTGCTCCATCGGGTCGAGGCGGGTCAGATCTCGGCGTGGGCCGGGGCGGCGCCGCCGAGGAAGGCTTCCACATACTTGGCGCCGGTGCCCGTGTTGAAGAGGACGACGGTGTCCTCGGAAGACACGGCGCCGGATTCGCGCATCCGCCGCAGCGCCGTCAGGCAGGCGCCGCCTTCCGGGGCGGCGAAGATGCCTTCGGCGGAGGCGATGCGGCGGGCGTCGCGCATCAGGTCGTCGTCGCTGACCGCGATGGCGGTTCCGCCGCTCTCGCGGACGGCGCGGAGGATGAGGAAGTCGCCGAGGGCCTTCGGCACGCGAAGCCCCGACGCTACCGTCCGGGCGTTCTCCCACAGCGGCGCCGACTCCTCGCCGGCTTCGTAGGCGCGGGGTATGGGCGCGCAGCCTTCCGCCTGGACGGACACCATGCGCGGTCGTTCCGGGCCGATCCAGCCCAACTGCTCCATCTCGGCGAAGGCCTTCCACATGCCGATGAGCCCGGTGCCGCCGCCGGTGGGGTAGAGGATGACCTCGGGGACGCGGCCGAGTTGTTCGAAGACCTCGTAGGCCATGGTCTTCTTGCCTTCGATGCGGAACGGCTCCTTGAGCGTCGCCAACTCGAAGAGGCCGCGCTCCGCCGCCATCTCGGCGATGAGTTTCCCGGCGTCGGAGATGAGTCCGTCCACGGTATGGACTTCCGCGCCGTACACCGACGCCTCGATGCGGTTCACCTCCGGGCAGTCGCGGGGGACGGCGACCACGCAGTTCATCCCGGCGCGGGCGGCGTAGGCGGCCGCGGCGCCGCCGGCGTTCCCCGCCGAGGGGAGCGCCACTTCGGGCGCGCCGAACTGGTAGGCGGCGGAGACGGCGAGACACAACCCGCGGTCCTTGAAACTGCCCGTCGGGTTCATCCCCTCGTCCTTGATGTGGAGTTCGCCGACGCCGAGTTCGGCTTCGAGCCGCGGGGCGCGGTGGAGGGGGGTGCCGCCTTCGCCGAGTTTCACGCAGTGGCGCTCTTCCCGGATGGGCAATACCTCGTGGTACCGCCACAGGTCGAACGGGCGGTCGCGCAGCGACTCCGGGGTGAACGACTCGCGGGCGGCGGCGAGGTCGTATCGCGCGAGCAGCGGGTAGTTGTCGTCCGAGAGGTTCTGCGAGCGGCCGGCGTCGTGCGGCTTGCCGGTCATCGAGCACTCGAGGCGCGTCAGGAAGGAATACGGGGTTTCGGACATGCTTTCGGGGCGGGGCGGGGGCGCTGCGCGGCGCTGCGTCCGGGAGGGCGAGCGGCGGGCGCGGGGTGAAGGGCGGGCGGAGGGCGTCAGACGGAGAGGACGCTCGCTTCCTTGCGCGCGGCGAGGTCGGTGATGCGCTTCACATGGGCGTCGGTGGCCCGCTGGACCTCTCCTTCGAGATCATGCTCCTGGTCGTCGGAAAGTTCCTTGTCCTTCGCCAGCCGCTTCAGCCGCGTGTTCGCGTCGCGCCGCACCTGGCGCAGCGCGTTCTTGTGCTCCTCCGCCATCCGGTTGATGGTCTTCGCCAGTTGTTGGCGGCGCTCCCGGCTGAGCGGAGGAATGGGGATGCGCAGCAGGTTGCCGTCCGAGGACGGGTTCAGGTCGAGGTCGGCGGCGCGGATGGCGCGGTCCACCGGCGCGAGCATGTTCCGCTCCCAGGGCTGGACGGTGATCGTGCTGGCGTCCGGGGTGTTCAGGGTGGCGACCTGGTTCAGCGGCAGCAACTGCCCGTAGTAGTCCACCCGCACCGAGTCGAGCAGGGTTACCGAGGCGCGGCCGGTGCGGACGGTGGCGAGTTCCTGCTCGAAGATCTCGACGGTCTTGTCCATGCGGCGTCCGGACTCTTCGAGGATCGGATGGGTGGTCATGGTGTCTTCCTCCCGGGAGGAGTGTTCGGGCGGTCGGGCGGCGGCCGCGGGGCGGGGCGTTACTCCGGAGGCCCCACGCGCGTCCCCACATCGGCGCCGCTCGCCGCCCGGCGGAGATCTTCCTGGTGGCAGACGACGATCGGCAGGGAGTTCTCCATGCAGAGCGAAATCGCCGTCGTGTCCATGAATCGCAGTTTCTGGCTGATGGCTTCCATCCAGGTCAGCCGGCGGATGGGCTTCGCCTCCGGGTCCCGCTCCGGGTCGCCGGTGAAGACGCCCGGGACCCGCGTCGCCTTGATGAGGATCCCGGCGCGGATCTCGTTCGCCCGGAGCGCCGCCGCGGTGTCCGTCGAGAAGTAGGGGTTCCCGGTGCCGGCGGCGAAGAGGACGATGCGCCGCTTCTCCAGGTGCCGGAGCGCGACCCGGCGGATGAACGGCTCGGCCACCTGGCGCACGGTGATCGCGGAGAGGAGCCGGGTCTCGCAGCCCTGCTTCTCCAGCGCGTCCTGGAGGGCGAGCGCGTTGATGAGCGTGGCCAGCATTCCCATGGAGTCGGCGGTGACCCGGTCCATGCCCCGCGCCTCCGAGCCGAGGCCCCGGAAGATGTTGCCGCCGCCGATCATGCAGGCGATTTCGACGCCGTCCCGGTGGATGGCGCCGACGGTCGCCGCCATCTCCTCCACCCGCTCGGTGGAGATGCCGGTCTCCCCCGGCGCGCCGAGCGCCTGCCCGGAGAGTTTCAGCAGCGCTCGCGGGGGCCGGCTCATGAGGGGTCTCGCCGGGCCGGATTCGGCCTCGCCGGCCGGCCGGTCGGGATGGTCAGCCGGCGGCTTCTCCGCGCTCGAAGCGGACGAAGCGGACGACGCGCAGGTTTTCCTTGATGGCGGTCGCCGCCTCGGTCACCCGGTCGGCGACGGTCATCTTCTTCGAGTCGTCGAGCGCGTACTGCTGTTCGAGGAGGACGCGCTCCGCCAGGAACCGCTCCAGTTTGCCGTTCACGATCCGGTCGAGGATCGCCTCCGGCTTCTTGGCGTTCTTCGGGTCCTTGGCCAGTTGCGCCCGGATGAGCGCGGTCTCGTCGGCGACCACCGCCTCCGGGACTTCGCCGCGGCCCACCCAGCGGGCCGGCGCCGGGAAGTTGCTCGCGATGTGGATGGCGATGTCGTTCGCCAGTTCGCGGAACTTCTCGTTCCGGGCGACGAAGTCGGTCTCGCAGGCCAGTTCCACCATCACCCCGATGCGGCCGTGGTGGATGTAGGCGTGGACGATCCCCTCGCCGGTGGCGCGCCCGGCCCGGCCTTCGGCGGCGGCCGCGCCCTTCTCGCGCAGCAGCCGGACGGCGGCGTCCCGGTCCCCGTCCGCGTCGGCGAGCGCCTTCTTGCAGTCGGCGAACCCGGCGCCGGTGAGGTCGCGGAGTTCCTTGACTTGCCGGGCGGTGATCGGGGGCATGGCGGGGGCGGGGGCCGTTGCTTCGGGCCGGGATGGGGAAACGCCGCGGGGCGGCGCGAAGGAAGGGGTTTGCCTTGCGGTCGGGAGGGAGGACTCAGCCCGGCGGGGTCGGCCCGGCGGACGGCGTCGGCGCGGCGGAAGGCGTCGGCGCGGCGGACGGCGTCGGCCCGGCCGGCGCGGACGGGGCGCCGGCGGCGGGCGCCGGGGAAGGGCCGGGCGCGGGGGCGTCCGGCGCGGCGCCGCCCTCAGCCCCGCCTCCCTCCGGGCCGCCGCCGTTCGCTTCGAGGTCGGCTTCGACGGAGTCGAAGGGCGCTGCGCCGAGCATCTGCCGGCCCTCCTCGAAGGCGGAGGCGAGGCGCGAGGTGAACAGCCGGATGGCGCGCAGCGCGTCGTCGTTGCCCGGGATCACGAAATCGATGAGGTCCGGGTCGCAGTCGGTGTCCACCATGGCGACGATCGGGATCCCCAGTTTGCGCGCCTCCTGGACGGCGATCATCTCGTTCTTCGGGTCCACGATGCAGACCGCGTCGGGCAGGCGCTCCATCTTCTCGATCCCGGCGAGGGTCTTCTCGAGCCGCCGGCGGCGCTTGTCCAGCCGGGACCAAGCCTTGTTGGAGAACCGGCTGAAGTCCGCGCTCTCGATGATCTCCCGGAGTTCCAGCAGCCGGGCCACGCTCTTCCGGATCGTGGCGAAGTTCGTCAGCAGGCCGCCCAGCCAGCGGTGGTTCACATAGAACGCGTCCACCCGCGCGGCCTCGGCGGCGACGACTTCCTGCGCCTGCCGCTTCGTGCCGACGAAGAGCACGGTCTTGCCCTCGGCGCCCAGCCGCGAGACGAAGTTCAGCGCGCTGCGGAACAGCGGGAGCGTCTGGCGGAGGTCCACGATGTGGATGCCGCTCTTCTGGCCGTAGATGTAGGGCCGCATCCGCGGGTTCCACCACTTGGTCTCGTGGCCGAAGTGGAGGCCCGCCTCCAGCAGTTCCTTCATGGTCACGGTGGAGGACATGCCGCTCACCGAACCTTCGCCGCCCCGGGGGCGGCGGGCGCCGGCCGGGCGGCCGCGAACGGGGTCATCTCCGGCGGGGGGAGAGGGAGCGCGTACTGCCGGCGGCGCTGGCGCGGTCCACGGCGAGTCCCGTCAGCGCTTCGAGTACTGGAAGCGCTTGCGCGCGCCCGGCTGGCCGTACTTCTTGCGCTCCTTGCGGCGGGCGTCCCGGGTCAGGAAGCCCCGGCGCTTGAGTTCCGGGCGGAGGCGCGCGTCGGAGTCGCTGAGCGCCCGGGCGATGCCCAGCCGCACGGCGGCGGCCTGGCCGGAGAGCCCGCCGCCCTTGACCCGGACATCCACATCGAACCGCTTGCCCTGCTCGGTGGCGAGCAGCGGCTGGACGACCAGGTTGCGGTTGGTCTCGCGGGGGAAGTAGTCGGCGAGCGAGCGGTGGTTCACCAGGATGTGGCCCTCGCCCTCGCGCAGGTACACCCGGGCGATCGAGCACTTGCGCTTGCCCGTGCCGTAGGCGACCGGAGCGGACATCAGGCGGACGCCGGCGAACCGGCGGCGGTCTTCCCGAGGGTCTCCGCGGCGGTCTTCTTCTGCCGGAGGAAGTCCGGCAGGGGCTCCGGCGTCTGCGCCTCGTGGGGGTGCTCGGCGCCGGCATAGACCTTGAGTTTGCCGAACTGCGCCCGCCCCAGGCGGTTCTTGGGGAGCATCCCCCGGACGGCGCTCTCGACCAGCCGCTCCGGATGCGCCTTCCGCACCTGCGCCGCCGTCCTCGACTTCAAGCCGCCGGGGCGGCCGCTCTGCCGGTAGTAAGTCTTGCCCTCTTCCTTGCGCCCGGTGAGCCGGACGCGCCCGGCGTTGATCACCACCACATGGTCGCCGCAGTCCAGGAACGGCGTCCAGGAGGGCTTGTGCTTTCCGATGAGCACGCGGGCCACGCGGGTGGCCAGCCGGCCGAGCACCTCGTCCTCCGCGTCCACCACGAACCAGCGGCGGCGGAGGTCCGCCGCGCGGAGGAAGGTCGTGCTCGCGGAGCGGGACAAGTCGGGGTCCGGGAGGGAGTCGGGGTCGGGAGTCGGGAGGGGGGTCGAGGGCGGATAAAAAAATCCGGGCGATCCGCGCTCCTGGCAGTTCCCGGCGCTTCCTCGCACCCGGAACCCGCTGGATCGCGGCGCCGCCCGAACCGGATGAGTATAACAGCCGGGCGCCCGCCGAAACCCGGCGGAAAGTCGGCGCGGGAGGGCCGGGGGGCCGAGGGGCCGGGGCGGATAAGGTTGCCCGCCCCATGCGCCCCGCCGACCTTCGCGCCGCCTGCCGGAGCGGGGCCTTCCGGGGCGGGACCTCCGGGGAGTGTCCGGGATTCGCGCAGGCGAACCTGGTGGCGCTGCCCGGGGCGCTCGCCGCGGACTTCGAGAGGTTCTGCGAGCGGAACCCCCGGCCCTGTCCGCTGCTCGCCGCGGTCCCGGGGCCGTTTCCGGGCGAAGTGGCGCCGGGAGCGGACCTCCGGTCGGACCTGCCGCGCTACCGGGTGTGGCGGGGCGGGGAACCGGCGATCGAGACGGAGAGCGCCGCCGAGTTCTGGGGGGAGGACTTCGCGGCGTTCCTGCTCGGCTGCAGTTTCGGGTTCGAGGCCGCCCTGGTGGAGCGCGGCATCCGGCTCCGGCACCAGGACGAAGGGCGGGTCGTGCCGATGTATGTGACGAACCGGGAATGCGAACCGGCCGGGCCGTTCCGGGGGCCGCTGGTGGTCTCCATGCGCCCGATCCCGGAGGAACGGGTCGAGGAGGCGGTGGCGGTCAGCGGCCGGTTCCCGCTCGCCCACGGCGCCCCGGTGCACGCCGGCGACCCGGCGGCGCTGGGGATCGCCGACTTCTCGCGGCCGGACTTCGGGGTGGACGGGGGGCTCCTGCCGGGAGAGGTCCCGGTGTTCTGGGCCTGCGGCGTCACCTCCCAAGTCGCGGCGCGGAACGCCGGGCCGGAGACCCTGATCGCCCACGCGCCGGGGCACATGTTCGTCACCGACCTGCCGGCGTCCGGCGCCGCCGAACCCTCCGCGCCGAAAGGGGAGGCTGACTGAGATGACCGGATCCGCCCGCTTCGGGACGGCCGCCGCGGCCGGCCTGCTCGTTTCCCTGTTCGTCCCGTCGGCGGTCGCGGCGCAGTGGACGAACCGCTACCCGAAACTGGAGGGCTACTCCCACCATGTCTATGTGGAGGGGTTCGAACTCCCGATCCTCGCCGCCGGGCCGACGGATCCCGCGCCGTCGCCGGACGGGAAGCGGATCGCCTTCGCCGCCCGGGGCTGGCTCTGGCTCCTCGACCCGGACACCGGCGTCGCCCGGCGGCTGACCTCCGGCGCGGCGCTCGACTCGCGCCCGTCCTGGCATCCGGACGGCGGGGAGATCGCGTTCCTGCGGGACGACACCGAGTCGCTCTCCCTCTGGCGGCTCGACCTCGGGAGCGGCGAGGAGTCGCTCCTGTTCGAGGACGCCTCGATCCTCCTCGACCCGGCGTGGTCGCCCGACGGCGAGTCGGTCTTCTTCAGCGCCGCCACCGCCGGCGACCTCGACATCTGGCAACTGTCGCTCGCGACCGGCGAACCGGCGCGGCTGACCTCCCGGCGCGGCCTCGAAGTCCGCCCGCAGCCGCTCGCCGGCGGCCGGCTGATCTACCTGGCGAAGGGGCGTTCGTCGCCGGACGAACTGATCCTGCGCGAGAGCGACGGCGCCGAACGGGCGCTGCGCGGCGAATCCATCGCTTCCCAGGCGCGGCCCGGGGCGGCGGCGAGCGGGCGGTTCGCGGCGGTGAACTGGCCGGCCGGGGACGGAGGCGACGGCTACCGGCTGTTCCTGGTGGATCCGGCGACCGGCGACCCGATGGAACTCACCGAGGCGCGGGGCCTGCCGCTCGCCCCGGCGATGGCTTCCGACGAGTCGGGGGACTGGATCGTCTATACCGAGGCGGACGAGGAGGAGCGGTTCCGTCTCCGCCGGGTGAGCGCGCGCGGCGGCCCGGTCGAGGAAGTCCCGGTGCGCTCCTGGGACTTCGGGGCGCCCGTCGGGCGGGTGCGCGTCACGACGCGGAGCGCCGGCGCGGAGGCGCCGGTCCCGGCGCGGCTCGCGGTGCTGGGGCCGGAAGGGCACCCCGCGGTCGCCGAGGAGGCGTTCCCCCGGTTCGACGGCACGCACGGGCGCATCTACTTCTACTCGCCGGGAGTGATCGAGGTGGTCGTCCCCCTCGGGGCCGGGAACGAGGCGCGGGTCACCGCGGCCCGCGGGCTCGCGAGCCCCGCGGTCTCGGCGACGGTAGCCGTCGCGCCCGGCGAGACCGCGGAAGTCGAGTTGGTCTTCGATCCGGTGTTCGACGCGCTCGCCGCCGGTTACCGGTCCGGCGACCACCACTTCCACCTGAACTACGGCGGCCCGACCCGGCTCGACCCGGACGACCTCGCGCTGCTGCTCGCGGCGGAGGACCTGGACTTCGGCACGCCGCTCATGGCGAACCTCCACCACCGCCGGAACGACACCGAGTTCTTCGCCGACCGGCGGCTGGCCCGGACGCCGGCGATCCTCTTCGGGCAGGAGATCCGCTCCCACTTCCTGGGGCACCTCGGTCTCATCGGGATCGAGAGCGCGTTTTGGCCCTGGTTCTGGGGGCCGGGGTATCCGGTGTACGCGGAGGACGACCGCCCGAACGCGGACGTGCTCGCCCACTCCCGGCGGCAGGGGGGAGTGAGCGCCTACATGCACCCGGTTTCCATCGCCGATCCGTTCGGGAGCGACCGCGGCCTCCGCGCCATCCCGGTGAGCGTGATCCCGGACGCCGTGCTCGGCGACCTGGACGCCCTGGAAGTCGCGTGCCTTTGGACCAGCGAAGTCGGAACCGCGGAACTGTGGCACCGCTTCCTGAACCTGGGTCTCCCGGTGGCGGCGTCCGCCGGGACCGATGTGATGCTCGACTACCACCGCACGATGGCCGTCGGTGCGACGCGGATCTATGTGTACGCGCCCGGCCCGTTCCGGGTCGGTTCGTACCTGGACGCGCTGCGCGCCGGCCGGAGTTTCGTCACCACCGGGCCGCTGCTCGACTTCTTCGTCGAAGACGAGCGCCCCGGCGGCGCGATCCCGGTCGATCCCTCGTCGGACGGCGCCGTTTCCTGGCGCTTGACTCTCGCCTCCGCCGGCCCGGTCGAGCAGGTGGATCTCCTCGTGAACGGCGAAGTCGTGGAAACCCTCGCCGGGCTCCCGGAGGCCGGCCGCCGCGAACTCTCCGGCGAACTCGCGATCCCCTCCGGCGGCTGGATCGCCGCGCGGGCGCACGGCGGCGAGGAGTCCTGGCCGGGAATGAACGGCTCGGTCTTCGCCCAAACCTCCCCGGTCTGGATCGGAGAAGTCGGCAGCCGCGACCCGTCCGCCGCCGCCCGCGCCGCCGCCGACCTCCTCCGCGCCCTCGATGTCGCCGAAGCGCGAGTCGCCGAGGTCTATGGCGACGCCGCCCCGCGCATCCGCGAGCGCTTCACCGCCGCCCGCCAACGCCTCGACGATTTCCTGACCCCGCAGGACTGATCCCCCGCCTCGGCGCCGCCTCGAAGGCGCGCCGAGGCCGCCCGCCGACCGAGCCCGCGAAGCGGACTCCGGGAAGATCGATCAGTCGGCGCCGTTCCGCCTCCGGAGATACCAAGGCAGATCCTTCCGGCCCCTCAAGAGTCGCTCGAGCGCCAGCCGGCCGCCGCTCTCCCGATACTCCCGCCGCAGTCGGGCGACGAAGATCCGGGTGTCGGCCGCCTCGCGCGCGATCAGGATCCGAACAGGGAGGTCACGCTCGGCCGTGGACGCGGAGGCCCCCCATCGGCTTTCGCGTTCGGAACGGCTCATGACGGCTTCGGTCGCTCTACTCCTCGCGGCGATCAAGCGGCGCGACGGCCGGTAAATCCCGAGGTCGGGAATCCTACTCGGACTCGGTGGTCTCGCCCGTCGACTTCAGGAGATACCACGGAAGGTCCCGGTGTTTCTCCAAGAGCCTTTCAATCTCCAGGAGACCTCCGTTCTCGTGATACTCACGGTACACGCGATCCACGAGGATGCGCGCTTCCGCAAAGTCCCGGGTCAAGGCCTCTTCGAGGGGAATGTCCTCTGGCACATTCCCGTCCGACGGCTGGTCGTTTCCGTGTGCGATGGTTTGGGGTCTCATGGTGATCCTTTCACCGAGGGCCGGGAAGCCGGTTCGGACTCGTTCATGGGCTCGATGAGCAGAACGCCCGCGCCTCCGGCCAGAATCCAGTCGTGCAGGGCGCCGACAGGCACGCGCTCACTTTCGGCGAAGAGAGCGACATGCATACCCATTTCGACCAACTCGGGATAATCGATGATGTAACGGTGAGACGGATACCCGTGCACGAGTCTGTTGAGGATTCGGGTCTTCGTGACTTCGTCCGTTTCGCTGAACCGACGCAGGAGGCGAGCGCCGTACTCCGTGCCGACTGCCAAGGCGCGACTGTACTTTCCGAGTTTCTCGGGATCCAGTTTGCTGAGAAGCGGACCTGTCGTAGCCTCGACGAAGCGGATGGCATGTTGGAGACTCTCGTTCAGGTCGAGCCCGGATCGTCGCTCGATCGTTCCTACCGCAACATTCAGGGTTTCCAGCGAGAACCTCTGCAGTCGCTCCAGCGTGTTGAACGGATTCAGCGCCGACACATACTCGGTCTTGCCGCCCCGGCGCTCTTCGAGAACCTGAGCGTCCAAGGGGCCCAGTTCAGCGGACTCGTCCATGACGATCTGATTCGCCGCCAAGCACCAGAGCGTGGCGGCGCTCTTCGCGTACAGGGGAACGCAGGCGTTCATGCGCTTCGTGTGCTGGCGTATGAGTTGGACCATCTGGTACGCCGTGTTGATGTCGCCCCCGCCGGAATGGATGACGAAGTCCAATTCGTCGAACCGTCGGTCACCGACTTCCCGTCGGAGAAGGAGGAGGTGCGCCGGCTGGATGGGTTCGTGGAGGACGACGAAGATGGCCGGGCGGCCGCGGAGCGTCGCGAAGTCACGGAGCGGAGCGTCGTCGGCGGGCGCTGCGGGTCGCGTCGCGCCGCTCTTGCGGGGCGGCGATGACGAACGCCGTTTCCGGGGCTGTGCGGGCCGTTCGGCCGGCGTCGGTTTGCCCGCGTCCGTCATCCGCCTGCGTGGAAGCGTAGCGCGGGCCGGGGCCGGGTCAGGCGAGGGGGAGGAGGGTGGCGAGGAGGAGGGTTTGGAGGAGGCCGAGGAGGCCGACAGCGGCGGCGGAGGCGGACCAGACGCGGAAGGTTCCCGCTTCGTCGAGGCCGCTCATCTTGCCGACGACCCAGAAGCCGCTGTCGTTCATCCAGGAGCCGATCATCGAGCCGAAACCGACCGCCGCGAAGAGGTAGGAGGGATGGAAGGGGAGGGCGGCCGGGTCGGTGAGCAGGGAGGAGACGATGGCCGAACCGCTGAGGATCGCCACCGTCCCGGAGCCCTGCGCCAGTTTCAGGGCGGAGGCGACGCCGGCGGCGAGAAGGAGGAGGGTGACGCCGTTCCCGGCGCCGGCGACGCCGCCGAGGGTTTCCGTGATTCCCGAACCGGCGAGGGCGCGGCCGAACGCGCCGCCGGCGGCGGTGATGAGGATGATCGGGCCGGCCGCCGCGATGGCGCCGCCGAAGGAAGCCGCCAGGCGTTTCGCCGGGAGGCCGGTGGCGCGGCGGAGGACCAGCGCCGCGGCCGCCGCGCCGAGGAAGAGCGCCGCGTTCCGGTGGCCGAACGCGGCGAGCCAGGCCGCCGCCGGGGAGTCACCGCCCGAAGACGCCGAGGCGCCGGCGAGGAGGAGGACGGGCAGGGCGACGGGGAGCAGGGAAGCGGCGAGACCCGGCGGGGACGGCGGGCCGCCATCGTCCGGCGGGGCGCCCGCGCCGCCGGGGGCGGTTTCGGGGAGTGAGGCCGCGACGCCGCGGGTGAAGGCGGGCGCCAGCAGGACGACCGCCGCGACCGGCAACACGCCGAGCAGCATCCCGAATCCGGCGGCGGCGCCCGGCCCGAGCCCCAGGGTGTCCGCCATCCCGAGCGGCCCCGGCGTGGGCGGAACCAGCGAATGGGTGGCGATCGCCCCGGCGCAGAGGGCGGCGACGAACTGCGGGTAGCGGCCCGGCGCGCGCCGCGCCAACGCGCGGGCCAGCGGGATCAGCAGGAAGAAGACGGTGTCGAAGAACACCGGGATCGAGAGCGTCCAGGCCGCCGCCGCGAGCGCCGCCGCCGCGCGCCGCTCCCCGAACGCCGAGAGCAGCGCCTGCGCGATCCGGTCGGCGGCGCCGCTCCGCCGCAGGCAGTCCCCGATCACCGCCGCGAGGGCGATGGCGATCCCGATGGCGGCGGCCACCTCGCCGAAGTCGCTCGCGCTCCGGTCGAGGGCGGCGAGCGCGCGCTCCGGCGCCGAGCCGCCCCCGCCGGAGAGCGAGCCGGCGAGCACCGCGCCGGCGACCAGGGCGAGGAACGGGTGGAGCCGGAGGACGCCGATGGCGAGCGCGACGAAGGCGGTCCCGACGAGGACGGCGCTCACGAAGGCGCGCCTCGGCTCTCCCCGGCGGCCGCGGTTCGGCGGCGGGCGGTCAGCGGGGGCGGGGGATGAGCAGGAGTTCTTCCATCCGCGGGTCGATGTAGCGGGTGGTCTCGCCGTCGAAGATGGCGTCTTCTTCGAGCGCGATCCGCACCTCCTGGCCGCCCCACTCCGGGATGGCCACCCGCGCGTTCAACTCGATGGAGTGCGCGGTCATCGGGAAGAGCGGGTAGTCCCCCTTGCCGGGAACCCCGTCCTGCCGATCCCAGAGGCCGATGGTGGGGCCGGCGGCGTGGCCGTGGAAGCCGATGGGATGGGTGTAGATCGAGGCGGTGATCCCCTCCGCCTCCGCCTGCGCGAGCGCGGCCGCCAGGATCTCGTTCCCGGTGCGGCCGGCGACGAACTCCCCGGTGAGGATGTCCTGCAGCCGGTTGCCGGTGGACATCGCCTCCCGGAGGCCCGGGGGCGCGTCGGTCTCGCCGGGCCGGAGCACATAGGCGTTCATCTGCGTGTCGGTGTTGAGGCGCAGGTAGGTGATCCCGAAGTCCACATGGATGAGGTCGCCGGGGAGGATGGTGTCCGGCGGGGGGCGGGAGGAGTAGTCGCCGTCGCCGTCCCCGCCGAACATCGCGCCTTCGCGCCGCTGCACCGAAACCCCGGGCTGGAACCAAGTCTGGAGTTTCCGCTCGCGGATGCGCTCCCGGTACCACCAGGAGAGGTCCTGCGTCGTGGTCACCCCCGGCTGGACGACCCGCCCGGAGAGCCCTTCGGCGATGATGGAGCGGGCGATCCGCACCACGCCCGGATAGACCGCCATCTCCTCCGGCGTGCGGGTCTCCAGCCAGCCGACGGCGAGCCGCTCCGCGCCCTGCAGGCGGCCCGCGAGGTCGGGGCCGAGGGCGTCCCGGAGCGCCTCGTACTCCGTGGCGGTGAGGCCGTCCGCGAGGCCGAAGTCGGAGGAGCGGTTCACGCCGATGGTCTCCGGGTCGCGCTCCCGGACGAGTTCCGCGACCCGGGCCCACTGGTCGGGCTCGGTCTCGGGATCCCACGCGCCGGGGATTCCGCCGATGTCGTAGCGGGCGACCGCCAGCCGCTCCACCCCCTCGGCGCCGCCGCGGTCGTGGAAGAGGAGCGCCGTGCGCCGCCGGGCGGCCAGCCAGGTGTAGGGCAGCATGGTACGGATCACCGGGTCTTCGTTGTATTCGCGCGCCGCGACGATCCACAGGTCCACGCCTTCGCGGCGCATGAGTTCGGGGAGGACGGTCTCGAAGCGGATCTCGAGCCAGCGGTCCACCAACTCCGCCCGTTCGCGCATCGGGAGGACGGCCGGGGGGGCCTGCCCGGCGGTCGGGGGCGGGACGGCGGCGGCGGCGCCGCAGAACAGGGCGGCGGCCAGGAGCCGGCGCGGCGCCGGGAATCGGGGGGCGGGGCGGAGAAGGTGGCGGGTGTTCATCGGATGGCGTGACTCCTCGTCTTTCCGGGCGCGGCGCTTCGGCGGTCGGGTCGGCGGCGGGCCGCGAGTCAGCATATAGACTCGACCGCCGCCCGATTCCGCGGGTTTCGCCGCGAACGCGCGGTCGAGCCGCCCGCGGCGAGGCCCGAAGGGAACGAAGAGAGAGGAGCGCGAGCCGCCATGCCGAACCCGTCGCGCCGCCGCCCGGCGAGTCTCCTCCTCCCCGCCGTCCTCCTCGCCGTTTCCGGCTGCGTGGACCGGTTCGACACGGTGCTCGCCGGCGCGGAGATCCACGACGGGCTGGGCAACCCGGGCCGGACCGCCGACATCGGCATCCTCGACGGCCGCATCACCGCCATCGGCGACCTCGGCGGCGCCCGCACGGACGAGCGGCTGGACCTCGCCGGGCTCGCGGTTACCCCGGGCTTCGTGGACATCCACAGCCACGCGACGCGGGGCATCCTCCGCCACCCGCTGGCGCAGAATTACCTGCGCCAGGGGGTGACGACGGCCATCGGCGGCCCGGACGGGAGTTCCCCGCTCCCGATCGGCGAGTGGTTCGACCGCTTCGAGTCCGAGGGCTCGGCGATCAACATGGGCCTGCTGGTCGGCCACGGCACGGTCCGGCGCGAAGTCATGGGGATGGAGGCGCGCGCCCCCACCGGCGAGGAACTCGACCGGATGCGCGAACTGGTGGACCGGGCCATGCGCGAGGGCGCGTTCGGCCTCTCCACCGGCCTGAAGTACGCGCCGGGGGCCTTCGCCGAGACCGAAGAGGTCATCGAGTTGGCGAAGGTCGCCGCCGCTTACGGGGGCGTCCACATCAGCCACATGCGGGAGGAAGGGCTCGCCCTGCTGGACGCGGTTCGGGAGACGATCCGGATCGGGGAGGAAGGCGGGCTGCCCACCCAACTCACCCACCACAAGGTGGTCGGCGCCCCGATGTGGGGGAAGAGCGTGGAGAGCCTCCGGCTGGTGGACGAGGCGGTGGCGCGGGGGGTGGATGTGACCATCGACCAGTACCCGTACACCGCGTCCTCCACCGGGCTCACCATCCTGTTCCCGGCCTGGAGCCTCGCCGGGGGGATGGAGGCGCTCGCGGAACGGCTCGAGGATCCGGAGCAGACCGCCCGGATCCGGGAGGCGGTCCGCGAGAACCTGGAAGTGGACCGCGGCGGCGGCAGCCCGGACAATGTGGTGATCGCCCGTTGCGAGTGGGACCGGTCCCTGGAGGGGAAGAGCCTCGGCGACCTCCTCCGCGAGCGGGGGCTCCCGGTGACGAACGAGGCCGGGGCCGACCTGGCCATCGAACTCCAGAAGAAGGGCGGTTTCGGCGGCGTCTTCCACGCCATGCACGAGGACGATGTGCGCCGGATCATGGCGCACCCGCTCACCATGATCGCCTCGGACGGCGGGGTGGTGGCGCCCGGCGAGGGAATGCCGCATCCGCGGAACTACGGGACCTTCGCGCGGGTGCTGAGCCTGTATGTGCGGGAGGCGGGACTGCTCACCCTCCCGGAAGCGGTGCGGAAGATGAGCGGGATGCCCGCCGGGCGGCTCGGGCTGACCGACCGGGGCGTCATCCGCGAGGGGGCGGTCGCCGACCTGGTGGTGCTGGCGCCGGACGAGGTGCTGGAGGTCGCCCGGTTCGGCGACCCGCACCACTACGCCGAGGGCGTGCTGCATGTGATGGTGGCCGGCGACTTCGTGCTCCGCGGCGGCCTGCTCACCGGCGACCGGCCGGGGCGGGCGGTGCGCGGGCCGGGCTGGTCGCCGGAGTGAGCCCCGCCGCCGGCGGCGGTGGATCGCCGGCCGCCGGCGGTGGGTCGCCCGCCGCCGGCGGCAGGTCAGGCGCCGCCGGCGGTCGCGTCGTCGCGGCCCTGGACCAAGGGACGACCAGCACCCGCTGCCTGCTGTTCGACCGCGCCGGCCGGGTCGCGGGATCGGCGCAGCGCGAGCACCGCCAGTCCACGCCGCGCCCCGGTTGGGTGGAACACGACCCGAACGAAATCCGCGACCGGAGCGGGCAGGTCGTAGCGGAAGCCCTCGCCGCGGCGGGGCTCGACGGGAAGTCGGTCGCCGCGGTCGGGATCACCAACCAGCGCGAGACCGCGGTCGTCTGGGACCCCGCCGACGGGGCGCCGCTCGCCCCGGCCATCGTCTGGCAGGACACCCGCACCGCCGGCCTGGCGGCGGACCTCGAGGCGGCGGTCGGCGCGGAGCGCCTCCGCGAGATCACCGGCCTCCCCGCCGCCACCTACTTCTCCGGGCCCAAGTTGCGCTGGCTGCTCGACTCCGTGGACGGCCTCCGGGAACGCGCCGCCGCCGGCCGCGCCGTTTTCGGCACGGTGGATTCCTGGCTCGCGTGGAACCTCACCGGCGGCCGCCGGCACGCGACCGACCCGACGAACGCGAGCCGCACGCTGCTCATGGACCTCCGCCGGCTGGAGTGGAGCGCGGAACTGGCGGAGGCGCAGCGGATCCCGCTGCGGATGCTCCCGGAGATCGTCCCCTCGGCGCACCCGGAGGCGTGGGGCCGGACGAAGGCGGACGGCCCCTTCGGGGCGGAAGTCCCGGTGGCCGGGGTCCTCGGCGACCAGCAGTCCGCGCTCCTCGGCCAGTTGCGGCGGCGGACGGGGGAGGCGAAGTGCACTTACGGCACCGGCGCGTTCCTGCTCCTCCACACCGGGAGCGAGCCGGTCCCGTCGGCGTCCGGGCTGCTCACCACGGTGGCCTACGCGGAACCGGGGCGCACCGACTACGCCCTCGAGGGCTCCGTCGCCGTCGCCGGGTCGCTCGTCCAGTGGCTGCGCGACCAGTTGGGCCTGGCCGGGTCCGCCGAGGGGATCGCCGCGCTCGCGCGCGAAGTCGGGGACAGCGGCGGCGTCGTCATCGTCCCGGCCTTCTCCGGCCTGTTCTCCCCCCGGTGGCGCCCGGACGCGCGCGGCGTCATCTGCGGCCTCACCCGCCACGCTGACCGCCGCCACTTCGCCCGCGCCGCCGTCGAGGCCTCGGCGTTCCAGGTCGCCGAGGTGCTCGAGGCGATGGGCCGGGACGCCCGCTTCCCGGTCTCGGAACTCCGGGTGGACGGCGGCATGGCGGTGAACGACGACCTGCTCGCCTTCCAGGCGGACCTGATCGAAGCCCCGGTCGTCCGGCCCCGGCAACTGGAGACCACCGCTCTCGGAGCGGCGGTATGCGCCGGGCTGGCCGTGGGTTTTTGGGACTCCGAAGCCGACCTGGCCGACGCGCTCGCCGAGGACGCCCGCTTCGAGCCCCGGATGCCGGCCGCCGAGCGCGGCCGCCGCCTCGCCGACTGGCGGAAGGCGGTGGAGCGGAGTCTCGGCTGGGCCGAGTGAGTCGCCGGGCAGGGTCGCCCGGCAGGCGCGGCGCCTACGGCACCCGGAGGCGGGCGTTCAGGTCGAGGCGGTAGTCGGGGGCGCCCGCCGGGCGGGCGGAGCGGGCGCCGGTGACTTCGAGGTCCACGGCGTCTCCCGGTCGGCCGAGGCGGACGCCGGCGCGGAGGTTCCGGGAGAGGGCGTCCGACCAGGAGGTCTCCGTGAACGGCGTCCAGAGGCCGAAGGCGTAACTGACCCGGGCCGCGAACGAGCCGGCCGGGGGCGGCCCTCCGGCCAGGCCGCCGAGGCCGGCCAAGCCGCCGAAGTCCCGGTCCTGCCAGAGGGTCCCGGCGCCCTCCGCCGGGGCGCCCCAGGCCGGGCGGACTTCCATCGTCAGGCCCCGGCCGGCGCCCTGCGGCGTGAATCGGGCGGTGAGCGCCAGCCCGGCTTCCCGCGCTCCGGCGGCGGCGTGGAGGGCGAGCAGCCGCCCCCGCGCCTCGACGCCGACGCGGCCCGCGGCGTCCCTGACCCGCAGGCCTCCCGCCACTTCCAGTCCGGCGCCGGTGGCCCCGGCGCCCCCGTCGTAGCGGCCGCCGAACTCGAAGAACGGGGTCATCGGGCCCAGCGAGGCGGTGAGTTCCAGGCCCAGGCGACCCCGGGTGACCGTCGAAGCCAGCCCGTCGAGGATCGCGCCGCCCCGCGAGGCGCTGAGCCGGGCGCCGCCGAGGTCGGCCCTCAGGGCCACCGAGGCGCCGCCGGCGGTCCCGAGCGCCCGGCGCAGCCCGGCGAGACCCAGCACCAGGTCGAGATCGGCCTCTTCCGGAGCCGAGGCCGCCGACCGCGTCAGCGTGGCCGCGCCCCGGCCGAAGCCGGCCTGGCCCCACACCCGCGTCTTCCCGTCCGGCGACCAGGAGACATAGGGATGGATCTGGAGCAGGTCGGCGTCGAGTCGCCCGGTTCCCGCGACCCCGCTCTCGAGGTCGGAGAAGGCGTAGTCGGTGTCGCCGGCGCTCCGGGACACGGCGAGGCCGGCCAGCGCGCCGCCGCGAGCCACATCCACGCCCAGCCAACTCGAGAGCGGGCGGCCCTCGTAGGTGTCGGCGCCGCTCCCGCCCCGGAACTGCTGCAGGTCGCCGGCGCCCCAGACCGTCCACCGGGAACCCGCCGGGCGGGCCGCCGAGAGCGAGAAGGCGCGGGAGGTCCGGAGCGCTTCTTCGAGCCGCAGGCGGTCGTCGGTCGGGAGGCCGGAGAGGGTGACCGAAGCGGCGCCGTCGGTCCCGCTCCCGTCGCCGCTGTCGCCGCCGGGGGCCGAGGCGCCGAGGAGCCGGCGGCCGACCGTCGCCGAGGCGCTCGAGAGCAGGCTCCGGGCGAGGCCGGCGACGGCGGCGTCCACGACCTCCCGCTCCGCCCGGGCGGTCGCCACCGTGACCTCGAACCGCTGCTCGGCGGCGCCGCCGGCGTTCTGCCCGCTGACGAGCACCGTGGCCTGTCCTTCGGCGAGCGCCGTTACCACGACCGTCGTCCCCTCGAGACGAACCGAGGCCACTTCGGGGGCGGACGAAGCGACGGTGTGGCGGAACGCCGCGTGGAAGGCGCCGCCGACTTCCACCCGGGCGGGTTCGCCGCCGAGCGTCAGGGACACGCCCGGCAGCGTCCCCACCCTCTGGGGCGCCCCGTCCACCCGGTGGCCCATCTGGTCGGGAAGCGGTCGGTGGACCAGCGTCGCGTCGTCGAGCGCGCCGTCCATCAGCGTCCCGAGCCGGAGGGAGCCGCCGGAGGAGATGCTGACTCCGTCGGGATCGTGGTCGTCCTCGTCCACCTCGTAGGTGAAGCGGAGCGCCCGGCCGCTGTTCGTCATGAGCATCGCCCAGCGGGTCTCCATGCCGACGGTGAGGGCCAGCGTCGCGGACTCGGCGACCATGACCTGCTCGCTGAATCTCGCCTCGACCGCGATGACCTCGCCGTAGAGATAGGTGTGGCCGTTCTCCGGGCGGGACACCAGGCGGAGGCTTTGCAGTTCCGGCGCGGAAGTGGCGGCGAGCGTGAACGGGAGCGAGGCCCGGTCGCCGTCCCGGTCGGTGGCGGTCAGCGTGTAGGTCCGCCTCCGTTCGGCGGCTTCCGGGGCGCCGGAGATCGTCCGGGTATCGGGGGCGAACCGGAGACCGCGCGGGAGTGAGGGACTGACGGCGTAGGCGATCCGCCCGTCCCCGCCGAACGCCGCCGGCAGGGTTTCGGGACCGGCGGGCCGGCCGACCCGGAAGAGGAGATCGGGGCCGGCGGCGGCGGCGAAGGACGGCCGCCGGTCGGGCTCGACCCGGATGGTGAAGGTGAGCGAGGCGGCGTCACCGTCCTCGTCGGCGGCGATCCACCGGTAACTCCCGGCCGGTCGGGGGGCCGTCGGCGTCCCGGAGAGCGTCCGGGAGGCGGCGGAGAGGGTCAGGCCCGGCGGGAGCGCCGGATGCAGCGAGTAGGTGACCTCCCCGTCGCCGCCGGCGGCTTCCGGCAGGGTGAGCGGGGCGATCGGCGAATCCTGGCGGTAGGACTGCGGGGGGACCGTGTCGGTGAAGGCGGGTGCGGAGGAGCCGTCGCCGCCGCCGCCACCGCCGCCGCCGCCGCCACCGCCGCCGCCGCCGCCGCCACCGCCGCCACCGCCGCCGCCGCCGCCGCCGCCGGGAGCGTCGTCGTCGCGGATCGTCCCGACGCCGGTGGCGGAACCGAGTTCGGCGCCCTGCGGGTTCGAGATCTCCAACAAGACCGTTTCGTCGCCTTCGTCCTCCTCGTCCCCGAACACGGTCACGGTGATCGCGCGCTCGGTCGCCCCCGCGGCGAAGGACAGCGCGCCCGGAGCCGGGGCCGAGTAGTCCGCGGCGGAAGCGGTGCCCGTCGAGAGGGCGCGGTAGGAGACGGAGACCGGGCTTTCCTGCGCCGACGAAAGGGTCACCGTGAAGACCAGGTCCGCTGCCCCCTCGTCGCCTTCGAGGACGCTCGGGGAATCGATGGAGAGCGTCGGCGCCGCCGTGCTGATCCGGGGGCGGTTGCCGTCGTCGTCGCGGATCGTGCCGGTGGCCGAGCCGGTGGAGATCGTGGCGTTCACCGGATTGCTCAGCGAAACGACGATCGTCTCGTTCGATTCGGGGTCTTTGTCGCCGGTGGCGGAAACGAAGATATTCCGGTTGAACTCCCCGGCGTCGAAGACCAGGGTCCCCGCGGTCAGCGCCGCGTAGTCGGTTCCGGCGGTCGCCGTTCCGGTCCCGGCGTCGGCGTAGTCCACGGTGATGCGCTTCTCGCTCACCGCGCCCAGCAACACATTGAAGATCAGGGTCGAGGAGCCCCGATCGCCCTCGTTGACCTGGGCGGGGGCGATGGAGATCGAGGGGGCGGCGTCGTCGTCGTTGATCGTTCCGGTTCCCGTCGCCGTGCCGAGGGCGGCGTTCGTCGGGTTCTTCAGGGTTACCGCGACGGTCTGGTTCGGCTCGTCGGTGAGGTCGCCCCGGACGGAGACGGTGATCTCGCGGCGGGTCCCGCCGGGCGGGAAGGTCAGGGTTCCGGCGGCCAGCGCCGCGTAGTCCGCTCCGCCGGTCGCCGTCCCGGTTCCGGCGTCGGCGTAGGCGACGGTCACTTCCTGCCCGCTCGCCGGGCTCAGGGTCACCGCGAAGGTCAGGTTCGTCGAGCCGCTGTCCCCTTCGGCCACGCTGGGGGAGCCGATGGAGAGGGAGGGGGCGCCGTCGTCGTCGTTGATCGTCCCGGTTCCGGTGGCCGCGCCGATCGTGGCGTTGGTCGGACTGCTCAGCGTGATCTCCACGGTCTCGTTCGGCTCGTCGGTCGTGTCGCCGGTAACCCGGACCGTGATGGTCTTGCCGGTGTCGCCGGCGCCGAAGGTGAGGGTCCCGCCGGTGATCGCGGTGTAGTCCGTCCCGCTTTGCGCCGAGCCGGTGCCCGCGTCGGCGTAGGCGACGGTGATCTGCTTCCCGCTGGCCGCGTCGAGGTTGACCGTGAAGGTCAGGTCGGTGGAGTTGCCGTCGCCCTCGGTAACGCTCGGGGAGGAGATCGAGAGCGAGGGCGGGTCGTCGTCGTCGGTGATCGCCAGGGTGACGGACGACGGGGCGTTTACGCCCTGCGTGTTCTCCGCCGAACCGGCGACGGTCAGGCTCTTGTCGGGTTCGTCCGTGTTGTTGTCCGAGGCCGTGATCGTCACCGCGCCGGTGCTGCCGGTGCTTCCCGCCGCGATGGTGAGCGTCTTGTTCGCGCTGAGGGAGAAGTCGGACGCTTCCGTGTCCGTCCCCGCCGTCGCGGAGACCGTGATCGTGGTCCGGTGGCTGGACGGGCGGTTCAGCGAAGCCGTGACCGTCGTGGAATTGGTGGCGCCGCTCTCGGTGATGGTGGGCCGGGACAGGGCCAGGGTCACCGCGGGCTTCGCGTCGTCGTCGCGGATCGTCCCGGTTCCGGTGGCCGCGCCGATGGTCGCGTTCGTGGCCCCGCTCAACTCGACGGCGACGGTCTCGTTCGGCTCGTTCGTCGTGTCGCCGGTGACCGAGACCGTGATCGTCTTGCCGGTGTCGCCGGCGCCGAAGGTGAGGGTCCCGCCGGTGATGGCGGTGTAGTCGGTCCCGCTCTGCGCCGTTCCCGTCCCGGCGTCCGCGTAGGCGACCGTGATCTGCTTCCCGCTGGCCGCGTCGAGGTTGACCGTGAAGGTCAGGTCGGTCGAGCCGTCGTCGCCCTCGTTGACGCTCGGCGAAGTGATCGAGAGCGAGGGCGGGTCGTCGTCGTCGGTGATCGTCAGGTTGACGGACGACGGGGCGGTTACGCCCTGCGTGTTCGCGGCGGAACCGGAGACGGTCACGCTCTTGTCCGGGCCGTCCGCGCTGTTGTCGGAAGCGGTGATCGTCACCGTGCCGGTGCTGCCCGTCGCGCCCGCCGCGATGGTGAGCGTCTTGTTCGCGCTGAGGGAGAAGTCCGACGCTTCGGTGTTCGAACCGGGCGCGGCGGCGACGGTGATGGTGGTGTCGGCGCTGGACGGGCGGTTCAGGGAGGCGCTGACGGTCGTGGAGTTCGCCGCCCCGCTCTCCGCGATGGAGGTCGGGGACAGGGCCAGGGTCACCGCGGGCTTCGCGTCGTCGTCGGTGATCGTCCCGGTCCCGGTGGCCGTGCGGATGGTCGCGTTCGTTGCCCCGCTCAACTCGACGGCGACGGTCTCGTTCGGCTCGTTCGTCGTGTCGCCGGTGACCGAGACCGTGATCGTCTTGCCGGTGTCCCCGGCCCCGAAGGTGAGGGTTCCGGCGCTGATGGCGCTGTAGTCGGTTCCGCTCGTGGCCGAACCGCTCCCGGCGTCCGCGTAGGCGACCGTGACCTGCCTCCCGCTGGCCGCGTCGAGGTTGACGGTGAAGGTCAGGTCGGTCGAGCCGTTGTCGCCCTCGTTGACGCTCGGCGAGGTGATGGAGAGCGAGGGCGGGTCGTCGTCGTCCGTGATCGTCAGGGTGACGGACGACGGGGCGGTTACGCCTCGGGTGTTTACGGCGGAACCGGAGACGGTCACGCTCTTGTCGGGTTCGTCCGCGCTGTTGTCGGAAGCGGTGATCGTCACCGTCCCGGTGCTGCCCGTCGCGCCCGCCGCGACGGTGAGCGTCTTGTTCGCGCTGAGGGAGAAGTCGGACGCCTCGGTGTCCGTTCCCGCGGTCGCGGAGACCGTGATCGTCGTCTGCTGGCTGGACGGACGGTTCAGGGAGGCCGTAACCGTCGTGGAGTTGGTGGCGCCGCTCTCGGTGATGGAGGTGCGGGACAGGGCCAAGGTCACGGTCGGCTTCGCGTCGTCGTCGTTGATCGTCCCGGTTCCGGTGGCCGTGCCGATGGTGGCGTTCGCGGCCCCGCTCAACTCGACGGCCACGGTCTCGTTGGGCTCGTTGGTCGTGTCGCCGGTAACCGAGACCGTGAGGGTCTTGCTCGTGTCCCCGGCGCCGAAGGTGAGGGTCCCGGCGGTGATGGCGGTGTAGTCGGTTCCGCTCGTGGCCGAACCCGTCCCGGCGTCGGCGTAGCCCACCGTGATCCGCTTCCCGCTGGCCGCGTCGAGGTTGACGGTGAAGGTCAGGTCGGCGGCGCCGTTGTCCCCCTCGTTGACGCTCGGCGAAGTGATGGAGAGCGAGGGCGGGTCGTCGTCGTCGGTGATCGCCAGGGTGACGGACGACGGGGCGGTTACGCCCTGCGTGTTCGCGGCGGAACCGGAGACGGTGACGCTCTTGTCGGGTTCGTCGGCGCTGTTGTCCGAGGCGGTGATCGTCACCGTCCCGGTGCTGCCGGTGCTCCCCGCCGCGATGGTGAGCGTCTTGTTCGCGCTGAGGGAGAAGTCGGACGCTTCCGTGTCCGTTCCCGCTGTCGCGGAGACGGTGATCGTGGTGTCGGCGCTGGACGGGCGGTTCAGGGAGGCGGTGACCGTCGTGGAGTTGGTGGCGCCGCTCTCGGTGATGGCGGGCCGGGACAGGGCCAGCGTCACCGCGGGCTTCGCGTCGTCGTCGGTGATCGTCCCGGTTCCGGTGGCCGTGCCGATGGTGGCGTTCGCGGCCCCGCTCAACTCGACGGCGACCGTCTCGTTCGGCTCGTTGGTCGTGTCGCCGGTAACCGGGACCGTGAGGGTCTTGCTCGTGTCGCCGGCGCCGAAGGTGAGGGTCCCGGCGGTGATGGCGGTGTAGTCGGTTCCGCTCGTGGCCGAACCCGTGCCGGCGTCGGCGTAGGCGACGGTGATCTGCTTCCCGCTGGCCGCGTCGAGGTTGACGGTGAAGGTCAGGTCGGTCGAGCCGTTGTCGCCCTCGTTGACGCTCGGCGAGGTGATGGAGAGCGAGGGCGGGTCGTCGTCGTCGGTGATCGCCAGGGTGACGGACGACGGGGCGGTTACGCCCTGCGAGTTCGCGGCGGCGCCGGAGACGGTGACGCTCTTGTCCGGTTCGTCGGCGCTGTTGTCCGAGGCGGTGATCGTCACCGTGCCGGTGCTGCCGGTGCTCCCCGCCGCGATGGTGAGTGTCTTGTTCGCGCTGAGGGAGAAGTCGGACGCTTCCGTGTCCGTTCCCGCCGTCGCGGCGACCGTGATCGTGGTGTCGGCGCTGGACGGGCGGTTCAGGGAGGCGGTGACCGTCGTGGAGTTGATGGCGCCGCTCTCGGTGATGGAGGTCCGGGACAGGGCCAGCGTCACCGTCGGCTTCGCGTCGTCGTCGGCGATGGTCCCGGTTCCGGTGGCCGTGCCGATGGTGGCGTTCGTGGCCCCGCTCAACTCGACGGCGACCGTCTCGTTCGGCTCGTTCGTGGTGTCGCCGGTAACCGAGACCGTGATGGTCTTGCTCGTGTCCCCGGCGCCGAAAGTGAGGGTCCCGCCGGTGATCGCGGTGTAGTCGGTTCCGCTCGTGGCCGAACCCGTGCCGGCGTCGGCGTAGCCCACCGTGATCCGCTTCCCGCTCGCCGCGTCGAGGTTGACCGTGAAGGTCAGGTCGGTGGCGCCGTTGTCCCCCTCGTTGACGCTCGGCGAAGTGATGGAGAGCGAGGGCGGGTCGTCGTCGTCGGTGATGGTCAGGGTGGCCGAGGAAGGGGCGGTTACGCCCTGCGTGTTCGCGGCGGAACCGGAGACGGTCACGCTCTTGTCCGGCTCGTCCGCGTTGTTGTCGGAGGCGGTGATCGTCACTGTCCCGGTGCTGCTCGTCGCCCCCGCCGCGATGGTGAGCGTCTTGTTCGCGCTGAGGGAGAAGTCGGACGCTTCGGTGTCCGTCCCCGCCGTCGCGGCGACCGTGATCGTGGTGTCGGCGCTGGACGGGCGGTTCAGGGAGGCGGTGACCGTCGTGGAGTTGATGGCGCCGCTCTCGGTGATGGAGGTCCGGGACAGGGCCAGCGTCACCGTCGGCTTCGCGTCGTCGTCGGCGATGGTCCCGGTTCCGATGGCCGTGCCGATGGTGGCGTTCGTGGCCCCGCTCAACTCGACGGCGACCGTCTCGTTCGGCTCGTTCGTGGTGTCGCCGGTAACCGAGACCGTGATGGTCTTGCTCGTGTCCCCGGCGCCGAAGGTGAGGGTCCCGCCGGTGATGGCCGTGTAGTCGGTCCCGCTCTGCGCCGAGCCCGTGCCGGCGTCGGCGTAGGCCACGGTGACCTGCTTCCCGCTGGCCGCGTCGAGGCTCACGGTGAAGGTCAGGTCGGTGGAGTTGCTGTCCCCCTCGTTGACGCTCGGCGAAGTGATGGAGAGCGAGGGCGGGTCGTCGTCGTCGGTGATCGCCAGGGTGACGGACGACGGGGCGGTTACGCCTTGGGCGTTCGCGGCGGCGCCGGAGACGGTGACGCTCCTGTCCGGCTCGTCCGCGCTGTTGTCGGAGGCCGTGATCGTCACCGTCCCGGTGCTGCCCGTCGCGCCCGCCGCGATGGTGAGCGTCTTGTTCGCGCTGAGGGAGAAGTCGGACGCTTCGGTGTCCGTTCCCGCTGTCGCGGAGACGGTGATGGTGGTGTCGGCGCTGGACGGACGGTTCAGGGAGGCGGTGACGGTCGTGGAGTTCGTCGCCCCGCTCTCGGTGATGGATGTCCGGGACAGAGCCAGCGTCACCGTGGGCTTCGCGTCGTCGTCGGTGATCGTGCCCGTTCCGGTGGCCGTGCCGATGGTGGCGTTGATCGGGCCGCTCAACTCGACGGCGACGGTCTCGTTCGGCTCGTTGGTCGTGTCGCCGGTAACCGGGACCGTGATGGTCTTGCTCGTGTCCCCGGCGCCGAAAGTGAGGGTTCCGGCGGTGATGGCGGTGTAGTCCGTTCCGCTCGTGGCCGAACCCGTCCCGGCGTCGGCGTAGGCGACGGTGACCTGCTTCCCGCTGGCCGCGTCGAGGTTGACGGTGAAGGTCAGGTCGGTCGAGCCGTCGTCGCCCTCGTTGACGCTCGGCGAAGTGATCGAGAGCGAGGGCGGGTCGTCGTCGTCCGTGATCGTCAGGTTGACGGACGACGGGGCGGTTACGCCCTGGGCGTTCGCGGCGGAACCGGAGACGGTCACGCTCTTGTCCGGGCCGTCGGCGTTGTTGTCGGAGGCGGTGATCGTCACCGTGCCGGTGCTGCCGGTGCTCCCCGCCGCGATGGTGAGCGTCTTGTTCGCGCTGAGGGAGAAGTCGGACGCTTCGGTGTTGGAACCGGGCGCGGCGGAGACGGTGATGGTGGTGTCGGCGCTGGACGGACGGTTCAGGGAGGCGGTGACGGTCGTGGAGTTGGTCGCGCCGCTCTCGGTGATGGTGGGCCGGGACAGGGCCAGGGTCACGGTCGGCTTCGCGTCGTCGTCGGTGATCGTGCCCGTTCCGGTGGCCGTGCCGATGGTGGCGTTGGTCGGGCTGCTCAACTCGACGGCGACCGTCTCGTTCGGCTCGTTGGTCGTGTCGCCGGTAACCGGGACCGTGATGGTCTTGCCGGTGTCGCCGGCGCCGAAGGTGAGCGTCCCGGCGGTGATGGCGGTGTAGTCGGTTCCGCTCGTGGCCGAACCCGTGCCGGCGTCGGCGTAGGCGACGGTGATCTGCTTCCCGCTCGCCGCGTCGAGGTTGACGGTGAAGGTCAGGTCGGTCGAGCCGTTGTCGCCCTCGTTGACGCTCGGCGAAGTGATGGAGAGCGAGGGCGGGTCGTCGTCGTCCGTGATGGTCAGGGTGACGGACGACGGGGCGGTTACGCCTTGGGTGTTCGCGGCGGAACCGGAGACGGTGACGCTCTTGTCCGGCTCGTCGGCGCTGTTGTCCGAGGCGGTGATCGTCACCGTGCCCGTGCTGCCGGTGCTCCCCGCCGCGATGGTGAGCGTCTTGTTCGCGCTGAGGGAGAAGTCGGACGTTTCCGTGTCCGTCCCCGCCGTCGCGGAGACCGTGATGGTCGTCTGCTGGCTGGACGGGCGGTTCAGGGAGGCGGTGACGGTCGTGGAGTTGGTCGCGCCGCTCTCGGTGATGGAGGTCCGGGACAGGGCCAGCGTCACCGTCGGCTTCGCGTCGTCGTCGGTGATCGTCCCGGTTCCGGTGGCCGTTCCGATGGTCGCGTTCGTCGCTCCGCTCAACTTCACGGAGATCGTTTCGTTCGGCTCGTTGGTCGTGTCGCCGGTAACGGAGACCGTGATGGTCCTGCCGGTATCCCCGGCGCCGAAGGTGAGGGTTCCGCCGGTGATCGCGGTGTAGTCGGTCCCGCTCTGCGCCGTTCCCGCGCCGGCGTCGGCGTAGGCGACGGTGACCTGCTTCCCGCTGGCCGCGTCGAGGCTGACCGTGAAGGTCAGGTCGGCGGCGCCGTCATCGCCTTCGTTGACGCTCGGCGAAGTGATGGAGAGCGACGGCGGGTCGTCGTCGTCCGTGATCGTCAGGGTGACGGACGAGGGGGCGGTTACGCCCTGGGTGTTCGCGGCGGCGGCGGAAACGGTGACGCTCTTGTCGGGGCCGTCGGCGTTGTTGTCGGAGGCGGTGATCGTCACCGTGCCGGTGCTGCCGGTGCTTCCCGCCGGGATGGTGAGCGTCTTGGCCGCGCTGAGGGAGAAGTCCGACGCGGCGGTGTCGGAACCCGGCGCGGCGGAGACGGTGATGGTGGTGTCGGCGCTCGACGGGCGGTTCAGGGAGGCGGTGACGGTCGTGGAGTTGGTTGCGCCGCCCTCCGTGATGGAAGTCCGGGACAGGGTCAGTGTCACCGTCGGCTTCGCGTCGTCGTCGGTGATCGTCCCGGTTCCGGTGGCCGTGCCGATGGTGGCGTTGGTGGCTCCGCTCAACTCGACGGCGACGGTCTCGTTCGGCTCGTTGGTCGTGTCGCCGGTAACCGGAACCGTGATGGTCCTGCTCGTGTCCCCGGCGCCGAAGGTGAGTGTCCCGCCGGTGATGGCGGTGTAGTCGGTTCCGCTCGTCGCGGAACCCGTCCCGGCGTCGGCGTAGGCGACGGTGATCTGCTTTCCGCTGGCCGCGTCGAGGCTGACGGTGAAGGTCAGGTCGGTCGAGCCGTTGTCGCCCTCGTTGACGCTCGGCGAAGTGATCGAGAGCGACGGCGGGTCGTCGTCGTCCGTGATCGTCAGGGTCAGGGACGACGGCGCGGTTACGCCCTGCGAGTTCGCGGCGGCGCCCGAGACCGCGACCGTCTCGTCCGGTTCGTCGGTTTCGTCGCCGGTCGCCGTGATCGTGACGGTCCCGGTGCTGCTCGTGCTGCCCGCCGCGATGGTCAGCGTCTTCGCCGCGCTGAGCGCGAAGTCGCCCGCGCCCGCGGTCGTTCCGGCGGCCGAGACCGTGATCGTGGTGTCGGCGCTGGAGGCGCGGTTCAGCGAGGCCGTAACCGTCGTGGAGTTGGCGGCCCCGCTCTCGGCGACGGAGGTTCGGGAGAGGGCCAGGGTGGCCGTCGGCTTCGCGTCGTCGTCGGTGATCGTCAGGGTAACGGCGGCCGGATCGGTGATCCCCTGCGAATTCGCCGCGGCGCCGGACACGGTTACGCTCCGGTTCGGTTCGTCGGTGTCGTCGTCCGTTGCGCTGATCGTCACCGTCCCGGTGCTGCTCGTCGCGCCCGCGGCGATGGTGAGCGTCTTCTCCGCGCTGAGGGAGAAATCGGCGGCGACCGCGCCGGCGCCGGGCGCGGCGGAGACCGTGACCTCCGTGTCGGCGCTCGACGGGCGGTCGAGCGAAGCGGTAACGGTCGTGGAGTTGGTCGCGCCGCTCTCCGGGATGGAGGTGCGGGACAGCGCCAGCGTCACTGTCGGCGTCGCGTCGTCGTCGGTGATCGTGCCCGTCCCGGTGGCCGTTCCGATGGTGGCGTTCACGGCGCCGCTCAACTCGACCGCCACCGTCTCGTTCGGCTCGTCGGCGGTGTCACCGGTGAGCGGGACCGTGATCGTCCTGCTGGTGTCGCCGGCGGCGAAGGTGAGGGTTCCGCCGCTGATGGCCGTGTAGTCGGCGCCGCTCTCGGCCGTTCCCGTCCCGGCGTCCGCGTAGGCGACGGTTACCTGCTTCCCGCTGGCCGCGTCCAGCCGGACCGTGAAGGTGAGGTCGGTCGAGCCGCGGTCGCCCTCCGCCGCGCTCGGGGAAGTGATGGAGAGGGAAGGGGGGTCGTCGTCGTCCGTGATCGTCAGCGTCAGGGGCGAGGGCGCGGTGACGCCCTGCGAGTTCGCGGCGGAGCCCGAGACGGCGACCGTCTCGTCCGGCTCGTCGGTGGCGTCGCCGGTCGCCGTGATCGTGACCGTCCCGGTGCTGCTCGTGCTGCCCGCCGCGATGGTCAGCGTCTTCTCCGCGCTGAGCGCGAAGTCGCCCGCGCCCGCGGTCGTTCCGGCGGCGGAGACCGTGATCGTGGTGTCGGCGCTGGACGCGCGGTCCAGCGAGGCCGTAACCGCGGAAGAGTTGCCGGCGCCGCTCTCGGCGACGGAGGTCCGGGAGAGCGCCAGCGTGGCCGTCGGCTTCGCGTCGTCGTCGGTGATCGTCAGCGTTACGGCGGCCGGGGCGGTGACCCCTTGCGAGTTCGCCGCGGCGCCGGACACGGTTACGCTCTGGTTCGGTTCGTCGGTGTCGTCGTCCGTGGCGGTGATCGTGACCGTCCCGGTGCTGCTCGTCGCGCCCGCCGCGATGGTGAGCGTCTTCTCCGCGCTGAGGGAGAAGTCGGCGGCGTCGGCGTCGGCGCCGGCCGCGGCGGAGACGGTGATGGTGGTGTCGGCGCTCGACGGGCGGTCCAGCGAGGCGGTAACGGTCGTGGAATTCGTCGCGCCGCTCTCCGCGATGGTGGGCCGGGAGAGCGCCAGCGTCACCTTCGGCGTCGCGTCGTCGTTCCTGATCGTGCCGATCGCGGTCGCCCGGGCGACGGTGGCGTAGGTAGGCCCGCTCAACCTCACGACTACGGTCTCGGCGGGCTCGTTCGTCGTGTCGCCGGTTACCGAGACCGTGATCTCCTGTCTCGTGACGCCCGCCGCGAAGGTGAGGGTTCCGCCGGTGACCGCCGCGTAGTCCGCCGTGCCGGCCGCGCCGGTATGCGCGGTATGGCCGGTGGCGGTTCCGGCGCCGGCGTCCGCGTAGGCGACGGTTACCCGTTTCTCGCTGGCCGGGGCCAGACTGACGGTGAAGGTGAGATCGGTGGCGCCTCGGTCGCCTTCGTCCACGCTCGGGGAATCCGCGGAGAGGGTCGGCGGATCGTCGTCGTCCGTGATCGTCAGGGTGACGGACGACGGGGCGGTGACGCCCTGCGAGTTCGCCGCGGCGCCGGAGACGGTGACGCTTTCGTCCGGCTCGTCCGCGTCGTCGTCGGTCGCGGTGATCGTCACCGCGCCGGTGCTGCTCGTCGCGCCGGCGGCGATGGTGAGCGTCTTCTCCGTACTGAGCGCGAAGTCGGCCGCTTCGGTGTCGGCGCCGGGGACGGCGGACACCGTGATCGTCGTTTCGGCGCTCGACGCCCGGTTCAGCGAGGCGGTTACCGTCGCGGAGTCCGCGGTCCCGCCCTCCTCGATGGAAGACCGGGACAGGGCCAGCGTCACCGTCGGCTGCGCGTCGTCGTCGGTGATCGTTCCCGTTCCGGTGGCCGCGCCGATGGTGGCGTTGGCCGCCCGGCTCAACACGATCGCCACCGTCTCGTCCGGCTCGTTCGTCGCGTCGCCGGTGATCGAGACCGTGATCGTCTTGCGGGTTTCGCCCGCCGCGAAGGTCAGGGTTCCGCCGCCGAGCGCCCGGTAGTCCGCCCCGCTCCGCGCCGTGCCCGTCCCGGCGTCCGCCCAGGCGACGGTTACCTGCCGGCCGCTCGCCGCGTCCAGATCGACGGTGAAGGCCAGGTCGGTCGCGCCGCTGTCGCCCTCCGCTACGCTCGGGGAGTCGATGGAGAGGATCGGCGGGTCGTCGTCGTCGGTGATCGTTCCCGTACCGGTGTTGCCGGAAGGGGAGAGCGTCGCGTTGTTCGCGCTCGCCAACTTGATCGAAACCGTTTCGTCCGCTTCGTCCAGGGTGTCTCCGGCAACCGCCACGGTGATGGTCTTCGAGGTCTCCCCGGCGGCGAACTCCAGTTTGCCCCGCTCCACGGCGTCGTAGTCCGTTCCGGACTCCGCGGTGCCGTCCCCGGCGTCCCCGTACAGCACCTCGACGGCCTTGCCGCTCGCCGCGCTGAGACCCACGGTGAACACCAGGGAAGCGCTGCCCTCGTCGCCCTCGGCGACGCGCGGCGAATCGATCGCCGCCGTCGGCGCCGGGTCGTCGTCGGTGATGGTCAGCGTCACCGCGGACGGGTCCCGGATTTCGAGGTCGCTCGCCGTCGAACCGGACACGGTGACGCTCCTCGGCGGCTGGTCGGTGGCGTTGTCCACCGCGGTGATGGTCACCGTTCCGGTGCTCGAAGTCGCGCCGGCGGCGATCCGGAGTTCGGTGTTCGAACTCAGCCGGAAGTCGGACGCGGCGGCGTTCGTCCCCGCCGCCGCGGACACCGTTACCACGGTCTCCCGGCCGGCCGCGCGGTCCAGCGTCGCCGTAACCGCGCTCCCCTCCCGGCCGCCTTCCGCGATGGAGTCCGGGGACAGCGAAAGCGTCACCGTCGCCGCGTCGTCGTCGTCGGTGATCGTGCCGGAGGCGGACGCCGTCGAGATCGTCGCGTTCACGGGATCGCTGAGTTCGAGGACGACGGTCTCGTTCGTTTCGTCGGTCTCGTCCCCGGTAACCGAGACCGTTACGGTCTTGCTGGTTTCGCCGGCGGCGAAAGTGAGCGTTCCCGCCGAAAGCGAGGCATAGTCCGCGCCGGAAGCCGCGGTTCCCGCGCCGGAGTCCTCGTACTCCACGGTGACCGACTTCCCGCTCGCCGCGCTCAGGCTCACCGTGAAGTCCAGCGCCGTCGAGCCGTCGTCCCCCTCGGTGACGCTCCCGGCGGAGATGCCCAGTTGCGGTGCGTCGTCGTCGTCGGTGATCGTCCCCGTCGCGCGCCGCGACGAGTCGGTGAGCGTGAGGTGTCTGCTGTTCAGGAGCAGGTCCAGGGTCTCGTCTTCTTCGTCCGTCGTATCTCCCTTCACCGGGACGGACACCGTCTTGCTCGTTTCCCCCGGCGCGAAGGTCAGGGTTCCGCGAACTTCCACATAGTCCCGGGTGTCCGCGGTCCCGGCGACATCCCGGTATGGGACTTCGACCGTACGCCCGCTGGCCGACCCCAGGGTAACCGTGAAGTCGAGGTTCCGGCGTCCGCTGTCGCCTTCGGCGACGGTCGGGGAATCGATGGAGACGGTCGGCGGGGCGTCGTCGTCCACGATCGTGCCGGTTCCGGTCGTCGTGGCGGCGTTGTCGGTGAAGGTGGCGTTCACCGCGTTGCTCAGCCGCAGGATGACCGTCTCGTGGTTCTCTTCGTCGATCGTGTCGTCCAGCGTCTGCACCTGGATGTACTCGACCAGACTGCCCATCGTCAGGGTCCCGGCGGTCACCGCGGTGTAGTCCGACCCCGAAGTCGCCGTGCCCGTGCCGGCGTCGGCGTAGTCCACGGTAATCGTCCCGGAAGCCAGTGTGTCCCTCGCCACCCGGAAATTCATGACGGCGCCTTCGGCGGTGTACTGGTAGGCCCCCGGGGAGATCGTCAGGTACGGCGGCAGCGCGCCGTCCGAAATCGTCGAGCGGATCGTCGCCTGTCCGATCGTCGCGTTCGTCGCGTTGCTGAGCCCCACGACCACGGTCTCGACCGGTTCGGTCACTTCGTCCTTCAGCCCCTCCAGGTAGATCCATTTCCGCTGCTCGCCGGCGGCGAAGGTCAGGGTGCCGCCCAGGACCGTGCCGCCGCCGCGCGCGACATTCGCGAAGTCGCGTCCCGCCCGGTAGTCCGAGCCGGCGGTAGCCGTGCCGGAAGTCACCGCGTAGTCCACGGTGACGCCCTCGCTGCGGGCGGGGTGGGAGAGGATGAGTTCGAACCCGATGCCGAAAGTCGTTCCGCTCCCGGCGCTGCTCTCGCTCGTCCGGTGCCCGCGGGTATTGATGGTGATCGGGGTGGTGCCCGAGGGCAGGTCGTCGTCCACGATGGTCAACGGCGCGGGGCGCACGGCCGCCGTCGCCGCGCCCGAGTCGGTGGTGTAACGGGCGCGGCCGGAAACCGTGAGCGCGCGGTCGGGGGCGTCGGTCGGGTTGTTCGTCGCGGTGAGGGTCAAGGCGTTCTCGCTGGTCGTCGAACCGGCCCGGATGACGAGCGCGGTGTCGGGGACCGAGTAAACGCCGAGAAGCCCGGACACGGCCACTTCGATGTCGGAGGAAAACGCGCTCGACAGCGCCGCCCGGATCGTCGCCGCCCCCAACGCTTCGGGGATGCGGGCCGGCGAGACGGACAGGATCACCGTCGGCGCCCCGTCGTCGTCGGTCAGGGTGAGGACCGCGCCGGTGACCGAGCCGACGCCGAGCGTGTTCGAGGCCGTCCCGGCAACCGTCGGCGTCCGGTCCACCTCGTCCGCGTCGTTGTCCACCGCGGTAACCGTTACCGTGTCGGCGGCGTTCGCGGCGG
The DNA here is from genome assembly GCA_965204755.1 of Candidatus Marinacidobacterium sp. GTDB lineage: Bacteria > Acidobacteriota > Vicinamibacteria > Marinacidobacterales > Marinacidobacteraceae. Next base: position 206,510 of record OZ242011.1, on the reverse strand, counting down.
CGCCGGCGGGTATGGTGATCGTCGCGTCGCTCCCGACGGTGTAGGCGCCGGACACCGGGGAGATCGTGATCGTGGTCGCGGCCTCCGAGGCCACGCTCAGGGTCGCCGAGACCCGCGCCGTTCCGCCGTTCTCCGAAACGGAACTCGGGGACACCGACAGGGTCACCTCCGGCGGCGACTCGTCGTCCGTGGTGCTTACGGACACTTCCCGCTCACCGAGCCGGCCGTATCCGGGATCGGTGGTCACCGGCCGGCCGAAGCGGACGGCGTAACGGCGATCGCCGTCGTGGAGGTCGTCGTCCACTCCGGTCACGGTGACCGTCTGCGGCGAGTTCCAGTCCGTGGAAGTGAAGGTGAGGTTCGTCGGGCTGACGGTTCCTTCGCCGGTGTCGGTGCTCGAAAGCGCCACCGACACGCTCGCCGAGGGGCGGCTCGCCAGCCGCGCGGTGAAGGTGGCGGCGCCGCCGGCCTCGGTCGCCGGGCCGTCGGGGGCGGAGACCACGAAGGCGGCGTCGTCGTCCCGGATGACGACTTCCTGCGACGGGAAGGAACAGCCGGCGACATTCAGGACGGCGATGTCGATCCGCAGCGTTCGGGTCTCGAAGTCGCTGTTGTCCTGCGCCGTGATCGTGAAGGTCGAGGTGGTCCGCTCGGCGCCCCCCGGGACGCCCAGCAGCCAGCCGCCGCCGGGTTGGGCGGTCCCGCTCCCGGTTACCGTGAAGTGCGTACCCCGCGTCGCTCCGGAGAAACTGAATTGCGCCTGGACGACGGCGAGGTCGGGGGCCAGCGCCGTAACGGTTACCGCGGCGGCGCCGCCGTTTTCGGAGATCGTTCCCCGGGACACCGCGAACTGCAGGTCCACCCCTCCCGAGGCGCACTGGCCGCCGGGGCTCGCGTCGTCGTCGGTGATCGTGAGCGCCGCGCCGGTAACGGTTCCGACTCCCTGGCCGTTGGCCGCCGACCCGGAAACCGTGTAGTTCCGGTCCGCTTCGTCGGAGGCGTTGTCGATCGCCGTGAGGGTCACGGTGTCCGCGCTGTTTTCCGTCGCGCCGGCGGGGATGCTGATGGAGTTGTCGGCGGGAACCGTCCAGGCCAGGGAACGGGCGGGGATGGTGATCGTGGTCGCTTCGCTCGAGGCGTGGCTCAGCGTGGCCGAGACCTCCGTCGCGCCGGACGCCTCCGAAATCGAGGCGGTGGACAGCGAAAGGGTCACCGAGGGCGCGTCGTCGTCGTCGGTGATGGTTCCGGTGGCGGAGGAGGCGCCGAGCGACGCGTTCCCCGCGTTGCTGAGTTCCACGGCCACGGTTTCGTCCGGCTCGTCGGTGGCGTCGCCGGTTACGGAGACCGTCACCGTTCGACTCGTCGCGCCGGCGGCGAAGGTCAGGGTTCCCGAAGCGAGCGCTTCGTAGTCCGTTCCGGAAGTCGCCGTGCCGCCGCTTCCCGGCGCGTAGTCCACGGTGACTTCCCGGCCGCTCGCGGCGCTGAGCGACACCGCGAACACCAGGTCGGCCGAGCCGCTGTCCCCCTCGGACACGCTCGCCGAAGCGATGGACACCGTCGGCGGATCGTCGTCGTCGGTGATGGTCCCGGTGGCGGAAGCGGTGGAGACCGTCGCGTTCCCCGGGTTCGAGAGGGTCACCGTCAGGGTTTCGTCGGGTTCGTCGGCCGCGTCGGTGGTTACCGGGACGGAGATGGTTTCGGAGGTGTCGTTCGCGGAGAAGGTCAGCGTCCCCGAAACGGCCGTGTAGTCCGTCCCCGAGGTCGCGGAGCCGTCGCTTCCGGAGGCGTAGTCCACGGTGACTTCGGCCGCGCTCTCCGCGCTGAGACTCACGGTGAAGTCCAGTTGCGCCGCGCCGCCGGTGCCTTCGGTGACGCTCGCGCCGGTGATCGAGAGCGACGGTTGGCCGTCGTCGTTGGTGATCGTCCCGGTTCCGGTGGAGTCGCCGAGTTTGGCGTTCGTCGGGTTCGACAGCGTGACCACGACGGTCTCGTCGGCCTCGATGGTGGCGTCGCCGCTGACCGTGACCGCGAGGCTCTTCGTGGTTTCCCCGGCGGAGAAGGTCAGCGTTCCCGAGGGGAGCGCGGTGTAGTCGGTACCCGAGGCCGCCGTGCCGCCCGATCCCTCGGCGTACGAAACGGTGACCGCTTTCCCGCTCGCGGAACTCAGGGAGACGGTGAATTCGAGCGTCGTCGAGCCGCTGTCCCCTTCGCTCACGCCGGGGGAATCGATGGAAACGGCGGGCGTCGCGTCGTCGTCGGTGATCGTTCCGGTCCCGGTCGCGGTCGCGAGGGTCGCGTGCTCCGGTTTCAGCAGGGTCACGACCACGGTTTCGTCCGACTCGCTCGCCAGGTCGCCGGTTACGGAGACGGTGATGCTCTTCGTCGTTTCCCCGGCGGCGAAGGTCAGGGCGCCGGCGGCGAGCGCGGTGTAGTCCGCGCCGGCGGTCGCCGTTCCGCCGGACCCTTCGGCGTATTCGACCGTGACTTCCTTCGCGCTCGCCGGACTCAGCGTCACCGTGAAGATGAGGTTCGCCGCGCCTTCGTCTCCTTCCCCGACGCTCGGGGAGTCGATGGAGAGGGAAGGAACCGCGTCGTCGTCGGTGATCGTCCCGGTTCCGGTCCCGTTGGCGATGGTGGCGCCGTCGACCTTGCCCAGCGCGAGGACTACGGTCTCGTTCGGTTCGGTCGTGGTGTCGCCGGTTACCGAGACCGTGACGGTCTTGCTGGTCTCGTTCTCGCCGAAGGTCAGGCTGCCCGGCTTCAGCGCCTCGTAGTCGGTCCCGGCGGTGGCGGTTCCCCGTCCTGCGTCCGCGTACTCCACCCTCACCGGCTCCTTGCTCGCCGCGCTGAGCGTCACCGTGAAGACCAGGCCGGTCGAACCGCTGTCGCCCTCGGCGACCGTCGGCGAGTCCACGGAGAGCGACGGGAGGGCGGGGGCCTGGACGGCCGGGGTCGCTCCCGCGGGGGCGGAGGCGGCGAGGGCCAGGCCCAGGGCGGCGAGCGCCCCCGCGGCGGCGCGGCGGAGAAACTCCTCCCCCGACGGCTGCGGGGGCGGAGTTCGCTTCTCCAGCCGTTCCGTGGACGGTCGGCCAATGAAGAGGAGCGAAAAATGTTGCTTAGTAATAAAAGAGGTCGAAAAACCGTTCGACCGTTCAACATTATGCCATAAAAAGCCACCAACAACACAGGAAAATGCCGACTCTGCAGGCCGGCTCGATAAAGGACGGCCCCGGGCCGCGCGCGGGGCGCCGGCGACGCGCCGGGGGGCTTCGACCCGGGCCCGGCGGGGTCGGCGGGGCCGAGCCGGCCCCTCGCGCGGGGCGGGGAAGACCGCCGGCGCGGGCCGCGGGGGCCCGGCGGCCGGCGGGGCGCTACAGCAGCCGGGTGTCCGCGATCGGCCAGTAGAGGCGGACCCGGTCGCCTTCGCGGGCGCGGCTCTCGAAGAGCGCGTTGCCGCGGGCGACCAGCCGCAGGCGGCCCTCGAGTTCGAGTTCGATCTCCAGCCGGTCCCCGAGGAAGGCGATCCGCTTCACCTCCGCTCTCGCGGCATTGAACCCCGGAGTCGGGGGCGGGTGGCCGATGCGGACGACCTCCGGGCGCATCCCGACGGTGACTTCCCGGCGCGGGCGCCCGCTCCCCGGCGCCGGGCCGGGGTCGGGGGCGACGCGCACCGACGGCCCTCCCCGCAGCCGGAAGAGGTCCGCGCCCTCCGGGACGGCGGGGAAGAGGTTCATCTTCCCCACGAAGCCGGCCACGAAGGGGTTGGCCGGGCGGGTGTGGAGTTCGAGCGGGGTCCCCGCCTGCTGGATGCGGCCCTCGTGGAGCAGCGCCACCCGGTCGGCGACGGTGAGCGCCTCCTCCTGGTCGTGGGTCACCCAGAGCGTCGTGGCGGCGAAGGCCTGCTGGACTTCCCGGAGGAGCCCCCGGAGTTCCCGGCGGAGGGCGGCGTCCAGACTGGAGAGCGGTTCGTCGAGCAGCAGCACCTCGGGCTCGATGGCCAGCGCCCGGGCCACCGCCACCCGCTGCTGTTCGCCGCCGGAGATCTGCCGGGGGTAGCGGTTCGCCAGTTCGATCAGGCCGATCCGCTCCAGCAGGTCGTCGGCGAGGTCGAGCGCCTCCTCCCGGGATTTCCCTCGCCGTTCCGGGCCGAAGGCCACATTCCGGCGCGCGGTGAGGTGCGGGAAGAGCGCGTAACTCTGGAAGACCATCCCCACTTGCCGGCGTTCCGGCGGGACGCCTTCGACCGAACGGCCGCCGATGCGGATTTCGCCCCCGTCGGGCTCGAGGTGCCCGGCGATGGCCCTCAGCACGGTGGTCTTGCCGGCGCCGCTCGATCCGAGGAGCGCCACCAGTTCGCCCCGGCCCACCGCCAGGGAGACCCCGGAGAGCGCCTCCCGCTCTCCGTACTTCTTGGTGAGGCCCCGCAGTTCGAGTCCGGGGGGCGGTTCCGCGCGGCCTCCCGCCGGCTCGTTCGAACTCACGCGGCGGTCATTGTCTTATGCCGGGCCGCCGCTCCGCCGGCGGCGAAGAGGGCGCTGACCGGGGCGTCCGGGGGCAACCCGCCCGGATCCCGGAGCCCGGTCCCCTCCGTCAGGGAGCGGAACCGCGCGCGGATCGCCTCCGGGGGCGGCGGATCGAACGGGGCGCCGGCTTCCGCCTCGAATTCCCGGCCGTCCCCGAGCCGGACGAAGAGCCGCGCCCGGCGCACCCGGGTGGTCGCCGGGTCGGCGCCGAACTCGCGGGCGCGGACCTCGGCGCGGGCGACCGGCGCGGCGGCGGCGGGGCCGGGCGGGGGCCCGTAGTCATGGACCGACAGCGGCCTCCCGGCCGACCGCGCGCCCAGGGCGATCACCGCCGCGGTGGGAAGGTGCATCTGCCGGGCGATCGGTCCGCGGGCCGGGTCGGCCCAGCCGGAGATCTCCGCCGCGAAGGGGTAGGCCTCGATCCGGAGGAGGCGGACGGTTTCGAGGTCGGCCGCGGAGAAGCGGGGAAGGCGCTCCACCGCGGCTGCGACCGGCTGGACGGCGCGGGATCCGGGGTACTTCTTGTAGGCGATCCGCCGGACCGCCGCCCCGGGTTCCTCCGGCCAGCGGTTCCCGGCTTCCGTCGCCGCCGCCGCCGGACGGGGGAAGGCCTCCGGGCCGTCCATCGCGGCGAGGAGTCCCAGGAACTGCCCCCAGGCGCCGTAGAGGAGTTTGATCGGGGCGCCGCCGGCGAAGGCGCCGTAGGGATGGATCGGGGTGAGTGTCTCCGCGAGGCGGAGGCGGGCCGCCGTCGCTTCCGGCCCGAGACCGAGGAGGCGGGTGACTGCGGCGGCGGAGGCGACGGGCGCGAGCGCCCCGGGGGCGTGGATGCCGAGCCGTTCCATCGTCCGCCCGACTGCCCGGCGTCTCCAGTCGCCGACCGCGCTGCCGACCACGATGGCGTCCAAGAGGTCCCGGAGCGGGCGCGAAGCCGCCTCGGCGGCGGCCACCGCCGCGTTCACGCACTCCGGGCCGACCAGGAGTTCCCGGCCGTCCCCGGCGGCGCGGTTCCGGAGGACGGCTTCGCCGACGGGGACGCTCCGCCGCCCGTCCGCCGGCGGACGCCAGAGGGAGGCGCGCAGGCCGAGGCTGCAACTCCCGCGGCCGGCCGACCCCGGCGGGCGCATCTCCGGGGAAAGCGCCGCCGGGAACGGTACGGAGAGACCGCGGACCGGCGGCGCGGCGCCGACGGCGAGGACATCGGTCAGGAGCAGCAGCGCCGCCTGCCGCTCCGGCTCGGTGACTTCGGCGGCCGCCGCCCACCGCGCCGCCTCGGCCCACTCCGCGCGCGGCAGGAGCGGCTCTTCGTCCCCCGGCTGCGAAGCCGGATCGAGGAAGCGGGGTTCCGGCGCCCGGCCCGCCCCCGCCGGCGGCGCGGTGAAACCGGCCGCCTCGAACCGGACGGCCAGCCGCTCCACCCACTCGCGGAGGCCGGCCGCGCCCGGCCCGCGCATCGCCGCCGGGTCGGGGAGCAGGTACCGCGCGACACCCGAGGCCGGCCCGGCGACCCGCGCGGAGGTCACTCGCCGAGGACCTCCCGGCGGAACCGGGCGGCCCACTCCGGGCGCAGCCGGCCGATCGCCGGGAGGTCGAGCCGGAGCAGCGAGTCCGGCGCCGGGAGACCGGCCGGGAGCGGGACCTCGGGGCGCGCGGGGACGAGTTCCAGCGCGCGGGCGGCGACGGCCTGCATCCCCGGCGAGAACAGGTGGTCCACGAAGGCGTCGGCGAGCGCCGGCCGGCGGGTCCCGGCGACCACCTGGATGCCCTGGGGCAGGGCGATTGCGCCTTCCGCCGGGGCGATCCAGCCCACCGGCGCTCCCGCCTCCCGGAGGTGGCGGGCCTGGGCGGGGAGCCCCAAGGTGAGCCAGGCCTCGCCCTGCGCCACCAACTGGTTGTTCGCCGGGCCGCTGCCGCCGAAGTGGAGCACATTCGGCCGGAGTTCCGCCAGCCGCCGGAACCCGGCGTCGGCGTCGGTCCCGTCCCCGGTTTCGAGGTGGGCGAGCGCCGCGACGGTGAGCGGGCCGAGGGTGCTGCCGAAGTGGAAGAGAGCGAGCCGGCCGGCGAGCGCCGGGTCGAAGAGCGCCGCCCAGGAACGGGGCGGCGCCGGCAGGGCCTCGGTGTTGTAGAGGAACCCCACGGCGGAAGAGAAGGTCGGGGGCAGGGCGCCGGGCCCGTCCGCCGGGCCGAGGGCGTCGAGGTGCGGCGCCCGGATCTCGGACGGCGGGCGGAGCAGGCCCTCCCGGGCCAGGAGCGCCGCTTCGCCGGCGTCGATCCACAGGAGGTCCAGCGAGGGGTTGCCGCGCTCGATGCGCACCCGCGCCACCTGGTCGCCGGAGCGCAGCCCCACCGGGACGATCCGGGCGCCGGCGGCCTCCTCGAAGGCCGGCGCGAAGCGCTCCTCCAGGTCGGCGATCCGGCCCGGCGGCGCCGCGATGACCAGTTCCGGCTGGCCGCTTCCGCCGCTGCAGGCGGAGAGGGCGGCGAGCGCGGACGCGGCGGCGAGGCGCCCCGGCCGCCGGCGGCGCCGCCGGCCGGGAGGCGCGGGCGTCGAACCGGGAGTCATCGTCCGCCGGCGGGCGCGCCGGCGCGGGCGCGGCCGGCGCGAGCACGGGGGGCCGGGAGGGTCAGGACGCCGGAGAGGCGGTCGGCGAGGAGGGCGGCGCCGGCGGTGAGCAGGATCGCCACCGTGCTGATCGCGGCGGCGGTGGGGTCCTGGTAACGGTCCACGCTCTCGAAGATGGCCACCGGCAGGGTGATCGTCCGCCCGCTGACCAGGAAGAGCGAAAGCGCGAAGTTGCCGAAGGACACCACGAACGCGAACACCGCCCCGGCCAGGATGCCGGCGCGGGCGCCCGGCAGCGTGACGAGGAACAGGGCGGCGATCGGCCCGGCGCCGAGGCTCCGCGCCTGCTCTTCGAGGGCCGGGTCCGCGGACTCCAGGGTGGCGGCCACGCTGCGCACCACCCAGGGGAGCGTGATCACCAGGTGGGCGGCCAGCAGCGGCGCGAGCGTGCCGGCCAGTTGGACGCCGGTGGCCCGGGCCGCCAGCGAAACGGCGGTGAGGAGCCCGACGCCGAGCACCAGTCCGGGCAGGCTGAGCGGCGACAGGAGGAAGGCGAGAACGGCCTCCCGCCCGGGCAGGGCGGCGCGGGTGAGCCCGAGCGCGGCGGCGACGCCGAGCGCCAGCGACCCGCCGGTGGCGAGCAGGCCGAGCGACACGCTCGTCCCGAGCCCGGACAGGAGCCGGGGCTGGTCGAGCAGGCCGGCGTACCACCGCAGGCTGGCGCCGGTCGGCGGGATCTCCAGCGCCGCGGTCGGACTGAGCGAGTAGGCGAGCACCGCCAGCGGCGCCGCCAGCAGGAGGGCGTAAGCCAGCCCGGCGGCGGCGGCGAGCGCGTGCCTCCCCGGGCGCGCGCCGGGCGAACTTCCGGGCGGCATCGCCCTCACGCCCCGAACCAGGCGGCGGTCCGCCGGCGGCTGACGAGCGCCCCGGCGGCGACCAGCGCCGAGGCCGCGGCGAGCAGCGCGAGCGACGCGGCGGCGGCGGTCGGCCAGTCGAAGGTGACCGCGACGAGTTCGTAGATCTCCAGGACCAGGGTGCGGGTCGCGGCGCCGCCCAGCAGGGCCGGGGTGGCGTAGGCCGAGAGCCCGCCGACCAACACGAAACTCGCGCCGGCCACCAGCCCGGGCAGCGCGAGCGGCAGGGTGACCCGCGAAAAGGCCCGGAACGGGGAGGCGCCCAGGCTGCGGGCGGCCTCGACCAGCCGCGGGTCGATCCGGTCGAGGCTCGCGGTGAGCGCCAGGATCATGAACGGGAGGAAGGATTCGACGAGCGCCAGCAGGACGGCGGTCTCGGTGTGGAGGAGCCCGGCGCGGGGCAGGCCGACCGCTTCCCGGAGCCCGCCGAGGAAGCCCTGGCGCCCGAGGAGCAGCATCCAGCCGTAAGCGCGCACCACGATGGACATGAGCAGCGGCGACACCACGATGAGCAACTGCGCGCTCCGCCACGCGCCCCGCGACCGGGAGAGGGCGACCGCCGCCGGGAAGCCGAGGAGCGCCGTGAAGAGAGTGGTGAGCGCCGCCAGCCGGAGGGTGCGGAGCGCCACCGCGGGGTAGGGGGATTCCGCGAGCGCCGCGAAGGAGGCGAGCGACGCCGCGCCTTCGAGCGGGGCGAGCGGGCCGGGCTCGAAGAGCGAGAGCCGGATCAGCACCCCGATGGGCGCCGCGGCGAACGCCGCGACCGCGAGCAGCGCCGGCAGGAGCAGCAGCGCCCCGACCCGCCGCCGCTCCCGCTCCCGCCGCTCCGCTCGCATCCCCGCGCCGGAAATCTTACGGGCGAGCGCCGTTCCCGGAGCCCTCCCGCGCCGTAGAATCCGGCGGTCGGAAGAGCGGGCGGGGGCGGAGCGGAGGAAGGGGAGGACGAGGCGGTGGAGGACGACGGGCGGCGCTCGGGCCGGCGCTCCGGCCGGGGCGGCTTCTGGCTGCGGGCCGCCGGCTTCGTCGTGGCGGCGGCGGCCGTCTCGGTGTTCTTCCTCGACCTCTGCCACCTGACCTACGACTGCGGCTGCGTTTCGCTCCGGGCGGGCGGCGCGGCGCACTGCAACATCCAGACGCCGGGGCCGCCGGATTGCCCCTACTGCGCCCGGCCCGGCGCCGCCTACGGCGCGCTCTTCGCCGCGATCGGCGCGCAGGGGCTGATCTGCTTCGTCCCCGGCCGAAGGAAGCCGCGTCCGCTCGCCCGCGTGGCGGGCGCGATGCTCGCGGCGCCGCTGGTGATCGTCGGCTTCGGCGCCGCGCTGGGTTTGGCCGTCGGCTATTGGAACTGACGGCCCGTCGAGCCCGGGGGGTGCCCTTCGGCGGGGAAACCCTGCGGGGAGTTCCGACGCTCCGGTCGGGAAGCGGAGGGCGGGGCGGCCTCTCCGCGGGCCGGAAGGGGGCGCCCGGTATCATGTTTCGCCGTTCGGCCCCGGCGGGGATGGCTCGGGGCCGGGGCGCGGCGCGACGCCGCGCGGAAGGGAGTTTCCATGGCCGCGAACGACGAGGTTCGGCGCTTCCGTTGGGAAGACATGGCGAAGGAGCGGCTGAACGACCGGATCGGCCGCCGGATGATCACCGCCGAACGGACGATGCTCACCCATGTTTACCTGGCGAAGGGGGCGGTCGTGCCGATGCACTCCCACGAGAACGAGCAGATCACCTATGTGCTCGAAGGGGCGCTGCGGTTCTGGATCCGCGACGAAGATTCCGAGCCGATCGATGTGCGCGCCGGGGAGGTGCTGGTGCTGCCGTCGTGGGTTCCCCACAAGGCGATCGCGCTCGAGGACACGCTCGATGTGGACATCTTCAACCCGCCCCGGCAGGACTGGCTGGACGGCACCGACGCCTACCTCCGGGAATCCTCCTCCTGAGACCCCGGCGGCCGGGCGAGCCGGGAACCGGCGTCTCGCCGCGGTGAAGGCGCGGGGGAGGCGCCCGGCGCGGTGGTCCTGAGGCGGCGCCGGCGCGGGGCGGGGGCTTCCGAAGGCCCGCTCCGCGACCATGTGCGGTTCTACGCCGCCGGCGCCGGGGCGGCGGCGTTCTGCGTGGTCGTCCTCCACACCTTCGCGGCGGTCTTCTACGGGGCGCTGCCGGGCACGGTGCTCCCGGCGTTCGTCGGCCTCGCCGCCGGGGTGCTGTCCCTGCTCGCCTTCGTCGGCGTCGGCTGGCTCCTGTCGGGCGCGCTCCGCCGCCTCTCCGGCGATGTGGCGGTGGTGCTGCTGGCCTCCGGGGCGAGCCTCTACCTGCTCCGCTCGTTCGCCCTCCGCTGGCCGGAGGAACTGCTGCCGGGGCTGGTCGCCGTGGTCTTCGGCGGGCCGTTCCTGTTCGCCTTCGGCGGCGCCTGGTTCCTCCGGCCGCCGCACGCTTCCTCCCGCTGGCCGGGACTGGCCCTCGCCGCGCCGGGTCTCGCGATCGCCGCCTTCGGCGTCTCCTGGCTCCTTTCGCCCGGAAGCGATCCCTGGCCCCGGGCGCCGGTGGCCCAGCCCGGTTCCCCGCCGGCGCCGATCCCCTCCGACCCGGCCGCGCCCGGCCCCTACGCCACGACCCGGCTCACCTACGGCAGCGGGACCGACGCCCGCCGGCCGGAGTACGGCGAGGCGGTGGACATCGAATCCCGGCGGGTGGACCTGAGCCAACTCCTGCCGGAGTGGGAGGGGTTCCGCGCCCGCCACCGGGAGTGGTGGTGGGGGTTCGGCATCTCCCGCGCGCCCCTGAACGGGCGCCTGGTCCTGCCCCAGGTGGACGCCGGGGACCGGCGGCCGATCGCCCTGGTGGTCCACGGGAACCACCGGATGGAGGACTTCTCCGACGCCGGCTACGACTACCTGCTCGACCTGTTCGCCAGCCACGGGATCGCCGCGGCTTCGGTGGACGCGAACTTCCTGAACGGGAGTTGGTCCGGGGACTTCGGCGGCCGCGAAATGCCCGCGCGGGCGATCCTCCTGCTCGAGCACCTCCGCTTCTTCCGGGAGTGGAGCCGCAACCCGAGAACGCCGCTCTACAACCGGCTCGACTTCGAGCGGGTGGCGCTCGTCGGCCACTCCCGGGGCGGCGAGGCGGCGGCGATCGCCGCCGCGCTCAACGACCTCGACCACTTCCCCGACGACGCGGAATTCACCCTCGACTACCGCTTCGGCATCCGCGCGGTCGCGGCGGTCGCCCAGATCGACCGCCGGTATCCCCGGCGGATGGAACTCCGGGATGTGGACTTCTTCGCCATCCAGGGCTCCTACGACACCGACGAGCCCAGTTTCCACGGCCTGAGGCAGTACCACCGGGTGCGCTTCTCCGAGGACGCCGAAACGGAGGACGGGCTCCTCCCCTTCCGGTTCAAGGCGGGGGTGGTGCTCCACGGCGCGAACCACGGGCAGTTCAACACCACTTGGGGGATGGACTCGGGTCTCCCCGGCGCGCTCTGGCTGAACCGGGCGCCGCTGCTCGCCCCGGAGGAGCAGCAGCGGGCGGCGGCGGTCTATCTGTCGGCCTTCCTGCGCGCTTCGCTCCTCGGCGAAGCGGAGTTCCTGCCGCTCTTCCGGGACTACCGCTCGGGCGCCCGGTTCCTGCCGTCGGCGCTCTTCGCCAACCAGTACGCGGACTCGCTCACCCGGAAGATCGCCGGGTTCGACGAGGACCTCGACCTGACCACCGGGGGACTCCCCGGTTCCGTCGTCCGGGCCTCCGGGTTCGCCGACTGGAGCGAGGAGGAGATGCTCTTCCGGGACGGCTCCCGGCAGGGGAGTTCCGCGGTCCGGCTGCGGGTCCGGGCCGGCGCCGCGGGGAGCGCGTCCCCCGAGTACGAGATCCGCTTCGCGGAGCCGATCCCCTTCGCCCCCGGGGACGAACTGCGCCTGTCGCTGGTGTGGAACCCGGAGGCGCCGGACTCTTCCGGCGACGGGACGCCCTGGGCGCGGCCTCCGCTCGCCATGACCGCGCAACTCCTGTTTCCCGAACGGGAGGGCCCCGAGGCGCCGGTCGCTTCCTCGCTGTCTCCCGAGCCCCCGTTCGAGGTCCGGTTCCTGAAGTCGGAAGACCTCACCCGGCGGCGGTACCGGCGGGACACCGAGGACATCCCCCAGACCGTGTTCCTGCCGCTCGCCGCGCTGCTCCCGCTGCCCGGCGCCGAGGAGCCGCCCGCGGCCGAAGGGCTGCCCGCCGCCGAGGGCGCGGCGCCGGAAACCGCGTTCACCGGCGTCCGCTTCCGCTTCGACCCGGGGACTCCCGGGGAAGTCCTGATCGAGGAAGTGGGCGTGCGCCGGGCGCCGGCGCCCGAGGAGTCGGCGGCGGACTCCTGATGGGCGGCGGGGCCGAGTCGGCGCTCGAAGACGAGATCGCCCGCCTGACCGAGCCCGGAGGCGCCGGCCCCGGCGGCCGGGCCCGCGCCGGGCCGCCGAGCCGGCCCCGGGTCACGGTGAGTTACGCGCAGAGTCTGGACGGCTCCATCGCCCTCGTTCCGGGCGAGATGCTCCGGCTCAGCGGCGACCGGGCGCTCTCGCTGACGCACCGGCTGCGCGCCCGGCACGACGCCATCCTGGTGGGCATCGGCACGGTGCTCGCCGACGACCCCCGGTTGACCGTCCGTTTCGCCGCGGGGCCTGACCCGGTCCCGGTGGTGCTCGACAGCCGGCTGCGGCTGCCGGGGAGCGCGCGGCTCCTCCCCGGCGCCGGGCGCCGCCGGCCGGTGGTCGCCGCCACCGCGGACGCCCCGGCGGCGCGGGCGGAACGGCTCGCCGCGCGCGGGGCCGAGGTCCTGCGCTTCGCCCCGGAGGATGGCCGGGTCCCGCTCCGTCCGCTGCTCCGCGCCCTCGCCCGGCGCGGCGTCCGCCGGCTCCTGGTCGAAGGGGGGAGCCGGGTGCTCACCTCCCTGTTCGCCGCCCGGCTCGCCGACTGCGTGGTGGTCACGGTGGCGCCGCGCCTGCTCGGCGGCGAACCGGCGCTGGCCCGGGTCTCGGCGCCGGTCGCGCTCGACGGCCTGGCCTGGGCCCGGTACGGCGACGACCTGGTGTTCGCCGGCCGGCCCCGCTTCGGTCGCCCGCGCCGCGGCCCCGCCGCCGGCCGGTGACTTCGGGCGCCGGGGCGCCGCGCCCGCGCGTCGAGGCGCCCGGCCCGCCGCCGGCTGGCCGCGGCCGGGAGGAACGGCTCGCCGTCTGGTTCGAGGGGCCCCGGCGGATCGGCGTCCGGCGCGAAGCGCTCCCGGGGCCGCAGGCCGGCGAGGCGCTCGTCCGGACGCGCCTCTCGGCGATCAGTTCCGGGACCGAACTCGCCGCCTACCGGGGCCGGCTCGACCCCGGCCTGGCGCGCGACGAAACCCTCACGGCCCTCCGCGGCGGCGCCTTCCGGTTCCCGTTCCCCTACGGCTACGCCTCGGTGGGCGTCGTCGAACGGCTGGGCGAGCCCGCGCCGCCGGGCGCCGGCCCGCCTCCCGCCGGCGCCCTCGCCCCCGGGGACCGGGTGTTTGCCTTCGTCCCGCACCGGACGGCGTTCACCGCGGCGGCCGCGGACCTCGAGCGCCCGCCTCCGGGAATCCCCGACGAGCGGGCCGCGCTCTTCCCCTACCTGGAGACGGCGGTGAACCTCCTGCTCGACGGGCGCCCCCTCGCCGGGGAACGGGTGGCGGTCCTCGGGCAGGGCGCGCTCGGCCTGGCCCTCACCGCGCTCCTCGCCCGCTTTCCGCTCGACGACCTGGTCACCGCCGATCCCGACCCGGAGCGCCGCGCCCGGTCGCGGGAGTTCGGCGCGTCGTCCTCGGTCTCGCCCGAAGAGGCGGAGTCGGCCTCCGGGGCGCGGGCGGACCTGGTCTACGAGGTCTCCGGGAACCCCGCCGCGCTCGACGGGGCGCTCCGGCTGGCGGCGCCGGAGGGCCGGATCGTCGTCGGCTCCTGGCTCGCCGGAGACCCGACGCCGCTCGACCTGGGCGGCGCCTTCCACCGGGGCCGGCTGCGCCTCGTCTCCTCGCAGGTCAGCCGGCTGCCTCCCCTCGGCCCGGCCTGGTCGGTGGCCCGCCGCCGGAAGACTGCCTGGCGGCTGCTCGCCGAAGTCCCGCTGGAGCGGCTGGTCACCCTGCGGACGCCGTTCGCGGAGGCGGCGTCCGCCTACGAGTCCCTCGACCGGGGCGGCGCGCTGGCCGCGCTGCTGCTCAGCCCGCGGTGACTTCGGCGGCCTCCTCGACTGCGGACCGCCGCTCTTCCTCGGCTTCCTCGGCGATCCGCCGGTAGATCGCCTCCTGCGCCGCGATCCGCGCCTCGCCGGCGGGGACCCGGCGGTTCTCGCCGGCGCGGCCGTGTTCGCGCGCCTTGCAGTTGTCCTCGAACTGCAGGTCCAAGTACCGGCGGAGTTTGCTTCGCACCGCCGGGTCGTAGATGGGGAAGGCGATCTCGATCCGGCGGTTGAAACTCCGCGGCATCCAGTCGGAGGAACTCAGGTAGAACTGCGGGTCGCCGCCGTTCCCGAAGACCAGGATCCGGGAGTGCTCGAGGTACCGGTCGAGGATGGTGATGGCGCGGAGCGCGCCCCGGGCCGGGACCTCTTCGGTCGGGATCGAGAAAGTGCCGCGCACGATGAACCGGAGGTCCACCCCGGCGTCCGCGGCCTCGTAGAGGAGCGCGATGATGCCCGGGTGGGTGAGGTTGTTGAGTTTCGCCTCGATGAAGGCCGGTTCGCCGCGCCGGGCGCGCTCGGTCTCCGCGCGGATCTTCCCGGCGACGAAGTCGTGGAGGTCCCACGGGGAAGCGACCAGGTGCTCCATGTTCCGCTCTTCGTACGGGCGGCGGATCACCCGGAACAGCCGGGCGATGTCCGAGCAGATGCCGGGGTGCGCGGTCAGCAGGAAATGGTCGGCGTAGATCGCCGCGGTGTCCTCGTTCATGTTCCCGGTGCCGAGGAAGCCGTAGCGGACGCGTTCGCCGCGCTCCTTGCGTTCGATCACGCCCATCTTGGCGTGGATCTTCAGGTCTTCCGGGCCGAACACCACGCGCACGCCCTCGCGGGTCAGGATGTCGGTGAACTCGATGTTCGTGGCCTCGTCGAACCGGGCGGTGAGTTCCACCACCGCGGTGACCTGCTTGCCGTTCCGGGCGGCGTTCACCAGCGCCCCCACGACGCCGGAGTTCGGGGCGACCCGGTACATGGTGATGTAGATGCGGGTCACCTTCGGGTCGATCGCCGCTTCGCGCAGGAGATCGATGAGGCTGGAGAACCGCTGGTAAGGAGTTTCGAGCAGGATGTCGCCGCCCCGGATGGCGCGCATGATGGAGCGGCTCCCGTCGATCGCCGGCACGCCGAGCGGCGGCCACGGCCGGTACCGGAGGTCCTTCTTCAGCCGGGGGAAGTGGATGAAGTCCTTGAAGTTGTGGTGCCGCCCGCCCGGGACCAGGACGCAGCGGTCGTCCACCCGGAGCGCGCGGCAGAGCGACTTCAGGAGCGTCGGCGGCATGGTGGCGTCGTACACGAACCGCACCAGCGGCGCCGTCCGCCGGGACTGCACGCTTTTCTGCACCTGGCGCAGGTAACTGTCCCGGGGATTGCCGTCGAGGTCGATTTCCGCGTCGCGGGTGAGTTTCACCACATACCCGTGGGTGTGCCTCACGCGGAAGATCGAGAAGATGTCCGCGAGGTGGCGCCGGATCACATCTTCGAGGAGGATGATCGTCGCGCCGTTCTTCGGCGACGGCAGGCGGACGAACCGCCCGACGGCCCGCACCGGGATGTCCACGATGGCGTGCATCCCCTCCCGGCCGTGGCGCTCCACCTCCACTCCGAGGTAGATGTCCCGCTCGTCGAGTTGGAGCCGCTTCCCCTTGCCGCCGAGCATGATCGGCGTGAGGCGCGGCCGGACCTTCCGGGTGAAGTAGTCGCGGACGAAGCGGCCCTGTTCCTCGTTCAGGTCCCGGTCGGTGAGGATGTGGATCCCGTGCTCCTCGAGTTGGCCGAGCAGGAGGTCGTAGGTGTCGAGGAAGACGCTCTGGTCGTTGAGGATCCGGCGTTGGATCTCCTCGAGCAGGTCGCCGGGGTCGCCGCCGAGCAGTTGCCGCCCCTTGCCGCCGAGCCGGTGCAGCCGCTGGATGGTGGCGACGCGCACCCGGTAGTACTCGTCCTGGTTGCTCGAGAAGATGCCGAGGAACCGCAGCCGCTCGAGGAGCGGCACGGTCTCGTCGCGGGCTTCCTGGAGGACGCGCGCGTTGAACGCGAGTTGCGAGATCTCGCGCGGGATCAGGCGGGGTCGGGGCGGCGCGGGAGGAGGTTCGATCACGGGGCGGAATAGACTGGGGATGGTACCGGCGAACGAGCGGGGAGCGCGTGGCGGAAAGAGGCGAGCCGGAGGGGTCGGCGCCGGTCGAAGGGGCGCCGCCCGGCGCGCCGGTGTCCGGTTGGACCCTGGTCACCGGGGCTTCCACCGGGATCGGGCGGGAGATCGCGCTCCTCGCCGCCGCGGACGGCCGGGACACGGTGCTGGTGGCGCGGAACGGGGAGCGCCTCGCCCGGCTGGCCGAACGGATCGAGGACGAGTATCGGGTCCGCGCCGTCGCGCTCCCGCTCGACCTCACCGGGGCCGGCGCCGCCGAGCGGCTGTTCGAGGAGGTCCGGGAGCGCGGTCTCCGGGTGGACTTCCTGGTGAACAACGCCGGGTTCGGGGTGAGCCGCCCGTTCACGGAGGTCCCGCTCCGGCTCCAGCGGGCGATGATCGCGCTCGACCTCTCCGCGCCGGCCGACCTCTGCCGCCTCTTCCTGCCGGAGATGCTCCGCTCCGGGAGCGGGCGGATCCTGAATGTGGGTTCCGGGGCCGGGTATGTCCCCGGGCTCGGTTTCACCGTCTATGCCGCCGCCAAGGCGTTCCTGCTCCATCTCACCGAGGGGCTGGCCGGGGAACTGGCCGGCAGCGGCGTCACCGTGAGCGTGCTCTGCCCGGGGCCGGTGGACACCCCGTTCCTGTCCACCGCCGGGATCCGCCGGCTCTCCGGGGTCCGGCGGCTGGCGCTCGCCGACCCGAAGGCGGTCGCCCGCGCCGGCTACCGGGGGGCGCTCCGGGGCCGGGTGGTGGTGAATCCCGGCTTCCTGCCCCGGCTCACGCCCCTGCTCGTCCGGCTGCTGCCGCGGGCGGCGGTGCGCCGGGCGGGGCGGGCGGTGGGCTCGGAACTCGCCCGCCGCGCCGGAGGGGAGGGCGGCCGGTGAGTCCGGAGCGAGGCCCCGAGCGAGGCCCCGAGCGAGGTCCCGACGGGCGGCTGCCCGCCCACCGGCACCTCGACGAACGGGGCATCCCCTGGGAGCGGCGGACCTTCCCGGCGACGACGCCGAAGGGGGCGGCTTCCGTCGCCCGGGCGCTCGGGTTCCGGGAGAGCCAGATGGTGAAGACGCTGGTCTTCGAGTCCGGGACCGGCGAGCGGGCGCTCGTCGCCGTCGGCGGCGACCGGAGCGCCGTCTCCCGGCTGCTGAAACGCGCCTTCGGCAACCGGAACATCCGCCTGGCCAGCCCCGAAGCGGTGCTCGCCTTCACCGGCTACCGGATCGGCTCCATCCCGCCGTTCTCCTGGCAGCCGCCCGGCGTCCGCACCTTCCTCGACGAGGCGCTCATGGCGGAGCCGGTGCTCGGCGTCGGCGCCGGGGTCTGGGGCGAGGAGATCCTGCTCGCCCCGGAGTCCCTGGCGCGCGCCGCCGAAGGGATCGTGGTCCCGCTGACGGCCTCCCCGTCGGAGTCACCCCCGGGGCAGTCGTCGGAGCCGCCGCCCGCCTGATCGGTACATTTCCGCCGTGGCTCCTTCGTCGAGACCCCCGAGCCGACGCCGGCGCCTCGTCCTGGCGGCGGCGTTCCTGGTTTCTTCCGGTTGGGCCTCCGCCGCCGGGGGCGCGCCGGCCGGGACGCCCGCCGGGACGCCCGTCCAGGAGGACTACACGGTCTTCCTCTGCCCGATGCACCGGGACCGCCAGGCCGCCGGGCCTTCCCGCTGCGCGATCTGCGGCATGGCCATGGTGCGCCGGACGCTGACCACCCGCTATGTCTGCCTCGCGGACGAAACGGACGCCGTCGTCTCCGAGACGCCGGGGACCTGTCCGTCCACCGGCGAACCGCTGGCGCCGACGACGCGCGAAGTCGTCTGGTTCTGCCCGGACGCGCCGGACCGCCTGTTCCCCGAGCCGGGCGAGTGCGAAGGCGGGGCGCCCCGCGACCGAACGACCCGCCGGGCCGAGCACGGCGACCACAACCCGCGCCACGGGGGCGTCCTGTTCATGGCCCCGGACGGCGTGCACCACCTCGAAGGCGCGCTGGTGGACGGCGCCTTCCGCCTCTACTTCTACGACTCGTTCACCCGCCCGCTGCCCCCGGCGGGGTTCCGCGCCCGCGCCGTCCCCGCCGACGACCGGGGAGAGCCGATCGGCGACCCGGCGCCGCTCGCCTCCGCCCCGGAGGCGCTGGAGATGCCCGCGGAGACGGATCCCGACGAACGCGCTTCCTTCACCGCCTTCGTGCGGTTCCCGGACCGGGAGGAGGAAGCCCGGTTCGACTTCGTCTTCCTGCCGGAAGCGGAGCGGGCGCGGCTCGCGTCCGAATCCGCCGCCGGGTCGGCGGACTCCCCCTCGGCGGGGGGCCTGCCGGAACTCCGGATCCCCGAGCGGCCGGAGGCGATCCTCCGGGAGATCCACGACCGGGATCGGCGGGTCCGGAACCTGATCTCCGCCGGGCGCTGGGCGGACCTGTTCATCCCGGCGCTCGAAGCGAAGGAACTGGCGCTCGCCTACGGGGAGCGCCTGGGCCCGGAAGAGCGGCCCTGGGCGGCGCTGAAGCGCATCGTCCGGGGCGCCTGGCTGCTCGACCTCCACGGCGACGCCGGTGACCGGACCCGGGTCGAGGAGGCTTACACGGTCTTCGCCGAGGGGATGAGCGGCCTCCCGGCGCTCGCCGGGGCGGGATGCCCGCGGTGACCCGGACGCGCGCGGCGGCGGCCGCCCTCCGGCCCGGCTGGCCCTTCGCCGCCGGAGCGCTCGCCGGGGCGGGGTGGGCGCTCGGCCTCACGCTCTTCGGCCCCGGCGGCGGCTCGGTGGGGGATTCGTTCGGGAATTCGTTCGGGGTGGGGGGCGCCGCGTCGGCGCACGAGCCGGAACTCTCGCGGTACGCCTACTGGCGGGAGGTCCGTCCGCTGCTGGAGCGGCATTGCGCGTCCTGCCACTCCGGGGAGGGGCCGGCGCCGGTCAACCTGATGCGCTACGCGGACGCCCTCCCCTGGGCGAACTCCATCGCCCGGCAGGTGCTGGAGCGCCGGATGCCGCCGTGGCTGCCGGACGACGGCGTCGGCGACTTCGCGCATGCCCGCACGCTGGACGAACGGGAGACGAACCTGCTGGTGGACTGGGCGATCGGCCTCGCTCCGGAGGGTCGCCCGCCCGATGGGGGCGGGGAGTCGACCGGGGGGGAGTCGAACGGCGGGGCGCCGGGCGCCGGATTCCCGGCGGGCGCCGCGCGGCTCCGGGGGGAGGCCCCGGTGGAGGTCGGCGAAGGGACTTCCGAAGCCGAGCGGTGCGTCCGGCTCGAACGCCCGGAGGACGCCCCGCCCGCGGCGGGCGGTTTCCGGTTCGACCCCGGCGCCGCCGCGCCGATCCTCCGCCGCGCGGTGCTGCTTCGCGGCGGCTGCGAGGACGGCGTCCCGGTGTTCGTCTGGGTGGTGGGGCAGGGGCGGCGGCCGGAGTCCGGCGGGCTGCCCCCGGGAACCCGCCGCGAGTTGCCCGCCGACGCGGCCCTCCACCTCCTCCTGGAGTACCGCAAGGGGTTCGAGACGGAGGGACTCGCCTTCCGCCACCTCCCGGAAGTGGTCGTCCTTCCCGCCGCCGCCGACTCCCGCCCGCTGGAGACGGTCGCCGTCGAAGCGGGGAGCACCCGCCTCTCGGGCGATCTCCTGGCGCTCTACCCGCCGGAGGGCGGCGGCGCCGGGGGCGGGGGATTCGGCCCGGAGGGGTTCACGGTGGAGGCGGTCGGGCCGGACGGCGAAGCCGCCACGCTGCTGAGGATCCGGCGGTTCGACCGGGACTGGGCGGAGCGGTTCTTCTTCCGGGAGGCCGTCCCGCTCACCGAGGGGACCGAGATCCGGGTCTCCCACGCCGGCGCCTTCCTCGACCTCGTCCGGGAGGGGCCGCCCCGGCGCGCCGGCGCGGCGCCCTCCTCCCGGTAGACGCCATGCGGCGGCCGGCGGGCCGGATCCGCGGCGGCCGGTCCCGGGGCGCCGCGGCCGGCGAGTACGCCGAGTGGGTGGCCGGGTACCGCGAAGGGCGGTTCGTGGAGTCCGCGCGGCGCGCCTTCGAGGTCCGCCCGGAGGACGCGGTATCGGCGCAGCGCGCCTTCCTCGACGGCTGCCCGCCGCCGGGGACGCCCGTCGGTTTCCGGCAGCGCCTCGCAGCGGCGCTGCTCCACGCCGAAGGCGCCGCCCGGTTCCGCGGGGCGGCGGCGCTGGGCCGGCTGACCTCCCGGCCGATCCGCTCCCTGGAGGAGGGTTGGCCGCCGGGTCTCCCGTCGGAGTTCCGCGAAGAAGCCGGGCGCGCCTGGGGCCGCTCGGCGTCCGACGACCTGCGGCGGCTGGTGAACCGCGAACTCCACCTCGCCGTCGGACGGATGCTCCTGTCCCGGTTGGACTTGGGCGGAGCCCGGTCCGCGTTCGACGCCGGCGGTCCCCGGAGCGACCCGGCCCTCGCCTGGCAGCGGGCCGCCCTCGACCTGCTCGGCGCGCGCTACCTGCGCCAAGAGGATCTATGGAAGGAGGCCGGCAGCGCGCTCGTCCAAGCGGTCCGCCGCCGCGGCTGGAGCCGCGAGGAGGCGGCGGCGTCCGACCGGGCCACCGCCCGGGCGATGGGAACTCCCGCCGACCTCCACCTGCGGACCGCGCTCGCCGAACTGGGGCAGGGGGACTACGACGCCGCCGAGCGGTCGCTCGCCCGCGTGGTCGAGCCGGTCCCCCGGCGGCTGCTGGCGCCGCTGCGGCTCCTCGCCGCGGAGTCGGCGATGCGCCGCCGGCCCGGCGAGGCCGAGATCCCGCCGCTGCGGGAAGCGGTCAGCGCCTTCCCCTCCTCGCCCGCCGCGGTCGCCGCGCTGGTGGCGGCGATGCAGGACCGCGGCCTCGGGGAGGCCGCGGCGGAACTGGCCGGCGATTTCCTGTCGCAGCGGGACTACGAGACTCCCTGGCTGGACTTCCTGACCACCTGGGCGGAGGCGGAGGAACCGGGACTCTCCTTCCTGCGCCGACTCGCGGCCTGATCCCGGCCTGATCCCGGCTGTCTTGCGCTGCGCCGGCCGCCGCCGTCACGCTTCGGCCGCGCTCTTCGCGGCGCTGCTTCCCGCGGTCGGCCCGGCGGAGGGGCGATCCCAATTCCGCGTGGAAACGCGCGCGGTGCTGGTGGATGTCTCCGCGTTCCGGGGGGACGAGCCGGTGGAGGACCTCTCGCCGGACGACTTCACCCTCTTCGCCGCCGGCGAGCCGATCGGGTTCCGGCTGGTGGACCGCGACTCGCTCGCCCTCGCGGTGCTGTTCGCCATGGATGTCAGCGCGAGCACCGCGGGGGAACGCCGGCGCCGGCTCGCCGAAGGGGCGACGGCCTTCGCCTCCTCCCTCGGCGAGCGGGACTCCTGCGCGGTGGTCGCCATCTCGATGGTGGCGCGCTGGCTCCGGCCCTTCGGCCCCTGCGGCCCGGAGGTGGGCCGGCGGATCCGGCGGACGATGGCGGGAGGGCCGACCGCGCTCCGCGACGCCGTCCTCCTCTCGCTGGCGGCGCTCCGGGGCGGGTCGGGCCGGGGGGTGCTGCTCGTGTTCACGGACGGCGACGACAACCTGAGTTGGGCGGGCGAGCCGGAAGTCCTCCGCTCCATGCAGGCCACCGAGTCACTGGTGTACGCCGTGATCGCCCCGCCGCACCGGGCTTCGCGCTCGGTGGACTCCGACGAGCGGGGCCGGCGGTTCCTCCGCCGGCTGAGCGAGGAAAGCGGGGGCCGGACCGTGGAGGTGCGCGACGACCGGGACCTGACGGCGGCGTTCCGCGAGATCCTCGACGAACTCCGCGTCCGCTATGTGCTCGCCTTCACGCCTCCGCCGGAACACCGCGGTTTCGTCCCCCTCCGCGTCGAGGTGAAGCGCCGGGGCGTCCGGGTCCGCGCCCGCTCCGGTTACACCGCCCGCCCCTGAGTCCGGCGGCCGTACGCCGGAAACCCGGCGGCGTCCCGGCGAAGGGGTTTCCCCCTCGCCGGGACGCCGCCGGGGTCGATCGGCGGGCGGCGGCTACTGCTGGTCGGTGGTCGTCCGGGCGTTGCTCCGGACTTCGGCGAGGAACGGCACATCGCTCTCCGCTTCGGTCAGGAAGGTCTCGAGCGTCGCGTAGGCCCGGCTCGCTCCGGCCTCGTCGCCGAGCGCGGCGGAGGCCCGCGCCAGGCCGAGCAGCGAGGCGGTCCGGTTCGGCGTCCGGGTGAGGCTGGTCTCGAACTGGGCCTTCGCCTCCTCCGGCTTCCCGGCGGCGAGCAGCAACTCCCCGCGCAGTTCGTGCGAGGGCTTCATCGGGTAGGTCGGGCCGGAAGGCGGATCCTGGCGCTCCTCGATCGCCGTCGCCTTCGCGGCGTGTTCGAGGGCGGACCCGGCGTCGCCCCGGACCGAGGCGGCGAGGGCCTTCACTTCGTGCAGCATGATGCGGACGGAATCCGCCTGGTAGGACTCGCCGGCTTCCTCACGGGCCTTCGCCAGCGCCTTCAGGCGCCGCGCCGCTTCGTCGGCGCCCTCGGCGTCCCGCGCCGCGGCGGCCTTCATCCCCGCCGCGAGCAGCAGGTTCGCGGTCGAGTTGTACCGGCTGGTGTCCGTCTCGCCCTCGGGAAGGGTGATGGCGTCGTACCTCCCGGTCTCGATGGCGTGGCGGGCGACCATCGAAGCGGCGATCCGCTCGAGGCGCATCGAATCCGTCTCGTCGGCGGCCGCTTCCACCACGGCGACGGCGTCGAGCACCGGGCCGTACACCCCGCGCTGCAGGTCGGCGTAGGCCTTCCATTCGAGGCTGTGGTAGTCCCGCTTGGTGATCGAGAGGTTCTTGTCCGCGACCCACTTCGCCGAAGCGCGGTAGGCCACATCGTTCGAGGCGGACACCCGGTTCCACATCCCGTGCTGCACGAAGATGTGGGAGGGCATGTGCTGGGCGTGGTGCGCTTCGGGCGCGATCTCCGCGTAGCGGTTCGCCGCTTCCAGCGCGAGCGGGGCGTGCTCCGGGTCGTCGAACGAATGGATCACATAGTGGGCGGCGCCGGGGTGGTTCGGCTCGTCCCGGAAGAGCCGGGAGACGATCGCGCCGGCCTTCATCTGCCGGTGGAAGCCCGGCTCGCCGCGCCGCACCAGTCCCAGGTAGGAGAGGGCGTAGAAGGCCTGGGCCTCGTTGTCCTCCGGGTGCGCCTCGGCCAGCCGGCGGAAGGCCTCGTGGTACTTCCGGTCGCGCTCGAACTTGTCGCCGGCGCCGTAGAGGACTTCCACGGTTTCGAGGTACATCCGCTCCCGCTCGGTGGGCGTCTTCTTCCGCCGCTCGGCGCGGGTGGCGCCGAACCGCCGGAGGACTTCGCGGGCGGCGCTGATGTCCTGCTCGTACCAGAGCGGGTGGTTGTGGCTGAGCGCTTCTCCCCAGTAGGCGAGCGCGAAGTCCGGGTCGATCTCCTGGGCGTTTTGGAAGGCCTCGGCGGCCTCTTCGTACCAGAAACTGTGGAGGGCGGCCACGCCGCGCTGGAAGGCGGCCTGGGCGGCCTCCGAACCGGAGTTCGGGAAGTGGACCGTGCCGAGTTCGGACTTCTCGCGGGCGAGGGCCGGGACGGCGAGGAGGCCGGCGGCGAGGCAGCCGGCGAGCGCGAGGCGCAGGCGCTTACCGAAGGGATGGGACATGTTGGAAACCTCCGCGGCCCGTCAGGCCGGAACGGCGAGGGAAGAGATCGTTTAGCGGATGTTAACGAAGCCGCCGCTCCGCGGGCGAACGCGATGCCGCCCGGACATATTGCGCAATAGGATTGCGCATGGCGGCGAAGTCCGAGGCCGGTCGTCGTCCCGGAGCCGCCGGGGCGGGGCCGATTAGGATTTTCGGGAACCGGCGCCTTCCCGGGGAGTTTTCCGGGAAGGGGGTCGCCGCGGGAGGAATCGAGTTACCGAGGAGTTTCCGGACAGCCACATGAGCGACTTGGAGAGGCGGGCGGATTCGCCGGCGGGTTCGGCGGTCGCCGCCGGTTCCCCGGAGCGGGCGCGGGAAGTCCGGGAGGCGTTCGCCGACCGGCTGACCGCGGAACTCGGCCGGGTGGTGGTCGGGCAGAAGACGGCGGTGGAGCGCGTCCTGGTCGGGCTGCTGACGCGCGGCCACCTGCTCATCGAGGGCGTTCCCGGCATCGCCAAGACGCTGCTCGCGAAGAGCGTCGCCGAGAGCGTGCGCGCCGAGTTCTCCCGGGTGCAGTTCACGCCGGACCTCCTGCCGGCGGACCTCATCGGCACCCTGATCTACGACCAGAAGAACCAGACCTTCGTGCCCCGGAAAGGGCCGGTGTTCACCAATTTCCTGCTCGCCGACGAAATCAACCGGGCGCCGGCGAAGGTCCAGAGCGCCCTGCTCGAAGCCATGCAGGAGCGGCAGGTGACGATCGGGGACGAGACCTTCCGGCTGGAGGAGCCCTTCCTGGTGCTCGCCACGCAGAACCCCATCGAGCAGGAGGGGACCTACCCGCTCCCGGAAGCGCAGGTGGACCGGTTCATGATGAAACTCCGGATGGGGTTCCCCTCGCGGGAAGAAGAGGGGGTGATCCTCGAGCGGATGGCGAACTTCGCGGTCCCGACGGTTTCCCCGGTGCTCGGCCCCGAGGAGATCGCCGCCGCCCGCGAACTGGTGGAAGCGATGTATGTGGACGAGCGGATCCGCGGCTACATCCTGTCGCTCACCGACGCGACCCGCGACCCCGGCGCCTACGGGCTGGACATCGGCCCGCTCGTCGAACACGGGGCCTCCCCCCGGGCGAGCCTCGACCTCTACCGGGCCTCCCGCGCCCGGGGGTTCCTCGCCGGACGGGACTTCACCGCTCCCGAGGATGTGAAACATGTGGCGCCGGATGTCCTCCGCCACCGGCTCATCCTCTCCTACGAAGCGGAGGCCGAGGAAGTGGACGGCGACGAGATCGTCCGCCGGGTCCTCGACGCCGTCGAGGTGCCTTGACGGCCGCCGAACGGGAGTGAACGCGTACCGGGCCGCCCGCGCCGGCGAGGCGGCGGCCGCCGACGCCGGCGGGGTCACCACCGCCGAACTCCTCGCCCGGGTGCGGCGGATCGAGATCCGCACCCGGAAACTCGTCTCGGCGGCCCTGGCCGGCCAGTACCTGAGCACCTTCAAGGGGCAGGGGATGGAGTTCTCCGAAGTGCGCGGCTACACGCCGGGGGACGACATCCGCGCCGTGGACTGGAATGTGACCTCCCGCACCGGGGCGCTCCATGTGAAGCAGTTCGTCGAAGAGCGCGAACTCACCGTCCTGTTCCTGCTCGATGTCTCGCGATCGCAGTCCTTCGGCAGCGCCGGCGCCGCCAAGCGGGCCGTGGCCGCGGAAGTCGCCGCGGCCCTGGCCTTCTCCGCCGTCCGCTCCGGCGACCGGGTGGGGGCGGTGCTCTTCACGGACCGGACGGAGACCCGGCTCCCGGCCCGGAAGGGCAAGCGGCACGGGCTCCGGGTGCTGCGCGACCTCCTGTTCTACGAACCCGAGGGGGAGGGGACGGACCTGGCCGCTGCCCTGGGGGAGTTGCTGCGCTCCGCCCGCCGCCGGGCGACCGTCTTCCTGCTGAGCGACTTCCTCGGCGACCCGCCGGGCCGCTGGGCGCGCCCGCTGCGGGCGGCGGCGCGCCGCCACGACCTCGTCGCCATCCGGGTGACCGACCCCCGCGAGCGGGAGATGCCGGCGATCGGGCTGGTCGAGTTCGAAGACGCGGAGAGCGGCCGCCGGGCGCTGCTCGACACCTCGGACCGGCGCGTCGCCGCGGCGTTCCGGGAGAGCGCCGAACGGGCGCGGGCGGAGGCGGGGCGGGGACTCCGCGAAGCGGGAGTGGAACTCGTGGAGGTGGTGGCCGGGGAGAGTTACGAGACCCCGCTTCGCCGATTCTTCGACCGGCGGGAGAAGCGCCGGCGATGATCCCCGACCTGCGGCGGCGGCCGCGCGTCCGCTCCGGCCTCCGCGCGCGGGCGGCGGGCCCGCTGCTCGCCGTCGGCGCCTTCGCCGCTCCGGGCGCGGGACAGCCGCCGGCGCCCCCGCCCGGGACGCCGCCCGGGATGCCGGCCGGGATGCCGGCCGAGATCCGGGCGAGCGCGGCGGTCGTCTCCGAACCGGTCGAAGTGGGCGCGGGCTTCGAGTTGGAAGTCGTAGTCGAGCATCCGCCCGACGCCGAAGCCGCCCCGGCGCCGGCGGAGGCGCTCGGGGACTTCCGCGTGCTCGGCGCGGAGCGGACCGCCCCGCCCGACGGCGCGGAAGCGCCGGGGAGCAGCCGATTCATCGTCCGGCTGCTGGCCGGGGTCCTTCCCGGCGACCACGAAGTCCCGGCGCTGCCGGTCGGCCTCCGCCTGGCGACCGGGGAACTGCGGCAGGTCGAGGCGCCGCCGACGCCGGTCCGGGTGGTCTCCTCGCTGCCGCCGGAGGACGGGGAGCGGGCCGCGGACATCCACGACCTGCGGGGGCCGTTCCTGTTCGACGCGCCGCCCCGCTGGGGAGTCATCGGCGGCGCGCTCCTCGCCGCCGCCCTCCTCGCCGCCGCGCTCCTTTGGTTCCTCCGCCGCCGGCGGTCGAGGGTGGAGGAAACCGTCCCGCTGCCGCCTCCGGCGGCCGAGGCGGAGGCCGCGCTGGCCCGGCTCGGGCAGTCCGGCCTGCTCGCCGCCGGGGAGGTGGTCCGCTTCTACGAGCGCCTCGCCGGGATCATGAAGCGGTACGCCGGGCGCCGCTTCGAGACCGCGTGGAGCGAGCGGACCACCGGGGAGATCCTCGCCGACCTCGACGCCCGCCTCGGCGGCCGGGCCGGGGAAGCGCTGCCGCTCCTCGCCGGCATCCTGGCGGAGGCCGACCTCGCCAAGTTCAGTGACTCCCGGTTCGGTGATTCCCGATTCCGCCCGGAGGCGGCGGAGGGCCGCTTCGCCGACGCCGGAAAGTTCCTCGACCGCACCCGCCCGTCCCTCGCCGATACGCCCGCCGAGCCCGAAGACGCGCCCGGGCGGTCGGTCCCAACCGACGAGCCGCCCGCCGGGCCGCCCGCTCCGCCGAAGCCGGCCGCGGCCGCCGATTTCGCCCGTCCCCCCGGGGAAGGCGCCGCCCGATGAGGCTCCTCTGGCCGGCCGCGCTCCTGCTCCTGCTCTTCGTCCCGGCCCTGTTGCCGCGGCTGCTCCTCCGCCCCTCGTCGAATCGGCCGGGGCGCGCCGCCGGGGACGGGGGCGGGGCCGCCGCCCGCCTCGGCCGCCTCGCTCGGCTCGCCCGACTCGCCCGCCTCCGCGCCCCGTCGCCGGCGCTCCGCTTCCCCGACGGGGCGCCGCTGGCCGGCCTCCCGGCCTCGCTCCGCTCCCGGCTGTCCTTCCTGCCCGGCGCGCTCGTCCTGGCCGCGGTCGCCCTCGGCGCCCTCGCGCTCGCCCGCCCCCAGACCGGGCTGACCCGCGACGCCCGGACGAGTTCGGGGGTGGACATCGTGCTGGCGCTCGACATCTCCTCCAGCATGAGGGCCGAGGACTTCGCCCCGGCGAACCGGCTGGCGGCGGCGAAGGAAGTCCTCCTCGACTTCGTCCGGGGGCGCGAGCGGGACCGCCTGGGCGCGGTGGCCTTCGCCCGGAACGCGGTAACGGTCACCCCGCTGACGCTCGACCACGAGATCCTCGAGGCGCAACTCGCCGAGGTCGGCATCGGCGACATCGAGGACGGGACCGCCATCGGCAACGCCGTCGCCGCCTCGGTGAACCGGCTCGCCGGTTCCGAGGCGGAGAGCCGGGTCATCGTGCTCCTCACCGACGGGGTCTCGAACGCCGGGGAGATCCACCCGCTGACCGCCGCCGGGCTGGCGAAGGCGCGCGGCATCCGGGTCTATACCGTGGGCGCCGGGCGGGAGACCGGGGGCGCGATGCCGGGGGGCGCGGCCCGGCGGGCGCCCGGCGTGGACGCCGAGACGCTGCGGAAGGTCGCGGAGGCCACCGGCGGCCGGTACTTCCAGGCCCGGGACACCGAAGGGCTCCGGGCGGTGTACGAGGAGATCGACGACCTGGAGCGCACCGAGTTCCGCGAGCCGGACTGGACGAGTTGGGGGGACGACGGCCCGAGGCTCGCCGGCTGGGCGGCGGGGCTCCTCTTCCTCTCGGTGGGCCTGGGCGCCACCGCCTTCCGCGCCGCGCCGTGAATCGTCCGGCCCGGCTCCGCTCCCGCTGACATGCGTTGGGGCGCCCCGTCGGCGTTCGCGCTGCTGGCTCTCGCGCCGGCCGCGCTCGGCCTGCTCCTGTTCGCCGCCCACCGGAGGCGCCGGCTCCTCGCCCGGTTCGGCGCCGGCTGGGCCGGGCTGGTGGACGGGGCGAGCGCGCCCCGGACCCGTCTCCGCCGGGCGCTGCTGGTCTCCGCGGTCGCGCTCTTCGCCCTCGCCGCCGCCCGCCCGCAGTGGGGCCGCGAGGAACGGGAGGTCACCCTCTCGGGAGTGGATGTGATCCTGGCGATGGACACCTCGTTCAGCATGGACGCGCGCGATGTGCCGCCCTCCCGGATGGAGCGCGCCCGATACATCGCCGCTTCGCTCCTGGAGCGGCTCTCCGGGAACCGGGTGGGGATCGTGGCGTTCTCCGGTTCCGCTTTCACTTCCTGCCCGCTCACGCCCGACCTCGGCGCGGCGCGCACGCTCCTGTCCGGCATCGCCACCGGCGCTGTCGAAAGCCCGGGGACGAACCTCGCGGCGCTCGTCGCCGAGGCGGCGCGGGCATTCGACCGGGAAGGGAGCGGCGAACGGGTGGTCGTCCTGCTCACCGACGGGCAGCAGGACGACCTCCGGCTGACCCCGGTGGACGAAGTCGCGGAGGCGGCCCGGACCGCCGGGATCACCGTGTTCGCCATCGGCGTGGGGACGGCCGGCGGCGCGACGATCCCGGTGCCGACGGACTCCGGCCCGACCTTGATGCGGGACGGCGCCGGAAGCCCGATCGTCAGCCGCCTGGACACCGACGCCCTCTCCCGGCTGGCCGCGCTCACCGGCGGCGCGTTCCACGAGGTGAGCCCCCGGGATGGGGAGATCGAGGCGGTGGCCGCCGCGGTGGCGGGTCTCGCCGGCGGGGAACTCGGCGAAGAAGTGGCCCGCCGCCACCGGGAGCAGTTCTGGATTCCGACCGCCGTCGCGCTGGCCGCGCTCCTCGCCTACGGCCTCGTCGCGCCGGGCGTCCGGCGGGCCCGGGTCGCTCCGGCGGCTTCGCCGCCCGTCACTTCATGACCGCCCGCGCCGCCCTCCGCCGCGCCGCGCTCGCCGGCGGCGTCTGGCTGGCCTCGGCCGGCGCGTCCGCGGGGCAAGCGCTCGGCGGCGTCGAGAGGAACACCCGCGAGGGCGCGGAGCACTTCGAGAACGGGCGGCTGGAGGAGGCGCTCCGGGCGTTCTCCCGGGCGCGGGACGCCTGGCCGGACGCGCCGGAGAACGACCTGAACCTCGCCGGGGTCCACTACCGGATGGGCGAAGCCGCTCCGCCCGGCGGCGCTGCGGCGCCGGCCGAAGGGACCGGCGCCGGTCCGTTCGCCGAGGCGGCGCGGGGGTACCTCGCGGCGCTCGAGGGGCCGGGCGCGGATCGGCTCTCCGGGCCGGCTCGGCGCGACGCCTTCTTCAACCTGGGGAACACCCTGTTCCGGAGCGGCGCGTTCGGCGACGCCGCCGCGGCCTACGGGGAGGCGCTCGCGCTCGACCCGGAGGACCGGGAGGCCCGGCAGAACCTGGAGCGCGCGCTCCTTCGGGCCGAGGAGCAGGAGCAGCAGCAGGAACAGCAGTCCGGCGAGGACGGCGAGCCGCCGGAGGAGGGGAACGAACAACAACAACGGCAACAGCAGGAACAGTCGTCCTCCGGGTCGGGAGACGAAGGGTCGGGCGGCGAGCCGCCCCCGAGCGAGTCGGACTCCGAACCTCCCCGGGAAGAAGGGGAGGACCCGGAGTCCGGGGAACCCGAGCCCGAGCCGGCTGCGCCGGACGACGCCGCGCCGGAGGAAGACCCGAGCGGCGCCGACGCCGCCGAGCCCTCCGCCGCGCAGGTCCCGGAGATCACCCCCGAACAGGCGGAGCGCATCCTGGCGGCCTTGGCGGAAGTCGAGCGGCGGTTCCAGGAAGACCGCCTCGAGAAGCGGCGCGCCCGCGCCCTCCGGAGGGGGCGGCATTGACCGACGGTCGCCTCCGCCGGCGGCGTTCCGGACCGCCGGCGTCCTTCGCCCGGTTCCTCACGCTGTCCCTCGCCCTGTTCTCGGCCGCCGCCGGCGCTCCGGCGCTCGCGCAGGAGCGGGCGGAAGCGACCGTGGACGCGAACCCGATCGGGCTCGACGACCAGGTGGTGCTTACGGTCTCCATTCCGGGGGACGCGTCCAACCGGTTCGAGTTGCCGGTTCTCGACGACTTCGAGGTGGGCGGGAGCGGCCGGAGTTTCCGGACCTCGATCGTGAACGGACGGATGCGCCAGTCCACGGACTGGAACTTCACGCTGCGCCCCCGGCGGGTCGGCGACCTGGTGATCCCGCCGATCCCGGTGGCCGGCCACCCGCCGACCGAGCCGATCACCGTGCGCGTGGCGCCCGGGAGCCTCCGCCCGGCCCGGAGGGATCCCTTCGGGTCGCTCTTCGGCTCCCCGTTCGATCCCTTCGACCTCCTCGACCGGCGGGCGCTGAGCGCGCGGTCCGAACCCCGGGTCGGGGAAGGCGATGTCTTCCTGGTGGCCGAGACCCCGGGCGCGGAAGGGAGCGAACCGAACTCCCCCGAAGTCTTCGTCGGCGGGCAGGCGCTCGTCCTCTACCGCCTCTACAGCCGGTTCCCGGTCGCGGCGGCGGCGCCGGTGGAGATGGCCCAGGCCGAAGGCTTCTGGACGGAAGAGATCACCCTCCCGGATGTGCCCTGGCAGGAACGGGGCCTCGACCGCGAGGAGATCCGGCGCCGGCGGGAGTTGCCGGGCCCCCGGCGGGAGCGGCGGACGGTGGGCGGCGTCGCCTACGACACCTATCCGGTGCTCATGCGGGCGGTCTTCCCCACCGGCGCCGGCGATCTCGAGTTGCCGGGGCCGACCTTCGAGGTCCTGATCCGGTCGGGCCGCGCCTCCCTCTTCGGGCCGGAGGAAGTGGTGGTGACCCGGCGGGCGCCGGAAGTCACCGTCCGCGCCCGGGCCCTGCCCTCCTCCGGGCGGCCCGCCGGGTTCACCGGCGCCGTCGGGACCTACGACCTGGGCGCCGGGCTCCTCCGCGACGGCGAGCCGCTGGCCCCCGGCGCCGAAGCGGCCGCGGGCGAGCCGCTGGTCCTCCGGGTGGAACTCAGCGGAGACGGGAACCTGCGCGCCGCCGGCGAACCGGCGCTTCCCGCGTCCCCGGAGTTCCGCCGCGCCTTCCGCGCCTTCGACCCGGACATCTCCCTCGACGCCGGTCTCGTCCCCGACGGCGCGGGCGGCTACCGGTTCGGGGGCCGGCGCCGGTGGGAGTTCCCGCTGGTCCCGGAGGCGGGGGGCGTCCGGCGGATCCCGGAGATCGCGCTCGAGGTCTTCGACCCGGAGACCGGGAGATACGAACGGCTCGCGACCGACCCGCTCCGGGTGGAGATCACCGGCGGCGCGGCCACCGCCGACGGCCCCGCCGGGCCGGCGGGAGTGGAGCGTTTCGGCGAAGACATCCGCTACCTGAAGCCGGTGAGCGGCGGGCGCCCGCCGCCGGCGCCCTGGCGTCCGGGGCCGTCGTTCTACCTGCTCCTCGCGCTCCCGGCGCTCGGGAACGCCGCGGTGTTCGCCGTCCTGCGGCGGCGCGCCTACCGCGCCGCCCACGCCTCCGGCTTCCGCCGCCGCCGGGCCGCCCGGAGCGCCCTCTCCCGGCTCGCCGCGATCCCGGCGAACGGCGGCGCCGACGACGCGGCGGTGGGGCGCATCCTCACCGAGTACGCGGCGGACCGCTTCTCGCTCCCGCCCCGGGGGCTGACCCCGGAGAGCGCCGCCGCCCGCTTCGTCTCCGCCGGCGCGGAACCCGGCCTGGCCCGCCGGTTCGCCGCGCTGTGGTCGCGCTCGGAGAGCGCGCGCTACGCCGGCGGGCGGTCGGGCGCCGGCGGGAGCGGCGCCGACGGGGGCGCGGCCGCGGCGTCCGATGCCGCCGACCTGATCCGGGAGATGGAAGCGCAGATCGGCGGGAACGGCCGCAGCAACGCCGCCGGCCCCGGCTCGGGGGCCGCCGCGTGACCCGCGCGGCGGGCGCGGCGGCCTTCCTCCTCGCCTTCGCGCCGCCGGGCGAACTCCGCGCCGCCGCGCAGCCGGAGGCGCCCGATCCGGAAGAAGCGGTCCGGCTCTACGACGCCGGCGGCTACCGCGAGGCGGCCGGGATCTGGCGCCGCCTGCTGCGGGAGGCGCCGCCCCCCGGTCCGACCGGCGAAGCCGCGGCCCTCGACCGCGCCGCGCTCCACTACAACCTGGGCAACGCCGAGTTCCGCGACGGGCGGCTCGGCTTCGCCATGCTCCACTGGGAGCGGTCGCTCCGCCTCCGACCGGGGGACGACGACGCGGCGGCGAACCTGGCGCTCGCCCGGTCGGTGCTCGACCGCCGGCTGACCGCCGCCGCCGCTTCCGGCGCCGGGGAGGGGTCGGCGGGAGAGGCGGCGAACGCCTTCGCGCTGGAACTGCTCCGATCCATGGGAGGATTCACCGCCGAGATGCGCCGCCTCCCCGCCCGCCGGGCCGCCGCCGCGCTCCTGGTTTCGCTGTTCGCCGGGGGCGCGCTCTGGACGCTCGCCCTGCTCGGGTACGGCCGGCGGCGGCTCCTCGCCGCCGGGATCGGCCTGTTCGTCCTCGCCGCCGCGGTCTCCGGGGCCCTGCTCCGCCTGCGCCTCGCCGCGCCGGAAGAGGCGGTGGTGGTGCGCCCGGCGGCGGCGCTCCGCAGCGGCCCGGAGGCCTCCTACCCGCAACTCGCCTCGCTGCCGGAAGGGCTCTATGTCGAGGTCGGGCAGGCGCCGGAGCGCCCCGCGGACGGGGACTTCCTGCGCGTGGTGGCCGCCGGGATCGTGGGCTACGCCGACCGGGAAGCGGTCGTTCCGGTGGCGGAGGCGCCGCTCCTCCCGGACGAGCCGGAGGCCGCGCCGTGAAGCGCCTCTCCCGGCGCGACTTCCACCGGCGGACGGCTGCCGGACTGCTCGCCGCCGCGCCGCTCGCCGGCCGCGCGGCCGCGGCGCCGGGCCGCCCGCAGGCGGTGCGGGAAGACCGGATCGGGCGGCGGATGGAGGATCTCTCCCGGATCGGCGCCGACCCCGCCGGCGGGTACTCCCGGACCGCCGGGAGCGACGCCGACCTCGCGATGCGGGAGCGGTTCTCCGGCTGGCTCCGGGGCGCCGGGTTCCGGGTGGAGACCGACTTCGCGGGGAACCTCTTGGGGCGCCGGGCGGGGAGGGAGGCGTCGCTTCCCCCGCTGCTCCTCGGCTCGCACCTCGACTCCGTGCCGAACGGCGGCAACTACGACGGCGTCGCCGGCTGCGTCACCGGCCTCGAAGCGGCGGAGTCGCTCGACGAATCGGGCGCGGAGTTCCGCCACCCGCTCGAGTTCTTCGTCTTCTTCAACGAGGAGAACGGGAAGACCGGCAGCCGCGCCCTCGCCGGCGAAGTCACCGCCGAGGAACTCGACCTGCCGCTCCACGGCGGGCTGGCGCTGGGCGCGGCGCTCCGGCGGGTCGGCGGTTCGCCGGAGCGGCTCGCCGAAGCGAAACGCGAGCCGGGGTCGGCGGCCGGCTTCCTGGAACTCCACATCGAGCAGGGCCCGGTGCTCGACGCCGGCGGCTACCAGGTCGGCGCGGTGGAAGGGATCGTGGGGATCCGCCGGTTCCGGGTCTCGATCTCCGGCTTCGCGAACCACGCCGGGACGACCGCGATGGCGATCCGCCGCGACCCCCTGGTCACCGCCGGCCGCTTCATCGCCGCGGTGGACGACGAGGCGCGGGCGCTCCCGGGGCGGCAGGTGGCCACCGTCGGCCGGATCGAGGCGCATCCCGGGGCGGCGAATGTGATCCCGGGGGAAGTGGAACTGAGTCTCGAGATCCGCGACCTCCGCATGGAGACCATCGAGTCGCTCTACCGGAAACTGCAGGAGGTCGGTCGGGAACTCGCCTCCCGGAACGACACCGAGATCCGCTTCGAGCCCTACTACCTGAGCCGGGCCGCCCCCTGCGACCCGGACTTCATCGAAGTCGTGGTGGAGTCGGCGCGCGCCGCCGGCTGCTCGGTCATCCGGCTGCCCTCCGGCGCCGGACACGACGCCCAGTCCATCGCGGTCTTCGCCCCGATCGGGATGATCTTCGTCCCGAGCCGCGGCGGCATCAGCCACTCCCCCAGGGAGTTCACGCGCCTGGCCTCGCTCGCCGACGGCGCCCGCGTCTTCGCCGAGTCGCTGCGACGGCTGGACGCGCGGATCTGACCTCCGGTGAGCGAAGGGGGCCTCCGCGTCGGCGCGGTCGGGGTGGGGGCCGTTGCGACCTGCGGGCGCCTGCCGGCCCGGTCTCGACTTCGACGGTTTGGCTTTGTAAGTGGTTGACAGTTGGGGAGTTGGATTCGTAGGCACACTACCACCGGGCGGAGTCCGGCGAGGGGTGTCGGGGGCGGGCGACTTCACGGAGTCGCCTCGGGGGTGGAACCGGCGTGGCCCGCCGGGTCGCAGGCCCACCAGCCGGCAGATCCGCCTCCGCCTCCGGGGTGGCCTTCGAGGGCAGGAAGAACCACTCGTTCGCGCCCCGGTCGCAGCGGTGGGAGACCTCCACCCGGACTACCCGGACTCGACCTCAGCCGTCCACTCGTACTCGATGTCTTTGCCCAAGGTGTGGAGCACGCTGCAGTACTTGTCGAAGGAGAGTCGTACCGCCCGTTCCAGCCGGGCGGCGGTTACCGCGCCGCCGGAAGCGGTGAACTCCAGCCGGATGCGGGTGAACCGCCGCGGCGGCTCCTCGGCCCGTTGCCCGGACGCGGAACCGGTGAGGCGGTCCGGCAGCGCCCGCATCCGCTCGAGGATGACCACGATGTCGATCGCCATGCAGCCGGCGAGCGAGGCGAGCAGCCCCTCCATCGGCGAGGGGCCGGCCTTCGCTTCCCGGTCGAGGGTGACCCGGGCCCCGGACGGGGTGGTCACCGGGTAGCGGCTCCCGCCGCTCCATTTGAGGTCGATCCGCATGGCGCGCCCTTCCGCGGTTTGCGGCGGCCCTACCCGGCCGCCGGGCCTCCGGCTTCGCGCCGGAGGACGAGAGAGACATTGGTGCCGCCGAAGCCGAAACTGTTGGAGACCGCCCACTCGGCGTCGGTGGCGCTCGGCCGCGTGACCGGCGGGTAGTCGAGGAGTTCGGGGTCGAGCGGTTCTGCGTTCACGGAAGGCGCGAGCCAGCCCTCCCGGAGCATGAGCAGCGTGAACGCCGCCTCCAGCGACCCGGCGGCGGAGACCGTGTGGCCGGTGTACCCCTTGGTGGAGCCGTAGGGGACCACCCGCTCGCCGAAGACGCGGCGGATGGCGCGCGCTTCGGAGAGGTCCCCGAGCGGGGTCGAGGTGCCGTGGGTGTTCAGGTACCCGATCTCGTCCGGCGGGACCTGCGCGTGGTCGAGCGCCCGCCGGATCGCCAGTTCCGCGCCTTCGCTCGACGGCGCGACCATCTCCCCGGCGCCGTCCGAAGACATCCCCCAGCCCCGGATCGTCCCCAGGATCTCCGCTCCGCGCCGTTCCGCCGCCTCCCGCGACTCGAGCGCGAGCAGGCCGGCGCCCTCGCCGAACACG
Source organism: Candidatus Marinacidobacterium sp. (assembly GCA_965204755.1). GTDB lineage: Bacteria > Acidobacteriota > Vicinamibacteria > Marinacidobacterales > Marinacidobacteraceae. The sequence continues at coordinate 170,501 of OZ242011.1, read as the reverse complement.
AAGCCGGCCCGGTCGGCGGCGTAGGGCCGTGACGCCCGCTCCGGCCGGTCGTTGTCGTTGCGGGTGTAGGCCCGCATGGAGTCGAAGCCGAGGTGGAAGTGGACATCCTCGGCCTCCACGCCCCCGGCGAGCGCCCGCTCCACCAGGCCCTCCCGGATCCAGGAGGCGGCGACGAGCAGGTTGTAGGCGCCTCCGGCGCAGGCCGCGGTAACCGAGACCGAGGGCCCCCGGGTGCGGAGGAGCGTGGCCAGGTTCGCCGAGACGGTGGAGGCCATGATCCGGGGGATGGTGGTCGGGAGCACCCGGACGCGCCCGCCCCGCGCCACCCGGCGCACCACCTCCCGGTGGGTCTCGATCTCCCCGGTGCCGCTCCCCACCACGATCGCCGCGTCCTCGACCGCCATCCCGGACTGCTCGAGCGCGAGGCGCGCCGCCCGGACCGCGAGCAGCGACATCCGCCCCATGAACCGGAGCGAGGAACGGCCCAGGCCGAGTTCCTCCGGGTCGAGGGGGTCGCGGCAGAGGCCGATGATGCGGCAGCCGGTCTCGTGCTCTTCGCCCGGCGGATAGGGCGAGAAGGGCGCCTGCCGTCCGGCGCGCAGCGTTTCCCGGTGGGCGGCCACCCCCGTACCCACCTGCGACAGGAGACCCATTCCGGTGACCACCGGGTCCCGGGGCGAGATCGGAGGAGTCGGCAACGGGCGGCGGGGCGGGGGCGGGGTGTTCCTCTACGATACTCCGGGAAGAGGGAATCGTGGATACCGCCGCCCCCGGGACCGCGGGAATCCGCCGGATGCGGCGCCGCCGGGGGCCGGCCCGACCGCGTTTCGGGCGTCTGCCGGCCGCGGCGCTCCTGGCGGTCGGCTTCGCCGGCGAGGCGGCGGCGCAGGAACTGGATCTCGACCGCTACCTGGCCCTCCTCGGCGAGACCCGGGGCGGGCTGTTCATCACTTCCGGGCGCGCCCTCGCCGGCTACGGGGCCGAGGACGCCCGGCGGGTGGTCTCCGAGTTCGAGGCTTCCGGGCCGCGGCCCCTGCTGCTCAAGACCGCGGCGCTCCTCCACACGGAAGCGGCCGCGCTCGCCGGGGCCGACTCGGAACACCACCTCGACCTGGCCGACGACCTGCTGCGGGCGCTCCCCGCGGAGGCCGGCCGCGAGGACTGGCTCCGCCGCTGGTGGCTCGCCGTCTGTTCGTCGTACCAGGTCGCCCTGAACTCGAGCGCCGGGGTGGCGGCGTACGAGAAGGCGCTCGCCGACCTCCCCGGCGACCGGGAACTCCTGGAAGGCAAGGCCCGCATGCTCCAGATGATCGGCCGGCAGCGCGAGGAGCAGCCCTACCTGGCCATGGCCGCCGAGACGCTCGAGGCGCTGCTCCGGGAGACGCCCGACGACGCCGCGCTCCGCATCCGCCTCGCCGGCGTCCTCGTGGACCTCGGCCGGGAGTCGGAAGCGGCGGTGGAACTCGACCGGCTGGGCGACGCGCGTCTCGCCGCGATGGACCGCTTCGCGCTCTTCCTCCTCCGCGGCGAGATCGCCCTCGGCGCCGGCGACTTCGCCGCCGCCGAGACCGCCTTCTCCGAAGCGCTCCGGCGGGGCCGCCGGTCGCCCTCCGCGGTCTCCGGCCTGGTGGCCGCCCGGCTGGGGCAGGGGGACCGGGGCGGCGCGGCGGAAGCGGCGGCGGAACTCCTCTCCCGCCGGCCGACCCGCTGGGAGCCGGAGTGGCGATATTGGCTGGGCCCGGCGCTCGACTACCGGGAAATGTTCGAGGAGATGAAGGGCGAAGTCCGGGTCGGCGCCGAAGGGGGCGGGCGGTGACCCGGGGACGGAGGGCGCGCCCGGCGGCCGCCCTCGTTCTCGCCGCCTTCCCGTTCGCCGTCTCCGGGTCGGAAGCCGAAGGCGGGGAGCGCCGGGAGACGCCGTCCGCGGAGGCGCGGGTCGAGGTCTTCGTCCACGACGGGGGCGAGGCGGTCCGCGGCGCGGCGGCGTCCGCGCTGGAGGTCTTCGTGGACGACGAGAAGGCGGCGTTCGACCACGACCCGGACGAAGCGGTCTCCGTGCTCGCGGTGCTGGACCTCTCCGCGAGCGTTCGCGGCCCCCGGCTCCGCGCCGCGACCGCGGGCGTTTCGGCGCTCTTCTCGGCCCTGCGGCCGGACGACCGCTGCGCCCTCGCCTCCTTCTCCCGTTCGGTGGAACTCCACGCGGACTGGGAGGACGGCTGCGCCCGGGCCGCCGAGCAGGCGGCGGCGCTGAAGAGCGGCGGCCCTTCGGCCCTGAACAACGCCCTGACGCTCGCCCTCGGCCTGCTGGCCGACGCTCCGGGGCGCCCGGTGCTCGCGCTGTTCACCGACGGCGTGGACGGCGCGAGTTGGAGCCGCGACGCCTGGCCGCTCCTCGCCGCGGCCGGCAGCGCCCCGCTGGTCTTCTCCGTTACCGCCCCGCCGGCCGTCGGCGCCGGGGGCGTCGGCGGCGTCTACGGCTCGGTGGACCGGGAAGACCTGGAGAACGCCATCACCTTCGAGGGCCGGAATGTGACGGACCGCGGCCGGGACCTCCGCGGGCTGCGCAACACGGACCCCTTCTGGGTCCTCGGCGAACTCGCCCGGGTGAGCGGCGGCGCCCTCCTCCGCACCGGCGGCGAGCCGGAGGAGATCGAGGCATCGCTCGCTACCGTCCCCGACCGCATCCGCCGCCGCCTCTCCCTCCGACTCCCCGCCGCCGCCTTCGCCCCCGGCCCCCACCGGGTCCGCGTCGAGAGCCCGGCCGGCGAAGTCCGCCACACCGCCTCCTTCACCCTCCCCGACCGCGGCAACTGAGTCCGTCTGCCGGCGCCGTCCCCGGCGGATCGAGGGACGCCCGCCCGGGAGCGGCAGCAGTTCCCCACCGATGACGCCGGGCCGCGAACCGGGGGAAGCCGCCGGCGTCCTCCCGCCGGGAGGCGGGAGTCGGACGGCGCGGCATCTTCGCCGGCTCGGGGCCTCGTCTTCCCGGCCGGCGGTACTGCTGTTCCTGGCCCTGGCGGCGGTCTTCGCGTACGGCCACCACCGGGGCGGCTTCTTCCGGCTTCCGGCGAACGACCGGATCACCTTCGACCACCTGGCCCTGGCCGAGAGCCTGTTTTCGGGGCGGGGGCCCGCCCGCTTCTACCGGCTGACGCTCGACGACGACGGCGCCGTGACGCCCGAATGGCACAACCGGTTCCCGTTGGGCGGGCATCTCCTGCTCAAGGGGGCCACCGCGGCGTTCGGCGGAGGCCTCGCGGCGGACCTCCTCGCCGCCCGGGTATTGATGCTCGCCTTCATGGCGGGCGCCGCGCTGGCGGCGTACCTGTCCCTGCGCCGACTCACCGGGAGTGCGTGGATCGCGTTGACGGCCACCCTCCTCGGTTTTTCCACTTACTACCAGCACTACGCCGACCTGGTGGCGACGGACGGGGCGCCGGACCTGTTCGGCTTCCTCCTGACCTTCCACGGCTTGGTGGTCTTCGCGCAGGAGGGGCGGTTCCGGCAGTTGCTCGTCAAGACGGCGGTCGCGCTGTTCCTCGGGTGGCATGCGCTCGCGTTGATCGCCGTCTGGATCCTGGCGGGGGCCGCCGCGGAGGGAAGACGCGCCGTGGTCGAAGCGGGGACCGGTCGCCTCCGGTGGCGGAGCGGGCCGGCGCTCGTCCGGAGGGCGCTTCGGAGCCGCCGCCTCGCCCTCGGCGCGGCGGCTCTGGCGTTCGCCGGGGCCATGCTGACCTTCCAGTTCGCCGCCGAGTACTACGGATCGGGACGCGAAACCGCGGTGGGCGACCTCCCTTCCTTTCGGTCGATGCTCTACCGCACCGGCCGGGACGAAGCCTTCAACGAACGGCACGCGGCGGCGCTCGCTTGGCGGCCGTTCCTCGAACAGCAATTCCACCGGCTCGGCCGGATGGTCGTCCCCTACGCCCTGCCGGGTTACGCGAGCGCCCTCGACGACGCACCGCGCGAACCCTTCGCTTGGGAGGGCATCGCGATCGGCGCTTCCGCGGCCGCGCTGAGTCTCGTCGGCGCGTGGTTCGCTCCCGGAGGCCGGTCGTTCTTCGTCCTGGCGCTCTCCGGTTTCGTCTGGGCGATCGCGATGCGGAACCAGACGGCATTCCACGACTTCGAGGCGCTCTACTACATCGGCGTCCCGTTGGCGTCGTGGTCGCTGGTATCGATGTTCATCGCCCGCCGTTCGAGCGGTGTCCTGATCCGCTTGGCCTCCGTCCCGGCGGCGGTGGTTTTCCTGGTTTCCGGCGTCCGGACGGTGGAGTCCGGGTACGACGCCTGGGAGCGGGACTGGAGCGACCGGGTCGTCCGCGACTTCGAGGAGATCCGCCCGGTAACCGCCGGCCGGATCGTGTTCGTCCCTCCCCGGCTCTACCGCTCGGCGGCCTTCGGCGGGAGCGGGGCGTTCTCCTGGTATCTCGCCGGGAGCGTGCTCGTGGAGCGGGAGATCCATCGCGGCGCCGCCGAGTTCGCTCTCGACGATGTGCGGCGGCCCGGCCCCGCCCTGCTGTCCCCCGGGAACCGCGAACTGTTCCTCTACCGGATCGGGGACGGCGCGGCGCCGGGTCGCGAGCCGACCGCCGGCGAGCGGACCGACCCGCCGGAGGCGGCGAGCGAAGCGCCGACGGCCCGCGCCGGGGCGGAGGACGACCCGGCCTCGCCCGCGGCGTTTCCGAGGGGGACCCGGCGAAACGCCGACGCCCGGCGGGCGGCGCTTCGGGCCATTCGTTCGGGTGAGATCGGTCCGCCGGCGCTGCGCGGCCCCTTCGACCTCTACCTCCGGGGGAGGGAACTGCTGTATTTCAAGGAGCCCTGCGCTCCGGAGGATGTGAGAGCCGCTTTCCTGCTGCACCTCTTCGACCACGACCGCGTCGGTGGGGGCGCCCGGCGGGACTTCGACAACCGCGACTTCGAGTTCCGCGGCGTCGGCGTCCTCGAAGAGGACGCCTGCCTGGCGGCGGTCCGCCTTCCGGAACGGCGCATCGCCAGCGTCCGCACCGGGCAGTGGGTGGCGGGGGAGCCGGCGTCCTGGACCGGCGTTGCGCGGGTGGACTTCGAGCGGCACCGCGCGGCGCTCGAGGCCATCATCTCCGGGCAGGCGGGGCCTCCCGCCGCCCGCGGAACCTTCGACCTCTACCGCGACGGACGGCGCCTGCTCTACCACCGCGAGGACTGCCGCGAAGAGGATGTCGAGGCCGACTTCTTCCTCGACCTCTACCCCTCGGAGGTCGAGTCCCTCCTCCCCGGCCGGAGGGAAGAGGGGTTCGAAGACCTCCATTTCCCGTTCGCGAACCACGGCGTCGTCCTCGACGGGCAGTGCCTGCTCCTGGTAACCGTTCCCGACTACGGGATCCGCCGGCTGACCACCGGTCAGTTCGCTCCCGGCGGGGGACCGCTCTGGCAGGTCGAAGTCGAGCCGGGTCGGTAGGTCGGGAACTTGCCGATGATGGCGACCGCGCGAGCCGGCCGCGGCGCGGCGCCGCCTCGCGGCCGGCGATACGCCGCCGTCGCCGTGGTCGTGCTGTTCGTGGCGGCGGCGCTCCGGTTCTACGACCTCTCCGGGGATTCGCTCTGGTACGACGAAGCGGTCGCGGCGCTGAACTCCCAAGGGTCGTTCGCGGAGACCGTCGATCGGACCCGGGCCTACAACACTTCGCCGATCCTGTATCCGCTGGCGCTCTGGGTGGTGCAGAAGGTCGAGATCTCCAACTTCAGCGTCCGGCTCCTGCCGGCGCTCGGGAGCGCGGCGACGGTGGCGGTGCTGCTCTTCCTCCTGCCGGGCGCCGGGGCGGGGCGGCGGACGGCGCTGTTCGCGGGGGCGCTGGCCGCGGTTTCCGCCGCCGCCGTCGCGGAGGCGCACGGCGTCCGCGAGTACTCGCTGGACGCGCTGGTCGCCGCGCTGGTGATCGTGGGGTTGCTGCGGCATCTCGGGGGCGGGGGGAAGGCGCTGTTGCCGCTGGCCCTGTTCCTGGGCCCGTTCGTCCAGTACGGCCTCGTCCTGTTCGGCGGGGCGGTCCTCGCCGCGGCGTTCCTGTTCGGGGGCGGTGCCGGCCACCCCCGGTCGCCGACGGTTCCTCCACCCCGACGCGGAGGCTTTCGCGCCGCGCTTCGCGCGCGGCTCCGGCTGGTTCCCGCTGCGGCGGCGTACGCCGCGGCCTGCGCCGGGAGTTGGTTCGCCACCCTTCGCGGCCAACTCGAGGACGCGTCCCTCACGATGGAGCATCTGTCGACGGGCTATTACCGCGGCGATCGGTCGGATGTCCTCGCGGCGATGGAGTTCGCCGCGTCGAAGGTTTGGGAGACGCTGGCCCACCACCTGACGGGGCCTTTCACCTCGGCCACCGCGCTGGCTGCCGCGCTTCTCGTTGCTTCCGTCCTCGCGCGAAGGCTCGCTTCGCGCCCTCCGGCGCCGGCGGCGGACCGGCCTCCGGATCTCGCCGGGCGGGTTTTGCTTGCCCTGTTCGGGGTTTCGCTGCTCATCGCGGCGGCGGCGGCGCTCGCGGGGGCGTATCCGCTGGGGCCTCTCCGCCAGGGCGCCTATCTGGGGCCGGTGGTGTTCGTCGCGGCGGCGGTGGTCTGGGGCCGGGTCGCCGATGCCGCCGCCGCGGCCCTCCGGAAACCGGTGGCCGGCCGGCTCACGGCGGCGGCGCTCGCCGGGGGCGTTTGGGCCGGAGCGGCGGAAGTCGCGCGAACGGCGCCGTTCGGGCTCGGGGGCAACGCCGAGGCGGTCCTGGCGGAACTGGCCGGGCGGGCGAGGGAGGGGGACCTGGTCTATGTCTCGGGAGTGGCGACGCCGCCGGTCCGGTTCTACCTGCGGGATCGGCCGGAGGGCTTCGTCTTCGGGAGGAACGGCTGTTTCCGCGGATTCACCGACTGCGCGCGGGAAGCGCTGGCGATCGTCCGGTCCCGGATCCGGGCGCCCGACCGCGCCTGGGTGATCCATGGGGGTGGCGGCGTGTCGAGTTCGTTTCGCGCCTCGAACCCGGCCCTGCGGGTGGAACGCGTGGTTTCCGGGCGCCAAAGCCTCTTTCTGGTTCCCAACTTGGGCGAAGTCGCCGCCGCGGAGAACCGGAATCGGCTCGCGGAGTACGAATCCGCCTTCGACGAGCGGGGGGAGGAGCCGGCGGCGGTTTCCTTCTTCGAACTGCATCATCGGGAAGACTTCCTGTACTACCGGCGGGCGGCCTGCTCGGCGGAGGACCTCGAGGCCAGGTTCTTCCTGCACTTCCGGGCAGCGGGCGCGGCCGGTCGGCGCACCGTCAACCGGGACTTCGATTTCCCCGAGTACGGCGTGCTGGCGGACGGGAAGTGCGTGGCGCGGGTCCCCGTGCCGCCCGGGGACTTCGACCTGGTGACCACCGGCCAGTGGCGCCCCGGGGCGCCGCCCCTGTGGGAGGCGCAGTGGCGTCTCGACCTCGTCCACTACGCGGCGGCGCTTCGGGCCATCCGTTCCGGTGAGATCGGTCCGCCGGCGCTCCGCGGCCCCTTCGACCTCTACCTTCGGGGGAGGGAACTGCTGTATTACCGGGAGCCCTGCGCTCCGGAGGATGTGAGGGCCGGTTTCCTGCTGCACCTCTTCGACCACGACCGCGTCGGCCAAGGCGCCCGGCGGGACTTCGAGAACCGGGACTTCGCGTTCGATGGAATGGGCGTCGTCCGGGGCGGCGCCTGCCTGGCGTCGGTTTCCCTGCCGGACCGGCGCATCGCCAGCGTCCGCACCGGGCAATGGGTGGCGGGGGAGCCGGCGTCCTGGACCGGCGTCGCGCGGGTGGACTTCGAGCGGCACCGCTCGGCGCTCGACGCCATCGTCTCCGGGCGGGCGGGGCCTCCTGCCGCCCGCGGGACCTTCGACCTCTACCGGGACGGACGCCGCCTGCTCTACCACCGCGAGGACTGCCGCGAAGAGGATGTCGAGGCCGACTTCTTCCTCGACCTCCACCCCTCGAAAATCGAGTCCCTGCCGCCCCGCCGGAGGGAAGAGGGGTTCGAAGACCTCCACTTCCCGTTCTCGAACCACGGCGTCGTCCTCGACGGACAGTGCCTGCTCCTGATTACGGTGCCCGACTACGGGATCCGCCGCCTGACCACCGGTCAGTTCAATCCCGGCGAGGGAACGCTCTGGCAGGTCGAAATCGAGCCCGGCGGGTAGCCCGAACCATGCCGAAACCGACCGCGCCCGGCGGCGCTTCTCCCAAGCGGGGAAGGGGGGCGGTCTCGAACCCGGCCGGGCGGTTCGAGAGACTGCGGGAAGAGGCGTTCGACGACGGTTGGGGTTCGCTCGACGAGGTCCCCGGGCGCGTCCCGACCGAGGTCCTTCCCGATCACACGAAGACGATCATCGCCCGGAACGACTCGCCGGATGTCCCGTTCGACCGTTCGATCAACCCCTACCGGGGCTGCGAACACGGCTGCATCTACTGTTTCGCCCGCCCCTCGCACGCCTACCTGGGGTTCTCCCCCGGGCTCGACTTCGAAACCCGGATCATGGCCAAGCCGAAGGCCGCGGAACTGCTGCGGGCGGAACTGGGAAAGCGCGGCTACCGGCCGGCGCCGATCGCGCTCGGGTCGAACACCGACCCCTACCAGCCGGTGGAGCGGGAGTGGAAGATCACCCGGTCGGTGGTCGCGGTGCTGAAGGAGGCCCGCCACCCGCTGGGGATCGTCACCAAGTCGGCGCTGGTGCTGCGCGACCTCGACCTCATCGCGCCCATGGCGGAGGAGGGTCTCGCCGCGGTCATGGTGTCCCTCACCACCCTCGACCGGAAGTTGGCCCGCGACATGGAGCCCCGCGCCGCCGCCCCGGAGCGCCGGCTGGCCACGATCCGGGCGCTCCGCAGCGCCGGCGTCCCGGTGGGCGTCCTGGCGTCGCCGATGATCCCGGCGCTCAACGACTCGGAACTCGAGCGGATCCTGGAGTCCGCCGCCGCCGCCGGCGCCGGCTGGGCCGGCTACATCCTGCTCCGCCTCCCGCTCGAACTCGCCGACCTCTTCTCCGAGTGGCTGGAGGAGCATTACCCCGCGAAGGCGGAGCATGTCCGGCGCCTGGTCCGGGAGACCCGCGGCGGCGCGGACTACCGCTCCGAGTTCGGCGAGCGGATGCGGGGGCAGGGGCCCTACGCCGACCTCCTCGCCCGGAGGTTCCGCCTCGCCGCGAGGCGGTTCGATCTCGCCGGGCCGCCGCCGGCGCTCCGGGGCGACCTCTTCCGGCCGCCGGCGCCCGCCGGATCGCTGTTCCGGGGCGCGCCCGGCGAGCCGCCGCCCGCTTCGCGCCGCTGACGCGGCGCCTTCCCGTACGCTTGCCCCGAGGAGGACGATCCACCGTGGAAAGACACCCGCTTCCTTGCCGCGCCGCCGCGCTCCTGCTCGCCGCCGGCCTCGCCCCGCTCGGCGCGGCCTCGGCCCAGGAGGCCGGCCCCCGAGCCCGGGATCTCGGCGTCCCCTTCGACGGGACGCCCGGGCCGCTGAACGCGATCACCGATGTGCCCGGCGTCGAGGTCGGCCACCACACCATCATCCGCGGCGACGGGCCGCTCCGGGTGGGGGAGGGCCCGGTGCGCACCGGAGTCACCGCGATCCTGCCGCGGGGCCGGACGAGCCGCGGCCGGGTCTTCGCCGCGTGGTTCACGCTGAACGGCAACGGCGAGATGACCGGCACCACCTGGCTCCGGGACCGCGGCCTGCTCGAAGGGGCGGTGATGATCACGAACACCCACAGCGTGGGGGCGGTGCACGAGGCGACGATCGCCTGGGCGCAGGAGAACCTCGACTCCCGCGACTGGAGCCTGCCGCTGGTGGCGGAGACCTGGGACGGCTTCCTGAACGATGTGAACGGGTTCCATGTGCGCCGGGAGCATGTGTTCGCCGCGCTGGACTCCGCCGCCTCCGGCCCGGTGGCCGAGGGGTCGGTCGGCGGCGGCACCGGGATGCGCACCTTCCAGTTCAAGGCGGGGATCGGCACCTCCTCGCGGGTGGTGGAGGCGGACGGGAAGGACTACACGGTCGGCGTCCTGGTGCAGTCGAACTTCGGACGCCGGCCGCAGATGCGGGTCGCCGGCGCGCCCGTGGGCCGGGAAATCCCGGACCTCCTCCCCGAAGCGCCGAACGAGGGCGGCGGGGACGGCAGCGGCGGGGCCGACGCCGGCGGGGGCGACAACGGCGGGGCCGGTCGCGACGGCTCGATCATCATCGTGGCGGCGACCGACGCTCCCCTGCTCCCCAACCAACTCGACCGCTTCGTCCGCCGCACTTCGCTCGCCCTCGGCCGGCTCGGGAGCATTTCCATGAACGGCTCCGGGGACATCTTCGTCGCCTTCTCCACCGCGAACGAGGAGGCCACGCACTCCTCGAGCGGCGTCGCCCCGCTCGAGATGCTGGCCCACCGCCACCTCGACCCCTTCTTCGAGGCGGTCATCCAGTCCACCGAAGAAGCCGTGGTGAACTCCCTCGTCGCCGGGCGGGACATGGTGGGCGTCAACGGCCGGAAGGTGTACGGCCTCCCCCACGACCGCCTCCGCGAGGCGCTCCGGAAGTACGGCCGGCTGGCGCCGGACGCCCCCTGACACCCGCCGCCGGCGCCGCGGCCCGCCCCGCGAGTCCGGCGGCAGCGGGGGAACCCGACCCCCCGGCGGCGGTACACTCGTCGTCCGTTTCCCGACAGTCGTTGTTTCCGAAAGGGGTCGCCCGTGCGAACACGCTCCGCCCTCCTGCTCACCGGCCTCCTGGCCGGCGGGCCGGCTCTCGCCGCCTCGGGGGCGGCCGCCGGTACTGAGCCCCCGCCCGAGGCGATGAAGACCGCCGAGAAGTTGAAGGTCGGGGACCGGGCGCCGGCCTTCCCGGCGGCGCTCCCCTCCACCGCCGGCGAACGCGCCGGCGATCGGAAGATCGCGCTCTCCGAGGTGCTGGGACAGAAGAACATCGTCCTGGCGTTCTATGTGGCGGACTGGACCGGCGGTTGAACGCTCCAGTTTTCGTCCTACAAGGACGACATCCGGAAGTTTCTGGATGCGGACACCCAAGTCTTCGGCATCAGCGTGGACACGCCGTTCTCCCAGTGGAACTGGTTGAAGAGCGTGGGCGCCGAGTCCGGCATGATGGTGGAGCCGGCGGCCCCCGGTGAACTCCCCGGGCTGGTGCTGCTCTCCGACGGCAACTCGCAGGCGGTGGACGCCTACGGCGTCGAGCCGCTCGAGATCGACGGCGTCCGCTACGCCTCCCGCGCGACCTTCGTCATCGACCGGGAAGGCGTGCTCCGGTATGTGAACTACGACTACCGGATCCGGGAGGACTACGAACCGCTCATGGAGGCGCTCGCCGCGCTTCCGTGACGGCGCTCCCTTCTCGCTGACCGGCGCTTCCTGACCGCGCGGCGGGCCCGGGACAGCGCGGCCGCCGGGCGCGGGATCGGCGGCGGCGCCGGGGCCGAGGTCGCCGTGTCCGCGCCGCGCGCCCTGGTCGCCCGCCTGGAGCACGGGCGGGCGAACGCCATAGACGGGGCGCTCCTCGCCGCGCTCGGCGGCCATCTCGACCGCGCCGAAGCCGAGGCGCGGCCGCTCGTGCTCACCGGGAGCGGGCGGTTCTTCTCCGCCGGGCTCGATCTCGTCGGTCTTCCCGAGTCCCGCGAGGAGATGGGGGAGTTCGTGGACGCCTTCGAGGCGCTCCTGCTGCGGCTGTTCGCCTTCCCGCTCCCGGTGGTCGCCGCGGTGAACGGGCACGCGGTGGCGGGCGGGGCGATCCTGGCCGCCGCCGCCGATGTGCGGATCGGCGCGGAGGGCGACTACCGCGTCGGAGTGTCGGAGGTGTCCCTGGGCGTCGTGTTCCCGGCGGCGGCCTTCGAGATCGTCCGCGCCGCGGTGCCGCCGCAGCGCCGGCCGGAAGTCCTGCTGCGGGGCCGGCTCACCGGGCCGGCGGAAGCCGTCGAGAACGGGTTCCTCCACGAACTCGCGCCGCCGGAGTCCCTGCTGGGGGCCGCTTCGGAGCGGGCGGAGGAACTCGGCGAACGACCGCGCGAGGCGTTCGCCCATACGAAACGCGAACTCCGCGCCGACGCGCTCCGCGCCGCTGCCTCCCGCCGCCGGGAAACGCGGGAACTGTTCCTGGACTCGTGGTTCTCGGACGCGGCGAGGGAGCGCCGGGCGGCGGTGCTGTCCGCCGGTGGAAAGAGCGCCCCTTCATCCCCGTCTCGACCGGAGGCATGAAGTCCTCGTTCGTTTTCCCGGCGGGGTTCCCTCCCCGCAGGCTGCTATGCTGAAATCCGCTCGCCCGGCGGGCGGTTCGGCGGTCGTTCCGCCAGCCGGCGCGGGGGCTGACGGGGGGTGACCGCGAGGAGGCCGACGCCGGCTCCGGAGAGCCCGACCCGCCGGCGCTTTCGGGCTCGGCCGGGGTCGGCCTCCGCCGTTCGCCGTCCGTCGACCGCCTCCGCCGCGCGGCGCGCCCGCCGGCGCTCCGAGGGCGCCGGCTCCTTCGTTCCGCCTTCCCGTTTCCCGAACCGGCGACCCGCCGGCGCCCGCTCCGGTCCCCAACCGACTCCCCGCCCGACTCCGTGACCCTTTCCTTCCGCTCCCGCCTCGAAGCCGAAGTCCGCGAACTCGAAGAAGAACTCCACATCCACCTCCCGCGCCAGATCAAGGAGGCCCGCGAGCACGGCGACCTCTCCGAGAACGCCGAGTACGAAGCGGCGAAGGAGCGGCAGGGGTATGTGGCGGTCCGGCTCGCCCAACTCAAGAAGCGGCTCGCCGACCTGTCCATGCTCAACCTGGACAACATCCCCGCCGACCGCGCTTCGCTCGGCAGCGAGGTGGTGGTCCTCGACCTCTCCTCCGACGACGAGAAGAAGATCACCTACGAACTCGTGGTCAGCGAGGAGGCGGACGCCGCCCGGGGCCGGGTCTCCACCGGCTCCCCCATCGGGCAGGCGCTCATGGGCTCCCGGGTCGGGGACGAAGTCAGCGTCCGCACCCCGGCGGGGGAGCGGGAACTCGAGGTCCTCGAACTTCGAACGATCCACGACCGGGGTCTCCGGTGACCGCCCGGGCCGCGTTCCCGCTGCTGCTGGCCGCCGGGGCGGGGGCCGCGGCGGCCGCCTCCGCCGCGACCGGGGCGGCGGCCCTCGACCCGCCCGCGCCGGTCTATCGGGTGGAGGTGGTGGACATCATCCATTCGGTCTCCGCCGGGCGGGTGGTCGAGACCATCGAACGCGCCGCCGAGGCGGAGGCCGGGCTGGTGCTCCTGCGGCTGGACACGCCGGGCGGCCTCGACACCGCCATGCGGGAGATCATCGAGGCGATCCTGAACAGCGAAGTCCCGGTCGCGGTATTCGTCGGCCCCTCGGGGTCGCGCGCCGCTTCCGCCGGCTACCTGATCACCCTCTCCGCCGACATCTCCGGCATGGCGCCGGGGACGAACATGGGCGCGGCCACCCCGGTCGCCGGGACCGGCGGGGAGATGCCGGAGACGCTGAGCCGCAAGGTGGAGTCGGACGCCGCCGCGTACCTCCGTTCCATCGCCGAGCGGCGCGGCCGGGACATCGAACTCGCCGAACAGGGAGTCACCGAGGCGCGCAGTTGGACCGCCTCCGAAGCCCTCGAAGGCGGGCTCATCGATCTCGTGGCCGCGAGCGAGGCCGAGTTCCTCGAGGCGCTCGACGGCCGGGCGGTCGCGCGCGCGGACGGCGGGGAAGCGGTGCTCCGGACCGCCGGCGCCCCGGTGGTCTCCACGGAACTCACCCTCCGGGACCGGGTGCTCTCGGTGATCGCGAACCCGAACCTGGCCGTCCTCCTGGGGATGATCGGGCTCCTCGGCCTCTACCTGGAGTTCTCGAACCCGGGCCTGCTGTTCCCGGGCATCCTGGGCGGCATCGCGCTGCTGCTCGCCGGGTTCGGGCTGAACCTGCTCCCGGTGAGCGCGCTCGGCGTGCTCCTGCTGCTGGCCGGGCTGGGCCTGCTGACCGCGGAAGCCCTGACGCCCTCCTTCGGCATAATGGGGGCTTCCGGCGCGGCCGCCCTGGTGGTCGGGCTGTTCTTCTTCTTCGAGGAGCAGTCGCTGCCCACGCCGGCCCTCGAAGTGACCTACGGATTCGTCGTTCCCTCGGTACTGCTCTTCGCGGTGGTCGTCGTCCTGCTCGGGCGGATGGTCGTCCGGGCGCAGCGCGCGCCCACCGTGACCGGCCGGGAGGGGATGATCGGCCAGACCGCGACCGCCCGCACCGGCATCTCCCCGGGCGGGGAAGGCACCGTCTTCCTGCGCGGCGAGTACTGGGACGCCACCGCGGCCGAACCGGTCTCGGAGGGGGAGCGCGTCCGGGTGCTCGAAGTGGACGGGCTGATCCTCCGGGTCGCCCCCGGCGAAGACGCCGGCTGAGCCGCCGCTCCCGCTACCCCCGCCCCGGCGGGGATCCCATCCCGTAACCACAGAGGAATCGCCCCATGTTCGGACTTCCGCTCGGCGGAGTCATCGCCATCGCCCTCGCGGCCATCTTCATCCTCAACTGGATCAAGGTCCTGAACGAGTACGAACGCGGGGTGGTCTTCCGCTTCGGGAAGTTGCTCCCGGGCACCAAGGGGCCGGGCCTGGTGCTGGTCTTCGCCCCCATCGACCGGTTGGTGAAGTTGAGCCTGCGGGTGCTCGCCTTCGATGTGCCGCCGCAGGACATCATCACCCGCGACAATGTGTCCGTGAAGGTGAACGCGGTGGTGTTCTTCCGGGTGGTGGACCCGGTGAAGGCGGTGGTGGAGGTCGAGGACTACCTCTACGCGACCTCCCAACTCGCCCAGACCACGCTCCGGAGCGTGCTCGGGCAGGTGGAACTCGACGACCTGCTCTCGCAGCGCGAACAACTCAACATGCGGCTGCAGGGGATTCTGGACAAGGGGACCGATCCCTGGGGCGTGAAGGTGGCTTCCGTCGAAGTGAAGCATGTGGACCTGCCCCAGGAGATGACCCGCGCCCTCGCCCGGCAGGCGGAAGCGGAGCGGGAGAAGCGCGCCAAGGTCATCCACGCCGAAGGCGAGTACCAGGCCTCCGCGCAACTCGCCGAAGCCGCCGAGATCGTGGGCCGGCACCCGCTCGGCGCCCAGTTGCGCTACCTCCAGACGCTGACCGAAATCGCCGCCGAGAAGAACTCCACCATCGTCTTCCCGCTGCCGCTCGACCTGGTGAAGCCCTTCGTCGAGACCACCGCCCTCCCCTCGAAGCCCCGGGGCGGGGAGGGCGGCGGCCCCGCCTCCTCGGGCTGAAGTCGGCCCGTCCGGCGCCGGCGCCCCGCGCCGGTCGCCGCCGCCGGCGCGCAACACTTCAAGTATCACTTGACATAGTGCGCCTAAGTTGGCATAGAATCTAGGAGTACCGGCGCCGCCGGACCTCGCTTCGGCGGGGCCCGGCGGGGGATCGCCGGCAGGTTCCGCGGCCCCTCGAGGCCGCCTACTCCGGAGGAGCGCCCCATGAGCGGATACCAGGACAGCGACCACTACGATGTCCAGTTCTCGACCCGGCAGTTGGCGTTGCTGCTCGCCGTGCTGGTCGTCATCGTCGGCGGCGTGTTCGTCGGCGGGATCGTGATCGGACGGGGCATGGCCCCCGGGGCGGCGGAGGCCATCGCGGCCCGCCGCGCCGCGCCGTCCGCGGTGGAGGCTTCGACCCCTTCGGCCGGGCCCTCCGCGCCGGCGGAGAGCGCCGCCCCCGAGGGTCCGGCGCCGACGCCCGCCCCGGCCCCGGCGGCGCCCGCGCCGGCCGAGCGGCCGGCGGTCCGGACCGCCGCCGCCGCGCCGCCGGCCGGAAATCGGACCGGGAATCCGGGCAGCGTGCGGCTCCCGATCGCCGAGCCCGCGGCGCGTCCGGCGCCCCCTCCCGCCTCCGCGCCGTCCGCCGGCGCGGCGCCGCAAGCCCGGGTCGAAGGCCCGGTGCGGATCGCCTCGACGAGCCCCGAGCACCTGGCGCGGGCCGCCGGGCAGGTTCGGCCGGCCTCCGCCGCCGCTCGTCCGGCGGCCCGCCGCGCCGCGCCCGCCGGGCCCTTCACCATCCAGGTGGCGGCGTTCAAGAACCGGGGAACGGCGGAGCAGATGGTGGCCCAACTCTCCGGGCAGGGGATGGACGCCTATCTCGAAGGCGCGCCGAGCGGCGTGTTCCGGGTGCGCGTCGGCGGCTTCTCCACCCGCGAGGCCGCGCGGGAAGTGGCGGCGCAACTCGAAAAACAGGAGTACGCCGCCATGGTCACCACGCGCTGAAACGGGGACCCGTAAGGGCGCCGGGCCGCCGCTCCGCCCCTTCCGGGCGGCGGCCGCCGGCGCCGCGTGGTTAGCATTTCGCCGCCCCGCGGGCGATCGCCATGAGCCAGGAACTCTTCGAGCACTACCGAACCCTTCTCGACCGGGTCTCCGTCGTCCGGGGGTTTCTTTGACCCGGAAGCGGTAGCCGCCCGAGTCGCCGAACTCGACGAGCGGCTCAGCGACGCCGCGGTCTGGGGCGCCTCCGGCGGGGGGGAGGAACTCTCCCGCGAACGCGCGGCGCTGGCCGCCGACCTGGAGCGGCGGCGGACCTTCGAGGCGCTGGTGGACGAGGCGGAAACGCTCGCCGAGTGGCTCCGGGAAGGGGAGGAGGTCGAGTCCGACTTCCGGGAGCACTGCGGCCGACTGGCCTCCCAACTCGACGAACTCGAACTCCGGCGGCTGTTCTTCGGGGAACACGACCGCGAAGACGCCATCGTCACCGTGAACGCCGGCGCCGGCGGGACGGACGCCCAGGACTGGGCCGAGATGCTGGTGGAGATGTACATCCGCTGGGCCCGGGGCCGGGGCTTCGACATCGAGATGCTCGACCGCCAGCCCGGCGAGGAAGCCGGAATCAAGGGCGCGACCTTCGAGGTGAAGGGCGAACACGCCTACGGGCGGTTGCGGGTCGAAGCCGGGGTCCACCGGCTGGTGCGGCTCTCGCCCTTCGACGGCCAGCATCGGCGCCACACCTCCTTCGCATCGGTCTCCGCATTCCCCGACCTCGACGACCGGATCACCGTCGAGATCGCGGACGCCGACCTGCGGATCGACACCTTCCGGGCGAGCGGGAAGGGCGGCCAGCATGTGAATGTGACCGACTCGGCGGTGCGTATCACCCACCTGCCGACCGGGATCGTGGTCTCCTGCCAGAACGAGCGGTCCCAGCACCGGAACCGGGACTCGGCCATGAAGGTGCTCCGCGCCCGCCTCTACGACCGCGCCGCGCGGGAGCGGAAGGCCGAGGAGCAGGCGCAGAAGGAGAGCGCGGGGGAGATCGCCTGGGGGAACCAGATCCGCTCCTATGTCTTCCAGCCCTACCGGATGGTGAAGGACCACCGGACGAACCACCAGGTCGGCGATGTGGAGCGGGTGATGAACGGCGATCTCGACTCGTTCATCCGCGCGGGGCTGGCGTTCGCGGCGACTGCGGCGGCCGAGGAGGCGCCGGGCCCGGCGCCGGAGGCCCGGCGGGCGTAATCCGGGCCCGGCCCCGCCCGGTACCACCCGGCCCCGTCCGGCCGGCGGCCGGTTACGATGCCCGCCGTCATGCCTTCGCTTCGCTTTCGACTCCCGCGGAACTCCGGGCGCCGCCGCGCGTTCGGACTCGCCCTCCTCGCCGCCTTCGCCCCGGCGGCCTGGGCGTGTTCGGGCGGCGGGGCCTTCGACCCGGACGCCTACCGCGAGGCGGAAGAGGCCTGGCGCGCCGAGCAGGAGACGGACCTCCGCTCCGACGGGAGTTGGCTCACCGTGGCCGACCTCCACTTCCTGACGCCCGGCGAGCATGTGGTCGGGAGCGGCGGCGACGCGGCCCTCCGCCTCCCGGCCCGCTTCCCGGCGGCGGCGGTCACCGTCACCTGGTCGGAGGAGGGCGTGGCGACT
This sequence comes from Candidatus Marinacidobacterium sp., assembly GCA_965204755.1. GTDB lineage: Bacteria > Acidobacteriota > Vicinamibacteria > Marinacidobacterales > Marinacidobacteraceae. The sequence continues at coordinate 152,628 of OZ242011.1, read as the reverse complement.
GCCCGGGTCGCCGAGGGCGTGTCCGCCCGGGTCGGCGGCGAGCCGTTCACCGAAGGGGAACTCGAAGCGGGCGAGGACGGCGCCGTGCATCTCGACGACCGGATCCGCTTCTGGCTCCACACGAGCGGCGAGCGCCGGGCGCTCCGCCTCCGCGACCTCGACCATTCGTTGCGGACGAACTTCACCGGCCGGCGGTGGTTCCCGGTGGACCCGGCGTACCGGTTCGAGGCGCGGTTCGAGAGGTACCCGGAGCGGCGGGAGGTCGAGGCGATCAACATCCGCGGGGACATCGAGCGGTATGTCTCGGACGGCGAGGCGGTCTTCGATCTCGACGGCGAGGAAGTCCGGTTGCAGGCGTTCACCCGACCGAGCGGCAACCTGTTCTTCATCCTGAGCGACGGGACCAGCGGGCAGGAGACCTACCGCGCCGCCCGGTTCCTCGAGATGCCCCCGGCCGACGGCGACCGGGCGCTGGTGGACTTCAACCGGGCCGAGAACCCGCCCTGCGGGTTCAGCCGGTTCACGACCTGCCCGACCCCGCCGCCTCAGAACCGGCTGGGCGTTCGCCTCGAGGCCGGCGAACTCCGCTACGAGCCGCCGGCCCCGGCCACCGACTGAACCGGAGCGGGCGTCCGGCGGGCCGGTTCCCCGGTCGGGACGCCTCCCGGACCGCGCCCCCGCGCTGACCCGTGCCCGTCGGGATCTCCGTCGCCTTCGATCGGCCGGTCCCCGGCGCCGTCCCGGAGGACTTCGCCGCCCGGGCGCTGAACCGGGCGCGGTGGGAACTCGCGGAAGCGGCGGAGGCGGCCGGATTCGAGCCGCTGGACGAGTTCGTGAGCCTCAGCCCGGAGGAGTCCGAGATCCTGGCCGACGACCTCCGGTTCGACTCCGACCCCGACCGGGCGACCCCGGCCGGCTGGTTCGACAGCGCCGACGGGCTCGCGTTGGTGCGGGCGCTCGCCGCGCGGGTCGAGGCGGCGCCGGACGAGTTCCCCGAGACCGAAGCCCTCCGCGGCGAACTCGCCCGGCTGGAGTCCCTCCTCGCCGCCGCCTCGGCGGCCGGCGCCCGGTTCCGGCTCTCGGTCGCCTACTGACCGGCCCGCGGAGCGCCCCTCCCCCCGGTCGGCGCTTCGCGGCTGCCCGGTGCGCTCCCGGACTCTCCGCGCGGGCGGTGAGGGGCCGGCGCGCCCCCGCCACTCGCTCGCGCCCGCGGCGCGGCGGGGGCTGCGGCCGGAAACTAGGTCCGAGTCGAGACCCGGGCGGTGACCCAGGTGATGAGGCCGCCGAGCAAGGTCGTCCACAGGCCCATCCAGAACAGCACCTGGGCGAGCACGCCGCCGAGGAGCCACTGCATCAGCGGGCTCAGGTGTTCCATGTCGGGATAGGCGTCGTAGTGGGTGCCCCAGTCGCCGAGGGTGGCGAACAGCATCACCGCGATCACCGGGATGCGCGCGCCGAGGGAGTACGCGAAGTTCGTGCGGAGCGCGGCGGCGAAGCCGGTCTCGCCGGCGGCCGCGTGGCGGCGTCCGAACCAGACCGCGAAGATCGGCGCCAGCCAACTGATGCCGATGAGGGCGCCGGTTCCGCCGGGCGCCCGGTTCACCAGGAAGTCCGGCAGTCCGCCGAGCGCTCCCAGCAGGCGGGCCGCGGTGACCGCCAGGGAGATGTACACCGGGATGCGGACGAGCGTCCAGGCCGAGCGAAAATCCTTCATGCCGCGAACTCCTGTTCCCGCCGCGCCTGCCGCGCGGCCGGGCCGAAGTATGCCGGACGATCCTCCCTCCGGGCCGGGAATCCCCGACCCGCCGCTCCGCGCCAGGTGAACCCCATGTTCGTTTCCCCCGCCTCCCTCCCCTCCTTCCGCCGCTCCGCCGGCGCGGCCCTGCTCGGGGCCCTGCTCGGAGCACTGCTCGCCGCCTCCGGCTGCAGCGGGGGCGCGGCGCCCGGCGGCGGCGCCCGGTTCGACGAGGCCCGCCTGCTCGACCACATCTCCACCCTCTCCTCGGACGAGTTCGGGGGGCGCGCGCCGGGCTCGCCGGGCGAAGAGAAGACGGTGGCTTTCTTGACCGCCGGCTTCCGGGAACTCGGACTCGAGCCGGGGAATCCGGACGGGACCTACGAGCAGGCCGTGCCGCTCGTCGGCATGACCGTCACGGAGATGGCGGCTTCGTCGGATCCGGGCGGGGCCTGGGAACCGGGCGTGGACTTCGTGGCCTGGTCGAAGCGGGCCGAGACGGAAGTGCGGGCCTCGGGAGAACTGGTGTTCGCCGGTTACGGGGTGACCGCGCCGGAGTACGACTGGGACGATTTCGCCGACTTCGACCCGGCCGGCAAGGTCCTGGTGGTGCTGGTCGGGGATCCGCCGGGCGACGAGCATTTCGGCGGCGCGGCGATGACCTACTACGGCCGGTGGTCCTACAAATTCGAGCGCGCCGCCGAGGCCGGGGCGCTCGGCGCGCTCATCGTCCACGAGACCGGCCCGGCGGGGTATCCCTGGGAGGTGGTCAGCGGTTCGTGGAGCGGCGAGCAGTTCGACCTCCGCTCCCCGGACGGCGGCGAGGACCGGGTGGAAGTCGAGGGCTGGATCTCGCGGGGGCGCGCGGCGGCGCTGTTCGAGGCCGCGGGCCGCGACTTCGACGAGGCGAAGGCCGCCGCGCTCTCCCCGGATTTCGCCCCGATTCCCCTGGGCGTGACCGCGGAGTTCTCGCTCACCGCCCGTTTCCGGGAACTCGACTCCCGGAATGTGGCGGCCCGCCTCCCCGGAACCGGGGCGCCGGACGAGACGGTGATCTACACCGCGCACTGGGACCACCTGGGGACGGCGGAAGGCGTCGAGGGCGACGCGATCTACAACGGCGCCTACGACAACGCCACCGGGACGGCCGGCCTGCTGGCCCTCGCCGGGGCGTTCGCCGCCGAAGGGGCGCCGCGCCGGAGCGTGCTCTTCCTCGCGGTGACCGCCGAGGAGGCCGGGCTGCTCGGGTCGCGGCACTACGCGGCGAACCCGCTCTACCCCACGGCCTCCACCGCGGCGGCGTTCAACATGGACGGCATGAATGTCTGGGGCGTGACCACCGACATCACCGTCGTGGGCCTCGGGCAGTCCGAACTCGACGATTGGGCCGAGGAGGCGGCGGCGGAACTCGGCCGGGTACTGCGGCCGGACCCGGAGCCGGAGAAGGGCTTCTACTACCGCTCCGACCACTTCGAGATGGCGAAGGTCGGCATTCCCGCGTTCTATCCCGACGGCGGGGTCGAATTCGTGGGGAAGCCCCCGGGGTTCGGGATGGAGGCGCGCGCGGCCTATGTGGCGGAGGCCTACCACAAGCCCGGCGACGAGGTGCAGGACTGGTACGACCTCTCCGGCATGGCCGCCGACCTGGAGTTCCTCTACCGCCTGGGCCGCCGGGTCGCCGACTCCGACGCGTGGCCGGAATGGAGCGGGACCAGCGAGTTCCGCGCCTACCGGGAAGCGGACCGACGGGAGGCCGACCGCCGTTGACGCCCGCGCGCCGCGAGTCGCGCGGCCGCGCCGTCGAGCGGGGGCTTCTCCTCCGTTTGGTTCGGCGCGGCGCGCGTGGTTAGGCTCCCGTCGGCTGTCGGCGTTGCGTGTCGCCGTCGGCGTTTCCCGAAGGGAGAGTGAGCGATGTCCGAACCGATGGCTCGGTACGAGACGGGCGGGAAGCCCCCGCGGGGCACCGAAGTCCGGCGGATGAGCCGGGCGGAGTTCGACCGCCTCGCCGCCGACTTCGCCTGGCGGCGCGGGGACTACGACGCCCGGCGGGGGCTCGCGGAGGTCGTGGCCGAGCCGATGGTCGGCCACGAATCGCGGGGCCGCCAGGCGTACGACTTGGTGGGGGCCCTGGTCGGGGATCGCGTCTGGCCGGCCGGCTCGCTCCGGATCGAGTGGCGCGGTTCGGTGCTCGAGCCGGACGAGTGCTTCTACTTCGGCGACCCGCCGTTCTCCGACCCGGAGGCGCCGTTCGGTTTCGGGGACGACGAGGCCTGCTCGCCGGAGCGGGGCCACGCGCCGCCGCGGCTGGTCGTGGAGATCAACCGCAGTTCCCGTCCGGCGCGGGCCGCCGAAAAGCGCGGCGACTACTTCGCGATGGGGGTCGAGGAGGTCTGGGCCTGGACGCCGAAGGGCGGCGCCCGGATCTACCGCCGGGGCGCCGATCCGGCCGCCGAGGCGGCTTGCGAGGAGTCGGCGGTGGTTTCCGGCGTCACCCGCGCCGACCTCGACTGGATGTGGGCCGCTCCCCGGTGGTCGGACCGCCGCCGGCGGCGCGAAGAGACGGCGCGCCGCATCGGGGCCAGGGTCGCCTCGGGGTGAGGGCCGCCTCGTAGCAGTCCGTGGAAAAAGCGCCCCGCCGGCTGCTCCTCGACGCGAGGGGCGCCAAGTCCGCGTTCCGTTTCGCGGCGGGGCGCTCTTCCCACGGACCGGCGGCGCCATCTATCGCGGGGAGGGGGCCACCCCTTCCCCGCACCCCTCCCCGGTCGGCGCTTCGCGCCGACGAGGGCTCTCCCGACTTTCTCCACGGGCTGCCGGCCCCCGACTTCCCGCGGCGGGCGCGGTCGGGCGCCGCGCGGCGCCCGGCCTACCGCATCAGGTAGGGCTCGACCCGTTCCCGGGGAGGCGGGGCGGTGAAGCGCGAGACGAGCGCCATGGCGAGGACATTCACCGCGGCGCCGTACACCCCCGGGTGGATGTCGTAGAACGCCAGTTCGGGGACGAGGTTCAGGAGGAGCGCGGCGGCGCAGCCGGCGCCGAGGCCGGAGATCGCCCCCGCGCGGGTGGTTCCCGGGAAGAACATCGCGGCGATGAGCAGGGGGAAGAACTGGGCGATGGCGCCGTAGGAGAGCAGGAGCAGCCCGACCAGCGAGGCCTCCGAGCCGACGGCCAGGTAGTAGGCGAGCGACCCCATGCCGAGCGCCGTCCAGCGGATCCGCCGGGTTTCCGCCGCCGGCGGGAGCGCGCGCCGGCGGAGGGGGCCTTCGAGGTCCTTGACCAGCACCGAGGCGCCGGCGTGGAGGATGGCGTCGCCGGAACTCATGGACGCGGCGAGCGCGCCGGCGCAGAACAGCCCCACCGTGAGCGGCGCCAGGTCGAGGTCCATGAGGATCGTGGGCAGGATCGTGTCCGCCGGCGCCACCCCCGGGTACGCGGCGATCCCCGCGAAACCGATGAACAGCACCGGGATCAGGAAGACCTGGAAGGTCGGGTAGAAGACCACCATCCGCTTCAGCGTCCGCACGCTGCGGGCGGCGTAGATCTTCATGAAGTAGTGCGGCCAGACCGAAAAGCCGAGGACGGACACGACCACGGCGCTGGAGTACGCCCCGAGGCTCCAGGGCGCCCCGGCGGCGTCGAGGCCGGGCGCCGTCAGCATCTCCGGGACCGAGGCGGCGAGGCCTTCGAACATGGGGCCGACGCCGCCGTGGAGTTTCCACGGGAGGTAGAGCCCGAGGCCCCAGGCGAGCCCCAGCATGAGGATCCCCTGGAAGGTGTTCGTCCAGCCGACCCCCATGACGCCGCTCCGCGCCACATAGAGCAGCACCACGCCGTAGGCGAGCGCCGCGCCCGCCCAACTCGGCATCCGGCCCTCGGTGACCACCGAAAACACATACCCGGCGCCCTTCATCTGGATGACCAGGTAGGGAACCAGGGCGGCGGCGCTGATGAGCGCCATGAGCGCCGGGATCGCCCGCCCGCCCCCGAACCGGTGCGCGAAGAACTCCGCCTGGGTCACGAACCCGAACCGCTTGCCCAGCAGGGCGATCCTCGGGCCGAGGAAGTACCAGGGCAGCAGCCCCACCGTCCCGTAGGAGACGATGTAGAACGCGGCCGCGCCCCGCGAGTACGCCCACCCCGGCGCGCCGAGGAAGGCGAAGGCACTGTAGATGGAAGCGCCCATGATGAAGTAGAGGACCAGGAAGCCGAGGTTCCGGTCGCCGGCGATGAACCCCTCCGGCGTGTTGGAGGCCCGCCGGCCGGAGAAGACGCCGATGGCGAGCGTCAGCAGCAGGTAGGCGACCGTGGTCAGGAAGACGACGAGCCACCCGTCCATTTCAGGATTCCTTCCCCGCGTCCGGGGGGTTCCGCTCCGGCTTCCCGGCGCTCCGGTACTCCCGGTCGAGGGCTTCGTCCGCCTCGCGCTCCGAGAGGAAGAGCGCGAGGAAAGTGAAGAAGACCAAGGCGATCAGCACGACGAGCCAGAACATCGAGAACGGCATCGAGAGCGCGAACGGCCGGACGCCCCCGATCCGGGGATAGAGCGGCGCCACGCTCAGCAGGAGCGCGAGCAACCCGACCCCCGCCGCCAGCCGGCGGCGCGTCCCGCTCGGATCCCGGCGGGTCACTCCACGATCTCGATCTCGAACAGCGTCGGCCACTTCTTGCCGGTTACGAAGAGACGCCGGCCGGCGGGATCCCAGGCGATCCCGTTCAGCACATCGGTGTCCGGCCGCCGGGAGGCCGGCGGCAGCAGCCCTTCGAGATCCACGAAGGCGGTCACTTCGCCGGTGTCCGGGCGGATGCGCGCGAGCCGATCCTCCGTCCAGATGTTCGCCCAGATCTCGCCCTCGATCCACTCCAGTTCGTTCAGCCGGTCGAGCGGCGCCCCGTCCGCCCGCACCCGCAGTCGGCGGGTTTCCCGGAGGGTGTCCGGGTCGAGGAAACGCAGGGTGTCCGAGCCGTCGCTCATGACCAGGCGCTCGCCGTCGAAGGTCAGCCCCCACCCCTCGCCGGCGTAGCGGAACTCGCGGAGCAGGCGGAAAGTCTCCCGGTCGTACACGAACCCGATCCCGGCCTGCCAGGTGAGTTGGACGATCCGCTCCCCGGCCAGCGCGGCGCCTTCGCCGAAGAGGGTCGGCGGCAGGCGGCGCTCGAAGAGCACCTCGCCGGTCTCGAGTTCCACCCGCCGGAGCGCGGACTCGCCCCGGAGTCCGGTGCTCTCGTAGAGGAGGCCCTCGTGGAAGAAGAGCCCCTGCGTGAAGGCCCCCGGATCGTGCGGGAACTCGCGCGCCACGCGGTAGTCGAGCGATCGCGGCTCCGGGGGGCCGGCGGCCGGCGGCGGAAGCGGCGGCGGAAGGGAAGCGGCCGGGGGCGGGGCCTCTCCTCCCCCGGCGCCGCAGGCGAGGACGCCGGCGAGGAGGACGGCGAGCGCCGGCGTCCTCCGCTCCCCGCCGGGCGGCGCCGGGAGCGACCGCAGGACTTCCCGGAGCGTCCGGCGCCCGGTTCGCCTGCCTCGCACGAGCCGAATCATTGCACGAACCCGCGGCCGCGGCGCGGGGAGGGCGCCCGGAGATCGGGAGGAACGCGGGAGGGGCGGGGGAGGGGCGGAGGAGGGGCGGGGGAGGGGCTCCGGCGCGTATCCTTTTCCGCTCCCGTTCCCGCCGATGTCCGAGCGTCCCAGCCCCGCCCTCCTCTCCGTGGTCGTGCCCTGCCTGAACGAGGAGGAAGTGATCGAGGCGACCCACGGTCGGCTCGCGGCGGCGCTCGAACCCGTGCCCGACCTCGACTTCGAGGTCGTCTATGTGGACGACGGGAGCACCGACGGAACCTTGGCCGAACTCCGGGAGATCTCGAAGAGCGATCCCCGCGCGCGAGTCGTCTCGCTCTCGCGCAACTTCGGGCAGGGGGCGGCCTTGGCCGCGGGCCTGCGCCATGCGAGCGGTGACGCCGCCGCGCTGATCGACGCCGACCTGCAGGATCCGCCCGAGGTCCTCCCGGAAATGCTGTCCCGCTGGCGGGAGGGGGCGGAGATCGCCTACGGCCTGCGCACCGAAAGGGCCGGGGAGACGGCGTTCAAGAAGGCGGCCTCGCGGCTCTTCCACCGGTGCATCGCCAGGATCTCCGAGGCGCCCATCCCGCCGAATGTCGGCGAGTTCCGCCTCATGGACCGCGTCGCGGTGGACGCGTTCCTCGCGCTGCCGGAACGGGACCGGCTGGTCCGCGCGCTGGTGGCCTGGACCGGCTTCCGGCAGACGGCGGTTCCCTACCGCCGGGAGCCGCGCGCCGCCGGCGAGACCAAGTACTCCATCGGGAAGATGCTGGCCCTGGCCGCCGACGGCATCCTGTCGTTCTCCCGCGCCCCGGTGCGCGCGGCCTCGTGGCTCGGTCTCGCCGCGGTGGCGGCCGCGCTCGCGGGTTCCCTTTGGGCCGCCGCCGGATGGTTCCTCGCCGCCGACTACTCCGGGCCGTCCGTCCTGCTCCTCACCGTCGTCTGGCTCGGAGGGGTCCAACTGGCCGCCATCGGCCTGCTCGGGGAGTACCTCGCGCGGATCTACGGCGAAGTGAAGCGCCGGCCGCTCTACCTGGTTCGGGAGACCATCGGCTTCCCCCCGCCGGCGGCGGGCGGGGGGGCGCCGGGCGGCGCGGAAGGCGGGCGCGCGGCGCGGGGCGACTCGGGGTAGATGCCCGGCGCCGGACGGACGCCGCGGCGCTACTGGCGGCTCGCGCCGGGGCTCCTCCTCGCGGCCGTTTTCGCGTGGCTGTTCGCCCGGGAGTTGGACTGGGAGGCGGTCGGGGCGGCGTTCCGGGGCGTTTCCCCGGGGGCGCTCGGGCTCGGGGTCCTGTTCCTGTTCGGCAGTTGGGCATGCCGGATCGTCCGCTGGTGGTGGCTTCTCCGCGCCGCCGCGCCCGGGCTCCCGGTCACCGCGTGCGCCGGCCCGTTCCTCGTGGGCATGGCGGTGAACAACCTGCTCCCGCTCCGCGGCGGCGACGCGCTGCGGGTGGTCGGTTTCGGCCGCCAACTCCGGTCCCCGGTGATGCGGGTCGCCGGCACGCTGGTGATCGAACGGGTGCTGGATGTCGTCGTGCTGACCGGCGTGTTCTTCTTCTGCCTGCTCGGCGTTCCCGACGGCTACTTCTCCGGGGAGGTCATCGCGGGTGCGGCGCTGCTGGCCGGACTGAGCGGCGTTTCGGCCGCCGCGGTCGTCCTCTTCCCTTCGCAACTCGAACGCCTGTCGCAGCGGCTCGCCGGCCGCGCCCGCGAACGCCAGGAGGGAGCGGATTCGGCTTCGGCGCCGTCGGGGGTCCGGCCCCGGACGCTCGCGGCGCGGTTGCGCGCCGCCGCCTCGCGCCACGGAGCGCACTTCGGGGAATCCCTCCGGGCGCTGCGCTCCCGCCGGCGGACGCTCGGCCTCTTCGGCCTCTCCGCCGTCGCCTGGTTCTGTGAGGGCTCCATGTTCTTCGTGGTGGAGGCGGCCATCGATACCGGATCGGCGCCCGCCGGGCCCTGGCTGGCGGCGGCGACCGGCACCCTCTCCACCGCGTTGCCGAACACTCCGGGGTACCTGGGCACCTTCCACTACTTCGCCGCCCGAGGTCTCGCCGCGTACGGCGCCGCCCCCGCGGAAGCCGCGGCCTTCGCGTTGACCGTGCATGCCCTTCTCTGGACCACCTCCACGGTCGTCGGCTCGGTCTTCCTGCTGCGGGCCGCCGGTATCGGCGGCCTCTTCGGGAAGGCGCCGCCGCGAGGTGAACGGACGCCCGGGACGGTGCGAGGTGGCGATCCGTCCGCGGAACGGACCCCGGGTCCGGACCGATGACCGCGGACCGGAAGGACCGGGCAGCGCCCGGCGTCGGCGGCGGGGGCCGCGCGCCTTCCCTCCGCCCGCGTCGCTCGGGGCTCTGGGCCCGGGCGGGTCGCGCCGCGCTCCGACCGGGCGTCGTGGCCGCGGTCGCCGCCGGGTTGGCTCTCGCGATCCGCCTCCCGTTGCTCGAGTTCGTGTCGCACGACGGGCGGCAACTCCTCAGATGGTTCGCGTTCTTCGAGGAGAACGGCCACTTCCTGGCGTTTCGCAGCGACGACACCACGAACTACAACCCGCTGTATCTCTACCTGGTGGCCGGGTTGTCGTTCCTCGAGGACTCGATACAACTGACCGCGCTCAAGGCGGTCTCCGTCGCCTTCGATTTCGCGATGGCGTTCTTCGCTTACCGGATCGCGCGCCTGAAGGACGAGGAATCGAAATGGACGCCGGTGTTCGCCGGCGCCGCCGCGCTCTTCCTGCCGACCGTCGTGATGAACGGCGCGATGTGGGGGCAATGCGATTCGATCACTACCACTTTCCTGCTCGCCTGCGTCTATCACCTGCTCGCGGGGCGCCGGACCGCCGCCTTCGCGTGGTTCGGCCTGGCGCTCGCGTTCAAGCCGCAGGCGGTCTTCCTCGCGCCGTTCCTCTTCTGGTTGTGGATGCGAAAGGAAGTCCGTCTCCGGGACTTCCTGGCGGTTCCGTCGGTCTTCCTGCTGACGCTGGTCCCGGCCTGGCTCATCGGTCGGCCGGCGGGCGAACTGCTGTCCACCTACCTGATCGAACTCCGCTACACCGAGCGGCGGCTCACCATGCAGGCGCACAACCTGTATCAATGGGTTCCCGAGGACTGGCTTCCGGCATGGCCGCTGTTCCTCCTGGCGGCCGGCTTCGTCGTCGCCGGCGCGGGTTTCGCCGTGCGCCGGAGCCGAGCGCGGTTCACGCCGGAAGTCACGGTGTTCCTGGCCACCTTCTCGGTCCTGCTCATGCCCTTCATCCTGCCGAAGATGCACGACCGGTACTTCTTCGCGGCGGAAGTGTTCTCCTTGATCCTGGCGTTCTATTTCCGGCGGTACTGGCATGTCCCGATCGTCCTCGTCACCGCGTCCTCGATCAACTACTTCCGCGCCTTGCTCGAGACGCCCCCGGTCGTGCCGCTCCACTTTGTCGCGCTGGCGCCGCTGGTCCTGCTGGTCGTTCTCGGCCGAGGGTTGGCGTCCGCGCTCGGGCCGTTCGCGCCGACAGGGGGGGAACCCCGGTGGAAGGCGCGGTGGTCGGCCCTTCGCCGGTCCCCGGCTTTCCCGATCGCGCTGCTGCTCGCTTCGCTGGCCGTCGCGACCTCGTTTTCCGCCGTCCGCCACGGCTTCTACCGCACGCCGGCGAGCGACAACCAGACCTACAACGCGATGGCGCGCGCGTCCAACCTGTCCGCGGATCACGGTTACCTGGTGTTCCACCGGCGGGTTCTCGAGCCGGAAGGGGAAGTCCGCTACGAACCGTACCACCGCTTCCCGGTCGGCGGACTGTTCCTCATCAAGGCCGTCATCGCGCCCTTCGGGAGCCTGTCGGCGCAACTCCTCGCCGCCCGCCTGCTCATGGTGGTCTTCTTCGCGGCGGCGATGCTCGCTGCGTATCTTTCGCTCCGGCGGCTCACCTCGCACCGCTTCATCGCGCTCATGGCGACGCTGCTCGCCGTGTCTTCTTACTACTGGCAGTACATCGACAATGTCGGCACGGAGCACACGATGGACCTGTTCGCGGTCCTGTTGACTTTCCACGGCATGGTGGTTTTCGTCCGGGAAGGGCGCTTTCGCCAGTTGCTCCTCAAGACCGGCGCCGCCCTTCTCGTGGGCTGGCATGTGTACGCGCTGCTCGCGCCGTTCCTCGCCCTGGGCTTCCTCCGCGAACGGTTCCGCGTTTCTTCGTTTCGGGAAACGAAGTTCGGTTTTCGGATACCCGGCCGCATCGAACTCGACCGGCCGCTCCGGAAGGCGCTGCGCAGCCGGTACCTGGCGCTGGGAGGGTTTGCGCTGGTGTTCGGGCTCGCCGTCCTGACCTCGGGCTTCGCGATGGAGTACCGCGCGCTCGACGGGGAAGGGGGGCTCGCCGGGATGCCCTCCTACCAGTCGTTCCTCTACCGGACCGGGCTGTCGGAGCAACTCTCCGAGCGGCACGCGTCGGCGCTCGCCTGGGGCCCGTTTCTCGAACAGCAATTCCACCGCCTCGGCCGGATGGCCCTTCCCTACGGGCTCCCCGGGTACGCGGTCGCGCTCGGCGATTTCCCGAGCCCGCCGGGCGATGCCGAAGGCGTGCTCCTCGGCGTCTTCGTCACCGTCACCGCGCTCGCCGCGGCGGCGGCCGGTCCGGCGCGCCTGCTCTACCTGACGCTCGCCCTCTCCGGGTTCTGCTGGGCGCTTCCCATGCGCGCCGAAGTCGCCTTCCACGACAGCGAGATGATCTATTACTTCGGGGTCGTGCTCGTCTTCTTCACGGCGTTTCTCCGGTACCTGCGCCGGGTCGCCGGCGACCGCCTGGTCGGACGCCTCGTTCCGGCGGTGCTGTTGTTGTTCGGTCTGTCCGCCCACCGGATCGCCGAGGTGAATTACCAGCCGGGACCGGCCTATGAGTTCGGCGAGTTGTTGGACGACTACGACGAGATCCGGCGCCTGACCTCGGGTGCGGTGGTTTTCGTTTCCCGCGACGAGTTCGGAGGGGCGGACTACGAGATACCGCAGAGCATGTCGTGGTTCCTTTCGGGACGGGTGATGGCGTATCGAGCGGACCTGGAAGGGCAATCCGGGTTCTCGATTCGCCGGCGCCGCGAGCCGGGTCCGGCGCTCGTCACGCCGAGGAACCGGTCCGTGTTCCTCTACGATCGCGCGCTGGAAAGCGGGAGTCTCGACCGGATGGTGGCGGAGGGGTCGCCGGAAATCCGTTCCGCTTTCGATGTCTATCACAGTGGCGACTGGCTCATCTATGTCAGGGAGCCCTGCGCGTTTTCCGACACCGAAGCGAGATTCTTCCTCCACCTGTTCCCGGTGGAGGAATCCCGGGGCCCGCTCGGCTCGCCGGGCCGCCGCTTCGAGAATCGGGACTTCGACTACGCCGACCACGCGCTGCGCTCGGAAGGGCAGTGCCTCGCCGCCGTAAGGCTTCCGGAGTACGAGGTCCGTTCGGCGGCCACCGGCCAGTTCCGGAGGCGCGCCGACGGGACCTACGAGGACCTTTGGAGAGGCGAGTTCGTTCTCGGCGACGCCGCCGCCGGGCCGAAGGCGATCCGGCGCCGCGCGGCCGAGCCGTAAGGTTTCGCCGGTGAAACCGTGAGGGCGCCAGAAGAAGGAGGGCGCCCGTCTCCGCCGGAGCGCCGCGAGGTCGCGATGCCGACCGCGGCGTCGCCGCCGGAGGGCGCCGGTTCGTCGTCGTTCGCCGGCGCCTCCGCGCCCGGCGGTCGGCCGGCGCGGCCGGGGATCCTCCGGGACCGGTTCACGCCGGTCCTGCTCGGGTTGTCCGCGCTCGGCGCCGCGCTGATCCTCGCGCGGTTCTCCGCCTACGGCGTGTCCCTGTCGTACGACTCGATCAACTACCTGGCGGTGGCCCGCCACCTCGCGGCGGGAAACGGGTTCCTGAACTACGACTGGGGCCCGTACGCCCTCCATCCTCCCCTGTACCCGCTGCTCCTGCTGGCCGCGTCGCTCGGCTTCTTCGAGCCGGCCGGAACCGCCGGTTTCCTGAACGCGGCGCTCTTCGCCGCGACGGTCTTCGTGGTCGGACGGCACCTGCGCGGCCGCGTCCGCTCCGGGTGGCTCGCGTGCTGGGGAGCGGCCGCGGTCGCGCTCTCCCTCCCCCTCGCGGAACAGGCCTCGTGGGCGCTCTCCGAGACGGCGTTCGTCTTCTTCACCACCCTGGCCCTGGTCCGCGCCGACGACTTCCTCACCGAGGGGCGGAGGCGCTCGCTGGTCGGCGCGGCGGTGTTCTCGGCGCTGGCCTGGCAGACTCGGTACATCGGCATCGCGGTTCCCGCAGCCATCGCCGCGGCGCTTTGGTTCGCGTCGGGCGCCCCGCTCCGCGAGCGCCTTCGGCGCAGCGGTTTCGTGGCGGTCGCGGCGGCGCTCCCGATGGCCCTGTGGACGACGCGAAACTACTTCGCGGTCGGACAGGCCACCGGGAAGCGCGAGTTTCCGGAACCGGTCCTGACCGCGCTGCTGGCCGATGTCGGGGACGGCTTGGCCGGGTGGTTCGCGTTCCAGGTTCCCGAAGGCTCGATCCTGGCGGCCGCCGTTCCGGCGGTCGCCGTGTTCGCCGCGGCCGCGCTCGCGCCGGGCCGCGGCGCGGGGAACGGAGTTCGGGAACTGCCGCCGCCGGCCGGCGGTCGGATCTCGGCCGCGGTCTTCCTCGGTTTCGGATCGGTGTACCTGGTGTTGCTGCTCGCGGCCGCGCTCTTCGGCGCGACCGGTCATGGAATCGCCGACCGCTTTCTCGCGCCGCTCGTGGTTCCCTTCCTCGTCGGCGTTGCGTTGGCCATAGACCGCGCCTTCCGCTTCGACGGCGCGCGCCCGTCCGGCGGCGCCGGCTTCGGCGAGGCCGCGGGGCGCCGGCTTCCACCGGGGCGGAAGACGGACGCCTCCGCGCTCGCCCGGAGACTCGTCCTGGGGGCGTTGGCGGCGGGTTTGTTCCTCGTCCTGCTGGGCCAGGTCCAGCCGACGCTCTCGGCGGTCCGGGAGGCCAACAGCGCGTCGCCGGCGACCTGGCGCGGGTTCGCCGCGCCGCCCTGGGACGACTCGGAGACGCTCCGCTACCTGGAGGAAACCGGGTTTCCCCGCGAGGTGTGGACGAACCTCCCCATCCTGCTCCATCTCCATTACGGCATGCGCGCGTTCTTCCTCTACCTGCCCTTCCGACAGGAGTGGCCGGAGTGGCTCGAGAACACGGAACCGGGGGCGCCGGTCGTCTGGTTTCGCCACGCTCCGCCCGGCGACGCTTACGATGACGACTACGGGCTCCCGGACCTGGACAGCCGCGCCGGTTTCGAGCCGGTCGCCCGGTTCACCGACGGGACGGTCTTCCGCGTGAACCCGGACTACACACCGCCGAATCCCTATCGGGCGGCCGCCGACGCCATCGCCGCCGGCGCGGTCGGCGCGCCGGCGGCGCGGGCCGATTTCGACCTCTTCCTCGACGGGGCCACGCTCCTGTACTTCCGCGAACCCTGCTTCCCGGAGGACACGGAGCCGCGGTTCTTCCTGCATGCGTATCTCGCCGACCCGGCGCTGCTGTCCGCGTCCCGCGAGCCCCATGGGTTCGAGAACCTGGACTTCGCGTTCCGGGAGTACGGCACGAGGTTCGAGGGGAAGTGCGTGGCGATCGTGGAGTTGCCGGAACCCGGGCTGGCCCGGATCCGGACCGGGCAGCACGAGAGCGGGTCGCGGCCGCTTTGGAGCGCCGAGGTCTCGTTCGCCGGGTCGGACGGCGCCCGGTCCCCGGCCGTCCGGTAGGGCGCGTCGGGCCCCTCGGGATCAACGAACATGCCGCCCGCTCAGGTTCAGGACCAGGCTCCGGCGCCGCTTCCGGCCTCTCCGCAAACCCCTCCGGGCGCCTCCGGGAGCGGCGGTCGATCCGTCCGGGACCGTTGGCGCCGGGACCGATTCCGGCTGGCCCTGATCGGGCTGGCCGCGCTCGGCGGCGCGCTGGTCCTCGCCCGACAGGCCGCTTACGGCGTGTCGGTGTCGGTCGA
Source organism: Candidatus Marinacidobacterium sp. (assembly GCA_965204755.1). GTDB lineage: Bacteria > Acidobacteriota > Vicinamibacteria > Marinacidobacterales > Marinacidobacteraceae. The sequence continues at coordinate 137,360 of OZ242011.1, read as the reverse complement.
TTCCATCAACTACCTCGCGGTGGCGGAGCACCTGCTCGAGGGCCGCGGGTTCCGGAACTCCGACTGGGGCGTCTACGCGCACCATCCTCCCCTCTACCCGCTGCTCCTCGCCGCGGCCTCGCTCGGCGTGTTCGAACCGATCCGCGTCGCCGGCCTGCTGAATGCGGGCCTGTTCGCCGCGACCATCCTGGTGGTCGGGCGCTACCTTCGCCGGCGGGTCCGCTCCGGATGGCTCGCCTTGTGGGGAGCGGGCGCGGTCGCGCTCTCGCTTCCGCTGGGGGACCTCGGGTCGTGGGCGCTCTCCGAGACCGCGTTCGTCCTGTTCGCGACGCTCGCGCTCGTCCGCGCCGACGATTTCCTCACCGAGGGCCGGCGAGCCGCGCTGGTCGGGGCGGCGGTGTTCGGCGCCCTGGCGTGGCAGACCCGGTACATCGGCGTCGCCGTTCCCGCGGTCGTCGCCGCGGCGCTCTGGTTCGGGTCGGACGGCGGGTGGCGCGAGCGCCTCCGCCGGAGCGGTTTCGTCGCGGTGGCCGCCGCGCTCCCGATGGCGCTTTGGATGGCTCGCAACCACTTCGCCATCGGCGCGTTCGCCGGCGACCGGGAGTTCCGGGGAACCTCCCTGGCCACGCGGTTCGGCGAGGTGGGCGAAGCGCTGGCCGGGTGGTTCGCGTTCGATGTCCCCGGCGGCGCCGCGCTGGTCGCCGCGCTCCTGGCGCTCGCCGTGTTCGCCGACGCCGCGTTCAAGCCGGGCGGAGGCTCGCCCGACGGCGGTCGGGATCCCCGGCGGCTTCCCTCCCGTCTCCGTTCGCCGGCGATCTTCGTCGGCTTCGGGGCGATCTTCCTGTTCCTGACCGTGGCTGCCGCGTTCTTCACCGTGACCGGTCACGGAGTCGAGAGCCGGTTCCTGGCCCCCCTTTTCGCGCCCTGCATCCTTCTGGTCGTCTTCGCTGCCGACCGGGCGTTCCGGGACTCGGCCGAACGCCAGCCCGGCGGCGCCGGCGACGGGGCGGCGCGTCGGCGGCGACGGTCGCCGGGCGGCGAGTCGGGCAACGGGACCGGGCCGCGGTTCGGCCGCGCGGCGCTGACGGCGGGGCTCTTCTTCGTCCTCCTGACCCAGGTCGCGCCGACGCTCGGCGCGATTCGCGAGGCGAACAGCGCTTCCCCCGCATCATGGCGCGGCTACACCGCGCCTCCGTGGCGCGACTCGCCGATATTCCGGCATATCGACGACACGAACATCCCCGACGAAGTGTTCTCGAACTTCCCCATCCTGCTCCAACTCCGCTACGGACAGCGCTCGTTCTTCCGGTACCTGCCGCTCTCGGAACGGTGGGCGGACTGGCTCGAGAAGACGCCGCCGGGCGCCTATGTCGTCTGGTTCCGCCATACCCCTACGAATGTGGATTTCGGCTACGCGCTCGGGGATCTGCGCGCGACCGCCGGTTTGGAGGCCGTCGCCGAATTCGCGGACGGGGCCGTTTTCCGCGTGAACCCGGATTACCTCCCGCCGAACCCGTACTACGCGGCGGCCGAATCCATCGCTTCCGGCGCCGCCGGTTTCCCGGCGGCGAGCGGCGACTTCGACCTCTTCCTCTACGGGACGAAGCTCCTCTACTTCCGCGAGCCCTGCTCACCGGCGGACACCGAGGCCGGTTTCTTCCTGCACGCGTACCGCGGCGGCCCGTCGCTGCGGTCTGCGACCCGCGAACGGAACGCATTCGAGAACCTGGACTTCGCGTTCACCGAGTACGGGGAGCGCTTCGACGGGAAGTGCGTGGCCCTCGTGGAATTGCCGGAGACCGGGACTTCCGGCATCCGAACCGGGCAGTACGAGAGCGGGAGGGGGGAACTCTGGAGCGCGGGCTTCACCCTCGACACGGAACGCCGAAAGCGGCGCCTCGCCAACTCGGAGACTTTTCGCCACTTCCGGGGCAGCGACGGTTCCCCCTGGAACGCTGCGGACTTTCCGGAGTCCCGGGCCGGGGAGCGTTGGCGGGACTATCGGGCCCGGTCGCTGGGGGACGGGGCCCTGCTGCTGCGGCTCGGCTCCGGTTCGGCGGCCGGCGCCGACAACGAGGCGCCGGGGGCGGTCTCCTCCGTCGGCGTCGAGCCGGTGGCCCGATTCGCCGGCGGCGCCGTCTTCCGGGTGGATGCGGCCGGCGCCTCGAACCCCTATCGCCCGGCCATCGAATTCGTGACTTCGGGAACCGCCGGAGAGGCGGTGGCGCGCGGGGAGTTCGACCTCTTCCTCGGCGGAACCACGCTCCTCTACTTCCGGGAGCCCTGTGATCCGGAAGACGCCGAGCCCCGCTTCTTCCTGCATGCCTATCCCGCGGACCCGGCCCTGCTGACCCCGTCCCGCCAGCCGTACGGATTCGAGAACTTCGACTTCCCGTTCCGGTCGTGCGGGGCCCGCCTGGAAGGGCGGTGCGTGGCCGTCGTCGCGCTGCCGGAAATTCCCCTCGAGCGGATTCGGACCGGGCAATTCGCGGGCGGCGGGCCGCCGTCGTGGGAGGCGGAGGTCCCGTTCGCCGGGAAAGACGCCGCCTCGCCGGGGGCCGACGCGGAGACGATGCGCCGGCTCCGCGCCCTCGCGGCGGCGGGCGAGGGTTGCTCGCCGGCGACGACGCCGCCGAACCCCGTCGCGCGAGGCGGCGGGGAGGAAGCCGGCGCGTCCGGCGCCCCCGGCCCCGGGGAGCGGCAGTGGAACGACTGGATCGCGGGCGCCGAGCCGGGTTCGCTCGTCGTCTGGTTCCGGGACGGGTCGCCGGCTTCGGACCGCGCCCCGGGTTCCGGGATCGTCGAAGCCCTCGTGGAAGCCGCCGGCCTCGAGCCCGAGGCGTGGCTGAGCGACGGGGCGGTCTTCCGCGTGAATCCGGCCTACGCGCCGGATCCTCGCCGGGCCGCCTGGGACTACCTGACTTCCGCCGCCGCCCCCGGCGCGGTCGCGGACTCGGAGTTCGACCTCCACCTCGACGGGACGACGCTCTTCTACCTCCGGGAGTCCTGCGCCCCCGAAGACACGACCGAGAGATTCTTCTTGCATGTGTATGCCCGCGACCCCGTCGATCTCCCCGATTCGCGCGTCCGCTACGGGTTCGAGAACCTCGACTTCTGGTTCGCCGACGCCGGAAGCCTCTTCGACGGGAAATGCCTCGCATCGGTCCGACTGCCCGACTACCGAATCTTCCGCGTCCGGACCGGCCAATACCGAAGCAACCAGGGGGCTATCTGGTCGGCGGAATTCCTGCCGGGCCGGGAATCCCGCGCGGCCCCGCCGTGAGGGGACGCGCTCGCGACCGCCGGCGCCGGGGCCGATTCGGGCTGGCCCTGCTCGGGTTGGCCGCTCTCGGCGGCGCGCTCGATTCCATCGAATACTTCGCGGTGGCGGAGCACCTGCCGGAGGGCCAAGGGTTCCGGAACGACGACTTGAGCGCTTACGCGGAACAGCCTCCCCTCTACCCGCTGCTCCTCGCGGCGGCCGCGCTCGGCGTGTTCGAGCCGATCCGGGTCGCGCAACCCGATCCGCCGGTTCCGCGCCCGGATACTTCGTCGCTTCCGCCCGTTGACCGGAGCGGTTTCCCGAACGGCTCACGCTGCGTCGGCGCCGTAGAACGAAGCCTGCCGGAGTGTCTCGGTCCCGCTTTCGCCGCGTGAGCGGCGGCGGTCCCGGGGGCGGCGGCCGCCCCGGGGCCGGGAACGGGCCGCGCCACCGCTTCTACCGGACCGCGGCGCTCGTCGTCCTGTTCGGCGCGGCGGCGCTCCGCTTCTACGACCTGTCCGGGGATTCGCTCTGGTACGACGAAGCGGTCGCGGCGCTGAACGCCCAAGGGTCGTTCGCGGAGACCGTCGATCGGACCCGGGCCTTCAACACTTCGCCGATCCTGTATCCGCTCGCGCTCTGGGTGGTGCAGAAGGTCGAGATCTCCAACTTCAGCGTCCGGCTCCTGCCGGCGCTCGGGAGCGCGGCGACGGTGGCGGTGCTGCTCTTCCTCCTGCCGGGCGCCGGGGCGGGGCGGCGGACGGCGCTGTTCGCGGGGGCGCTGGCCGCGGTTTCCGCCGCCGCCGTCGCGGAGGCGCACGGCGTCCGCGAGTACTCGCTGGACGCGCTGGTCGCCGCGCTGCTGCTGGTGGGGCTGCTGCGGCATCTCGGGGGCGGGGGGAAGGTGCTGCTGCCGCTGGCCCTGTTCCTGGGCCCGTTCGTCCAGTACGGCCTCGTCCTGTTCGGCGGGGCGGTCCTCGCCGCGGCGTTCCTGTTCGGGGGCGGATCCGGCAGTCGGTCGCCGACCGGTCCCTCAGCCCGAGGCGGAGGCTTTCGCGGCGCGCTTCGCGCGCGATTCCGATCGGTCGTTCCGGCTGCGGCGGCGTACGCCGCGGCCTGCGCCGGGAGTTGGTTCGCCACTCTTCGCGGGCAACTGGAGGACGGGTCCATCACGATGGGACATCTGTTGCGGGGCTATTACCGCGGCGATCGGTGGGATGTCCCGGCGGCGATGGAGTTCGCCGGATCGAAGGTTTGGGAGACGCTGGCCCACCACCTGACGGGGCCTTTCGCTTCGGCCACCGCGTTGGCCGCCGCGCTGCTGGTCGCCTCCGGTCTCGCGCGAAGGTTCGCCTCGCGCCCTGCGGCGCCGGCGGAGGCGGCGGACCGACCTCTCGATCTCGCGGGCCGGGTCTTGCCGACGGTGCTGGCGGTCTCGCTGCTCATCGCGGCGGCGGCGGCGCTGGCGGGGGCGTATCCGCTGGGCAGCCTCCGCCAGAACACCTACCTGGGACCGGTGGTCTTCACCGTCGCGGCGTGGGTCTGGGGCCGGTTCGCCGACGCCGCGGCCGCCCGGGTCGGCCGGAGACCGGCGGCCCGCGGTCTGGCGACGGCGGCGCTCGCCGGGGGCGTCTGGGCCGGAGCGGCGGAAGTCGCGCGAACGAGGCCGTTCGGCGCCGGCGGCAACATGGAGGAGATCCTGGCCGAACTGGCCGGACGGGCGAGGGACGGTGACCTGGTCTATGCCTCCGGCGCCGCGGCGCCGCCGGTCCGGTTCTACGCGGACGACCCGCCGAAGGGGCTGGTCTTCGGGAGGAACGGCTGTTACCGCGGGTTCTTCGACTGCGCGCGGGAAGCGTGGCAGGTCGCCCGATCCCGGATACGGCCCCCCGACCGGGCCTGGGTGATCCATTCCCACACGGGTGACCGGAAAGTGTTGGTGGATGCGTTTCGCCGCGCGGCCCCGGGCCTGCGACCGGAACGCGTCGTCTCCGGGGGGAAGGAAGACCTCTTCCTGATTCCGAACTTGGGCGAGGTCGTCGCCGCGGAGAACCGAAGCCGTCTCGCGGAGTACGAATCCGTGTTCGACGACGGCGCCGGGGCGCCCGCGGTTCGCTCCCGGTTCGATCTGCGCCATCGGGGAAGCGCCGTGTTCTACCGGCGAACCGAATGCTCGGCGGCGGACCTCGAGGCGAGGTTCTTCCTCCGCTTCCAGGCAGCGGACGCCGCCGGACGGCGCACCGTCGCCCGGGACTTCGATTTCCCCGAGTACGGCGCGCTGGTGGACGGGGAGTGCGCGGCGAGGGTTCCCGTACCGCCGGGGGACTTCGGCCTCGTGTCCACCGGCCAACGGTTCCCCGGAGAGGCGCCGCTGTGGGAGGCGCGGTGGCGTCTCGACCTCGCTTCCTACCGGGCGGCCCTGGACGCGATCACTTCCGGCCGCGCCGGGCCGCCGGCGGTCCGTTCCGGCTTCGACCTGTATCTCGATCCGGATCCGGAGGAGGGAAGTCTCCGCTACTACCGGGCGCCGTGCGGGCCGGAAGATCTCGAAGCGCAGTTCTTCCTCCGTCTCCACCCGGCCCCGGGCGGCGGTTCCGGCCCGGTCGGCGAGGACGAGTTCGACCTCCGCCATTTCGACTTCGACGACCACGGCATCGTCGAAGACGGAAGGTGCCTGGCGATCGTCCCGGTGCCCACGGAGGGTTACTCCCGGTTCGAGACCGGCCAGTGGAGCGAAACGACTTCGTGGCGGGCCGCGGCGGTGCTCGACCGATCGCGCCACCGGGCTGCCCTCCGCTCCCTGGAGCGCGGGGAATGGGGCGAGCCGGCGGCGCGGGAGGCCTTCGATCTCCATCTCGCCGGCGACGAACTCCGCTATGTCCGCGAACCGTGCGCGGCCCGCGATGTGGAGGAGCGTTTCTTCCTCCATCTCCACGGGCCTCCGGTCGAGGCGGGCGCGGCCGCTTCGCGCGAGCCGGCCCTGGAGAACCGGGATTTCGATTTCCCCGAGTACGGCGTGCTCCTGGACGGAAAGTGCCTGGCCATGGTCCCGTTGCCGGCGGTCGGGATCCATCGGATCGCAACGGGTCAGTTCGCCGCCGGGAGGCCGCCGACCTGGCGGACCGACCTGTGGCCCGCAAGACGCCTCCTCGAGGCGCGTCTCGAATCCATCGCCTCCGGCGGCTTCGGCTCCCCGGCCGCCCGCTCCGCTTTCGACCTCTACTTCGAGGGCTCCGAGGCGCTGTTCTACCGGGCCTCCTGCTCGGCCGGCGATGTGGAGGCGAAGTTCTTCCTGCACCTCTACCCGGAAGAGGAAGCAACCCTGCCGGTCGAGCGCCGGGAACACGGTTTCCTCAACCTCGATTTCGCCTTCGCCGACTCCGGCCTCCTCCACGAAGGTCGCTGCCTCGCGAGCGCGCCGCTGCCGGGGTCCGGCGGGGGGCGCCTCCGGGCCGGCCAGTTCCTCCCCGGCGGGGAACGCCTCTGGTCGGTAGAAGCGCCCCTCCCCCCGTCCCGGTAACCGGGCGGCTCCCGACCGCGCGACGAAGGGCGCGGGAACCTCCCCTTCCGGGGCGCGAACGGCCGCCGGTCCCGGTCCGCAGGGGGTCTCCGGCGCGCCCGCTCCAGGTCCGGGCCGGGAACGCGCCGGGGCAGAACCCCGCGCTTCGCGCCGGGGCGGGAGCGGGTGACAGGAACTGACACTCTCGCGGCGTAGGGTTCCGGCATCGGACTTCCGAGCATGGACACCGCCTCGGCCGGCAGCGGCCCGACCCTGTTCCCGGCGACCCGCGAGCCGTCCGGCGCCTCCTCGGGGACCGGGCCATGACCGATTCTCCGGCGAACGCGCCGATCCCTCCTGGTTACATCCGCTGTTACCTCACCGGTGGGCTCCGACAGGACACGCCGGAGGAGCATGTTCGCCAGCGATGGGGCCGGAGTCTCGTAGAGGACTACGGTTTCCGTAAGGCCGATCTCGGCATCGAGGTTCCCATTCGACTGGGCCGGGCGCTCAAGCGCGCCGACCTCGCCGTGTACCGCTCCGGCGCGCCCCGGACGCAGGAGAACATCCTGGTCATCGTCGAGGCGAAGCGGGACGACCGCAAGCCGTCCGACGGCCAGGCCGGCGAGGAGCAACTCAAGAGTTACATGGCCGCCTGTTCCAGTTGCCGTTTCGGGCTCTGGGTGGGACAGGAGCGCCGCGCCTTCGAGTTGGCTTCCGGCAGGTTCGAGGAGGTTGCGGACATTCCGCGGTTCGGCGCCGACCGGCCGACTCTTCCCACTCACGCCACGCTCGCCCCGGCGCGGGAACTGAAGTCGGTGTTCCGGCGTTGCCACAACTACATCTACGCCAACGCCGGGATCCAGAAGGCCGAGGCATTCCACGAACTCCTCAAGTTGATCTTCTGCAAGACCTTCGACGAAGAGGAATCCGTCGGGCCGCTCCGATTCGCGGTGGATCCGCGCGAGCGCAGCCAGACCAGCGGCCGGCGCCGGCTCATGGAAGAGCGTCTGCAGCCGCTGTTCTCACGGGTTCGGGGACGGTATCCCTTCATCTTCTCGAATACCGAGCGCATCGATCTCGAGCCCCATGTGGCCGCGTATGTGGTTTCGGAACTCCAGCATCTCTCCGTGATCTACACGGATACCGATGTCAAGGGCGACGCCTACGAGGAACTCGTCGGCGCCAATCTGCGCGGAGATCGCGGGGAGTATTTCACTCCCCGGAATGTCTGTGATCTCGCGGTCCGAATGGCGATGGCGCTCCACCGGGAAACGGACCTGACTTCCCTGAAGGTCCTCGACTGTTGCTGCGGAACGGGCGGCTTCCTGGTGTCGTGGCTGAGCAACCTGCGCCGCGCGCTCCTCCGGCAGGAGACTTCCCGTCCCACGAGAGACACTTCTCCCGAGGAGCGAGCGCGCGCAAGAGTGCGGCGGGTGTGCGACACCAACCTGTTCGGTCTGGACATCAACCCCAATCTGGTGCGCGCCTGCCAGATGAACCTGGTGCTCCACGGTGACGGCTCGCCCAATGTCTTCCGGGTGGACTCCGCGCGCCGGCCCGGCGAGTGGAGCGATCAGGCGCGCCAGCGGATTCCCTACGGGGAGATCGATGTCCTCCTGACGAATCCGCCCTTCGGGGGGCGCGCCACGATCGACGACACCCATGTCCTGAGCCAGTACGAACTGCCCGGTTGGGAGGCGGCGAAGCCCCGATCCTCCATGCCGGCGGAGCGGTTGTTCGTGGAGACGGCGCTCCGATTCGTGAAACCGGGCGGTTACCTGGTGATCGTCCTTCCCGACGGCATCCTGAACAACCCCGGACTTCGATATCTCCGGTCGTGGGTCCTCGAGAGATCGCGGTTGATCGCCTCGGTGGACTTGCCCAAGACGACCTTCGCCGCCGGCGGCGGCGTGAACAACCCGAGTCTTCTCCTGCTCCAGCGACATCGAGAGACCGACGGGCCGCCCCGCCGGGACTACGAAGTCTTCATGGCTCGGCCGCGCACTTCCGGCCGCGACAAACGGGCGAAGGCGATCTTCCTGCGGGAACCCGACGGCCGCGAACGGCTGGACGGCGCCGGCCAAAAGGTCGTGGACGACGAGATCGCGCTCGTGGCCGGCGCTTTCGGCCGCTTCCTCCGAACCGGCCGGTCGGCGGGAGGCGCCGGTCGGCGGAGTTGACTCTCCCTGCGTTCCGGTAACGGAAAACGGCGGGAGGCGCGACCGGCGGGCCGGCGGCGGCGCCCCGCGTCAGTCGGTCTCGAACGGGGCGCCGAAACGAATCGCCATGGCGCTTCGGGACACGGCGAACAACTCGGCGAGCGCTTCGATGCCGTCCGTTCCGGACTCGACGGCTTGCCGGATCAGGTCCCAGGGCATGAGCACGCCCGCCGCAAAGCGGTTCGCCGCCGCCTCGAGGCCCCCTCGCAGCCGGCTCCGGTAGAGGGCGTCGTCGGTGATCCCGTCCCCGATCAGGTCGCGATGGAGAACGAAGTGTCCGATCTCGTGGGCGATCGTGAACCGCCGCCGTGTCCTTGCGTGATCGGCGTTGGCGAACACGGCGTACCCGCTGGGCCCGCCCCGCTCGGGATCCTTCCGGATCATTCCGGAGATGCTGTCCGGCCACCCGCTGGACCGATACACCTTGAGTCCGAGATCGTGGGCGATGCGGGACACCGGTACCGGGGGCTCTTGCTGGTGGCGCCGGATGATCTCCATGAAACTGCCGTTCTCATTCATCGGGAGCCTCCTCGTCGTGCTGTTTCACACCGCGCGCTCGCTGGCCGGTATCCGAACCGCGGTGGTCTTCGGCGTGCGTGTTCAGATATTCGCGGACTTGCTTTTCCGCCTGTCCGACCGCCTGTTTGGTTGCCTCGTCCTTTATGGCCTGGTAGCCGATAACGCCGATGATGGCGAAGACGAGCGCCGTGATGACCAGGATGTTTTCCAGGACCCAGAGTTGGAGTCCGAGGCGGTCGAGAATGAATTCCAGTTCGTCGCCCCGCACGACGCTCTGCAACGGAATCGTGCTGAAGTAGAGCAGGATGCCGGCCATACCGGCAGTGGCGCCGAGCAACGCGATGACGAGCGTCAGGCGCGCCACGGCAGCGGCTTTCGGGGGCGCCGGTCGGTGGCGGCCGATGCGCGGCCGCCCGTCGGGTCGAGACCTGGCGCCGAGCGCCCAAGGACTCCCCGGACCGACCGGCGCGAGGGTCGGATGACCGTTCCCGATCTTCCCGGTGGGTGTCTCATCGCCATCTTCGTAACTGACCGTGCAAACCAAAGAGTCCAGCGCGCGGTCCGCGAGGCGGGGCGGCCCGGGCAACGGGCAGCGATGGCGGGGAAGCGCTCGGAAATCCCGGCTCTCGGCCCGGTCGCGGGGTCGCCCCGGCCGGCCGGGCGCGCGGGCCTTCCGGTCGGGCGTTGCGAGGGGCTGCGGCCCGGGCGGGCCACCGACGCCGCCAGCGATGCAGCCGCCGATTTTCGGGCGGTGGGGCGGTCCGGGCGGGAGGAGAAGGAGCGGCGGCAGGACCCGGAGGGGGCGCGGATATCCTTTCCGGAAGACGATGAGCGGCGCGTCCTCCCGCCCGCGGGTCGTGGTCATCGGCGGGGGGTTCGGCGGGTTGGCGGCGGCTTACGAACTCGGGCGCCTGGGGATTCGGGCGACGGTTCTCGAGCGCGACGCGGAGGTCGGGGGGTTGGCCGGCAGTTTCCTCGCCGGCGGCGCCCGGTTGGAGAAGTTCTACCACCACTGGTTCGCCAGCGACCGGGAAGTCACCCGGCTGGTCGAAGACCTGGGGCTTTCGGATCGCATGCTGCTCCGGGCCACCCGCACCGGGGCCTACTTCGCGCACCGCTTCTTCCGGCTGGCGACGCCGCTCGACCTGCTCCGGTTCTCCGCGCTCCCGTTCCTCGACCGGCTGCGGCTCGGCGCGCTCACCCTCCGCTCCCGGTGGGTGCGGGATCATCGGCCGCTCGAGGACCGGACCGCCGCCGACTGGCTCCGCGAACTGGGGGGCGAGCGGGTGTACCGGGTGGTCTGGGAGCCGCTCCTCCGCGGGAAGTTCGGCGAACTCGCGGACGAAGTGGCCGCGGTGTGGATCTGGAACAAGTTGAAGTTGCGAGGCGGCAGCCGCGGGCGTCGGGGGGAGGAGCGGCTCGCCTACTTCCGGGGCGGGTTCGCCGCCCTCGCCGATGCGGTGGCGGACTCGGTGCGGGGGCAGGGGGGGGAAGTGCGCACCGGCGCCGCCGCTACCGGACTCCGGGTCGAGGGCGGCCGGGTCACCGGGGTCGAGACGGCGTCGGGCGTCCTGCCCGCCGATGCGGTGGTCGCCACGCCGGCGCTGCCGATCGTCGCCGACCTGGTGGGGCCGCATGTCTCTCCGGAGTACGCGGCGCGGCTGAGGCGCATCCGCTACCTCGCGGCGCTCTGCGTCGTGCTCGAACTCGACCGCAGCCTCTCCGACTTCTACTGGTTGAATGTCAACGATCCGGGTTTCCCGTTCGTCGGGGTCATCGAACACACGAACTTCGAACCGGCGGCCACTTACTCCGGGAGGCGGATCGTCTATGCCGCCCGCTACCTGCCGGCGGAGGAACCGCTCTACCGCCGCCCCGACGAAGAAGTGGCGGCGTTCACCGTGGAGCACCTGCGCCGGATGTTCCCCGCGCTGACCGACGAGAGCGTCCTGGCCGCCCACATCTGGCGCGCCCGCTACGCCCAGCCGGTGGTCGAGCGCGGATACGCCCGGCTGGTCCCGGAGCGGAAGACCCCGCTCGGGAACCTGTTCCTGTCCACCATGGCCCAGATCTATCCCGAAGACCGCGGCACCAACTACGCGATCCGGGACGGTCGGGCCGCGGCGCGCGCGGTGGCCGGGGAACTCGCCGCCGCCGGCCGGCTCCCGGGTCGGGCCGACGACGGGGAACTCCGGGCGGCCGAGGTGACGCAGGCGCGCTGAACGGGCCGGAGCGCCGGGGGCGGGACCGGGAATTCGCGGGTTGGGAATCCGGGGGCGGGAATTCGCGGCGGAGTACCGTACCGGGCGGCGGGCGGAGGAAGAGCCGGAGACGGTCGTGGCGAGCGGAGCGATGCAACCGGGGCTTCCCTCCGCCGCGTACGACTACCTGCTCGTCGTCGGGCCGGGGCGCTCCGGCAGCGAGTTCCTCTTCCGGAACCTGCTGGCGCATCCGGCGATGGTCTCCCCGGAACTCAAGGAGGGCTACTACTACCGCTCGCCGGCCGCCTTCCACCGGGCGCGCGCGGCCGCCGGGGGGCCGGGGACGGTGCTGCTCGATGTGGCGAACCTCGGATACCGCGACCCGGCGCTCGTTCCCGGCTTGGGCCGGATCCGGGAGGAGGGGGTCCGGATCCTGGTGGTGGCGCTCCTCCGCCACCACGGGGTCCGCGCCGAATCCATGATGCGGTTCCGGCGCAGCCGGGGCGAGGTCTCCGCGCTGCTCGGGCCCCGGGCGCTCGAAGAGGCGGTGCTCCGCGACCGGTTGACCCCGGAGCGCCTTCGGGAGTTGTACGAACTGCCGGCGGACCTCATGGTCATCGCCTTCCCGGCGCTCGTGAACCGGACCCGGGAAGTCCTGGCCGCGCTGATCGCGCGGTGCGGTCTGGAACGGGTGGAGATCCGCCCGACGGACCGGACCAACGAAGCGGTGGACGCCCGCGCGGTGTGGTTCTCCGCCCTCGGCAAGGGGATCGCCCTCGCGCTCCGCCGCCTGGGGTTCCGCAAGACCCTGCAGCGGCTCAAGGACCATCCGCGGGTCGGCGCCCTCTTCTTCACCCCGCTCCGGACCGAGGGCGCCCTCCGGCTCAGCGACTCGGGGCGGCGGAACCTCGAGCGGAGTTACCGCGAGTGCGTCGAGATCGTGGAAGGAAGTTCCGCGAAAGTGGCCGAGGGCGTGTACCTCCGGGCGGCGTCCTCCCGCCCTCCCCCGGCCGCCGGGTCAGGCGGGGCTTCCGCGGACCCGGCCGGCGCCTCCCGCTGACCGGGCGCCGAGCCCCTCCGGCGGGGCGCTGCGCCAGCCGGAGAGCCAGAACCCCGCGCCCCAGCAGAGGTGCATCGCGGAGAGGACGACCGGCAGCAGCAGGGCTGCCGGGTCCCGGCGGCGGAGCCCGGCGAGCAGCGAGCCGAGCAGGACCGCGACCAGGTAGGTGACCGGGACGGCCGCGGCGGCGGCGAGGGTCGGCCCCCGGAGGGCGCCGCCGCCGACGAGCGGGAGGAGCGAGCCGAGCAGCGCCGCGAAACCGGAGAAGACCAGCCCGGCGACGAGCAGGGGCGCCGGCCAGAACCGGAACCGGTTCGACTCCGGGTAGCGGTCGAGCACGACCCGCTTCCACCAGCCGTACTGGAAGTACTGGCGCGCCAGCGCCGGGAGGTCGGAGCGCGGCCGGTAGGCCACCGAGAGTTCCGGGTCGAACCAGACGGTCTCGCCCGCTTCCCGGAGACGCCGGTTCAGGTCGTAGTCCTGGTTCCGGAGGAGGGAGGGGTCGAAGCCGCCGACCGCCTCCAGGGCTTCCCGGCGGAACGCGCCGAGGTACACCGTGTGGGCCGGCCCCTCGCGGCCCCCCATCCGCCACCGGGCGCCGCCGGCGCCGAGCAGCGTGCCGGTGGCGAGGGCGACGGCGCGTTCGAACGGGGTCCGCCCGGCCGGGGCCTGCGTCCCGCCCGCATTGGCGGCGCCGGTCCGGGCCAGCGTCGCGACCGCCTGCGTCAGGTAGCCCGGCGGGAGCACCGCGTGGGCGTCGCAGCGGACGAGGATCCGGTGCGAGGCGGCGGCGACGGCGCGGTTCAGCGCCGTCGGCGTCGTCCGCTCCGGGTTTTCGACCCGCCGCGCCTCGGGGAACCGCCGCCGCAGGAGTTCGGCCGTCGCGCCGGTATCCGAGCCGTCCGCGACCACGACCTCGACCGGGCCGGCGTAGTCTTGGGCCCGGGCGGCCTCGAGCGTGGCCGGAAGCGTCTCTTCGGCGTTCCGCGCGGGGATGACGATGGAAATCGGCGGCGACTCCCCCGGGAGGATCGGCGCGTCCGCCGTCCCGGCCGGCCGGTTCGCGGCGGGGGGAGACCGGTCGGTCCGCTCCCGCTCCCGGAGGCGCGCTTCGAGGCCGAGCGCCGCCCCGGCGGCGCCCCACCAGATGGCCGTCAGGTGGAACGAGCCCACGAGCACCGACCCCTCGAAGAGCGAAGCGAACAGTCCGAGGAACACGATGAGCGCCAGCGTTCCGGCGAGCCCCGCCTCCTCCGTCCGGCGCAGCCGGAAAGCGAGCCGGACCGCCGCCGCGAGGATCGAGAGCGCGAGGAAGGCGAACCACAGCGGCGCCGGGAGCCCGGTGTAGAGGGCCCACTTGAGCCACAGGTTGTGCACCTCGACGAGCCGGTCTTCGTAGGTCTCGCGGAACAGCACCTGCCGCCAGCCGTGGCCGACGAGCGGACGCTCCGCGATCCGCTCGACCGAGAGGTCGAACTGCCAGACCCGGTGGCCGCCGACGAAATTCAGGGTGTCCCCGGTGTTCCGCGCCCGGTTCAGACCGGCCGTGTAGTACTGCGCCACCGTAGGCGGGAGCGGGCGGAGGATCCTCGGCGTCCACCAGGCCGGCGGCCCCTCGGGGGCGCGGGCTGCGGCGAGGGGCGCCGGAACCTTGAGATGGCGAAGGCAGGTCCGGTCCAGGGCCGTCCAGGCGAGGACCAGCCCGACCCCGAGGAGCGCGAGCGCCAGTCGGCGGGAGGGGCGGCGCAGCAGGAAGACCAGCACCGTCATCCCGGACAGGGCGAGCCCGGTGCGGCCGCCGGAGGCGAGTTGGCTGGCGAGGATCACCGCGGCGCCGCTCGCCGCCGCGGCCGCGAGGAGAGCCCGGCTCCTCCGCCCGCCGGGGAGTCCGGCGGTCAGCGCCAGGGCCGGCAGCAGGAGTCCGAGGCCGATGGACCACCCGGTGCGGGTGACCCCGAAGCCCAGGGCGGCGGGGATCCAGTAGAGCGCCCGGCAGGGAAGGCTCCAGTTCGGGATCTCCGTGAGGACGAGCCCCAGGGACACCGCGCCCAGCGCGCTGACGACGAGCGCGGCCCGCAGGAGGAGCGGCCGGAGGTCGAACCCGCGCCGCGCCAGGTCGAAAAAGCACCAGAGGAAGACCACGCCGGCGCCGATGTCCAGGACGAACCGCGCGATGTCCACGCCGGCGCTGGCCCGGACCAGCCCGGGGACGGTCAGCAGGGCGACGGCGGCGAACGCCGGGGGGCCGAAGATCCGCCGCGGGAGCCTCAGCCGCCCCTCCAGCGCGGCGGGGAGGAGCACCAGGCCGACCGCCGCGACCCACGCCGCGATCTTGAGCCCGTCGAGCAGTTCCCGTTCGAGCCCGGGGAGCCGGTAGGCCGGGGCCGAGCCCAAGTAGGCGGAAAGGAGCCACGAGGCGACCCGGTCCCGGTCGGCCTGACGCCCGGCGAGCGCCCGGAGCGCCGTCAACGGGGCCGCTCCGGGGGGACGCCCGCCGGACGCCGGGCCGCGGCGCCGAGCGCGCCCGCCAGCCGGGCGTCGTCTTCCGGCGTCGCGACATAGCGGGCCCGGGGGAGACGCCCCAGGTTCCGGCGCCAGCGGGCCAGGTCGTCGGCGGTGATCCGGTCGAGGGCGGCGGCGGCCCGGCTCGGTCGGCCGTCGCGGAGAAGGGGGCCGAGCCCCTCCCGTTCGGCCTCCGCCGCGTCGGCGGTGCCGGCCCGGGTGACCGGCGGGGTCCGGGCGAGACAGGCCAGGTAGAAACGGTTCGATCGCGACCACCGCCAGTGCGGGGGCCCCGGGGGGTAGCACGCGAGGGCCAGGTCCACTCCGGCGAAGAGCGAGGGCGCCTGTTCCTGCGGGTAAGGCCCCCGGTAATCGAGCCCGGCGAGGCGGGCGGCGCGCCGCTCGAAATCCGGGAGGACCGGGGCCGGGGCGCCGGCCACCGTGAACTCGAACCGGCCGGGGAAGTCCCGCTCGAGCGCCTCCAGCAGGCGGAGGGACCAGTCGTCGCGGAGGAGGCCGAACCAGCCGAGGCGCAGCGGGCGGTCGCGGAACGGCGTCCCCGGCGGCGGGGCCGACGAGGAGGGATCGAAGGCGTCGGCGGCGTCGGGGGCCACCTTGTTCTCCACCAGCAGGCTCGGCGTCTCCACCCGCAGCCACTCCCGGTAGTAGATCCGGTAGTCGGCGGCGGTGAGGACCAGCAACCGGCAGCGGGCCGTCAGCGCGCGCTCCGCGAAGCGGAGGATCCGCGAAACGGCGCCGTCGCCGGTCTGGCGCGGCCGGATGTCCGGGGTCTCGATCACCACCGGAGCGAGGGGCCTCCCCCGGACGCGAACGGCCGCCAGCAGGGCCAGCCCGGCCAGGTCGGGGCCGAAGGCGTAGAGGAGGTCGGCGCGGCGCATGGCCCGGCGGAGACGGGGCAGGGCCCTCGCCAGGAGGAGCAGGCGCCGGGCGTACTTCCCCCGGGGCAAGGCGCCGAGGGAGGTGGCCGGACAGGCGAAGCCGCCGCCGGGCCGCCCCTCGCGGTCGAAGCCGATCGCTTCCACCGCGAAGCCGGCCCGCTGCAGCATCGCCGCCCGCCGCGAGTAGTGGGCGTGTTCCAGCGCGGGAACGAGGCAGAGGATCCGCGCGGCCACTGCGGTGCGGGGTGGGACGACTCGATAAGGGGGGCGGACCGCTCCGGCAACCGGCGAAGCCGCGCGGCCGGCGCGGGCCGGGGGAACCCGGATCGAGCGCCCCGCCGGGGCGGGCGGGTCCGCAGTCGCTGCGGTGGGGGGAGGAGCGGGCGGGCGTAGGATATTCGCGCCGCCCGCCCCGGGAACCGCCGCGAGGCCGGCCGGACCGACCACCGCCCCACATGCCGAGAAGCATCGAAACGCACGAGCGCCAGACCCACGAGCGGGCGGGCCGGGCGACCGCGCCGGCGCCGAGTTCCGACCGCGCCTTCGGGCTGGTCATGGTCGTCGCCTTCTCCGCGCTCGGCGCCCTGCCGATGCTCGGGGGGCGGCCCTTCCGCGCCTGGGCGTTCGCCGTCTCCGCCGGTTTCCTCCTCCTCTCGCTCGCCGCCCCCGGGCTGCTCGCGCCGCTCCACTTCCTCTGGCAGCGCCTCGGGTCGCTGTTGCGCCGCTTCGTCCAGCCGGTGGCCCAGACGGTGATCCTCGGCGGGATCTATTTCGGGGTGGTCACCCCGATCGCGCTGCTCGGCCGGGCCTTGGGCAAGGACCCGTTGCGCCTTTCGCGGGCGCCCTCCGCGAAGACCTACTGGATCCTCCGGGAGCCGCCCGGTCCGGCCCCGGATTCCCTGACGCGTCAGTTCTGAACCGGGGGAACCGACCTCCCGGGACTCCCGCGGAACCGACGACCGATCGCGACACCGACACCGAAAAGGGGACACCGCATGTCTTTCCTCCGCGAACTGTGGGCTTTCCTGCGCGTGCGCAAGAAGTACTGGCTGTTTCCGGTCATCGTGACCCTGCTGATGCTGGCCGGGTTGATCGCGCTCGCCCAGACCACCGCCGTCGCGCCCATGATCTACACGATCTTCTGAGTCCTTGCGCGTCCTCGGCCTGTCGGCGTTCTACCACGACAGCGCCGCCGCCCTGGTCGAGGACGGGCGGATCGTCGCCGCCGCCCAGGAGGAGCGGTTCACCCGGCGAAAGCACGACGCCGACTATCCGGAGCGGGCGGTCTCGTTCTGTCTCGAACGCGCCGGGATCGCGCCCGAAGCCGTGGACCGGGTGGTCTTCTACGACAAGCCGTTCCTCAAGTTCGAGCGGCTGCTGGAGACCGGGCTCGCGTTCGCGCCCAAGGGGTTTCGTTCGTTCCGGCTGGCCGCGCCGATCTGGATCACGGAGAAACTGTTCCAGAAGAACCTGTTGCTCCGCCGACTCCGGAAGATCGCTCCCGACGCCCCCTGGGAAGAGCGCCTGCTGTTCGCCGAACACCACCAGTCGCACGCGGCCAGCGCCTTCTACCCGTCGCCGTTCGAAGACGCGGTCGTGCTCACCATGGACGGCGTCGGGGAATGGGCCACCACTTCCGCGGCGATCGGGTATGGCGGCGACCTGGAGGTGGTAAAGGAAATCCACTTTCCGCATTCGCTCGGCCTCCTCTATTCCGCCTTCACCTTCCATACCGGGTTCAAGGTGAACTCCGGGGAATACAAGGTGATGGGGCTCGCGCCGTACGGCGAGCCCCGCTATGCCCCGCTGATCCTCGACCGGGTCCTGGACCTGAAGCCGGACGGGACCTTTCGCCTCGACCTCGACTACTTCGACTACTGCACCGGCCTCACCATGACCAACCGGAAGTTCGACGAGTTGTTCGGCGGCCCGCCGCGCCGGCCCGGCGAGCCGCTGACCCGGCGGCACCGGGACCTCGCGGCTTCGGTGCAGGCGGTGGTCGAGGAAGCGGTGCTCCGGCTCACCCGGTCGCTCCGGGAGGAGACCGGGCTTCGCAACCTGTGCCTCGCCGGCGGGGTGGCGCTCAACTGCGTGGCGAACGGCCGGGTGGCGCGCGACAGCCGGTTCGAGGGGATCTGGGTGCAGCCCGCCGCCGGAGACGCCGGAGGGGCGCTCGGCGCCGCGCTGGCGGCGAGCCACCGGCTGCTCGGCGTCCCCCGCGTCCGCGCTTCGACCCGCCGTCGGGAGGGCGGACGCCGGGCCGGCGCCGCTCCCGCTCCGTCCGTCGTTTCCGGAGATCGGGACGCCATGGAAGGCGCCTTCCTGGGGCCGGAATTCGACGAGGCGGCGATCCGCTCGGCGCTCGACGCCCGGGGGGCGCGGTACGAGGTCCTCGACGAAGACGGCCTGGTCGAAACCGCCGCCGGGGCGCTGGCCGCCGGCCGGGCGCTCGGCTGGTTCCAGGGGCGGATGGAGTTCGGACCGCGCGCCCTCGGCAACCGCTCCATCCTGGCCGACCCGAGATCCCCGGACATGCAGCGGAACCTGAACCTGAAGATCAAGTACCGGGAGTCGTTTCGTCCTTTCGCGCCGAGCGTCCTCGCCGAGGAGGCCGCCGACTGGTTCGAACTCGACCGGGAGAGCCCGTACATGCTGCTCGTCGCCGAGGTGCATCGGAAGCGGCGCCTCGCGGTGGAACCGCCCGCCCGCGCCGCGCGGGGAGCGGAAACCGGATTCGAACTCCTCGCGGAGAAGCGGTCCGAAATCCCGGCCGTCACCCATGTGGACGGCTCCGCCCGGGTGCAGACCGTCCATCGCGAAACGAACCCGCTCTTCCACGCGCTGCTCGAATCGTTCTACGGGAAAACCGGCTGTCCGGTGCTCGTGAACACCAGTTTCAATGTGCGCGGCGAGCCGATCGTGTGCACCCCGGAAGACGCCTTCCGCTGTTTCATGGGAACGGAACTCGACGCTCTCGCCGTCGGCGGTTTCTTCCTGTGGAAGCGGGAGCAGCCGGCGGGGCTCCGCGCCGAAACCCACCGGCTGCAGTTCGCGCCCGACTAGCGGCCCGTGGAAGAAGCGCCCCGCTCTCCCCGCGGGCCGTCGGGGCGTCTCGCGCCCTGGTGCTGGCCGCTCGCCGGAGCGATCTACACCGCTCTGTTCTGGTCGAACCCGATCGGCGGCGGCGCGTTCTCCCCGTTCGGGGAGACGCCGCTGGTGCTCGAGGAGAGCCGCTCCTACCTGGACTTCTACGCCGGGCGCTCCGCCGGGTACCCGGTCTTCCTGGACCTGGCGCTTCCCCGGCTCGGCGGTCTCGAAGGCGTCACCCGCGCCCAACTCGTCCTGACGGCGGCGGCGCTCGCCTTCCTCGGTTTCGCGCTGGGCCGCGCCGCCGGCGCCCCCCGGTTCGCGCTCCTCCTGCTGCCCGGCCTCCTCGCCGCCGCCGCCGTCCCCCGGTTCCACGCCTACATCCTCTCCGAGGCCCTCTTCGTCCCGCTCGTCATGGGATCGGTCGGCGCGCTGGCGCTCTTCGCCGCGCGCCCCCGGGCGGCGCCGCTCGCCGCCGCGGCCCTCTGCTCCGGCCTGGCGGTGGCGGTCCGGCCCTCCGGGGCGCTGCTCCTGCTCGCCTGGCCGCTCGTCTTCTGGCTCCTCTGGCGCGACCTCGGAACCGCCGGCCCGAGGCGGCGGGGGTTCCTGCTCGCCCTCGGCGCGGTTTCGATCGCCGCGGGGATCGCCTGGGAGAGCCGCGCCCATTCCGCGGCGCGCGGGGAGATCGGGAAGCGCCCCAACATCGTCCACCGCCATCTCTTCGCCAAGGCGCTGCTGATCCCGTCGGCGCCGGACTCGTTCGGCGACCCGGCGGTGGACCGCTTCTTCGCGGAGGAGCGCCGCTACACCGCCCCGCTCCGCGAGTTCGTCCACCGCGCGCCGGACCCGGCCCTCCGCGCCCTGCTGCTCGGCCGGGCGGAGACCGCGCTGCAGCACCCGACCTACCGGCGGCGTTTCCGCCCGCGGCTCGAGCGGTTGGCCGCCGGCGCGGAGTCCCGGCGGGACCTTCCGCCGGAGCGGATCGCCGGGGAGATCGGCCGCGCCGCCCTGCTCGCCGCGCCCGGCGAGTGGGCGGCGAACGCGCTGCGCCACCTGGTCACCCTCTGGACCCACACCTCGATCCATTCGCCGGAGTTCGCCCGGACCTTCCGGGCCTACGCCGGGACCGCGGCGCCGACGCCGCTGTTCCGGGAGGCCCGCGCCGCGGCGCCGCCGCCGGAGAGCCGCGGCCGGTCGCGAACCCTCCGGTCGGCCCACCGCGCCGCGGTGTTCGCGGTCTTCGCCGCTTCGCTGCTCGTCGTCGGACTCGCCGCCTTTCGGCGGCTCGGGCGGGACGGGCGCCCGGGGCCGCTGCTCGCCCTGGCGGCCGCGGCCTCGGTCTCGGCGCACGGTTACTTCGCGCTCATCGCGGCGCTGAACTTCGGGAAGTTGCGATACAGCGCCGCGATGTGGCCGCTCGAAGTCGTCTGCCTCTGGGCGCTCCTCGCGTACGCCCTGTTCGGACGGCGGCCGCGCCGGGTTCCCGCGGCGGACGCGCGGTGACCCGCGGCGCCGGGCGGCGGACGCTCCGGGTGATCGGGGCGAACGCCGCCGTCCTCGGCGGACTGCTCGTCCTGGCCGCCCTCGCCGCCGAGGTCCGGCTCCGCTCGACCCGGCCCTTCCTGCACAGCGTCTATCCGGCGGAATTCGTTCCGGAAGTCGGCTTCCTGGCGCCGCCCGACAGCGAAGTGCGATGGACGAACGGGGAGGACTACTGGACGGTGTCCCGGACGAACTCGTGGGGCTTCCTGGACCGGGAGCCTCCTTCCCCGGAGCGGGCGGCGGCGGGCTGCCACCTGACGGTGATCGGGGACTCCTTCGTTGAAGCCAAGGAAGTCGCCATGGAGGACAAGTTCCCGGCGCTCCTCGAAGGCCTCGCGTCGCGGGCCTTTCCGGACCGGGGGATCACGGTCTCCGCCTTCGGTCGCGGCGGGACCGGGCAAGTCCACCAACTGGCCTTCTACGACCGTTACGCGCGGCGCCTGTCGCCGAAACTCGTGGTCCTGGTCTTCCACCTGAACGACTTCGCGGACAACGCGCCGATGCTGTACGCCCTCGGCGAGAGATACGACCCGGAGCGCCTGCCGTACGCGACAGCGGCGAGGGAGGGGGACGGGACGATCCGCTTGCGCCCGCCGCATCCGGACGCGGCGGCGAGCCGGTGGGCGGCCGGCCTCGGCGTCTCCGTATCCGCTTCCCGGGCTCTTCGGGCCCTCGCCCTCCGCCTGCGCGAAGTCTCCTACGCCGCCGACTGGGTCTATGGCCGGGCGCGGTCGGGGTTCCATGCCCGTCTCGAGCGCCGCCGCTCCGACGGCTTGGAGGAGATGGATTCGGGGGCCGGCCCCTGGCCGTTCGGGGACTGGCGGCCGGGGCGCGGCGAGCCGCTGTACCGCTGGGCGGCGAAGGAGATCGGGCGCGCCTTCGCCGCCGGCGGCAGCGGCCGGGAGGGCCGGGAGGGCCGGGAAGGCCGGGAAGGCCGGGAGGGCTGGGAGGCCCGCCTGCCGCCGGCCTATCGGGAGGCGGTCGCGCTGACCGGCTTCGCGCTCGACGAGTTCCGCTCCCGCGCGGACCGGGACGGCGCCCGGGTGTGGCTGCTCGTCACCCACCGGACGACGGCGGTCGCCGGCCGGGAAGCGGTGGCGGCCGTCCGGTCGTTGGCCGGGGCCCGGGGTATCCCGGTCATCGACCAGCACGAGGCGATCGTCCGCGCCGGGGGCGATCCGCGGGAGGCGTCCATCTCGCGGCGCGACCTCCACTGGAACCGGGCCGGGCACCGGTGGGCGGCGGAGGCGGTGTTCGCCCGGATGTCGGCCGGCCCCGAGGTCTGCGGGGGGGAGGCCGGCCCCGGCGAAGGGGGCGGCGCCGCTCCGGGCCCCGGCGGCCCGTACCCCTGAGCCGACCTTCGAGAGCCGTCCCCCGAGTGCTCCGGACCGCGCGATGACGGGTTCGACGGCGGGCCCGGTCGAGGGTTCGCGGGCGGGCGCCGGGCGGGGATGGCGCCGGGTGGTCGGGGTGAACGCCGCCGTCCTCGCCGGCCTGCTCCTCCTGGTCGGAGGAATCGCCGAGATCCGGCTCCGCTCCACCCGGCCCTTCCTGCACAGCGTCTATCCGGCCCGGTTCGTCCCGGAAGCGGGGCTCCTGCTGCCGCCCGACCGCGAAGTGCGATGGACGAACGGGCGGGACTACTGGACGGTGTCCCGGACGAACCGCTGGGGCTTCCTGGACCGCGAGCCTCCCTCGCCGGAGCGGGCGGCGGCCGGCTGCCACCTGACGGTGATCGGGGACTCCTTCGTCGAGGCCAAGGAAGTCGCCGTGGAGTACAAGTTCCCGGCGATCCTCGAGGGCCTCGGTGCGCGCGCCTTTCCGGCCCTGGACCTCACGGTCTCCGCCTTCGGTCGGGGCGGCACCGCGCAGGTCCACCAACTGCCCTTCTACGACCGCTACGCGCGCCGCCTCTCCCCGAAACTCGTGATCCTCGTCTTCCACCGGAACGACTTCCCGGACAACCACGCGATGCTGTACGCCCTCCGCGAGGGCTTCGACCCGGAGCGCCTGCCGTTCGCGACCGCAGTGAGGGGCGGGGACGGGAGGATCCGGCTGCGTCCGCCGCACCCCGACGCGGCGGCGGGGCAGTGGGCGGCCGGCCTCGGCGTCCCGGAATCCGCTTCGAGGCTTCTCCGGGCCCTTGCCCTTCGCCTGCGCGAGGTCTCCTACGCCGCCGATTGGGTGTATGGCCGGGCGCGGACGCTGTACCTCGCCCGTCTCGGGCGCCACCGTTCCGACCGGTTGGAGGAGATCGGGGCGGCGGCCGGCCCTCCGCCCTTCGGGGACTGGCGGCCGGGGCGCGGCGAGGCCCTGTACGACTCCGTGACCCGGGAGATCGGGCGGGCCTTCGCCGCCGACGGCGGCGAGGGGGGATGGGAGGCCCGCCTGCCTCCCGCCTATCGGGAGGCGGTCGCGATGACCGGTTTCGCGCTCGACGAGTTCCGCTCCCGCGCCGACCGGGACGGCGCCCGGCTGTGGCTGCTCGCCACCCACCGGACGACGGAAGTCGCCGGCCGGGAAGCCGTGGCGGCCCTCCGGTCGCTGGCCGAGGCCCGGGGCATCCCGGTCCTGGACCAGTACCAAGCGATCGTCCGCGCCGGGGGCGACCCGCGGGAGGCGTCCCTCTCGCCGCGCGACCACCACTGGAGCCGGGCCGGGCACCGGTGGGCGGCGGAGGCGGTGCTCGCCCGACTCGAGGCCGAGCCCGAGGTCTGCGGGGGGGCCGGCGGCTTCGGCGGAGGAGGCGGCCGGCCCCCCAACCGGCCCCCAACCGGCCCCCAACCGGCCCCCCCGACCGGCGCGAAACGGAAGTGAGCCGCGAACCCTCCCTTCGGGAGCGGGGCCGGAGGTACGCGCTGCGCCGGGTCGAGCAGGTCCTCCCCCGAACCCCCGCGGGCGACCGCTGGTTCGCCGTCCTGGAGTTCCTGGCCGCGCACGGCCGCCTGCCGGAGCGCCGCCCGAAGCGGTACAGCGACCACCTGTTCTCGCTCCGGGCCGGCGGGCGCCTCGACGACCCGCTCCGCCGCTTCGTCACCTGCAAGGAGTCGGTGAAGACCTACATCGCCGCCGCGGTGGGCGAGCGATTCAACCTCGCGACCTACCGGATCCTGCGGACGCCGGAAGAAGCCTCTTCGTTTCGCCCGGAGCGGTTTCCCTGCGTCGTCAAGCCGACCCACGCCGCCGGCCGGTTCCGCATCTGCCGCGAACCGGCGGACGCGCCGCCTCCGGAGACGCTTCTCGGCTGGCTCGCCGACGACTTCTACCGAAACGGGCGGGAAGGGAACTACCGCGGCCTGCGCCGGCAGATCATCGTCGAGGAGTTCTTCAGCGCGGACGGGAAGGTCCCGGCGCCCGAATACAAGGTCTATTGCTTCGGCGGGAGAGCCCGCTTCGTCCAGGTCGAGACCGGACGAGGGACCGATGCCTACCTCAGAACGCTTCGCGACTGCCCGTCCTGGAACCGGCTGCCGGCGGGCATTCGCTACCCCCCCCCCCCCCCCCCCCCCGACGCGGACGGACAGCGGTCGCTCTCCCGCTCCCCCGGCGCAACGCCGGTTGCTGCTGGAACTCGCCGAGCGGCTGGCCGCCCCGTTCGACTTCCTGCGGGTGGACCTCTACGCCACGGACACCGAGGTTCGGGTCGGCGAGTTGACGAACTGTCCGAACCGGGGCTGCTCGCCGGTCCATCCGCCGTCCGCCCAGTTCCTCCTCGGCCGGTACTTCGACGAGCCGGCGGACCGGTCCGAACACCCGGCGCCGGAGCGGAGGGGGCGGGCGCCTTTCGGCCGGGCGTGAAGCGGAAGTGAGCGGCGGCCCTTCCTTTCGGGAGCGGGGCCTGAGGTGCGCGCTGCGCCGGGTCGAGCGGGTCCTCCCCCGAACCCCCGCGGGCGACCGCTGGTTCGCCGTCCTGGAGTTCCTGGCGAAGCGGGGCAGGTTCCCGGAATATCGCCCGCGGCGGTTCAACGACCGGGTCTTCGCGCTCCGCGTGAGCGGTCGGCTCCTCGACCCGCTGCGGCGCTCGGTCACCTGCAAGGAACGGGTGAAGACCTACATCGCGGCCACGGTGGGCGAGCGGTACAACCTCGCCACCTACCGCATCCTGCGGACGCCGGAAGAAGCGGCTTCGTTCCGCCCGGAGCGGTTTCCCTGCATCATCAAGCCGACCCACGGGACCCACGAGGTCGCGTACTGCCGCGAACCGGCGGAGGCGCCCTCCCCCGAAACCCTGCTCGGCTGGCTCCGCCGGGACTTCTACCGCTCCGGGCGGGAACAGAACTACCTGGGCGTTCGCCGGCAGATCATCGTGGAGGAGTTCTTCACCGAGGACGGGCGGACGACGGCGCCGGAGTACAAGTTCTTCTGCTTCGGCGGGAGGGTCCGGTTCGTGGTGGCCGCTCTCGGGCGATTCACCGACGCCTACCGGAAGTCGGTCCACGACCCCGAGTGGAATCCGCTGCCGGTAACGAGGCCGTCTCCCGGGACCTTCCCGGCGGAGCGCCCGCGCCGACTCCCGCTGATGCTCGCCCTCGCCGAACGGCTGGCCGCACCGTTCGATTTCATACGGGTGGACCTCTACGCGACCGACTCCGAAGTGCGGGTCGGGGAGTTGACCCCCTGTCCGACCCGCGGCCTGACCACCTTCTATTCGCCGTCGGGCGAACTCCTGCTCGGCCGCTACTTCGACGAGGCGGCGGACTGACCGGCGGTCCGGGCCGGCGGCGCGCCGCCGCTACGGGTGGAGGTAGTCCACTCCGTTGAGCGCGAACGCCGCCGACCGGGAGGCGCGGGCCTCCGGGTAGGCGTCCCGTCCGGAGACATCGTGGAGCGAGCGGAGGACGGCTGACGCTTCGCCGTCAGCGAGGCGGATCTCCACGGCGACCCCGTCCTCGAAGAACGAAGCGAGGACCCGGGAGCGGTCCGGGGAAAGCGAGAGGTGGCCGACGATGTCGGTGAACAGCGAGCGCAGGCGGGCGGGCGTCCGCTCGTTCGGAAAGACGACGCGCTCCTCCCCGTCCGCGAGGTCCACTTCCAGGATCCGGCTCGAAGGCGGGGACGAGCGCCCCCCGAAGTTGTCGAACAGGAGGAACCGCGACCCTTCGAGGTGCTGCACCGAGTGCTGCCAGGAGAAGGTTCCCCGAACGAGGCGCCGCAGGCGCCCGGAAGCGCCGTCGAGGATGGCGAAGGCGCTCAGGTTGCGCAGGGAGACCACGAGGTCGCCCGGAGCGATCCCGGGGGCGCCTCCCGCGCTCTCCCCCAGGCGCGAGACGAAGTTGAGGTGGAGCGGGTCGCAACCGTCGCGGGTGAAGCCGGAGCGCGGCTCCAGGGTCTGCGCCAGGACCGGGGCGAACGGGGAGTCGAGGAGGGCCCGGAGGACCGAGAGGCGTCTTGCGAGGCGCCCGCGCGCGTCGAGGAAGTGGATCGCCGAGCGGTACGGCCGACCGGTCGGGCAGGGGATCTCCGCCTCCCGGTCGCCGATCGGGATGGAAATCGACCGGTCGCCGACGGTGAACGCCGGGACGAGCGCGCCGCCGTCCGGTTCCATCCCCGGCCAGTGGTGGCTGTAGTCGCGGCGAACCCAGCGGGGAACGCCCCGGCGGTCGAGGCGGGCGGCGCCGGCGGCGTAGGGGAAGGCGCGGCGCTGCTGGAAGACGACCAGCAGGTCGCCGTCCGGGTAGCGCCGGACGCTCTGGACATAGACATCCCGGAGGAACGAGAAGTTGGGCGGGACTTCGAAGGGGAACTCGTCGGAGGCGGCGTCGAAGAGCGCGGTCTCGAGTTCGGCGGCGCGGTAGGGGTAGGCGCGCGCGACTTCGCCGTCGGCGGTGAACTCGACCGCCGCGCAGCCGAACTCCGGGCAGAGGTCGAGGAACTTGTCGAGCCCCCCGGTCCAGAGGACCGGCCCGGCGAGGGGGCCGGCGCCGGGGAAGGCGAAACGGCGGGCGGGGGCTTCGCCCGGCGGAACCTCGACGAACCGGCGGAACCGGCCCACGGGCGGACGCGCGGCCCCCTCGCCCAGGTTCCGCAAGGTCGTCACGCCGTCCGCGATCAGGCGGTAGGGAAAGACCCGGTACCGGCCGACGACGCCTCCCGCCGCGAAGGCGGCGAGGGCGAGCCCGACCGGGAACAGGAACCGCGCCACCCGCCCGCCGGGTCGGGACGCCGTCACCGGGCGCCGGTCTCCGGCGGCGGGAGGTCCGCCGCCCAGACTTCGCGGTGGTCGCGCGCGAGCGCGCCGGCGCGCGTCGGGCGCCCCGCTCCGGCTTCGAGCGGGACGACCAGGACGCAGGTCTCGCCGCGACCGGCTTCCCGTCCTTCGCCCCCCCCGGTGGCGGAGGCCGCCCCCCGGGGGAGGTACGCGCCATGTTCCACGAACGGGAACACGAATCCGCCTCCGCCGGTCGAAGCGTCCGGCGGCGCGGTTTCCACGAAGAAGAGTCCCCGGACGGCTTCGTCTTCCGGGGAACAGGGCTCCCGCAGGTAGAGGATCGCCCGCTCTTCGAGGTAGAGGTCGAAGGCGGAGCGCGCCGCCGGCGGGCCGGCCGCGCCGGAGCGGATCCGGTCGAGCGCGGCGTCGTAGCGGTTCGCGGCGGGCGAATAGCCGGGGTTCACGACGAAGATGGCGCCGTCTTCGAGTTCGGCCACCGGCTCGACTCCGGGAGTCCTCCGCAGGGCCGGGGGGCCGAAATCCAGGTTCCGGCTCGGGAGCGGCGCCCGGAACCAGACGACGGCGGCGCCCTCGGGCGCGCTCCGGAGCCACCGGCGCGCCGCGTCGCGGGGGAGCGGCCGGCGGCCGCCGCGGCCGGCGCGCGGCCCGAACCCGTGCACGCCGGGCCGATGGGGCGGCAGGCGCAGGATCGGGCCGCGGCCGCGGGTTTCGTGCAGATAGACGAGTTCGGGCAGGTTCGACCAGATCGGGCCGGCCGCCGGGCCGAGCGGATCGGCGCGAAGAAGGCGGACGGTCGGGGAGTTCGTCCACCGCTCGGAGGCGTAGTCACCGGCGTCGGGCCAGTTGTACGGCGGGCGGGGGCTCTCCCGTCCCGCGACCGCCCGGGCGCCCGGCGGGACTTGCGCGAGGGTCCAGAGCCCGAGCGCCGCCATCGAGACGAGCGCGGGCCCGGTCGGGACGGTTCTCCCGGCGAAGCGTCGGAGGAAGGGAAGGCGGGGGAGCCGCCGCCGGCGGCCCCGGCGCCACCGCTCCCGCCGGTACAGGCGATCCAGCAGCACCGCGCCCGAGACCAGCAGCGGGAGGTACGCCGGAACGAGGTACCGGGGCTCGAGTCCGGTCCGGTTGAATCCGGCGGCCAGGGCGGCCGGGAGCAGGGTCAGGTACACGGCGGTGAAGCCGCCGAACAACGCGACCGTACGCGCCGCGTCCGTTCCCTCCCCGGCGCCGGAGGAGCGGGCCGCCCCGCCATCCGGCGACTCCTCCGGGAGGCGGCGGCGGGCGCCGGAATCCGGACGGATCATCGGCAGGGCCGCCCGGAGGAGGAAGGCCGAGACCGGGACCGCCAGGGCGCAGGAAGCGAGCGCCAACCCCGGGAGGATTCCGGCCTCGATCCAGGTCCACCCGGCCAGGCCGGCGGCGATTTCCCGGAGGACTTGCCCGAGCGGGAACTGCACTCCGGACGACGGGGTCTGGCCGGTCGGAACGCCCGCGACGAGGAAGTTGCGCCAGACCCACAGGCCCATCGGCGCCGCGGCCGCCGAGGCGGCGAACGCGGCGGCCCGGATCCTCGGCCGGGTCGGGCCGGCGGCGCCGGGGAGGAAGAGGAGCGCGAGGACGACGGTCGCCGGGACGGCGGCGCCGATGGATCGAGTCAGCCACGCGAGCGAGCCGAATACGGCGGCGGCGGCGAGCCGGCGCCCCCCGCCTCGGGCGAGGTAGTCCCCGGTCAGCAGGAGCGCGAGGATCGTGAGGAGAACGAAGAGCGCTTCGGCCCCGGCGAACGAGGAGTAGTGGGCGAGGGGCAGCGAGAGCGCGGCCGCCGCCGGTGAGCAGAGCCGGAGGAAACGCGACTCGAGCCGGTCGGCGAGGAAACGGCCGACGAGGAAGACGGAGAGCGCGAAGAAGGCCGCGTTCAGGGGGCCGGCGAGGTGGAGCGGGTCCCCGCCGAGCAGTCCCGCGGCGGCGAGGACCAGCGGGAAGAGCGGCGGCCGCAGGGTGTAAGGACTCCCGTCGAACGAGGTGAAGCCCTCGCCCGCCAACAGGCTCCGGGCGACGGCGATGAACTGGATCGAAGTCGGGTCGAGCGCGGCGCCCCAGGGGGTCGGGGGGAGGAGCGCGGCCGCCGCCGCCCACGCGGAACAGCCCCCGAGGAAGACGAGGAAGCCGACCGAAGGCCCGGCGGCGTTCCGGGCCGGGCCGACGGCCCGCGCCGTCTTCAACCGCGGGAACCGGGCGGCGCCGGGGGTTCGCGGGGGCCCGCCCTCCCGAGTTTCGGGTGGATCGGCTCGCGGGGCGTCATCAGCACATCCACCGAGAGGAAGTTCAGGAGGAGGACGACGCCGAGGATCACCGGAAGGGCGGCCAACATCACGGTGCCGGCGGTGGCGGTGAGGTCCGCGGCGCGGACTTCGATCCAGCGCCGGGTCCCGAAGACCACGCCGAACCCCAGCAGGGGGAGCCCGGTCAGCAGGTAGAGCGAGCCGATCGAGAAGTCGCGCAGGAAGTAGCCGTAGAACACCCGGCGGACGAAACGCGACAGGTGGCGGCGGAGGAAGGGGAAGAGTTGGCGGATCGGCGAGAGCCCGCTCCGTTCGTCGCCGTACGAGGCGCGCATGGGGATGTCGGTCACCGCGGCGCGCAGGAGGCCCAACTCGCAGAGGAGGTCGGTCTCGAAGAAGTAGCGGCGCTCCAGCCGGGCGGCGGGCAACTCGTCGAAGACCTCGCCGGCGATGGCCACATAGCCGTTCGTGGGGTCGAACACATTCCAGTAACCGCTCGACGCCTTGGTGATGAAGGAGAGGACGCCGTTCCCGAGGAGCCGGGGCAGCGGCATCCCCTTGAGCAGGCGGTAGGCGTAGAAGCGGTTCCCCTTGGCGTAGTCCGCCGCGCCGGCGGCGATCGGGCCCACGAACCGCGGGACCAGTTCCGGGGCCATCTGGCCGTCGCCGTCGATCTTGACCAGGATGTCGGCCCCGTTCCTCCGGGCGTGGGTCATCCCCCGGAGCGCGGCGCCGCCGACCCCGGTGTTCTCCTCCTGCCGGAGGACGACCACGCGCGCGAACGCCGGGTCGGCGCCGACCAGGGCCTCGACTCGACTCCCGGTCCCGTCCGGGCAGGCGTCGTCCACCACCACGATGTCGGCGACCTCCGGGCCGATCCGCCGGATCACCGATTCGATCTGCCGGCTGCACCGGTAGGCGGGAACCACCACGGCGATCCGCGGCGGCGCTTTCTCCACGGGCTGACAGGCTCGGCGGGGAAGTATCGCCGAGGGCGGCGAGCCGGCGGAGCGCCCAGGGCGGCGGTCCGGGCGCCGGTACGGACGGCTGTCGGCGGCGTCTCACGCCCTACCATTTCCCGCGGCCGGCGGGTTCGAATCCCCGACTCCCACCGGACCGGGCGGCGCCCGGCCGGTTCGCCCCCCGGGGCGGACGGCGGCGGGCGCCGGGGGCCGCCTCGAACCGACCTCCGGCCGGCCTTTCCCCGACGACCGCCCGACCCGATCCGGATCCGACCTCGCGCGCCGTCATGTCCCGCCCGCCGCCGCCGGCCGCCGGGGCGCGCCGGCGCGCGTTTCCCTGGATCGCCGGCGCCGCCGTCCTCGCCCTCGGCTACGCCGCCCTTTCCTGGTGGAACCCGGTCGGCGCCGGGGCCTGGGCCCCGTTCGGGCCGAGTATGGCGACGCCTGACAGCGCCTCCTATCTCCGCTTGGATGCCGATCCGCGCACCTGGGCCGGATACCCGGCCTTCCTCGCCCTGGTCGTCGGGCTCTTCGGGACTCCGGAAGCCGTTCCCCCGATCCAGGCGGCGATCACGGCGGCGTCGGCGCTGTTCCTCGCCGGGGCCGCCGCCCGGGCTTCGGGCGCTCCCCTCCTCGCGCCGGTGGCAGCGATCGCGGTGCTGGCCCCGAGCGCGGCGTCGCGGTTCGACGCCTACCTCCTGTCGGAGGCGCTCTTCGTCCCGCTGCTGGTCGTCGCGCTGGGTTGCGCCGCCCTCGCCGCGGCGCGTCCGACCGCCGCCCGATTCGCCGCCGGCGCCGCCTGCACCGCGCTGGCCGTCTCGGTCCGGCCGGCGGGCGCCGCGCTCCTGCTCGTATGGCCGGCGCTCCTCTGGCTCGTTTCCGGGCGGAAGGCCGCCGGGGGCCTCCGGGGGCCCGGCGGGGGCCGTCCGCCGGCCGGCGGACGCCTGCGACTCGCCGCCGCCGCAACGCTGCCGATCGTCGCGGTCTTCGTCCTGGAGGGGGAGGCTTGGCGCCGGGCGCACCCGGGCCTCGACCACCGGCCCCGGAGCGCGGGCGCCCACCTGTTCGCCAAGGCCCTGGTCCTCCCGTCGGAACCCCCTCCCTCCGGGGATCCGCCGGTGGACGAACTGTTCTCGGAAGCGCGGCGGCGGGCGGCCCCCCTGCGGGCGCTGGTCGCCGGCGCCGGGGATCCGCAACTGCGCTCCGTCCTGTTGCGGCGGGCGGAAACCGCGGCCCAACACGACCCGGCGTTCGGACTCGAGGAGCGGGTCGCCGCCCTGGCCGCCGAGCGGGGCGCGACCTCCGCGGAGTTCCTCGGCGGTCTCGGCCGCCGCGCGCTCTTCGCCGCGCCGGGCGAGTGGGCGGCGAACGCCGCGACGCACTACGCCGCGCTGTTCAGCCGCCACGCCCTCCACACCGCCTCGTTCGCCCGGGCCCTGGAGGACCGCGGGAGGGCGTTCGCCGCCGACTCCCCCGCTCCGGGAAGCCGCCTCGGGGCGCCGATTTCGGAGAACCGGCGGTTCCCGCCCTGGGTGATCGCGGCGAACCGGGCCGCCGCCGCGTTCTCCTTCGCCGCCTCGCTCGCCGCGCTCGGCCTCGCCGGCCGGCGGCGGCTCTCCGGGAAGCCTCCCGACCCCGCCCTCGTCCTGGCGGCTACCGCGGGGTTCTTCGTCCACGGCTACTTCCTGACCGTGGCCGTCTTCAACTTCGCCACCATGAGGTACGCCGCGGCGATGTGGCCGTTCGAGGTCCTGGCCGCGGCGCTGCTGCTCCATTCCGTCCTCCGGGGAACGCCCGGCCGCCGGGAGCCGCCTCCGGCCGGCGCCGTCGCCGCCACCTGAGCCGGTGGAAGCGGGAGACCGGGCGACCGGACCGGGGGGCGGGCCGACGGTCGGGAAGGGGGCCGGGGCGGGACGGCGGCGATTCCTCCGAGCGGCCGCGGTGAACGCCGCCCTGGTCCTGGGCGGGGGCCTCCTCGCGGGCGCCGCCGCCGAAGTCTGGCTGCGCTCGCGGAGCCCCTTCATCGGGCGCCACTTCCCTGTCCGGTTCGTCCCCGGAGTCGGGTTCCTGGCGGAACCGCATGCCCTCGTGCGCTGGACGAACGGGCGGGAGTTCTGGACCGAGACGACGACGAACTCGCTGGGATTTCCCGACCGGGAGCCGCCGGCCCGGGCCCCGGAAGGCTGCCGGGTGGTCGCGATCGGAGACTCGTTCGTCGAAGCCAACGAGGTCCCGATCGCCGACAAGTTCCCGGTCCGGCTGGAAGAAATGGCGCGCCGGGAACTCCCGGCCCTCGGCGTCGCGGCTTCGGCGTTCGGCCGGGGGGACACCGGGCAGGTGAACCAACTGGCCTTCTACGACCGCTTCGCCCGCCGGCTGCGCCCGAGGGTCGTGGTCCTCGTCTTCTACTCGAACGACTTCGAGGACAACACCACGGAGCACCGGGCGCGGCGGCGGGGGTTCGACCCGGAGCGGATGCCCTACCTGTCCGTCGCGCGGGACGCCGCCGGGCGGATGGAACTGCGTCCGCCCCACCCGGAGGCGGCCGACTTCCGCTGGGCGCGCGGCCTCGGGCTCCCGCCGTCGTGGGCGCGTCCGCTGCGCGGGGCCTGGGAGGCCGCGCGAGGGAAGTCCCACCTCCTCGACCTGCTCCGGGAGCGGGCGGCGACCCTGCTGGCGGCCCGGGTCGCCCGAAACCGGGAAGCCCGCGCGACAGCCTCGAACGACCCGAACGGCCCGACCGCCCCGACCGGGGGTTCCGGGGAGGCGGGCGGCGGCCAGTCGGGCGGCCGGTCGGGCGGCCTCGCCGACCCGGCGGTCTTCGCCGCCGCCGCCGCCGGGGCGATCCTCCGGGGCGGGGGCGCGGCGCCGCCGATCTCGGAAGCGATCGAGGCCACCGCTTTCGCCCTTTCCGCGTTCGCCGAACGCGCGGAGTCGGACGGCGCGGCGCTCGTCCTCCTCGTCACCCACCGGACGACCCCGGACTCGGGGCCGGAAGTCGTGGAGGCGCTGCGGCGGCTCGCCGCCGACTCCGGAATCCCGGTGATCGACCAGTACGAGTTCATCCGGCGGCGAGGCGGCCGCCCCGAAGACGCCCATTTCCGGCGCGACGGCCACTGGAACCGGGAAGGGCACCGGTGGGCGGCCGAATCTGTCCTCGAATACCTGGCGGCGCATCCGGAGGTCTGCGCGGAGACTCCGCCGGGGTCTCCGCCGGCGCGCGGCGCGGCTGATCGGTGATGGGCCGCCTCCGCCGGGACGGACCGCGGGCGCGGGGCCGCAGGGCGCGGCCGGTCCGGCTGGCCCGGCCGGGCCGGCTCGCCCGGCTCGCCGCCGGGAACGCCGCGGCGCTCGCCGGGCTCCTGCTCGTGGTCGGACTGGCGGCGGAGGGGGCCCTGCGCCTCTCGGCGCCCTTCGGTTCCTGGCGGACGCCGCTGCGTTTCGTCCCCGGGGCGGGGTTCCTGGCCGAACCCGGCGCCGAAGTGCGGGCGACGAACGGTCTCGACTTCTGGACCGTCTCGCGGGCGAACCGCCTGGGCTTCGTGGACCGGGAGCCCCCCGACCCGGAGGAGGCGGGCGGGACCTGCCGGGTCGTCCTCATCGGGGACTCCTATGTGGACGCGCGGGAGGTCGCCATCCCGGACAAGGTCCAGGTCGTCCTCGAACGCCTCGCCGCCGGGGAACTCCCCGGTCTCCGGGTGAGGACCGCGGCCTTCGGGTGGGGGGACACCGGCCAGGTCAACCAGTTGCCGTTCTACGACCGCTTCGCCCGCCCGCTCCGGCCGGCCCTGCTCGCGCTGGTGGTGTATTGGAGCGATTTCGGCGACAACTCGGCGTTCCTCCAGGCGATCCAGGGCGGGTACGATCCGGCGCGGATGCCGTTCGCCTCCGCCTACCGGAGCGAGGAGGGAGAGATCCGCCTGCGCCCGCCCCACCCCGAGGCGCTCGCCCGCCGGAGGCCGGCCGGGTCGGGGCTCGCCGCGGCGGCGCCGCCCCCGGTCCGGCGGGCGTGGGCGTGGGCGCGGGACGCGTCCCGGCTCCTCGACTGGCTCACCGTCCGCGTGATCCGCCCGCTGGACGGCTCCCTGGGCCGGCTGGGAGTTCGGCGCGGCGTCGGAGAAGCGGACGACAGGCCGGCGGACGACAGGGAAGCGGACGACAGGCCGGCGGACGAAGGGGCGCCCCTGCGGACGATCCCCGAGTACCGGGAGACCCCCGAGTACCGGGCCCTCCTCGAGGGGTGGCGGCGTCCGCCGGGCTACCTGCCGTGGGCGGTGGCCCTGGCCCTCGACAGCGCCGAGTGGAGCGGGGCGAGGCTCCCGCCGCCGTATCGGGACGCGGTGGAACTCACGGCGTTCGCGCTGGACGAGTTCCGGGAGCGCGCGGAGCGCGACGGCGCCGAGTTGGTCCTGCTCGCGCCGCCGCTCTTCGGCGCCTGGAAGGCGCCGTTCCGCGTCATGGAAGAGTTGGCCGCCGAACGCGGCATTCCGGTTCTGGACCTCCATGAGCGGCTCGTCCGCCGGGACGGGGGCGCGGCCCGCATCGGGGAACTCCACTTCCCGAACGACATCCACTGGAACCCCGCCGGCCACCGCTTCGCCGCCGAGGCGCTGCTCGACCACCTGCGCGACCGTCCCGAAATCTGCGGCGGGGCGCCGGCGTGATGGGCGCCGCGGCCCGGGCCCTCGGGCGCGGCGCCCTCCGCGACGCCCGGCGGGCCTTCCGGGCGCGCGGCGGCGCGGCGGACTTCGGGGCCGAGAAACTGCTCTCCCGCCGGGGCCGGTTCCTCGGCCTCCTGGTCCCGAAGGCGGCCACGCGCAGCCTGATGGCGGCGTTCCGGAACGCCGCCCCCGACCTGGAAATCTTCCGGGACGCGAGCGTCTCCGAAGTCCTGTCCGCCCGGCCCGAAGCGCGCGACTACTTCTCCTTCGCCTTCGTCCGGCACCCGTTCACCCGCGCGCTCTCGCTCCACCGCGAGTTGTTCCGCTCCCCGGCCCTCTACGCCCGGCAGCACCCGAAGTACCGCGACCGCCGCGAGCCGGCCTTCTTCGACCCGGCGGCCGGCCGCGAGGTCCGCTTCCGGTCGCCGCTCTCCGAATTGGCGTCGCCGGTGAGGAAGGAGGACAAACGCCGCCGGCTCTTCCGGGAACATTCCGGGCTGGGCCGGGCGAGCGGATTCGAGGACTTCTGCGCCTGGCTGGCGACCCCGTCGGGCGCCGACCCGCTGGCCGACCGGCACTACCTCTCCCAGCACCTGCAGATCCGGTTGGACGACCACCGCCTGCCGGACTTCGTCGGCCGGTTCGAGGACTTCGGACGCGACCTCGGCGAACTCGCCGACCGCCTGGGGATCGCCCCGCCGCGGTTGCCGCTGCTGAACACCATGGCGGGCTGGCAGGCGGCCCCCGAGGAACTCGCGGCGGCGCGCCGGGAAGCGGCGGAGGACCTCACCGGGCGGGCGCGCGAGTCGTTGCTCCGCCGCTACGCCGAGGACTTCGCTGTCGGCGGGTATTCGGAGCATTCGTGGTGAGGCGCCGCCGGCGCTTCCTCCCGGCGGCGGCCCTCGCCGGCTCGGTCGGTTGGGTCGGTTGCGGGCCGCCGCAGGCCCCGCCCGATTCCCCGCCGACCGCCGCCGGCGCGGCGGACGCCCTCCCGCCGGTCACCTACGCCCGCCTGGCCGCCGCGGAGGAGACCCCGGAGGAGTGGCTCACCTACTCCGGCGCCTACCGCTCGGAGCGGTTCACCCGGCTCGACCGGATCACGCCGGGGAATGTCTCCGGCCTCCGGCCGGCCTGGGTGCACCAGATCCCGCGCGGCGGGCGGCGGATGGAGTCCACGCCGCTGGTCGCGGACCGGGTGATGTACCTGGTCGAGCCGACGAGCACCGCGGTCGCCCTCGACGCCGCCACCGGCGCGGAACTCTGGCGGTACGACGCGCAGGTGCCCCGGGACGCCCGGGCCCCGGGCTACCCGCGGACGAACCGGGGCGTGGCGCTCCTGGGGGATTCGGTGTTCTTCGGCGCGTTCGACGGGCGGGCGGTCGCCCTCGACCGCGCCACCGGCGAGTTGCGCTGGAGCGTGACCCTCGCCGACAACCGGCTGGGCTACGGGATCACCGGCGCGCCGCTGGCGCTGGACGGGCTGGTCGTCTTCGGGATGAGCGGCGGGATCGGCGGCGCCCGCGGCTTCCTGGACGCCTACCACGCGGAGACCGGGGAGCGGGCCTGGCGGTTCTGGACGGTCCCGTCGCCGGAAGAGCCCGGCGGGGACACCTGGGGCGGCGGGACGAGTTGGAAGACCGGCGGCGGCGCCACCTGGCTCACCGGCTCCTACGACCCGGAACTCGGCCTCCTCTACTGGCCCACCGGGAACCCGGCGCCGGCGCTGAACGGGGACTCCCGACCCGGCGACAACCTCTACACCTGCTCGCTGCTCGCGCTGGACGCCTCCACCGGAAGACTCCGCTGGCACTTCCAGTTCACCCCGCACGACACCCACGACTGGGACGCGGCGAACATCCCGGTGCTGGCGGACGCGGTCTGGGACGGCGAGCCGCGCAAGTTGGTGATCCTGGCCAACCGCAACGCGTTCTTCTATGTGCTCGACCGGGAGACCGGCGAGTTCCTCCGGGCGACCGAGTTCGGGAAGCAGACCTGGGCGGAAGGGATGGACGGGAACGGACGGCCGATCCTGCGGCCGGACACCGAGCCCTCCGAGGAGGGGACGCTCCTGTGGCCGACGCTCGGCGGCGCGACCAGTTGGCAGAGCCCGGCCTACGACCCCGGCCGGCGGACGCTGTTCGTCGCCGCCCTGGATGTCGCTTCCCGGTACTACCGGAGCGAACCGGACTACCGGCCGGGCGAGCCGTTCCTGGCCGGGTACGAGGAGTCCGTCGGCGAGCCCGAGGGCGCGTTCCGGGCGCTCGACCTGGACACCGGGGCCGTCCGCTGGGAGGCGCCTCGGCGCAACCATCCCCGGTACCTCTCGCTCCTGGCGACCGCGACCGGCCTCCTGTTCACCGGGGACGGGGACTCGCTGGTCGCGCTGGACTCGGACACCGGGGAGCGGCGGTGGTCGTTCCGCGCCGGCGGGCCGCTCCTGGCGGGGCCGATGTCGTACGCGATCGACGGGGAGCAGTTCGTCGCGGCGGCCGCCGGGCCGGCGGTCTTCGCGTTCTCGCTTCCCGGCGCCGAGGCCCCGCCGGCGGGCCGATGACCCCGGCGGGTCGGTGACCCCGGCGGGGCAGGTGACCCCGGCGGGGCGGGGGGGCGCCCTCCCCGACGGCGGGGATGCCGGGGAACCCGGGGAAGCGCGCGGTCGGGCTTCGTCCGGCGAACTCCCGCCTCGTCGGCCGGCCGCGCCCGGAACCCGGGTCGCGCTGCTCGTCGGGAGACTCTCCGGCGGCGGGCACGGCCGGGTCGCCGCCGGACTCGCGGCGGCGTTCGTCCGCGCCGGGTACCGCGCCGACCTCGTCCTCTTCAAGGCTCCCG
Organism: Candidatus Marinacidobacterium sp.; assembly: GCA_965204755.1. GTDB lineage: Bacteria > Acidobacteriota > Vicinamibacteria > Marinacidobacterales > Marinacidobacteraceae. The sequence continues at coordinate 99,667 of OZ242011.1, read as the reverse complement.
GGCCCGTCCCGCCGCCGACCGGAGCGGGCGCCGCCGTCATCCGGCTCGGGGCGCCGGGCGCCGAAGAGTCAGGGGAAGAATCCGGGGAAGAGTCCGGGGCCGGGCCGTTCCGCCTCCTCCGCCGGGCCGCCCGCCATCGGGACGCCCGGGCCCTCCTGCTCCGGCAGGCGCTGCTCTCCCGCTTTCCCTTCGTCCGCCCCTACGCCGGGGCGTCGAGGCTCTGGCTCCTCGGCGGGCTCCGGGAGACGGCCCGGTACCTGGAGACCGCCCGCCCCGCGGTCCTCTACCCGGTCGGGGAGACCGCGAACCTCCTCGCGGTCGCCGCGCGGGGCCTCTCCGGGGCGCCGACGCGGGTCATCGCCGGGCTCCACGCCGCCGTCCCGAAGCGCCGGGCGGCGGCGGGCGGAGCGGGAGGGCGGTGGCGCGCCCGCCTGCTGGCCCGCGGCATCCGCCGGGCGCTCCACCGCGCCGACGGGATCGTCGCCGCCTCGCGCGGCCTCGCCGACGAGTGGGCCGAGGACGCGGCCGTCCCCCGGAGCCGCATCGCGGCCATCCACAACCCGGCGGTCGGGGAGGCCGTCGCCTCCCTGGCGGCGGCGCCGCTCCACCACCCCTGGTTCCGGGAGGACGGCCCCCCGCTGATCCTGGGCGCCGGACGCCTCGCGCCCCAGAAGGACTTCGAGACCCTGCTGCGCGCTTTCGCCCTGGTTCGCCGCCGGCGCCCCGCCCGGTTGGCGATCCTCGGCGACGGCGAACTCCTCCCCTCGCTTCGCGGACTCGCCGACCGGCTCGGGGTCCGGCGGGAGGCGCTGTTCCCCGGGTTCGCGCGGAACCCGTTCGCCTGGATGGCCCGCGCCGGGGTGTTCGTCCTCTCCTCGAAGTGGGAGGGGTTCGGCAATGTGCTGGCGGAAGCGCTCGCCTGCGGCTGTCCGGTGGTGAGCACCGACTGCCCTTCCGGCCCGGCGGAGATCCTCGACGGCGGGACCTGGGGCCGGCTGGTTCCCGTCGGCGCCCCGCCGGCGATGGCGGAGGCGATCCTCGCGACCCTCGACCGGCCGCCCGATCGGGAGTCCCTCCGGCGGCGCGGCGCCCGGTTTTCGGAAGACCGCGCCGCCCGGGCCTATGCCCGTTTCATCCCGCCGGTCGCCGTCCGACTCGACGGGTAGCGGCGGCGGCGCTCCCGCCCCGGCCCGTCGCGGCCGAACCCCCGGGTGACCGGCCATCCTCCCGGCTCGAGAAGTCGGGCCTTCCCGGGCGCTCGGCGCCCCGGGGGATCGTCCACGAAGTCGGGGCGCGTACCCGTCCGGTCATAATTCTTCACCGGAACGATGGAGGCTCGGACAGCAGGACCCGAAGAGGCGCCGGACGCCGACCCCGCGGCGGCGACTCCGGGGGAGACCCGGAGAGAGGGGGAGCCCGCAGCGCCGGAAGACGCGCCGGAAGACGCGCCGAAGCAGCGGTCCGGCTGGTGGACGCTGCCGGTCGCCGCGGCCTCCGCGCTCGGCGCCGCGCTCGTCCTGTGGCGGGAGTCGGAACATGGCGCGGGGCTCACCGGGCGCGCCGTCCACCTGCTCTCCGCGGCCCGGAACTACTGGGACGGCGCGGGATTCGTCGGTTTCGCCACGCCCGAAGTCCCCCTGGGGCCGCCGCTCTACCCGCTCCTGCTGACGCTCTTCAGCCCGGGTTGGATCGACCCGCTTCCGGTGGCGGAGTGGGGGAACGCCGCGCTGTTCGGCGCCACGGTGTTCGTGGTCGGGCGTTACCTGGGTCGGCGCCTCGACTCCGGGTTCCTGCGGGTCTGGGCGCCGTTCGCCCTGGCGGCGGCCCTCCCGCTGCTCGAGATGTCCCGCTTCGCGCTCCCGGGGCCGCTCTTCCTGCTGCTGTCCGCGCTGGCCATGATCCGGACCGAGGAGTACCTGGAGCGGGGGCGACCGGCGTCGCTCGTCGGCGCGGCGGCCTTCGCCGCGCTGGCCTGCTGGACGCAGTACCTGGGGGTCGCCGCGCTGGTCGGCGCGGTGGGCGCCGCGCTGCTCTTCGACCGGCGGGCGACGCTGGCGCGGCGGGCCGTTCTCGGCGGCGCCGCGGCGGTTGCGTTCATCCCCTGGGCGGTCTCGCTGCCCGGGAGCGGCGCCGCGGCTTGGTTCTCGCGGCCGGAGGGGCCGGGCGGCCTGCTCCGGGTCTTTTCGAGTTGGGCGGACGCGAACTTCCTTCCCTTCGCTCCGGGGCGCTGGGAAGTGTTCGCGCTAGCGGCGGTGGTCGCCGGGGCGTTCGTCGCTTCCGCGCTGGCAAGGAGGAAGACCGGGAGGCAGACCGGCGGGCCGGCGCGGCGCGCGGCGCGCGGCGGGCGGTCGGGCGGTCGGGCGATCCCCGTGTTCCTCGGGTTCGCGGCGGTCCATACCGCGGTCGCGGCGCTGGCGTTCCGCTTCGGGGCGGCGCGCGAGGCAGCGGAGGAAGGGCTGCTCGCGCCGGTCTTTCTCGCCCTGGTGGTCGCGGCGGCCTTCGGCTTCGACCGGTTCTTCCGGGCCGAGCCGGTCCGCGAGTTGGAGCGCCCGGCCGGGGAACCGCCGGCCGCCGGCATCGCCGGCGCCCTGGACCGGTTCGACGCGCTCAGCGGGCCGGCCCTCACCGTGATGACGGCGCTGACCCTGTGGGTCGCCGGGCAGGCGGTTCCGAACGCCCGCGAAATCGAGCGCCTCAACGGGAACGAGGTGCCCCTCCTCACCGGGAACACCGGGCACGCCATGCATGACTCGGAGACCCTGAGATTCGTCCTGCACACGCCGACGCCGCTGCGCATCTACTCCAACCGGCCGGCGCTGGTTTACCAGTACACCTCCGGCGGCCGGGGGTTCTCGCCGCTGCCGAAGCGCGGCGAACTCGCGCCGACGACCGACGGCCATGTAACGCCGCAGGTCTTGTCGGAATGGTTCGAGGGCGCCCCGGAAGGCGCCTGGGTCGTCTGGTTCCGCTTCGCCGGGAGCAATGGCGGCTACGGCTACGGCCCGCCGCTCCTCGGCATGACGCCGGGCCTCGAGCCGCTCGTGGATGTAACCGACGGCGTCGTCCTGGAAGTGAACCGGTCGTACACGCCGGCCGACGACCGCTGGCGGAAGATCCACGAGACGGTTCGTTCCGGCGGCTTCGGCGACCCGGTGGTCCGCTCGGTCTTCGACATCTACGGCGACGGGGAGTCGCTCTTCTATGTGAAGGAACCCTGCTCACCGGCGGATGTGGCGGAAGCGTTCCACCTGCGCCTTCGCCGCTCGCCGCCCGAAGGGGCGGAGGGCGCGCCGGTTTCCGCTGCGTTGGAGGACCGGCCGTTCGAGGATCGGCCGTTTCGGTTCTCGGACTACGGGGCGGTCGTGGACGGGGCCTGCGTGGCGGTGGCGCCGGGCCCGCTCCACGACTTCGACGAGGCATCCACCGGCCAGGGCGTCCCCGGGGCGGCGCGGGCCTGGAGCGCGGTGATCTCGCCGGACGCGCTGAAGCGGCGGGTGTACGAACCGATCTACGAACGGATGGCGTCCGGAGCCGCCGGAGAGGCGCGCGCCCGTTCGGAGTTCGACATCTATATCGACGGGAACCGGATCCTGTATCTCCGGGAGTCCTGCTCGCCGGCCGACACGGAAGCGAGGTTCTTCCTGCATCTCTACGCCGACGCGTCGGTCCTGCCGGAGGACCGCGCGCGGTACGGCTTCGCCAACCACGACTTCTGGTTCGCGGACGAGGGTTGGCGTTTCGACGGGAGGTGCGTGGCGCGGGTGGCGCTTCCGGAGCATCCCGTGTCGCGCATCGCGACCGGTCAATACATCATCGGCGGAGAGGGTCTGTGGAGGACCGAGATCCGCGTCGCCGAATAGCGGGCGCCGGGCATGGCGCTGACTGGTAGGGGGGGGGGGGGGCTCGAAGGTGAGTGCGCCGCTGTCCCTCGTCCGCTCGGTCGCACCGGCGCCCGCCGCCGACTCCGGCGCGTCCTCGGCGTCAACCTGTTGCTCTCGTTCGTCGGCGTATCCGCGGTCGGCGTCGCCGGCGAGGCGTGGCTGCGCCGGTCACTTCCGTTCGCCGCCAATCGGCTGCCGCTGCGGTTCGTTCCGGGAGCGGGCCTCCTGCTGGAGCCGCACGGGGAGGTGCGGCACACGAACCTCTTCGACTACTGGACGATCTCGCGGGCGAACCGCCTCGGCTTCCTCGACCGGGAGCCGATATCGCCGCGGCGGGCCGCCGCGGGTTGCCACCTCGCGCTGGTCGGGGACTCCATGGTGGAGGCGCGGGAGGTCGTGATGGCCGACAAGGCGCAGGTCCGATTGGAGGCGCTGGCGGCGCGGGAGCGGCCGGACCTCGACCTCACGGTTTCGGCGTTCGGGCTGACCGCCACCGCCCAAGTCCAACAGATCCCGATCTACGATGCCTTCGTCCGGCCCCTGCGGCCGAAAGTGGTCGTGCTGCAGGCCACGCCGAACGACTACATGGGCAACTCGGGCGTCCTGACCGGGATCTCGACCGTTCCGCCGCTGGCCGATTCGTATGCGAGGGCCGACCGGGGGCCCGACGGACGGATCGGACTCCGGCGCCCCGACGGCGCCTCTCCGGCGGTGCGGGAGCAGTTGCGCGCGGCGCGCCGACGCGAGACGGGACTGCGCCGCGCCTCCTTCCTGTGGAGCCGCCTGGAGAGGGATCGGATCGCCCGGGGTTTCCGGGAGTCGAGGGAAGGATGGCGGGCGCGCGAACGGTGGCGGCGTCTGTCCGGCGAGACGGAGTCGCTGTCCGGCTGGAGGCCTCCGGGGGTGAGGCTGTACGGGGACTCGGTCAAGTACGGTCTCCTCAACGCCCGGCGGGCGGAAGGCGAACCGGCGCCCGCGTATGCCGAGGCCCTCGAACTGACGGCGTTCGCGCTCGACGAGTTCGCCGCGCGCGCCGCTCGAGACGGATCGCGCCTGGTGCTCTTCCTGTCCCAATACTTCGGCGCCGCGCGGGAGACGGCGATGAAGGACTTGGCGGAAGAGCGCGGGATTCCGGTCGTGGACCTGTACCGGCACATCGGTGAGGCGAAGGGGAACTGGCATGATGCGTCGTTCAGGCGCGATTCGCATTGGCATCCGCGGGGGCACCGGTGGGCCGCGGAAGCGCTTTGGGAGTACCTGAAGGAACTTCCGTCGCCGTGCGCGCCGGCGGAGGTCGGCGATTCGTCGTAGAGATGCGCCGCCGGGCCCGAAGGCGCGTCGAAGAGGCGCGAGCGCGCGGCGGACCGGGCCGCCGATTCCTGCGTGTCTTCGGCGTGAACCTGTTGTTCACGCTCGTCGGCGCGTGCGCGCTCGCGCTCGCCGGCGAGGCGTGGTTGCGCCGGTCGCACCCGTTCGTGGCCAGTCGGTATCCGCTGCGGTTCGTTCCGGGAGTGGGCGTCATGCTGGAACCCCATGGGGAAGTGCGGCACACGAACCTCTTCGACTTCTCGACGATCTCGAGAACGAACCGCCTCGGCTTCCTCGACCGGGAACCGGTGTCCCCGGAACGGGCCGCGTCGAGTTGCCACATCGCGCTGGTCGGGGACTCCTTCGTCGAAGCGCGGGAGGTCGAGGCGCCGGACAAGGCGCAGGTCCAACTCGAAGCCCTGGCGGCGCGGGCGCGGCCGGACCTCGACATCACGACCTCGGCGTTCGGGATCAGCGCCACCTCGCAAACCTCCCAGATTCCCCTCTACGACACTTACGCCCGACCCATGCGGCCGAAGGTGCTCGTGCTGATGGCCACTCCGAACGACTATTCCGGCAACTCCGGGGTCCTGACCGAGGTTTCCTCGGGCGCGCTGCGCACCGCGTGGCATGCGATGGCCGAACGAGGCGCCGACGGACGGATCGAACTGCGGCTTCCCGACGGGGCCTCGCCGGCGGTGCGGGCGCGGCTCGACGCATCGAGGCGATGGTCGAGGGGAGTTACCGGAACCTTCCTGTGGAATCTCCTGTGGAGGAACCGGATCGCGAACGACCTCCGGGAGCACCAGGACCGATGGGAGAGGCGCGACCGTTGGCGCCGGCTCTCCGAAGGGACCGCGTCGCTGTCCGGTTGGAGGCTTCCGGGTATGGACCTGGGGGACACTCTCGTCAAGTACGGACTCGTCAGCGCCCGGCGGGCGGGAAGCGGACTGGCGCCCGCCTACGCGGAGGCCCTCGAACTGACGGCTTTCGCGCTGGACGAGTTCTCGGCGCGCGCGGCTCGGGACGGGTCGCGCCTGGTGCTCTTCCTGAACACCTACTTCGGACTCGCGCGGGAGTACGCGATGAGGACCTTGGCGGAAGAGCGCGGGATACCGGTCGTCGACCAATACCGGTACATCATCGACTCCGCAGGAGGAGACCCGCGTGACGCCGGCTTTCGGCGCGACGAGCACTGGACCCCGCAAGGGCATCGGTGGGTGGCGGAGGCGCTGTGGGAATACTTGAAGTCCCGCCCATACCTCTGCGAGCCGGCGGGGGCGGGCGACTCGCCGTAGCGTGGTTCGCTCGTCCGTCGAAGACCGGGGAGCGTCCCCGCTTCGCCCCGACCGGTACGGGCGGGGCCGGTACGGCGTGTTCGCCGCCGCCCTGGCCGCGCTCGCCTTCGCGCTGGTGGTGGCGAGGGGCGCGACCTACGGGCCGGCGCTCGACACCGACTCGGTCAACTACATCCGCGTCGCCGACAACTTGTTGGACGGCGAAGGCTTCACGCGCCGGCACTCCGCGCGAGGCGCCGAACCGTATGTGTCCTGGCCGCCGCTCTATCCGCTCCTCCTGGCCGCCGCGCATCTTCTCGGGCTCGAACTCCTTTCCGGTATCCACCTGTCGGGCGCCGCCTTCTTCGCGCTCACCGTCTTCGTCGTCGGAGGGTACGCGGGGCGTCATCTCCGGTCGCGGTTCCTTCGAGTGTGGACGCCGGTCGCGGCGGCGCTGTCCCTTCCGTTCGCCGAATGGGCGTGGCGCGGGGTTTCGGAGCCGCCCTTCGTACTGTTCACGCTCCTCGCCCTGATCCTGCTGGGCAGGTTTGTGGAGGACGGGAAGCGCGCTTGCCTGGCGTGGTCCGCGGTGTTCGCCGGGCTGGCGTTTTCGACCCGGTACTTCGGTGCCGTCCTGTTGATCTTCGCCGGCGCGCTCCTCCTGCTGCGCCGGGGGGCGCGGGGCCGGGAGGGACTCCGGAACGCGGCGGCCTACATCGCGATCGCCGGTTTGCCGATGACCCTCTGGTTCGCCCGGAACTACTTCGTCACCGGCGCCCTGACGCGACGCTATCGGGCGCCGGACTACGAGTCCGCCGAGATCTTGAGCGACATCGGGAGCGCGGTCTTCGCCTGGTTTCGATTCGACAGCGGTTCCGGCGCGCTGCTCGCCCTCGGGGCGCTGCTTCCGTTGGCGGCGCTCCTGCTTCCGATCCGGGCGGGGGCGGCGCGCGGCGCCGGCCCTTCGTCCCCGGCCGCCGCTCCGTCCGGGCGTAGGCGCCGGGCGGCGGTCTTCGGCGGCTTCGCGCTCGCGTATATCGGTTTCTATTTCGCGGCGTTGATGCTCGAGCAGAGCGCGGACGGCGTGGAACCCCGGCACCTGTTTCCCGCCAGACTGCCCCTCGTCCTCGCTCTCGCGACGGCGCTCGACCCGCTGCTCGAAGGCGGGAGCGGCCGGAGGCTCTTCGAACGCGTCGGCGCCGTCGGGGCGGCGGTGATCCTTTCGGTATGGGCGGCGGGCCAAGTCGGTTTCCAGCGGGCGGCGATCGCGCGGGCCAACTCCGCGGAGGTCCTCTTCGCCAACGGCTACCTGGGCGAACCGTGGGCGAGTTCGGAAACGATGCGGTTCCTCCGGGCCGGCGCTTACGGGGAGTCGGACCGCGTCTACACCAACCTGTGGATGCCGGTCTATCCCCATCTCGGCGGGCGGCCGGACCTTCGCGCGATGGGGCGCTGGTTCCCCGCGGAGGCGCCGGGAAGCGACTTGGCGCAGGAACGGCTCGCCGCCCTCCTGGAGGGGATTCCCGAGGGCGCCCGGGTGGTGTGGAGCACGGACTTCCTGCAGCCCCGATACCGGGACGGGCCCCCGGCGGTGTTGTTCGCCACGCCCGGGCTCCGCCCGCTGGCGGAGTTCGCCGACGGCGCGGTCTTCGCGGTGGATCGGGGATACGCGCCTCCTTCGCATCGCTACCGGGAGGCGTACGAGTTCCTGGGAACGAAGGAGCCGGCCCCGGAGGCGGACTTGGAGGCGGACTTCGAGGCGGACTTCGAGGTGGTTTTCGACCGCGGTTCCGTTTCCGCCGCGAAGGGGCCGATGCTGTTCTACCGACGGGCCTCCTGCCCGGAAGAGTCGCTGCGCGATCGGTTTTTCCTGCATGTCTATCCCGAGGCGCCGGGGGCCCTCCCGGCGGAACGCGCGCCGCGCGGTTTCGAGAACCTGGACTTCGACTTCTTCCGGTGGGGCGTCCGGTTCGAACTCGCAGGCGGCGGTCGCGCCTGCCTGGCGATGGTCCCGCTTCCGGACTACGGCATCGCCCGCGTGCGCACCGGCCAATACCGAAGCGGCGACGGCGAGACCTGGAGCGCGGAGATCCACCCTTAGCCGCTTGTGGAGATAGTCCGGAGGGGGGCGTCCGGGCCTCGCCGCAACCGGTTTCCGTCGAGTCCGTACGGCGCGTTCGTCGTCGCCCTGGCCGCGCTCGCGTTCGCGCTCGTGCTGGCGAGGAGCGCCACCTACGGGCCGGCGCTGGACATCCACTCGGTCAACTACCTCCGCGTCACCGACAACCTGCTGGACGGCGAAGGCTTCACGCATTGGCCCTCTTCGCGAAGAGTCCAGACCTATGCCGGCCCTCCGTTCTATCCGCTCCTCCTTTCGGCGGCGCGGCTCGGCGGACTCGATCTCTTCTCCGGGATCCACCTGGTGGGGGCCGTCTTCTTCGCGCTCACCGTCTTCGTCGTCGGCCGGTACGCGGCGCGTCATCTCCGGTCGAGTTTCCTCCGCCTGTGGACGCCGGTGGCGGCGGCGCTGTCCCTTCCGTTCGCCGAATGGGCGTGGCGCGGGCTCTCGGAGCCGTTCTTCGTACTGTTCACGCTCCTCGCCCTGATCCTGCTGGACCGGTTCCTGGAGGAGGGGAAGCGCGCTTGCCTGGCGTGGTCCGCGGTCTTCGCCGGTTTGGCGTTTTCGACCCGGTTCGTCGGCGCGGTCCTGTTGCTCCTCGCCGGCGCGCTTCTCCTGATGCGCCGGGGGGCGCGGGGCCGGGAGAAACTCCGGAACGCGGCGGCCTACACCGCGATCGCCGGTCTGCCGATGCTCCCCTGGTTCGCGAGGAACTACTTCGTCAGCGGCAGTTGGGCCGGGCGCCCTCCCTCTACGGACTACGCCGCCGCCGAGATCTTGAGCGACATCGGGAGCGCGATCCTCTCCTGGGCTCGATTCGACGCCAGTTCCGGCGCGCTGCTCGCCCTCGGGGCCCTGCTTCCGTTGGCGGCGCTCCTGCGTTCGACCCGGACGGGCGCCGGCCGCCGAGCCCTCGGCCTCGGCGGATTGGGGGGGGGGGGGGGGGGGCTTCGGGGCATCGGCCTCGCGTCCCCGAGGAAACCGGCGCGGCGGGGCTTCTCTTCGGCGGCTTCGCGGTCGCGTTCATCGGTTTCTATTTCGCGGCGTTGATGCTCGGCCAGATCGAGCACGGCGTCGAACCCCGGCACCTGTTTCCCGCCAGGTTGCCCCTCGTCCTCGCTCTCGCGACCGCGCTCGACCCGCTGCTCGAAGTCGGGAGCGGCAGGAGACTCTTCGCGCGCGTCGGCGCCGTCGCGATGGCGGCGCTCCTCTCGGCGTGGGCGGTCGGGCAAGTCGGTCTCCAGCGGCGGGCGGTCGCGCGGGCCAACTCCGCGGAGGTCCTCTTCACCAACGGCTACCTCGGCGAGCCGTGGGCGAGTTCGGAGACCTTGCGGTTCGCCCGGGCCGACTCTTACGGGGAGTCCCGCCGCGTCTACACCAACTTGTGGACGCCGGTCCTGGCCCATCTCGGCGGGGGGCCGGACCTTCGCGCGATCCGCGGGGTTTGGGTCGGTCGAGAGGCGCCGGGAGACGATCTCCCGCAGGAACGGCTCGCCGCCTTCCTGGAAGGAGTACCCGAGGGCGCCCGGCTGATGTGGAGCACGGACTTCCTGCGGCCCCGTTACCGGGCCGGGCCCCCGGCGGTGTTGTTCGCCACGCCCGGTCTCCGTCCGCTGGCGGAGTTCGCCGACGGCGCGGTCTTCGCCGTGGACCAGGGATACGCGCCGCCTTCGCATCGCTACCGGGAGGCCTACGAGTTCCTGCGAACGAAGGAGCCGGACGCGGAGGCGGACTTCGAGGTGTACTTCGACCGCGGTTCCGTTTCCGCCGCGAAGGGGCCGATGCTGTTCTACCGGCGGGCCTCCTGCCGGGAAGAGTCGCTGCGCGAGGAGCGTTTCTTCCTGCATGTCTATCCCGAGGCGCCGGGGGTCCTCCCGGCGGAGCGCGCGCCGCACCGTTTCGAGAACCTGGACTTCGACTTCTTCCGGTGGGGCGTCCTGTTCGAACTCGAAGGCGGGGGGCGCGCCTGCCTGGCGACGGTCCCGCTTCCGGACTACGGGATCGCCCGCGTGCGCACCGGCCGATACCGAAGCGGCGAGGGGGAGACCTGGAGCGCGGAGATCCGCCCTTAGCAGCCCGTGGAGAAAGTCCGGGAAGCCCTCGTCGGCGCGAAGCGCCGACCGGGGAGGGGTGCGGGGAGGGGGTGGCCCCCTCCCCGCGATAGATGGCGGCCGGTGGAGTAAGTTCGGAGGGGCGCGCCGGGGGGCCGCGGAGGCGTCGCGGGAGTACTCGAGGCCCTGTCACTCCCTCCGCGAGCCGGAGGAGGCCCGCGACTCCCGATCTCGTGGTTCGTGATGGAATTGCGGGCGCCGTGGAAGAGGATCGGGCGCGCGGATGACCTCGCGGTTTCGTCGGGGGGAGGGGGCGTCCCCGCCTCGCCGGAACCGATCCCTGCCGGGTCGATACGGCGTGTTCGTCGTCGCGGCGGCCGCGCTCGCTTTCGCGCTGGTGCTGGCGAGGGGCGCGACCTACGGGCCGGGGCTGGACCTCAAATCGGTCGATTACCTCCGCGTCGCCGACAACCTGCTCGACGGCGAAGGCTTCGCGAGAGGGCGCTCCTCGCAAGGAGTCGCGCCCTATGTGTCCTGGCCCCCGCTCTATCCGCTCCTCCTGGCCGCGGCGCGTCTTACGGGACTGGACCCCCTCTCCGGGATCCACCTGCCGGGCGCCGCGCTCTTCGCGCTCACCGTCTTCGTCGTCGGCCGGTACGCGGGCCGCCATCTCCGGTCGAGGTTTCTCCGCCTGTGGACGCCGGTCGCGGCGGCGCTGTCCCTTCCGTTCGCCGAGTGGGCGTGGCGCGGAGTCTCGGAGCCGCCCTTCGCGCTGTTCACGCTCCTCGCCCTGGTCCTGCTGGGCCGGTTCCTGGAGGGGGGGAGGGGGGGGGGGGGGGGGGGGGCGCTTGCCTGGCCTGGTCCGCGGTGTTCGCCGGTCTGGCGTTTTCGACCCGGTACTTCGGCGTCGTCCTGCTGGTCTTCGCCGGCGCGATCCTCCTGTTGCGCCGGGGGGCGCGGGGCCGGGAGAAACTCCGGAACGCGGCGGCCTACACCGCGATCGCCGGCCTGCCGAACGCCGTCTGGTTCGCCCGGAACTACTTCGTCAGCGGCGTCCTGACCGGACGCCACGGCGACCCGGACTACGACGCCGCGGTGATCCTGGGCGACATCGGGAGCGCCGTCTTCGCCTGGGCCCGATTCGACGGCAGTTCCGCCGCCCTGCTCGCCCTCGGGGCGCTCCTTCCGCCGGCGGCGCTCCTGCTTCGGCGCCGGACCGGAGCGACTCACGGCGCCGCGCTTTCGTCCCCGGCCGCAACCCAGGCCGGGCGCAGGCGCTGGATGCTGCTCTTCGGCGGGTTCGGGCTCGCGTACATCGGTCTCTATTTCACGGCGTTGATGCTCGGCCAGAGCCTCGACGGCGTGGAGCCCCGGCACCTGTTCCCCGCCAGACTGCCCCTCGTCCTCGCTCTCGCGACGGCGCTCGACCCGCTCCTCGAAGCCGGGCGCGGCCGGAGACTCTTCGAGCGCGTCGGCGCCGTCGCGGCGGCGGCGCTTCTTTCGGCGTGGACGGCCGGACAGATCGGTCTCCAGCGGCGGGCGGTCCTGCGGGCCAACTCCGCGGAGGTCCTCTTCGCCAACGGCTACCTCGGCGAGCCGTGGGCGAGTTCGGAGACCTTGCGGTTCGCCCGGGCCGAGGCCTACGAGGAGTCCCGCCGCGTCTACACCAACCTGTGGTCGCCGGTCTTCGCCAATCTCGGCTGGGGGCCGGACCTTCGCGGGGCGCGCATGGTTTGGGTCGGCGGCAGGGAGGCGGGAGCCGATCTCCCGCAGGAACGGCTCGCCGCCTTCCTGGAAGGAGTACCCGAGGGCGCCCGGTTCGTGTGGAGCACGAATTTCCGGCAGCCGGACTACCGGGACCGACCTCCGGCCCTGTTGTTCGCCACGTCCGGTCTCCGCCCGCTGGCGGAGTTCGCCGACGGCGCGGTCTTCGCCGTGGACCGGGGATACGCGCCTCCTTCCCATCGCTACCGGGAGGCGTACGAGTTCCTGCGAACGAAGGAGCCCGACGCGGAGGCGGACTTCGAGTTGTATCTCGACCGCGGTTCCGCTTCCGCCGCGAAGGGGCCGACGCTGTTCTACCGGCGGGCCTCCTGCCGGGAAGAGTCGCTGCGCGAGGAGCGTTTCTTCCTGCATGTCTATCCCGAGGCGTCGGGGGTCCTCCCGGGGAAGCGCGCGCCACACCGTTTCGAGAACCTGGACTTCGACTTCCTCCGGTGGGGCGTCCTGTTCGAACTCCCCGGCGGGAGGCGCGCCTGTCTGGCGATGGTCCCGCTTCCGGACTACGGGATCGCCCGCGTGCGCACCGGCCAATACCGAAGCGGCGAGGGGGAGATCTGGAGCGCGGAGATCCGCCCCCGCAGCGGCTCGTGAAAATAGTCCGTAGGGGGGGGGGGGGGGGGGCTCCCCGGCTCGCGGGAACCGATCCCCGTCGGGTCGGTACGGCGTGTTCGTCGTCGCGGCGGCCGCGCTCGCTTTCGCGCTGGTGCTGGCGAGGGGCGCGACCTGGGGGCCGGGGCTGGACCTCAAATCGGTCGATTACCTCCGCGTCGCCGACAACCTGCTGGACGGCGAAGGTTTCACGAGAGGGCACTCCTCGCGAGGAGTCACGCCGTATGTGTCCTGGCCTCCGCTCTATCCGCTCCTCCTGGCCGCGGCGCGTCTTCTGGGACTGGACCCGCTCTCCGGGATCCACCTGCCGGGCGCCGCCCTCTTCGCGCTCGCCGTCTTCGTCGTCGGCCGGTACGCGGGGCGTCATTTGCGGTCGAGGTTCCTGCGGCTGTGGACGCCGGTCGCGGCGGCGCTGTCCCTTCCGTTCGCCGAGTGGGCCTGGCGCGGGGTCTCGGAGCCGCCCTTCGCGCTGTTCACGCTGCTCGCCCTGATCCTGCTGGGCCGGTTCCTGGAGGAGGGGAAGCGCGCCTGCCTGGCGTGGTCCGCGGTATTCGCCGGTCTGGCGTTTTCGACCCGGTACTTCGGCGTCGTCCTGCTGGTCTTCGCCGGCGCGATCCTCCTGTTGCGCCGGGGGGCGCGGGGCCGGGAGAAACTCCGGAACGCGGCGGCCTACACCGCGATCGCCGGCCTGCCGAACGCCGTCTGGTTCGCCCGGAACTACTTCGTCAGCGGCGTCCTGACCGGACGCCACGGCGACCCGGACTACGACGCCGCGGTGATCCTGGGCGACATCGGGAGCGCCGTCTTCGCCTGGGCCCGATTCGACGGCAGTTCCGCCGCCCTGCTCGCCCTCGGGGCGCTCCTTCCGCCGGCGGCGCTCCTGCTTCGGCGCCGGACCGGAGCGACCCGCGGCGCCGCGCATTCGTCCCCGGCCGTAACTCAGGCCGGGCGCGGGCGCTGGATGCTGCTCTTCGGCGGGTTCGGGCTCGCGTACATCGGTCTCTATTTCACGGCGTTGATGCTCGGGCAGAGCCTCGACGGCGTGGAGCCCCGGCACCTGTTTCCCGCCAGGCTGCCCCTCGTCCTCGCTCTCGCCACCGCGCTCGACCCGCTCCTCGAGGCCGGGCGCGGCAGGAGACTCTTCGAACGCGTCGGCGCCGTCGCGGCGGCGGCGCTTCTCTCGGCGTGGACGATCGGGCAGATCGGTCCCCAGCGGCGGGCGGTCCTGCGGGCCAACTCCGCGGAGGTCCTCTTCGCCAACGGCTACTTAGGCGAGCCGTGGGCGAGTTCGGAGACCTTGCAGTTCGCCCGGGCCGAAGCCTACGAGGAGTCCCGCCGCGTCTACACCAACCTGTGGTCGCCGGTCTTCGCCAATCTCGGCCGGGGGCCGGACCTTCGCGGGGCGCGCATGGTTTGGGTCGGCGGCAGGGAGGCGGGAGCCGATCTCCCGCAGGAACGGCTCGCCGCCTTCCTGGAGCGGGTTCCCGAGGGCGCCCGGTTCGTATGGAGCACCGACTTCCGGCGGCCCCGCCACCGGGCCGGGCCCCCGGCCACGATGTTCGCCACGCCGGGTCTCCGCCCGCTCGCGGAGTTCGCCGACGGCGCGGTCTTCGCCGTGGACCGGGGATACGCGCCGCCTTCGCATCGCTACCGGGAGGCCTACGAGTTCCTGCGAACGAAGGAGCCCGACGCGGAGGCGGACTTCGAGTTGTATTTCGACCGCGGTTCGATGTGGGCCGCGAAGGGGCCGATGCTGTTCTACCGGCGGGACTCCTGCCGGGAGGAGTCGCTGCGCGAGGGGCGTTTCTTCCTGCATGTCTATCCCGAGGCGCCGGGGGTCCTCCCGGCGGAGCGCGCGCCGCACCGTTTCGAGAACCTGGACTTCGACTTCCTCCGGTGGGGCGTCCTGTTCGAACTCGAAGACGGGGGCCGCGCCTGCCTGGCGACGGTCCCGCTTCCGGACTACGGGATCGCCCGCTTGCGCACCGGCCGATATCGAAGCGGCGAGGGGGAGACCTGGAGCGCGGAGATCCGTCCGGAGTGAGAACGCCGACGGGGCTCAGCGGCCTTCGCCGCGCGAAGGCGGGCGGGGCCGGTCGCATACTTCCGGATGCCCCTCGAGGTAGTCGAGCACCGTCCGGGCGGCGAAGCGATGGCCGGCGGAGTTCCAGTGGCCCTCGTGAGGGAAACGGACCGCGTTGAAATCGACGCCATCCCGGAGGAGGGTCTCCGCAATGTCCAACACCGGTAGGCCCAGGGGGCCCGCGATGCTCCGCAAGGGTTCCAGCACTCGCCGGCGCCGCGAGGACTCGTGCGCGAGCACGACCGGGCGGGCGCCGTCCCGCTCGGCTCGATCCCGGAAGGCGCGGAGGGCGAACGCCGTGTATTCCAGGACCTCGGCGAAGTCCGGCCGGCGCATCCCGGGCCCGGCGCCTTCCGGAAGCGGACGGCGGAGGAAATCGGTCTCGATGAGTTCCCGCAGATCGTCGGGTCTTCCGAGCCGCCCGATCGCGCGCCATTTCGCCGAGACCCAGGCTGCGAACCAGGAGCGGGGTTTCCCCCTCGGGCCGGCCTCTCCCGGCGTTGTCCTCCATTCCGATCGATCGGCGCGCCGTAGGGGGGGGGGGGGGGGGGGGGGGGGCCGACAAGGACAGCGCGCCGTCCGGCGACTCGGTCAGCCGGAACTCGGGGAACCGCGGGTCGTGCGGCCGGACGACGCGCCGGAGGACGGGATGGTTGTCCCAGAGGTCGTTCGGGTGGAAGACGAGCACGAGGAGTCGGGGGGCGAAGCGCCGGGCGCAGCAGTCCCAGAGCGGCAACTGCCGCACTTGCCCGGTGTCGGATCGACCGAACGCCGAGGTGGTGATGTCCAGGCGGGGCAGGGCCTCCCGCGCCATGGCTTCGAGTTGCGCCGCCGCCTTGTCCGGGATCGGGACCTGGGGCGCCTCCACGAAGGAGTCGCCGACGAAGGCGATGTGGCAGGTCTCCGCCGCGCGGCCCGGACTCGGCGGTTCCCGGTCCAGGAACCCCAGACTGTTGGTGCGCGAGACCGTCCAGAAGTCGAGACGATTCGTGAAGCGCACTTCCGTGTCCGGCGCCAGGAGCGCGCCGACTTCCGGAAGGAACACTTCCGGGCGGACCTCGGCCATGAACGGCCGCGAGAACCGGAGATACGCTTCGCCGCCGAGAAGCGTGAGAGCGACGGCCGTTCCCGCCCAGAGTCCGTTCCAGGCGAGGGTCCGGGGGAATCCGCGGAACATGGGGGGAGCGGGGAAAGGCGCGCGGGTTCGGGGGCGGGGTCTCGGGCCGGAGCGGGACGGTTCGCTCGCCATTATCGGCCCGCGGCGAAAGTCGGGGGAGCGCCCGGCGGCGCGGAGGCCCGACCGGGGAGGCGCGCGGGGCGCTCCCTCCGCGGGCCGCCGCGGCGAGGCGCCCGGGCGGCGGATCGGGTCTCGCGCCGGAAGAGCGGCGTAGGGTGAGCGAGGCGAGGGCGTCCGGCGCCGCGCGGCAGCGGGGGCGCCGGCTCCTCCTGTTCGCCGGCGTCTTCGCCGCCGTCGCGGTTCGCCTCCCGCTCTTCGGCCGCGAGTCGGTGGACATCCCGGCCACCTTCGGCCCGTGGATCGACTTCATGATCGCGAACGGCCCCGCCCGTTCGTTCGCTTACGACTTCTACAACTACAACCCTCCATACCCCTACCTTCTTTCGGTGGCGGTCGCGCTCGCCGGCCACGCGCCGGCGTTGTTGTTGATCAAGTCGATTCCCGTCGCGTTCGACTTCGCCGCCGCGTACTTCGTCTACAAGTGCGTGGCGCTGAAGTACGGGGAATCGAGCCGCGTCCCGGTCCTCGCGGCCGTGGCCACGCTCCTCGCGCCCACGGTGGTCATGAACGCCGCCTGGTGGGGGCAGTCGGATTCCATCTACACCACCTTCCTGCTGGCGAGCCTGTATTTCCTGCTCGCCGGGCGGCAGATGCCGGCCTTCGCCGCTTTCGGGACCGCGTTTGCGGTGAAGGCGCAGGGCGCGTTCCTCGCGCCGCTGTTCTTCTGGCTCGCAGCGCGGCGGGTCGTGGATCTCCGTTACTCGGCGTTCGCTGCAGTCGCCGTCTTCGCCGCGCTCGTTCCCGCTTGGCTCGCGGGCCGTCCGCTGACCGACCTCCTGTTCGTCTATTTCCGCCAGGCCGGGCATACCGATGAACTCAGCAACCACGCGCCGAACCCGTATGAATGGATACCCGACGACTACTTCGCCTGGTGGCCGGTCGGTCTCGCGGTAACCGCGGCGCTCATACTGGTCGTCCGGCAGTGCGTGAAGCGCGGGAGCGCGGCGCTGACCCGCGGGACGATCGTGCACCTCGCCCTGTTCTCGACGGTGCTCCTGCCGTTCTTCCTGCCGAAGATGCACGACCGCTTCTTCTTCGCGGCGGATGTCCTGGCGATCGTGTTCGCGTTCTACCGGCCGCGGTACTGGTATGCGCCGATCGCGCTCGCCGCCTTGTCGGGCAGCACCTATCCGCAGTTCGTCCTGGGCGTTACGACGATCCCGACGCCGGTGGCGGCGTTCGGGATGCTGCTCCTGCTGCTGGCCCTGTTCCGGGGACTGCTGGAGAGTCTCGGTTACCGGGTTCGCCTCCGCGCCGCCTTCGACCGGATGCGGCGCCGGGTGAAGGTCCGAACGGCGGCCCCCGCGCTCGCGCTCCCGCTCGCCTTCGCGGCGCTCTTCACCGCGTTCCACCTCGAGGGGCGGTTCGAGCGGGGGCTCGCCGACGACGGAGCGAGCGCGGCGACGCTGGCCCGGGCGGCGAACCGTTCACCGGAGCATGGCCTCGCGGCGTTCTCCCGCCGCTCGCTCGACCCCGAAGGGCGAGTCGTTTACGAAACCGCGGCCGGAGGGTCGGTCGCCGGCGACCTGGTGCTCGCCGGCGTGATCGGCCACTTCCGGGACGACCTCGGGGCGCAGGTCGCGGCGGCCCGGGTCCTGATGGTGTCACTCTTCTTCGGGGCGGCGCTGCTCGCCTTCCTTTCGCTTCGCCGCCTCCTCCCTTCGGGAGTCCCCGGCTCAAGCCGGATCGCGCTCGCGGCGACGCTGTTCGCGTTCGGTTCGGCCGCGGCCGGTTTCGCGGACGCGGTCGCGGTGGAGGCGGCGCCGGAACTGTTCGGCGTCTTCTTGCTGTTCCACGGTATGGCGGTCTTTCGCGACGAGGGGCGGTTTCCGCAGTTGGCCCTGAAGTGCGCCGCCGCGCTCGCGCTCGGATGGCAGGCCGCGGCGCTGGTCTTCCCGTTCGCGGCGCTCGGTCTCGCGGGGGCCCTCGGGTTCGGGGGAAGCAACGCCCGGGGGAACGATCGACCGCTCGCCTCCGGCGGGCGCCGGCGGTCGCTGCGGGATCTCGTCCGTAGTCCGTATTCGATGCTCGCGGCCGGCGCCGCGGCGTTCGTTCTCCTGCCGGGCCTGCTTTCGGGCGGCTCGCCTCCGGATTCCGATACGCCGGCGGACGCCGCGGCGGAGGGTTACGAGGTTTCCGCCGGCGCGGCGGACTTCGGTGCGTTCGCTTTCGCGGAGTTCTCGAAGATCGGGCGGAGTTTCCTTCCGTACCCGCTTGCCGCTTCGTCCGCCCGGCGAGACGCTTCGGAGTCGTTTGGGGGCGCGGGCGGCGCGGCGGCGTTCGCCGGGGTGATCCTCGCGGCGGGCGTTCTCGTCGCGGCGGCGCGGTCGGACCGGCGCCTCCTCTTCCTTCCGCTCGCGCTCGCCGGGTTCGGTTCCTTCGTTGCGTTCGCGCGGGGAGCGGCCGGCGGCGCCCCGGGGCCGGCGGTGATCGAGTCGCTCTCGGCGGTGGCGATACCGCTCGTCGCCTGGGCGCTGGTCTTCGAGGCGGCTTCCCGGCGGTTCGGCCGGAGCGCGCCGCAGCGGGCGGCGGCGCTCGGATTCACGTTCTTCGTCCTCGCCGTTCCCCTCGGGGCGCGGCGGGGTTCGGCGGGGGCCCCGGAGGCGCGGCAGGCGGTGATGCAGTCGGTGACGCAGAGCCGGGACGACTTCAGCCGGATTCGGCGGGGCCTGCGCCGGCGGGTCGAGGAGACGGTCTTCCTTCCGCCGATTCCCGTCGGGGGCCGGAACCTCGAAGGGGCCCGCGCTTCCTTCTACCTGGCCGGCAATGTGTTGGTCGAGTCCCCGGCGCCGCGCGCGTCGGCGGAGTTCGCGATCTCGGAAAGAGCGGAAGCGGCGGAGGGACTCCTCACCCCGCGCAACCGGGAAGCGTTCCTCTACCACCGGGCCGCCTACGACGGGGAACTCGACGGCCTGATCGAGGCGGCGGGAGCGCCGCGCGCGCGCTCGGAATTCGATGTCCATCTCGGCGGCGGGCGGCTGCTGTTCGTGAAGGACGACTGCCGCCCGGAGCATCTCGAGGGGACCTTCATCGCGCACCTGGTTCCCGAGGATCCGGACGACCTGTCCCCCTGGCGCAAGCCCTACGGTTTCGAGAACCTCTCCTTCCTCTTCGCCGAACGCGCTTACGCGACCGGCGCCCGGTGCGCCGCGGGCGTCCGCGTCCCGGACTATCCGATCCGTTCCGCGGCCGTCGGACGATCCTTCCGCCAGCCGGACGGCTCCTACGAAAGGGTCTGGCGCGAAGAGTTCGCGCCCTCGCGTCCATGACCGCCGGGGGAAGAAGCGGCCCGTCGGGAAACCCGACGGGGACTAGGCGCCCACCGGTCGAGGCGCCGGGGGCGGGGTTTCCCGCGGGCTGATGGGAAGCGAGAGACGAAGCCGCCGGGCGGGCGAGATCGGCCTCGCCGCCGCGGTCGTCTTGGCCGCGATCGCGGTTCGGGTCCCGTTCCTGGCCCACGAGTCCATCGACTTCCGCTTCGCCTTCGGTTTCTTCTACGACTTCATCGCCGCCAACGGGCACTTCCATTCCTGGCTGTACGACTTCGCGCACTACAACCCGCCTTACCTGTACCTGCTGACGGCGGCGGCGTACTTCGCCCCGTCGGTTCCGGCGTTGTTCGCGGTCAAGGGGATTTCGTTCCTCGGCGACCTCCTGCTGGCGTTTTTCTCCTACCGGTGCGTCCGGCTCCGGTATCCGGATTCCCGAACTTTTCCGATCCTGGCCGCCGGCGCGGTGCTGCTCGCGCCGACGGTCGTGATCAACGGCGCCCGGTGGGGCCAGTTCGACGCGATCCATACGGCGTTCCTGCTGGCGTGTCTCCACGGCCTGCTGAGCGGCCGGGAGGCGCGGGCGTTCGCCGCGTTCGGGCTGGCTTTCGCGGTCAAGGCGCAGGCCGCGTTCCTCGCGCCTTTCCTCTACTGGCTCCAGGCGAAGAAGACGATCGGCGCCCGCCGGTTCTGGCTGGCTCCCGCCGTCTGCCTGGCGGCGCTCGTTCCGGCGTGGGCCGCCGGCCGATCGCTCTTCGATCTCCTCTCGATCTATGTCGTCCAGGCGGGCTTCTACGCAGAACTCAACACGGAAGCCCCGAACCTCTACCGGTGGATCTCGAACGACCACTACCGGTGGTGGCCGGTCGGGGTCCTGCTCACCCTGGCGCTCGTCCACGGCGTCCGGCGCCTGCTCGAGAGCCGCCGGCTCGAGATGACGCGGGAAACGGTGGTGTTCCTCGCGGTGCTGTCCCTGCTGCTCACGCCGTTCTTCCTTCCGAAGATGCACGACCGGTACTTCTTCCCGGCGGATGTCTTCGCGATCGTGCTCGCCTTCTACCGCCCGCGGCTCTGGTATGTCCCGGTCGTCGTCGGCGCGGCGTCGCTCACGGCCTACGCGCACTCGTCGTTCTTCTACGAGGAGGCGCCGATCGGTTGGGCCGCGGCGCTGCTCCTGGCCCTGCTCGCGGACCTGACCCGGCGGCTGCTCCGGGACCTCGGCATTCGCCCCGACTTCGGCGCGGCGGCGCGGCGGCTCTTCCGGCGGGCGCGGACCGGGATGGCGGCCGGGGCGCCGCTCCTCGCGCTCCTCCTCGCCCTCGCGGTGATCTTCTCCGACTTCGCCGCCGACGGGCGGCTCGACCGGCCGCTCCGGAACGACGGGGAGAGCGCCGAAACCCTGGCGCGCGCCTTGGCGCGGCCTTCCGAGCGCGGCTTCTACGAGATCACGCCTTCGGTGGAACTCCTGCCCCTTCCCGACGCGGGGAATCGTCCGGGCGGGCCGCCCCTCCGCGCGTTCCGGCCGGCGCTCGACGCCGAAGGCCGCGTCGTCCCGGAGATCGTTCCCGGCGGCTCGGCGGCCTTCGACTACCTGCTGGCGGCGGTCCTCCGCTCTTTCGGCGACGACCTCGGGGCGCAGGTCGCCGCGGCGAGGACGCTCATGGCTGCGCTGTTCTGCGGCGCGGCGCTGCTGGCCTACCTGTCGCTCTGCCGGGTCCTCGCGTTCCGGCGGCCCGCGCGCCGGGCTTCCGACCGGTGGATCGCGCTCGCGGCGACGCTGCTCGGGTTCGGTTCGGTCGCCGCCGCGGGCGCGGACACGGTTACGGCATCGGGAGCGCCGGGGGTCTTCGGGGTCTTCCTGGTCTTCCACGGGATGGCGGTGTTCCTGGGGGAGGGGAAGTACGGGCAGTTGCTCGGGAAGAGCGCCGCGGCGCTGCTGCCCGGTTTCGGCGCGGCGGCGCTGCTCGTTCCGTTCGTGCTCCTGGGGCTGGCGGGCGAATGGCGGCGCCGCCGCCGGGAGCGCGGGGAAGGGGAGAACGGGGTCGGAAAACGGTCGGGGAAACGGTCGGGGAGAGAGGCGGAACCCTTCCTCCGGCCCTTCCCGGCGGTGACGGTTCGGGGACCGATCGGGAGTCCGTACTTGGCGCTGGGGGCGCTGTGCGCGGTCTTCGCCGCCGCGCTGGCGGCGGCGGGGGGAGTCGGCGGGCCGACGGGGCTGGTGGAAGGCTCGGCAGGCGGGGCGGCGACCATCGGCGAGACCGTCGCGGAGGGGCTTCGCCGGGTCGGGCGGGGGTTCCTCCCGGCGGCGGCGCTCCCCGGCGAGTGGTCGGCGGGAGAAGGGGCGACCGGGGAGGGAAGCGGGTGGGCGGGGGCCGCGGCGGGCGCGCTGCTCGCGGCGGCGGGCCTGGCCGGGGCGGCGCTCGTGCGGTCGTTCCCGCTGCTCGTCCTGGCGCTCTCGGGTCTCGGTTCCGCGCTCTGGTTCGGCCGGGGCGCGCCGCCGGAAGTGGCGGCCCTCGGCGCGCTGGGGCTTCCGCTGGCCGCCTGGACCGCGGGCTTCGCGGCCCTTCGCGGCCGCTGGATCTACGCCGCGGCGGGAGCGGCGGTCGCGGTCTGGGCGGTGTCCTTCGGCGCGGCGTCCTTCGGCGGGGGGTCGTTCGCCGGCCGGCCGGGCGCAGGGCCCGGCGGTGACCGGAACCCGGCCGGGGGCGCCGGGGCGCCGGAGACGCCGGTGGCGCGGGCGGCGAACGAGCGGCTGCGGGAGGACTTCGGGAGGATCCGCCGCGTCCTGCGCCGGCGGGAGGAGCGGACGGTGTTCCTCCCGCCGCTCGAAGTGGGCGGGCAGACCCTGGCCGGGGCGCGCGCCCGGTTCTTCCTCCCCGAAGCCGTCCTGACGGACGACCCGGCGCGGCGCCGGTTCGCCGAGTTCACCGTCGAGACGGAACCGGGTCCGGCGAGGGGGCTCCTCACGCCGCGCAACGAAACGGTGTTCCTCCACCACCGCGCCGCCCGCGACGGGGAACTCGACGCCCTGATCGAGGCGGCGGGGGCGCCGCGGGTGAGTTCGGAGTTCGATGTCCACCTCGGCGGCGGGCGGCTCCTCTTCGCGAAGGACGACTGCCGTCCGGAACATCTCGAGGGGACCTTCATCGTGCACCTGGTTCCGGAGGATCCGGACGACCTGCCGCCCCACCGCAAGCCGTACGGTTTCGAGAACCTGTCGTTCCTCTTCCACCACCGGGCCTGGGAGACCGGGGCCCGGTGCGTGGCGGGCCTCCGTTTCCCGGACTACCCGATCCGTTCCGCGGCGGTCGGGCGATCCTTCCGCCGTCCCGATGCTTCCTACGAACGAGTCTGGCGGGCCGAGTTCTCGCCGGCCGACGGCGCCGGCGGGCGGGCCCGGAGCCGGGGTGGCTGATCGGGAGGGCGCCGCCCCCGACCGCGGGCGCGCGGCCGGGTCGGGGCGGCGCCGCTCCCGGGGTTTCCTCGTCTTCCTCGCCGCCGCCTCCGTCTTCGCCGCGGCGACGGTGCTCCTCCGGGGCGAGACCCACGGGCCGGCGCTCCACTGGGACGGCGCCAACTACCTCGCGGTGGCGCGGAACCTCCTCGCCGGCGAAGGGTTCCGGAACTTCGACGGGAGTTTCTACGGCCTGTGGGCCCCGCTCTACCCGCTCGCGCTGGCCGCCGCGACGCTCGGCGTCTTCGATCCGGTCGAGGTCGCCCTGCCGCTCGGCGCCCTGGCTTTCGGGCTCACGGTCTTCGCGGCGGGCCGTTACCTGGAGCGGCGCCTCCGCTCCGGATTCCTCGCGCTCTCGGCGACGGCGGCCCTCGCGCTCTCGGCCCCGCTCGGCGACCTCGCCTGGTGGGCGCTTTCCGGGCCGCTGTTCGTCCTGCTGTCCACCCTGGCCCTGATCCGCGCCGACGCCTTCCGGGCCGACGGCCGGACTTCGTCGCTCGTCGGCGCCGCTGTCTTCACCGCGCTCGCCTGGCAGACCCGCTATGTCGGCGCCGCCCTCGCCCTCGCGGTCGCCTTCGTCGTTTTCCTCGCGCCGGCGGCGAACCGGTTCCGGCGCTTCGGGAGGACGGCGCTGTTCTCGGTGATCGCGGCGGCGCCCGCCGGGCTGTGGTTCCTCCGGGTCTCGCGGGGCCCGGGCGGGCTCGGCGGCCAACGGCAACCGGTGGACTACGGCTTCGCCGAGGCGTTCGCGGAGATCGGCGCCGGACTGCTGCGCTGGGCGGAATTCGACCGGATTTCGTCGCCGGTCCCCTGGTCGGGCGCGGCGGCGCTCGTCCTGCTCGCCCTGGCTTCCGCCTTCTTCCGGCGCGGCGCCCCGCGCCCGGCCGCCGACGGGCGAAGGGGCTCGGCGGCGGTGTTCGCGGCCTTCGCGCTCGCCTACGGGCTGTCCCTCGCGCTCTCCATCGTCGTCGGGTTCACCTGGCAGGGCGTCCAGGCGCGGTACCTCGCCCCGCTCTACCTGCCGGGCCTGGTCGCCGCGGCCCTGCTGGCGGACCTCCGCCTCGCGCGCGAGCCGGCGCAGGCCGCCGGGCCCGGGCGCCGGCGGCCGCGTTCGGCGGTCTTCGCCGCCGCGGCCGTCGCCGTCGCCGTCGCCGCCGGCCTGGTCGGGCAGGCCGGTTCCGTCGTCCGCGCGATCGAAGACGCGAACTCCGAATGGGCCTCGGCCGGGCTGGCGGGGCGTCCCTGGAACGACTCCCGAACCGCGCGCCACCTTCGGGAGAACGGGCTCGACGGCCCGACCTACTCGAACTTCCCCCTCCTCCTGCACCACCATGTCGGCGGGCGCGGCCCGTACCGGGCGCTCCCGGCCACCGCCGCGCCGCCGCCCCCCTCCACCGACCGCCCCCCGCCGGGGCAGCCGCCGGGGGAGCGGCTTCGCCGGTGGCTCGAGACCGCGCCCGAGGGGGCCCTGGTCGTCTGGATCGCCGACGAGGGCTCCTACGCCTACTACGCCTACGGCCGCCCGGGGCTCGCCGAGTCCGCCGGCCTCTCCCGGTTGGCGGAATTCCCCGACGGCGCGGTGTGGAGGGTGTCCCGTCGATCGGGGGCGGACACCGAATCCGCCGCGGCGGCGAGCCCCTACCGCGCCGCCTACGAGCGCATCGCCTCCGGGGCCGCCGGGGCGCCGCTCGCGAGCGCCGGGTTCGATCTCTACCGGGGGGGCGGCGGGCCCGACCGCCCGGCGGGCGAGTCGTCCGCCGGGACGGGAACCGGCGGGGCCTCGCTGGTCTATTTTCGGGAGCCGTGCACCCGGCAGGACACGGCGGGCGAGTTCCGACTGCGCGTCCACGCGTCCGACGCCGGCCCCGCCGCCGGCGGCGGGGCCGAGGAGTGGGCCTTCCGGTTCCGGGAGTACGGCATCGTCCGGGACGGGAGGTGCATCGCCGTCGCGCCGCTGCCCCCGGGCGCGGGCGGGGGGATCACCGCCGAGCAGCGGGACGCCGCCGGGCGCCGGCTCTGGGCGGCGTCCGTCCGACTCGACCGGGAGCGGTTCCGGCAGGCCTACCGCGAGATCGCCTCCGGCGGGTTCGGGCCGCCGGCGGGCCGGGCGGCCTTCGATCTCTACCGAAGGGGCCGGACCCTGGCCTACCTCCGGGAACCCTGCGCTCCGGAAGAGGCGGGCGACCGGTTCTTCCTGCATCTCTACCGGGCTTCCCCGGGATCCTCGGCGCCGCGGTCTCCCGGCCCGGGCTTCGAGAACCGGGACTTCGACTTCCCGCAGCGCGGCGCGGCGCTGGACGGCCGGTGCCTGGCCCTCGTGGAACTTCCTGCGGGCGGGGTGGTCAGGATCCGCACCGGGCAGTGGGTCAGCGGCCGCGGGGAGTCGTGGAGCCTCGACATCCCGGTCGGGGAGGGTTCCGGGAGCGGCCGCGGCGCGGAACCCGAAGTCGAACCGCCGGCCGGCGGCGGCCCGGGGAACCGCGGCGAGCGGCGCCCGCAGTCTTTCGCGGGCCGTTACGGGAGATTCAGCGGCACGCGCAGCCCGTATTCCCGGTAGGCCCGGTAGAGGTGCGCGCGGTATCTCCCGCGGAGGGCCACGGCGAACACCACCCGTCCGGCGTCGTCCACTTCGACCGCGCCGGTATCCGGCCGGTTGCGGCCGTTTCCCCAAGTGATCAGCCATCGTCCCCGTTCGAGCAGTTGGACCGCGCCGGCGGTGGTGCTCCCGTGGAGACCGCGGTATTCGCGGAGGAAGATGGCCTCGTCCCCGTCCAGGCGGTACTGGACGACGCGCGCGCCCCGCCTCGACGCCGCGGGAGATTCCCACCACCCGGGAGGGTCCGCCAGGCAGAGGACGCGGTTGTCGAACAGCGTTACGACGCCGGGAGGGCTCTCGATGGCGGTGTGCTGGCCGCAGAAGCCCTCCGGTTCGGGGTCGCCGACGATGGTGTAGTGGATCCGCCCGTCGGGGACCGCCGGCGGCGACCCTCCGAGTTGCCAGAGGACCCGGCCGGAGGGGCGCTCGATCTTGAGCACCTGGGAACACCCCCGGAAGGAGGCCACGATGTCGCCGTCCGCCAGGAAGAGGGAGTTCAGGTGCGCCCACCCCCACGCCCGCGGCCGCCGATTCGTCCACACGCAGTCGGCGACCCGGATGGCGGGGGCCCCGTCTTCCTTCCCCCACGAGTTCCACTGGAACAGGACCTCCCCGTCGGGGGAGACTTCCTGGATCACATAGTCGACGGTCAACTCGGCCGTCGAGAAGGGGAACTCCGCGTCCCGGTCGGGGTAGGGACTCAGGTCCCGCTCGACCGGCTCGAACACCACGAACAGGTAGTTCCCCTCGTCGGTGAGCAGGAAGTCGTGCTGGTCCGGGTGGTGGAGGCCCACCGGCTCCGGCCGCGCCACCGGGTCGAGGCGCTCGTCGAGCAGCACCACCTCGCTGAACGGCGGGTCGCTCCGCACTTGGCGGTTGTAGGAATACATCCGGTGCGCCGCGTGCCAGCGAAAGTTGAAGACCCAACCGGGAACCCGCCGGTGGAACCGGGGGACTCCGTTGTCGTCGAGGATGGCGATGTGGCTCACTTCCTCTCCGTCCTCCCACATATAGATCGGATCCACGAGCAGCAGACCGTCCCGGCGCCCCGGCTCCCGGCCCACCGTCCAGACCCGGGGGAAGTCGAGGCCCACGCAGTGGACCGCGTAGGTGGCGGAATCCCCGCCGTCCGAGACCACGATCGCCAGGTCCTGGTCATGCCGGAGGACGACTTCCCGCTCTTCGAAACTCCGGGGGACCGGCGCCCCGTTCAGGGTTACCGTCGCGGTGCTTCCGGCGGCCGCGCCGGAAACCGAGAGCGTTTCCGGGTCATCGCAGCGAACGGCGTAGTGGAAGGTCTCCGGGTCGAAATCCGGTTGCAGGCGCTTCGGCGGTTCTGCCGCGCCCCACGCTCGTCGGGCTGCCCCCCCCCCCCCCCCCCCCCTTCGGTGACGGAGACCGTGAGCGACTCGAGGCGGGGAAAGGGGGCGGAGAGGGCGGCGGCCGCGGTCAGCGCGAGGATCGGGGACGCGGGGTGGATCATGCGGGGGACGCGTGCGGCGCTGTTTTCGGTCGCGGCGGGCCGACCCGGCGACCCGGAGGGGCGTCGCGGCGCCGGCCGCCGGGAATTCTCGCACCGCCGAGCGCGGACCGGCGTCGGTCATGCGCCGGCGATACGGCCGGCTTCGCGTCCCCTCGACGCCCGGCGCCCTTCGCGGGTCGTTACGGGAGATTCAGCGGCGCGCGCAGCCCGTATTCCCGGTAGGCCCGGTAGAGGTGGGCGCGGTATCTCCCGCGGAGGGCGACGGCGAACACCACTCGTCCGGCGCGGTCCACTTCGATCGCGCCGGTATCCGGTCGGTTGCGGCCGTGCCCCCAGGTGATCAGCCATCGTCCCCGTTCGAGCAGTTGGACCGCGCCGGCGGCGGTGCTCCCGTGGAGACCGCGGTATTCGCGGAGGAAGATGGCCTCGTCCCCGTCCAGGCGGTACTGGACGACGCGCGCGCCCCGCCTCGACGCCGCGGGAGATTCCCACCACCCGGGAGGGTCCGCCAGGCAGAGGACGCGGTTGTCGAACAGGGTGACCACGCCGGGGGGACTCTCGATCGCGGTGTGCTGGCCGCAGAAGCCCTCCGGTTCGGGGTCGCCGACGATCGTGTAGTGGATCCGCCCGTCGGGGACCGCCGGCGGCGACCCTCCGAGTTGCCAGAGGACCCGGCCGGAGGGGCGCTCGATCTTGAGCACCTGGGAACACCCCCGGAACGAGGCCACGATGTCGCCGTCCGCCAGGAAGAGGGAGTTCAGGTGCGCCCACGCCCGCGGCCGCCGATTCCTCCACACGCAGTCGGCGACCCGGATGGCGGGGGCCCCGTCTTCCTTCCCCCACGAGTTCCACTGGAACAGGACCTCCCCGTCGGGGGAGACTTCCTGGATCACATAGTCGACGGTCAACTCGGCCGTCGAGAAGGGGAACTCCCCGTCCCGGTCGGGGTAGGGGCTCAGGTCCCGCTCGACCGGCTCGAACACCACGAACAGGTAGTTCCCCTCGTCGGTGAGCAGGAAGTCGTGCTGGTCCGGGTAGGGGAGGCCCACCGGCTCCGGCCGCGCCACCGGGTCGAGGCGTTCGTCGAGCAGCACCACCTCGCCGAACGGCGGGTCGCTCCGCACTTCGCGGTAGTAGGAATACATCCGGTGCGCGGCGTGCCAGCGAAAGTTGAAGACCCAACCGGGAATCCGCCGGTGGAACCGGGGGACGCCGTTGTCGTCGAGGATGGCGATGTGGCTCACCTCCCCTTCGTCCTCATCCATGTAGGTCGGATCCACCAGCAGCAGGCCGTCCCGGCGCCCCGGCTCCCGGCCCACCGTCCAGACCCGCGGGAAGTCGAGGCCCACGCAGTGGACCGCGTAGGTGGCGGAGTCCCCGCCGTCCGCGACCACGATCGCCAGGTCCTGGTCGTGCCGGAGGACGACTTCCCGCTCTTCGAACCTCCGGGGGACCGGCGCCCCGTTCAGGGTGACTGTCGCCGTACTTCCGGCGGCCGCGCCGGAAACCGACAGCGTTTCCGGGTCACTGCAGCGAACGGCGTAGTGGAAGGTCTCCGGGTCGAAGTCCGGTTGCAGGCGCTTCGGCGGTTCTGCCGCGCCCCACGCTCGTCGGGCTGCCCCCCCCCCCCCCCCCCCCCTTCGGTGACGGAGACCGTGAGCGACTCGAGGCGGGGCAGGGGGGCGGAGAGGGCCGCGGCCGCGGTCAGCCCGAGGATCAGGGACGCGGGGTGGGTCATGCGGGGGATGCTTCCGGGGCGCGCGCGGCGCCGGCCGACGAGAATTCTCGCACCGCCGCGCGCGGCCCGGCGCCGTTCGTCTTCGCGATACCTCCGCCCCGTTCGCCGGCGGAGCGGGTCGCGGGCCGTTACGGGAGATTCAGCGGCGCGCGCAGCCCGTATTCCCGGTAGGCCCGGTAGAGGTGGGCGCGGTATCTCCCGCGGAGGGCGACGGCGAACACCACCCGTCCGGCGCGGTCCACTTCGATCGCGCCGGTATCCGGCCCCTCGCGGCCGACTCCCCAGGTGATCAGCCATCCTCCGCGTTCGAGGAGTTGGACCGCGCCGCGGGCGTAACTCCCGTGGAGACCCCGGTACTCCCGGGAGAAGACGGCCTCGTCCCCGTCCAGCCGGTACTCGACGACGCGCGCCCCGCCTCGGCCGGGGCCCGCTCCGCCGCGCGGGGTCGTTCCCGGGCAGGCGGCCCGGTTGTCGAACAGCGTCACCACGCCCGGAGGACTCTCGATCGCCGTGTGCTGGCCGCAGAAGCCCTCCGGTTCGGGGTCGCCGACGATCGTGTAGTGGATCCGCCCGTCGGGGACCGCCGGCGGCGACCCTCCGAGTTGCCAGAGGACCCGGCCGGAAGGGCGCTCGATCTTGAGCACCTGGGAACACCCCCGGAACGAGGCCACGATGTCGCCGTCCACCAGGAAGAGGGAGTTCAGGTGCGCCCACTCCCGGGGCCAGTTGTCCCCCCACCGGCAGTCGGCGATCCGGATCGGGCGGCCGTTTCCGTCGTCCTTCCCCCACGAGTTCCACTGGAACAGGACCTCCCCCTCCGGGGAGACTTCCTGGATCACGGAGTCCCGGGTCGGCTCGGCGGTCGAGTAGGGGAACTCCCCGTCCGGGTCGGGGTAGGGGCTCAGGTCCCGCTCGGCCGGCTCGTACGCGATGAACAGGTAGTTCCCCTCGTCGGTGAGCAGGAAGTCGTGGGTGTCGGCGGAGTGGAGCCCGACGGGCGCCGGCCGCGCCACCGGGTCGAGGCGCTCGTCGAGCAGCACCACTTCGTCGAACGGCGGGTCGAGCCGTTCGCTGCTGTAGGAATACATCCGGTGCGCGGCGTGCCGGCGAAAGTTGAAGACCTCGCCGGGAACCCGCCGGTGGAACCGGGGGACGCCGTTGTCGTCGAGGATGGCGATGTGGCTCACCTCCTCTCCGTCCTCCCCCATATAGGTCGGATCCACCAGCAGCAGGCCGTCCCGGCGCCCCGGCGCCCGGCCCACCGTCCAGACCCGGGGGAAGTCGAGGCCCACGCAGTGGACCGCGTAGGTGGCGGAGTCCCCGCCGTCCGAGACCACGATCGCCAGGTCCTGGTCGTGCCGGAGGACGACTTCCCGCTCCCCGAACCTCCGGGGGACCGGCGCCCCGTTCAGGGTTACCGACGCGGTATCGCCGGCTGCCGCGCCCGAAACCGAGAGCGTTTCCGGGTCACTGCAGCGAACGGCGTAGTGGAAGGTCTCCGGGTCGAAGTCCGGTTGCAGGCGCCTCGGCGGTTCCGCGGCGCCCCAGGCCCGCCGGGCTGCCCCCTCCTCCCCCCCCTCGGCGACGGAGACCGTGAGCGACTCGAGGCGGGGAAGGGGGGCGGAGAGGGCAGCGGCCGCGGTCAGCGCGAGGATCGGGGACGCGGGGTGGAACATGCGGGGGATGGTTCCGGGGCGCGCGGATCGAGGCCCGGCGGCGGACGGCGCCGCTCCCGGTCGCGGTCGTCCGACCCGGGGACAAGGGAGGGGGAGGGGGGCGTCGCTGCCCCGGCCAACGAGAATTTTCGCACGACCGGTTTCACGCGGACCGGCGCCGGCCAGGGCGCCGGCCGAGGCGCCGCGGCGGTCGTGGTCGTAGTCGCGGTCGCGGCCCTTCCCGCCATCCGGGAACTTGGAAGCGAAGGGTGTCCGCTCTTCGCGTCCCGGCGACGCCCCGGAGCGTTCCGCGGGCGTTTACGGGAGGTTCAGCGGCACGCGCAGCCCGTACTCCCGGTAGGCCCGGTAGAGGTGCGCGCGGTATCTCCCGCGGAGGGCGACGGCGAACACCACTCGCCCGGCGTTGTCCACTTCGATCGCTCCGGTATCGGGTCGGTCGCCGCCATGTCCCCAAGTGATCAGCCAGGTCTCCCGTTCGAGAAGTTGGACCGCGCCGGCGACGGGGCTCCCGTGGAGACCGCGGTACTCGCGGAGGAAGACGGCCTCGTCCCCGTCCAGGCGGTACTGGACGACGCGCGCGCCCCGCTCGGGCGCCGGCCCGTCGTCGTCCCCCGGGCAGCGGAAACGGTTGTCGAACAGCGTTACCACGCCGGGAGGACTCTCGATGGCGGTGTGCTGGCCGCAAAAGCCCGTCGGTTCGGGGTCGCCGACGATGGGGTAGTGGATCCGCCCGTCGGGGACCGCCGGCGGCGAGCCTCCGAGTTGCCAGAGGACGCGGCCGGAAGGGCGCTCGATCTTCAGCGCCAGGGCGCACGCCCGGAACGAGGCCACGATGTCGCCGTCCACCAGGAACAGGGAGTTCAGGTGCGCGTACCCCGCGGGGAGCCACGGCGCCCCCCAGCAGTCGGCGATCCGGATGGGGCGGCCGTTTCCGTCGTCCTTCCCCCACGAGTTCCACTGGAACAGGACCTCTCCCTCCGGGGAGACTTCCTGGATGACCGAATCCACGGTGGGCTCGGCCGTCGAGTAGGGGAACTCCCCGTCCGGGTCGGGGTAGGGGCTCATATCCCGCTCGGTCGGCTCCTGCACCACGAACAGGTAGTTCCCCTCGTCGGTGAGCAGGAAGTCGTGATGGTCCGCCCAACGGAGTCCCACCGGTTCGGGCCGCGCGACCGGGCGCAGGCGCTCGTCGAGCAGCACGGCCTCGCCGAATTCCGTATCGCGCCACACCGTGCGGTTGTACGAGTACATCCGGTGCGCGGCGTGCCAGCGGAAGTTGAAGACCCATCCGGGAATCCGCCGGTGGAACCGGGGGACGCCGTTGTCGTCGAGGATGGCGATGTGGCTCACTTCCACTCCGTCCTCCCCCATGTAGGTCGGATCCACGAGCAGCAGGCCGTCCCGGCGCCCCGGCGCCCGGCCCACCGTCCAGACCCGCGGGAAGTCGAGGCCCACGCAGTGGACCGCGTAGGTGGCGGAGTCCCCGCCGTCCGAGACCACGATCGCCAGGTCCTGGTCGTGCCGGAGGACGACTTCCCGCTCCCCGAACCTCCGGGGAACCGGCGCCCCGTTCAGGGTTACCGTCGCGGTATCGCCGGCTGCCGCGCCGGAAACCGAGAGTGTTTCCGGGTCACTGCAGCGAACGGCGTAGTGGAAGGTCTCCGGGTCGAAGTCCGGTCGCAGGCCCTTCGGCGGTTCCGCGGCGCCCCACGCCCGCCGGGCTGCCCCCTCCTCCCCGCCGGCGACGGAGACCGTGAGCGACTCGAGGCGGGGAAGGGGGGCGGAGAGGGCAGCGGTCGCGGTCAGCCCGAGGATCAGGGACGCGGGGTGGATCATGCGGGGGATGCGTCCGGCGCTGTTTTCGGCCGCGGCGGGCCGACCCGGGGACCCGGAGGGGCGTCGCGGCGCCGGCCGCCGGGAATCTTCGCACCGCCCCGCGCGGATCGGGTGTCCTGCGCCGGCGATGCGGCCGGTCGGTTCCTCGCGGCCCCCGACCGCTCTCTTCGCCGTCGCATCGCATCCCGGCTCGCGTGGCCGCCGCTGTCGCGCGGAGACCGAACGGGCGGCGTCCCCGGCGGGCGGGAGGGGGCGGTACGATCCCGGTCGCGATGGTTCTGCTTCCCGACGGCGGGATCGCCCGGTCGAGCGCCCGGTCGAGCGCCCGGTCGAGGGTGCAGTCGAGCGCCGGGCCGCGCGGGAGGCGCGGCGTCCACCGGCGTCGGCGGCGCGGAAGTCCCCCCGGGAGACGGTCTCCCGCCGGAAGGGGCCGCCGCCTTCGCGGAACGGGCGCGCGAGGCGCCCGGGTCGGGTGGAGCGCGGGCTTCCGGGGGGCCGGCCCTCGGCCGGCCTTCGGGAGCCGGGCGCTCCCGACGCGGTGAGCGGGCGGTTCTTCCTGCGTCCGGTCGGGCCTGTTCGGGATCTTCGGCGCCGCGATCTCCCTGTTCGGACTTCGCGTACCGGGACTTCGCGTACCGGGACTTCGCGTACCGGGACTTCGACTCCCCGCAGCGCGGGGCGGATCGGATCCTGAAGATCGGCGCCGGGCAGTGGGTCGGCGGCCGAGGGGGATAGGGCCGGGGCCCGGGGCCCGGGCGCGGCGGCCGGGTTCCGGACGGGGCGCCGTCGCGGTCGCGGCGCTCGCCGGCGCGCTCGCAACGGGCCTGGTGCTGGCCCGGCAGGCGACTTACGGCGTCGGGCTCGACTGGGACGGGCTGAACTACATCGTCGTCGCCCGCCACCTGCTCGGCGGCGCGGGGTTCCTGGACCACGACGGCGGGCCGTTCACGCTGTGGACGCCGCTCTACCCCCTGTTCCTCGCCGCGTTCGGCTTCGGACGGTTCGACCCCTACGCGGTCGCCGGCCCGCTGGGGGCGCTCTCGTTCGGACTGGCCGTCTTCTTCACCGCCCGGTTCCTCGGCGACCGGCTGGGATCGCCGTTCCTCCGGGTTTGGGCGCCCCTGGCGGCGGCGCTCTCGCTGCCGCTGGCGGAGGTCTCCTGGTTCGCGCGTTCCGAGTCCCCCTTCCTGCTGTTCACCACCCTGGCGCTGATCCGCATCGAAGCGGTCCTGCGCGCCGGACGCCGAAGGGACCTGCTCGCCGCGGGAGCGTTCGCCGCGTTGGCCCTGCTGGCGCGGTACATGGGAGTGGCGGCGGTCGCCGCGGGGGGAGGGTTGCTGCTCTTCGCGGGCGCCGGCGCGGCCTTCGGCGAACGGCTGAGACGGGCCCTGGTGTTCTGCGGGATCGCGGGCCTGCCGATGGGCCTCTGGCTGGCGCGCAACTTCCTGCTCGTCGGGACGCTGACCGGGCACCGGCGCCCGGTGGACTACTCGCCGCTCGGGCTCCTCCGCGACATCGCGGAAGGCGTCGCGGGTTGGGGGACGGCGGACTTCGGGACGGCGGTTTTCGGGACCGCGGTTTTCGGGACTTGGCCCCTGCTCCTCCTCGGCGCGGCCTCCGCGGTCGTCCTCGGGACTTGGGGGGTGGCTTGGGGCGCGCGGCGGCCGGCGCGCGGCGAGGGGGGCGGGGCCGGGCGGGCGCGCGACCTCCTCCCCGCGGCGGTCTTCGGCGGGTACGCGTTCGCCTACCTCGCGCTGCTCGTCGCGGCGCTCCTGCTCGGGAACTCCTGGAACGGCGTGGAGTGGCGGTACCTGACGCCGGCGTACCTGCCGCTGCTCGCCGCGGTCGCCGTCCTCCTCGACCGGGCGCCGGCTTCCCGGGGCCTCCGGGTCCTTCGCGGAGGCGCCTTCGCCGCCGCCGCGTTCTGGGCGCTCGGACAGGTCGCGCCGACGGCGCGGGCGGTCGCCCGGGCGAACTCCGCGGAGACGATTCCCGAAAACGGCTACGGCGGCGCGTGGTGGCGGCGCTCCGAGACGCTCCGCCACCTCCGGGAACACTTCGCCCCCGGCGACGCCGTGTATTCGAACCTGCCGGCGCTGGCGGCCTTCCACACCGACGGGAGCGGGAAGTACCGGCCGCTTCCCTCCGGGCTCTACGACCTCTCCCGGAGGGGCGGGAGCGGCGAGATCGTCTCGCCGCAGGAGCGCCTGGAGAGGTGGCTGCCGGAAGCGGAGGAGGGGGCTTCGGTGCTGTGGTTCTGGGACGGCCGGAAGCCGCCCTACCGGTTCACGCCGCCTCCGGCGCTGGTCGCGACGCCCGGACTCGCGCCGGTGGCCGAGTACCCGGACGGGATCGCGCTCCGGGTGGGCCGCGCCGGCGACCCCTCGACCGGGGCGCCCGCCGACCCGCCCGACCGCGACCCGCCCGACCGGTTCCGGGCCGCGCTCGACGCCATCGCCTCCGGCGCGGCGGGAGAACCGGCGGCGGCCGGGGAGTTCGATCTCTATCTCGACGGGGACACGCTCACCTACCACCGGTCGCCCTGCTCGGAAGAGGACCTCCTGGACGAGTTCTTCCTCCACCTCTATCCCGCCGACCGCGGCGCGCTCCCGGCCGCGCGCCGGGAGCACGGCTTCGCCAACCTCCACTTCCCGTTCACGCGGTACGGCGTCCTGCTCGCCGGGCGCTGCGTCGCCCCGGCGCCGCTCCCGCCGTACGAGATCGCCCGGCTCCGCACCGGGCAACGGGGCGCGGCGGGCGGGGAGGCCCGCGGGGAGATCTGGTCCGCGGAGTTGCGGCCTTCCTCCCGGCGCCTCGCCTCCGCTTACGAGTCCTTCGCTTCCGGAAGCCGCGGCGAGCCGGCCGTCCGGGCCGAGTTCGATCTCTACCTCGACCCTTACTTCGACGGGGGCGCGCTCGCCTACCTGAAGCGACCTTGCGCGGAGGAGGACGCCGCCGCGAGGGTCTTCCTGCACATCTACCCGGAGGCGCGCGAGTCCCTTCCCGGTGACCGGCGGCGGCACGGGTTCGAGAACCGCGACTTCGTGTTCCCGGAGCGCGGGGCGCGGTTCCCGGGCGGCTGCTTCGCCCTCGCGCCGCTCCCGGAGTACCGGATCGCCCGCATCCGCACCGGCCAGTTGATCCCCGGCGGGCCGGGGGAGGCGTGGAGCGCGGAGGTCCTCCCGGTCGAACCGGAGGCCGACGGCCCGGCAGGGTCGGCGAGCCGGGGCGCCGAGGCCCTCCGGGAGCCATGAGCGCGGCCGCCCTCGAACCTTCCGGGGGGCCCGGCGGGCGCCCGCCGACTCCCGACCGCCCGCCGCCGGCAGGCCGGGGGGCGGGAAGGGCCCCCTGGAGACACCGGGAGATCGGTCTCGCCGCCGCGCTGGTCGTCGCCGCGCTGGCGGTCCGCTATCCGTTCCTGCCCCACGAATCCAACGACTTCACCCACGCCTACAGCGTCTGGTACGACTTCATCGCCGCCAACGGGTACTTCCGCTCCTGGCAGTACGACTTCGCGTTCTACAACCCTCCCTACCTGTACCTGCTCACCGCGGCGGCGTACTTCTTCCCGTCCGCGCCGGCGCTGTTCGCGGCGAAGGGGATCTCGTTCCTCGGCGACTTCCTGCTGGCGCTGTTCTCCTACCGGTGCGTCCGGCTCCGGTATCCGGGCGCCCGGACGCTGCCCCTCCTGGCCGCCGGCGCGGTGGCGCTCGCCCCCACGGTGGTGCTCAACAGCGCCCGGTGGAGCCAGGTGGACGCGCTCTACACGGCGTTCCTGCTGGCGTGCCTCCTCGGGCTGCTGCGCGGTCGGCCGGCGCGGGCGGCCGCGGCGTTCGGGCTGGCGTTCGCGTTCAAGGCGCAGGCGGTGTTCCTCGCGCCCCTCTTCTACTGGCTCCGGGCGAAGAAGGCCGTCGGCGCCCGCTCCTTCTGGCCGGTTCCCGCCGTCCTCCTGGCGGCGCTGGTTCCGGCGTGGGCCGCCGGCGGGTCGCCGGCCGCCCTCCTCTCGGTCTTCGTCCGCCAGGCCGGCACCTACTCGGAACTCACCAGCAAGGCCCCGAACCTCTACCAGTGGATCTCGAACGACCACTACCGCTGGTGGCCGGCCGGCGTCCTGCTCACCCTGGCGC
This sequence comes from Candidatus Marinacidobacterium sp., assembly GCA_965204755.1. GTDB lineage: Bacteria > Acidobacteriota > Vicinamibacteria > Marinacidobacterales > Marinacidobacteraceae. The sequence continues at coordinate 63,081 of OZ242011.1, read as the reverse complement.
TCGTCCACGGCGTCCGCCGCCTGCTGGAGAGCCGCCGCTTCGAAATGACCCGGGAGAGGGTGGTGTTCCTGGCGCTTCTATCGGCGCTGCTCACCCCCTTCTTCCTGCCGAAGATGCTCGACCGGTTCTTCTTCCCGGCGGATGTCCTCTCGATCGTGCTCGCCTTCTACCGTCCGAGGCTCTGGTATGTCCCGGTGGCCGTCGGGGCGGCCTCCCTCACGGCGTACGCCAACTCTTCGTTCCACTGGTGGGAGGCGCCGCTCGGCTGGGCGGCGGCCGTGCTGCTCGCGGTCCTCTTCGACCTCACGCGGCGGCTGCTCGGGGATCTCGGCGTCCGCCTCCGCCTCGGCGCCGGATGGCGGTGGCTGGAGCGGCGGGCGCGCGTCCGGAGGGCGGCGGCGGCGCCGCTCCTGGCGCTCCTCCTCGGTTTCGCGGCCCTCTTCGCGGTCTTCGCCGCGGAGGGGAGGTTCGATCGGCCGCTGGCGAACGACGGGGGGAGCGCGAAGACCCTCGCCCGCGCCGTCGGCCGATCGTCGGACGACTCCCCGGTCTCCCTCCGGTCGGACACCCACGGCCCCCCTCCCGGCCTCGGACTCTTCCGCGGCCACCGGCCGGCGGCGGACGCCGAGGGGCGGTTGACCTACGAGGGCGTCCCCGGCGGCTCCTTCGCCTTCGATTCCCTCCTCGCCGCCGGCCTCCGCCACTTCGGCGACGACCCCGGGGCCGGGGTCACGGCGGCGCGCGCCTCCATGCTGGCGCTCCTGTGCGCCGCGGCGCTCCTCGCCTACCTGTCCCTCGTCCGAATCCTCGCGCTTTCGTTGCCTCGGCATCGCGGCGCGGGCCGCTGGATCGCGCTCGGCGCGGTCTTCCTCGCCTTCGGCGGAGGCGCGGCCGCCGGCGCGGACACGGTGACGGTCGAGGGGGCGCCGCAGGCCTTCGGGACTTTCCTGCTGTTCCACGGGATCACGGTGTTCCTCGACGAGGCGAAGTTCCGGCAGTTGCTTGCGAAGAGCGGCCTGGCCCTGCTGCTCGGCCTGCCGGCCTGGACGCTGCTCGCGCCGTTCGCGGCGCTGGGACTCCTGGGCGAACGGCGCCGTCGTCGGCGGGCGGCGGGGGCGCCGGGGGCGCTGGGGAACGGCGGGGGCGCCGGGGTCGGGCGCTTCCTTTCGCCCTTCCCGGCGGTCACCCTTCGGGGAAGTCCGATCGCCAGTCCGTACCTGGCGCTCGGAGCGTTCGGTCTGGCGGTCTCCGTGGCCGCGGCCGCGGTCGGCGCGGCCGCGGGGACCCCCGGCGGCGGCGAGACGGGAACGCCGTGGGGCGCGGCGGCGGAGGGGCTCCGCCGGGCGGGCGCGGGCTTCCTCCCCTTCGGGGCGTTCGGCGGCGGCGCTTCGGCGGGCGAAGGGGCGGGGACCGCCGCCGCCCTGGCCGGCGCCCTCCTCGCGGCCCTCGGCATCGCCGGGGGGGTGGCGGCGCGGTCGTTTCCGCTGCTGGCGCTCGCGCTCTCCGGTCTCGGCGCGGCGCTCGGGTTCGGCGCCGGAGCGCCTCCGGAGGCGGCGGCGCTCCTGACGGCGGCGGTCCCGCTCGCCGGCTTCGCTTCGGGGCTGCTCCTCCTCTGCCGGCGCTGGCCGAGGCCGGCGGTGGCGGCGGCGGGAGCGGCGGTGATCCTCACGGCGGGCAGTTGGGCGGTCTTCCCCGGCGGGGGCCGGGTGTCCGACCGGGTGTCCGACCGGGAGTCCGACCGGGGGGCGCCCGACCGGGAGGCGCGGGAGGCGTCCCGAACCGCGAACGCCCGCCTCCGGGAGGACTTCGGGAGGATCCGCCGCGTCTTGCGCGGGCGGGCGGAGCGGACCGTGTTCCTCGCGCCGCTCCCGGTCGGGGGCGGGACGGTGGCGGGCGCGCGCGCCGAGTACCTGCTCGGCGAAGCGATCCCGATTACGGACCCGGCCCGGCGCGCCCTGGCGGAGTTCGTGGTGGCGGCGGGCGCCGGACCGGACCTGGGGGATCCGGGACGCGCGCCCGCCGACCCGTTGGGCGACCCGTCCGGCGGGCGGTCGGGCGAGGGGGCCGGGAATCCCTCCCCGGCGCTGCTGACGCCGGGCAACGAAGTCGTCTTCCTCTACCACCGCGCCGCCTACGACGGGGAACTCGACGGCCTGATCGAGGCGGCGGGAGCGCCGCTGGCGCGTTCGGAATTCGATGTCCATCTCGGAGGCGGGCGGCTGCTGTTCGTGAAGGACGACTGCCGTCCGGAGCACCTCGAAGGAACCTTCATCGCGCACCTGTTCCCCGAGGATCCGGACGACCTGCCGCCCCGGCGCAAGCCCCACGGTTTCGAGAACCGGTCGTTCCGGTTCGCCGACCGCGCCTGGGAGCGGGGCGCGCGCTGCGCGGCCGGCGTCCGCTTCCCGGAGTACCCGGTCCGTTCCGTGGTCGTCGGACGTTCCTTCCGCAATCCCGACGCGTCCTACGACCCGGTCTGGCGCGCGGAATTCGCCCCTCCGGCCCCCGGCGCCGGTGACGGCGGGGCGCCGTGAGCGGGCCGCCCCTCCGGATCGAACCCGGCCGGCGCCCCGGCGGTTCCACCGCGGTCATCGCCGCCCTGTCCGCGCTGGCGGCCGGGCTCGCGCTCGCCCGCCAGGCGGCGCACGGCGCGGCGCTGTCGCACGACGGCATCAACTACCTCGCCATCGCCCGCCACCTGCTGGCCGGGGAGGGGTTCGCGGATGTGGACGGGACGCCCTCCACCCTGTGGCCGCCGCTGTATCCGCTCGCGCTCGCGGCGTTCGGCCTGTTCGGGCTCGACCCGGAGGCGGTCGCCGGGCCGCTCGGCGCCCTGGCGCTGGGGCTCACCGTCTTCGTGGTCGGGCGCCATCTCGACCGCCGTCTCGAATCCGGTTTCCTCCGGCTCTGGGCGCCGGCGGCGCTGGCGCTCTCGCTGCCGCTCGCCGACCTGGCGTCCCGGGGGCTCTCCGATCCGCTGTGCATCCTGTTCGCCGTCCTGACGCTGGTCTCGACGGACCGGTACCTGGAGGGCGGCGGCCGCCGGCGCCTGGCCGCCGCCGCCGGATTCGGGGCGCTCGCCTGGCTCGCGAGATACCCCGGAGCGGCGGCCGTCGCCGCGGCGGCGGGGGCGCTCCTGCTGACGAAGGGAGCGCCGTTCGGCCGGCGCGCCCGGCGGTGCGCCGCCTTCCTGGCCTTGGCCTCGGCGCCGATGGCGCTCTGGCTGCTGCGGAACCACTTGCACACCGGGATGCTCACCGGGCACCGGCGCCGCCCGGGTTACTACGACCTCGGGGACCTCTTCCGGGACGGCCTCGGCGACCTCGCCCGCTGGCTGGAGTTCGACTTCGGCTTCCTCACGCTCTCCGCGGCCGCCCTCGCGGCCTGCCTCGCCGCTTTCTTCGCCGGCGGCTCTCCGGCGCGTTCTCCCCTCGGCCAGCCGCCGGGCGCCGATGCGGCCTCCGGGGGGCGCCCGGTCCGGTCCCCGGCGGCGCTGTTCGGCGCGTTCGGCCTCCTGCACTACGCGTTCGTGATGCTGAGCGTGGGCGGCGGCGGGACCCTCTCCGGGCTGAAGGTCCGCTTCCTGACGCCGCTCTTCGTCGTCTTCGTGGTGGTGGTCGCGGCGGGGTGCGACCGGCTGCTGCGGGCCGAGCGGGCCCGGAGCGGGATCTCCCGGCGCCGCCGGCGCCTCCTTCCCGGCTTGCTCGCCGGACTCCTGTCGGCCTGGTTGTTCGGCCAGGCCGCCCCCGGCGCGCGCGCCATCCGCCGCGCGAACGCGGAGGACGCCGGGCTCGACCGCGGAATCCGGGCGGAGGTCTGGCGGAACTCCGAGATCCTCGCGTTCCTCCGGGCCCGGGCCCGCCTGTCGGCCCGGCTGCCTGACCGGCTGCCGGACATCCTCTACTCGAACGAACCCCTCCTCGCCTACTCCGCGACGGGGCCGCGCGCCCGGTACCGGTACCTGCCGTTCTTCCCGGCGCCGGAGGTCCGGATCCGGCGCGGCGAGGTGGATTCGCCGCAGCGCCGGTTCGAGGAGTGGTTCGCCGCCCCGCCCGCACCGCCCGCCCTCCGTGGCCCGGACGCCGGGCCGGAGGGCGCCCGGGGCGGGGGAGCGCCGGAAGGCGCGCCGGGCCCTCCCGACGGCAGTTGGATCGTGTGGATACAAGACCGGATCAACGGCTACTACCCCCACGCCCCTCCGCCGCCCCTCGAGACGGCGCCCGCCCTCCGGCCGATCGCCCGGTTCGCCGACGGCGCGGCGTACGAAGTGGCGCGCGGGGCGCCGCCGCGCCCCGACCGCTTCCGGGAGGCGTACGACGCGATCACCGCCGGGGCCGCGGGGGCGCCGCTCTTCCGCTCGAACTTCGACCTGTACCGCCTGGGGGACGAGGTCGCGTACTTCGCCGAGCCCTGCCCGACGGACGACCTCCCGGCGCCGTTCTTCCTCCACTTCCACCCGGAGGACCCCGACGCGCTCCCCGGAGCCTTCGAGGGCCGACCGTACCGGGGCGACTTCGACGCCGACGCGCTGCGGGCGGAGCGCGAGGCGCTCCCCCGGCCGCCGAGCCGCCCGGGTTCCTGAACCGGGACTTCCCGTTCCCGGAACGGGGCGTGTTCCTCGGCGCCGCCTGCGTCGCGATGGTTCCGCTGCCGGAGTTCCGGGTCTCGCACTTGAGCACCGGACAGTGGATTCCGGGAGGCGCGACGCTCTGGCGAGGGGAGGCGCGCTTCGACGGGGAGGCCCTGCGAAGCGCCGCCGCCTTCGCCGTCTCCGGCGAGCCCGCCGCCCGCTCGGTCTTCGATCTCTACCTGGACGAGGTCCCCGCCGCCCAAGGCGGCCCTGGCCGGCGCCTCATCTTCCACCGGCCCTCGTGTTCGCCGGAGGACACGCAGGCGGGGTTCTTCCTCCACCTCTATCCGCGGGCCCGGGTGAGCCTTCCCGACGCCCGCCGCCCGGCCGGATTCGAGAACCGCGACTTCCGTTTCGAGACGCGCGGGGCGACCGTGGACGGGGCCTGCGTGGCGGTCGCCCGGCTTCCGCCCCGGACGGGCCGCCTCCGCGCCGGACAGTGGGTCCCCGGCGCCGGCGACCTCTGGAGCGTGTCCCTGACGCTGCCCGAATAACGCGGCGCCCGCCGGGCCGGAGACTAGGATTTCCCGTTTCGCCGCCGATCGGCCCCGCGGCGCGGCCCCGCCCGACGGCTGCGCTCCCGGCGGCGCGTTCCCTGAATTCCTCCCGAATTCCCGCTGAATTCCCCCCGAATTCCCCCTGAATTCCTCTTGAATTCCCGTTCCCGATGACGCCGCCGGTCCTCGTCGTCTTCCCCGTGCGGAACGAGGCGCCGCGGCTTCCGGGCCTCCTCGCCGCCCTGCTCGAAGTCACCCGGCGGGAGGGTTACGACCTCGTCGCGATCGACGACGCCTCCACCGACGACTCCCCGGCGATCCTCGCCCGCCGCGGCGTCCGGACGCTGCGCCACCCGGCTCGGCTCGGCTACGGCGCCGCCGTCCAGACCGGCTACAAGTACGCACTGGCCCGCGGGTACCGGCGCCTGCTGCAACTCGACGGCGACGGCCAGCACGACCCCCGGTTCCTCCCCCGGCTGGAGGCCGCCCTCGCCGACCGGGACCTGGTGATCGGCTCCCGGTTCCTGCCGGCGGCGCTCGAACCGTTCCCGCCGGCGGGCCGGCTCTACCGGGGGACCGCCCCGCGGCGGGCCGGCATCCGGCTGTTCCGGCTCCTCCTCCGGCTGATGACCGGCGCCCGGGTCACCGACCCGACTTCCGGCTGCCTGGCCATGAACCGCGACTGCCTGGAGTTCATGGTCCGCGACCGGCGCCCCTACGACTTCCCGGACGCCGATGTGGTGTTCTCGCTGCTCCGCAGCGGCTACCGGCTCGGCGAAGTCCCGGTGTACATGTATTTCAACGAGACCGGCGGACAACTCCACCGGGGGTTCGCGCCGCTCTGGTACATGTTCAAGGTGGTGGTGTCGCTGTTCGTTTCCCGGCTGCGCCCGGTCGAGGAGCGCGGCGTCCATGGCTGAGGCGATCCCCCCGGTCCATTCCTGGTCGGCGCTCCTCGTCGGACTCGCCCTCCTCGCCGCGGTGCTCGAACTCATCCGCCGCGACCTCCTGCAGGAGCGCTACGCCGCGCTGTGGATCCTGATGGCGTTCGTCTTCATGACCTACCGGCTGTGGCTCGCGCCGGTGGCCGCCTTCGCCGAGTGGGCGGAGATCGGGGATTCCGTAACCGTGGTGATCGCGGTCGGCATCCTGATGTGCGCGCTGCTGATCCTCCAACTGTCGGTGAAGGTCAGCGAGTTCTCGCTCCGCATCAAGAACCTGACCCAGGAAGTGGCCCTGCTGCAGGACGAACTGGCCGAGGAGCGCGGACGCCGGAGGCGCGGCGATGCCGAAGTTCGAGACGGCGGCCCATAGGATCGAAGGGCGGCGGTCCCCGGGCCGGATCGCGGTCCTCACCATGGATGTGGAATACGACTACGGCGGCGACGGGACCGAGGCGCTCGACCGGTTGCCCGAAGTCGTGGCCGCCGTCCGGGGCGCCGGCCTGCCGCTCTCGGCGTTCGTCGAGGGCCGGCTGTTCCGGGAGCGCCCCGACCTGGTGGAGGGCCTGGCCGAGTCGGGGGCGGACCTCCACCTCCACTGCTACGACCACCGGGCGCCGGGCGACGACGCCGCGAGTCTCGCCGAGAGCGCCTCGGTCTATTCCCGGTTCCTCGGGAGGGCGCCGCTCGGCTACCGGGCGAAGAACTACGGTCTCACCGAGGAGGTCTTCGGGGCGCTCCGCTCCCTGGGCTTCGCCTGGGACTCCTCGATCCTCCCCGGCATCGGGCACGGCGCGCGCCGGGAGCGGGTCTTCCGCAGCGCGGACTGGTTCGTCCTCGACGAAACGCTGGCGGAACTGCCGGTGGCGAGTTGGCGCCGCCCCGGGATTCCCTTCACGCAGCCGTACCGCTGCCTGATGGGGCGGCGGGTCGAGTCCTGGCTCCACGCCGCCGCCGGACTGCCCGACCTCCTGATCTACGCGATGCACCTGGTGGACCTGGTCCCGGACGGCCGGATCGGCCGCTCCCCGGGCCCGCTCTGGCTGAAGGCGGCGCAACTCCTTTCGCGCCGGGGCCAGCGCGGGTTCGCGGACTTCCCGGAGATGCGGGAGCGCCTCGCCGGGCGGGGCTACCGTTTCTCGACGATGACCGAGTGCCACGAACGACTCCTCGGGGCCGGCCGGTGAGCGGAGTCCGGCCGGCGTCCGCCGGACACGGGGCGGAGTTCGTCGCCGCCTGGCGGGAGGTCTATTGCTCGGCGTACCGCTGGCGGCGGGAGGGGCCGTTCGCGGCGGTGCCGTCGCTCCTCGGCCCGCCGGTCCTCTCCTACCTCCCCGGCCTCGGCTACACCGACCTCGCGCCCCCCGAAGCGGAGGCCCTCGCTCGGGAGGCGCGGGGGCGGGCCTTCAACATCCGCGTGCTCGGGCGCCTCGGCGGGGAGGCGGGGCCGGGGCCGGGGCCGCGGGTGGTGATGCGGCTGGACCTGGCCTCGTTCGGCGGGGACCCCTCCGCCGTCTGGAAGGCCGGGGTGGGACGGAACGCCCGGCTGGCCGTGCGCCGCGCGCGCCGCGCCGGATGCGCGGTCGGCGAGGAGTCCGGGCCGGAGGCGGTGGCCGCGCTCGTCGCGATGGCGCGGCTCGCGCTCGCCCGGAACGGGGCGCCGGCGCCTCCGGAGAGGCTCTTCGCGGCGGCGGTCCGCGAGATGGGAGGGCGGATCCTGGTGGTCCGGACGAGGCGGGGGGAGGTCGCCGCGGCCCTGCTTTGGCTCCCGGACGGCCCGCTCGCGTTCGTGCCGTGGGGAGGGGCGCGGCGGAGTCCCGACCGACCCGGCCACCTGCTGTCCTGGGCCATGGTCGAAGAGGCCGCGAGGGCCGGCGCCGAGGTGCTGGACTGGGGGAGTTGCGCCCCGGGGAGCGGCTCCTTCCGGTTCAAGGCGAGTTTCGGGGCGTCGCCCACGCCGGTGTCCCGGCTCGCCGACCGGCCGGCGAACCTCTACCGGAAGTACGCCCCGGCGAGGCGCGTCTTTCGCGCCCTGCCCGGCGCGGTCTCCCGGCGGCTGGGGCCGAAACTGTGCCGCTACCTGGCGGACTACTAGCGACCGGCCCGATGAACGGCCTGTTGAACGGCTTGATGACCGGCTTGGTGAACCGGGAGATGACCGGATGACGGCGGGTCCGGCCCGGCCGCCCCGCGGGCCCTCGCCGAACCTGCTCCGTCGGCACAGTCCGGGGTTCGTCGCGGCCTGGCGGGCGATCTACTGCGGCGTGTACCGCTGGCGGAGCGAGGGAGGGTGGGCGGTCGTGCCTTCGCCGCTGGGGAGACCGACCTGGGCCTATGTGCCGGGCCTCAACTCCTCCGACCTCGATCGAAGCGGGGCGGAGGCCCTCGCCCGGGAGGCGAAGGGCCGGGCCTACAACATCCGGGTGCTCGGATCACCGACCGACGGCGACCCGCCGCCGGGTTCGCCCGCCGCGCAGCGACTCGACCTCTCCGCCTGGGGCCGCGACTCCCGCGAGATCTGGACGCGGGCGCTGTCCCGGAGGGCGCGCCGCTCCATCCGCCGCGCCCGGGAGGCCGGCTACACCGTTTCCGAAGAGGACGGCGCTCCGGCGGTCGGCGCCTTCCACGACCTGGCCCGGCGCGCTTTCGAACGGCACGGGTCCCCGATGGTTCCTTCGAAGTTGTTCTCGGCGCTGGTGAGCGAGTTGGGCGCGCGCATCCTGGTGGTGCGGGACGGCGCGGCTCGCCGACCGGCGGCCGCGCTGATCTGGCTGCGGGACGGATCGCTGGCCTGGGCGCCGTGGAGCGGGGCGCTCCGCCGCCGGGACTACCCGGGCTCGCTGCTGTTCTGGGGCTGGGTCGAGACCGCTCTCCGGGACGGCGTGGAAGTCGTGGACTTCGGCCGGTCGTCGGCGGGGCAGGGGGCGTATGTCTTCAAGCGCAACTTCGGCGCGACGGCGATCCCGCTCCGCTGGTTCTCCGACCGTTCCGCGGACCTCTACGGCCGCTATGCGACGGCGCAGCGGTTCTGGCGCGCCCTCCCCCGTCCGCTGACCCGCCGGGTCGGCCCCGCGCTGTGCCGGTACCTGGCCGACTATTGAGGCCCCCGGCGCCTCGCGGGCGGGCATGACCGGGCGAACTCCGCGGCCGCCTCCCGGGCGCGCGGCGGTCCGGGCCGCGGAGAAGGGGGAGCGGCGGCACGGCAGCGACTTCTACGACGAGGCCTACGCGGCCCACGGGCCGCGGAGCCCGAAGGCGTCGGGGTACCTCTCGGCGCGCTGGTTCCGGCGGGAGCGGGAAGTCGTTCTGGAGACCGCGCGCGCGGCGTCCGGCGCGACCCCGAACGGTGGGCCGATCGCGGACCTCGGCTGCGGCGTCGGCCTGATGACCGAGCCGCTCGTCCGGCTCGGAAGCCGCGTCGTCGGGCTCGACTTCAACCGGACGGCCTGCGAGGCGGCGGCCCGGGCGGGGCTGGTCGGCGTGCGCGGGGACGCGCTCCGACTGCCGTTCCGGGAGGGCGTCTTCGCCCTCTCGTTGTCCGTCGAGGTCATCCAGCAGCACGACCCGACCGCGGCCTCGACCCTGGTGGCCGAAGCGGCGCGGATCCTCCGGCCCGGAGGCAGGATGATGATCGTCTGGCCCGACCGCCGGGCCTGGGTCCGCCGCGCGGCCGCGTTCGGCGCCGCCCTGCTCGACCGGCTGCGCGGGCGGACGGAGACGCCGGTCTTCCACTACCCGCCGGAGGCGATCCTCGCCGCCGCCGGGCGGGCCGGGCTCCGACCCGAGCAGTGGTTCTCCTTCTTCCCGCCCTGGGGGCTTCGGTTCGGCGCGGACGGCGGCCCGGCGGCGCGGGTGCTGGGAACCAACTTCGCCGCGGTGTTCTCGAAACCGCCGGCCGCGGCCCCGGCCCGCGCTGCGGCCGGCCGGGCCTCGGCGCCACGGCGCTGAGCGCCGCCCGATCGGCGGGCCCGACGAAGAGGCGCCGCCGGAGCGCGGGCCGGCCCGGCGCGCCGGGGAGCGGGGGCCGGCGAAAATCACCGGGCGCCGCGCCGCCTCCCCCGCCGTTCCTCCCGTCGTTCCCCCCGCCGTTCCCCCCGCCGTTCCATGACTGACGCCCCGCCGCCGGAGACTCCTCGGCGGGGCCTCGCCGGCCGCCTGCTCATCCCGCTCGCGGCGGCGGCGCTCGGCGTTTCGCTGGTCCTCGCGCGGCAGGCGGAGTACGGGGTCCGGCTCGATCTCGACTCGCTCCACTACCTGGCCGCCGCGCGGAACCTGCTGGCGGGCGAGGGCCTCACCCACTTCGACGGGAGCGTCTTCACCGGCTTCTGGCCGCCCCTCTACCCGCTGCTGCTCGCCGCGGCGAGTCTCGGCGCGTTCGACCCCCTGCGGGTCGCCGGGCCGCTCGGCGCGGCCGCCTTCGGGCTCTCGGTCTTCCTCGTCGCGCGGTATCTCGCCGCCCGGCTCGACTCGCGCTTCGATTCGCGCTTCCTGGCCGGCTGGGCCGCGTGCGCCGCCGCGCTCTCGCTGCCGCTCGCCGAAACGGCCTCCTGGGCGCTCAGCGACGCGCCGTTCCTGGTGTTTTCGGTCCTGGCGCTGATCCGGTGCGACGACTTCCTCGCCCGCCGGGCCCCGGGATCCCCCGCCGGACGGCCCGCCTCCTTCCTCCCGGCGTCCGTGTTCTGCGCGCTGGCGCTGCTGACCCGGTTCGTGGGCGTGGTCCTCGGGGCGGTGGTCGGCCTCGCCCTCCTGCTCGACCGCCGCGAGCCGCTCCGCCGGCGGCTCGGGCGGGCGGCGGTCCATGCGGCGGTCGCCGTCGGGCCCCTCGGACTCTGGATCCTCCGCCACCGGCTGGTGGACGGGGACCTGCGCCTCGGCGCGGGGGCTTCGTCGCCGGCGGGAGGGGTCGCGGGTTGGCTCGGACGCGGCCTCCTCTCCTGGTTCGACTTCGACTTGCCCGGCCTCGGGGCGGCGCTCCCGTACCTCGCGGGCCTGGCCGCCGGCGCGCTGGTCGCCGCGGCGTTCGCGGGCCGGCGTTCACCGGGAACGGCGGAGGGGGCTTCCGGCTGGCGGCCGGTCGCGGTGTTCGGCGGTTTTTCGCTGGCCTACGCCGCCGCGCTGGTCGTCGCCGTCGCGCGCGGCGAAGCGGCGGAGGGCGTCGCGCCGCGCTACCTCGTCCCCCTCTACCTGCCGCTGCTCGTAGCGCTGGCAACCTCGTTGGACCGGCTCCTCGCCCTCGGGAAGCGGCGGGCGCCGATCCCCCCCCGCGCCGGCCCGCCGCCCGCCCGGCGGTTCCGCCCGGCGGCGGCGCTCCTCTTCCTCGTCCTCGGCCTGTGGACAGCGGGACAGGCGCGGCCGCACGCCCGGGCGATCGCCGAAGCGAACCGGGGCGACCGGTACCTCGGCTACGCCGGGCCGGCCCGGAGCCGCTCGGAGACCCTCGCCTACCTCCGGGAGAACGCCGTAGCCGGGCCGGTGTATTCGAACGAGCCGGCGGTCGTGGACTTCCTCGGAACGGCGACGGTAGGGAGGCATTACCCGTGGCCCTGCGCGAACGAAGGGAGGTTCCGGAGCGAGCGGGAGCGGCTCCTGGCATGGCTGGCGGGGATGCGCGAGGGGCGGCTCGTCGTGGTGTTCCACCACACTTGGGCTCCGCCCTGCGAGTTCGCCGCCGGCCTCCTGCGGACGCTCCCGGGACTGCAGACGGTGGCGGAACTCGCCGACGGGGCGGTGTACCGCCGGGCCGCCGGCGCGGCCCCCCGCCTCGACCCGCTCGTCTCGGCGGAGCGGGCCGCCGCCTCCGGCGCCCTGGGGCAACCGGCCGCCGAAGGAAGGTTCGCGGTGTACGCCGACCGGAACACCGGGATCTACCCGGGGCGGGACGCGCTCGTCTATCACCGCCGCCCCTGCGCGGAAGAGGATGTCCGGGCGAGGTTCCGGCTGCACCTGTTCCCGGCCTCGGCGGAGTCCCTGCCTCCGGATCGGCGCCGCCACGGCTTCGACAACCGCGATTTCGTCTTCGGGGCGTACGGGCGCGTCCTCCGGGACGCGTCCGGGGAGCGCGCCTGCGCGGCGGTCGTGCCGCTGCCGCGCTACGAGGTCTCGCGGTTCTCGACCGGCCAGTTCGCGACCGAGAGGACCGGAAGCGCGACGATCCGCCCCTTCGAGTTCGGCCGCGGCGCCGGCGAGGCCTGGACCGCCTCCGGCCGACTGGACGCCGACCGGTACCTCGCCGCCTACCGGGCGATCTCGTCCGGCGCCTTCGGCGATCCCGCCGCCCGCGCGCCCTTCGACCTCTACCTCGACGGGCGCGCGCTGCTCTATCTCCGGGAACCCTGCTCCCCGGGCGAAGCGGAACAGCGCTTCTTCGCCCACTTCTACCCGGAGGCCCCGGACGCGTTGCCGGGAAGGCGTCGGGAACACGGCTTCGAGAACCGGGACTTCGCGTTCGGGGAGCGGGGACGACTCGACGACGGTCGGTGCCTCGCCATCCTCCCGTTGCCGGACTTCCCGGTCGCCCGTCTGCGCACCGGACAGTGGGCCCCGGGCGAAGGCGACTCCTGGAGCGTCGAGATCGCGTTCCCGCCCGGGCCGGAGAGCCGCTGACGGCTCGCCCCGTCGTATCCTCCCGCCATCCGGTGCCCCCGAACGACGAAACGCCCGCCCCCCGGGCCGAAGACCTCGCCGCGCTCTTTTCGGAACACCTCGAGATCCGGCTCCGCGGCCTCGCCGAGGACCTCGAGGCCGTCCTCCCGGAGGCGCTGGTGCTCGACAGCGGGGCGCTCCGCTACTACTACCGGGACGACCAGCCGGCGCCGTTCCGGGCGAACGCCCACTTCCTCCACTTCTGTCCGCGGGAATCTCCCGGCGAACTGCTGCTGCTGCGCCCGGGGGAGAAGCCGTTCCTCGCCGCGCTGGTTCCGGACGACTACTGGTACGAGCCCGCCCCGGTGGGAAGCCCGTTCTGGGCGGAGGGGTTCGAGATCGCCGAGTGCGGCAGCAAACGGGAAGTCCTGTCGGAGACCCTGGCCCGGCTCGGCGAGGCGAAGGCGGCCTACATCGGCGAGCGGCGGGAACTGGCCCTGGCGCTGGGGCTCTCCCCGGACCCGCCGGAACTGCTGGGCCGCCTCGACTGGCGGCGGGCGGTGAAGACCCGCTACGAGGTCGCGCAGGTCGCCGAAGCGAACCGGCTGGGCGCTGCGGGCCACCGGGCGGCGGAAGCGGCCTTCCGCGGCGGGGCGAGCGAGATCGAAATCCACCGGGCCTTCGTCGCCGCGGTCGGGGGCGCCGAAGCGGACCTGCCGTACCCGACCATCGTGGCCGCCGGGAGGAAGGGCGCGGTCCTCCACTACGAGGGCAAGCGGTCGGAGCACCGGCCGGGGAAGAGCCTGCTGCTCGACGCCGGCGCCCGCGTCCGGGGCTACGCCTCGGACATCACCCGCACCCGCCCGGCGGAAGGCGCGGACCCCCGGTTCCTCGAGTTGGTCGCCGGCGTGGAGCGGGCGCAGCGGGAACTGTGCGCCGGCGTCCGTCCGGGGACGCCCTGGGCGGATCTCCACCACCGCGCCCACCTGCTCCTGGCCGGCGTCCTGCGGGAAGTCGGCGTCGCGCGCGTCGCGCCGGAGGCCGCGGTGGAGAGCGGCCTCAGCGCGGCGTTCTTCCCCCACGGACTCGGCCACTTCCTCGGGGTGCAGGTGCACGATGTGGGCGGCCACCTCGCGGCCCCCGACGGGCGCCGGGGCCGGCCGCCGAAGGAGCATCCGCATCTCCGCACCACCCGGACACTGGCGCCCGGGCAGGTGGTCACCGTGGAGCCGGGGGTCTATTTCATCGAGTCCCTGCTCCGCGAGTTCGGGGAGAAGGGAGCCGAGGAGCGCGCCGCGGTGGACTCCGGGGTCGTGGAGGCGCTGGCCCCGTACGGCGGGGTCCGCATCGAGGACGATGTCCTCTGCACCGCCGACGCGCCGAGGAACCTGACCCGGGAACACCTTCCCGACTGACGGACGCCGCCGTGTCCGCGAGCCCCGGCCCGGTGGCGCCCCCGACGCCGCGCGGGGAGGGCGATCCGGAGGGGGAGCGCGGCGGGCCGGGCGGCGAGGGAACCCGGAGCGCGGCGGGGCCGGCGGGCTCAACGAGGCCGGCGCGGGGAGGCGGGTTTTCCGGCGTCGGCGCCCTCTTCTCCGAACTGGTCTCCGACCGGCCGGGGACCGCCGCGCTCGCGGCGCTGCTGCTCCTCGCCGGGAACATCACGGAAGGGTTCAGCCTCCTCGCGCTGATCCCGCTCCTCCACGCCTCCGGCTTCGGCGACGGGGAAACCGGAGGCGCCGTCCACGGGGCGCTGGTCTCCTCGCTGGAGAGGATCGGCGTCGGCCTCACCCTCCCGGTCGCCCTCGGCCTCTTCGTCGGGCTGGTCGGCGTGCGCGCCGCGGCGGCCTGGCAGCGGGACGCGGTCTTCGAGCGGGCGCGGCTCGGGGCGGTGGACCGCCTGCGGGAGAGGCTCCACCGGGCGATGTCGGCGGCGTCCTGGCGATTCCTCGCCTCCCGCGGCGAAGCGGACCTCCGCCATGTGCTCACCGGGGAGGTCCGCCGCGTCGGCGCCGCCTTCGGGCACCTCCTGCATGTGACGGTCGCGCTCACGGTCGCGGCGACCCACCTGGCCGTCGCCTTCGTCATCTCCCCGCCGACCGCGGGGGCGATCCTCGTCGCCATCGTCGCCCTCTACTGCCTCACCCGCCCGCTCCTCCGCCGCTCCGAGACCCTGGGCGGCGAGATCACCGACGCGAACCGGGTCATCTACGCCCAGGTCCAGGACTTCCTCGCCGGACTGAAGTTCGCGAAGAGCCACGCCGCCGAGCGGGCGCATGTGGCCCATCTCTCCGCCGCGGTAACGGCGCTTCGCGAACGCTGCCTCGCCTCCGCCACGGTCGCCGCGCTCGCCCGGGCGGCGATCCAGTTCGGCGCCGCGGTGGTGCTGGCGGCGGCGGGCTGGTTCGTCCTGGTCGAAACCGGCCTGCCGCTGCCCACCCTGGTCGTGGTGGTCGTGCTGTCGGCGCGGACGATGACCATGCTGGGCGGCGTCCAGTGGCGGGCCCACGACCTCGCGAACACGCTGCCGGCCTTCCTCCACGCGCGGAGCGCGCTGGCCGATCTCACGGCGGCCGCCGAGGAACGCCCGGAGGAGCGTCCGCGCGCCCCCTCGTCCCGAACTGTCAGGCGCGACGGTTCGCTGCCTCCCCTCGGCGGGGGCCGCGGCGAGGGCGCGCGGATGGTGCTCTCCGAGCGGCTGGGCGTCCGGGGCGTCTCCTTCGACTACCTCCGGGACTTCGGCGCGGCCGCGGGCGGGGCCGGCGGCGCCGGCGGCGGCGCGCTTCGGGAGATCGATCTCGACATCCGCCGCGGCGAGTTCCTCGTCCTGTCGGGGCCGTCGGGCGCGGGGAAGACCACCCTCGCCGATCTCCTCGTGGGACTAATGCCGCCGACGACCGGACGGATCTGGGTGGACGGGGTGGCGCTGGACGGCGGGAACCGCCGCCGGTGGCGGGCCTCGTGCGCCCTGCTGGCGGCGCGGCCCTACCTGTTTCCCGGCCGGATCCGCGCGAACCTGGCCTGGGGGCGGGAGGACGCGGACGAGGAGGAGATGCGGCGCGCCCTCGAGGCGGCCGCCGCCGACTTCGTCTTCCGCCTCCCCGAAGGCGTGGACGCCGAAATCGGGGACGGTGGCGCCGGACTCTCCGCCGGCGAGCGCCAGCGGCTCGCCTTCGCGCGGGCGCTGCTCCGCCGACCGACCCTGCTGGCGCTGGACGAGGCGACCAGCCAACTCGACGAGGCCAACGAGGGCCGGGTGCTGGAGACCCTCCGCTCGCTTCGCGGCGAGACGACGGTCGTGGCGGCCACCCACAGCGCCGCGTTCCTCGCCGCCGCCGACCGGGTGGTCCGGATCGAGTCGGGCCGGCTACTCGTACCGGGGTCCTCCGGGGGGCGGCCCGCCGCCCCGCTTCGGGTCCGCCCCGCGCGCCCGTCGGTTCGACCGGGATGAACCGGGCTCGGACGCCGTCCGGGGAAGGGGCGTCCGACCCGACTGCCGCGGCCGCCCGCCGAGCCACTCCGTGGTTGCTGCTCGCCGGCGCTCTCGCGTACATCGCCTGGTTCTGGTCGGATCCGATCGGCGGCGGCGCCTGGTCGCCGCACGGCCCGGGGATGATCCAGCCCGGTAACAGCACTTCCTTCGTGGAATTCGGCGCGCCGCGCTGGGCCACCCGGTGGGCGGGGTACCCGTCGTTCCTGGACGCGGTCGGCCGGCTGTTCGGCGGGCTCGCCGCCGCGCCGCGCGTCCAACTCCTCCTGACCGCGGGCGCCGTCTGGTTCCTCGGGTACGCGGCGCATCGGGTGTATCGCTCCCCGGGATTCGCGCTCCCGCTCACCGGCGGACTCTTCGTCCTCGCCGCCGGGGTCCGGTTCCACGCCTACATCCTCTCCGAGGCCCTCTTCGTCCCGCTGGCGATGGGGAGTCTCGGCGCGGCCCTCCTGTTCTCCCTGCGGCCGACCGCGCCGCGGCTGCTGGCCGGGGCGGCGCTGGGCGGGCTGGCGGTCGCCGCGCGTCCCGCCGGGGCGCTGCTGCTCCTCGTCTGGCCGGCAGCCGCCTGGCTGCTGTGGCCCCGGACAGGCGGGCGGAGGCTGCGGCTGGCGGCGGCGCTGGTCCTTCCCCTCGCGGTCTGTTTCCTGGCCGAAAACGCCGCCTGGAACCGGGCGTACCCCGACCGGCCGGACCGCCCGAGCGTCGTGGCCCACCACCTGTTCGCCAAGGCCCTGCTCATCCCGTCGGAGAAACCGGCGGCGGGCGACCCGGAGTGGAACGCGTTCTTCCGGGAGGCCCGGCGCCGGGCGGCGCCGTTTCGCCGCGCCTTGGCCGACGCGCCCGGCTTCTTCCTGCGCTCGATCCTGTTGCGGCGCGCGGAGCACGAACTGCAGCACCGGACCTACCTCCGGCTCTTCCGCGGGACGGCGGAGGAACTCGCGGAGCGGGACGGGGTCCCGGTGAACGCGCGGCTGCGGGAGGTGAGCCTGGAGGCGCTGCTGGCCGCTCCCTCGGAGTGGGCGGCGAACGCCGCGGTCCACTTCGTCGGCCTGTGGACGCTCCCCACGCTCCACACCGCCGACTTCGCGCGCCGGCTCTCCGGCCGGGCCGGCGCCCTGCCGGACGACGCCGTCCTCCGGTCGGCCCAACTCTCGGCCCCGATCTCCGAAACCCTGCGGATCCCCGGTCCGGCCGCCCCGTTCGTCCGGCTCGCCGGAATCGCTTCGTTCGCCGCCTGCCTCCTGTCGGTCGTCCTCGCGTTCCGGGAGCGGTTTCGGCGCGGCGCCGGCGAGATGGACCCCCGGTTGGTCGGGGCCGCGCTCGCCGCGGTCGCGGCGCTCGGCTACTACTTCGTCGTCGCGGCGTTCAACTTCAGTTCGCTCCGCTACGCGGCGGCCGCGTGGCCGTTCCTGTGGTTCTCCGCGGCGGAGATCGGCCGCCGCGCCCTCGCCGCGGCGCGGCGGCGGGGGGCGGAAGGCCCGGTGGCCGGCGGCGCGCGCGGCGCTTCTTCCACCCGCCGGTAGGTCGCCGGGCCGGGCCGGATCCGGGCCTCGCCTTCGCTACCCTGTCCGCCGCTCCGATGGCCGCTTCGCCCCGTCTCGCCGTCATCGGCTGCGGCGCCGTCGCCACCTACGGATACCTGCCGTCCCTCGCCCGGCTCGGGTGGCGGCCCTCCGTACTCATCGACCCCGACCTCGACCGCGCCCGCGAGTTGGCCCGCCGCTGGAAGACGCCCCGGGCGGCGCCGGAGGCGTCGGGCGTCATGGGCGAAGTCGAGGCGGCGGTCGTGGCCGCGCCGCCGAGACTCCACGCCCCGCTCGCCCTGCCGCTGCTCGAGGCCGGGATCCATGTCCTCGTGGAGAAGCCCCTGGCGACGAATTCCGCCGACGCCCGGCGGCTGGTGGACGCGGCGGCGGCTTCGGGCGCCTGCCTTTCGGTAACCCACCAGCGCCGCTTCCTCTTCGTCCACCGCTGGATCGCGGCGGCGATCGCGAGCGGCGCGCTCGGGGACATCGAATCGGCGGTCGCGAGCGACGGATCGTCCTGGCTCTCCCGGCGGGCCGTCGCGTCCCCTCCGGGAGCGACCTGGAACGCGCCTTCGTACTGGAACGCGAGCCTCCCGACCTGCGGCGAGGGAGTGCTCCTGGACAAAGGGCCGCACCTGCTGGACCTGCTGCTCTGGTGGCTGGGGCCGGTGCGCCGGGTGGAGTGCGCCGATGACGGGGAGGGCGGGCTCGAGGCCGACGCGCGGCTCGACCTGCTCTTCGAGCGGGGAACCCGCGCCGTCGTGGAACTGAGCCGGATGAGGAATCTCCCGGACACGATCGTCCTCGAGGGGACTTGCGGCCGCCTCGAGGTCCGGGGAACCCGGAACGAGTTCCTGGCCCTGTCGCCGGATTCGCTGCGGGATCGGAGGTTCGAGGTTCACCGGGGCGCCGCGCGCCTCGGCGAGGGCATGTGGAGCCCCGGCGGGCCGGGGGAGTTGTTGCTCGCCGACTGGCGGTCGGCCATCCGGGAGGGCCGGCAGCCGTTCACCCCGGGCGCCTCGGCGCTTCCGGTCGTCGAACTGCTGGAGCGTTGCCGCCTCCGCCGGCGGGCGCAGACGCAGCCGTGGCGGGGAACGCGGGAGGAAGGCCGGTCGCGGGGAGCGTCCGCGGCCCCGCTCCCGCTGGCGGGAAAGACCTTCCTGGTCACCGGCGCGACCGGTTTCATCGGCGGTCGGCTGGTCGAGCGGCTCGCGCGGGGAGGCGCCCGCGCGCGCGCCGCGGTTCGGCGGTTTCGCGCCGCGCCGCGGCTCGCCCGGTTCCCGCCGGAAGTGGTGGAACTCCGGGAGTTCGACCTGGGGGCGCCCGACGCCGGCGCCCCGGTCGGGGAACTGGTCGCCGGCTGCGCCGCGGTCTTCCACCTCGCCATCGACCTCGACTCGGCCGAGTCGAACATCGCCGGCGTCCGCCGCCTCGGGGCCGCCTGCGCCGAACACGGCGTCCGGCTGGTCTTCACCAGTTCGTACACGGTGTACGGCCCGTACCCGGAGGGGCCGCTCTCGGAGTCGGCGCCCGGCGAGGGCGACCCCCGCTACCGGGGGGCGAACGCCGCCTGCGAACGCGAGTTGGCCCGCATGGGGCGGGAGGACGGGCTGGAGTTCGTGGTGCTGCAGCCGACCATCGTTTACGGCCCGTTCTCCACCTATTGGACCGAACACCCGGCGGCGGCCCTGTCGCGCGGGCCGCTCGTCCTGCCGGCGCCGGGCGACGGCATCTGCAACGCGGTCCATGTGGAAGATGTGGTGACCGCCCTCCTGGCGGCCGCGGTGAGGGAGGAGGCGGCCGGCGAGACCATCCTGGTCTCCGGCGCGGAGCACCCCACCTGGGGCGAGTTCTTTTCCGGGTACGCCGACGCGGTCGGCGCCGGCCACGGCGTCCGCTACCGGTCGGAGGCGGAGATCCGGGCGCTCATCGCCCCGACGCTCGGCGCGCGGCTGGCCGCGGCGGCGCGGGGGAGGCCCGGGCTGCGCCGCGTCCTCGGGCGGGCGAAACGCGCGATGCTGGGAGGACGCCGGCGGCTGTCGAGCGGCCTCGTTCCGGCGGTCCGGACGGTTCGGGCGACCCGGCGCCGCCGCGGCGGCGTCCGCGCGCTGGTGCGCGAGCCGTCGGAGACGCCGTCGGAGACGCTGCCGCGGCCGCGCCACCTCGAGGAGTACTCCTCCCGGTGCCTGGTGGAGATCGGGAAGGCCCGCCGCCTGCTGGGCTACGAGCCGGCCTTCGATCTCTCCCGGGGCATGGCGCAGACCGCGGACTATCTCCGCTGGGCGCGCGGCGCCCGGTTCGCCGACCGCCCGGATCCGATGATCGACGCGGCCCGCGACCCGGCGCCCGGCGGGAAGGGGGCGCCGGCCGGAGGGCGCGGACCCGCGGGAGGCTGAGCGGGTCGGTTCGCGGGCCGCGCTCTCCGGCTACCGGCCGCGAATGTGTTCCGGACGGCGGTCGGACTGGCGGCGGTCGGCGCGGCCTTGGAGATCGCGCTCCGCGCCCGGGCGTCCTCCCCGACGGCCTCCCGGCCTGAATCTCAACCGCCCGCTTCCGTTCCGTCGAGGAGGAACTCCGATGAAGCACTTCCTGGCGACCGCTCCGGTCGTTTCCTTCTCCCCGGCCCTCGCCACCGCCCAAGCCCCTCGCCGGTCGCGGCCCATCGCCTGGCGGCCGAAGCGTTGTGGCGCCGGGTGAAGTCCGACCCGCGGGTCTGCGCCGGGGGGTGACAGGGGAGCGGGGAGGCGGTTCGGGGGGCGTCCGGTCAGGTGACGGAACGGGAGACGAGTTCCCGGTGGATCGCGCGCGCCTCGCCGACGAGGGAGGGGGAAACCCGGGCGGCGAAGTCGTCCGGAGGCGGGTTCGGCGACCGGAAGCGGAGGCCGTCGGCGGCGAGTCGATCCGCCTCCGGGCCGGGGAGGCCCAGGCGGTCGGCCAGCCGGCGGAGGGCGGGGTCGGGAGCGGCGCAACAGCGGTCGTAGTCGCTGAACGCGATCCGGTCGGCGGGCCCGCGGAGCGCTTCGGCGTAGGCGTCCCGCCAGTAACGCAGCCAGTAGTCCGCTGAGCGGGCATCCTCCCGGAGCCTCCGGCGCGCCGCCGGAGCGTCCGGCGCGCCGTTCGGGCCGTTTCGCGGCGACCGCCGGGCCCCGAAGGTCAACGGCTTGAGGTTGGCGCCGAACTCGTAGTGGCCGAGGTCGCGCATGTAGCGCCGGGAGAACGGCTCGGCGGCGTGCATCCGCTCGAAGGCGAGATGGGTGCGGAGGAGCGAGGCGGCTTGGGCGAGCGGCGCCCGGAAGGGGACGAGGAGCGCGGCGTCCGGGAACAGGCGCGCGAGCAGCGGGAGGCGGGCGAGGTTCGCGTGGTTCTTGGAGAGGTACCGGGCGCGGCGGGCGCGCCGGGCGGTTTCCGGCGGCAGTGTCGGCGGCAGTGTCGGCGGTAGGGCGCGGAGCGCGGCGAGTTTCCGCAGGTGGGCGGCGAGGAACCTCCCGAATTCGGGGCGGGCCTCGGCGTCTTCCGCCGCCCAGGGCCCGATCCGGTCGCCCCGGTAGCGCTCCGGCCAGAAGGCGCGCCAGAGGACTTCCTCGAAGGCCTCCGGGCTGTCGAACGCCACGGTCATCCCGTCGCCGTGGGCGCGCGGGAAGGCGGCGCCGGGTCGGCGGAACCTTCGGGTGAGCGCGTCCTGGAGCAGCGGCGCGAACAGGAACGGGAGGTCGCGGTAGGCGTGGGAGACGAACGAGGGGAGGGCGGCCAGCAGTTCGAGCAGCAGGGTCGTCCCGGCGCGCGGGACGCCGGCGACGAAGACCGGGCGCTCCACGGTTACGGCGGCCAGCCGCCCGGCGAACAGGCGCTCCTCCAGGTCCGCGAGGCCTCGCTGCGCCGCCGGGGAGGCGAAGGCCAGCCGGTGGAGGAGCCGGGCCGACCGGGAGTACCGGGCCTCGTGGGGCACGCCCACGGGGCGCCTCAGCGGCCCGTGGAAAAAGCGCCCCGCCGTCCACTCCTCGACGCGAGGGCGCCAAGTCCGCGTTCCGCTTTGCGGCGGGGCGCTCTTCCCACGGGCCGGCGGCGCGAATCGCTGCGCGATTCCCCCCGCCATCTATCGCGGGGAGGGGGCCACCCCCTCCCCGCACCCCTCCCCGGTCGGCGCTTCGCGCCGACGGGGGCTCTCCGGACTTTCTCCACGGGCCGCTCAGGCTGCGGCCCGGCGCCGGTGGAAGAGGGCGGCGGCAGCGGCGGCGGCGCCGATGGCGACCGTGGTTTCCCACTTCGCGAGCAGCGCCGCGGCGTCGGCCAACCGGGAGATCCCCGCCGCGTCCAACGCGAGCAGCAGGAGCGCGGGCGCGGCGGCCGCGGCGAGGAGACGCCCGGTGATCCGCCCGGACTGCTTCAGCAGCCCGAGGGAGCGCCGGCGGGCGAGTCGGGCCTTCTCCTCGTCGCTCCGCCCGGGGGCGGCGAGCGAAGCGAAGGCTTCCCGGGCCAGGGCCGCCGCTTCGAGGGCGGAGCGCCCGACCCGCGCGCGGCGGAGCGCGAGCAGGAAGAGCACCGCCGCGAGGAGCGCGGAGGCGGCCGTCAACTGCCGGACCCGGAGCGGCGCCGTCGGTCTTCGGCGGGCGGCGCGCCGGGCCCGGGCCGCTCGCCGCCGCGGGTTCCTCGGCGCCACTCCCGAAGGCGTCTCACCGGATACCAGACGAGGCCGACGACCATCAGCAGGAACGCCCCCAGCAGGGCCAACATCGCGCCGACGGCGCCGATGCCGGCGCCGGGGCCGATGTAGAGGTGGGGAGGAAACGGGGCCATGCGGGAGGCGGGCGGCGGGGGCCGGCGGGGGTCGTTCGTCCGCCGGCGGGGGCCGTTCGTCCGCCGCTGTTTACGGGTGGAATTCTACGGTCATCCCGCCCGGTCGAGCGCCCGGACGGCGGTCGGGGGTTCAGGCGGAGGGGGGCTCGACCGGTCGCTCCGCCTCCAGGGTCAGGGTTTCGAGGGCCAGGAAGCCGGGCGGCAGCCGCTCCGAGTGGGCGAGGCCGCGGAGCGCGGGTTCGCCGCTCTCGTCGAGGCCGCATTCGACGACGGAGCGGAAACCGCACCTCGAGAGCATCCACTTCAGGGTTTCCCGGTCGTAGATGAACCGATGCTCCCAGTGGCGCAGGAAGGCGTTGACGACCAAGCCGTTCGGCCCGGCCGGGAGTCCGAGTCGGGCGCTCTGCCAGGCCGCGTACCGGTCGGCGAGCCGCCGCGACTCCTCCCGGCGCTCCGGGTCGGCGGAGGGGGATCGGTCCGCGAGCCGCAGCAGGAACGCCAGGTCCGGCGTCGCGACGCGGAGGCGGCCGCCCGGAACCAGCACCCGGCGGCACTCCTCCAGCATGGCGGCGGCTTCCGGGAGCGACAGGAAATGGATGAAGTGTTCCGTATAGACATGGCGGAAGGTCGCCGGCGGGAACGGGTACCGGGAGGTCGCGTCCAGGCGGAGCACCGACGGGCTCCGGGGGTGCAGGTCGGTGTTCAGCCAACCCGCCAGCAGGTGTCCGCCGCAGCCGAGGTGCAGTTTGGGTTCGTCGGCGTCGGCGAGATACCGCGCCCCCAGCCGGCGGTCGGTCCGGAGCGCGAAGCGCCCGGCGCGCCGGGCGAGGCGGTAGCCGCGAGCGGCGGCCGCGCGGGCGGCCGGCGGAAGAAGGCCGTCGGCCCCGGCGGCCGGGCGCGGAAGGCCGTTTCCGTCAGCGGCCTTCCTCAGCAGCCGGGGGAGGGGGGGGGGGGGGGGGGGGGGGGGGGCGGTCAGCGCCGGATGGGCGCGTCCGGGCGGGGCGATCCCGGCCCGCGACGGGTCGAAACCGGCCCAGACCCGGTCGGCGCGCTCGAGGAGGCGCCGGTCGCTCGAGTCCCCGTCGTCCCAAGTGTGGCCCGCGCCGTGCCGCACCATCAGGTACCCGGCGCCGTGGGTCCGGTAGGTCCTGCGGCCGGCACGGCGAACATCGTCCGCCAGCGCCCTGTCCACTCCGCGGGGAATGTCGCGCCAGCCCCCGACGGCCGCGAGCGTCCCGGCGGAGAGGAGCACGGCCCCTCCGGTCACGACGGTGCGCTGGTAGCGCTCGCTTTCGCCGTTCCACCACTGGATCGTGCGGTCCTCTCCCGCGAGGAACACGTACTCCGTCCCTTTGCCCACGAGGTCCGCGCGGGAAAACTCGCGGGCGAGCACCAGGTCCCACAGGTGGTCGGGGCCGTAGAGGTCGTCGTCGTCCATCTTCGCGAGCAGGGGGCCGGCGGCCGCGCCGCTCATGACCCGGAGCGCGCCTCCGAGCGTCTTCTCGGCGGGAATACGGATCACCCGCGCGTCCGGGGGCAGGAGGCCCCCCCGTGGGTCGAAGGACTCGAACCCGTTCCCGTGGAGGCCGAGGACGAGTTCCGTTTCCGGGTAGGTCTGCCCGGCGACCTGGGAAAGCGCCCAGTCGAGGTGCCCCGGGCGCCGGGTGGCGAGCAGGACGGACACGCGGGGGAGCGGCGGGCCTCCCGCGAGTCCGGAGCGGGCCCAACCGGAGTGGAGCCGGAGGGCCGCGCGCCGGAGATCCACCGCGTGGAGTTCGCGTCGGCTGTCCTCGAGGGCGGCGGGGTCGGTCCGCAACCGGCGGTAGAGGCCCGGGTCGAGCCGGGCCCGGAGTTCGGGGCTTTCGTCCGCGGCGTGGACCAGGACGCCCGCGGCGGCCAGGCGGGCGAGGAGCGCGGCGCGCCGATCGGCGTCCGCGTGGAACCCGGCGGCGTCCCGGACATGGTGGAGGCGGCGCAGCCGCCGGAGGCCGGCGCCGGCCACATCCCGGACGGCGCCGAGCGCCCGCGGGGGCGGCGGCAGGAGGCGCGGCGGGCCGAGCGCCCCGATCCCGCCGTCGTGCGCCCGGCGCCAGCCGACCGGGTGGTAGCCGCGGAGATCGAACGAGGGGGCCGCGTCCCCGGCCGGGGAACTCCCGCCGGGTGGGACCGAAGTGACCGATCCGGCGCGCCGGCGGCGGCTGCGGACGGCGCTCTCCAGGCGCCAGCCCGCCACCCGTATCCGATCGAGCGCCCTCCGGGAAAGGGAGCGCTCGTCCCCGTTCGCGGAGGGCGCCGGGGACGAGCCCGGCGGGAGGTCGGGCGTCATCTCCCTCGCCGCCCCTTCGCCGCGTCGACTGCCTACCGTCCGCGGGGGAATCGCCGCCGCCGGCCCGCGGTCCGGGTACTCAAGGCCGGTCGGCCGCCGCTTCGGCGGCGGCCGCCCGGAGCGCGTCGGCCACCTCGGCCGCGGCCTTCCCCGGGGAATAGATCTCCTCGCGGCAGGCGAGGGACCCTTCCCGGTAGCGGTCGAGGCGGCCCAGGACGCGCCCGAGCGCCGCCGCCAGCGCCGCCGGGCTCCGGGAGGGGGCCAATTCGCCGTTCACGCCGGGCCGCACCATCTCCGGCAGGCCGCCCACTTCGGTGGCCACCACCGGCCGGCCGGCGCCGGCGGCGAGGGCGAGCACGCCGCTCTGGGTGGCTTGGGAGTAGGGGGTCGCGACCACGCTCGAGGCCTCGACATAGGCCTTGAGTTCCGGCGGCGAGTAGGTGTCGAAGCGGCAGAAGACGCGGTCCCGGAAGCCGCTCTCCGCCAGGCGGCGTTCGACCGCCTCGACCTGGCTGCGGCTTCCGCCGGAGGAAACGAGGAGCAGCCGCCAGTCCGCGAGTTCCGCCGGGAGGCGGGGCAGGGCGGCGAGGAGGACCTCCAGGCCCTGTTCGGGGCGCATGTTCGACAGGAAGCCGATCACCGGCGCGCCGCCGGCCCAGGCGGCGAGTCGGCGGGAGAGGGCCTCGTCCGCCGAAACCCGATCCAGCAGGGGGCCGAAGTGGGGGTGCGGGAACTGGACGGGCGCCGGCGCCGGGTGGTAGTTGGCCTCGATCCACTCCCGGACGAAGGAGGTCATGGTGAGGATGCGCGCCGCCGAGCGGTAGAAGCCGCCGAACCGGGTGGCGCGCTCGCCCAGGGGGTCTTCGAAGACCCCCTGGTAGGGGCGGTGCGCGATGACCACCGGGGCGATGCCCAGCCGCCGGAGGCGCCGGACCGCCCGCGTGTCGCTCCGCCAGAGGGTCAGGTTCGTGGTAACCAGCACCGAGCCCGCTCCCGCCGCCCGCGCCTTGCGGATCGCCCGGCGCCAGCAGAAGCGGTAGGACGCGAGGGCGCGGAGCGTGGTCAGCGCGCTCTTCTTCAGCGAGGACGGGGGAGGGCGGAACCGCATGAACGGCGACCAGCGGACTCCGGGCGGCGGCGGATGCCCCTCGCGGACGACCGAGCACACTTCGACCTCGTGCCCGGCGTCGCCGAGCGCGAGCGACAGGAGGTTCACGAAGTGCGGGTTCGTGTTCAGCGGATCGATCCAGAGCACCTTCATGGGCCGCCCCCGTGATCCGTCCGGAGGCCGCCGGCCCTCCGCCCGACGCGCCGGGCCCGGTCAACGAGCGTCCGCCCGGCGGCGGCCAGGCCCCACCGGAGGAAGAGCCCGAATCCGGCGATCCCGCGGATCTCGCGCACCCGACCGACCAGCCGCGCGAGCGGCCGCGGGTAGTCCACCGGGTAGGCCGACCGCCGGCGGCGCGCCCGGGCGCGGGGCCGGGCGAGCCGGAGTCCCGCCGCGGCGGCGGGGAGTTCCTTCGCGTCCCCGTAGTCGGCGGGGGCCCCGCCGGCCCGGCGCGCCCGGTGGAGGGCGAAAGTTCGGGTGAGCGTCACCGCGGTTCCGTCCGGGAGGGCCGCGCGGGCGGTTACCGCGTCGCCGAGGCGCTTCATGAGCCGGAGCGCGATGTCCGGGCGGAAACCGCGCTCCACCGCGGCCGGGGGGAGGCGGAGGTGGAAGGGGGACGCCGGGAAGTCGTCGAGCGCCGAACCGCCGGAGGAGAAGAACACGCGCGGGTCGGGGCCGAGACTCTCCCGGAGCGCGGCGTCGGGCGGTGATTCGGCGGAGGCGTCGCCGGGGGGAATCTCGAGGCGGACGACCAGGTCGTGGAAGCGGTCCGCGAGGAGCGCGAGCACCGCCCGGAGGAGCGCGTCGGGCCCTCCGCCGGTCCGGAGCGCCGCGGCGACGGGGATCGTCACCACGAGTTGGGGGACGGAGAAGACGCGGCCGGGCCGGCGTTTCCTCATCCCGCGGTGGGCGATGAGATGCGCGCACTTCGCCCGCTGCAGGCGGAGGCTCGCTTCGTCCTCCTCCCGCCGCTCGGCGCTCTTCACGCCCTGGTGCCAGGCGGAGGCCTCGGGGACGGGCGCGAAGAGGGCGCCCCGGAGGTAGGCGCGGTAGCCGAACTCGATCTCCTCCATGCCCCACCGGGTGAAGGACTCGTCGTGTCCGCCGAGCGACTCGTAGAAGGCGCGGCCGATGCCGAAATTCCCCCCGAGGAGCGCCCGGTAGGGATCGTCGGCGCGGGAAGTCAGGCCGCCGGTGCGGAGGAGGTGTCCCTCGCCGGGCCGGGGCGCGGCGCCGCCGCCCGCGGACAGCAGGTCGGCGAAGGCGCCGGCCCGGGCGCGGACCGCGTCGGCGTCGAGTCCTCCCAGCGGGCCGTCGAGGGGGACATCGGCGCAGCGGGCCACGCTCACCGCATCGGAGACCGCGTGGTGCCATCTCGCGTGCGCGGCGATCCAGGAGGACTCCACGAGCACATCGCAGTCGAGGAAGAGGAGGATCGGGTGGGAAGCGGCCCGCGCCCCGGTGTTCCGGGCCCGGGCCAGCCCGAACCCCCGGCGCGGCTGGCGGACGATCCGGCAGGCGAACGGCGGCTCCTGCGGGAGGGCGGCGGGCGGGTCGGAGCCGTCGTCCACCACCACGACCTCGAAGAGGCGCCGGGGGTAGGTCTGCCGCTCCAGCGCGGCGAGCGTCCGGGCCAGCACGGCGGCCGGGGGCCGGCAGGCCGGGATCACGACGCTCACCGCCAGTTGCGGGGTGAAGTCCGGCGGAGCGACCGCGACCGCGCGCCAGTCGTTGTAACGGGCGGTGTTCGGCGGCGGGCCGGAGTCCCGGGAGGAGCCGCCGGACACCCTTTCGCTCGTTCGCCGGGGGACTACCACCGCCGACGGTCGCCCCGCGCCGCGCTCATGGGGCGGGAGGGTACCCATCGGGAGCGTTCCGTCGGCTCCGGAAACGGGGCGGGTCGGGGCGGGCCCGAACCGGGGGCGGATCGGGACGGGAGAACGGCGCCGCCCGTCGGTGAGCGCCCCTCACCCCGAATCCCGCTCCGTCCCGACCGCCGGGGGGCCGAAGGGGCTCTCCAGGAAGCGCCTCGCGCCGCGCCGCTGGGCTTCCATGAAACTCAGCCACATCCGGGAACCGTCCGCGGTGTGGCGCGGGAGGCGCAGCGGGAGATCGGCCCGGCCCGCGGCGTGTTCGGGGAAGAGGGCGCCGCTCCGGGTGGTCAGCGCGGTGCGGAAGCCGGCTTCGGCGGCCATCGCGAATTCCCTCGGGCCGCCGCGCCCGTAGGGCAGGGCGAAGTGCTCGACCGGCCGGCCGCACACCCGTTCGAGATAGGCCTTGTTCTCCGTGATCTCCCGGGCCGCCTCGGGTCCGGCGAGTTGGGTCAGGTCGGGGTGGCTCCCGGTGTGACCGCCGATCGTGGCGAGCGGGTTCGCGGCCAATTCCCGCAGTTGGGCCCGCGAGAGGCCCTCTTCCGCCGCCGCCTCGGCGGGGGACACGCCGTACCGCCGGAAGACCGGTCGCAGCAGCGGGGCGCGGCCGGCGGGATCGCCCGTGACCCACTTCGAGACGCGCCGGAGGGCGGCCGCCTTGGCCCGGGCCGACGGGATCCGGAACCGCCGCTCCATCGCGGGGATGTCCAGGAGGTCGCGGCGCCGGAGCAGGCGTTCCAGCGCCGGCCACCAGAGCGATTCGCCGTTCTCCACCATCTCGGTGGTCACATGCACCGTGAACGGGGCGCCGAACTCCTCGAGCAGCGGCGCGGCGCGGAGGAGGGTGTCCGCGTATCCGTCGTCGAAGGTGAGCGCGACGAAGGGCTGCCCGTCGGGCCTCGGCCTCGCGCCGCGAAGCGTCTCGACCGCGTCGTCGAGGGAGAGGACTTCGATGCGCCGCCGGCGCAGGAACGAGAGGAAGGCGCGGAGGAAGCGGTCGGTAACCGCCAGGTCGTCCCGGAACTTCGCCGCCCCGGCGGGAAGCACGCGGTGGAACATGAAGACGGAGCCGACCCCGCCGTAGCGGCGGCCGATCGCCGCCGAGAGGCCGGAGCGCCACAGCGCCTCCCAGAAGAACCTCCCGCGCGGGAGCCCCGCCCGCGTCGGCATCTTCACCGCGCCGGCAACCTCACGACCGGCTGCGCCGCGCGGCGGGTGCGCGGCGCCTTCCCGGCCCCCCGGGTCAGGTCCCGGAACCCCGGGCGTCGGAGGGGTCGGTCGTCGGCCCGGAAGCCGAGAGGCGGCGCACGGCCTCCCGGACCCGATCGTTCAGCGCCGGGAGGCCGGCGGGATTCGGCCCGCCGCCCTCGGCCCGGTGGGGGCGACCGCCGCCGCGGCCGCCGATCGCTTCCACCGCGGCGCCGAGCAGGCGGTTCGCCGGCAGGGCCCCCTCGAGATCCTCGGAAACGGCGGCGATCACCGCGGCGCGTCCGCTCCGGATGTTCGCGGAGACCGCCACCCAGGGGCGGCCGTTCCCGTTGGCGCCGGCCCGGCGGTCGCGGAAGGCGTCCACCAATCGGCGGTGTTCGTGTTGGGAGGCGTCCTCCAGCGGCTTCGGCAGCCACACGGTCACGCCCCCTATGTCCTCGATGTCCTCGATGTCCTCCGCCTCGCCGCCGCCGCCGACCCGGGCGGCGGCCAGCCGGTCGCGCAAGCGCTCGGCCTGCCGCTCCGCCCGCTTGAGGTCCTCCTGCAGTCGGGCCACTTTTTCGGCCAGGTTCTCGGGAGCGCTCCTCGCCGCGCGGCCGGCCGCCCGGAGCAGGCGGCGGCCGGTGAGCAGGTGGTCGAGCGCCGCCGGGCCGGTCAGGGCTTCGAGGCGGCGGACGCCGGCGGAGACCGACTCCTCGGAGACGACCGCGAAGAGGCCGGCCTCCCCGGTCGCGCCGAGGTGGGTGCCGCCGCAGAGTTCCATGCTGAAGGCGGGGATCTCGATCACCCGGACCTCCGCGCCGTAGCGGTCGCCGAAGAAGGCCAGGGCGCCCCGGCGGAGCGCCTCGTCGAGCGGCATCACCGCGGCGAGGACTTCGCGGTTCGCCCGGATCTGCTCGTTCACCCGGCCTTCGACGGACTCGATCTCCGCCGGCGAGAGCGGGGCGAAGTGGGTGAAGTCGAACCGCAGGCGGGTGGGCGCCACCAGCGAACCGGCCTGCTTCACATGGAGCCCCAGGATGTCCCGGAGCGCGGCGTGGAGCAGGTGGGTCATCGTGTGGTGGCCGGCGGCCCCGGTGCGGCGGGCGGCGTCCACGAAGGCTTCGAGCCGCTCCCCGGCGGCGATCTCGCCCTGCCGGACGCGGACCGAGTGCACCACCAGGCCGTCGCGCGTCCGGGTGTCCGTGACTTCGGCGGTCCCGTTCGGGCCGCGCAGGAGGCCCCGGTCGCCGACCTGCCCGCCGCCCTCCGGGTAGAAGGGCGTCTCTTCCAGGATCACTTCGCCCGCTTCGCCGGCTCCGAGGGCGGGGACCCGGGCCGGGGCGCTCCCGGAGTCCGGGGAATCGGCGGCGCGGAAGGCGGCGGCGACCCGGGCGCCGTCGGTTTCCGTCGCGTCGTAGCCGAGGAAGCGGGGTTCGAGGTCACCCACCGCGGCGCGGTAGGCCGCCGACTCGCCGGCCCCGGCGCCGGGCCGACCCTTCCAACTGCGCCGCGCGCGCTCCCGCTGCTCGCGCATCCGCTCCTCGAAGCCGTCCCGGTCCACCGGGAGTCCGCTCTCCCGCGCCACTTCCTCCACCAGGTCGAGGGGCAGCCCGAAGGTGTCGTAGAGGCGGAAGGCGTCCGAACCGGAGACCTCGCCGGCCCCGGTTTCGCGGCCGGCCGCGAGGACGCGGTCCAACTGGGTCATGGCGGTGGCGAGGGCGCCGGAGAACCGCTCCTCCTCGAAGGCGAGGACCCGGCCGACCAGGTCGCGCGACCGGTCGAGTTCGGGCCAGGCGGGTTCCATCTCGGCGATGGCCGCTTCCGCCAAGGCGGGCAGGAACGGGGGTTCGAGACCGGCCTTCCGCCCGTGGCGGAGCGCCCGGCGGAGGATCTTCCTCAGCACATAGCCCCGTCCGTCGTTCGCCGGGAGGACGCCGTCGGTGATGAGGAAGGCCGCGGCGCGGGTGTGGTCGGCGAGGACGCGCGAAGCGGCGAGGACCGTGTCCGGGTCGGCGCCGGCGGCCGAGCGCTCGCGGACGGCGGCGGTCAGCCCGGAGAAGAGGTCGGTGTCGTAGTTGGACGCCGCTCCCTGCAGGACCGCCGCGAGCCGCTCCAGCCCCAGCCCGGTGTCCACCGAGGGGGCGGGCAGGGGGGCGAGGCGGCCCTCCCCGTCCCGGTCGAACTGCATGAAGACCAGGTTCCAGATCTCCAGGAACCGGTCGTCGCCGGGGAAGTCGGGGCCCTGGTCGTAGTGGATCTCCGAGCAGGGGCCGCAGGGGCCGGTGTCCCCCATCGCCCAGAAGTTCTCGGCGGCGGGGAGCGCGGAGATCCGGTCCTCGGGGACGAAGGCGCGCCAGAGGCGCTCCGCCTCTTCGTCGCGCGGCGTCGAGGCGTCGCCGGCGAAGACGCTGACCGAGAGCCGGGCCGGGTCGAGGCCGAGTTCCCCGGTCAGGAATTCCCAGGCGAGGGCGATCGCCCGCTCCTTGAAGTAGTCGCCGAAGGAGAAGTTCCCCAGCATCTCGAAGAAGGTGTGGTGCCGGGCGGTGAACCCCACATTCTCGAGGTCGTTGTGCTTGCCCCCGGCGCGGACGCACTTCTGGACGGAGGCGGCCCGGGGGTGTTCCGGCTCCTTCCGGCCCAGGAAGCAGTCCTTGAACTGGTTCATCCCGGCGTTCGCGAACAGGAGCGTCGGGTCGTCCCGGGGGACGAGCGGGGAACTCGGGACGATCCGGTGGTCGCGGGCGGCGAAGAAGTCGAGGAAGGCGCGGCGGAGGTCCTCGCCGCGGCTCGGAGGGGTGCTCACGGCGAGGTC
The DNA here is from genome assembly GCA_965204755.1 of Candidatus Marinacidobacterium sp. GTDB lineage: Bacteria > Acidobacteriota > Vicinamibacteria > Marinacidobacterales > Marinacidobacteraceae. The sequence continues at coordinate 31,313 of OZ242011.1, read as the reverse complement.
TCTTCGAACGCCGACGGTTCGGGCCCGCCGTCGGGCTGGGCTTCGCCGAGGTCCGCGGCCGAGACCGCGGCGAGGGCCGCTTCCCAGGTGAAACCGCGCCCGACGAGCCGGCGCAGCAGGCGCTCCCGCCGCTTCCGCTCCTCCTGACGGCGCCGGTACCCGTCTTCCTCGCCGGGAATCGCCGGGGCTCTCGCGCGGGACGGGGCCAGCCGGGCGGCGGCCTGCTTCGCCAACTCGGTCTCCGCGCCGCCGGGGAAGGCCTCCTCGACGGCGGAGCGGATGAGGTCGGGCGGAAGACGGCGCCGGCGGAGGTAGTCGGCGACCCGGTTCGGGCCGTGGAGGCGGCCGGCGGCCCGGCTCGCCGCCAGGGCCTTCGCGAGCGCGCCGTCGTCCAGGTACCCCCGGTCCCGGAGCCGGCCCACGGCCTCTTCCACTTCCGGCTCGGCGTACTCGCGCTGTCCGAGGCGCTCGCGCACTTCGGCTTCGCTCAGGTCGCGGCGGGCCAGGAGGCCGAGCGCCGCGGTCCGGGCATCCGGCCGCGGACGCGCGGAACGCCGCCCGGAGGCCCTTCCGGGCCGGGTGGCGCTTCCGGAACGGAGTTCGACGGCGGCGGGCATCGCATAAAGGTAACGCGGCATTCGCCGCGCGACCCCTCGTCCGGCGCCTCCGCCGCGGTCCCGGCTCAGTCCGCGGAGAGTTCCCGGATCGCGCGGGTCAGGGCCGGGACGACCTCGAGCGCATCGCCCACGATCCCGACATCGGCGGCCTCGAAGATCGGGGCCTCCGCGTCCTTGTTGATCGCCGCCACGAAGCCCGAGCCGCGCATCCCGACCAGGTGCTGGATCGCGCCGGAGATGCCGCAGGCCACATAGAGTTTGGGGTTCACGGTGACCCCGCTGCTGCCGATCTGGCGGTCGTGGGGCAGCCAGCCGGCGTCGGTCACCGCGCGGGAGGCGCCGACGACGCCGCCGAGCGCCGCCGCCAGTTCTTCGAGGAGGGGGAGGTTCTCCGGGCCGCCGATGCCCCGGCCGGCGGCCACGACCACCCGCGCCGCGGGGAGGTCCGCTTCGCCGCCCGGGGCGTCGCGGACCTCCACCAGCCGGGAGAGGAGCCCGCCGGCCGGCAGGGCGGCCTCCCGCGCGCGCACAGCGCCGAGCGGGCCGGGTTCGAGCGGGGGGAAGGCGCCGCGCTCCACGGTGGCGACCGCCGGCCGCCCCTCCAGCCGGACCTCCTGGACGAACTTGCCGGAGAAGACCCGGCGCTCCGCCTCGAGCCCGTCCGGCCCGAAGCGGAGCGCGGCGCAGCCGGTGGCGGCCGCTCCGCCGCACCGGGCGGCGAGCAGCGGGGCGGCGTCCCAGCCGAAGGAGTCGTGCGGGAGGAGGACCAGGTCGGCGTCCGCGTCCTCGGCGGCCCGGTGGAGCGCGGCCGCCGCGCCTTCCGCGGTCGCCAGCGCCCCGGTAGCGCCGACCAGGACCCGGGCTTCGGCGGCGGGGAGGAGGGCCGCCGCCCGGCGTCCGGCCGCTTCGTCGTCGGCCAGGACGACCGCGACGGTCTCGGCGCCGTCCAACTGCGAGGCCGCGCCGAGCAGTTCGAGCCCGATTTCCGGGGCGGCGCCGCCGCGGGCGGCCAGCGCCAGGACTCGGCGGCGGCCCGCTGCCGGGTTTGTCGCCGGCGCGGAAGGGGCTTCGGTCACGCTCAGGCGCCGGTTCGCGGCTCGGCGGGGAGTGCGATCCCGGCCCCGGTCCGGATCCGGGCGGCGAGTTCGCGGGCGGCTTCCTCCGGGGATCCCGACAGGATCTCCGCCTTGGCGGCGCGTTCCGGTCGGCGGAGGAGGACGCGCCGGAACCCGCCGGGGGTGACCCCGGCGCGGTCCAGCGTCCCGGCGAAGTCGAGTTCGACCACCGGCTTCCGGCGGGCCGCCATGATCCCGCGCAGGCCGGCGTAGCGGGGCGCGTTGCTGCCGGTCTGGAGCGCGACCACCGCGGGCAGGGAGAGTTCCACGACGGCGGCGCGGCTGCCTTCGAGTTCGCGCTCGACGAGCAGCCGCCCCTCCTCGAACCGCACCGCGGTTACCGCCGAAGCCCAGGCCCAGCCCAGCCGCCCGGCGACGAGGCCCCCCACCTGGCCGTTACCGCTGTCCTCGGCCAGCAGCCCGGCGAACACCACTCCGGCGCCTTGTTCCGGAACCACCTGCGCGAGCGCCGCGGCCACGGCGAACGGATCGGCCAGGTCGTCGCGGTCGCAGCGGAGGTGGACCGCCCGGTCGGCGCCCATCGCCAGGGCAGTGCGAAGGACCTGCGCCGCGTCCGGCGGGCCGGCGGTGGCCGCGACCACTTCCTCCACCCGCCCTTCCTCGCGCGCCCGGAGGGCCGCTTCCAGGGCGTACCGGTCGTAGTCGTTGATCCCGTAGCCGAGGCTGCTCTCGTCGATCCAAGTCGACCCCTCGCCGGCCGGGCCCGGCGCGCCCGGGCGGAACGCCGAGTTGCGGTCGGGAACCTGCTTGACCAGGGCGACGGCGTTCAGGCGGGGTCCTCGGGCGGGCCGGTATCATCGCCGGGAGCGGGAGCCGGGGCAAGGTGGGGCGGGGGTTGGCCGCGGCGGCGGCCATCGTCGGGCTGGCGGCGGGACTGGCGGTTCTCGCCTCCGTCGGGAGGCCGCGCGTATTGCGCAAGCCTGCTGCACATGGCCGTCCGGTGCTCCTGGTTCCGGACTTCCTGAACCGCAGCGGCGCCGCCGAACTGACCCCGTTCGCCGGACGCCTCACCGAGGCGGTCCGGGAGCGGCTGGGGGCGGATCGGGACGGGATCTTCCGCGTTTCGCCCCGGCGGTTGGTCCCGGTGTTCAGCGCGCGGGAGCGGGAGTCCGGTCTCTCCGGGATCGCCCGGCGGCTGGGCGCCGACTACGCGCTCGTGGGCTCGCTCGAGGCGGGGCCGGGCGGGGCGCTTCCTCCGGGGTCGTCCTGGGCCCCGTTCGCCCCCGCCGGGGAGGAGGGGGAGGCGGTGCGGCTCGAGGTGCTGCTCGTCCGGAGCGCCGAGCGCCCGCAGGTGTTCGCGGAGAGGTTCCCCCTCGGCGACCCGGAGCGCTACGCCGCCGGGGGCGGGGAACCGGAACGGGTCGCGCGGCTGGTGGCCGACCGGATCGCCCTCTCGCTCCGCCGCCCGTAACCGCCGGCGAAACGGCCGGCGGGGCGCTCTCCCCGCGGGCGGTCTATCGGAGGCGGATGCGGTCCCACTGATCCCAGGCCGAGGTGTCGGAGAGGACGATCTCGTCGCCTTCGACGAGGCCGGACACGACCTCGATCCGGTTCAAGGAGCCGCGGCCGAGGCGGACCGGCACGCGCACCGCTTCGCTGCCGTCGGGCGAGAGACGGAAGAGCCCCACCGTGGAGTCCGGCTGGCCGTAGGCCGGGCGGCCGACATGGAGCGTCTCCGGGATCCGCTCGAGTTCGATCGCGCCGTCCACGGTCAGGTCCGGGCGGGCGCCCCGGGGCAACTCCCCGGTGAGGCGGACATCCACGGCGACCCGGCCGTCGCGGACCGCCGGGTCCACCCGCTCGACCACGCCCCGGACGACGCCGTTCCGGGTGTCCACCGCCGCCGGCTGTCCGGGGGCGAGGTCCCGCGCCTGGGTCTCCGCCACCCGGAGCACCGCCGCCAGCCGGGAGGTGTCGGCGACCCGCGCGAGGTTCTGGCCGGGGGTCACCTCCTGTCCCGCCTCCACCGGGACCTCGAGCAGGATGCCGCCCCGGCCGGCGCGCGCGGTCAGCGCCTCGACCTGCTGCCGCCTCAGGTCGTACACCGCGCGGTATTGCGCCGCGGTCGCTTCCTTCGAGCGGAGTTGGGCGGCGGCGGAGTCGCGCAGGATGGCGAGCCGCTCCTGCTCCAACTCGTGCCGGGTCTCGAGTTCGCGCGACCGCACTTCGCTGCGGCGCAGGATCAGGTCGCCGACGAGGCCGGCCTCCCGGAGGCGGGCGTCGGCCTCCGCCCGGCGTTTCGCCTTCTCGTACTCGACGGAGAGTTGCGCCGCCTGGCTCTCCTGCTGCAGCAGGTCGGAGCGCGTCTGCCGCCGCAGCCGGTCGAGTTCCGCCTGCTGGGCCCGGTACTGCAGCCCGGCGTCTTCCGCCTGCTGGCGCAACTCCGGGTTCGAGAGGACGAGCAGCACGGTGTCCGCCTCGACCGGGGTGCCCGGAAGGACGCGGCGTTCCTCCACTCGGCCCCGGGTCTCGGCGGCGACCAGGCGGATGTCCTCCGGCGGCACGACGAGGGTTCCCGGGCCCCGGACCTCGCGGACGAGTTCGCCGTGGGCGACGGCGCCGGTCCAGATGGCCGAGCGGCGGACTTCCGGCGCCGCCGGCGAGAGCCCGGACAGGAGCGCGGTCCCGAGGGCGAGCGCGGCGGCGGCGCCTCCGCCGATGAGGATCCTCCGGTTCCGCCTGGAGCGGCGGCGGTCGGCGACTTCGAAGTCCATGTCGCGGGGGCCTTTCGCCGCTCAGCCGTAGAGGCGCTCGGGCAGGGCGAGGGTCAGGAAGGGGGCGTAGGTTACGAGCAGGACGGCGCCGGCGCGGATCGCGAGGAAGGGGAGCGCCGCCCGGTACACCTCGGTGAGCGGCCGCCCGAAGCGGTAGGAGGCGAGGAACAGGTTCATCCCCACCGGCGGCGTGAGGTAGCCGAGTTCCAGGTTCGTCAGGAAGATGACGCCGAGGTGGAGCGGGTCCACGCCGTAGGCGAGCCCCAGCGGCGCGATCAGCGGGACGACCACCACCACCGCCGAGTAGATGTCCATGAGACATCCGGTGAGCAGCAGGAACAGGTTGAGGAGGAGGAGGAAGAAGAGCGGCGAGGCGACGAACGACTGCACCCAGGCCACCGCCATGGTCGGGATGTCCGCGAACACCAGGTAGTTCGTGAGCCCCAGCGCCGCGCCCAGGATCAGCAGGACGCCGCCGATCAGGGTCGCCGCGTTCCCGCCGATCCTCACCAGGTCGCGGAGCGTCTTCCCCTCCCGGTGGACGACGAACTCCACGAAGAGCGCGTAGAGGACGGTGAGGGCGGCGGCCTCGACCAGGGTCGCGACGCCGAGGATCACCACCGAGAGGACGACCACCGGGATCGCCGCTTCCCACTTGGCGATCCACAGGGCCGAGAGGGCCTCCCGGAAGCGGAAGGACGACCGCTTCCCGGCGAACCGCCGCGTCGCGAAGACGATGAACGCGGAGACCAGGACGATCTCCAGGACCGCCGGGGCGAATCCGGCGACGAAGAGGCGGGGGATGTCCACTTCCGCGACGAGGCCGTAGAGGATCACCGCGAGCGACGGGGGGAAGAGGAGGCCGAGCGAACCGGCGGAGGTCAGCAGGCCGGTGGCGAACTGCGGGCGGTGCCCGTCCCGGACGAGGAGCGGGAACATGAGGCCGCCGACGGCGAGGATGGTCACGCCGCTGCCGCCGGTGAAGCAGGTGAAGAACGCCGAGACGACGATCGCCGAGGTGGCGACGCCGCCCGGCAGCCAGGAGAAGAGGCCGCGGAAGAGGACGACCAGCCGCTTCGGGGCGCCCCCCTCGGCCAGGATGTAGCCGGCGAGGGTGAACAGGGGGATCGTGGGGAGGGTCGGCTTGCCGGTCATGCCGTACGCCTCGGCGGGGATCGCCGAGATCGGGTCCCAGTTGCCCCAGAGGAGGACGGCGGCGGCGCCGGCGAGCCCCACGAAGATCGGGGCGCCGAAGGCGGTGGCGGCGAGGACCGCGCCGAACAGGACCCATTCGATCCCGAGGCCGGTGAAGTCGAAGCCGGTCAGGCCCTCGTGGAGGGCGAGGGGCAGCAGGAGGCCGGCGGCCGCCGTCCAGCGGCCCCAGCGGGTGGGGATCCGCCGGTAGAGGCGGACGGAGATGAGCGCGAAGCCGAAGGGCATGACACCGGCGGCGGCCCAGACCGGCACGCCCAGGGCGAGTTCCCGTCCGCCGACCCATTCGGCCCGGATCAGCACCACGCTGGCGTAGGCCAGCGAGACGCCGGTGACGAAGGAGACCGCGCCGGCGAACGACGCGAGGGTCCGTTTCCAGTCGGCGGGCGCGAACTGCGCGCCGACGGTGAGCGCGAGGAGTTCGCCCCGGCGGGCGGCGACCGCGGCGCCGAGGAACCCCACCCAGAGGGCGAGGTGCTGCACCCACATCGCCGACCCGGGCACCCCGCCCGGCCAGAAGGGCCGGATGACGGACTCGGCGATCGGGATCGCCGCCATCAGGACGAGCGCCCCGACGGCGACGGCGTCCTCGAGGGTGGCGAGGCGGCCCTGGCGGGGTTTCGCCTCTTCCGGGCGGCTTTCTTCCGGTGCGGGCGCCCGGGCCGTTCCGTCCGCCGCCGGCGCTTCGGCGGGGTCTTCCGGAGGAGTGGACGGGCTCATGCGGCGGCGCGGCGGAAGTTAGCAGCCGCTCGCCGCCGCCGGGGGGAGGGGGGCGGAGCGGGAGGGGCGCCGCCCGGACTCAGTTCTCGCCGGAGCGGAAGGCGTCCCGCAGGCGGAGGACCTCGTCGAAGACCTCGGCCGGCACCAGGCGTTCCCGCACCAGCGGCCAGGCGCTCTCGGCGGCGGTCTGCCACTCCGCCCGGAAGGCGTCCGTGGCTTCGATCACCTCGAGTCCCCGGCTCTCCATCGCGGCGAGGGACTTCCGCTCCTGTTCGCGGTTCGTGCGCCGGAACTCGGCGGCGGCGCCCAGACTCAGCCGGGTCACGACTTCCCGCTGCTGCGGATCGAGCCGCTCCCAGCCGGTCTCGTGGATCACCACCGCCCCCTGGAGCGGGGCCCACTTCAGGTCGTTCATGAACTGCGCCGAGCGGTAGATCTGCGAGCCCTCGGCGAGGATGACGGGGAGCCCGGCGGCCTCCACCAGCCCGGTCTGGAAGCCGCTGACCATCTCCACGGTGTTGATCGGCACCGGGTCGAAGCCGGCCCAGCGGAGCAGGTCCACCGCGGTCTGGTCGGTGGCCGACCCGGCGAGCCGCAGGCCCCGGATGTCCTCCAGCGTGCGGACCGGGCGGGTGGAGAAGAAGTGGATCCAGCCCACATCGGCCCAGGCGAGGGTGTGGAAGCCGTGCCCCCGCAGGGTCTCTTCGATGGTCGGGTTCACGGCCTCCCGCACATGGTCCCACTCGGCGTAGTCCCGGAAGACCATGGGGATGGACAGCGTCCAGGCGCTCGAGTCGAGTTCGGCGAGCCCCACATTGGAGATCGCGGCGAGGTGCACCTGCCCGATCCGCATCTTGCGGATGAGGTCGGTCTCGTCGCCGGCGGCGCCTCCGGCGAGCACCCGGATCCGGACTTCGCGGTCGGTCTCCCGGCCGATGTCCGCGGCGAGTTTCTGGAGGATGAGGTGCCAGGCGGAGCCGCTCGGGGCGACGGTGGCGAGGCGGAGCGAAACGCGCGCTTCGGCGGCGGGCGCGGCGGCGAGCAGGGCCGCCGCGGGGAGCAGGAGCCGCGCGGCGGCTCGCAGGAGCGCCGGGGGCCGGCGCCGGGTGGCGGGGGAGGGGTCGTTCATGGGAGGGGCGGGAGGCCGGGGGCGGCGGGGGTTCGCGCGGCGGCGGTTGACGGTCCGTCTTCGGCGGTTGGCGGTCCGCCCTCGGCAGTTGACGGTCCGCCTTCGGCAGTTGACGATGGGCCTTCGGCGGTTGACGATCGGCCTTCGGCCGGCAGGATGTCGAGGAAGTAGTCCTCGCGGTTCCGGAGCAGCCAGGCGGCGCGCTCCTGGGCGATCCGGTTGAGCAGGCGGCCGCCGGGCTCGCTGTCGAGGTCGAAGTCGAGGGTGCGGCGGAGGAGGGCGTCGAACTCCTCGTGGTCGCCGTTCGCCACCGAGCCGGTCTCGGCCCAGGTGGACCAGACCACCGGGAGGCGCTCGGCCCCGACGGCGAGCGAGCGTTCGTAGTGCTCCCGGGCGCGCTCCATCGAGCCGCCGACGCGCGCGACTTCATAGACGCTCAGGTAGTCGTACACCACGCCGTCGTCCACGGTGTCGTCGAGGCGGCGCGAAGCGTCCAGAAGGGCGCCGACCACCGAGAGGTCGGCGGTGGCTTCGGGGTCGTCGGTGGCCATCCCGATCCGCCCGCCGAGGGCGGTCCCGGTCCACAGCGCCAGCGCCGCGTCTTCGGTTTCGAGTTCGGCGGCGGCGCTTTCCGGGGCCCGGCGCAGGCGCTCGCGGATTCCCGGGTGGCGGAGTTCGAGCCCCCGCATCCCGAAGTCGGCGGCCCGGGCGTAGAGCCGGGCGGCCCGCGCCCGGATGGCCTGCTCCTCCTCGAACTGGGTGAAGTCGAGGTCGAACCGCTGCGGCTCCACGAAGCCGTAGGTGTAGAGCAGGAAGCCCTTGGCGGCGCTCAGGAGCATCCCGTCGTGCTCCGGGTTGGCGAGGAGGAGCGTCTCGAGGGTCTTCAGGTTGAAGGCGAGCGCGCTGCCGACGAGTTCGAGGTCCTCGTCCGACCGGTACACCGCCTCCCCCTCGGCGAGCACCTCCGCGAGCGAGTTCACGGCGACGCCGGTGACGAGGGAACAGCCGGCGAGGAGCGGCGCAGTCAGCAGCAGGAGCGCGGCGGGGGCGCGGCGGGTCATCGGGCGGGGCATCGGGCGGCGCGGGCGGGCGCGGAGGGTGGAGGACAGCCGGCGGTCAGCGCGTCCGGTCGCCGGGCGGGGGCCCGTCGAGCGCCATCCCCGAGTAGAAGCCGAGGTCTTCGCCGCGGGCGGCCTTGACCGCGTAGGCGATCTGCCCGTAGTGGTAGGAGAAGTGCTCCACGACATGGATCACGATCTCGACGCCGTCCACCTCCCAGGCCTGGATCCGGACCCGGCGGGCGAAGTCGGCGGACGGGAGGGCGGCGATCACCCCCACCGCCTCTTCCACGGCGGCGCGGAGCCGGCGGAGGACTTCCGCGGCGGGCTCGCGCCGCCGGGGGGCGAACTCCCGCGGCCGATCCCGGACATCCTTCGCGCCGCCGAGCCCGGAGACGACCCACTGCCGGAGGTTGCCTTCGAGATGGAGGACCAGGTTGCCGACGCTGTTGCTCTCCGGGTTCGGCTTGCGCCAGACCTCCTCCTCGGAGAGGAGGCCGACGGCGGTCTCGAGGCGGGGGAGGAACTCCTCCAGCAGTTTCTCCCGGGCGATCGTCCGGAGACGCTCCTCGAGGAAGGCGGCGCCCGGCTCCCCGGTCGGGGCGCCCGCATTCGCCGGGTTCCTCATGGCGGCGGAAGTCTAGGGCGGAGGGGCGGGCCGGTATCGTCCGTTCCCATGCGTTCGACAGGCCGCGGTTCGCCGTCCGGTTCGGGGGCCGCCGCGGCTCTCGCCTTCCTCTTCGCCGTTCTCTTCGCCTCGACCCCTGCTGTCTCGAACCCCGTCGAGCCGACTCCCGGCGGGGCGGCGGCAGGATCGTCGGTCGGGGCGGCCGCCCCGGCTGCCCGGCAGTCGGACGGGGGGCTGCTCGGCGCTTGGCGGCCCCGGGAATACCGGCTGGCCGGCGGGGAGGTCCTGCCGGTGGACGGACGGATCGTCTTCTCGGGCGAGGAAGGCGCCTCCGAAGGGGAGTGGATGGTCGTGTTCTTCGTTACCGGCGCCGGAGGAGGCGGGGAGGACTCCGGTACGCCGCTCCGGGGCTCCGCCGAGGGCGGACAGTTCTTCCGGGACGGCGAGAAGCTCACGCTGACCCACGCCTACCACCTCTCCGCCGGGGAGGCGGTCGGCGCCCTCCCGGAGGCGCCGCTCCGGATGGCGATGCGGTCGTTCCCCGACGCCGCCGAGCGCCACCGGGAGCCGTGCCGGTTCGCCGTCGAGGGCGACCGCCTCACGCTCTTCTTCCCCAGCGGCAACTCGATGGTTTTCTTCCGGGCATGAGCCGGCCGGCCGCCGGGGCCCGGGGCCGCCGGGCGGCGGGCTACCGGTAGCCGCGGGCCGCCAGCGCTTCGCGCAGGGCGGGGGAGGCGGCCGGCGCGCCGGCGGTGCCGTCAGGGTCGCCGGATTCCGCGGCCGCCCGCTCGTTCCGCTGGCGGAAGGCCACGGCGCGGATGCGGCGGGTGTCGAGTTCCGCCTTGAGCGGGGCGAGGGAGCCCTCCGCCCCGTAGTAGCGGTTCTCCGCTTCGTTCGGGTCCCGCCGGAGGTCGAAGGCGGCGAAGAGCGGGGGCTGGCCGCCGGACCCGGGCAGGCGCAGCATCTTCAGCCGGCCGTCGTAGATGGCGAAGAGGCCGCCTTCCGAAGCGGCGTGGAGCCGGAAGTGGGGGCGCGGCTGGTTCCGGCCGAGAGCCTCCGCCAGGCTGATCCCGAGGTCCTCCGGGCGTCTCGGCGGCGGGGCGGCCCCCAGCAGGGTCAGGGCGGTCGGCGCCAGGTCGGCGAGGCTCACGAGCCCGGGGAACCGGGCGCCGGGCGGGAAGGGCGGTTCGGCGGCGCCGGGCCAGGCGAACAGCAGGGGAACGCGGAGCCACTCGTGGAAGAGACCCCGCGGACGGACGAAGGGGGCGCCGTGTTCGCCGAGGGACTCCCCGTGGAGTCCGGCGACGACGACCAGGGTCTTCCCGGCGGCCGGCCCGGCGGCGAGGGCGTCGAGCGCGCGGCCCGCCGCCCGGTCCACCGAGCGGACGGCGGCGTCGTAGCGGTCCGCCTGCTCCCGGTAGCCGGGGCCGCCGGCGAACGCGGCCGCCGGGACGGGGCCGTCCCGGAAGACCGGGGAGTCGGCTCCGGCGCCGTCCGCCGCGACCGCGGCCAGGTCCTCGTCGCCGGGGGCGAGCGGCGGCTCCGGGGCCGAGAAGTGGAGCCAGAGGAAGAACGGGTCGGCGGCTTCCGGGCCGGAGAGGACTTCCTCCGCGAACCCGGCGACCGCGTCCGCCGCCTCCGGGCCGGGCCGCTCCCAGAGGTCGAGCCGCCGGTCGAAGGGGCTCGCCGCGCCGAAGAGGCCGACGAGGGCCGGGTGGTCCACCGCGGCCAGCGTCCGGTACCCGCGGGCGCGGAGGAGCGCCGGGAGCAGGCGGCGTCCGACTTCCGCGGAGGCCAGGCGGGCCGGGGCGCCGAGGGCGGCCTCCGCCGGGTCCGCTCCGCTGAGGGCGGCGAGGGCGGCGCGCGCCGTCTCCGGCCACGGGGTGAGGGCTTCGAGGAAGAGGGCGCCGGACGCGCCGAGCAGGTCGAGGCGGGGGGTGGTGTTCCGGCGGTAGCCGTAGATCCCGAGGCGGTCGGCGCGGAGCGAGGAGACGGTTACGACGATGAGGTTCGCGGTCGGCCCGTCGGCCCCGTCGGGCCCGTCGGACGCGGTCCGCCCGGCCGTCGGCCCGCCGCAGCCGGGGAGGCCGGCGGCGAGCGCGATCGCCGCCGGCCAGGCGGCGCGCGGGTTCATGGAGCGCGTTCCCGGGTCGGGGCGTCGGGCCCGCGCTCCGTCCGGATCGTCCGGGCGCCGTCGGGCGAGCGTTCGAGGACGACCCGAACGGCGTCGGCCCTCCGGTAGGGGCCCAGGCGTTCCGGCCATTCGACCACGACGACCGCGGCCCGCTCCTCCATCTCCTCGATCCCCAACTCCTCGAGTTCCTCGGGGCGTTCGATCCGGTAGAGGTCGAGATGGAAGAAGGGGAGGCGGCCTTCCGAGTACTGCGAGACCAGGGCGAAGGTGGGGCTCGAGACCCGGTCGGGGGAGACGCCGTAGTGGCGGGCGAGTCCTTTCGCGAACACCGTCTTCCCGGCCCCGAGGTCCCCCTCCAGGTAGAAGGCCCGGCAGCGGGGCAGTTCCCGGGCGAGCCGGGCCGCGGCGTCCATCGTCTCCTCCGGGGAGCGGGTGACCACGGTTCCCCCGGCCGGCGCCGCCGAGCCGGTTTCGGGCGGGCAGGAAGCGGTCATCGGGAGCGGCGGCGCCCGGCGGCGAGGCCGCGGAGGGCGAGCCCCAGGCGCGCCGCCGCGTCGGAGGCGGTGACCGCCTCCGCGCCGAGGGCCCGGCGGGCGATCTCGCCGGCGCGTCCGAGGGTGAACGCTCCGGCGGCGAGCGCGCCGGCCGGGGGAACGCCCCGGGCGAGGAACGCCCCGACGACGCCGGTGAGGACATCGCCGGAGCCTCCGCCGGCGAGTTCGTTGCCGCCGGCGCGGTTGACGAACGCGGCGCCCCCGGGTTCGGCCACGACCGCTCCCCGTCCCTTGAGGACGACCGCCGCGCCGCTCGCGGCGGCCAGCCGCCGCGCCGCGGCCACCCGGTCGGCCTCGACTTCCGCCGGCGCGGCGCCGAGCAGCCGCGCCGCCTCGCCCGGATGCGGCGTCAGGGCGAGCCCTTCCCGTCCGGAGAGGGCGGAGGCGTCCCCGGCGTAGGCGTGGAGGCCGTCGGCGTCGAGGACGGTCGGCTGCCGGGTTTCCGAGGCGATCCGGCGGACGGCCGCCCGGACTCCGGGCCGCCGCCCCAATCCGGGCCCGACCGCGATCGCGTCCGGACGACGGCCGTCCCCGGCCGCTTCGCGGAGGACGGCTTCGGCGGCGTCCTCGGTGATCTCTCCCTCGGCGTCCGCCGGGAGCGGGCGCCGCATCGCCTCCGGCGGGAGCGGGCCGAAGGCCTCCGGGGGGGCGGCCACGGTCAGCAGGCCGACGCCGGAGCGGAGCGCCCCCTCGGCGGCGAGCGCGGCCGCGCCGGGCATCCGCCGGGAGCCGGCGACGAGCAGCAGGCGCCCCAACTGCCCCTTCCGGGCGCCGGGCGGACGGGCGGGAACGAAGCCGGCGGCGGTCTCCCGGTCGAGGAGGCGGAGCGGCGGGTCTGCTTCCGGGGAGGCGCCGGTGAGGAACCGCGCCGGAATCCCGATCTCGACCACGCGGACTTCCCCGCAGGCCTCCGCCGCCGGGGAGACGAAGTGGCTGGGGCGGGGAGCGGCGAGGGCGATCGTCAGGTCGGCCCGGAGCACCGGCCCGGGGAGTCCCCCCCGGTCGGGGGAGACGCCGGTGGGGAGGTCCACCGCCGCGCGCAGCACCGGGCCGTCGAAGTCGGCAAATCCGGCGAATCCGGCGCCGTCCGGATCCCTCGGGGAGAGGTCGCGGACCGCGGCGGCGGCGAGACCCCGCAGGGGGCCCTCCGCGCCCGTTCCCAGCAGGGCGTCCACGACCACCCACCCCGGCCCGGCGCCGGGCGGCGGCGCAGCCCCGAGCGCCGCGCCCAGCGCCGTCTTCCACTCTTCCTCGGTCTCGACGCAGGTCACGGGAAGGTCGAGGGCGAGCGCGGCTTCGAGGTTGACCTGCGTGTCCGGGTGGAGCCGGCCGCTCGACGAGAGCAGGATCGCGGAAGCCGGACAGCCCTCGGCGGCCAGCGTCCGCAGGGCGACCAGGCCGTCGCCGCCGTTCCCGCCGCCCCCGCAGACGAGGAGCGCCCGCGGGGGCGGGCCGGGGGCGCGCCGCGCCGCTCGTCGGCGCAGGCGGAGCAACTCGCGGGCGGCGGCCCGCCCGGCGTTCTCCATGAGGAGCCGCGTGGAGATCCCGACTTCGCTGACCGCGCGGCGTTCCGCCTCGCGGATCGCGGCGGTGGTGAGGAGGGCGGTCACCGGGAACGCGTCAGGCGAAGGGAGTCGCGCCGGAATCGGGCGCCGGCTCGGGCGTCGGGCATCGGGAAGTCTAGGAAGTCCCCCTCCCGGCGGGCCCCGGGCTTCCCGCCGGCCGTACCCTTCGGCGGCTCGGGGCGCGGCGCCCGCCGCCCGGCCCCGGAATGGTTCGTTGACCGCCCGCTATTTCCCGGAAGACCTCGTCCGGGAGGCGCTTCCCATGCGGGACGCCGTCCGGGCGGTGGAGGACATCTTCCGGCGGATCGGCGCCGGCGAGGCGGAGAGCCTCCCCCGCCGCCGGTTGAAGTTGCCCGGAGGCCGGCGTCCGGCGCGGGTGTTCCACAGCATGGCGGCGGCGAGCGCCGCGCTGGGCTTCTGCGGGCTCAAGGCGTACGCCAGCGGGCGGGACGGCGCGCGGTTCGTCTTCCTGCTCTTCGAACAGGAGAGCGGCGCCCTCGCGGCGGTGATGGAGGCGGACGCGCTCGGCCGGATCCGGACCGGCGCCGCCACCGGCGTGGCGGCCGACCACTTGGCGCCGGCGAGCGCGGCGTCGGTCGGGATCGTGGGCTGCGGCGGGCAGGCGCGCACCCAACTCGAGGCCCTCGCCGCCGTTCGCCCCGTTACCCGGGTGGATGCCTACTGCCGGTCGCCGGAGCGGCGCGCCGAGTTCGCCGAGGAGATGACGGAGGCGCTCGGCATCCCGGTGCATGCCGCGGAGAGCGCCGAAGCCGCCGTCCGGGACCGCGACCTGGTGGTGGCGATCACTTCTTCGCGGACGCCGGTCGTCCGGGGCGCCTGGCTGTCCTCCGGGGCGTTCGTGGCCGCCGCCGGCGGGAACTCCCGATCCCGGCGCGAACTCGACGCCGAGGCGGTCCTCGGCCGAGGCCGGATCGTCGTGGACGACCTCCGCCAAGCGCGGGAAGAGTGCGGCGACCTGACCGCCCTCGCCGACGCCGGAGACCTCGACTGGAGCGCGGTGGAGAGCCTCGCCGCCGTGGTCGCCGGGGGCAGGTCGGTTGCCGGCGCCGGGCGCCCGGCGGCGGGTTCGCTCTTCGAGTCGCAGGGAATCGCGGCGGAGGACCTCGCCGCGGCGGTGCTCGTCTATCGCCGCGCCGCGGCGGAGGCGCCGCCCCTCGCCGGAGGGGCCGCCGCGCCGCGGGGGGTGCCAGCCCGTGGAGAAAGTCCGGGGAGCCCCCGTCGGCGCGAAGCGCCGACCGGGGAGGGGTGCGGGGAGGGGGTGGCCCCCTCCCCGCGATAGTTGGCGGGGTGTAAGCAGCCATAGCAGATGGCACGGAATTCAACAGCAAACGGCACGAATTACCGTTGTAAATGGCACAGTCGGGCGCGGGGGCGGGCTCGGGGTCAGGGGTTCGGAGGGGCTTCGGGGAGTTGTTCGGCGGTGATTCGGGTGCGGTAGCCGGAGGAGCCGAGGGAGTGGGCGACGCGGGTGACGGTCCAGTCGCCGGCGAGGCCTTCGGGCCAGTCGCGGGATAGGCGGAGGCGGGTTTCGGCGGCGAGGTCGGGGTGGCCGGGGAGTTCGAGGTCGAGTTCGGCGGTGGCGCGGGTTCGGGTGGACAGGGCGGCCTCGGCGGCGGCTTCGGCGTCGGCGCGGGTGGGCCGGACGCCGCGCACCTCGAAGGCGGGTTCGCCGTCGCCGGCGGTGACGGTTTCGGTTTCGCCGGAGTCGAGGTCGTGGTACTTGGCGGAGGCGGAGGCGTAGCGGGTTCGTTCGCGGTGGGAGGCGCGGGCGGAGAGGGCGTCTTCGGGGCGGACGGCGGCGGTGAGTGGTTTGCCGCTGACGGAGGTTCCGGCGCCGCGGGGGACGACGAGGAGGTGGCGGGCGTCGGCCTTGGCGGCGGCGCCGCGGGCCTCGGCGAGGCGGGCGAGCAGGGCGAGGTCGGACTCGGCGGCCTGGTCGAGGTTCTCGACCGGGACGGCGGCGAGTGCGGGGGCGACCCTCGCCCGGTAGCCGTGGGCGTCGGCGAGGGTTTTCGCGACCTGGCCCAGGGTGGTGCGTTCGGGCCAGTTGCGGGTTCGGGGCGCCTTGAGGGTGCTGGCGCGTCCGAAGTCGGCGGCGGTGGCGCGGAGGGTGAGCCGGAGCGGGGGGAAGGAGACTTCGAGGTCGGCGAAGAGGAAGCGGCCGAGGTATCTGGGGGAGGGCGCGTAGCCGAGCCAGGCTTCGAGTTCGCCGCCGGGCGGGGGGAGGGCGACGGCGGCGCCCCGGTTGTCGAGGGTGAGTTCGAGGGTGTCCGAGGCGTCGTCGGAGGTGGAGGTGGCCTTGAGGTCGAGTAGGCGGTCGCCGACCGGGACTTCGGCGTCCCCGGCGCGGAGCCGGAAGGCCGGCTTCACCGGGTTCAGTCCCAGAGGTGGACGCGGCCGGCGCCGGCGGGCGGCGGGGCGTCGGCGCGGTCGGGGAGGCGGACGAGGGTTCCGGTCGGGAGGACGGCGCCGAGGTCGGCGAGGCCGGGGTTGGCGTCGAAGATGACGGCGGCCAGGGCCTCGTCGCCGTAGTGGCGCCAGGCGATGAGGTCCACGGTGTCGCCCTCGACGGTGCGGTAGGTGCTCATGGGCGGTCCCGGGCGCCGGGCGGGGGCTGGTCTTCCCCGTATTCGAGGAGGGAGACGCGGAAGGCGCGGCGGAGGGGCACGCCGTCGGGGAGGAGGGCGTCCTGTTCTTCGGAGACTTCGCGGATGACCCAGAGGCCGTGGTTGTGGCCGGCGCCGTCGACCAGGGCGTGGGGTTCGCCGTCGGCGGCCAGGGAGCGGAGGGTTTCGAGGGAGGCGGGGTCGCCGAGGTCGGGGAGGAGGACGCCCTCGAGGGTGATCTCCTCGGCGGTGGGGCCGAGGTGCTGGAGCGCCGGGGGGCGGCCGATGCGGGGCAAGGCGGCCCAGCGGTTCTGCGTGCGGCGCGAGAGGCGGCGGTAGGGGGCGGAGTCGAGTCCGAAGACGAAGGACCCGAGGGCCATCATCCGGGCGCCGGCGCTCACGGCGCGTTCCTTCGAGGGGGCTCCGGGGCGAGGTCGAGCAGGTCTTGCCGGTTCATCGAGCGGAAGGCGCGGGCGAAGAGGGCGGCGACGCGGCGGCGGGCGCTCGGGGAGGCTCCGGCCGGGCTGTGGACGCTGAAGACGACCGGGCGCTCGACAGCGCGGCCGTCGGCGCTCCGGAGGGGCGGCGCATCGGGGGACGCGGCGGCCGCCGGCGTCGGGCGACGGCGGGGTCGGCCGGCGGGCACCGGGCTAGTCCGAGTCCGCTTCGAGGAGGCGGGCCTCGGCGTCGGCGCTGCGGATCAGGTCGGCAAGTCGGCGCTCCACCTCGACGGCGATCCGGCGGGGGTCGTCGGCGGGGCCGTGGAAGTGGAGGACGACGGCGCCGGGGCTGACGACGACCTGCGGACGGGCGGCGGCGGTTCGGGCCGGCCGACCGGACGGCCGTCGGAGGAGTGCGTCCGGGTGCGCGGCCGCGGCGGGGAGGGCGAGGCCGACGACGGCGGCGCCGAGGGCGGACTGGAGCGGGCGGCGGAGCGGCCCGGGCCCGGCGCGGCGGACGCCCGCGCCCACGGTGTCCAGGATGGCGGCGCCGGAGGTGGTGAGGGCGGAGAAGGGGCCCTCGCGGGCGTCGCTGAACGGGAGGAGGTCGCGGACGGCGCCGAAGACGCCGCCGACCTTGTCCACGAGGGCGTCCTTGGCGGCGATGACGCCTTCGCCGAGGGTGGCGATGAGGTTCTTCCCGATCTCGGCGAGGGAGAAGTTCCGAAGGTAGGAGACGACGGCGCCGACGGCGGTTGAAACGGCGTTTCGGAGGCCGCTTAACCCGCCTTTCACGGCCATCCAACCGCGGCCCAGCGCGGCGAACGCGGCTCGCGCGCCGTCTCCCAGGATGGCCCAGACGCGCCCGAAGAAGGTGGAGACCGGCTCCCAGTTCCGGTAGAGCAGGACCGCCGCCCCGACCACCAGGCCGATCGGGCCGAGCAGGAGGCCGACAGCCGGGCCGACAGCGCCCAGTTTCTCCCGGATCCAACCGCCGACGGCGGCAACCTTGGCGGAAATCCAGGCGAAGGCGGGTTTGGCGAACTCGACCAGGGGCGTGAAGACGCGGCCGAGGAACGCCTTGATGGGGGTCCAGAAACCGAGGAGCCAGCCGCCGAAGGCGGCGACCTTCGCGGAGACCCAAGCGAAGACCGGGCGGGCGAACTCGACCAGCGGGGCGAAAACGCGGCCGAGGAACGCCTTGATGGGTTTCCAGTACTTCCAGATGAGCGCCGCGGCGATGACGACGCCGGTGATGACCAGGCCGATGGGGTTCGCGGCGATGGCGCCGGTGAGCGCCCGGAACCCGGCGGCGGCCGCCTTGAGTCCGCCGGACGCGAGGCCGACGAGGGCCGACCCCGCCTTCTTGATGGCGCCGCCGACGGCCAGCGCCTTCATCTTGAGGTTCGTGAGCGTCAGGCTCCTGCCCATCCGGACCAGCGCCGCCTTGGCCTGCCTCACCTCGTCCCCGAAGGTGCCCAAGTAGGCCCGCGCCCTCTTGACGACGACGAGGGCCGCGAAACCGCCGACGAGTCCGGCGATCCCCGCGCCCAGTCCCGGCACGGACTCGAGGAGACTGCCCGTCCAGCCGGCGACGGCGGCGAGGCCGGCCGAGACCGGGCCCACGACCGGGAGCAGGGCGCTGCCGAAGGCGGTCCCGACCTGCTGGATGTTCTGGACGAACATCTTCCACTGGCCGCCGGCGGAGTCCGCGATCTCGTCGTAGGCCGTCTCGAAGGTTCCGGCGGAGGCGCCGGCTGCTTCCAGGCCGTCGCGGTACTGGTCGAGACCGGCGAGCAGCGGCACCAGTCCCTTGGCGCCTTCGTCGCCGAAGAGTTCCTGGATCGCCCGCGCCCGGGCGTCCACTTCGTCTTCGGGCGGCAGACTCTCGCGGAGCGCCGCCAGGCTGCCTGCCAGGTCGAGCGAGCCGTCGGAGGTTCGGACGACGCTGGCGCCCAACTTCTCCGCGGCCTTCGGGAGTTGGCGCAGCACGGCGTTCAGGGCCGTGCCGGCGCTGGAGCCGGTGGTTCCCGCGTTGTTCATCATCCCGATGGCCACCGCCGCCTGTTCGAACGGCAGTTTGGCGCTCGTCGCCCCGGCGGCCGCCTCCGCCATCCCTTCGCCGAGTTGACCGAAGTCGGTGATCTGGTATTTCTGCTGGACTTGGGTCAGGACATCGCCGATCCGCGCGATCTTCTCCGCCGGGTCCGCGCCGGCGATCGCCTCCCCCAGGTTGTTGAAGGTGGTGCCGATGACGGCGGCCACCTGGTCGGAGTCGCCGCGGGTGGCGACCGCGACCTTGTGGGCGATCTCCGCGCCGGCGGTGGCGGCCGCTTCGGAGAGGCCGGCGGAGTGGAGGTTGTATTGGATGTCCAGCACCTCGGTCTCCGACGCGAGGGAGTTCCGGGCGAACTCGGCGGCGTGCTTGCGGGCGCGCTCGGCGGCCGCCTCCGCGTCGCCGTCGTCGGTGTTGATGACCGTGCGGAGATAGACCTGCTTCTCCTCGACCTCCATGGCGCTCCCGACGGCGCGGGAAGCGGCGTAGGCCAGGCCCAGCACCGGGGCCGCGGTGCTGCGCAGGTCGGCGAGCCGGCTCTGGCGCTCCTGGGAGCGTTCCAGTTTCCGCTCGGTGCGGTCCAACTCGTCGCTGAACCGCCGGTGTTCCCGAGTCGCGTCGCCGATTTCGAGGCCGTGCGCCTTCGCCCGGTCCTTGGACTCCCGCAGCGCCGCGCCCACCGCGCGGATCTCCCGCTCGAGGGTTTCCGAACTGCCGGCGGCGGACAGTTGCTCCCGTTGGAGTTCCGACAGCCGACCCTGCAGCCGGCTGAGGTCGCCGCTGATCTCCTTCCCGATCCGGGCCTTGGCCGCCGCGTCCCCCAGCCGCCGGATCCGGCTCTGCGCCGTTCCCAGGGTCTGCCCGAAGTTCCGGGCCAGGGTGGCCCCGACGACTACACTCGCCGCGAACTCGGTCGTCGCCATGTCAGGTCCCCGCTCGCTGGGCGAACGCTACTTCGCGTGGTTCGACGGGGTTTCCCATGTCCCGCTCGTCCTGCTGTCGTGCGCGGTGGTCGCGGCCTGGGCGCTGCGGGTGGACTTCGGCGGCGACCCCGAGTGGGTGACCGACCTGGCGGTCGTGGTCGGGCTCGGGCCGCTGCTCGCCCTGGTGCTGGTGCTCCCGTACTTCGCGGTCATGTGGCTCGTAGGGTTCGCGCTGGCGTTCCTCGACGGGCTGCGCGGCGTGGACGAAGACGAGGTCGCGTAGGGCGGGATCAGCGCCGGCCGTACTTGGCCTCGGCGATCCGCTTGGCCTCCTCCGCCCAGGCGGCGAGTTCGTCCACCGGGAGTTCCACCAGGGCGGTGACCGGGGTGTGGAGGAGGTGGGCTACGAACGCGACGGCGCGGCGGAGGTCGGCCGCCGGCGGGACAAAAAACCCTTGAACACCCGCTGCATCTCGAAGTAGTCGCTGAGCGCCAGTCGGCGGACGGTCTCCGGGGAGACCTGGCAGAGGTTGGCGAAGAGCGCGACTTCGCGGGCGCCCTCGGTGCGGCCGGTCTTCTCGACGGCGAGTTGGTCGGCCACCCGCGGCCGCCGCATGGAGAGCGCTTCGACGGTGGCGCCGTCCACCTCGACCGGGTGGTCGAGGGCGATCGGCACGACTTCGGGCATCCGCGCCGCCGGCGGCAGGGGCGACGGCGGCGGAGCGGGATACGGCGTTTCCGGGGCGGGCGGGGCGGGAGCGGGGGGTTCCCGGACGGTCGGCGGGGGCGTGGGGGTTTCCATGACGGTCTCTCCTTACCGGGGCGTCAGATGCCGAGCGCCTTGCGCCGCTCGGCCAACTGGTCCTCGCCGTCCACGATCCGGACGCCGTTCTCCACATCGATCTCGTGGATCGTGTCCCCGCCGATCTCCAGTTTGTAGTAGCGGCAGGCCATGGTCGCCTTCAGCGAGGCCTTGTCCCCCGCCTTCCAGGTGCCCCAGTCGATCTCCCGGATCAGCCCGCGCACCTCGATGACCGCCGCCCGCTCGGTCCCGTCCTCGGAGCGCAGCGCCCCCCGGAAGACCAGCGGAACCCGGTTCCCGGTGGAGACGCCCCAGAGCGCCAGCACATCCCGGTCGATGGCCAGCAGGGAGAAGGAGCACTCCAACTTCTCCATGCCCATGTCCACCTCCACCGGGGCGTCCATCCCGCCGACGCGGGTCTCCTCGGTCTTGATGGCCAGTTTCGGGGGGGAGACCTCCTCGCAGCGGCCCAGGTAGCCCCGGCCGTCGACGAACAGGTTGAAGTCGCGCAGGACATCCGCGATCACGGGAGCACCTCCTCGAGGTAGTCGTTGGTGAGCCGGGCGCGGAAGGTGATCCGCTCGGCGGGGGAGACCGGGGTGAACTCGTAGTCGAAGTACACGCGGCCGGCGGCCAGCGCGTTCTCGGTGTTGGCCTCGCTCGGCCAGCAGCGGCCGCCGACCAGGGCGCCGAGGCCGATGAGGTCCCGGATGTAGGCGTTGACCGAGCCGGCCACATCCTCCAGGTAGTTGCGGGTGATGCCCCGGTCCACCGCCCAGCGGTGGGCGCGGAGGATGCTGTCGGCGATGAGGTCGGCGGTGCGGGCCACCGGGAGGAAGGCCCACTTGGCGTCCGAGGCGCAGGTGCGGTTCCCCCAGAGCCGGAAGCCGCCGGCGTCGCGGATCACCGTGGCGATCTCCCCGGCGTTCAGGGCGTTGGCCCGGCTGGTGGGGTCGTCGAGGGCGAAGTCCACCGGGCGGGAGGTCCCGGAGATGCCGTGGATCGTCTGGTTGCTGGGGGAGGTCCAGAAGCCGCGGCGGGCGTCGGTGGCGGCGATGACGCCGGCGACGCGGGCGGAGGGCGGCTGGGAGGCGGCCGCCCCGGCGTCGGGGTCATGGACCTCGAAGTGGGGTTCGACGATGTAGGCGCGGCGGGAGTCGAACAGGGCGCGGAAGTCGGCGGCCGCGGCGTCGGTGGTGTTCGGGCCGTCGAGGACGGCGACGGCGCGGAGCCGCTGCGCCACCCGGACCAGCGCGGCGGCGGTGGGCGCGGCCAGGTCGCCGCCGGCGGCGGTTCCGGTGGTGCGCCCGGTGAAGCCCGGGGCGCAGAGGATGCGGGGGCGGACGCCCAGGGCGGACTCCGCGCCGCGCAGCGCCTCCACGCCCTCGTAGGCGCCGGTGGCCCCGTCCACCTCCCCGGTCACCGCCGCCGGGGTCACCGCCGCCGGGTCGGCCTCGGTGTAGGACACCGAGAGGGTGGCGCCGGCGGCGATGTTGCCGGCGCCCTTCCGGGTCAGGATGCCGGTGGCGGCGTCGAAGGCGTAGTCGCCCGGCGTCTGGTAGGTGGTGGACCTCGCCTGGTTCTTGACCACCAGGCCGGCCGCGCCCTTGGCGATGACCACCGTGTCGCCGTCGAGTTTGTACTCCTCGGCGGGGACATCGGAGCGGTGGGTGTCCGGGTCGAAGACATTGACGCAGACCACCGCGGCCGGGGTCTGGTCGAGGATGGCGCGGACGCCGTCGGCGATGGTGCCCTCGTCGCCGAAGGTGTCGAGGGCTTGGGTGAGGCTGCCGCGGACGAGCACCGGCTGGTTGCGGGGGCCCTTGCGGGCGGAGCCGACCAGGCCGATGACCGCCGAGGAGACGGTTCGGACGGGGCGCGGGCCGCCGTCGAGTTGGACGACTTCCGCGCCGTGGAGGAACTGGGTCATGGTTGTGCGGCCCTCCTCAGGCCATGGGAATCAGGATCACGCGACCGGCTGCCCCGTCCGCGCCGTCGGCGCCGTCGGCGCCATTTCCGCGGCTGTAGGCGGAGCCTCTCCCGCTCTTTCCGCCGCCGCCCCCGCTTCCACCGCTGCCGGCGGCCCCGATGGCGACGACCAGGCTGCTGGCGCTGCTCAGTCCGGTCAGCACATCGCTGACCGTCTGCGAACGCTGGCCGGGGTAACCCCTTCCGCCGCTCCCGCCGAACCAGGCCCTTCCTCCGATCGTCCTGCCGCCGGCACCACCGTTTCCACCGCCGCCGAGCGCGTCGTCAGACCCGCCGCGAGCGTTCGCATGGACCCCGTCGTTTCGGGAACTCCGGCCGCCTTCCACATATTTCTCGTCTCCGCTCCGTCCACCTCTTCCCCCCCCGCCACCGGGGCCGTAATTCCACGGACTTTCCCGATCTTGGGCGTCCCCCCCGCCAGCGCCGCCACCGCCAGACCCGCCGCGGCCACCGAGGGCAACGACGGTTTTCGGTCCGAGAGACACGCTGGAGGAACCACCATCAGCGCCGGCCTCGCCGCCTCCCCCTCCGCCCCCTCCGGTCGCGGATTCGCCGTGCGCGGAGGCATATCCGACTCCGCCCGCTGTCCCGTCGGCGCCGGCGCCACCGGTGCCCGCAGCGCCGCCGGCGCCCGCGCCGGCACCGCCGCCGTAGTTGACGTGCCCCCCTCCACCACCGCCGCCTCCCCCTCCGCCCGATCCTCCCCCTCCACCCCAGACGATGACCAGCGCCTTGGTGGCGTTGCGATTCCAGCGGTAGGCGGGGTTCGAGGCGGTGATGACGATGGGGGCGAACTCGTTGACGGCCGCGCGCAACCCGGCAGGCGTAACCGCGCGTTCGGCGTCCGTTCCTGTCTTCGCCTCCTCGGCGGTGGCCAACTCGACGACCCCGCGACGGGCGGCCGTGGCCTTCTGGGCGGCGCTCTGCAGCGCGGCGGCGAGACCGGCGGGGGTGACCGCGCGTTCGGCGTCCGCGCCGGTACTGGCCTCGTCTGCTGTGGCGAGTTCGACCGTGCCCCGGCGGGCGGCCGTCGCCTTTTGGTCGGCGCTCCGGAGCGCGGTGGCGAGGCCCTCCGGGGTGACCGCCCGCTCGGCGTCCGCTCCGGCGCGCGCTTCGGCGCCAGTGGCCAGTTCCAGGACACCCCGGCGCTCCGCCGTGGCCTTCTGGTCGGCACTCTGAAGCGCGGCGGCGAGGCCCTCCGGGGTGACCGCGCGCTCGGCGTCGGTTCCGGTCCGGGCCTCGGCGGCGGTGGCCAGTTCCACCGGGCCGCGGGTGGCGGCGGTGGCCTTGCGGGCCGCGCTCTCCAGCGCCGTCTTCAGCCCCGCCGGGGTGACCGCCCGTTCGGTGTCCGCGCCCGCCGTCGCCTCGACGGCGGTGGCCAGTTCCACGATGCCGCGCCCGGACTCGGAGGCGTCGTCCGGCGGCGAGGCCAGCGCCACCGTGGAAGCGACGGTGACCGAGACATCGGAGTCGGCGTCGCCGATGTCCAGGATGGCCGCGAGGGTGAGGCGGACGCCCGGGGCGGTCTGGGCGATGGCGCCGGCGTCGTCCGGCGCCGCCCAGTAGGCGAGCAGGAACTCCGCCCCGGCGCCGACCTTGGCGAACAGGCCGGCCTCGGTGATCTTGTAGCCCGCCGCCGGCGCGGCGAAGTCGGCGCGGACCGCCAGCCGGCCGGCGGAGTTGGTCGCGGTGCCGGCGACGGCGGCGGTGTCCCGCTGGTTCCGGAGCGCGGTGCGCGGGGAGGCGTCGGCTTCGGTTCCGGGGCCGTTGCCGTCGCCGATGCCCATCCGGGACACCGTCACCGCCCGCAGCCCGGCGTTGGCGCTGTCCGCCAACTTGGCCTTGCCGGCGGCGGTGAGGCGGAGGCGGAAGGCCATCGGGGTCAGACCTCGAGTTGGAGGAAGGCGACGGCGGCGGCGGCGTAGCCGACCCCGGAGGCGACCACGAACTCGGCGGCGAACCCCTGGGTCAGCACCACGGTGCGCGTGACCGAGGCCCGCCAGACCGGGGCGAGGCGGGCCTCGACGGCGGCGAGGTCGGCGGCGTCGAGCGCGACGGAGTTGTGGATCTCCACCTTGCAGGTGAAGGGGCCGGCGTGGCGCTCGGTGATGGTGAAGATGGCGTCGATGGAGCGGAGGACTTCGAGCAGGGCGGCGCGGGTGCCGCCGGCGCGGGCGCGGGCGAAGGCCCCGGCGATGGCGCGGCGGCGCACCGCCTCCGGCCAGTCCGGGTTCCAGGCGGAGACCCCGAGCGCCCAGGCCAGCCAGGGGAGCAGGCGCTCGGGGCAGGCGTTCGGGACTTCGAGCCCGGGCGGCTCCTGCCGCAGCCGGAGAGGGTCGTAGATCGCCAGGTCGAAGGTCCGGTCGGTCTCCGACAGGGCTCGCACCAGGGCGTAGTCCGCGAAGGCGAACCCGTACTTGTGGCCCGGTTCCAGGTCGTCGGCGAAGGCGAAGTCCCAGCCGCGGCGGGTGTCGTGGTGGCGGATGGCCAGCCGGTAGGCGCGCTCGCGGTCGGGAGCGAGTTCCCGCTGACGGGACTCCCCCCTCCTGTCCGAGAGGACGACCCAGACGGGGCCGGACGCCCGGAAATCCACGCGGTACGGGTAGAGGGGCTCCGGGTCGCCGCCGTCGAAGGACGGGAGGGCGCCGTGGTTCGCGGACAGGAGCCGCACGCCCTTGTAGTGGATGGCTTCCACGTACTCGACGCGGAACCGGACGCCGGCGTCGCCTTCGTCGCCCTGCGCGGTCACCGGGGCGGTCCACACCTGCGGCGGGGGCTCGGGCTCCGGCCCCTCCGGGGGCGCCGGTCGCCAGAGCGAGCGCAGCGGCGCCGGGATCGCGGTGGCGCGGACCGCGGCGCGGTCGAGCGCCCGCTCCAGCGCCCCGGCGGAGGGCGGGAGCAGCGCGGCGGGTTCCACCGGGTCAGGCCGCCTTGGTGAGGGTGAGTTCGTCGAGGCGGGCGGCCTGCGCCGCGGTGGCGGCCACATCCGCCGCCGGGGCGGTGAGGGTCACCCCTTCGACCCCGCCCACATGGAGCGCGGCGTAGAGGCCGCTGCGGGGGACGCCCTGTCCCAGCCCGCCGCGCTCCGCCGCGTAGGCCCGGGCGGAGGCCTCCGCCGCGGCGAGCACCGCCCCGGCGTCCGGGCCGTCGGCGATCTCCAGTTCGGCGGTGAGGTCGTAGGAGACGATGGCCGCCGCCCGGACCTGCACGGTGTCGGTGAGCGGGCGCACCTCGTCGGCGCCGAGCGCGGCGGAGACCGCGGTGAGCACCGGCTGCGGCGGGACGCCGCTCGCCGCGGTCCCCAGGACGACGACCCGCACCGTCCCGGCGGCGGGCGAGGAGACGCCGGCGTCGGCCACGCCCGGCACGGCGCGGGCGTGGTGGCGGTAGGCGGCGGCGGGGCCGGCGGTGGAGGCGGCGCCCGGCGCGCCGCGCACCCGGTCGCGCAACTCCTCGTCGCTCTCGCCGGCGCGGCGGGACACCGCGAGCAGCGCCGCCAGGTGGTCGAGGTCGGCGCCGCCGGCGTAGGCCAGCATCACCGCCCGGGCGGCGTCGGCCACCCGGCGGCGGAGCACGGTCTCCCGCCAGGCGAAGACTTCGAGGAGTTTCCGAACCGGGTCGGACTCCACGGTGGCGTCGTACTCCGGCCAGCGCTCCCGGAACTCCGCCGTCAGCGCGGCGAGGACGGTCTCGTAGTCCGGCTGCGCCACCACCTCCGGCGGGGGCAGTTTGGAGAGGTCCGGGGGCGTCACGCCGCCCCCTCGACCGCGATCCCCGGGACCGCCGCCGGCGCGCCGTCGGCCCGGCGCACCGCTTCCAGGTCGAGCACCACCCGGCCCTTCCCCACCTCGGCCCGGATCCGGGTCACCCGGATGCGGGGCTCCCAGCGGGCCAGCGCCTCGGCGGTGGCGGCGTAGAGCCGCACCAGCGTGCCCCGGTTCAGCGGGCCGTCCACCAGGTCGAGCAGCCGGGAGCCGTAGGCCCGGCGCATGATCCGGGAGCCGATCCGGGTGCGGAGGATGTCGGCCACCGACTGGCGGAGGTGGGCGTCGCCCCGGAGCGGGCGGCCGGTGGCCGCGTCCATCCCGGTCACGCGGTCTTCTTCCCGCGGCGCGGGAGCGGTTTCGGCTCCGCGGCCGCCGGCGCCGGATCCGGTTCCGCGGCCCCGGCGGCCGCCGACGGCGGCTCCGGCTCCCCCGCCTCGGCGGCGGGCGGCGCGGCGGGGGCGGCCCCCGCGTCCGGACTCGCCGGCGGCGGGAGGCGCTCGATCCGCCCGTCGAGCAGCAGGTAGCGGGCCTGCCGGGGAGTCAGTTCGATCTCCGTGTCCGGGGCGCGCCGGCGGCCGCCCAGCAGGAACGGGCGGAGGACGCGGTAGGCGGCCGTCACATCCGGTCCGCCGGGATCGGGCTGCCCGGCGGAACCCCCGCCGGGGGCACGGTGTGCGCGTGCCGGTTGAACACCCGCCGCATCGCGGAGATCGTCGTCCCGTCCGAGACCTCGCCGTCGGCGGTCACATCGCCGTCCGCCGAAAGGTCGCCCCCGACCGCCGCATCGCCGGAGACCGTGAGGTCCCCGGTGATGGTGAAGTCCCCGGTCACGGACACGCCGTCGGGGCTCTCGACCGCGATCGAAGCGCCGGCGGGGAGCGCGGCGGCCAGCCGGTGGGCCTCCGCGTCGTACTCGATCACCGCGCCGTCGCGGTAGCGCAGCAGGTGCTTGTCGGCGTCGGCGGAGGGGGCCGGGAGTTCCGAGCGGTAGAGGCCGCCCAGCACCACGCCGGCGGCCGCCTCGCCGTTCGGGCTCAGGACCACCACCTGCTCGCCGACCGAAGGCGCCCGCCAGGAGCGGTCGGCCCCGGCCATCGGGGCGAGCCAGGGGAGCCAGCCGCTCTCCACCGGGCGCCCCTCCGCGTCCCGGTCGTAGGCGACCCGGACCCGCGCCCGCCCCGGGGCCGCCTCGCAGACCAGGCCGATGCGCACCAGGGCGGCGAACCGGCGGAGGAGATCGGAGAGCGCGCGGCCGCCGGAGCGCCCGCCGCCGGGCATCGGGGCCATCGGCTACGCCACCAGCAGTTCCGGCGCGTCCGGGGCCGCCGGGAGCGGCGCGCCGGCGGCGTACAACTCCTTCGGCACCGGCGTGGACGGCGGACGCCCCGGGGCGCCCAGCCGGACCGTCTGCCGCCAGGACACCGCCCAGAGCGCCACCCCGGTGCGGTCGAGGCTCCCGGAGAACAGGTTCTCCGCCCGGATCTGCTGCGGGAAGCCGGAGAGCAGCCCGGAGCCGGGGTGGAAGCGGGGGAGCCATTCCAGGATGCCCTCCACCGCCGCCAGCGCCGCCCGGTCGCGGGGCAGGCCGCCCCGGTCGCCGGCCAAGACGAAGGCCGCCAGCCGGAGGTCGGCGTCCGGGCGTCCGTCCCCGGCCTCCGACACCCCGGCCGCGCCCACGCACGCCGCCAGCACCGCCGGGGTCCGCTTCGACAGCCGCGCGATCTCCTCCCGCGTCACCGGCCCCGGGTGCGCCTCGCAGGCCCGCAGCGCCGGCAACTTCGCCGAGAGGCCGTCGGTCAGCGCGGCGAGCAGCCGGGGGATCACGCCGCCCGCTCCCGGAGCCAGTCGTCGATCACCTCGTTCAGGTCGTCGATGTCCCGCGCCGAGTACCCGAGGAACGGGCGGGCCGGGATCCCCCGGCCCTCGTCCCCGAACTGGTGGGTCGCCGCATAGACCCGCGGCGAGCCGATCACCACCGTGTCCGGGCCGGTCAGGAAGTGCTGGATCGAATCGATCAGGTTGCCTTCGCCCATGAGCAGCCTGTGGCCGGCGTGGCGGGTGGCCTTGTAGCGCGGTGACCACAGCGGCCAGCGCGTCCCGTCCGGCGCGGCCTTCTCCTCCCGGATCCGGCGATCCACCTGCTCCGCCACTTCCTCGCCCAGTTCTTCGAGCAGGTGCGGGAGCCCCGCCCCGATCCGCTCCCGCAGTCCTTCGAGCCGCTCCGCCACCGGCTCCGCCAGGTGGATGGCGACGCTCACGACACGCCCAGCATCGAGCGCCGGGAGAACCGCCGCCGCGGCGCCGGCAGCGCCGCCGCGCTCGGAGGAGCCGGGAGCGCGTCAGCGCCCAGGCGGATCTCCCCGGAGGCGATCCGCTCCAGATAGCGCCTCGCGTCCTCGTAGCGGCGCCGCCGCTCGTCGGTCGCCGTCGCGGCGTCGGCCGCCAGCCGGTACACCGCGATGTCCACCGCCGGCCGCCGCAGCGCCGCGGCCCGGCCCGGCTCCAGCGGCAACTCGTAGCGCCCCGCCAGGTAACCGTCGATCTCCGCCGCGGCGTCCGCCAGCGCCCGCTCCGCCGCCCCGGCGTCGGCCCCGCCGTCGCCGCCCCGGTCGGTCAGCAGCAGCAGCGCCTCGGCGCCGTACTGCGCCGCGATGTCCGCCGGGGACGCGTAGGGGTTCCCCACCGCGGGCGCCCCCTCAGCAGCGGGCGGGCAGGAGCCCGGTCCACAGCCCGGCGGCGAACAGCACGATCGCCGCCCCGGTCTTGTACCGGGCCACGAACCGCACATTCCCCGCCAGGCCCCGGAGGCTCCGCGCCCGCGACATCTCAGCAGCCGGTCAGCGCGAAGCCGAAGACCGCGCCGGCGAAGAACACCAGCGCGGCCCCCCGGGGATGCGCCCGCGAGATCGCGACCGCCTCCCGGAACAGCCGACGGAAGAACCGCTTCATCACGCTTCCCCGGTCGAGCCGTAGGCGAACTGCGGGAAGCCGTAGGCCCCCGCCGCCCGCGCTTCCGCCCCGAACAGGTAGGACTTCCGCAGGAACACCTGATCCGAGTCCATGCCGGTCAACTGCACCACCTTCGGCGCCTTCCGCTCCTGGTAGATGAACGGCTTCACCGAGCGGCCGCCGTCGATCAGGAACCACGCCGTGGCCGAGGTCAGCCGCGCATCGCACAGCACGGTGGCGGTGCCCTTGTAGATGTTCGCCTTCCCGTCCTCGAGCCGGTCCACCGTCACCAGCGCGTTCGCGGTGTCCTCCAGCGCCGGCGGCGCCAGCAGGATCGTCGGGTTCACATTCAGCGGGCGCCCCGCGTCGTCCCGCGCCAACCGCATCGCGGTCCGCGCCGCGCCGTAACTCTCCTTCGCCTTGTCCAGGGTCGAGATGTCCAGCGCCTTCGTCCCCTTGTTCGAGAACGCCGCCTTCCCGGCGTGCGGGTGCTGCGTCGAGAAGAAGGTCTTCCCGTCGAAGCACTTCGCCTTGAAGCCGTCGTTCACCAGGCCCATCACCAGGTCGTCCGGCAGGCAGGCCGCCGACTCCCCCGCCGCCATCGCCTGCGCGGCGTAGATCCCCAGGTTGTCGTCCTCGATGTCGTTCCGCTGGACCTCGATGGTCGTCTCGAAGTCCTTGTTCTGGACCGCGTACTTGAAGGCCCGCAACTGCTGCAGTTCCTTCTCGCCGATCCACTCCCGCATCTGCGGGAAGCGGGACACCCACTGGTGCAGCGTCTCCGCCGAGCCGGACGGGACCCGCATGGCGATCTTCCGCCACACGGAGCCCTTGTTCCCGGCGAGCGCCTTGTTGAAGGTGGCGGTGAGGTTGCGGAAGACCTCCGCGACCGCCGACCGGTTCACGAGCATGAGCGTTGTCTCCTCGTCGCGGCCGGGCCTACTCGACCCAGACCCCGTCGTCGTCCACCGCCAGCACGGTCCCCGCCTTCGAGGCCCCGGCCGCGGTCTTGGTCACCGTCTCGTCGTCGGCGATGTAGGCGGCGCCGCCGACATCGGCCTGCGCCACCTTCCCGCCGCCCGCCGAGTTCTTCCAGCGGAAGACCCGCTTCCGCTGCACCAGCACCTTCGCCGCGCCGTCCGCGCCGCCGGCGTTGTCCGCCCGCCGCTGCGCCCGGCCGACGAACACCAGGCCGTCCGCCTTGGCGCCCGGCTTCGCGTAGCCGCCGTCCAGCACCACCAGGGCGCCGGCGTGGATCGTCGCCCCGGCCTTCACCGGGAACGCCATCACCAGGCCGTCGCGCGACGGGGCCTGGCTGTCCTGGTTCAACATCTCAGCCCTCCCGGGCGGCCGTCGGGCCGCCGAACTTCTCGAGGTCCTCGGCGGAGTTCCCGAACATCGCCGCCACCTGCCGGCCCTCGGCGTTGAGCGCCGGCGCGCCGGCGTCGGGCTTCCGGCCGTCCAGCCCGCTCGGGCCGGCGATCACCGGCGCCCCGGCCACGAACTCCCGGAACCGGGCCAGCCCGCCCTCGGCGGCGCAGGCCTTCCGGTGGTAGTCCGCGCTCCCCGGCGCGATCTTCCCGGCCGAGAGCGCGGAGCGGACCTCGGACTCGATCTCCGAGTCCCGGTCGGCCCGCGCCCGCTCCGAGAGCCGGCGCTCCGCCTCCGCGGCCCGCGCGATCGCCAGGTCGTAGTCCGCCCGCGGCACATACCGCGACAGGTCCGGCGCCGCCTCCGACGCCAGCGCCGGCGCGCCGCCCGCCGCGGCCGCCGGGGGCTTCGCCGCGGCGGCGGTCTCCGGCCCCGCCGCCGGGGGGGCGGCCTCGCCGGCCGCCGCCGGGCCGGTCGTCCCGGCCGTCGTCTCTTCGTCCATGGGTCCCCCCTCGCGGTTCAGCGCCGGAAGGCGCAAGTTCGGTTTGTTCACCAGGGCCACCGAGTGCAGCCGCCCCACCTCGCGCGTCTTCGCGTCGAAGTGGAACGCCGGCGACAGGTAGCGGTAATGCCGGGCCTGGAGCGCGTAACGGCCCCGGTCCGTCCACTCCACCGACCCCCAGAGCGCCCCCTCCTGCACATCCACCTGCGTGATCCAGCCCGCCGCCGGCGTCTCCTCCCCCAACTTCACCTTCAACTCGGTGGCGTGGTTGAAGTCCATCGGGATCAGCGCCTGGTTCGCCGCCGTCGCGTCCCGCGCCTTCTCCGCGTCGAACACCCAGCGCTGACCGTCCCGCCCCACCAACTCCCGGCCCGCCGGGAACAGCATCACCCGCTCCGGGACGCCGCGCTCCCGCCGCTC